>NZ_JBBOOI010000001.1:2277500-2860000 GCF_038003025.1 Pseudobacillus sp. FSL P4-0506
TCTGGTAGCTCGTCGGGCTCATAACCCGAAGGTCGCAGGTTCAAATCCTGTCCCCGCAATCTGGTCCGGTAGTTCAGTTGGTTAGAATGCCTGCCTGTCACGCAGGAGGTCGCGGGTTCGAGTCCCGTCCGGACCGCCATATTTCTTCCAGCAAGGAGTGTCTTGCTGTTGATATATAATATTCTTGTGTGGCTCAGTAGCTCAGTCGGTAGAGCAATGGACTGAAAATCCATGTGTCGGCGGTTCGATTCCGTCCTGAGCCACCATTTTTTCATTGTCTAAAAAACTATCTCTATTTCAGATGGAGGGGTAGCGAAGTGGCTAAACGCGGCGGACTGTAAATCCGCTCCCTCCGGGTTCGGCGGTTCGAATCCGTCCCCCTCCACCAGTGAGAATGGCGGTCGTGGCGAAGTGGTTAACGCATCGGATTGTGGCTCCGACACTCGTGGGTTCGATTCCCATCGATCGCCCCATACATATTATTATTAATGGGCTATAGCCAAGCGGTAAGGCAACGGACTTTGACTCCGTCATGCGCTGGTTCGAATCCAGCTAGCCCAGCCAGTTTTTAATGCGGGTGTAGTTTAATGGTAAAACCTCAGCCTTCCAAGCTGATGTCGTGAGTTCGATTCTCATCACCCGCTCCATTTACATAAATGGGCCTGTAGCTCAGCTGGTTAGAGCGCACGCCTGATAAGCGTGAGGTCGATGGTTCGAGTCCATTCAGGCCCACTTTGTTCCGCAGTAGCTCAGTGGTAGAGCAATCGGCTGTTAACCGATCGGTCGCAAGTTCGAATCTTGCCTGCGGAGTTTTTATTTTTTCTGGGGAAGTACTCAAGAGGCTGAAGAGGCGCCCCTGCTAAGGGTGTAGGTCGCGTAAGCGGCGCGAGGGTTCAAATCCCTCCTTCTCCGTCGTATATAAAGAAAGTTTTAATAATGAAACCTATTACTCGTTCAATAAGATAGCACAGTCCGATGAGAGGTTTTCTTTCTCAAAGGATAAAAAACAGAAGGTTGTAACAACCTTCTGTTTTTTTTATGTCTCTTTCATACTTTTTCTTTTCGAAAATCATCGCTCTATTTTCTGCAAGACTACATATGAGGGGGAGAGTCACTAGTTGCTTGAGACCTAATTAATAGATGAGCGTGAGGCATTCTCTATGCAGAAGAATGAAAGTTGTCTATATTTTGATCTTTAGTGAGGAAGATTCAAAGAATGAAATTATTGTAAAAAACATATAGACATTATATAAAAGGTGCGTTATAATCCCATTAAACATATAAAACTTATAAGAATGCTTGGTTATTCTAATCTCATGTAAATACATTCTAAGGACCTATCAGACAACTGAAGGGGCCGGTTATCTTAGAAAATGCAGGTAGAAGAGCATCTTTGTTGGGAATGGGGAGCCGTGAATAACGAGCAAAACAGGGGGAGGAAAAATGTCTGAAAAACAGATTGATAACCAATGGGTTGAACGCATTCTTCAGTCATTGGAAGGAATAGAGTACGGATCAGTAGAGATCGTTATCCACGATTCACAGATTACGCAAATTGACCGACTGGAAAAACGACGGTTTTCTATAAAAAAATCGAGCACTAGAAAGACAAAAACCAGCAAACATTCAATAAAAGCCGATCAGACATACTGAAGGCAGACTTTTTTAACCGTTAGTTGTTAAAAGTAGTCTGCCTTTTTTATATGAAATCAAACAAGTGGGAGAGAGGTTCTAGAAGATGCAAAATAGAAAAGTTATATCTAAATTATTAATAAGCATGACAGCAATGGCAGCGATTTTAGCAGGCTGTGGTGATTCAAAAGCAGGAAGTGAAAACAGCGCTTCATCTTCAAAGAAGCCGGTTGAGCTGTTAAATGTGTCCTACGATCCAACTCGTGAATTATATGAGGGGTTTAATAAAGAGTTTGTTGCTCACTGGAAAAAAGAAACTGGTCAAAATGTAACGATTCAGCAGTCGCACGGCGGTTCTGGCAAGCAGGCAAGAGCGGTTATTGATGGGCTTGAAGCAGATGTAGTAACACTTGCACTTGCAGGCGATATTGATGAAGTAGCTAAGAATGGTCTAACGGCTGAAGATTGGCAGACACG
The DNA here is from genome assembly GCF_038003025.1 of Pseudobacillus sp. FSL P4-0506. NCBI lineage: Bacteria > Bacillati > Bacillota > Bacilli > Caryophanales > Bacillaceae > Pseudobacillus > Pseudobacillus sp. FSL P4-0506. Next base: position 2,279,610 of record NZ_JBBOOI010000001.1, read on the forward strand.
TCTTGATGATAACTCAACACCTTATACTTCAACCATTGTGTTTCTTGTTCGAAAAGGCAATCCGAAAAATATCAAGGATTGGGAGGACTTAACGAAAGAAGGAGTATCAGTCATTACGCCAAACCCGAAAACATCGGGCGGGGCACGTTGGAATTATCTTGCAGCGTGGGCCTATGCTGATAAACAATTCAATGGTGACGAAAAGAAGATAAAAAAATTCGTCAGTAGCATTTACAAAAATGTGGAAGTATTAGACTCAGGTGCACGTGGAGCAACAACAACGTTTGTAGAACGAGAAATTGGCGATGTACTAATCGCCTGGGAAAATGAAGCCTTTCTCTCTTTAAATGAATTAGGGAAAGATAAATTTGAAATTGTTGTTCCTTCAATCAGTATTTTAGCAGAACCTCCAGTTGCAGTAGTAGATAAAGTAGTGAAGAAAAAAGGCACGAAAGAGGTGGCGGAAGCTTATCTCAAATATTTGTACACAAAGAAGGGGCAGGAAATTGCAGCGGAAAATTATTACCGTCCGCGTGATAAAGAAGTATTGGAGAAGTACGCTGACCAGTTCCCAGAGATTAATCTCGTAACGATTGACAAGGACTTTGATGGCTGGAAAACAGCTCAGAAAAAACATTTTGATGACGGCGGAACATTCGATGAAATCTATCAGCCGAAACAATAGGAAGTGTATCTCTAAGACGGCGGTCATATTCCGCCGTTATTATGATTATTTGAAATGCAGGTGAAGAGATGGCAAAAAAGAAGTGGAGATTCAAAAAACATAGTATTTTACCGGGGTTTGGGCTGTCACTCGGCTTTACGATGCTCTATGTCAGTCTGTTGGTTCTTTTGCCACTTTCCATGATCTTTGTAAATGCTGCCTCGATGAGCTGGTCTGACTTTTGGTCAACAGTAACTGAACCGAGGGTGATCGCTTCCTATAAATTAAGCTTTGGTGCCGCTTTTTTTGCGGCCGGAATTAATATGATATTCGGTGTGTTGATTGCCTGGGTGCTCGTCCGCTATTCATTCCCGGGCAAGCGCATAATTGATGGGTTGGTCGACTTACCATTTGCGCTTCCAACTGCTGTTGCCGGCATCGCTTTAACTACTTTGTATGCGAAGACGGGCTGGATTGGCCAATTTTTATCATTTAAAGTGGCATTTACTCCACTCGGTGTTACGGTTGCTTTGACGTTTATTGGATTGCCATTCGTCGTGCGGATGGTGCAGCCGGTACTACAAAATTTTGATAGAGAGACAGAAGAAGCGTCGGCCATTTTAGGAGCGAACCGGCGCCAGACCTTCATGAAAATCATCATCCCAGAGATATTGCCAGCTGCTCTTACTGGCTTCTCGCTTGCATTGGCTCGTGCTCTCGGTGAATATGGTTCGGTCGTCTTCATTGCCGGCAATATGCCGATGAAGACTGAGATCACGCCACTTCTCATTATGACAAAGCTAGAGCAGTATGATTATGCGGGAGCAACGGCTATTGCGGCAGTTATGTTAATTATTTCATTTATCATGCTGCTTTTAATCAATGGCATGCAATGGTGGATGAATAGAAAGTTTGCTCATAATTAAGGAGGCATATGAATGGCTGGTCATATTCCATTGACGTATGGCAGTAGGAAAGCGGCAAAGAAAGCCGCAGAGGAGCCACTTTTTGTCCGTATGGTGCTCATAGGTATCGCTATTGTATTTTTATTTTTATTTCTCTTATTGCCGCTTGCGGCCATTTTTATAAAGGCATTTGAACGAGGGATTCATCTTTATGCGGCATCTATTACTGACTCAGACGCACTTGGGGCCATTAAGCTTACATTGCTCGTTGTCTTGCTAACCGTACCGGTTAACGCTTTGTTCGGAATTGCGGCAGCTTGGGCGATTACAAAATTTGATTTCAAAGGGAAAAGCTTGCTGACTACAATTATTGATTTGCCATTTGCGGTGTCACCGGTTATTGCCGGGCTCGTATTTGTCCTTCTTTTCAGCACACATGGATTATTCGGCGATTTTTTGTTCGCCCACGATATTAAAATTATTTTTGCGGTGCCAGGTATTGTTATGGCTACACTATTTGTTACTCTTCCATTTATTGCGCGCGAGCTGATACCGTTGATGCAGTCCCAGGGGGCGGCAGAGGAAGAAGCATCTTTAACGCTTGGAGCCGGCGGGTGGAAAACATTTTGGCTAGTGACGCTACCTAATATTAAATGGGGATTATTATACGGCATTATTTTATGTAACGCGAGAACTATTGGCGAATTCGGCGCTGTGTCGGTCGTATCTGGCCACATTCGGGGATTAACAAATACGATGCCGCTTCATATTGAAATTTTATACAATGAATATCAATTTTCTGCGGCGTTTGCCGTTGCCTCGTTGATGTCCATATTAGCGATCGTAACACTTATTTTAAAAAATATAATTGAATGGAAAGCCAATCAACATAGTTAATGGGAGGATCATCGTATGAGCATTCACATAAAAGATGTATCAAAATCATTCGGCTCATTCAATGCGCTGAGTAATATTACACTCAGCATCCAAACAGGGGAGCTGGTTGCATTACTCGGGCCATCGGGGTCGGGAAAAACGTCCCTTCTGCGTATCATTGCTGGTCTTGAAGAAGCGGATAGCGGAATGATTTTATTCGGCGGTGAAGATATGACTCACATTCGTACAACAGAGAGGAAAGTCGGTTTTGTTTTCCAGCATTATGCTTTGTTTAAGCATATGACTGTATTCGACAATATTGCTTACGGATTGAGAGTTCGTCCTAAAAAAGAGAGGCCGTCTAAAAAAGAAATAAACGAAAAGGTAACGGAGCTTCTTAGTCTCGTTAAGCTGGATGCATTGGCAGATCGGTATCCGTCCCAGCTTTCCGGCGGGCAGCGCCAGCGTGTTGCTTTGGCAAGGGCACTCGCCGTAGAGCCGAAGGTGCTGCTGCTTGATGAGCCATTTGGAGCGCTTGATGCGAAGGTGAGAAAAGATTTGCGGCGTTGGTTGCGCCGATTGCATGATGACTTTCATATTACGAGTATATTTGTGACACATGATCAGGAAGAGGCACTTGATGTTGCGGATCGCATCGTGGTAATGAATGAAGGGAAAATCGAGCAGATCGGCAGTCCAGAAGAGGTATATGACCACCCGAACAGCCCATTTGTGTATGATTTCTTGGGGAATGTTAATTTATTTCACGGCAGGCTGGAGAACGGGAAGCTTCTCAATGGCAAAGTTGAACTTGATGTGCCAGGCATCGATAATAAGGAAAATCGACCAGCTGTTGCTTATGTGCGTCCACATGATGTAATGATTGAACGGGAAAGTATAGCGAAGGATGCCGTTCAAGCAAAAATTGTTCATATTCATATTGTCGGCAGGACTGTCCATATTGAACTAAAACCCAAAGAGATCGAGCAGTTTCTTGAAGCAGAACTAACGAAAGAACAATATGGCGAGCTTGGTTTAAAAGTCGGGGAAGAGGTTTTTGTTCGGCCTAATCAATTAAAAGTCTTTATTCCGGAGGATTACTCGATTTAATAATCAAGCTCTGCCATGACAAGTTTATTCGGTACCTTAAAAAAATTCCTCTTAGAAAAGAGGAATTTTTTATAAGAATACAAATGTATAAGTGTTCTAACGGTTAAGCCGGGCTTGTTATTAGTAGAAGCTTAACCAATAGACCTACGCTGTTTTGGCCTTCCCAATTAGGTAAACCGTATTTAAATTATTCGAAAAATAGATTCGAAATATATATTTATTCATATACAGATACTAAGAATTAGCGCAAAGCTAGGCTAATTTTAGCTGGAGGAGTTAAAGTTGGTATGGTTTGTTAAATAGTTATTTACTCATTGGGAATCTTTATTCTCTTTCTTCCCGGTTCTTTTTTCCATTTGAAAATCTTATTTAAATAATTGTAAATGGTTTTGCTCTCTTTCGTCATAAGCGGGCCTAAAATAGCCAAAATAAGCACGTATAGGGCTGTGAAAGGCGTTAAAATAGGGTTTAAGCCTGCTGTAATTCCGAGGTTGGCAACAATGATGGAGAATTCTCCTCGTGCCATAATAGTTAAACCGATATTAGTGGAAGCTTTGTGGGACAGTCCGGCTTTTCTCCCTGCAATCATGCCAGCAACAAAGTTTCCGACAATGGTAAGCAAAGCCGCACCTAGCGACAACCAGAAGGCGCCAGCTAATGTAGAGGGGTCAATATTCAGTCCAAAGCTGAAGAAAAAAACAGCCCCAAAGAAATCTCTAAAAGGAACTACTAGATGTTCAATCCGGTCACGATGTTCCGTTTCGGAAAAGACTAACCCTAGCAGTAAAGCACCGATTGCTTCAGCAACATGAAGAGTTTCTGAAAAACCAGCCACAAAAAACAATGAAGCGAATATAACGATAATGAAAATTTCGTCTGATTTTATATTTAACCATTTATTTAATAGAGGTGCGCCTTTTCGCGCAATAACAAAGAACAATAACATATAACCGACTGAGATAAGAACGGAAGTGGCAATACCGAGGAAAGAGGTAGAACCTGCAAGCAAGACACCTGACATGGTGGTCAGAAATAGAGCCAGGAAAATATCGTCAAATAAAATCATTCCAAGAATTAATTCTGTTTCCGGATTAGCTGTCCTTTTTAAATCAACGAGTACTTTTGCTACGATTGCGCTAGAGGACACGCTAAGCAGTCCGGCAATAATCAGGGATTCGATCCACGGCATCCCTGTGAGTACCCCGTAAAGAAGCCCTAAAACAAAATTAAGAGACACATAGATACTCCCGCCAACTACAATATCCCGTCCTGATTTCATCAGTTTTCCGACTGAAAATTCCAGGCCCAAATAGAATAGGAGGAACAACACGCCAATGCGTCCTAAGAATTGAATAATCTCATTGCTTTCAATAAAGGTTAAGTCAATAATCCCAATCGTTGGAGCATGTGGCCCAACGACCATACCAAGAACAATTAAGAATGGAATAATGGAAAAGTTAAGCTTGTTTGCAAGAATGGCTACGATGGAAACGAGAACAAGTGCAGTACCGACTTCAAGAACTAGATCGTTCATCTATATTCCTCACCCCTTGTTAGATAGTAGATTTTTAATAAGCTCTTTTAACTGAGTTCTTTCTCCTGAGATGATTAGGATGTCACCTGCTTCAATAACTGTGTCAGGGCCTGGATTGTGGGTTTTTTTCGTGTTTTTCTCTTTAATAGCAATAACATTCACGCCGAAATTGCTTCGGATATCAACCTCACCAATGGTTTTATTAACAGCCGGAGCCCCTGGTTCTACCTGATACCATTCAATAAGTAAATCATCAAAAGCAAAGTCTACCGTTTCCAAGGCTTTAGGATTGTAAGCCATTCCACCTAAAATCCCGGCGATTTGTCTTGCTTCTGCATCGCTGAACGTCGCACTGCTTATGACCTCATCATGATCTTCTGAGTCAAAGTGGTAAATTTCTCTCCGCCCATCATCATGAATAACGATGACTAGCTTATCTTGGTTTTTTGTAATAATTTCAAACTTATAGCCAATGCCTGGCAGTTCGCTTTCTCTAATATTCACTTTAGAATTCCTCCTTTAAATGATTGAACAATGGATTAAGGTTGTTTTAAAGGTTGACATCGATTTCTGTTCTAATTTTCTCATCTTTGGAAATTCCAAGATATTTAAGAGTCTCAGAGGGGGTGGAATGGTTAAAATGCTTCTGGAGAAGAGAAATGGCAACTCCTCGTTTATAAGCATGATAACCAAAGGTTTTACGCATAGAATTCGTGCCGATTTTCCCTTTTATACCTACCGCTTCTGCGGCATGATGGATAATGCGATAAGCCTGCTGGCGCGTGATCGGCTTTTCAGTTTTGGGAGACTTGAATAAATAATCATCACTCTTCAGATGGCTTGATTCGATATAGTGCAAAAGGGCTTTTTTTACTTTGTGGTTGAGATAGATCTCTTTCGTCGTTTTCAGTTCTTTATAAGGAAGTAGGAAAAAATCTTTTAGGCGGTCTTCTTCTACTACATCCTCTACTTTGATAGCTAATATTTCCGTGATTTTCAAGCCGGTATTAATGCCGAAGACGAAGAGCAGATAGTCTCGTTCCGAATGTTTTTTTAAATATTTTTTCATGGAGTTAATTTGCTTTATATCCCTTAGAGCCTCTACATATTCCATATGATTATTCTCCTTAATCCATGTTACTTAATACTAGTTTAAAATATAATTAAGTAACATGCAAATATTCTCTCTTATTTATAGGATCTACAAAAAGAGGCCGACCAATCACTAGAGCTGCCTCGTTTGATAATTGTTTTTTTGAATTGCTTTATTATGATGAAAAACTCGGTGTTCTGTTTGCGAACAGCAAGAGATCCTGTATTTGATTCATACAGGATCTCCGTTTTATTTTGAGAGTGGCATACATTTGAACCTGTTTATAGGCTAGAGAGCTGCTTGCCAATCACTGCTAAGTTCAGGTAAACAGTAAAGGTTTTCCTAGAAATACATGATCTTGATAAAACAGTATGCTAACTAACAGGTAGTTCAACGACAAAAGTCGTTCCTGCTTTTTTTGTGCTGCTGACACTGATATGACCGCTATGAAGCCTGACAATAGAGGAAACAATGGAAAGGCCGAGTCCCGTTCCTTCCACTGTTCGAGAGCGGTTGAGGTCGGCCCGATAAAAGGGATCAAATATTCTCTCTAATTCTGCAGGGTTCAATCCTATTCCTGTATCCTCAAAGGTTATAAAGGCGGCTGTTCCTTTTTGTATAATGGAAATATCAATATTACCGTTAGGTTTATTATATTTAATGGCATTTGACAGAAGGTTATCCCAAACCGTGTTGAGCAAAGAGGGATCGCCAACGACCTGTATATCTGGCAAGGAGTAGCTGAGCATAATGTCTTTTTCGCCAATTTTCCATTTATAGCTTTGCACTAACTCCTTTATTTGTTGGCCAACATTGAAAGGTTTTTTCTTCACAATCTCTTCATTTCGGTCCAATGAGGCGAGCAGCAATAGTTGTTTAGTCAAAGTGGAAAGCCTCCGAATTTCACTGTTAATGACAGAAATGTAGGAGGATCGTTCCTCCGCGCTTATTGAATCGTTGTCCACTAAATTTGTATATCCTTGTATATTAGATAAGGGAGATTGGATATCATGCGAAATGTTTGAAATAAATTCTTTCCTTATGTCATCCATCTGTTCTAGTTTTCTCGCCATCCGTAAAAAACTGTTTGAAAGCTCTCCTAGTTCGTCGTGCCGGTTAACGTCCAGTTCCACATTAAAATCGCCATTTGAGAGTGATTTCGTGGCGGAAGTCAAATGGGAGATAGGCTTTACTAAATATTTCGTGCTGAAAAGGACCATGACAATGCTTAAAGCAATTGTAAATGCCAGCAGCCAGCCGAATAGGAGGTGCATTTCATTAAATAGGAGCTTAATATCTGGTCTGAGAAACAGGGCATAATTTTTTTTGTTATGTGTCAGCGGGACGCCGATCGTATTCTTTAATTCATTAGCGAAAAATCCTGTTACAAATGTTTCCTGGGGGAAATAGAGAATACCATGATAAGTCCTACCTTGCAGTACCTGCTCTTTGGTAAAAGTAGAGAGGTTTTTGACTCTGAAAGGAGCACCAAAATAAGTTTCATGACCGGAATCATCAACCAGATATAGTTGATACCCGACGGAGGAAATATTTTGCAGATACTCTTCCAAATCCATATCGGGGTGCTTATCAGTAAATGTAGCGATGCCAAGAGCAATTTTTGTATTTTTTTGATCGTTATAGGGCTTTAATTTTTGCTGGTAATACGTATTAGAGATGAAAAAAGCAAGGAGGCTGCTGATTAGCATAATTCCAATCGTCACCCCAACAAATTTCATATAAAGGGACCTCATGAGTGCTTCGTCTCCAATAAGTAACCAACGCCGCGAACAGTTTTGATTTGAAAATCAGCCGCCAGCTTAGAAAAACGTTCTCTAAGCCTTTTTATATGGACATCCACTGTTCGTTCGTCCCCTTCATAATCTACTCCCCAGATTTTTTCGATGAGCTGATCCCGAGAAAACACTTGCAGTGGATTCGAGGCGAGAAAGAATAATAATTCGAATTCCTTTAAGGGCAAAAGTATGGTCCGACCTTCAATTTGAACTTCATAGCTTTTTTTATTTATGCTTGTATGTCCGATACGAATGAGCTGCTCATCTTGTTGAGGATTGTATCTTCGCAATAATGCTTTTATGCGGAACAGCAATTCCTTTGGATCAAAAGGCTTGACGAGATAGTCATCTGTTCCTGAGTCAAATCCTTGTTCTTTATCTTCGATTTGATTTTTAGCTGTTAACAGGATGATGGGAATGTTGTACTGCTTGCGCAGCTCTTTTGTTAACTCATAGCCGTCCATGTAAGGCATCATCACATCTATAACGGCCAAATCGCAAGTTTCTTTATCAAACAATTGGAGGGCTTCCATTCCATCTTTTGCTTGAAATACCCTGTATCCCTCTTTGCGTAAGTGAATATCGATCAGCTTTAAAACATTGATGTCGTCATCGGCAATTAGAATATTTGTCATAATATTTACTCCTGTAAAATCGATTTGGTTCTATTAGTCATTAGTCAAAGCAACAATGCCTTCAGTTACTACAAAGATCCGGATTCTTGTCTAGTGTTGTCCTTTATAATAAACGTTCATTCCATTTATAAAAAATAGCCCAGCACAGTATGTCCAGGCTGCTGAATAAATATTTAATATCACCTTGAGGGCAAGAGTCCTATCTTCTCTTTATGAAATGAGCCCGTCGCTCATCTTTATAATGCGGTCAGCATAAGAAAGCATCTCTTCATCGTGGGTTACGAGCAAGGTTGTAATATTGAGTGTTTTAGTTAAACGCTGGATTAACCGCATGACGTCTTTGGATCTTTTCGAATCTAAGCTTGCCGTTGGTTCATCCGCAAAGAGAACTTTAGGTTTGTGGATAATGGCGCGAGCAATAGCAACCCGTTGTTTTTCTCCTCCTGACAAGGAGGCGGGATAAGCATGCTTCCGATGCTCCATTTCTACTAGCTTTAACACTCTATCAATTTCTCTTTTTTGTTCGTGTTTCTTTAATTCTGTTTCTGAAACATCGAGCATAAGCATGAGTTGTTCTTCTACGGTAAGAAAGGGAACCAGATGGGCAAATTGAAAGATGAATCCAAATTTGTTCGCCCGTATTTTCCTGATTTGCTCTTGACTCATGGCATTTATATTTTTCCCTTCGAATAATACCTGGCCATCTGAAGCAGGCTGAAGTCCGGCCGCTATCGTAAGAAGGGTACTTTTTCCAGATCCTGAAGCGCCTATTAGTGCAGTAATCTCGCCTTCTTGAAGAGAAAGATTCACCCCTTTTAATACTTCTTCCTCTACTTCGCCGTTAATAAATGTTTTTTTCACTTCATCAATCATAAAAATAGCCATATTATACCTCTCCTTGCTGAATAGCTTGTAGCGGTTCAATTTTTTTGATTTGTATTCCTGAAAGTGTTGCGCCAATAAATCCAATAATGAGAAACACAACAGACAATTGCATCGTTGTTTCAAGTGTTAAACTGAAAGGCATGCCTTCAGGGGAAATCATTGTAAAACCTTGACTGAGCACAACAGATAAGATAAGGGCTGCAACTGTAATGACAATCATTTGTGCCCACATCATCTTAAACAGCGTCCCTGTCTTTACGCCGATCGCTTTTAAAATGCCGTATAATCCGACTTTTTGGACATTCATCATATAGAAGAAAATAGCGAACAACATTCCGCTTATTACGACTAAAAACCAAACAATCATATTGAGGGACATTTGCTCTGCACTGTAGCTTGGAATAGTATTAAGAAACTCTTTCTTTGAAAAAGCTCGTAACCCTGTTATTGCCGGGGCTTTGTCTTCTTCAGGTACAAACATCAACTGCATCTCATCCACCCGGTAAATTTCTTTATAGTTCTCAATATTAATAAAAGCGACAGGTGCATGGCTGAATTTCTTCTGATTAACAAAGCCTTTGACAACGAACTTGCCGCTAAATTGGTTGTTCGTTAAAATGTCCCCGACTTTTATTCCCTTAGCTTTCATTGAGCTATCCAGCACTACTTCGCCATCTGGGACGTTGGTAAATAACTTTGAAGTAGTGGAAGCAACGAAAGCGACGCTTTGTTGTTTGCCGTTTTTATCATTTAAAAAGCCCATTTGAATCGAGAAGGCCACAGCCTTATCATAGTCATTTAATACCTTATTCTGGGTATCGCTATCTATCTTTGACAAATTATAGGTGGCATCTGCATTTGCTTCCATATAAAATTGGCCGTCTGGCAAATCCTTAATTAAGGCAGCATTGTCCTGGGATAATCCATTTGCCAATCCAGAAATAATGAATGTGAGAAAGCTAACTAAAAAAATGATGGAACCTAAAATCGTAAACCGCACTTTATTTTTTTTAATTTCTTTCCATGCGATGTTCATCATCATTCCTCCAATCCTTTATTTAATAACTCCAGTTTATCTGCCTTATGTGAACGGCAGATGAACAGAAAATTACATTTTTAGAATATAGGGATAGCGTCTTTAGCGTTCAGCTATAAAGTCTGCAAAAGTAAAAAAGTCGCAATGCAAGCACTTGAAAATTCAATGAATCTTTCTTTGTTAGCTCATTTTCATAAAGGGAACAGAGCACAATATCTCCCTTGAAAATTTCAATGCTATGGTCGATACGATCAATCGCCCCAATGATTACTTGAAGTAGATAAATGTTAGTTTGAAATATCAAGAAAAGGGAATGATGGAGACATATAAAGAAAAGTTCACAAGGAGGGATTTTTATGACTAACAATCATGGGAATAACGATAAAGTACCTTCTCAAGAAAAGGCTCAAAGCAGCGGGGCAGCTTCGGCTGGGGAGCTTGCTGAAGGCGTTTATCAGGAGCTTGGAAAAAATGAAGAAGTGGGTGATAAACAGAACAACTCCCGCAGCAATATGAGCAATGAAGAATACGGGAACAAAAATGGAGAAGCACCAACAGAGTAATCTGATGAGAGAGATCCCCGCTTTTTGAAAAAACGATTGGATAAGGCATTATCAGCGTACGTTTCACATTTCAGAAACTCGCGATAATGCTTTTTGAATGTATTTCAGTGAGCAATAGAGGGAAAGAGACTGCTTTGTTAATTTACACAAAATTGTAACCAATGATAAAAGATTTGTTGACCAAATAATAGGTAGCCACTTATAATCAAATTAGTTATTAGCCAATTTAGAAATTTTAGAAAATAATAAAGAAGTTAATTGTAACCAATCTGTGGGTTTATCATGAATAAGAGAGGCGAGGCCGAGAGAGTTGCTGACACGCTCACATAAGGCTAATAGCCTATAGAGTAAATAACGGTTCACTTAGCAATGACTAGAAATTAAAATAATTACAAGCTCATAGTTATTTAGTGAAGTAGGGGGCTATATTGACGACGGGGAAAATCTGTCAATATGGCCTCCTTTTTATTGGATAAAAGTAAGTCTTTGTATCTATATGAGTTATGCCTAAGCCCTTCCTATCTGCAAATTTCTAGTTCTATTTGATAGAGGAGGCTTAGCGAAAGGGCCATGAAGAGCAGAATGATCCCTGCTGAAAGAAGCAGCAACGGATGAAAAACTCCTTTTATTATGAAAGAGTCATTGGTAGCAAAGGGACGGTATATAACTGAGTGAAATGAAAGCGTTTTCCTGTAAATTTTCTATATCATTCAGTTTATATAGACTTACACCACAAAATATATGGGGGGATTTGTTTGGAGAACTTTGTAAATTGGTTTAATGGATTATTATGGAGTACACCTGTTGTTTATGCGTTACTCGGAGTGGGGTTGTTTTTCTCGATTTCAACACGCTTTGTGCAGGTAAGACAGATTAAGGAAATGATAAGACTTATGTTCCAGGGGAAAAAATCTGAAGCCGGGGTATCCTCATTCCAAGCTTTATCCATAGCGCTTTCGGGTCGGGTAGGAACCGGGAATATTGCCGGTGTGGCAACAGCTATTTTTTTCGGGGGGCCAGGTGCTGTTTTTTGGATGTGGGCCATCGCGTTCATTGGAGCTTCCAGCGCATATATTGAATCCACATTGGCACAAATCTACAAAGTAAAGCAAGATGGGCAATATCGCGGCGGTCCAGCTTATTATATTGAAAAGGGGATCGGATGGAAATGGTTTGCCGTTACTTTTGCTATTGCGATGTTTATTGCTCTTGCCATTCTTATGCCAGGGGTTCAGTCAAATTCAATTGCGACAGGAATTGATACGGCATTTGGGATTGATAAAAATATAACCGGGATTATTATTGGCCTTTTGTTAGCTGTTATTATATTTGGGGGAGTCAAGAGAATTGCGACTGCCGCCACCATTATCGTTCCATTTATGGCTTTAGGATATATCATTTTAGCACTCATCATTATAGCTATGAATATTACAGAGGTTCCAGCAGTTATTGCTCTTATTTTTAGAAGCGCTTTTGCCATGGATTCTGTTTTTGGCGGAATGATTGGAATGGCAATTTTGTGGGGAGTAAAACGCGGACTTTATTCAAATGAAGCAGGACAGGGAACAGGGGCGCATCCAGCGGCAGCTGCCGAGGTGTCACATCCGGCACAACAGGGATTGGTTCAGACATTTTCTGTTTATATTGATACATTGTTTGTGTGCTCAGCAACTGCCTTTATGATTCTGTTTACTGGAATGTACAATATTGAAGCTGAGAATGGTACCCGTCTTGTTGACAATATACCAAAAGTTGAGGTAGGCCCTGGGTATACTCAGGCTGCTATTGACAGCGTGTTTCCTGGGTTTGGTGCAGGATTTGTCGCTATCGCTTTGTTCTTCTTCGCTTTCACAACAATTATGGCTTATTATTATATAGCTGAAACAAACATTGCCTACTTAATGCGTGGCAAAGATAACAAGTGGGCGATGCTAGTGCTAAAATTTGTGGTAATCGCAGCATCATTCTACGGAGCTGCGAACGAAGCAACTTTGGCTTGGGCAATGGGAGACACCGGCTTAGGGATTACTGTATGGCTGAATATGATTGCTATTATTATACTTGCTAAACCAGCGCTAGTTACTTTGAAAGACTATGAAAGACAGAGAAAGCAAGGGATTGCAGATCCGATATTTGACCCTGTATCGCTGGGAATTAAAAATGCTGATTACTGGGAGAAGGAATACAGAAGAGAAGGAGAGCCGACCTCGCCTAAGAGAAAAGTTGAATAACAGTTTGTTTAAGAAAAGGAAAAGCATCCTCTGCTTTTCCTTTTCTTTCTTTTATGCATCTATAATTCTGAGGGGTGTCCACAAGGGGCCCATTCAGCAAGACTTTCCCGTAAATAAAGAACTTATGCCAGTAGATAAAGTTGTTTCAATATTTAGGTGCCAGGCCCTCTGATTGTTCACTTTCCCAGAAGTGAAAATCTTCGGAAATATTAGCATGTAAATAAATCGATAGTTTGATCAGTGATCATCCGGCCAGCAATCTTTATATTTTTACGCAATTGGAAAAGTATTTATGTATCAGCTTTCTTTGCAAAGCACAGGGAGAAGCCAGAAGGAAAATCACCATGGAATATCCATTTTTATAAGAGGGAGTTTTTAGGACAACGGTTTAATTTTCGTTTAGCTGTTTTAGAAAGAAGGGAATAACTAAAATTTTTTCTATGAGTAATAATTTTTTTTTTGACAACTTCAATCGTTGATAAAATTATTCGACTATTTATGACAATTATTCATAGGGTTTCGTTCCTTTATTTGGTAAAATATCTTTTCTTATTTGTATGAATTTTATTTTTTGAAAAAACATTTTTTAAATTTGTATTTCACTTTATTGTTATATGCATGCTAATTGGACAGCAGATTTATAGCGAAAGGATAAGAGGAGGCTTTTTGGGGGAAACAGTGCTCAATAGAGTTAGAAATCCTGATTGAAAGAGGGATGGTATCTTTTTTTTAAAAAAATATAGAGATTTTTATCCTGCTTTCTTCAGTGATTTTTTCCTCTTTTTTCAAATCCTTTGTAGTTTAATGAATCGAGATGTTAGATATATTTAACTATAAAAATAATATTTAAAAATAATAATAGCTGTAATTTCTAAAAACATTTCAATCGTATAAATATTAAGAAAAATGTCGAGTTGAGTCATTTATTTTTTTCCTTTACACTAGGTGAGAAAATTTGAACAGGGAGAATGAAGTATGAGAAAAGAAATTTCAATCATCGGTGTTCCTATGGATCTCGGCCAAACGAGAAGAGGCGTAGATATGGGGCCAAGTGCTATCCGTTATGCCGGGTTAAGCGAAAGACTTGAAAATCTTGGCTACATGGTCCACGACGAAGGAGACATAAAGGTCGAGATTAAAGAAAAAACGAAAGCTGATACAGATCATAACTTAAAAAATTTAAGCGCTGTCGCAGAGGGAAATGAGGCACTGAGACAAAAAATAGATGAGGTAATTGGCATGGACCGGTTTCCGTTGGTTTTAGGGGGAGACCACAGTATTGCTATTGGAACATTGGCAGGTGTAGCGAAGCGCCCTGAAAATTTGGGGGTGATTTGGTATGACGCCCACGGCGATTTAAATACCGCAGAAACTTCTCCATCAGGAAACATTCACGGAATGTCTTTGGCGGTAAGTCTGGGACTGGGACATCCTTCCCTAACGAATATTGGCGGTTTTTCTCCAAAGGTAAAGCCTGAAAACGTGGTTATTATCGGAGCTCGCTCTTTAGATCCGGGAGAAAGAGAACTGATCAAGGAAACAGGCATTAAAGTGTTTACAATGCATGAAATCGACCGTTTAGGCATGACTGCCGTGGTGGAAGAAACGATCGCTTATTTAAAAGAACGCACGGATGGCGTGCACTTATCGCTTGATTTGGACGGGCTTGATCCAGAGGATGCACCTGGAGTGGGGACACCTGTAGCTGGAGGGATTAGTTACCGCGAAAGCCATTTAGCCATGGAAATGTTATCAGAGGCTAACATAGTAACTTCAGCAGAGTTTGTAGAAATCAACCCAATCCTGGATGAGCACAACAAAACGGCTGCAGCGGCTGTTGCATTGATAAGTTCCTTATTGGGAGATACATTGCTGTAATTTAAATAAAGCAGCTTAACAACCAAGAAAGCCATGAGCTTCTATAAAGCTAGTCAATCTTTTATGTAGCAAGAATCATAGATTTTTCTGCGGGCAGTTTATCAAAAAAGATAAAGGGCCCGCAAAATCGTAATAATCAATGGAATAACTCCTATACAAAAACGAAATCGTTTTCAAAATAACAAGCTAAAGGAGAGTTTGAATGAAGTCAGGAGAAAACCAAACACATGAATTAAAAAGAAGCATGAAAGCAAGGCACTTATTTATGATTTCTCTGGGAGGATGTATTGGTACAGGGTTTTTCCTTGGATCAGGTTATACTATTCATGAAGCTGGACCGACCGGTGCGATTCTCTCTTATCTAGTGGGCGGGTTCATCATGTATTTAACCATGCTTTGCCTCGGGGAATTGTCTGTTGCCATGCCGGTCTCAGGTTCATTTCAAACCTATACTACGAGATTTATTGGCCCCGCGACTGGTTTCTCTATTGGATGGCTTTACTGGTTTGGCTGGGCAGTGACTGTTGCGTTAGAATTTTTGTCGGCAGGCCAGCTCATGTTGAGATGGTTCCCTGATTCACCAGTTTGGATGTGGTGTGCTATATTCGCTGCTCTTCTCTTTTTATTGAATGCCCTGTCAACAAGAGCGTTTGCTGAAGCAGAATTTTTGTTCTCAAGTATTAAAGTGATAGCCATTATTGTGTTTCTCATAGTTGGCGGAGCTGCCATGTTTGGTTTAATTGATATGAAAGGTGGAGAAGAGGCACCATTTCTTTCGCGCTTTTATGCCGAGGGGCTTTTCCCTAATGGGATATCCGCCTTGCTAATAACAATGATTACCGTGAATTTCTCCTTCCAGGGTACCGAACTAATTGGGATCGCTGCCGGGGAAAGTGAAAATCCTGAGAAAACCATTCCTAAATCCATTCGACAAACAGTTTGGAGAACACTTTTCTTCTTCGTGCTATCTGTCTTTGTACTTGCAGGCATGATTCCTATGGAAAAGGCGGGAGTCATTGAAAGCCCATTCGTCGTTATATTTGACAGCATCGGGATTCCTTATGCAGCGGATATAATGAATTTCGTTATTCTTACCGCTCTTCTATCGGTTGCTAACTCTGGTCTTTATGCTGCGACACGCATGCTGTACTCTCTTTCCGGAGAGAAGATGGCAAGCCCAGCGTTAGGAAGGGTAAATAAGAGAGGGGTACCGATGAATGCCTTGCTCATCACACTTGCAATAGCCGGTCTATCTTTGCTTTCAAGTGTAGTAGCGGCAAAGACTGTATTTGTTTGGCTGCTTTCCCTTGCAGGCTTAGGAGCGCAAATTGGCTGGATCGCTATTACAGCTTCCCAGCTTGCATTCAGAAGAGCGTATATCCGCCAGGGCGGCAAAGTGGAAGACTTAAAGTTTAAAATTCCTCTTTATCCGGTACTGCCGATCATTGCTTTGACTGCCAACTGTATCGTCATGATTAGCTTGGCATTTGATCCTGCGCAGCGCATGGCGCTTTATTGCGGCGGAGCCTTCTTTATTGGTTGTTACGTGGTTTATCACTTCAAAATGAAGAAAAAACAAATTTTCAATACAAATGAACAAGAGGTACAGCTAACACTAGATAAGAAAATGATTCTTAAGTAAAAAGAAAAGAGCTTTTTTAGTAGGCCAGCTTGTTTATTTAAATGAAAAAGCTGTTCTATAAGACGGAAATCCGGCTTATGGAACAGCTTTTTATTTTATTAACTAATGATCATTGAAACAGGGGCTGGTGCTCCCAGAAAAGCAGTTAAAGAGAGGGCTCTTTCAACTGCTTTTTTGCCTCTATTTAGCAGCTTATTGTTGTAAAGTAGTTATTCTGTTTTCTTCCATCCTCTTTGTTCGCAGATTCAAAATTAGTTTGCAAAATAAGTACATGGGAACAACGATCAGGTAAGTCTAACAATAAGCCAGGTTATCCTTTATATAAGGGTGAAATGGAGAAACGTACCATATTTAATGATCAACGAAATTTATCAAGAATAGGCAAAGGGGATAGATCAAGAATTACTTTGTGCAACTTTATTGAATGGTACAGGAATGTCTTTTCGGGAGTTTAATTCTATTGATTGGCGACATGCTGGCGTCTAAACTAAAAGAGATTGAAACTCATGTCGCTTTTGTTTGGGGATGAACGTTTGTTTATATTGCAGCATGTCAGTAGCTTAAAGACAGTATTCCATTTCGATTTAGTCTTTTATGACCGGGAAAAGTGGACAGCTGAGAATTGACTAATGTGGCTTTGGAGATACGAGGTTTCACATTGTTAGGCCATAGGGAGAAAACCTTTCTGCCATGACCATAGGCCACTGTCAAAAGGGGTAACCATAAGCCAGGCCTCAAAAGGAGAAGGAAAATGCCTGTTATTATACATGAACAATTTATTCAAGCACCGATTGAAGTATGTTTTGATCTGGCGAGGAATGTAAAGGTACATACACAAACGACACACCAGACAAACGAAAAAGCGGTTGGGGGCGTAACCGAAGGAATGTTGGAGGAAGGAGATATTGTTATTTGGGAAGCCGTTCACTTTGGTATTAAGCAAAGGCTGACATCCCAGGTGACATTTATGGAGAAGCCGAATAAATTCATAGATGAAATGGTACATGGAGCTTTTCACTCTTTTAAGCATATACATCAATTTGTTGAAAAAGCGGATGGCACATTAATGATAGATACGTTTCAATATAAGTCTCCACTTGGTATACTGGGCGTTATAGCTGATAAGTTATTTTTAGAAAAATACATGACTGCATTTATTATTTTACGTGCAAAGGAATTGAAAAAAATGGCTGAACGTGTTACCTAATATAAAGAGCAAGGGTTATGTTTTTCATCATCCCCTTGTTTATTGTATGATTAAATTGTTTCTGATGAAAAGGCAAACTTATTGAAAAATAAGGACGCAAAGCCACGGGTCTAAAGTTTACAGACAATGATAGCCGGGCTGCCAAATGAGAAAGACTTCCTCATTTGGGTGATTACGCAAATAAAAGGTAGGGACCGAAATTGATGGAAGAAAATGAAGAATTAAGAAAAAGCATTCAACGATTTTATGATTTACTAAAAAAACATCCGGATAACACCGATGCCGCTCACGATTTTGTCGCTTATTTGTGGTCTTTCTTAAAGATTCGATCTAAAGTGCCATTGCCGGCTGCTGAAATTATGACGCTGCTAAAAAATTATAAGCCGAATGTATTTGACGCATTAAAGAAGATGGCTGAAAAGAATTTGATGCTAAATATTTTAACGGAGTTGCCTGCAAATAATGAATCGGCAGAGGAAAGATTAGACGAATTTTTAAATGTTTAACTCATTTCTTATTTTTTCCCGATGGAGGATTAAACAGCTTGCTTGGTGGGTAAATAAGTTACAGAAGGTGGCTGCCTTCGAGGATTAATTTGTACTCGATTAGACTGCTAGTAGAAATGAACAACATGGGTAAGATAGGAGGATTGTCAATGGATAAAAACGAAGTCATCAAAATGTTGCAAAATGCAAAGGATTTGTATGAGAACAAACAGATTGAAATAGCCTTAAAGAAGGACAACATTAATAAAGAGTCCTACATTAAAGGAGTGGTTGAAGGGCTTTCCATTGCCATTGCAACAATAGAGCAACAAGAAGGATAAATAGGCATATGCTTCCTCTCATATAAACAATAAAAGCTTTGCTCTTAGTGAGCAAGGCTTTTTCTCATGATAAAGTTAGTGGAAAAGGAATCGGTTCATATAAGAGTGGGGAGTAGTGGAATGCATGTGTTAAAAAAAGTAAATGATCTCTCTATTTAATGACTTCCAAAGGAATCATTGGTATTAATAAGAGTCGGTTGCAAAGTCCATAATATCATTGTGTTTCAAAAGCAGCACATAGTCGCCAGCCCAGGAGGTAGTACATTTGATTCTTACGCTATTAATCGTCGGCTTGGTTATTCTTGCTGTTATTCATTTTGTTTCTACAGAAAAAAAGGACGAGCAGATAACAGGACGGATGACTTGGTGATGGAAAATGTGCCGAATTTAACAAAGGGGGACTTTATAATGGCTAAAAAAACATCTGAAGAGGTAACTGAACAAGTAGCTGAAAGAGTAGCGGAAAGAAAATTTGAAGAAGAGATTGGAGAAGAATTGGCGCCTTTAAGAAGCCAATTAGATTCTATGGCCACTGCCTTGAACCAACTCCAAAGTTCTCAACAACAATTAGGTTCTATCGACCAGCCTGCTACTATGCAAAACGAGCAAGCATCCCAATTGCTCCAACAGATGCAGCAATTTAGAAGACAAGCTCAAAGTCAGCAACAAGAGACGTTCCAGCAGCTTCAGCAAACAGTTCAACAAGCTGCACAAATGCTAGGGAGCGTGGGACAAACGTTGCAATCGTTTAGCATTCTAAACCAAATGACTCAACAAATTGATCAGTCTCAGCAACAATTGAAGCAATTGAGTTCTCAACAATACCAGCAAAATCAACAGAACCAACAGATGAATTCATCTCTTCAGCGCTGATTTTTAAAGTGCCCCATTTTTATGAAGGTAGGAATGGTCCCGCTGCTTTTAGCAAGCGGGACTGTTATTTTGTGAATAAAAACCTTTTGTCCATGAACCAGCATGAAAAATGAACCGACCCTTTCATAATAAGTGGAAGAGAGGGGGTAGATTCTTTGCTCATGCTTATCAAGAAGCCAAGCAAAACCAGTCATTTTACCTGCATACGTACAAGGCGTTATATCAACGCTATAAAAAGCCCCAGCTGTGAAGGGGACTGACCCCTATTTTTGAGACAGGGATCAAAACACCTTTAAGCAGCCAGCTGCCGATATTTGACCGGTGGCTGGTTGTTTAGTTTCGCTTGAATACGGATATGGTTATAATAGTGAATATAGCTTTCGACAGTTTGCTCTACGATAGCCGTCGTAGTGCTTGTCAACTCGTCGAGATAGAACGTTTCAGACTTTAGCGAGGAATGAAACGATTCGATGGAGGCATTATCAGAGGGTGTCCCTTTCCGGGACATACTCATGGTAATGCCTTTTTCTTTGACTGCCTGCTGATAAGCATAAGATGTGTACACAGATCCCTGATCGCTGTGCAGAATGCATCCCTCTGGGAGGGGTGGCAACTGGGCCAGCGTATGTAGCACAAAATCTGTATTCTGGCAGCTTCCTAAAGAATAGGCAATGATTTCGCCGTTAAATAAATCCTGAATACTTGAAAGATACAGCTGTTTCTGGCCAAAAGGCAAGTATGTAATATCTGTGACGAGCTTTTGAAGAGGCTGATTTGCCTGGAAATCTCCTTTTAACAGGTTATCGGAAATATGACAGGGCTGTCCTGTTCGTTTGCGTTTCTTCACTTTTACCCGGCACTGCCAGCCATACTTCTGCATTACACGCTGTACCGCTTTATGGTTAATCGACATCTCTCGTTTTAATAAGGCCGTGATTTTACGATAACCATATCGAAACTTAAGGTCCCGGCACAACGTGCCGATTTTTCGTTCAACGATCTGCCTGGCTGTTTCTTTCCGGCTCCTGCTCTTCCAGCGATAATAAGTGGATCTAGCAATGCCGAGATGCCGGCATATTTCCCTGACGGGCATGCTGGTTTGGAGTTCTTTTACTAATTCTACAGCTGTTTCTGGGACCACTTCCTCTCCAATTCTTTGTACTTTTTTAGTACTTCAATCTGCTGTTTCAAATACCGATTTTCTGCCTTCAGTTTCTCTGTTTCACTTTCATACTCAGCCCCTTTTCCGAAGGAATACTGCTTGCCCACTGGCTGTTCAAATCGATGAAACTCGCCTGCTTTGTACCATTTCATCCATGTTTTAAGCTGTGTCTTATTTCGAATGTTTAATTCCTTTAAGACTTCTTTGACCGGCACCCCAGCTAATCTCATTTTTACAGCCTTCATTTTTACTTCCGCTGGATAACTGACTCTTGTCCCCATAGAAAAACACCTCCAAGTTATTTTCGAGTATCCCATACTCGTTTTCAACTTAAAGGTGTTTTTTATTTGTCTCACTTTCTGGGGTCAGTCCAGAATGCTCGGGGCTTTATGATATTAAGGACGAATGTTTGTCACTGTGTGATCTGAATGGAGAGTGAAAGCTTGAGTGAAGCTGCCATTTACCGCTGAATTGATCGCTCCATCATCCATGGGAATGGATACATAAATACGGTAATTTCCTGGAGAAAGGGCAGAGAGATCTACATTTGTGCTGCTGGCTAACTCATAAAGATCAAATTTTGGTCCTGCACGATGCACCCAGGTATTAAGGGAACCTTGTTTAACGATCATGCCATCACTTTTTTTAATTGAAAAAGTGGGAGTATGCTTAACTGTAAAGTCAGCCATCTTAGGTGAATTCCCTCCGACAAAAAGAGTTGTACGGAAAGTGTTCTTGGCAAGGGAGGAATAAGAAGTCATCACACCGACATTCTCTCTGACCTCTGCCTTCGCAGCAATAGATGAATTTGAATAATTGATTACAGTGACACTGCTTAATATAAGTATAAAAGCAAAAAGAACTTTTCTGATTTGATCCATGGTTCCCCTCCTGTAAATATAATTATCCTATCAGGTTCACTATACCCCTCTTAAATATCGATTAAAACGAAATCAGGGAAATATAATTATTTTTAATCGATGAAAATGAAAAGAAATAACCGCTATTTTTTAGGCGCAATCGTTAAAAATCCGTGGAGGAAACTTTGTTAGTAAGGAGGGTGATTCGATATATTTTTACATTTTATTGCTTGTTTTTTCAGAAATCTTCCTTATAAGCGATATTGATTACAGGTACCCATTCTTCTTGAGAGGAAGACGCGTCAGCGCTGTTCTTGGAGTAGGGGAAGCCTGTTTTAAAAAGAAGAATCAGAAGCAGTTTATAGTTTCATAAAAAGCAGGATGGTTCTCTATGAGGATTTATGTACCATTACTGAGCAGCATGGGAAAGGCTTGGTTAAGGTACCCTCTGCTTAGAAAGCAGGGGTACTATCTATGGCTTTTATCGCTGTTGATTGATCCACCAGTCGATGTGATCCAAATCAAACATGAGAATACTGCCAAATGGCCTAAGGTGAGGCAGTTCTCTTTTTAAGATGAGATCATTAATTTTATCTTCAGTTATTGGAAAATTCACTGAAGACAAATAAGCGATTAAGTTTTCGATGCCATAAACTTTTCTCATTTCATCACCTTCCACCGGGTCTTCCTTGTTTGAATAAAAAAGAAAACTCAGTGCCAGGTATTAGAATGAAAAAACTTAGTCATTTTATACCCGTTTCTCTTTAATTTACACATTGGCAAAAGAATGGTATACGATACTCTGCCCGTGTTCTCGCACAAATAATGGATTTGTTGCTGGAACAGATTTTTATCTATTCTTTTAATGTACTTCTATTGAAGTCTTTAATTAGACTACATATGAAACGTAAGGGAAATGTGATGGGAAGAAAAGCTATTGTGCTGTCACTGATCCAGCAGAGGGTGATATGAATTGTGGAAAGAAGGCTAAAAAAAAGAGTGCTGTCTTAGGATTCATTACTTCTACGAGAGCTGATTCATAAAAAATCTTTACTAGTTTTTTGCGAGGGGGTTTTGGAATGTCTGAAGTTGTTTTATCAGGTGTAGAAAATAAAGTCTTACACCCCAGGTAGATAAGATAAGCGGCGCCTAAGTATTTAACGATATTAAAGGCTGTTGCCGATGTCATAAGAATGGCAGAAACTCCAATTGCTCCTGCTAAAACGTGAATAGAACCACCAAGAGACACACCAACAACTGATACCAAGCCCGCTTTCTTTCCTTGATCTATACTTCTTCCCATAATATAGAGTACAGCTGGTCCAGGTAGTATTAATAATGTAGCAGCAGCGATGACAAATAGCCAAATAGTTGAAAACTCCATAAAATGCAACTCCTTATTGTATTTTGTGTAGGATTTAATTAAACATCTCCTTGGTTAGCTTAACTTCTTCGTAAACATAAACGGTTACACAATTTCACGTTGGCACCTGAAAATAAAAGGTGATAAACCCCATTTTTACTTTTAGGAGTGCCCACAGCAAACCACAAATGAACAGTGGTAAGAATACTTTTATGTTGAAATCCCAATCTTTTAGTAAGATAAATAAACAATTGAGATTTCATTATTTAAAAACTACGCCCCTCTTGTTGAATAAGAGCTATAGCCTAGAGGGGCTTTAACTTGTACTAAAATAATGGCATAAATCCTTATTTTAACCATCTGCATAAAGTTTTGGTATTGGCTGTCCTATGAGCAAATCAAAGAAAACAAGCCGTAATAATTAGGCCAATCATTTAAATAACCCTTTCCGCTGCTCACGCATCCACTGAGCGACCTGGACGTCCTCTTGTTCATTTGATTTTTCAAGCTCGCCAACAATCGTTTTGTAATCGGTGTCATTACGATTCTGACTCATTTTGGCTGCAGCTTGAATAGAGGTGATTTCAATTTCAAAACCAACGATTCCTTTCATTTCACTCTTGAGCAGCTCTGGATCAAACGTCTCCCAGGTCCGACCATTTTCTCGGGGAGACTCATAGTGTTTAAGCATAGTATCCAAAGCTGATTCCAGCTCTTCTCCAGTGATTACACGTGCTGTTCCATACGCATGTACAGCTAAATAGTCCCATGTAGGGACCTCTTCGCACTGATACCAACTGGATGAAATGTAAGCGTGCGGTCCTTGGAAAATGAGTAACACATCACTATTATTGTCTAAAGTTTTTTTCTGCTTGTTTCCGTATGCAATGTGCCCAGTCGCGTAGAGTTTTCCTTCATCTTCTCGAATTTCTAAAGGAATATGCGTAGCCAAGGGCCGGTGTTCATCAACAGTAACCAATAACGCAAACGGATTAGATTTCATCATTTGAACGGCTTCTTCATGATCCATACGATAATATTTAGGAATGTACACCATAATCATCCTTTCCACTTATACTTGAATTTTAAAAAATATAAATACCCGGCAAAAAAATAATATTACACAAACTGACATGAAAAAAGGTACAATAATAAACAAATATACATGTCAGAGGGAAAGGTAAATGAAAAATATTATTTTTACTTTTAAGGAAGACACACCTAAATACAAACAGATCTACGAACAATTTAAATTATTTATTGAGCAAGGAGATATACGAACGAATGAGCAACTACCTACTATCCGTCAACTGGCAGACTCCCTTCAAGTAAGCCGCAATACTACATTAATGGCTTATGATCAACTTGTAGCTGAAGGTTATATTCGCGGAGAAGGGAGAAAAGGTTATTTTGTAAATGAATTAGAGCCCGCTTTATTTCAACAGGAGGCAATCTCTCGTAATAGAAAGCAAACAGAATCGACAGCAGCTGTTCTTGTTAATTTCCGAGCAGATGCGGTAGATCAAACACATTTCCCTTTAAAAGTCTGGAGAAGAATAGCTAACCAAGCATTAACATTACAAGAGAGCTTCCAATACGGAGATCCTTTTGGCGAGGTATGTCTGCGAGAACAAATTGCCGCGTATGTGTTTCAATCAAGGGGAGTAAAAGCAGAGGCAAATGAGATTATTATCGGCAGCAGTACCCAGCAAATGCTTATATACCTTGGGCATATACTGAAAGATGATTTCCAAAGTGTGATCGTAGAGGATCCTGGATATGATGGCGCCAGGGAAGCTTTTCAATTTCACCGTCTTCACTTTGAAACTTTGCCGGTTTATGAAGCAGGGGTTGATTTTTCTCAGTTAGAACAGATGCAATCCCGGCTA
Organism: Pseudobacillus sp. FSL P4-0506; assembly: GCF_038003025.1. Classification (NCBI taxonomy): domain Bacteria; kingdom Bacillati; phylum Bacillota; class Bacilli; order Caryophanales; family Bacillaceae; genus Pseudobacillus; species Pseudobacillus sp. FSL P4-0506. The sequence goes on from NZ_JBBOOI010000001.1 coordinate 2,304,638, forward strand.
ATTTATGTAACCCCGTCCCATCAAAGTCCGATTGGAGTAAGCATGTCGATTCAACAGCGGCAAATGCTTATTCACTGGGCTAACGAGGTACAGGGATACATTATTGAAGACGATTATGATAGTGAATTTCGTTATACGCAACGGCCATTTCCTGCCCTTGCTTCGATTGATGCTCAAAGAGTCGTTTATCTGGGGAATTTTTCGAAGTGCTTTCTTCCAGGCATTCGTTTAAGTTATATGGTGTTGCCTCAGCCGCTATTAGATCGTTATAAAGATCGCTTCCGTCATTTTGAGAGTACTACGTCCCTTCTTAATCAGCTCACAATGGCTAAATTTATGGAAGAAGGAGAATGGAGTCGCCACGTTAAGCGAATGCGTCTTGTTTATAAAAGAAAAATGCTGCACTTAGTTTCTGAATTAAGAAAGCAATTCGGTCAAAATATTTCTATTATCGGCGAGCAGTCTGGCTTATACTTATTAGTCAAGGTACACATAGGGCGTTCAGAAGAATGGCTGATCAGACAGGCTTTTTCCCATGGAGTTAAAGTCCAGCCGACCTCACTGTATGTTGTTAACAATCATCCTGATCAGCCGATTGTTAAGCTTGGTTTTAGCAGCCTTTCTTATGAGGAAATCCAACTCGGTGTGTCCCTCTTGAAAAAGGCCTGGTCATAAATATAGCAAGGAGGTTTAAAGCTTTCATACGTTTTTAAGATTATCATTTGAAAGAGTGTAAAGAAGTTCTGGACATGCACCCCGATAGACTGTTCTCTGTTGAAAAGATGGTTGTTAGCGAGATGCCGTCAACAGCTATCCGAGCTGATATGAATGGTCCAGGAATCGGTCCAATCGTAATGTCTTATCTTTATGTATGTCGTTACTTTCCTCTTCCGGTTGGTTTTAGAGCAGATTAACAAAAAACTTGCCTGTAATAAAAGGATTTTTACATTCCATATGGAAATAAAAATCATATTGGAAAAAGGGGATGGTTTTGTTGTTATTAAAAGATATAAGAAAATTTGAAGATTTGGATGATTTTATATTCGAACATAAGGTGGACATTCGCTGTAAGGAGAGCGGCCTCTGTGTCACTTTAATCGAGCCGACCGAGGAGGAAGAAGGGGTAATTGCTCTTATACTAAGTGACGGATCGCAGATGGAATTGCCGGTTGATCGTTTAGATGACTATTTAGAAGTTGTGCCTCTAGAAAAGTAAGCGCTATCGTATTCTATAACGGAAGCATTAAATTAGAATAATTGATTGTGGAAAGGTCTTCTTAGAGGGTGAAAATTTTTAGTCTCAAAAAATAAAATCCGGCTGACAGATGGTGGATGTAAAAGAGTGACCTGATCATCCATGATTCTGTACGCAAGCCAGCAAAATAGTATATGATTAAGTCAATTATTCGAAAGTGAGCTGAAAAACATGCTATGGTCTCCGCTGTTTGAAAATGATGTACCTGCTATTCTTCTTCCTTAACGGCAGAAGATGGCATCTCCGTTAAGGACAACCATTGTCTAAACAAAACGGAGGGTACAAAATGAGAAATACGTTACTGGGTTCTTTGTATTTAGCACTCGCTGCAAGTATTTGGGGCGGGATGTATGTGGTAGTCAAGTTTGTGGTTGAGATTGTGCCGCCACTTGAATTAGTATGGTTACGTTATGTGATTGCCATTGTGGCACTGCTGATAATTAGTGTGGTTAAAAAACAATCGTGGCGGATTAAAAAAAGAGATTGGCTACTAATCTTTGTTATCGGCCTTGTTGGAAACACGATTTCTATCGTAACCCAAGAAGTTGGCACGATGCTTTCCACCGCGCAAATGGGGGCGATTATTACCTCGACGACCCCTGCGTTTATGGTGTTATTTGCGCGTCTTATTTTAAAAGAAACCGTTACATTAAAAAAAGCTGCATCTATTATTCTGGCAACGATCGGCGTTTACATTATTATTGGCAACGCCCAGATTGATTCTTCTCAACAGCTCGGCGGTTTATCCTTACTTGCAGCAGCGCTGACATGGGCGCTGATGTCTGTTCTAATTAAACGTGTACCGGAACAGTATTCCCAAATTGTCGTAACGGGCTATGCTATTCTTGTAGCGATTGTTTTGCTGACGCCTTTTACAGTCAGCAGGCTAGCAGCACTTGATTTTCAGGCCATGATGCATCCAGCGGTTTGGGGCAGTCTATTATATTTAGGCGTGATCTCAACAGCCTGTGGTTTTTTACTATGGAATCGTGGGTTGCAAATGCTTAATGCTTCAAGCGGCGGATTATTTTTCTTTTTCCAGCCGATAGCTGGTACTTTTCTAGGATGGCTGCTATTAGGTGAACAAGTTGGATGGTCTTTCTGGATTGGTACTCTACTGATCTTTGCCGGTGTGTTATTAGTTGTTCGAGAAAAATAAATAGTAAAAAAGCTGATGGGTATCATTCACCGATCAGCTTTTTTTATTGGCGGGTTTTCTCTGTCTGAGGACAGCCCATTGGTCATCTGCTGCGTCTGTGAAAATTGTTAATTAAACAATAAGGGAAGGAGGCAGGATATTATGGGATATCCAGTATAGTGATCATAAGGACAGCTAAAGAATGACAAAGAATGATTGGTGCAGAACAGCAGCTTTCAGAGGCAAATGCTTATTCTAAAGAGGAATGTCTGCATGTAGCTTTGTTGCCAGCAGCTCCTTCCAAGGAAAATAGTGATAAGTTATTATATTATAATAATGAAAAAGTGCGCTGTGTTATAAATGGGAGAGAGGTCTATCTCTTATTCTATGAGAGTAGCCGAACCTCCAAACGTGGTACTCATCTGAAAAATTGCAGGTTTCAGCAACTGTCCGCAATGGGCATACCCTCAATAAGCTTTCAAGCATAGGAGAAGCATTCAGCTAAAAAAGAAATGGATAATAAGTATAAAAGTTTTATATTTACTTTTTATAGTTCCTACTCCTATTAAGCCGTCCATTGCAAATAGGCAACGAAGCATACTCGGCATCGTCAAAACCTCTTGTGAAAATTGTATTTATATTCAAATATGCAGAATCCATTTTGGTTTGTCTATTTCTATAATGGATTCTTTTTTTGTTGTGATCCCAATTACATAGGGATTTTGATCAATATTTGGTTTAAATGTATAAAATCAATGAGACGAAGAGGTTTTTTTATTGAATAATTATTATGATTGTTTTTTAAATAAAACTTGGTTGATAGTTAAGAAAATACTTGCAATTCTGTTTATATGGATTATACTAACTAATAATAGTTAGGTGACGAGGAGGTTGGCTAAATCATTGTCTACAAGAGAAAAATTAAAAGAGGCTGCGGCAAATTTGTTTGCTGATCAGGGATATGAGGGAACGTCCCTAAAAGAAATTGCTCATGCAGTAGGGATTAAGACGCCCTCTATTTACGCTTTTTATGAAGGAAAAGAAGATTTGCTTTTAAACGTTTATCAGGACATTTTAGAAGATCATTACGATCATTTGCAAAAAAGCTTGGAGCAAGCAAGAAATGGATCGGCAAAAGAGAGGTTGTATGGCCTGTTATTAACAGCAGTAAATTATCATTTAACTGAAACTGGCAAAACAAAGTTATTTAGAAGATTAATGTTGTTTCCTCCACCATTTTTATACAAACAAATAACAGAAAATTTCAACAAAATTGAACAGATGGAAAGTGAATTGTTGAGAGAAATTTTTGAAGAAGGAATAAGAAATCAGGAGGTTCAACCTAGAAAGGTTGAGGATATGGTGACATCCTTCTTGTGTGTAATGGATGGCGTGTTTCTGGAGATGCAGTATTATGACGAGCGAGAGTTTTCACGGCGACTTGAGATTATATGGGAGCAATACTGGCTTGGGATAAAGCAATAAATAGCAATTTTATTTAAAGAGGGGTGAAAAATATGGAAAATGCAAATAGCAATGATTTTGAACGGGAGCCGGTGCCGAGAGAACTTCGCAAAGGATGGATATCGATCAGCAGCGTCTGGATAGCGATAGGCATTGATTTATCAGCAGTGTTACTTGGTGCGGAGCTGGGGGCGGGCATGTCCTTAAGCCAGGCATTGTTGGCAGTGTTTCTCGGTTCTCTTTTTCTCGGTTTGCTCGGTGCGTTTTGCGCATATGTAGGAGCGGCCACAGGATTGTCGACAGCGATGATTTCTACATTTACTTTTGGGAGACAAGGGGCGAAGATCACTTCGCTTTGCCTGGCGGTTTCATCGCTCGGCTGGTTTGGTGTACAAGCAGGATTTTTTGCAGAAAATGCTCATGCTGCCTTGTCATCCATATTCGGTATGGATGTTTCTGTTAAGTTACTGGCATTTATTGGTGGATTGTTAATGATGTCAACTGCTATATATGGTTATCAAGCCATTGAGAAATTAAGCAAGTTTTCTGTCCCTCTCCTCATTCTTTTGATCTTTATCGCCCTGTTTTTCGTAATCGGCGAAAAAGGAACAAATGCCATGTTACAAACACAGAATACAGCGTTCAGCTTTGGAGCGGCTACGTCACTAGTTATTGGAATCTTTGTATTGGGGACTATTCTGGCTCCGGATATATCCCGTTGGGCAAGATCAAAGAAGGACGCTGTTTTATCAGCGTTTATCGGGTTCTTTGTAGGGAACAGCTTCATGCTTGTTATGGCGATTCTTTTGTCAAAAGCAATGAATACAAGTGATCTGATTACGATCTTCACTGTAGTCGGACTGGGCATGCCTGCGATCATAGTATTGACACTGGCGCAGTGGACAACGAATACGAATAATCTGTATTCATCATCACTTGGCCTTGCCGTGTTATTTCCTGGCATTCCAAAAAAATTGCTCACTTTGATAGCGGGAATAGTAGCCACTTTAGTAGCTGTTTTAGGGATATTTGATCAATTCGTTACGTTTCTTTCGATTGTCACTGTATTAATTGCACCGATTGGCGGGATCTATGCAGCTGAGTATTACTTTGTCAACAAGCAGCAATTTCGTTTCGATAATGAAAAGCGAGTTTCCTTTGTCGGCCGTTCATTCATTGTTTGGCTCTTGGCTTCTTCTGTAGCTTTCTTGACGACAGATGCTCCTGCAGGGTTGGGGATTTTCGACATAACTACCATCCCAGCACTCGATGGATTTTTACTGGCGCTGGCTGCTCAAGCCATCCTAGGAAAAGTGCTTTCTAAAACAGATGCAACAACAAAATTAGCAGAGGAGATACCTAAATGAAGAAGTTAACACAACAAATGATTGAACAAATTGCTATTGGTGCTGCTGTCCTCGGTACAGGTGGAGGAGGAGACCCTCATCTTGGCAAGCTAATGGCGATGCGGGCAATTGACAAATACGGACCAGTAGAAATTATCAGCATCGATCAATTAAAAGAGGGTGACTTAGTTGTTCCTGTTTCAATGATCGGAGCCCCTAGTGTGATGGTCGAAAAAATACCATCGGAAGAGCAGGTCATCGCAGCACTAGAAGCCATTGAGAAGCACTTTGATCAAAAAATACGAGCGGTCATGCCAATTGAAATAGGGGGAGGCAACTCCTTAATTCCTATTATTGCAGCCGCCAAGAAACGAGTACCGGTAGTAGACGCCGATGCAATGGGGCGTGCTTTCCCAGAAGCACAAATGGTCACGTTCCATTTAGACGGCCTAAAGCCGGACCCAGTTACAATGGCGGATGAAAGAGGAAATGTGGTCACTTTCTCTCCTATGAATGGAAAGTGGTCGGAGAAAATCGCTCGTGCTCTCACGATAGAGATGGGTGGAAATGCCTCGATGTGTGATTATGCGTTATACGGAAGAGATGTGGTTAAGAGTGCGATCCCTGGTACGTTAACATTAGCTGCTTCTATCGGCGAGATATTAATGGAGAAACATAGCGGTAACAAGACGGCCATTGATCTATTGATAGATAGACTGAGAGGATACTCTTTGATTACCGGCAAAATTACGTCAATTGAAAGAAAGATAGAGGGCGGTTTCACAAAGGGGATAGCGAGAGTAGCTGGAATAAATGAAGATCATTCCCGTGAAGTGACTTTGCATTTCCAAAATGAGCAGCTGCTTGTGACTGAGGAAGGCAATCCGTTAGCCATCACTCCGGATTTGATTTCAATTTTAGATCAGGAAACAGGCTATCCGATTACGACGGAATCATTGAAATATGGAGCCCGTGTCGTTGTTATTGCCTACCCTTGCCATGAGAAGTGGCGTACAGAAAAAGGGATTGCCACCGCAGGGCCTGGTTATTTTGGTTATGACGTAGCTTACAAGCCAGTTGAGGAGTTACATGCACGAGAGGTGATGAAGTAATGAGCTATCGAATTGGAATAGATGTCGGCGGAACAAATACAGATGCCGTTCTTATTGATGAAAATATGCAAGTGATCGCGAAATACAAGTCTGCAACTTCTGCAAATATTATGTCAGGCATTCATGACAGTATCGCTCGTATATTAGCAGAATCGGGTGTAGATAAAAAGCACGTTACACATGCAATGCTGGGCACTACCCATTGTACAAATGCAATCGTAGAAAGAAAAAACTTGAATCGGGTAGGGGTAATTCGGATTGGTTATCCTGCCACTACCTCGATCCCTCCGCTTTATAATTGGCCACAAGATTTGCTTGAGGCAATAGGAAACCATCAATATGTTGTTTCAGGGGGATATGAATTTAATGGAGATGAAATTGTCCCGATAGACGAGGAAGAAATTAGATCCATTGTAAATGAAATCAAAGAAGAAGTAGATGCGATCGCCGTCGTGGGAGTGTATTCACCGGTCCGCCCTGATCAAGAAGTAAGAGTCCAGGAAATTATAAAAGAAATCGTTCCGGATATGCATGTGTCCTTGTCTCATGAAATTGGAAGCATGGGCTTGCTGGAGCGTGAAAATGCCGCTACTTTAAATGCCGCCTTAATACAGGTCATTAAATTAGTAGTGAATGGATTTACTGCTGCCTTAACAGCAAATGGGCTGGACCCGGAGATTTTTCTTGGACAAAATGATGGGACACTAATGACAACTGACTATGCTCTTAGCTATCCAATCTTCACGATCGGTTGTGGACCGACGAACTCAATCCGCGGGGCCGTCTACTTATCCGGCATAGAAAACGCTATGATTCTCGATATTGGAGGAACCACTACAGATATTGGTGTAGTTAAAAACGGATTTCCAAGAGAATCGTCCGTAGCTATTGAAATTGGGGGCGTCCGTACGAATTTTAGAATGCCTGATATGTTATCTATCGGCATTGGTGGCGGAACAATTATCAGAAAGAATGAGACGGGTTATACAATTGGCCCCGACAGCGTAGGCCATGAAATAACGAAAAAGGGAATCATCTTCGGCGGCGATATCTTGACCGCGACTGACATCGCTTTCGGAGCTGGAATGGCGACCATAGATTTGCTCGACTTAAATGCGGATGCTTTAGATAAAACAGAATGCAAGGAAGCACATAAGCAAATTGTTCATGAGGTTGAGGTGGCTATTGATCGTATGAAGACGAACGCTGATGATGTTTCCATTATTCTTTCAGGTGGAGGCAGCATCCTGCTTCCTAGCTCTATAAAAGGAGCCAGGGAGGTTATAAAACCTGAACATTTTGAAGTGGCCAATGCCATTGGAGCAGCGATCGGCGATATTTCCGGAGAGGTCGAAAAAGTATACTCACTCAGTGAACAATCTTACGCAGAAGCCATTGAAGAAGCCAAAGAGCTTGCCATAGAACGGGCCATTAAAGCAAATGCAGATCCTAAGACAGTAAAAATTGTTTCAATTGAAGATATTCCGCTTGCTTATATGCCGGGAAATGCATTATTCATTAAGGTAAAAGCAGTTGGGCAGTTGCTGGTGAAAAAAGATGGCAAGCGGAGAAGCTCTCAATAGCCGCTATTCATGAAATGAAAAATTATTCTTCAGACATACTCTTTTTAACGTTGTCTCAGTTAGATGACAGTGTTGTAAATAAAGGACCTCATAAGGTCCTTTATTTTATTGGTATGGGAGTAAGTTATATCGCATTAACAGAAGAAGCTCGAAAAACGGCTGGAAAACCAATTGGAGCGGCTTTTATTGTCTAAAGACAGCAAGCATATTGCTGCTAAAAAAGTGGATATTTCCTGCAACTGTCAGAGCCCAAAAATTGTTATTGATCGCATAAAAAATGCGTGGAAAAAATAAATAAAAAAAACTATAATTTATAAATGTGAAATCGTTTGTTTAGGATATGGCTCGCTCTGAGATTTCAACAAATTGAAATGTGGTAAGTTTTAAGAGGATTACTGACAATATAAATTTTGTAAGTTGATGAGAAACTAAAAAACCTGTATCAGCATAGTAAAAACCTCTTGCACTCCGTGGGATTCAAACGGATGTACAGGGGTTTTTCTAATTGTAATGAAAGCTAAAATAATGAGTGAAAGAAATTCAACCTGTGAATATTCCATTCAACAGGCTATTTTTTAGGTTGAAAAGCCAGCCTCTCAATGGATTTCTGCTTTGAAATTCAAAATAGCAGTAAAGAGATCTACGTAATTGGCACAAAGGGTATACGAAACATTTGAGTCAGTCTACAATAGGATAGTTGATATTTTACTGCATGGGGGTGACAACGATAGTAAAAGCGTATACTTGGCTGACCTTTTGTGTGGTTGTGTGGGGAAGTAATTTTGTTTTTGGCAAAATTTTAGTCCAGGATTTCTCACCAGCTTTATTAACTGCATTAAGGCTGCTATTTATTGTACTTTTTTTAGGTGGAGTTTCCTTCTACAAAAAACACTTTAAACGCATAAGTAAATCAGATTTTCTTGCAGTGTCTCTTCTTGGAATTATTGGTGTGCTGATAAATCAGTGGTCTTTCTTTGTCGGTCTGCAAACAGCTGATCCGACCACGTCCGCATTGATTTTAGCAATGACTCCCATTTTAACTGGCTTATTAGCAGCCCTTTTTTTAAAAGAGAAATTAACAATCCGGATGTTAGTAGGATCTATCGTAGCGATTACGGGAATTTATTTTGTTGTAACAAAAGGTCATTTATCGTCTTTGCACGTGGATAAGGGACTGGTATGGATCATAGTAACAATGATAACGTTCGCTATTATGATTATTATGACAAGGGTGCTCTCTAAAAGAATAGATGCACTGACTATTACCTTATATTCGAATGTAGTAGGTTTTGTTGTGTCGATTCCATTTGTTTTTCTATTAGATATCCCTTTACGAATAACTTCTAATAGCAAGGGTTGGGCTTTTCTAGCTGCAACGGCTATTGTAGTGCACGGTATAGCTACGCTGATTTGGAACAGTAACATTAGGTATGTGGATGCTTCAAAGGCTTCTATGTTATCTAATTTAGAACCATTTGTAGCCATGGTTACGGGATTAATCATTCTGCATAAACCAATAACTAAGATAGAACTTTTAGGCGCTTTATTCATAGTAAGCGGAGTTGTGCTATCTACCTATCAGCGAAAGAGTGCACAGGAACAAACGAAGGCTAGCGGTTAAGAGGAAATGTAACTTTTCTGCAATGAAAAGGCATGGTTTTATTTATGAGTTACCGTCAGGAAAGGACTGTCTCAAAGAATGATAAAACATACAGCTCAGACAAAATTACTCATGGAATATTTATCTATTATCATTGGCTCGGCCTTAGTTGGCTTGGCATATAATATTTTTCTGCTGCCGGCTCGGCTCGCAGCAGGCGGTGTTTCTGGTATAAGCACGATCCTGTATGAGCTATATCAGTACAACCCCGCTTATGTACAATGGGCTATTAATATTCCACTCTTTTTTATTGGCCTTTTGCTTCTGGGAAAAGATTTCAGCTTAAAGACGTTAGTAGGGATTTTCTTTGTTCCATTTACTATTTGGCTCAGCGCTGATATTCCTTTTAAGATTGATAATCCTTTACTGTCCGCTATCTATGGAGGAATTCTCCTGGGGGTAGGGCTAGGAATTGTTTATAGAGGAAAGGGATCAACAGGGGGACTAGCTACTGTTGCGCAAATTGTTAAAAAATATACAGGACTCTCCAGTGGCTATTCCCAGTTAATCGTTGACGGATTTGTTGTTATTAGCTCCGCCCTTGTTTTTAACTTGGAGCTTGCTCTTTATGCCATGATGGCTATTTATGTTACGAGCAAAGTCATTGATTTTGTCCAGCTGCAAACCTCACCCTCAAAGCTTGTTCTTATTATTACTGAACAGGAAGAGCAGATTCAATCCATTATTAAAGACGAAATTGACCGAGGATTGACAAAAGTGCGCTCCATTGGCGGGTTTTCCAATAAAGAAAAAACGATGATCCTATGTGTGGTTGAACAGCAGGAGGCTATTTATTTGAAAAAGGTATTACAAGAGCAGGAGCCATCTTCTTTTGTTGTATTTCTTAATGCTTCTGAGATTCTTGGAAGAGGTTTTTCTCTATCTAAGATTTATGGAACAGAAAAGTAATGGAAGAATCAAAAGGCTAATCATAAAAGGGGCTTCAAGGAGAAAACTCAGAAAGTTTGCCAGTTCGTTTTATGAGAACCTGTAGAGTAAAGGGGTGTCCCATGAGGACAACCCTTTTGTTCTTTCCACAGGAAAAAGAGTGTGGATGAAAAATAGTGCGGATCATTCGATCGTTTGATAACTGTTTATATGAATAGCTTATTTCTATTCAAGTTCCACTTGACGCGTTTCTCGGCCGAAAATGACCAATACAGCTACGCCGATAAAGATGCTGATGCAGAACAAACCGAAGATGAATGCAATAGAATAGTCGGCAGCAATTAAAGCTCCAACGAGAAGCGGTCCCAATATGCCGCCAATCCGGCCGATGGAAGCGGCCATGCCGGCACCTGTTCCACGAATGACGGCTGGATATTGTTCTGGCGTATAGGCATATAAGGCTCCCCAGGCACCAAGATTAAAAAAGGATAGTAAGATACCAGAGGTGATAAGCACAGCAGTTGTTTCTGCATTTCCGAATACAAGAGCGGAGGCAGCCGTTCCAATTAAATAGGTAGACAGGACAAACTTCCGACCTACGCGCTCAATAAGCCAGGCTGCTGTAAAATAACCAGGCAGCTGAGCAAGAGTCATGATTAACACGTATTCAAAGCTTTGGATCATACTAAATCCTTTCATGACCATGACACTTGGAAGCCAGAGAAACATGCCATAATAGGAAAAGACAACAGTAAACCAAACGGCCCATAGTACGAGAGTGGACCGGGCATATGCTTTCGACCAGACATCACGGATATTTTGGCCGATGGTGCGTTTTTCTGCTTTTTTCGGTGAAAATGCAGGAGAATCAGGCATGTTTAGGCGCAAATAAAGGGCATAAAACGCTGGAAGTGCCCCAAGTACAAGCGCAATTTGCCAGCCGAATGACGGAATAATAAAGTAAGAAATTAATGCAGCCAGCAGCCAGCCGAACGCCCAGAAGCTTTCGAGCAGAACGACTACTCGCCCTCGGTCTTTTGCTGGTACGCTCTCTGAAACAAGCGTCGAAGCAACCGGCAGTTCGCCGCCAAGTCCCATACCGACAAAAAAGCGCAAAATAAGGAAAGCGGCGAGTGTGGTCGTCAGTGCGGATAGGCCGCTTGCCAGTGAAAAGATCAGCAGCGTAATAATAAAAATATTTTTCCGACCCATACGGTCAGCCCAAAGACCGAATAGGAACGCACCAACAGCCATTCCGATTGAGTTCACGCTGCCGATCCAGCCCATTTGCTCTGGTGTCAAGTTCCAATCTACTTTTAGAGCAGCGATAATAAATGACAGCATGCCGACATCCATTGCATCAAACATCCAGCCAAGGCCGGCGATGCCAAGCAGCTTTTTCTGTGAAATTGTTTTTTCTGACATTGTGTCTATCTCCTTGTCTTGACAGCTATCTTTATATAAATATAGACGGGTGTAATGAAAAAAACAAGAAGTTTGTTGGAATATCGTTGAATTTGAAGGTTAGCAATTCTAATCTAAATTGCACCAATAGTATGGGAAAAACAAAAGAAGAAAATACTTAGGATGAAAATCGGCATTTCTTGCATGAATTACTCGCCCTTTGGAAATAAGATGACTAGAGGTCTTATTAAAACAAGAGGAATTTAAAAGGAGAGGGGTTATTGCATGGAAAATATTGAAGTAGGAGAAGTTTTCACGATTAGCGGTGAGAACGACGAAGAACAGAGGGTTGAAGTATTGGCCGCTATTAATATCGAAGGCACGCAATATGCGGCAGTCGGCTTTGTAGAGGATATTGAGGATGAAACAGAGGAAGACATTGACGTTTTCTTTTTAAAGGTCGACCAAGAGGGCGACTTTACCTCCATTGAAAGTGAGGAAGAGTTCGACAAAGTTTCTGCCGCCTTTGATGAAATTATGGAAGACTGATGGGCGCAGGAGGATAGACAAAGCAAGCTAAAGCACATGTACCCAAAGCCAACAAATTCTTGTTGGCTCAGACTGTAGACAAACTCAATGAAATTCTAGAGTTTGTCTACAGTCCTTTTTATTTTGCTTGTGAATGGGGGCTGTTGATTTCCATTCCAGGCGCTTCGCTTTCCGCGGGGCGGGCGGTGAGCCTCCTCGCCGCGAAAGCGCCTGCGGGGTCTCACCTGTCCCGCTGATCCCGCAGGAGTCTTTGCGCCATCCATTTCAATCAACAGGGGTTACAAAGTTAGAGTAGCCGTACAACCATACCTGTTTTAAAATAAATAGATCAAACACTTGAGGTGAGAAAGATGCTTTCGAAAAACAATCCAATCCAACGGAATCAAATAGAAATGATCGCTCTAGACCAGCTTGTACCAGAGAATCACCTGGTCCGTAAAATGGAGGCAGCGATGGATTTCTCTTTTATTTATGACTTGGTGGAAGGATTGTATGCGGAAGTGGGCCGCCCAAGCATTGATCCAATTATTTTAATTAAACTAACATTTATCCAATATGCCTTTGGCATTCGATCCATGCGCAAGACGATCGAGGAAGTGGAAACGAATATGGCCTACCGCTGGTTTCTCGGTTATGGATTCCATGATAAAGTGCCGCATTTCTCTACCTTCGGTAAGAACTACGAGCGTCGCTTTAAAGATACCGACCTGTTTGAACAGATCTTCTATCGTATCTTAAAAATAGCTGCCGAGAAAAAGCTCATTAGTGCGGAGCACGTTTTTGTGGATTCCACTCATGTAAAAGCTAGCGCGAATAAGCGTAAATTTGAAAAGAAAATGGTTCGCAAAGAAACACGCGCGTATCAGGAACGCCTCCAAGAAGAGATTAATCAGGACCGAGAGGATCATGGAAAAAAGCCGTTCCCGCCAGATAAGTTCGATAAAGAAGAAACGAAAGAAATCAAGGAAAGTACAACCGATCCGGACAGTGGCTACTACGTTAAAGACGAACGAACCAAACAATTTGCCTATTCCTTTCACGCGGCCGCAGACCGTAAGGGATTCGTAATTGGCACAATGGTCACACCAGGCAACACACATGACAGCCAAATCTTAGAGCCGTTAATGGAGAAAGTGATAGAAAAGGTAGGAAAACCTAAAGCTGTTGGTGCAGACGGAGCTTACAAAACACCTGCCATTGCCAGTTATTTAATGGAAAACGGCATGACACCTGCTTTGCCTTATACACGGCCGCGCACAAAAGAGGGCTTCTTCAGAAAGCATGACTATGTGTACGATGAACATTTTGACTGTTACCTTTGTCCGACAGGGGAAGTATTGAATTACTCAACGACGAATAAGGAAGGCTATCGTGAATACAGATCACCCAAACAGATTTGTACCTCCTGCCCTTTTTTAGCTAAATGCATGGAAAGCAGAAATCATCAAAAAGTGGTGACACGCCATATTTGGCAGAAATATATGGAAGAGGCCGACCATCTTCGCCACCACGAAGAAGTTAAAGCGATTTATGCGGAGCGAAAAGAAACGATTGAGCGTGTATTCGCAGATGCAAAAGAAAAGCATGGCATGCGTTGGACAACGTTAAGGGGACTTAAAAAATTGTCGATGCAAGCGATGCTTACTTTCGCTGCCATGAATCTCAAGAAAATGGCCAGCTGGACTTGGCGAGAACCAGAAATGGCTTAAATGATGACCTCGGAGAGGTCTATCTTTCTCTCGAATGGCTTTAAAACTACCGAAAAATCAAAAGGGGTTCGGAATAAGACTATTCCGAACCCCTTTTGTCGACAAACTGAGCCAACAAATTCTTGTTGGCTTTTTTTGGTGAGCAGGGAAAAAAGATAGTGTCATTGAGGTAAATCATGTAAAATCGATCTAATTAACATATTTTAGTATGGGGAAGGAAGGATCTTATGGAACATGAATTAACAGAGCTTATTAAAAAGTGTGATCTGGCAATTAAGCAGGAAGATTTTGATACATTGATGAATTACTATACCGATGATGCTATTCTCGTTATAAAGCCCGGAAAGGTAGCACAGGGCAAAGAGGAAATCAAAAAAGCATTTATCGCTATTTCCCAATACTTCAATAATACTCTCGTGCCGACACAGGGGGAAATGGTTATTCTGGAAGCTGGCGATACGGCGTTAGTTATTTCTCAGACGCTTTTGGATGCGGATAAACAGGAAACCGAATATTCAATGGATCGAAGAGCAACATACGTATTTCGGAAAAATTTACAAGGCAGCTGGCTTTGTGCGGTTGATAATTCATATGGAACAGAATTGATTACTAGATAGTCAAAAACGATCCCGTTAAGAAGTCTGTTTTTACTCCGAAAACGGAACCAGGTAAAGAATTATTCAGCAACTTTATATAATTCATTAAAAAATGATTTAGAAGCAGATGTTAAAAAGATTTTAATGGCGGGGCTTAAAAGACTTTATTCGACAAGCGGATACAGAGAGTATAGGTCAGCGCATAGTATGCTGGCTTTTTTATTATGGTTATAAATGGGTGAATTGTAAATAATACCATTTATCTACTATGAGTCTATGTTTCTGAGGATTAATTTCCTTAAAATTCTACTTTTTCTAGTAAAATGGAATTAAATTGAAAAAAATAGTATAAAAATAATTTTCAGCATGGTATGATGATTTCTGAATTACCATTCATGTTAACCAAGGAGGACTTAAAGTGAACAGAAAAGTTTTAGCTCTTGGATTGTCTCTCGGTTTAGCCACTAGTGTCTTCTCTCCTGCCTCATCGCTTGCCGCACCAAAAAATGTTTTGTCAAACTACAAGTATAATCAGTCAGTCGGTTCGCCTGAATTTGTCTCGGGTAACCTGACAAAACCAGCTAAAAAAAATGCAGAAAGCGTTGTGCATGATTATGTAAGCGCTAACAAAGACAAATATAAGCTCGGATCTAAATCTGCTAAAGAATCCTTCAAAGTAACATCAAGTAAAAAGGAAAAGGACGGGTCCACTGCTCTTCGACTACAGCAGGTATACAACGGAGTCCCTGTCTGGGGGTCTACACAAGCAGCCATGGTAACAGATAATGGCATCTTAACTGTATTCTCGGGCACAGTCACCCCTAACCTGGAAGATAAAAAAGGGCTAAAACATGAAAGGAAAGTTAATGCCAACCAATCAATTAAAATTGCTGAAGCTGATCTTGGTTTGATTCCTGAATATGAAAAAGAGCCAACGTCAGAGTTGGTTGTGTACGTGCAAGGCGATGATGCTACTTATGCTTATCTAGTAAACTTGAACTTCCTATCTCCAGAACCAGGAAACTATAATTATTTTATTGAAGCTTCAACTGGAAAAATACTGAATAAATATAACGACCTTCATGAAGCTAACACTCAGGAAACAAGCAAAAAAGAGGCCGCTAAGCCAGGTGCTGCAGCATCTACCAATACAACAGGCACTGGAAAAGGGGTGTTAGGGGATACGAAAAACCTGAATATGACGCTTTCAAGTTCAACCTATTATTTACAAGATAGAACAAGAGGCGGCGGGATCGTTACTTATGATGCGGCAAACCGTTCCCAAGTTCCTGGCACACTTTGGACAAGCTCTGACAATCTTTTAAATAGCACCTATGAGGCTCCAGCTGTGGATGCTCATTTCTATGCGGCTAAAACTTATGATTATTATAAGACAAAATTCAATCGTAATTCCTATGATGGTAGAGGGGCTGCCATTAGGTCAACGGTTCATTACGGCAGCAGATACAACAATGCGTTCTGGAACGGAAGTCAGATGGTATACGGAGACGGAGACGGTTCGACTTTTATTCCGCTATCCGGCGCGATTGATGTGGTCGCTCATGAAATTACGCACGCCGTGACGGACAGCAGCTCAGATTTAATTTATCAAAATGAATCTGGAGCCTTAAATGAAGCGATTTCAGATGTTTTCGGTACTCTTGCTGAATTTTACCATAACAGTAACGCTGATTATGAGATTGGAGAAGACATCTATACACCCGGGGTTGCAAATGATGCGCTTCGTTCAATGAGCGACCCTGCGAAGTATGGAGATCCTGATCATTATTCTAAACGCTATACAGGTACAGCAGATAATGGCGGCGTACACACGAATAGTGGCATCATAAATAAAGCTGCTTACCTTCTGGCCAAAGGAGGGACTCATTATGGCATAACAGTACCAGGTATTGGCAACGAGAAGGTAGGGCAGATTTATTATCGTGCGAATACCGTTTATCTAACAGCATCTTCGACTTTTAGCCAAGCTCGAGCTGCGCTGGTGCAGTCAGCAGCCGACCTCTTTGGTGCCGGTTCGGCGGAAGTAAATGCCGTCAGTAAATCTTTTGACGCTGTGGGAGTTAAATGATTATGTCCCTTTGAAAATATAGAAAATACAGGCCGCTTCTCTTTATGAAAAACCTGTTCTTCTAAACTCCCGTGAAAATGTTCACGAAGAAGGTAGTGATTTCCCTGTTATCCTATCCTTTTATTAATGAAATCAAGCTAGAGTGAGAGATGAATAGATCGCGAGTCGAAGAATTGACTTTTCTAATCACACAGCAGAAAAAAGCACCGCTTATGGTGCTTTTTCTTTTGGTTAGGCGCGTGCGCTCTGTGCGGAGTCTCACTATAATACTCGCTTTTCCCGCTGGAGTCACTGTCTTCTGTTACAACTAACTCTCAAAAGAATATCCTTTCTTTTTAACAGAGCCTTTGTTTATAACAATAAATAAAGGAAGACCGATTCCATAAGCGGATAAGGTGCAATCAACAAATAACCTCTTCTTTATTTAAGTATGATTGATATTTTGTATACAACTGCAAGAGGTAAAAGTAACCTGCCAATCCTTTTATAGAAATGATTGGCAAGTTGAAGTGATTTCATTAACTTAAAAACTTATGTCCAAACAAATAATAAAGAACTAGCGAAGAGCTCATAAAAAAAACAAAAAACAGCACCTGTTGAGGTTTAGAGCGGTTTTTCAGCCACTTCCATCTTTTGCTTTCCACATCAAGCCAGAAGAAGTCAATCATTAATGCGCCTATGATGACGATAACAAATGACATTAAGCTCAAGTATTTATTCACTCCTTTCCTTATTTTTTGCATGATACCATAATAAGGAATAAAAGATGGAGAAGTCGATGCTTTTAGTTAGGCACAACAGCGGCAAGCAAAGACAATGACCCTCTTTATTAAAAGAGGGTCATTGTTAATAATAGAACCATTGCCGGTTTTGACAAGGAGGAAATCCGTTGATATCTTGGACCGACCGATAATCATACTGCTTCAATGCAAATTGAGATTTATATAAATATTCGATGACAGAAACTTTCCCTCCAGACACACTGCATAAAATACCGGACACTCCCCGGCCGTTGGACAATGAGACGCCCACGGGCTGACCGATGAGCTCGCTAGCTTTATCCTGCCACGGCATGCTGATCACCCCTTTAAAAGCATCTTATGTATCCAATAAAATTAGGTGCTGGCAACGATTTAGCCGCTAGAAGAGAGGCCACACTTTGTAAAGAAAGCAATACTATATTTTAGGGATAAGAGCTAGAGGCAAAGAAAGGATTGTTCGGAAAAGAATGATTCACTCCCTTTTTTACTTCCTGTTCGTGATAAGAAATCTCTCTTTTACAACAGAAGTGGTCGTGCTATTATTTTAGTATATTTATTTCCAGTACTAGCTAGAAGGAGAAAGAGCCATGAGAAATAAGCTGAGTATAGGGGAAATGGCAAAGTTAAGAGGTATAACGGTGGATACACTGCGTCATTACGATAAAATTGGATTGTTAAAGCCCTACTACATTGACCCTGACACCGGATATCGTTATTACTCCATTTCCCAGTATGAAGTTCTCGGAACGATAAAGGAACTGAGGAAAATCGGTTTTTCCCTAGAGGAAATCAAGCAATTCTTAACAAACCGTAACGTTAAAAAATCCATTCAAACACTTCAAGAATCACTGGCTAATATAGAAGAAAAAATAAAGGGATTGCAAGATATCTATGATACTTTGAATACTCGACTATACAATATTGAATATTTCACTAATAGTTATAAGAATTCGGATATTGTAGTTAAACAATTTGAAGAGCGCGAATACATTCAGCTAGCTAGACCAGTAAGCTGGGGAGATAAAGAAAATCTTTATTTTGGACTATTAGAGCTCGAAAATAAAGTTGGTGGGATCATCCCAGTGTTGGCTAGTAACAAATTTGGGGATTTTATCAAAAAAGATTATTTTAACGACATTCGCCAATCAGCGGATGGACCTCTTAACCTTGATAAATATCAATCGCAACTATTTATTCTTGTAGAAAATCAATCGTCTGGACAATCAACACAAAAAATAGAAAAAGGGATATTTGCATGCTCTTACTATGGAGGGCTCACGAGAGAGAAAATGCTGACTCAGCTTAAAAAGCTGCTTCATTATTGTGATACTCATGGTTATATGATTACTGGTGACGCTATTAGGGTTATGCAAGTCGACATTTCTTTAACAGATCAATATGAGGAAGCCTACTATGAAATACAAATCCCTGTCCAAGAAAAACAAGTTCGAAGAAACCTTTGAAATGATAACGTTATCATTTCAAAGGTTTTTTCTATGGAAACAGTTGACTCTAGGGTTAGACGAGACTTTATGATGAAGTCATGCAGATGGAATGGGGGGATTCTTTAAATTCAGAATAATTGGATTTAAATAAAAATAGTCATTTTTCATTTTTATTATCAAATGTTAAGGAGAAACACTTTATAAGGAGGTTTAAGCTATGAAAAACATTGACTCACCAACCCTCAAGCGTTCGCTTACTCTTGTACATGTCGTTTTCTTCGGCTTAGCTTTTATGGCGCCTAAAACATTTTTTGCTACTTACGGGGTTGCCGTGCATAGCACCAATGGGATGATGCCAACTGCTTATGCAATCGCCTTAGTGGCTATGCTATTTACAGCTTACAGCTATGTCCAATTGGTGAAAGCGTTTCCGACTGCCGGGGCGGCTTATACGTTTACACAAAAATCAATCAGTCCGCATATTGGATTTATTGTTGGTTGGACGATCATTATTGATTATATGTTTAGCCCAATGATCAGCGCCCTAATCGTCGGAATTTCATTGAAAGCTTATTTCCCATCCATCCCGATAGTCGTTTGGATCATTTTGTTTATTGCGGTGATTACCACGGTCAATATTCTTGGTATTAAATTAGCGGCGAAACTTAATATTTATATGCTTCTTCTACAGATCTTATTGTTTGTGCTATTTTTTATTTTGTCGATTAAAGGGCTTCTTGAAGGAAAAGGGGCAGGTACATTATTTTCAACCGTTCCATTTTATGACCCCGGAGTTAGTGTACCGACGCTTCTATCTGTTGTCCCTATTCTCTGCTTTAGCTTTTTGGGTTTTGATGCAGTCACTACGTTGTCAGAAGAGACAAAGAATCCTAAGAAAACATTGCCAAAAGCGATTTATCTTGTAACGCTAATTGGTGGATTTTTATTTATTACGGGTTCGTATTTTGCTCAGCTGATTTTTCCGGAGTTCCAATCTTTTAAAGACCCTGAATCTGCTTATTTGGAGATTGCAATGTATGTCGGTGGAAGTCTTTTTGTGAGTTTCTTTATTGCAGTAGGACTAACCTCTACCACTGCTTCGGCCGTTGCCTCGGGAACGAGCGCCTCTCGCATTTTATATGCGATGGGAAGGGAAAATGTATTGCCGAAGAAGCTCTTTGGCTATGTGTCCCCTAAATATCATACACCTGTGCTTAATATTTTACTCATTGGCGCCGTTGCGTTAAGTGCTCTTTTTATCAATCTAACAACAGCCGTCTCATTTGTTAGTTTTGGGGCATTGTTCGCTTTTTTCTTTGTGAATCTTTCAGTGATCGCTCACTACTTCTTCAGAGAGAGAAAAAGGTCTTTCAAAGGAACGGTTCAATATTTGATCATTCCATTGATTGGCGCTGCTCTTATTGGACTGTTTTTCATAAAATTAGACCAGCATTCATTATTACTAGGCGGGGCTTGGCTTTTTATCGGATTTATTTATCTATTAAACTTAACGAAAATGTTTCGGCAACCGCCTCCTGAGCTTACCTTTGAAGAAGCTCAATAAAAGGGAGTAGATCTATATAATGAGAGGATTGATGAAGAATGAGTCAACAACTAGCTGATGTAATTATTTCAAGTAAGGCTGTATTTACAGGGCTTTGTGATCAACCGGAACCCGCGTCCATTGCGATTAAGGACAATAAAATCCTTGCGGTTGGTTCAGAGAAAGAGATAAAGGCTTACTTGGGTGAAAATACAAAAGTGTATCAATTTAAAGATCAACTAATTATGCCGGGATTCCACGATTTTCACCTTCATATTATGCAAGGAGCTGTTTCCCTTAATAGTGCGAATCTATTCGCGGCTCGTTCAGAAGATGAAGCGTTGGAAATGATCCAGGAATTTGCTCGATCAAATCCGGAAAATCCATGGGTCATCGGGTTTACATGGGATGCAGGGTACTGGGATACCCAGCAATTGCCGAATCGTTATTCATTGGACCGTATTCTTCCGGATCGCCCAGCGCTCATGTTTCATGCGGAAGGGCATTACGCATGGGTAAATTCAAAGGCGTTAGAAATCGCTCAAATTACCCGCAATACAGAAAACCCTTCTTACGGCATAATCGGCAAGGATGAAGAGGGAGAACCTGATGGTATTTTATATGAAAAAGCAATGAATGCGGTCGTGCATCATGCATTTAATTTTTCAAATGAATATAAAAGTAAAATTTTCTCTCATTTTTTAACCCATGCAGCAAGTTTAGGGATAACGGCTGTTCACGATTTACACGGGTTGAAAACAATAGAATCTCTCGATGTTTTCAAAGAATTTGAAGATAAAGGGGAATTAACCGCCCGCATTCATTTATGGCCTGCATTAAATGGCAATTTGGAGCATGTGAAACGGCTGCGGGAGACGTATCAATCGGACAAGCTTCGTGTATCGGGGTTGAAGCAATTTATTGATGGCGTGATTACCGCCCGTACGGCTTATTTAATAGAACCGTATGCAGACCAACCTGACACACGCGGAGAGGCGTCTTTTCCTCCGGAAACGATCAAAAAATGGGTAGTTGAAGCAGATCAGGAAGGGTTTAGCGTTCGCTTTCATGCCATTGGCGACGGAGCGATCCGCCTGGCTTTAGATGCTTATGAGGAAGCGCAAAAGACAAATGGCAAACGGGATTCCCGCCATTCCGTGGAGCATATCGAAGTGATTCACCCTGATGATATTCCGCGTTTCAAAGAGCTTGGCGTGACGGCGTCCATGCAGCCGGATCACTTTGCGATGTCTGAACGGGGGGTGTACACCGATCGAATCGGCCTTGAGCGTGAAAAGTATGTGTTTCCGATCAAGACATTGCAGGAAACTGGTGCAAACTTGGCCTTTGGAACGGATTTTCCCATCGATGTTTTGAACCCACTTCTGCAAATTTACCGTGCGGTAACGAGAATTGACAGCAGCGGAGAAACCGTCTGGCATCCGCATGAGCGCATCACACTTGCCGAAGCATTGAAAGCTTACACAGCCGGTCCTGCATATGGTTCATTTAGAGAGGGAGAGTTAGGAACATTGGAAGCAGGGAAGCTAGCGGATATTGTTGTGTTAGAGAAAAATCTCTTTGACTTACCTGCAGAAGACATACCTGATACAAAGGTGCAGGTAACAATTGTTGATGGGAAAGTAGTGTATGATCATGCCGGAGAATTAGTGAAATAATGAGTTAATTGTCCTATCAAAAGAACGGAAAATAAACAAACAAAAGCAGACCACTCATACTATAGAAAATGCAGGCGTAGAACAGATTAGCTATGAAATCACAAAGACGTGGAATAAGAACGGCTGAGAAGCAGTGCTTGAATAAGAAAGCAACTATTGATCTGTTAATTTCTTATGATCGGCCAGAGAACACACATAAACTAGGAGGTTTAGTCAGAAGTTAGGAACTTGAGCGATTTATCTGAAGCAATAGGGCTGCTGGCGAGACTTTGCAAAAAGACTGAGAATAGAAAAATATGAAAGGAACTTCTTGAAAAAGTGGAGTCTCGTCATCTAAAAAATATATGTGGGATAGAGAGCATCTTCATTTAAGCCATATAACGATTGAAAGGAAGCTAGAAACAGAGAATTAATTCATATATGAATTGTAATGCAAAAACAAATCAATCCTCCTGTTGTTAATTCAATTTTGCATTAGAGTATTCACATAATGACCTGGTTTTAAAGTAATCTAAACATTGGCACTATTCTTGCAAGTTATTAACTGAGCAAATATTACTAGTAGGAGGTTTATTAAGTCTTTTTGCATCACTAGGGGCTAAGCTCTTATAATGCAAAAATCGGTTTAGTGTTTTTGGAATATTTTTGACATCAGTTAAAGGGAGGATTTTATTATGAATCAAGTAACTATCGCATTAGCACAACTCATTTGTGAAGATGGGAAGGTTGAAAACAATCTTACTCGTTTGGATGAGGTCGTTAATAAGTATGGTCATTCTCACGACCTCATTTTGTTTCCTGAGACATTTATCATGGGGTTTCCTTCTCCAGAGGTTGCTCGTACATTAGCCGAGCCCTTGGATGGACCTCTTGTCAAACATTTAGAACGTAAAGCAAGAGAAGCTAATACTTCCATTGTTGTGGGCTTATACGAAAAGGAAGGAGAAAACATTTATAATACCACGATTCTAGTGGGACCGACAGGATTGTTGCTTTCTTATCGTAAGACTCATTTATGGGTGGGGGAAGAGGCAGTCGTCAATCCTGGAAATTGTTTCCGAAGCTGCGGCTGGCAAGACACAAAAGTCGGGCTGCTCATTTGCTACGATATAGAATATCCAGAAACAGCCCGGGCAGTTGCCAGCATGGGAACAGAGCTATTGTTAGTGACAGATGGAAATTGGGATGGTCCAGTACATCGTGTTGCCGTTCAAGCCAGAGCACAAGACAACCAGATGTTTGTTGCTTTGACAAATCGACTTGGAGAGCTGGAGGAAATTACGTTTTGCGGAGGGAGCATTGTCGTTGATCCATATGGACGGATAATTGCTGAAGCAGGATGCGAAGAAGAAGTATTATCAGCAACGATCGACTTGTCGCTTGTCCAGGAGAGCAGACAACAGTATCACTATCTGAAAGAGCGCAGGGTGTCACTTTCTACACCTTCGCAGGAAATTGGAGAGGGAGTTTGGGAAATTAAAATTTGATCATCTGAAGTATCTGCTTACTAAAAATGAATGGAAGTAAGAATATTAAGATGTAGTGTATGAATAAAAAAAGGAGGATTGATTAATGAATGCAAATTCCCCAACTCTTAAGCGTACCCTGTCATTAAAGTATATCGTGTTTTTTGGTTTGAGTTTTATGGCTCCCACCACTATGATCTCCACCTATGGAGTAGCTGTCACTAGCACAAACGGGATGATGACAACGGCTTATATCATTGCTCTAGTCGTTATGTTATTTACAGCCTATAGCTATGCACAAATGGTGAAAGCGTATCCAACGGCGGGTGCTGCTTACACGTTTACACAAAAGGCCATAAGTCCTCACGTTGGTTTTCTCGTAGGTTGGACCATTTTACTTGATTATATATTTAGTCCAATGATTAGCTCTTTATTTCTAGGAATAGCTATGAATGCTTATTTCCCTTCCGTTCCTATGTATGTTTGGATTATTATGTTTATTGTTATAGTTACAACTATAAATGTACTTGGTGTAACGGTTGCTGCCAAATTTAGTACCGCTATTCTGTTTATGCAATTTGGAACGTACGCCTTATTCATTATCTTTTCGATAAAGGGTCTTTTAAACGGTCAAGGAGCAGGAACGCTTTTTTCGATCCTTCCGTTTATGGATTCAAATGCGAATATATCTGACGTAATGTCCATCATTCCTGTTTTATGCTTTTCTTTTTTAGGATTTGATGCCGTCACAACCCTATCAGAAGAAGTGAAAAATCCTAAAAAATCGATCCCTAAGGCCATTTATCTGATTACAATCATTGGCGGGGCATTATATATCGTCGGTTCCTATTTTTTGCAGCTTGTCTGGCCAGACTACCAATCTTTTAAAAACCCGGAAGCTGCTTATATAGACATTGCCGCGTATATTGGCGGCAACTTTTTAATAAGCTATATCCTTGCAGAAGGAACTATGGCATGCTTTGCCTCTGCCATTGCATCAGGGACAAGTGCATCTCGTATTCTTTATGCAATGGGACGTGAGCGGGTACTTCCTGCCAAAATATTTGGGCATCTTTCACCTAAACATCGCACCCCTGTATATAACATATTAATCATAGGGTGTGTTGCTTTCAGTTCACTGTTCTTAAGTCTTACATTTGCTGTATCTCTCATAAACTTTGGGGCATTGTTTACTTTTACCCTTGTTAATCTTTCGGTTATCGCACACTATTATATCCGAAAAAAACAGAGATCCCTTAGGGGGACTATTCAGTACCTTATTATTCCGTTAATTGGCGCTTCGCTTACAGGATTATTTTTTGTGAAATTAGATATTCATTCACTAATACTGGGTGGAGTTTGGTTTACGTTAGGGTTTTTGTACCTGCTTAATCTTACGAAAATGTTTAAGCAGCCCCCGCCCGAGCTTGTTTTTGAAGAGGCGCAATAATAGCTGAGTACACAATTATAGATAAAAGGATGGATTAAAAATGAGTCAACAACTAGCTGATGTGATTATTTCAAGTAATGCAGTATTTACAGGGCTTTCCGATCAACCGGAACCAGCTTCCATTGCCATTAAGGATAATAAGATCCTTGCGATTGGTTCGGAGGAGGAGATTAGATCTTATTCGGGTGAAAGGACGAAAGTCTATCCATTTCACGACCAATTAATTATGCCGGGGTTTCATGACTTCCATCTTCATATGATGGATGGAGCTGTTTCGATGAACGGTGTTAATTTATTCTCAGCCCGTTCTGAAGAAGAAGCATTAGAGATGATTCGTACATTTGCCGAAGCGCGGCCGGAAGATTCATGGATCATCGGCAATTCCTGGGATGCAGGATACTGGGATACCCAGCAATTGCCGAATCGTTATTCATTGGACCGCATTCTTCCGGATCGCCCAGCGCTGATGTTCCATGCGGAAGGGCATTACGTATGGGTGAATACGAAAGCTTTAGAGATTGCTAACATTAATCGAGATACAGAGGATCCTTCTTACGGTATGATCAGCAAAGACAAAAATGGAGAGCCCGACGGTCTGTTGTACGAAAAGGCCATGGATACAGTATTCCGTCATGCTTATAATTTTACAAAAGAACAAAAGCGGGAACTGTTCGCTAATTTCCTTAATCATGCCGCAAGCTTAGGAATAACGGCTGTTCACGACTTATTTGCAATAGAGGCATTGGAAATGCTTAATGACTATGATGTATTCAAAGAGTTCGAAGAGAAAGGAGAATTAACCGCCCGCATTCATTTATGGCCTGCATTAAATGGCAATTTGGAGCATGTGAAACAGCTGAGGGAGACGTATCAATCGGACAAGCTTCGTGTATCGGGGCTGAAGCAATTTATTGATGGGGTGATTACCGCCCGCACCGCTTATTTACTTGAGCCTTATGCTGACCAACCCGACACTCGGGGAGAGGCATCCTTCCCTCCGGAAACGTTTAAAAAATGGGTGGTTGAAGCGGATAAAGAAGGATTTAGCATTCGCTTTCATGCCATTGGCGATGGAGCGATCCGTCTGGCTTTAGATGCCTATGAGGAAGCGCAAAAGACAAATGGCAAGCGGGATTCGCGCCATTCGGTTGAACATGTCGAAGTGATTCACCCTGATGATATCCCGCGCTTCAAAGAGCTTGGCGTGACGGCGTCCATGCAGCCGGATCACTTTGCGATGTCTGAGCGGGGGGTGTACACGGATCGAATTGGTTCTGAGCGAGAAAAGTATGTGTTTCCGATCAAGACATTGCAAGAAGCCGGGGCGAAATTGGCGTTTGGGACGGATTTTCCCATTGATGTCTTGAATCCGCTTTTACAAATTTACCGTGCGGTAACGAGAATTGACAGCAGCGGAGAAGCTGTGTGGCATCCGCATGAGCGCATCACACTTGCTGAAGCATTGAAAGCTTACACAGCCGGCCCTGCGTACGGCTCATTTAGAGAGCAGGAATTAGGGACATTAGAGGCAGGGAAGCTGGCGGATATTGTTGTGTTAGAGAAAAACCTTTTTGACATACCCACTGAAGACATACCGGATACGAAAGTGCAGGTAACAATTGTTGATGGAAAGGTTGTTTTCGATCATACCGATTCATTAATAGAAAAGTAAGATAGCTCAAATTTCCAATTTAGGGGACAAGAAGATGGGTGTGAAAGGCAGATTAGGTGGATTAGGCATAAAGATAGCTAATATTGCTGCAATTATTATTGTTATCTTAACAGTTGTAAGTGGGAGTATGATATATCATACTGCTCAAGAGGCGGCAGAGCGTGCTATCTCAAATGTTAGTATAGACACAGCCGAAACGATTGTTAGCCATATAAATCCTGAAACTTATAAACAATTCTTACAAAATCAGAAAAAAAATAAAGTATATTGGGAATTGAGACAGCAACTGAATGATTTTAGAGTAAAAACAGGAGCATTATATGTATATACACTTGGTGTAACAGATACAAAAGAGATTGAGATTCTAATAATCGGAGAATCCGCCAAGACTGCATCAACAATAGGTGAGACAACTAATGCCACGACTTACAAGTCTATTGAGCCGGTACTTAAAGGAGAAACGGCAAGCACTGAAATCGTAAATGATCCTAAATATGGCGAGTTTTTATCAGCTTTTGCGCCGATAGAAGATAAAACAGGAAAAGTAATCGGTATTTTAGGTGTTGATATTAATGCGGAGAAAGTAGGCTCAATAACAGATAAAGTAGTATTGGAAAGTTTACCGACCTTTCTGGTGACTACAATTATTTTTATGGTTATCGCTGTGATCATTTTATATGTATTTATTATGAACGCGTTGAAACCACTTAATATCGTGAAATACACGGCAGAGCATGTAGCGGAAGGCGATTTGAGGGGCGCTAATAAATATATCGCAGGCTTGCCGGTGAAACGCAGAGATGAGATTGGCCAATTAAGTCAATCATTTCACCATATGGTCTATCAATTAAAAGAGATCATTCAAAAGGTTACTTTTACATCTGAGCACATTGCCGCTTCTTCGGAGCAGTTGTATGCAAGTGCCGAACAATCAACACATATGAATCAGCAAATTGAGCAAGCAATTGAAGAAGTTGCCACCGGCTCTAGCAAGCAATTAAACGCTTCAGAAGAAGGATTTCAAGCGATAGAAGAAATGTCATTGGAGGTTCAGCAAATTGCAAAATCTGCTTCTTTTGTTTCAGATATATCGATGGGAGCATTGAAAGAGGCACAACAAGGGAAAGAAGCGATAAATAAGGTTCTTTCGCAAATGAGTTCAATTAATCATTCAGTTGAAGGAACCGCCAAAGTTGTTGAACGATTAGGTGAACATTCGAAGGAGATTGTTCAAATATTAGATGTCATTACAAATATTGCAGACCAAACGAATTTGTTATCTCTTAATGCCGCTGTTGAAGCAGCACGTGCTGGAGAACATGGTAAAGGCTTTGCAGTAGTTTCCAATGAAGTCCGAAAGCTGGCCGATCAGTCAAGGCAATCAATAGATAAAATTGCCGGGCTAATTAGGGGCATTCAAGAAGATACACAAGAAGCGATAGTGGCAATGGAAACAGGAGAAGAAGAAGTACGTTCAGGTTTGACTGTTGTAGAGGAAGCAGACCGATCCTTCCAGCGCATATTAGAAAATATTGAATATGTCGTAAAACAGATACAGGACGTTTCAGCCTCATCACAAGAAATGTCTGCCAGATCTAAACAAGTAACAGGCTTAATAGAAGAGATATCAAAAGTCGCTAAGAGCGCTACAGTAAATTCTGAACATGTAGTATTTATCACAAAGGATCAGTTTGCCTCGATGAATGAAATATCCAGCTCTTCTGAAAGCCTGGCCCATATCGCTCAGGAGTTACAGAAAGCCATTCATCGATTTAAACTGTAAGGTTGAAATAAAGCCGGTCGTTAAGAGAACGGAGCATTAAGAGCATTGAAAGCAGGGAAACTTGCAAATATTGTTGTCCTAGAGAAAAATCTCTTTGAAATACTCATGAAGGAGATACCTGGTACAAAGGCGCAGTTACGCACGTTTATAGTAGAAAAGTGAGTTTCCCTAAATAGAGAGGAAGGGAAAATACAATAGAAGGATTGGCACACTTGACAGTTCCATTAGATTCTATTTTATATTCGTTGCCGTAGCTAGGTTGATTTAGGATATAAAATCGCTGAAATTCTAAATGGATTCTTGAAAAAGGCCTGCTCTTGGTGAGCAGGCCTCAGACTGTAGACAAACTCAATGAAATTCTAGAGTTTGTCTACAGTCCTTTTTATTTTGCTTGTGAATGGGGGCTGTTGATTTCCATTCCAGGCGCTTCGCTTTCCGCGGGGCGGGCGGTGAGCCCGCAGGAGTCTTTGCGCCATTCATTTCAATCAACAGGGGTTACAAAGTTAGAGTAGCCGTACAACCATACCTGTTTTAAAATAAATAGATCAAACACTTGAGGTGAGAAAGATGCTTTCGAAAAACAATCCAATCCAACGGAATCAAATAGAAATGATCGCTCTAGACCAGCTTGTACCAGAGAATCACCTGGTCCGTAAAATGGAGGCAGCGATGGATTTCTCTTTTATTTATGACTTGGTGGAAGGATTGTATGCGGAAGTGGGCCGCCCAAGCATTGATCCAATTATTTTAATTAAACTAACATTTATCCAATATGCCTTTGGCATTCGATCCATGCGCAAGACGATCGAGGAAGTGGAAACGAATATGGCCTACCGCTGGTTTCTCGGTTATGGATTCCATGATAAAGTGCCGCATTTCTCTACCTTCGGTAAGAACTACGAGCGTCGCTTTAAAGATACCGACCTGTTTGAACAGATCTTCTATCGTATCTTAAAAATAGCTGCCGAGAAAAAGCTCATTAGTGCGGAGCACGTTTTTGTGGATTCCACTCATGTAAAAGCTAGCGCGAATAAGCGTAAATTTGAAAAGAAAATGGTTCGCAAAGAAACACGCGCGTATCAGGAACGCCTCCAAGAAGAGATTAATCAGGACCGAGAGGATCATGGAAAAAAGCCGTTCCCGCCAGATAAGTTCGATAAAGAAGAAACAAAAGAAATCAAGGAAAGTACAACCGATCCGGACAGTGGCTACTACGTTAAAGACGAACGAACCAAACAATTTGCCTATTCCTTTCACGCGGCCGCAGACCGTAAGGGATTCGTAATTGGCACAATGGTCACACCAGGCAACACACATGACAGCCAAATCTTAGAGCCGTTAATGGAGAAAGTGATAGAAAAGGTAGGAAAACCTAAAGCTGTTGGTGCAGACGGAGCTTACAAAACACCTGCCATTGCCAGTTATTTAATGGAAAACGGCATGACACCTGCTTTGCCTTATACACGGCCGCGCACAAAAGAGGGCTTCTTCAGAAAGCATGACTATGTGTACGATGAACATTTTGACTGTTACCTTTGTCCGGCAGGGGAAGTATTGAATTACTCAACGACGAATAAGGAAGGCTATCGTGAATACAGATCACCCAAACAGGTTTGTACCTCCTGCCCTTTTTTAGCTAAATGCATGGAAAGCAGAAATCATCAAAAAGTGGTGACACGCCATATTTGGCAGAAATATATGGAAGAGGCCGACCATCTTCGCCACCACGAAGAAGTTAAAGCGATTTATGCGGAGCGAAAAGAAACGATTGAGCGTGTATTCGCAGATGCAAAAGAAAAGCATGGCATGCGTTGGACAACGTTAAGGGGACTTAAAAAATTGTCGATGCAAGCGATGCTTACTTTCGCTGCCATGAATCTCAAGAAAATGGCCAGCTGGACTTGGCGAGAACCAGAAATGGCTTAAATGATGACCTCGGAGAGGTCTATCTTTCTCTCGAATGGCTTTAAAACTACCGAAAAATCAAAAGGGGTTCGGAATAAGACTATTCCGAACCCCTTTTGTCGACAAACTGAGGCCTGCTCTTGGTGAGCAGGCCTTTTTCTTGCTAGGGGAGTCCATATTAATAAATTACTTGAAAGGACTTATAAAAGAGGAGCCAATTTATTCAATCGATCTTCCAGCAGCTCTTTCCACTCATTGGCTAATTCATCAACAGCCAGCATCTTTTTCATTCCTTCCGCATCTTTCGGTTTACGAAAGTAAATTTCATTCCCTTCGAGGATGGATACCTGTTTTGGATGTGATTCTAACAGCGTTATGTTAGAGTCATTGCGAACGGTACCTTCTTCTAAAACCCGGCACAAATAGCCCGTGAAACCTGTTTGGACCATCCTTTTTAGGAGAGCTGGATTATTACTCCTCTTTGTAATCGTGCTGCACGGAATGCGGCCTTGAGTTACTTGGATGACGGCTTCACCTAGACGAAAAACGTCCCCAATATACACGTCTTTTTCCAGCATATTCGTTACTGTTAAATTCTCTCCAAAAGTGGAAGAGGACAAGGGGATTGCAAACTCCTTTTCCCAAAGTGAATAATGCTCATACGGATATACACATACGGCGCGGTCGGGCCCTCCATGATACCTTAAATCTGCTACTCCATCGCCCCGGAAGCCTTCTTTCGTTAAGAAGGCTTCTTCAACCGTTTGTTTACAAATACCAGTCTCCATTTCTTTGCCGTTTCCGTACGTCAATTTTTTAGGCAAGCCAATGGAGAAATTTTTTAATTCAATCACTTGGCTGTTTCTCATTTCATTTACACCTGCTCCATACTGTTAATAGATGATTATTAAATTTTACCATTTATACAGTTTATTTCTATAAAAACTTTATTAATTATCAATGACAATCAGGTAATGAGCGTCTGAAAAAGCAAAAATAACAATAGCACACAAAAGTTCAGCCAACCTTAGCAGATTGATGGGAAGAATAGGGATATTCCTTTAATCAATAGCAAAATGCCGTATTGAATATTCAGAATAATTTTGCTACATTTAAGGATAACTAATGATTCTAGAGTTCAACAAAAATATTCATCGAGACATATATCCTCTATTAAAGTCTGGGGAGGTAGTAATGATGTTAGAAAATGATCATGTTTTGAGACAGAAAGGTGTAAAAAAAACAAACAACCTTTCTAAACAATTATCAGGAAAAATAGATGATTTTCTTATTCTGTGTGTTTATGAACAGGATAGTAGATTAGGGCTCGATCACAGATTTGGAGGCAGATCAGAGAGGACAGCATCCGATTTACCGATCTTTATTGAAAATGAAGGGTTTAATTCATTTATCATTTGGGAGCGCGTCTACCGGGAGAGTGCCCAAGTGTTTAACAGTTTGCGTGTGGCTGCACGCAACCGGTTCATTAGACAAATTGCTGATAACATTGTTACCCACCTGTTGATGAAATATAAAAAGTTTTCCCCATCCCTATCCTCCATCTTGAATGATAAGACGTTGAAAAGCTCATCCATCCACTACATAGAGAATATTTTGAAAAGGGATACTTTTTTAGTGAATGACGAAGTGTGGGAGAATTTTTGTAGGTGGTGCCGAATGCATTTAACTGAATGGGTCCTTGAAGAAATGGCACAATCTCTTGGTCCTCATGGCTTAGAGGCATTAAATAGGAAAGAGTTAAATGAGCTTTTTTATGAGTATATATCAAAAAATTTATCTGAGGATCAAGAATTTATTATAAGGTTTACAAGTATAGTGAACACTTACACGTTAGAATGGATTAAGAAAATTAGTAGGATGTTAAATCTAGAAGATTGGACGATGCACGAAATTGAGGCCATGTTCAATTTAAAAAAGAATGCTTTGTTTCAACCATTTTCTGCATTGTCGCTTGAATACGACTCAACTCTAGCTACAAAAGATTTTTTGTCTGTCATGAACAATGCCCCCTACCAATCTGTTCGGGAGGCTCTTTATAAGAACCATTTTCTACATGAACAGGGCTTTTGGCCAACCATGCCGCTTTCTAAAGGAAACATGACGGGCGTACTTCAAATCAAGCCCTTTAAAAAAGATCACTATCGATTTCACGCTACCCACCCCATTATTAAGGAATCGTGGAAGCAAGCTGAAGGATTATCAGACTTAGATGCAGATGTATTTGATGCGCTTTGTGCTATTTTCTTGTCTAAAGCAAAACACTATAAAGATGTAGTTGAAGTGGAGATCGATGATTTGTTATCTATTCGTGGCCTAAAGCCAAAGTTGGGCGGGGAGGGGCGACGGGGCGGCTATGAATTAAAGCAACGACGCCAAGTGTTGAAATCGCTTTCAATCATCCAAAATCTATGGATTGAGCTAGATAAAGCGATAGTATATGAAAAAGGAAAACCAGTAGAGACAAAACTCGAAGGACGAGCCTTTTTATTTGTTGATCAAGAAAGACAAGACTGTCGGATAACGGAGGAAATGAACGGAAAAAAACTAAGGTATACAGTCGATCAAGTATTTGCAAAGTATTTAAGCGGCTCTGGAAGGCAGGTAGCACTTCTTCCTATAAAAACTTTGCATTATGATCCTTACCGTAAAACGTGGGAAAAGCGGTTGGCCAGATATTTAAGCTGGCGTTGGCGGATTCAGGCAAGAAAAGGAGACTTTCTTCAGCCTAATAAAGTCAACACGTTACTAGAGGCGATAAGTGTCAATACTAATGAACGTATGCCTTCGCGCACGAGAGATCGATTGGAAAAGGCACTTGATACCTTACAGCAAGATGGCCTTATTCAGTCCTGGCATTATGAAAAGTGGAATGAGTTGATTGCCGATCAAAAAGGATGGGGCCGTGTTTGGGCTCATTCGACGATTGTTATCGATCCACCTGAATATGTGAAGGAACAATATCGGCCGATTAAGAGAAATCAATCCGTACAAAGCATACCAAAGGCTCAGCCAGATCATTATAGCGTAGAGGGATCAACAGAAATCATGGGGAGCCGAGTAAGGGAAATAAGAGAAAGATTAAACCTATCTTTGCATGAGGCAGCGGAAGAAATTCAAATCTCTTCTTCTTATTTGAGCAGCATTGAAAGAGGAAGGAAAATTCCGTCAAATAAAATTCAGGCAAGATTGATCAAGTGGCTGGAACGATTTCATTAACAATCAAAAGAACGGTATCTCCATTTTGAAGATTGGAGATACCGTTCTTTTTTGTTTGTAAAAGCGGAGGTCCTCATAAAGCAAGAAGTCTATCTTATTCATTTGTCGAGGTTATCAAGCATAAAGTCGGGGTTATCGTGTACACAAAAATTGTTCTTTATTATTTTACCTCTTATATAACAAAGGATGTACGGATTTTTTTAAAAACTTCAAAGCCTAATAATTAAATAATCTAAGTATCTTTTTTTTCTGAATTATTAAATCGGGTTTTATATGATAGCAATCAAGGATGGATATCTATTCAAATTATGTTAAATCGGGGTGAAAAGCATGAGTAATGAAAGCGTTGCCGAAAGAAGTCTCGAATCATTATTTTATCCTCGTTCTGTTGCCGTATTGGGTGCATCAAAGAATCCTAACAAGCTTGGTTACATTCAAATGAAAGCCTTAATCGACGGAAAGTTTAGCGGAGAGATTTTTCCGATCAATCCAAAGTCTACAGAAATAGAAGGATTGCCGTGTTACTCGTCTATTACGGACGTACCGAAGCCTGTAGATTTAGCGATATTTTGTGTCAGTGCGAATCAAATTCAGCAAAGTCTTGAAGAGTGTGCGCAGAAAAAAGTAAAAGCTGCCATCATCTTTGCTTCCGGTTTTTCTGAAACTGGCGAGGAGGGGGCAAAGCAGCAGGAGCTCCTTGCTGAGATTGCCAGAAAGAATGGCATTCGATTGATCGGCCCGAACTGTGTAGGCATGGTAAATACACTGAATGGGCTCGTTGGTACCTTTTCACCTGGCGTGATGGCCTATCCATTAAGTGACAATCGCGCCGTTGGGTATGTTTCTCAAAGCGGGGCTTTTGGCGTCCTTACTTATATGGCGGCAGCCCAACATGGTTTAAGCTTTAACTATTTTGTTACTGTCGGGAATGAAATGGAAACGGAATTTGCGGACATCGTCGAGTATATGGTTCATGATCCAAATACGAAAGTGATCAGCGGCTATTTAGAAGGCGCAAAAGATCCTGCTAAGCTGCGCCGATTAGCAAAAGAAGCACTTGACCGCAATAAGCCTATGATCGTGATGAAGACGGGACGAAGTTCGGCAGGAAGCCGGGCGGCCGCTTCTCATACCGGGTCTCTGGCTGGTTCAGACCAGGTTTATGATGCTTTCTTTAAGCAGACAGGCATGATTAGAGCGAATGATTATGAAGAAATCATTTCTTTTTCCAAGCTGTTTCTTTCGGGGAAATTACCTACGGGGCGCAATACCGTCATTATTACAAGTTCCGGCGGAAGAGGGATCAACGAAGCGGACCGTTGTGAAGCGAACGGCCTTACAATCATTCCGCTTAAAGACGAGACGAAAGCAAAAATTAAACAAGCTGTTCCGTCATTTGCCAGTACATCTAACCCTATTGATTTAACAGCTGCTGCGGCAGTGACGAATCCAGAACTATTTATCGCACCATTGCGGGCACTGAGTGAAGATCCGGAAGTCGATAATATCATTTTAACCGAGTTCCCTATGCATTGGGAGGCTGATCACCCTTTGCTTCAGGAATTTATTGAGATTTGCAAAAGCTCCGATAAATTCATTTTGGTTACGACATTTCCACTGCAAGGAATGTCTATTCCTAAAGGGGCCGCTGAAATGGAGAAAAATGGAATACCGGTAATAACAGGGGATTTACATCCCGTCTCAGCTCTTGCCAAGCTGGTCGATTACAGTGAGAAATATCGCCGTAACAAACAGGCGAATGAATCGGCAGAACAGCGTGAGACAGCAGGGAGCGAGGCAAAAGGTATTTTGGAGAACTTGCTAAAGCCGGGTGTTACATTAAGTGAATTTGAAGCGAGCGAAATATTAGAGATTTACCAAATTACAACGGCTCAAAAAGCCCTGGCAGCTACGGCTGAGGAAGCTGTTCAATGTGCCAGAAGCATTGGCTATCCGGTTGTGCTGAAGGTAGATTCCAAAGATATTCCTCACAAAACAGATGCTGATGCAATCAGACTTCATTTGCAAAACGACCATCAAGTGATCGATGCGTATGCTGATATTTTGCGATCTGCTAAAGGGTACAAGCCGGATGCAGTTATTAATGGTGTATCTGTTCAAGAAATGCTTCCTAAAGGCACAGAAGTCATCATCGGTGTCACGAAGGACCCTGCCTTTGGTCCGGTCATCATGTTTGGTCTAGGTGGAATTTTCGTAGAAACACTCAAAGATGTGTCTTTCCGAGTGGCTCCGCTTACAAGGCAGGATGCTATCGAGATGGTGGAGGAAATCAAAGGAAAAGCCATCCTTTCCGGAGTGCGTGGTCAAGCACCTGCCGATCGTGAAGCCATAATCAATGTGTTACTAAGAGTCTCAGAACTCATTGCTGACTCGGAAGGCAGGATTGATGAGTTAGACATTAATCCACTCATTGTCTATGAGAATGGCTTGAAAGCAGCCGATGCGCTTATTGTGACAAACAGCCATATGGCTGAAAAAACAGAGGTTGGAGGGTAAACCAATGGATTTAGATAAAAGCATCATCGGTTTAACAGGACCGGAATTTACGTTTGAAGTGGACAAGAGGCATATTCGGCAATTTGCCCAGGCCATCGGTGATCAAAACCCGTTATACGTGGATGAAGAGTATGCAACCGGCACGCCTTATGGAGGAATCATTGCTCCACCTACCTTTCCGATTGTCATTGGTTCAGAAGGTGAGGGCATTGATCTTGAGCTTGATCCGAAACGAATGCTTCACGGTGAACAGGAGTTTATTTACACTCGTCCAATCAAGCCCGGAGACCGCCTGACCTGTCAGATGAAAGTAACTGATTTATATGAAAAGGAAGGAAGAAGCGGACGAATGCAGTGTTTAGTGCTTGATACAGAAATCAAGGATGAAAACCAAAACAGAGTAGTTATTAGCCGTATGAATATTATTTACCGCTCAAAAATGACCGTTCAATAAGCCAAAATATAACAGTTATTTTTGGAAAGAGAGAGGAGGAGCAGCGATTGCTGACATACAGTGAATTGCAAGAAGGACAAGTATTAGAATCGCTTACAAAACCGGCCGTTACAAAGGTGCAACTCGTTAAATATGCTGGCGCTTCAGGAGACTTCAATCCGTTGCATACGGATGATGAATTTGCCAAAAGTATCGGAATGCCGGGCGTTATTGCCCATGGCATGCTCATCATGGGGTTTCTTGGCGAATATGTGATGCATATAGCCGGTGTGACAGCTGAATCAACAAACTTTCGTATGAGATTTGGAGCGATAACAAGACCAGGGGATGAGATTACCTGTTCGGCAGTTGTCCGCAGTGTCTATGAAGAAGAAGGAAAGCAATATGTCAATCTAGAGATTAAAGCTGAAAAAGCACCTGGGAAAGTTGTTGGATCAGGTCAAGCTACTTTGCGTTTTTTCTAAAATGAAGAGGGGTGTTTTGTATGGCACAAATAAAAGACCGCTATGCCATTGTTGGTGTAGGAGAAAGTGAGCGTTCAAAAAACTCTGGCACGACACCGCTGCATCTGGCGCTAGATGCAGCAAGAGCGGCCATTCAGGATGCGGGACTTGAAGCGAAGGATATCGATGGATTTATGAGCTATAGTGAGAATGACTCTTGTACTTCCCATCAATTGGCTACTTATCTAGGTGTTCGTCCTAAATACGTTAAAGATATTATGGGGGGCGGCAGCAGTACGGAAATGCTAATTGCAGATGCAATTGGGCTCATTGAAACAGGACAGGTGAACACGGTGCTCATTTATCGTTCGATGAATGGACGCTCGGGAGTGAGAATGGGCGGCGGCGGATGGGACATCAATATGCTGCAGTCTGCTATTGACGGCGGCAGCTTTATCATCCCTTACGGAGCAGGGGGGCCGGCTCAATGGTTTGGGCTTTTTGCTACTCGACATATGCATGAAACTGGGCTTACACAAGAGCATTTAGGTCACGTGTGCGTCAGCTTTTACGAACATGCCCAGCGAAATCCGAAAGCTTATTTTTATGGAAAGCCATTAACGATGGAGGCTTATAAAGAAACCCCTTATTTAAGCTACCCGTTCAATAAACATGATTTTTGCCTTGAATCAGATGAAGCGAATGCCATTATCGTAACATCGGTTGAAAGAGCAAAGGATTGCCAGTCAAGGCCGGTTTATATTATGGGGATAACCGCCAGACAATGTGTATCCCACTCTCATTACTGGTCCGACTTATCAGAAGTAGCAGCCGATTACGTAGCTCCTGAATTGTATAAAAAGGCCGGCATTTCTCCGGAAGATTTAGATGTCGCTTCCATTTACGATTGCTACAGCTGGGTTGTTTTGCGGCAGTTAGAGGCTTATGGCATCGCGCCGCGCGGAGAAGTAGGGGACTTTGTAGCAGCAGGCAATCTGAAAATGGGCGGAAAACTCCCAAGCAATACAGCCGGTGGCATGCTCTCAGAAGGCTATACACATGGAATGAACAACGTTCTTGAGATTGTCCGCCAGATTCGTCATGACTATCAAGGAACAGACCGCCAAGTGGAAAATTGTGAAATCGGTCTCTGCACGGGCTGGGCTGGTCCGGATATTGCTGGTGCTATGATTCTTAGAAACTAGGAGGGGAAACTATGGACTATCAAAAACCAATACCATTAAAAAATCAGGATAATCACCCATATTGGGATGCAGCCGATCGTCATGAGCTGATGATCCAAACATGTGAAAATTGTAAGCATTATTCACATCCGCCTGGACCGGCCTGCTCCAAATGCGGCAGTACAGAACTCAGCTGGGAAAATCTCGGCAGTGAAGTGAATGGAACTGTCTATTCATTTATCGTTTCCTACCGGCCGTTTCTACCTGGATTTCAAGATGACCTTCCGCTTGTCATCGCTGTTGTAGAGCTGGAAAAAGCACCACAAGTAAAACTGATTGCCAACGTGTTGAATTGCAGCCCGGAAGATGTAAGCATCGGGATGAATGTAAAAATGACGTGGCAAGACATCACTGAAGAACGCGCTCTGCCACAATGGATTCCTGCGTAATTCGATAATCGTTTGATTTGAAAGGGGAGAAAAAGAATGGATTTTTCTTTTACAGAAAAAGAAGAAGCATTTCGCCAGGAATTTCGTACATGGCTGGAAAGCAATTTGCCCGATGGCTGGTTGGAAGGAAAGAGAGACATTCCGGAAGACAAGGAACAATATTCAGAGTTTTTGAGAAACTGGCAAAGAAAGTTATACGAAGGTGGCTGGGCAGCCATTGCTTGGCCGGAAAAATACGGGGGCAGAGCAGCCAGCTTAATGGAGGAGATCATTTATCAGCAGGAGCTAGTACGCGTTAAGGCTCCGCCGCTCGTAAATTATGTTGGCATTCATATGGTAGGACCCACGTTAATGCAAATC
Organism: Pseudobacillus sp. FSL P4-0506; assembly: GCF_038003025.1. NCBI lineage: Bacteria > Bacillati > Bacillota > Bacilli > Caryophanales > Bacillaceae > Pseudobacillus > Pseudobacillus sp. FSL P4-0506. The sequence continues at coordinate 2,343,779 of NZ_JBBOOI010000001.1, forward strand.
GGGACGGAAGAACAAAAGGAGGCGTACATCCAAAAGATATTGACTGGTGAAGAGGTATGGTGTCAGGGCTATTCGGAGCCGAATGCTGGATCAGACTTAACTGCTATTCAAACATCAGCCGTCCGTGACGGAAACCGTTGGAAAATTAATGGCCAAAAGGTGTGGACGAGTTTCGGACATCTAGCTGACCGCTGTTTTCTTCTCGCCAGAACAAGCCGGGGAGAAAAGAAACATAAAGGGATTACGGTTTTTCTTTTAGATATGAATCAGCAGGGGGTGGAAACGCGGCCAATTATTCAGATGGACGGAAAGCATGATTTTAATGAGGTGTATTTAGAAGATGCTATTGCCTACGATGCAGATATTGTTGGTGAAGTGGATGAAGGCTGGAGAGTCATGATTGCTCTGTTGATGCATGAAAGATCCGGCATTGGGGCCCAGGTATTCACCCTTGAGCAGCAATTTGAAGATTTGGTCGTATTGGCGAAAGAGTTGCAAGAAGACGGCCAGCCTCTGATCGAAAACCCGTTTACCCGCAAAACAATGGTGGATTTATATACCCGCTCCAGGGGCTCGCTCTTAAACTATTATCGAAACCTGACAAAAACATTGAAAAATGGGCAGCCGAGTGCAGAGGGATCAATGGATAAGTTAATAGTGAGCGAATTGACGAAAGAACTGTTCTCTCAATCACTCTCCATACAGGGCCACCAGGGCGTATTGTGGAAAGAGGATGCGATTTTCGGAGATTCCTATTGGCAAGATAACTTCCTGTATTCATTCGGCATGACGATCGGAGGAGGAACGAGCGAGGTGCAGAAAAATACGATTGGAGAGCGCATTCTCGGCTTACCTAAGGATCTGGGACGCTAAACATAATGGAGGTGGCATAGCATGGATTTTTCATTAAGTGAAGAGCAAGAAATGTTTCGCGGGTACGTGAACAAATATTTAAATAGTATGGGTCACACGAAAACAGCTCGCGAATTTATCAAAGGGGAGACAGAGTCTTACAAAACGATTGTTGCCGGGCTGGCCGAATTAGGCTGTACAAGCATTAACATCTCTGAGGAATATGGCGGTATGGGGCTCGGAGCACTCGATTTAGTTCCGGTACTTGAAGAGTTAGGACGCAGTGTTCTGCCTGGTCTTTATCTAGAGACGAACAGCTTTGCCGTACCTGTGCTTGAAAGATTTGGTTCACACAGCCAGAAACAAAAGTACTTGCCAGCCATTGCAGAAGGCAATCAAACTTTCTCGATTGCCTGGCTGGAGCCTGGTGGCAGCTACTATCCGGCTGGTATTCAAATGACGGCCTCTTTGGAGGGGGAGTCCATTCGATTAAATGGGACAAAAACATTAGTACCAGACGCGGAACTGGCGGATAGCTTATTTCTCCCTGTGCGCACAAGTGGAGAAAGAGGAGAGGAAGGAATTTCGCTTGTTATCGTAGATTTGGCTGAAACAAATATTGCAATACGCAAGCAAAAAAATATTGATGACAGCCGGCATTTGGCGGAAATTACGTTCCATAATGTCCAGATCCCTCAAGAGCAAATGGTGGGACCGCTTCATAAAGGATGGGACATTCTCCAGGAGGGGGTGATCGCGGTTAATGCTGCTCTTGCTTCCGTCATGGTCGGCGGAATGGAAGCCATTGTAGAGATGGCTGCAGAATATGCAAAAATCCGCGAACAATTTGGTCAGCCTATTGGCCGTTTTCAAGCGATTAAGCATAAAATCGTCGACATGAAGGTAGACCTTGAGATGGCCCGTTCGCTCGCTTACTACGCAAACTGGGCATTGGAGAATGAGCCCGAAGATCGGGTACAGGCAATAGTATGTGCCCGGCTATTTGCGGCAGAAGCGTACAATAAAGCAGCCGCTAATAATATCCAGATTCATGGAGGGATCGGTTTTACCGAAGAAATTGACTGTCACCTCTATGTCAAACGGGCACGCTTTTATGAAAATTACTTGGGAAGCACACAATCGTACTATGAAAAAGCGGCCGCTGCATTGGGCTGGTGTGAACCAGAAAAGGTGAAACAATTTTAATACGCAAGAGGCGAAAATCCATTTATAAGCAATGAAAAAAGTAAAGAATTTCATATACAGCCAATCATCTTTGTTCATGGAAAATGCCCGCGCAAATACATGTGTTGTAAATGGGATATGTGGAGAGCAGCTGAGCCGGCTGTTTCGGCTTCAAAACAGGTAAAATAGCTGGCTGCAATATTAAGCAGGCCGAGTGTTGTTCCCCCCGCTTATCCCAATTGCACACACTGTTATAGTGTTTTTTAAAACAAGGAGGAAAGCTAATGGAAGAAAAATCAGTGAGGAAAGCCTTTCATTTTTTGTGTCTTGGAATTCTTCTTGTTGTTTTTGCGGAAGCAACACATATCCCCGCCTATCCTAAAATGCTTGAACACTTTGGTTTAGGTACAGGGTATTCGGTCTATATGCAATTGGGATTTGCGCTAGGGTTAACAGGATTTCAACCACTCATGGGGTGGATGTCAGATTCCTTCGGGCAAAAAATAGTCATCTTATTCGGAGCTGCCTGTATGGCACTTGGTTCACTTTTTATTGCGGCTGCTCCTACTTTTTGGATATTGGTTGCCGGGTTGTTTTTAAAAGGATTCTCCGGGGCCGCTGTGATTCCTGCTGGTGTCACCTTCGTTGGGAGATATTTTACGAACGAGCAACGGGGAAAAACCATGGGGCTTTACGGATTTTACACAGTTATTGGCGGCTTGGCAGGTCCGCTGTTAAGCGGGATATTCGTTGACCGCTTCGGTTGGTCTTCTATTTTCTTCCTATGTGCGGCATTGGGTGTGATTTCCTTTTTATTGTTTGCTTACGGAGTACCCCATGTAAAAGGTAAAAAGTCTGAACATTTCGACTTTGGTGGTGTAATATTAGTTTTCTTCATATTAGGAGGGCTTTTAACCGTACCAACGTTCATTAACAACTATGGCATTTCTTCGTGGATGTGGGTGCCTGCTTTTGTGATTTCTGTCATTTCTTTTATTTTATTACTCGTTGTTGAAAAAAGACAAAAAAAGCCTTTGCTGGATATCGATTATGCCAAGACGAGAAATTTCTGGGTGCCGTCTGTTATTGCTGTCATTATGTACATGTCATTTAGCAGCGTCATGTATCTATTAACGTTCTTTGTACAAAGTGTGCAAGGAAAGCCTTCAACAGTTGTCGGCTTGCTGCAGTTTCCTCTTTTTTTAACGATGGCACTGGCCAACTTGTTGAGCGGCCGGTTAATGGGCAAGCTCTCGGCACGAGCGCTAATTGGCACGAGTATTAGTTTGTTAGTGGTGGGGATCGGCATGCTGACTGTCGCCAAAATCGACACGTCCTTTTTCTATCTATTCGTGTCCATGAGCTTAATCGGCACAGCAATCGGGACAGTTGGACCAGTCGTGAAATCTGTTATTGTATCAAAAGCACATGAGGCTCGTCTGGGGGTTGTGTCATTTACCTATATTACGATTGAGAATGTAGCTTCTCGCGTTGGAGCGTCGTTCGCGCTTGTTACGTTTGCGTTGTTTGCAGCAGGAGGAAATTCAGTAGGCGCTCTTTCGTCTACAGCCCTATTGCTAACTGTTTTTACAGCGGCTGCCTTCCTCTTTCTGATCTTAATTCCGAAAAAAATAACGGGGATTCAAGAGAAGACAGAGAAATTACCGGAAAGCAAAGAAGATACGGAAGTCATTTAAGGGATAAAGACCAATATTTAATCAAAGGCCAACAAATTAAATAGAAATAGGAGGATTTCGCATGAATATTTATGTTCTGTTAAAAAGAACATTTGATACAGAAGAAAAAATCAATCTGTCAAACGGGGAAATCAGTGAAGAAGGAGCGGAATTTATTATTAATCCGTACGATGAGTACGCAGTGGAAGAAGCGATACAAGTGCGTGACGTTCAAGGAGGGGAAGTAACAGTTGTTTCCGTCGGGTGCGAGGAAGCGGAGAAGCAGCTGCGAACGGCTTTAGCCATGGGAGCGGATAAAGCGGTATTAATTAATAGTGAGGATGACGTTGAAAATGGCGATCAATATACAACAGCTAAAATTATCGCTGAATATTTAAAAGATAAACAGGCCGATTTAATCATCGCCGGCAATGTAGCTATTGACAGCGGCTCTGGCCAAGTGGGCCCTCGTGTAGCTGAAATGTTGGGAATCCCTGCTGTAACAACGATTACAGACCTTGAGATGGATGGTCAGAATGTAACGATTGTTCGCGATGTGGAAGGTGATTCTGAAACAATTGAAGCCTCTTTGCCGCTGCTAGTCACTGCCCAGCAAGGCTTAAATGAACCACGTTACCCTTCCTTACCGGGAATTATGAAAGCGAAGAAAAAGCCATTAGAAGAATTGGAGCTAGATGATCTTGACCTTGATGAAGAGGACGTGGAACCGAAAACTAAAACCATTGAAATTTTTTTACCGGCGAAAAAAGAGGCAGGAAAAGTATTAAGCGGTGAATTGAATGAGCAGGTAACTGAGCTCGTTCACCTGCTGCGTAACGAAGCGAAAGTCATTTAATAAAAATAAGCTGTAATGGCAAAACAGATCATCAAAATAAAACATGGCATAGGAGGTTTTTAAGATGAGCAGAAAAATTCTCGTATTAGGAGAAGTGCGCGACGGAGCTTTAAGAAATGTCTCATTTGAAGCGATTCATGCAGCCAAGATCGCTGCAGGGGATGGAGAAGTAGTAGGGATCTTGATCGGTGAAGCTGTTCAGCCGTTAGGAAGTGAACTTATCCAATATGGTGCAGATCGGATTGTAACTGTAGAAAGCGATCAATTAAAGCACTACACACCCGATGGCTTTTCCCAGGCAATAATGGCTGTCATCGACCAAGAAAATCCAGACGGATTAATCTTTGGCCATACCGCACTGGGGAAAGACTTGGCACCAAGGATCGCCAGTAAACTTGCGTCTGGTTTGATTTCTGATGCCACAGGTGTGGAAGAAATCGACGGAACGCTTGTTTTCACTCGACCCATTTATTCGGGAAAGGCATTTGAAAAGAAAATTATTATAGATGGCCTTGTTTTTGCAACGCTTCGTCCGAACAATATTGAACCGTTAGCAAAGGATGAGTCTCGTTCTGGAGAAGTCTCTTCCTTAGATGTTGAGGTTCAGACGGTACGCACCGTCATCAAAGAGGTGGTGAGAAAAACGAGTGAAGGGGTCGATCTTTCAGAAGCAAAAGTCATTGTCGCTGGTGGACGCGGAGTGAAAAGTAAAGAGGGATTTAAACCAATAAAAGAACTTGCCAAGGTTCTGGGTGGTGCGGTTGGTGCTTCTCGTGGAGCATGTGATGCCGAGTACTGTGATTATTCACTGCAAATTGGTCAGACGGGAAAGGTGGTAACTCCAGATCTATATATTGCTTGTGGGATCTCTGGAGCGATTCAGCATCTGGCAGGCATGTCCAATTCAAAAGTGATTGTGGCGATCAATAAAGATCCGGAAGCGAGCATTTTCCAAGTAGCCGACTACGGCATTGTCGGTGATCTATTTGAAGTCGTTCCGATGTTAATTGAAGAGTTTGCTGCAGTCAAGCAGTAAGCAAAGGGGCGCTATCACAATAAAAGGAAGTGACCATAATGAATCTATTAATCATCAATACCATCGCCTTTCTTTTAGTGACAGGTTACGCCCTTTACTTGTTTCTATATCTGGTGAAGACTCGTTATGAATATATCAAGTTAGGCCGCAAGCAGGAGTTTGACCGCAGGTTTAAAGAACGGCTCGATTTAGTGAAGATTAACGTTTTTGGCCAGAAAAAGCTATTAAAGGATAAGAAGAGCGGGATCATTCATGTCATGATGTTTTATGGTTTCCTCCTTGTCCAACTAGGGGCGATTGATTTTATCATAAAGGGGCTTGTGCCGGGTGCTCATCTTCCGCTCGGTCCAATTTATCCTTTCTTTACATTCTTTCAGGAAGCTGTCACATTAATGATTTTGATAGCTGTTGTCTGGGCGTTCTATCGCCGGTATATTGAAAAACTCGTACGTTTGAAACGTGGGTTGAAGGCAGGGCTTGTGTTAATTTTTATCGGGACACTCATGCTTTCCGTTCTGTTCGGCAATGGAATGTCTATCATTTGGCACGGGCATGCGCCGTCGTTAACTGAACCGGTAGCTTCTGTTGTTGCTAGTATTTTTAGCTGGCTGAGTGAGCCCGCTGCCATGGCACTATTTTATGTTTCCTGGTGGATTCATTTGCTGGCGCTGTTTTCTTTTCTCGTCTATGTTCCTCAATCTAAGCATGCTCACTTAATCGCCGGGCCAGCCAACGTGTTTTTCAGCCGGTTAACTCCGCCTGGAAAGCTGGCAGCCATTGACTTTGAGGATGAATCACAAGAAACGTTCGGTGTTGGCAGAATTCAGGACTTCACACAAAATCAACTTATTGACTTGTATGCTTGTGTAGAATGCGGACGCTGTACGAATATGTGTCCAGCAGCCGGTACAGGAAAGATGCTTTCACCGATGGATCTAATCGTGAAGCTGCGGGATCATCTGACCAACACAGGCGCTGCAGTAACTGCTCAATCGCCATGGGTTCCAGGATTTGCTTTTGCTAATACGCAGGGAAATCAGCTCGCCGCAATGGCTAAAGTGAATACGCATCAGGAAACCGTCGTCGCTCTTGATTACAACCCAAGCCTGATCGGGGACGTGATTACAGAGGAGGAAATCTGGGCTTGTACAACTTGCCGAAATTGTGAAGATCAGTGCCCGGTTATGAATGAGCATGTAGATAAAATTATTGATCTTCGCCGTTATCTCGTATTAACGGAAGGCAAATTGGATGCGGATGCCCAGCGTGCAATTACTAACATTGAACGCCAGGGCAATCCTTGGGGAATCAATCGCAAAGAACGGGAGAATTGGCGGGCCGGACGTGAAAATATTGAAGTGCCGACCATTAAGGAGCTAGAGAAAAAAGGAGAAGAATTTGAATACTTATTCTTTGTGGGATCGATGGGCTCTTATGATAATCGCAGCCAAAAGATTGTTCAATCCTTTGCCAAATTACTAAATGTAGCGGGCGTGAAATTTGCCATTTTGGGCAATAAGGAAAAAAATTCCGGAGATACTCCCCGCCGGATTGGCAATGAATTTTTATTCCAAGAGCTGGCAAGGGCTAACATTGAAATGTTTCAGAAGCACAATGTAAGAAAAATTGTAACCATTGACCCGCATGCCTACAACATATTCAAACATGAGTATCCAGAGTTTGGACTTGAAAATGTCGAAGTCTATCACCACACGGATCTTCTATTTAAACTGATCAAAGAGGGCAAGCTTGTTCCGAAATACGAAGTGAACGAAACGGTTGTCTATCACGATTCTTGTTACTTGGGCCGTTATAACAATGTCTATGATCCGCCGCGAGAAATCCTGAAGTGCATACCTGGAGTAAAAGTTGCGGAGATGGAGCGCAATCGTGAAACAGCTATGTGCTGTGGGGCAGGCGGAGGCATGATGTGGATGGAAGAAGATACCGGACAGCGGGTAAATGTAGCACGGACACAGCAGGCCCTGGCTGTAAATCCGAGTGTTATAGGCAGTGGATGTCCGTATTGCCTGACGATGTTAAGCGACGGCACAAAAGCGATGGAGAAAGAGGGCAGTATTCAAACATTGGATATTGTAGAAATCCTCGAAAAATCCATACTAGCATAACCTTGTCATTCCACTAGAGAGTTAGATAGAAAGATAAATGGAAAGTGAAAGATGGCTAGTTGAAAGTAGTTTAATATTCTAAAAAAGGTGGGATTACATTGACGACAAAGCAAGAATTAAAGCAGTACCAGAACTTTATCAATGGCCAGTTAATGTCAGCCTCTTCTGGAAATACAATGGATAGTATTGAACCTTCTACAGGAGAAGCTTGGGCTAAGATTCCATTAAGCCAACAAGAGGATGTAGAAACCGTTGTTGCAGCAGCACGTCAAGCCTTTCCTGCCTGGTCGGCACTTTCTGCTGAAGAACGTTCAGGTTATTTAAGACGTATCGGCGATTCTATTTCGTTGCATGCTGAAGAATTAACAACGCTGGAGACTAGAGATAACGGAGAAGTGATCGCCGTCGCACCTTATCTAGCTGAAGCTATCAAATCAGTCTGGTATGACGCGGCAGGAGCTTGCAAAGATGGTAGCCAGGGAAAAACGGTTCAAATGGGACCAACTAGCATCGGATATACCTTGAGAGAACCATTTGGAGTTGTAGTAGGAATCCTGCCATGGAATGCGCCGCTTTTTACATTCACAATAAAAGCCGCTTATGCTCTCGCTGCGGGCAATACGGTCATTATTAAACCGTCTCAGCAGGCTTCTGTTTCCTCATTGCGGTATGGTGAATTGCTGGGTAAAATTCTTCCTCCGGGTGTGCTTAATGTTATTTCCGGATTGGGGAGAGACATAGGGGATGCTTTAGTAGCTAATCGTGGGGTGAGCAAAGTAAGCATGACAGGCTCCGGGACAACTGCTGGTGCCATCCTTCGTGCAAGTGCTCCACATCCCAAACCAGCTATTTTTGAATTAGGCGGGAAATCACCGAATATTGTGTTTGAAGACGCGGATCTTGATAAAGCGGTCGATGGAGTCATTCATGGCATCTACACGAGTAACGCTGGACAAAGATGCACAGCTGGCTCAAGAATTCTCATTCAACGTTCTATATTCAATGAAATGATCAATCGAATAGCGGAAAGAATTAAAAGTACGATAAGCGTAGGTGACCCCATGGATCTGAAAAATACAATGGGTCCTCTTTCAAGCCTGGATCAATACGAAAAAATCCGTTCTTATATCGAGCTGGGATTAGAAGAAGGGGGGGAAATAGTTTGTGGCGGTCGCCATGGAGGGGAGACTATTCTTCCAGACAAGCCTGAGCTCTCCGGCGGTTACTGGGTGGAACCTACTTTGTTTAAAGTGAACAGTAACTCGTTGCGTATCTGCCAAGAGGAAATTTTCGGTCCGGTAGCGGTTGTTATGCCTTTTGAAACAGAAGAAGAGGCTGCGGCAATAGCAAATGATACCTGCTTTGGCCTAGGGGCGGGAGTGTGGACAAGGAATCTTAATCTTGCCCATCGGATGATTCGGAAAATAGAATCCGGAAATGTATGGGTAAACACTTATTCAAGAGTAGGAGCCGACCTGCCGTTTGGCGGTTTTAAAGAAAGCGGATATGGCACAGATTCGATTCTTGAGTATTCGCGTGAAAAAGCTTGTGTGATTGAGATCGGGGAATAATTAAAATTCTCAACCGATACGTACAATTTTAAGAGAAAAAGAAGCAACCAACAGTTTGGGTGAACTGTTGGTTGCTTTAGCATGAATGATCAAGCTTTCAATCAAAGAAAATAATAGACCTCTCTCTGCAATCATTAAATAGGTTGAACATTTACTGTTCTTTGGATAGTCAATAATGCCTTATCAATATCTGTTCTGGTAACACCATTGTTCGTCACAAATCTAATCAAATGGGGGCCGAACTCTCCAGCCAAGACGCCATTCCTTTTTAATTCATTTAAGAAGATCTCTGTTGTTTGGTTAGAACGAGCAATATTAACTAGCACAATATTCGTTTCGACCTTGTTTTCTAGTGTGATTCCTTCAATACTATGAAGACCTTCAGCAAGATGCCTGGCATTTTCATGATCTTCATGAAGGCGCTCGATGTTTTCTTGAAGGGCGATCATACCAGGTGCAGCCAGAACTCCAGCCTGCCGGAGACCACCGCCTAAGCGCTTGCGCCACTTCCGTGCTTTGGAGATGAAACGAGAGGAACCAGCAATAATTGAACCAACTGGTGCGCCTAATCCTTTAGATAAGCAAAATTGGACTGTATCGGTGTGTTTAGCAAATTCTTTTGCTGGAATTCCGGAAGCAACGGAAGCATTAAACAATCTGGCACCATCTAAGTGAACAGGCACGCCGTTTCTTTGGGCAATTTGATAGATTTCTTCCATGATTTTAAGCGGAACAACAGCCCCACCAGCTTTGTTGTGTGTGTTTTCTATACAAATCAGTCCTGTTTCGGGTTGGTGGATATCGTCCTCTCGGATAGCTGCTTTCACATCACTTGGCTTCATAGCTCCACGTTCCCCAACTAATGTTTTGGTTTGCACACCAGCAAATGCTGACATGGCAGCGGCTTCGTAGAGGAATATGTGTGATTGAGCTTCTAATATCACTTCTTCTCCAGGCTTACAATGTACCAAGCCGGCAATTTGATTTCCCTGCGTGCCACTTGTGACAAATAAAGCCGCTTCTTTTCCAAGCATCTCCGCAGCAAGCTCTTCTAATTTATTGACTGTTGGATCCTCGCCGTAGACGTCATCTCCTACCTCGGCTTCATACATGGCTTTTCTCATTTTTTCGCTTGGTTTTGTTACCGTATCACTGCGCAAATCTATCATTATATAGCCTCCTATAGTTAAACCGTAAATACAGATGTGAGGTACCTGTTCACTCTACCTAGTCATTTAGCAGGATTTATTGATCACACCTTTATTCCGAAATTTTACCATAAGAGATAATCGTTTCAAAGAAAAAACTGAATTGTCTAATAACAAAAAAGGCAAATAGGAAAATAAAGGATTCATAAATAAAGCGAGGAATATATAGAGAATGAACTTATTTACCTATTCTAGTTTGATCGGAGAGAAAAATGAACATAAAAATTAAAGAATTACCGGGATTTGATGTGGCGTTTATTAGGCGTACGGGAAGTTATTTTGAACCGCAGGAACACTGGGGAAAGTTGATCGATTGGGCAGCGAATAATGGGCTTTTTCCGCCGAAGCAGTCTTTCATAGGAATCTCCTTAGATAATCCGAGTATAGTTGAGAGCCACAGCTGTCGTCATGATGCGTGTGTAACCATTCCTCAAGACTTTGAAACAGAGAAACATAAACAAGTGCAATTTAGGAAATTAGCGGGAGGGGTATATGCAGTATATTCATTTTGTGATGCGCCCGAGAAATTGAATGCCGCGTATCAATACATGTTTGAGGATTGGCTGCCGCGAAGCGTCTATCAGGCAGATTATGAGAGGCATAACCTGGAATTTAATTTAAACAACCCAGCGGAAGATCCAGAAGGAAAATGCAAGGTTGACCTGTATGTTCCTATAAGATAGGAAAGGAATCATTCGTTTTTCTCTACTCCTTCTTCATTAGTAAGATTTTTTATCGAATAAACGCTTTATAAGCTTTAGATTAAGTTCCTTTACATAGAAATGCACTATTTTGGTAAATAAAAAGAGAAATAGAATCAATTAAGAAGCTTCTAACTCTTGGCTTATGTTATTCTTAGGAAGAGAATGAGTAATGGAGGCTGTTCAATCTATGAAGATATCAATTACGAGAGCCCTGGCAGAGCTAAAACTGTTAGATAAACGCATTCAAACAACAATGAATCAAACTCCTTTTATTAGTTATGCTGTGGGCAATAAGCCTGTTAGCGGATTTGCTACGAATAAAGAGTTTGAAGATAAAGCCAAATCGGCTTATCAATCCACACTTGATTTGATTAAGCGCCGAAATGCTATTAAATCTGCGATTGTTTTATCTAATGCTATGACGCAAGTTGAAATTGCGGGCAATCAGTATACAGTAGCAGAAGCTATTGAACGGAAAACATCTATTCAATACGAACAGCAGCTTCTCCGAAAAATGAAACAAGAATTTTCACTGGTTACCGACCAGGTAGAAGATATCAATGATGAAGTAAAACAACAGTTAGATCGCCAATTGGAAGTATTGTATGGTCGCGAAGCGAAATTAAAAGCAGAGGAAAGCAATGAGCTGACCAAAAGTTATCGGGAAAAACATGAGGCGAAAATCGTTGACCCGTTGAAGCTGCGACAGGAATATGAAAGATTAGAACAAAAGATTGATGAGTATTTAACAGAAGTCGATTTTGTGCTATCGACATCCAACACATTGACAGAAATTGAAATTCCTGAGTAAATAGAGATGGTTAGTTAGCCGAAAATCAATAAAACTGAACAGGTGCCAGCGGCTTCGACCTTACAGCCGCTAACTTTTATCATAATGAGGTTATCTAAAACATTTAGTCATGCGAAGCTATCGCATACTTGGATAAAAGTTCAAAGCTCAAAGCTCAGCCCTTAGAGTTCAGGAATCAAACTTCTTACTATTCAAAGCTAAAGATTCATAGTTCATACGTTCGATAAAATCCATGAGAACGGCTAATGCGGTGGTTGTTCATCGACCGTGTTGGTTGCCGCATGGCTGGCTGGCTAACGATTATACATATTAAGAGGCTTAATGAAGCGATGGCTACTATATATAGTAGCCATCGCTTTTTTATGGATGCAGTTTGGCTTTTAGACGGCTCATTTTTTGAGAGGGCCGTTCCATGCTACGTGAGATAATCAAGGTTAAACGCCTGAATTTCACTATTGATGAGCGGTGACACACACAATTTGGACATCAAGCTTTTCCTCCTGAACCAGTGCAGGTTAATCAAACCCATTAATTCCTAGTAGATGAATAGCAAGGAAAGCGATATTGACGAAAACATTATCAATGATTCCCATTTGCTAAATCGCTTAAATTATAGTTATTCCTCTCTTTTCCCTTTCAGATAAGTTTATTGTAAGAGAAAAGAGAGAGGAGTGTAAGAATGGAGTTATAAAATGAAATGAGTCAGGGAAACAAAGAGAGGAAGATCTCTATGGATAATCAGCAGAAGAAGCTAGTTGAAAGTGAGGGATCCATGAAGGACGAACTGGAAAAATGGAAGTATTTAGCGTTACACCATGAGCTGACAAAGCTGCCTAATCGTCGTATGTTTTATATGTCAATAGAATCATATATGAAACGTGCCCAACAAGCTGGAAACAGCTTGGGAATCGCTTTGATTGATATTGATGAGTTTAAAGGGATAAATGATCTATTTGGACATTCGGCGGGAGACCGGTTTCTCATTGAGACAGCTAAACGCTTAGAAGCGCTAGCAGAGTACGGCATTGATGCCTTCCATTTAAGCGGTGATGAGTTTTTATTGTTAATAGAACAGGATGATCACCTAGAAGAAAAGATGAATCAAGTAAAAGCAGTATTCGATACATCCTTCCTCGTAAAGGATAGTCATATTTCTATTCGTGCAAGCATAGGTATCAGCCTTTATCCAGAACAAGGCCAGGATATAGATAAACTTTTGGAATATGCCGATCTGGCTCTCTATCAAGCTAAATCTTCGATGCATCACCAATGCTGCTTTTGTTATTTTACTCCGCATTCTCCAAAAGAATAATTATATAATTGCCAACAAACCATCGATTAAGAGACTGGAATCTCTTGGGAGACTTAAAAATAAAAACCTCGCTTATAAGCGGGGTTTTTTATTGCCAATGTTTTTTTTCAGTTTCTTAATCTGGCTCCTGGATGGTTAAAATACATATCATCATTAGTTGAAAATTTATTGGTTTTAGGATTTATACCTGTATTCATCATTCTTTCATCATGAGCAATGATCAATAAATGAGTGGGTACATCCTTCCTTACATAATATAGATCAGTATTCTCTCCGGAATGAGGATAGCCGTCGACCATACACAAAGAAGTATTTTCAGATAAAGCTCACCAGTCAGGCTGTTTTTGCTATGGGAAAGTTGATTTCCCGCAAATGTATGGAAGCCTAATTTTTCCTAGTTATATAGAGGGGAGGATCTCTATCACTAATGAATCAAATAAATGATGGGACAATCATTCTTTTTTGATCTAGTGATTGTCTAAGAATCCACATTATACGATACACCCTGCCATTTTCAGTTGATTAGAAAATTGAGCGAAATGCCTTTCCAGTTATTGCTAAAACGCCGACACGAATTGTCCACTAGAAGAATAGTAATATTACATGCAAGGTTCATTGAAGTGAAAAATTTTAAAACTGGGAGGGTTAAAATGAACGTAAATGAACTATTAGCAAAAGCGGATCGGCGCTTGAAAGATGTTCATCCGTTGCTCGCAGAGAAAGCGAGAGAGCTTATTAGACAAGCGCATAGTAAAGGAATCTATATCCTTATTACTCAAGGATTGCGAACGATTGCTGAGCAAAATGAATTATATGCACAAGGACGTGAGAAACCGGGGGAGATTGTTACAAATGCCAAGGGGGGCTACTCTTACCATAACTTTGGATTGGCTTTCGATTTTGTTATTGCGTCGTCGGATGGGACAGCCGTATATTGGAACGAAAATGTTGATACCAATAAAGACGGGAAAAAAGACTGGTATCAAGTGGGGCAATTAGGTAAATCACTCGGACTTGAATGGGGAGGAGATTTTCGCAGTTTTAAGGATCCTCCGCATTTTCAGCTAACATTTGGCTTATCTCTTGCAGAACTCCGATCAGGAAAGAAGCCGCCGCCATCTGGCAGCTACACACCTCCTGAAAAATCTTATCTTGAGCAAGGAGACCGAGGCAACAAGGTAAAAGAATTGCAAGGAAAACTTGTTAAGCTTGGTTACGATACAGGGGGTGTGGATGGGATTTATGACAACGCTACCGCTAATGCTGTGATGGTTTTGCAAAGGCGTACTGGACTCCAAGCCGATGGTATCACAGGTGAAAAGACGCTGGCTAAGATAGAGGAACTGTTGAAAGAGTTAAAGGAAAATAACAAAGATACAGAAAAGGAGGAACCAAACGTGGAATACAAAAAAGATGCGGCTGCATCCCCGCGCTTCAGAGAAGCCCAGAAGTGGGTTAAAGAAAAGGGCATATCCGATGGTACTTACCCACAACGGCCGGTGACAAGGGAAGAAGTATGGTCTATGTTATATAGAGCAAGTCAAATGGATCAATAAACTATGTTAAAAGGAAGCCTCTACGGAAAGAATGTTGCAGAGAACTAAACCGTACTTCCATCTCCAATGAATGGGGACTTAGGGGTGTGACAAAGGTATAAGAAGAGGAAGTGGCTGGTTGAAATTTATAGGTGAATAGAGTGAAGTGTTAAAGTATACCAGAGTTGCTCGGGAAAAGGGAAATGCTACTAGGCTCATAAATTAGCAAGTAAAGTTCGAGTTTTCTAATTGACACAACCTTTAATCTCCTCCCGATTATTTATGATGGATGATTAACTTTATTCACCTGTTGCTAAGATGATCTTTTCATCCTTGCTGCTGCTATTGCTACAATTAACCGCCGCCAGTAGAAAAACTATAAACAATGGGGAACTTTCTTTCAATTTCTTCGTATAATTGTGTTAACAGAATAAGGAGGACGGTGTCATGTATACTCTTGAAGGAAATGGAGATTGGTTATTCACGGCTGTTCCTGTTGTTATAGGGCTGATTTTTGCGGTCGCTCTTATCGGCATTATAGTTAACGGATTCAGAGGGCTTAGCCAATGGAATAAAAATGAGCATTCTCCCCGTTTGTCTGTTCCAGCAAGCGTGAAGGCTAAACGAATAAATGTTACAAGACATAATCAGTCATATGATGAGAATACTTACTCTAACAGTTCCTCTACGACTTACTTCGTTACATTTGAATTTGAGAGTGGCGATCGATCAGAGTTTCGTGTTCCAGGCAAGGAATATGGACTGATGGCAGAGGGCGATATAGGAACTCTAACTTTCCAGGGAACGAGATACATCGCATTTTCCAGAGGAAAGCCGACTGAACTATCATAGGCAGGGCTTTTCGGAGGAATAAAATAAGGACTTACGCAAACATTGAATGGAACTGGACAGTGTCTGAAGGTAGAGACAGCGAGTATGAATAAAGAAAAATGACTTGAGGCTGGCACAGTTTTATAGGAACAGCTTAAGGAAGAAAAGACAGAGGACTTCAAAGGAAGTTGAATACTTGGGTATACAGGAGAATTTGAATAGAAATGAACAACGAAGCATCCTAAAAGGGTGTTTTATTTTTGGAGCAAAACAGTCTTATGTACTCTATTTTACTGTTTTAAGCAAGAGTCCTATAAGAACATTCTTCCATTTGTTTCTTTAATGCACTGGAAGAGGATTTACTGCTTTAACAGGTTGAGGAAAGACTAGAGTGAACGAATAAATCGGGAGTTTATCCGCTATATTGTATTTATCATTTGCTTATATTGCACATATTATCTAGAGGAAAATGAATACTAAATTTGGAAGCTAAAAGAGGTGATATAAATGAAACAGTGTCCGTTGTGTAATTCATTTAAAGAATTGGAATTGTATTGCCCGGATTGCGGTTCCCAATTAGATGATTCGGGCAAAGTATCCGATTTTTTAGATCCATACGGCCATTATAACGATGAAGAAACAGTAAAGATGGGGGACGGCTATCCGAACACAGCGAGAGATCAGATTTGTCCCCATGTAATGTATTGTCATAATTGTGGATATGATGAGGTAAAGCTTGTTCAAGAAGAGTAGCGGATGAACCTGTATGTTTCTTTATTTCTTGCGCCTGTATGATTATCAGTAGCACCTGCACAACTGATAATAACCACAGCGATCTGTCTTGCTGTGGTTGTTATTTGATCGTTTGCTTTTCATCCTCCGGTTGTTTAATCATGGCATAGGCAAGATACACTATCAGCCCAACAAACAAACCGGTACCAGCTAAAATATAAACGATTGTAAACACCTTGCCAAACGCTGTTTGAGGCTCAAAATTAGGATGGCCAACTGTACTGAGCGTCACAACGCAAAAATAAAGAGCTTCTATTATACTTAACCCTTCTTGCTTAACATAAAAGATCGTTCCCGATAGTAAAAAAATCAAAACTAAAGTGAAAAGCACTTGAAAGTTCTTCAATTTAAAAGCATGTTTTAGGGCTTTTAAAAATCGTTTTAAAGTTAGCAAAAAAGAAATCATTATTACTTCTTATCCCCTTTATGTGGCAAAAGTTTGTTTAATGTAAAAAATTATACTATATGTGAAAGTATGCGCTATAACAAAAAATAACAAACAAGTGAACAAAAATCGGCGAATTGAAGAATGGAAGAGCACTTGGTTTAAATGGAACAGCCAGTATTTGTAGTGAATGTGACAGTGGAATTTTTATTGAGAGAGAATCTTACCCAAATAAAATAAGAGAACCCGCTGACTAGTTAGATCTTCAGCGGGTTGTTATCCTCTCTATAGATTATAAGAACAGAGGAAATAGTGTTAAAGTTTACTCATCTCTCGCAAGCAATGCCATCTTTATCTCTGTCAAGCTTTGAATTTGACTTATAAAGGGCTGCAGATACTGTGGGCTTATACTTAGTTTTGCCGCCTTTATTTTTTACCTTGGCGTCTTTGGCGACTCCACCTTGATAGGATTTGTTTAGTTCCGTACAGTTTTTATAAGATTTTGCCGCTGCATCCACAGTGGAAGGAGTGACGGCTGAAACTCCTAATATTAGGGACGAAGATAAGATTACTGTAGCAATACGATTCATAATAAATCGGCTCCTTTAATTCATGTGTAGTTACCTCTTAAAAATCCAATCATCTTTATTGCACTCCAGCTAATTTTTTAGCAATTCTATCTAAACTTTACACATAAAAGATGAAATGTACTTTCTTCCATTTTCCTACAACTTAATTGGGGATTCCAGATCATTTTTTCGTCAAATAACGACAAAAGGTCTAGAGGGGAGATAGTTTATTGGGCTTATATGCCTGATTTTGCGCAGATAAAGCTAGGGGCATAACCTAGTCTCTCTTGTATTTCGTGACCTGGGGAGTCATTGGTAAAGATTGTATCAACTGAACAGAACAACGAAGACGAATTAGCGATTATTTTTTAGTAAAGGGATGATTGGTTTAACGACGTGAAGAGGGATAGACGAAAGGAAGGGGCGAAAATCAGAAATACGCTCAGAGATCATACTGATGAAGCAGTGTTCCAAGTGTAAGTATCTAGGGAAGCAATTGAACATGAAGATTGAGGAATAGTGGACATAAGCGGTGTGAAACATTACAAAAAGCACACGAATGCTGTTACGCAGTTCATAAAATATACGAAGGAGGGGAGGGTGTGCAACTTATTTTAAATGATTGCTGTAGACATTGCTTGTTTTGGTTTGAGAAGCAACATGCAGATGTTATGTAGATGGATAATCGAGAATTTACCGATACATTATGCGATGAACGGATAGTATAAATCAAACTAGACATTATAGCAGAATTTCGAAATCGGCTATTAACGAAGGAGCATTTTATGTAGTTGTCTTTGAGCTGTCGTATTTGTGAAAGGCTAGCGAAGATCCATGGTTGGCCAAAAAATATGGAAAGCTTAATGACTTGCAGCAATTGGATAGTAGGAAAGGTTTCAATAAGTGTATGCGCGTTCTTAAAACAAATAGAGAGTAGAGCGAGGATCAAATAAAATTACACGAAATTGAGAATGAACAGCTCATGATAAATACCCTGCTTAGTAGCAGGGCAGTATTCATCTATGGCTTTAATCGCTGCTGGCTGATCCACCAGTCAATGTGATCTAAATTAAAAATAATGAGGTGTTTTAAAGGTCTGAGGTGAGGGAGTTCTTTTTTTAATAATAGATCGTTGACCTGTTCTTCCGTAAGTGGAAAATCCACGAATTCTAAATAAGCGATTAAATTCTTTATGCCATGAACTTTTCTCATGTAATCACCTCCCACCGGGTTTTCCTTATTCAAACCAAATAAAGAAAGCTCAGTGCTAGATATTAGATGAGAAAGCTTAATAACTTGGTACCCCTTTTTCTATAAAATACACCTATAACTTATGAATGTACTTTTATGGCGTAGTACTTTAATGGAGTCACAGATCAAGCCTTTTCCTTTCTCATTCTACAATTTTAAATGGAGCAGCAAGTGCGCCTATAAGAGCTTGGTATTCACCCGGTGTAAGCTCGTAATTTAGATCATCAACATTAAGGATTAAGGATGATACTTCATTTGGAAGGTGAATCATTCCTTGCTCTGTGAAGACTTTTGCTTTCATTGGCACCTTGCGCCATATACCGTCTACCTTTTTTACAAGAAACACGTGAGCAAATGTCATGTATTCTTTATCACTTTCATTATAGATCTCGACAGTGATCACCTTCACTGCAGCTGGGTACTTAGCTTTCTCAGTTTTGATAGTAACCCCATTTTCCGAGTTAGAGTGCTTTTGAGCAGGATATTTTTCTAGGTTCGATTCATTTATTTGGCATCCAGTGGAAACGAGGAGTAACGCTGCGAGACATTGACGAACAGTTCGGTTGTTCTAAGTCATTGTAGTTCGGTGAAAAAGTGAGGTTCCACTATTCCGTTTTATTCTTCCAAGTAAGGAAGTAAATGGTATAATAAGTGTGTACATAGAGTGGGGGTTATTAAAATGAACAAGATTAAAAAATTGTTGGTATCTGGGATTGCGGCAGCCGGACTCCTCATCTCCGGCGTGTCATTTAATATAGAGGCGGCTCCAATCAAAACTGATAGAGTCGTTGCTTTTGGGGACAGTAACACGTCTGGATCATATTTGCCGAAAGAGTTCCCGGATTATCCTGACTGCAACTGGCCTAACGTTGCAGGTGTGATCAATAAAGGCGTAAGCGGAAATACAACGGATCAAGCCATAAAGAGATTTAAGAAAGATGTGCTAGACCTAAATCCAGCAGTTGTTGTGATTATGTTTGGACTAAACGATGCATTGATTAACCCTAAAACTGGACAACCACAAGTTAGTAAGGCTCAGTTTGAAAGAAATCTTGCCAGCATGGTCTTACAGTTAAAAGAAAGACCTGCTAAAGTCATATTGATGACTAATCTGCCTGTGAATGAGGGAGTATATTATCAATTCCATTCAGCAAGCAATCCTAAAGTGAGAGCATTATACGCTGATAAGGGCGGCCTACGCAAATGGGAGAACAGCTATAACGATGTGATCCGAAAAGTGGCAAAGGTGCACAAGGTTCAACTCGTAGATAACTATGCGAATGCCGTATTGAAAGCTGGAAATGCGACAGATACAAAGATTTCAAAAAGCGGGTTAGTTGATCCGCTGCTAGGCTTCCATTGGACGCCAAAAGGACATAGCATGGTCGCTTATTCTGTAAACTACTATTTAAATAGGATGTTTCCCTACGTCTAAATAAAAATTCACTATATCACATGAAAAAATTCGACTTCTTCACTCCGCTAGAACGATCTATAATGTGGAAAATATAAAAACTTAATACACAGCCTAACAGAAAAATCAAGGGCACTAAAACTTTAAGGCAGGTTGCAACTGCTTGATTGTTTGGAACCCTCCTTTATTTTAGAAAATAGTATAAAAAGCAGCGAGTAGCTATAACATATCATCTTGCTGCAGCGCTTGGACCATCTGAGCATTGGAGATTTGAAACAAAGGTTGAGAAAAATCCTGCGTTAAATCAGGATTTTTCTTTTTTGTTGTGATAAGGTAAAACTCCATTCATCTTTCTTTGCTAAGGGCCAGGTTGTGGGGTAACCCGGTTGATGGATTTGAAAACGGATTGTGAAGAATTCCATTTGAACTATCAAGATATACTAGCAATCCAAGGAAATAAGTTGAATTTAAATAATAAATACAGTGGAACTCACTCATTATTAATTAACGAACATAAACTTACATAATCAATTCCGTATAGAGGTGGATGTATATGCCTAAAAGTGACAATCTACTAGCAATTCTATGGATGCTTAGTTCAGGTAAAAAAGTTACTGCAAAACAAATTTCAGAAAAGCTAGAGATGAATATAAGAACGGTGTACCGTTATATTGATACACTTTCAACAAGTGGCGTACCTATCATTTCAGACACAGGCCATAACGGTGGATATACTTTATTGAACAATTTTCTTGAAGCTCCTCTTTTTTTTGATTTTGAGGAGCAAACCGCCCTATGTCATGCTGCTATTTTTGCAGAAGAAGCCGGATATTATGGAGGTGAAGCACTAAAAAGGGCTATTTCAAAGCTAAGCAAATATTCAAATCAAGAGCAAGAGACAAAAATAAACCAACATGTAACCAGTCTTGAAGTAATACGTCGATTAAGTTCGCTTTCTATGGAACCTTTGTTAAAGGACTTGGAGCAGGCCGTAGCTGACGGATACTCTGTGAAAATTCTATACAACAGAAGTGGCGAAGAGCAATCAAAGTACAGGTTGGTTGATCCATACAGAATGATTTATTGGAATAATAAGTGGTATGTGATTGGATTTTGTCACCTCAGGAATGACATCCGTAGTTTTAAAATAGAGCGGATTGAAAATCTAATGTTGACCGAAAATAAATTTACTCGACCAGAAGAATTTTCCGCACGTGACGTTTTTATGAAAAACCTTCTTCCAACGATAGAAAATAAGAAAGAGATTATTTCTTTGGTTATAAATGGAGAGGCAAGGGCGTTGAGTGATGTTTGCGGACATTGGTTTTTAGAACATTATTTACAAGAACGAACTTCAAATCAAGCAGTATTTCTTCTTGAAAAAGATATCCTCCATACATATGTACCTTACTTACTTTTACCGTACGGTCAATCTATCGAAGTTATTCAGCCAATAAGCCTTAAGGAGCGGCTTATTGACATTCTGTCGGAATTAATAAAATTTCATCAAGTAAGATAACTTCCCTGACATTAGCTGTCAGGGAAGTTATCTTATAATAAGCTATATTACTTGTGATTGGAGTGTTATTAGATGCAGACCCCAAAAGTTTATCTTTATGTATTCAATACAATGTCAGACTGGGAATACGGATATTTAATTGCCGAACTACACTCAGGGAGATATTTCAAAAAAGATGTAGCGCCTTTAAAAGTAGTTACAGTAGGAGCGAATAAAGAAATGATTACTACGATGGGAGGACTGAGCATAAAACCAGATATTTCCCTTAATGAGTGTACTCTTGAGAGGAAAGATCTTTTAATTTTACCTGGAGGGAACACGTGGGGAGAAGAGCTTCATCAATCTATCCTGCAAAAAACTGGTGAAGCTTTAGAACTCGGCACTATTGTTGCTGCCATTTGCGGTGCAACGGAGGGTCTCGCAAACATGGGATACCTAGATTCTAGAAAGCATACAAGTAATAACTTGGAATATATGAAAATGGTTTGTCCTAATTACAATGGAGAAAAATTTTATGAGGGAAGATCCGCGGTATCCGATGAGAATTTGGTTACTGCCTCAGGAGTAGCTCCTCTGGAATTCGCAATGGAAGTACTGAAAAAACTAGATGTATGTGCACCAGATACATTACATTCCTGGTATAACCTACATAAGACTCATCAACCTGAATACTTCTTTCAATTGATGAATTCAGTAAATGAATGAGTTAATAAAATTAACTTAGCAAATTTATACGAATTTAAATAATTGCCATGCTTGAAATTATGTTAAATCCTAATTTTTGTATACAACTTAAAAATATTTATGGAAGTAAAAAATCACATTAAATCTTTTTGAACGACGGTGGGCTTTTTCTTTGGGAATGAGGATGAAATGGTCTTCAAGAATCGGGCGCTTTAGTTGAGCCAGATAATTACTTACAGACTGATCGGTTTTTGCTGTTCAGTCTATTTTTCTTAATAAGCCTTCTCCTATGGAGAAGGCAAAGGTTTATTGATTTTCAAGGATTTAAAGTTTCCTGAATGCAATGATCAAAATGGATTACACGGCATTTACTCCTATGGTGGCCCCTGACATCCAGAATCGTTTCCGTATCCCTATAAAAAAAAAATAAATGCAGAAAGATAGAAGTCAATAAGTGTATAATGATAAAAAGTTTTCACCTTCCTAGAGAGTAAAGGAGGTTTATAGGACAGCTAATGATTTTTTATAGTGAATACAAGGAATATAAGAATAGATAGTTAAAAGAGACAGGCGGGCGCTATTCGTTTCTATTACAAAAACGAAAGAGCTGCCCGTTTGTTTTTCAAAAATATATAAGCAGGTGTTAATGTGAAAAGAAGATTGTTGGATATTTTAACGATTATGGTAGGGTCCTTTATTTTTGCTTTGGCGATTAATGTTCTTATCATTCCTACTAACCTTGGAGAAGGCGGAGTAACGGGGGTTGCGCTTATCTTCTATTATTTGTTCGAATGGTCTCCTGGACTTGTAACCCTTGTGGTAAACAGCCTTTTAATTGTGATTGGCTATAAATTTTTAAGCAAGACCTCTGTTCTTTACACGATTATTGCTGTTATTTTTAACTCTCTCTTTCTCCATATAAGCCATGATTGGCGGGTAGAGGCATCGGATATGCTGGTGAATGCGATATTTGGCGGCGTTCTTGCAGGACTCGGCATCGGGATGGTGATTAGAACAGGCGGGACAACAGCTGGGTCCACGATTCTTGCCCGCATTGCCAATAAATATTTCGGATGGAGTATCAGCTACGGGTTGCTGTTCTTTGACCTCATTGTAGTATTTTCCTCATACTTTATCATCGGAACAGAGCGTTTGATGGTCACGATTGTCATGCTTTATGTCGGAACAAAAGTTATGGACTTTATTGTGGAAGGAATGAATCACAAAAAAGCGGTCACCATCATCTCGAAGAGTCATGAAGAAATTGCTGAGAAAATTAACCAAAAAACACATCGAGGCATCACGGTATTGACAGGATACGGCTATTACACGAAAGATGATAAAAAAATCCTTTATGTCATTATTCATAAACAAGAGGTGCTGATGCTTAAGAAAATTGTGAAAGCCATTGATGATGAAAGTTTTGTGGCCATCCATGATGTGCGGGATGTTATCGGAAAAGGATTTATGGACAGTGCAAATGTATAAATAACAAAAACAGGCGAAAATATCTTTATTAAAAAGGGATAGAATCAGCGAAGCTGTCACCCCCCATAGGAAGTGTCAAATTAATAATAAGTTGTTTAAGGTTTCAAAATTAAATAATTTATTGTCTATACCGTATACTGAAACTATCGAGTGCATTAGTTGAAAAAAGGGATATTATATATTAGTCGTATAAAATAGGTAATGTCCTTTAATCAAGCAATATTTATTATTTTTCATGTAAACGCCCCTATCCTCAATGGATAGGGGCGTTTGTTTTTATTTAGACTACCTTTTTATTAGTGTAAGAGAACTTGCCAAAGTTGCTTATAATAAAAGAGTTAACATCGGAGTAAGGAAATTATACAGATAATTGTAATTAGATAGCTTACAAAGTGTTTAATAAGCTGGGGTTATGAGACTCAAAGCTATAAAACGGACCGTCTATTGATAATCTGTCTTTGAGTAAGGTTTTTATGAACTAACCAAAGGTTATTTTGCGAATGAAAACAACTTTTGATTTAAGGTCTTGTCAATTTCAATATCCTTTGTGTAAAGAGCTTCTACCATAATGCCTGCATCATTAATAACTTCCATTTGCAACATGATTCCAGTATGAGGGTCTACATTGATTTTGAAATTTTTAGCGTTAAATCGTTCAGTATAGTTAGCATTTAATGTACCTTCAATAGCAACAGTATTGACCCCTGCTATTTTTTCTTCACCTTTTATATCCCATTTGGTTGTATCTTCTAAAAAGCCCATGGCAATATCTTCTGGTAGTAAAGAAGTTTTTACAGTACCACTCATTAAGGATGGTTCAAATCTAAAATTATACAGTTTTTCACCATCTATTGTACCTATACGTTCTTTCATAGTTGTACCTTTAAATAGATTTCTGGTGTCAGTAGGCATTGGAGCAATCTTTTTGGTGGTAACATTTGACGCTGTTCCTCTTTCTTTAGAGCCGCTTTTATAAACGGTTAAAGTGTCACCATCATATGTTTTTATTTCATACTCATCGTTCGGCATAGCTTGGTTTTTCACATTGGTCTTTTGGTTATACAAAGTTTTTTCATAAGACTTTGGCTTTTCGGAAAGATCATTTTGATACGTGACTAATAAGTTAAAACCGCCTCTTTTGCTGTAGTATTCTAAAGAACCAGATACAGTTGAATAGTAATCAATGGCATTAAGCATAGTGTTTTGAATATTGATTTTATTAGACTCAGTATTTGAACTTGTAAAATGAACTTTTTTAACTTCTTTTGTCTCTGTTACTTGAGCCAAAGCATTGTCTTGATTAGTAAGGGAAGCTAAACCAGATCCTAGAATGCCAATACTAAGTGAAGCAGCAATAATGTTTTTTGTTGCTTTTCTTTTGTTCATAATAATGATTCTCCTTATTTTGTTAAATTCTATCATATCATATTGAAAGGATAATAAAGTTATTTTTTACTTATTTTGTATGATGAGGTGATGAGTACCGACTTAACCAAGGGGTTATATCCTATACATTTTTATTTTATATCTCCTCCAAGAGCCACTCTTGCATGAGAAGAAATTTATTATAGGATTAAAGATTTTCTTCCTCCTCTGATTCTTCTTTATTGATTTCGTGGGTGTTGTCATCAAAATGAAGAGCGCAGGTTCTTTTTATAGTCAAGGAGGGAGGGAAAACACCCCTTTTGTCGAAGTGAAGGGATGAAAGGAGAGGATGGAATGGACGAAATGAATGTTGAAGTATTCAAAGAGCATATTGCAAGAGGGACTGAAATAGACGGCAATATGATTGAAGTGATCGAGCGGTTCATAGATCAAAGTGATGTAAAAATTTTTTATCCAAAAAATTTATTTGCAGATGATAAGCCGCTTGAAGTGTATTTTTCAAAAAAGATAAAGTCGTTGCTCTAGGCGAAAGCCAACAAGCTATCATGATAAAGACTTTCAAATATGACCAGATTAAAAATGTAGAATTCCTATACGCTGGACATTTCAAACCATTAGTTTTAAAGATCATCTTCTTATCAGGTGAGGAATTTTATTATCTGGGGAGAATGATACAAACAGTGCATGGAGCGTCCAATTTGATAGTAAAATTATCGATATATTTACATTCCTTCATTGAGCACCCTTTAGGGTGCTTCAGTTTGTCGACAAAAGGGGTTCGGAATAGTCTTATTCCGAACCCCTTTTGATTTTTCGGTAGTTTTAAAGCCATTCGAGAGAAAGATAGACCTCTCCGAGGTCATCATTTAAGCCATTTCTGGTTCTCGCCAAGTCCAGCTGGCCATTTTCTTGAGATTCATGGCAGCGAAAGTAAGCATCGCTTGCATCGACAATTTTTTAAGTCCCCTTAACGTTGTCCAACGCATGCCATGCTTTTCTTTTGCATCTGCGAATACACGCTCAATCGTTTCTTTTCGCTCCGCATAAATCGCTTTAACTTCTTCGTGGTGGCGAAGATGGTCGGCCTCTTCCATATATTTCTGCCAAATATGGCGTGTCACCACTTTTTGATGATTTCTGCTTTTCGTGCATTTAGCTAAAAAAGGGCAGGAGGTACAAACCTGTTTGGGTGATCTGTATTCACGATAGCCTTCCTTATTCGTCGTTGAGTAATTCAATACTTCCCCTGCCGGACAAAGGTAACAGTCAAAATGTTCATCGTACACATAGTCATGCTTTCTGAAGAAGCCCTCTTTTGTGCGCGGCCGTGTATAAGGCAAAGCAGGTGTCATGCCGTTTTCCATTAAATAACTGGCAATGGCAGGTGTTTTGTAAGCTCCGTCTGCACCAACAGCTTTAGGTTTTCCTACCTTTTCTATCACTTTCTCCATTAACGGCTCTAAGATTTGGCTGTCATGTGTGTTGCCTGGTGTGACCATTGTGCCAATTACGAATCCCTTACGGTCTGCGGCCGCGTGAAAGGAATAGGCAAATTGTTTGGTTCGTTCGTCTTTAACGTAGTAGCCACTGTCCGGATCGGTTGTACTTTCCTTGATTTCTTTTGTTTCTTCTTTATCGAACTTATCTGGCGGGAACGGCTTTTTTCCATGATCCTCTCGGTCCTGATTAATCTCTTCTTGGAGGCGTTCCTGATACGCGCGTGTTTCTTTGCGAACCATTTTCTTTTCAAATTTACGCTTATTCGCGCTAGCTTTTACATGAGTGGAATCCACAAAAACGTGCTCCGCACTAATGAGCTTTTTCTCGGCAGCTATTTTTAAGATACGATAGAAGATCTGTTCAAACAGGTCGGTATCTTTAAAGCGACGCTCGTAGTTCTTACCGAAGGTAGAGAAATGCGGCACTTTATCATGGAATCCATAACCGAGAAACCAGCGGTAGGCCATATTCGTTTCCACTTCCTCGATCGTCTTGCGCATGGATCGAATGCCAAAGGCATATTGGATAAATGTTAGTTTAATTAAAATAATTGGATCAATGCTTGGGCGGCCCACTTCCGCATACAATCCTTCCACCAAGTCATAAATAAAAGAGAAATCCATCGCTGCCTCCATTTTACGGACCAGGTGATTCTCTGGTACAAGCTGGTCTAGAGCGATCATTTCTATTTGATTCCGTTGGATTGGATTGTTTTTCGAAAGCATCTTTCTCACCTCAAGTGTTTGATCTATTTATTTTAAAACAGGTATGGTTGTACGGCTACTCTAACTTTGTAACCCCTGTTGATTGAAATGAATGGCGCAAAGACTCCTGCGGGCTCACCGCCCGCCCCGCGGAAAGCGAAGCGCCTGGAATGGAAATCAACAGCCCCCATTCACAAGCAAAATAAAAAGGACTGTAGACAAACTCTAGAATTTCATTGAGTTTGTCTACAGTCTGGAGCACCCTTTAGGGTGCTTTTTTCTATGCTCTAACACACGATTATTACCCCGAGCATGGCTGCGGCACCCGGGGATTGACGAAAGATTGTATGGGATTCTTTTAACTATTTTTAAGTGAATGTGAGAAATAGTCATCAGAGGGATCTCCAGGAAGTGTATCATGATCGAGCACTTTAGATTGATATATTAAATCAGAAACCGTAACACATTGATAGCCGGATTTGTCTAAATAATCCAGTATCTTGTCTAATGCCCGAATGGTTTGAGTGCGATTGCCGCCAGCATCGTGAAGGAGAATAATATCGCCAGACCGCAAATGTTTAATCACGTGATTGCTAATTTTGTTTGCAGGCAGTCGAAGCCAATCTTTAGGATCCTGATGCCAAGACCACATGACGACAAGATGGTTCTTGTCAGCAGCTGTGGTCATGATGGAGTCATTATACATGCCTCCAACAGGGCGATAAAGTGAGGTTTCCTGGCCCGTGATTTTTTTTACCGTTTGAGCGGTTAAATCGATCTCTCTTTTTAACTTTTTTACGCTCTTGCTTCTGTCATAAATATGGGTATACGTATGGTTGCCCACCTCATGGCCTTCTTTCACCGTTCTTTTTAAAACATTAGGATATTTATTTGCATTTTTCCCGGTGACAAAAAAAGTGGCTTTTGCCCTATGCTTAGCCAAAACATCCAGTATTTGCGGAGTGTAGGTTGGGCTTGGGCCATCGTCAAAAGTGATGGCTACAACTTTCTTTTTAGTAGCCGTTTCCCATATGGCTTGACCTGACTTCTCATATTCCTGACGACTGCTCATATGGGCATCTGCAGACAATACAATGGAAAAGCAACCAATAAAAAGAGTGCAAAAAAAGACCATATATTTCAGCAAACCACATCGCCTCCAGCTTGAGATAGGATGTTGAATTGAATACAGATACAAACAGCTGGTTTTACATTACACATTGAGCAAGCATTGTCTATAGATGTATTTACAAAATAAAGAGAAACCATAGAAGTCGGGAAGGTTCCCGGCTAACCAAAAGCAATTTTGAATAAAGCAATGAGGGTATCTACCTTGATTATAGTTAGTGTCTCTCTCTAAAAAGAAAACATACAAAAAACAAGGATGTCTGTGACTTGCTAGATGGAGGTTCAGGTGAGGCCTTTCCATAGTTAAAAGGAATGATTAAAAATAACCACTTAAAATTAATAAAATTGTTCCTAAATGAATGGCTAAAACAAAGGCCCGTGATTATGGAGAAGAATAAAGGAAAACTATTCCATTTAATAATTGAATGATTCATTCGGAGCCCTGTCGAAGAAGGAGTTGAGTTCATTTGAAAAGAGGGAGGTGAAACCTTTTACATCTTGATTAAAAAGCTGGACTTCATTTTGAAGTCCAGCTTTGTTTTTACTTCGTCCTCTAGAGGAGCAAGGTGATACAGTCTAGGCCTTTTTTCAATTTTATTTGTCGCGAATAGTCAAGATATATTTTCCATGTACTAAGAGTAAAACAATACACATAGCGATGATGGAAAACAACTGAGAATTCTGTGAGAGCATGGAGTAGATGACAGCGGCTGCAATTGCAACTGTCAGCGCAATGCTTAATAAGTTATACGATTTATATAAACCATGCATAATAATATGTTTTTCCCCTTCATCAGAGATTTCCAAAAGCTTTTCCGAAAACTGCGTGTCAGAAAGAGGGGGGATCTCACGATCGGGATACACAAATTTCATTAACTGAATCATATAGGCAGTAAACGCATAACCGACAATCAACAGAATAATTGCTAGGATAACCAAGACTATATCCATTTTACAAACAAGGGTGAAACTTAACGCTAAAAACGATAAAACGGTACTGGATTGAGCAAATAAGGAGTAGTCTGAAAACTTTTTATATTTTAGTTCCCCAGCGGCATCTTCTTCCTCACCCGTAAGCTCTGTATTATGCAACTGTTTAATTTGTTTGCATAACAGCAAGCTCCATCCCAGCAGGATAACGTTTAGAGAAAACAAGCAAATAACGGCGGGTTTTGCGTAATGTGAAAAATCAATGGTAGAAAAGTTCAGGGCGCTAATTGCTATAATAAATCCCACTATGGCTCCGATCAACAGTTGCTTGATTATTTTCATTTATAATTCATCCTCCTCAAAGAAAAATACATTTTCTACAGGCTCCCGGAATATCCGTGAAATACGAATGGCAATTAAGAGAGAAGGGATGAACTCTTCGCGTTCGATTAAACTAATTGTTTGTCTAGAAACTTTTGCCAGTTTGGCGAGCTGTGTTTGGTTCAAGCCATCCCGAGCTCTTAATTCCTTAAGACGACTTTTCATAAAATTTCACCTCTTGCCATTGATTGTAAAGTATAATGGTTATTTTGACAAGTATATTTGTCAAAAAAGATGGTATAGTAGTCAAATTATAAGGACGCTCTATTGGTTTGAGGGGTTCTGCGCTTAAGTTATATAGATGAAGAGAAGGGTGTAGGAGAGCTTGTTATCAAGTAGTAGACATAAATAAGAGACAATTTTTTGCTTATCCATTCAACCCTCTTTTTTTAAAGTGCTAATTTTCATTGTCTTGCAAGTAATATTATAGTATTATTGTCACGCATTCCCAAGGCATCTAGGAAGACTAGACTATAAGAAAAGAGGGGGTACTTTATGAGTACTACAATAAATAAAAGCACACAAGTATTGGATTCAGCGGCTGTATTATCATCACTTGAAACGAATCTTGCCATGATAGAGTTTGATATTAATGGCAAAGTGATATGGGCAAATAAGAATTTTGCGCAGGTATTAGACTATGATGTGAATGAATTAGGTCATATGATGCATAAACAATTTTGTACGGCAGAATTTAGAGAAAGCGAAGAGTATGTTGAACTGTGGAATAATTTACGGGCTGGAAAGAAGTTTCAAGAAAAGATACAGAGAGTAGGGAAAAATGGAAAACTCATTTGGCTAGAAGCTACCTACATCCCCATCTTAAATGAAGAGCGGAGGGTAGACGCTGTTCTTAAAATTGCTACTGATATTACAGAGCGAGAAATTAAAACAGAGAGTGTAGTTTCTAAGTTAAACAATGTGTCCACAGAACTTGGCGATTTGGTTGTTGCAAAGTCTAAAGAAAATATGCAAGCTCTTCAGTCATTAAAAGAACAAACTACATTGATCAGTGAGCTATCTAAAACAATCAAGAATATTTCCTCACAGACGAACATGTTAGCTTTAAATGCTGCTATAGAGGCAGCACGTGCTGGTGAGCACGGAAAAGGTTTTAAAGTGGTAGCTGATGAAGTTCGAAAATTAGCAGGAAATGTTTCAGATGCTATCGTTAAAGTGAATAATAACGTTGAGAATATAACCCAAGAAGTGGTGAAGGTAAGTGACATCACAGAGAACTTGCAAAGCTTAGTAACGGAGACTCAATTGAAAATTAGTGAAACGATGAAAGAGTTCAAAAATATTAACGAATAAACGTTCAGTTTAATCAATAAAGTAAATAGGAATGCCTGGCTGCTGGTTTTTGGGATGTGATGGGATATGGCGCAGTGTAAAGCATCTAACAGAACAGGCCTATTTTACGTAAAAAAAGGAAACAGTTGAAATGATCGCAGGAATAATATAACTATTCAGTTAATTTTATATTGACAACTAGAGTTCACTCATATAGTATGGCATATAATTACATAATGAAAAAGCGAAGATTGGAAATAGTAGGAGGTTTATAATCTTTTCAGAGAGTCGATGGTTGGTGAAAATCGACAGTTATGGCCTTTGAACTCATCCAAGAGCTGCTCCCTGAACACACGAAGTAAGTAGGGGGTGCCGGATTTCTCCCGTTATGCAGATAGGTGGTGATGGCCACCGAAAATGAGAGGGTTAATGTAGTTTGATTAACCAATTAGAGTGGTACCGCGAGCAAAGCCTCGTCTCTATATTTTATAGAGACGAGGCTTTTTTTATAAATTAACGATGTTAAAGGAGTGTTTTTTACATGACAAGGAAAATTTGGGTATTTGATACGACTTTAAGAGACGGAGAACAAGTTCCGGGCGCAAAATTAAATTTATACGAAAAACTGGAAGTTGCCAAGCAATTAAAAAACCTCCAGGTAGACATCATTGAAGCTGGCTTTCCTTCTTCATCGGCTGGCGATTTTAATGCCGTGAAAGAAATTGCCATGAAGGTAGGAAACACAGATGAGGTAATGATTACAGCATTAGCAAGAGCCGTACAGTCTGATATTGATGCGGTATATAATAGTGTGAAATATGCGGAAAGCCCGCTTATCCATATCGTGTTAGGCACATCAGATGTTCACTTAGATAAGAAGTTTGGCAAGTCGAAAAGTCAAATTTTGGACATGGGGGTGGATGCTGTCAAATACGCCAAAACACTTCTTCCGAATGTCCAGTACTCTACAGAAGACGCGTCACGCTCAGATTTTGAATATTTGTGGGCAACGATAGAAGCTGTTGTAAAAGCAGGAGCCACAATGATTAATGTGCCTGACACAGTTGGCTTTGCAGAGCCGGAAGAGTTTGGTGAGTTAATATACAAATTAAATGATCGCTTGAAAAATTTAAATGACCGAACACTTTTAAGTGTCCATTGCCATAATGATCTTGGAATGGCTACTGCCAATACGTTAGCGGCAATCAAAAATGGGGCGGATAAAGTGGAATGTACGATCAATGGAATTGGAGAGCGTGCAGGAAATGCAGCATTGGAAGAGGTGATAATGGCGATAAACACACGTGCGGAAGTTTATCGAGTCCACACGAACATTAATACAAAAGAAATAATGAATACTTCAAGAATGGTAAGTGGATTTATGGGGCTCGATGTACAAGTAAATAAAGCGATTACAGGAGAGAATGCTTTTGCTCATTCTTCAGGCATCCATCAGGATGGTTTAATCAAGTCAAGAGATACTTACGAAATCATCAATCCGGTTGCAGTGGGGTTAGATGACATGGAGCTTGTATTAACCGCTCGTTCTGGTCGGCATGCTGTGAAAACGGCAATTGAAAAATTGGGCATCCATCAGTTTACCGATGTGAAATTTGAAGAAATCTTTGCCGCTTTCCTTGAGTTAGCTGATGTTAAAAAAGAGGTGTATAATCATGACTTATATGTGATTATTGAAAACTGTTATAAAAAATATAACAGCCAGGAAATCCATCCATATAGCGACAATTTCTATGAGCTAATGGATCTGCAGGTCATCAGTAATACCAATTTCCCATCCGCCAGTGTAGAGTTGAAGAAAGCGAATCAAACAATAAAAGGCAGTGCCGTAGGTTCCGGCCCAATTGATGCACTATATTCTGCAATCAGCAATATATGTGATTTAGATATTAAGCTAATTCAATATGATATAAAGAGCATTTCAAGAGGCAAAGAAGCATTAGGAAAAGTGAAAATTCAAGTGGAGTTCAGAGGAGAAAAGTATATCGCCAAAGCATCAGATACCGATATCCTAAAAGCAAGTGCCGAAGCCTACATTAATGCCATCAATAGCATCGTTATCGATCATTTACTTCCAGTGAAATGATTAATAGGTGAATGTAATAGCTACTTGAGAGCCGAAGAGGTGGGAGGGGCCGTAACAGGCGATAAAAACTAAAGTCATTTTTAGATGGGGGAGGCCTTCTGTACTCCCGGATTCGTCAAAGGTTGTTGATAAAGAGGGAGGGGAAGAAGTCTAGGATACTAATTTCTTTAGGCGGAATGAGACGATGGAAAGAGGGTTTTTCCCCTCTTTTCCCTTCTTTTAGAAGGGACTTATTTTCAATTTAAATTGTTTTTCGTATGTCATTCTTCTTGCATCGTATCGAGTTTAATCACGAGATGAAAGGGATTTTCCTCGCTTTGTTCTATTCGTTATTTTCTTTCTTTATCCCTTCACTTGTTCATTTATGTATTAATACAAAAAGTTTGATCTACGGATACCCCAATGAGGTTTTGATAATCCCATCCAAAGTGCTTTGAACGGACCGCTGGAGAGAGGTTGTTTATTCACAATTGTGATGTGTGCCAAAAGATGCAAGTACCAGCATTTTTCCAACCGCAAGCTTATCAAAAAGATCGAGTCTGCCTGTGATGAAAACGGTATTATTTTTAGAAACGACATGCTAAAATGAGAAAAAATGAATAAAAAGGCAGGACTTTTTTTGTATGGCTAATTCTAAAGTAATGACAGTCATGGAAAGAATAGCAAAACTATACCGACATAAGGATTATATGGACGATAAGAGCTTTGTTAAAACGAATCATATTTTTTTATTGCATAGATTGAAAATAGCATCCATTATTTTGCTGATTTTATACGCTTATTATTTATATGTGGATGTTATTTTGGTTAATGATTTAAAAGATCCTAGTTTTAGATACACGCTGATCGCGCTCCATTCTGCTGGTTTTCTCTTATCGATTTTGTATCTTTATTTTTACCGCAAGATAAAAAATAAAGGATTCATTTTCACATCTATGTGGCCCGCTTTCCTTATTAATACGTACGTTATATTTTATGTTTTCATGGGAGCAATGGCTTCTATTAATAGTCAAAGATTAACTGGAAATGTTGATGCTTATGCGATTATTCTGATTAGTGTAGCTGTCATACTTCCTATAAAGCCTAAACATGCATTTTTCATTTTTTTGTTTAACCATGCGGCTTTTCTTATAGGCCTTTATATGGTGAATGAAGATAAATACACTCTTATAGCCAAACAAATCAATACAACCATTGCAGCAATTATAGCCTTTTTTATTGTTCTGACGTTTTATGCAAATCGAAGAAGCCAGTTTATTCATAAATTAAAAATAAAAGAAAACGAAGCAAGCTTTCGGAAGTTATTTGAAGTCAATCCGTATCCGCTGCTTCTTACTACAATCAGTGATGGCAAGATTGTGTTGATTAATCAAAGAGCCATCGATTTTTATCAGCATTCATTTGGACAGATAGAGCCATTTGACGGAAATCTGATTTATAACAATTTAGAAGAGAGATTCTTCATTGTTAAACAACTTAGTAAATACGGCAGCATCAAAAATCATATTGTCGAGCAAAATATATCTCCTGACGTGACTAAATGGCTTTCTGTAAACTATGAATTGATTGAACATGAAAATGAGAAGCATATTTTAGCTGGAGTAACCGATATAACGAATTTTAAAAAAGTAGAAGCTGAACTGAGAAGGCATGCCTCGGTAGATATTCTTACCGGCGTAATAAACAGGAGGAGCGGCACGGAAATTTTACAGAATGCCCAAAAACAACATAAAGAATTTATTTTGTGCTTTATTGATATAAACAATCTAAAAGAGGTGAACGATAAATACGGTCATTCAGAAGGAGATGAATTGATTAAGTCGGTTTGTCAGGAAATAACAAAGCATATAGAAAAAGAAGATGTTTTCTTTCGGTATGGCGGGGATGAGTTTATTATCGTCTTTTTTAATAAGCAAATGTCTGCGGTCCATAAAGTATGGGATGACATCCTTGTTGCTTTTGGTGAAATGAACGAATTACACAATAAGCCGTACAGCGTCTCAGTCAGCCATGGTTTTTGCTATTATGAATCAGGGACGGATATTTCTTTGGAAGAAGCGATTAACCTTGCTGATACAGACATGTATAAAGAAAAATCTAAATCTAAACAAAGTAAAATTTCTATATAGAGCAGAGCACATGTCCTGTTTTTTATAAAGGGATACATCCGAATGAACGGATGTTTTTTACTTCTCTTTCAATTGTCTGCAAACAGGTGATAATTTTGAAGCAGAAAAATAAACATAGAACCGCTCAATCATCTTAGCTATTGAGCGGCAGCATGTATCTCTTCTTATTTTTTTACAGCGTGAATATAATGAATCGTTTCAAATGAAGTTAAATAATCCGTTCGGTGACTGAAAAATTGTTCATTTATTTGAGCTGGTGATAAGTGCTCATAGATAAGCAACCCTACCTCTTCTAATAACCTCTCGATTTCAGCGTAAGAGAAGCATGATTTCATAGGTTCTCCGCTGGCAGCGGCCATTTCCACCATGTTTGCTACTCTATTCGATAATCCTTTTTCCTTAAACAGTTTTTCGTCTGCATAATCAAATACGATCGAGCTGCCTGACGGGATATTTGCAAATAGGTGTTTAAATAATTTTTTTATTTCATTTTTGCTTAAATAATAGGAGACTCCTAACAAACTAAAAAAGGTTTTTTGATCTTTAAACCCTTGTTTGACTAATTCCTCGTTAGAAAACTGTTTCGTAAAATCCATTGGAACGAAGTGAAGATGATTGGGAATTTCTAGGGCTGTACTCGCCAGTCTCTCTTTTTTGAACGCTTGCATAGATGGATGGTCAATTTCAAATATTTCCAGGTTTTCAATTAATTCCGGGTGGCGAAAACAGAATGTATCTAATCCAGCGCCAAGGATCACATATTGTCTGGCACCTAATTTGATTTCATGGTTTAAAACTTTTTCGCAAAATGCTGCTCGTGCTAAGGGAGTAGGGGAAAGCTGGACTTGGGTAATCCATTTTATAATTTCATCTGGATCGTTGTTAAGCCTCTGGGCGATCTCTTTGTTGAAAAAGTAAACGCCTTGAATCATATGCTCTCTAATCTCCGCAAACTCTTTTTTAGAAATGAACTCTTCGGCGATAAAGTCGTCAAAAACTTTAGGTGAGTCATATTTACTATGATAGGCACGGCCAAAGGCTGATATTAAGGCTGTTAAACTTACCTGGTTTTGATTCATGCAATTTCTCTCCCTTATAAAATAAAATAAGATTCCCCTGGCCAGGAGAATCTTATTATAGATGATTGAATTTTAATTGTAAATTATAGCATAAATAAATTTTTTTGTCAATGATTTCGCTTGTTCTTTCGATGGTCCCTCTTATCAAATAGCAGGAGAAAATAGCCAATCAATTTTTCTGAGAACACAATGAAATAGAGGAATGAAAGAAGAAGTCTGAGGAGGGGGAAACGACTTTATTGTGGGGTGTACTTTTTTAAATACAAGAAAGATATCTTTGGAGTAAAAAGGGATTTGTTCTTTTTGGGTAAGAGAAAATGATTCGTTAGGTTCGCTTCTAAACGATCAAAAAGATATAAACTGTGTAAGTCAATAAAGCGTCATTCCGAAAAGATAAGGCGGTATATCGTAATTAAACGACTTTCTGCAAGCTAACCTTCTTTATCCCGCTCGTGCTTTCGGCGTCATGTCAAGATGGTAGATAGTGAATTAGTAATATTTTGTAATTAATATTTTATGTTAAAATAAGCCAGAGGAGGGGATCACTATAAAAAGATTGATGACAGGTCTAGCCGTAATAGTTTTATTTTT
This sequence comes from Pseudobacillus sp. FSL P4-0506, assembly GCF_038003025.1. Classification (NCBI taxonomy): domain Bacteria; kingdom Bacillati; phylum Bacillota; class Bacilli; order Caryophanales; family Bacillaceae; genus Pseudobacillus; species Pseudobacillus sp. FSL P4-0506. The sequence continues at coordinate 2,380,812 of NZ_JBBOOI010000001.1, forward strand.
CATGCTCTCCATTCAGTCGTCCACTTCCACAGCAAGGGCTGCTAGCAGTCCTAGCTTAATGGAGCAAGTGCAGGCGCTTATGGATGCTGGAGTCATGGAAGGCTATCATGATGGAACATTGCGACTCGATTCGTCAGTCACAAGGGGACAATTTGTGGCGTTTCTAGTAAGAGCTCTGGATTTGCCATCTGGTGACTCTGGATTTAAGGATGTAGGCCCCGGCAGCAGTTTATATAAAGATATCAGTGCTGCGAAAAAAGCGGGGCTTCTTTTAGGAAATGCCGAGGGCTATGCGCTCGCCAATGATCCGGTCACACGTTCGGATGTAGCTGTTATGCTTGATCGGGCCATGCAGCTAAAAGGAGAGTACCCAACAAAAGCTGCACTTACGTATAAGGATGCAGCAGATGTTACCCGGTACGCCTATGAATCTGTACAGCGCATGACTCATTACGGACTCATTAAAGGAACAGCAGATAATTATTTTTTGCCGAAGAAAATTGCTACACGCGGTGAATCAGCCGTGTTTGTGTATCGATTGATGGAAAAGCTTGATTTATTCTCTGGAAGCAAGGATCCGATTACGATTCCTAAGCCGATCGATTCCTCAGAGGTTGTCGTCCCAGTCAATGACTACCAATATATTAAAGTAAGAATGAATACGCGCGGTGTACCTCTTACATACGACAAACGTACGATAGATGCACATATTCGCTCAACTGATTATCATTATTACTATCATATGGGAAATGCCTCTAAGCCGCTTGGCTCCTTGAGAGTGACATTGAGAAAGTTGGATAACGGCGATGTATTCGCCTTTACAAAATTTATCCATAATGGAAACAATACATACTCAGCATCTGTCATTGTGCCGTTTCAGCAGTCGGATAATTATTCATTGGCTAAATATAATACGTTCGGCCAGGTAGATCAAAAGCATGATGATACATTCGGTGTTGATAAAACGTCACATCCGACCGGCATTTTATCAGCGAAAAAAGGCAATGCGGTGGTCAATGAAATGATGATCGGCAAAAACTATATTTCCCTTCATCGCCAGCATAATTACCCGACCGGGGATAAATCTGTTCTTCGCGAGCTGATTGAGGAGCGGGAAAGCTATCAAATGTACACGGATAAAGCGCGCAACCTCGTTACGACGCATGTCAACGTATCTGTCCGCTCTAAAGCGATTTCGGAAAACTGGATACTGTTATCGGATAAGCGTTTATTTGCCAATGATAACAACAGAAACGATTGGTTTAAACGGACGATCAGCCAATATACAACTATCAACAACTGGCTTACGGCGGACGGAGCTTACACGAAACTGCCATGGTCAATTGAGCCTGGTTATAAGATGGGATACGGCCGTAACATCACGCGCCTTCAAGGGGGAGTGTATTTAACAGCCTATACTGGCAATAAGGAACGCTACTTTTATGATCTTGTCATTAATGCAGTGGCCGATTTGGATGTATTCTCTAGCGGAGCGATCACAGCAGGAAAGAATCCGATCTTTCCGACGGAATATACAAGTTCGTTGCTTAAAAAAACATACGGTCTAACTGCTCCCTATGTTGACACTAGATTGAATGAAAACGCCGCTTTGTTCTTGAAAAACACTTCCGAATCGTTATCTATTCGAGAGCTTCAAGGCACCAACATTCGTTATGCTGATTATTTGGTGAAACAAAAAAGCCTCGGAAACATTATCCCAATCACAGCTTCTAGCTATTTAATCGCTGATTATTATGGGATCGGAAATAATCATGCCAAAACACATGCGTCACTCAATCACGCACTCGGTGAGATGCGTTTCTTGCTCGAAACATATAAGCAAACGAATCATCCTGCTTACTTGAAAACAGCCCGTGAAATTAAAGCGGGTATTGAAGCGCTTCATCCAAAGTGGATCCGCTCTAATGGTGATCTTTGGTACCGAGTAAGCCCAGCAAAGGCATTTGGAGGCGATGACTACCCTCATTTGACCCTAGCAGATCTGCTGTTAAGCCAAAATATATTTGCCGAAACAGGCATCCCGCGCAGTATAATATTTGACGAAATGATTCGCTCAAAAACGAAGTATATGGTTAACAATAAGGTGCCGATACCGGCCTTTATCGTTCAACTTCTTCGTGAACAAGGCTTCGGCAGCCTGATTAATAGCACATACCAATCTAGCACAAACAAAGCAGATATTGAAAAACGTCCTAAAGATTCGCTTGATTTGCTAGCAGAGTGAAGTTTATGTGGTGAAAATTTCTTTTCATATCCAATATCAACGTGAATTCTATCCTTTCTGTTTGCCAAATAACAATAAAAGGCGAAGGGCGATCTTTTGTAATTAGGAAAGAAATTCGCGATTCGAAAAAAGAAGCTTACGGGATTGTTTTAAAGAAAAGATTCAATAATATATGAAAAAGACCATTCTTAAAGTAATTATTTTAGAATGGTCTTTTTTGTGCGGGGTTACTAAAAAATATTTTTACACATTTTTTACATGGTGTTAGCAAGTAGATGGATAGCCGATGTGAGAGGGAGTGGCAGAAAGCATGGTCCTGTAATTTGTGCAGTTTTTCTTAGGATATAAACAAAGCGGAGTAATCAAAGAAGCGTTTTATGGTAAATTTAAAAAGGAAAAAAATATTGGAAGTGAGGAATCAGATGAGTACAGTTAAAAAGCATAGTCCTAATCAATTAAAATTAATTTTACGAGGATTGATAATCATTATAGGAGGATTTATCGCAGCATATGGACTTGAAACCGTATTAATCCCAAATAATGTATCCGATGGAGGAGTAACCGGCATTAGTATCGTTGGTTCACAACTATTTGGATTACCTTTAGGAGTCCTCATTGTTGTTATTAATATTCCTTTTGTTTGGCTAGGTTATAAACAAATTGGTAAAAGCTTCGCGATTTATTCCATTATCGGCATCGCTTCACTAGCTGTTGGCACCAGTCTTATGCATCATATGCCAGCTATTATTGAAGGGGATACTTTGCTCGTTACTGTTGTCGGCGGAATTATTCTCGGCTTTGGAATGGGGTTAGCCTTGCGTAATGGCGGGGCGTTGGACGGTATTGATATGCTAGCCGTTCTGCTCTCTCGAAAATTGCCGTTTGGGACGAGTGATTTTATTCTTTTTTTAAACCTATTTGTATTCATTTTTGTCTCTACCGTATTTGGTCTACAAGGGGCCATTCTTTCCGCCATTGCTTATTTTATCGCTTCTAAGGTGATTCATATCGTTGAAGAAGGCTTAAGCGGATCAAAAACCTTTAAAATTATTACAACTCAACCTGAATTAATGGTAAAAACGATACGAGACCGCTTAGGAAGAAGTGCCACGTATAATGAAGTGTATGGCGGTTATTCCCATGAAAAGTTCAAAGAAATTACATGTGTTATTAACCGGTTAGAAGAAAGTAAAATTAAGGAAATTATTAATGAAATTGACGAAGAGGCTTTTGTGACCGTATATGACGTAGCAGAGGTAAAAGGCGGCAATTTCAGAAAGCATAATATCCATTAGGCGAAAGTTGGCAAATAGATAGTCAGGCAACAGACAGCCCCTTTGGACAAAGTGTATATAAAGGGGCTGTCTGTTAATTGTGTTTGAAGAGTTTTTCATTTATATACCTATAACCTCTTTGTAAAACAAATGATACGATTGGCTTCGCTAAATCCTAATTTAAGATGCATCGCTAAACTTTCTTTGTTTCCTAATTCACAGTCACTAGCAAACTCCTGGCAGCCCCGTTCTCTAGCCCAATTTTCGCACGTATGAATTAGGCTTCTTGCAACCCCTTGCTTACGAAAAGCTTCTTTTACATAGAGTCCCTCTAAATATCCCACAGGGCTTGAAGTTGTCCCTTCAACATAATCATAGCGCAATTGGCATTGGGCAAACCCAATGGCTTCATTGCTATCATAAGCCAAAATTATAGTCGCATCTGGCTGGCCAAGAAGCTGTGTCATTTCGTGTATAAGTTCCTCCAAAGTATGTCCAGGCCAGAGCAACAAAGCAAGTTGAGCAGCTTCTTTCGTATCTGATAATGTTGCCTCTCTTAGCATAAAAGAACCTCCCCATTCAGTCTGTCTGCGATATGCCAGTCGTTTGGCGAGTGTGGCTCCATTTCAGGCTCCTTGAAAACAAACGCCAATATGTAAATTTTCCTTATAAGAATTTCAGGTAACAGAGATGAACCATTAGGCTGAATGAAGCGAGAAAAGAGAAAGGGACCAGAGCGGCCCCTTTTCTAATGATAAATGTGAAGCCTGCTTATCTTTTGGAAATCCATCTATTTGAACGGCAAAGGAAGAAGGGAATGATTCGCTTATCAGGAACCAAGCTTTATTATTGAATGGATAATTTGATCCCAGTCTTCACAATGAATTTCATGTCCTGATCCATCAAGAGCCACTAATTCAGCATGAGGGATGGCTTTTGCAAGAGCAAGCCCGTGCTCGTATGGCAAGGCTGGGTCCTCTGTACCATGAATAATGAGCACAGGTACGTCGATCTCATTCATTCGATCGAAATACTCGTCTCCGCCTTGTAGCATGGCATGATTAAACCTGCTTGGTAGCTGTTTGGCACGATCGTATTCTTTTGCCGCCAGTTTATACATTCTTGCTTGTTCATAAGGTTTGGATCCAGCTAAAGTTTTCCACCCATCTGCCAGATAGGCAATAACGGCCTCTCGATCGCACCAATCTATCGATGCATTCTTCGCATGGTGATCCAGTATGCTTTGATCCATTGGAGGCAACTTTTCCGCTTCAGTCCCAAACACACTTGATGCAATGAGTGTAAGCGTGAGTGTGCGTTCTGGATATCTCAGGGCAAGAATCTGGCCGATCATACCGCCTAAGGACATTCCAACGATATGTGCCTGCTCTATAGAATAAGCATCTAGCACACCTGCCGCGTCATCGGCCATGTCCGTTATTGTATAGTTGGAAGTACCAGGCTCATATACTGTCGATCGCCCAAGATCCCGATGATCATAACGAATGACAAATCGCCCTTGATCAGCGAGGTGGAGACAAAAATCCTCATCCCACCAATCCAATGAAGACATCGCTCCCATAATCAAAAGTACGGCAGGGTCCTTACGGTTTCCAAAGCATTCTGTGCATATATCTACATTATTTATTTTCACTATCTGTTCACTCATATTTTTACCTCCGTATAATTTATTATCTAATCGCCGTTATTAAGGCGCAGATCAATAAACTCTTTCCGGAGTCTCATTGGCCTGCCCCTTTAATTATCGCAGTCGAACCCACTTAATAATCATGACGAGGCCTCCTTTTGACTAGAGTTAGAAAGGGGATCACCCCTTATATGTATGACTATAACATAACGTAGTTTCCTCACATACCGAAATTTCTCTATGTTTTATCAAATATGGCTGTGCAACCATGTTTCTAGGAAAATCTAAAATAAAGAAAGTTTTTATATAATTTGATATGCAGTAAATCTCAATGTGTCATACATAAAAAATAAGGCCCGAGATATTCAACTAACGGGTCGTATTTATAGATTTTTCTTCTGTTTCTTGAGAACGCTGATACTTTGCGCAGAGCGGAAAAAGGAAGGAGGTTAAAGTCATCAATAGAAGATACACAAAGATGGATGGCCAGCTCAAATGATAGCGATAAATAGTGAAGTAACATAGCAGTATGGCTATTAGTACACATAGGGCAGAATAAGTTAAACGTGAAGAATGAATCATTGTATAGTGGGTTTGACATTGTTTGCAATACAGAGCTCTGCTTTCAATGAAAAGTGAGGGGTAAATTTCAGTCCATTTGAACCTGCGATGACAAGTTTCGCATTTTTGCAGATTGATGTTTAACACCTCCCTAAAGATGATTTAATGAAGTTCTTCTATTAATGATACTGCATAGGGCAATGAGAAGGAAGTGATTTTATTTTAGCGAGTGAGAGCAGGAGAAAATCAAAGGGCCTATTCCTTGTTTAGAGGATAGGCTCTTTTGGTCTATATACATTATCTAAGAAAACTTTGGTTGGGAAAAGATCATTGTCTACATCGATGGTATAGCTGAACCCTTTCTTGCATCCTTGGGGAAGGGGCTCCTTTGTTAAGCGGTATTGCTTTAGAAATCTACTTTACCATTGGCAATGTAATTGTAAATGATGTGCCTTGCTGCTCTGTACTTTCGACCGTGATGACACCATCATGCGCTCCGATTAAAGATTTAACAATAGCCATGCCTAAACCGGTCCCCTCTGATTTTTGCTCAGTCGTCGTTCCGCGATAATAGCGATTAAACAAATTTTGTTTCGTTTCCTCGTTCAAGCCAATTCCATCATCCTCAATATGAATAACAATACCTCGTACCTGCTGTTCGATGGTTGTCTCAATATTTACGGAAGCTTCGTTATGAAGCACAGCATTCATATAAATATTTTGCAGCGCACGCCGTAATAAATGATCATCAAATGCTAGTTGTATATCCGGCGTCGTAAAATGCAATTCGAAGTGATGAGGCTCTGCACGTAAATCATTGCTCACATCAGCTAAGACGCTCTGAACGAACTCCACAATATTTTGCTTTGTTTTATGGATCGGTATGGCCTGTGAACCATCAAAGCGCATGGCTAAATTTAAATCCTGCACCAGTTGCTCTAGATGCGAGCTTTTGAGATCAATTTCTTGAATAAAATTTTGCTGCTCTTCTTTTGACCAATCATAATCAGAGTTTAATAGCAAGGTAGAATAGCCTTTAATATAAGTGAGCGGCGTTTTTAAATCATGTGAAATGCCTGCAATCCAATCGCGCTTCGCTTCCTCTACCTGAGCGCGTTCAATTTTCGCTTTTTCTAACTGCAAGCGCATATCAGCAAGCTGCGTAATCACTTCCTGATACAAGCGATAGCGCATCTTTAATTTTTTCTTCCGTGTATACATTTTCTCGCACTCTTGCAGCGGGGAAAAATCTTCATGGGCAAGCTGGTTAATCCATTTCATCACAAGCAGCAATGGGCTGCCAAAGTACCAGCCAAATAGTAACATGCACAGCACCGTCACCATGCCAACAACAATGAGCACCAGCCATTCATAACGCTCACCGCCAAGTCCGAACTTTGGTAAAATCCCATCCATAACAGTTGGCAATATGATCGCTAACAGCAGCAGCCAAATCAACGAGCCTAATAGTAAATGCCAAATAAAGCGTTGTTGAATTTTCATTATGCCTCACCTGTTGGCGGAATAAATTTATAGCCAATCCCGCGCAAATTCACAATAATACTTGGCTTTCTCGTATTATCTCCTAGTTTTTTACGCAGTTTAGCAATATGGATGGTAACGGTTTTTTCTTCCCCAAACACATCTTCTCCCCAAACGAACGCATAAATTTGCGCTGTGGTGAACACGCGGTTCGGGTTTTTACAAAAGAAATGGAGTAACTCTAATTCTTTCGCCGTCGCTTCCACTGCTTCTCCTCGTATGGTTAATAAGGCTTCGTCAGGTGAAAAAGCAAACGTATCGTATACAAAGCTTTTGGCCTCGGGCTGTGACGATTGTTTTTCATACACACGCTGGCGTCGTAAAATAGCGCGTATTCTGGCTACTACTTCAAGCGGATTAAATGGCTTGGTAATATAGTCGTCACCACCGACGCTTAACCCAGTTAATTTATCGAAATCGCTCGAGCGTGCACTAATAAATAAAATGGGGGCTGTTGTTTGCTGACGAATCGCTGAGCATAAGGCAAAGCCATCACCATCCGGCAGCATGACATCAAGCAAAATAATATGGAAGTCTTGCTTGAATAGGGTTTGCATGGCTTCTTCTTTCGTTGATGCGGTGACGATATGAGAAAAATGTTCTTTCTGTAATGTAATGGTAAGCAGTTTTAAAATGCCGACTTCATCATCCACAATTAAAATTTTAGCGTCGTCTGTCATTGTAATCCCTCTTTCCTATTTCTATCCTAACAAGTTTTTCTTTTTATACCTATCTTAAAAATAAATATTACGTACATTTTCCTGCCAGTTTACTTTATTTTTACTTTCATCTTTTACGCTTGATATAAGCAAAAAACAGGAGGTTTCGCATGTGACTTATATTATTCAAACGCATCAATTAACGAAACGCTTTACATCTGAGCTCATCATCAATCATGTAAGCATGAAAGTGAAAAAGGGGGAAATATACGGATTTCTTGGTCCAAATGGTTCTGGCAAAACAACGGTTATGAAAATGCTGTTAAATTTAGTTAAGCCATCTTCTGGCGACATTATTATACAAAATGAATCGATTGCGGCCACTTCCTATAGCTACTTAAAAGACATCGGCAGTTTAATTGAGTATCCGATTTTTTATGAGGACCTTACTGCGCAGCAAAATCTGCAATTGCACTGTGCCTATATAGGCTATGACGATCATCGCCGCTTGGAAAAGGTGTTAGAGACCGTTGGCTTGCAGCAAATTGAAAAGAAAAAAGTAAAGGAATTTTCCCTTGGTATGCGTCAACGCTTAGCGATTGCGCGCGCCATCATTACAAAACCAAAAATTTTAATTTTAGATGAACCCATTAACGGGTTAGATCCTGTCGGCATTAAAGAAGTGAGGGAGCTGCTTGTTACTTTGAAAAAACAATACGACATGACCATCTTAATTTCCAGTCATATCGTAGCTGAAATTGAGTCTATTGCCGATACAATCGGCGTATTAAAGGATGGAAAATTAATCGAGGAAATCGCCATGCCTGCATTGCGCGAGCAGCATCAGCCAACGACAGAGATCATGGTAAGCGACGCAGGAAAAGCAAAGCAATTGCTGGAAGAAGCGTTTCAGGCCAAGGTACAAATCATTAACGCAACGACATTGCGCCTTACAAAAGTAAATGTAAAAACAGCCGATTTAACGAAACACTTGATTTTACACGGAGTAGACGTTGAGAGAGTGGAAATGGTGCATCAAACGTTGGAGGAATACTTTATTAACCGCATCAAAGGAGGGTACACACATGCTGCATTTAATTAAGCTGGAATGGAAAAAACATCAAATGACCCGCTATTTTAAAAGCTTTGCCTTTTGTATGATTGGCATTTATGGATTTGTGGCGCTCATTGCCTTAAGTTCAAAAAATGAAATGGATGGCGCAATGAGCTCCTTTCATGAATTTATGTCGCTCCTCACCATCCTATCGAATATTACCTTTATTATTTTCGGCAGTGTTATTTTATCGCGCTTAATTATTTCAGAATTTCGCACTAAAACAATACAAGTGGTATTCACATATCCGATACAACGGAAAAAACTATTGTTGGCTAAATTAACACTTGCTTATGCCTTTACGGCGGGAAGTCTATTAATCGGCCTTTGGCTCATGCAAATGATCACGTATTTTTTGCAGCCTTCACTCGGACTATTTGAAGGCACGGTCACATTACAAGAAATATTCTCCGTTTCTCCAAAGGTAGTATCAAACGCATTAATGATGGGGGCCATCGCATTGATTCCACTGTTTTTCGGTATGCGAAAAAAGTCCACCTCAACAACAATTACCTCAGCGGTCATTATCGGCTTTTTAATTAATGCCACAGTTTCAGACGGTGGGGACACCTTCAGCTTAGCGGATGTCGTATTTATTCCACTTATCCTGGCATTGTTTGGATTGGGGATTGCCTATCTGTCGTTCCGCAGCATTGATGTAAAGGATGTGGCCTAATGCTACGAAAAATGTTTGTTTTATTATTGCTCGGAACAATGGGTGCAGGCCTCATTCTTTATCTGAAACAGCCTGTTAAAACGGTAGCAATCGGCGGGTATAAAGCGATGCCGTATATCGACATTACACTAGATGAGTTAAATATTGATATTGCCGATTCACCTGATGATAAAATACATCTTCAAATAAAGGGGCATACATTAAATAAAAATATACTGTCAGTTAGTCAAAAAAACAATACATTCGTCCTGAAGGAGACACGCCAAAAGAAAAAATGGCAAGAAAATATTCACTTTCGTCCCATGCCAACCGTGGTCATGAAACTGCCGAAGTCCCAAAGTAAAGCTCTTACAATTAACGGTGCCTATGGCGATCTTATCATTCAAGGTTTGGAGTTGGATACAATACAGGCAGGAACCTCCGCTGGCATGGCGCATGTAAAAAATGTAATCGTCTCAAATGCTGAGTTTTCCACGGCAGACGGCATGGTGAAAATTGCTAAAAGTAGTCTCAAAAATTTATCGATCACAACAGATGCAGGCGATGTCTCCATAAAAGAAAGCACAGGCACAGCACATACGATACGAACAGCTGACGGACAAATTAAAATAACAGAGGCTACGGAACAGCCGAATATACAATTGAAAAGTGTTTCAGGTGATATCGGTATTCAATATATAAAAACACCTGCTTCGCTTCAATTGGTGACGGCTGGTGAAGATATGAAGATTGAGTTACCTAAATATGATAGAAACACTCATGCTATTGGCGACGGGACGAATCGTCTTTCGGCTAAAACCGAAGATGGCGGGCTTGTTATTCAATAAAAAATAGAGTACATAAAAATCCCCTTGCCCACTCACATTTGCTTCAAGGGGAATGAACCTAGAAAACTTTTCAGAAGCATCCGAACATTCTAAAGGGGGCTTACAGCCAAAAGAAACTGTATAGGGAACTTTAGAGATTGAAGAGGGCTTCTCCCATTAATAAAGATAGGAAGAATCCTCCTAATAAGGTGGCTGAAATAAAGGCTGGTATGGAGAGAAGAAACTTTATTCGAAGACGAATGGTACTGAAATGTCTATAAAAATGAATGATCGGTTTTGAAACCAGCATGGCAAGAAGTAAAAATATACATGATGCTATTAGATCAATACGAGTAAATGGAGGACTGATATATTCATCAAAATAAAAATTGACAACAAAAAACAAACTAAATAATACTGATTGAAAAATAAAAAATGTAAAGTGTTTCATAAAAAAATTACCTCTGTTCCATATATTGAAACTAACTAGATTATAACTCTACAGAAAAATAACAGATACTTCTACAAACGTAGTTCCTACTTGCTGAAAAGTGACAAGAAGGAAGGGAATAAGACTTTCTAACCGGATCGCAGATGAAGAGGTGTGGAAATGAGGGGATCTTCTTTTAGTAGAAGATATAGAAAGGCCTATTGCTCATGAAAATCTAGCGGAAGAGCCTACAGGGTGTCAGAAGGATCGTCTAGCTTGCCTCAAAAAGAAGGTGAAGTAGGTATTTAGATTCAATAAGGAATTACACTCTAGGAAGAGTGTTCTGAAATTAGTCTTTTATGGCTTTTTCTATTGCCAGAGCAGTTGATTCAATGTCGCCATAAGTTTCAATAGCGGCTGTTTCTAAATAAGTTATTTCAAACAGCTTCTTTTCTTTCTGATAGTTTACAGAGAGTACCCTTTTTTGGTTTTTAGAAACCGTTTGAGTGATTTGGCAGTTACTATAAAACATCATGGTTTTTAACATGTTTTTGGTATGGTCTAAAGACAAGGTCGTTATCTCCTTTTTTTAGGCTAAAAGAAGTGATTCAATACTACTTTTCTATAATTAATTATAATTTGTATTTTTTTCCTTGTATATGGAAAGTTTGATGACGTTTTTTACTTTTTTGTAACATGGCGTAAAAAGGAAAAGGTGTTTCATCAAATAGGGGGAAATATAAAAATATGAATAGGGGTACTAACATACAATTAGGTTGGTGGATAAAAGTAGAAGAAAAATAAAAAAGCCAGGAAAGCTCCCAGCTTATCTAGGGCCAATTCTATTGAATGAAACAGATCAGTAAGATCAATAGTATGTATCGGAAAGAAAAGAGGCTTGGGCTATTTATACGTCTGACTGGTCACTTAGAAATAGGGCTTTGCTTAAAAGTTTAATATCAGAATAAATATAGGTTTTTATAATGGGATTTTTGCATTTATAATAGTCGTCTGTTAACCGTTTGAGTTCATGACAAATAAGATCTATCGGAATCAAAGGAAGCTCCCCTTTCCAGTAACTAATAGTATAATGATGAACGTTATTTGTAAGACAGAGAAGAAATTTGTCGACAAGTGGAATTATACCAAACTTTACTAGGGATTCGTATTTATTAAAAAAATAAGTCTCCTATTTAGGAGACTTATTTTAATTTTATTACCAGCTGGCTTTCTTTATTCCAGGAATTTGCCCTTTATAAGCAAGTTCTCTGAAGCAAATACGGCAAAGCTTAAATTTACGATAAACAGAATGGGGTCTTCCGCATTTTTCGCAGCGTGTATATTCTTGTACTTTATATTTTGGGGTGCGTTTTTGTTTAGCGATCATAGACTTCTTGGCCATATTTTAACCTCCTTTGTGATTAAGGATAGGAGACATTTATTATTATAACCTAATAATAATTCTAATGACATAGGAGTCTGTTGGTAATTAGATAAAGGCTTTATTGCTTTATAGGAAAAACCGTATTTCATTGGAAAAACGGAAGAGACATTTGGACAAGTCTTCTAACGGAATTACAGATGAAGAGCTGGAGAAAAAGAAATCAAACGAGCAAAGACAAACCTAGGATTTAAATTGATATGGATGAACAAGAAAGCGAAGAAAATGCAAGAGATAGCAGGAAAGAGATTTAAATGGAGTCGATTTAACTAGTATCATACAGAGGTTTCTAGGAAAAAAGCTTATGGAAATTAGAGAGGCATTTATCTATTTCTCAAGAAAGGGCAGAATAAAACAAAAAATGGAGTCAACGACGAGGAGAGGTTGACTCTTTTCGTGTATTTATTCATGACGAAGAACACGAACAAATGATTAATAAGAAGGTTTTACTTTTATTTCAAGCCACTGAAAAAGCAGACGAGCATTGAATAAGCCACAATCCTATGTTTTACCTTATGGTAGGGGGATGACGGGACACGCACCTAATAAAGTGCCAGCTAATAGTATAACTTGAACCTTATTAGCGTGACCACATTTCAAGAAGAGGTGAGTGGATTGTTCTACCACATTAAGGAATTACAATATCATGCAAAGCCGGAAAGACCTGATCCGTTATATGCGAAAAAGCTACAGGAAGTTTTAGGCGGGCAATTCGGCGAAATCTCTGTTGCCTTGCAATACTTGTTCCAAGGATGGAGTGTGCGGGGGAATGGGAAGTATAAAGATTTATTAATGGATACGGGAACCGAAGAGCTGGCCCACATAGAAATGTTAGCGACAATGATTGCCCGTTTATTGGATGGTGCTCCGGTTGGCGACCTGGAAGAGGCAGCGAAAGATCCAATAATAGGAGCTATTCTTGGAGGAATGAATCCACAGCACGTGATCGTATCCGGACTAGGAGCCATGCCGGCAGACAGTGTCGGCAATCGATGGACGGCTGATTATATTATTGCGAGCGGAAATCTTTTAGCTGATTTTAGAGCTAATTTAAATGCAGAATCTCAAGGGCGATTGCAAGCCGTTCGCTTGTACGAGGAAACGAATGATAGAGGCGTCAAGGATATGCTTTCATGGTTAATAGCGAGAGATACCATGCATCAGAATCAATGGATCGCAGCTATCAAGGAACTGGAGGCAGCAGAAAGGGGGATTGTTGTCCCGGTAGCATTTCCAAAGGAATTGGAAAAACGTGAAGTCGCTTATACGCTGTTTAATTTTTCACGAGGAAATGAAAGTGCTGAAGGGCGATGGGCCCATGGAATTAGTATGGATTGTCAGGGGACATTCAATTACGTGGAAAACCCTCTTCCTTGTGCTAAAGCGCCAAAACTGAAGCCTGCCCCACCATATATATTCAATACCCCGCCAGCAGCCCTTAAAGCCAACCCGACGAACATTCCCCCAAGCATGTGTTAGCAGATTCGTTCATTTGAGCAAGAAGGAGAAAGAGCATCCTTTAGGTTTTATTTGATAAGTGAAGAAATATGAAGTTTATCATTCTTAGCAGCCCGTCTTTTTTATAAGTGCACAGCACCCTGGAAGGGGTGTTTTTTTATTTCCTACTTTTCCAAGCGGGACGGATAGTTCCACACAAATTATTTAACAAACTAGATGTATCTTTTATTCAATCAGGTGAGGGTATTTTTGACAAAAAAGAAGAAGAAATGGAGCTATGCCGCTCGTACAGGCGCTTTGCTTTCAATGCTGTTGGAACAGTGATAAAGGGAATAGCTCAAAGTTGTGGAGTGCTTCTATGTAGTAGGAATGCTTTTTTTGTCTTTGTCTAAGATAAAAGGATAGTAACATAACAACAAAAATATAATAAAAATAGATAAAAATTTATTGTAAAACGATAAATAACTTGTTAAAATCAAGTGGAAAATAAATAAGTGAGGTGCTTTTTATGGAAAGAGGAACAACACTTTTTCTAAAGATAGCAGTTATTATCATTGGACTTCCAGTTCTTGCTTTGTGCATATTTGTGGTGCCTGAGATTGCGAATTTTACAGCAGAATTATACCCGGATCGCCTATATTTGAAATATCTCATGTTCATCGGTTTGTATGCAGCGGCGATTCCTTTTTACTTCGCTTTGTATCAGGCTTTTCAGCTTTTGCATTACATCGATAAGAATCATGCATTCTCGGAACTGTCTGTAAAATCCTTAAAGAATATAAAATACTGTGCTATCACAATTAGTGTCCTGTACGTAATGAATCTGCCGCTCTTATATCTGATAGCAGAGAAGGACGACGCCCCAGGCATCATAGTCATCGGATTAATCATCATCTTTGCTTCACTGGTGATTGCAGTCTTTGCTGCTGTTCTTCAAAGGCTCTTGAAAGATGCAATTGATATAAAATCAGAAAATGATTTAACGGTCTGAGGTGAATGAGATGGCAATTATAATTAATATTGATGTTATGCTGGCTAAAAGGAAAATGAGCGTCACTGAACTTTCGGAGAGGGTTGGAATAACGATGGCTAATCTTTCTATATTGAAGAATGGAAAGGCAAAAGCGATTCGATTATCAACTTTAGAAGCGATTTGTAAAGCTTTAGACTGTCAGCCCGGAGATATTTTAGAATATAGAAATGATGAAGACGACCAAGATGAATAATAAAGTGGCATATCAGAAGGAACCGTTGAACGCACAAATCATGGGAGCGCTGAAACAACTCGTTCGTTTCGGGTGGGAGCAGGCATTATCATGTTTGTTTCCTGTCGTTATTTTTGCCTCTTTGGCTTTGACACAAATTATACCGCTTCCCTTCCTGCCGCGGTATGACTGGTTGCTCATTATCTGCCTTTTAATGCAGTGGTGGATGGTGCATTCAGGGCTTGAAACAAGGGATGAATTAAAGGTTATTACCTTGTTTCACTTGATCGGGCTTGCTCTTGAGCTTTTTAAGGTACATATGGGCTCCTGGTCTTATCCAGAGGAAGGGTATGCCAAAATTTTTGGCGTGCCTCTATATAGCGGGTTCATGTACGCGAGTGTAGCGAGTTATCTTTGTCAGGCGTGGAGAAGACTTAAGGTTGAACTGATTAAGTGGCCGTCTTTTTTGACGGTTGTACCGTTGGCAGCTGCGATTTATTTGAACTTTTTCATCCATCATTATTGGATTGATGTTCGTTGGTGGTTATCGGGACTTGTCATTATCGTCTTCTGGCAATCCTGGGTCCTATATGAGGTTGGGGGGATTCGTTACCGTATGCCGCTCGTACTTTCTTTCATACTTATCGGTTTTTTTATATGGATTGCCGAAAATATTGCGACATTCTTTGGCGCTTGGAAATATCCAAACCAAGCGGATGCATGGAGTCTCGTTCATCTAGGAAAGGTAAGTTCATGGCTTTTATTAGTGATTGTTAGCTTTCTTATAGTAGCCACGTTAAAACAGGTTAAGGGAAAAGCTCCCTCTAAGATAGACGCTGATCAATTTCTATAGCCATTAAGAACCGCTTCAAGAAAGTCGAATCCTTAGCACAATAAGGAATTCGGCTTTTTTTAGTCGAATGTCTTCCGGCATAAAAAAAGTCGACGTGTTAGGAGGCCCCGTTGGTATGAACAGGAAAATTCAACTACGCCTTATTTGATTATACTATTGCTTCTTAGCGATCCCTACAAGCAAGAGAGCTACACTAAAAATCCATAATAAATTGGCCGTCATTATGTTGAGAGAACCTTCTGTAGAAGCCTATTCGGGTTCAAGGTAGACTGGCCCGATCAACCATACCGTCCAAATAACTAAACTTATTATTGCAATGATAAAAGAGCTTAAAAACCGTAAATAAGTACGAGAAAATTTTTGTTTGTACCATACGTATATAGTGAAAAAATAGCTATGCCCAGTGTGCCGTAAGAACTTATTAAAAGAAAATTGCGAGTGCTTTCTTCCCGTATAAATCCCACACCTTTCAGAAAGGGCTTTGTTCCTTATTTTACTATACAAACTGTGGTGTGGAAGAATAGCTGATGTTTAAAAAATATATTAGCTATTTAATGGGTATTTAGATATAGTTTAAAATGAAGATAAAGATTCATAAATGTGGTTTGATGAAAAAATAAAAGGGTATATAGAACTGTATTTTGTGGGAAGGAGGATCTGTTGTAATGATGTAACGACTCTATAGTGAAGAAAGTAAGGAATAGTGCAACAAGAAAGGATACTTATGAATGAAACAAGTTAAAGTAAAACACCGGTTTCAAATTGTGTGTATGGAATTGATCAAGAGTCAACATTTTGATGAATACCCAACAGAAGAACAAATGAAAGAGTTTGTCTACACTTATTTTCCTACATTTCATACAGATGGTGTGCCAGTTGAATGGAGAGTAGAGAAAGTATATTTCTTAGAGGATTAACAATAGCTTAACAGTAAAAAGAAGGGCATCAAAACTTTAAAGCAGCTTTGCAGCTGCCTTAGAGATTGGTGTTCCTTTTTATGTTGCAAATGTGATTGCCGCTTTCGCTTTAATGAAGAGAAGGATCAGCTTCTTTAACAGCGGATAGGGGCTTACTGGCTCTATTGGTGTGATTTGTCGAATGAATAGTATAGGAAAATACCCGTTCTTATGGAAATGTGTAGGTAGGAGGGGGTGTGTAAAATAAAAACTTATTCAATTGACTTTTATCTGAAAAATAATCAAGTCATCACATTGAACGTACAGAAAAATTCAGAAGAGGAACTGAAGAATGAACTGGAAAGAATGAAAGGATTTTATATAGTAGAAAATGGCGTAGTTAATTTGGATAAGGTAAAGGAATATAAAATCAAGGCTACTGTTTGATGGGCAGAACAAGCCTTTTTCGACGTGCTATTTTTCACTGCTGCTTTTTGCTTAGTTGGAACATCGATAAATTTCCAAGAACCAAAGCCTATATAAAATTGTAGTATATGATTGAAGAGGATTCTGCTGGCGAATAATCAGTAAAAGACTTTTAAATGGACGAGAAAAAAGAAATATGTTTTCTGAGAAGAAATGGCCTATTTAGGAGCGTCACCGTTTATAGTGACGCTCTCACTTGTCCCGCTCTAAACGTTTCTTTTAAGGAGAATATTAGCAGTTGTTATTATTGTTGTTGCGGCGATTGTTACGGTTGTTATTGTTATTGCGGTTGTTTCTGTTATCAAGGTTCTCGATTTCGTTATCAAGTCCAAGCTCAAGGTTTACATTGTTTAGATCCAGTTCTTTATTACGGTTGTTATTATTATTGTTGTTGTTCATGTGTATTCCTCCTTAGTTGTCTTTGTAATAAAAAGTAAGCAGCAAGTATCAAGCACCCAACCCCTCTGAGGCGAATAGCAAAGAGAAATAGAAGTGGTTGTTTGCGTCGATAGTTTGCTACTTATAACAGTTATTGTGTCATCATCTTCAGAGATTATTCTTTAGCATGAAGGTCTTTTTATGATTTTAATTATTATTTAATGGGCATACTACAGACGTAATGTGCCATAACCTGAAATACCCTGGGCGGGCTAGAGCCTCTCCTTACTTAAAAAGCTAGAGAACAGCAATAAAAAGAAAGCCTCCAAAAGTAATAAATCTTTGTCACACGCTAGACGTAATCATATCTTTAGGCATACACCATTCCCCCTTTCAAAGAAGAGACTTACTGTTCTTCCGAAAGCTTGGGGATATTTATGTTTTACCTGTTAGTTACCCGGAGTGAAAACCATTAACATCAATCTTTTCCCCATACTCATAGAGGAAGATACAGGCTTCTATGATTGAGTTTGGCTGCAGTGATGGCCACGGGCAAAGAAATATTAATTACACTGCCATGTTTAAATGCAAGATCATTAACAAAGCAAAAAGCCTGCTAAATTGGATATTTCTTCAGCGGGCTTTCTATGTTTCAGTTTATAAATTTGAATCAAACCGTAGCGTGCTTACAAAATCATATAGGATTTTTTTGTGATTTGGTTTAAGTGACTATATTCATTCTCTTTTAATTGTACCAGTACAGATGGAGAAAAAGACGATTCATTTTATGGCATGTACCCCGTTATTATTTGAGTTATATCAGAACTATTTTTAGAAAAGCAGAAAATGGGACAGATATAATACGAATTTAAAAGATAGGGGTAGGACAAAATGCAGAGAGAGACAAGCGAGAAAATTGGATTATTGTTAGGGTTAATAGGTGTCATTTGTTTTAGCTTAACACTCCCAGCTACAAGGGTGGCAGTGGAGTACTTTGGGACTGCCGTCGTCGGTTTAGGAAGAACAGTGGTTGCCGCTATTTTAGTAGCGATAATATTGATAGTGCGAAAAGAAAAACTGCCTTCTCTTAGCCAATTTAAAAGTCTAGTTATTGTTGCTTGTGGAGCAGTTTTAGGATTTCCTCTCCTTACTTCCTGGGCGATGGAATCCTTGCCTGTTTCTCATGGTGCTGTGGAATTAGCCCTGTTGCCATTAGCAACAGCGGGATTTGCTATGTTTAGAGCAGGCGAACGGCCTTCTCTTAAATTCTGGCTTTCCAGTGTAATCGGCTCTTTAGCTGTTATTATGTATGCTCTTCATCTTGGGTTTGGCCAATTGCAATTTGCTGATTTAGCTTTATTGGCAGCGGTGATCATACTTGGGCTTAGCTATGCGGAAGGAGGAAGATTGGCAAGAGAATTAGGCAGCTGGCAGGTGATTGCTTGGGCCATCATGATCGGTGCCCCATTTTTCATTCTTCCAGTCGGGCTGCACTTTACAACAGAAATGATCCATGCTCCTTTACAGGCCTGGGTTAGTTTTATGTATCTCGCAGTCGTTAGTCAATTTCTCGCCTATGTTGCCTGGTATAGTGGAATGGCCATGGGCGGAATAGCAAGAGTGAGTCAGATTCAATATTTACAACCATTTTTAATGATTCTATTTGCGGCCGTCTTCTTGAATGAATCCGTCACACTTTTCACACTTGTCATAGCAGGGGTGGTGGTCTTTTCTGTAATAGTAGGCAAAAATGCTCCCGTAGCCAGAAAAGGATCGATCGTAGAGAGAAGCTGACTGTGTGCTGGAGAAACTACACTTAAACGAAGGAAAACTATTAGTGAAGAAGAACATGACAGATTAGTCATATTTAATCCCTCATGTCTCTACTGGTATGGTTGTACGGCTACCCCAACTTTGTAAACCCTGTTGGGTGGAATGGAAGGCGCAAAGACTCCTGCGGGCTCACCGACCGCCCCGCGGAAAGCGAAGCGCCTGGAATGGAAATCAACAGCCTCGATTCACAAGAAAAATAAAAAGGACTGCAGACAAACTTCCGAATTTCTTGAGTTTGTCTGCAGTCTGAAACACCTACAAGTTGTAGGTAGGTGTTTTTATTTTTTAGTTTAACAGGAGTTCCATCTTCTCATGATAGTTTAATAGAAATCGATTTTTTATTTTGCTGCTTTATAAAGAGAGTCCACCTTATAGCCTTTCGCTTTATAATAGTCTAAGATTCCGTTATAAATGGCTTTAGCGGCTTCCGTACGCCAGTAATCCGATTTAAGCATTTCATTTTCTTTTTTGTGATCAATGAATGCCATCTCAGCGATAATAGCTGGCATACTATTGCGTGTAAGGACGTGCAGGTTGTTTCTTGGCTTTACTCCTCTGTCTTTCAGTTTTAAAGCTTCAACCATGCGCTGTTGAATTTTCGTTGCCAGTAGCTTGCTGTCAGCAACATAAGGGTTTTTTGAAGTCGCAGCGCCATAGTAAAGTGTCTCCGTTCCATTTCCGCCGCCAGTAGAAGCATTCGCATGAATGCTTACAAAGATATTACCACCTTTACTTTTTGCGAAACTTGTTCTCTGAGACAAACTTGGATACGTATCACTCGTGCGGGTCATATAAACCTTGAAAGGTGTGTTTTTCAGTAACTCATTTACCTTTAAGCCTGTATCCAATACCACATCTTTCTCCAGAAGGCCGAAACCGTCTGCACCTGGATCACTTCCGCCATGCCCGGGATCCAGAATAATCGTTTGCTTGGCAAGACGTGGATCTGCCTCTCCAATGCTACTTCTTTCCTCTGTCTCTCGTAAATAGCTTTTATGTACAAAACCAGTAATATGACCGGATTGGATATAAATCCAACTACCTACTTCATGTCCCGCAAGCACCTTCGTGTTTTCTTTAAGAGACCCGGTTTTCGTATATTTGGCAGCCGGACCGGTACGTACATTCAAATCATCTACATCTACCCAGCGTCTTTTATCAAAGCTTGCTGACTCTTTTGTTCGGAATTCAGGATGGATGGCACGAGCCAAAAACACAGCGAAGTCTGCACGAATGATCGGCTGATTAGATCCAAATGTGCCGTTCTCAAGCCCGTTTGCGATGCCGCGTGTTGTCAATGCTTTGGCTGCACCGGAGAGGCTTCCACCAAATTCATAACCAAAAGCTTTCGATAGCATAACGGCCATTTCACCACGTGTGACTTCGTTATATGGAAGGAACCTGCCTCCAGAGTATCCAGAGAGGATGCCTTTTTCTACAGCAGATTGGATATAACCGGAAGAGAAGTTGCCCGGTGCCACATCCTTAAAGTTGGTTGTACGCTTTGTACCATTCAATTGAAGGGCACGTCCAATGAAGGCTGCTGCTTCCGCTCGTGTTACCGTTTTATCTGAAGCGAAAGTAGTGGCAGATGAGCCATTGGCTATTCCACCTTCTTCCAGATAATTTACTTCTTTCAACGCCCGAGAAGGGACATCTACAAAGCTAGCTGCCTTGACAGTTGTAGAAGGAGAAAGAAGAGGAATCGCCAATAAAAAAAACAAAAAAGTAAACAGTAAACTCTTTTTCATAAATATTACTCCTTTATAAAATTTTACCATCCCATTCTAACATAGATATCTACACAAAAGTCTCTTCTAGAGTAATTATTAAATTTTTACTCTGAAACACATATACCCCCTTACCTGATTTTCGGAAGGGAGAAACGATCTCGCACACTTGAAAACATCAATAAAGCTGTAGAAGTCCAGGAGTCATTTTATAATTATGTCTACACTTTTGATAAGTTACTTGCCTTCTGTCATAGGATACAGAGGATATTCCCACCGATGCGTACATTCTTCCAACATATAAAATTGGCTTTCTTCATTGGGCACAATGCGAGAGCATTGTTGCCTAGGGATTACACCGTCGCTAGTTACCTCAATCCAGCTTTGACCGGACATTTCGTCATATCTTATTTCTAATTGATTACCATTTACCGTTAAGGTTCGGCCATTCTTCTTATTCTTCGCCATATTGATGAAAGCTTCAATATCGGCTGAACTCACTGGCGATCGAGAAGGAGCCAAATGTATGTCTTTCATTCCTTCCCAAGTAGGGAAGCGAACAATATTTTTAGTGATCCATTGTTCTCTGCCTAATCCTAATGCTTCTTCTGCAGTCAACCGAATTCCACGATCATAATTAACCATTTCAATAGACTGATCATCAAGGCGCTTGCCAACAAAACCGAATATTGTCTTGTAAAAATGGTAATAATACGTGGTTTCACCTAATGTAAAGTCCCGATACTCAATGATAAGCGACTGTTGACCATGGGGAGAATCAATTTTCTTGTAGCTATAATCTCTTATTTGAACCCAAAGATTGAGCATGAGTAAGAATGGAACACTTAGGAATAGGCCTGCAATAATCAATCTATTACTATATCGAGAAGAGCGAAAGCCAAGTATAGCTAAAATAATAATATCAACTGCTAGAGGAATCATATAACCGGTTTGTCTAAAGAAAAGGATGAAATAGCCTGTTAGATGCATAAGGATAAGAATCAAGTTCATGACACCTAGCAAAACGAATGCCAACTTTGTTTTTGTCATTGTCATCTCTCTGCTTTCATTTACAAGTAATCATTAGAATAACAAAGCGGCAGACCCATTAAAAGGTCAAACATCCGTTCCATCCATTTGTTTTGTACAATAGAGCATATAGATTTCTATCAGTCAGACAATTTATTCCTTTATATGGTATTATTGTTATTGAAATACATAAAGGTGGTTTGGAATGGGAAAGTAAAAAATATAGCGCACGACACTGCAACGAAACAAGAGAATATGAAGGGCGGAGCATATGCACTAAATCAACAAGGAGAAGGCACTTCAGATATCGAGAAAGTTAGTAAAATGGTGGCAGTAAAAGTAAAGGAATTGATAGTAACAGTGAACTCGCTGGCAAAAGAAAAAACGAGAGGCTGATGGTAAAAAGAATGTGAATGAAAGGCATATGCAGTAGTCATTGCATTCTTTAAGAACATCTTCAACTACTGAGAGGTGAATCGATTTTGCAACTTGGTTTATCATACAGTTAGGCTGTCTTTCAAGGGGGAAGTTTTATGAGCTTAGTTACGAGTAAAGTAATCATCATATCTGTATTCCTGCTGATCATCACAATGATTGAAACGTTAGCTTATTCAGCTAGAATTTCGGGGGCGAGGGTAAAGTTAATAGCAACCGCTTTATCCTTGTTTAGTACGTTAGTGATCATTTCAAGATTTTCTACCATGATCCAACAGCCACTAACAGCAAAGCTTATTGCAGAAGCACCGCACTTAAACAAATTAGACTACATAGAAGAGCAATACAGAATTTTAATTGGAGTAACGTCTGTTGGGGTATTACTTGGAATTCTTCTCTTTCCTACGTTCATTAATATCTTTTCACGGGCTATTGTTCAATTATCTAATGAGCGAGGTTCAATCATGGCACTGCTTTTTAAGTATGTTAATAAAAAAGGAATTGCAAAGGGATTTAGCTGTTTTAGGCTACCCAGATTAACATACCTTAAAGGGATTACTTTAAAAACAATCCCTAAGCGGATTTTCGTGATAAATGTCATTATTTCAGCTGTTTTTACTATTGGTGTCCTTTCGTCTATATATGCATCTATGCTAGTTCCACAATATTACTCGCAGGCTGCCTTAATGTCATCAGGCATTATCAATGGTGTGGCAACTATTCTGTTGACGCTATTTGTTGATCCGAAAGCTTCAGTATTGGCTGATAGAGTGGTTAAAAAACAAAGCAGTTATGTTTATTTAAAAAGTTATTCCCTTACAATGGTCAGTTCAAAATTATTAGGCACGTTTGTGGCGCAGCTTTTATTTATTCCTGCTGCTTACTATGTCGCTTGGTTTGCTGAATGGATTTAATTTGATTTGTATGCGCAAACGAGGGATCATCCATAGAATGATTTACATAAATAAAAAGAAGTTGAGTATCTAAAAGGATCCTCAGCTTTTTTTGTTTGAATTTAGAGAAATGCCTAGAGAAGGACAAAGGAAATTAAATCTGTCCTTTTCAATATACTTGATAAATTTCCAGTTTATTGTTGATATTTGAATTCCAAATGTGTAAAATTACACTAAATTAAACATAAGTAACTAAGGGGATGCTCTATGAATGAGAAAGATGTGATTGATGTTATTTCCAAAAAAGTAAAACTAGTAAGACATGAAAAAGGATATACACAAGAGAAAATGGCAGAGGTCCTTGGGATTTCTAAAAAAACATTAGTTCAGATTGAAAAAGGGCGAACGTCTGCTACATGGACGTGCGTCATTGCTCTTTGCGCTCTATTTAGAGATTCTGAAGTTATTCAGGCAGCCTTAGGTGAAGACCCTCTGGAAGTAATAGAAACATTAGCACACGGGAACATTGATAGACCTAGAGAAAAAACACTCGGTGGAAAGATTTGGTGGAAACAGATTAAAAAAGAAAACGACTTCATTTTACAGCAGAATGTGATCAGCAAACATTATCGGATTATTGATAGGGACAATTACCGGTGGTTTAGTTCATTGGATCAAGATGAAACGCTTATATATTTTGATGAACTTTTAAAAAATAATGCCACCACTCTTTAAGATTTGCAGGAGAGTATAATGAATTTAAGGAGATCACAAACATGACCACTAAGCAGATCGTACTTATAATAACGGCGGTTAGCCTGCTCTTTTTATTAGTGCCGTTTATGATGATCCTCCGTCTGAACTACGGTAACCCATACGAAATCTATCTCGTCAATAAGCATGTACCTTCCTATCTTGAGAAAATGGGGTATACGGAGGAATCGATAATAGAACAGCATGAGGGTGAACCGAAAGAATCTTCAAATAAAGAATATCTTCATACTCAATATATGGTGAAGTTCAAAGATGAGCCAGATATAACGTATTATTATGGAGTAAGGAAAAAAGGGAAGATTGTCAAGCAGTTTTGTGAAAGGTATAGCCCAAGGTATAGAGAGATTAAAAAACCCACCAAACATAGTGAAGAGGACTGTGTGCATTATCATGAGAATCAGTAAAAAGTCGTTTTCAGTCAGTGCAGCCGCTAGCGAAGCTTTCATAAATACGAAAACATGTCTATAAATAAAAACTAAAGGCAAATAAACTTTATCTTTTAAAATCCTCTAAAATAATCTAACCATGCTAGAATAAAAGCGATTGAAAAAGAATAAAAAGTTACAAGATTGCCTAACAGTAATATATACTTAAGCGGTCTTTGGTTAATCAAAAGAGACAATACAAGCGCAACTATAGGTAAAACAATAAAACAGAGCTGCAGCGTTATATTTACAAAATTATGTGCTCCCCAAGGGCTCACGCTAAATGCGCCATATTTGACATTATAATACTTTACAGCGATAAAAAAGAGCCAAATAATGATAGTTATAGCAGTATAAATAACTGAGTTTTTATTCAAACAGACACCTCTTTCTTGTAAAGTTTTGCGGATTCATTTTGAGCGTATGTGTATAGTATGAGCACATAAGGAAACGCCCGGGGATTATTAAACTTCCAGATAAGCACAGTTTAGAAGAGCTGAATTCAAAATTGAAAGCAGAAAAAATAGTAACCTGTTTCTTGTCTCATAGAGGGTGATGGGTCAAATTTGTATTTAGAAAGGCTGTTTAAAAGTCAACGCATGGCCGACTTTTAAACAGTTTTTTTTTCATAAATAAATAGGTGTTGATAATGAATGTAATCAAAAAAATGAGCATGGTGGCGAACGGGATCTTCATCTAGTTCTTTGGCTCGCTTGATGACCTCTTCAGCTATGTCCTGCTTGCCAATTCGTTTCAGATAAGCTTGCAAATAATAATACACAGATAATGACTCATACGAAACAGCAGGCTGTAGAGATTGGCGATCGTATTGACCAAAAAGTTTGTGCTTATTGTTCCACTCTTTTAACAGCCATTCATTTAGTTGATCCGAGTTGTAGCCAATATTTTTCCGATTAATAGCAATTAGCAACTGATCGATCATATGCACCGTTTTATTGTGCACATAGGTTTCTTTTTCTATATTATAATATTCGGGAAAGAAGAGATCCTTGTTGTTATTTAAGCGAGTGAGAAGCTGCTTCGATTGCAGGGTGTCTGGGAAAAGAGAAAAAAATCCGGTGTTAAATAACTTAGAGTCATTCGTGACGATGACTTTTCCAGCGACCAATCGTAGAAGTCAACATAATAACCTGCTTTCTTTTGCTTTTTCGCTATCGTGTTTTGAATGCTTTGGGCCCATTGTTTATACGTTGGTTCTTCGAAAACTTGGCTAGCTTTTTGGAGTGCAGCGATAATCCGGACATCATCAATTAATGCATTTGTGTTAGCCTTCTTAGCCAGTTCCCATTTCACATAAGTTTCGCCTTTGTAGAGAACAGCCAAGTAACTGTTTTTCCTTCAATCCTATCTAACACAATGTTTATTCCCGCTTCGTCAGTATCCTTAAAAATCCTTTCTTGCCATTGTTCTAGATTTGTATTAAACGGCCTTTCTTAGTTAGATACAACATTACCCATATGTACACAGCGGGTGGAGAAAATAACAGAGGTAAGTCAGTTATGTAATTATAATATGAAGCATTGCTAACCTACAAAGGGAACTTATGAACAACTTATTAAAATTAATTTGGTTGTCTTTGTTGTTAACTTACAAAATGAACCTTCGGCTTTCTTTTATATAGAAAATAAAAAACTGGACCTCAATTTTGAAGTCCAGGCTCATTGCCGTGCATTACGGCTACCTATTTTAAAGTAGCTTTAATGTGAGGCTGTAGTAGTTACTTACTTCTCGCAAGCCCAACCGTCTTTATCGCGGTCGTGTTTTGAATCGTAAGCAGGGTGTCCCTTGGCCACACCTTTTGGATATTTCTTTCTAAGCTCTGTGCAGTTTTTAAATGATTCTTTTTTAGGTGCAGGCTTGGGCTTTGGTTTAGGCGCTGGCTTTGGCTTTGGAGCCGGCTTTGGTTTAGGCGCTGGCTTTGCTGGAGCCGGTTTTGGTTTCACTGGTGTGGTTTTTGGAGCACAAGCTCCATTCATAGCGTTTGCACTAGACCAGATGCCAAGTTTTTTTTCTTTAGCAGTGGCTTCAGCAGCCTGTAACTCTTCTAAATACTGAGTGTTTGGCGGAAAGATCGCAACACGGGCCAATCCTTTTTCTAATAATGTTTTGTTGAACATTTTGTTATCTAAATAAATATAAGCAAGAACACGGCCGTATTGGTCACGAGTCTGAACACCAAGTTCTACTTTCACATTTTTTCCCTGTAAGCTTTTTTTGGTAAAGTCAGATGCTTCTGGACCAAATAATTGTACGCACTTGTTGGGGTCTTTTGTCTCGGGTGTATCCACCAAAATCATACGCACAGTTTCTTTTCTACCTTTATACATGACTTTAATAGTGTCTCCATCAATGACTTCAGTAACCTTTGAAGTAACAGCTGTTGTAGGTGCAGCTGCCTGAACATGATTACTTTCTTTTATGGCAAAAGGTGTAAATGAGCTGCCAAGCAAGGATAAAGACAGGACAGCCGCAGCAATAGGCTTAAATAATTCTGATTTTTTGTTAAACATAATGTAGCTCCTTTTATAAATAGATAATAAGACTCGTGATTAAAGTACTGGTAATGACATAAAAATAAAGACACGTTATCACGTGTATAAGCAGAAAAACACCTTCTATAGTATCCTATAAATTGAATTGAAATGCTATATTATCTTTTCGTCAAATAACGACAAAAGTCCTTGAGATGAGCAATGATTATCCGTATTTTGTCTTCGGAACGAGGAGGGAAATGCATGGGGGAGGTCTTTATTATCAGGTGCTTTGTAATGATAGTTTGGCAGTTGGAATTTTTGTGATTCATATGTGTTCTTTCTCAGGATAGAGAAATAATTTTAGAATGGGGATAGATGGAATGGTCAAGCCATTTCATGCCATTCCTAAAAGAGGAGAGATCGAACAATGTACTGTGACAGGGAGTAATCATTTAGCACTCGTCAAAATAACGCTCTATTTAACTGTGTGCCAGCTCATGTTATAATGAGAAACTTAGGATAATTACGACTTTTGGTCATAATTGAACGGATGCCTGGTAAAAGCCTCCGCCTAGCGATAAAATATGGAGGTGTAAGAGAATGAATAAGCGATGGACAATCGGTAAAATTAAAGAATTCGTTGAGAATAACTCGGAAAGCAAGCTGCTAACGACGGAATATCATGGTTTTTCACAAAAGTTACTGTTTAAATGTGCTTGTGGCAGCAATTTTGAAAAAACATTTACAAAGTTTAAAAATAATCACCAGCGTAAATGTGACGTATGCCAACCGCCAAAAGCGTCACGCTAACGTATGGAGTCCGGAATGAGCTGCGCACAGACTAGCCCATGTTTTTAACAAAACGAAGAGACTTTTTACTGAATAAAAAGGGCTTAATGCTCAAATTGATGTTTCCACTAGAAAGAAAATTTTAAAAGTGAGTAGGCGAACGACATGATTGAGATAAAAACATCTCCCCTAAGTGATGGAGAATTCAATAGAGGGGTATTTGCTACATGTAATATCAAAAAAGGAGAGCTGTTGCATGAAGCGCCCGTTATTTCTTATCCGAATGACCAACATCCATACATTGAGAAAACTTTACTTGCGGATTACGCTTTTGAGTATGGGATAAATCACTCGGCCATCCTTCTTGGTTATGGAATGCTGTTTAATCATTCTTATGAACCGAATGCCACGTATGAGATTAATTTTAAGAATCACACATTTGATTTCTATGCTTTCACAGATATAAAAGCAGGAGAAGAAATTTTAATTAATTATAACGGCGACGTGGATAACAAAGATCAACTATGGTTTGATCAGGACTAACAAGGATAGCAAAATAATAAAAAAACATTTCATCTATCCTCACTGCTGGGATAGTCACCATTTGCCAATATGAAATAAACAAAGCGAAATCCTGCTGATTTTTTATGTTTTCAGTGGGATTTATTCATTTCATTTAATATATCTTCGTTAAAGTCTTATCCACCTGTTTCTCATTTTCTTTCATCTCATGATTATTCACTGTACGTTGTGTTTTGCAAAAAAACCGAAAGGGGAGAGGGAAGTCGGTAGGTTGTCTATCTTTGTTGGGCAATTGATAAAGGATAATTGAGTTTGATGGGAAATTTTGTTTTTCAGGATGGATCCCTTTAACCACAGTGGCCGTTTTATTAATAATGAAGATAGTAAGAGCAGTTACTGAGAAGGTGAAACAGGTAAAATTAAACAAATTTGGTAACTCTGCATATTGAAAGTAACATCATCCTTCTTCTCCGACTAAAGAGGGAGTTTTAATGAAAGAAGAGCATATAAGTTTATATGACATAAGAAAAGAACAAGGTATCTTAACATTTCCAAAAACGAAAAGTATAATGACCTTGTTCTCCATGAATGATTAAACATCTAGAGTAATGAATTGACTTAAGAATTATTTTTGTTTATTTAGCGTGTTTACTATTAGTGAGCAACTTGTCCGCCATCGGCTGCATAAACAAAACCGTTACAGAAACTTGCCGCATCGGAAGAAAGGAAGACTACTACTTCAGCGATTTCTTCTGGTTTAGCAGAACGGCGCATTGGAACGTTAGAAATAACTTCTGCCCATGTCTCTGGATCATCTTTCCACATTTGAGTCATTGGTGTTTCTGTTAAACCTGGTGCTACAGCGTTTACACGGATGCCATCTTCGGCGTGATCAATGGCAGCTGCTTTCGTTAAACCAGTTACTGCATGCTTGGCAGTAACGTATGGTGCCATATTAGGGTCTGCGATTAAACCAGCTACTGAAGCAGTGTTTACAATGGTACCCCCACCGTTAGCAATCATATGTTCAAGCTCATGTTTCACAGCAAAGAATACACCTTTTACATCAACAGACATCACTTTATCAAATGCATCCTCTTCAATATCTACGAATTTTGCTGGTTTATTTAAAACGCCAGCGTTATTGAATGCATGATGTAATCCACCAAACTTTTCTACTGTTTGTTTAACAAGTGATTTTAATTGTTCTGAGTTTGTCACGTCTGTTTTAAAGAATACAGCTTCTCCGCCTTCTTTTTCAATTAGTTCCACGGTTTCTTTTGCGCGATCATCTACGTCACCAATGGCCACTTTCGCACCACGGCGAGCAAAAGCAAGCGCTGTAGCACGTCCAATCCCAGTTGCTGCTCCAGTGATTAAGACAACACGACCTTCAAAATCTTTTATGCTCATATTATTTTCCTCCTCATTGCTCTTTGGTGTTCATCATAAAAGCTGCTTAATTGGTTACATGTGTAGTATAGCTTTCTTAAAAAAGCGCATTCAATATTTTTGTGAGAATGAGCTTATTCCTTTATAGTTATAAGCATAAGAAGGTGAATGAAAATGCAATTAACGCAATTAGAATATTTTTTAGTAGTCGCGCGATTTGAGCATATGTCAAAAGCTGCATTGGAGTTGGAGATTTCACAATCCTCCTTAAGTAAAACTATTGCCCGTTTAGAGGATGATATTGGGGTGCCGCTATTTGATCGAAAAGGGAAATCTATTCGTTTAAACGAATATGGTCGTATTTTTTATGAAAAGGCAGAAAAGGCTTTAGCTGATTTGCAGGCGGCAAAACTAGAAATTCAAGAGCTGGCTAATATTCGTGAAGATAGTGTAACGATTAACGTAATGAATTCAAAGCTGTTGCCCAAATTATTTTTTGATTTTTATAAAAAGCGCCCCAATGTTAAATTCCACCAGTATTTATTACCAGATAAATTAGCCCAACAAAAGCTAATTTCCGGTGAAATTGATTTGATGATTGTTATTCATCCCATTGTGGATCGAAGGATAGAGTGGGTGCCGCTATTTACGGAAGAGGTCTTTTTAGTCGTTCCAAGAGATCACCCTCTGGCAGCTAAAGAAAGTGTTTCATTGATCGAGGCTAAAGAGGAACTGTTTATTTTGTCAGAAACAGGTCAAAGTTTTCGCACAACAGAAAATCGAATATTCGAAAAAGCGGGTTTTACTCCGCGTATTGCCTTTGAAGGGGAAGACCTGTCTGTGATTTTACAATTAGTGAACGAAGGAAAAGGAATTTCCTTTATTTTTAAAAATTCATTTTTAGATGTGTATTTAGACAATGTAAAAATCTTAAAGATTTCAAATCCAGATTGCTTTCAAACGGTAGGGATTGCTTGGAATAAAGAGAGAAAGAGCTCATTTGTTGTTAACAGTTTTCGGGATTTTGCTATTACCTTTTTGAAAGAGGAGACTATTTTTAATGAGGAAGATAGAGGAAATGGTGTTAGCCGGATTACATAATGGCAGATGAAGGTATCGTTATCCTTTAGTTTTGAAGAATTATTTTTAATTCAAGCTGGTGAAGAATCATACTTAAGGCAACCGGGACATTTCTTTCATAGGCAGGAATAGAGTTACAGTAGCTTAATCCTTTGTTCAAAGCCGTCCGCTGCGTCTTTCTTCTACCGATGAGGGAAATGCTTAAATGATGGCATATAGTTATGTTAGGCAAAAGTTTTCGGTTTGTCATTTTGTCATTTCCCTCTTGAAGTGGGGGGGATGGCTATGAGCCTATAGTCTCCCGATAGGTTGGTGAAAATCCGGTTTGATATTACTTCATCCATCCTTTCTTCATAGGAACAGCAGCCATTCGCATGTCTGCTGTCTTTTCGGCTTTCGCCAGATAACTCAATCTTGTGTCCATAGAAAAAACACCTTTAAGTTGTATGTAAGTATTTAATACCCTCATTGCAACTTAAAGGTGGTTTTTAGAAGTTTCATTTTAAGGCGGTATTTGATTGTCCTACATATTCAATGCATGGGTTCCTGTCCATCGGTTGGCTTTAAAATTGGATTGGGGACGGGCTCATTAGCTGATTGTGGATTTGTCAGTCTCTCTTCATACCTGCGGTTAGCCGCATAAAATTGGTCTTCCAACCATCCAGCTTGCTCATGTGTTAGCTCCAATACAAGTTCATTATTAGTATCATCATAGGCAGTTAAAAGTACATAGCTTTTGTTGTCACGAGTGACATTAGCTACTCTAAGGTAAAGATTTTTAACTTCCAACCTTAAGTGCATTCCGTCCATGAATATAACCTCCCTAAAGCGTTTGTAATTACTATTCACTGGAAGGAAAAAGAGTATACAGACAAGTTAAAGTCCACTAGTTTGAAACGAGGAGATGGATTGATAGAAAATACGGAGTATCAAAAGTCTACTGTAAAAAAAGCATAATAAAGATGAGAACGTCAGGTTTTAAACCAACAAATCTAAAATATTGAGCTATGCGGCAAATAAAGCAAGTGTAAGCATTTATCTTTCCAGCTTGAAGATATCTCAATGAGGATAGGGGAAAGAATAAAATGTATGAAGAGGCAATCATACGAAAGCGGAAACGTCCAACGTTATCCAGCTCAACGAAGGATAGATGAAAGACTGAAAACATACGAATCTCTCTTAAGACCAATCCACCATCTTACCGAGGATCATAAGCAGGTGTTATTTGAGTTCTTGATTCTTTGATCATTATGGTTAATTTATCAATAAATGTAATTTTTGTGGTAATATAAATATAAAAGAGGAGAGACAAGTGTTTGAAGTTTTTCATTTTTGTTATTGTTATCATAATTTTAAGTCTTGTATTTATCACTCTAGAAAAAATAATAGATAAACTATTTGATGTAGAAAGAAAGAAGATTTCAGAAACTCCTGGCAAAAACATTGACCGATGGGGGAGGAGCATCATCTTAGTTGTCTTTTTATGTGCTCTAGGTTTTGCTGTTACGAAGGATACAGATATTATCAAATGGTATTGGATCGTGTATTTGGCTCTGTTGTTGGGGTTTCAAGCTTTCCTCGAGTGGAAGTATTTAAGGAATTCAAAACAGTATGTTGCTACACTTGTTTTTTTAACATCGAGTAGTGCAATCATTATTTTTTACATTAATTATTTTATTCAGCTGTTGGGCTGGGGATAGCTCCTTGCACCAATGCATGCATTTTTAAAGCAATAGAGGAATGGATATTTAAACTTATGAGGTGACTATGGTTAATATTGGGGATGTAATATTTCAAATCGCTATGCTTTTATTGGTAATTTTATTCTTTGTGTCAGTGTTTTTATTTATTAGAGGGCTTCGCAAAAATCAATTTTATAGAAGCGATGCTTTAGAGAGAATCGAAAGCAAACTTGATAAAGTCATTGAAAATCAGGAGAAACAACTTAGAGATTAACCGCTTCCTGTATGAGTTATGATGAAGAGGCGTACTTTTTGGCTTACAGGTATCGGGATCGTCCTGTCCATAACTGGAATAGTAAAGAAACCGGAGGAAAATATACTTACCATTCTATTTTTAATTCTCTCCTCTTCATTTTTTATATTTTGGTTCATTGCAATTATTTTATTGTTTACGGGTCAAGTGGAATTTGTCCCATAGTGGCAAGCATACTCATGCAAATCAAAGGCTTCTTTTGTAAAACAAATAAACCAAAACAAGCGATTTCTAGTCTGAAGAAATCGCTTGTTTTAGTGAATAGATATTTCTGTATCAATGTAGATCGGCATTTTCTTGAATCTATTCTAAAAGGGATCATTTGCATCTAGCAATCAGTGGGGACGATTGGACCATTTTTTAACACACCTGTCGGACTTAAGGTGATTAAGAAGGAGTTGATTCAATTGATCATCTTAGCAGAAGTTTTGCGTACAATTGCTATAACGGTACTGATAATTAGTTCTTCTTTTTATTTTAGACAGCTAGTAAAAAATAAGAAACAAAGAAAACTTTCAACCTTTGAATTTACAATGTACCTCACCTTTCAAATTGCATATGCTTTTTTAGCAATCAGTTTACTGATTTTTATATTTGTTGAGTAATTGCTGGACAAGGCGAAGGCTTTGGGCTGACTGACTATGTGTACAGCAAATAGCATCTGATTTTTTAGGACCTTATTAATTAAAATTTACCTTTGTATTAGTTATCGTTGCTTTTTTAGTGAAAATAACGTTCTTTGGCAATGCAATAAAGAAAAACTCCTGAGGATACATTAAGAGGATGAATCTATTTATAGAGGGGGTAATAAAGAAAAAACAGCTAAAAATAGGGGGAATACACATTTTACAGAGGAAAATAGTTTCAGCCACAATCTCCGGCACGTTATTTACTGTTCTCTTAAGCTTAATTGAACCCAATCCCTTTGGGAAACCTATTAACTCAACAGGAGAGTATCTGTTTGCTGTTGTTTCAATATTTACACTGTACATGATGTATACCTTTCCAGCTATTTTACTATACGGAGTTTTTACATCTATAATTAGTGATAAAGTTGGTGAATTCATATCCATTAAAATTAAGAGGAAAAAAGCAGAATTTGTCGTCTCTGCAATGTTGCATGTTCTCTTTGGTCTTATCCTGCGATGGTTTAGTCTGTGTGCTTCGATATTATTTTTTAGTACGGACCAGATAATGAAAAAACGTGTTAGAAGGTATACATGGGTAGAAGCAATCAGTAGTTTAATTATCTCTATTTTGATGTGGATGATTGCTTCGGGGGCTCTTTGGTTGTGGGAGACATGAAAAGCTAGATGTGATGATATGTGAATTAAAGGTGTATAAAGCCATTCATTCAATTTCTTGGGGCGCTTTCACTCACAAAGAGGGATTGAAATAACGATGTTGCTAGTTTAAGAAAGGGTGTATACATGAATTACATTTCAGGTGGTTACTATGTTATTTCCCCTTCAAAAAGAGCAAATTATATGGATCAATCTTTGCTGCCAGAAATAATTGTATCAGCTAGTGAGTGTCTATGTGATCTTCATCCTGAAATAAACATATTATGGGGAGATTCACAAAAGAATAAACGAAATTACGCTGAGAAATGGAATCTTTCAAGAAGTATCTTTGAGAAAATGGAACGATGGGTAGTGGATAAATTTGAGGAGGGAACGTTTCAATTTCCACAAGTGTTTACCACAGTTGATATAGCAAGGGATTTTGCCCACATGTTTCTAAGTCATTTGAATGACATAAAGATCATCGGGGTGGCTTTGCCTGAAAGTCTTGTAGGAGAATTTTTAGATGAGGAAGAGACACTTTCTTTACCTGCTAAAGAGCGGTATGGCGTTGAAGCGCTATTAATGAATAAGATACCAGTAGATACTGAAGCATCAATGTTAAACGGATATGAGGTATTGGGTTTTGAATGTGGAACGTTCCATTCTTATATTTGTAATGGTTTAGAAAAAGACTATAGCGATAAATTCACATTTTCTTTGAACGAAAAGGGCCTCATCCCTACATTGGAAATGGCCATGAAGTATTGTGAGTATAGCAATGATGAAAGGATAGGCACGGAACCTGTATTATGGCTTCCCTGGGCGATATATGAATACAAATTCTAGTTTTATTGAACGAAAAGGTACTTTAGTATAAGTGGGTCTATTAACATTCCTAATAATCATAAGAGTCATTTGGAAAACTTATCAGGTTATGAAAATGAACCTCCACTGAATGGATACTTCTTCAGGGAGGTTCTTTCTTTTATTGAATGTATCTTCTAAAATAAGTAGGATTCTCCGTCAGCTGGCACTAAAACATTAGAGATGCCTTTTTCATTCATAAAACTCTTTAATTCTTCTCTTGACAAAGTCCAGTGGTTGACAGCTTCCATATGAACGGCAATAATTTTAGCGTTGGGAGCAGTTTTATACACTTCATAGACATCCTCTTTCCCCATGACTAGAGAACCGCCTTCAAAGAATTGATTATCTCCGGCATTGACCACAATGACTTCCGGTTTATTTGTGTCGATGACTTTGTGAACTTCTTCATACCAGACTGTATCTCCAGCTACATACAAAGTTTTTTCCGTTGGATGTTTGAAGACCACTCCACATACTTGACCAGCAAGTTGTAAAATGTCTCCTCTTCCATGCTCACCTTTTGTTTTAATCAATTGGATACCTTCAAAGGCTGTGTCCTCTTGTAAAATCTCTATATTTTGGAAGCCTGCATTTCGGATTTCTGCCGCATCTTCTTCGTTTTGAGCATATATTTTGATCTCTTTTGGCAATGCTTCTTTAGCTGCATCATCCCAATGATCATAATGAAGGTGAGTAACGATAACTGCATCAATATTTTGGATAATATGATCAACGGATGTGGGTAAGCTGACTAAAGGATTATTCTGATCTTGTCTGGGTGCATTTGGGAAAGGAGGGTAGGCGCCTTTTTCCGCTAACATTGGGTCGATTAAAAACTTTTTTCCTGCGTATTCAACGATTATAGTTGCATTACGAATTTGCTGTATATTCATATTCATTCACTCCTCTTCTTTGAAATTTTCTTGAACAATGTATATTCTATACTGTGACTCATAGACGGATACATAGATTAAATAAAGTCTTATGGCTGTTTTACTTTATTAATGAAAGGAGTTCAATAAATGTTAGATCACACGGATATTCATATCTTAAATGAATTGACCAAGAACAGTCGGATTACAATGAAAGAACTCGGAAAGAAAGTCCATTTGACTGGACCAGCTGCTTCAGCTAGAGTGGCCAAATTAGAGGAAAGTGGAATTATTGAGGGATACACGATTAAAGTCAATCAGGTGAAAATGGGTTATTCCGTTCATGCAATCATTCACATTTATACAAAAAGCCCAAATCATCAACCGTACCTGTCGTTCATAAAACAACAAGAGCCACACATAATAAATAACTACAAGACCAGTGGAGAAAGTTGCTATCTTCTCGAATGCAAATTTCCATCCAATGAACTGTTAGATGAGTTTTTGACAAGGTTGAGCAATCTTGTAAGCTACAAATTATCAATTATTATTAGCAAATAGTACATGAAAAGAAATAGATAATTGTACGCATATTCACTGCACGACAGGAAACAGGGGTCATTTAAGAATCGAGAAAAGATTGTATTACGGTACTGTTGATAAACGGGCAGAATAGAAATATGATGTATAATAAGAAAAAGTAAAAATACAAATTTTAGTAGACTGTTTTAGATAAAATAGAGAGAAGGTTATAGGATGCTAGAATTAAACGGGAAATACAATATGGCAAAGGTATTTACGGACAATGTGGAGCAAACAGCCATGTCTCAAATTGTTGAGCTATGCAACCAAGAGTTTGCTCAAGATTCCAAGATCCGGATTATGCCGGATACCCACGCGGGGGCTGGATGCACAATCGGAACCACTATGACCATTCAAGACAAAATTGTTCCAAATTTAGTTGGGGTTAACTAAATCGGCTCCAACGTTAAAAAACTCGCTCAATTGCTGGAAACCCTAACGTAAAGACGAGGGCAATCAGCAGCCAGAGGCTATGGTGACATAGTCAAATGGTTCAGAGACTTGCACCCTGTTAGCAGACTTAGGTGCAGAATTATTCCACATCCCGCTATCCAACGCTACATGATAGAAGCAAGACGTGTAGTTGAATGACAAATGAGAACGTTCCCTATGATGGTTTAAGGATATGTCAGTGAACAGAACGGGGCGAATATTCCGGCTTTAATTCCTGCCAACAGGAAGAACAATTTAACTTGATGGAATAATTAACACGGCGAGCCTACAGTAGGAGCTGCCTACTCCGATGACTGTAGTGAAGGTATAGTCCACTCCCTAAGAAATTAGAGGATATAAAGTACGATATTGGCTGCGGCATGGAAGTGGCTGTCATTGATAAACATAAAACAGAAGTCAATTTTGATCAGCTTGATGATACTGTACGCAAATTTGTGCCAAGCGGCTTTAGTGTTCGTTCTAGAAGTCAGCGTCACCCGCTTTCTAAACGTATCAATTTTAGAGATGTTCGCGCTCCATTTAATTTGAATCGGGCAAAGGATTCTATCGGTACGCTTGGGGGTGGCAATCACTTCATCGAGTTGAACGAAATGGATGATAAAGTAGTATTGGTGATTCATTCTGGTTCACGGAATCTTGGCAAACAAGTGGCTGAATATTATCAAAAGCGTGCTTACGATGAGCTGACTGATATCACCGAACAGAGAAAAGAAGTGATTGAGCGTCTTAAGAAAGAAGGCAGACAAGCAGAAATCCCAGATGCTCTACAAGCAATTAGTCGACCAAAAGTTTCAAAGGATCTAGCCTATCTTGAAGGGCAAGGCTTTGACGATTACATGAATGATATGAAAATAGCTCAGGAGTACGCTATGTTGAACCGTAAAGCGATGGTAGATGAGATTGTGACACGCATGGGATGGGCGATCACTGATAGTTTCACTACCATTCATAATTACATTGACATGGAGAATATGATTTTGCGTAAAGGGGCAATTTCTGCACAAAAAGGTGAGCGAGTAATTATTCCGATTAATATGAGAGATGGTTCTATTATTGCCATAGGAAAGGGAAATCCGGATTGGAATTTTTCAGGACCGCACGGAGCAGGTCGTATCATGTCACGATCGAAGGCTAAACAAACTTTATCATTACATGATTTTAAAAACTCTATGAATGGCATATGGACCACATCCATTGGAGAAAGTACGCTTGATGAAGCGCCAATGGTTTATAAGCCGATAGATGAAATTATGAGCAATGTGGAAGAGTCCTTAACAATCGAAAAAGTAATTAAGCCTTTATATAACTTTAAAGCTAATTAAGCTCACCAGATGAAACGGAAGAAAAAAATTTTTTAGCGCTTTTGAACATAGGTTTAAATGAGAAGAGCCCCGTTCGTTTGAGTGGGGCTGATTTTTATTGCCAACCTTTTCGCCCGTTCCTCAAGACGGCATTTTTTCCTTTAAATTCAACAGGAGCACGGCTTTCTGTAGCTTTAAGTGGGGGAATAGTGACTTTGCAAATTCTCAGCCGCCTGACTCCTTGCCGTTTCTGCAGAACTTCTAAAGCTGTAAAGCCGGTGAATGTAAAATTGTAGGTATAATTGCGTTCTCATACCTTTTTATGTCTCACTCTCCTTTTTATTTCCTGGGCACATTTTACTGTTTTGATTGGAGGTTAAAAAGAAAAATTAGCAGGAATTTCTAATTGGAGAGAGAAATAGTCCTTTGGAGGGGGATGGATACATGGATTTGAAAGAGATCAAAAGTTACAGACAACTCGATGATTTTTTGTTTGAAAATGATGTGGAATTGAAATGCAGGGAAAGAGGGCTCAAAGTGGTAGGGATAGATCCAGGGAAAGACAGCAAGCTCACCTTTACTTTGAGCAACAGATCGCAAGTAGAATGTTTGGCCAAGCAAATGGAAGAACATTTTAGTGTGGCTCCTTTGGTTAAACAGTAAAACAACCGCCTTTTGATAAGCGGTTGCTTTTATTTTGGCCTCTAGTCCTTCTAGTGGAAATTTGCTAGTTATCATTATAGACCGAACAGGTTAAAGGAGGGAAGACAGCTGATTGGATGTAACAACTATAATAAGTATAAAAAGCAAGCCTATCTGACAAGTCTCAGATAGGCTTGCTTTTAGACATAATGAATGCGATGTTAAATTCATCAGGTGTGTGATGCGCTTTCGCGTTTTTGACTAGCTGTTTTTTTAGGCATAAAGCATGCAAACACTAACGCCGCAAAAGACAAGACGAGCATAAATGCATAGGCATCACTTGAACCAGAGATCGAAGCTAATTTCGCTAGTTTGGCAGCTGTAATGTTTCCATTTTCCATGGATAGATCAGAGGCATGGGAAGTTGCTTGAATAGTATATACAGTGATGACCACTGCTGTACCAATAGCCCCTGACAATTGGCGAATGGTATTATTGACTGCTGAACCATGCGCCCCTAATTCTCTCGGTAAAGCATTCAATCCAGCTGTGTTTAAAGGCATAGAGATGAAGCTTAATCCAATCCGTAAAATAATAGTACGAACCATCAAATACATATAAGTCGTAGATTCCGTTAAATTGATGACTCCCCACATGGAAATAATAATAAATAGTAACCCCGTAATAAAGAGTGGCTTAGCCCCGTACTTATCATACATTTTGCCTGTGACAGGGGATAAGAAGGCATTGATCACAGCTCCAGGTAATAAAAGTAATCCCGCTTCAAAAGCTGTAAAACCTCTTCCATTCTGCAAGTAAATTGGTAGAAGAATTAAATCTGCATACATGATCATCGTAATTAGTACATTTATGAAGGTCGTAACAGTAAAAACCTTATATTTGAATACGCTCAAATTCAATAATGGGTCGTTGGATCTCATTTGCCGCAAACAGAATAAAGCCGTGATGATGATTCCGACAACGATAGTTACAATCACAACAGGATCATCCCAGCCTTTGCTTCCTGCATTACTGAACCCAAATAAGATGCAGCCAAAACCAATGGTTGATAAAACAACACTTGCAACATCTAATTTTGCTTTTGTTGTTTCTGCCACATTCATTAAATATTTGAACGCAAGCACAATGACGACTAATGCAAATGGGGCTAATCCAATAAATAGACATCTCCATGAAACATACTCAATGATAAAGCCAGATAATGTAGGAGCGATAGCCGGCGCAAAAATGATCGCAAAGCCAATGGTTCCCATCACGCTGCCACGCTTTTCGCTAGGGTATAAATATAAAATAACCGTCATCATGAGAGGCATAATAATTCCAGCACCAACTGCTTGAATCATTCTTCCAGTTAATAAAATGCTAAAATTCATTGCACAGGCACAAAGTACAGACCCGATGAACAAAAAGAACATCGAACTAATAAATAGCTGCCTCGTTGTAAAACGCTTCATTAAAAATGCCGTAATGGGCACTAAAACACCGTTTACCAGCATAAATCCTGTTGATAACCATTGTACAGTTGCAGCTGTGACATGAAAGACATCCATGAAACTGCTCAATGCTACATTTAATAAAGTCTGATTTAATGTCGATAAAAAACAGCCGGCAATCAGAACAGTTAATAAGATTTTCTTATTTTTTTCTGCTATCTCCTGCTCCATTTGTATACTCCTTCATTTTAAACTTGAATTCTCAACATTGTGTCGATAAAATTCATAATAACAAACTATATAGGCCTTGACCATGAACAGTTTTACTGCGAATGTTCATTAATCTACATAGAAAACGCCTTTTGTTGAGAAGGTTGAAGAAAAATCTATAAAGGAGCGTAAAATGTCTATATCTAAAAAAGAAGATCCTCGTGTGATTCGTTCGAAAGAAATGTTTAAAAATGCAGTCTTTTCTCTCTTAAGCGAGGATGCCGCTATATCAAATTTAACGGTTCAGAAGGTTGCAGCTAAAGCGGGGTTAAATCGGACAACGTTTTACTTACATTATCAAGATATTCAAGATTTACTTACGCATATTACCGCGGAGATTGTAAATGAGCTATCTGATAAAATTGTTGCTTTAATTCATTCAAAAGATTTATCAGAAAAACAACAGTTAATACAATTGCTGGATTATTTATACGTCCATAGAAATTATTTACTTACTTTATTTAATATCAATCAGTTTGAGGAGCAATTGTTTTCGTTGTTAAAACAATTAGTGGAAACGAGAAGGGAGAATACTGAAAAAAATTTACCTCCTGAATATGTTTCGGTAGATATTAAAACAGCTTCCTTGGTAGGTATCATCATGTGGTGGATAAAGAAGGGCCTTCATTTTAGTTCGGATTACATCGCCAACCAAATTTATTTAATGTACAAGGTGGAGTGGGCCTAAATCATTCATCCATGGGTTTCCTTAAAGGTTTATCAAGTTATTCTCATTAAAATTTAATAACGCCTAACTCTGAAAAGCTGGACCTCAATTTTAAAGTCCAGCTTTTCAGTTTAATTGTCATTCAATAAATCAATGTATGGGTTAGCAATTGAATCATCAATAAAGCCTGTTTAATGTATAAAACACGGAGCCAATGAATGCAGCTACATATATTTCTAAAATATCCAATTAATGAAACTTATTTGTTATAAAGAGCGTATAAAGTTTTTGTAAGAAATAATTTATAGAAATTGGAGTGTTTTAATTGAGAGGAATGCAAAAATTAGAGGTTACTCCTAATGATTTTGGATCTAGGTTTTTAAATGGAGATTTTTCTGCGATCTATCAGCAGACAACAGAGGAGTTTAAGCAGTTAGCAACACTCGAACAATTTATTGAATATGGTGAGTCCTTTAATAAT
Source organism: Pseudobacillus sp. FSL P4-0506 (assembly GCF_038003025.1). Taxonomy (NCBI): domain Bacteria; kingdom Bacillati; phylum Bacillota; class Bacilli; order Caryophanales; family Bacillaceae; genus Pseudobacillus; species Pseudobacillus sp. FSL P4-0506. Next base: position 2,422,751 of record NZ_JBBOOI010000001.1, read on the forward strand.
GGGGTAGAAACATATAGCCTGGAAATGAGTACGAATTTAAACAAGTATATAACGCAGTATTTATGGTTAGATAATGAAAGAGAGAAAGCCATAGGCATTTCTTTTGATGAAAATAACACTATTTATGGAATAAGCCTTGCACCTTTTGTTTCTTTTCCAGAAAGCGACCAACAGTACACAAAGAATACATATATTATGCCAATAAAAGAGGAATGGTTTGTTTTTTGGGGGGGGACAAACCAGTTTATTAATTATCACTATGTATATGCTGATCAAAGGTATGCGTACGACTTAATTATTATGAAAGACGGTCAATCATATAGTGGTCCCGTGAAAGAGAATGAAAGTTATTATGCTTTTAATAAAGAGATCATAGCCCCAGCAGAAGGGAAGATAGTAAAAATAGTAGACGGGATAAAGGATAATGTACCGGGCGAGTTCAATCCCGAGCCACCTGAAGGGAATTGCGTGATTATCGAACACAAAAACAATGAGTACAGCATGCTTGCGCATTTAAAACAAAGCTCCATCCTTGTGAGTGAGGGAGATTTCGTACAGCAAGGAGAGGTGATCGGGGTATGTGGAAATTCAGGAAACTCATCGGAGCCTCATTTACATTTTCAAGTAATGAATTCAATTAACTATTTGAAGGGCCAATCGATTCGTATCCGTTTTGAGAATGGGCTTGAACCCATTCAAGGAGACTTTGTTAGCCCTTTTGCATCTTAACATTTAAAACTGGACTTCAATTTTGAAGTCCAGTTTGGTTGTAATTCAGTTCTTACTCATCGTCTTTATCACAATCATGCTTTAAATGATAAGTCAGAGGTCCTTTGCCAACGCTTTTCAGATATGTTTTTTTGAGATCGGTATAATTTTGAAGGCTTCTTTTCAAGGGGTTGTAGCATATAGGGAATGTAACACTGAGAAGGAGGCTACAGTTTCCTTGATAGGCGATCCACTTAATAATTAATTGCGCATATAAGCATATTATTATATGATGATTAGCGATGCAGGAGGTATGGAGAAAAATGAGCATAAAATCAATGGTAGAAATTGAAGGCATGGCAAGTGTTCTAAAATTACTTGGAGATAAAACCCGATTGACAATGATGAAATTGCTGCAGTTGAATGAATGTTGTGTATGTGAATTTGTAGCAATGTTTGAGATCAGTCAGCCTGCTATTAGTCAGCATTTGCGTAAACTACGAGATGGAGGACTAGTAAAAGAAACTCGACGAGGACAGTGGATTCATTACTCAATGAATAAAGAAAGTGAACATTATCAACTTGTGCAAAGCCTTTTGGATTACCTTCCGAGTCAAGAAAAGAATTTAGAAGAACTCAAGGAAAAGGGTTTGCGTATTTCTTGTGATTAAATCATCGGAGGTTTAGATTGTGACATCAACAATATTAGCATCATTAATCTTTTTAGTAACGCTTGTGATGGTTATTTGGCAACCAAAAAATTTATCGATTGGTTGGTCTGCCTGTGGAGGAGCATTGCTTGCCTTGTTAGTCGGTGTCGTTGACTTTCAGGATGTAGTAGATGTTACTCAGATTGTTTGGAATGCTACTTTAGCTTTTATTGCTATTATTATTATTTCCTTAATACTTGATGAGATTGGTTTTTTTGAGTGGGCAGCTTTACATATGGCACGGGCAGCAAAGGGAAACGGCACTCTCATGTTTGTTTATGTAGCGTTTTTAGGAGCGCTTGTAGCCGCCTTTTTTGCTAATGACGGGGCGGCTCTCATTTTAACACCCATTGTCCTAGCTATGGTTCGTGCATTAAAGTTTAATGAGGCCATGGTCTTTCCATTTATATTAGCTAGTGGTTTTATTGCAGATACAACTTCTTTGCCGTTAGTGGTTAGTAACTTAGTTAATATTGTTTCAGCCGATTTTTTCAATATTAGCTTTATTGAGTTTGCTACCCGCATGATTGTGCCGAATTTCTTTTCTCTGGCAGCCAGCCTTTTGGTTTTGTATCTCTTTTTCCGTAAAAGTATTCCAAGGCATTACGATATAGATCAATTAAAGAAGCCAGTAGAAGCCATTCGGGATGCTAAGATGTTTCGCTTATCATGGGTCGTATTAGGGATACTTCTTGTTGGATACTTTGCCAGTGAATTTTTTAACATTCCCGTCTCGATGATTGCGGGTGCAGTAGCAATTTTCTTTTTATTTATGGCAAGAAGAAGTCCAGCTGTGAATACTTCAACGGTAATCAAAGGAGCGCCATGGGCAATTGTCTTTTTCTCTATCGGAATGTATGTGGTAGTGTACAGTTTAAGAAATGTAGGGCTGACAAATGTGTTAGCAGATGTTATTCAGGTGGCGGCAGATCAGGGGCTATTTGCAGCTACCATGGGAATGGGATTCATTGCTGCCGTTCTTTCATCAATAATGAATAACATGCCGACTGTCATGATTGACGCACTGGCCATTGCAGATACCAATACAAACAGCGTGATTAGAGAAGCTCTTATTTATGCCAATGTTATCGGTTCGGATTTAGGACCAAAAATTACACCTATTGGTTCTTTGGCTACTCTATTATGGCTGCATGTTTTGTCTTTAAAAGGGGTTAAGATTTCATGGGGAACGTACTTTAAAACTGGAATCATTTTGACCATTCCAACACTGTTCTTTACATTGGCAGGGCTATATATCTGGCTGCTGATTATTCACTAATAGCAATGAGCCTGCTCATAAAAGGAGATGAATAACATGAACAAAAAAATCATTTATTTCTTATGTACAGGTAATTCTTGTCGCAGTCAAATGGCAGAAGGTTGGGCAAAAAAATACTTAGGTAAGGAGTGGAATGTCTATAGTGCAGGGATTGAAGCTCATGGATTAAACCCCAATGCGGTTAAAGCAATGAAAGAAGCCGGAATTGATATTTCTAACCAAACGTCAGATATTATTGAAGAGGAAATATTAAACAACGCTGATTTAGTCGTAACGTTATGTGGGGATGCAGCAGATAAATGTCCGGTTACGCCGCCGCAAGTCCAACGCGAACACTGGGGATTTGATGATCCAGCAAAGGCAGAAGGAACAATAGAAGAGAAATGGGCTTTTTTCCAACGGGTACGTGATGAAATTGGCGAAAGAATAGAATACTTTTCAAAAACAGGGAAGTAGCCCATGAAAGGCAAAGAAATAGATTAAGAGAATAAATTGATATATGGTGATTAAAAAAGGCAGCTGCATGTTACAAGCTGCCTTTTTTAATTCGCACTAACTACTGTAATTTTTCTCTCTAGAATGATAGTGTATGCGCCACACACCATCTCTTTTGGCCTAGGGATGAATGAGAACCTAATTTGCACCATCCCAGGGTTTCACTTTCTTCTTCAACGACAAAACAACAAGCTGGATGAGCACCATTGCCCACTTTTCATAAGTGAGTGTTTGTGTTTCAAATGTTGCATTTCCTATAACCCTGCCAGCTTTGTAAATGCATTTGACTTGTTTCCGGTCATCTTTTCTGTTCTACGATCGTTGTAAATGATCAAGTGAACGAGATATATTTCAGAAATCCAATGGCTTGAGCTATATTCTCTTCTTCATCATTGTCGGTAAATATATAAAAGTTAATATCAGAATACAGATCGCCTTCGCCTTTAGTGAAAGATCTGTGGACTGCACACGCTTCAACCGATCTGTCTTGAGTGAATTTTTTGATTACTATTTAAAATATGATAATTTTAATTGATTGCGGAACAATAATAGTGTATAATGCATAGTATAAGTTAGATACTGTATGACATATAGTAAAAATGAGGTGGGTGGATGAGTAATTTATTAAATTCATTAACAACAGAGCTTAGAAGAGGGACTTTGACTTTAGCGGTTTTGAGTCAGTTGCGAACCCCCCAATATGGATATTCACTCGTCCAATTACTGGAACAGTCAGGTGTAACCATTGATCAAAGTACCTTGTATCCATTGCTTCGTAGATTAGAGAAACAGGAGTTAGTATCGAGTAGTTGGGATACCTCTGAAAGTAGACCCCGTAAATATTACGTTTTAAGCGAATACGGGCTAGACATATTTTTGCAGTTAAAAAGAGAATGGATGAAGAATTCAAAAGAGCTTTACAGCTTATTAAAGGGGGAGGAAGACAATGAATCTGATTGAGATTTACATTCGGGAAGTTACTCGAAGGCTTCCGGAAAAAAATCGTGAGGATATTGCACTTGAGTTACGATCTACAATTGAGGATATGCTGCCTGATGATCCCAGTGAAGAAGAGATAAAGACGATTCTTGAAAAATTAGGGAGTCCAGTCGTATTGGCTAGTAGGTATCGCGATCAGCCAATGCATTTAATTGGTCCACGCTATTTTGATGTATATGTTACGTTGCTTAAAATGATTTTACCAATTGCCGTTGCCATTTCGTTCATCTCGATGATTGCTGAATATTTTGTAGGTTACCGTGGTGAAGAAGCAATAGCAAATGTCGTTTTAGATATTATGGGTTTTGGCGTATGGAGGATCATTGAAGTGGTAATCCAGGTATTCTTTTGGCTAACACTTGTGTTTGCCGTTTTAGAAAGAACAGATAAAGGAAAAGATGAACATCCATTAACAGCGAGCCTTAAGAAATGGACACCTGATGATTTAAAAAACATCTCATACATCCCTAAGAAAAAAGCTATTTCAAAGATCGAAGTATTTGGAAGCTTAATGTGGACGGCGATTTGGGCAACCTTTTACTTTTATGCAAATTATCTTTTGGGTGTGTACGAAGGAGAAGGGGGCAGACTAGAATTCGTGGCCCCAGCATTAAATCAAGAGGTTTTGTTAGGATATTGGCCGATCGTTGTGGTTATGATCGGATTAGAAATAGCATTATCGCTTTACAAGTTAATAAAGGGACAATGGACAAAAAGAATAGCTATGTGCAACGCTATTCTCCAACTAATCGCAAGCATCGTCTTCATTGTCATATTGATTAATCCGGATATACTCAGCAAAGATTTCGTTAGATATATGACAAATTTATTTACTGTTACCGCTAACGAATTTACAATGTGGATCGTTGGTGGGGGGATTTTCTTCTTCGTTGTATCGGCAGCTATCAGTGTGTTTGACGGTTTCCGCAAGGCGAGAATTTATTAATCTCTATTCGCTTATTAAAAAAATAACGGGGTTCAAGCTGATGGTCAATTAAGATTGTCGGCTTTTTTTGTTGAACGAAAATGAGGATCGTTATTTTACCAGCTGGATTGTTCAAAATAAAGATCGATAAATTATAAATGATATTGATTGAAAATTTCGTCTATTGGCTATAGAGGCAAGATCATTAGAGAAAAACCGTGATATAATTAAGTTAATTACTGTCAGTGATAAGGAGTTTGGATAAATCACATGGATATCCATTCATTAAGATTGGTAGTAGAAAATGATAAGTTTGATGAAGCTGAAATCATGTTAAAGGAGATGGGTAGAAGCAAAAATATAGAGGCTGTCCCTTTGCTTATTGAATATTTAAAGAGTACAGGAAATGCCTTATTGAGAAACTCCATTGCTTTGACATTAAGTGATATAGGAAATGAAGAGGCAGTACAACCGCTAATAGAAGTAATTAATGATCCAAAAACTTTGGGAAATAGAGGGACCCTGCTATATGCACTGGAACCTTTTGATTGTTCAGCACATTTAGAAACATTAGTTGATCATTTGATCAATGGAAACTTTGAAGTGCAAGCTCAAGCTCATCAATTAATAGAGGCAATTAACGGTAAAATACCAGATGAAATCTTATGTAAGTGTATTCTACAAGTAAAAGAGAAATTAAATGAAATAGAGAGGCAGGAGGGAATACTCTTAGATGCCTTAGAAACCTTTTCTTCTTTCAAAAAATGTAACTAAAATCATAAAAGTAATACATCCATAGTGGCAGGTTTTGAAGAGGTTATGTATAAAGGTGATACAAGTTTCTGTATCACCTTTTACCTTTTATTGCTGCCAATGTCATGACGCTCGCATTACATAGCTGTTAAGCCGCCATCAACAATGAATTCAGAACCTGTTGAATAGCTGGACTCCTCAGAGGCCAAGTAAACCACTAAGCTTGAAACTTCTTCCGGTTGGGCCACGCGCTTTATAGGAATATGTTTAGAGAACTCTTCCACTGCTGCTTTGGTATCTTCTTGAACAACCATTGGTGTGGCGATGACACCCGGATGCACCGAATTCACACGAATTCCGTAATTAGCACACTCGATTGCAGCCGCTTTTGTCATACCACGCACAGCAAATTTTGTATCTGTATAACCTATTGCTCCCGCAACAATACCATTCATTGATGAAATATTGACGATGGAACCGCCGCCTGCTTTTTGCATGGCTGGGATAACTGCTTTCATACCTAAAAAGACGGAAACTTGGTTGATGTCTACGATCCGACGATATTCCTCTTCCGTTACTTCTAATATAGATTTTGCCATTGTGATACCCGCGTTGTTGACTAAAACATTTACTGAACCAAAGGCTTTTTCTGTTTCAGCCACTACATTTGCCCAATCTTCAGCACTTGTTACGTTCTGTTTTACGAATAAAGCATTTTCGCCAAGTTCTGCCGCAAAAGCTTTACCTTTTTCTTCGTTTAAGTCTGTTAAAACAACCTTTGCGCCTTCTTCAATGAATCTTTGAGCATGTGCGGCACCCATACCTTGAGCAGCACCTGTGATAATGGCAATTTTTCCTTCTAAGCGAGTCATGTTTTTACTCCTCCTATAAACATCATGGCAAGATAATAAAGATAAACTACATTTGTAAATTAACAGATAAAAAGAGTGTTTGTCCAATAAAAAGATTGATGTCATAATAAAATGTAATAGAAAGTTTCTTTTTAAAGGAGATATCGATAAATGGCAAATAGCGAAGACCGTCGCTCAGCTCGTACGCAAAAAAATTTAAAAAATGCGTTATTACGATTATTGAAGGAAAAGGAGTTAAACGATCTCACTATTACAGAGGTAGCGCACTATGCCAAATGTAATCGGGTAACCTTTTATTCGCATTATAAAGATTTACACGATTTATTGGCTGCAATCTTCGATGACTATTTAACAGAATTAATTGCTCACTTTCGTGAAGGGTATCGCAGTGTAGAGCGCTTTTCGGCAGATGATGAACATCGCCATCTCCCTATTTTTGAATTTATTTATCAAAATCAATTCGTTTTCTCACTCATTTTAAAAGGGGAAGTGCTCCCGGGATCACAGAATCAATTTTGTGAAAGTCTAGTTCAAACATCTAGTCTCGAACTAAAACTAGGTGAGGCAACTGAAGTTGAAATCCCTGCACTAAACTACTTCTTAACATACGGCAGCCTGGGCTTTTTTATGTACTGGATTCACCAGGATTTCAAAGATTCTCCCGAAGTTATGGCGAAAAAATTAGCCTATCTTCAAAGCAAGATGTTTAAAGAGGCCATTGTTCTTGACGAATAATCGCTAGCCCATTATTTTGAATGAAAAAGAAGCGGTTATCCTGAGAATTATGAGGAATTTCCATCTTTGAGATTTGCAGCTGGAAAAATGGTGAACCTCTCTTTGAAAAGTCTCTACTGTTTGGGCTTCACATAAAATTGTCTTAAAACAGTATTTTAAATGAGGTGAAATCTTGTCACATGTAAGAATTCGATGTACGGGTCTAATTATTGAACATAACTCTGTACTTTTAGTGGAATATGATGAAAATGGGATTCATTATAATTTGCCGGGTGGAGGACTAGAGCCTGGTGAAACGATCATTGAGGGGTTGCAAGAGAAGTGGTAGAAGAAACTGCAGCTCATGTTGATGTAGGGCCGCTGGCACTAATCTATGAATTTGCTCCTCATAAACAATCTGGCGATTATCATCTCAATGAGCAACACGCATTGCATCTCATTTTTGAATGTAGCATAAAGAATAATTCGCTGGCACGGTTGTCCAAGTATCCTGATCCACATCAATCGGCGGTCAAGTGGATTTCTCTAGAGGAGTTAGACTCCATTTTGCTGATACCCAATATTAGCCAGGAAATCAATGACTATCATGAAAATAAAAGAAGCATCAACTTAATTGAGGATCATAGTCTAGGTAGGCTCCGTTTAGAATTAAATTGATTTATATTGTATAATATAACCTCTATTATTGGATACAGAAAAGGCTCTTCATCAGGAGCTTCTTTTTGCTGTTTGTTCACCTAAAGTGCCTATTTCTGAAATGTCTTGCTTCAAACTAAATGTGTACCAGGTTGCCCAAAGGAAGGACTATAGTTTCTAACCGAAAAGCTATGATTGTTGTTATTATTTCCAAAAAATTTGAAGGGAGAAAGAATGATGTCCAGCAGTGGAAAACGAAGAAGAATTATTTTAGATTTAGCGGTTACTTTAGATGGTTTTATCGAAGGAGCAAATGGAGAAGTTGACTGGTGTGTCATGGATTCTGAGATGGAGTTCGTTAATTTCTTAAATCAGATTGATACTATTTTGTATGGGCGGAAAAGTTATGAATTATGGGGAGAATTTACTCCAAAAACGGAAGATGATGATACTGAAAAAGAACTTTGGAGATTAATCCATAGCAAAGAAAAGTATGTGTTCTCCAAAACTCAAAAGAGCACAGATAATAAAGCGATATTCATAAATGATCATATTCTTGAAGAAGTAAATAAATTAAAAAATCAGCCTGGTAAAGACATCTGGCTATATGGGGGTTCAAGTCTTATTGCCACTTTTGTCAATTTAGGGCTCGTTGACGAATTTAGATTATCTGTTCACCCTGTTGTTTTGGGAGAGGGAAAACCTTTGTTTGGTGATATAGAGGAAAGGTTAAATTTAAAGATGGTTGATACAAGAACATTTTCTTCTGGAGTTGTACAATTAATCTATCATTTAGATGAAAATAAATAGCACAACCCATTTCGAAGATAGAAGGAGCTTTTAATCGAACTTAAACTTAAATGTTACATTTGGAAAGAGTTCCATTGATATCGAACAGAACACTCTATCTATTCTCACTAGGATAGTCATCATTCATGGACATCATGTAATCGAAACGGAAATCCCACTGTATGGTTATGTCTTCAGTGGGATTCTTTCACCTTATTCAATATATTTTCACCAAGCTCTTATCTATCTGTTACTTTGTGTTTTGTCAAAAACGAAATGCCTATGGAGTAGGTTACATTTTGGGAGCTTCCATACCAAAATTAGCCCATTCTTCTTTTGATGGGCCATAAATGCCAGGAACGAGCAACCCTGCTTGTCGCATAAGAACAGTCATTTGTCCTCGATGGTGGTTTTGATGTTGAATCAAAAACATCAAAAGAGAGCCATTTGGCATTTTTTTACCTAGAAAATCTATAGGCTCTTGCAAAGTACTGTCTGTCCATTGAGTTTTTAATGCCTGTACAAATGCCTCGCTAGCTTGATGATAGCTGTCTGCTATAAAACGTGATGAGGTAGGAACAGGCCAATCTTCAGAAATAGCTTCAAACCTTAAATTTGTGTTTGAGGCAATGATGTGGATAGCAGCAACGGTATGCCACGCAATCCGTCCTAAAGTCCAATTCTGTGAGGTAATCTCCTGTTTGAGTGATTCATCAGTTAAATTATTTAGTAATTTCTGAGTGACCCCTGCTTCATACTCCCAAGATTTTAAGAAATGATCTAATGTTTGAAACATACTGAACCCCCTAAGCTTTTTACATAATAATTTCGCTAAATCTTTAAATTTTCCTTGTAATTATTAATATGGAGGAGAAAATTAAACGACTTCATTATAATGTATGTCGCTAGTCGGAGAAGAGGATAAAAATGTTAGAAAACAAATATAAAAAACAATGGAGGAATGCCTTAACGGAAAAATATCAGCTGGTGAATTTCAGATACAATACCGAAGAAAGCTTAAAGAGCGGAATGACAGAGTGGAATAAGATTCTGAATGGGGGCTCTGAGGCAACAGACTGTTACTAGCACAGGTCAAGAAGCTGCAGATTAGGTAAAGAAAAAAGCCCCTTAAAGGGGGCTTTAGCAGCGCTATTGCTGATACATTTAGGGTCTCTTTAGCTTATTAAGTACTCTTTTAATGCTTGTTGCAACGTACCCAGTGTTTTGGTCGTATGATCAAATGAGAGGTCCTGATGTATCATTTTTCTCACGACTTCTGCTCTTAATCCGGTAATGACCGTTTTACATCCCATGAGGGCAGCGCCATTGATAACTTTCGTTAAATGGTCAATGACCTCAGGTTCCATATCGGCGATGCCTGACAAATCCATGATTAAAGTTTGGATGCGGGATACACCAATTTCAGTTAGAACCTTTTCCTCAAGGACTGACGTTCGAAAAGTATCAACCGAACCAATCAAAGGCAAAATACAGATCGAGGCATTGATCGGAATAATGGGAACCGATAGATTTTCGACCAACTCTCTCTGAGCAGTAAGCAGGGAATCCTTATATGTAGAATAATTAATAAAAAAGGTATTTAAAAATGTATCAACCCGGTTATTAATTTCCTTTTCCAGACGGAAAAAGTTCAACGTCGTCTGTTTATCTGCTAACTCGTTATACTGCTCTATAAAATTCCACAGAGTTCTCCGGATGGCTTGTACCCACTCCAATTTGAATGATAAGGTGAGGGAGTGAGTAGCCCACGCTATTCCTTCTTGTTTCGCAAATAATTGAAGTTCTCTTTCTTTCCCTTCAATAATATAAACAACTAGGTTATGGGCATTTTTTATAAGGTCAATATTTCCGATTGCCAGAATTTCATCGATTTTATCCTTTACATTGACAGCCTCAGATAGTAACTTCTCTTCAAATTCCTTAGTGTTACTTTCGAAAAATTCTTTCAATTTAAACGATTGTAGAGACGTCACTTTATACTCCCCCTTTATATCTAACTCCACGTAAACTTCTACCACTTTTCTTTATTTATTAAACCACATTATTTAAAAAATAAAATTTTAGAATTTAATCGATTGGACGGTGATAGGAGGTATTTTTCGTATTCACTTGCCTAGTTATTAGGAACTTCTTCCGCCACATTTTCAGTATGAGTAACAGACTTCTTTGTCTTGTTATATTCTTTTGCGCCAAAGTATGCGGTGCAGCGGTAACAACAAAATAATATAGCAGGCACTCAAGGCACCCTTTAAATCCGAACCGTCTGTTTAGCTAAACCGCCTAGCGTTATTAGTGAAAATGAAAAAGAAGGCATTACTCAAATGATGGGCGAGCTGCTTGAGGCCATGGTGTTCATCGATAGCTTGAATACCACGCTAGAGAGATTATCGGAAGGGAGGGGCAGTCAACATGTATTTTGATTTATCGGCAAGTCGTTTAATGAAGGATTCTGAAGTGAGAAATCTGTTAGAGAGGTGAGGGATAATCCGGTTTTACTTTTATCAGCGGAATTTGAAGCTAAAAACGTTATTTCGCTTCAAAAGAAAAAGCGGCAAGCTAATCGGAGTAGCTCACCGCCATATAGGCGAATTATGAGTATTGTAACATATTTTTCCTTTAATGGGAAGTTATACACTGACTGTAAGGAAGAAGGGGGAATAGCTGGGTATTGAACATCCAGTAATTACTCGCATGATGAAAACGGTTATGCAAATATGATCAATCAGATGGAACATGTTGGGGGGATACTTTATACAATTGAGATGAAAGAACTTTAAATTCATCCTATCACAATAAAGATGTGATTAAACGCGAGGAAATTACTAAATAGTTTTGGAGAGTCGATAATTAATAAAGGCCAAAAAAGAAAGGGAGCACTCGTTACTCTTTGTCTCTCTTGTTTAATATCACTGAATTATATTTATTTAGTATATATATTATAGAGGGATTTTTGATTAAAAATAGAAATTTATTTGGATCAATTGCCGGTTTTGGTGTTATGTGTTATATACTTAGTATATATTGAAAAAGGAAATAACGGGAGGGGCAATATGATCAAAGTTAGCAACCTAACAAAAGAATTTTTACAAGGACAAGAGAAAACGCAAGTCTTAAAAGGTGTTGATTTAAGTATTGAAGAAGGGGAATTCGTGGCCATCATGGGACCCAGCGGTTCTGGAAAAAGCACACTACTTCAATTACTTGGGGGGCTTGATGTACCCACCAAGGGAGATATACAAATTGATCATAAGATTTTAAATAAAATGAGAGAAAAGGAAAGAACCATATTTCGTAGAAAAAAACTAGGTTTTGTTTTTCAAAATTATCAACTATTACCTAACTTAACTGTAGAGGAAAATATCGCATTTCCTCTTCATGCAGACGGGAAATTAACTAATAAGAAAAGTAAATTGATTCATGAATTAATTCATTCTGTAGGATTAGAGGGATTAAATCGTAAGTGTGCCAATCTATTAAGTGGTGGTCAGCAACAACGTGTTGCTATAGCTAGAGCACTTGTTAATAACCCGATTGTTTTATTAGCTGATGAACCAACAGGAAATTTAGACAGGGCTAAGGCAGAAGAAATTCTGGCTTTATTGTCAACCTTTCACCGTAAAAATAAGCAAACCATCGTGATGGTTACACATGATATTTTTGCAGCTGGCTTTGCAGATCGCATTCTACTTTTTAGAGATGGGGCTATAGATCAAGTGATATCTAGGAAGGATAGTGATTATGCTAAATATTTGGCGAATTTCATGGCGTAATATTACGCAAAACAAAAAAAGATTTTTCTTTACATTGCTGTCCATTATACTAGGGACATCTTTTTTAACGTCTATGCTGGTGGCTGATAAAACAACGAAGGACGTTTTTGATTATTACGAACAAATGTATGTCGCCAATGCAGATTATTGGGTTTTAAGTGATGAACATACTTATCCTGAAGAGATGATCTCGTCTATTCAAAAGGATCCCGCTGTTACTCATACATTGCTTGCCCTTGATAAGCAAGCTTTCTTTGAACTTGAAGGTAATCATTCTTTGAATGAAAGATCTGTGCGAATTACAGGAGTAAATGATCAAAATAGCCCTTTGCTGAAACTCCCAGTTATTGAAGGTAGCTTAGATAATGAAGGAGTAATATTACCAGAAGTTGTTGCAAAGCTTTTGGGAAAAGGGGTTGGAGATACGGTTCGATTTACTAATATGGGAGAAGCAAAGATTTCTGCCATTGTTGAGTATACACAACTGCTTGCAAGTCCCAGTGATTGGGAAAGTGCTGAATCAAGCAGTTTTCGCATTATGGCTCCGCTTGATATGTTAAGAGAGTGGACAGGAAAGAGTGACGAGATTTCTTATATGCGTTTTCAAGTCAAAGGTGACGGCAAAGATCTCTTTCACTCTTTTCAGCAAAAGTTTCGTGGTTCTAATGTATACATAGAACCTGTTGTTGCGGATGACCTCCAAAGCAATGATATAGGCGGACTCTATACCTTCTTCTATTTAATTGCGGGATTGTCCATGTTTATCAGCGGGTTTATTGTCTTTAATGTGATTTATACAAGCGTTATAGAAAGAAAAAGAGAATTTGCTGTAATGAAAAGCTTAGGCTATACACAAAGTTCTGTTTCTAAGCTGGTTCTTATTGAAATAGTACTTTTGGTATTGATCGGCACAGCTGTTGGAGTTCCGCTTGGTATATGGCTCGGGGATATGTTTATGCAAGCTCTTCTTAGTGTATTCAAATTTGATATGGTCTACACGTTAAATTGGAAGCTACCAGCGATGATGGCTATTATCATTGGATTGCTATTTCCTATAGTTTTTTCACTTTTTCCTATTTATAATGCAGGCAAGACGTCGATTTTATTGACATTAAAAGCAGCAAATCAAACGCAAACATTATCAAGACGGTATTTTCTTAGAACTGTTGTTGGGGTGGGGCTTCTGTGCTTTGTGTTTATAGATCACCCAGTTTCCTATGTTGCTATATTAATAGGTGTTATTCTTTTGTTTCCTTTCCTATTGTTAGGTTTAAGCAAAATAGTAAAGCCCATTTTAAAATACTTTTTTGATTATGCTGGTATCATGGCTATAAAAAGTCTCTTGCAGCAAATAAATCGCAATGCAAATACAGCTGCTATTTTAGCCATTGGTATATCGATTATATTATTACTTGGTGCAGCGGTAGGGTCAGCTCCTAAAGGATACGAAAAAGAAATAAGAAATACGTATGGGGGAGACATGAGAGTTACATCTGAGGCTCCATGGTCTGCTGAAGATATAAAAAAAGTGCTTTCTTATGATGCTGTTACAGGTGTTAAAACATTAACTGAAGCAACGCCGATTACTTGGGAAACAAATAGCGGAAGAAGTAGACAATTTTCCGTTCTTTCTGTAAGTGAAAATGGCCCCTCGTTATTTGCTGATTTCCGGGAGAAGGATCTATACAAAGAGTTAAAACAGAAACCATCCGTGTTGCTCGGGGATCGTGCCTTTGAAGAATGGGGCGGACAAATTGGTCAGAGTATACTAATGAATACTTCGAATGGTGAACAGAATTTTAAAGTTATTGGAGTGGTTAAAACATCACATTATTCTGGTTATGTCGCATTTATGGACGAGGAATACCTCAATGATGTTTTTGGATGGACAAATAGCTTTGATTTGCTACTCACTGTAAACAGTGAAGGGAACGATTCAATTCGTGACCAGTTATGGTCTGATTTTGGTGATCATCTTTCAAAGGTTCAAACCGTAGAAGATGAAATTGAATCTACTACTTCAGCTATTTCCAGTATGAGTGGCCTTATCTTAGTCATGTTGCTGATGATCATCGGCTTGGCTAGTGTGGGCACAGCTAATACGCTGCTAATGAATATTTTAGAATGTATACCTGAGATTGGAACTATGCGAGCACTCGGTTTTACTAAACAACAGGTTAGAAACATGATACTTGCTGAAGGTATGCTCATTGGATTATCAGGTGTAATTGGAGGTATTGTAACAGGCGTAATTTTAATATATGTAACAAGTAAATCTAAACTGATGGAAGGATTTATGTCTTTCCAATTACCCATGAGTAATATTATACTAGCAATAATTGCCGGAGTTTCTCTAAGCCTCTGTGCAGCCTGGATTTCCAGTAAAAGTGCAAGTAAAATGGATATCCAATCATCACTCAAAGAAGGTTGATAATTTGTCAGTAAAGTATGGGATTTTAACATTATTATTCCGGCAAAGACATCATGGGTACGAATTAAAATTGGAATTGGATTCCCTCCTTGGAATTAAAGGTAAAATTAATCCTGGTCAGATTTATACCACTCTTGATCGCCTGACACGTGACCAGCTTGTCTCATCCCCAGGAGCAGATGATCAGGAAAGAAAATTGTTTGAGTTACAACCAAAAGGTAAAGATGAATTGGAAAAATGGTTACTGGAACCCGTGCCTTATTACTCGACAAAAGAGGATTTTTTCTTTAAATGGAGTTGTGCTCGTAGAATTCACTTTGCCCAGGAAAAGCAAATGCTTGAACAACAAAAAGCAATGATTATTAAAGAAGTGATGGACTTAACTAAATTAAAAACCGAATTATTGCTTCAGGGGGACGAAAATAAATATTTATTAATCACTGGTATATTGCTGCACTTAGAAGCAGATTTAAATTGGATAAATCAAGTTGAAAATCGAAACCGTTAACATAAATATTATTTTATATAAGTTAAGTAGAGGGGGATTTTTGTCACATCCTTGATCCATCATAAGAAGAATAAAGTGGAAACGCATCAGTGAAAAAATAAATTGATTCTATCAGCCATCTAAAGGACAGTAAAACCATGGAATAGCTTTATAGCTGCTTAGGGTTTTACTGTCCTCTTTTATTTTACAAATCTATTGTCATTTTAATAAGGATAAATTAGGGAGAAGATTTTTTTAGATGTTCAAGACATCCCAAAGGATACGTACTTGTCAGAGAATCATTCAGTCTAGCAAATTCAACTATATATCAGCCAGGAACTGACTTGCAGCCAGAAGATTCTAAATATATCTCTTTGAAAAATCTATTCATGAATTTGGTTATTTATATTTTTCTGCTTAGGTACTTGCCCTGTAGTCCATCGCTTCATTTCCTTATTTTTTATGGTAACTATTCTTTTGAGCTACACCCATACGCTGAGACTGGCCGTTTGGCCGCTGTTGTCGTGAAAAGGACTATACAGGTGTATTTAAAACGAATCAAGAAACAGAGAAGCAAGCCAACTTAATTGGCGGCAAATTAGATTATAAACATTTGCTAAAAAGAAAAGAACCGGTATGTTTGACACTGTAAAACCTGCAATGATCACCCAATAGAATCCTTGGCTTTTTAAACCACAAATAAGACAAGAGCCATAAGAAAGGTCCCGCTCGTATGAGTAGGGCTTATTTTTAGATAGATAGGTTGTTTTTTTTTTTTTTTTTTGTGGAAATATTTCCCTGATTTTAACATGGCATATTATGCTATAATCGAACAGTTATTAAAAGAGGGGGAAATAATTTGAAAAAGGCTATCGTATTTTTTTTGAGCTTTCTTCTTGCATTGAGTGTCCTCATACCGAGTGCAAGTGCAGCATCTTTTAAAGATGTCTCAGTGAATTACCGATTTTTCAATGAGATTAACTATCTATCAGGAAAAAGCATCATTTCAGGTTATTCAGATGGACGGTTTGGACCTGATGATAAGGTAACCCGGGCACAGGCGGCCATTATGATTGGAAGGTCACTTAAACTTGATGGTACAAAACGACAAACAACGTTTTCAGACGTTGACGCAAATAATGTAGCCTCTGGTTACATCGATTCTGCTGTAAAAACCGGAATTATCACTGGCTTTCCAGATGGATCTTATCGTCCAAATGAAACAGTAACCCGTGGTCAATTAGCTATCTTCTTGGCACGTGCTTTTAAACTCAGTGACTCAGCTGCAGTTAATTTTAAAGATGTTTCAAAAAATTCAGCTGCCTATCCATTTATCGGAAAAATCATAGCAGCTGGTATTACAGCAGGGTATCCAGATCATACATATCGTCCTAACATTGCAGTAGCCCGTGGCCAGTTTGCAGCATTTATGTCACGCTCGTTAAACCCAGTGTTCATCGATAACACAAAGCGTCCAACCCTTAAAGTTGATTTTTTAAATGTTGGACAGGGAGATGCGATTCTCATTAAATTTCCTAATGGAAAAGCCATGCTAGTCGATGCTGGTCGTTCCGATGATGAGGTGAAAAGAGAATTAGCTTCACTTAATATTTCAGCGATTGATACGTTTGTAGCTACACACCCTGATGCTGATCATATTGGCGGAGCAAATTACGTGATTGAAAACTATAAGGTTAAGAATGTTGTAGATTCTGGTCAGGAGCATACCACTCAAATCTATCTTGATTATTTAAACGCTGTAAAAGCAACTGGCGCATCATTTAAAGTGGCACAAGTGGGTCAAAACATTACATTAGATTCTAGTGTTTCTGTGAAAGTACTTTATGTTAATAGCCATGCAAGTGATTCAAATGAAGGGTCAATTGTACTTATGGTTAGTTATGGAGAGTCTGATTATCTTCTTACAGGTGATACAGATACAAGAGTAGAAGCCTTGTTAGTGGATCAGTACGATTTGGATGCAGAGGTCTTAAAAGCTTCTCATCATGGGTCGGACACTGGTACATCCCAAGCGTTGGTAAATGAAGTTAAGCCGGATTATGGTGTTCTGTCATATGGAGAGAACAATCAATATGGCCATCCGAAATCTGTTGTCGTGAACCGTTTAAAAAACATTGGGGCACACATCGTATCAACACCGAATGGTCAAATTCAAACTTGGACAGATGGCAGTTATGTTTTTATGAAGCAAGTGCCATCAGCGCCTGTTCAGAATTCGGTCCCGGCACCCAAGCCAAAACCAACGCCAGAACCAGTTCCGGCTCCCACACCAGCTCCAACTCCAACAAAGTTCCAAAATTGTACGGAGATGAGAAAGGTCTATCCGGATGGAGTAAAGAAAGGTCATCCAGCATATGAATCTAAACACGACCGTGACAATGATGGATGGGCTTGTGAAAGATCATGAGAACTGGAAAATATACCATTGATTCCATTGAAAAAGGGGTAGCCAAACTGCTATATCGTGAAGATGAATCCATTGAGGAATTAATTACTATCGAGACATTCTCTTTTGATGTTAAAGAAGGAGACCTCATTTCAATTGAAGAAGAAAATGGAAAATTAAAGCTAGAATGTTTGGAGGATGAAAAAGAAGATATTCTCAAACAAGTTCGTGCTCTAAAAAAAGAATTGTTAGACCGAGATAATTAGTTTAAAACAAGCCCACTCTATAGGGGGAATAGATCCCATAATTGAGACAGGGACCAAAACGCCTTTAAGAAGCCAGTTGCCGATAGTGTATCGGGTGACTGGCTGTTTAGTTTGGATTGAATACGAATATTTTCTGGCTTTAGTGAGGCGTAAAACGATTTGATTGGGGATTATCGGCGGTTGTTCTGTTTCGTTATCCCTTCGTTGTGGTTTTAATAACTGATCCGGTCCTTCTCGTCTCTGCTGCCTTTAACTTGACTTCTGCCAGATAACTCACTCTTTTATTCACAAAAAACACCTCCAAGTTGTATTTAGGTATCCGACATCCTCATTTCAACTTAAAGGTGTTTTTACTTGTCCCATTTTAAGGGGGAATTCCAACTCAATATCTAATGCTCAATCTTTATTTTAACTAAACAATTTTTAACTGTTTTTATTTTGTCTATTTATAATATTAAACACTTCATTAAATATTTGCTCATTATTTGAATGAGAGGAGGATATTATTTTTAATTGTCGAACAGCTCCTTCACAAACACTCCATCTTACATATGAGTTTTGGGACTCATCCAAAATAAAATCAATCAATTCTTTTTCTTCTTTAGACACCTCATAATCATTTATTACTTTTTTAAGTAACTTTTGTATTTTATCGATAGCTATTTCTGGATTTTCAACTGAATCAGGTGACTTATATGGAAAGAGAACTTGATTAGATTCCTTTGTTATTTCAATGTTTTTTTCTAATCGCAAAATATTGTAGTCCAATATATCGGAACTATTAAGATTCAGCTTCATTTGATCAGAATATCTAAATTGATAACCTAATCCTCCAATAAAATGGGTAGATAAATCCATTGCACTTTCTTCTATTTCTCTACCATAAACTTCTATTAACCGTTTTGCCAGCCAATCAAGCTCTTTATAATGACTTTCCGCCATATATTTTTTTAATGACTCATCATTTTCCCCCAATGAGATATTATATAGCTCTGCAATCTTCTCAGTCCCATAGATGGAGTGTTTTACTCGAAGCTGAGAATAAAAAATTTGCTTATCAAAAGGGTTTCCTTCCAATAATAACAAGTTTTGTTGTTCTTCAACTTTTGCATCAACTTTTTGAATAATATAAAGAATTAATTGTGATTTCGTAGCAAAGTAATTATAAAATGTGCCTTTAGAAACTTTGGAATGTTCCAAGATATCTTGAATTGAAGTATCATGATAACCTTTTGTTCGAAACAATTGTTTTGCTGCTTCAATGATTTGCTCTTTTTTACTCATGCCGCATTCCCTCCCTAAAACAATTATTGACATTAGTATTACTATACCATATTATAATAAAAAAATGAACTTAAGTATAAAAAAATATACATTAGTTCAAAAAGGGTAAAGGAGCATAAATATTATGGAAAACATTCACACACAACCAGTTGATATAAATGGAAAACACTTTAAAAGAGCTGGCTTTGTACTGGTTTTAATGGTTGGAACTTTTTTAACTATTATTAATCAAACCTTATTGGTTACTGCTTTGCCAAAAATCATGATCGATTTAGATATCAATGCTAATCATGCACAATGGCTTATCACAGCATTTATGTTAATCAGTGGTATCATGATTCCTATTTCAGCATTTTTGCTAAATTTAATTACTAATAGAGGCTTATTTTTTGGAGCGATGGGGAGTTTTGCCGTAGGTACTGTCATTTGTGCATTAAGTACTACATTTAGCACGCTGCTTGTAGGACGTGTTATTCAAGCTATTGGTTCGGGATTAATGATCCCTTTAATGCAAACGTTAATATTTTTGGTGTTTCCAGCTAATCGACGTGGGGAAGCAATGGGGTTAGTAGGAATAGTAATCGCTTTTTCTCCTGCAATTGGCCCAACTCTATCCGGTTGGATTGTTGATAATTATGATTGGCATTACTTATTTTATATAATCCTTCCAATCGTCGGGATGAATATATTGCTAGCATTCTTGTATATGAAAAACATTATTAATGTAACAAAAGCGAAGATAGATATCTTTTCCATTATTCTTAGTAGCCTAGGTTTAGGTTCACTTCTCTATGGAATAAGCATTGCTGGAAACAGAGGATGGGAAAATAATGTTGTATTCACTTCTTGTGTAATCGGCCTTGTAGTAATAGCAATATTTTCTCATCGTCAATTAAAATTAGCACAACCAGTTTTGGAGTTAAGGGTATTTAAGAGTAGAACCTTTACTTTGTCTACAGTCATTGTTTCTATTATTTTTATGACAATGATTGGCTCAGAGATTCTTTTACCGATTTATACACAATCAATACAAGGGTATTCAGCATTTCAATCAGGTCTAATATTACTTCCTGGTGCGCTAGTATTAGGGATTATTTCACCGATTGCAGGGAAAATATTCGATAAATATGGGATTAAAAAAATATCTATGCTAGGCATGTTTATCCTATCCCTGGCCACGTTCCCTTTCCTGCTGCTGACTAAGGATACACCTATTTGGTGGATTATTTGTCTCTATTCTTTAAGGATGTTAGGCATGGGATTAGTTATGATGCCTTTGGCTACAGCAGGGATCAATGCTTTGCCAAATCGTTTAATAAGTCATGGTTCGGCAATTAATAATACTGTTCGTCAAGTGTTTGCATCACTTGGTGCAGCCATAATGGTAGGGGTAATGTCGGCTACCGTTGCTGGGTATTCTAGCAATCATCCAGAAAAGTCTGAAGATGTTTCTCTACTCGCATTATTGGATGGACTGAACCATGGTTTCCTGTCTGCTTTTATTCTAATCATTCTTGCATTTGTTCTATCCTTTTTCATAAAGCCACCAACAGATACAAGAAAAGAGGAATGATAAAATCAGCACCTATTTAGCAAATTGAATTAAACCTGGACGGTGCAGGTGCGAAAAAGCTGTTTCCACTGAGGAAGTTTGGGAAAGGAAGAAGGAGAAAGAATCAGGGTGGGGCAATAGACCCTGAAAGTGATCGTAATGTATAGGTTGAGAGAATCCATTGCGGCTTCGAAATAAAGTTAAACCATTTATAAAAAAGACAAACCGGAATTTCCTCTCTTTATAGAGAAGGGTTTCGGTTTTTCTTATGAGCTAGGTCCTGTTTAAGTGATAGCTCAATTAAAACCGCGTATCGAAAGGATAATTAATTACTAGAAATAATATTTCACGTTAAAAACAGTGAACTATTAAAATTCAATGCTTTTCCTAGTTATGTAGAGCATCAGTTATAATATCGATAGCTACACAAAGATAATCAATGAGAGGGGTCTTCATGGATAATTTCGACTTAAAATTAAAGGAAATCTTTACGTCCACTATGTTAACAAAAAGTCAAAAAATTTCACATGCAGAAAAAATGTTAACAGAAAAGATAGGCCAAGAGACTACTAATTCAGAGTTATATTTCAAATTAGCTGTAGTGGTATTAGAAGAACCGGAAGTAGATTTTATTAAGAGCATAAAATGTATGAAAAAAATCCTTCATTATGATAAAACAAACACAGAGGCAGCTATATTCCTGTCATGGCTTCAATACTTCCATCAAGGGTATATCCATCCAAGCACATTAATTTTATTGGATAATTTATTAGAGAATGCAGAGATGGATTCACTTTCTACATCTCTTATCTATTTAGTGAAATCTTGGAGCGACGAAATCGATGAACAACAACATTATTACTTTTTGGAACAGTCTGTTGAAAGCAATAACCAGTATGTTGATAATTGCCTTGAGCTGTCAAAATGCTATCGCCATAAAGGTGAGATGGATAAAGAACGATACTTCCTGCTTAAAGCTTTGAAGAATATAGAAGAGATCTATCTAATGGATGACTTGTTTAACTTAGCAGCTGCAGAACCGTACTTGAGTGATCGCTTTAGAGGAGTTATCAATATTCCTACTTACGAGGTGCCTGAGTATAATACACTTAAAAGAGAGTCTATATTAAGAACTGTAATTGACAGTCATACGGTGAGCAATATCTTAAAAATATTAAAAGCTTCTAATTAACTAATTTATACATAATTCTTTCTTATCAAGGGCTTCTTATTTGTAAGTAATAGGAGATCAAAGCGAAACCCAACTGAATTCACGTATCTTCAGTGGGAGTTATCCGTTTGCTCCTGATTCATTCTAACCTTATGACTATTTACATCACTCACCCCTCTATAGATATACTTTGTGTGCTGCTAAAAATTAAAGGTGATTAGTGTGTTATCTTATACTTGTTCGTAAATAGTTAATTAAGAACGATTGAAGGGCCTATTTTTTGATTTTCTTTTTAAACTAACGGGGCAGTAATGATGAAGAGGAATATAGTAAAATTGTGTTGGTTTACCATGAAAAGTATAATAACATTCTCAAATGGCAGACGTTATTCACAATATCAAAAGTATAAGGGGATGAAAATGGATAAGAGAATAAAAGAATTAATTGATTATACAAGAGAAAAATACGGCTTACACGAATATCATTTACATACATTTCACATTAACCGTAGTACCACAATTTTCAATGAAACGGTTTATACACTAAGCATGGAATGGTTTCCCAATGATATTAAAGATTGGGGTGATGAGACTTGTAATCCGGAGGGAACAGCGTGTATCGAGATAGACCTCCATTCCAGGAAGGTCAGAAGTGTGATTTATGTTGGGGGAAGGTCCTATACTGATAGCATGACGTTTGATTTGAATAACAAGGACGGAATCATCAAGTGGATTGAAAAGGAAACAGGTCTGAATTACAAAAAGCAGTTTGAGTTCTGGAAGGAAGAAGAAAGAGAGCTTCATTTCAAGGAATGTATAGATGGTTTTGCCGTTTCTCCTTCAGGTTACATTGAATGTAAACTTGATGAGGAAGGAAAACTTATATTATTTTCTGTGACTGGACAGTTTCCTTCTAAGAAACTCGTAAAACAAGACATGTATACACTTTCATTTGAACAATTAGAAGAGTTGGTTAAGGAACAATTGAAGTTGGTCGAATTTCCAATCATGCAGCAGCACAAGCTCGTTCCTGCTTTCGCCATAGAGGAGATTTATATAAAAAATGATTGTTCATCTACTTTGCCTTTTGAGTTTTTGGTAGACGATAAATCTCGCTTGCAAATGGACAAAGTGGTAGAGTGGAATTATCAAATTCAACAACCTTTTCACAGGAAAATAATTTCTCTCATTGAGAATGTCACACCTGAACAAGCCTTTCGATGTGAACCACATCCAGATTTGCAGCCCATCACAGAGGAAGAAGTTAAAAAGTGTATCAGTGCTGTACAAAAATTTTTAAGTCAAGAATACGCTAATGATTCAGGAAAATGGGTATTAAAGTCATTGCATCGGGATAAGGGATACATCCATGCAACTTTAAGGGCAAAAGAACAAGAAGAACGTGTATTTAAAAGAAAAATGAAGCTATTCATTGACTCGAAGACTTATGAAGTGTTGAATCTCATGGATAATAAGTCTTTTTTAAAAATGTATATGGAATTAAAAGAAGTCGATGAAATAAAAGTCACAAAAGAGAAAGCATTTGAGCAACTCAAAGACTTTATTCAGTTGACACCATATTATGTATATGATTTTGAGGAAGGCTACTATGTTTTATGTGGAAAGTTGGATTGTCAATATGCAGTAAAAGCGTGTAATGGGGAAATAGTTGAATTGAGTGAATTGTAATATAGACCGATGGTTTATTCATACTTCTAAGCCGTATGAGAGTTAAGGCGACATCTGTCCCTAGTTTTTATGCCAAAATCGTTGGGACACATCAAGAATGGAGGCTTAACAATGGGTATTGATGTGAGTTTGATTGCATCCCTAATTTTAAATGTGACATTTTTAATTATAATATTTGGACAATTTAAGAAAATCAATGTTTTAAGGGAAGAGAATAAAAGATTAACTCCTATTGAAAACAATGATGAATGGATTGCCTTAGCAAGTGAGAAAATGAAAACCCTAGGTGACATTAAAACCATAAAGTATCTAAGAGAAGAAGAAGGAATGTCAATGATAGATGCTAAACAATTGGTGAGTGCCTTAAAAGAATAAACTTGGTTTTTCATTAACAGGTGCTTTAGTGCGATAGGATTTATCAAACTTTTCTATAGAAATCCTAATAATAATTTGAAAAAATGCTTCAGCTCTTCTTACTAGGGTGGTCACCATCCATTGATACCAGGTAACTAAAGAAGAAACCCACTGAATTCAAGTACCTTCAGTGGGTTTTTTTCATTTATTCAATACATCTTCGCCAAAGCCCTAACCTCTTCGTTTACTGTCTTTTCTTTCTCATTGTCATACGAAATAGTAGAAGCAATGGAGGGGGGCGAAATATGATAAAGAGATTGTCTATATCAGTGGTCGGCTGGATAAAGCGGTGGATCAAAGGGAACAAGCGATGCTGGATTGTTGGCTGAACAGATATAGCGTAACAGCAGCAGAAGGGCAGTTAGGAATCCATAAGAGTGCGGCTTATGAGCTAGCTATATCATAATATTGTTGATAAACTAGCTGAGTAGATCGTTTGGCAAAGGAGAAATGAATCGAGATGATAAGAGCTATCTATACTGGTGATGTCAGATACAATGAATGTAATGTATTTGAATATGACAACGAAACAAAGATGTTTCATATGATAAACGATAAAGAAATTAGTTATCATTTTGATGTCGTAATGAATGATAAAGATTTTATCGTGTTTGTTACAGATGGAGAAACCGCCTATCAAGTTGAAATCAAAAATAGGAATTCAGCTACTGAGTAGGTTACAACACAGAGACAACCTTGAAGCATATGAATCGTGAACTTTACCAGCTATAAAACGAAACACCCTGAATTTCTTCAAGGTGCTGTTTGGTTGTCTTATATTCAATTAGGTGACTCTTGACTATCGGTTGGCATTAAAATAGGGTTGTGCACAGGTTCGTTTGCTCGGTGCGGATGTGTCAGTCTCTCTTCATACCTACGATTAGCCGCATAAAATTGGTCTTCCAACCACCCAGCTTGTTCATGTGTTAGTTCCAATACAAATTCATTATTAGCGTTATCATATGCAGTTAGAAGTACATAGCTTTTATCGTCACGCGTAACATTAGCAACTCTCAGATAAAGGTTTTTGGCTTCCAATCTTAATCGTGTTCCATCCACGGATAGACCTCCTTAAAGCATTTATAGTTCCTATTCCCTGTGGGGAAAAAAGTATGCAGGTAAGTTAGAGTTTTCTAGCTTTAGACTGGATAATAATAGTATTTGTTATTAACGAGCTCATGCTCCTAACAAAGTAACAGGCGCTTTTTATTATTAATACCTCCTCTTTTTTGCCGATGTATAAGGTGAAAGAGGGTTGAGACATGGCTGAGGTTTATAAATTGATTTATCCTTTTAAAAATGAGGATGGTTTAGAAGAAGATACTCATAACATCGTGCTTTCAGCAGAGTAAATAGCATTTATTTTAAATGAACGGCACCAGCTTCCCAAATGCAATCAAAGAAACAATAGAGGAAACGTAAGTGAAACTAAAATAATTGAACACAGGTTTCCATTAAAAGAGCCTTCCTAAGGGAGTGCTCTTTCTTTTTGTAATAAAATTATCCTTAAAGTAATATCAGCAGAGAAGAACAGAGGGACTGGTAGCAGCTAAATTGTCCACCGTGCCATATATTATTGAAAACCCTTGGTTAATGCCTAGGTTATAAGAAAATATACTTACAAATGACTTCAAAAGAGAATATTTACGTTATTTGTATTAAAATGGGGAAGAGTAAGAATAGTTCTGAAAGGAGAGTCCTAAATGAACGAAGAAAAATTATATGATATAGAGATTATAACAGAGAGAGGGAAGTACGGGAGCGAAGTTAATCACGACGTTCTCCAACTAATGCTTCAGGCTGATATCGTTACAATTAAAGGTCAATCGGTAAGAGTTGCGGAAATTGAAGTAACAGGTGAAGGGATAACAAGGTTTCATGGGAATTTAGTTGATTTATAACGCTTATGTAAGCATCCAAACAATTGGGTGCTTTTTTCTTTTGAACGAAGTATTCACTGAGTGACACGAGCAGAGAAAAAATAAAGGGAGAGGAGCAATATGAGAAAAGGCCAAACAGGCTTACACGCTCACAGGCAAAGTGGTAAAGCCGTCATGTGTCCTTACTGGCACTGTGTAAAAACATAGGGGTGGCAGGCAAATTAAAGCAGGAAAAGCAAATGATAACAATTCTATAAAGATATAAATTGAAGAAGAAATGAAAAATAAATATAGATACATTCTTATTATTAGCGCTAGTATAAGAAAATTACGGGCAACAGATAATAAATGAAAAGGAGGTTACACATCATGTCACAAAAGGAAAACAATATACATGGAAAAATTTCAGGTGCACTAAAGGATGATATGGATAGAGAACCAATAGGAGATCGGCTAAATAGTGATAATGCATTTAGCGATAAAGGCTTAAATAATGCACGTTTAACTAGCGAAGCTGTGAAGAAAGAAAATCAATAAAATAAAGATAAGATCGGTTTTTATTTGGGTAGCTTTAGTGCACTAGGATTTATCAAACTTTGTTATAGAAATTATAATAGTAAAGCCATTTGCTAGGGAGAGAAGAATCTGGACAGGCATGTTTGATACTTTTAAATCCGCTATGACTGTCCAACAGAACACCGTGATTTTAACCCACAAATAAGATAAGAACAATAAGCCCCGCTCGTACGAGTGGGGCTTATTTTCATTGCCAGTGCTTTTTCCAGTTGCGGAGAACAGCGCCAGGATTATTGTATTCTGGGAACGTACGGCTTTGCGTCGCTTTGGTCGGGTTAACTGTAATGTTTGCGAAGTACCAACGGCGGTCATCAGGATCATACATAGCGGTCTGATATTTATTTTTGCCGATTACCTGTGGACGCTTTGAGTGTGGCAGCGTGTCGCCGTAAATAATCTGCGTCAGTATACCATTTCTCATATAAAACCAATCTGCGCCTTCATAGCCGTCGCCCATAGAGTATGCAACCATCAACATGTCTGGTTGCCCTTTATATCGCGAAGGAACTGTATAAACCGTTTTGCGAGTCGCGTTCAATAAGTAGCTTTTGTAGTAGAAATTCGACTTTTTAATGTGGCTTGTTTTTGGATTATGCGTATAGAGCGTGTAATTACCCGTATAGAGCAAGTCGCCCTTATCTGCCTCACTATTGTTAGCAGACGCCCAGTCGTTACGGTCTGTTGACGCAATAGCCTTCTTTTCCCTCACGCCTGCGAAATAGATTTTGTACGGCACGCCATTCGCATCTTTTAATGTGTATGTAACTCGGCTTTGTTGTGGTGTAATCGGGTTCTTTGCTGCTTCTGCTGTTGGTTTTAAAGCTGTGAAGCCGACTAACAATAAAACCGTAGAAATAATTACTTTCCAACATCTTTTCATTTTTCATCCCCCTTTTTAGTTTCTAGGTATATTCTATCAGTTGAATTGGGAGATAAAAAGAATATTTAGAAGGTATTTCCAACTGAAAAGGGAAGTAGTTCCGTGGGGAAGCTTTATCATGTTTAAAATGTCAATCACTATCATAGCCGTTTAACAGACTGGTTGGCCTGGTTTAATGATGCGGCAACAAAATACTTCGACCATTATTTGAGTTGGTTTTAGTTTTTGAATCTAATCAGATTCCGCAATAATTCAACAATCATAAGTAAGGCGGTTATTGATAGTTGCTTGTTATCCACTAATGCCACTTATAGAAAATTAAGATTAACAAAATATAGTGGCTAAATTGTTTGTCATTGGAGTGAGTAAATATGAAAAATGAGGATGTAAGGAGTTTCCTTTCCTCGGCTAATCATTATTGTACTTTAATTGATTCATTAACTTGTATTGAGGAAAGAAGTATAGAAAAACTTCTGGTTGCCCTTTTAGACTTATACTTAAAGGCACAGCAACTTCCTGATGTTGAACCTGATAATATAAAAGCACTACAAGTAGAAATTTCTTTACCCAAGATTGATTTCGGTAAATATGAATATTACTGGGAAGTATTTGACCCTTATAAATTAGATAAGCCAGAATGCGGAAGCTTATCAGATGATATTTTAGATATTTATAAAGACCTTAAAGAAGGGATCATATTGTTCGAGCAAGAAACGACTAACGAAGCAATTTGGCATTGGAAATTTCATTTTGAAGCTCACTGGGGTTCACACACAGTAAATGCTTTACGTGCTTTGCATTCAGTAAAGAACGATTTAATTTAAGCCAAAAGGGACTTTAAAATTATAAGTCCCTTTAGCTTTACGAACAATTGATAATAGCATTTAACAGAGCCTAAAAATTAAATAACATTTATTATTGACTAAACGTTCATTCAATAATAAAATAAAACTGAAAATTCAGTATGAAAGAGAGGGATTGCATTGGATTTATATTTTGAGATCACTGGTAATGGTCATCCTGTTGTTCTTGTTCATAGTGGTGGGACTGATTTGAGGGAATGGACACTTTTAGTGTCTCTTTTATCTAAGAATTACAAAGTGATTGCTTTTGATGGCCGCGGTGCTGGTAAATCACCATCTCCTATAAAACATGTAAACTATGTTGAAGACGTACTGGCACTAATGGATGACCTAGAACTGAATCAAGCAGCCATTATAGGCCATTCCATGGGAGGACAGATTGCAACCGATCTCGCTCTTAATTATCCTGAAAGAGTATCAAAACTCGTATTAATTGCTCCTTCCTTGACTGGTTTTTCCTATTCAAAAGAGTTTGAGCAATATCACAACGAAATATTGGAAGCTGCTCCTAATATTGATAAAATGTTAGAGCTTGCCCTTCGTTCATCAACATATCAGGTCGTTATCGATAGTCCGCTCAAAGATCTCATTGTCCGAATGCTCAGACATCATTTCGAGCGTATGCTTAAGTGGCCTGTTGACTTCTGCATGAAATGGCCTCAACCACCAGCAATAGAACGATTAGAAGAATTGAATCCCGAAACTTTGTTTTTTATTGGGAAAAAGGACTTGGCAGATAATTTTCGGGTTGCCGATTGTTTCCGCAGGGTTCCAAACATTCGTTTCGTCGAAATCGAGGATGCCGACCATATGCTGCCCCTCACTCATTCTGAAAATTTATATCAGGAAATCACTGCTTTTATGGAGGATTGAAGTTAAAATGCCACGTACCCCTCAAGAGAATGATCGTATTCGCCAAGCATCCAAAGAAAAAATTCGCGCTACAGCTATGGAGTTATTTATGAAACAGGGATATTACGCTACTTCTATAAGCGATATTGCTAAACAAGCGGGTATTTCGAAAGGGTTACTCTATAACTATTACAAAGGAAAAGAAGAGCTGCTTTCTGAAATGGTAGAGGTTAGAATCGGGGAAGTAGTTGAAGTAATGACGGAAGCAGTCTCCTTGGAGACACCTAGTGAACAACTTAAATTTATAATTAATGGAGCTATTGATAATATTCACAAAAACCCGGAAGTCCATAGATTCTACCTCCATCTACAAACTCAGCCAGAGTCTGATGAAGAGTTGATTAAATACAGTCGCCTTATTATCGAAGAAAATACTAGACAATTTGAACTCCAGTGTAAAATATTTGAAAGGATGGGAGAGAAGGAGCCAAGAAAACGGTCGTTATATTTTTCATCTGTTCTGCAAGGGATTATGTTGATGATATCTACCTATCCACAGAAATTTCCGATAGAGGAGATAAAGAAACAGATTACACGGGAGTTTTGTGTTTAGTTTACCGTTTAAATTATCAAACTTTATTGCAAAGATCATAAAAGTCATTTGAAAAATATCTCACTCTTGCTGGGTTATATGAATCAGACCTGTATAGAGCATGCAAACTTGCAACGATCAAACACTATTGTTCCTTTACATGGTGAAAATGTTGTAAAAAAACATAAAGGTGATTTGAGATGAAAAAACAACGATTTAGTTTTTTGTTAGTGATGAGTGTGATTTTTATGCTTGCAGCATGTAATTCGAATAAAGATGAAGATCTATTATTCCGAGGAGAAGGAGAAAGCTGGGGAACAGAGGTTTATACAGGACAAACGACAGAGTATTCAGACAAAAGAATCGCTCCGTCTATATATCTAAAGTTTAAAGGCAGCAATCCTAAAGTGGTAGAACATCTAGGGTACAAACTGGAGACGAAACAGGGTGGTTTGAGTGGAAGTGAATATACTCTGAACGAGCAAGGAGAGGCTACTCCAGATGCTGAAGAAATAAATAAAGTGGTTACGTCAGAAACAAAAGAATTAACGATAACTGTTGATTGGTCAGAAAATGGAAGAGAAAAAACAGAAGTAATAGTCCTAAAGAAAAAAGATAAATCTCACTAGAATGAATACCTATAGAACCAGGTAACTAAAGCAACACCCACTGAATTCCAATTTCTTCAGTGGGTGTTGTCATTTATTTCATTCATCTTCGCCAAAGCCTTATCCATCAGTTTAACCTCATGACTATTCACATCATCGACGCCTTGTTGTATTCTGTCAAAGATCAAAAACGAAGAGGGAGACCAGTGTGTTATCTTATCTCTGTTGATAAATGATAATCAAGTACGAGGGAAAGTCCTGTTTTTTATGATTTTCTCTTTAAATTAACGTGGCTGGTTAGTAGCTGGCTCATTAGAAGAGAAAAAAGTAAGGACTTTAGAGAAACAAGTGCTTCGAATAAAGCTAAGCAAAAAATGAATAAGGTGAATTAAAATTACACACTTTATGTGTATACTACAATTCAATCGGAGGGTTTTTAAGATGGTACAAAGCAAAAATAATGAGGATAACGATCAAATTACGAATACAGCCGGGGCTTTTCAGTCAGACGGTAGAGATATTGAATTCTCACAAGAGCTTGCTGATAAGGATGATCTAGTTGCTCAACAACGTTCAAAAGCAGCAGATCAAAGAGCAAAAGCAAGAAAAAACAATACCCAATAATAGTCCTTCTACTAAAGGTTGCAGTTTATTTAAATTAGCTTCCATAGGATTAAAAGATGTAACTAACTGATACTCGGGATAAAGCTTGGAGGTGGTTACATGGTTTCGTTAACATTCTTTGGGAATCTAAAAGAAAAACGAAGAGAAAAAATTTTTCAAAGGGGAATATGTCCCGATTGCACAGGTAGAGGATTTTTTTCTTTAGGTGTTGAATCCGTTTATGTCCAAGATTGTAACACTTGTTTGGGAACAGGAAAGGCTATAACGGATGCTTAGTTAGTTATTTTCAGCTAACTGGTGTTTTAGTGCAATGGGATCTATCAAAGTGATGAATCCTTATTGTAAAAATCATGGGGGAATTTGAAAAAATACTTCGTCGATTCTAACTAGGATGATCATCATCCATTGCTACTGGATAACTAAAGCAAAAACTCACTGAATTCAAGCGTGTTCAGTGGGTTTTTTTCGTTTTATCTGAAGCGGCGACTCCTTGAATTTTGGATAACCAGCTTCCTTTTCCAGCAGCAAACTGTGACATAAAAAGAGAACCCTTCATAGGATTCCCTTCTATCAAATGACTTCATTATGATAATTTCCAAGCAGGGATTAAAGAGTGGAATTTAAAAAAGAAACTCATGATCACATGTATGACTGAGTATATAGCTAACGTGATTAAATATGTAAGAAACCATGTTTGTACAGGCTCACGTAAAAAGAGAAAAAGCAAAAGCATACCGACTGGGAAAGGGGCTAGAATAATTAACCACATGGGAGCTTTGAGTGCCTCTGTAATAGCACCTAATAAGACTACAGAAATACCAATTATAAGAGCTTGCCAGGCTAATACCCCATTGCCAAGTGCAAGGCTGCCAATGAAATAAGATAAAGCTGTTAGTAAGATGGCTAAAAGAAAATCAATATAATACTTCACGAATGACCCACCTTTTCTAAAGATAGATTTCTATTCATATGAATATTTTACCATTATTGCTGAGTTAGGAAATAAACAGTTTATAAATAGTTAATGCATATTTTATAAAAAAATGCGAAGGAATTTTTTTATGAGCATTTTAATGGAATCACAGGTTGAGCATTTGCCGGTGCGGGTTTGTTTCTTTGAGCAGAAAAGAGCGGCCATATATCGTCTTGCTACAGCGCTTGGAATCATCTGAGTGCTGTAGATTTGAAAGAAAGATTAATAATTTTCAGTAAAACGTGTTCAAAGTTCTGTGTTGAAACAGGATTTTTCCTTTTTTATTGTTGATGTTCTAAAGCTCCGTTTATGTTACGCCATTAAAGGGTTATTTTGTTGATTAACACCTTTAGGTGATAAATATGACTATTCATATTTTTGACTGCTATTTAGATTCATTAGCAAAACAGGATAAAAATATAAAATTTGGGAAACCTATGAATATTCGTTGTCTAAGGGTGGCTTAATATGAATAACTATACAAATGATAATAGTGCAAGGAGATATTTAGCCCATGTAAGTATATTTGGAACTACTCAATTGCATTTAAGGAGCCCTTATATCATCGCATGGTGGTCAGCAGCCTTCCCGGGTTTCGGACATATGATTTTGTCTAAATATCTTAGAGGATATGCATTATTTATCTGGGAGGTTATCGTTAACATCCATGCAAATGTCAACCTTGCCATGATTTATTCTTTTCAAGGAAATATAGACATGGCTAAAGACGTGTTAGATACTAGGTGGCTTCTCATGTACATTCCTGTTTACCTTTTTGGTATTTGGGATAGTTATCGAACGACTGTAGATATGAATAGAATTTATCTTTTGGCGGAACATGAAGATCATCGCTTTAACACATTTGCTTTAGGAGCATTAGAAATTAACTACCTAGATAAAAGAAACCCGGCTCTTTCCGTCATTTGGTCGTTGTTTATCCCTGGTCTAGGACAACTATATATACACAGAATATTGACAGCTATATTTATCATCGTTGGATTAGTTACCTTTTTTTACTTTTCACATGCTCTAGAGGCAGTTTCTCTATTGTTTTTAGGTCAGGTGAAGGAAGCAACTTCTATATTGAAACCAGAGTGGTTATTATTTATTCCTTCCCATTATGGATATGCCATTTATGATGCTTACACTAATACAGTTGAAAATAATAAGCTTTTTGAAAAAGATTTAAGGAGGCACTTAAAAGAAAATTACCAATCTACCGGATTTAAAATACTTAAGGGGAAAAAAGTAAAATGAACAAAATACAAATTTTTTCGACCTTTGAAACCACCTCTTATTTGGAAATGGCTATATCAACATTGGAGAAAAAAGGGATTAATCAAGAATGTATATATGCAGTCCCACTAGATAATCGCATAGAAGAGCGGAAAATACTTGATTCTCTTCATCGCTCTGATGGTACATCATTGATTGATATAGGAATGGCACTTGCCACAGCCTTTTCCGTTATTGGTGCTAGTATCGGATTTGTCTTATCATGGGGGCCCATTTATTGGGGACTTATAGGAGCGTTTATCGGGTTTGTTTGTGGACTCGGAATCAGACTCTTTATCGAATTAGTTCTAAAAAAAAAGAGAAGGCTATTAAGAGGAAAGCATTCTGAGGTTATTCTAATTGTTAATTGTGAAGAATCGCAAATGGAGTTTATAGAGAATGTTCTTTGGAGTCACTTTGCTTTAGGTATGGCAAAAATAAAGGAATTGTAAGAAAGGAAAATTAATTTGTGGATAATTATTTTTATTGTTTTTATCCTTTTTAATATAATTGCGTTTTTTGTTCCGAAAAGGATCGATAAAGTGGTGATTTATTCCACATGCTTTTTTGCTTACGCATACGGTTTGACGTTTGATATGATATTCGACTTACATTATGATTTTTATGGCTATTTTCAAAAAGGATTTCAATGGAAGGGATTTTTTGGAACCATTCTTTACTTTCCGTCAATTAGCTTATTATTTCTTAATTTTTTTCCTTTTGAACAAAAAATATCAATAAAATTACTATACACCTTATGCTGGTCTATTTTCTCCACTTTTTTTGAATGGGTTTCCATACAGACTGGATTTTTTTATCACAATGAGTGGAAGCTTTGGTATTCTGCATTGTTATACCCAATCATCTTTTTTACCCTTGTGATTAATATGAGGTTTGTCCAAAAGATTAACAGATAGTAGATGGAAGTGAGTAACCGGAGCCTAGCAGGATTGCGCACGATCGTCACGGGGATGGATACGGAGAACCTAAAAAAATATAAAAGCAAATAGCGCAAGGCGGTGCTTATTGAGAGGGAGATAAAATGAAAGAGGAATTATCTGCTGTTTCTGTTGATGAAGAGCTATCAGAAGAGAGGTGTTTTAGAGATTATGGGTACCAAACGGGATACATATAAGAGAGTGAGGGGGAAGCTCGAGGAGAAAATAAAAAAGCAAGCATCTTTAAAGATGCTTGCTAGCGAAAGTCTTTAAATTCTTTCATTGATCCAAGCCCATGTTGATTTTGGTAACCATCCCTGTGTCGGGTTGGTTATTTTTGTAATCAAGTAGTTGTCATTGGCATCAGCCAAACCGGCTGTTTTAATCTTTTCAGAAATCTGTGAAGTGGTTTCCGTGGTATTGATTAAAAAAGTGGATTTTAAAATATGATGATGATCAGGATAACGACGTAATACTTTTAATAAGTTATGGTATCTTTGCCCTGGACGATTTAAATCATAAGTAACTATATAGAGAGTCATACTTAACACCTCCTCTTTTTACCATATTCAACAAGATAAGAGGCGAAACCTCCCTATTTGTAGAAATATAAGGAAATGGAGTTGTTATGATGAAGCGGATTATCAAACTTAAAGATCATTTGATTTTTATTTAATCAGTAATCATGTTACCACGCTTGAAGTGCGGTAGTTTTAAGATAAAGCTTAATCAAAAATACCTCACAAACCCTATTTTCCGTTAAATAAAAAATCCATTTTGACAAAAGATTGATCAAAATGGATTCTTCTTCAGTAGATGTTAATTTGATTTTTATAAAAAAGTTTAATTATCTTCTACTCTTTGTTGTTTAACCATCGCTCCCTGTAATTAGGTGAAAACCTTTTCAATATCAAGCCCCTTTTAGATGAATAGTCTCCCCATAAATAATACAGAATATCTAAAAAGGGGGAGAAAGAATGATACCTAATTTAATTCGAATAGTATCCATAATTATTGCATGGACTTCTGTTATATTTTTACCCAAAAATGCATTTCGTAAATATTTGCCTGTTTCCATCTTTTGTTCGTCGCTTGTTATATGCGGATGTTTTTTATCCTATAAGTATAAATGGTGGAGGGTTAAAGGAGGAATCAAAGAGCTCATTTTTCATGATTTAAGCTTTATTTTTGGTCCGTTTTTTGCTGGCACCCTATGGATTTTCCATTTATCGTTTGGAAAATTTAAACGTTATATTCTTTTGAATTTAATTTCGAATTTAAGCTTTTCCTACCCACTTACTTATTTTTTTGAAAAGTTTAACGTTTATAAATTAGTTAATTTTAAACGGATCCACCTTTTTTTATATTATTTTGTCTTTGCTTTTATCATTTACTGGTATCAGCTGCTAATAGAGCATTCTAGAAAATGGTTTACTGCTTAATTACAAAGAATATTGTAGTTCAAGAGGTACTCAACAATTTGGCCCTTTAACGGAACAACGTAGTGTCACTCAACAGTTCCCCAATGGGTCTTTCAATTCAGATGATCCACTATAAAAACACCCTGTTAGACGATAGGGATCAGTCCCCCCTTTGATAGATGGGGGGTTTTTATCCTAACGCACGCATTTACTTGTACATATTCCCGTTGTTTGAAACATGAATAGCTATTTGTCCTTCCATAGCTGCCATTAACTTTTTTACTTTGTAAAATCGTTGAATATCAGGGTTTTAAAGATGGATGACAGTTTTGTAAGATTAATGAAAGAAAGATCGATTAAACCAAATCATCCAATGCGGTAGTCTTAATTCACACAGGAGAGACAAAGATGAGGAATAGACTAAAAGCATTATTGATTTTATGTTTAATCATTTCGGTATTGACCGCAGATAAATTGTGGTTTACGAAAGCGGTAAAAGCAGAAACGGATATACATCCTAATGAAAGTGTGGAAGACTTCAAGAAAGAGATGGATGACGAGTGCCAAAATGGCAGCAGACCTATGGTGTGCCGGGAGTTGCAATTGGAATTATACATGATGGACGTATTACGTATACTTTTACCTACGGTTATGCAGATAAGAAAAAAGAGATACCTATTGATGGGGATGCCTTATTTCAGGCCGGCTCTGTATCTAAAAGTCTTACCTCATGGGGAATTCTACACCTTGCAGATGAAGGGAGTTTGTCACTGGATGCCCCTGTTGAAAAGTATTTGAAAGGTTGGAAACTGCCTAATTCAGAATTTAATAATAACGAAGTTACTATTAGAAAGTTATTGAGCCACACTGCAGGGTTATCTCCACATAAAGGCTATCCCGATGTGGCACCGGGATAGCCTCTCTATTCGATAAAGGAGTCTTTATCTGGAAAGGGATGGCTGAATGACCCTGTGCAAATTACTAATAAACCGGGTAAAGAGACGCTTTACTCTGGCGTCGGTTATAGTATTTTGCAGCTTGTCATTGAAGAGGTGGCAGAAATGCCTTTTGATCGATATATGGAAGAGCAAATTATGAAGCCTTTAGGAATGAAATCCAGTTCGTTCCGGCAAGATACAAAAGATCCTAATCTTTCGAAAGCATACGGCTATTTTGGGCAAGAGCTTCCAAATTATCAATTTACCGAACAAGCCGCTGCAGGTCTTAAAACAAATATAACCGATATGATGACATTAATATTGGCAAGTATGGATACCACCAATCAGAAAAGCAAGGGGTATGGAATCATTAAGAAAGAACGCGTAGAGGAAATGCAGAGGCTGGTGTTAGGGGAGAATGGTTTGGGGATATTCGTGAAAAACGTACCTGATCAACAGAAGTTAATTTACCATTCCGGTGATAATCGAGGGTGGCATTCTTTTTATGGTATTAACCCGTCATCAAAAGATGGATTGGTTATCCTTACGAATAGCGAAGGGGGGATAGACTTAAGGCAGGATGTTTATCATTCTTGGATGGAATATGAGACTGGGGAAATGCCTGAAGGATATTCCTCTATTGCCAAGCTGAGAAAAAATAACTTAATTATATCTTGTGTACTCGGAGTCTTACTGGGGATATACTTGCTGTTATTTGCAGTTAAAGTGAAAAGCGGCAGAAGAGTCTTTATTATCAAACATGAGAAGAAACCGTACATCAAAGCAGGGATTAGGATATTCTTGCTCTTTATTATTGGCACGCTTCTGTTTTATGCAGCCTATGTATGGAGTACTCTAAGGTTAGCTTCAGGCAATACGACCAATTTCTTGCTAATAATGTCCTGGCTTTTGATACTTTTAGTTACTGGTTTTTTTCAAAAAAAATCAAAGCGGAATAAACATAATAATAAAAATTCAAGAAAGGATGTTTCAGCTTCATTGTAATAGTAATAAATAAATTTTCTGCACTAAATATGAAACAGCAAGTGATTCCAGACATTCATAAAAATTAATAGGAAAAGCTTTCTTTTTAGGAGTAACATGAAAACATGAAAAGCAGAGCAGGATGAGCTGTGCAAAAAAATACCGCCTGTTTGGTGAATAAAGTATACCCCTGCTATTAGTGAGCGGGGCTTTTTTAATGTATTATTCAATGGAAATACTTTGTGATTTTTATGGTACTATACCTATGTACAATAAAAAAGGGAAGAGCAGAGTGATTTGCTCACTAGAAGGTGTAAGTACGCTTGGTGAACTAGAGGATTTGGTGTTTAAATAAGTTATGAAATTAGATGTAGGAATACCAGATTGATGGTAGCTGTCGCGCAGCCTGTGCAAATTAATAAATGACCCTTCATCTTTCGGATGGAACGTCTTATTTTTCTTCTATGTGATAAGTTACATGAAAGGTTTGGGCTTATGGAAGGGGGAAAAGCGTAAAGGGGAGTCACGTGTAGTTAGGATATAGATAGAAACTTGTACATTGGCCAAACGAAAACTAAAGAATATACGTATAATGCAAGCAACCAACTGAAGACAGCAGGTTCTCATACCTACACCTATGATGACGATGATAACCGGACACGGGACGGGCAGTATAAATCTATACATAATAAACTCAATGAGCTGGTAGAAATCCAGGCTCTTAGTGAACAGCTGGCGGCCAAGTATACTTATAACGAAGACAATCGCCGTATTAGTAAGATGATCAACGGTTAAAGAAAAACTCATCTCTGTTAATTGGCCAAGGTTTTAGGATATGTACGGACGAATTGACCTTTCCTTTAGTGGGAATGTGACACCTTTCTTATTGTTTTAATGTTTTCGTTGAACTGCTTTTTAAAGAAAAAGTTATTGACAATAAAAAACATGCCGTGTTATTATAATATATTTGATAAAAAAACACATATATGATAACCTTAAGAAGGTTACCATATATGGAGGTGGATTATATGTTTCAAATTGGCGATAACATCGTTTATCCAATGCACGGAGCAGGTATAATTGAAGCCATAGAAGAAAGAGAATTCCTAGGGGAAAGACAGCAGTATTATGTCATAAAAATGTCAATCGGTAATATGCAAGTGATGATTCCAACGCATAAAATATTGAGTTCAAGTATACGGCCAGTTACTGATATTCTTGCATTGAAACACATCATACACATTTTTCAGCATGGAGAATCAGATAAGCTACTGCCGTGGAAGCAAAGGCATAAAATAAACACGAACAAAATAAAGACGGGTGAAATACAAGAAGGTGCGGAAGTTGTACGCGATTTAATGCGTATGAAGGAAAAAAAAGCACTTAATGCAAGCGAAAAAAAAATGTTGGATAATGCATATGGATTTTTGATTAGTGAACTGGAGGTAATTAAAGGAATCACTGAAAATCAAATCAAAATTTTTTATTAGGGTCAATTATAGATATGTATAGCATTCCGATGAGCATTCTGAATTTTTCGGGAACATGATGATTAAAAGTAAATCATTTCAAAGACATTCAACTTCTTCAATTACTTTTAGAACATTAACCTCTTTTATTATTTCTACAATCTAATCCATCTTTATTATTTAAATTTCTTCTATGAACATTTGAAGATTTATCAAAAAACTCGATAAAATAGTCACTTGATTTTTGTAATCCTGATTCATACTGGCACGGACAAGGAGCCGTAAGGATGAAAGAGAGGCAGGGCTTTCATTGTTTCAGGACTATCTTAGTGGTTATTTCTAGAAGAAAAAATAATCAATCTTATCTCTACCTTTAAAAACTTTTTACATCTATTGTGATAGTGAATAGAATTGTGTATCTTTTTTTCATAAATATCTAAATATATAGTCAACAATAGCAATTAACGGAATTTCTAGAACTAGAAACCATTTTATCATTCATTTAACATAATAAGATTAGATGAAACAATGAGAAGGAGTGGAGATATGAAACACATTCCAACGCAGGAATTAAGTAACGAGTTAAAGAAGCGAAAAGGGGTTACTTCTATTAAGATTGAGTCTTATGAAAAAATTGAAGTTGGTGGAATTCTTGTAGATGGTCCAGCTGTTATTCTAATTAATCAAGAATACCTAAAGATCGTTGAATGAACGAAGAAAAGGATAAGTCTTTACGAAAAGGGATGATCCTTTTTGTTTGCTGCTGATCATAATAGGATATACATAAATTTCATCTGATGCGATGGGATGAAAAGGAAGGGGAGGGTAGGAGTTATCATGGATTACTCCCATAAAATAAAATAGCGCCAACATCTATTTAATAGAAATTGATATTTCGTGTAGCGTAATACTTTTGGCGGTTGGCATATGTCACATTTATGTTGGTTATTCCGCATATTGTCAATCCAGTGTGTTATACTGTAAACAAACCTTTGAAGCTTTACATCTTTTTCTATTACCTGTACCATCTCCCTGCTCGAACGTTGAGCAGGGTTTTTTATTGAGTATGATATAGAGGGCATAAAAAAACAGGCTCTCTATAAAGAACCTGTTTGTATAATCGATTTGAGATTAAGCAACTTTTTGAACGTTAGCGGCTTGAGCTCCACGAGGACCTTGCTCAACGTCAAACGTTACTTTTTGACCTTCGTCTAAAGATTTGAATCCGTCACTTTGGATTGCAGAGAAGTGTACGAATACATCGTCTCCATTTTCACGTTCGATAAAGCCAAAACCTTTTTCTGCATTAAACCATTTCACTGTACCTTGTTCCATTTTTATTGCCTCCTAGTGCGTTGCCACACATTATATTACTATCCTTGCCCAAAGTATCATCAAGACGAAAAGTCGATATTCATACTATCCTTTACACCGAACAAAAATAATTCTTCTTTATCATAGCAGGAAACGGAAAAAATTGCAAATTAATACTATTGTTTTAGTCGTGTGGTTATTTGTTAAACGCAGGAGTACCAGTGCAGAGGCGGTAAACAAAATCGATGATTAGAGGAAGTGTATCTTACAGAACACATGTGAAGACTCACGCAACGATTTTGTGCAGAGGTCAGCACTTTTTAATGCCAAATACACTTATGGACTTTCTAATGAGGTGCATTTGTAAAAAGTAAGGGGGAAATGGTATAAAAAATTGAAAAAGATAATCCATATGTTCCTGATTTTATTATTAGTTTGAGAATATTCTTCAAGCAACAACGAATGTATTTCTTCAAAAATAATCTCCGATTTCCCTGTGCTAATGTTTAATAACAATAAAGTTGTTTAATTCTTATTGAACGGGTGCAGGTTAGTTCTATAACAAATTTATGCTTTTAAGGTAAAATGAGTATATATGGTTGTCAATGGAGGGAATAGAGAGTGGATTTATTACTTTGGATAACTCTTGGTTTCATCTTAATTGGATTTATTGTTATCGTTTTTATAAAAAGGAATATGGTTAATAAGAAAAATCCAACCACCCCATTCATAGTTTGGTGGATAGTTGGCACCACAGTTTGGGGCGTAGTAAGTATATTTCTTATTACAGGGCTGTTTAACAAATTTCACTAATTTGTTGGTAATGATTCTAGAGGGAAGTATCTTGCTTTTACGAATAAGTGTACTTAAACTATCAGGTGCGATGGTTCAACAAAAATTAAACAACTTTAATACCCTTTTAAGCAACACAATTCTTTTAGCTCAATTTAGTTTTAAACAACTTTTAAAAGCCTTATTACATATCAAATGTAGTAAGGCTCTTATTTATCATGGAGAAATCAAACAACTTTATTATCGTTCTACAGCTAGCATACATCTAAAATAAAGACACGCCGCAGCGTGTATAAGTTGAAAGCAATTTCCTACGGTATCCTACAAATCAATTGGGAATTCTATATTCTCGGTTTGTCAAAAAACGACAAGAGCTCATGGAGTGAGCAGCTATAATCAGTATATTGACCTGGTGACTCTAATAAAAGTTTATAATGAGGAAAAAAGTTGTGGTGTGATGTCAACAAAGGGCGTATAGGATATTCATTCATCTGTTTGTGATATAGTGGAAATGAAGGAGGAAATTTCCATGAAAAAACTCATGTTGAGTTTGATAGTAGGTACATTGCTCGCTGGCTGTGGAGATGAAAAGTCACCGATGCCAAAAGAGCCAAAAGAGCAGAAACAATCATCAGAACAGGAGAAAAACGTGTTTGTGGAGTTGGAGCAAACAGCAGATGATACAGCGATTCGCGACGCGGCGTATGAAAAGGCATTGCACGATGAGACATTGACGGGCGGCTATTTGGGCAAAGTGACGCCAGAGTTGAAAGAAGATTATGGTGTTCAGTCCATTGAGTTTCAAGCGGTAACTAATGCGATTCAAAACATTTACGGGAGTTTTCATGAGTACGGCATTCTGTACTTGAAAAACCAGGAATCTGGTGCTGAAGAATCCGGTGTCTGGGTTGGCATAAAAGATCCGGATGATAAAGCAAAGGAACTCGCTCGCCGCCTACAAAAACAAGTCGATGAAGGAAAAATTCTGGCTAAATACATTCACTTGTTTGAGAGCGAATACAGTGAATGGGACAACCAGGATTTGATGTATAAAGTGTCAAAAGCCATCAAGCCGATGAAAGACGCCATGCCGGAACCAGAGAGGGTCGAACTCAATATGAGTGTAGATACAATCACGAGGACCATTGAAATTGGTCATGACTTTTTAACAGGCGAGCAGATTAACAAACTGAAGGACCAATTTACAGATTATAAAATGAACTTTAAACAGGAAGGAAGAATGCTTCCGCTTCCTGGAGATCGCGATGTTGAATATCCGGAAGAACCCGTCTCGTATAAACAAACAAATGAAGGAGGCTGGGTAATGAAGGTATCGGCGGACAGGATGCTTGTGGTTCAGGCGAGACCGGATAATTTCTCCGCAACCGGCGGAGTATCGGAGCATTATGGAGCTGTGAATTACAGCTTTCCAAAAGCAAACGAAAAGCTGAAGATCGGCCAGCGTGTTGATGTGGAAGCATCAGGAGCGATCGCTGAATCATATCCGGGACAAGGCAGGGCCAAATTTGTTACCGTTTTGCCGACCTATCAGCCAAAAGGAGCGGATTTAACTGAAGAAGATATTGTTCGAAAAGCTATCGAACAACGAGAAGAAAAACCAGATGTAGAAGGCATTCGTGAAATTGCCTATAACAAAAAAACGGACAAATGGTTCGTCACATTTGCCAGTTCAATGGGATCAGATCCAGCTGCCACAACTATTACAATTGAAGACCAAAAATAAAAGCCATTTCAGGCGTACTGCACTAAAGGAGCAGTTTGGTTCCATAAGGATAAAGTAAAACTGACGATTGAATACGTATAATTTCGTTTTGATGGAGAGGTTGATATGATAATTAAAATGAATCAATTTAATATGAAGGATTTTTGTAAACCAAACGAAGGTTTCGTTGTTTCAGGAAGAATTATACCTGCATTTAAAAACAATGTATGGAAATATACAGTGGAAAAGTTTTCTGAACCTTATTTTAAACCATACGAAGATGATGAAATTGACATCAGTTATATTGAAGAAGAAGAGAAGGCTGTCTTTTTCTATTACGTTGAAAAAACTGTATTGGGCGGATAAAACTTCGTTCGAATTGGAATGGATATGCATTAATTGAGGACATTGCTGTTGCAAAAGAGTATAGAAAAGATGGTGTAGGAACAGCATTATTAAATAAAGCTATTGAGTGGGCAAAGGAGAATAACTTTTGCGGCCTTATGCTTGAAACACAAGATTAATGTATCAGCTTGTAATTTTTATGCCAAAAATCAATTTGTAATAGGGGCAGTTGATACTATGCTTTACTCAAACTTCCCAACAGC
Source organism: Pseudobacillus sp. FSL P4-0506 (assembly GCF_038003025.1). Classification (NCBI taxonomy): domain Bacteria; kingdom Bacillati; phylum Bacillota; class Bacilli; order Caryophanales; family Bacillaceae; genus Pseudobacillus; species Pseudobacillus sp. FSL P4-0506. The sequence continues at coordinate 2,466,453 of NZ_JBBOOI010000001.1, forward strand.
AAACGAAATAGCGATTTTTTGGTACTATAAATTTTAAGATAAAAAATGTAATTTAATATAATATATAGTAGAGTTGGTTATTTGAAGTTTCTTTTTATTAAACAAATGGGTGCTTTAGCACAATAGAGCTTACTAAAATGATCAATAATCATAAGAGCAGTTTGAAAAAATCCTTCATCTGCTTGCACTGGAATGGATACTAGATAATTCGAGCAAACTTCCCACTGAATTCATGTAGCTTCAGTGGGAAGTTTGTTCTATTCATCAGTACATCTTCCCAAAGCCTTATCCATCTGTCCCTCATTCGCCTTAACCTCATGATGATTGTATACTTTGTGTTCTGCCAAAAATCAAAAGAGAAGAGAGTGATTGGCGTATTGTCTTGTCCTGTTCTTTTGCGCCGAAGTATGCAGTGCATCCACCAACTACAAGAGATAGTGTTGCTTTAAAATAAAGTTTGTTCCTAAACAACTCATAAACCATTATTTTACGGTAAATAAAAGAATCCATTTTGAAAAAAGATTGATCAAAATGGATTCTTCTCTTGCAGATTTATGTTTAGTTTTCATAAAAAAGTTTGTTCATTTTAGCTATGTTCTTCAACTAAAGCACCATATAGTTTACTAACCTGATTTACTGATTATATCTTGAGTTCTTCATATTTAACTACATAGATATAATTTTTGTTGCAACTGTTTGTTGAAATGCCTGATCATGCTCAACAATAACCATTGTGGGATTAAATCTTTGGATAAGCTCTTCAATCTGCATGCGTGAATAAATATCAATAAAATTTAACGGCTCATCCCAAATATATAAATGAGCATTTTCACATAAACTTTTGGCTATAAGCAGCTTTTTCTTTTGTCCACCAGAATAATGAGATATATCTTTCTCAAATTGAATTCGGTCAAAATCCATCTTACGTAGGATGGATTTAAATAACGTTTCGTCAATCTCATGCTCTTCAATAAAGTCTGATAACAGTCCCTTCAAATGAGAAGTGTCTTGTTGGACATAGGAAATAATGAGGCCTGAACCTAAATTCATTGAGCCTGTATGCTGTATCGGATTTCCTAGAATTAGTTTTAGGATACTACTTTTTCCGCTTCCGTTCTTTCCATCAAGTACAATTCGGTCACCTTGTTCAACTTTAAAGCTAATTGGCTTATTCACTATTTGGTTACCGTACTTAACAGACACATCAGTTAAAACAATCAATTCACTCGACTGAAATTCCAATGGTTCTAATTTTAATGACTCAGTTTTTTCCACATTTTTTAGCAGCTTTGATTTTTCCTCAATGGCTTTTTGTTGCCTTGATTCAAGGTTCTTTGCTCTCTTCATCATCTTTGCCGCTTTATGGCCTACAAAACCCTTGTCCAACTTAGAGCCCGAATTCGTTGTTCCATTTTTGGAAGCTTCCACTTGATTAGACCAACCTGCTGAACGCTTTGAAGACTGTTTTAATCTCCCAATGTCTTTTTGTAGACGCTGATTTGTTGCCTCTTCGTGTTCCTGCTGTCTATCAAAATTTAACTTCCAAGAAGAATAGTTACCACTTTGAACTTCAATATTTGCCCTATTTATAGATAAGATATGGTCAACGCATCCGTCTAAAAAGATTCTGTCATGTGAAATTAAAATAAACCCTTTTTTCTTCCTTAGATAATCAGAGACCATCTTTCGTGCATCAGTGTCTAGATGATTGGTAGGCTCATCAATTAATAGAAATTGACCCTCAGTCAAAAAAAGTGCAGCAAGCAACACCTTTGTTTGTTCCCCATTTGATAATGTTTTAAATGGTCGGTACATGACCTCGGCATCAACATTTAGATAGGATATTTCACGAAGAAATTCCCAATCTTCTGCATTGGGGCAAATTTCTTCAAAGATTTCATAAGTATACTTGTTTTTATTCGAAACTGGATAAGGGAAATAATTAAATTCTACCGAAGAAATGATTTTCCCGCTATACTCATAATTCCCTAATAATAAATTAAAGAATGTTGTTTTACCTCGTCCATTTCTACCGATAAATCCAAGTTTCCAATCCGTATCTATTTGAAAGTTTACACCTTCAAAAATATTGTCAAAGCTACCTGGATAAGAAAAAGTTAAATCTTGAACTTGTATCATTGACATGATAATTCCTCCTTTGTATATCAACACTTCTTGCTTCTTATACAAAGTCGGCACATCCATCTATTCTGAATTTCTCCGCATAAGTTTGATGGATATTAACGACTTATACGGAGTATTACATGCGTAACAATAGTGTCTGAATTGCTCATTTCTCTCTCCTTTATTAGATTAAAGTTACAGGTTAAAAAATATCAATCTTAACTATGAGAGAATAAAAAATCCTCCCAATTTATAATTGGAAGGATTAGCCTTTCACTTATATTACATAAGTTCTTTTTTTGCCATTGGGACCATGACGAATAAAGTGTAGACTGATTTGTAAAAATGGATAGACTAACCCTATATTTTGTAGTTTGAAGTTATTCATTTCAAATAAAAATATAGATTAGTTAATCATTGTCCATCCATCAGTCCTCTCATAATTGTATTTTTATATTAACAAATTTTTTTATGGAATACAATTCAGCCCCATCTTTACCTCAAATTACTGCTTGTTGCTCTTTGGATCATTCCATACAATTGACCACAAGCAGCATCTATATCCATTCTAAATTGACTTCTGATGGTCACATTAATACCTGGTGATTTTAATTTTTTGTAAGAGTCAACAACATGACCTTCTGTACGTGAGCAGGGTCGGCTCAATGAATTAAAATTGAAGCAAATTGAACGTGCATTAGAGAACAGCTTGGACTTTACTGAGCGGAGAATTATTGAAATAAAGTATTTTATTCTCAGGAGATAAAGGACATCAAAATTTATCTGAAATGGACCTGAAGAAAGGAAAATACTATAAAAAGAAAAGAGCAGCCATATATTGACTTGCTACAATACTTGGAATCATCTGAGCGCTGTAGTTTTGAAACAAAGAGTGATAATTTTAATAAAGTTTAATCAAAATTCAATGATAAAACAGGGTTTTTCTTTTTATTATTGATGTTGTAAAACTCTGTTTATGTTCCTCCATTAAAGGGCCATATTCTGGAGGAATAGTTATGATGAGAATGGTGCATATGTTAAAATTAAGGAGATTATCTAAAATTAATGAATCATTTTAACAATTATTGGGTTAAGGGGGAGTGGGATAATGGATAGCAAACGTTTTGAAATTATTTATACCCAAGGGAAATTAGAGATTTTTAAGGTTATTCGTGATAATCAGACCGGGGTTCTATACATGTTGAATCAGACGGGTGCTGGAAGTGGATTAACTGTTATGGTTGATCAAGAAGGAAAACCTTTGTTAGATGAGAATTTTAAAAAGTAGAGGACGTGTTTAAGTGCCCATTCAATAGAGCTCCGTTAACCGCTTGTTTCTGAAACGGGCGCGATTGTTGAATAACATAGGGTAGAAAATGATCAAACTTTTTTTCAAATGGGTGCTTTAGCGCAATTGACCCTGCTAAAGCTATCAATAATCATAAGAGTAATTTGAAAAAAACTTCATCTGTTTGCACTAGAAGGGATACCAGGTAAACAAAGCGAAACTCGCACTGAATTTAAGTATCTTTAGTGCGAGTTTTCATTTATTCTATACATCTTCACTAAAGCCTTATTCACATCATCAATGCCACTATACATATATTTTTTTGTTTTATCAGAAATCAAAAGTGAGGAAGGTGATCAGGGAACAAACGGCCATCATGGTTTTTGAATAAGGAAGAGACAAAGATAGCTGCTGTTATAAAGGAAAAGTATCGCATCTATACTGGTGTTTTTAAAAAGAACACAGAAGCGGAGAAGCAAGCCAAACTAGTCGGCGCTAAGTTGGGATATCAACCATTTGCTAAGGAGAAAACAATTTGGATAGGCGTGTCTAACACGCTGGGATCAGCTACGATAGCTCAACAGAATATCAGCCGAGAGTTTTGAGTTCAATCCGCAAATCAGGCAAGAATAATAACAGACGAAAGCCCCTATCCTTAATGGATAGGGGCTTTTTTATTTACCTTGTTGAACTAAAGCGTTTGCTACTCCAACAACAGGCGTGTTTTAATCACTGAATTAGAACATTTCCTAAATACTGAGCACTCCCTGCCGAATTTATAAATGTCACTTCCAGAACGTAATTACCTTTATTAGTTGGGAATTGAAATTCTCCTGAATCACCCAATGGGAGTTCGATTCGTTGGTCATCTTTTAATAGGAAAACTGTTATTTTGGGATCTGTCCAAATATCTCCCCCATTTTCTTCGTTTTCTTTAAAATCTAAAGAGGCTTTCTGATTTGAAAAAACCTTTATTTCATCCAGTGATGATGCAAATTTTTCAGTATCCTCTATCTTTTGTTGTACATCTTCACTTGCTGTAACCCAGCTAATATTTGCTTCTGTTAATTGTACGGATGCAATATCCAAATTTAAATGAGCAGTTGGCACTCCCACATCATAATCTTCACCAAAACACCCTGTTAATGCAAAAACTAAATACAACCCTATAAATAATTTCAGAAATCTATTCATATTCGACCTGCCCTATTTTTATCTATCGAAATATATATCATAAATTGTAACATTAGTTGCACAGTCCTGTCTCGTTAGTTTAAGTATGATCGTTTTACGTTAATGAATTTTTTATTCTTTTTCTGTAACTTTTTATAAAAACATCACTAGTTGAAGTATTGTTTTGAGCTTATTTTTATAATTGAATGTCATATATATATGACATAGTTAAAATATATGTTACAATGTGTTTGGAGACATTTAAGCCGAATTACTGAATTGCCTTCGGAAAGGTGGTTTATTTTTGAAAGATATTGAAGTGAAAAATTCTGTGAAACTGAAGCGAATTGAAAAAGGAAACTTAACACAAAGTGATTTAGCAAAAATTGTAGGTGTAACAAGACAAACGATGAATTTAATTGAAGCACAAAAGTATAATCCAACAATTAAAGTTTGTTTATTAATCGCAAATGCTTTAGAAGTATCAGTAGACCAACTATTTTGGATGGAGGAGTAGTAAGGATGAAAACAATCTTCACATACATACCAATTATTAGTTTGTTACTTGTTTTATATGCTTTAGAAGATTCCATATTAAAATGGATGCTGCTAATAATATGTGCGCTCCTTGTTGTTTTAGCTAAATATATTCGGACTAAAATGAAAGCAGATGAAATCGAATTTGATGATCGAGTAAATGCTAATATATCAAAATGGTCTTTAAGAAGTGTGTATCTATTAAATGCGTTCTTGGTTTTATTATTAGTGTTGGATGCTAGACGATTGCTAACAATCAATTTGAATAACGAAATGCTGCTATTGTATCTCTTATTAACGCTTTACGTGCCTTTCTATATTGTACCGTTAATTGTAAAGAAATTTTAAAGGGGTGATTGAGAAGTGGATATTAATTTAATTGTGATTGGTATTATTTTTTTAGTGTTAGGTTATTTGGTTGGAGTCAAAAAAATGACGTGGTTATTATCAGGATTTAATGAAAAACGCGTAAAAGATAAAACAAAACTTGCAAAGATTGTTGGGAGAACTGAGGTTATTCTTGGATGTATAATGATTCTTGGCGGATTGGTAGGTGTTAAACCTCCAGGATATTTAGTTACTTTTTGCGTGCTTGTAATCCTAGGACTAGTAGTATATGTGAATGCAAAGATGGTAGAGTAACCATTTAGAGAGGTTCATATGTAATAAACAGCACAGGTTCAGTTCTTGGGCAGAACCTGTGCTGTTTTGCTTGTACTAATAATAAAATACTGGCAATGTACTGTAACAGACGCTTAAAGAGCTTATAAAACATATGCAAAAGAAAAAGGATTAGAACATTATCTAATTGAATCAAATCAAATGATGGTAAGTACGTTATCAAAGGTTTATACCATATTTAAAACGCCAACGGTCTCCATTTCTGCATAAAACAATGGATAGACCGTTTCAAATAGAAATTATAATAGTAATTCGAAAAAACATTTCATTGATTCTCGCTAGGACGAGTCTCCATTGATAACAGGTAACTAAGGCAAAACGCTCACTGAATTCAAATTTTTTCAGTGGGAGTTTTCCATTTATTCAATTCATCTTCGCCAAAGTCTTCTCCATTTGTTCCTCATTGACTTTAGTCCCATGGCTATTCACAACATCAATGCCTCTGCCTGTACATTTTGTGTTCTGCCAAAAGTTAAAAGTGAGGAGGTTGATCAGTGTGTTATCTTATACTCGTTTGTAAATCATAATTAATTACGATTGAAATTCCATTTTTATGATTTTCTTCTTAAACTAACCCAGCTAATAGTTTGTCAATATTTTTCTATAAATATTTTAAGAATTAGATGCTATACTAAAAATAGACATGCCAAATAACCTTCCATTTTCTATGTGGAAGGTTTTGGGTTTTTTAATTAAAATTTCTTTCTAATCTAAGTCAAGGAAAAGTTCTTTGCGTTTCAAAAGAGTATAAATCCAATGAATTAGCTTGTTGGCACAGGCTATAATTGCCACCTTAAAGGGTTTTCCTTCTTCTCGTTTTCTGTCATAGAAAGCTTTCAGCTTTTTATTTCGGGAACCTCTAATACCACAGAGAACAGCCATGTATAAGGCATGCCGAAGCCTGCTTGAGCCTCGTTTGGTGATACGGTTGATCGTAGCTGTAAACTTACCAGATGAGTGAACACTAGGATCTATACCGGCAAAGGCCACCAGTTTCTTAGGATGATTAAACCGATTAATTTCTCCTGTTTCAGAAATAATCGTGGCGGCGATCTTTTCTCCTATACCAGGGATTGATTGGATAATCTTATATTCTTCCAGTTCTCCAGCTAGGGCATCAATTTTGCTCTCCAACTGAGCTAGATGCTCTTGGTATTGGAGAACCATCTTGATATACATTTCTAGGCTGATGAGGTGACTGTGATATATAATGCTTTGAAATGGATTTCGTTTGGCTGCCTCCATTAGCTTTTTTGTTCTTTCCTTTGCCCACCGTTCGGAACGGCTCATACATAGTATGGCAATTCTTTCAGCTACTTTCGTTTCTCCAGCGTTTAATATAGCTTCTGACGTAGGAAACTCCAATAAAGTATGCAGAGATACTTTGGAGTACAAGTCACCAAACACACCTCTATACTCAGGAAACACCTGGTCTAAAATTGAATGAAACTGTAACTTGGCTTGAACACATAAACCCGTCAGGGTTTCATGCTGCCTAGTCAAATGTCGGAGGTTTAAAAGCTGAATTCCTCTTTTTTTATACGGTTCAAGTTCTTCTTTGTAGTAAAGTTCCCCTAGATGATAGGCATCAATGGCATCAGTTTTTACCTTGCGTAGACTGGCTTTTTTCGCTTGATAAGAGATGATAGGATTAATGACAATAAACAGGTAATAATGTTCCTCCAGAAACTGAATGACGGGAGTATGGTAGTGTCCTGTTGACTCTAAAACGACCGCAGGTTGATGTCCTGTCTGCTTTTCCACCTCTTTTAGAAAGTGAAGAAATGTATCTAATCCCTCACGTGTATGCTGAATGCCGAAGCTCTTTCCATAAGGTTTTCCTTTGTCTAAAAATGCCTGGGCTTGGCTTTCACCTTTCGCCACATCCAGACCAATTACTGGGTTCATGCTTGTTATCTCCTCCTGATTGAATGATTGCCGGTAACCCCTAATTCCTGCTTGCAGTTTCATAGCTTCGCTTGTTATACGGGATCGCAGTCCCAACCAGCCTCAAACATGTTTCTACAAGTAGGGGGCGAACAGGTTAGTTGGCGGAATCGTTGTTCCACGGGCAGGTACGTTCTACCCCGGCTACCGATAGGATAAATCCTAAACAAAAAAGATCAACCAGAAAAATCTGGCTGACCTTATAATACGAACGGGGCAGTTTAGTTGAATAGGGACTTCAAGGTTTTTACATTGAATTACATCTGTACATATAAAAAGTGGGGGGAATAATGAATAAAATTTATATTATATCTGGACTAGCAGGAGTAGGGAAAGGGCAGGAAAGCCACACGGGGGCTTTCCCGCTAGAAATTTTATTTTTATGGATGTGCGTATTCTGGATGCCATCTTAATGTATGTTTTAGATAACATAGATACCCATATCTTTTGAATGTAATCTTATTTTTCTGGATAATTTGGCTACCGTCAAAAAGCATTTCAAAGTATTCATTTTGAGAGTCCTGTGGATTATTAGAGCATAACCTTTCAAACCCGATAATATAAAACATTTCTTTTTCGTTATCATATTCCACAGTATCTAGCACAAAATGTTCAGTCTCAAAGTATCTACATTTTTCCTCAAGGGTTACATCATCATGAACAACAACAGAACTAAGCAAAGTTTTGGGGTTATATTCTAGGTTCAGAAAACTACCTTGTGGGCCAAAGCAAAAGTCTCCATCTTGCGGAGAGCGTATACCCCGTTTTTTATATTTGGATATTAATGTCATACTGTCTAAAGAGTAAATTGCAAGCACTCCGTCATTACTTTTTGCAACAAAAGTATTTTTGTTTGGATTGAGCATACCACGGTATGCAAATTTCAAGTCCTTAAATTTGGCAATCATTTCATGATTGTCTAAATCAATAATATTGATAGCAGAGCCATTAAAAATAATCTGATAACTAGGTGTAGAGAGTTTAAAGCCCATAGATATATTACTCCTTTCTGCCATGTATAATATTTGTTGTTTTAAAGTTACTTTACTTGATGAACAAGAAAAAACAAGAGCGAATTGAATTTTTATTTTCTGATGAGTAAGATATAAAGGAATAAGCATTTCTGATAAAGTATGTGAATAATTGTGCTTAAACAAACGGTGCTTTAGTGCAATAGGATTTATTAAAATTAGTAAACTTTGTAATAGTAATTTGGAAAAACGCTTCATTGATTCTCATAGATACCAGGTAAACAAAGCGAAACTCCCACTGCATATTTCTTTAGTGGGCATTATCCATTGTTAGGAGTTGCTTCTTCAACCTTTTCAGTAACAGATTCCTCTGGCTCGTCATATTCTTTTGCGCTGAAGTATGCAATACATCCACCAACTACAAGAGGTAACAATATGAATAGGTCTAAACAGCCCAGACAACCTTTAAGTGCATAGCCCATTGTTTTGTTACTCAGTTTTTAATTGAAATAAAATTTGCAAATTCGTTTCCTAAATCATCATAAAATAAATAATCTCCATCTGAGGCAAGAGTGTTTTCAATAAAATAGAATAATAGATTTTGGTCAAGGTTTGTTGAGGTGGGTGTGTAATTCCCCTTTTCGGAAATGATTAAGTTCAATGATGCATATGGCTCCAAGACACCTAAAAAAGAATTTATGTATCCTAATCATTTTGTATCTTTAAACAACTTTTTGTTAGTATAGTGGGTGCTCGTAGCGACTGTAAACTTGTCCTTTAGTTTTTCTGCAATCTACACCAGGAAAGAACATTAATTTTAGCCGTATTTTGGTATAGCTATAATTAGCTGTGGGAAATCCTTGCATTCCATTTATAACTATGAATATTAATGATGGATCGGAGCTGGTGGCAGATTCTTGCTCGAGTGTCAAACCAAATAGTGCTCTTTAGATTAATGCACGGTTATTTGGTCATGGTCAAATTTTTGATTGAACAAAGCGTGGGCGTTACTTTAGCGTAAAAAGGGCGGCGAGCGGCCTTATACAACTGCAATCAATAATAAAAATACAGTTTTGGCCGACTATTTAAAATCGCTGGAGCCATTTGCTATACATAATGTGGAAAACAAAAAGTGTGAGCTGAAAAAATATAAATTAACCGATGAACTGGTCACATTGACCAATACGATTAAGAGGGAATTCGGCAGGCAAAAGCTGCTGCGTTTATCAGCTGATATCGGCCATTACTCCGATCTGCAGCTAGTTTGGAATTCGAAGAAAAAAGGTCAGATAGGCTGTTATGACGTGGAGTATCAGACTTATGCGGATTTATGCAGCTTTACAGAGTTCCTCGTGCAGCCTGAAATGCACCTCATTCATTTTCTTGAGGGAGAGTTGTAAATGAAGAACCGTATGAATAGTTTAGTTGAGAGGACAGACTGTATTCTCTATTATGCGGAGCCAGGCCTATCGAACGAGCATGGTACAGGCTGGATCGGCGGGAATGCACCTGACTTCTTTGATGGTCAAGCAGATCTTATCCACGAAAGTAACCAAAAATATTATTTTTACTTGAGCCTCGTCCATCCCTTTAAACCTGAGAGCATGATTTCAATCTTCATCCCAGAGGACTATGAGGAATATTTGGACAACAATGTTTATCCGAATTGCTCGATAAAGGTGATTGAGCATCCAATTTCAACGGAAAGCGTCAAAGATATGTTTACTAATCTAGGTCTTATAAAACATGTAATTTCAGACGGAGAAATAAGCAATGACGAAAAATCCATGGATCAGTCTTTTTTGATCAAACTCGGTGGAAACCCGAGGCTTATTCAAAATAAAGACTATTATTTTACGAAACTAAAGGAGGAATCATTTTCTTTTTTATTTCAAGTAGATGAAGATGGTTACCCCGAAACGCTGCTTCATCCCGATTACAATTATCCTTTTGGTTTTGGATCACTATATATTTTCGCCAAAATAGGGGTAACTGAGGTCCAACATCCAGTAGCAGGTTTTTGGCAATTTTCTTGATTTAACGCAGAGAGCGTAAAGTAATTGAACTGATTCTGGAGGGTTGCTGGAAACAAAGTAAGGATAAAGATGTGCCTTGCTTTGATTCACTACATAGTGTCTTAAACCATCTAAGACAGAAAAAGAAGGAATGATATACTCAGGGTTATAATTTAGATAATTTATTTTATATCGAAGGAGCAGTTGAGATGTTATCGGAAAAGGTGATCGATTATTGCAAAAGCAAAAACTGGTGGTTTGAAGACGTTACAGAGGAGTATGAACATGCATTGGTAAAGTTAGGCGTCGATTTGAGTTCAGACTTTGCTACATTTTATTTGCATGCAGAGGATGGGCCGACCTTCCTTAGCAAACGACGTGAAATCTATCAGATTTGTTGGTTTATGATCAATTCTTCTGATTATATATTAGGTATGGAGAGAACTCATGCTGTGTTAAACCTGCCTGAAGAATATATTCCGTTGGATAACTTCGAAGGGGAGTTTGGCTTTTTTTATAATAAGAACACAGACGAAGTGTTAGGTTTAGGGTTGGGCCAGCAGATGGAGGATTTTTTTGCCGGTAAATTGAATTCGCAATGGAAAAGCTTTAACTCCTTCCTAGAGTGGTATTTTGAACTGACAGATTCGTGTGTGACTATATAGAAAAAGGCCGTCAGCTATCGCTGCACTGGAGCTAACCTGATGGTGGAATGCTCCGGAGGAGACATGACGGCCTTTTATGAAATCATTTCAAAAATAGATACAGGCAAATATGCAATCAATTACATGCCAGAAAGATGGCATAACATTATTAGAGAATCGATAAGTATCCAAGAAGGGTTAGGTGTACGTTACTATAATTCTAAGAAACGCCGGATTAATGACGCCCTGCAATGTATGGACTACATGCTTAATTGTTGTAATAGGATGTAGAACATCTAATCATTATGTAAATGCTTCCTCAAGAAAAAAACGATTGTAGGGAAATACTGCTAGAGAGTGATTAAACTTTTTTTATAAAAACTAAACTTAATATGTCGGAAAAGAATTCATTTTGATCAATCTTTTTTTAGAATGGATTCTTTTTATTTATCGTAGAATACTAGTTTGTGAGGTGTTTTTAATCAATCTTTATTTTAAAGCAACAACTAAGCAGGTTAAAGAAAATAGAAAAAGGGACTGAAGTGGTCCCTTTCTTAATAGGTAACTTGAAGCATACTTGTTTTTCACAAGCCCATCCATCTTTATCACGGTCATGCTTTGGATCATAAGCGAGTGTCCTTTGTCAACGCTATTTGGATATTTCTTTCTAAGTTCCGTACAGTTTTTAAATGATTCTTTTTTAGGAGCTGGTTCCGTAGTTAGTGGAGTCGGCTTGGTTGGCATAGTTGTTTGGACATAATTGTTTTCTTTTTTACTTCCTTTTCTTTTAGTATTTAAATATCGATGAAGAAAAAACTTCGTGCACAAGTTCGGTAATTGCTTTTGAAATTAATATGGGCGAACCATACTATAAATGAAAGCTAAAAAAACAAAAATTCTATTGGATGTACTTAGTGGCAATAAAGTCATTTGAAAAATACATCCGTTTTTTGCGGTATTAATAGGAAATCTTGAGAGGATATAGAATATATTTATGGAGTATTTAAGTAAGGAGGATAAATATGTTTCAAACACTAAATAGTTTTTTTAAAGTATGGGATGTTGAAGCAGGAGCTACCCAAAAAATTCTCAATCAACTTACAGATGAATCCTTACTCCAGAAAGTAACATCTAAAAATTGGACATTAGGAAGGATAGCTTGGCATACTGTAACAGCAATTGGCGTTATAGCATCTCGAACAGACCTTTCTTTTGACTCTCCCAATCAAGATTATCCTGTTCCGACTTCAGCAAAGTTCATATCTGACTCCTATCGACAAGCAAGTAGCGCTTTGTCTCAAGCTGTAAAAAAACAATGGAATGATAAGAGTCTTGGGGAAATACAGGAGTTTTTTGGACAGAGAATGTCAAATTCAGACCTTTTATTTTTTATGATTCAACATCAAATTCATCATCGAGGACAAATGACAATCCTTATGCGCCAAGCAGGTTTAACAGTTCCTGGTTTATATGGTCCATCAAAAGAGGAATGGGCTGTGATAGGTATGGACACCCCTAAAATGTAATTCAGAAAAAGTAAAGAATGTAATTTGATTGCTAAACTTCTTTAAATAACTTTGGGGAGGGTATCACTTTGGAAAAAAATGAAAAAAAGGATATTTATACAGTTGAATATGAACTCTCTGGTGTAATTTTCTATAAGAATGTAACGGCATTTAATTTTGAAGAAGCCAAACAACAAATAAAGTCTAACTTTTTAGATGCTAAAATTCGTGCTGTTACAATTTTAGAAAATGAAGAATATGATCATATACATTAGAATTTCTAAGACAGCCTATAGCCTATTTTATTTAATACACTTAGGCTAATGGGTACTCTAGTTAAAGAAGAATTAAATAACTTTATTATCATAATGAGAAGAAAACTTATAACTTCTAACCGAAAAGCTTTAATTACTATTATTTGGGCAACTTTATCATTTCAAAAAAAAGTCTATTCTCATCAGGATGAACATTCATAGATATCTGGTAATTAAAGCGAAACTCCCGCTAAATTTTCATGTCTTTAGTGGGAGTTTTCAACTATTCAATTCAGCTTCTCCAAAGCCTTATCCATCTGTTTCTCGTTGGCTTTAACCTCATGGCTATTCACATCATCAATGCCTCGATATGTATACTTTTGTGTTCTGCCAAAAATCAAAAGCGAAGAGGGAAGTCAGTGTGTTATCCTATCCTTATTGAAAAATTATAATCAAGTACAATTGAACGTCCTATTTTTATGATTTTCTTCTTAAACTAATGGGCAAGTTAGTTGTATTATTATATACAGAGTGGTATGTTGAAAAATGACATTTTTTGAGTGTTTAGGTTTGTTTTTTATGCCTGATTGGAGAGATCATAATGGGAAATACTGATAAGTTTGAAATGATAGCTAATAAATATGACACTCCTGAAAGAATCGAAATTGCAAAGGTATGCTCAGATGCCATCCGTAATTATTTAGTTGACGCTAAAAGTAAGAATGCGATTGATTTTGGATGTGGAACTGGTCTTGTCGGAATGAATTTGTTAAACGAGTTTCATTCTATACTTTTTCTGGATACGTCACAAAATATGATAAATCAAATAAAACAAAAAATAACGGATTTTAATATTCAGAATGCAGATACACTATGCTTTGATATTGAAAAGGAAAGACCGTCGGATTTACATGCCGACTATATTTTTATGGCTCAAGTTCTACTCCATATTCCTGATGTTGAATTCGTTTTATCAAGACTATTTGATGTTCTTAATGAAGGGGGACATCTATTAATAGTGGACTTTAATATAAATGAAAAAGTAGTTTCAGATATTGTTCATAACGGATTTAATCCAGAAGAGTTAACCGACATGATGACTAAAATCGGGTATAGGGACATTCAATTCAAAACTTTTTATACTGGAAGTAAACTATTCATGGGACAGGATGCATCTATGTTTATTTTGGATTCAAAAAAGGGACATCGGTAAAGAATGGACTTAAAACTTGCAGTTACAAAAACACGGAGAACCGTTAAAGGAGTTTGTTGTTGAATTAACAGGTGCTTTAGTTCAATAGGATTTATTAAGCTTATCAAGCTTTGTTATAGAAATTATAATAGTAATTTGAAAAAACACTTCATTGATTCTCATAGATACCCGGCAAACAAAGCAAAACTCCCACTGGATTCAATTTCTTCAGTGGGAGTTGTCATTTATTCAATACATCTTCGCCAAAGCCTTATCCATCTGTTTTTCATTCGCTTGTACCTCATGACTATCTACATCATCAACAACTATAGGGGCAGGTTAGTTGAAGAAGGATTTACAACTTAAATTATAGAAATGTAAAAATGAATACCGATTATTTTGGGAAACATTCAACAAATTAATCAAAAATGGTTATTCTGTATTCCTATAATAATTCAATCTAACTCTGTACCATTAAAAGACTCTGATATGAATATTCATAAAATAGACGAAGAAGAATACTTGCTCATAGAAGCAGATAAAAATGATAATGGCAATTCAATAAAAGTCTATATGAAAATATTCAAATAAGCAGATATAGCTAAAGATGTTGGTATTACACGCCAAACTATAGGTATGATTGAATCTGGACTTTCATAAACATTGTATCGAATATTCCAAAAGAGAGATTATCGAATCTTTGTGATATAGGAAATAATCAGCAAAAAACATTAGAGCGGCTCGTAAAAGATTACCCCAATAACCAAACTCTTATTAAAAGTAATGCCTAATAGTGATACTGCTTTTTTAACTAACGGGGACTTTTGCTTAATATCTCAACTATCATTAATGGAATAAAACTTATTATGGTTACATTGGAGAGGAAATTTTAATGAATACAAATCAAGTTACATTTAGAGAAGCAACAATACAAGACCTGGACAGGATTGTGTATATGCTTTCGGATGATGTTTTAGGAAACAAAAGAGAGCTTTATAAACAGCCTTTGCCAGAAAGTTATATAAAGGCATTTCAATCCATCAACTCTGACCCAAACAATGAATTGATTGTGGCTTGTTATGGTGAAGAAATAGTAGGTGTTCAACAGATTACATATACTCCATTCATTACTCACCAAGGAGGATGGAGGGCCACAATTGAAGGTGTGCGTACTGCATCTTTAGAACGTGGAAAAGGTGTAGGGTCTATGTTAATTCGATGGGCGATTCAGCGTGCCAAAGAGCGTGGATGTCATATGGTTCAATTAACAACAGATAAAAAGAGACCCGAAGCACTTCATTTCTATGAAAAGTTAGGTTTCAAGGCATCGCATGAGGGATTAAAATTGCACCTTTAGAAGAAATGGTTATTGAACTAAAGGGGGCTTTAGTTCAATAGGATTTATTAAGTTTATCAAGCTTTGTTATAAAAACTATAATAGTCATTCGAAAAAACGCTTCATCAATTCTCATAGATACCAGGCAAACAAAGCAAAACAAAACTCCCACTGCATGTTTCTTCAGTGGGAGTTGTCATTTATTCAACACATCTTCGCCAAAGCCTTATCCATTTGTTCCTCATTGGCTTTAACCTCGTGACTATTCACGTCATCCACGCCTCGATACGTATACTTTGTGTTCTGCCAAAAATCAAAAGCGAAGAGGGAGAGCGGTGTATTGTCCTGTCCTCGATGGTCATAGTAAGTATCAATAACTTCGGCTTTAAAGATATTCGTCAACATATACTCGTCATTTTCTATATCTGATAGATACTTACCAGTCTGTGAGGTCAAAATACGGCTCTAGGAAAGCAGTGGTGGACGGCATCACGTTCGATAGCAAGGCTGAAGCTAAGTATTATGAGCATTTGAAACGGCTGCAGACGAATGATCAAATTCTCTTCTTTCGGACACAACCGCGATATTTGCTTCAAGAAGCTTTTACGAAGAACGGGATAATGCACCGGAAAATTGAGTATGTGGCCGACTTTGAAGTGCATAGGAAGAACGGAAGCATTGAAGTAGTAGACATCAAGGGAGTGGAAACCGAAGTATTTAAGGTCAAGCGAAAGCTGTTTGAGAAGAGGTATCCGCACATACTGAGGTTGCTTACCTATAGTCCGGATCATGAGGGGGTTTTTACCAATGGAAGAGTATCGGGCTTATGTGAGAGAGAAAAAGAAGATGGGGGGAGCAGACAGACGCGTCATTAGGAAAGTAGATTGATCTGGGAAAAAGAAAGAGGAATGAGGAGATAGCCGATTAGATGCAGACAATGACAGCTACCAAAGAAGAGGGACGTTAAATTAACATTATTCACGTCTCACTTTCTTTAAATAAGCAAAGATGCTGGTCTTTAAAGAAGCATAAGAACCTATGGCTGCATAGCCATAAAACCAGCCCATAAATAGCCCGGTTATAAGATGGCCCCTATGGCTGATAAAGACGGATATGAGTACTCCAAGCAAAAGAGCTACTAGAGGGACAAACGTTTTAGGGGTTTTGAAAAAGACTTTTATCAACTGGGTTAGGATCATCACTACAGGAACAGCAATAACAGCATCCCAAAAGTTTGTGTGTATTGTAGGGAAATCCATTTATTAATTCACCACCTTTTAAGAGTAGTATGGTGGCATTCTAATTTATTTATCCAAAAGAAGCAAAATTGCTCAATTAACGATGCGCTTTAGTTACAAACTATATGGTAAAGGTGTTGAGATTAACAGAGCTATTTATGAATAGAAACCATGGTGCCGATTGGAACCCTAGATGATAATTCTAAAACATCGTGATTAAACATTCTACTACACCCATGCGAGACATTCTTACCAATAGAAGCTGGGTTATTTGTTCCGTGTATACCATAATGAGGTTTGGATAATCCCATCCAAAGCACTCCAAATGGTCCACCGGGATTATGTTGTTTATTGATAATTGTGTATGTCCCAGAAGGTGTTGGCGACAATATTTTTCCAACAGCTATTGGATAAGTTTTTATGAGCTTGTTCCCATCCAACAGTCTCAATTGATGTTTTGATGTTGATACATCAATCCATCTCACCATGAGGATCAACTCCATTTTTTTGATTATTGTATGAAGTAGTTCAAGAATTTGTTAATTAACAGGAGTTGATCAAACAGTGAGTCGAAAAGCAAAGAAGGAAACCAATTGGACCTTTAATAAAATCATAAATTAAAAATTTTTAATAAGAGAAGTTGTGACAATTAATCTCAGATGTAGAAAGGTGTATTGGCTCTCATGTTGCCAATGAAAATTCAGTGGGAGAATATGTGAATCATCAAAAATACATCTTGGATTTAGTTCAGCAATTGGAAAGAAGAAAATAAATAAGCCAGGGAAGCCCTGACACAATGATTAGCCTATATATTCTAAGGAGGATTACAGATGAGTACTACTTTAAACAGTATTTCCAACTTCTACAGAAATATACAAATAAGCCTGGCTTTTGCCTGGCTTATCAACGACCGTATCCAATTAAGTGAAAGCTGGGTGCCATTGAATACAAAATAGTTTATTCGAAGGTGTAAGAAAGGTGCAAAAGGCCAGGAAAGCTTCTGACTACGATTTATAAGGAAAGGATAAGTTTATTAACTGATATTTATTGAGTAATTTGTCTAATTCCTCGCTGTATTTTAACGTTTGGAGATCGGTAAAACCTTTACGCATTCCTGTTGAGATCATGAGGCTTCGAATGTTATTGATTTGATTTATTAACTCATCGGCTTCTTTAATTTCTTTTTGTAAGCTCATTTTCACCACCCCTAAACCTTTAGTATTATATATATCGGCAGGTGTTAAAGGTAATATTATACTTTTATTTTACATTAAAAGTAATATTTTTCTTAAGTTTTACAAAAAAATGAATAAAAAAGCCGGGGAAGCTCCCGGCCTTTGGAATAAATAGTGTTGGTACCTATTCACTACAGTTTGAATAAAACGCAAGAGCAGCTGCATTAAGAAGGGTATTTAGTAGAGGAGATAGCTGATTTTCCCGATAAAGAAGGGAAATATAAAGTTAAATATGGAACTAACAGTTGCACTTGGGGGAAATGCGTAATGTTTACAGCAAACAGCGCATTAGTAGAAATTCGGGTAAGAAATGTATTGAATGGAAATTACCAAAAGGAGCAGGTTCCAAAGCTGTCGAACTTAAAAGAGATCGTATATCAAGTATTAGATGTCAGCGCTGATCTATAGCAGGTGTTATTTTTTAGATATGAGCGGAATGATAAAACGTAAACAGTGTAGGCTTTCTTGTTTTATAAGACTTATGAACTGTAATTTATCCGGGGAAATAAGTTTTAAGATCTATCGCTGACGGATCGCCGTGTGCGGCGAAAGCCGCCTGCATGGTGAAGGCTCGTTATAGAGAAGGATAAGACGAGAATAGCGCACAAAAATTAAAAATATCTCAAGTGACAATATCAGTATTACCAACAAAGATTTTATCCTAACGTCTGATTTAGTAGTCGGGAATACTGGCTGGAATGTAGTTAATCCAGCGCCTTGAGTGCATCTTTTCACACCTCACCTTTTTAGGTGGGGGTTTTTCTTACACACCCGGACGATAATACGACACAAAACACCTAACAGAATAGGTGTATTTTTATGAAAAGGAAAGGTGCAGACACTACTGTATAGTAGGTGTTATTACCAAAAATATTTTTAAAAGTTATTAAAGAAAGTCTTTCACAATGACGATAAATAACGCAGGAGAAATAAGTTTTAACTTTTTCCAGTATTGATTTTCTATATTACAACTAGCATAAAAACAAGGGTGGGGAAAATGGGAGACATAGAACACGAAGCTAAAATTGAAGTTTCTCTGTCCGATTACGAACAATTAAAAAAGACTGCTGATCAGTATGCCAATCTTCATAAAGCTCTATTAGAGTATATGGGATATGAAGAGGAGTTTCTCATTACGAGACCAGGGTTCAAAAGGATGACTAAAGAGGAATTAATAACAATTATTTTTGAGCAAAGGAGCGTAATTAGAAAATTAATAGGTGATCTAGAGGCATCGAAGCGAGAAGAACACATTCGGTTTCTAGACACTCTTTACATGAATCGAATTTATTAATAAAGCAAAAGGCGCCTGAAAAAGGTGTCTTTTTTTATGTAAAGAAAGGGGATATGTGAAGGGAACTTACGAAAGGAGTTGCCCAGATGGGGGGAAAACAAGGAAATGTAGACTTGAATCAATTAGTAGGAAACAAACGGCTGTCATGGTTTTTGAATAAGGAAGAGACAAAGGCCGCTGTTGTCCGAAAGGGAAAGTATCGTATCTATACAGGCGCATTTAGGACTGAAGAAGAAGCGAGGAAGCAAGCCGAATTAATTGGCGAGAAGCTAGGGTACAAGCCATTTGCTAAGGAAAAAAGAATCTGGACAGGCGTGTTTAATACGATGGAATCAGCTACGATAGCTCAACAGAATATTAACCGAGAGTTTGGTTTCAATGCGCAAATTAGGCAAGAACAATGAGAAAAGCCCCGCTCGTTTGAGTGGGGCTTATTTTTATTGCCAATGCTTTTTCCAGTTTCTAATCACTGCTCCTGGATTATTATAGATAGGATCATATTGATCAAAAATATTTTTAGATGGATCTAAGTATAATTCACTAAAGTACCATTCCCCTTCAGCATTATCATAGCCTGCAATGAGGAATGAATTCTTTCCAAGAACTTGAGCTCTTAGTGTATAACCGGCGTCTACAATTTTAGTTAAAACACCGTTTTTCATATAGTACCATGAAGCAGTTTCAGAATTAGAACTTTCTATTTCTGCAACCGCTAAAATATCTGGTTGCCCTTTATATTTAGAGGGGTACATATGAACAGTTCTCTTTGTTGAATTCAATGTGTAGTCTTTAAAATAATGACGAGACTGTTTAATTTGCCCTGTTCCAACCTTTTGTGTGTAGAGTGTGTAATTCCCTTTGTAAAGCAAATCTCCCGGATTGGCTCCGGCCCAAACACCTGCCCAGTCACCACGGTTGTATGAGGCAATTGCCTTTTTCTCTCTAACACCTGCGAAATACACTTTATAAGCCACACCGTTTGCATCTTTCAATGTGTATGTAATCCGGCTTTGTTTAGGGCTGATCGGATTTTTTGCTGCTTCTGTAGTTGAATGAAAGGCTGTAAAACCGATAAGTAATAAGACCATAGATATAAGTACCTTTAAAAATTTTTTCATTTTTTTCCTCCTTTTTATTTATAAGTATATTTTATCAGGTAAAATAGGGTTGGGAAGAAATAATTAGAAAGTTTTTCTAGTTATTTGAATAAAAAGTTCTATATATCATGTGAAGGGAAGGATATTATTGTCATTGAATAGTATTAAAGGCTTTAAAGAGTTGGATAAGTTCAGGTGTGAAAACAATGTAAATCTTCGATGCAGAAAGACAGGGCTCTTTCTGAGACATTCGGAGCCAATAGAAGGAGCCATGCTTTTTCTTGTATTAGAAGACGGATCATTAGTAGAAATGGCAGCGCATCAATTAGAGGAAACATTTGAGATAGTACCATCAGCAAAGAGGAAATAAAGAATAAAGCCACCTCTTTTCACGGTCACCATGGTGACCAATTAGGGACCAAATTCATCAAAAATCTTCTTTTTTGACTCGAATTAATCATAATGGGAAGATTAAAAATCTTGACACAATCGTATTCCTAGAGTGTTAATAAGAATTAACTTGAATAGTGTATCCTTCGGGGCGGGGAGATAAAATCACTTTCGCCCCGTTTTTGTATGCCTAATAAACCTTGATGTATAAACGTTTTGTGGCTTTGTCATTTTTTAAGAAAAGCCAGTTGGTGACGAAATTCTTTGGGTAGAATTTTTCAAACTTCTAAGCGGTTGCTTCCAATACTTTTTTAGTGATGTGACCATAGACATCAGAAGTGATTTTAGAACTGCTATGACCAGCACGTTGTTGAATGGCTTTCGAGTTAACTCCTTCCTCAGTCAAGAGGGTGACCATTGTGTGTCGCAAATCATGCAGCCGAATGTTAAGACCGTGTGTATCCCGGAACTTGATCCAGTTAATTGTAGCTCTAGCCGGATAATAGGGAATACCTAATCCACAATGGAAAATAAATTGGCGATCTCCGCCTTGCCATTGATCGCCAAGAGCAAGCTTTTCTTTTCTCCACTCTCGGTAATAGTCTTTCAGTTCGCCCATATACCAACGAGGCATAGAAATATCTTGCTTTGCTTCAGTCTTTGTTCCTTGTTGGATTCATCTCGTTGAGAGCTTGTATTACTTTTCGAGCCTCTTGTTCATCCAAGTAATTCATTTCTTTTTTCTGCACTTTTGGTCGTTTAATATTCCTCAGAGAGCTAGCTTTAATAAGCTGCCATTCCCCTGCACGGTTAAAAATACTTCTTAATACTTTGTCGATTTCATATAAGGTTGCATCAGATAGTTTACCAGGTTTCGCATCTTTTCTAGCACCCTCCTGAGATAAGTAATCAAAGTGATTTAGAATATGAATAGGTTTGATTTGATCAAGACGTGGATGAGAAAGGTGAGGAGAGATATGATTCTCAATCAATTGCCATTGCTTATAGAGAATTTTGTCACTAAGATTTCTCTCTGCATATTTTTCTCGCCATTCTTTAATGAACTCGCCAAGTTTTATTTTCTCTGGAGCAATATACTCTCCAGCTTCCACTTCGGTTTTAAATTTATATAATTCTGCTTGTAAATAGTCATTTAACTTTTTCTTTGTTTTTAAGAGACCTGGGTCAACACGAACTGTTTTTGTTTTCTTTTTATGTTTGCCTTTTGTATCATAACCTGCTTCAACAACTAATAGAAATGAATTTTCTCCACGTTTTTAAATACTTGCCATTTCCTTTCACTCCTTTTAAATCCATCATTCATTTAGCTCGGTTATGTATTGTTCAATTGGGGTACGGCTACAAATAGTGTTCTTGAGCTTCGGCCATAGCCTGCCAAAAATACAAACTTTCTTTTTGGTGCATCCATCTTTCTAGACGGTGAGCAGCAAAAGAAAATTCAACCGTAAAAGTTCGTGTCAGTAGGTAAATTACTTCTTGTTTCCGCCAAGGGAACTCTAATTGTTCCATCATAAAAGTAGGAATACAAAAGTGTAGAGCAAAGTTATTAGCCTGCCACTCTTATAATTCGATAAAGGGAAGAGGGAGGCACATTTGGTTGCCGCATTGTCGCAATAAATGCCCTAATTCGTGGCTAAAATCTTGCCACTGGGCTTCTTTAAGTGCCGATTGATAAGGATGAGAGGGTGTTTAGGCATATGAAAAGTTTTACTGCCACCGTTTATGTATCCCACATCTACACCTAGTCTACTTGCAACAAGTTCAATCCTTAGTTGTTCAGGTTTGTAAATGTGAATGGATTGATACAAAGAAAAAATGTAATCCTCCAATCTTGTAGAATAGGCCATTGACTTCACCTTGACATTACATTGCAAACATATGTTCTCTGGGAGTTTACAATAAACCTCATCTTGGTGGAAATAGTTTCAAGGATTGTAAGAAAATGCTGGATGCTTTTCGTGTTAATATATAACATACAAAAAAGACACTCCCAAGTGATGATTTAAGGAGTGTCTTTTTCATTCTAGTCCCTGTCATAAATATTAGCTACTTAAATAAGAGCTTTTTTGCACAGGTTTATTAAATAGAAACTGCTTTTTATGAAATTCTTTTTGTCTAATTTTAGATAGTGAATTGATATATGTTTTGTACACATAAGGAGATGTCATAGAAGAAAGCATTGCCCCATAATTAAGAGAAAATCTTACTTCATCTCCCGGTTTCAGAGCAGTGTTTTTTGTGTCAATGATGATGTGGTCGCTGCTTGATCCTATTATTTCAAATGGTTGAACGGGGACGAGTCCCGAAACTAGCACATCTTGCCTTCCAGCTCCGACAATTGCTCTTCTCATATTGCCACGGTTTTCAAAGGAAACAGATTCTCCAAATGCATTTCTTCCAACATTTCCAAATGGAACAGACGGTTTAATTTTCGATTCAATCACTTCTGCAATGAAGTAAAAAGCATCTTGGTATAAAGAAGGAATAATATCATTATCTGCTGTTTCCCGGCCTAAAAAAATAGATTCTCCAAGCCTAATGTTATTAACAGCACCAACGTTTTTTGTGTTTATTAGCCAATTGTGATTGGCGGAGTTCCCTCCAGAAATGTAGGAAAGGTCAAGAGAAAATGTCTTCTGTATGTTTGTAACGAAGTGGGAGAATTCCCTCATTTTTTGTTCGGTTGGCATTACTCCTGCAAAGCACGCAAAGTTCGTACCAATCCCAGCAATTTCAATGCCAGGGTATTTCAGGACTTCACGGAGCAGGTGGGGGACATCTTTTAACAAAATACCTTCTCTTAAGTCTCCCATTTCAACCATGATAATAATTTTGTGTTTTTTCTTTTGCCTAATAGCTTCTTCCGATAAAGCCCGAATAACATCCAGCTCCGTATTTACGCTGATATCCGCATATGTCACTACTTTTTCAACTTCACTCATTGCGGGGGAGCGTAATAACAGCAAGGATGCTTTTAGATTAGCTTTTTTCAGCTTCTCGATATTGGTTATTTTGGAATCTGCAAGACTAGCGATTCCACTTTCAATTAAAGTATTGGCTACTTTGAAGTCTGCTGCTACACCTTTCACTACCCCTGTAATTTCGATTCCTTTCCTTCCATATAGATCTCTTAAAGTCCTTGCGTTATGGCGTATTTTTTCGAGGTTTATTTCCACTCGTGGAGACAGAACCATTAGGATACAACTGCCTTCTTCAAGGAAGGGAAGAAATCGATGATTGATTGAATGACTTTCTCAGAGCCTGTTTTTAACACATCTGCAACAGGAAGATGATAGGTTTTTTCATACTCACTGATTGCTTGTACGACCTCCTGATCGGTCATATCTTCATGATTAAGCGTGATCGCAATTACTTTTGTATTTCCGTAATGTTCAATTAGATTGATTTCATCTTCCACATTTGGCATTTCTATAAAAGGGAAGTCTCCCAACACTTTTCTTTTTGATGGATGCTGTAAAATAACAGCTTGCGGTCTGGCTCCTTTTAAAATAGCACACGAGCTTGCGTATGCCGGATGACTTAATGCACCTTGTCCCTCAACTATAATAATATCGGGCTGCTCGACTCGATTGGCTCGCAGTATTTCCCGCTCCAGTTCACCAATCAAATACTGCATCGGAAAAGCATCCATAGCAAACCCATACTCTGCCCCTTGAATTAAGCCAGTTTGCCCAGTTGCAATAAACGCCGTCTTATATCCTCTGTCGTTAAGCTCTTTTTCAATAATCTTCGCAGTTGTACGCTTACCACATGCTCCATCTGTACCGAGTATAGTAATGATTGGGGTAGTTATGTTTAATATCTCGCCGGTAAAGAGGGTCCACTCTTTCTTCGGTCTCGGTTTGCGGATATCATGAATTTTTACACCGTATTGTTTAGCGTAGCTCATCATTTCCTCGTCATCGGTTAAAAATTCTTGAAGAGGGTTAATAATATCCATTCCGAATTTCATCGCTTGGATAATGACTTCTTTTTCAGCCAATTTTAAGAAGGCATCAGCCGGTGCGATGCCAAGAATGAAATCATTCAGCTTTTGTTTAGAACAAAAAATTGCTTCCTCTAAGTCTTTGCATATCGGGATTCCATTAAACTGATTATCTAGGAATAGTCCGGCATCCTGTCCATGTTTGCTGCTATCAATAATGGCGGTTATCTTATAATTGCCAGGCTCCCGTATCAACCCATTCGCCGTTTTACCATCCATAGTACCAAATTGATTTTCACAATAAATAATGGCTCGTTTTTGCACTGTGATCCCTCCATTTATATATGAAATTTGTGCAATAGTAAAAAGAACACCTAACGCTTTAAATAGTAAAGTGACGATACAGTCAAGTACTAAAAACATAGCTGTTCATGGAAAGAGGTTATATTGGATTGACAGGATGACAGAAAGTTAAGTATTTATTAGGGAAGCATCATAAATAATTATAATTACACTTAATTGGAAAAGGAAGTAATCTGCTTTTCTACGTTTTCTGATCACTAAGAATTTGTTAGAAGAACAATAGGAGGTAGACAAAAATTAAAAACCATTGAATTTAAGCATCTTCAGCGGGAGTTTTGTTTACTCAATACATCTTCGCCAAATCCTTATCCAACTGTTCCTCGTTCGCTTTGATTACATCATCAATGCCTGTATACTTTGTGTTCTACCAAAAGTCAAAAGCAAAGGGGAGAGTCAGTGTGTTATCCTATCCTTATTGAAAAATTATAATCAAGTACGATTGAAGGTCCTATTTTTATGATTTTCTTCTTAAATTAACAGGGCAGTTTAATGCAAGAAGGGAAGTTTAGGACAAGTAGTAAATATAATAAAAATGAGAGAAATGATGTGAAAAATCAAGAAAAGTACAAGTAGAATAATAAAAATCCGTACAAATAAAAAAATAAGGTGAATATTGAGTTTTTATCGTAATTGAAATCACTTTTGAATTTTGGTATAAAAAAATTGTAAAAATTATAGCTATAACTGTAAAGGAGGGGACGTAATACTGAAAGGTAGTTGCACCAAGTGTGGAAGACCAATTCATTTCTGGCCAGCCGACCTTTACTGTTCATTATGTCAAGAAGTTACTGAAGAATCTGGCCTCTACGATTGCTACTTTGCCGAAGAAGAATATGTCTCTTACTACAATGGGGAATAATGTTTCCAATTTTAAAGGAGGGATTTCACATGGGAAAAAAGCTGTTCACAGAAAGCGAAAGATCAAACGCTTACTTCGCCGTGAATTGAAAAGATTTCAACCTGAAGGAATCCAAAAACCCCCTGTTGCTTGACTATTTATGACGGTAAGTAGCAAAATACAGAACATGATCCTAGTTTTATTCATGACTATACTCTTATGGCTGAGTCAAACTAGTTTTAAACTGAATGCAATTCTTTAATAGAAAATCTCGTTTATATGACAATTCATAGGAGGAGATTATCTATGTCCATAATTCCGTCCGAACCATTACGTTCACTCGCCAACACGGCCAGAAAATATTACCTTAGATTCGGAAGGCACTCTGCTTTCAATCAGTGGAACCAATAACACGTCACAGGAAATTAAGAGTGAACACTTGTACACACAAGAGCGTTTTACCGGCCGATTCCAGCGTTCCATTAGTTTGCCGGCACGGGTTTCTGTAAAAGAAGATATGAAAGCCACATATAAGAATGGAATATTGGAAATTTGTATGCCTAAATTAAATGATCCAAGCCAGGATAAAAAAAGAATCGATGTTGAATTTAATTAATACAGGATGATGTGCAACCGGGCGGTCATGCCCGGTTGTTTATTTTTAGTTTCTGTTTATGTATGGTTAACGGCTAGGCGAATTATTTCAACTTCCTTGCTTTACTAACAGGGGCTTCAACCCAATAAACCTATTAAAATGATCCATAATCATAAGAGTAATTTGAAAAAACCTCCATCTGTTTGCGCTGGGAGGGATATCAGGCAAATAAAGCAAAACTCCCACTTGTAAAATGACAATAAAGTTATTTATTTTAAAAGATCAAACAAGCATAACCCCGTTCTAAATTTAGGACGGGGTTAAAAATATGTTATTTAATTTTTGATATAGGATACTTCATTACACTAAAAAATATAACAATAAAGTCGTTTAAAAATCTAAGTTTTCTTCCACAATCGCGCCCGTTTGCGGAAGAATTAAAAAATCTTTAAAAAGTTCATAACCTTATTTTAAGGACATATTTACAGCTTCAAAAGCATGTATGTAGGTTGTGTCAAATAGAGGAACAACAGAATCCTCCGGCTTTACCAATAACCCAATTTCTGTACAGCCTAATATAATCCCTTTAGCGCCAGATTCGATTAAACCTTGGATAACTTTTTTATAATAATTCCTTGATTCATGATGAATCTTACCCAAACATAACTCTTCGTAAATAATCTTGTTTACAATCTCTCTTTCATTGTCATTTGGCACAATAACTTGTATACCGTTAAACTCCAAGCGTGATTTATAAAAATCCTGCTCCATTGTGTACCTTGTGCCTAGTAACCCAACAGAATTAATTCCTTTCTCTTTAATTTGAGCTGCTGTTGCATCTGCGATATGCAAAAGTGGGACATTAACTTTTGACTGGATGTCACCTATAACTTTGTGCATCGTATTAGTACAAATGACAATAAAGTCAGCTCCTCCCTTTTCCAAAGAACGCGCAGCATTACCTAACATTTCACCGGCCATCTCCCAGGCGCCTTCTGATTGGTAACGTTCAATCTCATGAAAATCAACACTATATAAAAGACATTTCGCTGAATGTAATCCCCCTAACCTTCTTTTAACTTCTTCATTGATAATCCGATAATATTCAACAGAAGATTCCCAACTCATTCCGCCAATAAGACCAATAACCTTCATTTTATCCTCTCCATTATCCTTTTTTATCTTCATGATTAGCTTCGATTAACCTACAAACAACTCCTTTTTTTATTCAACAAAATGGCCTGATTGTTGAATAGCATGACTGACGTTTTTAAATGACTTTATTGTAAATTAAACAACTGTATTATCTCTGTACACCACTCCAATTTCTTCAGTGGGAGTTTCTGTTTTATTCAATACATCTTCGCCAAAGACTTATTCATCTGTTCCTCATTGGTTTTAACCTCATGGCTATTCACAATATCAATGCCTCTGTATGTATACTTTGTATTCTGCCAAAAATCAAAAGCGAAGAGGGCGATCGGTGTACTGCCTGTCCTCGGTGATCATAGTAAGCATCGGCAACCTCAGCTTTAAAGATGTTAGTTAGCATATACTCGTCATTTTCTATGTCTGATAGATACTTACCAGTTTTATATTCATTAACGATGTAATTCTCAAACTCTGTACGCTCACTGTCGCTAGCGTTGTAATCTTGAGCATACAAGCTGATTTCATCAAACTTTTTGGTTTTCGATTTATTTGAAGCGGCTACTTCTTAGATTTTGGATAACCAGCTTCCTATAGGGGGGATGACAAAAATGTGTTTCACTTTATCAGCAAGTCGTTTAATGAAGGTTTCTGAAGGAAGAAAGCTTTGTAAGGAAATGGGGGATAAGCCAATTTTACTTTTATCAGTAGAGTTTGAAGCTAAAAAACGTTATTTCGCCTCAAAAGGAAAAGCGGCAAGCTAGTTGGAGTTGCTCACCGCCATATGGGCGAATAAGAATATTATAACATATTTTACTTTTTGAGGGAATATTCACATTATTAGTAAAAAGGAAGGCGAATCCAATGAACATCGAACATCCAGTAATTACTCGTACGATGGAAACAGGTTATGCAAACATGATGAGTCAGCCAGAACATGTTGGTATGGATGCTTTCGGTGATGAAATCTTAGTAGGGGATGACATTATTGAAATCAATGGGGAAGTGATCTAGAAAAGAATTTGGAGGATTATTTAATTGAGCACCTTGGGGCAACCTTTAAAACAGCGGAATGAAAAAGACTCGCTTGGCAGAGCGAGTCAGATGTTTAGAAAATATAGGATTGTTTCTATTGTAACGGACTTTGAAAACTGAATCAAGAGGAGCGGATTGGAATGGATATTTGTTTAGAGAGTCACTTCAATCCTTGAGTTTGCTTACAATATAGTCTCGATCATGAAGGGTTTTTGCCGACAGAAGAGTATCGGGCTTATGTGAGGAGGAAAAAGAAGGTGAGAGGAGGAGGGGAGCTTATTAAGGATATATATTGATAACAGTAAGCAGAATAAACACGTCTCAGAGTCATAATAGACACAAAATATGCAATAAAAAGGCTTCATATAATGGAAGCCTCAGAAGTATTATTATTCGGAAAGGGAATAGTCGCGTTCTACTTTGCAAATACGAGTTATGTATGCGGAGTACCAATCTTTTTTCCCTTTTTCTTGAGCTTTTTGATGTGAAATGTGCTCCTTCCATCGATTGATGGCTTCTAATGACTCCCAGTAGGAAACGGTTATACCTAACCCATTCTGATCTCTTGAACTTTCTAAGCCTAAAAACCCGTCCTGTTTAGAAGCAAGCTTAACCATTAAGTGAGCTGTACTGTCATATCCTTTAGCGTCTGTTTCGGTTCGTTGAGAAGTAAAAATAACAGCGTAATACGGCGGGGCGGGAGTATTTGCAAATGACATAAAATTGCCTCCTAAATTGTTTTTTGTACTAAAAATGTTACCACAAGACTTTAGGAATTAAATACTGATATTAATGCACAAGCCGTGGAAGGAGCGAAATAAAGCAGTGTATGTGATTCACTTTTTCATAAGGATAGCTCTTAGTGTTCATACTACAAGAAATAGCAAATGATTGAGGTGAAACTTATGCTTTTTGATACATGGATTTATCAGCATTTTATCAATACTTTGCTCTTTCCTTTAACGATCGTTGGTGGGTTATTTATAACCTTAATAATATTGATTTTCAAAAAAACAAAAGAAAAAGCTGCTGAAAAATAATAGGTGTTGAGAGGAAGAAGTGAGCATTTTAATGGAATCGCAGATTAAGAGTCTTCGGACCGAGGGGGCTGCTTCACTTAGCAAAAGATGCAGAGAGGCGGATTGGCTCTCATGTTGCCGGTGAGAATCCAGAGAGAGAATATACAGAGTTTTAGAAATATAATCTAGGTAGCTTTGAAAAGAGGTGAAAAGTGGTGATTTAGTTCAATATGGAAATAGAAACCACTTTGACCCTATGGAGTATGTTTTAAAATTAGTTATTTGTGGCTTCTTCTATTGCCAGAGCGGTTGATTCAATATCACTGTAAGTTTCAACAGCAGCTGTTTCTAAATAAGTTATTTCAAAAATATTGCTTTCTTTTTTGTAGCTTATAGAGAGTAGCGGTTTTTGGTTTTTGGAAACACTGTGAGTAATTTGACTGCTACTATAAAACATCATTGTTTTTAACATGTTTTTTGTATGTTCTAAAGACACGATCATTACCTCCCTTTATTTGTGGTAAAGGACGTGGATCTCTATGCCTGAATTAAATTGTAATAAATTCCTTTTACCTCTATTGTTTACAATTATAGTTTACATTTTATTCTTTGTATATGGAAGATGTGACAATAAATTTTACTTATATGTAACATTTTGTAAAAAAGAAGGGAAGTTTAGCAAAAGAGGATGATGTCAAATGTGGGCACAATTAATTTAAAAAACATAGCAGCACTTAGCGCATTATTAGAGTGATCTAGAGAAGATGGGGAGAGAATAAAAAAGCCAGGAAAGCTCCCGGCTTATCTAAGGCCAAGTTCATTTAATAGAGTAAGTTGGGGTCTGTCAGTAGTGTGTATTCAAAGAGATAGATTCTTAAGCTGTTTATATATCCGACTGGTCACTAAGAAACAGAGCTTTGCTTAAAAGTTTGATATCAGAATATATAAGGTTTTTTATAGTGGAATTTTCACATTTATAATAGTCGTCTGTTAAACGTTTGAGTTCATGACAAATAAGTTCTATTGGAAGCACAATAAGTTCTCCTTTCTAGTAACTATTATAATTATGAAGATCATTTGTAGTATATTGAAGAAATTTGTCAACAAGAGAGATTATATCAGACTTTACTGGAAACTTGTACTTGTTTAGAAAAATAAGTCTTATATACTAAGTAGCATTTCATTGAAAAAAGAAGGCGGAATCTACTGGGGACCTTTAATAAAAGTGAAAAGCAAAAGTCTTTCGCAGAGGGATTGTGCTTATTGGCAAAAAACGCTTAAAGATATACAACTATCATGTTGACGGTAAGTGGTCCAGTTGAAGAGTACGGGAAGAAACAATATTACATACTGGATTAAGTTCAGAAAGAATTGGAAAGAAGAAAATAAAAAAGCCAGGAAAGCTCCCAGCCTTTTCCAACCACTACTTTAAACTTGACAGTTGAAATTCATTAGTCTGCTTCGATACGAATCGCATCAATTCTTTGGCAGTCTACAATAAGGGTTGAGCCTGGTTCTGTTTCAGGATCTGAAAAGAAGGCACAGCAGTTATCCCGATCAAAGTTAATAAATACTACGTCTTCTAATACTTGGCCACTAGATAAAAAAACGTCTACTTCTGTCTGTGTTTATAACTTTCTTAATTGATCACAAATACATCCATTGCATTCATGTTTATGGTCTTTATTTTCATGTTTGCCAGAATCTTTGTGCTTATTATGCATAAAGTAATATATCAGACGGTTGAGAGAGAAAATTATAGAGCAATTTGCAGAATATGTTCCGGATGTTCCAAAGGATACGGTTTTGCAAGAGCATCATTCGGCTTGTTAGAATGGGAGGCAGGAACGGAGCGGTAAAACATTCCTCATATGGTAGACCCTATAAAAAGATTATTCTCGTTTAAGAGGCTCTTAAGAGTAATAAAGAAAGATAGTTTTTGTATAACTAGAGTGTTTACTCCAAGTATGCACAGGGAACTTATAAGCAAGTTAGCAGGCAACCAATCAACTAAATCTCTAGAGAGCTAACACAGAGGAGGCCATATGGAAAGAGACCAGTTTATGTACAAAGTCCTAAAAGCAATTCAGAACGGGAAAAAACCTCATCAGAATGACTTTTCTATGAATGAGGAGCAATTTGAAGCCGAAATAGACCATATTAAAAAGAGCGATCTAGTTCAAATTGATGCCACAAATAATGGTAGCAAAGGTCCGGAGTTAACCGCGGAAGGAATGAAGTATATAAAAGAATATGAACAGGAATAAACAGTGGCAGCTATTCTTTAGCTGTTTTTATTTGAGGTGACTACTCGATAAAAGTTAAATATAGAAGGTGGTTGGTAACTTGCAAGAAAAAGACTTGAATAGTGCTTATGAAAAAACAGGTATTAAACACTTAAATGGTGATGAGGTTCATTCAGCAAGTGTAGTGGCATTGGTTAATGTCCTGGCCCATAAAGGGCTAGTTACCACTGATGAATATTTAAAAGAGTTTACATCCTTGATTAAAAAGATGGATGATAAAAAGGCGAGATAAGTTTTAAACAGAGCATCTTCTTTGAGGTGCTTGTTCTGTATGCAAAATAAAAACACTGTTGAATAACAGGGATAGATAATCTTTTTCTTCCCACACTCTACGTGTTCTATAAGAAATACTCAGTTAGAGGCACCTTAAGGAAATTTTTCTATTGTTGGTATTTGTCGAATGAATACTGTAGGTAAAAACTTCCTTCTATCGAACTATGTAGATAGAGGGGGGAGAATAAAAAAATATTCAATTGACTTTCATTTAATCAATAATCAGGTTATCACGCTTGAGGCGGAGAGGAATTCTGAAAAGGAACTGAAAGATGAGCTTGAAAAAGCGAAAGGATTTTACGTAGTAGAAAATGGTAGCGTTAATTTGGATTTTGTGAAGAAGTATAAAATTAAGGCTACTGTTTGAATGTTACAGAAGAACTTTATACAAGGCGTCACTTTTCGATGGCATTTTTTATTTTTCAGTTAAGTGAAAGCTCCGACACGGTTGTAATTTAAACAGAGTGTGGAAGTCGTTCTTTTAATAAAGTCTAGTAGTATATTATGTAATAGAATTTCAAAATGGAGAGAAAAGTATATGGATTGGATTATTAGAATAGCACTTATACTAATTGTATTTTTCTCAAGTAGTATGATTGAAAAAAGTTTAAAGGCTATTAAAGCTCAAAATGACACTATTATCAAGTTGTTGGATGAAATTAATAAAAAATCTTAATTATAATAAGATCCTTTATGAAGAAGAAAATATCCTAAGCTCTTCGATTTTGATTAAGCATCCCTCGGGATGCTTTTTTCTTAAAATAAAAACCCCGTCCATTGATGGGGTTAAATATTTTTCTTTATTCCGCATTCTCAGCATTCTATAAGAAATACGCCGTCTTTCATTGAGTTTTTAAAGGGTGCGTTGTCATAATGCTTTACACTGGCTATTTATATACCTGCTCTTAACTCTGTTGCATAGGAAAGGCATTGTTCTACATACTCTAGTGCATCTTCGGAAATCGGATATAGTCCTGTTTCGTCAGTCTGCAGTTTTCTGACTTTCCAAAACTTATCCATTAATTCTGTATCTCCTTGGAAGGTGTCGTTCGATATGTCTATTAATTCGAGAGCAATTTGATAACCTTCGTCTGATTCCGGTTTAATATTGTGTTTTATACACCATTTAATTCGCCGTAACAAAGAAATATACCGTTGTGTTATCTCTTTATTGCTGCCAAGGTTTGGAATTGTCTCTTGCAGGAGTATCTTTTCATCATCTTCAAAATAGTCCATCCATTTTTTAGAGTTATGTTGCGAAGTTTGAACAATGCGGGAGACATGTTCCCAAGACAAACATTCTTCCAAATCGATCATATTGATCAGTGAAGCTGTGTTAGAAATGCTGGTTTGAATTTTTGAAAGTTGTTCTTGTAAGTAATTATGATGAGAGATCAAAATTTGTTTATAGGAGAGCTTATCTAATAAATCGCGAATATTCTTTAGTGGGAGTGAGAGTGATTTTAGAATAATAATTTTTTCTAACTTGAATAAGTCTTCTTCTGAGTAATATCGTCGTCCTTTATCATCCTTATAACTTGGGGTGAGGAGATTAATTTGATCATAATAACAAAGTGTGCGAACGGAAATGTTTCGCTCCTTAGATACTTGACCTGTCGTCCATTGTTTCATTTCATTCCTCCTGAAAATAAAGATTGAAGATGACGTTGCGTCATCTAATATAGTTAAATTATAACACGTGAAGAAAGAGGGAAAGTGAATGAAAACAAATGAAGTGAATTGGAAGGAACAGGATCACTGGGGTTTAAAAGAATTTGTATTATTGATGTTACTTGAATTTGGATTTGTAATAGGGTGTATTAAATTTGTCGTTTGGCCAATTTATTCTCAATGGCTTGATAATGATCTATATTCAGGGACTTTAATGGGGCTAACAATAGCAATTGTTCTTATTCTAGGCGTATACTTTATTGCTCTCCGCCCAAAAAAACTTTCTTGGAGTGAAGTAGGGATAAGAGCATTTTCTAAAAAGGATTGGAAAATTATTTTCATGCTGACTATTGTCTTAATGGTTGGTGCCACGATAGTTATGGTGCTTACTAGCTTTATTGGAAATACGTATGAGAACAGCAAAACAGAGGCCTTGCAGGAAAATGTAACTTTCTTTAATGCCTTAATTGCTTTTATAGCTGCCGCAGTTATCTCGCCAATATATGAAGAAATATTCTATCGTGGTTTTTTATACCGCTGGTTACGTACACGCATAAGTATAGTCGGAGCCATTTTACTAAGTTCATTAATCTTCACAGCTATTCATATTCCAACTTATAATGTTATGCCTGTAAATTTCTTGAGTGGTATAATTTTTGCCTTGGCATATGAACGTACTGATTCTATCTGGCCTTCGGTCATTATTCACGGTTTGACCAATGGAATTATGGTTCTTCTGACAGTTGCAGGATAAGGAAGGTTTTTATCAGCAGTTGAAATGTCTAAAGTTAATACATGGTCACACCTAACTCTGTTTTTGTTCTAAATGACCCGCTGTATTAAGGTAGCCAGGGAAGATGAATTATTCAAAGCATCCGAATAAATGGGTGCTTTTTTCTTTGCTCCAAAACAAACATAAATATCGGAGGTGACAGGTGATGTAGCATGACTGAAAGATATATATATTAGCGGAGAAAGATTACGTCAAAGGCATGAAGTACAAAGATATTGCTGAAAAGTACGAGGTATCTATTAACACGGTAAAGTCTTGGAAAAAGCGTTATGGATGGAACCGTGACCGGGGTGCACTCTCTGAAAAAGTGTGCACACAAAAAAGAGAAGTGCACCCAAGGGAAATATAAACGCCAAGTCAATAAAGCTGGGACTGCTACAAAAGGAAATCAGAATGCTGTTACTCATGGCTTTTTTTCTAAATTCCTTCTAGAAGAAACATTGGAGATCATGGAAAGCCTTAATGAACGTGCACCAGCTGATTTAATCTGTGATCAAAATTTAGGCAAGAAATATATTGAATGGAAATTACCAAAAGGAGCAGGTTCCAAAACTGTCCAACTTAAAAGAGATCGTCTATCAAGTATTAGATGTAAACGCTGCTGAACAATAGGAGTTATTTTTCATGACTTGTCGGGACGACAATATGGCACTTGAAAATACACACCTGTTAAGGTTAATCAATATAAATGTAATTTGCTGAACTATCCTTTATCGAATTATAAAAACTAACCAGAATGATATATATTTTCATGTATTGTGTAATTATGTTAGATATATTATCCTAGTACTATTGGTTCAAAAACAGATGGTATATCAAATTAATCAATGTATGAGTTTGTTCAATCTATTAAAAATTCTCTTATGGAATTGATTTGGTAATATTATTCTTTATTTGATCACCAAGAGAAAAACATCAGTGGTTAGGAGAGTTATAATGAAAAAAGTCTTTATGGCACTTATATTTGTTTTTCTACTCAGTGCTTGTTCAAGTAGTAGTTCATCTGAACAAACAGTAAAAGAGTGGTATGAAGCGGCTTTGAATCAAGACATTGAAACGTTTGAGCAGATATCTTCTCAGTATGAGAAAATTAGAGGGCGCTATGTAGAAGCTTCGTCCGACTTGGCTGAGATTGTGCATGATTTGGGGGGAACTGAAAATCTAGAGTTTAAAGAGTTGAACAAAGGAGACATCCGTAAAGAAGTTGTAGGGGGTTTAGATTCAAATTATGAAAATGGTTGGACTATGGTTATGGTAGAACCAAAGAAAGATTCTGATGAAAATTCTGAGGATAAGCCTCCATTTTTTTGGGTCCTAGACAAAGTCGATGGCAAATATTTTGTTTTGGAGGGTGCAGAATCCCCTAAAGAATCTGTTCTGAAAGAGTGAAGATTTACGTTAATACAAGAGGGTTTAAGTACCTTAAAAAAGCTGACAGTAACCTGTTGGCTTTTTTATTACATCCAGAAGATAATGCAACACCAAACAGGATAGATGTATTTTTTATGAAAAAAGGTTTGCTTCGCCGATGTGTCGAATGGCCTGTATGAAAGGGAGGTAATGTTAGTTAGTAAAGTAATTAAATCCACGAAATGCTGCTAGTTGCTTGAGCAAGGAGAAGTTACATCAGGAGATTCAGTTTATGCCATTGAAAAAATTCTTGTTAGAGAAAAAGGGACAACAGAGATAAGGTTTGCATATTACAAAAGAGATAGAGATGAAAAAGAAAGTTTCGTGCCTCGCCCTTTAGATTTAGAAGAAGAGCATTTAGTTTCTCTTCTAAAAGGATGGGTTAAAGCTAGGGTAATATCCAAGGAGGTACTCCAAAGAGTTATTGGTGAGTCTTGATAAGTTATACGCTGATTTTTTGAGAATGTCTCTATAGACATTCTTTTATTTTATATTAGGGGTGAGGCAATGGATTCAGTTCAACGAATAGGTGCGGCTCTTATGGGAGCTTTATTTACACCTTTATTTGAAAACTTTTGCGGAAAAAGGGAAACAGTACGAGCATTGATGCTTGCTGTAGCGTTTTTTATAGCAATGGATTGGATGAGTGAGACTAGAGCTTCTAAAAAAGATAAATCGTATGCAAGCAAGTACGGATTATATGGTGTCTTCCGTACTTTTTTATACTTCTCTGACCTGCAGGTGGCCACTTGCTAGATGCAGCGTTAGGGTTGCCGGGAATTTTGTTTGGCTTGTTATCACTCGGTGTCTTATACCATGTGATTCACCCCATGACCGCTAATAGTATTCGTGCAGGCTGGGGAGAATGGGTACCGGAATGGCTTCTAAAGAAAATAACAGAGTGGGTAAAGTCAGAGTTAGAGGCAAAGGTAAGTCGAGTTGAGGGGAGAAAAGGGCGAAAACGGTTGGAGGGAAAGATAAATGAGTAAAATTGCAGACTTGTCCCATCATCAAGGGGATATTGACTGGAGCAAAGCATCAAAAGAATTGTCCCTCGCTATTCTCAGGGTTCAAGACGGGTCCCGAGTGCGGGACCGACAATATAAAAACTATGCAGCCGGAGCTAAAAAGTATGGAGTGCCATTTGGCAACTATGCTTTTTGTCGCTTTGTTTCTATTAGCGATGCCAAAAGAGAAGCGCAAGATTTTTGGGAAAGGGGCGACAAAGAAGCGCTATTCTGGGTGGCTGATGTGGAAGTAAAAACGATGGACGATATGAGAGCCAGTACACAGGCTTTCATTGATGAGCTACGAAGATTGGGAGCGAAAAAAGTGGGA
Source organism: Pseudobacillus sp. FSL P4-0506 (assembly GCF_038003025.1). Lineage (NCBI taxonomy): Bacteria > Bacillati > Bacillota > Bacilli > Caryophanales > Bacillaceae > Pseudobacillus > Pseudobacillus sp. FSL P4-0506. The sequence continues at coordinate 2,504,131 of NZ_JBBOOI010000001.1, forward strand.
CTGTATGTCGGTCATCATACGTACAAGCTGTTTCAAGCAGACAAAATCAAAGCAGATTTTGTTTGGATTCCACGTTATGGTGGAAAAAAGCCCGACTATCCTTGTGATCTACACCAATATACTGACACTGGTCGCTTGGCTGGTGTAAAAGGGAACGTAGACTTGAATCAGCTAATAGGAAACAAACGGCTATCATGGTTTTTGAATAAGGAAGAGACAAAGGCTGCTGTCGTTACAGAAGGAAAGTACCGTATCTATACGGGTGCTTTTAAAACGAACACAGAAGCGGAGAAGCAAGCCAAACTAATCGGCGCTAAGTTGGGATATAAACCATTTGCTAAGGAGAAAAGAATCTGGACAGGCGTGTTTAATACGCTGGAATCAGCTTCGACAGCTCAACAGAATATTTCCCATCACTTTGGATTTAATCCACAAATTAGAGAAGAAAAATAAGAGAAGAGCTCCTGGTCCTTAGTGGATAGGGAGCTTTTTTTAATTTTGCTTATTCATTTAGGAATCTCTCTGAGAGTAATTTTTACTGCTTCTTCAGTCTTGGTAGTATATTTAATCTCCACAAAAACCCCAAATTCTCTACTGTTGTCTTTTAACCATAGTTTAAGCTTTTCCGTTTGCTTATGTATCATTCCATTAGCACGCGGCTACAAATAGTGTTCTTGAGCTTCGGACATATCTTGCCAAAAATACAGACTTTCTTTTTGGTGCAGCCATCTTTCTAGACGGTGAGCCGCAAAAGAAAATTCAACCGTAAAAGTTCGTGCCAGTAAGTAAATTACTTCTTGTTTCCGCCAAGGGAACTCTAATTGTTCCATCATAAAGGTAGGAATACAAAAGTGTAGGGCAAAGTTATTAGCCTGCCACTCTTGTAATTCGATAAAGGGAGGAGGGAGGCACATTTGGTTGCCGCAATGTCGCAATAAATGCCCTAATTCGTGGCCAAAATCTTGCCATTGGGCTTCTGGAGTTAAGTGCCGATTGATAAGAATGAGAGGTTGTTCCGGCATATGAATCGTTTTACTAACACCGCCTATGTATTCCACATTTACACCTAGTCGACTTGCAATAAGTTCAATCCTTAGTTGTTCAGGTTCATAGATGTGAATGGATTGATATAAAGAAAAAATGTAATCCTCCAATCTTGTAGAATAGGCCATTGGCTTCACCTTGACATTTTTTAGAACGTACGTTCCTTTTTTGTAGCATAATAAAACCCCCAATCGGTAGAAAGGGGAGTGCGAGGAAATCAAACATTTCCTCAATAAGAAAATGGTACCACTTTTGTGATAGGATGAAAAGATATTAAGGGAGGATGTCTACTTTTATAGAGGTAAGGAGCAAAACTCATTGTGGTTGAAGAACGAGGGAAATATTTTAAGTTAATTGTCCTTTTAGATAAAGTAGCGATGCAAAATGATTGTAGAATGCTTCTTGTTTTCAATGGTTGAAACCATGTAAAGACTTAGAGTCAGATAGTCCAAGCAAACGATTAAGTTTTGGAGGTATGCTTAATGAAGAGAGGGATTACTTTTGAAATACCAAATGAATACGGAAGTTTACTTGGGGATCTATTAGAGCCAATTGATATTACTACATTTAATTGGCGAGTAGATGATGGAGACTCGTATCTAGTAGATGATGATAATTTTGAGGAAGCACTTTTCTCAAAAGACATTATTAAGGGGGATGAACTCAAAAGTCTAGAAGATAATAGATACTCTATAGAAAAATGACACGAACTCTAAGGCGTTATCAAAATGAGAGGGAGAGTGGAGTAAGTGTGTTATTTTATACATTTAAAAGTAACCGAGGAAGGTAAAAAGATATGCGCTGAAGAATTAATGAAATCAATTTCTGATAAAAGTAACGATATAAAAATTGAGGGTCAATATCCTAACTTCACATTAACCGATGGCATGTGTTCTTGCAATTTTGTTCATAAAGATGGTAAAAAAATCACGCTGGATAATAAGTTCTTTCAAAACATTCTTTCGGACAAGTCAATTAAGAATATATTAGTTGGTTGGACTTGGGGTGAACGTCTCCCTCAATTGGAGAACAAATTAAGTATGGACATTAAAGAATTTATAGAAATAAATAAAAAAGCAAAATTACAATCAGATACTTGGTACCACCTATTTGATTCAAACAAATACAATAAGTATCAATAACTATGTTTAGGTATTACTGATTAAAAAATTAGGCTTTTCATTGACGAAGGTTTTAGTTAAGTAGTTAAAGGGATCTCCTATTGGAAGCTCTTTTTTGATTTCGATATTGTGACATTACGTGAACTGGAATGGCAAAATATGAGTTAGACAGTATAATTGATTAAATAATATGCTATGAAACGGAAGTGAAGAAATTTTGGAAAATTGGATTCTATTAAACGAGAAAGAATATGATGACATTTGGAACAGATTCTGCAAAGAATTTTCTTTTAATCCCAATACAGATAATCGAAATTCGTATAAAGTTCCAAGTCCTTTTGTTATTTATGACATATCAGATTATTTTAAGGGTTATTGGGATGATTGGGATGATGAAGATCACATTGATTTAGAGAATAAGCTAATATCGGCTTTCATTGAGTGTACAAATGAAGATGATTATATCTATGCTTTGGATTGGCAACATGATGGATATTGGGTAAATCCCAGGTTAGAGTTTATAAAAGATGAGTTCGATGAATGGCTTGTTCCCTTTTTTCCAAATGGAGATTATTATTTTTTCTTACAGAAAGATTTTGAATGGGGATATTTATCCCATCCGTGGCAACGATCTATTTGTATCTTTGGAGAAAAGTTTGTTAAAAGCTTGAGAGAATCAAAACCCAAAATGTTAAAAAGAATCCTTAGTGAAGGATAATTTTTAATTTCCTGTATCGAGGATTATGTTAATCAAAGAAAGGACCAGAGTTTCTAACTGAAAAGCTTTAAATATTCTTATACTTTCAGCAGCTGTATCATTGAAAACAAGGTTCGAATATTGAAAGTAAAGATTGATTGAAATCCTATTTTTCAGAACTTTTTCTTTAACTATAGGGGTAGGTTGCTTGAATAAGAGATACTGTAATTTATTAGGAGACAATCATTAAACAGAGGTGTTTATTATGGTTCCAGCGATAAATGATTTGATTATTAGTTGCCATTATTCCCTTTTAAGCGCAATACCCAACAAACTAAGAGGGCTAACGGTATCATTAGAAAACGAAACGCTGTATTGGAAAGGCTATTTTGACGGTGAACCAACTGAGGAAGAAAAAGAAATATTAAGCATTGCCTGTACGGAGGTAGTAGCTGATTTCCCCATCATTAAGGTTGTTGAAGAGGAATATTTAAATCATACATACCCTTTAAAAATGGAAATGCTGCAATTTTGGGCTTTTTTAAGATGGGAACAAGATTAACTCTCATTAAACTAACGGGTGCTTTAATGCAATAGAGACTATTGAAATTGATCAATAATTACAAAAGTAATTTGAAAAACACTTTATTTTGACCAATTTTTTTCAAAATAAAGTGTTTTTCAGTGGCTGTAGATAAGGGTTATAGTGAACTTTTAGTCCAGCGTAATTTAAATGTTACAGATGGAGTTCTAGAAATCTTCTGTTTGTAAATATTTACCTATGACATGGGGTATGGTAGAATCATTCTAAGAATTGAAGAATAGGAGATAACCCATTGAACAAATATTCGCTATTCACAGCTGTAACAGCTATCACAGTAGTCATATCTAGTTTAGCAGTTCCAGTGAGCGCAGAGTCGAACCATCCATTTGTAGATGTAGGAAGTCAATATGATGAAGCTGTCAGCTTTTTATATGATATAGAAGTAGTCAATGGTATTTCGGCAACAAAATTTGGTACAAACCAAACGTTAACACGAGGCGATGCAGCCGTTATTTTAGCTAATATGCTCATGCTTGATACAAAAAATGCACTTGATGCAGGTTTTAAAGACTTAAATACCCGCGTAAGAGGATCTGTCAATGCCCTTGCGGAAATCGGTGTGATTTCTGGTGTAACGAAAACACAGTTTAAACCAGGACAGATTCTAAGCCGTGGCGCCATGGCTAAATTTCTGGTAACAGCATATGAATTGGAGAAGCATGCAAAGCAAACTCCATTCACAGATGCCAGTGGAGAGTTCAAGCCTTATATTGAAGCTTTATATGAAACCGGAATTACATCAGGCAAGACTCATACATCTTACGGTACAAACCTAAATATTACTCGTGGCGAATTTGCCAATTTGTTATATAGAACGTTTTTCTTTGTATTAGGAAAAGAAAGTTTGTATATCCCATGGGTTACAAATGCGCAAGTGATTTCTACTACTCAAACGAAAATTAATTTGACTGAAGCAGTACCGAAAGAATATACAGCAGGCGATGTAATGGCTTGGCTGCAATTCAATGTTCAATATAGCAACGGAAGTGTAGTGGAATTTGATCCTACTTCTTATTCTCTTACGGCTGACCGTAAAGCTCTCGTGATTGATCACACGAATCTATCATTAGCCGGTAAAAAAGGAACGATAATCATTAAAGACCTCAAAGCTAAAACAAAAACTTCGTTTGATTTTACAGCAGTGAAAACATCTTCAAGTGCAAATGTGGATTCTTCGTTTATCCATACCGAAGGTCTGCCTGCAACACAAGCAACAAAGTAAATAAACACTAGAAAATCCACATTATGCGGGTTTTTCTAGTGTTTTATTTTTTAAGAGCTACCATTTTTATCAACACACGAAGGGAGTGACCCGGATTGTTAAAACTTTTCATAGTCCAGAAGACTACTATCTCAATGAGAAAGAAAAAAAGATAAGTGGGGTTACTCTTGCTGCACTTTTTGAAGTAATTAAATAAAAAGGAGTCCAAGAACTGATGAGACGGATCTCTAAATTCATAAAAACACTTTTCTTTGGAAAATATGAAGGTTTTGCAAACCAATTAGGTTTTACATCTTGGAATGAAGTCTTGGAGAATACCTTTAGTATCTTTCAGCTTCCTCCGGATTGTTTCTATTTTGCCACACAGTTATTAGACGGAACATGGATTGTTTGGAATGATGAAGGTTATCCTCCATATGCGTTTTTGAAATTTAATACTTGGAATGAAGCTATTAAATATTTAAGAATGATATTTAATGAGAATGGATACCCAGAAGAATATTGGAATCCTGAAGGGTTTGAAGAGTATGAAGATGTGTTTAACAATCTTCCTGATAAAGACAAAAAAATCGAGTAGTTAACTTCTGACATCGAGGGTTATGTTAATCAAAGAAAGGACCAGAGTTTCTAAATGAAAAACTTTAAATAACCTTATACCTTCAGCAACTGTATCATTTAAAACAAAGTTCGGTTATTTGAAATAAAGATTGATAAATTACGAGTGAATTTGATTGAAAGTCCTATTTTTATGATTTTCTTCCTCAACTAAAGGGACAGATTATTTGAAGAAGGAAACAGATAAAATAATAGATATAGAGAAATTGAAAGTTACAAATAGAGGAGGAAAAATGGATATTTTTGAGCAATTAGAAGAATTACAAAAAGATTTAAATGAAAAAACCTTGGACGAAATTGAAGTTAAATATTATCAACTCTGCTTGAAACTTGCTGGTATTAAGCTATCTAATGAAATAAAGGAAGTAGACTTATATGCCTATACTGATGAGTTAAAAATCGGGCTAAATAAAGCTTTAGATATTGCAAAAAGCGAGTCAGCTAAAGCTATTTATTTTGAGTATGACTTAGATAACAATTGGGATAGTACATTTTTTATTTGTGAGGAGTATAGTCCTTTAGAAGATAATGAAGAGGACTGGGCTTGTGACTGGATTGAAGATCTGGAAGGTCCAAGTTTAGAACGTTTCAGTGAGATTTATTCAAAAAATGGTTTTGACGGTAGTAATGTAGCAATTGGTTCGACCATTTATTTAGTCACGAGAACCGTTGTATCTTATGTCAAAGTCTTTAAAGAACTATCCAGCACAAGTTCTATTCCTGTTTGCATAGCTTTCCATGACCAAGACCCTATCTTGAGGGTCAAGTAGCATCTACATTTTGCCCGTTACTTAAATTATTTTTCAACACTATGAAGGATCTTTCTATCAAAGATCCTTTTTGATTTCAGGTAATATGTTGTTAGGTGAACTAGAACTTCATGGAATATACAGCCCTATTTCTTCTAACTTCGATGATAATTAGTTAAATATTTTTTTATCCAGGTATCCATTTGCTCTTTCTTTATTTCTCCTTCATGTTTAGCTAGTATTTTTCCGTCATTCCCTATTAGAAAGGTAGCAGGCAAGTAGTAAACATTATAAGCATTGGTCATTTCTCCTGTTGAGTCTTGTAAAACTTCAAACGTAAGTCCCTCTTGCTTAATATAATTTAATACAGTCCAGTAGGGTTCTCTCATATTAACCGATAAAACTTCGAATCCTTGGTTTTTATAGGTTTTATAAGTTTTTTCAATGAGTGGCATCTCCCTCTTGCATGGTTCACACCAAGATCCCCAAAAGTTTACTAAGACTAGTTTGCCCTTTATGTGACTGGGTTTGGTTTCTTTACCATCAATACTTTTTAATGAAAAATTAGGGGCTTTATCACCTATTCTTAGATGTCCATCGTTTTTATTAAAGTTTTGATATAGCGTAAAACCTATAGCTAAAAATAAAGTTGATAGAACAAGGGTTCTAAATATTAATCGTTTACTCTTGTTATTCATATTAAGACAACCTCTTACTTTTTTACCAACATTATACCAATTAAGCATCTTGTTAGGGAATAATAAAAAAGAAAGCGAGAACAATACATGGTAAAATAAGGGTATGGGAAAGGCGGAGAGAAGATTGAAAAAAACTATTTTAGCCCTATCTTTTGCTCTTTTTACTCTGATAGGTTGCACAGATAATAATGTGACTAATGATATTTATTTAATTCCTAAAAATTATGAGGGGTATGTATATGCCTTTTATAACGTAAAAGGTGCTCCTGAAGTCAAAAGAGAAGGCCATCATGAAGTTTATACTGTAAATGATAAAGGTTACTATACTACTTCTACTTTTGATATGGATTATGGGACAATAACTAATCAATACTATTACGTAAATAAGAATGGGAAAAGAACTAAGATTAACAAAGAATGTGTTAGAGAAATTGGAAACGGCAGTGTTGAATATGATCGAGGAAGTTCTAAAAAGATTAAAATTAATTACACTGGGATTGAAATAACAAAAGAGGTATGCGGTCAAGAGTTCATGCAATCTAGTGACAGTATAAATCACGACGATCTAGATCCACTTCTTGCAGAAGTGGTGCAAAAATATTACGAGGTAAATATACATAAGGGCGGTTTAAAATGAAAAAACAATCATTTATTCTCTTTATAATTATGCTCATGATCTTTGTAACTGCAGCATGTAATTCAACGACATAAATAAAAATATATGGAGGTATAGTTATGTGGGTAATATTAGGGATTATTGCAATAATCGTAACTTTTATAAATCTTTATATGTATAAAGCAGGAAAGGATTATAAGCTTGCTATGGCGATGGGATTATCATTTACAGCATTAACACTTTGTGCAGAATACAGTCTTGTATCGGTGTGGGTAAAAGTGGAAGATTGGGCAGCTTTAATGGATGTGGTACCTGGTATGGAAAGGGCATTATGGTTTTTGACAATTGTTTCTATCTTACTAAATATAGCACCTATACTTTTAGAACGAAAAGGTAAGAAATAATGACTTATTGTCATAGCATTTGTATAATATGCAATTATTGTGTAAGTCTTAAGTATAACTAACGGATGCTTTGGTTCAATAGGATCTATTAAAGTTATCAAACTTTGTTATAAAAATCGTAATAGTAATTTCAAAAAATCCTTCATCTGTTTGTACTGGAATGGACACCAGACAAACAAAGTGAAACTCCCACTGAATTCAAATTTCTTCAGTGGGAGTTTTCATTTATTCAATACATCTTTGCCAAAGCCTTATCTATTTGTTCCTCATTTGCTTTAACTTCATGGCTATTCACAGCAACAACAACTATAGGGGTAGGTTAGTTGAAGAAGAAAAATATTAATCATTTACTGAGTTTTAGAGGTAATATTGAGGAAAAGCTATTTTTTCTAGGAGAGGTTATAGAATGAGTGATTATCAAGAAAGTTATTTTTGTAGACGTTGTGGAAAGTATCACACTGAACTTCCAATGAGTTATGGAAGTCCAGTTCCAGATTATTGTTACGACATACCATCAGAGGAACATGAGGGTCGAATAGAGATGAACGAAGATTTGTGCATTATTGACAATGAGTATTTTTTTATCCGTGGATGTATTGAAATTCCCATATTAGATGGAGAGGGATCATTTATTTGGGATGTCTGGGTTTCATTAAGCGAAGGGAATTTTGATAAAACTAATGATTATTGGGAAGTGGAGGAAAGAGAACTAGAACTAGAGCCGATGTTTGGTTGGTTATCAACTTCAATTCCTTGCTATCCCGAAACAGTAAATTTAAAAACAATGGTTCATACTCGTTCCGTTGGAGTACGTCCTTATATTGAGTTAGAACCAACTGAACACCCCTTAGCTAAAGAACAAAGAGAAGGGATAACAATAGAACGTATAAAGCAGATTGCAGAAGAACTATGTGACGCAGAGGAACAACAATAACTTTTCTTGGTGAACTAACAGGGATACCAGGCAAACAAATCAAAACTCCTACTGCATGTTTCTTCAGCGAGAGTTTTGATTATTCAATACATCTTCGCCAAAGACTTATTCATCTGTTCCTCATTTGCTTTAACCTCATGGCTATTCACAACATCAATGCCTCTGTACATATACTTTGTACTTTGTGTTCTGCCAAAAGTTAAAAGTGAGGAGGGTGATCAGTGTGTTATCTTATACCCGTTGATAAATCATAATTAAGTATGATTAAAAGTCCATTTTTATGATTTTCTTTTTTCACTAACCCAGCTAATAGTTTGTCAATATTTTTCTATAAATATTTTAAGAATTAGATGCTATACTAAAAATAGACATGCCAAATAACCTTCCATTTTCTATGTGGAAGGTTTTGGGTTTTTTAATTAAAATTTCTTTCTAATCTAAGTCAAGGAAAAGTTCTTTGCGTTTCAAAAGAGTATAAATCCAATGAATTAGCTTGTTGGCACAGGCTATAATTGCCACCTTAAAGGGTTTTCCTTCTTCTCGTTTTCTGTCATAGAAAGCTTTCAGCTTTTTATTTCGGGAACCTCTAATACCACAGAGAACAGCCATGTATAAGGCATGCCGAAGCCTGCTTGAGCCTCGTTTGGTGATACGGTTGATCGTAGCTGTAAACTTACCAGATGAGTGAACACTAGGATCTATACCGGCAAAGGCCACCAGTTTCTTAGGATGATTAAACCGATTAATTTCTCCTGTTTCAGAAATAATCGTGGCGGCGATCTTTTCTCCTATACCAGGGATTGATTGGATAATCTTATATTCTTCCAGTTCTCCAGCTAGGGCATCAATTTTGCTCTCCAACTGAGCTAGATGCTCTTGGTATTGGAGAACCATCTTGATATACATTTCTAGGCTGATGAGGTGACTGTGATATATAATGCTTTGAAATGGATTTCGTTTGGCTGCCTCCATTAGCTTTTTTGTTCTTTCCTTTGCCCACCGTTCGGAACGGCTCATACATAGTATGGCAATTCTTTCAGCTACTTTCGTTTCTCCAGCGTTTAATATAGCTTCTGACGTAGGAAACTCCAATAAAGTATGCAGAGATACTTTGGAGTACAAGTCACCAAACACACCTCTATACTCAGGAAACACCTGGTCTAAAATTGAATGAAACTGTAACTTGGCTTGAACACATAAACCCGTCAGGGTTTCATGCTGCCTAGTCAAATGTCGGAGGTTTAAAAGCTGAATTCCTCTTTTTTTATACGGTTCAAGTTCTTCTTTGTAGTAAAGTTCCCCTAGATGATAGGCATCAATGGCATCAGTTTTTACCTTGCGTAGACTGGCTTTTTTCGCTTGATAAGAGATGATAGGATTAATGACAATAAACAGGTAATAATGTTCCTCCAGAAACTGAATGACGGGAGTATGGTAGTGTCCTGTTGACTCTAAAACGACCGCAGGTTGATGTCCTGTCTGCTTTTCCACCTCTTTTAGAAAGTGAAGAAATGTATCTAATCCCTCACGTGTATGCTGAATGCCGAAGCTCTTTCCATAAGGTTTTCCTTTGTCTAAAAATGCCTGGGCTTGGCTTTCACCTTTCGCCACATCCAGACCAATTACTGGGTTCATGCTTGTTATCTCCTCCTGATTGAATGATTGCCGGTAACCCCTAATTCCTGCTTGCAGTTTCATAGCTTCGCTTGTTATACGGGATCGCAGTCCCAACCAGCCTCAAACATGTTTCTACAAGTAGGGGGCGAACAGGTTAGTTGGCGGAATCGTTGTTCCACGGGCAGGTACGTTCTACCCCGGCTACCGATAGGATAAATCCTAAACAAAAAAGATCAACCAGAAAAATCTGGCTGACCTTATAATACGATAGAGGTAGGTTAGTTGAATAATAAATCATTTAATTTTTATGGTGTCTTGGTGTCTTGGTGTCTTGGTGTCTGTTCTGACAGCTCTTATACCAGAGACTATTATATTTTTGGTTATGAGGTTGTTTAGCCAAAGAGTATTTCTTTACATATAGAGGAATAAAAACTGAAGGCTGTATATTAAATTTATTACTTTAGTTACACAGAATCGAATGTATAATGAAAATACAGATAGACAATTGATGGGGGTACATATGCTGACTATAAAGAAAATGTTAGGACTATACGGGTTGGATGTTACTGAGAGGATTAAGATAGCAAGGCACCAGGATACAAGAGATGTTAATGTTCACGAGTTATTTTATAATAATGAATTTGAGTTATACCAATCTTATCAAGAAAAAGATAGATTCAAAGGTTGTAAATATCTTGTCTCCTGTCTAGGTATAAACAATAACCAGGCACTTTTTGTTGGGGTTTACGAGGTCAAAAATACATACAAAGTAGATGGTTTTCCGCCAGCTAATGAATTACCACTTGGAAAAGACGTTTCGTTCAGAGGAAAAGCTAAACTCGAAAGTAGATATAGATATGATTTAGAAAAACTAATAGGCTTCGAGGATTTAGAAAGAAGATTGGTCATTAGTTGGAGCGGAGTGGCCCAGGGATGGTGCGTATGGTTGGATACATACCCAAATGAAGTGGTACAGCTTCTACCGAAAGGATTTGTTAAAGATTTTCCCGGTTATTATGATATAAATTTGACTTTCAAAGAACTCAAGGAAATAATCAGCGATCCCGATGTAAATAGGACTTGGTACAAATCGCTGTCTTCTGTTGGTGGGATTTACCTCATTTTGGATACAACAGATGGAATGCAATATGTCGGTTCTGCATCCGGTAAAGAAGGGCTGTATGGACGTTGGAAAAAGTACGTGGAAAATGGACATGGCAACAACAAAAAACTGAAAGAGATATTGGAGAAGGAGCCGGAACGAATTCATAAATTTAAATATACAATTTTACAGACGCTTCCTGCCGCTTTAACCCCTAGAGAAGCTATTAGAGAAGAAAATAAATATAAAGAAAAGCTAGGAACAAGAGCATTTGGATTGAATTCAAACTAATTTTAAAGCCTCTTAAACCAATGTTTTGGTTTGTTACATTATACTTCAATGAAAACCCACTGAATTCAAGCATCTTCAGTGGGAGTTGTCATTTATTCAATACATCTTCGCCAAAGCCTTATCCATCTGTTCCTCATTCGCTTTAACCTCATGACTATTCACATCATCAACGCCTCTGTATGTATACTTTGTGTTCTGCCAAAAATCGAAAGCGAAGAGGGCGATCGGTGTATTGTCCTGTCCTCGATGATCATAGTAAGTATCAACAACTTCGGCTTTAAAGATATTCGTCAACATATACTCGTCATTTTCTATATCTGCTAGATACTTACCCGTTTTATATTCCTTAACGATGTAATTCTCAAATTCTGCACGCTCACTGTCACTAGCGTTGTAATCTTGAGCATACAAGCTGACTTCATCAAATTTTTCGGTTTTCGATTTATTTGAAGCGGCTACTTCCTGAATTTTAGATAACCAGCTTCCTTTTTCTACTGCCTCTTTTTCTTCGTTTATTGTTTCTTCTTTCTTATTGACTGTTTCATCGTCCTCACTATTAGGAGTCTTTTCTGCAGGTGTTTCAGTAACAGATTCCTCCGTCTTGTCATATTCTTTTGCACCGAAGTATGCCGTACATCCACCAACTACAAGAGACAACAAAATGACCAGACCTAAACAGCCCAAACAACCTTTAAATAAATTCCCCATTTACATTTTTCCTTTCTAGATGTTCAAATGTGAAAATTATTCTCTTCTATTATTCTATAAATTGTTTTGAAATTCTATATCCAGTATTCGACAGTTAACGACAATATACCTAAAAATGTTTCGGTATAATAGGCATATAGAACTTATTGAGCAAAATGATTGAAGAAGAAAAGTTGATTTTAATAATTCTTATAATTCAATACATATAAGTTAGGATAACTGACAATGCCGTTGCTTGAAAACATCAAAAGTCATTTTAAGAAAAAAAGAGTTAAAAGGTTCATCATTGGCTGCTTGTTTCGTAAGTAATGGATTACTTGTGAGAGTAACTAATGAAGAATAGCTTTTAGTTATTAAAAGTTAGAATGAACAGGTTTTTTATTGAGGGTTTTTCTGTATCAATTCAGTTTGAGAAGCTCTGGAGATTGAGCATTCTTATAGTAGATAAAAGTGAGGAAGTTATCAAATTTCTTTATATATAGATAGTCAAGAATAATCTCTTCGTTTGTTGTTGATTTTATAATATAAAAAGCTTAATTATATAAATTAAAATAATAGGAGGAACAAAGGGTGGAACAGCAATTTGATTATTCAAAAGTTATAGTAGATCTTATTCAAAGCAATATAAAAGGGATTTTTGCAGGAATCTACAGTAAGGGCGGGACAAAATACAAGGAGCTAATGGTCAAGACCGGTTTTGCATTTGAAGATTATTTAAATAAATCCGTACAGAAATTTAACATGGTGAAAACAATTATATATAGCCATAAACCTATGCCTTTATATCAATTTTATGTGAATCTTGATGTTAAATGTGGCTATGACGTAATTTCAACTGAAAATATTGAAGATCTCTTATCTTACTCGAATTTCATTACGATATTTGGAACTGGAGGGACAGGAAAATCAACATTGTTTAAACACTTGTTTTTGGATACTTTAAGATCCACAAACTTTATACCGTAAGCGGTAAACACAGCACACCTTCTTATCTATATGATCCTATGGCATAATCCTTCCTAAGAAAAACATAGGGAGGATTATAATGAAGAAAGAAGAATTGAGGAGCTTGTGGAAAGAACGGATTCAGGCATACAGGGAAAGCGGGCTGACCGCCAGGCAGTGGTGCGCGGAGAATGGTGTTTCCACTCATCGGCTCTATTACTGGCTAAGAAGGCAGAACTCGGCTGCCTCTGCACCGGCTTCTCCTTCGGAGTGGATGAGGTTTGATGTCACCGATGGACCCGAGGATAAAGCTTCCCTTACCATAAAAGTCGGCGTATGCGAAATTGAAATTAAGGAACCTCTCAATGAAAAGCTTCTGCTCGATGTAATCCGGGTACTAGAAAGCCGATGCTAAATGCGGCCAAAGTAGACTGTGTATATCTCGCCCGTGGAAGCACCGATTTGCGCAAATCGATTGATGGACTCGCTGCGATCGTACAGGAAGGATTCCAGCTCGATCCCTTTTCTCCATGTCTGTTTGTTTTCTGCAATCGGAAAAAGGATAAGCTGAAGATTCTGCACTGGGAGTACAACGGGTTTTGGCTTTATTACCGCAGGCTGGAGAAAGGAATCTTTCAATGGCCCGATCCTTCCTCCGCCCAGCCAATGGCGATCAGCCACCGCCAGCTGAACTGGCTGCTGGACGGCCTCACCCTTGAACAAACGCAGGCACATGGCAGAGTTTCTGCGAAAATAATCGTGTGAAAAAGAGGATTTTGGCGAAAAAAGCCGAATCCTTTTTATTATGAAAAAATTGACCCTTCCCTCTCAGACAATTGAAGAATTAGAAGCGAAAAACGCGGAGCTTCAAAAACAGAATGAAGCGCTCCAAGCCAAACTGAACTGGCTGGAGGAACAATTCCGCCTGAGCCAGCAGAAGAAGTTTGGCTCTTCGAGCGAAAAAACCAGTCCCGACCAGCTCGCCCTTTCTCTTTTCAACGAAGCCGAGGCAACGGCAGATGAGAAAATCGAGGAGCCGGATGTGGAACGAGTGGTTCTGCGGACTAAGAACCGCGAGGGCCAACGGAAAGAGAAACTGGAAAACCTGCCGACAGAAACGATCCACTATCGTTTAGCTGCCGATGAGCAAGTCTGTTTGTGCTGTGGCGGAGCTGTTCATGAAATGAGCACGGAAGTGCGCCGTGAATTGAAAATCATCCCTGCCCAGGTAAAAGTAGTAGAGCATGTGCGCCATGTTTATAGTTGCCGCCAATGTGAGCGCGAAGGAACGGAAACGCCTGTCGTGACCGCAGCTATGCCTGCGCCTATGTATCCAGGCAGCCTGGCCTCTCCTTCCGCCATGGCGTATATCATGAGCCAAAAATATGTAGACAGCCAGCCTCTTTACCGCCAAGAAAAGCAATTGGAGCGTTTGGGTGTCCGCCTGCCACGCCAGACACTGGCAAATTGGATGTTATATGGGGCAAACCATTGGCTCGTGCATCTCTATGACCGAATGCACGCCCATCTTTTGAAGAATGATATCCTGCATGCCGATGAGACGAGCCTGCAGGTTCTTTCCGAACCAGGGCGTCCAGCCAGTTCGAAATCCTATATGTGGCTATATCGGACAGGATCAGACGCTGCCCCGAACATTCTGTTTGATTATCGCCAGACTCGTGCAGGCAAACATCCGAAGGCTTTCCTTTCGGGCTTCCGAGGATATCTCCATGTCGATGGCTATCAAGGCTATAATGACCTGGCCCATGTAAAGCTTGCCGGGTGCTGGGCTCATGCGCGCCGCAAATTCGATGAAGCGATCACGGCTCTGCCTTCAGAAGCAAAAGGCAAAGAGACGCCGACGGCGGCTGAAGAAGGCCTGCAGTTCTGCAATCAATTATTTGCCATTGAACGTGACACCAAGGAAGTGACGCCCGATGAGCGTAAGCTCATCCGCCAAGAGCGCAGCCAGCCAGTGCTGGATGCTTTTTCAAGCTGGCTTCGAATGCAAAGCCAGCGGGTCACACCAAAAAGTGCTCTAGGAAAAGCAATCGCCTATTGCCGGAATCAATGGCCGCGGCTGACCACTTTCTTAGAAGACGGCCGTCTGGAGATCGATAATAACCGCAGCGAGCGCTCTATCAAACCATTTGTCATCGGACGAAAAAACTGGCTGTTCTCCCAATCGATGAAAGGGGCGAAAGCCAGCGCGGTGATCTACAGTATTGTTGAAACGGCAAAGGAGAATCATCTTAATCCATTTGCTTATTTGACGTACGTTCTGGAGCAACTCCCTTTGATCGATAGAACCGATGAACAAGCGATAGACAGCCTCCTCCCTTGGTCGAAGAGCATTCCAGGGGAATGCCGGATTCCTAAGAAAACAAAATAATGACAGCACAAAGGCCCAACCGTTGTCCAGGTGGGCCCTTTTTGACGCTTACTTTATACCTATATTTGTAGAACTGAAAAATATTAATGAAAAAGAAGACGATTATAACCTAGAAGATTTAATATTTGATTCTTTAAAGAATTTAAACTTCACCTTAGAAAAAGAACTTTTTATTGAATCACTGAATAGTGGAAGGTACGTATTATTCTTAGATGGCTACGATGAAGTCAAAGAAAAGAAAAAAGTTTTCATTTCACAAGAAATATCTCGGGTAACAAATAAATACCAAGATAATCATTACTTTGTATCTTCTCGAAAAAACTCTATGTTGGAAAGAGGCTGGGATAATTTTTGTGATTTTACTGTAGAACCCTTAACTAAACAGAAAGCTATCGAATTGTTACAAAACCTAGAATATGATGTAGATGTAAAAGAAAAATTTATTTTACAACTTAGCCAAGAAGGGTTATTTGAAAAACATCAATCATTCTGCTCAAACCCATTACTATTAACTATAATGCTATTAACATACCAGGAGTTTGCTGAGATACCAGATAAAATACATATTTTTTATGGAAGAGCATTTGATGTTCTTTATGCTAAACATGATGCGGGAAAAGGCTCTTTTGTAAGAGAAAAGTTTTTTGAGAAAAATGGTCTTGCTTATGATGATTTTCAAAATGCATTAAGTGCTTTTTCAGCTATAAGTTATTTGAATTCAATAACTACTTTTGAAAAGGATTTATTAATAGAGTATATTAGACAGGCTAAGGATTTTACGGGTTTAAGTTTTGATTCTAATGATTTTAGTGTTGATCTGAGTGAAGCTGTGTGCATTCTAACCTTAGATGGAGCAGAATATAAGTATCAGCATCGCTCTTTTCAAGAATATTTTACGGCTAAATTTATAAATAGTCTTACTGATGAAGAACAAAAAGATTACTTATTTGAGCTAGCAGAACAGAATCCAGGTTCATTACATACGGATACAGTATTTAGCATGCTATTTGAAATTAATAGAGTTAAGCTAGAAAAAAATTTTCTTATCCCAATGCTAGAGGAGATAAAATCTTTAATTGAGGATTCAGATAAAGATATTTCCGCTCTTAAATTTCTAGATTTATCATTTAAGAGTGTTACAATAGGGGACAAATCAACCCACGGAATTGAAGAGCAGCATAATGACGTCAGCAAAAAGAATCGTTTATCAGCTGCGTTTACCTTGAAGCTTCATAATATAAGGTATATGTATACGACGAGGTTTGTAAATAATAAATATATGAAGATAATGCAAGAAGATATTGATTTTGATACTAGTGATTGGTTACAAGAAAACAGTGAAACAAGATTAAAGCATTATAGTGAAATGGAAGAGATTTATAATAGGCGAATTAGTGAAAAGCGGGGAGCAATATTAGATATAAATAACTATATGACCAATCCTAAACAAGATAATGACGATATACTGACTGTGTCAAGAAGACATATTCATTATTTAAAATACTCCCTCTTAATACTAGAGAAGTTAAAAGAGAGACATAGTAATAGGAAATCAATAAGAGATCTATTTTCAAGGAAAGATAAAAGCTACGTTTAAGATATATGGATTTAGATTCAATTTAAGGGTTATACAATTATGCAGCTTTTTAGTATGCTCATATAAAGTTGAACTTTTACAAAGCCGCACTCTCTTCATCTATTGGTGCGGTTTTTTATTTGACGAGTTGTTTTTAACAATAGATGTTAATACCTCAGTCGACATTATATTATGATGTATTAGAAGTAAAGCGAATATGATTAAAAATAAACTACCGATTTTGAGTATTGTGTTATATATGAAATTAACATGGCGTTTGATTAAAGTTTTTGCTCAATATGAAAATTTGACATAAAGCGACAACTTTTTAAAGAAGTATTTTAATGCTAGCAGCATCTAAAAATCTCCAAACCTTGTATAGAATTAAATCAAATTAAATTAGAAGCAGATAAGCAATAACGGTTAAATATTAAAAAAGCCTTTATTAGGAGAATAAAATGGATAACTTAACATATTCACTGTTAGATTTAAATCTGCCTGATGAGTTAAACAATTTAAGCAAAGTAATCAGGTATAGTCAATCTATATTAGAAGAACTAACACAAATGAATTCTATTCACTATGAAGAGCTTACGATAATTACTCTTTATCGAAAATTAATTGAAACTGCAGACGGCGTATTTGTTCTAGCTGACTATCGATTAGAAAGTCCATCAATATCTGTTGCAAGAGCTGCTTATGAAGTGTTTTTACAACTAGACTTTATGTTTAAAGATGAAAAAGATATTAATCGAAAGGCTTTATCCTATTATAGTACGTGGTTGTTTGAAGAGGTATTGTTTATTAATAAACAGCTACTAGTTAAAGATCCTTTATTACCAAGAGAAACCCTGATATTAAAAAGACAAATGAATAATAAATTACTAGATGCTGAATTTATAAGTTTTAAAAAGGAAATTGTAAGGACTATGAGAAAACTAGGAATTAAATACCCGCCTAAATGGTACTCTCTCTACAATGGTCCAAGTAGTCTAAGTGAGTTATCGAAGAAAACCTCTTTAAAAGGTGTTCATTCTATACTATATAAGGGGATGTCAGCAGAGGCGCATGGCCTTAAAGCAATTACAAATCTATCTAACCCAAATCATAATTTATTATTGGCCCCCATTAGAAGTACAGAAATACCATTGATGCCGGTACATTTAGTTAGAAGTTTTCTAACAAATACTACTAATAAGATTATAAATAAATATTTACAAAACCAGATAGCAGAATTTAAAGAGTTTGTTTTTACTCTATTTGGTGAATCACTGGATGAAAATTCATAAAATCATATCTTGATTTGAGATTTAACTAATTCACTTAAAGGACGACTACGAATGAAAAAAATACTTTATAGATTTATTAGTGTAAATAAATCACTCCGATACGGACTTCTTTTTGCTTTAGCATTTGTAATTACATACGTCTTTTATCTTGCAAACGAGCCCGAGTTCTTACCGTATTTTTATGAAATTGGAAAAATTACATATACTCTTTCTCTTTCATATATCTCGGCTTTTATTTTTTTCTTTATTAATCAGCACCTTTCACAATTTAATAGCAAGGTCAAAGGCCGTACGTATACACATAACAAAATACAAAAAATCATACGCCTTAATACAGAGCTTCAACAAGCATTAATTCGATACGGTGATATTGAAACTAATGGAAACCTTGGTAAAAAAACATTAACAAAGGATTTAGTCAATAAATGCTGCAGTAAAATCAACCCTTATCAGCCTGTGGAAGTTAATGGTACACAAACATTTATCTTGTCAAACTGGTTCGAGTATTTTAATTATCAACATACAGAAATTAATGAGGTAATCTCTTCTTTATCAAAGCAAAGTTTATTTAATGATGACGAACTTACGGAAATAATTATTAAGATAGAAGAGCATTTTGATATTTATTTAAACCGATTTAAAGGACAACAAGTTAGTTTTGAAAAAACCGATTTATCTTATTTTGATGATGGAATAATAGGATTTAATAATTTAACGGTAAAATTAAGGGATTATTCAAATAAACTGAATAAATATACAGCATAGGATCTTTTATTAGTGACTGATTATATTTTTCATAACCCCATAAAACGATAGGAAACAATTCTAAGTAAAGTTTGCTAAAATATTCAAAATGTTAACCGTAATTTTTTCAGTTAACCATTTGCAAAGGAGAACTAATGAGGGCGCTTCATCAACTAGAAGCATATTTTTTCTTTTTTCTAAAAGAGAGGTTATCAAATATTGTATTTAAACTGTCGAGGGCTTTAGTGAAACTAAGGATTTTGAAAAACAATCAAACTTTATTACAAAGAAACTAATTCATCACATTAAAAAGAGCATGTTTTGAACAATGCTTTTCAAAACATGCTCTTTATATTTGCTCTTATCTTAAGATTTATATCGTTAATTAATCAAACTTTATTACAAAGCTACACGCAACGTGCTCACCAAGATATATAAGTTATTTCTTCCTTCTTATTTTCTTAGTTAAATGTATCCGCATAACTTTCCAGTGTCTGATTAGTTTCACCTTTTTGATTTTTCTTGTTCTGATATACATTTATAAGATCTTGAGAAAGAGTAGGGAACTTCCACACTTTTATTGCACGTTCAGATAAAACGTTTGCTCTTTCTTCAATTGTATTGACATTCCAATCCGTGTATTTAGACACGCTCCTGTTTAGCCAAAGAGGGCTATCCGAAAAGCCACCGTCTAAATTTAGTTTTTTTGAAAAGGAGTGGTCACTTAATTCAGAATTATAGCTGGTTAAAGTCAGATTTCCTAAAGTATGAAGATAGTTGGATTGGATTGCTTCCCAATCAGGTCCTAAGCTTTTTCGCCACTCTTCTGAAAGATTTTTGTTTTGTGGCATGATATGTTCAATAGTGTAATTTTCTACTTGGATAATCTCTTTTCGATTATAATTTTCTAGTTTTCTCAATAAATAATTGCGACCTCTAAAATTATACAAGTCCTTAACTACTAACTCACGACGGAACTCCTCATCAGATGGAAAACGTCGATAAGAGGTCTTTAATGCAAAGGCTGCTTTTAAACTATTTATATAGTCATTTGAATTAATCTCTTTTGACAAAGAGGCAAATGTGTTATTAAGTGAATTAGTTGGTATGCCACAAATAGCACGTCTAAATACATAACTCTCTACTAATCTACAAGCAGTAATTAATTCGTCTTTGCTAATAATACCTTGAGTAAAATCATTATAGACATGCATTAAGAAAGGATTCGCAACATCTACTCTTAGGGTGCGAATATCATGGAATATTTTTTCTAAATCTGGATCTTTATCTTCTAAGTTAATATTTATATAATAGTTTCCAAATGTGTAAACGTCAGAAATAATTTCTTTAGTAGTTAACTTGGGGTTTCCAATAACATAAGATTTAAAGGCTTCATATACTGAGCCAATTTTAGGTATGACACCTGTTTTTAGTGTAATATAATCTCGAATGAAACGATCAAAGTAGCTAGAGTCTTGTAGTTGATCAAATTTCATTTCTAGCTTAAACCAATAATCTTTATAGAGCGTTTCTTGTTCTTTGGGTTGTAAGCCCATAAGAAAATAGTTCCGTATTAAATCCGCCTGTGACAAATCAAGTCCTGTAGAATTGAGACTCTCAAAAATCAACTGTGGATTGTCCTTATCACGATCTAATGCAATATCAACAATAATTAACTTATTTAAAGCTTGATAAATTTGATCTAGAGTAAAATTGCTTTGTATTATATTGTCCTTAAAATATTTTTGATTTTCGATGATTCTTTTTGAATAATCGTCCTTGATCTCTTTTTTCTCTAATATATCTATAAATGTTTGGCGATCTTTTTGTGTTAAAAGTAGTTTATATTGTGTGTCATCCTCTTCTTCAGCATTAAAAAGAAAGTAGTTACGAACTTTTTTTGCTGTAATCGTTTCACAAGTCTTTATCTTTTCATCTAGCACTTCAGAGAAGGCTGATAATAAGAGACTCAAAGTTGTTAATCTTTGTTGCCCATCGATTACTAGAAGCTGAGGCACTGAAGTTACATGGTACAGGCCTTTTTCTATATAAACTATCGATCCTAAAAAGTGTGCTGAAAGAGTTTCATCCTTCGCTAAACGTTCAATATCGTTCCATAATTGAGCACACTGTTTTTTTGTCCAACTATACGTACGTTGATAAATAGGGATTACTAATTGTTTTGGATTTTTTAAAAACATTAGAAAATTTGTTTCCGTGGCTTTCATTTTAATACCTCCATTATTTTATAGGATTATTACTTCTTAGGTAATTGAAGGTTCTATGTCAAAACATAATAATTTTCGAATGAGTAAGGAAAATAAAGGATCAAAACTCAAGATAAATTATACATAAGATGAAAAAAGTACCAATAGACGTTTAAAATAAAAACACGCCTTAGCGTGCTCAACAAAACCGCATATACTATTTCTTCTTATTTCTCTTTTTGATAACTTCCCAAATCTCCCGCAACTCCTCTAGCTGCTCCTCTGGAGATTCCTTCATTTCTTTAAAGAACAAATTCAATTCAGGATTACTGAAGAATTCCTTCATTTCTTCTTCATCATCTGGAAGGTGAGTTAAAGAAGTATTTATTGAATCGGTGACTCCGAGTAAATAGTCAGTACTTACTTCCAAAACTAGAGCCAGTTCTTTTAACATTTCATTGGACGGCGTACTATGGCCGTTTTCGTAGTTACTTATCGTGCCTTTAGTGGTTTTTAGGCGGTTAGCTAGCTCTTGTTGTGTAAGCTTTTTCTTTAAACGCGCTGCTTTTAATCTTTTTGATAACATGAACAACGCTCCTTTTAAGATGTACAAGTTTATTGTACAACAATGGCAAAATAATAAAAATAAAGTACAAGAAATTCATATAAAAACTCTTGACGTATAAGAAACTTGTACATATAATTAGGGTGTGAAGTACAAGAATATCATACAAAGGGGTGAATGATTTGAAAAATAATCGTTTAATAAAAGCCCGAATAAAAAAGGGATTCACCCAAGAAGAACTTGCTGGAATGCTTGGTTATACTAAAGCAGCAGTTTCGAATTGGGAAAACGGCGTATCTGTACCACGAATGAAAGATGCATTTGCTCTTTCTAAAATTCTAGAAAAAGAT
This sequence comes from Pseudobacillus sp. FSL P4-0506, assembly GCF_038003025.1. NCBI lineage: Bacteria > Bacillati > Bacillota > Bacilli > Caryophanales > Bacillaceae > Pseudobacillus > Pseudobacillus sp. FSL P4-0506. Next base: position 2,526,621 of record NZ_JBBOOI010000001.1, read on the forward strand.
GTAGCATACCTTTTTTATAATCAAAAAGAACAAGATTCTCATACAAAAACTAAAATTGCTCAATAAAACTAAATGTGTCAATAAGGAGGTAAGCTAAATGAACCGCCAAACAATGACCGTTCAGGAAGCTGCTGATTATCTGGGTGTATGCACGGACACAATTTACAACATGGTCCGTGAAAAAGAGATCCCACATTTTAGAGTACGTCGCCGCATCTTTTTCACCACAGCAGCTATTGATGACTGGATTCGTCAACAAGAACAACAGGTAGTTTCTTAAATCTACCATACTACTAATTTCTGTATTTAAAAATTAAAAGCCAAATACAAAGGAGGAAGGATTATGACGATTAAACCGTCTGCAGAAGTCGGAGAAGCCGTAAGAAACTTGCTGATAGAAGAGGACATGACAAACGAACAAATGGCGTTGGACCTCAATATCTCGAAACAATTGGTTAGCCATTATAAGAATGACCGCAGAAGAATGCAACAAGACATTGCTAAACAATCAATCCGAGTGTATGAAGACAGCCCGGAGTACATAGGAGAGTTGCTCTATGAGTTTTCCGATGGTTACACTTCACCGGTTTTAAAAGGACCAGCTATAGAAAGGCATCGGTTGGCACTAGAAGCAAATGCAGAAAGAGAGATAACTGAGGCTCTTAACAAGATACAAACAGTCTGTTTAGCTAAACCGCCTAGCATCATTGATGAACATGAAAAAGAAGGCATTGCACAAATGATGGACGAGTTGCTTGAAGCTAGGGCATTCATCGATAACTTGAATATGATGCTAGAAAAAGAATATGGCATTCCAATTAAAAAGCGGATTAAGAAGTTGCTGCCTCAATGGAAGGCAAAAGGATGGCTGTTATAAGTAGAGTGTCAATTAGATAACAGAAAAAGAACCGTTCACATAGGGGGATGCCGAAAATGTATTTCACTTTATCAGCAAGTCGTTTAATGAAGGCTTCTGAAGTAAGAAAGCTTTGTCAGGAAATGAGGGATAATCCAGTTTTACTTTTATCAGTAGAGTTTGAAGCTAAAAAACGTTATTTCGCCTCAAAAGGAAAAGCGGCAAGCTAGTTGGAGTTGCTCACCGCCATATGGGCTAATAAGAATATTGTAACACATTTTACCTTTAATGGGAATATTCACATTATTAGTAAATGAAAAGGAAGGTGGATCAAATGAATATTGAACATCCTACAATTACTCGCACGATGGAAACAGGTTATGCAAACATGATGAGTCAGCCAGAACATGTTGGTATGGATGCTTTCGGTGATGAAATCTTAGTAGGGGATGACATTATTGAAATCAATGGGGAAGTGATCTTAGAAAAGAATTTGGAGGATTATTTAATTGAGTATCTTGGGGCAACCTTTAAAACAGCGGAATGAAAAAGACTCGCTTGGCAGAGCGAGTCAAATGTTTAGAAAATATAGGATTGCTTCTATATGTAACGGACTTTGAAAACTGAATCAAGAGGAGCGGATTGGAATGGATATTTGTTTAGAGAGTCACTTCAATCGAACAAAACAGACTTTTCCGGATATGGACGATAAGAGAGCTTTAGATTCTGTGTATATAGGAGTCAGTCAAGCCGTTGCTGGAGTAGGTACACATGCAGATTTAAAGGAACTTGTTAAGCAATATAACGATTTACTATCAGTGATTATTAAGGAGGCCGTTTAATGAACCAGTTAACTGAACAATTTAATCAGCAACAACAGCAACCAGGAGTACTCGGACAAGCTTCAGCTTCCCGTGAAATGGAAGAGGTAAAAGGAGCGATCTTTCTGGCGAAGCAATTTCCACGTAACGTTTTCCAGTCTGAACAGCGCATTTTAGATTCTTGTAAGCGACCTGCCTTAGCGCAGGTTGCCATGTATCAATATCCACGTGGAGGAACAAAGGTGACTGGACCTTCCATCCGATTAGCGGAAGTGCTTGCTCAAAACTGGGGCAACATTTCATTCGGCGTAAAGGAACTAGAACAGCGTCCAGGAGAATCGGTTGCTATGGCATACGCTTGGGATCTTGAAACGAACGTTAGACAAGAAAAGACATTCACTGTGAAACACAGCATTGGAACGAAAAAAGGATTAAAGCAGTTAACCGATCCACGAGATATCTATGAAAAAGTAGCAAATGACGGTTCCCGCCGATTACGTGCCTGCATCTTAGGCATTATTCCAGGAGATATCGTTGACAAAGCAATTGCCGAATGTGAAGAAACACTCCGAGGAAACAACAAGGGACCATTAAAAGATCGGGTCGCAAGTGCATTAAAAGCTTTTAAAGAACAGCATCGTGTTACACAGGACATGATCGAAGAAAGGTTTGGCTACAATGCGGAAGCTTTTACGGAGTATGACTATTTAGAACTTATCAAGATCTTTAACTCCTTAAAAGACGGGATGTCCAAAGTGGAAGGTTGGTTTGATAAGAGTACTTCGAAGAAAAAGAAACAAAGCCAACTAGCTAAGTCTTTCGAAAGTGAAAATCAAGATGATGCTGAATATCAGAAGGAAGGAGAAGAGAAGAAAGAAGAGGTGAAGCCAAGTGCTGCAGACATGGACTTTGACCAAGGAGAACTATCATTCGATTGAGGCTAATCAAAAATTCTTCTCTGTTTCACAGTTTAAAAGTTTTATTGAGTGTGAGGCAAAAACAATGGCGGAATTAGCTGGGGCTTACCAAGAGCCCCACTCCAACGCCTTGTTAGTCGGCTCCTATGTTCATGCAGCTTTTGAAAGTAACCAGGCATTTGAACAGTTCATTGAAGAAAACAATAGGGCAATCTTCAAATCACGTGGCGGTAAGTATTCAGACTTTGAAACAGCGGATCGAATGATCGAAACATTAAAAGCAGATCCTTTCGCTATGTTTGCGTTAGAAGGGGAGAAAGAAGAAATTTACACAGCTCACTTATTCGGAGCAGATTGGAAGATTAAAGTGGACAGCATTCATCATGGCCGCCGGACATTTAGTGATTTGAAAACAACACAAGACCTCTATAAACGGTACTGGTCAGTTAAGTATGATAACTGGGTTTCCTTCGTGGAAGCTTGGGATTATGTGCTTCAAATGGCTTTGTATCGAAGAGTGTTACAGGAGGCTACAGGAAGTACATATACACCTTATATCGTTGCAGTAACAAAGGAAAACCCACCGAATAAAGCGGTGCTGCATTTCGATGAAACTCGCTTCGACTTCGAGTATGAATACATTGAAATGAAAATGGAGCGACTGATCGAAGTGAAAGCTGGAAAAGTAGACCCTATTCGTTGTGAGAAATGTGATTACTGCCGAATGACCAAACAGTTAAATGACACGATAGAGGTTGGCGAGTTGATCTGGCAATGATCATACAAATCCGCGTTCTTCTTCCTCAGCGGCTATGGGAGGAAGCTCAAAGTAAAGAACAATTGAAACAGCTAATCTTGCAGTATATGAACAAGTGTTATCCAGACTACGTGATTAAAAGAGTGAAGAATGGATTCGCTATATGTGAAAGGAGGGGATAGGCGTGAACTACATTAAAGAAATAAACGCATTCTATGATTGGCTCGAAATAAATGAACTGTCACCATCAGCAATTAATTTATGGTACGCACTCATGCATATAAATAATAAGGCTGGATGGACAGACACATTTACGGTGGCTGAATCGGTGTTATGCGTTAAAACAGGATTAACAGATCGCACCCTCCGAAAAGTGAGAAATGAGTTAAAGCAAAAAGGACGAATAGACTTCATTTCTAGAAAAGGAAAAGCACCTATTTACAAGATGATCTCTTTTGAGAGAACGGAAAGTAATTCCGAACTTCCTCAAGGGTTGGAAAATATTTCCGAACTTCGTTCCGCATTAATTAAACTAAATAAAACTAAACAAAAAGATAAAGAAGATGAAGAAGATAAGCGCGCGCTGGTTAATCCTTTTCAGTTTTATGAACAAGAAGGATTTGGACAGCTTAGTGGCTTTGTAGCGGATAAGTTAGGGAGCCTAGTTGACGATTATGGAGAAAGTTTAGTCTTACATGCTATGGGTGAAGCGGTCTTATATGGAGCTCGCAACTTAAAGTACGTGGAATCTATCTTGAAAAACCCTAACAAAAAACGAGGTGAAGAGAGTGGCCAGAAAGTTTATCAGCATCGCAGAAGTTATGGACGATCTACAGGCAAAGGCAAATCGGTGGAACAAGCCTATCGAGAACTGGAAGAAGCCAGAAGAGCTTGGGGTGGATGAATACGAGTGTGCAATTTGCAAGGACACAGAGCTCGTTTATTACCAAGAAGCAGCTACTAACGGCCTGATATATGAGTTTGCTAAGCCTTGCGAGTGTCGCGAGAGGAAAGCCTGGAAACGACGATTCAAGCAATCCATGATTCCAGAGGAGCTTACTCAAGCGAACTTTGAAAACTATGAAACTGCATCATCGGTTCAGAAGGACATGCTGGGGCTAACAAAGAGATACCGGTCCTTGTTTAAGATCGTCAAGCAAGGTGATGAGAAAAAGAAAATGATTCCTGCTCATAACTTTGGACTGATTGCCGTTTTTGGAGAACAGCGGTTGAAAGAAATGCCTTCTTCAGAGAGGGCGGTATTAAAGCAGCAACATAACAACTTCGGGATTGGCAAAACACATTTACAGATAGCTTTGTCCAAGCAGTTGATCAAAGAGGGATTTAATGTACTCGTTGTCTCGGATGTGTCGTTCATGGAAGAGCTTATGCAAGCGAAGAAGATGGATGATGAGGGAGAAACCTATCATCGACTCTTAAACGGGGCTTTATCGGCAGATGTGCTTATTTGGGACGATATTGGAAAAGTGAGCTGGACAGAGGCGCGTGAACGGATGTACTACACGATCATTAACGAACGATACCGCAAGCAAAAGCCGATTGTTTTTAACAGCAATGAGGACAGAGGGACGCTGGCTGACAAGATTGGATATGCAGCGGCGAGTCGACTAATTGGAGAATGCGGAGAATACCTATTAGAGACAGAAGGAATAGATTGGAGGTTAAAACGATGACATGCAATTTATGCAACGGTACTTATGTAGTCACAAATGACATTGGCTTTGGGTGGGTCAAGCAGCCTTGTCCAAAGTGTGGACCGATGCCAGAAGAGGTTTGGGAGAAAAAACATGCAGACTTTAAAAAGAGGTTGCGAGAAGCTATGCGGCAAACTGAACTCGTTGGGAAGGATGCAAATTGAAGAAAGTGAGGTCAAAATACGGTTCTAAGAAAGTTGGGGTGGACGGCATCGCTTTCGATAGCAAGGCTGAAGCCAAGTATTATGAGCATCTGAAACGGCTGCAGGCGAATGAGCAAATTCTTTTCTTCCGGACACAGCCGCGGTACTTGCTTCAAGAAGCTTTTATGAAGAATGGGGTAACGCACCGGAAAATTGAATATGTAGCCGATTTTGAAGTGCATAAGAAGGACGGCAGCATTGAGGTGATAGACATCAAGGGAGTAGAAACCGAAGTATTTAAGATCAAGCGGAAGCTGTTTGAGAAGAGGTATCCTCACACTTTGAGTCTGCTTACATATAGCTCGGATCATGAGGGGTTTTTGCCGACGGAAGAGTATCGAGCTTATATACGGAAGAAAAAGAAGGTGAGAGGTGGAGGAAAGCCTCTACGTTGATAACAGGAAGAAGAAACGACACGGCTCAGGGTCGCAATAGACACAAACTGTGTAAGAAAAACGAACAGAAAAAGATAAACCCAACCAGGATTTATCCGTAGTTAATATCTTTGTACATTGACATTCTATTGGGTAATTTGCTTATCCTTCATTTGCAGGTGGGACAGGAAGGGTGATATTTGAAGGAGAGGGGTTTTTACAACGATCTGTGTTTAAGTCACTAAAGCAACCATCTTTGGATTTAATAATTGGTCGAATAACGGTAATCGTCGTACGCAATATAATTTTAACTCTGGCAATATCTGTAGGACCCAATGTTATTAGTGCCGGTATTATTGCGTTAGGTAGGGGTTGAATAATAATGGCTTCAACTTGAAGAGGCGATTCAACTGCTATATCGCCGGGGCAGACGCCGGGACAATCTGTTTCCTCTTGAAATGGGATGTTGGCCGATCCTAAAAGTGTACCGCCTACAAAAGAAGACGCCGGAACATACCCTATGTTAACAACCATATCTTTAAGAACAATAACATTTTGCGATATACCACTTGAATCTACTGTAATTGATAATTCAGGAGTTATTATTCCGCCAGGACCAATTTCAATAGGAATAGGTAGTAGAGGAAGTGGAATATCTAATTCTGTAACTTTTTTTACTTCTTTTGAGCATATTACGCTATCTATTATGAGAGAGTCATTGAGGCAGTGATTTTGAGAAGGACCTTTATTTTCATTATTCACACAAATACCTCCTTTTTTACGTGAAAGGATCTCTTATATATTGTATTAACTTGTTTTACTTAAAGTTTGGATAAATGCCTCTAAGGCTCAAAACATTCTAAGACTGAAATCTAGAGAACTTCATAGCAATGGCGTTGCGATTGAACGTTGAATGGCAGAGGATTATCAAATATGCAAGAAAGCCACTGCTCGTCTTTCATGAAAAGGTATTAGGAGCATTTGAAACGGCGAAAAGAGGGGGAGGAAAGTCTGTTAAAGGTATACATTGATAACAGGAAAAAGAACAAACGCGGCTCAGAGTCGTGATAGACACAAAATGTGCAGCAAGGCGGTTGTTTAACTAAATAAAAAACAAGCATTTTTCAATAAAATGCTTGTACTACAAGTTTATAAATCCAAACTGCAACCAATATCCAAATTAGTATAAAAAGAATGCCAACAAGCCAATTTCTAGGTTTACCGTTCTTTCTCATCTCTTCAGCCTTTTCTCTATTATCTTCTATGATATGAAGTGGAATTAATTTTAAGGCTAATGAGATACCAAGGGGAACAATGATTAAATCATCTAAATATCCTAAAACCGGAATGAAATCTGGAATTAAATCGATTGGGCTAAACGCATAAGCTACAACACAAATTGCTACAACTTTTGCATACCATGGTGTTCTATTGTCTCTATAGGATAAGTATAGAACAAATAAATTTTGTTTTAATTTTCTTGCATAACTCTTGAGTTTAGATAAAATACTTTCATTTTTCATTTCAACGCCCCCACTTATACACATTATAAAGCCTTAAATGGGAAAGAAAAATAAAAGTATTATGTCGTAGTCTGTTAAAAATGTGAAGGAGTGTAACAACCATAAAAAAATCACCTATTAGGTGATTAAGCTGGTTTGACCGTTTTGAGTTCTCTAAGAATTAGTAGAATACCAGCTCCATACGAAATCGAAATGGCCAAAGGGACTAGATTAAATGCTAGTTCAATAAAGAACCCACCTAAGATGAAAGAGGATATACAAGTGGCAAGAGTGACAAATAAGTAAGCTTTGCTTTTGTAAATCCACATATAGGGTAGAAAGTGAGATCCTGCTAATAACCCGATGGTAAAAGGGACATATTCAGGGATGTGCGTATACACGATGATAAATACAGGTATGTAAAATGCTTGTATAGCTGCAACTATTCCACCTAATGTACCTAATGGATTATCACTGGATAAAAGATTAACATTCACTATTTTGCCTAGTAGGACTCCAAATGGGAAAATGACACTTAATCCAAAAATCCATATAAGAGATAGGGTCTTCGTTGGAAAGAATAAGGGCATAAAGGTAAATAATAAAAAGACAATGGCGCCAGATAATAAAATAGGATAGCCCTTCTTTCCAGTAAAGGTGATATCAGTTTGTAATTGTTCAAGTGTTCGGTTCATATATGTATGCACTCCTTTATAGTAAATTACCGACTTCTATAATTTAACAGTTTTTCAATGGATTTACTACTATCATTTTATTCAAGATAAATATAATGAAAAGGTTTATGGCATAGTACGTTGAAAATGCGAAGGAGGGTTTTAAATGAGCATTTTACTAGAATCACAGATTAAGAGCCTTTGAACTGAGGGGCTGATTCACCTGGTGGAAGATGCGGAAAGGTGTATTGGCTCTCATGTTGACGGTAAGTGATCCAGTTGAAGAGTGCGTGAAGAAACAATATTACACACTGAATTAAGTTCAGAAAGAATTAAAAAAAGGAAAATAAAAAAGCCAGGAAAGCTCCCGGCTTTTAGACAGTATGAAATAGTCGAGGATCTAAATCGTATTTTGTACTTGTTTTAGCTAATAATCATAGTCGTCCTCATGCTCTACAGAGCTTGGTCTGTTGTCATGAGAAGGTCCCCAAAAAGGTCCTCTACGCCCGGTGACTAATCGGAAAAGAGCGACGATTAAAGCAATCCGAATAGCTAAACGTACTAAACGTCCATTAATTCTAGATCGTAAAATAATAGAATCTCCACCCACAGATAACAGGGTTCCTGAATAGGTACCTTCAGTTGTTATAACCTCAACTTCTTGTCCTATCAGACTGTGGGCAAAGTGATGAAAGTCTTGCTGACTCAAATTGAACACCTCCTTTCTTAATATTAATAAATGCGATTTTCTAAGAAAGGAGTGGATGATTATAAGGGAAACTACAATTTTTTATTAATATGATTCAAAGAAACTACTATAAAAAAACTCTTATGATAAGCATGATATTGACTAAAAACTGACACAAACAAAAAAAGCCGAGAAAGCTCCCGGCTTTTTCCGACCACTACTTTAAACTTGACAGTTGAAATTCATGAATTTACATTAATCTGCTTCGATACGAATCGCATCAATTCTTTGGCAGTCTACAATAAGGGTTGAGCCTGGTTCTGTTTCAGGATCTGAAAAGAAGGCACAGCAGTTATCCCGATCAAAGTTAATAAATACTACGTCTTCTAATACTTGGCCACTAGATAAAAAAACGTCTACTTCTGTCTGTGTTTGTAACTTTCTTAATTGATCACAAATACATCCATTGCATTCGTGTTCATGGTCTTTATTTTCATGTTTGCCAGAATCTTTGTGCTTATTATGCATAAAGTAATTCCCTCCTTTTTTATTTAGTAAGAACTTACATTATATTTTATGAATTAAGAATCAAGATTGTTTGGACAAACTTCTTAACTTTATTCCCCAATTTTCATGTGGAAGTTATGCAATTGAATGCTTTGTGGTCTTATATGAAGTCGAGGGTCAAGGGTCAAGTGAAAGCGCTGAGGGAAGCAAGGCATAGAAGTTTTCATATTGCTCAAGAAATTTCGATGAAATTAAAGGTAAAAGTGGCTTTTGCAAAAAGAAAAAAGCTAGGCTTTCACCCAGCTAATAAGGTTCATATCATAGTTGAGTAGAGGTGGTTGTAGAAGGACCTTGATTACGAGTAATAATATACCCTAAATATAAAAGGAATACACAAAAAAGCCAGGGAAGCCCTGGCACAATGATTAGACTATATATTCTAAGGAGGACTACAGATGAGTACTACTTTAAACAGTATTTCCAACTTGGACGAGAATATACAAAACAGCCAGGCATTTGCCTGGCCGATCAAGGCCTAAGTCAGGGATGTATAAAGAGATAAAGGGAAACAACCTTGATTATAATTAATTTATCCAAAGATAAAGAAAGCATGCAAAAAAAAGCCAGACTTTGTCCGGCTTATCAATAGTCTTATTCAATTAAGTAAAAGAGGAGTACCATTGAATATAAAACAGTTTATTCAAGGACAAAATAAATGTGAAAAAAGCCAGGAAAGCTCCTGGCATACTTATTAACCTGTATATGTTCTAGGGGAACGGACAGGTGACCCTCTAAACAATATCTCTAATTTAAACACTTTTTAATGGCTGTAATTTTATAGGCTCAGGACAAGGCTGTTAATTGATATTTATTAATAAGCTTGTCCAGTTCTTCGCTGTATTTTAAGGTTTCACAATCATTGAGACCTTTACTCATGCCAGTTGAAATCATTAAACTACGTACATTGTTAATCCTAGTGATTAATTCTTCAGGCGTTTCTTGCGTAATCACTTTTCATCTCTCCTAATAATGTATATAAAAAACTACAAGCTTGTACATTATACAACTAAAAAAGTAAGGAAAAAGGAATTCGACAAAACGTTTCAAAAATTTACCTTATTTAATTGAGCAGATGAAAAAAGCCGGGAAAGTCCCGGCTTTTTAATGAGTTTACTCCACAAATCCCTGGGCTTTTACTTCTATAGTTGACACTTGGTTAAGAATTTCTTTTTGAGAGGGAATGTCGATACTAAACCCTTCCGATTCTTTATCATCTAAGTCATTGTCAGCAAAGTCTTCATGTACAGCTAATAGTTTTCCTTGGCTATCAAATAAACTAACGGCTATAACAATATCTTTAGCAGTTTTTTTGGTTGCATTCTTAATAACGCCGGTAACCTTTGGACTGCTATATTCATCTTCAGGTTTTTGGAGTTTGACGTTTTCTGTATCTAGTAAGAGTAGCTCCTTTTCCGTTTTTTCAAAGTCAATATTAACATCAGTTTTGTTATAAGACTCTGGAGTAATTCCATCAATCGCTCCCCATGCAGATACGAATGACTCATCTCCTTGTTTTAGATACATGGGGGTAACATCAGCATCCATTGTATCTCCCACGCTTCCATCTTTTTTATATAATGTTAAAGTATAAGGATAGATTCGAATGGTAGCTTTTTCATTATTTTTGATGATGGCGCTGTAGTGGTAAATACTGTTACCATCTATATCTTTAAAGACTGAAATTTTTTCATCTTTAATTTGGGGCTTTTTAATTTCTTCTTCTATAACTTTTTCTGTTTCTACTTTATTATTTTTTGTTTCAGTGGGAGTGGCATCTTCTGTGGAATCTGCACAACCAATCATAAGAAGCGTTAGTGAAAGAACAAGGCTACTTAATTGTAATGTTTTTTTCATATTTAGTTTTCTCCTTTCCATTCTGTTTTGGTAAAATAAACTACTTATTGCAAATTTACCTTTACACAAAACAGATAAAACTATTTATATGAAAAAGTATATAATTATCAAGAGGGAACTATAAATTACATGAAATGATTCACACTTAGTTAATAAGTAACTTGGATAGAAGACAGCGTGTAATAAATTAGGTAAGAGAAAATACTGATTTTGAATAATTTTAAATTTCAAGAAAAATCGTTAGATCCACATAATTGATATAACAAAACCTTTGGTTTATGGAATATGTAATTTTATATGGAATTATACTTATGAGGTTATAAGGGAATTAGTTTACTAGAAGAAGGTTACATGCAATAAATTTGTTTGGATAAAGAAAAAGTTTAAGCGCGTGTGTTCAATACACTGACGCTAGAATTAGCTTCGACAGCTCAACAGAATATCCGCCGAGAGTTTGGGTTCAATCCGTAAATTAGGCAAGAACAATAACAGACGAAAGCCCCTGTCCTTAACGGATAGGGGTTTTTTCTATTATCGAACACGTTTATTTCGTGCGTATTCTTCTAATTCTGAACGAAGATAAAGGTTAGTCTTTCTCTTTTCTCCGAATGACAAGAATGGTTTAATATGTCCAAGCATGACTGATTGGTTGAAGCCAGTCAAAGATTGACCAGTTATCTTATGTCCCTCTGCTGCCATAACTAAGTTTTCTTCACACCATTTCTGTTGTGTTTTATATTCTTCTTCTGTCAAATAGGCCGCCTCCTTTAATCAAAATGATTGAGCAGGATAAAGAGGTAATGTTCATCATACGAAAAAGGATATGATGGTCACTAACAGGGCTACCACAGATAAAATAAGTAAAAAAGTATACTTCATTGCTCTATCACCTCTTTAATTTATTGGGTATTATAGGGGAGTGGGCTCCTAAGCTACCTAGTCGAGCAGGGGTTTTAGGATGGCAGTAATGGCGTTTGTGACCGCAACCGCTACTAATAACAGAAGTCCCACTCACATTGAGCGGGGCTTCTGTTAGTTCCAATGCTTTTTCCAATTTCTTATGACAGCACTAGGATTTTTATATACTGGAGTAAAGGTTTCAAATGTATTTTTCGTTGGATTAAAGTTCATACCGCTAAAATACCATTTTCCATCCGAATTATCATAAAAAGCAGTTAGAAACTGATTCTTTTTCAATATTTGTGCACGTTCGGTGTAACCTGCCTCAGTAATGTGCGTTAAAACGCCATTCTTCATATAGTACCAGTCAGCACCTTCATAATTGGAACTTCCAGTCTCGCTCACAGCTAGAATATCTGGTTGTCCTTTATATTTAGAAGGGTACATATGAACAGATTTACGATTTGTATTGATTGTGTAGTCTTTAAAGTAATAACGAGACTTCTTGATCTGACCTGTTCCAACCTTTTGTGTGTAGAGTGTGTAGTTCCCTTTGTAAAGCAAATCTCCTTCATTAGCACCGGCCCAAGCACTAGCCCAATCATCACGGCTGTATGACGCAATTGCCTTTTTCTCTCTAACACCGGCGAAATACACTTTATAAGCCACACCATTTGCATCTTTCAATGTGTATGTAATTCGGCTTTGTTTAGGGCTAATCGGGTTTTTTGCTGCTTCTGCAGTTGAATGAAAGACTGTAAAACCGACAAGTAATAAGACCATAGATATAAGTACCTTTAAATATTTCTTCATTTCTTTCCTCCTTTTTTATTTATAAGTTTATTTTATCAGGTAAAATAGGGTTGGGAAGAAATAATTAGAAAGTTTTTCTAATTATTTGATTACATAGTTCTATGTATCGTGTGAAGGAGAGGATATTATTGTCATTGAATAGTATTAAAGGCTTTAAAGAGTTGGACAAGTTCAGGAGTGAAAATAATATAAATCTTCGATGCAGAAAGACAGGGCTCTTTTTGAGGCATTTGGAGCCAATAGAAGGAGCCATGCTTTTTCTTGTATTAGAAGACGGATCATTGGTAGAACTGGCAGCGCATCAATTAGAGGAAGCATTTGAGATAGTACCATCAGCAAAGAGGAAATAAAGAATAAAGCCACCTCTTTTCACGGTCACCATGGTGACCAATTGGTGACCAAATTCATCAAAAACCTTTTTTTTGACCCAAATTAATCATAATGGGAAGATTAAAAACCTTGACACAATCATATTCCTAGAGAGATAATAAGAATTAACTTGAATAGGTAATCCTTCGGGGCGGGGTGAAATTCCCCACCGGCGGTGATGAGCAATGGCTCTTAGTCCGTGACCCGCGTTCGTTTTAATGCGGTGGATTCGGTGAAATTCCGAAGCCGACAGTGACAGTCTGGATGGGAGAAGGATGGCGCATTTTTAAAAAAAGTTTTTAAGATGCTTATTTGGCTATGCCTTTTACGCCCCGTATATTTTATATATACGGGGCTTTTGTGGTTTATTGGCTGTAAACCATTCATTGGACGAAAATATTATATGGATAGAGAGAGGACTAGCGAAATGTTAAAGGAACAATATATGGAGTTAGCCTTGTCGCTTGCTGAGGGAGTTAGGGGACAGACGTCGCCGAACCCGCCGGTTGGTGCGGTAGTCGTGAAGGGCGGCCGCGTGATCGGGATGGGTGCCCATTTAAAAGCAGGCACGGCCCATGCGGAGGTTCATGCTCTCCGTGCTGCTGGGAAAGAAGCAGAGGGCGCTGATTTATATGTTACGTTAGAGCCTTGCTCACATCATGGAAAGACGCCGCCGTGCGCGGACCTTGTCGTTTCTACTGGAATCAGGCGGGTCTTTATTGCGACGATGGATCCGAACCCGCAAGTGAGCGGAAAAGGTGTTCAGAAATTAAAAACTGCCGGAATCGAAGTGGAGATTGGCGTTTGCCAAGAACGAGCAGATCGCTTGTTAAAACCATTTTTTCATTTTATTCAACATCAAACCCCATTCGTCACAATGAAAACAGCCATTACAGCCGATGGCAAAACAGCCGCCTACACAGGACATAGCCGCTGGATAACAGATGAACCGGCAAGAGAAGATGTTCATGTTTTAAGACATGAGCATGACGCAATTTTAGTCGGTGTCAATACCGTTCTTCAGGACAACCCGCTCCTTACCACCCGTTTGCCCCACGGAGGAAAACACCCCATTCGAGTCATTTTAGACACACATTTACGTACTCCTATAACTGCAAAAGTAATCGAAAACAAAGAAGCCGAGACGCTTATTATCTGTGGCAACGAAGCCTCTCTTGACAAAGAAGAAGCGTTAATTACCGCAGGCGCTGATGTGATTCGCTTGGAAACGGCTGATATTCCAATCCCTCTTCTTTTAAAAAAATTAGGGGAGGAAGGGATCATGACGCTGCTCGTAGAAGGCGGCGGTGAAGTGAATGCTTCCTTTTACCAGGAAAAAGCCTTTCAACGACTGATCATTTACATGGCACCTAAGCTCATTGGCGGCAAAATCGCGCCGACTCCTTTCGGGGGAGAAGGATTCCCAACGATGGATGAGTCCATTCCATTAACGTTTGATAAGGTGGAAATGATCGGACAAGATATTAAGATTACGGCTTCACGGAAAGAAGGGTGACAATATTGTTCACTGGCATTATCGAAGAAATTGGCACCATTGAAGAGGTGCTTGCCCGGACCCAGTCGATGCAGCTGACAATTGCGGCCTCAAAAGTGCTGGAGGATGTCCAGCTCGGGGATAGCATCGCGGTGAACGGTGTCTGCTTAACCGTTACAAGTTTTACCGCTGAGCGTTTTACGGTTGATGTTATGCCGGAAACGTTCCAGGACACTTCCTTGAACAAAGTAAATCGGGGATCAAAAGTGAATTTGGAACGGGCGATGGCAGCGAATGGCCGTTTTGGTGGTCATTTCGTTTCCGGCCACGTAGACGGTGTCGGGACAATATCGGGCAAGAAACAAGTTGAAAATGCGCTTTATGTGGATATCACTTATCCGGCTGAGCTGGCGCCTTACCTGATGCCGAAAGGATCGGTGGCGCTAGATGGAACATCATTAACAATTTTTTATGTGTCTGAAAAAGAAATAACGATCTCGCTCATTCCGCATACACAAGAGGAAACGATTTTAGCGAAAAAAGCGATCGGTGATCCAGTTAATATTGAATGTGACATGCTTGCGAAATATGTAGAGCGAATGATGAATCGGCAAGCGGAAAAACCAGCTTCCAACGTAACGATGGAGCTGTTGGAAAAACACGGCTTTGCCTAATAATACAAACGAGGTGAAAAAGATGTTTGCATCGATAGAAGAAGCACTGGAAGACCTTAGAAATGGGAAAGTCATCATCGTTGTGGACGATGAAGATCGCGAAAACGAAGGCGACTTTGTCGGCCTGGCAGACCTGGCTGATGCCGAAATGGTGAATTTCATGGCGAAGGTGGGCCGCGGCCTCATTTGCGTACCAGTGGAAGAAGAAAAAGCCCAACAACTCGGCTTAAATATGATGGTTGATCATAATACAGACAGCCACGGAACCGCATTTACTGTGAGCATTGACCACGTATCGACTCACACAGGGATCAGCGCCTTTGAACGGGCAGCAACGATTCAGGAAATGATGAAGAAGGATGCAGCGCCTGCCGATTTTAAACGGCCAGGCCATATTTTCCCGCTCATTGCCAAAAAAGGCGGTGTATTAAAACGGGCCGGCCATACAGAAGCAGCGGTGGATTTAGCGCTGCTTGCCGGCCATCAAGGTGCGGGGGTGATTTGTGAGATTATGAAGGAAGATGGAACGATGGCAAGACTTCCGGATTTATTCGCGATGGCGGAAGAGCTGGATTTGAAAATCGTTACCATCCAACATTTAATTGAATATCGCCGCAAGAAGGAAGCATTGGTTACCCGGGAAGTAGAAATTGAGCTGCCGACAGAATTCGGCCACTTTAAGGCGGTTGGCTACACGGAAAATTTGACGGGAAAAGACCATGTAGCCCTTATTAAAGGTGATGTAAGCGATGGTTCTCCTATGCTTGTCCGTGTTCATTCGGAATGCTTAACGGGCGATGTTTTCGGTTCCTACCGTTGTGACTGCGGCCCTCAATTGCATGCGGCGCTTCAGCAAATCGAAGAAGCGGGCCGCGGCGTCTTGCTTTATATGAGGCAGGAAGGCCGTGGCATCGGTTTGATCAACAAGCTGAAGGCGTACAAGCTGCAGGAACAGGGCTATGATACAGTAGAAGCCAATGAAAAGCTTGGCTTCCCGGACGATCTGCGTGATTACGGCATTGGGGCTCAAATTTTACGTGACCTCGGCGTTAAAGAAATGAAGCTGTTAACAAATAACCCGCGTAAGATTGCCGGCTTAAAAGGCTACGGCTTAGAAATCATCGATCGCGTGCCGCTGGAAATGCCACCGAAAGATGAAAACCGCCGCTATTTGGAAACGAAAGTAACAAAGTTAGGTCATTTTTTAACTATTTAATTAGGGAGAGAAGAACATGAGCAGAACATTTGAAGGGAATTTAATTGGAACAGGCTTGAAGGTGGGCATCGTTGTCGCCCGCTTTAATGAATTTATTACTGGTAAATTACTGAGCGGAGCAGAGGATGCCCTGCGCCGTCACGGAGTTGAAGAAGAAAACGTGGATACCGCTTGGGTACCGGGCGCGTTTGAAATTCCGTTGATCGCCAAAAAGATGGCGGACAGCGGCAAATACGATGCCGTTATCACACTTGGCACAGTCATCCGCGGATCTACAGCTCACTTTGAATACGTTAGCAATGAAGCAACAAAAGGGGTAGCCCAAGCCGCCATGCAGTCAGGCGTACCGGTCATCTTCGGTGTGCTGACAACGGACACGATTGAGCAAGCGATTGAGCGTGCTGGTACAAAAGCTGGCAACAAAGGCTGGGAAGCTGCTGCGACAGCGATTGAGATGGCAAACTTGGTCAGATCGATCGAAGGATAATAGAAAGACCTGCCCCTTGTTATTTTCAAACGGCAACGGGGCAGGTTATTTGAGGAAATAATAAGGTAAAGTAAATATTGCAAGGCTTATGACTGAAAGGGAGCACCTATAAAGAAAACCTTGATGCGGGCATCAAGGTTTTCTTCTTGACCGTTAAAATCTAATTTCACTCTAGGAATGCTCTTTAAACTGATAGACGAAAGAAATCCAAGCTTTTCTTTAAGGCATGCTTCACAAAATTCCTCTGCTCTGTATAGTATTTCCTTCTTTATCATGTTTATATCTAAGGCGTCTTGGAGTTCTTGAATCTTGCTTTTTACCTCCTCCAACTTAAGTGCATATTCTTTTCCTTTTTTAGTTATTTCGGGAGGAATGTGTTCTTTAAAATGTTCTGATACCTTAGCCACATCCTGACGGTTAAGACTGTCAACTCCACTATTAATTGCATCTTGAATCCTATTTTTAGCTTCATTTACTTTACGTGTCGTTTCTTCTCTTAAACATTGTTCCGCCGCTTCTGCTTCTCCAACTGGATTGCGGATAGGCATAGTAATTTCTCTCCTTGCAAAAAATGGATACAGTAAAAGGATTTCCTTTAAATGAAGAAAGGAGTGTGAGAAAGATGGGGAGATGAAAAAACGCCAGATAAATGGCGTTTAATCATTATTCATCATTGGTTGTCTCGCTTCTTTTTTGTGTTATCTGTTAAATTATTTACGGCGTTTTTAGTTGCATCAACAGTATTCATTGCAACGTTTTCTGTTGTTTCTAAAGCATTATGCATTGTTTCAAATGCAGAGCCTGCTGTGTTCTTAATGCTCTCTGTGACACTTTTGTTATTTTGTTGATTTTGACTATTTCTTTGATTATTCATTAAGTTTCACCTCCTAAGCAGGAATAGGATATGTATTTTATAATTAATTATTCAGACCATCTACACGAATCAGTTTTCTTCAATTTGAAATCGTGTCACACACTCCTGTTTACCTGTTCTGCTTATTTGCAAACGGCAACGGGGCAGGTCCTTTTTTGTCAGTGTTGTTCTTCAAGTAGTGCTTTGATACAATACTTGTTGTGGCTTGGCTGTTTATGCAGCAAAAGCGGGTAGGGAGAGGGCGATGTACGAGAGGTACATTTATTTATGAAGAAGAGTGGAGGTTTTTTTCAGTTAGCTGATCACGGAACAACCATTAAGCGGGAAGTGACAGCGGGAGTTATCGGTTTCTTCACAATTATTTATATTGTGGCTGTTAACTCATTGATTTTGTCGGAGGCAGGCGTGCCATTTGAAGGAGCAGTCATTGCGACCATTCTCACTTCATTTATCGGCTGTGCGATTATGGCTTTTTGGGCAAATGCCCCTATTTTACTTGTGCCAGGCATGGGGCTGAACGCAATGTTTACGTATACATTCGTTCATGCGATGGCGCTGAGCTGGCAGGAAGCACTTGGAGTCGTCGCGGTATCAGGACTTATCTTTTTCCTAGTGACAGTGACGAAATTGGCCGATTGGCTCAATGCATCCATTCCGTCTGTTTTAAAGGAGGCCATTTCAGTCGGGTTAGGTTTTTTCCTAATGCTTATTGGACTGGAAAAGGGCGGGCTCGTTGTACGGGGAGAGCACTCCATTTTGGCGATGGGGAATCTGGGAGAACCGGCTGTGCTCCTTACCGTATTGACGCTGATCGTTACGATCATCGTCTTTTTGAAAGGCATTCAAGGCGGCTTCTTATGGAGCATTTTATTTGGCACCATCGCTGCTTGGGGAATGGGGTTGCTGCCGGAAGTAGGAGATACCTCTTTTTCCTTCGCTGTGTATGGCGATGTGTTTTCAGCATTTTCCCTGTCAAAATGGGCCACGGTTCCTTTCTGGTCTGCCGTGTTTTCGTTAACGATGGTGCTCATATTTGAAAATATCGGCCTTGTGCACGGCCATACGGAATTTGCCGGCCGTCCAGATAAGTTTAAGCGGGCGCTGCAAGCCAATGCCTTTTCCTCTTTTTTTTCAGGGATTTTGGGAACGAGCCCAACGGTGTCCACTGTGGAAAGTTCAGCGGTGATCGCTGCTGGCGGAAGAACAGGGCTAACGACATTGACGACAGGCGTCTTATTCCTGCTGTCGGTGTTTGCCATTCCTTACATGAAGCTAATTCCTGACATGGCCATCGCTCCGGTCTTAATGATGATTGGCAGCTTGATGATACAAAATATCCGCCATTTGGATTTGACGGACTTAACGGATGCCATCCCGGCGCTGTTTATTATTGTGATGATTCCATTCACATACAGCATAGCGGACGGGATTGCTGCCGGTTTTATTTTATATCCAATCTTAAAGATAGTTATGGGCAGAGGCCGCGAAGTATCCAGGCTCTTATGGATTGTTTCGTTGCTGTTTCTGTTTAACTATGTCTTGCATTATGCATAATAGATAAAAAAGCACACCGCTGTTGGGCAGCGGTGTGCTTTTTTTATCCTAGAGATTCTTCTCCATCTGATTAGGTTTTTTTACCCATTCTTCCACGAAACTCATCATTTTGTTAATCGAGGGGGTGTGTACATGTTTCGTTGTATTTGTGAGGATGCCTACTTTTCTGGAGACCGGAATGCTTAATGGTTTGGCTGTAATATTGTCTAAAGCAGAATTACTCAACAGCAATTGGGGCAGCAGACTGATCCCCAGGTTGTTCTGTATCATGGCAATGATCGTTTCATCTCCTCTTATCTGATAAGCAACCCGAGGAGTGAATCCTTCTTTTTTGATTAAGTGATGCACCTCGAAAAGTGAATCTGAATACGGGAGAATCCAGTCAGCCGCTTTGATTGCTTCTAGGTCGATGATATCTGATTGAGCCAGCTCGTGCTGAGTACTCATAACAGCCATAATCGGGTCCTCCAGCAGAAAGCGGAAGTGCCATTTATGATTGTAGGAAGAACCAATAGCAAAGTCGATGATGTCTTCTTCCAGCCAGAGATCCAGTTCAGATGCGTTTCCTTCATACAATTCAATCTCTATAAAAGGATACAGACTTTTGAACTCACTCAGTATGCGCGGCATCCAATTGGTGGCGATGCTAATGTAGGCGCCGATCCGAACTTTCCCTGTTTCTAGCCCATTAATTTCGCCCACAGTTTCCATCAATTTTTCATAGCCTTTCTGAATGTCCCGCATCGCTTTCAGTACCTTCCAGCCATTTTCTGTCGGCTTTACGCCGTTTTTCTGTCTGACCAACAGGGCGAAGCCGTATTCTTCTTCTAAGCTGCTGATCATCTGGCTAATGCTCGGCTGTGTGTAGCTTAATAGTTCGGCCGCTTTCGTTAAACTGCCGGTTTCCACTACCTTAATGTAAGTCATGTATTTCTTTAGGTTCATTTGTATGGCTCCTAAGATATAAGGTTTTATTATATTTAATATTAATTATATTTAGTTTACTTATATATAGCCAGAGAATAAAATGGTCCCATCTAAAGATTGCTACATAAAAGGGGAGAGCGTCATTGAGTTATGTTGTACAATTTGCCATCGGTGGTTCTATTTTGGTATTGGCTTCGCTTTTAAGCAAATCCAAGTATCTTTTTTTGTCAGGAGTCATCACCTTGCTTCCAATCATGACGTTGATCAACATCAGTTTACAAATGAAAAATATGAATCTCACAGAGTTTAGAATGACGCAGAAAAATGCCATCGTCGGTGCTTTCGGAGCGGTTATTTTAATGAGCAGCATTTTTCTTCTGTCCAATTGGGTCAAACCTCTATACGCGGTTATAGGCGCGTCGGTGATTTATGTTGGTTACATGGTTGGCTATATGTGCTTTATTTCTCAAAAGCTAAGTGTATAAAAATTGGAAGGATATCAAGTGATAAATTAAAAATTAAACGGTTTTATTTATATTTAGATAGGCATCCCATTTCCTAGCTTCCTATCTTTTCGAAAGACAACTCGTCCGGAACGCTCGCATATTTGTGACGAAAGCATAGACCAATGCCTGTTTTTTTTGTATGCTAATAAGAAAAAGCAAAAGCGGATTGTGGGGAGAAGACATGCAAATTGAGTTAGTTAAATGCCATGGATCAAGCAATGATTTCTTATTAATAGATGAATGGACAAACGGTTATTCCTTTTCTGAGGAAGAGAGAAAGAATCTATCGATTGCTTTGTGTGACAGAGAATCAAGCCTCGGAGCAGACGGCATTTTGTTCGTCATGGAAAGCGAGCGGGCCGATGCAAGAATGAGGATTTTTAATTCCGATGGTTCAGAAGCTTCTATGTGCGGGAATGGCCTTCGCTGTCTGGGCCGTTACGTATGCGAATTGCTGAAAAAAGATGAAATTGTCGTTGAAACGATGAAAGCTGATCTACAAGTAACAAAGGACGAAGAGCTATATGAAGAGGTGCCAACTTACCGTGTGGAAATCTCACCGGTGCTGTTCTCACTGTCAAGCCTGCCGATGTACCTTGAAGGGAAGGACACACTACTGAATGAAATCGTGCCGGAACTATCTGATTCTATTGCATTCTCGGCAGCAGCAGTGCCTAATCCTCATTTAATTGCGATGGTAAATCAAGATCAAATCGCTTCTGACGAGCAAAAACAGATTGCCGAAAAATTAAACGGTCCAAATGACATATGCCCTGATGGTGTGAATGTGAGCTTCGTCTATCCAATTGAACCGGGAAAAATCTATGTAAGAACATTTGAGCGCGGGGTTGGGTTCACCAATGCTTGCGGAACAGCGATGTCCGCTTCTAGCTTAATTACTTGCTTACTTGATAAAAATGAGCTGGAAGAAATCATTGAAGTGTATAATAATGGGGGCAAAGTCCGCTGTGTCGCGCACAAAAAAGCAGACGGCGGCTACTGGATTGATTTAATTGGCAATGCTACTTACTTATATGACGCGGTTGTTGAAGTGAATCTGAACGATCCAGCTTCATTTGCTGTAGTGAATAAACAAGAGAGAACAGAACAGGCACAGTATGAGAAGCTTGGCGGCGAAGTAAAAGAACTTTTAAAGCAAACGGTATTTGCTTAAATCATAACCTAAAGAAATTCCAAGAGGCCGCTCTTGGAATTTCTTCATTATGAACAGGGGGATGTAGATGAGCAACGAAAAACAAGAAATAAAGAGACTGGAGAGCCAATGGCCGCTCATATCTGCAATGAGGAACGGCGAGGAAGTAACATGGATAAACGACCAGAAGTTAAAAAATGGACCAGACGATTGGCCGATCACGCTCGAGGAAATACATGAGGCCGATGCCAGGCTCAGAAGATTTGCGCCTTTTTTGACGGCCGTTTTTCCTGAAACAAAAGAAGCAGGCGGCATCATTGAGTCACCATTGCTGGAAATTGAACATATGAAAGCTTTTCTTGAAAAGTATCATTGCGAAACGATTACCGGCTGCTTATATATGAAGGCTGATCACCTTCTGCCGGTTGCCGGTTCTGTAAAAGCACGCGGCGGCATGTATGAAGTGTTGAAGCATGCAGAAAGTCTTGCAATTGAACATGGGTTATTATCGACAGAAGAAGATTATAGTAAACTAGCAAACGAAGAAATGAGAGCGTTTTTCTCTAATTATTCACTCGCTGTCGGTTCTACCGGGAATTTAGGCTTAAGCATTGGCATAACAGGAGCAGCTCTTGGGTTCCGGACAACCGTCCATATGTCCACAGATGCGAAAGAATGGAAAAAGACGCGGCTGCGGGATAGAGGGGTTGAAGTCATTGAGTATGCAGATGACTATAGCCGTGCCGTAGAAGAAGGCAGAGAGCTGAGTGCAAAAACAAAAAACAGTTTCTTCATTGATGATGAGCATTCAAAAGAGCTGTTTCTCGGCTATTCAACAGCTGCCCTTCGTCTGCAGGAGCAGTTTCAGAAAGAGAACATTGCTGTCGATGAAGACCATCCATTGATTGTGTATTTACCGTGTGGAGTAGGCGGCGCACCTGGAGGGATTTTTACCGGCTTGAAGCGGGTGTTTGGAGAACATGTCTATGGCTTTTTCGCCGAACCAGTGCAAGCTCCCTGCATGCTGCTCGGTTTAATGACCGGACTGCATGATCAAATAGCCGTCCAGGATGCCGGGATCGAATTGAAAACTGAGGCGGATGGCCTCGCCGTCGGCAGACCATCCAGTTTTGTCGGCAAAGCAGTAGCAAATGATTTAGACGGAGTATTTACCGTGTTGGATGACAAGCTGTTCATCTATTTGAATCAAATGGCTAAGCTTGAAGGTGAGCAACTGGAGCCTTCCGCTCTTGCGGGAATAGAAGGGCCTGTTCGGGCAAAAGTAAGCGGCTGGCTGGAGAGCCATTTCACCGACAGTCAGCAAAAAGGTGCTGTTCATCTTGTATGGTCGACAGGAGGTAGCCTCGTTCCTGAAGAAGAAATGATCGTAATGATCAAAAAGGGAGAGCAGTATTGATTTAAAATAAGGTGGTGATGCTTTACCCTATTTGGGCAATGATAGCAAATTGGATAGTAGTATGCTTATAAACCGTTCCATAAATGGGGAAGAAAATTAGAAAAAGTGTGTATTAATGAAAAGTTCTCATTGTTTAACAATTAGTGGTGTTCGAAAATTGCTCATCTTCAATCCATTTAATAGCAAAATGTAAGAATAATATAGAGTTACATAATCGATCTCCATATAGTTTCTTTATCAGGCTTTATTACAAAGCAGCAAGCCGCTATATCCGAAATAATAATCCTTCGTTAGTACGTTTCTCTTTTGTTTACTTCTACGGGATTTAGGCAATGAAAAGAAGGAGAGAATAAAGTAGTGGTGATAATATGGAGAAAGTCATTCGTTTTTTTTCAATGGATCATTTTGCGGGCAGGCTGCTGGATTTTTGCTTATTCACGGCCATTATCTTGCTCGTTAAATGGCTGGTTATGAAACTCATCAGAAGAAAAAAATATGAGCCTGGCTCCTGGAAAGAGGAATTGATCCCTCTTCTTAATACGACGTTAAACTGGCTCACTTTTTATGGCGTTCTGTTACTGTTTCTCTATTATTTTTCTAGGGAAAAGTGGCTGTTTTATCCTCTATATACGTCAGGAGAGGCACAGGTAACTGTCTTTTTAATTCTTGTGGCAATCCTTACTGTATCGCTCTCCCAAAGGCTTGTGAAGCTGTTTAATCGTTTTGTGATGAGCAGAGTCTATCATTATTATGGATTAGATAGTGGGGTTGCTTATACTTTTAATCGGATGATCTACTATACGGTTATGATTATTGCACTGGCCATCAGCTTTGCGACCGTAGGGCTTGATTTAACAGCAGCGGCCGCCTTATTTAGCGTGCTCGGTATCGGAATTGGCTTTGGCATGAGAAATGTAGCTGGTAATTTTATCTCGGGCATTATTATTTTGTTTGAGCGACCGATTGAAGTCGGAGAAGTAGTCGAAGTGAATGGCAAATTTGGCCGGGTAGAAAAAATCCGGCTCCGTTCCACTGTTGTCAAAACAGCAACCGAAGGCTCTTTAATTGTGCCGAACCAGTATTTTATTGAACAGATTGTACCGAATCGTTCCGGAGCTGAAGTGGTAGCTCAAGTAGTAGTGGAAGTAAAATTCGGGCAGGATACGGAAAAGGTTGAAGAATTGTTATATGCCGCTGCTGATAAAGTCATTGCTGAAAAGGAAATCAAGCCGCAGGGGCCACAGTCTGTCCGTTTTATTGATTTTCGCAATGAAGCGATGGTGTTCAAGATAGAAGTCCCTGTCCAAAGCATCGTCATTAAGCAAAAAATAGAAAGCAGGCTTCGTCATGCGATTGCTTCTCTATTCCAGAAAAATGATATCCGGCTTGCTTCGCAGCCGATCGAAGTGAAGCCGTCATAATTGCCAGAAAGGTGCAAATGTATGTGTTTAATTAACTTTTGTTTTCAGGCGTATGCCCCCTATAAATTAGTTATTGCTGCCAACCGGGATGAGTTTTTCAATCGTCCGACTCAAAAAGCCCATTATTGGGAGGAAACGCCCAGTGTTCTAGCTGGGCGTGATCTTGAGAAGATGGGAACATGGCTCGGAATCACAAAAACAGGCCGGTTTGCGGCGCTAACGAATTTTCGTGATCCTTCTGAAAAAACCGAAGGAAAACGGTCGCGTGGGGAAATCGTTCAAGCTTTCTTAACAGGCACAGAGCCGCCGGAAGTATTTATGGATGAGCTGCGGGAGCAAAAAGATAGTTATCCCGGCTTTAACTTACTGGCTGGAACAGCAGATGAGCTTTGGCATTATAACAACAGAAAAGATTTGAAAGAAGCTGTTGCTCCCGGCGTTCACAGCTTAAGCAACGCCACGCTGAACACGCCCTGGCCGAAATCAAGAAAAGGAAAAGCTTATCTAGAAGAGTGTTTGCATCATTCGCCAGCTTTATCTGTTGATTGTTTGTTTTCCTTTTTGCAGGATGAAGAATTGGCTCCGGATGAAGAACTGCCTCGTACAGGCGTCTCTCTCGATTGGGAAAGAAAGCTTTCGCCTCTTTTTATTAGAAGTGAAGACTATGGGACCCGCTCATCAACGGTTGTCACAATTGACCAGACGAACCATGTTACTTTCACCGAACGGAGCTATCTTCAGGGAAATCTTGTTGGTGAAGAAGCGTTTCAGCTTAAAATTGAATCTATGTAAAAGGAGCTGTCTTACAGTTAGTCATCAGTGACCAACTTGTCAGACAGCTCTTTTTGGCAATTAGGCCGTATGGTTATAAGCCGATTGCGGCAGCAGGCGGGCTGAAGCTAAGCGTTTACGTGCCTGAATACCGATCCAGGCAGCAAGAAAGGCTTTAATGATGCCCCCAATAATAAATGGGATAAATCCACTAGCAAAGGCTTCCACCCAGCCAAGTTCAGCGAAAATCTTTAACAAGACCGTACCGAAAGCGAGGTTAATCACCATGCCGATAATGTTGGCTAGAAAAGCTTGCAGCACAGTCGGTTTAGTTTTTTCAATATACCAGCCGATAAAGAAGGCCGATAAAACAAAGCTGATAATATATCCGCCCGTTGGACCGAAGATAATGCCCATTCCTCCGGACATACCTGAGAACACAGGAAGGCCGGCTGCCCCGATCAGCATGTATAAAAGAGCTGCCAGTGCTCCGTATCTGGAACCGAGAATGGTGGCTGCCAAACCGACCGCCAGCGTTTGTCCTGTAATAGGAACGAGTGGCAAAGGAATGGTAATTTGAGCAAAAATACCGATGATAGCAGCGAAAAGGGCGGCTGTTAGCATCATTCTTAATCTTTCGTGCTGAGCAGACATAAGAATCCCTCCAAATAAAATTAAACAAGCAATAAATGTTAACCTTATTTTAAATAAAGGCGACTCATTGTGTCAACGGCGTTTTTTGTTTATTTTTGAATAAAATTCATTATATGAAAAATTCAAATAAAGTCTTATTAAACAAAAGGCAATAGGAGCATTGAGGCATATGATCCCCTGCTAGTCACTAAACGACTGTAAGAATGACAGCTAGGGCATTAAAAATCGCATGAATGATCATTCCGGGGATAATTGATTTAGTCTTTTCATAAGTCCAGGAAAAGACGAGGCCGGATATGAAAGTAATCGGCAGAACATTGTATGTTGGAATATGGACGAGCATGAAGATAAAAGAACTGCCTATCATTCCAATAACCAGTCCATATTTGCTTCTTAACCAGCGGTAAAGAAAGCCGCGGTAAAGAATTTCTTCATACACAGGCGAAATGACAGCTGCTGAGATAAAACCAATCGTAAAATTAATAAAATTAAGATGAGATTGCAGGCTGTCAGTTTTTTTATTTTCATAGCCAAGCCCAAATAAATCTCCTACTATAATTAAAAAAATGCTGGCGATAATTAATACCATTGCCTAGCCGCCGATCGCCCCCCAATAAGTTTTTGGGAAACTGGATAAGCCGACTTCCTTCCAGGTAAGTCGCTGTGGTTTTAAAGGAAGGCAATAAACGGCCAATGTAAAGACAATAGACATGATAAAACCAGCGAGGATTCCGGCGTATAAATCATTTTGAAATGTGCTTTCCAAGTAATCGTTTAATAGATATTCAATAAAGAAGGGCACGATCACGAACACGAGTAAAAGAAGCTGGAGAGGTTCCTTCCGCTTCCATGGTGAATATTTAAAAAATAAAGGTTTCTCATTCATTCTTATTCCTCCCGTTACATTGTGATATAGTAAGTGTAAAAGGTGACGCCGCGTCACGTGGAAGCACTTTTTTAGGGGTGAGTGAAGTGAGATATTACTCTACAGGGGAAGTGTCAAAAAAATTAAATCTTTCTGTCCGGACGCTGCGATATTATGATCAAATCGATTTAGTGACTCCTTCATTTAAAAATGACCATGGAAAAAGGTTTTACAATGATGCAGATGTTCTGAAAATAGAGAAGGTGACAATTTTAAAAAGTCTCCAACTGCCGCTTAAAGATATAAAGAAAGTGTTATCCCAATTAACGATTGAGCAGTTGTTGAGCATACATAAGCAGTCATTGAGGCAAAACATAGCGGAGCTTGAACAAGCGGTGCTTCATACGAATACGCTGTTGAATATCTTAAAGGTGGAAGGGGATTTACAGTGGGAGCACTTAATTCCTTTAGTCAGAAAAGAAAGAAGCGATGAAAAAGAGAAAGGAAATTGGAATAAGTTCTTTGATGAGGAAGAGCAAAACACCCTGCAGGAGCAGCTTCCGAAACTGGAACAGGATGATAAGCTGATCAATAAGTGGATGAACTTATTGAAAAGGATTGACCTTTGTGTAGCTAAAAATATTGGCCCAGAATCAGAGGAGGGAAAGTTGATTGCTTCTGACGTTCTCTTACTGACAGATGAAATGTTTGCCGGAAATCGGGAGCTGGAAGAAAAGTTTTGGCGTGTACGGAAATCAGCAGATAAATCAGAGCTTCTAAATTTATATCCTATTAAAAAAGAGGTGATCTGTTTTTTGGAGGACGCTATTTACTTATTTGAACAAGCACGTGAATGAGGTGGTTATATAGTGAAAAAAGGAGTTGGAAGATCCACCGGTACATTTGGCGAGCTTGCCCAGGGAGAAAAGAATGGTCAGCCATTCCTATTTACGCTGCCTGTTCCCTTAACAAGCAAAGTATGGTTTGTTCCCACTCACTCTCCTGGTGTACGCAGTGACCATCCTTATAAGAGAAAAGCGATCTACGCTGCAGAGCTTGCATTGAAGAGAGCTGGGATGAGTGTAGGAGGAACATTATACTTTTCGTCACAAATTCCTGTCAGCAAAGGGATGGCAAGCAGCTCTGCGGATATAACTGCTGCCGTGCGCGCTGTCGCTATGAGTGTGGGGATAGACTTTACGGACTCAGCTATTGCAGAAATCGCTGCTGCTGTTGAACCGACAGATGGAGTTATGTATCAGGGCATCAATGCCGTGAACCAGAAAACAGGCGAACTGCTCTATTCTTATCCAAATTTCCCTGAGTTGTTTCTTATCGGTTATGACAGTGGGGGACGATTGAATACACAACAGTACTATAGGATGAAAGGTGAATATTCTGCTGCTGCAAAGCTGCAAATGGCTCAATTATTTGATGAAATGCACGACAGTCTCTTGTCCGGCAGTGTACCTGCCATTTTGTCTGCCGTCACGAAAAGCGCGAAGTTAAATGAGGAGCTGCTGCCTAAGCCTTTTTTCTCGTTGTTCGCTGAGCTGGCTAAAAGATTTGAATTGGGAGTCATTGTAGGTCACAGCGGGACCGTGATAGGCTTGCTGTGTCATAGATATGATCCTTCTTTTTTAGAAAAAATGTCTGCCGTCAAGCAGATCATTAAGCAGAAAACAGGCTGGAAGCCTTTCATTTCCGTGCCTGTACCTGCTTTATCTTCTTCTTCATAGTTCAACAAAAGAAACGTTATGTAAAATTTCCCTTGTCAAATGAATGAAGAACCTGCTAATCTAATAAAAGAGTTTGAAATTTAGAAAAATCAGGATGACATACATAAAAATTGAATAATAAGAAGAGAGTGCCCGGGAGAGTCATTTCTGGGATAATAGGGAAATCGGTGAAAGTCCGATGCAGCCCCCGCTACTGTAAACGGTGATGAAATTGTCAACAGCCACTGGCGTAATGCCGGGAAGGGACAAGAGTAAGTGGACCCGTAAGCCAGGAGACCTGCTTTCTTCTTCGAACCATCATTCTTCGGAGGGAAGAACAGGATGACTGTATGGAACGGTGTCGGTGCATTCGGCATGATTACTCGTTCCTTGAGTAGCTTATATACGTAGCTCTTAGTCCTTAACTTCTTCTGAAGTTAAGGACTTTTTTATTTTCCAAAAAGGAGTGGGGAATGTGGCGACATGGGATTTAACAGAAATGAACCATCATGTATTCATTTGCAATGGTTCGAGCTGTATGCGAAAAGGCGGAGAAGAGGTCACGCAGACAGTCAGAGAAGAAATAAAAAAACGGGAGCTTGATGTTCGGGTGCATACGACAAGAACAAGATGTAACGGCCGCTGTAAAGATGCTTGTGTCGTCATCGTTTACCCGGAAGGCACATGGTACCACGAGGTGGATGAACAGCTCGCAGAGAAAATTGTGGCTTCCCATCTCCAAGAAGGCCAGCCGGTTGAAGAAGCTGTCACGTACACTTATTACGAAAAAGGCATGATTCTTCAAAATGACCGTGTAACCGGTGTGGCCAAAGATAAAGAAAAGCAAACAGCCAAGTAAGCAGAGGAGGGCGAATAGAGTGAAGGGAAAATTATTGGTTGTCGGATTTGGACCGGGCAGCGCAGAGCACATTACAGAACGGGCCAAGGAAGCGCTAAAGGAAAGCGACTGTATTATCGGTTATAAAACATACGTCGATTTGATCGCAGACTTTATTGAGGGAAAAGAAATCATCAGCACCGGGATGTCAGAGGAAGTGAGCCGTGCACAGGCCGCTGTTAAATTAGCGGAAGAAGGAAAAACGGTGGCGGTCATTTCAAGCGGAGATGCCGGTGTCTATGGCATGGCAGGTCTTGTCTATGAAGTACTCGTTGAACAAGGTTGGAAAGAAGCGGACGGCGTGGGAGTAGAGATTGTACCGGGAATTTCGGCGATCAATTCCTGTGCTTCTCTTCTTGGGGCACCGGTTATGCACGATGCTTGCACAATCAGCTTAAGTGACCATCTAACGCCGTGGGATTTGATTGCCAAGCGGATAGAAGCAGCAGGGGCAGCTGATTTTGTCATCGCTTTATACAATCCAAAGAGCGGAAGAAGAACGAGACAAATTGCGGAAGCGCAGCGCATTTTATTAAAGCACCGTTCACCGGATACGCCAGTCGGCCTCGTCAAGAGCGCTTACCGGGAAAGAGAACAAGTGGTGATCACAGACTTGAAGAATATGCTGGATCATGATATCGGCATGCTGACGACCGTAATCATTGGCAATTCAACCACATTCCTTTACGACAACAAAATGATTACACCGAGGGGCTATCAGCGCAAATATACATTAACATCAGAAAAGCAGCCGCTAAAGCCGCACGAACGGTTGAAGCCGAAAAATGAGCCGTGGGCTCTTCATGGAGGGCAAGAGGAGAAAACAGACCTGTACAAGCTTGGAATGAAAGCGCTCCGCCTTTTAGATGGAAAAGACAAACAAGAGACAAGTCAGCCGCTGTTCAAGAGAAAAGTAGAATCCATTTTTGAAGTAGCTGTCAGCCCGGGAGTGGCGAATAAGGTGTTCTCGGCTGAGCAAATGCTCGTTCTTTCAAAAGCAGCCGGAGAAAAAGGGGCTATCGAATATACGCCTCATCACCAAGTAATTTTACGGGTGCCGACAGAAGATCCTCATCAAGTAACAGCTTCCTTAAAAGATGCCGGATTTTTGCTTTCACCTATTGGGGATGTTGCAACGGTGAAAGCCTGTGACTTCTGTGACGGAGAAAAGAAAGATGCAATTCCGTACGCTGAACTGCTTCATGAGAAATTTGACGGCTTAGAAATGCCGAAAGAACTAAAAATTGGATTGAATGGCTGCGGAATGGCCTGCTATGGAGCGGTGAAAGAGGATATCGGCATTGTATTTCGCAAAGGCAAATTTGATTTGTTTCTAGGGGCAAAGACAGTTGGACGTACGGCTCATGCTGGCCAGCCTGTTGCTGAAGGAGTCGAACCAGAGGCGCTCGTTCCGCTGCTGGAGGAGATTATTGCTGAATACAAAGAAAAAGGCCATCCAAATGAGCGATTCTTTAAATATTTTAAGCGTGTAAAAAGAATTCAAAACTTTGACTATCGCGACATGGAACCAAAAATAAATCTTGAACCTGCACCATGTGGGGATTAAAGGAGCGGAAAAGTATGAAGGCAATTTTATTTGTCGGCCATGGAAGCCGGGACCCAGAAGGAAATGAACAAATCAGACAATTTATCGATCAGCTTGTCCCGGAGCTCGCAAAGAATGTAATCTATGAAACTTGTTTTTTAGAGTTTGAACGGTCGAACATTGCTAAAGGGATCGATACATGTATTGCAAAAGGAGCAACATCTGTTGCGCTTGTCCCGCTCATGCTGCTGCCAGCGGGCCATTCTAAAATCCATATTCCTCATGAGATCGACGAAGCGAAGGAGAAATACCCTGCCGTCCAATTTACTTACGGCAAACCGATTGGCATTCATTATGAAGCGGTGGATATTTGCAAAAACCGCGTGTTGGAAACGGGTGAATACAAAGAAGGATCAGACGAGCAGACGGCTGTTATCCTGCTTGGACGAGGTGGCAGCGATGCTGATGCGAACAGTGATTTGTTCAAAATTACCCGACTTTTATGGGAAAAGCTGCCTGTTCCCATCATCGAGACGGCCTTTATTGGCGTCACTTCACCAAGCTTGGAGGAAACAGTAGAGAAAACGATCCGTCTTGGCGCCGAAAAAGTGATCATTCTTCCCTACTTTCTGTTTACCGGTGTGTTAATCAAGCGCTTGGAGAGCATGACGGAACAATTTCGCCTCGCCTATCCAGGAGTTTCTTTCTCTCTGGCAGAATACTTTGGCTTTCATCCGAAGTTAAAAACTGTCATTAAAGACCGGGTGGAAGAAGTGCTGAAAGGCGAAGTGTATATGAATTGTGACACATGTCAATACCGTTTTGAGGCGATGGAGCACATTGATCATCACCATCACCATCACCATGATCATGATGATCATCACCACGACCATGATCACCACCATGAACATAGCCACGGAGAAGAAAGTGAGGCGGCAACAGTTAAATGATTTTCTTTTTAGCGGGAACAAGCGATGCACGGGAGCTTGCGGTCGCTTTGCAGCAGGATGGCTATCCGCTGATTGCCTCCGTCGTAACAGAGAATGCGGCGAAAGAGCTGAAGCAGGTAAATGTTCCGGCATTTGCCGGACGCATGGATGCAGAAGCAATGCAGGCATTCGTATTGAAGAAAGAGGTATCGGCCGTTGTCGATGCGAGCCATCCATTTGCAGAAGAAGCATCCAAAAATGCGATGGAAGCCGCAGAACAGGCCGCCGTTCCTTATATTCGTTTTGAAAGAAAAGAGCAGAGCTTTACAGAATCGCCGCTCATTACATATGTGTCTACGTACGAGGAAGCGGCAGATAGAGCAGCTAAGACAAAAGGAACGGTTATGCTGACAACGGGAAGTAAGACATTGGCGACTTTTACCGAAAAACTGCTGCCAATGGAGGACATTCGCCTTGTGTGCCGGATGCTTCCGCGAAAAGACAATATGGAGAAATGTGAACAGCTTGGCCTGCCGCAAAAAAACATTGTCGCCATTCAAGGGCCATTCACAAAAGCTTTTGACCAGGCGCTGTATGAACAATATGACGTAAAATGCATGGTCACGAAAGCGAGCGGCCAAAGAGGATCAGTTGATCAGAAAATTGAAGCGGCCAAAGAACTTGGCATCGAAACAATTGTCATCGAGCGGCCGGCAATTGACTATAAAAACCGTTGTTCGAGCTTCGAAGAAGTACGGGACATGCTTCACAAATTAGAGATTAGAGGGGGAGAACGAATTGGATTTTAAAACAGAATTTAAGCCGGAAACGGTTCAACCAATGGAAATTGAAGGACTTAGCTTTGACATTATTACAGAAGAATTTGGCCCGCATTCGCTGACGGATGAAGAATACAAAGTCGTGCAGCGTGTTGTACATGCTTCAGCTGATTTTGAGCTTGGAAAAAGCATGCTGTTTCATCCGGATGCGATTCAAGCGGGCATCCAGGCCATCCGGAATGGAGAACGCATTATTTGTGACGTGCAAATGGTGCAATCAGGTGTCAGCAAGCCGAGAATCGAAAAATTTGGCGGAAGCATCCACGTCTATATTTCTGATGAAGACGTAATGGAGGAAGCGAAGCGATTAAATACAACAAGAGCGATTGTTTCGATGCGTAAAGCGACAGCGGAAGCTGACGGTGGTATCTATGCCATCGGCAATGCACCAACCGCTTTGCTTGAACTGATTCGTCTTGTGAAAGAGGGAATCGCCAAGCCAAGCCTTGTCATTGGTTTGCCTGTCGGCTTTGTCTCAGCGGCTGAATCAAAAGAAGAGCTGGCCAAGCTAGATATTCCTTATATTACGAACATTGGAAGAAAAGGCGGAAGCACAGTGACTGTTGCTGCTGTCAACGCTTTGTCCCTGCTCGCGCAAAAAGCATGACAATGAAAACGCAAGAAAAGAAAGAAGAGAAGCCGCTTCGAAAAGGCTATACGACCGGTGCCTGCGCGACCGCTGCTGTCCAGGCGGCATTGGTTTCACTGCTGTCCGGGGAAAAACAAGAAACCGCCACCATCTATCTTCCGGCCAAGGTGTTCGCCACTTTTGCTGTTGAGCAGTGCGAAGTAAAGGAAGATCGGGCGATAGCATCTATAAAAAAAGATGCCGGCGATGATCCGGATGTTACACATGGAGCCATTATTTATGCGGAAGTCATTTTAAAAAAAGAACCCGGCATTGAGCTGGACGGCGGGGAAGGGGTAGGCCGGGCAACGAAGCCAGGTCTTGCAGTCGAAGTTGGCCAGGCAGCGATTAACCCGGTACCAAGAAAGATGATTTTATCAGAAGCGGAAAAAATCTTAGCGGATTTTAAGCGGACGGAAGGCTTAAAAATTATTATCTCGGTTCCTGGCGGGGAAGAGATGGCGAAAAAAACGCTCAATGGGCGGTTAGGTATCATCGGAGGCATTTCGATTTTAGGGACACGTGGGATCGTCATGCCTTTTTCTACCGCCGCTTATAAAGCGAGCATTATTCAGGCGATACAAGTAGCGCGGGCTGGCGGCTGTGACCATGTAGCTATTACAACGGGTGGGCGCAGCGAGAAATATGCAATCCAGCAGCTTCCGGGATTGAAAGAAGAAGCATTTATTGAAATGGGTGACTTTATCGGGTTTACCTTGAAGCATTGCAAACGACTGGGCATTAAGCGAATATCCATGATCGGCATGATGGGCAAGTTTTCCAAGGTCGCCCAGGGAGTCATGATGGTTCATTCGAAAAGTGCCCCTGTTGATTTTAACTTCTTGGCTGAAACAGCACTGCAGGCGGGGGCTTCTCCGGAGGAAGCAGAAGAAGTCAGAGGAGCCAATACGGCTTCTCATGCCGGGGAGTTAATGGCGGCAGCCGGTCATTATCGCTTTTTTGATATTCTTTGTGCCAGCTGCTGCGAGCATGCGCTCAAGGAAGTAGGCGGCGGAATGGAGATCGAAACCACTTTATACACGTTTAAAGGTGAATGTTTAGGAAAGGCGGAGCGTCATGGGTGAACGAATAAAGATTATTGGCATAGGGGACGACGGCCGGACAGGCTTGCCGGCTCTTTATGAAAAGTGGATCAGCGAGGCGGACTTATTAGCCGGGGGGGAACGGCAGCTCGCCTTTTTTCCTGACTATGCGGGAGAGACCTTCACGATTAAAGGAAATTTGCGGGAATTAAAGGAAAGGCTGAAAAAACCTCAGCAAGGAAAAATCGTCGTACTTGCTTCCGGTGATCCGCTGTTTTATGGGGTCGGCGGTTATCTATCCAAAGAAGCAGAAGCAGATATTTACCCGCAGCCGAGTTCGGTGCAGCTCGCTTTTGCCAGGATGGGCGAAAGCTGGAGCGATGCAGCCGTCATTAGCTTGCATGGCCGGAAAATCACGGGTCTTGCCCAGCGGATTGACGGCAAGGAAAAGATCGCTTTGTTAACGGATGACGTCAATTCTCCTCAGGCGATTGCCCGGTATTTAACATCTTTCGGGATGAATGAGTATCAAGCATTCGTAGCTGAGAACCTTGGCGGCGAACAGGAACGCTGCCGCTGGCTGTCATTAACGGAGATGGAAAAGTCGGAATTCTCACCGTTGAACGTAGTGATTTTAAAGCAGATAGAGAAGCCGAAACAATGGCCTCTTGGCATTCCTGATGAAGAGTTTGCCCAAAGAAAGCCGGATAAGGGCTTGCTGACGAAAAAGGAAATTCGTGTCCTTACCATCGGCCAAATGAATCTTCATGAAAACAGCATTGTTTGGGATATCGGTACATGTACCGGCTCAGTTGCCATTGAAGCGGCCAAAATTGCTTCAGAAGGGGCGGTCTACGCCATTGAAAAGAATGAAGAGGATCTTGAAAATGCCAGAGAAAACTTTGCAAAGTTCCGGACAGACATTACCGCAGTGCATGGTAAAGCACCGGATGGACTAGAAAGCTTTCCTGATCCGGATTCGGTGTTTATCGGCGGAACCGCTGGAAATATCAATGGGATTTTTGACGAGTGCTGCAGCCGTTTAAAAGACGATGGGACGATTGTGATGAATGTCGTGACCCTTGAAAATTTATACGAGGCGCAGCAGGCACTTAAAGAGCGTGGCTTTCAAGTAGATATCACACTCGCCCAAATAGCGAGAAGCAAACCGATTTTGCATTTAACGAGAATGGAAGGATTGAACCCGATTTACATCATTACAGCAAAGAGGCAGAAGGAGGACCAGTCATGACGACAGGCACATTATATGGGGTAGGTGCAGGACCCGGCGATCCGGAACTGATTACAGTGAAAGCTTTTCGAGCATTACAGGAATCGCCCGTTATTGCTTATCCGAAAAAAAGAAAAGGCAGCAAGAGCTATGCACGAAAAATCATCGATGCGTATGTGAATCCATCCGAAAAGGATATGCTCGGCCTCGTGTTTCCAATGACGAAGGATCCAGCGATTTTGGAGCGAGAATGGAATGCGACAGCGGAAGCGGTATGGGAAAAGCTGAGTGAAGGAAAAGATGTCGCATTTATTACCGAAGGGGACCCGCTTCTCTACAGTACGTTTATACATATGATGAATGTGATGAAGGAGCGCTACGGGGATGTCAGCATGAAAGTCATTCCGGGCATCTCCTCTATCAACGGAGCTGCGGCACGGCTATCACTACCGCTCGCGGATGGAGATGACCTCGTTGCTATTGTGCCGGCGAAGGATGACTATGAGGCAATGAAAAGAGCGATTGAAGAGCACGATTGCGTCATTTTCATTAAAGTGGCGAAAGTGATTGATTTAATGCTTCGTATTTTGAAAGAGCTAGACTTAACCGATAAGGCAAAAGTCGTTTCCAAAGTAACATCAGAAGAAGAAATTGTTTGGAGCATGGAAGAGCTGGAAGGCGCGGAGCCGGAATATCTGACTTTAATGGTGGTGAGAAAATGAGGCTGTTTATCGTCGGAGCGGGCCCGGGAGCGGCAGATTTGATTACAGTGAGAGGGCTTCGGCTCATTAAAGAGGCGGATGTCATTTTATACGCGGATTCCCTTGTCAATGAAGAAGTGTTCCGGGAAGCGAAACCGGAAGCGGAAATTTTAAAGACGGCCGGTATGCATTTGGAAGAAATGGTTGACACAATGATTGATCATTTGCAGGCGGGCAAGAAAGTCGTCCGGCTTCATACCGGAGACCCGGCTGTATACGGGGCGATTATGGAGCAAATGGCGCTCTTAAAAGAAAAAGGCGTCGAAATTGAAATTGTGCCCGGTGTCAGCTCGGTCTTTGCAGCGGCGGCTAGTGCGGGCGCGGAATTAACGATTCCTGATCTGACACAAACCGTTATTTTAACGAGAGCGGAAGGACGCACGCCAGTTCCAGAGCGAGAAAAGCTAGCTGATTTAGCGAAGCATCACTGCACGATTGCTTTTTTCCTTAGCGCCACGCTGACTAAAAAAGTTATGAGAGAATTAATGGACGTCGGCTGGGCACCGGAAACGCCGGTGGCAGTCGTCTACAAAGCAACGTGGCCGGATGAAAAAATCGTCCGTACGACTATAGAGAATCTGGATGAGGATATGAGAAAAAACGGCATTCGCAAACAAGCGATGATTTTAGCAGGCTGGGCGCTTGATCCTGCCATTCATGAAAAGGATTTCCGCTCCAAATTGTATGACAAAGAGTTCACGCACGGCTACCGCCGGGGGGTGAAGTCGTGACTGTAAAGACAGAAACAGACCATCTGCCTAAGGTGATAGCAAGAGGGGACTATGCCGTTGTAGCGATTACAAAGCACGGCACCCAGCTTGCCAGAAAAATCAACGCCGTCTTTCCGGGCAGCGATCTTTACTATATGAAAAAGTTTGAGCAGGGCGATGAAGGAGAACGGGGGATTACACTGTTCGAGGGTTCTGTCCGTTTGCTGCTGCCTGAGCTATTTGCCAAGTACCGGGGGTTGATTCTCATCATCTCTTTGGGGGCTGTCGTCCGGATGATTGCTCCTATCCTGAAGGATAAAAAGACGGACCCTGGTGTGGTCGTTGTTGATGATAAAGGGGAGCACGTAATCAGTGTTCTTTCAGGACATATCGGCGGGGCGAATGAGCTGGCGCGGGAAGTCGCCACACTAATCGGAGCCTATCCGGTAGTGACAACAGCTTCTGATGTGCAAAAAACAATTCCAGTTGATTTATTTGGTCGCCGCTTCGGCTGGGTATGGGAATCGGATGAAAAGCTGACTCCGGTGAGCGCAGCGGTAGTGAATGAAGAAAAGGTAGCAGTTGTGCAGGAAAGCGGAGAGAAAAATTGGTGGATGTATGATACGCCGATGCCGGATACAATTCATGTTTTTTCCTCGATCCAGAAAGCGATCGCTGAAAATCCAGCTGCCGCTCTTGTTGTCACGCATCGGCAGCTGGAAAAAGCAGAAGAGGCGATTTTAACGAATGGCGTGCTGTTTCGGCCAAAGGTGCTCGTTCTCGGCATCGGCTGCAACCGCGGCACATCGGCAGAAGAAATTGAGCAGGTCATCAGCACGACGCTCGATGAGTTGAAGGTAAGCATCAAAAGTGTCAAGGCGATCGCAACGATCGACTT
Organism: Pseudobacillus sp. FSL P4-0506; assembly: GCF_038003025.1. NCBI lineage: Bacteria > Bacillati > Bacillota > Bacilli > Caryophanales > Bacillaceae > Pseudobacillus > Pseudobacillus sp. FSL P4-0506. Next base: position 2,564,846 of record NZ_JBBOOI010000001.1, read on the forward strand.
GAAAAAAGATGAAGTTGGGCTGCTTGAAGTAGCACGAAAACACCGTTGGGAATTTGTTTATTATAAGCCGGAAGAATTGAACCAAAAAGCAATTTCTCAGCCGTCGGACACGGTCTATAAGTTCACCGGCGCCTACGGTGTCAGTGAACCGGCTGCTATGCTTTACAGCGGAAATGATCAGCTGCTGCTCGCAAAAAAGAAATCAGGAAATGTGACTATTTCGGTCGGGCTCATTTCCTATCAGTAAGGAGGAAGAAAGATGAGCCAGAGAAGAATTATGATCGCCGGAACAAGCAGCGGAGCAGGCAAAACAACGGTCACGCTTGGCTTAATGGCGGCTTTTCACGCACGGGGCCGCATCGTGCAAGGGTTCAAATGCGGGCCGGATTATATTGATCCGGCTTATCATACAGCGGTTACCGGCAGGCCGTCCCGAAATTTGGACAGCTGGATGATGGATCGAGAAACGGTAAGAGAAGTGTATGCCAGAGGAGCGTCCGGGGCTGAGCTTTCTATTATGGAAGGAGTTATGGGCTATTTCGATGGACGGGATCCGCTCACGGATGAGGGCAGCTCGGCGGACCTTAGCGCCCTGCTTGATTGTCCGGTTTTATTAGTCGTCAATTGTGCCAGCATGGCGCGAAGTGCAGCCGCTATTGTGAAAGGGTTTCAGGCCATGGACAAGGCTGGGAAGATTGCCGGCGTGATTGCGAACCGGGTCGGGAGTGAAAGCCACTATCAAATCGTAAAAGCAGCGATTGAACAAGAGTGTGGGCTGCCGGTTGTCGGCTACTTAAAGAAAAATATAGAAGTGACTATTCCGGAGCGGCATCTCGGTCTTGTGCCGTCGGTAGAAAGAGGAGAGCTGGATGAGCTGTTCCAAGAACTCGGTGAACTCATAACTGCGACGCTCGATTTAGATGGCATTTGGAAGATCGCAGAAACCACTAAAATCAAAGAAAAGGATGCCTCTATTTTTGCCAAGGATAAAGCGGCGACCGTTAAAATTGCCATTGCCAGAGACGCTGCTTTCAATTTTTATTATGAAGAGAATTTGGAATTACTGAAGGCAAAAGGAGCCGAGCTTTCTTTTTTTTCACCGCTTGCTGATGAGCCGGTTCCGCAAGGTGTTTCCGGTTTGTATATTGGCGGGGGCTTTCCAGAAGAGTTTGCTGCTCGGCTTGCTGAGAATAAAAAGACCAAACACTCCATTCGTCTTGCTGTGCAAAATGGACTGCCAGTGCTGGCTGAATGCGGCGGTTTTATGTATTTAACGGAGTCCATTGAAGATACAGACGGACACATTTATCCGATGGTTGGTGTCATTCCAGGCAAAGTGAAAATGCAGAGAAAGCTCGCAGCCCTTGGTTACCGTGAATTAACTGGATTGCGGCCGAACTTTCTTTTGCCTGTCGGTGAAAAGGCCAGAGGCCATGAATTTCACTATTCTACCTTTTCAACAGAAGATCCGCTGCCGACAGCCTGGAAATCTGTTGGAAGGAGAGGAGAGAAAGAAGAAGGCTGCCTTTTCAACAATGTAGCTGCCAGCTATGTTCACTTTCACTTCGCTTCTTCGCCAGAAATAGCCGGGCGATTTGTAACGGCATGTGAAAAGTATAGAGAAGAACAACGGGCGATCGGGAGTGAGAACTATGCTTTATCCGGCGATGCTTAACATTACCGGTAAAAAAGCGGTCGTTGTCGGAGGAGGACCGGTGGCAGCCCGAAAAGTGCGTTCTTTAGCAGCGGCCGGTGCACAGATTGAAGTGATCAGCCCTGAGGTGTCGGAAGCGATGAGTCAGCTGCTTGGCTGCAACGGGGTGAGGTGGCTAAGAAAAGAGTTTTCGCCATCTGATTTGGTGGGGGCCTTTATTATTATTGCAGCGACGAACAGCAGGGAAACCAATCAGCTCGTTAATAAAAGCACTTCTCCCCACCAGCTCGTTAACCTGGCAGATGATCCGGAGGAAAGCAGCTTTATCGTGCCAGCTTCTTTCCAAAAAAATAAGCTTTCTATAGCAGTAAGCACGCATGGAGCAAGCCCGGCGTTGAGCAAAAGGATCGTTCAGGAGCTGAGAGAGCAGTTCGATGATGAATACATTTCTTATTTGTCCTTTCTTGATAAATGCCGGGCTGCCATTAAACAATCCTTTTCTGATCCCTCTATTCGGCAACTGGTGTTTAAAGAACTTGCCAGTCCTGCTTTTGAAAAAAGAGCGAAGGTAGCTTCCTGTTCGGAAAGAGAACAACTGCTTGAAGAGGTATTAACAGATTGGAGGGAAAATAATGAATAAAGGAAAAGTGTTTTTAGTAGGAGCGGGTCCCGGTGATCCGAAATTAATCACTGTAAAAGGAATGGAGTGCCTTCAAGCAGCAGATGTTATTGCTTATGACCGACTTGTGAATAAAGAATTGCTTGCTTATGCGAAGAAGGGAGCCGAACTGATTTTTTGTGGAAAGCTCCCTGGCAAGCACGCACTTATTCAAGAGCAGATTAATCGCCTCCTTGTGGAAAAAGCGGAACAGGGTTTGATTGTTGTCCGCTTAAAAGGAGGAGATCCGTGTGTGTTTGGCCGGGTCGGGGAAGAAGCGGAGGAGCTGGCCAACAGCGGCATCCCCTTTGAAATTGTCCCGGGCATTACAGCTGGCATCGCCGCTCCTGCCTATGCGGGCATCCCCATAACCCATCGTGATCATGCCTCAAGCTTTGCGATCGTTACCGCACACGGCCGGGAGCAAAAAGGTGAAGATCATATTAACTGGGAGGCGCTGGCCCAGGGAATTGATACGATTGCTTTTTATATGGGGGTCGGCAATTTGCCCCATATATGCTCACAGCTGATCCACCATGGGAAAAAGCCTTCCACGCCTGTAGCTCTCATCGAGTGGGGAACGACTACTGTGCAGCGGACGGTGACAGGAGAGCTGTCGACGATAGAGCAAAAAGCGAAAGAACATCAGATAACGAATCCTGCTATTGTACTTGTTGGCGAGGTTGTCGGGCTTAGAGAAAAAATCAGCTGGTTTGAGGACGCAATTCTCAAACAGCCAATGACTCTATAGGATAAAAATTAAATACTTAGAAGGTGACAGTATGGGTAACTTAAATAAATTAGTGATCGTGACAGCCGTTTTTGCCTGTTATTTTTGGATGAGTTCTATTCAGCCTGTCGCTGCCATGCATATTATGGAAGGGTTTCTCCCCTTAAAATGGGCGCTTTTTTGGTGGGTACTTGCTATTCCATTTATCGCTGCCGGTATAAGGTCCATTCAAAAAACAATCAAACAGCATCCGGAAACGAAAATGATGCTCGGTCTTGCTGGTGCCTTTACATTTGTGTTGTCCGCTTTAAAGATTCCATCCGTGACAGGAAGCAGCTCTCATCCAACTGGTGTTGGGCTCGGAACCGTTTTATTTGGCCCGCTCGCAATGGCTGTCCTTGGAACGATTGTTTTGTTGTTTCAGGCGCTCCTTTTAGCTCACGGCGGATTAACTACACTCGGGGCCAATGCTTTTTCTATGGCTATAGCCGGCCCGCTTATCACGTATGCTGTTTATAAAGGCTGTCGGAAAATGAACATCAGTTTTGCAGTAGCCGTATTTTTAGCTGCTTTTTTGGGAGATTTGGGCACATATACGGTGACGTCTCTCCAATTGGCGCTCGCTTTTCCAGCAGAAGTAGGCGGTGTATTCGCCTCATTCGTTAAATTTGCCGGCATTTTCTCTCTGACACAAGTGTCGCTCGCCTTATGTGAAGGGATTCTCACTGTGATTGTTATGAATTGGCTGCTGAAATATAATGAAAATGAATTAAAGCAACTGAGTATTGTAGGGAAGGGAGCCTAAGCGATGAAAAACATTCTTTTGCTCATACTGGTTGTTGGTCTCGCTGTTATACCGCTTATTATAAATAAAACGGCTGAATTCAATGGTGCTGACGGCGAAGCAGAAGAAGCGATTACAGAGATTAACCCGGATTATAAGCCCTGGTTTGAATCTTTATGGGAGCCGCCAAGCGGAGAAGTGGAAAGCTTGCTGTTTGTTTTACAGGCGGCTGTCGGGGCATTATTTATCGGTTACTTTATCGGCTCCAGCCGAATGAAAAAGAAATTGGAAGAGAAAGCGGCTGAGCACCTGCAATGAAAGTGATCGATTACTATGCTCATCATAATCGCCTCGCAGATTGGCATCCGGTGGAAAAAGCGTTGTTTGCTTTTTCCCATTTGTTTTTAGTGCTATTTTTAAAAAATCTTTTCGTTTCCGTTTTTGTCTTCTTTTTGATGAGCCTAATCGCTGTATTGGGTGCAGGAATCCCTTGGAGACGCTATTTCGCTTTATTGTGTCTGCCACTTGTTTTTTTGCTATTGAGCATTCTTCCTCTCCTAGTGTCTATTGCTCCGGCCGGAACAGATACAGCTGCCTTTATTGAGAGTGAGAATGTTTTAGGGTGGCATGCCTACATTTCCCTTTCAGCGGTTGAACAGGCGACTGTTTTATGTCTGTCTGCCTACTCAGCGGTCAGCTGTATGTACTTTTTTATTTTAACGACGCCTTTTCAGGGAATCGCCTTTGCTCTGTACACCTTGCGTCTGCCGTCATTATTTGTTGATCTGACTGCTGTTACTTATCGGTTTATTTTTGTGCTGGCAGCGAAAGCGGAGGAAACCTACAAAGCGCAAAAGTCACGGGCTGGCTATAGCGGCTGGCGTTCTTCTCTCCATTCACTATCCAGTTTAACGGCCAATTTATTCGTACAGACGATGAGAGACGCAAAGGAAGTACAATTTGCTGCAGACGCCCGTGGAGGGGCAGAGGCAGTGGAACGGCACAGTATTGAATACTCGCTTCGGCCTTATGCATGGGCGATTGCCATACTATTCTTCTCTCTGTCATGCAGCATCGGCGTGCTTTTTTAACAACGGGCAAAGGATGTCTTAAAATGATCGAATTAAAAAATGTTAGCTACAATTATACAGATGGCACAAAAGCACTCAGCTCTGTTTCGCTGGCAATCACTCCTGGACGAAAGATTGCGGTACTCGGTAATAACGGAGCAGGAAAGTCCACACTTTTTCTTCATATGAATGGATTGCTTCGACCGGCAGAAGGAGAAATTTTATTTAATGGGAAACCGCTTATTTATAAGCGAAAACAGCTGCAGGAGTTGCGCAGACAAGTGGGCGTAGTCTTTCAAAATCCCGATACCCAGTTGTTTTCTCCAACGGTTCGAGAAGATATCCTATATGGGCCACGAAACTTGGGATGGGATCATGAGCGAGTAGAGCAGATGGCAAGGCAAGCAATGGAAAAAACCGGCGTGATTGAATTCCAGCATAAGCCACCGCATTTTTTAAGTCTTGGACAAAAAAAGAGAGCTGCCATTGCAAGTGTTGTTGCTATGGAACCAAGATTGCTTATCCTTGATGAACCAACAGCTGGACTGGATCCTTATTACGCTAAAAAAATTATGCAGCTGCTAAGCGAATTACATAATGAGGAAACGACTGTCATGCTTTCTACACACGATGTGGATTTTGCCTATGAGTGGGCGGATGAGGTATTGATTATGCAGCAAGGGGGCATTCGGGCATTCGGAGAGGCAGGTCACATATTTAAGAAGAAAGAATTGCTAGAAGAGTGTTATTTGGAACAGCCATGGGTTATCGGCGTGTTTGCCGCCCTGCAAGAGAAGGAGAAAAGTGCAGCAGAAACAGCCCCTAAATCCAAAAGAGAACTGCTTGACTGGATCAAACAAGAAAAAAAGAAGGATAGAGATATTTTCACAGAGCGCATGCTTCTTAAATAGAAGTTATGCGCTTTTTATAGGAGAAAATAACTGTTCATCCATAAAAAGGTACCCATCTTGACTTCAAATTGATATGATAAAGAAAAGTGTCTTTCTTTTGAAAAAGTAAATAGGGAAGACTATTGGATTATTTTTGAGGAGGTCATCCGCATGCAAAAGTACAGAAGGAGAAATACCACGGCCTTTACAGTACTGTCTTATTTTACGTTTTTTGCGGGAGTTTTCTTATTTAGCGTCGGCCTTTATAATGCTGATATGCAGCTTAATGAAAAAGGATATTATATTGCTGTGATGATTTTGGTGGCAGTTGGGGCGATTTTAACGCAAAAAGTAACACGAGACAACGCAGAAGATAATGAAATTATCGCTGAACAAGAAAGAGAAAGGCAGCAAGGGATATCATCGATATCTAAAAAGGTAGACTAACCACAACATAACAAATTTGCTTCCATCCGCTCTTTGTGGAATCTTTTTTCTGTCATTTTTCGCAGTGCAACGGAAAAAATAAAGATGTCTTACGAAGAGATTTTGTATAAAAGGGATGGTAGCAGAATGAATCAAACATGCTTTTATTGTGACGACGACTTAGAGCAGCAGCGTGTTCATTACATCTCATTTTTTCATGAAAATAAAGAACGTGAAGAAATGATGTGTGAGTATTGCTACTCTGAATGGCTTCAAGGAATAAAGGGATAAAACGTAAATAAGAGGCTTGCCCGGAAAGGTGGATTCCAGGCAAGCCTCTACATGTTAAACGAGCTTCATTTGCGATTGAATGACTCCTAAATGCATTCCTTCATGGAATAAAAGGAAGTTCAATAAGTCGTCAATGGATTCGAGTTTAAGCGGACCGATCATAATCTCATTCGCTGGCTGATCCGACAGGCGACTGTCTAAATGTTGCTGCATCCGTTTTTGCTGATCAACAAGCAGGTGGATAATGTCTTCTTTCGATGGGACAGTATCCGGCCAATCCGAGGGCTTCGTGCCCGGGCTGAAAAATGGAGCATATTTCTGTATGTTTGTTTCTAAGTCAGGAGCAGCTTTCGTCATTAAGGCCTCCATGACAAGATAAATGTGTCCAGCATTCCATCTGATCGTATTGGGAAAGCCTTCAGGCTGCTGGTCCCATTTACCTTCATCAATTTTCTCTAATGTGTTTACTGTTGCTGTGCGTGCGAAATTTACGCGTTCCCAAATAGCCATAAACATTCCTCCATTTACATTTTCTCTTTTATTATAAAACAAAAAACAAAAAAAGCCCGTTTCAAGAACTGCCCACACAAAAAAGCTGCTCCTATATTCCATATTTTAGAGCAGCTTTTTTACAAAAGTATTTATTTTTCTTAAGCATCAGCCATTGAGCTTATTTTTAGCTTTACCGACCGTGTCTTGGAATTTGCCTTTGAGCTGATCCACTTTCCCTTCTGATCTTATTCGCTCATCACCGGTCATATTTCCCCACGCTTCTTTGGCTTCACCTTTCATTTTGTTTCCCATGCCTTTTAGCTTGTCTTCCATCCCATTGTCTCTCATTATAAAACCTCCATTCTAGTATCATTAATTTAAATTGAAGAATAGTTACTTTATTCCCTCTATTAGATAGATCAAACATACTGAAAAATGTAAAAAAAATACATTTGAAATAGATCTCCTTGAAAAAAACTATCCAGTATAGGAAAATAAATACAGAAAATGTTTTTGCAAAAAGAGCGTCAATCAATAGATTTGAAAGAATTTTCAAACAATATTTTCTGGGAAATGTTCATTAAGCAAAGGGCAGAAGGAAGTGAGAAGATGAAAATCATACTGATGAGGCATGGAAAGTCTGAGCACGCTGATCGGTTCCCCATTTCTTGCACCGATTTTGCCAAATGGGTGGATGATTATGATAAAGCTGGAATTATTCAAGAAACCGCCGTTCCGGAATCAACGAAATTACAAGCACAAGAAGCGAATCTAATCGTTACTAGTACTCTCTGCCGTTCGATCCAATCGGCAAAGAGGTTAGAAGGAAAGGCTCCTATCTTATCGGATGTGCTCTTTCGGGAAGCAGAAATGCCGGTTACTTCTTTTTCTTTTTTTGATATAAAGTTGCCGCCGTCCTTTTGGGCGATCTGCCACAGATGCGGATGGCTGGCGGGATATAAAGGAAAGAGGGAATCAATACAGGAGGCGAGAGAGAGGGCAGCCCAAGCAAGCAATCGCTTAATTCAGTTAGCCGCAGAGCACGAGCGTGTGCTCTTAGCAGGACACGGGGTTTTTAACCAGTTTATTGCCCGGGAACTATTAAGAGCAGGATGGAGGGGAGAGCGTAAAACTGGGCGGCATCAGTGGAGCTGTACAAGCTATACATATAAGGAACCGGAAAATCGACAAGGCCGCTTGTCTCGATTGTCATAAAAGATAGAATTTTGCCAAAAAGTGAAAGAGTTTCCCGGTGGACAATAGACAAGATAAGTATTAAGAAAAGAGGAAAATGTGATGAAGAAATTTGAAATCCCCTCATTAAATGAAGAGATGGGCCGGCAAGTATCTGACTATATTAACACGTTAACGAAGCCTATTGGCAGTCTTGGAAGGCTAGAGGATCTGGCGATTGAACTGGCAAAAATAACAGGCAAGCCGTTTCCAGAAGTGTTGCCGCCCGGCGTGATTGTATTTGCAGCCGATCATGGAATAGTGCAAGAAGGGGTATCTGCTTTTCCGCAAGAGGTCACTGCTCAAATGGTAGAAAACATGGTGAACGGCGGAGCAGCAATTAATGTCTTCAGTCGCCAAATTGGCGCACAGTTTAAAGTCGTGGATGTAGGAGTGGCTGCTGATGTAGTGGATGAAGGGGTCATTCACAAAAAAGTGAGGCGGGGTACGGCAAGCTTTTTAAACGAAGCGGCTATGACAAGAGAAGAAGCCATTCAAGCTCTTTCAGTTGGCTATGAAGAAGCAAAAGGTTTTATGGAGACCGGCATGAAATGTTTAATTGTCGGAGAAGTAGGCATTGGCAACACAACAGCGAGCAGCGCAGTTTTGGCTTGTTTGACCGGCATAAAACCAGAAGAAATTGTTGGTCAGGGCACGGGTATTTCTAAGGAGCAGCTTGAAAGAAAAATAAAAGTAGTGAAGCAAGCAATAGATAGAAGACAACCTGATCCGCAAGATGCGATTGACCTTGTAGCAAATATAGGAGGATTGGAAATGGCAGCAATGGCTGGAGCGATGCTGGCAGCCGCAGAACGGAGGATTCCTATCCTTCTCGATGGATTTATTTGCACGGTATCCGCTTGTATTGCTCATTTGCTTGCTCCTGTCTCGTCAGATTACATGATTGTCTCTCATCAGTCTGCTGAACCAGGGCATTCAGTGGCTGTTCAGTATTTAAAGAAACGGCCTATTTTGCAATTAGGTATGCGGCTTGGAGAAGGCAGCGGGGCTGCGGTTGCTTTTCCAATATTAGAAGCGGCTGTGAACATGACAGCAGAGATGGCCACGTTTGCCAAAGCAAACGTCTCGAATAAAACAGCGGCTTCTATAACTATTAACAAATAAAAACATAACTATTAATAGAGGAAGAGGAGAACTAATATGTTAATCGGTACCATCAAGGAAATCGTTCGGCATCCCGTAAAGTCCTTTCGCGGAGAGAGCGTGCAGAAAACCAAGATAATGGGCTACGGCTTATATGGCGACCGCAGTCATGCACTTTTAGATAAAAGCAGGGCAGGAAAATTCCTGACGATTACTCAATTTCCGGAAATGGTTCGCTATCAAGCAAAGTTTATGGGGGAAGAGCTAAACGATGAATATCCTGAGGTTCAGGTAACAACGCCAGAGGGGAAGGTTATGAACTGGGGGGAAGAAGAGTTATTGAAAGAGCTCGAAGGACGAGCAAAAAAGGAAATTTCTACTGTAGTGTATTCTCCCACTCACGTCCCTTTAGGAGCCATTGAAGAGGAACATATTCAATTGGTGACAGATGCTTCTTTGAATCAATTGATGGACATGTGGGGGGAAGAAGAGATTGATTACAGGCGTTTTCGTCCTAATTTACTTTTATCATTAAAAGATAAAATTCCTTTTGCTGAAGAAAACTGGTTTGGCAAACGACTCAAGATTGGGCAGGAAGTGGAGATTCAATTAAACAGGCATTGCGAGAGATGTATGATTATTACCGTTGACCCTGATAGTGCTGAGAGAAATGCTTCCTTGCTTAAAACTATCGTAAAAGAAAGAAATAACTTTTTCGGAGTATATGCTTCTGTTGTGAAGACAGGCGACATTCAAGTCGGAGATGACGTGTTTTTGATTGACTAGAGGCTAACATAAAGAGCGTTTCTGCAAAAGAAACGCTCTAGACTATAGATAAAGGATTTTCTAGGAGCGTGCTTAAACAACAGGATCGTCAAATGGAGGTATTTCTTTAATCTTTATAATAGCGAATATAATTATAGTTTGAAGTAGGAATGCTTTCTGTTACGTTTCCTTGGCTGTCTGTATAAACTTCGTATTCGCGATATGTTTCAACCACATAATCATCTATCTCCTCGCGATTGACTAACTTCTCTTCCAGTTTGAAATTCCTAGGCTGGAACTGCTCTTTTTGTTCTTTTGACTCAGCTATTACCGGTGTGCTTCCTGGTTCCACGGCGGTTAAAGAAGTTTTTTCCTCCAAAAGCTTTTGGGAAGAAAAATCAAAGCTTGAAGCCGCTATAAGGAGAATTAAAAGAATGGGCAATAGAATAAACTTAAACTTGTTATTCATGGAATTCTTCCTTTCTTGTCCAACATGAAGTTTTGCTCATTCTTATGTGAATGACTGCTTTAATATTCGTATGAGAAGCAGATTTCTTTTTTCGCGAACGGCAGAAAGGATAAATTTGTGTCTTTCTCGAACGTCTTAAAAGGTCAAACGAAATAAACACTTGAATGCTGGCATTTAATATAAATGATGCGATAGAGGTTTTTATTCATTCGACGCTCGGATAAAAGGGGACTTGAGAGGTTGAAAATAAAATAATGGGAGAGAGAAATGAACAATGTAAAAATAAAGCTCATCGGTGTGCTGTTGTTTGCTTTTGTGCTGTTACTTACAGGGTGCGCGGAGAATACAGCCGAGCCAAGCCCGACATTTGAGGCTAAGGGCAAGCTTCTCTACGGGGAAAAGGGGAAGTTTGGGATGGTTAAATTAAATGGAGAAAGCGGGGAGCCGGAATTTACTGTAGAAAAAGGCGGGCATTATCAGCTTTATTTTCTTGATGACTCCACGGGAATAAACGGAGAGGGATATAGCATGACAGCTACTCATGAAGAGACAGGAAAAAAGATTCAACTTTATAAAGCCATGATTGAAAATGAGCAAAGCGGAGCGAAATTGGCATTTGATCAACGAGGTTTGTGGGACATAAGTGTAGCGGTCGATAAAGAACCATATGCAAGTTTTATCGTCGAAGTAGAGTAAGGGAAAGAGACCTCACATTGGCTGAATAAAAAATCAAAGGCTTGGAAAAAGGAGGGAGAAATGCCCAACCTTTTTCCAAGCCTTTTAATGTATGGTTCGTTGAGAAGAAATACAAACCAGCGTAGAAATACTTGTCACGGCTCTTGAGAGAGGGCTTTTCTGCCATACAATACGACAAAATTAAAATATTTATATAGGCAGTCTACATCCGTAAAGCCGCTTTCTTGTAACCAGCTTATTTGATCTTCTAATGTCGCCATGTTATCGAGCTTTGTACGCTCATAAGCTGCTTGAATTTCTGCTTTCGTTAAACCGCTTGCTTCAATTTTATGTTTCCAGTCATTTTGATAGAGTGATTCAATAAAAGGTGTATGCCCAAGAACTTGATCTGCATTGAGGAACATGCCATCTTCATGAAGCCAGGTAAAAATCTTTTTATACAATTTTTTCTTTTCAACATCTCTTAAATGGTGAATGGAAAGAGAGGAGATAATGATATCAAATTTTTGATCAAACTTATATTCTGTATAATCAGCGATAATATAATCAATTTTTTTATCCTTCCTAAATCGTTCTTTAGCGACGTCCATCATTTTTTCAGACAGGTCGATAAGGGTAATCTGTGCGTCAGGATACCTTTCCTTTGCGAAGGAAGAGAATAATCCTGTGCCCGCTCCTATGTCAAGCACGGCGGGAGCTTCCTTGGTTGTTTCTATAATTGATAAAGGAATAGAATAAAAATCATCAAAACAAGGGATTAATTTTTTTCTTTGCTCATCATAGTGGGGAGCGTTCTCATTAAATTTTTCTTGTAAGTGCTTTTTAGTTTGATTCATTTACAGTTCCTCCTCGTCCTTTGAGTAGAGTAGCTCAAACTGTATAAATAACTGGTGTGATATGAATTATAAAATAATTAGAGTATAATGAAAATTAACAAAACAGTTCGTTATCAATAACCAACAGTTATCAATAAGAAGGTTGGAAAATTAAATGGATATAAAGTGGTTAAAAACATTTGTGGCAGCGGCAAAATATGAAAATTTCCGCAAAGCTTCAGAAGAACTTTTTTTAACACAGCCAGCTGTAACAAAGCATATAAAAAGGCTGGAAAGTTATTTAAATGTGGCATTGTTTGAACGGAGAGGAAAAAGCATTTTTCTCACTTCTGCTGGTTATAAGTTTCTCTCATCTGCTATAGAAATCGTCGAGAAGTATGAAGCGGAAATCGAGTCATTTGAAGGATGGAAGCAAGGATATAATCAAAAGCTGACGATCGCTGTTGCTCCGCAAATTGCTGCCTCCGTATTTCCTTCTTTCTTGCGTTTTTTCATAGAAGAGCATCCTGATATTGAAGTGATTATCAATGTAGTCAGCTCCTTTCATATAGAAAGAGAAGTAAGCAGTGGACAGGCAGATGTCGGACTGTCAAGACTAAAGTCAAATCGAATGGGGTTAGGTTATGAAACAGTTCATCAAGACCCGGTGATTCTTGTCGCACCATCGGGTAAAAAGGCTTGTCAAGACAGAGACGATAGGAGCGAGGAGGATCTTCTCCATTCATATCGGCTTTTAACTAATAATCATCCTTCCTATTGGGAATATCTCTTACCAGTAATTAAAAAGCATTACCCAACAGTTCGCATCATGCCTGTCACTCAAATCGAAGTGACTAAGCGGTTGATTGAGGAAGGGTTAGGAATTTCTTATTTACCGCTGTCTATGGTGAAAGAGGAACTAGAAACGAAACGAGTGACTGAAGTGCAGCAGGACAAAATTGTACCGCCTGCATCCTTCACTTATATCGTGACTAAAATAGAAACACCAGAATCAAAGAAATTTGTCACTGCATTAAAAACGGCTTTTGCTGAGAACAGGTTGTAAATAAGAGAAGCTTATGACAGGATAAAGATACGTGAGGTATTCTTATAAAGAAAAATAGAACAACGATTGAATGGGGGAAACAATAATGCCAGCCTTGCCAAATTGTCCGACATGCAATTCAACGTATACTTATGAAGATGGAGCTCTTTTTATCTGTCCAGAATGCGCCCATGAATGGACGAGAGAGAGGGAAAAGGAAGAGGAGAAGGTAATCAAAGACGCCAACGGGAATGTCCTGAACGATGGCGATACGGTCACTGTTATAAAAGATCTTAAAGTGAAGGGAAGTTCCTCTGTGCTCAAAATAGGTACAAAGGTGAAAAATATCCGGCTAGTGGATGGAGACCATGACATTGATTGTAAAATCGAGGGTTTTGGAGCCATGAAATTAAAATCACAATTCGTTAAGAAAGCATAAAAAGCAATTAAAAGAAAAGGCATCCATAAGAAAACTTGATGGATGCTCTTTCTTTATTCCTATAAAAGAAAGCCTTTTAAAATATAGGCTCCGTTACATCTTATTGTGGATATTTGCATAATAATTAAGGAAAATCCTATTAATCAGAGGTTCCCCCATATTTGTTCAACTCAGTTGATTAAGAATGTTTATTAATTGATTTATTTTTTGCATTATCTAGTTCCTTTAATACATATCCATTTTTTATTTGGATTTACATAAAACTCTACTGTGTTAAACCCCGTTTTTTTAAACAGTTGCTCCATATCTTCCTTTGTTTTATAGGTTTTCATATGATAATTAATTTTGTATATCTCGGCAATAATGAAGAAACAGCCCTCTTGTTTCAATACTCTAAAAACCTCTTTTACACTGTTTTCTAAATCCGGCCAAAAGTAATGTGTTTGAAAAGCAGTTATAATATCAAAACTATTTCGGGAAACGGAATGTTCGTCACGCTTGCTTGTTGAATGTGTACTTTACCTGTTTCTACATCTACCTTATTAGCTCTTATAGAGTCTTTCACTGCCTGTTCGGAATAATCTATACCATATATCTTTCCATATGTATTAATGTCTGACAGTAATTGCAGGGTCTTCCCTCCGCCACAACCTGCATCCAACATTACAGATTCTTCTCTTACTTTTATCTTCTCCACAGCCCATTTGTTCATTTCAATATGAGCAGAGTTCATTATCCTTAACATAAATGAACCTAAAATCCCATTAGGATTCTTAGCTTGTTCTATTAACTTATTTAACAAGTTCAATTCTATACCTCCTTTCATTACATCTAACTCTATATATCGTTTACTTAATACGATAGAAAATGATATACGTTCCATCTTTTTATTTTTTGTTCAACTATCCTGCCGTCAGCCGAGTAAGGATTACACAGTAACTTTAGATAAACGAAAACTAGCCTATGTTTCTGTCGTTTCAAACACAAAGGATGTTAAAGAGAGGAGAAAGGGGGCAGATATGGATAAATACAGGGGGCGGAAAGCAAAGTTTATTGAGGGACTGATACGGTTGAAAGAGTATAAAAAGATTTTTTAAAAGTATATTTGTGTAGGAAATTCCCTTCCCAAAAAATATCATATATCCAGTTCTTAATTGAATGAATGGAGCTTAAACAAGCATAGAAAATGGATATATGTTACAATTGTGGACAAAGAGGGGAGTGAGGGTGTGATAAGTGAAGAATTGGTCAGGAAGTTCGAAACTTTGACGCCTATTGAAGTACTTGAACGAAACAAATACGAGAAAGCAACTTCGCACGACCTAAAGATTTTAGAGGAACTAAACGATTTGGGATTAAACAAAGGAGTAATAAATGTACTGCTGGAGTTTGTATTGCTTGTTAACGGCATGAGACTAAACGGCAGATTAATTAAGAAGATTGCCAGTCACTGGTTAGAGTATGAAGTAACCACTATTGAACAGGCAATTATCTTTTCCCGAAAAGAGCACAGGCAATACCGCGCGTGGAAACGAACTTACAGGAGAGGGAATGCAGATAAAAAGTGGGCATAGAAAGCAGACAAGCAGTTCATTAAATGTTATTTACTATTGGACGAAGAAAATGACATCCGTAAAGCAAAAGCCTCTTCCGGTCGGGGGGGTTTTTTTCTATTAAACTTTTATAACTTGAGAAATGGTGGGAGGGGACGTATGTGGAAATCCGAAAGCCGTCAAACTTGGAGGTGGAAGAAATCATAGCCCGGTCTCCGCAAGCAGTATACGAAGGGACATTAAGGAAAGTAAAACCGACAAATAAAAAAGTAGAGCAGCTTATTGAACCGCTGTTGAAAAAAGGCTGCTCCTACTTAATAGTAGTGGAAGGAGAAGAGTTAGCGGGTTGGGTGTTATTCGGCACAAGTGAAGACCAATTCTCTGACACGCCGATTGGCTTTATCTATGAACTGTTCATTAAGGAAACATTTAGAGGAAGGGGCTTTTCAGAACCGCTGTTAATGGAGGCTATTAATCATTTAAAGCTGAACGGTTATTCTGAGAGTCGTTTAAGTGCTTTTTTAGGAAACCACCTCATCAAATTATATGAAAAATTGGGTTTCTCTATTAGGCATGTAACAATGAGCTTGAATGTATGAAAGCGAGCTATACAGGATCTCTTTTATCATTTATCCGATAGACTGGAAGGAGAAAATCAACAAAATGTTGCGGCAAAAAATAGGAGAAACGAGTGAAAAAAATAATGGTAGCCGTTCTTCTGCCCGTTTTCTTGGCAGCCTGTCAATTCGGCATGCCCGAGCCGCCTAAGCCGGTGATAGCGGCAGGAAAAGAAAAGGTTGAATATCAAATTGGATCTTATTCTTGGGGTCAAAATGGCAAAGGGGTAGAAGCTGATACTGCTGGACCGGAGGAACTTGTTAAAAACATAGATTATTCTACTGTTCCGGCAGGCTCCAATGTAGTTATCAAATTTAATTATTCTCCTTCTCATATGGAAGGATGGAAGTGACCAACCTATTAAAGTAAAACATAATAAGATTATGTTACCTAAAGAAAAAGGTGCGTTTATCTATGTGATTCATGCAAATTGGAAAGAAGGAGACGCTACCTATGCTTTTCGAATAGTTATAAAATGATCATTTGCATCTTCTGTATTTTCAGTGAACTTGTTAAGATAAGAGATAGATTCCATTTTAATTATAGGAGTGAAAAAGAATGAGTGTACATAAGGACCTTACGCTTCATGCGCAAAAGCAAAATCAATTATACAAAGAGTTTGCCGACTTGGATCAGCAAAGAGAGGCTTATATTCAGGAAGCTGTAGAGTTATGCAAAGCAGGAAAGAATTTCACAACCGACCGTATTAATGAGATTACCGAGCAAATTAATATTCTTGCAAACAAGAGGCTGATACCTAGCCGTAAACTAGTAACGCCAGAAATGGTTGATGAATATGTAAAAACTTTAAAGTGATGAATGAAAAACCGTTCCAAAGCTAATATTGGAACGGTTTTTCATTAAATAAAGATCATGTAGGCTAGATATATGACTCATAAATCGTAACTTTATTTCCTTTTAGTTCAAAAACGATGTAATCCGAGCCAGCTTTTCTCAAATAAAAATAAATTGCCTCGTTATCAACTTCCGTTAGGAGATCGCTAACCCAAACAGGAAATTGATTTTTTAATTCCTTAAACTTTTTACCGCTAATCCAAGAAGCAGAAAGATGCTTGATAGATTGGATGTCACTTGCTTGCTGATACTGTAATTCTGTAATCGCATCTCCGTCGCCATGAAATTCTCTCGTATTCTTTATCACTCGTTCCTTATTTGGCGGAGGAAGTAATAGTCCCCAGTTTGTTTCAAGAGTTTGTACATAGGTAGGAGATAATTCTGGGAAAACCCATTCTGGGAAAACCAAAATTGCACCAATGATTAAAAGAAAGCCTCCAGTAAACGTGAAAAATACAGCTCTCCATTTTTTCTTCATACGATTAATAATGAAACTCCTTTCAACGTGCTGATAAGGTTTAATTTACTACAAAAAACCAATTTTGTAATTATTATCACTTATTTAAATATAAATGTATTTGGAATATGCTATACTATTCTGAAAAAGGGGGGGATGAAGATGGAAGAAACAATAATAAAAGCAGTTCAGGATGAGTATCCAGATGATTTTGCGTGGTGCTATGGATGCGGCCGGCTAAATGAAGAAGGGCATCATTTTCGGACGGGCTGGCAAGGGGAACAGACCGTAACCGTGTATACACCAAAGAAGGATCATACAGCCATTCCGGGTTTTGTCTACGGAGGGGTTATCGCCTCATTGATTGACTGTCATGGGACAGGTTCAGCTTCCTTAGCTCTGCACCGTAAAAATGGCCATGAATTAGGAGATGGAGCTGAACTGCCGCGATTTGTCACAGGCTCCTTACAAGTAGACTTTATCAAGCCCACTCCGCAAGGTGTCCCATTAAAGGCAGTGGGAAAAGTAGAAGAGGTTCATCCGAAGAAATGGAAAGTGCACACGGAAGTGTTTGCCAACGATGTACTTTGTGCTCGGGGAGAAGTAGTAGCGGTCGTCATGCCCAGTAGCTTTGTAAATAAGCAAGATTAATAGCAATAAATTAAATCAGGAGAATTCTTCCACGAATTCTCCTTTTAGACTGCAGACAAAATCAATGAATGTTGAGTTTGCTGTTAAGTAATAATAAAGTGGTTTGAAAAACGACAGTTATACAATTCAACTTTTAGAGAAAATGGTTAGATGGACGAAAGAAAGTTTATTCATTCGTATTTCTTTAAAATAATAGCTGCATTGTGACCTCCGAAACCAAATGAGTTAGATAGCCCCGTATTTATTTTCACTTGGCGAGCAACAGATGGTACATAATCAAGATCGCATAATAAATCGGGATTTTCTAGGTTAATTGTTGGAGGAATGATCCCTTCCTTCAAACTCATTGCTAAAGCAATGGCTTCCACCCCACCAGCTGCTCCTAACATATGACCAAGCATAGATTTGTTAGCTGTTACTGGAATCTGATAGGCTTGCTTCCCGAACAGCTGCTTGATAGCCATCGTTTCAGAGATGTCCCCGACTTTTGTACTTGTTGCATGGGCACTAATAACGTCAATTTCTTCAGGCGATATATTGGCATTTTTTAAAGCTGCTCTCATTGCAAGATAGGCCCCTTTACCTTCGGGATGTGTAGCTACGATATGATGTGCATCTGAACTTGCACCATATCCGATGACTTCTGCATAAATCTTTGCCTCTCTTTGCAAAGCATAAGATAAAGATTCTAAGATTAGAATTCCAGCTCCTTCTGACATGACAAACCCATCTCGATTGTCATCAAATGGACGACTAGCTTTAGTGGGATCATCGTTTCTTGTTGATAAGGCTGTCGCATTGCCAAAGCTTGCTATTGATAGGTCTGTTATCGCTGCCTCTGTTCCACCCGCAAACATAACGTCAACCTCTCCAGAACGAATGAGTCTAAAGGCTTCACCAATAGCTGTATTGCCAATTGCACAGGCAGAAACAGGTGACAAGGAGGGGCCCATCGCGTTCCACTTGATACTAATTTGTGCAGCAGCAGCATTAGAAATCATGGCAGGTACTAAAGTTGGGCTGACTCTTCTTGGCCCCTTCTGTCTAAGCACATCAATATTTTCAATTAAAGTGGCAATTCCTCCTATACCTGACCCTACGTATACGCCTAACTTTTCTACATCTATACGATCGAGGGCTAACTCGGAATCTGCCCAAGCTTGTTCAGCTGCAGCTAAAGCAAATTGAGAAAAGCGATCTAAACGTTTTGCTTCTTTCCCCCCTAAAACTTCATTGGCATCAAAATCTTGGACGATACCTGCAATTTTTGTCTTATGATTAGCCACATCAAATGTATCAATAGGGGATATACCAGATTTCCCATTAATCAGATTGTTCCAAAATGTTTGGATGTTGTTTCCTATAGGAGATACCACTCCCATACCGGTAATCACGACTCTTTCCACTTTTCATCCCCCTCAATCAATAATATACTTGTATTTTACAGTTCAGTTATCCTATTACAAGTGAGTATTTATCCTGGTATAAATACTAATAGGCTAAATTGATATGATGAGGAGTTTTAAAAATGAATGATAAAACTAGGCTGGAAGCTTTGTCGACATTTTTGAAAATTAAGCGAGCCCAAATTAAGCCAGAGTCTATTGGTTTACCTGCTGGAACACGGAGAAGGACACCGGGATTACGGAGGGAGGAAGTTGCCCAATTAGCAGGAGTAAGTACCACTTGGTACACATGGCTAGAGCAAGGAAGAGATATTAAGGTTTCTTCAATCGTACTAGATTGTATTTCTACAGCTTTACAATTAAACAATGACGAAAGAGACTACTTATACGATCTGGCATTAGAGGGAAAATCAGAAATTACCCATCAAAAAAAGAATCAATCAGAGCTTAGCCCTTCCTTAAAGCGAATACTAGCTGAATTAACCTATTGTCCGACTATTATTACGGATCGATATTGCCATATTGTAGGCTGGAATCCTGCAGCTGCCCATGTTTTTTTAAATTTTGGACAAATACCGAATGATCAAAGAAATTTGATCCGTTTAGTGTTCAATAGAAAAGAACTAAAGGCATTGGCCGTCAATTGGGAACATTTCGCTAAAGGGTTTCTTGCCATTTTCCGTACCTATTATGGACACTACTTAGGCGATGAATGGTACAACCAATTTATTGAAGAAATGAGCCATTCGCATCCAACATTCCGAGATTTATGGCAAGAAAGTCAAGTAAGCAAGGCTCCAGAAATGATAATTGAATTCAGACATGCTAAAGCAGGCAAAATGTTGTTTAATTTAACTTCTCTTCAAGTTCAAGGGGAGGCAGATTTACGGTGCAGTATCTATACACCAGTAGAGGAAACAGATACAGAAAATAAATTAAAGCGATTAATGAAGAGGGTTTCCATTGAAAATGAATAAAGTAATTTCATTTCCAGGCGAGGCGGGCGGTGAGCCTTCTCGCTTTTCATTTCAATCAGCAGGGGTTACAAATTTAGATCACAATACCTGTTTTAAAAGACCAAAAGGGGTTCAGAATAAGACCATTCTAAACCCCTTTTGCTGTCGTGTACTAACTGTCATCTGACGAGTCCCTACTAGTATGAGGCTCTTCATCTTTATGAGGGGGAGCAACAGGATGAGCATCGGTAATAACACGAACCGGTCGCATCATATCATGATCTTCGTGCTCAAGGAAATGGCAATGCCATACATAATTTCCGGTGTGTTCTTTAAAGTGCATAATTAGCTTCGTAACCATCCCTGCATCCGCCTTAGCTGTGTCTTTCCATCCTTGCTCATAAATCCGCGCTTTTTCCGCCGGGCCTGTAAATTCTATTTCTCCTGTTTGATTAAATCGTTCCAGGTTAAAGGGCTGTCGCTCGAGAATTTTAAATTGTACCAGGTGAATATGAATGGGATGCGCAACCGGAGTGGCATTAATAATATTCCAGACTTCAATGCTGTCCAGCGAAGGCTTTTCAGTTGCTGGATCATGCCACATTTTTCCGTCCAGCATAAACATGAGCCGCCCGTATTCATCGAAAGAGACACTTAATGGCAAATGACGGATAGTATGAGCCATGTGTTCATGCAGATCCAGGTTTGGGTATAATCTTTCAGGCACTTCGCTTGTGTCTTCGCCCCTTAGCGGCAAATCTACACGAAATTGCATAACCGATCTTGTGTGACTGTCCACAGCCTCGTTCTTATTAAGAAGGGTAATACATTCTCCTTTCCATTTGGAAAAGTCAATGACCAGGTCCATTCTTTCAGCTGTCAGCAATTCAAATGAACTAATTTCTGTCCGGTTGGATAGTAAGCCGCCATCTGTACCAATCTGATAGAATGATCCATTGTTGGACAGGCTGAAATTATATTCTCTTCTATTAGAGGCGTTTAAAATACGAAAACGATATTTGCGGGGCTCTACTCGCAAGTACGGCCAAACTTTAGCGTTTACGGTGATCGTTTCTCCAAGAAATCCAGGAACGATAGAAGGAAAGACTGGCAAATTAGGGTTCGGTGTATCTGGATAAAAGAGAGAGCCGTCTTCGTTGAAAGAGCGGTCCTGGATCATTAAAGGAATCTCATAATTGCCCTTTGGTAAATTGAGCTGTTCCTCTTGAGAATCACGGAGTAAATAAAATCCGGCAAGCCCAGCATAGACATTTAACCGTGTGAGAGCCATGCTGTGATCATGATACCAGAGGGTTGCACTTTGCTGATGATTCGTATAGGTGTGGATTTTTCTTCTAAACATCGGGCCGGTAATTTCATAATCATTTGTATACCAGGCTTCTGGATGACCGTCACTTTCCCAATCAACGTTTGCTCCGTGAAGATGGACGACAGATCTGACTTCTGGATTGCCCGCTGCTCCATGTAAGGTGTGATCAATAGGAAGAAAATGTTTTTTGGGAAGATGATTCAACCATCTTACTTCCAAATACTTCCCTTTTTTCGCTTCAATGGTTGGTCCTGGACTGATGCCGTTATATCCCCAAATCGTTGTGCGTGAAAAAGCAGGATGAAATTGATGCTTTGTTTCTTTTATCTTTATTTCATAATAGGAATCGCCGATAGTTGGCCTGGCTACAGGGGGCTTTCTTACTTGTTCCACAAATTTAGGGATAGTATTTGGATCTGCGGGGTTTACTCTTTTGCTCAATTGTGCTTCCACCTTCTTTTCTGAATTAAAGCCTTTTGCCTCGCTACATATTATGCAACCACTTTAGAGAAAGGAAATTAAATAATGAAATGATTTCCAAACGTTTAATATATTTGTAATGTAATTAAAATATATTAGACATTTTTCGATGTTAGAATAAGAGAAAAATAGAAAATACATAGAAAGCAGGGAAAAAGAGTGAGAAAATGGATAATCGCAGCAACGATGGCTGGCGCTTTACTAGCGAGCCCGGCTGCAGGGGAAGCAGCCTTAGGTGATCAGACTTTGAAAAGCGGGATGAAACATTCGGATGTAAAGGAATTGCAGCAAGTGTTAAAAGCAAAGGGATATTACAAGTCTTCACTGGATACAACCTTTGGACCTTTAACAAAATCAGCAGTCATTAGGCTGCAAAAAGCTAACGGGCTGACAGCGGATGGCATCGTAGGAAAAAACACATTTAGGGTGCTGGGGAAAACAACATCAAAGTCAACGGCAAGTGCTTCTAGCAAAACGAGCACAGTAGCTTATGCCAAAAAGTTTATAGGCGTTCCTTACAAGTGGGGAGGCGCTACGCCTTCAGGATTTGATTGCAGCGGATTTTTGACTTATGTTTATAAAAACAGTGCAAAGATCTCCTTGCCAAGAACAGTAGCTGGTATTTATTCTGCAGGAAAGAGAACGAGCAGCCCAAAAGTGGGAGACATTGTGTTCTTTGAAACATATCAAAAAGGCGCATCACATGCCGGTATTTATCTCGGCAACAATCAATTTATACATAGCTCTACTTCAGCTGGAGTGACCATCAGCTCTCTTAAGAGTTCATATTGGTCTAAGCGTTACATAGGTGCAAAAACATATTAATAAAAATACCCTATTCTTCAATAAGAATAGGGTATTTTTATTGATAACTTTTCGAGTAATATCGACAAATAAAAGCCGAAAAATAGTTGTATAAGCAAGCGCTTTTATTTCCGCGAGCTGTTTGCCGGGATGAACAGAAGAAGCTGAAACAGATTTTAGTTTCTATCTTATAAAGAGAATTCAGGTAGTTTATCTGCAAAGGGAATACTTCCTACTTAAAGAGAGTCCGAATTAGATGAAAGTGAGCACTGCAAGAGTCCCCACTTTTGTTAAATCATTTGCCGTTGAATAAAATAATTTTTCTTGAACAAAGCTCGTTGAAGATCACCCGGCTTATTATTACTCGAGAATCACATCATTGTTTTTTGTTAAGTCCCAGGAAGTAATAATGCCGACCGGTAGTTCATCTGACCCGCCCTCTGGAGTAATGAGGACAGCTTCCAGCTTTTTATTGAGAGACTGGTGTTCTTCAAAAGTGTATTCAATGTCAAAGATATTGGCATCTCGTTTGACGAAGGAAAGAAAATAATCATTTTGCTCAGGCAGGACATCTTTTACTTGGACGTTAGCAATGTTGATTTTTCCCTCAGCATGCGTGTTGGCCATCCATTTCAATATTTCTTTTCCAGTTAACAAGCCCTGGTATTTTCCTTTTTCATATACAGGATATTCATTGATTTGATCATCGCGAATCATTTCTAGCACTTGTACAAGCGGAGTATCCGGTTCGACGATATGAACGGGGGAGGAGGCGATCGACATCGCTTCTGCCGGCTCTGATAACATTTTGTCGATCTGCTCAATGCGCTCAACAATTTCTTGATGAGGCTCAGCTATGTAGTAATCCGCTTCTGTCTTTTGGTGAACAATGGCGTTTCTCAATTTAGCGTACTGCTTCAATTCGTCAAGGTGGGCACGGACGCTTGCATGATTGCGTGCACTTATATGAAGCAGCTCCATAAAAGCATCGCTTTCACTTTGTTTTACTGTTGCTTTGAGTCTGTTGTGTATTCGATTAAAAGCAGCTTCAAAGCGTTCAGATAACTCATCATTAGTTTTTGTCTCTTTTCCCATTCTTTTTTCTCCTTTGCTAACTTACAGCCTATTATCATTAAAAAGCTGAATGTAGTTTATCCTTACCCGCTCTATAGGTGAATTATGAGCGAGTACATGAAAAAATAAAAAAGATTGCTGAAAACAGCAAAAGTATGTTATAGTAATCAAGCGATGAGCTAATTTGCGTAAGTCGGAAAGTCTGCTGTTTGGCAGAACGTCTGGATGTGGCCAGACGGCTTTCCGCCGCAAAATACGTCAGAAAAAGCTGTCATGGAGGGAATATTCCACTCTATGACAGCTTTTTTCGTTGGGCTGTTATTACTGTTGTTTGTTAGCGATCAGGACTAATTTTCCTTTATCCAATTCTTTTTCGTATGTGTCCGCTTCCTGTTGAGATAGGCCGAGTGACTTCATTTTGCTTCGTAACTCATCGCCACGAGACTTAAAGATATTAGTCATGCTATTCAATACACCTTGTTCTTTCATGCCCACTTCATTTGTATGAAGAGCCTCAGCTATGTCTTCTCCACGATGTTCGTCATGGGCAAGGAGATAGACGTTATCTAAAGAATAGCCTTGAGAGAGTAAGCCTTCAATCTCACTTTTTGCTTGTACTGCATTCTCTACTGTTTTTGTTGTAACCATTGTATCTGCCTCCTGATTTTGTATTCTCTATATGTTTACCATCAAACTCCCAGCTCTAAACATAGAAAGTTCAGTGCGATTTTTCTTTGTCGGAATGTCTTCTAACTAGCCAGACAGCTCCGGCCACTCCAAAAATGAGCAAAGCAACAGATAAGGAAAAGAAAGGCGGCCGATAGATAAGCTGGATATAATTGTTCCCTTTTTCTAAAGGGAACCCGGTAAAGGCAAAGTTGGCTTTTTCTATTTCCTTTGGTTCATTATTTATTTTTAGCTTCCAGCCTTTTTCGTACGGAATTGGCAATACCATATACCGTTCACCAGTTTCGTTTTGATAGTCAATAGAGACTTTGTTTTTATCCCAGTTTATTTCAGGCTGCTTTATTTTTTTAGCTGCAGCTTGATGGAGCTCTTTATAATCCTCTTCAAACAACTTCAGGCTTTTCAGTTCATAGGTGCCTTTAGGAAGGCGAAGAGCAATTTGTTTCTCCTTTGGAATACGAATGACGACGGTTTGGATGCCTGTTTTATAAATAGAGGCAGCCGGCTTCCTCGTCGTTCGATAATTATTAACTTTTAAGGCAAAGCCTTTGCCATGAACATTTCTTATATAAAACTCGACATAATAATCCTTCGTTTCCTTAGAAGACTTGTGCGGGGTAATCACAATGCCGCCATCGTTTTTGGTAACTTTTAATTTGTCGTTTTTGTATGTGGCATTTACTGGCTGAATATCCGCTTCTCCGATTGTATTTTTTTCTGGGGCCAGAAAATGGCTAGTACCGTTCTTTTTCTCCAAAACAACACCAGAAAGCATGGCGTGCTCCTTCTCCATTGGAGAGCGTTTTTTCAAATCCTCCTCATAAAATACCTGGCGGGCAGTCCTCACGAAAGGAAGAGTCAGCGTGTTTTTAAATACGGTATAGTGGGCTGATTCCGCAAAGGGGACAAAACCATACGGAGCATTGGCCGCCTGCTCTTTTTTTCTCATCCAGTATTTTGTTTGCAGCAAACTGTAAAGATTCGCCCGGTTGCCTAAAGTAGCATAGCGGCTTACACTCTCGCGTCCCATATCAATCTGCAAATCATGCCAGTAGAAGAAGAGAAGCTCTTCATTAAAGATGCTTGAATATAAGCTTGTTCCGTTGAAATTTTGAACAATGGGAGTATTGTTTCTAAGATCATTCATCCAATCAATTCTTGTCAGTGGGTCTTGTTCGGAACGCTGAACTTTATCAATCAGGCGTTGCTGTTCAGCCCCATTGTATTTAGGGTCCTGCAAAAAATCACGGGAGACCCGGTCAACAGCGAATTCATCCGACATGATCAATTGCTGATACGTATTGACGACCAAAAGGCCTGAAGCGACAACAGCAAGCTGGAGGACAACGAGGAAAACCGTCTTCTTTGTCCATACATAAAGAAAGAGCAGAAAGGCCACCAGGAAAAATAATTGCATAACGATGTCCATCTGCTGTTCAAATAAAGCAGTAAGAACCGGTCCGATGATATAGGCCATGGCCTGTCCTGCAGACAAATAAATGCCAAAGGAAATCGTTATGGATAAAAGCAGTTGGTGGATACGAATCTTATATAAGGATTGCAAGCCGGCGGCTACACAGCCACCTGCAGTAAAGGAAAGTAAATATTCCCAGCGATATTGTGGAGCCGAAAAGCCATTAAATGCACTTGCTGCTAATGGGCTAAAGTGAAGCACGACTAGTAAAAAGGTCAGCAAGGCGAAAAATCGATATGTACGAACCTTGTATAAAGAAGGAACAAACAGAAACAATAACAGGATCGCTGGCAAGATAATATATTTACTGGCATATAAAATGTTGTCTGTGATAAGAAAAGAAGGAATTTCTGCTTCATAAGCAGGCCGGTAATTATTAAGAAATCCATAAACAGCCGGGATAAAAGAGATCGCACTTATACAAAAACTGACAAGGCCGGCCGTGAAAAAGAGAACAAGCTGTTTTCGTTTCGGGTATTCTTCCTGTGATAAAGGAACTATCCAGCGAAACAATATATAAATAAACAAAAAGATTAGGTGGATATAGGCAAAATAAAAATTATTGAAAAACATCAGTGACCAGGAAGCAATAAACCATCCGGGTTTTCCTTCACGGATAATTTTTTCTGTGCCTAACACGAGAAGAGGCAGCCAGAGCATGGCATCAGTAAAAAATTCCCAGTAAACAACATGGCGAAAATACATGACAGTCAAACCGTACACTGCCGCTCCGGTGAAAGCAGCAGACAGGCGGATGCCCATGTATTTAAATGTGAAGGCAGCCGCTGAGATAACGAGGGCAAGTCTTATTATGCTTACAATCAATACGGTATTTGCCCAGAATAATAAATCGGGCGGAGAAATCAGCCCTATGGTTTCTAATAAATAAACGATTGCTGCGGTGAGCAGAAAAATGATAGAAGTGGAAAAATAATAGGCGAGCTGACTGTAAAATCCGCCACCTAACCCAAATGCCCAGGAGTAGAAAAAGTTCCCGTGACTGTACTGATCATAAATAAATTTTTTGAAGGGGATCATTTGTGATAAACCGTCGTTCGGCCCAATCATAAATCGTCCATCCAACCAATCCTGAATAAAAAAGAAATGAGCAGCCGCTGATAAAAGCAGACTGCTAATAATAACAACGATGACACTTTTTTTTCTCATGCACTAACACTCTCTTTTTTCAAAATTTTGCTCGTAACGATAAAAGTAGCGGGCAAGGCAACGAATACAGCCAAGATGGGAGTGATCATGCTGTTGATCTGGAAGTATTCAATAAATACATACATAAAAAGAGAAGACACTGTAAAGTTAACAGCTTGTGAGAGCGGAAACTTTAAAAATTTCGCTAATGTGGGTTTCACCTTAAATGTAAAATAAGAATTTAAAAAGAAAGAAAGGACGAAGCTGACTAAAAAAGCCAGTACGTGGGATGGCATATACATCCAGCCAACAAGTACGTGAAGCATTAAATAGACAGCATAATAATTAAAGGTATTGATTCCCCCGATTATGACGAATCTGATAAATTCTTGGCTTGTTTTTCTCATATTGCGCTCCGTTCATAAAATTTGTTTCCTGAATTAAATAAGGCGGCCGTTTTTTTGTCTCATAATAGATACGGCCGATATATTCACCAATCACACCGAGACTCACGAGTTGAATCCCTCCTAAAATGAGGACCGCTGTGATGATTGTAAAATACCCGGGTACGTCAATGCCATTATTTAAAATTTGAACAAATGTAATGGCGCTATAAATAAGTGCGAGACATAAAACAACAGCTCCTGAGTAGAAACATAACCTGAGTGGCCGGTTGTTAAATGAGATAAACCCATCGAGTCCATAGTTCAACAATTTGGAAAAGGACCATTTTGTTTCACCATTTTTTCTTAGCACATTGTTATAATCAATGACTTTTTGATTCATGCCAATCCATGAGAAGAGTCCTTTGGAAAAACGTTGCCCTTCATTTAATGACAGAACAGCTTGGACAGCTTTTTCGCTCAGTAGTCTGAAATCGCCGACCCCGTCTTCTAATTGGACATCTACAATATGGTTGATGAGCTTGTAGTACGTAGAAGAAAAAAACTTTTTTAGAGCAGGCTCCCCATTGCGGTTTCGCCGTGCAATTACTTGATCAAATCCTTCTTCGTAACCTTTCAGCAATTTAGGAATTAAAAAGGGAGGGTGCTGCAAATCTGCATCCATAATGATGACAGCACGGCCGTTAGCATGCTGTAAACCAGCGAGCAGAGCGGCCTCTTTTCCGAAATTGCGGGAGAAAGAAATAAATTTAACTTTAGGTGTTTTTGCTGCAAGTTGTTTAATTTCTTCTAACGTGTTATCAGTGCTTGCATCGTTAATAAAACAAATTTCAAAATCATACGCTAACTTTGTAAATTCCTTTTTGATGCTTTCGTAAACTAATGAAATGTTATCTTCCTCATTATAAGCTGGTATGATGATTGAAATGGTATTCACACTTCTCCGCCTCTTCTCTTCATAAAATTAATTCTGTTGTGCAAAGGGTAGATTCTTTTTATGTATGCCCTAAATTGACAGAAAAATGAAAAGAAAATAATGATAAATCTGACATAATATCAGTCGATTTGTATAAATTCTGTCAAACGGACATATACCCTGTTTTCGCTTTTTTAATCCTTTTAAAGTCGAAGAGAATTGTTTTCGGCTTGATTTTATTCGAAAAACAAGGGTAAATTTTATAGCAATGATAAAAGATCTTCAAAAGGACAGGTGAAAGCAAATGTTCAATTTAACTAAAAATCATGATCCTTCCAAAAACGATAAGCTGATCTCTCAGTTTTTCCATAATAGCCCATCTATAAAACAGATTGTTCAAGAAACAAATAATTTATTCGCCCAATATAAAAAACGCTATCCATTTCCTTCGAATAAAGAGGCACCACGATCTTTCTCTATTAGCGGCTTATTTCAAAAGGCAACAGCTTTTTTTATTAATCTTCTTTTGCCGGCGGAGCGCGTTAAGCCGGTTGTTTCTTCAGAAACGTTAGTAGACGAAAGGGGCAATGTCTTTCCGGCTTGGAAAGATTTATTGGATAAAGAGTATACGATTTTGTCGAAACAAATGAACCGGGAGGTAAATGTGATAGACTATGGAGCTGTCGGAGATGGAGTAACGGATTGTACCGAAGCCTTTCGAAAAGCAATTGGAAAAGGAAAGGTAAAAGTATATATCCCGAAAGGAACCTTTCTCGTAAAAGAAATCCGTCTTCCCTCTTTCACCCACCTTGTCGGGGAAGGGAAAGAGCAAACGATTTTAAGACTTCATGATCAGGCGCCGAAAAGCAGTTGGCTCGTTACAAATGCAGACCATAAAAAGGGAAACCACCATCTATGTGTGGAGAATATGACCCTGGACTGGAATGTAGAGCGTCTTGGAGATATTCCACGTACAAGCACAGGTGGCAATCGATCCAGTTGTCTCACTTATGCCCATGTGTCCTATGGTTGGGTAAAGAAAGTGAAAGCAATCAACCCCGGGCTACATTGCTTTGATATTTCATCTACAAAATATAGTTACTCTGGCGATGGCACAAGAGCACGGGGAGGTAGTAAGTACGTTTGGCTGGATGGCCTTCAGGGATATGGTTTCGGAGATGATGGCATCACAACCCACCATAGTGATTTCGTTTTTATTTCTAATTCCCACATGTGTGATCCAAGCGGAAAAGGCCACAAAGAAGGATTTTCTAATTCAAACGGCATTGAAGTAGATGACGGTTCAAGAAATATTTGGCTGCTCAACAATTCAACAGCTAGATGTTTCGGGGGAATAGAAATAAAAGCCCATCATAACTCGTCTGCTGCTAACAACGTTCATATTGTAGGGCATCTTTCAGTAAACGACAACCGCTCCTTTAACTTCAGGCATATTGGCCATCATAGCGCGGCAGATCCGGAATCCCTTACCGCTTATAATATTTCCGCTGCCCGGCTTGTTTCTATTGCTCCTATAAGGACGGCGCTCTACCGAAATTCTACACCAAGAGCGTTGGTTGTTTCGGCTTATAAGAATGTAATGATTAATCATTTCGCTGTGATCGGAGACCCGAATTATGATTATAAAAAGCAGCCGGTTATTGCTATCCAATACCGGTCTCGAAATGTCCACCTCCATCATCTGCATATCAAAGACTTTAAAAAAGCATCTGTTGATATTAAAGTATTCGGCGGGGGGCAAAGAGCGGATGATGTTCATATTAAACATGTGACAATCGATCAGTCAGCGAAAACCGGGATCCTAATTGGGGCTGGTGTCAAAAAAGCAACCGTTCAAAATGTGCGGGCAAAAAAGCAAGGAGGGATATGCGGTTGTCAAGCGGATACCTCGACAGCCGTGCTCAAAAATATTGTGGCCGAGGGATATGAGATGGCTTTTTCAGGGGATGAGTCAAAACACTAATGAATAGAAACGGAAGAATAAGGAGATAAGAAAAAGAATCAGCCTTGAAAGGAGTGAACAGCATGAAAGGGGTCATTTCAATCTTCTTATTGATCATAGCTCTTCCACTTGCCGCTTGTGCCAACAAAGATGAGGCCCAAAATCAACCCGATAAAGCGCCAGTAAAAGGAGAAGGGGCTAACGCCACTTACCCGTTTACCAGCTTTGATCTTGATGTGGACATGGACGGAACGGACGATGCGATTGATGTCAGCTACGAGCAGGATAAAGAGGGAACAGAAGCATCTTATGTGAATAAAACGAACAATCAAAATTTAACCGGCGATCAAGCGATGAACGCATTGGATGAAATATTTTCCTCCTTTACTTTTAACGATACCACCCCTGATGATGAAGTATTGCGAAGTGTAGAAGAAGCATTCGATATTCCTAAAGATGCCAAATCCGTAGAAGTGGATATTGATTTCACAGGCGGTCCAGAGAAGAAATATAGCCGGTAATTGCCACCAATCTGCTCCTTAAAGGGCAGATTGGTTTTATTGTTTGGCCAGGCAAGGGAGATCGGGTGTTGTTGTCCAGCAGGGCAAGGCCATAGAGCTTTGTCCTGACATTTTTGCTATGGGATTTTCTGTGTTTGGAGTGGATGGTAGGAATGTATGAGTTTGTGCATAGAAGGCGAATGAAAAAATAACTACATATAAAGATGAATGCCTAAAAAACCACTAAAATAGTGATAGTTATTTAACAAAAATTATAGTATATTCATAGGAGGTGGAAAAATAATCACATAAAGGGGCTATTAGCAAGAAAATGAATAATGAACTAAATAACCGGAGTAGGAGAAGACAGCGCAGACGGTTAAAGAAATCAGTCAAGTTGACTCTTTTTGTCCTGTGCCTGCTGATTATCAGTCTCTCTGTATATAACTTTAGCTTAAAGCCAGCCGAGACAGCCAGCGATCAAGCCGATCGAGGAAAAGCAAAGGCAAAGCAGCTAGATGATCAAAAAGATCAGCCGGTGCCCGTGAAAGAAACAGCCATCACGATTAGCGCAGCCGGGGATTTCACGCTCGGTACAGATGAAACATTTCAGCGTGCAGGCTCTTTTCCGGATGAAGCAGAGAAGAATGGCCTTTCTTACTTTGTAGCTGAATTAGACGATATTTTTAAAAATGACGACTTATCAACAGTAAATTTAGAGACGACCTTAACAAATGCTACTGAAAAAGCGGTGAAAAAGTTCCGTTTTAAAGGAGATCCGTCCTACGCACAGATTCTAGAACTTGGCGGAATTGAAGCCGTGAATTTGGCCAATAACCATATTCATGACTATTTGCAAAAGGGCTACGATGATACGATCGAAACGCTCAAGAAACAGAAAATAGGCTACTTCGGTTATGACAACAAGTATTTGACAGAGGTTAAAGGAATAAAAGTAGGCGCCCTCGGTTATGAGGGATGGAATGATACGCCTGAGCTTCGTGAGACAGTGGCAAAAGATATTAAAGAGCTGAAGAAAAAAGGGGCCGAGATTGTTCTTGTTCATTATCACTGGGGAATTGAAAGAAGTTACGTACCAGAAGAATCACAAAAAACACTGGCACGCTATACAGTAGACAGTGGGGCAGATTTGATCCTTGGCCACCACCCTCATGTGGTACAAGGGATAGAAGAATATAACGGAAAGTTTATTGTCTACAGCCTAGGCAACTTTATGTTTGGCGGCAATAGAAATCCAAGCGATAAAGATACCTATGTATTTCAGCAGACATTCCATTTGAAAAATGGAAAGCTGACAGATAAAAAAGAAATCCATGTGGTTCCATTTTCTATTTCTTCTGTTTCCTACCGAAATAACTATCAGCCTAAAAAGCTAGATGGTGCGGAAGCGGACAGAGTCAAGAAGAAAATTATCGATGTATCCGACCAAATTAACGGTACTGATTGGCTGCAATATGAAAAAGGTAATTGAATAAAAAGCATCTGATCCATTCGCTAAAAAGCTGTGCAAACAGGCTGCAAACTGTTTGTGCAGCTTTTTTATTTGGCCTGTTAAAGCTGAATGTTCTTTTTCCAATGATTGATTGTAACAGAAGGCGGCGATTCCCACAGAAAGCATCTGCCTGCAGTGAAAATCAATACTCAAGCATAACAGAGCCTTTCGTTTACTAACGTTATTTGAAGTAAGCAGCGTCAGTGATCTGAAAAAAGGATTTGCTAGTATGCGCGCCGAAGTATGGTAGAGAGGAAAGGAGGAGCAAGCATGTCAAAGAAAATAGTAGAGAAGTTGAATCAAAATCTGTCCTTGCCTGTCATTGTAGCCCCTATGTTTCTAGTATCCAGCCCCCAAATGGTCATTGAGGGATGTAAATCAGGAGTAATTGGCTCATTTCCGCTGTTAAATGCGCGGACGGTAGAGACATTAAGGGAGTGGATGGAGACCATTACCACGGAATTATCAACGGCAAAACAACAAAAGACAGATCAAGCTATCGCCCCTTGGGCAGTGAATTTCATCGCTCACCGTTCAAACAAGCGATATAATGAGGACCTGGCGTTGATTGGAGAATATCAGCCCCCCATTGTAATTACCTCATTGGGAGATCCAAGTCCAGTCGTAGAGGTTGTTCATCAATATGGAGGGTTAGTTTTTGCAGATGTGATTACCGTTTCCCATGCTCAAAAAGCTGCTGGTAAAGGGGTGGACGGTCTTATTTTAGTATGTACAGGAGCCGGTGGCCACGCAGGGACTATTCATCCTTTTGCATTTATGGGAGCGGTCAAAGAATTTTGGGATGGCCTGACCATTTTATCAGGTGCTATTTCGAACGGCGGAGATATTCTTGCAGCGCAAGCATTAGGGGCTGATCTTGCCTATATGGGAACGCGGTTTATTACAGCAGAAGAAAGCTTTGCCCAAAAAGAATACCGGGATATGGTCATTGATTGTACACTTGATGATCTCATTTATACAAATGCTTTCAGTGGAGTAAATGCCAACTATTTAAAGCCGAGCATTAGACAGGCAGGTCTTGACCCCGATCAATTGGAAAGTAAGAATAAAGCTGATTTTTCAAAAATGAACGGTGAGGCTCCTAAAGCCTGGAAAAACATTTGGTCAGCCGGTCAAGGAGTTAGCACGATTAATAAAGTCCAGACAATGCAGCAGATTGTAGAAGAGTTAAAAGCTTCCTACAAGGCAGCTCGAAAAAAACTTATGGAATAAAAGCCTTCATTTGACGAAAAAAAAGGAAATAAAAATGAATGACTAATCATTCATTTTATATGAGAAAACGGCAGAAGGGAGACGGTGGCATATCTTCGAAAGCTTTATAGATAAATAGATCGTGTTAGCTGCGAGCATGTACCAGGACGCTCTTTAGCCAGCAGACAAAGTCTAATCTTGGACTTTGTCTGCTGGCTTTTTATTGTTAAGAAATATTCCTGTCTCGTTGTAGTTAGTAAAAGCAATCAATAGGCTTTAGAAAGGACTTTCCTTTCTATAGATTAAACAACCAATCCAACATATATAGCAAAGTGTATGGTTTATTTATCGGAAAATTCATACAAATTGGCGGATGTGTTTTTGGAAAGCTTTATTTAAACTGAGTAATATAAATAAGCTGGTTAACAACAATTGAAAGCGTTATCAATCTCAATGCATAATAAAGGAGGAGAATTATGTATCGTGGACCAAAAGATCCTGCAGGTAGGCCAACTATTGATTTAAGGAAAGAGGACATCAATGTTGTAGATACAAAAATTGCTAAACAATCAGTTGTCGCCACTTCACTTGGCAATGCAATGGAATGGTTTGATTTTGGGCTTTATTCTTATTTAGCTGTAACAATTGGTCAAGTCTTTTTCCCACAAATTGATCCATCCTTTCAATTGATTTATGCTTTTGCCACATTTGCTATCGCCTTTATTGCCCGACCCATTGGGGGGATGATCTTTGGAATTATGGGGGATCGGGTTGGACGAAAGAAGGTTTTGTCTCTCACCTTAATCTTGATGGCCGCATCCACGCTAAGTATCGGTTTGATTCCGAGCTATGCAACGATTGGAATAGCTGCGCCTATTTTGTTGCTTATAGCTAGATTAATTCAGGGGTTTTCTACTGGGGGAGAGTATGCCGGGGCAATGACATTTATTGCTGAATCAACACCAGATAAAAAACGTGGTTTTCTTGCAAGTGGGCTAGAAGTAGGAACCCTTGTTGGTTTTTCTGCTGGGGCAGGCTTGGTTACCTTTTTAACTTTTTTACTTGGTCCGGATAAAATGATTGAATGGGGCTGGCGCTTGCCGTTTTTAATTGCTGGTCCGCTGGGAATTATTGGATTCTATTTTCGTTCTCATCTAGAGGAAACGCCAGCTTTTAAGGCGATGGCTGAAGCGGAAGTAGAGGAAAAACAACGAGCTTCGCTTAAGGAAATACTCATTAACCATTGGAAACCCCTTTTGGTTTGTATGGGCATTGTGCTCTTTTATAATACGATGGATTACATGGTACTTACTTATATGCCATCTTATTTATCTAGTGAGCTCGGTTACGGTGAAACGAAGGGATTGCTTTTAGTTCTTCTTATTATGATTTGCATCATCCCAATCATTTTGACAATGGGTTATCTGAGCGATCGTATAGGTCGTAATCGCATAGTAAAAGGGGCTCTATTAGGTGTTATTTTATTAAGTATTCCTGCATTTAAAATGATAAGTTCAGATAACGATATAACTGCTTTTCTGGGACTGCTTATTTTAGGAGCTTTACTTGCATCTTTTCAAGGAACATTGCCTGCAACCTTACCTTCATTATTTTTTACAAAGGTGAGATACGGGTCGCTTGCCATCACCTACAACATTTCAACCTCTTTGTTCGGAGGAACAACCCCCCTTGTTATCGCTTGGTTAGTAGGGATCACGGGAAATATTATGATTCCAGCTTATTATTTAATGATTGCTTGTACAATCGGCCTTGTTATATTTGCATGTTTCGTTAAAGAAACCGCTGGTAAATCATTGAGAGGATCATTACCAGCTGTCGAAGATCCAAGTGAAATTGATGAAATTTTAAAGAAGCCGAAGGAGGCCTTGTGGTGGAAAGAAGAATTGGATGCAGATATAGAACATAAGACACAGGCAATTAAGAGCCAAAAAACAAAATATATCAATTAAATAAACATATAAAAGATCGTATTGTACCTTAAGACCGTCTGATAGAGTGAGACGATAAAAAACACCTTTAAGTTGAAACGCAGGTAGGGAATGCCTGAAACTAACTAGAAGGTGTTTTTTCTATGGGAACAAGAGTGAGCGAGACGTCAGAGATCATTAGAATTTATCCTATATGGTGATATGGAAACTTGGCACGGAACATAACGGCTGCGAAGAGTGCATTAAAATGCTCTCTTTTCACTTTTTGACAAAATCTTCTTAATTCATAAACTACGAACAAATTATTACATTTATTTCAATGTTTCATTGACCTTTAGCAAAAAATAGCATAAAATACGAGACATTGACATTGGTTATTTTGCTAAATAATAGAAAAGCCGAGTGAAATTAATACGGTGTAGATAGATTCATATTATCTAGCCATCATTAAGGGGATTTAGAAACAATGAAAAGATTACGCTGGCCTGCTTGGGTCGTTCTTGCCTTGCTCTTTCTTTTTGTCCTAGTAGGATTTAACCGCATATTGGAAACTGTTACATACGCACAAAATGAGAAAGTGGAAACAAAAAAACTAAGCAATTATCCGGGATTGCATTTGGAAACACGAACAAGTGAAACAAAGAATTATACATTGGCGATCAGCTTGCCTGTTTCTGATGATGAGCAGCTCAATCACGCTATTCAGCAGTGGATCGACGAGCAAAAAACTCAATTTCTTGATGGAGTAAAGGCCCATAAAAAACTATTCGGAAAGCAAAAGCGTGCTAATTTAACCATTAAAGTAGATACGACTAAAGTGAACGATCATATATATAGCCTCGTTTTTTCTTCTTACCAGTATATCGATGGGGCAAACAAAAAAGAGGCAATAAAAACATTCACAGTAGATATTACCCATAAAAAGATTTTAACCGTTACAGATGTTTTAAAGGATGGAAAAGAAAATTTAGATGAAATCCGTTCGTTAGTCACCAAACGGTTAAATAGCCGGGAAGACATTGCCTACTATGTGATGGATGATTTGCTGGCTGAGGCTTTAAAAAACCCTAATCAGTGGAAATGGTCAGTAAACAAAAAGGCGTTTACTTTGTACTTTGATAAATATGAAGTGGCAGCCGGTGCAGCTGGTTCCTTAAAAGCTGTCATTCCAATTGAAAAAGTTAAGCCGTTTTTAAAGGAAGGTATTACCAAAGAACTGAATATATCGGATCAGCTACAAGAAAAGCCTGCTGGGCATAATGTGAAAACAGTGAAATTGGACCCGAATGGGAAATATGTAGCCCTTACATTTGACGACGGGCCCAATTCAACCTCGACACCGCAAGTATTAAAGGCATTAAAAGCTCATCATGCGGTTGCCACTTTCTTTATGCTTGGCAGTCAGGCAGAGTATTACCCAGCCATAGCAAAGCAAGTGCTGGAGGCGGGGCATGAAATAGGAAGCCACACAGAGAATCACCGAGATCTCTCCACTTTAAAGGATGCACAAATCCAGCAGGAGTTAGGAGAGGCGAGCCACAAGATTGAAGCAGCAGTCGGCCAAAAACCGACACTGCTGCGTCCGCCATACGGAGCTTACAATGATAAAGTAATGTATGCAGCGAAAAAAAACCGTACACCCATTATCTTATGGTCTGTTGATTCACTCGACTGGAAAAGCCGTAATGCTAAGGCGGTAAACGACGTTGTCCTGCGGAACGTTAAACCGGGAGCCATCGTGTTAATGCATGATATTCATCTTTCGACAGCAGAAGCGCTCCCTTCATTATTAACTGCGCTTGAACAGCAAGGCTATCAATTTGTGACAGTCTCCCAATTACTGTCGTTGAATGATCATTCGGATATGGGACCTTATTTTAAAAAATAAATTGATTATTTACTAGCTAGAACCTTAAACAAACACCATCTGGGTATTCAGATGGTGTTTGTTTGTTAAACTTTGTCATTAATAACGAGCTTTTGATTCACTTTACTTTCACCATAGAATTTGAACTTATTGAGCTTATATGTTTCTATTAGTGTAAGAATTGATCGAAAATTGACTTTTTTTATTCGTTAAATTTTGGAGAAATCTAGTTTAAAATGAGAAAGGTGCAAGCTTGCCTGCTCGTAACACAAAATAAGTAAATGGGGTGGAATAATGGATCGTATTCAAGAAAAAATAGACCATTCTTACGTACAACACATTTGGAAGGCAAAGCAAAACATTAAGCAGCTTGTTTCTCCGACTCCCTTCCTTCCGTCCGCCGTTTTATCCGAGAGATTGAATTCAGATGTTTATTTGAAACTAGAAAATTATCAAGAAATTGGGGCATTCAAAGTGCGAGGGGCAGCAAATAAAATCATCGGCTTATCAACCGATGAAAAACAAAGAGGTGTAGCTACATTCTCGACTGGCAACCATGGTCTTGCTGTTGCTTTCATCGCTAGGAAGCTTGGAATAAAGGCCGTTGTCTGTATTTCCCATCGTGTTCCAAAGGTCAAAGTCGAGGCCATTCGACGTGCCGGCGCTCAAATTGAACTTATCGGAGAAAGCCAGGATGAGGCAGAAAAACACTGTTACAGTTTGCAGGAGAAACATGGAATGACTGTTATTAAGCCATTTGATGACTTGGATGTGATCGCTGGACAAGGGACCATTGGCATTGAAATTATGGAAGCGCTTCCGGAATTAGACACCATTATTATTCCGCTTTCGGGAGGAGGCCTGCTTGCAGGTGTAGCCTTAGCGTTAAAGTCTATTAATCCTTCTGTTCAAGTGATTGGTGTTTCTATGGAAAGATCACCCGTTATGTACGAGAGCATTCAGGCTGGCAGGCCAGTGGTGCTCAAAGAACAGCCTACACTAGCCGACAGCTTGCTTGGAGGCATAGGAGTAAACAACGAATATACATTTGATATTGCAAGAAGGTATGCGGATGATCTTCTGCTCGTGTCGGAGGAAGAGATTGCTGATGCGATGGTTTTTATGATGGACCATCACAGAATGATTGTTGAAGGGGCAGCTGCTGTGGGTGTAGCCGCTCTATTGCAAGGCAAAGTAAAATGCAGCGGCAAAAAGGTGGGCACGATTATAACGGGAAACAATGTCGATTTGCCGGTTGTTCTAGAAGTCATTCAAAAACACCAGCAGCAAAGAAGATAATCTTTTCAACCAGTCTAATAAAACCTCCAAAACAACGAAGATGGGAGAGATAAGTAATGCTTTTGACCGTTAAAGAAATTACACAACTCCAATTATTAAAAACAGCAAGAGTAAAAACGGGAAAAGAAACATTGACTAATAAAACGGTTGAATGGGTATCTGTTATTGAAAGTCCAGTCGAAAACTTTGTAAGAAAAAATGAATTTGTCCTAAGCACCGGAATTGGATGTCATGAAAATGTGGATTTATTACTGGAATTTGTAAAAGACGTGTATGACTCGGGAGCCTCTGCATTAGCCATCGCAACGGGAAGGTATGTGTTTGATATCCCGGAGGAAGTGGTCCAGTTTGCTGAGCAGAGACAATTTATCCTGATCGATATCCCCTGGGAAATCCGCTTTGCTGATATTGTTCACGAAGTGATGAGCAAGTTGAATCAGTTAAAGCAGACTGAATTGAATCATTCAAAAGATATTCATCATCATCTCATTCAAATGATATTAGAAGAAAAACCATTGGATCATTTAGCGACTTACATTGAAGAACAATTGAATTACCCCATTTTAATTTGCAACCGTAAAGGCGAGGCGATTAGTGGCAGAGCTACTCCTGCCCGTGTATTTTCTTTGTGGAACCAATTAAACCGAACAGAAAGCCAGTATGACCTTCATCATCCGTTGCACGCAAAAATGAGAAAGCTGGTAAGTGGCAATGAACAACTGTTTCATTTAGTGATACAAACGAATGGGAACCATGAAGGGGATTTATTTGTTTTATCGACAGCTGACTCTTACTTCAGCCAAATGGCTATGCATATCATTGAACATGCTACTGTAGCACTGGCTCTGTGGTTTTCTCGTAATAGCGCTGTGATAGAATCAGAAACGGACGCTCAATATGAATTTATTCTCAGCTTGGCAAGAGGAGAGAAAATGACCGAAGAATATTTGCTGAGTCGAACAGAGCGGTTCTCTTTTAACCTCGATCTCCCATACGAGTGCATCGTTGGATTGCCAGAAAACCTAAACGAATTATTTACCCCAGATACAAACCGCAATTGGTTTGAGAAGATGAAAATCCATATTAAAGAAGAGATGATTTATGCGGCTGAAGCAGTCCAAAGAAACATTATGTTTGCAAGTGAAGGGCAAGAGTTTATTATTTTTCTTGAAACAGCTAATGGAACATCGTCTGATACGGTGAATCAATTTCTTGATTTAGTGGAAAGAAGATTGAGCCACATGTTGCCGGGAATTATTTTCTCTTGGGGAATGGGCAAGCAACGGGACGGCGTGAACTGCTTTCATAACAGCTTTCAAAAAGCGAAGGCCGCTCTAGATATGGGAAGAAGTCAAAGAGGCATTGGAAAACGGGTGCACTTTGAAGAAACGAGAATCAACCGTTTGCTGCTTAACTTAGCTTTAGACGAGGATGTGCAGGAGATTACGGTTTCCACTGTTTCCCCGCTCGTTGACTATGATGAAAAACGGGAAATGGATCTGATTAATACTTTTATCGCCTACAACAATAACAGTGGCAATGTTAGTCAGACGGCGAGGGATTTAAATCTTCATCGCCAGTCGCTATTGTATAGATTAAGGAAGATCGAATCGTTAACTGGTTTATCTCTAGTGAACCCTGATGATCTCTTTTTACTTGATTTTAGCGTGAAGGTATGGTCGACGGGAGTGATCGACCGACAAAATGTGAAAGCTGCCTTATAAGAGGGCAGCTTTTTTTGTAAGGCAAATTGTCTGAATTAAAAAACTGAAAATTCATACATGTTGGCGGATGTTTTTCTACACCTTGATTTTTATAATTAACACTATCAAACGAAGTTATTTTCAAGGATGAAAGCGTTGTTAATAAGGAGAAGTAAAAGGAGGATCAACATGCTGCCATTTAGTTTAAACGAATTTAAATCCCGATTGGAACAAACGAAGAAAAGCATGCTAGAAAAAGGCATCGAGGTATTGTTAATAACAAACCCGGCCAATATGAATTACTTATCAGGTTATAACGGGTGGTCCTTCTATGTTGATCAAATGCTGGTTGTTATCATTGACGAGGATCAGCCGATTTGGATCGGGAGAAAGCAGGATGCCAATGGAGCGAAAGCCACAACCTGGCTGTATGATGAAAACATTATTCCTTATCCAGAAGATCATATTCACTCAACCGTCAAACATCCAATGGACTTTGTTGCCCAGATTTTGACGCAAATCGGCCAGTCTAATCGCCGAATTGGATTAGAAATGGAGTCTTATTATTTCTCAGCTCTTTCCTACGAGCGATTGAAGAGAAACCTTCCTAATGCTCAATTTATCGATGCTAGCCTACTAGTTAACTATGTGCGCCTCGTTAAATCTGAAAGAGAAATAGAATACATGAAAAGAGCGGCCAAAATTGTTGAAATCGGCATGAGCACAGCCGTTTCCTCCATTCAAGAAGGGGTGAGGGAGTGCGATGTGGCTGCCAATATTTATAAAGACTTAATAAGCGGAACAGAAGAATACGGCGGTGATTATCCAGCTATCGTACCGCTATTGCCGGCTGGGGAGAACACTTCTACACCGCATATTACCTGGTCGGATAAGAAATATAAAAATAACGAAATGGTCATTATTGAACTGGCAGGCTGTCATCAGCGCTATCACTCACCGCTCGCTCGCACTGTTTCAATTGGCCAACCTACCAAGCGAGCACAAGATATATCAAAGATTGTGGTAGAAGGATTAAATGCTGCTTTGGATAAAGTGAAACCAGGAGTTATATGTGATGATTTAGAAAGAGCTTGGAATCAGGTCATTACAAAGCATGGCATCATTAAGGAATCAAGGCTCGGCTACTCCATGGGATTAAATTATCCTCCTGACTGGGGGGAGCATACAGCAAGCATTCGCAAAGGAGATATGACGGTATTAAAGCCGAATATGACTTTCCACTTGATTCCAGGTCTTTGGTTTGATGATTACGGCATTGAAATTAGTGAATCATTTAGAGTAACAGAAAATGGCTGTGAAGTATTAGCTAATTTTCCGCGTGAGTTAATTATAAAAGAAGAAACGAATATTTCCGTATCAAGCTCTTGAGGGGTGAAATCATTGATTATTTTTACAGAGAAAGAGATTCGGTCTCATGTGCAATTAAATAATGAAGCTATTCACGCAGTGGAAGAAGCGTTTACTGAGCTGGCGATGAACAAAGTGACAATGCCGCCTATCATGCGGGTGGACATTAAAGAGAACAACGGTGAAGTAGATGTGAAAACGGCTTATGTGGCACAAAAAGATTTATTTGCGTTAAAAGTGTCGTCAGGATTTTTCAATAATGATCAATTGGGCCTGCCCAGTGCCAATGGATTTATGGTGCTAATCAGTACAAAAACAGGCGAACCGAAAGCGTTACTGCTTGATAATGGCTACTTAACTGAGGTACGTACAGCAGCAGCAGGAGCAGTTGCCGCTAAGTATCTGGCGAAAAAAACAATCCATACAGCGGGGGTTATTGGAACAGGTGCTCAAGCAAAATATCAAATGAAAGCGCTTAAAATGGTGCGGGATTATAAAAAATTGCTTGTATATGGCCGTTCAGAACTAAATGTAAAAAAGTTCAAAGAAGAAATGGAAGCCATATTGGATGTAAAAGTGATTGAATGTTCTTCACCTGAAGAAGTGGTAAAAGGCAGTGAAGCAGTCGTAACGACAACGCCCGCAAAAGAACCAATTGTACAAGCGGAATGGTTAAACAGAGGCTTGCATATTACAGCAATGGGTTCAGATGCAGAAGATAAACAAGAGCTGGAGGCAGACGTTTTACAACGGGCGGATCGAATAGTTTGTGATGCGAAATCGCAATGCCTCCGCTTAGGGGAGCTTCATCATGCTGTTAGCAGAGGAATGAGTGACGTGGAAAACCGTGTAATTGAACTAGGAACGATCACTTCAACACACACACATGGCAGACAAAATGATCGAGAAATTACCGTTTGTGATTTAACTGGCACGGGTGTTCAAGATACTGCGATTGCTCTGTATGCTTACGAACGATTAATGGCTTCAGGAAAGCTGGGATTAAAGATAGAAAATAAAAAAGAGATCAGCTTTATATAAAAAGAAGTGATTGGAAGGGATCCTATGAAGAGGCAAATGAAGAGTCTTGCCGAGGAAGCGGAAGAAATGGGTCAGCAGCTAGTTGAATGGCGCAGGCGCATTCATCAATATCCGGAACTCAGCTTCAATGAATATAAAACAGCTCAGTTTGTCGCTGAAACGTTAAACAGCTTTAAGGGGATGCAAGTTCAGACAAATGTGGCCAACACAGGGGTAGTAGCTACCCTTACAAAGGGCACTGGCAAAACAGTCGCCATTCGTGCGGACATGGATGC
Organism: Pseudobacillus sp. FSL P4-0506; assembly: GCF_038003025.1. NCBI lineage: Bacteria > Bacillati > Bacillota > Bacilli > Caryophanales > Bacillaceae > Pseudobacillus > Pseudobacillus sp. FSL P4-0506. The sequence continues at coordinate 2,607,908 of NZ_JBBOOI010000001.1, forward strand.
ATTGCCCATTGAGGAAAAGACCGCACATGCTTTCCGGTCCCGCCATCAAGGGGTGATGCATGCTTGCGGACACGATGCTCACACGGCCATCCTGCTTGGTGCTGCCAAGCTTTTATCTCAAAAAACAGAACAAGATTCTTTTCACGGAACGGTCAAATTTATTTTTCAGCCAGCAGAGGAAAAAACGGACGAAGAAGGCCTTTCTGGAGCTCCCCGAATGATGGGGGAGGGTGTGTTAGAAGGAGTGGACGCTGTTTTAGCCCTTCATATGTGTCCGTGGCACTCCGTAGGAACCATTCAAGTGAACGATGGATACAGCATGGCTAATGTGGATGTTTTTCACGGGACGATAAAAGGCACCGGCGGCCACGGAGGCTATCCACACCTGGGGACAGATCCTGTTTGGATGCTCGGCTCTGTTCTGCAAAACTTCTATAGTATCAGTGCGAGACGCATTTCTGCTTTGGATACCGCGGTGGCCAGCATTGGTGAAATCCATACGGGAGCAGCCAGCAATATTATCCCACAGGAAGTGGCTATTACCGGAACGCTGCGATCCTACTCTCCTGAAGTAAGAGATCAGCTTGCTGAGGAGATAGAAACAGCTTTTAAAGTCGTGGAGTCACTGGGAGGGAGTTATACATTTGCTGTTGAACGGGGAGAGCCGGCGTTGAATAACCATTCAAAAATTAACGAGGTCATTAAGGTAACAGCAAAGGAACTATACCCGTCTATAAGAATGGAACAAAAGCCGTTCGGTCTCGGAGGAGAAGACTTTGGCTATATGACGAGAGAAGTGCCGGGAGCCATGTTCTTTTTAGGGTGTGCACTGTCTGACGGAGTGAACAGGGATCTGCATACGAATATCTTTGATATTGATGAGCGCTGTCTGCCGGTGGGGGCAGCTATACTTTCTGAAGTAGCGCTGAAGTTATTAAAGCTGCCGCAGGAGTAAAGAGCGGTTCGTTATTTTATTAGGAAGGCGGGATAAAGGGTGAAGACACAAACGCTCAGTCAAAAAATGTTTATTGCCGGTAAATGGATTGGAAAAGAGAAGACCATTGACGTGTTAAATCCTCAAGATCATTCAGTAATCAGCAGTGTTCCGGCTGCCACAGCAGAAGATATGTTATTTGCGATAGAAGAGGCAAAAAACGGGGCGAAAGTGGCTGCTGCTATGCCTGTTCATGTAAGAATGGCTGTTTTGAATCGAGCGGCTCAGTATATTGAGGACCATAAAGAAAAATATGCAAGGACGATTGCCTCAGAAGGAAGCAAAACGATTAGAGAGGCGCGCTCTGAAGTAAAGCGATGCATTCAAACGTTGAAAATATGCGCAGAAGAAGCACGAAGAATTAACGGCGAGACCATTCCTTTTGACCAGTCGGAGGGAAGTGAAGATCGGGTCGGGTATTACTACCGGTTTCCAATTGGCATTGTAGCGGCCATCACTCCTTTTAATGATCCCTTAAACTTGGTCGCACATAAAGTCGGACCGGCGATTGCGTCTGGAAATGCCATCATCGTAAAACCAGCCACAGCTACACCTCTTAGTGCCCTGTTGCTCGCTGAAGCTTTTGAAGCGGCTGGCCTGCCTGGTGAAATTCTTTCTGTTGTTACTGGCAGCGGCCATGAGCTTGGCGATCCGTTAGTTACGCATCCAGCCGTCCGAATGGTTTCCTTTACTGGAGGATTGGAGACAGGAGAAGCGATTGCTCATAAAGCCGGATTAAAAAAGCTTAGTATGGAACTTGGCTCGAACTCACCTGTCATTGTTCTCAAAGATGCGGATATCAATCAGGCTGTAGAATCTACGGTTTCCGGTGCGTTCTGTGCAGCAGGACAGAACTGTATTGGCGTTCAGCGAATTTACATTGAAGAGGAGAAGTTTGAAGAATTTCAGTCATTGTTTGTTGAGCGTACAAAACGCTATCGAATAGGGGATAAACTGAAAGAATCAACAGATATGGGCCCCATGATTAATGAGAGAGAAGCTGTAAGAGTTGAAAGCTGGGTAAACGAGGCGCTTGCTAAAGGAGCAAGGTTATTGGTTGGCGGAGAGCGTAAAGGGGCTTTTTATTCGCCGACGGTTTTAACCGATGTCCCAGCCGGCTGTACTATTGCTCAGCAGGAAATTTTCGGTCCAGTTGTTTTGCTTTATCCAGTTGCAGATATTCATTCAGCGATTGAACAGTCCAATCATGTGAACTATGGACTTCAAGCAGGAATCTTTACGAAAAATATTGATAAAGCCTTTGAAGCAATTGAGAAGATGAACGTAGGCGGGTTAATGATTAACGACAGCAGTGATTATCGTATTGATGGCATGCCGTTTGGAGGAGTCAAAGGATCGGGTCTCGGACGGGAAGGAGTAAAGTTTGCCATCCAGGAAATGACAGAACCAAAGGTTGTCAGTTTTAAACTCGCACATAAACGAACGATTTAATATTCTCTATGAAAAATAATCAATAAAGATCAGAGAGCAAACATAGAGTCACAGAACAACCAGAAACAATTACTTTCAACAAATAAGAAAGCATCTAACAAACGTAAGTATCAGAAAAGAATTTATGAGGAGGAACAATAATGAGTGTTCAAACAACTGAAAATGTACAAAAAAAATATGAGGAGCTAGCAGCAATTGATAAGAAACACTTTTTGCATCCGACATCTTCCCTTAAGCAGCATCAGGAGGAGGGACCGGGATTTATTTTTACCGAAGGGAAAGGCATTTATTTAAAAGATGTTAGAGGAAGAAAAGTCATTGATAGCTTGTCTTCCTTATGGAATGTCAACATTGGGCACGGAAGAGAAGAGCTTGGACAGGCGGCGATGGAGCAGATGAAGAAGCTGGCATTCAGTTCTACATTCGCTACTAACAGTCATGAGCCAGTCATTCAACTGTCTGAAAAAATAGCTGAAATGGCACCGGGGGATTTAACGATGACATTCTTTACTTCAGGCGGGTCAGAAGCAAATGACACGGCTTTCAAAACAGCACGCTACTATTGGCAGTTAAAAGGACAGTCGAAAAAGAAAAAGATCATCTCTCGAAAAAAATCGTATCATGGTGTATCGGTAGGAGCAACGAGTGCGACTGGATTGCCAGCATTCAGAGAGTTTCCGTCTTTAGCTCCAGATTTTTATTACGTGGATTCCTCCATTGATGCATTAAAAGAACTTATTGAGCGTGAAGGTGCCGAAACGATCGCTGCGTTTATCTCTGAACCTGTTCAGGGATCAGGTGGGGTGAATTTGCCTCCTGAAGGCTATTTTCAAGAAGTACGAAAGCTTTGTGATCAAAATGATATTCTTTTTATCGCAGATGAAGTCATTACCGGGTTTGGTCGTACAGGCAAAAACTTTGGCATTGAAAATTTCGGTGTTACCCCGGATATGATGTGTATAGCGAAAGGAATAACGAGCGGCTATGCCCCACTTGGAGGAATGATTATTTCAGAGAAGCTCAAAAAGGAATTGATTGAATTATCAGACGGTGTGTATATGCATGGATACACTTACAGCGGACATCCAATGTGCTGTGCTGTTGCTTTGAAAAACTTGGAAATCATTGAACAGGAAAATTTAATCGGCAATGTCCGGGAGATGGGAGAAGAGTTGCAAAAAGGGCTTAAGTGGCTGGAACAACGCCATGATGTTCTCGGAGAAGCAAGAGGTATCGGACTGCTCGGCGCTATTGGAATTGTGGAAGATAAAGAAACGAACAAACGATTTAAAGAACCGGTCTCTCCTAAGGTAGTAGCGGAAGCATTAAAACGCAATTTATTAGGAAGAAGTATTATTTATGAAGGGCAGGACACGCTAGCCTTTGCCCCGCCATTCTGTATTACAAAAGAAGAAATCGAAACGATTATCTCTATTATTGATGAGTCATTGATAACTGTTATGAAAGAGCTGAAAGCATAAATATAAAAAATCCCCTCACTTTTCCCAATGCGGACATCCTAAGAAGTCTGTATTGGGACTTTTCTATTTCTAGCCTCCTTATGATCGTATCGACTCAGCTGTTCATGGTTCTGTAAAGAGGGAGAATTGCAATGGCTGTCTAACACATAGAAAAGCTCAACGCACGCTGAGTTTTAAGCACTTTAGAAAAATCCATTATTCGGTTTTGAGCCATCTTCTGTTAAACTCAATTTATACTTAAAAGCGTATGAGAAATTATTACTCGTTTAGGGGATAGAGAATAATGGAAAAAATGAACATCTGTTTTGATACCCTAAAAACCCAATGTCAAAAGAGAGGGCTTGATCCTCTTATTACACCTGAGTTTAAAGAGGTCTTAAATGAAAAGGAATTACAACAAAAGCGCTTGCAGCATACAAAGTTTTTACAAGTAGTCGATCACTTTTTTGAAAAGTTTATCTCCTCTATGCAAGGTGTACCTATCTTAACAGCCACCGCTGATAAAGAAGGGTATGTGATTCAAATGCTTGGAGATCAAACGATCAAGGATACAGTCAATCAACTTGGAATTAGGGAAGGCGTGCAATTTACAGAGGAAATTTGCGGGATGAATTCTGTTATTCTCGCGTTAAAATATGATCAGCCAATTGAAATGATTGGACCCGATCATTATCATCATTGTTTGCATTCATGTGCGTGTTATGGCGTGGCCATAAAAGATCCGATTGAGGGAGGTATCTTGGGGGCGATCACCTTTATGACAACAATCGATCAGGCCAGTCCTCTCTTGTTGACGCTGTTATTAACGATGAAAGATTCTATTGAAAGAGAACTTCAATTGTTAAAGCAAAATGAAAAACTGTATATTCTTAATAAGCTGATGATGGACACAACGAGAAATGGCATGATGATCTCAAATAAAGAGGGTAAACTAATCGGGTTTAATCTTTCAGCCGAGCAGATAACCGGCTTGAAAAGGGAAGAAGTATTTTTTCAGCCAATTAATAAACTAGGTAGCTTTGGCTCCTACTTAAACAAAGTGCTGGGGGAAAACAAGCAGTATACTGACTTGGAGATTTCCTTTGTGCAGAAGAGCGGGCAAGAGACGACAGTTTTATTCGATGCGTTACCTATTCGTGATGAACAACAGAAGTTAACAGGAGCATTTGCCCAAATAAAAGATATTACAGGACGTAAGAAGACAGAAGAATTATTATTAAATACTGAAAAGCTCGCAGCTATCGGTCAAATGGCGGCCGGTGTGGCCCATGAAATTCGTAATCCTCTTACAACGATTCGTGGATTCATCCAGCTCGTTAAGGAAGACTTTAAAGAAGAGTCACACTTCCAGCTTATTTTAGAAGAAATTGACCGAATAAATTTTATCGTTAGTGAACTCTTAATTCTTTCTAAACCGAATGTAGTTCATTTTCATAATAAGAACCTAAACAAAATACTTATGGAAACCATTTCTTTATTTCAAACACAAGCAAGCATGAGCAACATCCAAATGGCAACTGAATTTGCCAATAGCGAATTAATGATTCACTGTAATAAAAATCAATTAAAGCAGGTGTTTATCAACCTGTTTAAGAACAGTGTGGAAGCGATGCCGTTTGGCGGGCAATTGACGATCCGTGTTGGAGAAACAAAAGATAGCGAGGCAAGAATCCAGATCATAGATGAAGGAGAAGGGATGAAGCCGGAACAAATTCAAAAGTTGGGCACACCTTTTTATACGACAAAAGAAACTGGCACAGGGCTTGGCTATATGATTATCAAACGTATTATTGAGCAGCATAAAGGACGCTTGAACGTTAGCAGTAAAGTAAATAAAGGAACTGTTGTGGAAATTACGTTGCCGCTTATTGATCCTTAACTAAGAGATGATAAGTAAAGGAGTACTTGGTTATGCCTACGATTCTAATTGATGCAGATGGCTGCCCGGTGGTTGACCGGGCGTTAAAAGTAGCAAAAAAGTTTGGGTTAAGAGTGGTATTAATTTGTGATACGGCCCACGTTATGCAGCGGGATGGAGCAGAGACAGTTACAGTCTCGAAGGGAGCGGATGCGGTGGACTTTGTCTTGGTCAACCGCGTGAAAAAAGGGGATATTGTTATTACACAAGATTATGGATTAGCCGCCATGGTCCTAGCTAAAAATGGGTATGCCATTGACCAGAATGGCCGTTTGTATACACCTGATAATATCGATCAGCTTCTTGGCTTTCGTCATGTCGCTAAAAAAGCAAGACAGGCCGGTGAAAGAATGAAAGGCCCTAGAAAACGGCAGAAAGAAGATGATCAGCAGTTTGAAGAACGCTTCATCAGAGTAGTAGAACAGATTATAGCTGCTGAGTGATAAAGATTCTTTAAACCCCATAAAGTGGTGTGATTTATAGACAGTCCTCTTCTCATAAATGGCTGTTAGAAGGGGACATAGCGTTATTTCATTTATCAAATTCCTCTTTATTTAGTTCTTCGCTCATTTAAAATAATTAAGCATGTAACATGTTGATCTATAATAAAGATTGATTAAAAATCATTGTAAGCTTTTGATTTCAATGCATATAAAAAGCCAACGTTTTGAATAAGGATTATTCAAAACGTTGGCTTTTCTTTACTTTCCAGGACTGTTTTTTATAAAAGATTGATTACTTTGAGCCTTCTTGTTTCACTATGCGGAGCCCTCTGTTAGTTCCATAAAGGAAAAACCATTCTAATGGCAGCCTCATATTTTTCAACTAGCATACCTCTAGTTCGATAAGGATTCATTCAGCCCCGTTTTATTCCATAGAAGTGCAGATCTCAATATAATGTCCATCTGGGGCGGCTACATAAGCAACTATTTGTCCCTACGGCTTTGTAATGGGTTCTTTTATGATTGGTACACCTTGTCTTCGAAGCTTGTCGATTGTAGCTAGGGCATCTTCAACAGCAAATCCAATTTCAAAAGTTTGAGTTGAAACAGGGGCTTCAGGTACATTTAATCCGATTTTTTCTTTTACAGATTGGCGCGTATTAATCGAAAGCGTTGTTGCGCCAGTGTTAAACTCAACATATGTATCTTGTTGCATTTTGACAGGCAAGTCCAAAATGTCTTTGCAAAAATGCATGGTCTTTTCAAAATTGTTTACGTAAAGAATGATATATTTCATAGCTAATTTTATTTGCTTCACCCTTATCATTAAGGATTAGAAACCTTCAAAAGTTGTTCCTACAAAATCAAAGATATGTTGAAACTGCTGAATCATTGGTAAGCCTTTAATGTATGGATTATCTCCACCCACTGCAATAACATAGGCTTTTTTTGAGACATTTGTTTTTAAAATCGGGATATTGTGTGTCTCTCAAAGTCTGGGACCAACGATCAATAAAATTTTTCATTATTCCTGTCATGAGAATAAAAACATATTTATTAACTAAACGGATGCTTTTGTCCAATAGACTGAAACAACTTTATTGTTTTTTGGCGTAAATGTGAAATTGTATAGTGCAATATGTTATAAAACGACTTTTAACAGCCTTATTACATTTCATATGTAGTAAGGCTGTTATTATAATTAAATAACTTTATTATCTCTGTACAAATCAATAGTAGAAACATTTAATTTAGCTGTCCAATCCTCCAATTACTCCCTCTAGTGAACCATTACTTTCATTAAGGGTAACTTTCGATTTTGAAAGACTGTAGAAGAAATTTCTCCTATTCTTTTGGCTCCCATTTTCTTATAGAACCCTTCTGCATTCGGTTCACTATCCAGTGTAAATTCCTCTATGTTTAATTTTTTCGCTCGATCCATTACATCTCTCCACAATAACTTTCCTATGCCTTTTCCAATATAATCTGGTTTTATAAAGAAAGCGTCTAGCCTATTGGGATTCAATTCTAAACTATAAAAGGCCAGAAGTTTACCATTGTCCTCCAAAACATAGACGTGTTTTTCTTCAATATCACACGGAGTCACAGTCAAATCATCTTTACACTTTTCCATGAAGTCTTCCGTATATCCCCAGTAAGCCTTTGATTGGAACGCTAATTCACTAAGCTGTAAAATTTCGTGAATTTTAGCCTTTCGTATAATCATCCGTCATCCTCCGTAGGTATGAAATTTTTGGCTTTGTGACGATGCCTCTGATTGTAATCTATCGGTTAAGCAGATAACGCATAGTGACATGTCTATCATTGATTGTTTTATTTACACTAACAGTTCTCGTTGCAGCCGTGCTAATAGCTAGTTTCATTTCTCCGATTCACGGTTGGAATTTAACTCCTTGCCTTTGAAACGGTTTGCGATGGAACAGTAGAGATTTCGAAACAAAGTTTGATTAAAATATGCTCTTTAATCCTTATGTACGGACAAAAGCACCCCCTTCATTTTGAAAAAAGACTATTTTTTCTTCTTCGACTAAATCTCCTAATAGTAAAAGGGAAAGGTTAAAACAAGGTTTTCAATCCAACTTTATTCTAATTGATCAGCTTTTATTTTGAAAAGCGATAGAGAGGAAGAATGAATGGTCGCATATGCATATCAACATAGACAGATAAAGAAAAGCGGGTATTGGAGCCTAGAAGAAATCAATCCATAAAGAGTATTGTTTATTCCAGGCTCCTTTTTGGTTGGTCAAATGATAGAGTTTTTATTTAAAGAAAGAGCGCAGGTAAATTTGTTTCCTAAGGCCTTTCACACTTTTTGGGCTCTTTACATATTTTATACTTGTAGAGGTGGTGAGGTGTGAAAATGAAAAAAACAGCCATTCAGTTTGACCCATTCAAAGTGGAACAACAAGAATGGAAAAGACAGCAACGAAAGGAAAGGTACAAAAAAGCGCTGACGATCTGTTCTCCAATATTTGTTCTTTTATTATGGGAGTTTTTATCGCGAGTCGCTTGGATTGATCCCCGCTTTTTCCCGCCGCCAGTTGAGATTATTAAGACGTTGATTACTATGAGTGTGAGCGGAGAATTATTTCATCATATCTGGATTTCTCTCTATCGCATTTTTGCAGGATTTCTTTTAGGGGTTATTCCAGGTGTGGTTATTGGATTACTAATGGGGCTTTACTCGCCGATCCGTCATTTTGTTTCGCCGCTCGTTATGGCGTTAATGCCGATTCCCACACTTGCCTTGCTTCCGCTTATCATTATTTTGTTTGGCATTGGCGACCTTTCGAAAATTGTAACGATTGCGGGAAGCGTATTTTTCCCTGTTGTGATCAACACAGCCGCGGGTGTCATGAATATTGATGCGATTCATTTAGACGTAGCAAAAAATTACGGTGCCAGTTCAAAAGAGTATTTTTTCAAGATAGCCTTGCCGGGTGCTCTTCCTGTGATGCTTGAGGGTGTGCAAATGGGGCAGGCCATTGCCCTTCTAACGATTGTTGCGGCGGAAATGATGGGAGCTACTTCCGGGATTGGTTATTTAATTTGGACGTCTTATAAAGCATTTCTGTTAAAGGAAATGTTTGTAGGGTTGATACTTATCTCGTTTTTTGGCTATTTCTTTTCAGTAGCATTGAGGATATTGCAAAAAAAGCTCATTCCTTGGAGGTGACAAGATGAACGGGCAGCTTAAGATTGTGATCAAGCATTTAACGAAAGTTTTTTTTAAGAAAGAGAGCCGTGTAAAGGCTTTGGATCGCATTTCTACTACTATTCAAGAAGGAGAGTTTGTTTGTCTCGTTGGACCAAGCGGCTGCGGCAAGACGACACTTCTTCGCATTCTGGCAGACTTAGAAACAGCGAGCACGGGTTCCTATGAAATTATACCGAGCCAGGAAAATCGTCCGCTTCAATCGATGGTCTTTCAAGAGCGGGGAGTGATCCCTTGGATGACAGTGGAGGAAAATGTGGCGTTCGGCTTGAAGATGAGGAAATTGCCAAAAAGTGTAGTAAAAGAAAGAACAGCTTACTACTTAAGGAAAACAGGGCTGAACATGTATGCCTCTTTGTACCCGAAAGAACTCTCAGGAGGAATGAAGCAACGCGTCAGCATTGCCCGTGCTTTTGCAAATGATCCTGAGATTTTACTGATGGATGAACCATTTGCTGCACTTGATGAGCAAAATAAATTTATTTTGCAAGAGGAGCTGCTAGCAATCTGGATGGAGACTAAGAAAACGGTGTTATTTATTACTCATAGCATTGATGAGGCACTGTTGCTCGCAGATCGCATTTTACTGATGAGCGCACAGCCAGGAAAAATCGTTCGAGACATTCATATAGATCTGCCGCGGCCGCGTACGATGGAACAGGTACGGGCAGATCCGGGGGCCGCTGCATACTTCATGGATATTCGCAAGCATTTGCAGGATGAGGTGCAGGCGTCTAGAAATTAAGGGGGGAAAACGATGGGAGAACGATGGTTTCGCGTCTGTTTTATAATGTTGTTTGCTTTTCTACTTATTATGAGCGGCTGTTCGCAATCAGGAACAGAAGGAAATTCAAATACAGAAACGAACAAAAAGAACCCTTCCGGTGATTTAGCGCCTCTTCAAAAGAAAACAACAGTCGTTATTGCAGAAGACGGGGCTGCTTCAGGAGCGGGATTTTATATAGCTAAAGAGAAAGGATATTTCGCTGACTATAATATTGAAGTAAAGTTTGCTCAATTTGCTAATAGTGATGACATGCTGCCAGCCCTTGCTGCCGGTGAAGTAGATATTGCTGGTGGTGTATCGACTGCTTCTTTTTTCAATGCGATTGCTCAAGGGATTGACGTGAAAATTATTGCCGATAAAGGCCACAATGTAAAAGGAAAATCCTATTTTTCCTTTGTCATCGGCAAAGATAAACAAAAGGAAATAAAGGAATATGCTGATTTTAAAGGCAAACGCATTGCAGTTTCTACCAAAAATGGCGTAGATGATTATATATTCCAGCAAATGCTTGCACATGGAGGATTGACGAGGAAAGACGTCGAGTTTGTATTGATGCCAGATTTCGGAAGCATGCTAGCCGCTATTGACAACGGATCCATTGATGCTGCTCTTCAAATAGAACCGTTCATCACACAGGGAGAGGAAAAAGGGATGCACGTGCGCTTTGGCGATGCAACAGATTATGCGCCAGAAGCCCAAATTGCCATGGTTCTCGCTTCTCCTAAATTTATCAATGAGGAGGAAGAGGTTTCTTTGCGATTTATGGCTGCCTATTTAAAAGGAGTCCGGGACTATAATGATGCTTTTATGAAAGGGAAACATAAAGAAGAGATCATTCAAATTATGACAAAACATACTGCTCTTAAAGATGCCAATGTGTGGGAAAATGTTTTCGTTACAGGTCTCAATCCGAACGGTGAAATGTATATGGAAGACATTAAAAAGCAGTACCAGATGTATAAAGCAAATGGAGCGATTCAAGGAGAAGTCGATTTGAACAAAGCCATTGATTCCTCATTAACAGAAGAAACAATTAAAGTTATCGGAGAATATAAACAGGAATAAGCAGGTAGAGCACAGACAATTAGTCTGTGCTCTTTTTATGGTGTGCAGACGAAAAAATGTATGTAAGCCAATTTAAAGATTTCTGTATAAAATAACCCAAATGAAGAATCATAGAGAAAAGAATGAGTGTGAGCTTGAAAAATAGGGGGGAGGGATGCAAGGTGATCCGGAATGTAAATAGGCTGCTAAGGAGAAAGAAAGAGCAGCAGCGTCCATCTCATCAGGAAGCGAAACCCCAAGATAAGCTACATGACAGTTTTGAACAAAACGTTGAAATGTTTTGTTCCATTTATCAAAACTGTTCCGACGTCCTTTTTCGATCCTTTTTCCTTTTTGGAAAAACCAAAGCCGTAGTGATCTCTATTGAAGGGCTCACCAATATGGAAAGCCTTAAAGAGCATGTTCTTTCTCCTCTTATGAAGAAAACAGATGATGATCCAAAGTCGCTTAATGAATTTATAGAAAGAAAACTGGCTGTTTTGAAAGTCCAGAAAGTAAACTTGGTTGCGGACTGTATTGAGTCCATCTCAAATGGAAATCCTATTTTGCTATGTGAAGGAGAAACTGCGGCCTTATCCTTAGGGCTGGCTAAGTGGGAAAAGAGAAGCATCGAAGAGCCTCAGGCCGAGTCCTCCATTAGAGGACCGCGGGAAGGATTTGTTGAATCGATTGGAGTGAATACGGCTCTATTGCGACGCATTATCAAAAGTCCCGCATTGAAAATACAATCAATGATGATTGGCGAATATACAAAAACCAATGTTGCGATTGCGTATATGGAGGGCCTTGCCGATCCAACGCTTATTAAGGAAGTGAAAAACCGGCTGCAAAAAATTAAAATAGATGGAGTCTTGGAAAGTGATTACATCGAAGAGTTGATTGAGGATAACCCTTTTTCTCCCTTTCCGCAGATTTTATCGTCTGAACGGCCGGATGTTGCTTGTGCTAATTTACTTGAAGGGCGCATCGTCATTTTAGTAGATGGAACTCCATTTATATTAATTGCTCCTATCTCTTTCTTCTCCTTATTGCAAGTTCAAGAAGATTACTATCAGCGCTTTGTCATTAGTACATTCATCCGATGGCTCCGGTACACTTTTCTTGGAGTCGCCCTGCTGCTTCCTTCCGTGTATGTCGCTGTGGCTACTTTTCATCAGGAAATGCTGCCGACTACGTTACTTCTTAGCATTGCTGCTGCGCGGGAAACCGTGCCTTTCCCCGCTTTAGTAGAAGTGTTGATAATGGAAATTGCATTTGAGGCGTTACGGGAAGCAGGCGTAAGGTTACCGAGGCAAATTGGATCTGCTATCAGTATTGTTGGAGCGCTCGTTATCGGTCAAGCGGCTGTTCAGGCAGGGCTTGTTTCTGCACCTATGGTTATTGTCGTTGCGATTACAGGGATTGCCTCCTTTATGCTCCCCCGTTACATTACGGGCATGTCTATCCGAGTGCTTCGCTTCCCGCTTGTTTTTCTTGCCGGTACATTAGGGTTACTTGGCGTGGTTATTGGCCTGATTGCTATCATCATTCATTTATGTACATTACGGTCGTTTGGTGAGCCTTATTTAGCGCCGCTAGCTCCGCTGAAGAGGCGAGAGCTAAAGGATACGCTATGGCGGGCTCCTTGGTGGATGATGGATACGCGCCCGCACTTTACGGGAGAATCTAACGTATATCGTCAGTCTCCCAATCAGGCGCCTAATCCAAAAGGAGGAGATCATGGATAACGTTCCTAAAAGAAGGTGAATCATCATGTCAGCATTAAAAAGCAAAAGCCTCTTAGTGAAACGTATATTACTGTTTCTATCTTTTAGCGGTTCGCTCCTCTTATTAGGTGGCTGTTGGGATAGAGTGGAAATCAATGATTTGGCTATTGTGACAGCAGCTGCTATTGACGAAAAGGGTGCCAATCGAGTCGAACTCTCCCTCCAGATATTTGTTCCTAAATCAATGGGGGGACAAGGCCAAGGACAAGGAGGCGGAGGAGGCGGAGAAAAAACCGTAGTCATTTCTGAGTCAGGTACCAATCTTGCCGATGCATTGTCAAAGCTGCAAATGGACTTTCCTCGTCAAATTTTTTGGGGACAGTGCAAGGTGTTTATATTCGGAGAGAAGTTAGCACGCACAGGCATATATGAGCATTTAGATTTCTTGCTTCGCCATCCGCAGCCAAGGGAAAGAGGGTATATGTTTGTTAGTAAGGGGAAAGCAAAAAATGTTTTGGAATTACAAACTACTTTGGAGCCTTATTCGGGAGAAGCTGTTCGGGAAATGACGAACATAGGAACTGTTTTGAAAGTAACCATGCAAGATTTGGATGAAATGCTAACCGGGTTCTCTCAAGCTGCTGCTCTCCCATATATAAGGGTAGCTACAGAGAAAATGGAGATAAAGAAACCTTACAAATACACGAAATTTATTGGAGCGGCCGTATTTAGAAAAGATCGAATGGTTGGTGCTCTTCCTCAAAAAGAAACGAGGGGACTACTCTGGTTAAAAAATGCAGTAAAAGAATATACCGTTACGGCAAGGCCTAGGGGAGAAAAGAGAGAGGTATCCTTCACTCCCCGGTCAGTCCATGTGAGTCTTGATCCGAAAATCCGCAACAAGCAATGGGAAATGATAGTGAAAGTTAAAACGGATGGAATGCTCATACAAAATCAAACAAAGTTAGACCTTTATAACCCGAAGGATTTAAAGCTTGTTGAACAGGCTTATGAGGCGGATATTAAACAACGGGTGGAGGCGGCTACGAGGAAAATACAGCACGATCTAAAAGCAGACATCAATAATTTTGCAGAAGAGTTTCATCGAAAATACCCGAGACAGTGGAAGCAAGTGGAGAATCGCTGGGAAGAAGTCTTTCCGACTGTAAAGGTACATGTTCAGGTGGACGCCAACATTCGCAGGCAAGGAAATATTAATGAGCCAGAAAAAACAAGAGAAGGGGTGAGGAATGAGTGAGATGGGGGTCTTTTCTTGCTGTCATCTTAGTTAGCGTGATCATCCTCTTATTTCAATGGCCAAAGGTCAAAAAGGCCCCTAAAAAAGACAAGTGGGCATTCAGCATGATATTGATCATTGGCTGGACGTTGTCAATGTTTGACCTTCCGCACATCAATGGACCGGTGACGTGGAAAGAAATGATTTTTAAACCACTTGGACAGTTTCTGCAAAAATAGGCGGTTAGAATTTATTTTGACTTACTCAAGAAAAGAGGAACATGGATGAAGGAAGGTAAAATTTCAACCCTGCAAATGTCTATGATGATGTACCCAACCATTCTTGCTACCGCTATTCTTTCAGTTCCCAGTGTGACGGCGGGGTATGCTAAACAAGATTTATGGCTGTCGCCCATTATCGCCTCGTTTATCGGATTTGTCACCGTGTATATAGCTGTTCAATTACATAAACTGTATCCAGGCCAAACTATCGTTCAATCCACTGAACAAATCATTGGCCGCTTCATGGGAAAAGTAGTCGTTTTTTTTATTTTATTGTTTTATATCGAAATAACAGGACAAATTGTTCGTTCCTATAGTGAATTCATTGCCAGCTCCTTTTTATTTAAAACTCCGATCAGTGTTGTGATTGCCTCGATGCTTCTTCTTTGTGCCTTTGCTGTGCAGGGAGGATTGGAAATTATAGGAAGAATAACCCAGCTGTTTTTCCCAGTTTTTTTTGTTCCGCTTATTATTCTGATTTTTTTGCTGAGCCCTAATTTTGAAATTAAAAATATATTACCAGTGCTGGAAGAGGGGGTGATTCCTCCGATAAAAGGGGCTGTTATACTAAGTGGGTGGTTTGCTGAATTTTTTTTGATTGCCTTCTTTCTGCCTTCTTTGTCAGATGGAAAAAAAGCGCTTAAACAAGGGTTGATCATTGTATTGGCTGTCATGGTTACACTCATTGCTGTCAGCTTAACTACTCTTTTTGTTCTGGGAGTAACCACTTCATCTAAAATCTATCCTTTAATGAATGCTAGCCGCTATATTAGCTGGGCCGATTTTTTTGAAAACCTTGATGCGATCGTCATGGCTATTTGGATTATGGGAGCGTTTGTAAAGCTTTCAGTTTTTTATTATGTTATTGTCTTAGGAACGGCCCAGTGGTTGAATCTTTCTAGTTACCGTTTCATTATCTGGCCGATTGGCATTTTAATTGCTGAATTTAGTTTTTGGTCGATCCCGGACACAATGGCATTCGCCCGAGATGAAAATCAGTCCTTCCCTTTTTATTCGCTGCTGATCCAGACACTTCTTCCGCTATGTTTATTGGTCATCGCTCTCATACGAAAGAGGGGCAGGAAGGAGCAATCCAGACAGATGAAACGAGCGGAACAGTGACTATTCCTTTTTATGAATGTCTGCCCATGGTTCAAATGAAAAAGGAATACCGGCCATTTGAGCGGTAGACTGATCATATGAAACTAAATCTCTTTTTGATAACTCTTTCAGCGAGCGCTTGCCCATTGCTCGTAAGGCAGTTTTCATTTCTTCAGTGCTTGCTATCAAGAACTTTTCTGCCGCTTTTGCTCCTTCTTCAACGTCAAACTGGTTTTTAAGCTTGCCGTTATACCAGACCACCTGCGTAGGAGGCTCAAACGGAAGAGGGGTGATTGATTGACCATGTGACATGGCAAATAGTATCGGAGAACCTAAATAGACCGCATCGGCTCCAAGAGCAAGCGCCTTCAAAAAGTGCCCAGGGGTAAGCATCCCGCCAGAAACAATTAAACTCATTTGTTTTTTCATATTTCTCTGTTCTAAATGATTGACAGCCCGGACGATCGCATGCAAAGTTGGAATGCCGAAATCATCAGATAAAATAGGAGGAGAACCGTATGTAGCAGCTTGTCCGCCGTCGATAGCAATGTAATCGACATCCATAGCAAGTAGGTGATCAATATCTTCTTCAATTTTGCCACCTGCCCCTATTTTTACACCGATCGGCACACCTCCTGACAGCTTCCGAAGTTGTTGCACAAGTTCTTTTACATCATTCAATGTTTGATTCTCAAA
Organism: Pseudobacillus sp. FSL P4-0506; assembly: GCF_038003025.1. Lineage (NCBI taxonomy): Bacteria > Bacillati > Bacillota > Bacilli > Caryophanales > Bacillaceae > Pseudobacillus > Pseudobacillus sp. FSL P4-0506. Next base: position 2,624,304 of record NZ_JBBOOI010000001.1, read on the forward strand.
AAAATGTTCGTGAATAATGGCCATTTCCCCTTTTTCCAGTCCCATAACTTTACGAGCATCGCCTGTTAAGTCATCGGGCGGAATATGGGTGCCCATTCCAAACAAGGCTCCTTGCCCCAATTTAATTTCAATCATATCCGCGTGTTTGATCAGCTTTTCTTCTTTTCCCCATTCCGTTTTGGAGAATTGTAGAATATACTTTCCAGCAGCGCTTAGCTCTTCAGGCAATACTCCGCCTTCACCAGAGTTAAGAGCTGTTCCTGTGTTTTTGGCTGCTCTAGCTAAAGAGAGCCGTGCCTGTTCACTAAGAGAAACGCCATATCCCATTCCGCTGATCATTAATGGAATGGGAATTCTCAATGGTTTTTTTGCTTTTGGCCCAATGGTTACTTCGATATCTATCTCTTCTTCGCTGCTGACTGGAAAAGGAGACGTCTGTGCAGGGATAAAAGTAATGGACTCTAAATGAGGCCACTTTTTTGAAGAGCCGAGCGGCCGGTGAAGAACCTTGCCTGTTTCCGCACGAAGGCTATTTTCGAGTGTGTTTTGAATGCCCATATGTCGAAATCCAGGAATGAGCTCCATAATGTTCTCCTGATAGGTGTCCGTTAAAATAATTTTGCCGGCCTGCTGTACCATTCGTTTGACAATCAGACGCCAGCCAGCGAGTAAACAAAGCATAAGAACAAATAATAATATAGTCATTCCGAATATGAAATAGGTTAAAATGTTTGGCATGTTCTCTCCTTGAATGTATGGCAAATTCAGTAGCTGCCCGCATTATCTCCTATTTGTTCTTTATTTATTCATAAAGCAGAAAATGATTGGCTGATCAGATAAAAAACGTCTCTTTCTAGAATCGAAGGGGAACCAGCACTTAATAATAATGTTCACGAGGGCCTTTATAATCCTGAATGGTGTTGCCACCATCGACAACGAAAAGCTGTCCCGTAATATAAGAAGCCTGTTCCGACGCCAGAAACGTAATTAAATGCCCAACTTCATCGGGATGTCCATTTCTGCCCATCGGTGTATTTTCTCCTGCAATTCTTTCGTGATCTGTCTGTGAACCGGTTGCAATCCACCCCGGGGCTACATTATTGACCGTAATATTATGCTTGGCAACTTCAATAGAAATACCTCTGCTCATGCCAACCATGGCTGCCTTAGCTGCACTGTATCCGGTTTCTCCGGGATTGCTAACAAGTGGACCTGTAACGGAGGAGACGTTGACGATTCTTCCATATTCATGTTCAATCATTTGTGGTAGGACAGCGCGGGTGACATGAAAACAGGTAGATAAATTACGCGAAATGGAAACATTCCATTCTTCCGTGTCTAATTCTACGAAAGGAATAAACTTTTCAGGTGAGCCGACTTGCCCCATTCCTGCATTGTTAATAAGGATATCAATTTTTCCAAAATCTTTTACAATGTGTTTGATCAGCTGTTGTGCCTGTTCAAAATCCATTAAATCAGCTGTATAGCCTTTTGCTTCAATTCCTTTTGCTCTTAATTCCTTTTCACGTTCATAAATTCTCTCAGTCGTTGAGGTAATGGCAAGTTTGCCGCCGAGCCCCCCGATAATTTTAGCTGCGGCAAAACCAATGCCCTCATCACTGCCTGCCCCTGTGATAAGGCAGACCTTCCCGTTAAATTGCGTATGTACGTTCATTCCTTCTTGCTCCTTTTTCGAAAAGTATTCTGAACTATTTAAATAGTATAGCAGATTGGTTGCCAGATGTACCAATACATGTAAATAAATTCATTTTGTTGAGACAGCATTGTCGGATTATTGCTCATGGATAGAGTAAAGAGGGATAGATACCTGGACCTTCTAGATAACGATTGTAATAGTTAAATAGCTAACAACCGTAAGAGAAGGTATCTTAGGAAAAAGGTATCTTTAGGCTGCTTGCTATACAGGTATATATGCCTATTAATTGTCTGAAAATTTTGTTTGTTATCGATGAATATACGGATAATAGCCTATTTGGAAAACGCTTACTTTGTTATATGATTATCAAGAACTTACATATTTACCAAACATTAAAAAAGTTAATAGAAATGGAGAAAGAGGGGGATGGAATGAATCAATGGAAAAAGGCGGTATTATCAGGGACTATTGCAGCAGGTATGATGGTGATGCCACTCTCAGTATACAACACACCGGCTGCTGTCGAGGCATCAACGCAGGCATTTGACAACAAAATCATCAAAAAAATTGATGCTGAAAAAATTTATAAGCATGTATCAGAATTATCGGTCGGAATTGGTGAGCGTGTGGCAGGCACGGAAGCAGAGAAAAGAGCAGTTGACTATATTGTATCCCAGTATCGTTCCTATGGATTAGATGTAAACATCCAGCCGTTTGACTTCCAAACTTACCAAGAAGCGCAAGAAGTTTCTTTAAAAATTGAAGGGCAAGCTGAACAAAACTTTAAACCAACTGCTTTCAAGTATTCTCCTAATACGCCGAGTGCAGGAATAACAGGGGAAATAGTCTATGTAGGCCTTGGAGAAGCGTCTGATTTTGCCGGGAAGGATTTAAAAGGAAAAATTGCGCTCGTTGAACGAGGAACGATCGCTTTTGCTGACAAAGTCGCTAATGCAACAGCAGCGGGGGCGAACGCAGTCCTTATTTACAATAATGTAGCTGGTGCCTTAAAAAGTAACCTTCCTTCCACTGGTGAGTTTGTGCCCACACTCGGCTTAACAAAGGCAGAGGGAGATAAATTGAAAGCTTCGATTGAGAAAGAGCAGACAGTGACAGCAACTGTAAAAGTTCTTGGAGCTGCCATGGTCACCAAAACATCCTATAACGTCATTGCTACGAAAAAGGCTCATAAAAATCATGACACTGGACAGATTCTCTATGTTGGATCTCACCATGATTCCGTGCCTGGCTCACCAGGTGCAAGCGATAATGCTTCCGGTGTAGCCGTGAATCTGGAGATTGCCCGTGTCCTGAGTAACCAGCAAACAGACACGGAAATACGGTTCCTTACATTTGGAGCTGAGGAGCTTGGCTTGCTTGGGTCTTATCATTATGTTTCCACTTTAACGAGCGAAGAAAAAGACCGTTCTGTTGGCATGTTTAACTTTGACATGGTCGGCAGTAAAAATGCAGGAGAGATGATCATGTTTACAGTAGATGGCGAGAGAAACATTGTTACGAATACTGGCGCTTCTGCAAGCACGCGTGTGTTCAGTCCGCTTACTTATGGAAAAGTGGGCCGGAGTGATCATCAGCCATTCCACGACGGCGGTATTCCGGCAGCTGTTTTCACCTATGCACCGTTAGAGCCGGAATACCATCAGCCAACGGATACAATTGATAAAATCAGCAAAGAAAAAATGGAGAACATGGCAAAAGTAGTAAGTGCCGGCATTTATCAAATTGCCCGCAAAGATACACCGGCTCTAGAGCGCTCCAAAGTAGCGCCAAAACCAGTAGAGCCGCCATTTGAAAATCGTCCGCTATAACAGTCTGTTCTTGTTTGGCAGATTGTGAAGAAAAAACAAGAGGGTGCCTGGAAGCTTGCTTCTAGGTACCCTTTTTACGATTTACATACTTTTATCATTTTATATAGGTGAAAGAGTTAATCTTTAACCATATTGATCGCAGCCTGGGCCGCTTGGAAGTCCACCTGCAGCTGTTCGTTTAACTTGCCTGGATGGTAATACCCCTTATTTATCATATAGTTGCTGATATTCTTATGTGTCTCAATCGCTGTTCTCAGCTGTTCTCTTAATGTGGACCGTAACTCAGGTGTAGCTGTTTCTGTAAGGGCTACCGCAAGGTTTCTAACTCCTTCTTTTGCTGAAATTAGAAAATCAGTGGCGATGACTTGATCTGTCATTCCGCCCATTCCTACAAGGCTCTTTACAATTTGATTCATGAATAACTTCCTCCTTTCTTGAGAAAGGCTTGTAGCTGCTGTATGTGTCCTTGCCCGATAGTGGCATCATTTTCAAGTAATGTTTTTAATTCCTCATCCTTTACTAGCCCGCTCATTAATGCTGACTTTGTCACACAAAGATTTTTAAATGTAAGTAATTCATGTGCATCCACTGTCTCATGAAGTCCTAAAGAATGTTTCACCTTTTTCCCTCCCTACTTATTGTGTACCTGTTTAGGTTATGTAATCGTGTAACGATTATCCCTGTGTCTCGGAACAACCAATGAGCTGCACTAACGCTTTCAACAGTTTTGTTGCCCACATTCATAGCCCTTTGTATAGATAGTTACTGCTGGAGGGAAAATAACGCTGTTAAGACGGCGGAGGTGAACAAAATGACGCAAGAAGCAATGGGTTATCATGAAACGATGGAGGCTCATGAAATTTTTAATATGAAAACTGTTGGTTTGCTCAAATCTAAAATGATGCAGGGGCTTTGTCTTGATAATGATTTAAAAAAATTAATGGAAAAAGATGTCCAACAGTCCATTCAAGCTATTCGGGAATTACAGGAACTATACAATAAAGCTCGAACCGACTATACGCAATGAGGTGAAAAAGATGAAAATGGATTTTTTAGATCCTGTAAATGCTGAAGGAATGCTTGAGAAAACAGATGCCGCTATTGCTTTGGATTTTTTGTTAGCTATTAAAAATAGCATTCGCAATTATGCATTTGCTGTGACAGAAACGGCGAGCCCAGAGGTAAGAGATACTCTATATCGGCAGCTGGAACAAGCGCTGGATTTACACGAGGAGGCTTCCGAGCTGATGATGAATAAAGGGTGGCTCTATCCGTATGATGTCGGAAAGCAAGTGGAATTAGATTTGAAGTCAGCAGCAATGGCGCTTGATATCGCTGAGATGACTCTTTTTCCTGTTGACACAGACCGACAGGGTATGATGGCAACGCCTGACAAGTAAAAGGAGGAGAAACATTTATGAAGGCCGTGACGTATCAAGGTTTAAAAGATGTCCGTGTGAAGGACGTAACAGATCCGGCAATTGAGAAAGCGGATGACATTCTTGTAAAAGTAACCGCTTCAGCTATATGCGGCTCAGATCTTCATTTAATCCACGGACTCATTCCCAATATGCCAACGGATTACATTATCGGTCACGAGCCAGTGGGCATCGTTGAGGAAGTAGGCCCTGAAGTAACGAAAGTAAAAAAAGGAGATCGTGTTATCATCCCTTTTAACGTTAGCTGTGGTGAATGCTGGTATTGTAAAAATGATGTAACGAGCCAGTGTGACAACTCAAACCCGCACGGAGACATGGGTGGATTTTTGGGCTATTCTGAAACTACGGGTGGATACGCCGGCGGTCAAGCTGAATATTTGCGTGTCCCTTACGGGAATTTTACTCCTTTCAAAATTCCAGAGAACTGTGAAATAGAGGATGAAAAACTAGTTTTACTGGCGGATGCTGCATCAACAGCTTATTGGAGCGTTGATCATGCAGGAGTAAAGAACGGCGATACGGTTATCATTTTAGGTTGCGGGCCGGTCGGATTGCTTGCCCAAAAATTTGCCTGGTTAAAAGGAGCAGAAAGAGTGATTGCTGTCGATCATCTTCAATACCGCTTGAACCATGCTCAAAACACGAATAAAGTAGAAACGGTTAATCTTGAACAACATGAGAATACAGGAAACTACTTAAAGGAAATTACTCATGGCGGAGCTGATGTCGTGATTGATTGTTCGGGGATGAGCGGGAAGATGACTCCGATGGAATTTCTTGCGTCAGGCTTAAAGCTTCACGGCGGGGCTATGAGTGGGATAACCATCGCTTCCCAAGCTGTGAGGAAGGCAGGAACTATTCAGGTAACGGGCGCCTATGGCGGTCGGTACAATGGTTTTCCGCTTGGCGACATTTTTCAGCGAAATGTAGATATTAAAACTGGCCAGGCGCCAGTCATTCCGGTGATGCCACGTTTATACGAAATGATGACTGAAGAGAAAGTGGATTTAGGTGACGTAATCACACACGTGTTGCCGCTTGATCAAGCAAAGCACGGATATGAAATATTCGATACAAGAACAGACGGTTGTATTAAAGTTATTTTAAAGCCCTGAGATACTTGTTCAGCAAAAAGCCAGCATATTTGCCGGCTTTTTTATCTTTATCTTTCTTGAGCCCCCGTATACAAATCAGCCTTTTAACCGACACTTGATGTAATTGTATGAAAAGAAAGAGCAACCAAAATGTTTTCTGAGAGGTGGCTACGTAATGCCGATTATCACTGTGATAGGTCATGGAGAGTTTGAGGTGGAGAAAGGCAGAAAGCTAGTCTTAGCATTGGAGGATAACGGTGTAGACATCCTTCACCAATGCGGCGGAAAAGCAAGATGTACGACTTGTCGAGTAGAGGTGCTGGCGGGTGAATATTATGAAGTAACTAACGCCGAAAAACAGGCCTTCTCCGAAAAAGGAATTGAAGACCTTCTGCGACTATCCTGTCAAGTTTATGTAAATGGGGATGTAACGGTGCGACCTATATTGACTATGAAAAATTCCGGCTTGAAGGCAGGTCCAAGACCCGCTGAATAAGTATAATGAAAGACATAAGAAGAGGGGTGACATCTGTCCAAATAGCCGCTCGCTCAAAGGATATGTGCACAAGCTTATTGTGAAATAAACTAAATATTAAACGCTGTTTCAGTATAATATGAACAGAAGAAGATCGAATGCTTTTGCCATTAAGCCTTCTTTTGTGAATAATTACAAATTAAAAAAGCGCCCAAGAAAATAAATCATTAAGGCATATGATTTATTGACATCCACTTTTAAAGAGACGGAGGCGCTTTTTATGAATATAGAGACTGAACACTTGGCAGAAGAGCCTTTTTATGACGGAAATACAGCAGAAGAGCAGACCATTGATGATGATATGAGAATCGGAAGAATCGGTCGCCCCTTTGGCTTCGGCAGACCATTTGGCTTCGGCAGACCATTTGGCTTTGGCAGACCATTTGGCTTTGGCAGACCGTTTGGCTTTGGCCGTCCATTCGGCTTTGGTTTTGGCTACCCTTATTACGGCTTTGGTTATCCGTTCCTCGGAGGTTTTACTGCAGGGTTATTAGGAGGCGCCTTGCTTGCTCCTTATGCTTATGGCTACCCTTATGCCTATGGTTATCCTTATGCCTATGGCTATCCATATGGATACGGTTATCCGGGCTACTACTGGTAAGCAATCGAGGTGGCAGCAGAACGACATGCAGCTGTTCGTTGTGAAAAAAGGAACTAGAAACCATTAGCAATGATTAGCAAAGTTTTACTGCTGATCAAGTCTATTGTTTAAGCAGATAAACAGCATAGGGTTATTTTAGGCAGATGAAAGCTGACAGATAGGCAGGCTTAGACTGCCTAATTTTTTGACTGTCCATCTCTTTCGAAACAGAGTACTGATCGGACAAGCAATTGATTTCTATAAAACAGCTAGTTCCTATCTAACCTATTTATAGATATAAACTAAAGGAGAGGTCTCATAATGGAAGAGAAAGCTATAATTATTAAATGAGAAATGTCTTGTTTTGCTGTGTTTGAAAAAAGGACGGTTCGTTTCCAAGCCAGAGAAGATAGATTAGTAGCTTGGAAATCTAGAAGCAGTCTCACTGACATGAATATTAAAATGTATAGAGACAATACCAAAGGTTACCGTCCGAAATTTATCCTAATCAATAATGAAGTAAGGATCACCCTTATCACATCAATCGTAAGATTCAACGAGAAGTTTTCCACTGATCCTCTTTTTCGAATTCCCCCGGATAAAAGGCTGTTTAATGTCCCATTAAAGCCGCTCATCGTTAAAAAATGCTATCAACGAATCATTTCTTCTATCAATAGAGATAGGGCTTTAACAGTCACGAAATGACGCTGTAAAAAGGATATAATCGATTTTCTCTCGCTCTTTACATGCCTAATAGAAAAGCATTTGCTCTTAAGCCATTCACAAGAAATTTAGTAACTGGCTGGAAACAGATAGTATCGAAAAGGAGAGCAGAAAAGTTGTTATTTACTGATTATTCAGTTATTTTTGGGGTAGAGAAGAATTTTGAAAAGGGGGAAGATGGGATGAAAGCTATCGTTTTAAAAGAAATAGGAGGACCTGATCAACTAGTGTATGAAGAGGTGGACACTCCTGTGCCGCAGCCAAATGAGATACTAGTGCGACTAAAATATGCTTCACTTAATCGAAGGGACGTATGGATTACTTATGGACAATACCCGGGAATGAAGCTGCCATCAATTCTCGGGGCGGATGGAGCCGGAGAAATAGCTGGTTTAGGGGAAAATGTAAAAGGGAGAGAACTAGGAAGCGAAGTTATTATTAATCCTTCCTTGAACTGGGGAGATAGTGATCATTTCAATGGACCGGATTATTCTATATTGGGAATGCCGACAGATGGCACCTATGCTCAGTATGTAGCTGTCCCTGCTGAAAATGTGTACAATAAGCCAGAATATTTATCCATGGAAGAAGCGGCATCCATCCCATTATCGGCGTTAACTGCTTACCGGGCAGTTGTGGTTAGAGGGAAAGTGAAACAAGGCGAAACGGTGTTGATTCCGGGAATTGGCAGTGGAGTAGCACTCTTTGCTTTGCAAATTGCTGTAGCTGCAGGGGCAAATGTGTTTGTAACCTCAAGCAGTAAGGAAAAAATAGAGAAAGCGAGAGATTTAGGAGCAAAGGGTGGAGTGAATTACCGCAAGGATACATATGTGAAAGATTTAAAAGCACAGATGGGGGGCGCAGACCTTGCAATTGATGGCGTAGGAGGACAAACGTTTAATGATTTAATTCAATTAGCTAAGCCAGGCGGGAGGATTGTAAGTTTTGGAGCTACAACCGGCCCTGTTCCTGACCTTGTTCTTCCTCGTTTATTTTTTAAGCATTTGAATGTCATGGGATCAACCATGGGGAGTTCGCGTGACTTTGAAGATATGATCCAGTTCTTTGAAGAGCATCAGATAAGGCCAGCAATTGACCAAGTCTTTTCGCTGGAGGAAGCAGCTAAAGCTCAATCGTATATGGAAAAAGGGCATCAATTCGGTAAAATTATATTGGAAATACCGGAGTAAGAATGATAAAACCACTAAAGATAACGTACAAATGTTGCACCCAATGCGGCAGGACGTTCACAAGTCTTTGCCCTCTTTAGTTTCTCGTGAGAGTTTACAGTAAAAAAACAAATGTTTTTAATTGATCCAAGAGGGAAAGTAAGCTTTGTCTGTACTTAGGCTATGCCGGTGTTTTGAACCTATACGTGTTTTACGATACACTAAATAAAATAAACTGTGACACTGCAGCTATCTTGTTTTATAAAATACTCAAGGGATATTCAGAGAGAGATCAAATTTAACCAAAAGAGGAGACAGGAGAAGTTGGAAAAAAGAACACCTATTCCCGTTGCCGAAGCTGTAAGAAAGGTAATGGATCTGGCTGGCAACGGAACAAAAGAAACCATACATATTGATCAAGCTTATGGGCGGAGGCTTGCAGAAGATGTCATTGCGAAACATCCTGTGCCACCTTTTGACCGTTCTCCGTATGACGGCTTTGCCATTAGAGCGCAGGATTCCAAAACAGCTACAAGAGACAATCCTCTCACCTTTCGCATAGTTGGAGAGATTGGAGCAGGAGATCTATTCAATGGAGAAGTGAAAGAGCGGGAAGCAGTCAGAATTATGACAGGGGCGCAAATTCCTGATTCGTGTGATGCCGTTGTTATGTTTGAATTGACAGCTGAACATTCCGATGGGGCAGACAAGTATATGACGATTAAACGGCCGTTTTCATCCGGTGACAATGTTTCTTTTGCCGGTGAAGATACACAGGAAGGCAAAGTGCTTGTTCAAAAAGGAGAATACATAAATCCCGGTGTAATGGCTCTCTTAGCGACATTTGGCTATAGCACGGTAGAAGTAGCCAAACAACCAGTTATCGGTGTGTTTGCAACGGGGTCGGAGCTGTTGGATGTAGAGGAGAAACTAGAGCCAGGGAAAATCCGCAACAGCAATGCTCATATGATTCTTGCTCAGATTAAAAGAGCAGGAGCAGAGCCGCTTTATTTCGGAAAGCTGCCTGATCAATTTGATCTTTGTCTTACTGCTATCCAAGAAGCTCTGCAGACAGTAGATATACTTATCACTACTGGAGGGGTATCGGTTGGAGATTTTGATCTGTTGCCGGATATTTATGCAAAGATTGGTGCTGAAGTGCTCTTTAATAAAGTAGCGATGCGGCCGGGAAGTGTAACGACGGTTGCCAAGACGGAAGGTAAGATTTTATTTGGTCTGTCAGGGAATCCTTCCGCCTGTTATGTTGGATTTGAATTATTTGTTCGACCGATTGTTGTTCACCGCTCATTTTCTGAGAAGCCGCATTTAAAAAAGGTGAAAGCGGAGCTGGCGGCCGACTTTTTAAAGCCTAATCCATTCACTCGCTTCGTCAGGAGTTCCATTGATATGGAGACTGGTTTTCTGCGTGTAGATCCAAGCGGTTTCAATAAATCCAACGCAGTAGCTGTACTTGCCTATACAGACGTGTTGATGGTATTGCCCGGTGGTACAAGGGGCTTCCAGCAAGGCGACCTGGTTGATGTACTGCTGCTTGATTCTCATGAGGGCAGCGAATGGCCTTGGGGGTGAACAAGCCTATTCTTCAAGTGACCGGCTATCAGAACAGCGGAAAAACAACATTAATGGCCAAATTGATTGCAGAGGCAGGACGGCAGGGATGGACGGTAGCTTCTTTAAAGCATCACGGCCACGGGGGAACACCAGATAGACCTGAAGATTACAAGGACAGCGAAAGGCATCGGCAGGCGGGAGCGCTTGCCGCAGGGGTAGAAGGCGGCGGTGTTTTGCAAATAACAGCTGCGAAAACAAACTGGCGGCTTGAAGAGATTCTACCGCTGTATAACAGCTTTCCTGTCGATTTGCTATTAATTGAGGGATACAAACGAGCCGGGTATCCAAAAGTTGTTTTAATTAAAGAGCCGCACGAACTGGAATTACTTGAACAACTGGTAAACGTTCAAGCGGTGATTAGCTGGAAGCCCATTGCGCTGCAGCAGCCGACCTGTCCCGTATTCCTGCTTTCAGAAGAAGAGAGGTATATAAATTGGTTTGTGAGCTACATGCGCAACAGTCTAGTTTGATAATCAGAGGCCCTTTCGCTTATCTGGAGCATACTGCCCTCATTGGATAGTATGCCTTTTCGTAAAAAAGAAGAAAATCTAACTCATTAGAGGGGGCTGTCTTCAGCAAGGAATCCTATTTTACCGCACGGCCGGTTTGATTTTTCAGTTGCAAAATTTACACAGGATGGCAGAGGCAAGGAAGAAGACCATGTTGAGTAAGAAAACGATCGGTCGTGTTGTATTTCTCAATTGATCTGTGAGTGAAAGTCCGCCTTGGACAGATGAATACATTCAATTTATGGTAAAATAATAAAGATTGAGAGAACTAAATGAGCCGCTATAGCTAGGTATATTAGACTTTTACAAAACATAAAATAAAAGATTTTCAAGCAGGAAATTTGCTTGCATAATAGATAGTCAGTCTTGCCCCTAGAAAGGAAGATCAAGATGCAGGGACGTTATTCAAGACAAGAGCTGTTTTCTCCTGTCGGCAAAGAAGGACAGAAAAAGTTGCAGGAGAAGCATGTGCTTCTTATTGGCGCAGGGGCCCTCGGGACAGGAAATGCAGAAGCGTTAGTGCGTGCGGGAATCGGCCGTCTGACGATCGTTGACCGTGATTATGTGGAAGAAAGTAACTTGCAGCGCCAGCAGCTGTACAGTGAAGAGGATGCAAGACTGGCTCTTCCCAAAGCAATCGCTGCAAAACGTAGGCTTACTGCTATTAACTCGGCGGTCAGGATCCAAGCAGAAGTAATGGATGCTTCTTATGCTGAGTTGCTAAAATGGGCTGAAGAGGCAGATTTGATTATTGATGCAACCGATAATTATGAAACAAGGCTCATGATTAACGATGCCGCCCATCAGCTGGGAGTTCCGTGGATATATGGCGCCTGTACAGGCAGCCATGGTATGGTGTTTGCTATATTGCCTGGAGAAACACCGTGTCTCCGCTGTTTATGGGAAAAAGGAGCAGTCGGCACTGGACATACGTGTGACACGGCAGGTATTATTGGCCCGGCAGCCACTCACGTCATTTCCTATCAGGTAACAGAAGCATTGAAGATATTAGTGGAAGATTGGGAGGCGCTAAACGGTAAGCTTATTATGTTTGATCTTTGGAAAAATATGCATCAGGAGATCAAGGTGAGCAAAGTAAAGCGAAAAACGTGCCCTACATGCGGCGAATCGCCAGTTTATCCGCATCTTTCCCATGAAAATCTAGCAAAAGTATCAGTGTTATGCGGGAGAAATACCGTGCAGATTCGCCCGGTGCATGCAAGAAAAGTAAATCTTCTGGAATTAGAGCGTTCGTTTATCCGACAAGGTTATGCCGTCAAGCGCAATCCATATATGGTGACCGTTCATTTCTCTCCTCACCGACTAGCTGTGTTTTATGACGGCCGGGTCCTGGTCCATGGAACGAACGACCAAACAGAGGCAAAAAAGTATTATGCTAAATTATTTGGGTAACGAACGGCCTGTCTCTAACGGACAGGCTCGCTGCGGTGAAAATCGCCGTTTTTTCCGCCGGATTTCTCTACTAAATAAGTAGGGCCGATCACCATACCTTTGTCGACTGCTTTGCACATGTCATAAACGGTCAAGGCACAAGCGGACGCAGCTGTAAGAGCCTCCATTTCTACACCTGTGCTGCCTTTGGTTTTCACAGAAGCAGCAATAACCAGCCTGTAGTTGGCATCTTCGCTTACCCAATCAAAGGAGATATTTACACCGCTGATAGGAATGGGATGGCACATGGGGATGAGAGAGGACGTCTGTTTGGCAGCCATAATGCCAGCTACCTGGGCAACAGCAAGCACATCCCCTTTTTTTATCGACTGATCGTTGATTTGCTGATAAATTTGTTCATTGACGAGCACGCTTGTTTGGGCAACCGCCGAGCGATGAGACGCCTGTTTTTCAGTGATATCCACCATTTTCGCTCGGCCTTGGTTGTTAAAATGAGTAAATTCAGACATACAATCCCTCTTTTCAGTATGATTTTCCTTAAATATGGCTATTTGATTGTAACATGGAAGGAGAATGAACCGAAATAAGAGAAGTTTATTAACATAGATTTTTAGAAGGGGGAACGGAAGGTGGAACGGTTATTTGTTGTGACAGATCGCCCGATTTCTATTGAAGAGGTAACGAAGAAAGTAGTCCGACCGGAAGCGGGGGCCATCTCTAATTTTATTGGAACTGTTCGGGAGTATACACATGGTCGCCGGACTTTATCCTTAACATACGAAGCTTACCAATCGATGGCTGAAAAACAGTTAGAGAAGATTGGAGAAGAAATTAGCCAGAAATGGCCAGAGGCAAAAACGGCTATTACACATCGGACAGGGCATTTAAAGATTTCTGATATTGCCGTGGTGATTGCCGTGTCTACTCCACATCGCAAGGATGCGTTCAGGGCGAGTGAATATGCCATTGAACGAATTAAACAAATTGTGCCTATCTGGAAAAAAGAACATTGGGAAGACGGAGAAAAATGGATCGGCAATCAATTGGAGACAGAAGCCTATCCAGAAGGAAGACCGAAAGGAGAAAATATGTATGATTAACATTCTTTGTTTTGCTCATTTGAAAGAGCAGATTGGCAAAGAGCAGTTGGAAGTAGCGAGCAACGAATTGACCGTAGAAGAGTTGTTAAGCGAACTGCGTGAAAAGTACTCTATTGAGACAGACACGCTCATTGTAGCTGTCAATGAGGAATATGCCGACTCAGATGATGTGGTCCGTTCCGGCGATACAGTGGCGCTTATTCCGCCTGTAAGCGGAGGGTAAAAGCATTGACCACAGAAAAAGAGAAGCTGTGGGCCGGTGTCATACTTGCTGGTGGGGAATCAAGCAGGTTTGGTGAGCCTAAAGCCTTCGTCCGATACAATGGAAAATACTTTTATGAGTATTCTTTGCAAGCTCTCGTCCCTTTTACCAATCAAGTGGTGATCATCAGTCATCCATCACTTACCAGCCGATTTAGTCAAGATCCCGCTGTCAAGGTAACAGAAGACATCCCCCCTTTTTGCGGGAAAGGGCCGATGGCTGGCTTATATAGCGCAATGAAGCAGGTTACCGCCGAATGGTATGTGGTTCTTCCATGTGATATGCCATTAATAAACGAAAAAGTGATGAATGCACTCATTGCTGAAGCAGATCGGTCATTTGATGCTGTGATTCCCAGCATAGCCGGCCGTCAACAGCCGCTTGCAGCCGTTTATCATCGCCGAGTGTTGCCTGTTATTACAGCCCAGCTTACAAAGGGAAACTATCGGATGATCGATTTACTTAGTGAAGTAAACGTTAAGAAAATAACGGAAGCTGATCTCCAATCAACTGAAAGGTTATTCCAAAACATCAATACGAAGGATGCCTATCGCCAATTATTTGTAGATGAGTAAGGCGCTCTGCCTCCATGCAAACATCTGCACAGCCGTGGCATCCAGAAAGGAGAAATGAATGGGACAAGTAAAAGACCAGTTTAACAGACCGCTAAGAGACATTCGGATTTCCTTGACGGATCAGTGTAACTTCCGCTGTTCTTATTGTATGCCGGCTGAAATCTTTGGCGCAGACTATCCGTTTTTACCGAAAGAGGAATATTTGACGTTTGAGGAAATTATCCGTGTCGTTCAAGCAGCAACAGAGCTTGGCGTAGAGAAAGTCAGGTTGACGGGAGGAGAGCCCCTGCTTAGAAAAGACCTCCCCGAGTTAATTCATGGCTTATATGCCAAGACAAATATTAAGGATATTGCTTTAACAACGAATGGTGTCTTGTTGCCCAAGTATGCTACAGCATTGAAATCGTCTGGCTTGCAACGGGTGAATATTAGTATGGATGCGATTGATGATACCATTTTTAAACAAATGAACGGCCGATCTGTCAGCGTGAAAACCGTACTGAGAGGAATTGAATCAGCGCAGAAGGCCGGCCTTGGCATTAAAATAAATATGGTTGTGAAAAAAGGTGTAAATGAGCAACAAATTTTGCCAATGGCGACTTATTTTAAAAAAGAAGGTATTCCCCTTCGTTTTATTGAATTTATGGATGTAGGAAGCACGAATGGCTGGCAGCTTTCTTCGGTCGTATCCAAGCAAGAAATCGTCAAGTTCATCAGCAGCAAATTTCCTGTAGAACCAGCAGATGAAGCGTATTACGGCGAAGTAGCGAGCCGTTTTCGTTATAAGGATGGAAGCGGAGAGTTTGGTGTGATTTCTTCAGTGACAGAATCATTCTGCTCGACATGTACCCGGGCAAGAATATCTGCAGATGGAAAATTGTACACTTGTCTATTTGCTACAAAAGGCAGCGATTTAAAGGCTGTGCTCCGATCGACGAGTTCAATAGAAAAAGTAAGAGATCATATGTCAGCTCTTTGGCTTGCGCGAACGGACCGCTATTCGGATGAGCGAACGGAAGAAACAGCAAAGAACCGGCCAAAAATTGAGATGTCTTATATTGGCGGTTAAAGAAGAGAGGTGCACCCATTTCACATGAATGAAAGACGAGTACATGCTCATAAAGGGCAAGCGGCAAAGCATGTTGTCTGTCAGGTGATTACTGTCAGCGATACACGAACAGAAGAAACGGATAAAAGCGGAAAAAAAATTAAAGAGTTTTTAATCAACAGTCACCATTCCATTGCACGCTACCAGATCGTTCCTGACGAAAAGGAACAGATTACAGGAGCTGTTCGGCAAGGGATTGAAGACCCCCAAATCAATGCGGTTATCATTAATGGAGGCACCGGTGTGGCTAAGCGGGATGTGACGATTGAAGCAGTGGCACCGTTGTTTGAGAAAGAGCTAACCGGATTTGGTGAGTTGTTTCGTTATCTTAGTTATACAGAAGATATCGGTTCTGCGGCTATCTTATCCCGAGCTGTTGCAGGTGTAGCTGGAGAAACGATCATTTTTGCGCTGCCGGGTTCTACTGGCGCAGTAACATTAGCGATGGAAAAACTGGTTTTGCGTGAAGTTGGCCATATTGTGGCAGAATTAAATAAAGATAGATAAGTGAATAAGGATAAAAAACGAGTAAGACGAGGTGTATTTATCCTTTTCTCTTGTCAGAGGAAAAAGCAAGGTTTTTGATCTAGGCCTCATAAATATTGTTAGGTTTCTTTGTGAAATAGGCCTCATTAAGAGACGAATAATGCTAGAAATAAATAACGGTAGACATTGACTTGACGGGTATATCGAACTATGATAATTGTATAAAAAACGTTAGTCTAATAAGACATTTGTGGAATTTTTTTATAACAATCTTATGGTGGAAGCGATGAACAGTCATTTGTATGTGGGCACTTGAATGGCTTGGAGCGAGTAGTGCAACCGACTCTTTTTTGAGTCGGTTTTTTTGTTTGGATATACCCAGATATGTATAGTAAATATTGTACAGCAAAAGAAAAAACAAAGAGAAGAGAGAGATTTATCATGCCTGTACCTTCTAAGAATGTAGAAGACAATCAATTGGAGAATATTTTAAAAGAGTTGACAGATGTCAAATATGCAATTGATCAGTCTTCTATTGTCGCTATTACCGATCATCAAGGAAAGATACTTTACGTGAATGAAAAATTTTGCAAAATTTCTAAATACAATGAGGAGGAACTCCTTGGTGAAGATCACTGTATATTGAATTCGGGTTATCATTCACGGGAGTTTTTTAAACAAATGTGGGCAACGATTGGTTCCGGTCAAATCTGGAAGGGAGAGATAAGAAACAAGGCGAAAGATGGGTCGTTTTATTGGGTAGACACAACGATTGTTCCTTTTTTGAATGATCTCGGGAAACCTTATCAATATGCATCGATAAGAAACGATATTAGTCTTCGAAAGAAGATGGAAGAGGAATTGAGAGAGAGCGAGGGGAAATATCGACTAATTGCAGAGAATTCATCTGACTTGGTATCAGTGATTGATCAGTCAGGAAGCTTCCTCTACATGTCTCCATCTCATGCATTGTTGTTGGGCGATGAGCTTGCGAAATTAGAGTCAGGAAGGATCTTTCAATGGGTGCATGAAGAAGATCAACTGACTCTTTCTGAAGAGTTAAAGCTTCTGGCTGCTAAAAAGAAAGTATCCTCGCTGCTCGAATTCCGTATAAAGACGAACCGGGGAGCGTATAAGGACACGGAAACGAAGATTAATCCCGTCATTGATAAAGATGGTGAGATCAAAAGCTTCGTGCTGGCGATGCGAGATATAACCGAACGGAAAAAATCAGAGAGAATGATTTATCATTTAGCTTATCATGATACATTGACGGACTTGCCTAACCGCCGATTATTCATGAACCGATTGAGAAAAGAAGTGGATCATGCTAAGAGTTATTCTTCTCAGCTTGCTGTTATGTTTATCGACTTGGATCGCTTTAAGTTTGTGAATGATTCTTGGGGACATGAGAATGGAGACTTTATCCTAACTGAGGCTGCTCGCCGTATTAAAAACTCGCTGCGACCAAGTGATTTAGTCGCACGGCTGGGTGGAGATGAATTTACTGTGTTGCTAAACAATGTATCGGGCATGGAAGAGCTGGATCAGATTGCCAAAAGGATTCATTCTAACTTTCAAGAACCATTGAAAGTTGCAGGCGAGCACTATACGCTTTCCTGCAGTATTGGCATTGCGCTTTTTCCGGTGAACGGTGAAGATGCAGATGAATTATTAAATAAAGCGGATACCGCTCTTTATTCCGTTAAGAAACGGGGCAGAAACGGCTATGCATTATTTAAACCAGAGATGGAAGAGAAATCCTTGGAGCGCATCCTGCTGGAGAATGAATTAAGAAAAGCGATTGAGCTTGAGCATTTTCATATTGATTATCAGCCCAAAATGGATATTTCTAAAAATCAACTCATCGGAATGGAGGCGCTTGTCCGCTGGGACCATCCGGAGCTGGGGAGGATCTCTCCCAATAAATTTATTCCGGTTGCCGAGGAAACGGGCCTTATTCTTCCTCTTGGAGAGTGGGTTCTCCGGCGTGGATGTAGGCAAAATAAAGAATGGCAAAACAAAGGGTACCCACCATTAAAAATCTCGGTTAATATGTCTGTTCGCCAATTAGCGCATCCCAATATTATAGAGAGAATTGAAGAAATTTTAACAGAGACCGGATTGGAGGCACAATGGCTGGAGCTTGAAGTAACGGAAAGTGTATTTGCAGATATCGATCACGCGGCCGATACTTTGCAAAGACTGCGGGACATCGGTATTCATATTTCTATTGATGACTTTGGTACTGGATATAGTTCATTTAGCTACATTAAATATTTACCTGTGGATACGTTGAAAATCGATGCCTCTTTCATTCGGGATATTCATCAAAATGAAGAAAGTCAGGCAATTGTACAAGCTGTTTTAACACTTGCACGGACGCTTGGGATCAATGTTATTGCTGAAGGGGTGGAGAGCCAGGAGCAATTAGATGTACTGAATGAGGATGGCTGCAGCCAAGGACAAGGGTTTTTATTTAGCAAACCGTTGTCAGGAGAAGACTTTGAAACCTATTTAATCGAAGCGGCCGAAAGAGGGCAAAGCGAAAAAGCAGACGGCTAGCATGAATGAAAATAATACGAACGTTGAAAAAATTTAGTTTATGAATAATAATTTATTTAACCCTGGGGGTCGCTTTTGCATAGGCTCACCATCAGGGTTTTTATGCTTATGCCAGCTAATCATTCAAGCAATCTGTCATACATCTGCACGGCAATAAATTTTGCAGCCTTTAATTTTCAAAAAAGGACATGGTACAATTGGAATACACTAATTTTCTAAGCGGACATTTTAACTGACGAGCGGTCTGCTGCATAGATGACGAACTTTCACACCGGATAGGAGGAGAAAAGGTGATGATTGATGTAGAAAGTTTTAAAAACTTATCCGATTTCGACAATGTATTAGTCGTCGATGCGAACGGAAATGTTATTTTTTATGATATGGCTGACTTAAATATATTGAAAGAGCTTCATCTCAGACCCGAAAACTTTCTAGGGAAACATGTCACCTCTTTTTATAAAGATTTAACCAACGAAAATAGCACGTTAATGAATGTATTAAGAAGTGGCCGTCCCCTTTGTAACATTAGACAGGAAATTACAACAACAAAAGGAAATGTAGTAGTATCGGTTAATTCGACTTACCCAATCAAAGAAGGAGATAGAATTATTGGAGCGGTTGAGTTTTCTAAACACTTTTTTCCGAAAGAAAATATTCAGCATATGGATAAGTATGCTCGCCATAAAGTGTACCGTAAAAATGATACCATTTATACAATTGATGATATTATCACCGTCAATCCAACTATGATAGCTATTAAAAATAAAATCGAAAAAATTTCAAAAACGGATTCAACTGTACTTATTTACGGAAGGACAGGAACAGGAAAAGAAGTTATTGCCCAAGCTATACATAATTTAAGTGACAGATACAGCCAGCCTTTCGTTTCTTTAAATTGTGGAGCCGTTCCCGCTAACTTGCTCGAAAGCACGTTATTTGGAACAACGAAAGGGAGTTTTACCGGGGCAGAAGATAAACAAGGCCTATTTGAACAAGCGGAGGGCGGAACGCTGTTCTTGGATGAAATTAATTCTTTAGAGATTGGCCTTCAGGTAAAACTTCTAAAAGCAATTGAAGAAAAGTCCGTTAGGCGCATAGGGGGCAAAAAAAATATTAAGGTGGATTTAAGAGTGATCTCAGCGACAAATGAGGATCCTGATCTACTAATTGCCGAGAAGAGAATGAGAGAAGATCTTTATTATCGGCTAGGGGTGGTCCAAATTGATCTACCCAACTTAAAGGAACGACAGGAAGATATTGAAGTACTATTGGAGCATTATGTCAACTTCTATAATAATAATATGAATATTTTTATCGATGAGATTGATCAGGAAGTGATGGATTGCTTTAAAGCCTATGACTGGCCGGGGAATATTAGGGAATTAAAAAACGCAGTAGAGACTGCCTTTAATCAGGCAAATGACCATCGGATTACACTAGAAGATATCCCGAAGAGGATTCGGGAATATAAACGGCCTGTTCCTGAAGCTAATAGAATAAGTGCTACCATTCATTCTCTTCGTGAAGCAGTAGAGGATTATGAGAAAAAAATTATTATGGGTGAGTTGGAACAGGCCAATGGGGTCATAGCTCAGACAGCAAGAAGACTCGGGCTTTCTAAACAATCATTAAAATACAAAATGGATAAATACAGATTGCGGTAAAATTTTTTTACGAGGGAGGGAGAATTTTCTCCCTCTTTTTTGTGTGGAGAAAGAAAATTCTTTCGCCAATCGCTTTGACAAACTTTAAATAAGTCAGCCGTTTTCCAGTCATAAAGCAATGGGGAAGAGTGGAAGGATATATTCCTGATAAAATTGGCACATTAATTGCATTTGAATATAACGTCAGCAAAATTATTAATTAACATGCGCAAGCATATACGGCGCAACCGCTTTTATTTTGGATGACTTAAGCAACAACACACCAATAAAAACAAGAAAATGAAAGCGGATCATTCAATCTTTAGTAGGGATTGAGTAGGTGAGCGTTGAGGGTCTGCCAAGAAATAAGTGGGCAAATCGAAAAGTAAGCATCTAATAATTTAATTTGGGAAGGAAAACGATAGAAATGAACAACCAAGGCATAATAACTTTTATAAACGGCAAAATCTTCACATCTAATTCCGACCAACCATATGCAACTGCTATGAAGGTGCAAGATGGCAAAATTATATGGGTTGGCAAACAGGAGGAGGTTGCCTTAACAGCAGGTGATGTCATCGATCTTCAAGGTCAACGGGTACTTCCGGGACTCATTGATGCTCATCTTCACCCATGGCATTTAGCTATGTATTCAAAGCAAATTGCTGCTCTTCCTCCGAATGTCTATTCTATCGCTGAGTTGATTGAAAAGATTCAGGAAGCGAGAAAGAATTTGAAGGAGGGCTCCTGGATTCAATGCTGGGGATATGATGAGGGGAAATTAGCGGAAGGTCGGATGCCGACACGTTGGGATCTCGATAAAGCTGCTCCAGATGTGCCTGTGATTGCCAGTCGCTCATGTGTTCATATTGCTACGGTGAATAGCAAAGTATTAGAGATGGCCGGCATCACAAAAGATACGCCAAATCCTCCGGGTGGACAAATTGATAAGGATGAAAATGGCGAACCGACAGGCGTTTTGCGTGAAAGTGCAAGGGAATTAGTATTTAAAATTATGCCTGTTCAGACAATTGAAGAGGATGCTTTAGCATTAGCCGAGCTAAGTCCTAAATTACTTGCTCATGGCATTACAGCGGTGACCGATTTAATGGCTAGAGTAGAACCGGTTGATTACTTGGAGATGTACAATCAAGGCCGTGAAAAAGGGTTGAAGCAACGCACGGTGCTTTACTACCTATGGGAAGATTTACAAAAACGACCGATTCAAGATAAGGAGCGAACAAATCGAGAGAATCCTATTCATATTGGCGGAATCAAACTGTTTTCAGATGGAAGCATTTCTGGACAGACAGCATGGGTGAATCCGCCATTTTTGGGTGAAGGAGAAAATGGCGGAATTGCTACTACGTCAAAAGCAGAATTATTGGCTGCGGGTGAAGCGGCTAAACAATACGGCATTCAGTTAGTGATTCATGCGATGGGGGAGCAAGCGATCGACTTAATTGTTGATACGTTCTATGATAAAGAAGGCTGGCTGGAGGACGCTCCATCCGTCAGAATCGAGCATGTTACTTTGCCTACTAAACAAGCGATGAAACGCATGGCTAAAGCCAGAATTGGCATTGTTACACAACCGGTTTTCCTATATGCCGAAATAGAGAGCTATTTGAAAAACTTAGGAGCGGAAAGGACAAAAAGCACTTATCCTATAAAATCGATGCTAAAAGAGGGCATAGAAGTCGCCTTTTCATCTGATGCCCCAGGAACAGCATGGGCTGACCCGGTAAATCCATTCCTTGGAATTAAATCAGCTATTACACGCAAGGCATATGATGGAACGGACACTGGACAAGATGAGAGGGTAGATGTGGCTACAGCGATTGAGCTTTATACAAGAGCGGCTCAGCAGTTGACACGTATTCCGAATGTCGGCCAGTTAAAACCGGGTTATTACGCAGACTTCATTATACTTGATCAAGATATTTTAGAGATCGATCCACAAAAAATTGATGAACTTCAAGTCATGGAAACCTATATGGGCGGAAAGTGTGTGTATCAAAGAGAAGCGGCAGTAAAAAGTTAAATGAGATATGAACTTTGTAGGATGAGAGGAGAAATAGATCTGTCATTCCATAAAGAATATAGTGAATACTTCACATATTCGATAGGTTAACACTTTCTATTTTGGGAGAGACAAACATCCCGGTTTATTTATGTTAGGCTTCAGAACAGTGAAGCTTAATTTTTTAATGCTTCCTGATCAAGGGAGGGAACTTTATCGTTTATTACAACAATTATTCGAACGGCGTTAGGGTTTTATATGCGGCCGCAGACCTTTGACTCGACACTAAAGAAAGGCAGCCTTCATGTAGGCATAAAGCTAGCAGCAATTTAATAGTAGCCGCCTTTTTTCAATAAATATTTTTAATATTTTATTAGTAAGATCTTTATTTTTTGATAAAATAATTGTAATTATGCATGATTATGCAGTTAATAGACGCCCGTTATGTGCTTTTATTTTACTTGATGTTTTGGGAGGGTCATTATGTCAAAGTCAATATTTACTAATGGGGTAATTCACACATTTGATGAAAACCAACCGTTAGTTGAAACAGTCGTCGTAGACGGTGGACGGATTACAGAGATAGGATCCCATAAAGAAATGATGACAAAATGGGGAGATAGCGACACAAAAATTATCGATTTACAAGGGAAGATGGTGACTCCCGGACTGATTGACAGTCATCTTCATCTTTCAGGGGTGGCTTTTCAATATTTGGATTTAAATTTGATTGGGATCACATCTAAACGAGAGATGCTTGAAAAAATACGCGAGAGAGCGAGTGCCACTCCGCCGGGTAAGTGGCTGCTTGGTATGGGATGGGATGAGAACCTTTTTACCGATGGAACGATGCCGACGATACAGGAACTAGATCAAGTTGCCCCGCATTGCCCGGTTTTCTTAAAGAGAATCTGTCACCATGCATTTCTTGTAAACAGTAAAGCACTTGAAATGTCCCATTACGACCCGTCCATAACAGTCCCAACTGGCGGAAGAATTGTTCTTGATGAAACTACCAAAAAACCAACGGGTTTGCTGCTTGAATCGGCTTCTAAGCTGGTTACCGATTACATACCGGACCATACATATGAGGAATTGAAGTCCGGCCTGGGGCAAGCAATGGACCATGTCGCACAGCGGGGGATAACAAGCGTCCATACGAATGATCCGCTCTACCTGGGCGGCTTTGATCAAACATATAAAATGTATGATGAATTAATCAATGAAGAGGAAAAAGGTCTGCGGTGCAACCTTTTAATTGATTACCCTTTTCTTGATCGCTTGAAGGAGAGAGGCATATATGCAGGTTATGGGAATGATAAATTGCAAATTGGTGCAGTAAAGATTTTTGCAGACGGGGCCTTTGGGAAAAGAACCGCTTTACTCTCAGACCCTTATTATGATGCGCCGAACCAGTTTGGGGAAGCGCAGCACAGCCAGGAAGAGCTTTATCACATGGTGAAAGAGGCAAGAGAGCACTCCATGCCAATAGCTGTTCATACCATTGGTGATCAGGCAGTAGAAAATGTGCTGGAAATACTTGATCAATTTCCGAAAGTCAATCACCGCGACCGCATTATCCATGTGTCGTTGCTGCGAGAGGACTTGATCCAGCGCTTGGCAAAGTCACACATAGTAGCAGACATTCAACCGAGATTTTTAGTTGGGGATTTCCCGTGGGTAAAAGAAAGACTTGGAGAGCAAAGAATCCAGTATTTATATGCCTGGAAATCGCTGTTAACGGCTGGAGTAGTATGTGCAGGGGGGTCCGATGCACCGGTCGAGCCTGTTGATCCGTTATTAGGTATTCATGCAGCAGTCACCCGGAGAGACCCTGCACAATTGCATGACGGCTGGAATGAAAAAGAGAAGCTGTCAATGCTTGAATCGTTCAAGCTATTTACCATCGGTGGGGCATACGCGACAAATGA
This sequence comes from Pseudobacillus sp. FSL P4-0506, assembly GCF_038003025.1. Taxonomy (NCBI): domain Bacteria; kingdom Bacillati; phylum Bacillota; class Bacilli; order Caryophanales; family Bacillaceae; genus Pseudobacillus; species Pseudobacillus sp. FSL P4-0506. The sequence goes on from NZ_JBBOOI010000001.1 coordinate 2,648,577, forward strand.
GGAACATAAAAAAGGAACGATCTCGCCTGGGAAGCTAGCCGATATGACGGTTTATTCAAACGACATTTTGTCAATGGAGGATCCAGACGAACTGTTAACGACCAAAATCGAGATGACCATCGTGGACGGAAAGGTTGTTTACCAGGGGTAAACAACTAAAGAGAATGCCATTAATAATGGAACCGACTAACGAGACTGGATAAAGTCATTAGCTGTTACTTGGACTGAACAAAAAGATCATTGACCGCCCCGTAATTGAACTATTACAGAGCGGTCTGCTTTTAGTTGTTTACGCCAATAGGTTTGACGGTTCATCGGACAGCTAGTTAATTTTCTCCAAATCCACCTGCTCCATAAATTCAACAAAAGCCCGGACAATGTTAAGCTGGAGCGATTCTTCATGGAAAATCATCCACGTTTTTCGGATGATCGGCTGGCCATCTTTTGAGTGGATGGCTATTTTATACACATCTTTTAAATCGCTTAAGAGCATCCCTGGCAAAATAGCATAGCCCAAGCCGTTGGCCATCATATTTTTGCTTGTGCCGGCTTTGTCTACATCGATACTGACAAGAGGCGGTTTCGTATAGTTTTCTGCCCACCAATTATCGACGACTGTCCGCAAGTTCTGATCTGTATGATAATCGATCCGCGGCAGATCGGGCAAATCTTCCAAAGTAATTTTTTCTCTGGAAGCAATATAAATTGGCTCTTCGAATAAGAGTTTTTTGCCGCCTTTCCAACTATAATCTCCTTTCACAAAAGCAACGTGTACATCCTGGTTATAAGCTAAATGAATAATTTCGTTGCTCCAGCCTGTCATCACTTTAAATTCTATATCGGGGTATTCATCTTTAAAGAGCTTTAGCAGCCCGGGAAGTTTATAGTCTGTAAAAAAGGTGGAGACACCGAGCCGGAGTGTGCCAGTAATTTTCTTTTCCATGTTCAGCACATTCTCTTTTATATGCTGCAGCTTTAACAGCATGTCATCAGCACATTTAGCAAGATACTCTCCTTGGGGAGTAAATTGTACACCGCGCCGTCCACGATTGACAATTTGCACACCGAATTCCTTTTCCATTTGCTTTAAACGGTTCGTTAGTGCCGGCTGAGAAATGTACAGCTTGTTTGCCGCTTTTGTCATGTTTTTTTCATTAAATAATGTTTGTAAGACGCGCCAATCTCTTTCATCCATTGCTCTTTTTCCTTTCTGCTATAACTATATTTTATGGTTAAAGATAAAAAAGCGATATTTTATTTATTTCTTTAACCTTAGTATAATTTATTTATAGACAACAAGAAAAGAAAGAAGAGGATCGGATGAAAGTAAACAAATGGGTCGTCCTACTAGTAAGCAGCCTTGGCGGGCTATTGTTATCATTGACTGGTTTGTCAATTGGTTGGATGTTAGGAACTTTGCTTGCGGCCGCTTTTATTTCTTTTGCTTTTCCGCAAATTTCAGGAGCAAAAGACATCCCTAAAAGCTGGTTATATATAGGACAGTTAATATTGGGCATTCAATTGGGTCAAAAGATTAACCTGTCGGTGTTAACTGCTTTTCAGTCTCATTGGATCGTTATTACTCTTATGATCGGATTATCAGTTGTTTTCTCATTACTTTCCGGTCTTAGTTTATGGAAATTTAGCCGCTCAGATATGCTCACAAGCTTTTTTGGCACAGCGCCTGGCGGATTGTCAGCTATGCCGGCACTGGCGGAAGAAGTAGGTGCCAACACTGCAGTGGTGAGCATTATTCAGACCATGCGTGTGTTTTTAGTGATTTTAATTATTCCGGTGTTCGTTTCACTTTGGACGATACATCCAGCTAGCGCAGCGGCTGTGCAACAGACTTCACTGGGATTTGAACCAAGTCAATTGCTGTGGACAGCCGTATTAGCTCTGACAGGATGGGGCGGTTATCATATCGGGAAATATTTAAAATTCCCGGCACCTTGGCTTCTGGGAAGCATGACAGCTGTGGCAATTGTTCAATCATTCAGTTCTTCCTATGCCGGTCATAATATGGTAGCCTACTGGCCGCACAACTTGATCGTTTTGTCACAAATTTTGATTGCCGTATCGATTGGAGTCCGTTTTCATAAGAAAATGTTTATCGGACTGAAGCAGACGCTGATTGTCGGCTTGATCAGTACCATTGGGCTGATTGGTGTGATGTTTGCCTGTGCGTACCTTGTTTCTCTTGTGACAGGCATAGATTTTAAAACAGCTGCACTCGCTTTTGCACCAGGGGGAATTGCTGAAATGGCCACGACAGCGGTTGTACTTGATGCAGATTCGACCTTTGTAGTTGCTGTGCAAGTGCTTAGAATTTTGGCTGTTTGTCTTGTGTTACCGCCTTTCTTTCGATTGCTGCACGGTTGGGAGATGCGGAAGGAGGTTCATTCGCACCTCTCTGCGTAATTTAAGCGAAAGAAAAACAAATTCATCGCTGTTATTCAGAAAAGGGCAGTCTAAAAATTGGTTATCCACCAATTTTTAGACTGCCCTTCTTAATGAATTTTTTCCTCTTTCATTTCAATAAGTTCTTCGCTCATCTGTCTAATTCGGTCAGATAATTCGAGAACAATCTCTTCTAATTGAGTAATCCTTATTAATAACTTTTCTTCGTCTAATTTTTTCATAATTTTCCTCCTAAACCTGGCGTCTTTCAAAACGTGCACACCTTACTATTGATATTATCTTTTTTTGCCTGCTTTAAACTTTTTGAAAAAAGTTTTTCTTTCCAAAGAATGTGAAACGCACGGGTAAAAAACAGAAAAATGGGTACAGTAATAGAAACGGGAGAAATGAGGTTTGAAGGGCGCCATACGAAGAAGAAGAGGAGGTGTCACAAGGTGGAATTGTTGTTGCTTCTTACCGGTGCACTGTTTTTGGGGCTGTACTTACAGCGGAAAAAACAGTCGTCAAACTATAAAATAGATCATGGCATGCTGATTACAGAGGATACATTCAATCAAGTAAATATCCCATTATCAGAAATTGTGGAAGTTGTAAAAATAGGAAAAACAGCGAAGCCGCGTTTCCGGTTTAATGTTGAGACCTTTCTGGGAAGGCTCGATAGTGTAGCGGTATATACGCGTTCAAATGTTTCTTATCTTCTCAGAGTGAGAAATGCTAAAATGCTAATCAGAGAATTAAAAGAGCAAAATCCAGGTGTGTATACAAAAGCAGAAGTTATATAATAACAATGTGATGAGCGAACAGGCAGGCCCCGGCTATTTATTATAGTGGGGCTATATTTTATTTTTTTGAAAAAATCTCTTTTTTTTTGTTTTATATTTGCCGATCCCAGCATATTATTTACAATTCATTGACGAAAGGTATTTTTTGTTTACAAAGCAATTCAAAGCTGATAGGTTATAGGTGATGTGATTGACCATATATAGTGAAAAAGAGGTATATATATGACACCCTTCATAAATGAAGATGCTGCTATTGAATGCACGACTACCGATACGGAATATCGTTGGAAGAAAAATGTGATTAAAGTGGATAAGGGATTTTTAATCAGTAAAGGTATAGTCACAAATGTTCGGATTCCGATTCATCACATAGATACGGTTGTATATTCGATGAATCCGAAAAAACCGGCTCTCGTACCAGGATTAAAAATTATCGGCAAAGGAACTGTACTTGCAGAGCTTGATATTTCCGGTGAATATATTGAAAGTGTGCAGGACTGGCTTCTTCAAGTGATTGAGCGGCACACGAATGCTTAACCCTGTGTTTACTCGCAGGGTTTTTTTGTTTGCAAAACTAAAGGAGATCCTTATCTAGTTATGTATGGATGTAGGGTTTGCTAGCTGCTATCGTTCGATCTGAAGGGCGAGAGCGTGAGGTGAAATAGACAAACAGTTAAAGAGAAAGAGGGGGAGTTATTTAGAGTAGATAAGATCATTACCGTTCATTTTTTTATAGGATTAAGAACGTTTGTTTGTTATAATGGAGAAAAAGAAAAGGATGGAAACAGATGAAAGGATCGGCTCATTTGGCTATCGGAGGAGGCTCCGGATTAGCAACAGCTGTTTATTTACATACGGATCCTCTTACTACAGCTGCATTAGTTGGCATTGGGGCAGTAGCTGGTCTTGCACCTGACCTTGACGTAAATGGAAAGCTGTCCAATCGAATTACTATATCAAAAAAGTGGCTGATCTTGTTTTTTGCAGCAGCTGGCCTGCTTCTAATTGGCTATAGCTACGTAATGCTGAGCGGTTTTGTTCAGTCGGCTGGCTTCATCGTTGGTCTTTGCTTGACGATATTGCCTAGATTGTTTATTAAGCAGCGTACGATGCTCTTTATAACAGGAGCAGGATTAGGTGTGGCCGCTTGGTATGCCGATATTTTTTGGCTGTTGTTGTTAAGCGGGTTTATTATTGTTTCTTCATTTTTATCTCACCGTTCATTAACTCACTCTTTAATAGGAGCTGCCTGTTTTGCAGGGATAGCGTGGCAATTCCAACAAAGTGTAGGAATTGAAGGCAGCTTTTTGGCTGCTTCGATCGCTTACATGAGCCATTTAGTAGCAGATATGAAAGTATGGCCGGCTAATAAAAGAGGCATTAAATGGTTTCAGCCATTGTTTAATAAAGAGTTTTAAGGCGGGAGAACCCGGGCTATAAAAGGGATTGAGGGAGAGGTTAAAAACTCCCCCAGAGTTCCCCAATATTACATATTGATCATGCTGTTGAATGCTTGGACGGGCTTTTCTTTTAACTTAATCCACCTCTGGAGTGTTTTCTAAACGTTCAGCGGTGATTTTGACTGGAATAAGCGGATCTTATTAAAATAGTGTAGCCCATAAGCTGTAACTGGTGCTAACCCGCTCGTTCATTATATGGTCAAAACAGAACTTTATGGTACGGCTTCGTATTAGTTGAGCAGTTCTATAGAAAATAAAAATAAAATCTTCACCCTTTAAGCTAGAACCATAACGGAATGTTGTTTGAATACACCAAGCTCGATGCGTTTTCAGCTGTTTTAATAAAATGTCGTCTACCAGTATTGTTCGATAACTATTTTTTAGTTTTCGGCGATCTGGTATTTTTTTCATCTCGTAGTTTGTTAACTGTACGTGTTTTTCTCTCAAAATCAATGTCATTGTACGTTAAACCAAGCGCTTTTCCTCTACGCTCTCCATATAAGAAGGAGTATGTAGTTTGTAATTTTTTCTTAGTAGCACGGCATTTTTTTATAACACATTAATAAAAACACGCTTGCAGATTGCTTGATCGAGGTTTTATAGTCGGTGTTTACTGAGAAGGGGATTGATTTGTAATCTAATGACGATCTCTTGTGGCAATCGTGAAGGATTTTTTAGTCGTTCTCGTGAGTTTTATTAGCCATGAAACTCATCCAATGTACCCAAGTCATCTTGCGAGCAGATACTCGTTATACATGATGATTTGTCGTCTGGATGCTTCAGGCGAAAAGGATATTGAAAAGAAGAATATAAAAAAGCCAGGAAAATCTCCTGGCAGACTTATTAACCTGTATATGTTCTGGGGGAACGAACAGGTGACTCTTTAACCAGTATTTCCAATTCAAATAAAAATATACAACAGGAAAGCTCTCAGCCTCTGGAAAGCATTAACACTTCAATTATAAGAGGTCGGGAGTGTCCTAATGAAAGATTCTAACCTTATAGTCAGACAGAAATCAAAGGCAGCTAGGACGGTGCTTCATGTGATAAAAGACAACGGGTTCGGATGTCTGGCCAGGCTGCTATTTGATGCATTTGTTGGACGAATAACAAGTGATAGACGAATGAGAGATAGGTTAAAAATCCCTTGAATGTAATTGGTTGTAATGGGAAAATAAGGAATGTGTTAAAAATTTGGAGTTAGCAACTGGCATTTGCGTGCTCCTACTTAAATGTGTAGCGTGCAGAAGGGGTAGTTAAGGTGCTAAGAAAGATATTTTGCAGGCATTCATGGGCTTTACGTATTGATGATACGAAAGTGAGAGGGAAAGTTTACGAATGTAAGAAGTGTGGGGAGGTGAGAATCAAATTTTATTAAGATTATAGTTCATTGAAAATATAACAGCTTACTATAGAGATTAACGGAAAAAGCGAGGGTACCAAACCATTAAGGCAGTATGCAGCTGTTTTATGGTTTGGTGTCTTTTTTTATTTTATAGGAAGGGGAGGAATGCAAAACAATTAAATCTTTTTATAGATATAAATGAAAAAGAAAGACAAAACTTGATTATGAGGGCCAAGGAGATACCGTTGGGCGCTTATCGTTCAAACAGAGAATAACAGTTATTTGAAAAAGCGTATTTCATTATTACGCAATCGAGCCATTGAATGGGAGGGGGTTTTTGGGGCTAATAGAGGATTCCTTTAAATAAGTCACCATAAATCAAAGTACACTCCCTAAATATGGTGCATAGGATAATTCTATAAATTGATGAAAGGGATGAAAGTGATGTATTACGTTCCTTATATGTATCAATATCCACATCCACATCCACATCCTTACTATGTTAACCCGCTGATAGATAACCAGAGAAGACAGTCGGCTTATTGGCCCATGCCTAATGAGATGAAGCATGGAAACCGATTTGCTTCTCCACAGCCTTTAAAAGGTAAAGGAAGCTTTGTATTAAAAGATTATGGAACCCAACCATTTGTTGTAAACATTGATAAGGCCACTAACCAAAACAACACATTTCGTACGGCCCTATGGACAGGGAAAAATCTACAAGTAACTCTGATGAGTATTGGAGTGGGAAAAGACATCGGATTAGAAGTTCATCCGACAGTTGACCAGTTTTTGCGCATTGAAGAAGGGCAAGGAATGGTTCAGGCAGGAAATACTAAAGATAATTTGTATTTTGAAGAAAGAGTGCATGAGGATTACGCAATTATGATACCAGCAGGGACATGGCACAATGTCATCAATACTGGAAATAAGCCAATGAAGCTTTACTCGATCTATGCGCCACCTGAGCATCCATTTGGTACTGTTCATAAAACGAAAGCAGATGCACTGGCGGCTGAGAAAAAACACACTAATAAATAGCAGGTTGAATAGTTTTATGGTTACTTTTCCTTAATAATTGTTTTAGAGGAAGAACGGAACAAAAACGGACAAATTCCGTCCAATAATCGAACAAACAGGGTGACGTTTTGGGTACCTTTTTATTTTTCCATTATCAGTCAGTTAGTTGGCTAGATTGTGAGATTCTTTTACAAAACGACCGACTGTCGCCAGCTGCTGCTTCTGTTGAAAATGAGAAGTGATCCGAAAGAGCCTTATGGGTGCTAATAGAGGAACATACAAGAGAAGGAGTATTTAAGAAAAGAGAGGAGGGATTAATTTCCTCTAGTTGTTATCGAAGCGTTTGGTCCAAGTGTTTGCAGGGAATTGGTAAGCAAATTAGCAGACAACGAACTAGTTTTCCAGGGCGATAACACAGAGGAGGCAATATGGAAAGAGACGAATTCACCTACGAGATTCTTAAAGAAATTCAGAATGGAAAGCAACTTCACTGGAGTGACTTTTCGATGAATCAGGAGCAATTTGAAGCTGAAATAGACACCATTAAAAAGAACTATCTAGTCCAAATTGATGGCACGAGTGATGGGGAGAAGGGTCCGGAGTTAACATCGGAAGGGATTACGTGCATAGAAGAGTATGAACAGGAATAAGTGAATTATTAAAAGGTGGTTGATAACTTGCAAAAAAAGATTGGAATAGTGCCTTTGAAACATCAAATATTTAAATAGTGATGAGGTTCATTCAGCAAGTGTAGTGGCATTGATTAATGTTTTATCTCATAAAGGGATCATTACTACTGATGAGTATTTAAAAGAGTTTACAGACTTGATTAAAAAGATGGATGATAAAAAGGCAAAATAAGTCTTATATAGACCGAGTATTTTCTTTGCGGTGCTTCTTCTGTATACAAAATAAAAACCCTATTTGCAATAGGGTTTTTATTTTCCTCTTCATTCCACACTTACAGCAATCGCTATCTTGAGCTGATAATTCAACAATCTCTCATTTTACCCTGGCCTTGAAAGAGGGGTCTTTGGATTAGCTTAGTTATTGGTGGTGCTTTAAATAAAATATAGTGTGTAAACAAAGCGATTAATAAGCCATTTATAAATCCAGCCATTACATCAAGTGGATAATGTACTCCCACCCATACCCTAGAGAAAGCTACACCTACAGCGAGAGCAAACCAAATATGTTTAAAGCGATAGGATGACAGCCATAGAGTAACAGCAATTACTATTGCGGAAGTAGCATGGTCACTCGGGAAAGAGGAGTTAGCAGAATGGTCTACGAGTTGAATAATGTTATGCGATATAAAAGGCCGATCTCTATAGATGAATACTTCAATAAGTCTGTTTATTGAAAATCCTAAGGCAAATGCAAACATAGCTTGAAAGGCTATTATGCGAAAATTACTTTTGTTTAGTAGCCATAACATTATAATTAGTAAACCAAAAGCATATTGAACATACTCAGCAAAGAAAATCATGATGTTGTCTAGCAATTGATAGCGCTGAACTTGATCATTGATAAATTTAAACCATTCGTAATCTGCATCTGTAAAATTCATTTGATAATTACCTTTAACGTACTAAATTAATTAACGTTTCCTTTCCATCTGTCTATTACTAACATTTTAACAATCAATATCCACTTTTCAAGGTTTTGTTGCATAATTCTACATGATTAAAAAATAGAGTACTTAAATAATTTTATTATTTCTGTCCGATTGGATTACTTTCCTTTGAAATCCAAGGGTTAGTTTAACGTATGGGTTAGGAAGAGAAAATCGTTTCTTTTTTTTAAACAAAAAGAAATTGAGGATGATTAGATATGAGATGGATATTGGAAAGCTGAACGACTTATTTGTGAGGTTAACTATAAATCAATTCTTTGATGGAATGGTTCAATTGGATTTCAAAAAGTGATCCAGCGTCCGAATAGAAGGTGCTCTTTTTATGTCCAAATATATAACATGATTCTTCCCGACATTTGAGCAATAGTTTTAAAATAAGAAGAAAAATGTGAGATTGTGTATTTGAAAAATATCCAACATATATGAAAAGTGTTATAGCTACCTCTACGGCAATACATTGAATGTAATCGTCTGTATTTTTTTAGGATAAGCGGGCAATTTAACAATACATATAGAACAATGTTTATAAATATGAGGAACAAGTAAATGATAAGAACTTTGACAAATGAGGCGATAAATATGAAAAAGAAAGCCATATTGATATTAAGCATAGGTTTTGCTGTCTTGATAGCATTCGCTTTCTTCTTACAACATTTAAATGGATCTTCCCCTAAATGGACAGACATGCTGGGGAGAATTGTGATTGGTTTTCTGCCTGTCCTTCTTTTATTTTTAAAAAGGATTCCTTTTAGCTTGCCGTTGATTATAGGGTATTATGCTTTGCTTTTTTTCTCATTTTTCCTAGGTGCCATTTTACGTTTTTACGATCGTTTTTCTTGGTGGGATACCGTCCTTCATTTTGGAGGAAGTGTTTTCACGGCCTTTGTTGCAATAGCTTTATACAGGCTTCTCATTCCTGAATCAGCAGAAAAAAGAATTTCCCGCTGGCTGATTTTTCTATTTGTCTTAACATTCGCTGTGACCTTCAGTGCTTTTTGGGAAGTGATAGAGTTTATTGGATCCGTTATGGGGGCTTTGGAAAGTGATGATAATAAAGATACGATGACAGATACGCTATCAGGCATGGCAGGAGGATTTACCATAGCTATCTATGCAGCCTTTCGCAAAAAGGTAAGCGACCAAAACTGAGGGACAAAGACATAAATAAGTGAATAGATTAGGGAGCTACCTTAGAAGAATACTCATTAAGGTAGCTCCCTTTCTGTTGTGAAGGCATTTATTTATCTTTTCTTATTATTAAGATCTTCCGTATCTCTATTGTTTTCAAGGATATCTTCATCATTTTCATTCATATTGTTATCCCCAGGCATCAGATTATTTTCATTGTTTTGGTTATTATCACCATCGGGGAGTATGTCATTTCCGTTGTTCGTGTCATCTTCGCCGTTAGGGAGTATATCATTTTCGTTGTTCCTGTCGCCTTCACCATCAGGCAGGATATCATCGTCCCTATTCATGTCATTTTCGTTGTCAGGGCCTATATCATTAATCTCATTCCCATTGTTATTGTCATTTTGAGGTGTTTGTTGTGTATCATTGTCATCTTCTACTGGATCATTATCATTGTTACACCCCATTAGTACTACGGCTGATAATAAAAAGGCAGGTAATATATGTAACCACTTTTTAGGCACTTTTGTTTCCTCTCTTTCATTGTTATTTTTGTTGCTTTATCATTTTCTTCAGTTTATTAATTTTTATGCATAGCTTAATGCTGGGCAGCTTTGTTTTTATTTGTACAGTAAATCATGATCTGGGGTGAGGATGACTAGTCGTTTTTCATCACCGAAACGATGATAATGAAACAGTTAAAAAGAGGAGGATGGAAAGTTTCTCGATTAAACTTTTCTATAAAAATAAAAGCATTAGTCGTATAAAATTCTGATAACAAAGAATTAATTTTGTATCTACTATATCAATTATCTGGTAAAATTTAGTTGAGAAAACGTTGTGAAAGGAGGTCTACAGTGGAAGTCATTTTAACGAGTATATTTTCAGCTATCATTATATTTATTACTGTCTTTTACATGGTGAAGGTATTTATTATCGCTTATAAGAGGAAGGAAATATCAACTCGAAAATTCATTGCTTTTTCAGCTTCTTCCATTTTAATCGGTGTTATAATAGCTTCCGTATTACCCTTTGCTTATCAAAAAATACTTCATTATATCTACTAACTATCTCTTTTAAAAGGACCTTCCTAATCAAAGGTCTTTCATTTTTTAATCAATCAACGAAATTTAACATCGCCAATCAATAAAATAGAAGTGTACTTAGGAAACAAATGAAGGTGGCAAGGTAGATGGGGATGTCTAATTATTATAAAAGGCTGCGTGAAAAGGTAGGTAATGAATTGATATTCATGCCAAGTGTAGCAGCGATTGTTCGAAATGATTCAGGTGAAATTTTATTTCAAAACAAAAGAAATGGGGAAAAGTGGAGTCTTCCTGCTGGAGCCATTGAGCCTGGAGAGGTACCAGCGCAAGCTGTGATTCGAGAAGTATGGGAAGAAACCGGTCTAACCGTTGTACCCAAAAAACTATTAGGCGTATTTGGTGGAGAAGAATTTCGCTATAAGTACCCTAATGGTGATCAAGTGGAATATATTATATTCGTATTTGAATGTATGATTTATCAAGGGAGGCTTGGTCCAGTAGACGATGAAACTGTGGAATTGCGTTATTTTGATGCAAGTGACATGCCAGGACTTGCCTTACCTTACCCTAAATCATTATTTGTACAGGGAATGACAGCGGATTTATCTTTTCAATGGGATGACAATTGGCTAGAAAATATCCCGGGAAAATGATGAGGGTGTACTTCATAGATTAACCAAGAAAATGGTGAAAAAGTTTGCCCTTATTAAGCAGGCTTTTTATTTTCATTATATTGGAAGAGTCTTGTATAGAAATATGCCTATGTACAATAAAAAGGGAAGAGTAGAGGGGGCTCACTAAAAGGCGTAAGTACTAGAGAATTTGCTGTTGGAACAAGGCTGCGGCTTAGATGCAGAAATAGAAGTTTAGAAAAGTTTTTTATACGCCTGAGTTATGGTACTCAAAGCGATAAAAATAGACTGTCTATTGACAGTCCTTTTTATTTTGCTTGTGAATGGAGGCTGTTGATTTCTATTCCAGGCGCTTACGCGGTGAGCCTCCTCGCCGCGTAAGCGCCTGCGGGGTCTCACTTGTCTCGCTAATCCCGCAGGAGTCTTTGCGCCGCCTTCCATTCCAATCAACAGGGTTTGCAAAGTTAGAATAGCCGTACAACGATGCCTGCTTTAAGATAAACTCAGAGAAGTCTATCTTTCTCCTGAATGGCTTGAAAACTAACGAAGAATCAAAAGTGGTTTGGAACGATCTTATTTCGAACCACTTTTGCCGACAAACTGAGACCGTCTATCGACAGCCTGTTCTCGAGTTAAGATTTTTATTAACACCATTCTCTTGCAGATAATCAATGGGTGTTTTTGTCTACATATTTCCCGTAATCAGGTATAGCAATTTGGTCAAATTCTTTAACAAGCTTTTGCAAACTGTTTGTCAACAACTCGCCAGACATAGGTAATCCATGACCGGTAACAGCAACAGTTGGCTCTAATGCTTCTAACTTAATGACTGATTCCTTGGCTGTTTTCCAATCTGTTGTGAGGTACCTCGGAGGCCCGCTGATTTCCTGTTCTTGTGTTAAAACTTTATAAAGATATTCTTGCTTAACAGTAACGAACGCGTCCCCTGCGATTAATGCTCGGTCTTTTTCTCTAAATAAGGAAACATGTCCAGGTGCATGTCCGGGTGTGTGAATCCATTTAAAATCCGGCATATGAGGAACGGCTCCATCAGGAGGCAGTGGTTTTACATTATCTCCTAAATCAATCGGCTCATTCGGAAACATAGGAGACATTTTTGCCACCATACCGCCTTCAACCGTCGGGTCCGGTTCTGGATAACTTTTTTGGCCTGTGAGAAAAGGAATTTCCAACTCGTGTGCATAGACAGGAACTTCCCAATGCTTAACCAGGTCAATAACAGCCCCGACATGATCAAAATGGCCATGTGTCAAAATGATTGCCTGTGGCCGGCTGCTTGCCCCAAAGCGTTCTTCGATAACAGAAATAATTTCATTTGCCGACTCAGGCATTCCTGTATCAACTAATACGAAGTCCCTCATCCTAGGATTTCCAACTAAATGAATATTGACGATTTGGACAGTATGACAAAATAAGTCTGGCAGTACCTCAATACCCACTCCACTGCCTATAGAAGTTGTTGGAATATATTTGTAATCACTTCCGTAATTTATATCCTTATCCACTTTTCATCCTCCTTCATTCACCTAAATACCTGCGCAAAATCTATTGTTCCCCTTTATTTGTTCATTTAAGCAAAGTATTTGAAGCAAGAAAAATGAATAAGATCGATCAAATTATGTTAAATCCTATTACTCAAAAATCTTAAGGGGTGAAAGTGAAAGGCATGCAAGGAACAAGTTGCATTCAAACGAAAAAGCTTTCCGATGAAGTAAAGGATTGTCTGGCGGTTTGAGTAGTCTTAGGAGTACTGTCGCTACTTTTTTACAGCAGCAAAAAGGTCCCGCTTAATAGCCGGGCATATACATCTGTTCACTAAAGAATCTCCCTGAAAAGTGCCTGTTCAGAAGGCTGCTACATACTTGAATAGCCTTCTTACGTAATTGTAGACCTCACTATGCAGTGAGGTTTTTTCCTGTCCATTCAGAAAATGAAACATTATAATAAAAAGTGGAAAAAGCTTTATAGTGCACAGCTATGGAAGGGATAATTTTTTTATTTTAAGGCTTTTCCTAATTGAAAGTTATTTTTCTTAAGCAGGAATTAAGATATACTAAAAATAAATAAGTATGAGTAAAGGTGTGGTTTTTTGACGGACGAGTTATTGGTAAAAAAGCAACATAAGAAATTATCGCGTTTGAAAGTGATTCAGAGGGCTGTTTTTATTACAGTTGGCGCCTTGCTCATGGCTGTTGGATTAGAGATCTTTTTAGTTCCCAACCAGGTAATTGATGGTGGGGTGACAGGTATTTCCATTATGCTTTCCCACATTACAGGAGTAAAACTTGGTATCTTTCTTTTTATCTTAAATTTACCGTTTGTATACTTGGGATATAAGCAATTTGGGAAAACTTTTGCCATATCGACTGTATATGGGATTATTATGCTATCTGTCTTCGCCACATTTTTTCACCCGATTATGCCGTTTACTGAGGATATCCTTCTGGCCACAATTTTTGGAGGGATTTTTCTAGGTGTTGGGGTTGGGATGGTCATCCGAAATGGCGGGGCGCTAGATGGGACTGAAGTACTTTCAATTGTGATAAGCAAAAAAGTCCCTTTTTCTGTTGGTGAAATTGTCATGTTCATTAACTTATTTATACTTAGCTCTGCAGGGTTTGTCTACACGTGGGATCGTGCGATGTATTCTATCCTAGCTTATGTGGTAGCTGCTAAAGCGATCGATATTGTCGTTGCCGGGATGGAAGAATCAAAATCGGCATGGATTATTAGCGATGAAGCAAGAGAGATAGGCGATGCCATTAATAGCCGATTAGGAAGAGGCGTCACTTATTTACATGGAGAGGGCGCTTATACAGGTGATGACAAAAAGGTTATATTTTGCATCATTACCCGTTTGGAAGAATCTAAATTAACCACAATCGTGGAGGAGATCGATGCTTCGGCTTTCCTGGCCATTGCAGATATTTCGGAAGTGCGCGGTGGACGGTTTAAAAAGAGAAACATCCATTAAATTATTAATCTATTTGCGATCACAACTGTACATATTTTTCAGTTGGCAGACAAAGTCCACAAGGTAAAACATACTTTTTAAAAAGTATGTTTTTATTTATTTATGTGTAAAATTCAAATTCAAAACCATCCTATTTGGTTAAGATTAAGGAGCGAGCCTCGGGGAATATTAAACTAATACTAACTAAAAGAAAGGAGAAGTTTCATGTGGAAACATATTTTATCCAGTATTGGAATTGGCGGAGTAGCGATTGATACAGCTCTTCAAAAAGAGGCTTACCACAGAGGGGATAAAATTGAAGGAACAGTATTGATTAATGGCGGCCGGGCTGCGGAACCAATTGATGCACTCATTGTTTCTTTGCATCTGCAAATGGATGAAGTTCGCGAAGACAGTGATTTTGCATACCATGACAAAGATGTAAAAGAAATTCTTATCCCGATTCAACGTGAAATCCAGCCTAAAGAAAAGCTAACGATTCCTTTCTCGCTGGAAATTGACCTTGAACATCCACCTACCAGTGATACAAATAAAACCTTTTTAAAAACAACCGCTGTGATTCCGCAAGCCGTTGATCCTTCTGGTCAGGATGAATTAATCATTTTAAATTAAATAAGGACAGAAAAATAAATCAAGGCTTGCACAGGAGAATTTTCATTGTTATACTAATCCGGACACAACATTTAGTGGTAATGCTTTAATTAAATCAATATTTAGTAAAAAGGTGCTGTCACAGCTTAATAGGGAATTCGGTGAAATACCGAAGCTGTCCCCGCAACTGTAAGTGTGAACGACCGCAGATCAATCCACTGTCTAATAGATGGGAAGGAATGTGGAAGGAAGAAGCACAAGCCAGGAGACCTGCCTTTTTACTGCGTGTACTCTTCTTCGGGAGTTGGGAAGAAAGCGCGGAGAAAATAAAAATGTCTTTCGTTCAGACAAGCTCTTTTGATGATGCTTAGGAGCAGGTCTGTCCCATTTTTCATTAAACTTTTATTTCTTCGCTCTTATCCCATCTTTCATCTAGAAAGATGGTTTTTTTATGGACAAAAAAATCTCTTTCTAAACTACTTATCGTTTAGGAGGAACAAATATGATTCAAACAGTACAAAGTGTGGCAGAAGAGGCGTTCAGTGAAATTCAAAAAGAATTCCCCTCTATTGAACTGGCAAGCTACAAGAAAAAAGTAAGGGTAACTTTGGATACGAGAGAGGGATGGACAAATGAGCAGGTTCAGCAGCTGCTTTTACATTCAGCCGTGGAGCGGATCACAAGTGAAGAACCGGATTGGACATTTGTAGCTGCCCGTCTGTATTTACAACAATTATATAAGCAAGCAGCTATAACACGTGGGGAAAACACCAATAGGTATGGCAGCTTCTTGAACCTTATTCACCTTCTGCTGAAAGAAGGAATATACAATCCGCAGTTAACGACAGCTTATACGGAAGCGGAGATTAATGAGTTAAGCACCATCATTGATCCTGATAAAGATCACTTATTTACATACATCGGAATTGTTACATTGAGCGAAAGATATTTAGCTCATACGCTCGACAAGCAGCCAGCAGAGCTTCCGCAGGAAAGATGGCTCATTATTGCGATGACGTTAATGATGAACGAACCTCAATCGGTACGTCTCCAATACGTAAAAGAAGCATATTGGGCTCTTTCTAATTTATATATGACAACAGCTACGCCAACACTTGCCAATGCCGGGAAATCATACGGCCAGCTGTCAAGCTGCTTTATCGATACGGTGGACGACAGCCTGCAAGGGATCTTTGATGCCAATACGGACGCTGCCAATTTGAGCAAAAATGGAGGGGGCCTGGGCATTTACTTAGGGAAAATTCGCAGCCAGGGCAGTGACATTAAAGGATTCAAAAATGTCAGCTCCGGCGTGATTCCATGGATGAAACAGCTCAATAATACGGCCGTTTCTGTCGATCAGCTCGGACAGCGTCAGGGGGCGATCGCTGTTTATCTCGATGTCTGGCATAAAGACATTTTTTCCTTTTTAGAAACCCGTTTGAATAACGGAGATGAACGCCGCCGAACACATGATTTGTTTACCGGTATAACGATACCGGATTTGTTTATGGAAGCTGTTGATAACAGGGAAGAATGGCATTTATTTGACCCGCATGAGGTAAGGAAGGTAATGGGCTACTCGCTTGAAGACTCATTTGATGAAAAAAGAGGAGCAGGTACATTTAGAAACCGGTATAAAGAGTGTGCGGCTCATCCAGCGCTCAGCAAAAAAACCGTGCCGGCTATTGAGATTATGAAAGCTATTATGATTTCCCAGCTTGAAACAGGCACCCCTTATATGTTTTACAGGGATACCGTCAACCGGGCGAATCCGAATAAGCATGCCGGCATGATTTATGCGAGCAATCTCTGTACGGAAATCTGCCAAAATATGAGTCCGACTGTTGTGATCGAAGAAAAGACGGAAGACGGAAAAATCATGATTACGAAGGACCCAGGCGATTATGTTGTATGTAATTTGTCATCTGTTTCTTTGGCCCGCGCTGTTATGGATGAAGTGCTTGAGCGCTTAATTCCGATTCAGGTAAGAATGCTTGATAACGTGATTGAAATGAACAGTATCCCAGTGCTACAGGCACAGCTGACGAACAAGAAATATAGGGGAATTGGGCTCGGCACGTTTGGCTGGCAGCACCTGCTCGCTTTGAAGGGATTAAGCTGGGAATCGGACGAAGCAGTCAGTTATTGCGATGAGCTGTACGAGCAGCTCGCGTTCTTAACTATTGAGGCAAGTGCGGAGCTTGCAGCCGAAAAAGGGGCTTACCCGGTATTTGCAGGATCAGAGTGGGAGAGCGGCGTCTACTTTGAGCAAAGAGGTTACAGTGGGACGAAATGGCAAGAGTTAAAGGAAAAAGTGAAAAGATCAGGCATGAGGAATGGATATTTGCTGGCAGTGGCGCCGAATTCATCCACTGCTTTGATTGCCGGTTCAACAGCCGGAATTGACCCGGTTTTCCGTAAAGAATATATGGAAGAGAAGAAAAATTATAAAATCCCAGTGACTGCTCCGGACTTGTCGGCTAAGACGACCTGGTACTATAAAACAGTTTACTTAATTGATCAGCATTGGAGCATTCGCCAGAACGCCAAGCGCCAGCGCCATATTGACCAGGCCGTCTCCTTTAACTTATATGTGCGGAACGACATTAAGGCAAAAGCGCTGCTTGATCTGCATTTGGATGCGTGGGATTCAGGGTTAAAAACAACTTATTATGTGCGGTCGACCGCTTCTGATATTGAAGACTGTGAAAGCTGTCATTCATAAGGGGGAGAATGAGTATGAAACTTAAAAAAAGAGAAATCATTGATCATAGTGCACCAAACCGTTCTACAGGGATTGTGAACGGGAAAAGCTCAAATATTTTAAACTGGGACGATGTGCGCTTTAGCTGGGCTTATCCAAAATATAAGAGAATGCTTGCGAACTTTTGGACACCATTTGAAATCAATATGACGAAAGACCGCCAGCAATTTAGCGAGCTGTCTCCTGATGAAAGAAATGCATTTTTAAAGATTATCGGTTTGCTTGCTTTGCTTGATAGTATTCAAACCGATTATGCTGGCAGAGCGGCAGACTATTTAACAGATTCCAGCTTGCATGCGTTAATGATTATTCTTGCTCAGCAGGAAGTGATTCATAATCATTCTTACAGCTACGTGTTATCGAGTGTGGCGGATAAAGAGACGCAAGATCAAGTATTTGATTTTTGGCGGACCGAACCGATTCTTCAGGAACGCAATGAGTTTGTGACAAAAGGGTATGAAGCCTTTTCTCATGAACCAACCGTCGAAAACTTTCTGAAATCGATTATTTATGATGTGATATTAGAAGGCCTTTTCTTTTACTCTGGATTTGCTTTTTTCTACAATTTGGCCCGCAATCAAAAAATGATTGCAACGAGCACAATGATTAATTATATCAATCGGGATGAGCAACTTCATGTCGGATTATTTGAAAAGATTTTTAAAGAAGTGCTAAGTGAACATCCCGAGTATGATACAGAAGAATTACATCTCTACGGAAAGGAGGCATTCCGACAGGCCGCTGAACTTGAAATTGAGTGGGGAAACTCAATCATTGGCCATAAGATAGATGGAATTCAAATGAGCGAGCTGGAAAGCTATATTAAGTTCATGGCCAATAAACGTGCTGAACAGTTAGGTTTCACAGCGCCGTTTGAAGGCTACCGGACAAACCCAATGCGCTGGATTATTGCTTATCAGGAAGTAGATTTCGGGAAGACAGACTTTTTTGAACAAAAATCCCGTGCCTATACGAAGACAAGTGAAGCGAACGGGTTTGACGAATTATAATGAGTAGTCTCCATTCTTCTTAAATTCTTTAAGAGAATGGCTTGGCGATGAATAGCTAGTATATAGTAAGACAAGCCTTTGAACGGCTAAATAAATGAAAAAAATCCATCTAACCATTCGCAGTATAGGAAACCTACAAGAAAAGTTAATGGAGGCAGAAGAGGCGGCTCACTCAATTGAAGCAGACGATGATGTTATCGTTCCTTTAATTGAGTGAGCCGCTAATTTTACTGGCAGCACTGGAAAAAAGGAACAATTGCACAGAATAGAAGGTTCAATCGCTGATTGACTTTTTTAGGTTATTTTCTGAATATTCAGGGTAAAACAAAAGCAAGATATTGACATGTTTTTCTATCTGTTATATATTATTTGTATAAAAAATATATTTGTTATATAACAGGAGGGAGGTGGAAAATATGGAAATGTATCGAGAGGCTTATGAATATTACATGGAAAGCTGTGAAAATTATGAAATGGAATCCATTAGCTTTTACCATTTTGTTAAGCATTTAACAGAAGAGCAGCTGCAGGAGTACATGAAGAGCGAAATAAAATAGAGGGTGTGATTATTACGGAGACATTAACTGAAGAAATAAGTTAAACCCCGCAGGCAGTGAGTATTCATGCAGCGGGGCTTTGTCTGTTATTCGGCCTCTTCGGTTTCGTCAGGAAGATGATCCCGGCAATAAGCTGCCACAAGCGCTTCTTCGTCCTCTTCAAGTTCAAAATCCAAAACTTCTCCTGTTGCCCGATCGTGTAAGTGATAATGAATGATCTTTTCCTCATCTCCATTTACCAAATAAAGCACACGAATATAGAAACCAGATTCTGAGTATAACTCATCCTCTTCGTCTACCTTTGCATATAAATGAAATTCAAATCTTTCCCCATCGAGCAGCCCGAATGGATCTTCAAGCAGTTCAACCGTATGATGTGTAATGTCCATTAACAATCCGTCCTTTGAAAGTAATATGAGTACGTTTTATTTTAACATAAAACTTGCTTATAGCCGCATACCAGGTTTTTTTGCTTGAAAATACAGGTATGATTATTATAAGATTCGTCTACACTTACTACTGAATTTCCTCTCTGTTGATGAATAAATGAAAAATAAGCGTACATAAAAGAATATCTAGAAGGAGCAAAGGAGCGAAAAATGAAGCGTTTATTTAAATATACCGTCTCTGTTCTCATTGTTGCTGTCATTGCTGTATCCCTTTGGCTTTACTATCCTACTTACAAGATCCAGCAAATGAAGGAAGAATCTGCCCCTACGTCTGCTCAAGCTGCTCTTTCTTACGTTGACTATTATAGCAATGTTGATAAAGAGAGTTTAACTCACCTTGCCATTGGTGACTCGATCATTGCGGGTTTTGGCTCAGAGAATGAAGAAAGCTTCGTCGATTATTTTTCCCGCCGTTTCGAAGAGCAAACAGGAAAAACGGTCATTCTGGAAAACGAAGGGATCCTTGGAATTAACAGTACAAATTTAAACACACTTGTACAAAGAGGCACCTTTGATGACCAAATTAAAAAGGCAGATTTGATTACAATTAATGTCGGCGGCAACGATATTTTGGAGACTCTTTATCAAGGTGATTATAAAAACGTTGTAGCTAATTTTGACTCTATGAGAAAGACATTCACGGACAACTTAAAGGCGATAAGTGAAAGGATCAAGAAAGAAAATCCTTCAGCAACCATTGTTTTTTTGGAGATGTACAATCCTCTAAATCCGGATCACGAACTTTATAAAGTAGCTGATCAACTTCTTCCAAAATGGAATGTGAAAATTTATGAGGTAGCCCGCCATTACAATCATTCGATTGTTCTAGAGACAACAAAAGTGCTTAATGGCCATCATTTGCAATATCTTTCATCTGATGGTGTACATCCAAATTCTCTCGGATACGAAGCGCTCTCAAAACAAATGCTGAAGCAGTTAAAGAAGAAGCCATTCGTTGAATCCGTCTGATAAAAAAGCAGATTTCCTATCTGCTTTTTTATTATGCTTCGATCTGGGAATATTAAACACAAACCAGCATATATTTAATTTCGTGTACAATCTTTGCAATCAGGGGGTAGGTTAATTGAACAGGCATTTATCAATTTCGAGGTGGTTTGTCCCAGTATTTATGCTGCTATCCTTTGCTTTTTTCTTTGCCTGCGAGCCAGTCAATCAAGCATCGGCCACCATTAATTATGGAGAAGAAGCAGCAGCAACGGCACAAACACTAATAGGGGCTCCTTACAAGTATGGAGGCACCTCTCCCAAAGGGTTTGATGCCGGAAGCTTTACACAGTATGTGTATAAGGAAGCTGCTACTCAAATGAACATTCCAAGAACAAGTGCTGCTCAATTTAAAACAGGAAAAGCAGTCAAACAGAAAGATTTACAATTTGGCGACTTGGTGTTCTATGCAACAGGAGCGAAAGGAAAAGTTTCTTTTGTTGCGATTTATACAGGGAATGGCAAGTTTGTAGGAGCTACATCTAAAGGCGTAAAAGAAGTAAAGATGAACACCTCCTATTGGAAGAACCGTTATATAGGCGCGAAAAGAATCATTAAATAAAAAAAGCAAGCTGGGACTCTTTTTGCTCCCAGCTTGCTTTTTTGTTAGAAGCCGTCTTCCATTGCAGCAAAAGGAATGTTAAGACGGTTCTCTACTGCGCGTAATCGTTGGTTTAATCTGTTTAAGCGCCTCGTGTGACGTTCATCATTCTGGTTAAGACGTGTAATTTCGCGGTTGATCCGTGTAATTTCCCGGCTCAGCCGAGTTATCTCTGCTACCTGCCGCTCGTTTTGGCGTTCCAAAGCGGTCACTCTTCTCTCCAATGCAGAAGGCTGTCTGCTCACATCATCATACTCTTCTTCAAGAGGCATATAGGAATAATCCGAATAATAATCAGCTGACTGAGGCACAAAGCCAGGAGGGTAATAATATGGATTCATGTTCTTCATTCTCCTTTTATCGTAGGGTCAATTTCCCTACATCATATGTGGAGAGTGATCAAATGACAGGGTGAAAGCCTAGGGAGGCTCTTAACGGCAGTTGGAGTTTTTAGTTATGCAGCAAATATAAGAGCAGGCTATTAACAAAAATAAGGAAATTTCATCGGGAAATTCATGAGCGAATAAAGTAAGTGACCGAATCCATCGTATGATGAAAGCAAAATGTTTAAAAAAATGATGAGCCTTGTCCTGCTTTCTTATATTGCTGCATATAAATTGTAAAAAGAATGGTTTTTACTGGAGGAGCGTATGTTTACATTTATAGAAAAAGCGGTAATGGGTATGGCTTTATTGAGAATATTATCGGGTGGAATTGAAATTTTCGCTGCTTTTTTAATGCTTAGATTTAACGATATTGAAAAAGCTTTGATTCTGAACAGTTCACTCGCCTTGGTAGGACCGATTATTTTAATTGCCACTACATCCATTGGTCTGTTGGGATTGACCGATCGGATATCATTTCAAACAATCTTCTGGGTCTTTCTTGGTGTAGGATGTATTCTGTACGGGGTAAGAAGCGGATAGCCGTCAACTATCAGATCTGTTCTTTAATGAAAACCGATTACGGTAATGGTTCTCTCAACTTGTATAAGCAGAAAATAAATAATACATTGTAGGCTGAATGTAAAAAGAGCTTAAGGCTTCTGGACTAGCTCCGCTAAACGGCAGTTTTCATTTTCCATTCTTTTATTTTGTAGAAGTTGTTGAAAATAAAAAGCAGTCTTCATTATAAGATTGCTTTTTATTTTTTATTTCCTCTGGATCGTTAGGTAAGCTAAAATTAGCATAGGAGTGAAAATGCAGGGAAGAGTCCTTCAAAGAAGCGATAGGTTGCTTAAAGTGAAATAGACGTTAAGAAGGATAACGGATTCAATAATTAAATACATAACGATGAGATTGTGCAAGTCAAACAAATAAAGCGAATAAGTTTTTAGCTTTTATCAGAATGCACAACAGAGGTAAGACAATTGTCAGTAAAAGGCCTTAATCACTTGTTGTTTTCTGTTTCCAATTTGGACAGGTCCATTCAGTTTTATCAAAACGTATTTGGTGCAAAGCTGCTAGTAAAGGGGAGAAGTACAGCTTATTTTGATTTAGATGGCATGTGGCTGGCGCTCAATGTAGAAGAAAATATCCCTCGCAATGAAATCAGCCAGTCCTATACCCATACTGCCTTTTCAATCAAAGAAGAGGATTACGATAATATGTACGAGAAATTAGAGAAGTTACACGTAAATATTTTGTCAGGGCGCTCCAGGGACGAAAAAGATAAAAAGTCTATCTACTTTACTGATCCCGATGGGCATAAATTTGAACTTCATACAGGCACTTTACAAGATAGACTTCGTTATTATAAAGAGGAAAAAAAGCATATGGAGTTTTACGATTGAAAAATTTTTTCATTCAGGAAGACTTCTTCATGCCATATAACAGTCTGATGAACGAACACAAAACCGCTATAGCGAGTATAGCGGCAAGGGATAATAGATGATTGGAATGGGTGGACGTTCCCCCTTGAACAGCGACCGAGATCCATTTATAATACCCGTCCGGTCATAGCCCATACAGAGACAGCGGTTTCATTGGAGTGGTTGAAAAATCTATGGGGAATAGTGCTCTTGAAGCGAATAGAATCCCCTTCATTTAAAATGTATTCGTTGCTTCCCAGAACAACCGTCATCTGTCCTTTGAGTATCAGGCCGCATTCTTCACCGGAATGCTCTATAAGTTGTTGATTTTCTTTACCGGGTTCCAAGTGAATCATAATCATTTCAATTGTTCCCTCTGTAATAGGAGTCAATAATTGATATTTAGAATGAGACAGAGGAAAAGTAAGGGTTTTTCGCTCTTCCTTTCGAATAATATGCGTAGATTGTTCATCATTTTCCAAGAGCGATGAAATAGAAACATCCAAACCTTTGCAAAGTTTGTAAAGAGTAGTCAGAGTCGGATCCGTCGTTCGGCGTTCAATTTGACTAATCATGCTTACACTTACACCTGACTTTTCTGCTAGTGCTTTTAAAGACAAATTTTGCGCTGTTCGCAAGTCACGAATCTTTGTACCGTCAAACATGGCATCTCCCTCAGTTCGGTTATTTGTATGCTTGTATTATACAACAGACCCGGCATTTTATTAATGCCGGGTAAAATTTACTTATATTAAACTAGAAAACCAGAAACCTAACAATGTGCCAACATAGTTGCCAATAATATAGCCGAGTGTTCCGACGACAAGTATAGGCCCAATTAAATTTTTCCATCCTTTAGCAATCGCTAATGCGGCTGCAGTAGTTGGACCGCCGATGTTAGCGTTACTTGCTAGAATGATATCTTCGAGGTTCGTTTTTAACAACTTTCCGGCAGCTAGTGAGATAATCATATTAATCATGACAATGATAAACACAAACACCAGCAGCAAAGGAGCATTTTTAATAATGAGAGGGATAGATGCTGGAATCCCAATCACCACAAAGAATAAATAAATTAGGTATGTGCCTATTTCCTGGCTTCCATTAATCTTGTCAAAGTATTTCGGGAATAGCCCCAAAATAATAAAAGTAATGGTTGTAAGCATCAGGTACTTGTCTCCTACAAGGCCATTAAGCAAGTTCATCACAAGAGAAGAGTTTTCACCGGATGGAATCAATTGATCGAAAAACTCCGCTATTTTAAATGAAATAATAACGAGTAAAAAGGCTGTACCGACAGAAAGGGCAATATCTTTTAAGGAAATGTCCTTCCTTTTCCAAAAGCTTTCTGCTAAAGTTTTGCCATCTTCATTAGAGTTGCCGCTTTCTACTTCCAAGACATGGGGCATGCTGTACCGTTTTCTGAAAAATGAAAGTGTCGGAATAATCATCAAGATAATAAAGTAGATGGCCATCATTAAATTATCGGCAACTACTGTAGCGGAAACTAATTCGCCAGGTGCTTCAAACTTTGCGGCCATGGCAGCGAAGTTAACGCCTCCACCGATATAAGAGGCACTCATCATTGCTCCAATCTTATCAAGGTAGGGAATGTGGTCTTTTAATAAAAAGAAACTGACGATCGTTCCTGCCACCGTTCCGATGGAGCTTAATAGAAAAATGATAAGCAGTTTGCCGCTCTCTCGCCATATCTGTTTAATATTTACATGAAAGAGAAGCAACGGAATGGCTAAAGGAATGATCACTCCCCATATCGAGTCATATACCGGTGATTCTGTTGGAATGATGCCAGTGTTAGACAAAACAATGGCACCGATAAGAGCAATGATGGCACCTGATATTTTGGATGCCCAGCTATACCGTTGTTCTAAGTAAATACTGACAGACGCCCACACAACGATAATTCCCCATAATGTTAACGTATCATCTGCTTGAATAAGTGTTTGTCCCATTTATGCTCCCCCTCTTGATTAAATGATTTGTAATATAAGAATGAGCATTTTCGAAGCTAATGGCTTCTAATTCTGCATTTGTAAAACCTCTTTTGCTCATTTTTTCGAGAAGATCCGGCACGGTGGATGCATCCTCTAAGCCTTTCGTATATACAGGAGAAGCGGTTCCTAAATCGTAAGAATGAAGATAATCTACAAAGTCAAAGCCGAAGGCGAGGTGCTGCGGGCCGACAAGATTGGCAATATAGACGGCATGATCAATGAACCGATCAATCGTTGGCTCTTCTTCATCGACAAATGCCCCATAAGCATTCAGGCCGATCATCCCTCCTCTGTGGGCAATGGCTTTTATTTGTTCATCGGTTAAATTTCGCTCGTGCATACAGATCGATTTTGCATTGCTGTGAGAAGCGATAACAGGATGATTAGTAGTATTATACATATCCCAAAAGCTAGTTTCAGTTAGGTGAGAGACATCAAGTACCCAGTTTTGTCTGTTTGCATAGGCAACAGCAATCTTTCCGTAATCTGTAAGGCCTTTGAATGATGATACACAATCAGCTCCTGTACCAGTTGCTAAAAAGTTGTGTTCATTCCACGCAAATATGGAGTGCATGATCTTATGTTCACTAAGGTAAGTGAAGGCGTTTTCTATTTTTGATAGGGTGGTTTCTCCTTCCCAGTCCTCCATAAATGTGAGGCCTTCAAGGCCTAAATAAATGTTGATTTTTTCTGTCTCCACAAGCTTTTTTTCGCGAGAAGAGGGAGGGGAGAGGGCGGCGTGTTTTGAAGAATTTAAATCCTCCATAACATATGTCAGCAGTTGCTTAAACCGTTCATAGGATTGATTGGCAAACTTGGGTTCCACCCAAAAAACACAGATAATTGATGTGATTCCACCTGCTTTTAGTTTTGGATAATGAACTCTGTCAAAAACACTTTTCTCGCCTCGGCTTTTTCTCCAGGCAATGTCTGTAAATAAATCTGAGTGCAAATCAAAAACTTTCAAGGCATCTCCTCCTAGGAATTATGTTATATTGTAATTTATCTAATATATTATAACTGAATTTTCATAAAGACAAGACTATTTAGCATATTTGTTCGATCATAGCCTATTTTTATCAAAGCAGAGGAAGATGAAAGTGATTCTATTTGTCTGGATTGCCAACAATAAAATTGTAATTTTACAATTATTTTGACTTTTAGAGAAAAGTAGGTGTTTAATAGTAATTGGAATTACTGGTGTTCTTGCCCATAGAGAATAAAAAGAGGAGAGCAACCATAGAAATGCAAAGTTTCTTGCTTTAGAAGGAAGTTTTGCAGTGAATTTTTTAACGGGGGGATTAAGGTGTCAAATGAATTATTGAAAGCATTTAATCTAATTAAGGAAAAAGAATGGATAGACCTTACTCATACATTTGGTCCCGATTCACCACATTTTGCAGCGTTTGATTCCGCAGAATTTAATACATTATTTACTCACGATGATGGGTTTTTCGCTCAAAGCTTTAAATTTGCAGGCCAGTATGGGACACATTTGGATGCCCCTATTCATTTTGTACGGAATACACGATATTTAGATGGGCTAGAGTTAAAGGAGCTTGTTTTGCCCCTAATTGTCATTGATAAATCGAAGGAGGTAGAAGAAAATCATGACTTTACTTTAGGGATAGCTGATATTTTAAAGTTTGAAGAAGAATATGGAATGATTGAAGAAGGAACATTTGTTGCTCTGCGTACAGACTGGAGCAAACGCTGGCCAAATAGAGAAGCATTTGAAAATAAAGATGTTCATGGCGATAACCGTGCACCCGGTTGGTCGCTAGAATCTTTAAAATTTTTGTTTGAAGAGAGAAAAATTAAAGCGGTTGGCCATGAAACATTTGATACGGATTCAGCTGTTGACTTCAAAAAAAATGGCTCACTCTTGGGTGAGTATTATGTTTTAGAACAAGATACATATCAAGTAGAATTATTAACGAATTTGGACAAGGTTCCTGCCAAAGGTGCCGTTATTTTCAATATCGTTCCTAAGCCGGAAAAAGCGTCAGGATTTCCAGTAAGGTCTTTTGCCATATTGCCATAAAAGAAGAGAAAACAGCTCCTGCAGCTTAAGGGCTGTTTTTTATTTTTTTCAAGCAGCTTTACAATGGGTCGGAGGATAGCCTTGAAGGCTGGTAGTTTAGGAGAAATTTCTCTTCTTACTTCCGGCGGGAGAAACTATAGATTATGACATCTAATCAAAGAGATTATTGTGTAAAATTCAAATATATTCCTTATTGGTTCAATCAATAAATTTCTTTAGCATATAAAACACAAGAATCTTTGACTAGCGAAGGAGTAGCAGGCTTATATAGAAGAAAAGGAACCTGGGAAAAGAGAAAAAGCTACCTTCAGGATGAGGCATCCTAGCCTGTTGAACAGATGCCACTACTTGAATGGGTGAGTCATTTTAAAAATAAAAAGCAGTGCCCTATTTTCGCCCTACTAAAATCTGCCTCCAGTCATTTTTTTATCGTGTTTAATGGTAAGGACAAGCATGACTATACTAAAAACTGATGATATGACCGTGCTGCCTATAAGGACACTTAGTATAAGATTTAATTGATTTTTCAACAATAACACTCCTAAAGTCGTTTAGGGGTAGTTTTTACAAATGAATAAATTTCATGCACACTTCATTGAAAAGGCCAACTTTCATCCTTTATGCACTTCGGTAGGGATCTTTGGTTACATTACGAATTAAACCAGCCTATATATTGGGAATCCGAAAGAGGAAGAATGTAAAAGCAGAAGAAGACAATAGCAGGCTTTTATTGATATAAAAAGAGAAAGAAGTATGAACTTCTTAGGTTAAATTTTACGTCTATAAAGAGAAGAGGGGGAAAAAGAATGGAACATTATCCTGAGGAATTAGATTTTATTTCATTGTTTCAATGCAGCCCAATAAAAAAGAATGACAAGGATCCTTTTTCGCAAAATGAATCCACCTTTACCTTTCGTCAAGGAAATAGGACATTTAAAGTGATCATTTCTCCTTTCTATAATCGGTTCATTCTTTCTGTAAATGATGGAGAAGAAGAGGTCTTATACTATGATTTTCAGTCCGTTACAAATATAGAAATTGTCAGAGATACAAGGAAGAGCGCACAAATTCGTTTGTTTCTGGAAGACGATAGAGAGCGCTTTTTAACCATAGTGGATGTTACTTTCAAACCTAAATTCAAGGTGATATTGAGGGAGATCTTTCGTTAAGTCTTTTCTCCTTAGACCAGGTCAGAGATAAATCCAAAAGCTCCCTAACGAGGGTGTTTTTCAATCTTCATTAAGATCATTCGCTTGATAAAAATGTTCACTAACATAAATTCTCCACTCCCAAAACTTCGTACCTTGCGACATGACAAAATAGTCGAGCTACATCTCAAAGGTCATATTGAGAGGAACAGAGTCCTCAAAGGGTTCTGTAGAGTCTATCCAAAATAAATAATCATTGGCTCTTTTAGTCTTATTTATCCTAATTGAATCGATCAAAAGTATACTGCCTTCAAAGCCATAGGCAATAGGATACCAGCCATCAGGGGAGTCCATATACTTCCTATATTCATTTATTTCTTCTAGAGACAGTAATTCGAAACGAGTGCCTGCTTGCTCATCGATAAATAAATGCGCCCCGTCATGCATGAAATGAAACTCTTTATAGTCTTCTGGAAAAGTAATCTTTAATCGTTCTTCCATCTCTACCATTTTCTTTTTCTTCGCTCCATTATTGAATGTAAATGTCACTTCGCTGATAGGACCAAATTCTTGTTGAATACAACTGGCTCCTTTTTCAATCCGTCTTATTCATCCGTTCATTGTAAGATTAAGTAAGCTCAGTAATGCTCCTCCTCATAGTCGGTCTGATATCCTCAGCATAAAATAAGTTAGTGCTTAAATTTCCTTGATAGATCATTAGGTCGATTCACGATCGGAGCAATGATCATTTCTAAACTGTCTGGGGGTTAAACCCGTGTACTTTTTAAAAATCTTGATAAAATAACTTTGGTCGTTGAAATTCAGCCATGTGCCAATGTCCGAAATTGAATAATTGGTTAAAAGTAATAGCTTTTTTGCTTCTTCAATCCGTTGCCGTTGAATGTATTCACTTATTGGCTGACCAACCTCTTTCTTGAAAAGTGACGATAAGTAATTCGGGCTTAAACGGCAGACTTGTGCAAGGGCATCAAGTGCGATATCGTCATAAAGATGGTCATAAATATAATGTTGACAAGCTGTTATGGTTGGAGAATATTTTTCATTATTTAATCGGTGCACACGATTGGTGAAATCCACTATAGCTTCTTCCGTTAACTTCAGTATAGCTTTTAAGCTTCCTAATTCTTCAAGATGTTGAATATAGAAATCGCTTAAGGTGAAGGCAGTTTCATCGTTTAAACCACCCTCAATGGCCGCCCTGCAAACAAGAGCAATTCCAGTTATCATTAAATTTTTCTCACTTCTTAGGCGATTTCGTTTCGACAATAGTCCTAATTCCGCCTCCCCCACAATAGAGTAATCGAAGATGTCCTTTAATTTATCTACCCGCCCGTTTTTGACATACTCGAGCAAAACTCGTTCATATGAAAGATTGGAATGAAAAATGAGATCCCTTCTCCCTTTTGAAAGTTCAAGATCGGGATTCTCTGATTCCATCCTATCAAGGGGTAACGCTTGATTGTTTTGGATCACCATCGTTTGATCTAGCTTTTTATGGTACACCAAATAATAAACCAATAGACTAATCGTTAGGAATTGCTGATGATCAATAATAGGGATGGAATGGTAATAT
Source organism: Pseudobacillus sp. FSL P4-0506 (assembly GCF_038003025.1). Taxonomy (NCBI): domain Bacteria; kingdom Bacillati; phylum Bacillota; class Bacilli; order Caryophanales; family Bacillaceae; genus Pseudobacillus; species Pseudobacillus sp. FSL P4-0506. Next base: position 2,678,636 of record NZ_JBBOOI010000001.1, read on the forward strand.
TCAATGAGCTTCCTTTTATTCAGGCTTCCTTTAAAAGCATCCATGATCTTGCTAATATCTTCCTCGGATATTTCCGATTCAAGAGTAGGACCTAAAATAATGGTGCCTAAAAATAGGCTTGTTTCTTTTAGATTGACAAAGAAAAAGTTCAAATTTGAATTCGAAAAAAAGATAGGAAAATCCGTCGGGTTATCTTCATACGTATATACGCTTATCTGCTCTTTGAATGAATAGTAATATGGATTATCCCGTAGGTCTCCACTTGAAAATTCATATTCAATCTCCCCAAATTGATTAACATAATAAACCGGTATGTTATGAACTCTATAAATAATGTCACATATGTATGGCAAATCCTGTATGGCTATCTCCATCTGTTGTAAGCTCCGTTCAAGTTTTTTATTTGATACAGCTCAAAAATAATTAAATAAATACTATTATTCGTAAAATAATACAATATTTATTGTTAAACAAGCAATAAAATTATGGAGTAAGAAGGATAAGCAGGGAGGAAGTAAACATGGAATTATCAAATAAAATTGCTGTAATAACTGGTGCAGGAAGTGGAATCGGAAGAGCAAGCAGTTTGAAACTCGCTAGTAACGGGGCAACAGTTGTATTAGTCGATTTCAATCAGGAAACAGGTGAAGAAACGTTAAAACTTGTAAAAGAACAAGGTGGACAAGGGATCTTCGTTCAGGCAGATGTCTCGAAAATGGAAGATGTACAAAACTATGTAAATAAAGCGGTTGAAACATATGGACGTATTGATATATTTTTCAACAATGCAGGTGTTATCCAAAAGTTCGCTCCTTTTACTTCAGTAGAAGAAGATGAATTTGATCGCATTATGTCTATCAATGTAAAAGGAGTCTTCCTTGGAATGAAATATGTGTTGAAAGTAATGGAGGAACAGGGAAGTGGCTCTATTATTAATACCGCTTCTACCGCGGGGGTTCGTCCTGAGCACAGTGTAGCCGTATATTCTGCAAGCAAACATGCGGTTGTAGGCTTAACCAAGGGAGCTGCATTAGAGTATGCGAAAAAAGGCATTCGCATTAATGCGCTTTGTCCTGGCGGGGTAAAAACAGCCTTAACAACAGGTGTTGAAGCTCAGTTTGCAAAAGGTGGATACGTTCCAGAAGAGGTTTCCAACATGAGAATGGGGCGTTATGCTGATCCTCAAGAACTCGCTGAAATGGTTGCTTTCTTAGCATCAGATAAAGCAAGCTACATGACTGGTTCAATTGTTCTTGTAGATGGCGGATTAACCTTATAGTCACAAAAGACAGTCCATTCAAGGGAACAGGTAGAATGCTGAAGACATAAGAGGCATTCACAACCATTTATGTGTACCATTAAAAATACTCTATTTTGATCAATCCTTTTTCAAAATAGAGTATTTTTTATTTGTGTTATAAGCGGTTTTTGTCGTACGTTTAATCAGACTTTATTCCAAGGCGATAGCTTAAATGAAGGAAATAATCAGGAATTGTTAGGATGGATGAGCCCTCGATTTCTTTACACTAAAAAGGAGTATAGGAGGGCGTCATCTGCGCAAACGTGGGGCTAGTTAAAATTTCGCGGAAAAGCTGTCTATATCCAATGAATGAAACCTATGAATCTTTAAGAACGTATGAATATTAAAGTGTTATTTTTCTAATTTATATAATAATACTTTAAATTATCGAATTCGAAGGGGAACGATATGGAGTTCATTCAAATTTCCAAAAATAATATTGAAACGGAACACATATGCTGTGCATTAGGAGCAAAACAATATGAAAATGCAGTAACTGAGAAAAAGAATTGGCTAACAGAACGAATGGATGAAGGGTTGGTTTTTTATCGCTTAGATGAACGGGCAAAAGTATTTATAGAATATTTACCTGCCGAAATGGCGTGGGTTCCTATTCAAGCACCAAATTTTATGTATATCAACTGCTTGTGGGTTTCAGGAAGATATAAAAATAACGGTTATGCAAAGCAGTTATTAAATCATTGCAAAGAAGAGGCTATCCATCGTGGCATGGATGGGATTGTACATATTGTAGGCAAGAAAAATTACCCGTATTTAAGCGATAAACGTTTCTTTGAACATATGGGGTTTGAGCTAGTAGACGAAGCAGAACCTTATTTTCAATTAATAGCATTAAAGTGGAATGAACAAGCGACCGTACCTTCTTTTAATAAGCAGGTAGAGACTTTGACGGATGATACAGGCATATCTATTTATTACACAGCACAGTGTCCTTATGCTGTTGGTGTATTAGAAGAATTAAAGAAAATAGCAGAAAACAAAAATGTCCCTTTTAAAACTTATAAGATCACAACTAAAGATGAAGCACAACATTCACCTGTAATTTGGACAACTTTTGGTTTGTTTTATAATGGTGAATTCATTACACATGAAATAATCAGTCCAAACAAATTTAATAAATTACTAACAAGACTGCTACCGTAGAAAGACACTCTTTATTCTTATTTAGATTAAAGACGTTATCAATTTGAGGTTCTTTTTTGTAGTTTCTTATTTCAATTATGCTCTTTTTTATCCTTGTAATATTAAACTTTGATACTTTGTCAAGTGTCCAAAAATGAATGAGTAATTCTTGATAGGTCACAATGAAGCCTATTGTATCGTGAATTTAGCTGTTTTAGGGTAAAGATTATTTTATAATTGGATGTTAAAAGTTCTTCCTCATACGATACAGTCTTATAAAATAAGAAAAATCCATCTTAGTTAAGGAGATTCCGTTATGAAAACAGAAAAAGAGAAAATGTTGAGTGGAGAAATTTATTTTGCGGATGACTCAGAACTGACACAAGAACGTGAGAACGCACGAAGATTAACGAGGCTTTTTAATCAGACAACAGAAACGGAAGGCAACAGGCGTACAGAGCTCTTAAAAAAACTTTTTGGTTCGACGGGAGAAAATATATATGTCGAGCCCACCTTGCGTTGTGATTATGGTTACAATCTTCATGTCGGTGCAAACTTTTATGCAAACTTCGACTGTGTATTTTTAGATGTATGTGAAATTCGAATAGGAGACAATTGTTTTATCGCTCCAGGAGTACATATCTATACAGCTGCTCACCCACTAAATGCGAGGGAAAGAATTAGCGGCGCTGAATACGGGCTGCCGGTACATATCGGTCACAATGTGTGGATTGGTGGGAGAGCGGTGATCAATCCCGGTGTGAAAATAGGTAATAATGTAGTAGTTGCTTCCGGGGCAGTAGTAACAAAAGATGTCCCTGATAATGTAGTGGTTGGCGGAAATCCAGCGAAAATAATTAAACATATCTAAGTGTATACCATCCTTCTCCAGTATTACACACTCGTTTATTTATAGAACACTATGAGTTATAGACAAGAGAAATAATTTATTAAAAACTCTCGATCTTTTAGCGCGGGGATTTATTTATTGTTCGATCGAGTCACACCCCGAATATTTCCGATTGATCCCTGCTCTCAACGGGCAGGGGCTTTTATATTTTGAGGGCATTAAAAGAAGCTTCTATTAACTAATTTGGAATGTATATTTTAACATGTTCTGTTTCATGTACCTTCTTTATTTCTACTGTGGCCATATTTTCTCCTTCCCAGTGGACTTTAACTTCATCAAGGGAAGAAATAGATTCAGAAGGTTTCAATTCTTTATATGTTTCTAAAACACTTCCTTTTTTTCCATAATAAATTCTTGTGAAATAGTTTGTTACTTCTTTAAATGCTAACAATCCTTTTGACTCTTTAACCACTAGTCTAGCTTCGATTATATTGGTGTGGTTTGGGGATTCGTTGCTAAAGATAACTTCAGATTCATAAATATTTTTATTTCTTTCCTCATAGCCATGCACGACAAGATAGAGAATAAATGCAACTGTAACCATTACTCCAGATAAACAACCCCATTTGGTCACATATTACACTCCTTTTAATAAATAACGAATAACTTATTTTACCATTTTTGCCCTTTGTAATCGAGGAAGTATTTCTCTTTCTATTTCCTTAACTAAGTATGGATAAAAAACCAACCGGATGATTATTCGATGATCTTTTAATTTTTCTTTGCATTGTACTTGTATAAAGTATTACCTATTTTTTTTGTAGATAAATGTATTCGTTTTAAGGGGAACATTAAAAAAATGGATCATTTTCTTTGTTATAAAGTTGCTGGTACCAGAAAGGAAACGGTGAGGAAATGGAATATCATTTGAAGAATCGCGAAGAAATAGAACGGTTCGTTATTGAGCAAGTATTGACCACTTCAGAAGCAATAGAAATTCTGAGTGTTACCAGACAAAAAATGAAATCGTTAATTTCAACTAAAAAGATTACTCCAGTGAAAAAACTTAATAGAGAAACCTTATTTTTAAGAAGTGATATTGAAGCGCGAAAAGCAGAGCAGGATGAACTGCGCAAAAAATATCACCGTTTGATAGCTAAAATACTTTTCCCGCTTCTATTAAGCGGGGCTTTTATATTTGTTAACACATGGAAGGAATTTGTAATTTTTTGTGGGAATATACCTATGTATGACAAAAAAAGGGGGAGAGCAGAGTGATTCGCTCACTAGGAGGTGTAAGAACGCTTGATGAACTGGAGGATTTGGTGTTTAAGAAAGGTTACGAAATTAGATGTAGAAATACCGGGTTGATGGTCGGTGTCGCACAGCCTGTAATGGCCCTTCATCTCTCGGATGATACACCAGTCTGCTCGCTAATCAGCGAATCACATCCAAGGCTCGAACTTGTGAAAGCAGGAAGAAGTAGAATAGGATCACATGCAATAAAAGCTTTCTAATAAATAGAAGCTTAGATCAGTTTGTTTAATATGCCTGATGTTATAACATTCAAATCTCTAAAACGGACCGTCTATTGACAATCTGATTCTTGGGTTAAGGTTTTTATTAACATAATCCTCGATTATAGGCATTAAAAAGAATACTGTTTTTTTTTACCATTCCCTCCACTCTTCAGTTATATCTTCTTCTGATTCCAGGCCAGCTATACTCGCAGCTTCAACAATAAACTCATATAGTTCTTTCTCTTTCCACAAAATACAAAGCGGGATAAAAAGAAAAATCTTCCCAAACGTTGTTATATCAACGTTTGGCAGAACTTTCATGACTAGGGATACTACCTATTTTTATTATTCTGTATAAACAGCAATTAAAACAATGGCTGTTTGGTCACCGATATTTTTAACAAAATGCGGGGCACAAGCATTCCAGCTAAACGAATCCCCCTCTTCTAATATAAACGAATCCTCTCCTTGTTCAGCGAGAATTTTACCTTGCAATACCAGATGACATTCTTTCCCTTCATGAACATGCGGTTCTTCTCCTGTTGAGGTTCCCGGCGGAAATTCGACATGCTGGAGCGTTAATCCATCTTTTGATATTAAATGCTCGACTCTAATGTTTTCTTTTTTGTGAGTCGTATATTGCCGCTCATTCTTTCTAACTACATTCATACGCTGGTCCTTCTCTAAAAGAAGGTAGGGCAGAGGCACCTGAAGAAAGTTAGCGACTGTTTGCAATGTAGTGATAGAGGGAGACGTATTGTTGTTTTCCATATTGCTGATAAATCCTTTGGAGAGTCCCGTGCTTTCGCTCATTTGTGCAATGGTGATTTTTTTTCTGTTTCTGATCGCTCTGATGTTTGAACCGATGTCCATCTTCTTCCCCCTCAGTTGTTTTCTAATAAGAAACTTAATTCTATATTAACAAAAAAACAGTTGACGTTCTATGAAATTGTTTGTTATCTTATAAAAAACAATTATTCACATAGGGAAATAAAAGCGTAACTGCAGATCAAAGGCAGGTAAACTCGCTAACAGCATAGATCCAGCTAAATGGAGCTTACACTATCTGGTTCTTCATTCAGAGAATAATAAGAAATAATGGGCGAGATTCACTATTAGCCGTTAGGAAGATAGAGAATTTTTTATATTCAAGCGTGAGGGGATATTTTTAAACGGGGCAGGCTAAATAATTGCTGAGTTCATCAAGAGAAGCAGCAAATTTATTTACAGTAAACAAATGGATCGAAAAGAAACATACTAATATACAAACCTAAAGGATACAGGAGGAAAATAAGGATGATGCCATCTTTTTTTATCGCTCACGGAGCGCCGCTTTTGGCTATTGAAGACAATGAATATACACAGTTTCTGACGGAATTGGGCCGGACACTCGTACGTCCCAAAGCCATTGTACTGCTGTCGGCCCATTGGGAGTCTCCTGTCCAAAAAGTAAGCGACGTTAATGTGTACAGTACGATCTATGATTTCGGCGGTTTTCCGGAAGCATTGTATCAGATTCAGTACCCAGCTCGCGGTGATAAGCACGTTGCCAAAGAAATTCAAGGGTTATTCACTAAACATCGTATCCCTTATGAAATAGAAAAGAGAAGGGGACTGGATCATGGGGCGTGGGTGATTCTTCGGATGCTTTATCCAGAGGCTGATATTCCTGTTGTTGCTATGTCTGTTAATTCCCGTCTCACACCAGAAGAGCAGTACAAGATTGGAAAAGCACTGGTCGAACTGAGAGAAAATGATATTTTAATTATTGGCAGCGGGGGAACTGTGCATAACCTTGGAGCGGTAAACATGGCTGCAGATTATGGGGCCGTAGATGATTGGGCCGTAGATTTTGATGAGTGGGTGGCCCGTCATTTGCAAAGTTGGGAGTTAGATACTCTCTTTCATTATGATACTTTAGCTCCTACAGCACGTCTGGCTGTGCCTCCATATGGAAAAGAGCACTTTATTCCAATTTTCTATGCTATGGGAGCAGCAGATGACAAGAGAACAGCCGAGCTCCTTCACCGAAGCTATCGATATGGAAACTTAAGTCACAGCGTATGGCAATTTGGTTAATAAAAAAATGACCTGGAGGTATGGTGAAAATGGCAAGCAAATATGAGTGGAGTGCATTGATCTTACGCGTTGTATTGGGAATAGCCTTCTTTGTGCATGGACTAACAAAATTCCAGGGGGGCATTGAAAACATCACCGGGTGGTTTGAAAGCATTGGATTGCCAGGCTTTCTTGCTTATGGGGTTGCTTTCTTAGAAACAGTTGGCGGAATAGCATTAATCGCCGGCTTAGGCACTAAAATTATTTCGACGCTCTTTGCTCTATTAATGGCTGGAGCGATCTTAAAAGTGAAACTGGCTGCTGGTTTCTTAGGGGACGGGCAATCAGCAGGATATGAGTTGGATCTCGCATTCCTGGCAATGGCTGTCTCTCTTGCTATCACAGGAAGCAAGTTTTGCTCGTTAGACCGGTTGATTTTTAAAGGGCGCGACTATAATAACGATGCGCCTAAATCTGCCTAATCTTCTTCTTCCCATCTTCTGAGGCAGAAAAGAATTTATCATAAAAAACCTGTATCCGCTTCTAATAGCGGATACAGGTTTTTTAGCTCAATCTGATTATGATGCCATCTGACGGCATTGTTCCGCGCAGCGGAAGCACATTTCAGCACACTTTTGACAATGCTCATGATCGTGTGTTTTACATTCGTTTCCACAGGCTTCACAAATGTCTGCGCATAACTGGCAGATTTGTTTGGCGAATGGACTGTTAGATTGCATCGATTTTGCCGCAAGTGCGCAAATGTCTGCACATTCTCTATCTAATCGTATGCAGTCAGCCATCATTTTCACGTTTTCTTCTTTTAAACAGGCGTCATAACAATGGTTGCACGCTTCCATACACTCCAGACAAGCTTTGATACATTCTTCATACATTGTGTTCATAAAGCATCCTCCTCATGATATTAGTCAATTAGAGTCTACCCTTCTTATTATTTTTCTAACGATTTAATGAAAAGTCCTTAAAAACTGCACAATTTAATATGATTTTTTCAGTATGATAAAGACAGTAATTTTGAAAAGCGGTGATGGCAATCAATAAAATAACATTAAAGTTAGGTCTTTGGTTTTTCTTTGTGATGGTAATGATTCAAATTTGTTTATTCTTTGTTTTACATACTGGTCTTGTCGAAAGCAGGGTAGAAGAAGAATTAGACTCCCTCCTTGCAAGAGGGAATAGCCATAGGGAGGTTCTGGAGGATAGCTACAGCCCAAAAACGCTGCATCACATTGCATTAATGGAATGGAAAGCTGATACAGAAGTGGTTATTACTGACGGCAAACAAAAAATTATTATTAGTTCTTCTAACATAGACAATGAGGAAAAGAAAATTATAGCCAAAAAGCTGGAAGAAGTTCCACGCAGAGGGGAAATTCTTGAAAGGCGATGGGAAAATGAAAAATACATTTCTACCGTCAGTCCTTATACTACGAGAGAGAATCAAAGCGGATATATTTATATGTTCAAAAGCACCGATCAGGTACAACGCCTAATTTCAAAATTAAATCAGCATTTTCTATTTGCTGCAGCAGTAACGATTATCCTTTTAATCACGACGGTTCTATTTCTTTCAAAAGCGTTAACGACTCCCCTTATTCAAATGAAACGAGCTACAGAAAAGCTAAGCAAGGGAGATTTCTCTGTCCGGCTGCCGGAACACGGGGAAGATGAACTCGGTGAATTATCACGGTCTATCACAGTTCTTGCTCAAGATCTGAAGCACTTAAAGGAACAAAGAAACGAGTTTTTATCAAGTGTTTCTCACGAGTTAAGGACCCCTTTGACTTATATAAAAGGATATGCTGATGTGGCCAGAAGAAAAAACATTGAAGAAAAAGATCGAGAAAAGTACCTCGATATTATCTATGAAGAATCAGAGAAGCTATCCGCTCTGATGAAGGACTTGTTTGATCTTGCCAAGATTGATCGCAACTCTTTTATTATTAACCGAAAGAAAGTGGAGATTTGTCCTTATTTAACAACTGTCTGTGAAAAAATGCTTCCGGCTTTTCAAGAGAAAGGGATCGAGCTGGAAATGGAATGCAGAGAAGAGATGTATGTCTTGATGGATCCTTTAAGATTTGAACAAATTCTTTTTAACTTGTTGGATAATGCGATGAAATACTCCTGCCCACATACGAAAACAACCATTTCTGTGAAGCGAAAAAAAAATGACGTTGTCATTGCGGTGAAAGATGAAGGAGTGGGCATTCCTAAGGAAGACCTTCCTTTTATCTTTGACCGTTTTTATCGAGTCGACAAGTCGCGGTCCAGAGATTTGGGGGGAAGCGGTTTAGGATTGTCCATTGTAAAGGAGTTAGTAGAAGCCCATCAAGGCAGGATTGAGGTTAGCAGCAAAATTAATCAGGGGTCATTGTTTTTGATTTGGCTGAAGGAGGCAACAAAATGAAAACGATATTGCTTGTAGATGATGAAGAGAGAATGCTTGATCTGTTAAGCATTTATTTATCGCCGAATTACGAGTGCATCAAAGTAAATTCAGGGCTGAAAGCTGTTTCATATGTGAAGAAGAACAAAGTTGATTTAATTCTTTTAGATGTAATGATGCCCGAGATGGATGGCTGGGATACGTGCCGAGAGATTAGGAGATTCTCTACTCTTCCTATCATTATGTTAACCGCAAGAAACGAGACAACAGATATAGTAAAAGGATTAAAGATAGGAGCGGATGATTATATAACAAAACCATTTGACGAAGCTGAGCTGCTTGCTAGAATTGAGGCTATTTTTAGGAGAGTAAAAAACGGGGAGAACCAGAAAATTGAATTTAAAGGTCTTCTCTGGGATGGAACGGCTCATGAATTAATCTACAAAGGACAGGATATTCAAGTGACCCCAAAAGAATTTTCTTTAATTGGATTGTTTCTACATAATCAAAATAAGGTATTCTCGCGTCCCAACCTGCTTGAAAGCATTTGGGGAGATGAAGCCTTTACAGAAGATCGAACCGTTGATTCCCATGTAAGAAACATCCGGGAAAAACTGCGAAATGCAGACTTTCCGATCGATCAATATCTTTCAACGGTTTGGGGAGTTGGATATAAGTGGGTGGATGCAGAGAGCCCACTTAAGGAAGAAAGCAATATAAAAAAATAGAGAAGACAGCTCCATATTTTCTGCAAACTTCCTTGTTATGATGAGAAGCGATCATTAAAGGAGGAGATGTTTATGCTTAAAAAAGCGCTGATTCTATTATTTGCCGCTCTTATCCTCATACTGGGGGCCTGTTCCAATGATAAGGAGGAAAGCAAGAAAAGAACGGACAATAAAGAGCATACTGAAAAGATGGAAGACATGGATCATGGAGAGATGAGTCATTCCAGTTCGGGCGAAACTCCAAAAGGGTTAAAAACAGCAGATCATCCAACTTATAAAGTGGGAAGCGAGGCTATTCTTGAAACCGATCATATGGAAGGAATGAAAGGGGCCAAAGCAACCATAGCAGGGGCTTATGAAACGACAGCTTATGTTGTTTCTTATACCCCGAATACTGGTGGAAAGAGAGTAGAAAACCATAAATGGGTCATTCAAGAGGAAATGAAAGATGCGGGCAGCAAAACGTTAACGCCTGGCACGGAAGTTACCTTAGTAGCGGACCACATGAAGGGAATGAAAGGAGCTTCTGCTGAAATTGAATCAGCAGAAAAAACAACTGTCTATATGGTCGATTACACCTCTACTACTAATGGAGAAGAAGTAAAAAATCACAAATGGGTAACTGAAAACGAATTATCCCCAGTAAAATAACGAGTGTTTTTCAAAAAAGAGCTTACTTTTATACCAATAAGCTCTCAAAATGTTGCCCCTTTTTTTAGGTTGAAAATCTGAAAGGAGGGGCGTTTTTACGTTTATATGACCGCACTGGTTTCTTCTTTGGGAATGGAACTAAACTAGCAGATGAATGAGGCCTAATGATCAGCATCGTAAAAAATAATGAAATATAACCCAATCATTTTATGGTAAAATTTTGATTAGCAGGGATTTGGTAGATATAATTATTGTGATAACCCTATTTCTTATAAACAAGCTTTAGCAGTTGGAGGACTTCAGTGTGTCTGAAAGCGGGAGTTATTGAAGTGTTGGGCATATCTTGTTGAATAATTAACAAAAAAGATTGACTATTCTTAATAAAACCTGATCAAATTTTGTGTCGGAGCCAAACGTTTCTTTTTGTTGTGGATGTTGCAAAGCTTCATTCCAACCATTTACATATACGTAAATTATCATAAGTAAATACAGTGAGGGGGACATTAACATGATAATAGAATTGTCACTAGAACAACGTGAAGAATTACTCAGTGAATTGAAAGCTCGTTTTGAGAAAAACGTGCACCGCCATAAAGGTCTTGAGTGGGCTAAAATCCAAGAAAAGCTGGAAGCTAATACTGAGAAACTATGGTCGCTCAATGAAATGGAAAGAACAGGCGGTGAGCCAGACGTTGTTGATTATGATAAAAAGAAAGACGAGTATATTTTTTATGATTGTTCAAGGGAAAGTCCTAAAGGTCGCAGAAGTGTTTGTTATGACCGCAAAGGGCTAGAATCAAGAAAAAAAATAAACCAGAAAATAATGCTATGGATATGGCAACTGCCATGGGCATTGAATTATTAACGGAAGAACAATATCGAGCGTTGCAGAAGATAGAAAACTTTGATATGAAAACGTCGAGTTGGGTGCAGACACCCTCTGATATTAGAGAACTCGGCGGGGCTCTTTTTTGCGATTACCGCTTCGGACACGTTTTCGTGTATCACAATGGAGCAGAATCTTACTATTCTTCCAGGGGATTTCGCGGCTCGCTAAGAGTCTAAATTTTGCCCAGACAGCGAAAATTAAGCTTAAGAATAAACCCTGGAGAAAGGCTTTAATCTCATTCTTCAACTATCATGCGCTTTAATTGGATTAGGATGATAGCTTTATAAAAGAATCATTCGATTGAAATATATTAAGAGCGTGTTTTGATGAATCTTCTTTTCAAAACACGCTCTTTCTTTTTGTTCGTTTATCAAGGATATTATCAGTCATTTAATCCATCGTTATTCTAAGTCTACAATTGACATTTTAATCTAATAGGAAAGAGAATGTCTTTTCCAGTTTTTTGTATCGTTTATCTTTTTCTTTATTGCCTAACATGATGAATAAAACCTGCTTTGCTTTTTCTTTCTGGTGACTCTTTAAATAAGTTTGAATTCTTTCTTTGAAACTAGGATCATAAACAAACCCCTGCGTCATTTGTTCATGAAACACTTGATCAAAGTATTCGGTCGCTTGCTTATACTTTCGTTGCTTAGCATAGGATAAGCCCATGTTAATCTGCAGACTTGATGCTTCTGCCGGGGATAGGCTTGAATGCTGCAGGGCGAATGGATAAACACGTCTCTCTGCCTTTTTAAGAAAAAAGGCACCTAAAATGCTACCTAATAGAGCGGCTATACTGTACAAATTTATTCTCATTTTTCCTCCCTCCAAGAATACTAGAATCGTAGCACACTTAATTACAGTTACACATCAATAGATTTTGAAAATGTTGTAGTTTTCAGCTTAACAAAGATTTAACAGAAAGGAGCTGGAAAAAGAAGAGGGAGGCAAGTATAATTTTTTTACCGGTCGAGTTATTCAAAGAGCGTTTATTTAGGTGTTTTTTCCATCCATCGACTTGAACACCAAAAAGTAAATATTTACAATAAAACAAAAACACATACATGTCCTTAACGAGGGGAGATCCACACGCATGGCAACTGTTCAAAAAGAGAAGATTTCGTTGGACTTCTATAAATTTAAATATAAGGAAAAGCTAGAAGAGTATTATTTACCAGAGGAGCAGCAAAAGTACACTTCGTTGCCGGCTGATGCTCTTGCAATATGTGAAACAGATAGTGAGCGCACTCCTGTTGTTATTCTTTACAATCAAACACCAGCTGGATTTTTCGTTCTTCACGGCTGGGAAGGTGTCAAGTCATATAGTGATAATAGGAATGCTATTCTTTTGAGAGCCTATTCAGTCAACGCCAACTTGCAAGGAAAAGGAATAGCTACACAGTCTATTCAATTATTGCCCTCGTTTGTAAAAGAAAACTTTCCCGATAAAAATGAAATTGTTTTGGGAGTTAACCATTTAAACAAGAGAGCCCAATGTGTCTATCAATCAGGCGGGTTTAAAGATAAAGGGATCCGTGCGATGGGGAAAAATGGAGAGCTATATATTCTGCATCTGGAGCTGTAAACGGCCATGGAGGGGAAAGAAAAAATTATAATGAGCCGAAGGGGACAGGCCCATACGAGATGAGAGAAATGAAGATGACGAAGCAATTTCCCATGCAGCGATGATTCTTTCTAATATAAACATCGCTTTTTGGAGAATCGTCATTTTTAGTTTTAGACCATCGGGTTTCCGGTCTGATGGCAACTCTGGCTTCTAAAATAACGCACTTCTGTAATCGAGCAGCTAACTTGAAATTATTCAGGGACAGTCAAGGGGGGATTACAAGGTTGTAAAAAAATAAAGGCTTGGCTGATGGTCCCCGTCTATTCTTATTCTATTCTAAAGAAAAATAGCAATATGTAAGATGTGGCGGCTTAAAATTTTATTATCTTTTTTAGTTTCTCGACCTACGATTATTATTCTGATAAAAACCAAGCAGAGGTTGTTTCTTTATCACAAATAAGGGCTTCCCATTCCTTTTGCTTAATTATTGTATGGATGTTTTCATCTTTCGCAAAAAAATAGGTTGTGTAAGCATCATACTCACTCATAAAAGCGAAGTCCATGTTTTCATCAGCAATGATCATCTCGCTGAGTGTTAGAAAAGGTAGTTCAAATGGCGTAATGTCTGTAATTCTCACTCTCCCTTTTTTACCTTCAATGGGATCAGCGTAATAAAAGTATTCTGCTCCTTTCGAAGAGAAGGTATCTAGAATATCTTTCAGTAGAAGGATACATACTGTGTCCTCCATCGGCCAAAAGAGGTCTTCATGAAGGGCAGCGTCCAATTTCTTTGCTAAATGGGGCTTTGCATATTTTCTATCAAGCCAATTATCAGATAAAGCAGTAGCAACTTCCGCAAAACTAGACAGGCCACTTTGCTGCATTATCTTCTTCCATGAAACAGGACTGCCTAGCTCTATGATTTCCCTATCGTCTGGATAAACGTGATGATTTGGATACTTTTGTTGGGCTTGTTTCCATCCAGCAGGCATTTGAACAAAAGGATGAAATAAAATGGCGGCAGAAGCAAACGGAGGAGGAAGTTGGCGCAAAATAGGGATGTTTATATCTAAAGAAATATAATCGATCAAAATTATTCCTCCTTTGATTTTGTAATGACGAATGTTTCATCTAGGGCTCTTTCTCTAGCGAAGTGCTTGTCGGCCCAAGAATTGAAGGATTAGCGGATGTTCTGGCTCGAGATTCAACTCAATTAGTTAAAGGGCAGTCTCCTTCAGGTGATTTGCTTGCCTGATTTTCCAATCATTTACTTAATTATCATTATTCTATCATGAATGTTTGTAAGATAAAAACCGGCTTTGGATTTTAACCATTTTGCTAAGATTAAGAGATTTGGCTATTAATAAAACACCTCCACCTTATGAGAAATAGCATCCATAAGGTGGAGGTGTTGTTTATCAATTTTCCGTTTCGACTTTCTTCAGATCTGCTTGAGACAGATTTGGAACGATTTCTTTTTTGTTATAGAAAAGAAAGTAAGAGCCGATAACGAGAATGGTCAAAATGGTAGTAAGGAAGAATTGTAAGCGCATAGAACTGATGAAAGCCTGAGCGACAAAGATAACTAATAAGACAAAGATAGTTGCATAAGTTAAGTAAGGGAACAACCACATTTTTACTTTTAGCGCCGCTGGATTTGTTTTTTCCATTTTTCTTCGTAAACGTATATGAGAGAAGGCGATAAAAATATACATAATGATCGTTACGCCGCCTGAACTATTTGCTAAGAATACAAATAGCGTATCAGGAGAAATGAATTTAAACATTGTGAAGACATAAGCGAAAAATAAACTAGCTGCTAATGCCCAGATAGGAATTCCTCTCTCGTTGACCTTGGATAAGAATTTAGGAGCGGAACCTTTTTTCGATAAAGAATATACCATACGGGAACTTGTATAAAGTCCTGAATTCAAAACAGAAAGCAAGGAAATAAAAATAACAAAGTTCATTACTTGACCTGCAGCAGGAAGGCCTGCCATATCAAATACGCTGGCAAAAGGCGTTTTAAGCAAGTCTTCAGCTCCTTGCGGAATGACCATGATTAGCACAGCAACTGATCCAACAAAGAAAAGAAGAAGGCGCCAAACTACAGCGTTTATTGCTTTAATGATATTTTTCTCTGGATTTTCTGATTCACCGGCTGCGATAGCCGCCACTTCACTTCCAGATAGCGAGAATGTGATAAAGATAACTCCAAGCAGCACCGGTATAAAACCATGAGGGAAAAATTGATCGACTGTAGCCAGAGTGGAAAAGCTCTGAACTTCAACGCCGGGAATAAGTCCAAAAACGATAGCTACGCCTAAACCGAGGAAAATAACGATGGCTGCTACTTTAATAGAGGCTAACCAATACTCAAATTCTCCGTAAGCTTTAACCGAAAAAATATTTGTAATCGTCATCAAAATAGGAAAGATAACACTTGGTACCCAAATAGGTATGGAAGGTATCCAGTTGTTCACCATTTCTCCTAACAAGGTTGCTTCAATTGTAACGATAATGACCCAGTTAAACCAATAGAGCCAACCGATAGTAAATCCAGCCCAAGGACCGATTGCCTGGTGTGCATAGGTTGAAAAGGAACCGCTATCAGGATTCACAACAGCCATTTCACCAAGCATCCGCATGATAAGAACGATCATCAATCCTGCAATAATATAAGACAATAATGCCCCAGGTCCTGCCTGTGTGATCATTGTGCCGCTTCCTACGAACAGCCCTGCACCGATTACCCCACCAATAGAAATCATTGTTACGTGTCTTGTTTTTAGTCCGTGTTTTAGATCATTATTTTGCAATCCCAAATTATATCACCCACTCCGTAAGTTTTACGTTTGTCTCACCTTTTCAAAATTCCCCATCTTAAAAGTTATTGTTTATTGATGCCCTGCACCTTGATCAGAAACTTTCTCTGCCTAATTTTCATCATTCATAGCCATTATAAATAGAAGTAATATTTATAATGGTAACAATGTTGAGAAAATTCAAGAGGCAGCTCTCTGACAAATCTTACAATTTATTTTCATGCCCCCTTTTAATAATGAATGCTTTAAATCTCACTGGGCCTAGCCAAACATTAGTCTAAGGTTTGTTTATTCGTATCTTTTATCAAAACCTTATGACTTATGAAAAAAGTCTCCCAGATCTGCCTGCTGTTTAATAGAAAGAAGACTTTTACTCATTGAATAAGGTGAAAAATTCCTTTTCTTCCTATCTAAGCGTTTTCAAACTGATTTAAAGCGGTGTGCCTTATATTATAAGCAAGATGCGTGCCAACATTCTTTTGCCTAAAATTCGGCATTTTATCGTTGGATATGACAGAAAACGATTTGTTTTTGTATCAAATTCGAGGTTTTTTGATCCATTTCTTGATTATTGATCCACTTTTGAATTATATTTTAATTATGAATAAAAGTAACAGAGAGATGAATAAAAAAGCAAGAAGGAGCATCTTATGTCGATTGCAGATATTATTTTAGAGAAAATTATAAAGACTTCTAATAACAACATTACCATTACGGATGAGAAAGGGATTATTTTATATACGAACAGCGATCATTGGTCTGTTTATGATGAAGAACCAAAAAACTATATTGGAGAATCTATTTTTAAACTTCAGGAACAGGGGTTGCTTACTCCTTCTATTACAGCCATAGTACTTGAGAAGAAACAGCCTACTAAAATCATGCAGCATACAAGGAAAGGCAAAATTATTATGTCAACGGCTTACCCAATCTTCGACGAAAACGGAGATATTGTTCGAGTCATCAGCTATGCCATTGATCAAACAGAAATTAGCAATCTGCAAGAGCAATATGAACAATTAGAGAGAAAGTTAAAAGGGTACCAAACAGAGGTAGAGGAGTTGAGAGAAAAAAAAGAGACTCACTATCGGAGCAAGGAAATGCAGCAAATATCCAAAACTCTACAGCGGGTGGCCAATACGGATGCGACTGTTTTAATGACAGGGGAATCCGGCGTTGGCAAGAGCATGCTGGCCCGAAAGCTCCACACGCAGGGACATCGTCAAAAAGAACCGTTTATTGAAGTGAACTGCAGCACCATTCCTATCAATTTATTTGAATCAGAAATGTTTGGTTATGAATCTGGATCATTTACAGGGGCACAAAAAAATGGGAAACAAGGATTAATTGAACAAGCCCATAATGGCACGCTATTTTTAGATGAGATTGGAGAATTGCCCTTGGCTATGCAGGCAAAATTATTAAAAGTGCTGCAGGAAAAAAAATTCATGAGAATAGGCGGGAATAAAGAACGCCGTATTGATTTTCGTCTGGTCGCAGCGACCAATAAAGATTTGGAGGAAATGGTTCAAAAAGGCGATTTTCGTCTGGACTTATATTATAGGCTCAATGTTATTCCGGTTCATATCCCTCCATTACGGGACCGGAAAGAAGATATTTCTTTGCTGATTAATCATTATGTCGATCTTATTAATAGAAAATACAATACGTCAAAAAAGTTACACTCTTCCACGTATGAAGTTCTGCTTAAGTATAAGTGGCCCGGCAATGTACGAGAGTTAGAGAATTTAATGGAACGGCTAATTTTAACATCCGAGGAACCGATGATTTGGCCAAATTCTTTACCTGCTTCTATTCTTGGCCAAGAACCAACGAATGGGGAGGAGATGTCGCTAATTGAACAATTCGTAATTGAAGACCACAATTTAAAAAATGTGATGGAGCGTGTGGAAAAGCTAATGCTTTCTAAGGCACAGAAACATTGTAAATCTACGTATGAAATGGCTGAATATCTAGGTATCAGCCAGCCTTCCGTCATTCGTAAATTGAAAAAATATAAAGAATCCATCTAACAAGTTCGCTTGATTTGCTAAATGGTCAATTTATTGGGCGCCCCGTTCGAAAATAAGAGCGGGGTGCTTAGCATGACCGTTTACGTGAGGGACCCTTTTACCATAGTAACGTAAAGCCTGTTGGAGCTAAGGGTTATGTAATAAGGGGTACACAGAAGAAGTATTTCTTGCAGCTCAGTCTCTTCTATATCAAAAGAATCGCTGGCCCAGTTATGAGAATAGGGCTGCATAATGGTATTTATTGAAGAAGCATGGATTTAGCATTTAAACCTAAACCATTTCGGACGGTAGAATAACGTTCATATCATTTTAGGAAGAGATATGATAATTAGTGAATAGTGTAGTGTATGTAAAATTCAAATAAATATAACAAAAAAACAGTCACCAAAAGAAGCAATCGATGAAAAAAGTCTAGCTATTCTGTTTTTCCTCAAGTTTTTTGTTTAACTTCCTGGAAAAAAGAGAAATATCCTATTAGACCGGCTAAACCCTATGGTAAGGACTGTTTGTCTTTTTTATTAATGATCTGAAGAAAGAATAAAAACAACCAACTTTTTTCAAAATAACATGGAGGTGAGCATTTTGAATAAAGGAATAATTACTGCATTATCAAGTATTGGAATGGCCCAGGCTTTGAAAATACCACTTCATTATATAAAGAAAAAGGAATGGAAGCCTGAACTGTTTTTAGCCACAGGTGGAATGCCAAGCTCTCACTCGGCTGGAGTATCCTCTCTGGCCACTTACATTGCTATGAAAAAAGGTGCATCGTCCATCGATTTCGCTCTTTCAGTTATTTTTGGGGTCATTGTGATGTACGATGCGCAGGGCATCCGCAGACAAACAGGAGAATTAACTTTAAAAGTGAACGACCTAGATGAATTGATCGATAAAATTCATAAAGATGATCCGGTTAAATATGAAGAAAAGGTACCTGATCCACTTAAAGAGGTCCTTGGCCACAAACCAGGTGAGGTACTGGGGGGAGCCTTGTTGGGTGTCGTATTAGGAGCAGCGGGTTATTACTTATCGGAAAAATGATGCCTCTTTCAGTAAGATACATAGGAGATCATTGGAGAAGACAAGCGGATTAGCGGAATAGAGTAGGTCTGATGAGGAGGCGTTCTTGCCGAGTGATTATATATGAATGCTTGCAAGAACGCGCTCTTTTTAAAGTCATTTATAGCTCCCTATCAACAGGGTTCAATAAAGCACACCTATTCACCTGTTTGCAGTTATGCTTTTTTACAACAATTGAGCCAGAAATAGCTGTTTTACCTTTGGCCAATCTTCTTGTGTCATGCTATACATTACCGTGTGCCGAATATCTCCATTTCGCTGGATCATATGATTTCGCAAAGTCCCTTCCTTTATGCCGCCGATTCGTTCAATTGCTTTTTGAGAGCGTACATTACGGTGCCCTGTTTTAATTTGCACACGGTTATAGTCAAGCTCCTCAAAACAGTGTTGCAGCAACAGCCATTTACAATTTGTATTGACGGTTGTGCGCCAATAATTTGGGTTCAGCCAGGTGGAACCAATTTCTAACCGTTTATGCGCTGGGTGAATATCCAATAACCAAGTACAGCCAATAATTTGCTTGGTGTCATTATGGAAAATCACAAACGCAAAGTCTGTGCCACTTTCACGCTTCTTTAACGCATCCTCTACATAATTTCTACAGTCCTCTTTAGTCATTAAGTTAACAGACATATGCTCCCAAATGCTCATGTCTTGGGCTGCAGTGTGGATTCCATCAATATGCTCTAACTGGATGGGAATTAATGAAACCACTTTGTTTTCTAGTTTTCTCATTTGTATCACTCCCTGTCACCATTTAAAAGCATTTTTGATAATATAGGTAGTATCAAAAATGATAAAAAATATAATACCAGGGAGTATGGATATGGAATTAGAAATTCACTTCTCTCATAAGAAGCCAAAGTTTCTTCAAATTTATGAAGGCATCCGACAAGGCATTTTGCTTGGGAATTTCAGAAAGGATACGCAGTTGCCCGCTAAAAGAAAGTTAGCTGTTCAATTGAATGTCAGTGTGATCACTGTTCAACAAGCATACGATCAATTGGTAAGTGAAGGATACATTTATTCGATAGAGAGGAGAGGGTACTTCGTAGCGGCTATTTTGGAAGAATGGCATGAACAAAAAAACAAAACGGAAGATTTACCAAACAATCAGCAAGAAGTTCCCCCTGCTTATAACTTTAGAAACGGGCAGGTAGATTTGCATAGCTTTCCTTATAATCAATGGTTGCGCATTTACCGTGAAAAGCTGCAGATGCTTTCTCCTCAAAATGCCCCATGGCAAGGAGAAGAAGTGCTTCGTCGCGCGATTGCCCAGTATTTAGCAACAGCTAGAGGACTAAGTTGCAGTTATCAGCAAGTATTTGTCTTTAGCGGCTTTCAACAACAATTTATGAATTGCATGCTGTTTTTTGAAGATAGGAGCATAGGGATAGAAGAGCCTGGTTTTATGAGAGCAAAGGCCACACTTCGGCAGCTTGGGCGTCCCTATAAGCTTGTGGATGTAGATGAAGAGGGCTGCCAAGTACCAGATCTTCATATAAATTGCCTGTATATGACACCCGCTCACCAATTTCCAAATGGGCAGGTCATGACAATCCAAAGAAGGATAGATCTGTTAAATTGGGCAAGGAAGAATCAAGGCGTCATTATAGAGGATGATTATGATTCAGAGTTTCGGTACACAGGTACGCCTATTCCAACTTTAGCCAATCTGGACCAGCTTCAGCATGTGATCTATTTTGGCACGTTTTCTAAAACATTGATGCCTTCTTTACGAATCAGTTACATTGTATTGCCCGCTCATTTCGTGAAGCCGTTTGAAGATTTTAATAAGCATCTAAAATCAACCGTTTCTAAAGTAGACCAGCATACGTTGGCCGAATTCATAAACAAAGAGCTATATAGCAAACATGTTGCGAAAATGCGGGTGCTCTATCGGAAGAAACGGATGCACTTATTAAAGAATATTGAAAGATATTTAGGCCAGGGCTTTAAAGTAAAAGGAGAGGAAGCGGGATTACATATTGTGTTAGAATTGCCCGCTCATCTGACAGAAGATCATGTAATTCACCAAGCTTATCAGCAAGGCATTGCGTTAGATCGAATTTCTAGCCTGTATGAACAGCAGAAACCGAACAACCAGATTATGATCGGATACGGGGAGCCAAGTTTAGAGGAGATAGAGCACGGAATAAAGAAATTAAGTTATTTTCTTTGTGGTGACCACAGCGATCGCCAGATTAGTCAATAAAAACTTCATCTACCTTATAAAGGATCTTCTCTTGGAAGAAGAACATAAATGCTGGGGATGAAGGATGATGACATAACGAACGGTGTTTACCTTAAGAAAGATAAGGGAAATGTAATAGACAATGAACAGGCACTGCGCAGGGGGACGTTCTCCATTATCATCAACGATTCAAAAAATATCATGGATCTTTAGCAGAGCCAAAATGTAAAAATCGCTTGTTGAATAAAATACTCTTCATAATGCAGAAAGACCGACACAGAACAAATTACGATTCTATGTCGGTCTTTTTGTCCACGTGAAGTATATCCTTTTTGTGGAAGAAGATGGATCATTCACAATTTAAATGCTTGCTCGTCTATATTTACTCTTGTCAAATGCTGCTCTAGATAGGTACTCTAAATTATACAAGTGAATCCGTCCTCTTGGAGGTAAACATAATGAAAAATGAAAACAATGAAAACTACAGCTGCAGCCGTGATATACAACTATTTCAAGGCCATCTCCAGAGCTCACTAGAGGAGAATCATCAAGCACTTTCAAAAGAGCCTGCTTTTTATAAAGAGATGTTTGAAACTCTAGTTGAAAATGCACCTGTCGGTATGTACGTATTAGAAGATGCTACTTACTCGTATATTAATCATCAATTTTGCCAACTTGTTGGATATACAAAAGAGGAGTTAGTTGGAGACAAAGTCGCATTGGATAAATTAATACATCCTGATGATTTATCTTTATTACGAGAAGGCGTTCATAAAGAAACGGGAGAGCGCGGGGCTCAAGTGCCATACCATGTGAGAGCATTTAAAAAAGACGGTAGTCTGATACATGCAGCCGTGCATGCGACTAAAGCCATTGTGAATGGCAAAAGAATGATATTCGGAACAGTGGTTGATATAACAAAAGAAGTCATTGCTCATGTAAAGTTGAAAGAAAATAAAGAGCGCTTCCAATCTCTCTTTTATAATAACCCAGATGCTATTTTCACTTTTGATATGGACGGCAATTTTATAGATGCGAATCCGGGGTGTAAAGCGCTAACAGGTTATTCGACAAATGAATTGTTAGAGATGTCTTTTATTCCGCTGATCGTTCCTGAAGATCTGCCCATTGCTGTTCACAATTTTGAAGAAGCGAAACAGGGAGCTACCAAAAACTATGAAGTTTCCATCATGTGCAAAAATGGAGAACAGAAATACCTGGATATTACCAATTTTCCGATGAGATCAGGCGAAGAAGTCATAGGGGCTTATGGGATTGCTAAAGATATTACAGAAAAATTAGAGCATAGAAGGTTGATGGATGACCTGGCATTCTATGATCCATTAACTAAATTGCCAAACCGAAAATTGTTTGAGGATCGGCTCCAGCAAGTTGCCAAGCTATCAGAAGGGAGTCATCACCAGTATGCGGTCCTCTTTCTGGATATGGATCGCTTTAAAGTGATCAATGACTCACTGGGACACCATGTAGGAGATGAATTTTTAAAAGCGGTTTCTAGGCGATTAAAAGAGATTGTACATGAAACCGCCACGATTAGCAGATTTGCTGGAGATGAGTTTGTCATATTATTTCCCGATACGGATGAAGAAGAAGTCATATTATTAGCCGAGCGTCTAAATCAGGCAATGGCAGAACCTTTTGATGTGATGGGGCACTCTGTATCGACCTCAGTGAGTATAGGGATTGCACTTAATGATGGAGAAAAAGAAAGTGTAGAGGAATTAATAAAAAATGCTGATACAGCTATGTATTACACAAAAAAGCATGAGAGAAACAGCTATACAGTCTATTCAAAAGAACTGGAAGTAGAGGCTGCTTACAAATTAACAATTGAAAAAGATTTAAAAGCAGCGATTAAGAATCTGGAGTTTTTGCTTTATTATCAACCGATTGTCGACTTGAATAATGGTGAGCTGCGAGCGATGGAAGCATTAATACGATGGAATCATCCCAATCTTGGTTTTATATCACCGGACCAATTTATCCCGATTGCAGAGGAAAGTGGACAAATCATTCCCATAGGCAACTGGGTTCTTCACGCAGCTTGCTCTCAAAATAAAGCTTGGCAGGATCTTGGGCACCCTCCCTTTAAAGTATGCGTCAATGTCTCCACTATACAGTTGCGGCACCCAAGTTTTGTTGAAACAGTAAGCATGGTGCTTAAAGAGACAGGACTTGAGGCAAAATGGCTAGAGCTAGAAGTGACAGAGAGTGTTTTAATAGAGGATACTAAACTTTTAAAAGAAAATTTAATGAAGCTAAAAGCAATCGGTATTTCAATGGCTATTGATGATTTTGGAACAGGATGCACTTCGCTTAGTTATTTAAGACAGTTTTCCTTTGACCATGTGAAAATTGACCGCAGCTTTATTGAAGATGTGAAACAAAACTTAAATGGAATGGCTATTGCTTCTACCATTATATCTTTGGCCCATAAATTGAATATAGGCGTGATTGCAGAGGGGATTGAAGAGGACGAACAGTTGACTTTTCTGAAGAAGGAAGGATGCGATGAGGGGCAAGGCTATTATTTTAGCCGCCCACTGCCGGCCGAATCGCTCAAACTGCCCATCGTTTATGAAAACATAAATAAAATCTAACTTTGCAAGGATTGGAATAAAGACCATTGAATGAAGCAAAGAAAAAGGCTAGCAGATTGGCAGCCTTTTTCTTTTTATGACTAATGCCTGAATAGAGCTTTTTACACCTGTTAAAACAGGCGACAGCCCATCGATTTCTACTCTAACAACTTAGGTCTCCTTATTTAGTAGCGTAGAAAGGGTCATTCTAAATCTATTTGTACATTTGTTTCTACTTCTGAAAAAATAAAATGGGTAACAGTAGAAGCATAAGGATTGACTGTGTTAATGAACTCTTCTGCTTGAGAGAAATTTTCAAATTGCATCTTCAGCATATAACAGGCATTGCCCGCAATCCGGTAACAAAAATCAACATTCGGAAGGCTTTCTATATACCTTTTAAAGCGGTTATAATCCCCATTTTTCACTGTTGCCTCTACGATGCATTGAATAGGCAGCCCTAATTTTTCGTAATCAATGTCTAATGTATACTTCTTGATAATTCCAAATGACTCCATTTGTCTGACCCGTTCAGTAACAGACGGGGAAGATAAATTAATTCTCCTTCCAAGTTCACTCATCGATAAACGGCTGTTCTGCGATAACTCAACTAATATTTTCTTATCAATCTCATCTATTTTCATTTTTAAAGAAATCTCCCTTTTTTTGTTGAATGTTTAATTTACCTTATGGAAAAACATTTAGTATTTAATGTGAAATCAAGCTTTTTCAGTTTATATTTAATGTAACAAGGAGGTGGTGAAGGTGGCAAGAGTTATTCAATCAAACTTCGGGAAGACACCTTTTCAAAAATTATTAGGCCACAATAGAAAAGTAATGGAGGCATGGTCTGATTTAGGAGAAGTGCTGGAGCAGGATGGACTGCTTTCATCTAAACTAAAAGAGCAGGTTAGAAGAACTTTGGCACAAAGTAATGGCTGTGAGTATTGCAAGGCAAAAGGGAAGCCCGATCCGCATTTATTTGATGAAAAAACAGCAGTCGCAACAGGATTTGCAGAGGTATTTTTAAAATATGAAAAAGGAAATGTTCCGGATTCGGCCTTTCAAATAGTAGCCGATTATTTTTCTGAAGCTGAAATCAGTGAGCTTTGTGCATTTATTTGTTTTACTACCGCTCAACAGTATTTTGGAGCGATGATGAAATTAAAACCCGATAGACAATAATTTATAAAAAATGCTTGGATTACATTATTCCAAGCATTTTTTCTTCGCTGCTATTAAACTTATGCATGGACGATGATCTTTTCGTTATAATTGAATGATAAAGGTCTTGAAAATATCAATATATCCAACATTCAACACGTAGGCGGCATCCAGAAGCAATTAAGCAAAATAAGGAGGATGCGCTCTTAAAAGGAGAGGATGAACATACACCATACTTTTACTAAAAGCATGGCTTGCTTATCTTTATTTGTCTTGCTTGTTATTTCCATACAAATTCACAGTTACTTACTCATGAGCTTGTGCATCTTTTTTGCTATTTTTTTATTTGTGATTTTGGATAAACCTCTAAAATCATTTGTTTATA
Organism: Pseudobacillus sp. FSL P4-0506; assembly: GCF_038003025.1. Lineage (NCBI taxonomy): Bacteria > Bacillati > Bacillota > Bacilli > Caryophanales > Bacillaceae > Pseudobacillus > Pseudobacillus sp. FSL P4-0506. The sequence goes on from NZ_JBBOOI010000001.1 coordinate 2,704,036, forward strand.
CCACTAGCTTCTTTGGGATAGGGTTCTTCATTTATTTGTACATAAACGCTCATGGGATCGTTCAAGCTGAATCGCGAGAATTACATATCTTTTTAAATAGATTATCGTTAGTGACTGTTTTAATCCCGCTGGTTGTACTCTCACTCTTTTCAAGCTCTCCGTTTATTAGATATTGGAGAAGGCCCGAATGGAATGAATACATTTATTTTCCCTTTATCTGGTCTGGCTTTCACCAGACAAAGATTAAATTTTTTCTCACTATAGCAGTAACGGTAAATATTTTAATATGCACACCATTTGTTATTCTAAACGGTTGGTCTTTCATTCAGGAAGTCTGGCTGTTAACTATTATCTTTTCGCTTACAAATGCTGTATTGGAAGAACTGATTTGGCGAGGGGCTCTTTTAAGCCGCTTTTCCGAGCAACTAGGTGAAAAGTGGGCAGTCATCATCACGAGCTTAGGCTTCGGTTTGCAGCATTATTCACTTGGTTTTCCATGGCTTGCTTGCCTTGCTTTTTCTGTGGGAGGGCTATTTTATGGCGGGCTCACCATCAAATCTAAAAGCATTGTTCCGTCTATCGTATGGCATGTCATTTTAAACGTACTTATGGTTTTAAGTGGTTTTATTTTAAAATGAAGATTAAAAAGTCCCGAAATCCGGGGCTTTTTTGTATTTAAATACGTAAAGGAATAGTAGTCTAAGCACCTTTTATTTAGAGAGCTTTCTGTTGATGTTTCTGGTAGCTATTTTTCTGAGGAGCTTTCTATTCAGCAGATCTCCCAGAAACACTGCTATTATGCGAAAATAAAAGAAGGAATTTTTATATAAATAAAATAGCTAAAAAGTTGTAGAAAGTGAGCACGGGAGGTGTACTAGTATGTTAGACGATATTGCGCAGAAGATCGCCGTTTCGACAAGCGAGATTATTGGATATGAAGTAATTATAACAGATGAAGATTCGATCATTATTGGTTCAAGTGATCCTTCCAGGCTAGGTGATTTTCATGAAGCCTCTGTTCAAATTATCAAAACAGGCAAGCCGAATCCAGATACGATGAATATCGATAAAATGAAAGGTACGAAACCAGGATTTGCTTTACCCATTGAATTATTCAATAAAAATATTGGATCATTTGGAATGGCAGGTGAAAAAGCAAAGGTAAAGAAATATTGTTATCTATTAAAGAGATATATTGAAACGATGCTTCATCAAGAAATGTATATGAAATCCAGTCATCTTCGGGAACAAGCGGTGAAGAATTTGATCCAAGAGATTTCTGTTTTTGATGATGAAAAGAGCGACGAATCTTACTTGTTGTCTAGAGGACACGAGCTAGGTTATGATTTACAGCCGCCTCATATAGCTATCGCCATTGATCTTTTTCGTTTTGAAAATTTAACTAAAAAAATATATGAAAAAGCAGGAGGGCAGCAATCTGCTGAACTGCAGATTCAGTCTCTAAAGCTAGACGTATTAGCTATCATACAAAAGACTTTTCACAAAGCAAATGACTTGATTGCTCCTATGCAGGATGATAAATTTATTGTTCTTTCCGCTCTGGCCTTTCAATTCTCAGAACACGGAGTTATCGAAGAGATACAAGATAAGTGTTCAAGCATAATCGCTCAATTTGAAGCAAAAGGAATCTCCGCCTCTATCGGAATTGGCGCCATTGCAAAGAATATGAATGAATTAAGCCAATCCTATAAAGATGCATGGAGAGCTTTGAAAATTGGAAAAAAGCTACATGCTTCTTCAGGTGTTTTTTTTATTCAAGATTTGTTTTTTGAAGACTTAGTATCAAGCATCCAAAAAGATCTATCGAAGCGCTACATATTAAGTATGTTAACGTCTTTGAAGGAACAGTCTGATTGGGAAGATTTATCCAAAACAATTTGTGCATGGTGTGAATCTGGATTCAATCAGAAAAGTGCCGCGAATAGGTTATTTATTCATAGAAATACACTGCAATATCGCTTGAATAAAATTTATGAAATTAGCGATATCGATCTTAAAAATTACAAGAATGCATTTATGCTCTATCTCGCTGTAATGATGGAGAATATGGGAACATCGGACATGTAGGCAGGCTGTATAAAATGACTGAACAAAGTATGACTGTGCAAAAAGTAAAAAATTTCTTGTGAAAAACTTCTGAATATTAGGCACATGAAACAATGTACAATTCCGCCACTAATAATAAAATTAAATAAAATTATCAGAAAATTCAAATGAATTGCTGATGAATGGAAAGGAGCATTTAGATATGAAAGAGAAAGTAGTTATTATTGGAGGCGGTGTCATTGGTCTTAGCAGTGCCTATTATTTAATACAAGCAGGCTACGATGTGACTGTCGTGGATAAAGGAGAATTTGGAGAGGCGTGTTCAAGGGGAAATCAGGGGTGGATCTGTCCAGCTTTACACGAACCCGTCCCAGCCCCCGGATTAATGACAGAATCATTTAAAATGCTGCTCCAAAAAGACAGTCCTTTGTATATTAAGCCATCCGCACTTCCTCAGCTATCCGGATGGGTGAGCCAGTTTATGAAGTATTGTAACGAACGCGATTTTGAAGATGGAGAAACAGCCTTGTTAACACTGAGCCAATCGACATTGAAATTATTTGATTCCCTTCAGTCTGAAGGATTGGACTTTGAATTACACAGAAAAGGAATCTTATTCGCTTTCTTGCATCAAGAAAATCTTAACAATAAAATAAAGCGGCTGGAAAATGGAGCGGCTGTTCATGGACACGAATCACCAGTTGCCCTGAGTGCTGCAGAAGTGAGAGACCTAGAACCCAACTTGTCTAATCAAGTAATTGGAGGAATTTTACTTTCAAAACAATATCATATTCGACCAGAATCTTTTTCTAAAGCGCTTACAAGAAAGCTGGCCGCTTCCGGTGCAGAACTATTGCCCCACACAGAAGTCATCGACATGGAAAGACAGGGACATGAAGTGATAGCCGTACACACAAAATCAACTCGGATTGAAGCAGATCACTTCTTGTTAGCAAATGGAGCATGGTCTGGCACTTTAGCCAAGAGAATTGGTTATGCTCTTCCCTTAACTGCTGGAAAAGGTTATAGCATTACCGCCACTAACCCAAAGATTCATATCCAGCGGCCCCTTTATTTGGGGGATGTCAAAGCAGGAATCACACCATTTGATGGTGCGGTAAGAATGGGTGGCACGATGGAATTGTCGGGAATTAACACGAAACTTGATAAGAAGCGGCTGCAAGGAATCCGCTCCGCTGTCTCAGGTTACTTAAATGAAGATTTAACGGGTGATATGGAGGAAGAGTGGACAGGAATGCGGCCGATGACACCGGATGGCTTACCTGTTTTAGGGAGAGTTCCAGACTATAAAAACCTGTTTGTTTCAACCGGACATGGCATGGTCGGCATGGCCATGGCGCCTGCTACAGGCAAGATAATGTCAGATTTAATTCATTCCGGGCAAACCGAATTTAATATACAGCCATTTGAACCGAATCGCTTTGCTGTATGAGTAACGATAAATGAAAATACAGGAGGGATTATGATGCTAAGTGGGCTGGACCTTACCATACTAGTTGTTTATATGTTAGTTGTTTTATGGATCGGTTATTTCACAATGAATAAGATTACATCCTTCAGTGATTATTCTGTCGCAGGGAGATCTATGCCATTTGCTTTGATTTTTGCGACCATCGGGGCTACATTAGCCGGCGGTGGGGCAACAGTTGGCAGAGTTTCTTTCGTTTATGAAACTGGTATTGTTGTTTTCTTGGCACTTCTAGGAGTGGTCATCAGCCAAATTCTGATTGGATTTTTCGTAGCACCGCGCATAAGTAAGATGGAAAATATATATACGATTGGCGATATTATGGAGTTTTATTTTGGAAGGTCAGGCCAGCTTATAGCCAGTATTATTGCATTCTTGTTTATGGCAAGCATGTTTGGTGTTCAGGTTTTGGCGCTCGGTCGTATTTTGGAGCCGGTTATCGAGTTGCCCTTTATCACTTTAACCATTATTGGTGCGTTAATAACAATCATTTATACATGGGCAGGAGGGATGCTAGCAGTTATATACACGGACGCTATTCAGTTTATTATTCTTGTGGGCAGTATGGCTACAGCCGCCGTCATAGGTGTTAACAAAATGGGAGGCATGACACAGATTATTGATCAAGTAGGTGCCATTGATACAGAGCATTTAGTCTTTTTTGGAGGACCTTGGACAGTTGGTATATTTATTGCAACATTCTTAAGTTTTTTATTAGGAGAGGCACTAGCGCCGCACTATATCCAGCGATATGCATCTTCTAAAACGTCCAATATTAGCAAGTGGAGCACTGTATCTTTTGCTATTATGTACATTTTTCTTACCATCGTAATCATGGTAATCGGTCTGATTGGATTTGTTGAATTTCCAGGTTTAAATGGAGATGTGGTATTTGTTACTTATGCACAGGAGTACTTACCGATCGGCATTGTGGGGTTAGTATTTGGTGGATTGCTTTCAGCTGTCATGTCGACAGGAAGCTCTATCTTAAATACGGCAGCCGTTATTTTTACAAGAGATATTTACGGCAAGATTATTAACAAGAGTGCTGATGACAGCAGCTTGTTAAAATGGACAAAATACTCCACTTTGATAGTTGGAATTGGCGGGATTATTGTATCGTTATTTATCCCTAGTGTAATGGGGCTCATGTTATACGCTTTTCAGCTATGGGCTCCATCGGTCTTGCCACCACTATGTATAGCTATACTTTGGGGAGGGCCTTCGGAGCGCAAAGTATCTCCATATGCTGGGCCGCCAGCCATTGTAGCGGGCCTGCTTGTCACGATCCTATGGCTGAACATTTTAGGAGAACCTTTTGGCATTCCGGCCATTGCAGTAGGGATCGTCGTAAATTTAGTTGTTTTTTGGGTTACTCACTTTATGACATTGCATAAAATGCCGCGAAATTATCAAAACATGCCTACGGAGAAAGTAGATGCATAAACAAGAACAGCGGAAATAGCGAAAAATCTAATTACTTACTGAAAGAGGGGGTCACACAATGGGTATATGGGATTTTATCGTTTATTTTTCAGCTAGTGTTTGCTATATAGCAGCAGCAACAGTAATAGTGGGCTGGGTAAAGTATGCCAGAGGCAAATAGACTTATTTTACATTCTTTAAAAAGTATTTTCCTTCTCCTCTCATTCCCGGCTCCTTTAGTTGAAGGGTAGAGTAAGACAATCCAGGAAGGAAGAGGACAAATGCGAGGGAAAGGTTTAGCATCCTTTCTGTGACGTTTTTTATCTTAACCATGTTGTTTTAGCTTTGGTTTGGGGATTGTTGCTTACAAATAGCCCGCAAGTTCATGATGTCTGGGAAATGAGAGTTCCAGAGTATTGATCAGAATAGAAAGGGAGACTCTCCGCTATGAAAAAGCATTACAGTGTCGTTATTGTTGGTGCCGGCTCTGTCGGAATGGCCACAGGCTGTTATTTAGCTAAGAAGGGGATCGATACTTTATTAATCGATGCGTTTGATCCTCCACATGGCAGGGGAAGCCATCATGGGGAAACTCGGTTAATCCGCCATGCCACTGGGGAAGGCGGCCATTATGTAAGCCTCGTTCTCAGAGCACAACAGTTGTGGAAGCAGTTAGAAGAGGAAGTGGGTCAGACACTTTTCATTCCATCTGGTACTCTGATGGTGGGAGAAGATGATGCTCCCTTTATAAAAGAAACAGTCAAAAGTGCTACAGAGCATTCTTTATCCTTAGAAAGGATGAGGGCGAATGAAATTCAAAAAAGATGGCCGGGTTTTTCAATTCCTGAACATCTTGTTGGCTACTTTGAATCCTCCTCTGGAGCTCTTCTTAATGAACAATGTATCCTTGCATACAAACAGTTAGGTCTAACATATAATATGTCACTAAAGAATAATACAAAAGTAGAATGCATTGATTTTTCAACTAGTGGAGTGGCTGTAAAAACTACAAATGAGACTGTTTATGCTGATAAAGTGGTGATTTGTGCAGGAGCTTGGACAGGTAAACTTCTTTCGTCATTAAGGTTGCCGTTACAGCCAATGCGTAAAACATTAGGATGGTTTGAAGCGAATAGTAAGAATTATGAACATCCTTTGCTGCCTTGCTTCTATTTTAATGTAGAAAATCAAAAATACTATGGGTTTCCAAATATAACAGGTGGTGGTGTGAAAGTTGGCCGGAATGATTCGGAGAGAGAAACAGATCCAGATGCAATGAGTCAGGACTTTGGCAAATACCTTAATGATGAAGGAGATTTAAGAAACTTTTTAGAAAAGTTTTTGCCAGGAGCAGCCGGCAAACTTATAAAGGGCAGCTCCTGTATGATTACAAAAACCCCCGATAAGGACTTTATTATAGATCAGTACCCTGGATTTTCGCACGTGATGATTGCCGGTGGGTTTTCGGGACACGGCTTTAAGTATAGTAGCGTTTTAGGAGAAGTACTAAGCGAGATAATCATTCATGGGCAAACGATTCATGATATTTCAATGTTTTCCATTTCAAGACCAGCATTAGCGACTGTAAGATGAAAAGTTGTTTTCTCATTTGATAGCCTAGAACTTGTTAGTTTAAAATAGATACGGATTAAAAGTAGTCTATAAATATTGGTTTAAAAGAAAAAACTCATTTGTATTCCAAATGAGTTTTTCATGTTGTTGAATAACATGTTTTACTATCTATGAGTGAACCCTGCATAACTGTGCACGAAAAGTCGGATGGATACATTCAACTCCTGCTATTCTTTTGATAAAGGAGGTCATATTAATGGATTTGCTTAAAGATATGAATGGCGCATTACAATATATCGAAGAAAACCTTACGAATGAGATTGATTTTAAAGAAGTAGCAAGACGGGCTTTCTGCTCCGAATATCACTTTAAAAGGATGTTTTCCTTTCTTTCAGGTGTTTCATTATCAGAGTACATCCGGCGCAGACGGCTTACTCTTGCCGCGTTTGAGCTTAAAGACAGCTGCGTAAAGGTCATTGACATTGCCGTGAAATATGGATACAATTCCCCCGATTCTTTTGCACGGGCTTTTCAAAATTTGCATGGCATCACACCATCAGAGGCTAGAAGTAATGGTCATTTACTTAAAGCTTATCCACGAATGACCTTCCATTTATCAATCAAAGGAGGAAATGAAATGAACTATCGAATGGAAGAAAAAAAGGCATTTCGCATCGTGGGTATGAAGAAAAGAGTTCCTATTATTTTCAACGGAGTTAATCCGGACATTGCCTCTATGTGGAGAAGCTTAGATAGTGAAACGATAAATACTCTAAAAAAACTTTCTAATGTCGAACCTATAGGACTTCTTAGTGCATCCACCAACTTTTCTGAAGGCAGGATGGAGGAAAAAGGGGAACTTGATCACTATATTGGCGTGGCAACAACGAAAGCGTGTCCTGATCATCTAACACAGCTTGAAGTTCCTGCTCTATCGTGGGCTGTATTTGAAGCCATCGGACCATTTCCGGATACGCTGCAAGATGTATGGGGACGCATTTATTCTGAATGGTTCCCATCCTCAAATTATGAACAAATAGAAGGTCCAGAAATCCTGTGGAACGAAAATAAAGATGTAACTTCACCCACTTTCAAAAGTGAAATATGGATACCAGTTTCAAAAAAGTAATGATAATCAATTAGAAAGTCAGCGTATCAGTTATCTTTCAAGCGCAGTAAAGCATCTTCTATCGAATTACCCCCGTTCTGAAGTCTGAACGGGGGTATGCTTGTTTGACGTTATAAAATGAAATAACTTTATTTTCATCTTATAGCAGTAGCCTAATAGTGATTTTTTATTTTCTGCAAAATTTTATAACATTGCCAATAAAAAGATTTATAATATAACTATTACTTATTAAAAATGTGAAAAGCAAACTTGTCGAAAGATTAGGACGCAAAGCCGACAGGTCTAAAACCAAATGGGTTATGATGGCTGGGCTGCCCCTACAATGAGAGGGGTAAAAAATGACTTCGCAAGTATTAAACGAAGCAGCTGTTGTAACGGCATTGGAGTCCAACTTAGCAATGATAGAATTTAACTTGAACAGAGAAGTGATTTGGGCGAATGAAAACTTTGCAAAGACTTTGGACTATACAGCCAGTGAAATGAAAAATATGAAGCATGAGCAATTTTGCAGGCCAGCGTTTAGAAACAGCAGGCAGTATGAAGACTTGTGGATGAACCTTGGAAAAGGAGTCAAATTCCAAGAGAAAATTCAGAGAGTAAGCAAGCGGGAAAATTTACTATGGTTCGAAGCGACCTATATTCCGGTTCGAGATGCGGACGGGGAAGTGGAAGCTGTTCTGAAAATCGCCACTAATATTACAGAACGAGAAAATTATACAAGGGGAATCATTTCTCAATTAAAAGATATGCCCGTAGAATTAGTCAATATAATTGTCACCAATTCTTCTGAAAAAATTCAGGCCATCGAATCATTAAAAACGCAAACAGATCTAATCAGTGAGATATCTAAACTTATACGCAATATTTCCTCACAAACGAATATGCTAGCCTTAAATGCAGCTATTGAAGCTGCCCGGGTGGGAGAACATGGACGAGGTTTTAAGGTGGTCGCTGATGAAGTGCGGAAATTGGCTGGTCAGGTTGATCATGCCGTTAAAAATATGAATATGAATGTAGAAAACATTTCAAACGAAGTAAGAAGGATTAGCCAAATAACCGATGATTTACAGCAAATAATCATAGAAACGCAATCCGAATTTAATAAGGATATTGAAGAATTCGAGAATATGATGAAATAAAAAACAATTCGTCGATCGTCATAAGAACAGATCACAGTTAGTAGAAAGGGACAAACCAAATAACGTCTAATTGGTTTAACGTTTGTTAAAAGATTTCTAATACTAAAGAATCTGGAAAAGATAAGAATAGAACTATGGAGAGGATGACTTGAGAAAAGCGATAGTTGTAGGTGCAAGTTCCGGAATAGGCGAAGAATTGGCGGAAATTTTATCGAATGAGGGATATATTGTCGGGTTAGCCGCTAGAAGGGAAGATAAGCTCCTTGCTCTCCAAGAACAACTAATACATAAGTCGATTGTCAAAGGAGGCAATAGATGAGAATGTTTCAGGTTTTGTAATGACAGTGAACGTGGCATATCAGCATTTTCTAGCGAAAAATGCAGGTCATTTATTCGGCCTATCATCGGTTGGAGCATTAATGGCTAATCCGGTTGCTCCTTTATACAATGCCTCAAAAACTTTCGTATCCAACTACTTGATGAACATCCGAAAAAAACTAAAAATGCAACAGGAAAACGTGTTTGCCACGGACGTTAAATGCAGATTCATTGATACGGAAATGGCTAAAGGCGAACCTGATAAACTGTTTTGGGCAGCATCTCCAGAAGAGGCTGCTTTGCAAATATATCATAGTATCAAAAAGAAAAAGAAGACAGTATATGGAACTAAACGATGGCGGTTTATTGCTTGGGCGTTAAAAATTCTTTCTTTATCCAATTAAAAATTCCTCAGAAATGCGCTGAACAGCTTAACAAACCGTTGAGCTGTTTTTTATACTAATCAGCTAAGACTATAAATTTTTAACTAATTACATATTGTGCAAAATTCAAATATAAAATTTATAAAAACATGCAAACAAGATACCTTACTTGAAAATACACATATAAGCAATGATTAATGAGTGTAAAGGTGCATATGGCGATGTTTAGAAAAATGCACAACAAAATAAAATACAAAAGTAGGTGGATAATAATCGAATGTGTGATGAATTTCCTTCACAGTCAAGGGAATAGGTCAGATGTGCGACACAATCATGCAAGAAAAGGAGAAGATCGCAATGACTATAAAGATTAAGGTATATTCAGATTATGTATGTCCTTTTTGTTTCTTGGCAGAAAAACCGTTAAAAGAAGCGATCAAAGGGAAGGATGTAGAAGTAGAATGGATGCCTTTCGAGCTGCGTCCTTATCCAAATGAAACGTTAAAGCCTGAGGGAGACTATTTGCAAAGTACCTGGAAGCAATCGGTCTATCCGTTGGCTGAGCGTATGGGAATTGCTATCGTCTTGCCAAGCATATCACCACAGCCATACACACATCTGGCGTTTGAAGGATATCAATATGCAAAAGAGAAAGGAAAGGGCAACGAGTATAATGATCGGATGCTTCGTGCCTTTTTTCAAGAAGAACAAGATATTGGGGACATTGATGTGCTAACAAAAGTAGCTGGAGAAATTGGGCTTAATGAGTCGGAGTATCGGACAGCCTTGGAGAGAAGAACCTATAAAGAAGCACACCAAAAGGCGCTAACACATGCCTATGAAGAAGTGAACATTACGGCCGTGCCAACATTCGTCATTGGGAACACGACTATCGGAGGAATACGATCTAAAGAAACGCTTGAGCAAGTTATAAATGAAGAGAGTCAAAAGAAAAAAGCAGCTATTTCAATCGAAGGCATGTCCTGTCATAGGGATGGCTGTTAACGAAAAAATTTTATTAAGTGGAGCATACTGATAAGTGACTCTATCGAGGAAAGGAGTTTTAAATTTGAGAGACACCCAGTTATTATTTGAAACAGTAACGGTAGGCAACATCACACTAGATAACAGGGTAGGAGTTGCCCCAATGACGCGTACAAGTGCCACCTCCGAAGGGCGGGCAACTGAGCAAATGCTCTCCTATTACACGTCATTTGCCCGCGGCGGCTTTGGGCTCATTATTACGGAGGGCATTTATCCGGATGAACAGTATAGTCAAGGGTACTTAAACCAGCCGGGCATTGCTAACGGCGAACAAGCACAAGCATGGAAGAGAGTAGTAAACTCTGTCCACCAAGCGGGCGCAAAAATAGTTGCCCAGCTGATGCATGCGGGCGCCCTTTCTCAAGGAAACCGTTTTGTAAAGGAAACCATCGGACCTTCTGTTGTTCAGCCAAAAGGAGAGCAAATGGAGTTTTACGGAGGAAAAGGTCCATTCCAAACACCGAGAGAAGCAACAAAGAAAGAGATAACAGAAGTCATCCATGGATTTGTGAATGCGGCTAAACGTGCCAAAGAGGCGGGATTCGATGGTGTAGAAATTCACGGGGCAAATGGGTATATACTCGATCAATTCCTAACGGATTATACAAATGAGCGCACAGATGAGTACGGCGGCTCTACTGAAAATAGGGTACGTTTATTAACGGAAGTATCAAAAAGTGTCCGGGAGGCCGTTGGACAAGATTTTACGGTTGGCATTCGCATCTCCCAAGGAAAAGTGAATGATTATGAGCATAAGTGGGCAGGAAAAGAAAAAGATGCAGAGATTATTTTTGGCCAGTTAGGTCAGGCTGGTCTCGACTTTATCCATGTGACGGAGTATGAAGCATGGCAGCCCGCATTTCCGGAAGGAGAGGGGACCGTTGCTACTGATTCAGCCTTTGGTGATGGTGGTCCCTCCTTAGCAGCCTTAGCAAAAAAGTATGGCAAAGTTCCGGTTATCGCTAACGGCCATTTAGAAGATCCAGAAAAAGCAAAGGCAATCATTGAAAAAGGCGAGGCCGACGTTATTACCTTAGGAAAGGGCGCTCTTGCCAATCATGACTGGGTCAATAAAGTAAAAAATGGCGAGCCGTTAGCAAAGTTTAATCCGGAAAAGGTATTAAGCCCGGATGCTAAGATAAAAGATTTTGAAGCCTAATTCTTATACTGGTTATCCCGGAAAAATTGAATCAGATGGGCTGCCAAACGTTTTACCTTTTAGTTCAGAGCCAAAGATTGATTCTTATCATAAAGGAGACTGAAACAAAAAAGCGCATGCCGTATGGGCGGATGAGCAAACAGTGACAAGCCGTGATCCCTTTTCATCTGAACTGATGGGAAAAGAGCTGGTAAAGGTGTTTGAGAAAAGAAATAAATAAATGAAAAGGGAAGCGCCGTAATGAAAAGGTGCTTCCCAAACACTATTTATGCTGTTTCTTTAGATGAACCTTGCTTTAGCTTTTGAAGCTCCTCTTGCAGAAGCTCTTCCAGGCTGTTATCCATATAGCCTTTCGCTGAAACTTCATTCGGTTGAGTGGATTGATAAAAAGCCTGGGCTTCTGATTCCATTAATAAAATCCGATCTTCTGCCTGAGCCATTCCTTTTGCGATGTTTTCGGAATTAAATGAGAGAGTCGTTTGTTGCATTTGTTTAATCGATCGAGCAACGTTAGCTCTGCTGCTTAATAAGATTCTTTTATGTAGCAGCTCATTGTATGTTCCTTTGAATTCCTGCCATTTCTCTTTAAGGGACTCTGTCTGCTGCTGAATGGCTTTAAATTGTTCCACATACAGCTTCAGCTGATTTTCCTGCAAGTTTTTTTCATACAGGGCAAGAGTGGCCATATGATCGTCACCCTGTTCTACGGCAAGCCTTGCTTGGCGTTCTCTTTTAGCAATTAACACCTCTGTTTCAGAAATCAATCCCTTCTGTTTTTTCTCAAGGAAGATCTGTCTCGCAAGAGCTTCTTGTCCTTTTGTCAGGTTTTCTTCCATTTCTCTTGCATACTGATTTAGCATTGCAATCGGGTCTTCTACTTTATCTAATGCACCGTGTGATTCTGCCATCGTAATGGATTTCATTCTTTTAAAATATAGTTGTTTAAAAATCCTTCTTCTACTAACGGGGCTGGTTAGTGGAAGAAATAGCAAGTGGGTTTAACTAGGAGAAGTGTCGATGACATTAAAGAAGACACCGAGGTGTCTTCCTGTTTTTTAAATTAAGAATATCGATAAATTAGGATTTAATTACTTAACATTATACTTATTTTCGGACCGAGGCATCTAATCGGTGAGTATATACAAACCAAGTAATGCTTGCTGTTAATAATGTTGACGAAATTAAAGCTGTAAGAACACTATATGTTTGCCAAATAAGTATCGTTGACCAATCGAAGGCAAAAAACATTATACACTGGGCAATCGTAGCGATTAGGAAAATAATTGTTACGATTGTTCTCTTTTTTGTCATTGGCTGCTGTTCATTCGTTTTCCTTTTTCTTAATCCTAAGAGAAATAACAGAACGGCCAATAGGCAAAGAATAATTGTGGTAGACGACAAAATGATGTCCAAAAGCTGTGTGCCGCTTATCTCATATGACTGAGTTAGATTGCCGTTTAATATATTTTTAACTTTTAGCACCAGGTTTATATTGGTATTTGCGCCGTTGCTCAGTAAGCAGATGGCTGTTCTTTCATTTGGCAGTATAGCTACTTCGGTTCGAAAATTTGGATTACCCCCAGTGTGTTCTATAAACGTTTGTTCGGCATTTACCGACCAACCTGCCGCATAATACATATCATTGACAGCCGAAACAGACATATCACCCCTATGTGATTTTTCGATAACCCTGTGAAATATTTCGGGTATGTCCTGCACGATACCCATCTGTATGCCCATCCAACGCGCCATATCTTTTGTATTAGAAATGATATAGCCGGCAGGTTTATTCCCAGCATAATCCGGAGCGTTAAATGGAGTTGTTATAAAAAAGGAAGAACGATAGCCCTGTGCTAACTGTCCAGTGGCTTGAGCATCTTCTTTATAAACATACGTCTGGTGAAGACCTAAGGGTAGAAATACCTGTTCCTTCATAAAGTCTTCATAGCTTTGTCGTGATACAATCTCAATAACCAAACCCAATACGTCATAATTAACGGTTCCATAGTTATATTGTTCACCGGGAGAGAACGCCAATTCTGCATCTACCAGCGTTTTCACAGTCTTTTGCAACATATCAGGCGTATTACCTTGTGGAATATTTTGAGTATGTCTAATATTTGTTAGGCCGCTGGTATGGTGAAGAAAGTTATTTAGTGTAAGGTTTTGCATATCAACAGGTTTACCTTGATACTTTAACGTAAACCAAGGTAAATATTTTTGGATAGGGTCAGTCATTGATAGCAGCCCTTGCTCTTCCAATAGCAAAATCCCCATACCAGTAAAAGCTTTACTCACCGAGGCCAACTCATAGAGTGTATTTTCACTTGCAGACAACCCCTTTTCAAGATCTGCATACCCAGAAGAAAAGTAGAACACTTCACCATCAGCAAGTATTGAGATTGACATTCCAGGCACACCTGATGTACGACAGGCATCATCTAGCAATGCTTGTATTGCCACAGCTTTCGAATCTGACAACGCATAACTTTGTGTTGCGAATCCTGAGAATAATATAAATATCGTTAATACAAAAACAATAGTCTTTTTCATGCACTCTCCTTTTTGAAGAATTGTAAGGGTATAAATAACTTATTTTTATAACTATAAACTAAACTCTAATTTATCTTTCTATTTACCTATATAATATGAAATAATTGTGAAGAGTTACACTTAAACTAACGGGGGCATTAGTTCAATAAGAAGTAAACAACTTTATTATTCATTTTTTTAGTATTACATAAGCAGATGGATATAATTTGAAACAACTTTAAAGAGCCTTGCTGCATATAGAATGTAGTAAGGCTCTTATCTTTTTTAATCAAAATTCAATAACTTTATTATCACTATACACTAAAAAAACAGAGAGCCACTGTATAAACCTTCTGTTTTTGATTAATCATCACTTTGTTGTGCAAATTTTAGTTAATAAGCAACTCAAAGTATATTTTTGTTCTCGTTACAAACCATATATTTATATCGGAGGTGAAGAAAGTGAAAAAAAGTAATAACAACGAAAACATGGATTTTGAAAATGGCAACACGCCTCAGGATAAAATTATGAATAGAGTGAATCAAACTTTTGATGACATGGTGCAAGAAGTGAGAAGTATGATTAACGAAAATAACGAGGCCGTTAACAAGGAACAGTCCGAACGCTAATAACGGCGTTTTTTAAAGGTTTTTCTGTATCAAGAAGTGCGGAAAAAATATTAAAAAAGAGAAAACAGCCGTTTTATAAGCGGCTGTTCTTATAGTATTCCTTCTTGGGGAAACAACAAGGAAGAGGCAGCAGGCAGCCTATTGGAGATCCAGTAGTTGCCCGCTATTTTTTATTCCCTTAGATTTATCCCATATTTTCGAATACGTCTCATCAATAAAGATTGGGTAATCCCCAGTTCATCTGCTGCTTTTCTTGTCGTTTTACATTCAGCATAGGCCTCTTCAATAATTTCCCGTTCAATCGTTTCTAAAATAGCAGTCAAGGATCTTCCTTTTTCATATTTGTTAAGAGTAAAGGTTGTTTTTTCCTTCGTCTTCATTTGAAAAGGCAAATCTTCTACTTGAATTTCATCATGAGCTGAGATAATCACTAACCGCTCTACCATGTTTTCTAGCTCTCTAATGTTTCCCGGCCAGTCATAGGCTTGCAAGTGTTTGAGCGCTTCTTGCGAAAATGTGCATTCTCGCTTATGTTTTTTGTTGTATTTCTCCAGATTGAACTGCAGCAAATCAATGACATCTATTTTTCTTTCTTTCATAGAAGGCACTCTGACGGGCAATACATTTAGTCTATAAAATAAATCAGAGCGGAATTTTCCTTCTTGAACTTGTTGAAGCAAATCATGGTTTGTAGCAGCTATAATTCTTACATTGGCCGTTTGATGTTCCGTTCCTCCGATCGGCAGAAATTTCTTATGCTGGATGAATTGAAGGAGCTTTGCCTGCAAATGAAGAGGAAGCTCCCCAATTTCATCAAGAAATAAAGTTCCTTTGTCTGCCATTTTAATAAGCCCCGCTTTTCCTCCTGAGCTGGCGCCAGTAAAGGCTCCTTTCTTATAGCCAAATAGTTCCGATTCTATTAAAGATTCTGGTATGGCTCCACAATTAATTTCTACAAATGGTTCAAGACTGCGTTCACTTAATTGATGAATCCGGTTGGCAATTACATTTTTCCCAACTCCTGTTTCTCCAGTGATTAGCACCGTTGTGTCTGTTAAGGCGATTTTATCGACCATGCTGATTAGAGATACGTAAGCAGGGCTTTTACCCATGAAAAAGTATTCTGAAGCTACCAGATCATTTTCCTGTCTAATCTTTATAATTTCTTGACTATATCTTTTTAAAAGCTCTTGGGTTTCTTCCAGCTGTAAATTCGTACGAACTGCTTCTGTAATATCTCGTGCATGAGCCACAATTAATTCAATATTTCCTTGTTCATCCTTAATGGGGTATCCTGAAGTGATGTATTTCCGATTTTGCACCGTTGTCTGTACTGTGCTGACTGTATTTCGTTTATTTAATACCATTTTAGTGGCGGAGGGCATAAAAACGCCTTGTTTCTCCAGCGCATCCGCTGTTTTGCCGATGATTTGTGAGCGGGAGACATTCGCCAGATTCTCACATGCTTGATTCAGCCAAAGGACTTTTCCGTTTCCATCAGCTATCAAAATTCCGTCTGAAATCGCATTGAGAATACTAGTAAAGTACATATTATCGAATATATTGTTCAAATTCATTCTCCTTTTGATGATCAATCGTTAAAATTTTTATAATATTTTAACACATTTTGAGTCTATATCGAATCAATACATGAAAAATAGAAAAATCGGGACAGTTAAAATGATTATTAGAATCTAAATCGACTCAAATCCCTATTTTTTTGAGTCGATTTTAATCTGACCAACACGAAAAAATAGAAAAATCAGCTTTGAAACCTAGGATTTGCTTAAAAAACAGATGAACAACTTGGCACGAAATATGCTTATAAAGCAATAGACTAGGAAAGGAGCTGATCCCGAACATGATAGAGCAAATTCAGCTCGTTAACATTGAACGGCTGATGAACACAATTGAGGAAAGTGCCAAGATTGGCCAGCTTGATCAAGGTGGCATTGGCCGATTGGCGCTCACAGATGAAGATAAACATATGCGAGATTTATTTATTCATTGGCTGGAGAGTACAGGATTGACTGTTCGAGTGGATGATTTCGGCAATATTTACGGAAGACGAGAGGGGAAAAATTCAGAGGCAGCGGCTGTTCTTATTGGCTCTCATCTTGATACCCAGCCGGAAGGCGGCCGGTACGATGGCATACTAGGTGTTTTATCAGGACTCGAAGTATTGAAGGTGTTACAGGAAAATGACATTGAATTAGAGCGGCCGATTGAGCTGGT
The DNA here is from genome assembly GCF_038003025.1 of Pseudobacillus sp. FSL P4-0506. Taxonomy (NCBI): domain Bacteria; kingdom Bacillati; phylum Bacillota; class Bacilli; order Caryophanales; family Bacillaceae; genus Pseudobacillus; species Pseudobacillus sp. FSL P4-0506. The sequence goes on from NZ_JBBOOI010000001.1 coordinate 2,721,158, forward strand.
ATGTTTTACAAATGAAGAAGGTGCCCGCTTTGAGCCTCCTATTTTAGGTGCGGGAGGACTGGCCGGTATTTTTAACGAAGACTTTGTATTTACCCGTCAAGATCAAGACGGAAAAGTATTTTTAGACGAGCTCCAGCGAATCGGTTATCACGGCTCTAAAGAGAATCGGGCTGACAATATATACAGCTATCTAGAACTTCATATTGAACAGGGGCCAGTCCTGGAGCATGAACAATTGGATATTGGCATCGTAACCGGCATTCAAGGGATGAACTGGCTGGAAGTGAAGGTGACTGGACAAGCCGACCATGCAGGGCCAACACCGATGAATAGACGCAAAGATGCTTTAATGGCAGCAGCTAAAATGATGCTGGAGATCAAGGAAACGATAAAAAAGCAAGATGATGAAGCAACTGCGACAGTCGGCCGTTTAACTCTGTTACCGAATTCAATTAATTGTGTTCCCGGAGAAGCTGTTTTTTCCGTAGATATTCGGCATTCAGTGGATGCTGTGCGGGAGCATTTACTAGAAACAGTGAAACAAAAAATTTGTATGATTGCTGCCACTGAACAAGTTGAACTTGAAGTCAATCAAATTTGGGAAACACCGGCCAGCTATTTTTCCACGGAACTGATTCAATGTATTTCGGATAGTGCAGACCAGCTAGGCTATAGCCATCGTCAGATGATTAGTGGAGCCGGACACGATGCCAAGTATATGAGTAAACTGGCTCCTACAGCGATGATTTTTGTTCCTAGCGTTGAGGGGAAAAGTCATTGCCAGGAAGAATTTACGACGCAAGAGGCCATTGAAAAAGGAGCCAATGTGCTGTTGAATGTGGTCAGAAAATTAGCCGGAGAACATGTTCCTGCTTATTAAAAAGGAATGATTAGATGGAAGGCACAACAAGTTTAAAACAAAGGGAGAAAAATATGTACGCAGATCTTATTTTATACAACTCGGTTATTTATACTATGGACGAAACAAGACCTACCGCTTCTAAGATAGCCATCAAAGAGGGAAAAATCGTGGCATTTGATCAAGACGCTGACCCATATTGCGGTCCACAAACTCGAAAGATTGATATAAAAGGCAAAACTATTTTGCCGGGGCTGATTGAAAGTCATGCCCATCCTTTGAATTACGCGGCTAACTTATTGGAACTGGATTTACGTGCTGAAGTAGCCCCTGACATCCATAGCATTCTAGCAGCCGTCAGAAAAAAAGCCGAAGAATTACCGGAAGGAGAATGGATTCTCGGCATGGGCTGGGATGATAGTAAGTTAAAGGAAAGAAGATTTCCTACTATTGAAGAGTTAAGTGCAGCAGCTCCTCACCATCCGGTCTTTCTGAAGCGCACTTGTATTCACAACGCTGTAGTGAATCAAAAAGCATTTGAAAAAAGCGGCCTTTCTGAAAACCCTGTTGATCCGGAAGGGGGACATTTTCATAGAAATCCTGAGACAGGAAAGCTGAGCGGTCTAATTCAAGAGAATGCGATGTCTGAGTTTGCTGTCCCGACGTTAACGATCGACCAACTAAAGCAAGCGATGCTCCAGGCCCAGCAGCATTTTTATGAATGGGGCATTACGACTGTACATGACATGGCTGTAAAAAAAGAAGAGATGATGGTGTACCAGCAACTGCAAAAACAAGCCGATTTTCGCCTGAAAGTCCGATTATGGCTTTGGGCCCTTAGCCAGATGGGATGGAACGGCATGGAGAATGAAGTATTGGCACTAGGAATTGAAAGCGGTTACGGGAATGATCGGCTCAATATCCAAGGGTTGAAGTATATGCTTGATGGCAGTGTTGGAGGAAAAACAGCTGCTGTATCGTCCCCTTACGAACATGAAGAAGATAATTGCGGCCTTCTTTATATGACACGTGAGAAGCTATGTGATCATGTGGCCCGAGTCGTAAAACACAATCTGCGTGTTTCTATTCACGGCATTGGTGAACGAGCCATTGACATGGCGCTTGAAGCGATCGAACAATCTGGGACTCCTGAGCAGAACAAGAATATGCGACATCGAATTGAGCATTGTGCCTTAGCGACGAAGGATCATTTAGAACGGATGGCTTCTCGTGAGATCATCGCAGCTTCTTCTATTGGTTTTATTTATTCTATAGGAGATAGTTATTTGAAAAATCTAGGTGAAAAGCGGGCAGAAAGAGTATTTCCCCACGCTTCTTTTAAGAAATACGGCATCACAGCACCGGGAAATTCAGATATGCCTGTATGTCACGGCAATCCATTTTATGGGATTTATACAGCAGTGACTAGAAAAACGATAGGGGGGCAGCAGTTAGGAACAAAAGAAGCTATTTCAGTACAAGATGCCATTCAATCTTATACTGTCGATGCTGCGTACAGCGGATTTGATGAAGAAATTATAGGCTCGCTTTCTATAGGGAAATATGCTGACTTGATTGTACTCAGCGAAGATCCTTTTACGATACATTCCGATCAGCTGAAAGACATTAAAGTATTGCTGACCATGATTGAAGGAGAAACCGTTTTTCAACGAACGAGAAAAGAGGGGTATTCATATGTTTGATCCGAGTATTAAATCTATTATTTTAATCGCTGTTTTCCTGTATTCTTTAGCTATTCTTGGCCACTCTTTATATTTTTTTAAGCGAGTCAAGACTTCGGATGATTACAATGTCGCCGGCCGTTCGATGCCCACATTCCCGATGATCCTGTCTATCGTGGGTACGGCTACCGGCGGGGCCAGCTTGCTTGGGTTCATGGGAGATGCCTACAGCGGGGGGCTTGGAATGATTTGGTTAGTTCTTCCCGTATATATTGTTAGCGCAATCTGGATCATTTTCTTCTTAAAGCCGATTCGAAATCTCGGAACGAAATATAACCTCGTCACGCTTCCTGACTATATCGCCCTTCGTTACGGAGAAAAAGCGCGTGTGCCTGCACTCATTTGTATATTGGTCGCATATGCGTCCATTACGGGATTACAATTTATTGCGATTGCTACTTTTTTAAATTTAATGTTCGGTTTAAACACAACCGCAGGCATTATTATCGGCTGTGTGTTCCTCACCTTTAAAACTTATATCGGTGGCTTAAAAGCCGTTATTTGGTCTGATTCTGTTCAGGGAACCATTCAAACATTAGGAGTTATCATCCTATTTTGTACAGTGTATTTCCTTTCAGGCGGATGGAATAACGTAAAGGAAAATGCTCTAGCCATCAATCAGCCACAATTTGTGGATGTCTTCGGGATTTCAACCGTCAGCATTTTTGTTTTTATTTTTACGTTAGGTGCTTACCAGTTTGTTCGACAAGATAATTGGCAGCGCGTGTGGGCAGCGAAAACAGATAAGGTAGCTGTTGTAAGCAACTGGTTTGCGTTAGTGATCGGCCTGATTACTGGTATATGTATCGTATTAACTGGTGTTTTCTCAGCGTTAGGATTAAATATTCAAACCGATCAGCCAGCCTTAATCTTCTATCAAGTAGTGAATGAAACGATGCCTGTGCCTATGATCGTTATTATGGTAATTGCGCTCGTGGCTACTATTGTTTCTTGCGCAGATTCCTTTTTCATGGCGGGAGCTTCTAGTATTGCAAATGATATTATTAAACCTTATTTCAAGGTAACAGATGATAAAAAAATGCTTCAATACAGCCGGTTATCTGTTATCATTCTTTCCGTTGTTGCTTTAGTAATGGCGCTTGCCATCCCTCAGCTTGTTCCATTATGGGTAGCTGGCACGGCCATGCTTACGTCAGGCTTACTCGTTCCGTTTATTGCTGGGGTCCTGTTTAAAAAAGTCAGCGAGTCGGCAGGGACATTATCGATCTGGGCCGGTTTGATTACAACGGTCGTCTGGCAAATAGCCGGTCAGCCGTTTGGTATTCATCAAGTGTTTCCAGGGCTGCTCGCTTCAACGCTAATCATTATCGCAGCTACACTTGTTACGAAGCCACAGAATGCCGCTCTCATTGAGAAGATGTCCTATGAAAATAATTTAGGATCGAGTGACTTGCTCTATGAGGAAACGCTTTTACAAGAAAAAGCCAGCACTAAAAATGCTTAATAAGAATAATTTAGGAGAGCTGTTTTGATTAGAAGGAAGTCCTATTCATCTCGAAAAACCAAAAAATAATTTGGACAGCTACTACATGAGGAAGTGATAGAGTGAAATCTTCGCAACGCATCCAAAATAAATATGTATTCTTAGCTGTTTCTTTTATTTTTTGGTTTTCTCATTTTATTTACATTCCCGTATTGTCCCCTTACATAGAATTTAAAGGGGGGCAATATGCCTTTATTGGCCTAGTGTTAGGCAGCTATGGCTTCATGCAATTTTTATTTCGCCTTCCCATGGGCATTGTTTCAGATCTGCTGAAAGTAAGAAAGCCATTTATTATATTTGGAATGCTAGTCAGTGCTCTTAGTTGTTTAGCTTTTGCATGGACAGACAGTCTAGGATGGATTCTTTTAGCTCGGTCGTTTGCCGGATTAGCAGCTTCCGCTTGGGTCGTCTTCACTGTTTTATACTCCAGTTATTTTACAGATCAGCATATCCATCGTGCGATGGGAACCATTTCGTTTGTGGTGGTATTAGCGCAATTCCTAGGTATGAGTGTCAGTGGGTTAATCGTGGACACATGGGGATGGACCGCTCCGTTTTGGATTGGCGGGACGATGGGCATCGTCGGTGTGCTCCTGTCTCTTTTAGTTGCTGAATCAACTGAAGAAATTCCGAGAGAACCTGTGAACTTACAAGACTTGGCCTCTGTCATCCGAGAGCCGATGCTGTTGAAAGTATCTTTGCTGTCGATTTCGGCGCATGGTATTATCTTCACCACGATGTTTGGATTTGTTCCTACTTACGCCTTGCATATTGGATTGAAGGCTAGCGACATCGGCTTCATCGTTTGTTCTTTTATGATTCCTCATGCAGCGGCCACTTTATTGAGCGGAGGCTGGTTTGCACCAAAACTTGGCGAGTGGAAAACCTTGCAGCTCGCGTTTGGCGCCACAGCGTTTTTCACACTGATCATCCCATTCATCGAAACAAACGTTTTACTCTGTGTAGTCTTGGGACTTAACGGCTTTTCAATGGGCCTGCTGTTTCCGCTTTTTTTAGGAATGGCCATAGAAAGTATTTCTCCGGAAAAACGAGCAACAGCCATGGGCCTTTATCAAGCGGTGTATGCGATTGGCATGTTCGTCGTTCCGTTGATAGCCGGCATTCTGAATTCCTCTATTGGCATTGCAGCCGGTTTTTATTTTTCAGGCCTCTTGGCGCTAACCGCTTTATTCCTCATGGTCATATGGAATCCAGCTCTCAGAAAAAAGGAAACAGGCTACGCCTGGCAAAGAAAACAGGTGAAATAGGTTCTTGCACTATTGATTGGCTGTAGCAGTGAACGAAATTTTATAAATAAAAAGACAGTGAGTACATATAGGCTCACTGTCAGTTTGTCGATAAACTGAAGGTTCTGCTTAAGCAGAACCTATATACATATCTCTTTTCATTTTTGAAGACATAGTTTATTCTTAAATACGTTGATTAAAAGCTCTGGCATTACAGGGCTTTTTCTTTTTTGACAATTATTACAAATTTGAAACATCAAACACTAAACCTGTTGTTTTTAGTCGAGAAATGCCATACTCTATTGTATAGAAAATAGAAAAGAGGTTACAAGAGATTGAGGAAGAAGTCATTTAAATATACAGCATCCCTGGCTATATTAGCCACTTTTATACAAACAACAACTGTCTTTGCAAGTCCAGTAACAGAGGGGCAAATTAATGAAACCAAAGGACAGATTCAGTCTACACAGCTTCAAATTGATAATTTGGATACAAAGATTCAACAACTGGACGACAAAATCAGTGTATCAATGGATAAAAGTTCAAAACTTGATGCAGAGATAAAAACACAGCAAGAAAAAATAAAAAAAACAAAATCAGAAATCAAAGAAGCCCAAAAAACGTTTGATGCTCATCAAGCTGTCTATTCTGAACGATTGAGAAGTATCCAAAAGCAAGGGCAAAAACCACTTCTCACTTATGCAGAGGTTTTAGTTTCTTCTCAAAATCTATCAGATTTTTTTAGCCGGGCTACCGCTGTTTCATCTATTCTTCAGAGTGATTCAGACTTAATGACTGGCTTAAAAGAGAAAGGACAAGAATTAACAGATACAAAAGAGAAATTAGATAAGCAAATGAAGAGTTTAAAACGTAAACAAGACGAATTGGCTTCTGAACAAGTAATGATTGAAAAAAATAAAAAAGAAGTCCAAAAACAATTGGCTGATTCCAAAAACACCTTAGAAGCACAACAAAGTCAACTTGTTCAACAACAAACCCAATTACGGGAACAAGAGCAAGCCCGATTAAAAGCGCAACAAGAGGCTCAACGTCAGGAGCAACAAGCTCGGTTAAAAGAACAACAAGAAGCTCAACTTCACGAACAACAAACGAAGTTAAGAGAGCAACAAGAGGCTCGACTCAGTGAACAACAAGATCAATCAGGAGAACAACAACAAGATCAATTAGCTCAAAAATCACCAACAGCCTTTAAAACACCAAAAGTTCAAACAGCCCATACTGATAATGACTCTAACCTAACAACTTCTTCGGATAAAGTTGAAAAAGTTATTGAATATGCTAAGAAATATATGGGAGTTCCTTATGTATGGGGTGGAACCACGCCAAAAGGATTTGATTGCTCTGGATTTACTTCCTATGTTTTTAGAAACACCGCTGGAATCGAGCTTCCAAGGATATCAAGAGATCAACAGGATGTCGGGAAAAGAATTCCAACCAATCAAGTACAACCGGGAGATTTAGTGTTTAGAGGTAACCCTGCCTACCATGTGGGTATTTATATTGGAGGGGGGAAATATATACACGCCCCACATACAGGGGATGTAGTGAAGATTTCAAACTATAATCCTTCAAGTTTTTCAACAGCTTCGAGAATACTAAATTAATGGAATGCTATACGGGTGGCTATTCATCTAACACACAAATTTTCATTAGCATAAATGCAGATAAGACCTTCTATTGAAGGTCTTTTGCTATGTTAAAGAACAGTTTCGCAAGTAGATGGAAGTAATACAATTATTCAATTCGATTTCCCTTATGAATAAGATTTCTATAAGAGTGATTCATCATTTTATAAACGCTCCTTTATTCACTTATAATATAAGGATTTTATATAAAGCAGGTGGATTTTTTCTACACTGTTATATAACGATGTTTACAGAAAACTCATCGACTATAAAAGGAAGAAACTTGATGGATTTTCAGTTCGCCTTCTTCAATTATTCCTTCTTGGGGCAGAAGTAAATCGCAAACGATAAAAGTATTAATTTAACAAGGCTCACAGGATTTAAAAGTCATCTGAAACAGATTTCTGCATACTAAGTAAAATGTGGCTATAGATATTGATTGTCGTTTCGATATGGAAATGTCCAAGCCGCTCCCATATAAGTTTCACATACGGAGCAGGTTACTGAAACAAAAATTATTAACAGTAAAAGTGATGTAAATCTTTTGATATAAATGTTTATTCTTCCATATGGGAATCTATCCTTACATTCTAGCGAAAAGGTAGTATACTAAAGTTTTGTAAGATAAGGAATTTGAGTGGAGGATATAAGGTGAGTAAGATAAAAGTAGAAATTACAATTATGGGAGAATACTCTACATTTGATGGATTAGCCAGCGAAGCGGAGAAGCTCCCTAAAACAAGCAGGGAGCATTATAGGAAAGTACTTGATTTGATTAAGAAAGAAGCGAAGGACGAGAAGTTTTACTTCCTTTCCACAGGAGCATTCAAAAACACAACCTTCGGATACTTATTCTTTACGGATACAAAGGTGATCCTCATTGAAGTGAAACCACCATTTGGTAAGTTAAAGACTCATGTATATGAGTATAAGAACTATGACGAAGTAGACTACGATATGACGAAGGCTCTGGGTATTATCAACAATATGATCTACCTTAACAAATCAGGATTATTTGGCAGCAAAAAAGATAGAGTCACACATATCTCTTCGCCAAACTTCATGGAAATATATGAATTTGTGAAAATGCACATTATAAATTTATGAATCCGCTCTCTTGTGGTTTAAATATAGTGACCAACACTCAACACATGTGGAATGCGGAAACAAATAGATTCAGAGGATTTTACACATAGCATCTATAAATCCCTATTAAATCAATACGTTAACCGTTATTTCGCCCCTGGCCACCGGTATTAACTTTTAACTAAAACCCGCTTTTTCCGCGGTAAAACAAGGATTATAAGTGTAGTCATTTGAATGAACACAATGAATGGAAAATCTTTAGAGCAACCAATATAAAGTCATATTAATATAAATAAAAAAACAGCGAAGCTATATTCACTCGCTGTCTTTTCTATTCAAAACTAAGAGATATAACTAAAGGAACTCCTTATCAACATGTTTAGAGCATAAATTTTGATCACATTTTTGATCACAAAAACGACTTACAAATGCTTGAATAACCCTCTTTTCTAATAGAAATAGCGATCACACGTATCACCTCGAAAAGCTCCCATGCTTCTCTCGAATCCGCTCCACCACCTCATCCAACTCCTCAGGCTTATGAAATTCAATCGGGGAGAAGCCTTTTTCAAACACAACCGAATCAGCCTCCATCAAAACGACATAACGATCACCGATTTTAGCCAGATGAACGGATTCTCCAAAGTCCGACAGCATGGCTTTGACGCTCATATGGTCCAGCTTCATCTTCAGTTCTAATTCAGGTGTATGCTCGACCATGCGGCTGGCGGCTTCCACGATTTCTTCCGTTGAAAACCGCTCCTGCAGTTCCCGTTTCGGACTCTCTGCCCAGATTTCCATCGCTTCTTCAAACTGCGCCCGTTCGGGACTTTCATCTTCCAAGTCTTCAATGACCGTTTCCCGTACGAAGTCCATGACTTGTGTTTTTACGATTTCAGGCATCGATTGCTCGTAGCCGACGTATTTTAAGAAGTCCTCAAAGTAACGGGCGTGGGAAGCCTGATGGATTTTCAGTTCGCCTTCTTCGATCATTCCTTCTTCGGGCATGTAGGGGTACTGGATTGATTTCATGTTTTTCGTTGTAATCGCCAGTTCGACGTGCTCGATGAGGGAGGAGGCGTCTGAGATCGAGGCCACCTTCGGTTCAAAATCGCATTTTAATACGAAGATAAAGGCATCATCGAAATATTTTCTTAACTGTGCTTTAGCGACGATAAAGACACCGCCACGCGCGGCACTTGTTTGGGTATAAAGTGTGGCGAATTGTTCACTCGCTTCTTGAAACTCTAACAAGGAAAAAGCGGCCCGGGCTTTGGCAAAAAGGTTGTAGTTCGGGTTTGATGTTAAGTCATGGCCCGGTTCCGCTGTGAAAAAGCCAATTTTTGTAGGGACTTGTTCGGCTTTTGGATGACGTTCGGCCTTGCGTTTGACGATTTTCGTAAACTCCCCGTCAAGAAAGTCCCTGAGCGGACTGCTTTCATATTCTTCTTCGTTCAGTGTACGAAAGTGCTGCGCCCGCTTGTTTTCTTCTTTGTCATCCACACGGATTAAAAAGAAAGATAAGTAGTGTATTTTAAAATCCATTATTATCACCTGTTTTTTCAGTCAATCTTCTATTTGTTGTCTTCAAGGATGATTTGCCGCAGCTTTCTAATGCCTTGCTCAAATTCTTCAATGGACGCGTAACCGTAGGAAAGGCGGATCGCCTGAACCGATTCCTCTGTGTAAATACTTCCCATATTCAAGGAAATTCCCGCTTGATACGCTTTTGTATAAATGTCTTTTAACTGGATATTCTCTTTCATGCGCAGCCAGATTAAAAAACCGCCAGCAGGAATGTCCCATTCAGCCAGGTCGCTCATATACTCACTCAATGATTTCAAGGCAGCCGTCCGGCGCTTTTTTAATTCTTTGCGGACGAAGGACAAATGCTGCTCGTACAGGCCGCTTGAAATCCATTCAGCCGCCACCAGCTGTGAAAGGGAGCTGGAGCCGTAATCGGTCTGCTTTTTTATTTCCGCTAAACGATCAATGACTTGTTCTGATCCTGCGATCCAGCCAATGCGAAGTCCGGGCGTGAGCGTTTTGGAAAAGCTGCCGATATAGAGTACATGCCCGTGGGAATCAAGTGACTGGAGTGTCGGCGGTGGCGGGCTGTCAATCCAGAGCTCGCGGTAAATATCATCTTCAATGATGGGCAGCCGTTTTTCCGCACAGACATCGAGCAGTTCTTTCCGGCGGTCTTCCGACATTAAAATGCCCGTAGGGTTATGAAAGCACGGAATCGTATAGAGAACGGAAGAAGGGCCGTCCAGTGCCTTTTTCGCAAGGGAAGCGGGCTGTAATCCTTTCTCATCCATGGGCAGGCCTGATAAATTCATGCCGGCTGATTGGAAAATATGAAGGGAATAAAGGTAAGACGGCTTTTCTAAGAAAACGGTCGACCCTTTATGCAAAAGTCCGGCCGATATTAATTGAAGTCCTTGAATCGCTCCGGAAACAATTAATATCGAGGAGGGAGACACGTCTGTTCCTTGCTTTTTCATATAATCACTGATCGCCTGTCTCAGCGGCAGGTATCCTTTAGGTTCTTCGTAGCCGAACGGCTCCAGACTTTGAGCGAGCCGCATCATGACTTGCTGCATATTATCCTTTGGGAAGATGTCCTGGGCCAACTCGCCTTTACTCAGTTCAATTAAATGATCCGGCTCCTTTGTGTTATCGGTTTCCGAATGTGGGGCAGACACCGTTTTAGGGAAAGAGAGCAGGGCAGCTTCATCCCAGGACGGAGGGCTTGCAGCAAGCAACGTCCATGTATTGTTAACAACAAGGGTTCCTTTCCCCATGACACCCTCGATCAATCCTTCTGCTTTTAGCTCTTCAAGCGCTGTGACAATCGTTGAACGATTCACGGACAGCTGTTCGGCCAATTTGCGCTGGCTCGGAATTTTACTGCCGATTGGCCATTCGCCGCTGGAGATGGCTTTTTTTATATAATTCATCACTTTTTCATATTTTGCCAGGTTTGTACCCATCGCTATTTCAATCTCCCTATTTATGTGCTGCCTCTATCATATCATCCTGTTTCATTGCTTACTATCTTCTTCTGTCCAGTGTTCTTCAATAAATTCATCGCGCCCTGATTGCGCGCGGTCGGCTTGATATTCATCCGGATTCTTTTTATAGAAGTCCTGATGATAATCCTCAGCCGGGTAAAATGTTGCCGCAGGCAGGATTCGGGTAACAATTGGTTTTTGAAATCTCCCGCTTTCCTCTATTTCTTTCTTGGAGGCCTCCGCCAGCTCTTTTTGCTCCGGTGTATGATAAAAAATAGCGGTGCGATAAGAATCGCCGCGGTCCTGAAACTGCCCGCCATCATCTGTCGGGTCAATTTGCGGCCAGTACAGATCCAACATGGTTTGATAGGAGATAATAGCCGGATCATATGTGATTTCAACCGCCTCTAAATGGCCGGTTGTCCCGCTTTTTACCTGTTCATAGGTTGGATTGGATGTTTGACCGCCCGTATAACCGGAAATAACTTTATAGACACCCTCCCACTGGTCAAATGGCTTCACCATGCACCAGAAGCATCCCCCGGCAAATGTGGCTTTCTCTAATTTTTTATTCATGGATGTCCCCCCGTTATATAGTTGAAATAATAGTTCATATTATCACTTATTCTCTTGGTTTGTCACGGGCCAATCAACAGGAAAAACACTTTTTCTGCAGCCTGAAAAGTGACTTTGCGAAGGAGAATAGTTTATTATAGAAATTAATACATAATGAGATATGAAGTGAGGAGCAGTAGATACGACAATGATAAAGAGATGGATTATTACAATCGCACTAATAATCATAACAATCTATTTAATTCCCTATTCACTGCCTTTTTTGCTGGCATTGATCACGGCCATCCTGCTGGAGAATTCCGTTAAATGGTTTATGATGCGTTTTAAATGGCCGCGTTTTCGGGCAGTGCTTGCCACCTTTCTGCTCTATGTCCTATTTATTGCCTTGTTCATCTGGTTCATTGTGAAGCTGGTCATTGATCAGGCAGTCACACTTGCAGAGAAGGGGCCATCCTTTGCTAATGATTTTTACAAAGAGTCACTGAAGGGCTTTTTCGATCAGTCGCAACGGTATTTTAAATCGCTGCCGGTTGATGCGTTCCAATCCTTTGAAAAAACCATCGAAAATACGTTGCAGTCAGTGACAAATATGCTGCAGGGAATCGTTGAATGGCTGTTTGGACTGGCCGCAGCGATACCGGGATTTTTAATTGAGTTTCTAGTATACTTAATTGCCGTCTTTTTGTTCAGCCTGGAGCTGTCACGATTGCGAATTAAAGCGGAGAGGCATTTGAGAGAGAGTACGAAGGAGAAGCTTTATTTAATTACTGCGCAGTTAAATCGCGCCGGAATTGGTTTTATTAAAGCGCAAATTTTCCTGAGCATTGTCACCTTTTTCATGTCATTTGTTGGACTAGCCATTTTAAAAGTGCCGTATGCGCTGCTCTTGTCCATATTAATCGTTTTTGTTGATATTCTTCCGATCTTAGGGACGGGATCTGTGCTCGTGCCGTGGGCCATCATCTGTTTTTTCCAGGAAAATCAATTTCTTGGCTTTGGATTGATTGTGCTGTTTATCGTTATCACTGTTGTTCGGCGGATATTGGAGCCAAAGGTGTTTTCAAGCAACATGGGCATTTCGCCATTAGCTGCTTTAATCAGCTTGTTTATTGGATTTAAGCTGCTTGGCTTTATCGGATTTTTCGTGGGGCCAGCTATCGTGATTATATATGATACATTAAGAGAAGCGGGCATCATTAAAAGCAGATGGAAAATTTAACAGACATACAACAAGCCAGTCGCCTCGAGCGCTGGCTTATTTTAATCACAATTTCCTTGACATAACCTGACTTATACTTTAATTTTTGTATTAAGGAAACTTTATTGGTTGTACGCATATATCATTTTTAAAATGGCTGCATACAGTAGTTTTAGAAACAATCTTTTTTTTACCCAAAAATTTGCCTTAAGGAAACACTTTGTCTACAAGCAAAAAAAGAGGCCTGGGATTTTTAAAAGAGAAGCCAACTCTTTTTGTTAGTAACTATGAAAACAAGTAAAGGAGAATCAAGATGGATAGTGCCCTTACAGTGAGAGATTTATTTGTATCCTATCATGGAAATGAAGCAGTAAAAGACATTAGCTTTTCTATTGATCCAGGAACTTTAGTGGGGATCATCGGACCAAATGGAGCTGGGAAGTCTACTTTAATAAAAGCCTTGTTAAATTTGATACCAAAAGATAAAGGGGATGTACAAATATATGGAAAAAGCGTGAAAGAATTAAGAAAATCGGTTGCTTATGTGCCTCAGAGAAGCAATATTGACTGGGATTTTCCTATTACAGTGTTAGATACTGTCGTCATTGGATCCTATCCGAAGCTAGGATTGTTTAAACGACCGAAGAAACAAGAAAAAGAATGGGCTCTGCAATGTCTGGAGAGGGTCGGGATGGGAGCGTTCAGCAAGCGCCAGATCGGAGAGCTCTCCGGCGGTCAGCAGCAGCGTGTCTTCTTGGCAAGGGCTCTTGCACAAAAAGCACAGATTTTTTTTCTTGATGAACCATTTGTGGGGATTGACGCCGCGAGTGAAGAAACGATTATTAACCTCTTAAAAGAATTAAGAGAAAGAGGAAAAACGATTCTCGTTGTTCATCATGATTTAAGCAAAGTAAATGACTATTTTGATCAGCTTATCCTATTAAACAAAGAACTCATTGGCTTTGGAGACATTCATCAAGTATTGCAGGCTGACATCCTGTCCAAAGCTTACTCAGGTCAGTTCTCGTTTCTTGACAGATTGGGGGTACACGCATAAATGGGATTTATTGATGCTGTTATTCAATACGGTTTTTTGCAAAAAGCTTTGTTAACTTCGATTATGGTCGGAATCATTTGTGGAGTTGTCGGATGCTTTATCATTCTAAGAGGCATGGCGTTAATGGGGGATGCGATTTCCCACGCTGTTCTTCCCGGAGTGGCCATCGCCTATATGCTCGGCATTAACTTTTTTATCGGTGCCGTTGTTTCAGGAGTGGTGACGGCTGTGGCGATTGGGTTTGTCAGCCAGAATAGCCGCATTAAGAATGATATTTCCATCGGTATTATGTTCACGTTTGCTTTTGCCTTAGGGATCGTCCTGATTACGTTGATGAAGAGCAGCACAGATCTTTATCATATATTGTTCGGCAATGTTTTGGCTGTTCGTCCTTCCGATATGTGGACCACGCTCGGAATCGGCATTTTCGTTCTCGCGTCTATCTATTTATTTTACAAGGAACTGCTTGTTACTTCCTTCGATCCGACAATGGGGGCAGCTTATGGATTGCCAATCAAAGGTATTCACTATTTCTTAATGACACTGTTAACAATGGTCACTGTTGCTTCCCTGCAAACGGTAGGCATCGTGCTTGTCGTAGCTATGCTGATCACACCGGCGGCCACAGCTTACTTATTAACCGATCGCTTGTGGATCATGCTTTACTTGTCGGCAGGGCTCGGGGTGATTTCGTCTGTTGTAGGATTGTATTTCAGCTTTACTTATAACTTAGCTTCTGGTGCAACGATTGTATTAGTCGCCACTGTGCTGTTTTTATCAGCATTCACTTTTTCACCAAAGCGGGGTGTGTTATGGCGGTTTATTAAAGCAAGAAGAAAGAAAGTATCTTTAATCTAGAAGACGGGGGGAGATTGAGTAATGAAACAACTATTAAAATTTTTAGCTGCGGGTGTTATGGCGGTTCTAATTCTTGCAGGTTGCGGAAGCGGAGATAAAGCAGGAGAGCAAACAGGAGCATCAGCTGGTGGTGGCAAAGATGATAAATTGCAAATTGTCACTACATATTCCATTTTATATGACATCGTAAAAAACATTGGTGGTGACCGTGTAGAGATTCACAGCTTAGCACCGGTAGGTTCGAATCCGCATGAATATGATCCGCTGCCATTGGATATTCAAAAAGCAACAGATGCTGATGCGATATTTTATAACGGCTTAAACTTAGAAGCAGGAAACTCCTGGTTTGAAAAACTACTAGACACATCTGGAAAATCCGGAGAGGATGCACCTGTTTTCCGTCTTAGTGAAGGGGTAGAAGCAAAACATTTAACGACAAAGGGGAAGGAAGGGGAAGAGGATCCTCATGCCTGGCTGGATATCCGCAATGGCATTAAATATGCGGAAAATGCAAAGGAAGCTCTTATAAAAGCAGATCCTGAACATAGAGAAGTATACGAGAAAAACGCGAAAGAATATATTGCCCAGCTCGAAGAACTTCACAAGGAAGCAGTAGCAAACTTTAATAAAATTCCAAAAGAAAAACGCTATCTAGTAACGAGTGAGGGTGCCTTCAAATACTTTAGTGCTGCCTATGATTTTGATGCTGGATATATTTGGGAAATCAATGCAGAAAACCAAGGTACGCCCCAACAAGTAAAACGAATTGTTGACATAATTAAGGAAAGAAAAGTGCCGGTTTTATTCGTTGAAACAAGTATTGATCCGCGCAGCATGGAAATGGTTTCAAAAGAAACAGGCGTGCCGATTGGCGGAAAATTGTTTACGGACTCTCTCGGCAAGCCAGGGGAAGACGGAGACACTTACATTAAGATGATGGAATCGAACATTAAGGTGATCCTTGATAATTTAGAAGAAAAATAAGAGTAGCCTTCATCATCGTAATAAAGACAGAAACTATTAGATCCCACTCTCTATGGTCTAATGAGATGTTTTATATAAGAAAAAGCAGGATTTTTCACTTAATAAGAGTGAGAAATCCTGCTTTTTTTGTTAGATCGCTTCTTCTTTGCTTTCTTGTCCAACAAGAGAAGAATGTTTGGGCGGCACAGCACTAACGATGCTCATTGAGATCATATTTATGACTAACGCTAAAACACCAATATTCAAATCTTTCATCACCTGCGGCATGTGAGGGAAAAGAGTTCCCATTGTCTGCTGTGTGATGGTTGTATACAAAACAACGCTAACACCAAGGGTAATGCCGACAAATGCTCCCTGTGTGGTGAAAGGGTTCTTTTTAAACAGACTGGCAAAAAAAGCTGGAAACAATTGTGTGACGATGCTAAAGCCCGACAGAAACAGTACGGTTAAGGAATTACTGTTTCCCAGGGTGAAATATAAGCATAGTAGGGAGACGAGCGGAACGCAGAGCTTCGCTATTTTTCCTACTTTAACACTGCTGGCGCCGGGATCAAATAATTTATAGATATTGTTGGCTAAAATCGTTGAAGTGGTCATCAGCAAAATCGAGCTTAGCACTAGAGCGCTTAACAATCCAGCGGCTCCAATCAATCCAACAAACCAAGGGCTGAACGTTTGTACAGAAATTCTGAGCAGAGCGAGATCGCCTTCGGCCCCAACGAGTCCAGGGACTTTGAGAATGGCAGCAAAGCCCACAAAGAAAACAAACAGCAGCATGAGTGTATAAGCTGGCATCATAATGGCGTTCTTTTTAAAGGTCTTCTCATTTTTAGCGGAAAAGACGGGAACGAGTGAATGAGGCCACATATAAAGACCAAGAACGGATAAGAGAACAGTTGAAATAAACCAGGATATACTTAATCCAGACTCGGAAAAAGTAAGGAAATCTGGTTTGGCTGCACTGACCGCTTCAAACATCGGCTGCAGCCCGCCGTAATAATGATAGGGAAGATAAATCCCCAGGAAGGCAATAATAAAGAATACAAGGATATCCTTTATAACGGCCGTCCAGGCAGAACCGTGGATTCCAGATATCATTACATAAATCGTTATACATATCATCCCGATGATAATGGAAAGCGTGGGCGAAATGGTTCCATAAGACGTTTCAGACACAATGATGCCTAATCCTTTAAATTGGATAATAATATAAGGAATCATGGCAATAATGCCCACGACAGCAGTCAGCACTCCCAATGATTTGCTTTTATATTTATAGGTAAAGAAGTCTGGTTGAGAGACAATGTTATGTTCTTTCGCGTAGCGCCAAATAGGCGGCAGCAGCCAGTAGCCAATAGCAAATGCCAGAGCCGTATAGCTGAGAACATAATAGGCAGGGACACCTTTTGAATAAGCCCAACCGCTCGCGCCAAGCATCGTGAAAGTAGAGTATCCTTCACCAGCCATTAAAATAAAGACAAACATGTAGCCAAAACCGCGGCCGCCTACAGCCCATTGCTCCATATTCATTTCTTTTCCTTTTTTCGCTTGGATTCCTAAAAAAAGACAGAAAAGGAGAAAAGCCAAAATGATCATCGTTGCTATATTCATTCCCTTTCACCTTCCTTGTCTCTATTGCTTTGATCAAATGTATAGATCGTTAACATAATAAAAAAGGTGAGAACGATCCATAAAACAATCCAAAAGTGAAGAAAGGGCATTCCAAGAACGTAGGGTGTTTCTCTGTTAGCGAAGGGAAGTCCGCCGAGCATTCCGATAAATGGCAACATGCCTAGTAAGTGAATGTTTTTCATGTCATGTTCTCCTCTTGAAAATTTATCTAGTGAATGAATCAATCTAACAATTTAAAGACCGCATGGAGAAAGGCTTGTACCCCGATTGGCAAGGCCTCTTCATCGATGGCAAACCGTGGGTGATGATGCGGATAAGTGATCCCTTTTGTTTCATTTCCGGCGCCAATGTAAAAATAAGCGCCAGGTGCCTTTTGAAGGTATTCAGAGAAATCTTCTCCCGGCATGATCGGTTTTGCTTTATGGACTGCTTCTGCACCAAACGCTTCTATCAGTGCTTCCTCGACAAGGGAAGCGATTTGCTGATCATTGACAACAGGATGATAGCCTTGTTTGTATGAAAATTGATAGTTTGCGCCGTGTGCATCCGTAATTCCTTTTATGATGCGTTCCATTAAAGCAGGAATGGAGTGTAAAAGCTCCTCATTAAAGCATCTCACCGTGCCACCAAGCTCCAGTGCATCAGGAATGACATTATAAGCCATATCCCCCTCGACAGCTCCCCCGTGAATTTTGGTAATCGATAAGGCAACCGTTTCAAACGGATCAATGTTTCGTGATACAATTTGCTGCAGATTTGTCACGACCTGGGCAGCAATGGTTAAACTGTCTATCGTTTCGTGTGGAGAGGCGCCGTGTCCGCCTTTTCCTAGAATTTTAATGTCAAAATTACCTAAAGCGGGATGGAGGGGGCCGGAGTTAATAGCCAATGTCCCGACTTCCATGGTCGAGATGAGATGTAAACCAATCACCATGTCAACCCCATCCATCACACCAGCTTCGACCATTTCGATAGCGCCCCCCGGCGGGACCTCTTCGGCATGTTGGAATAGAAATCGAATTTCTCCTTTAATTTGGTTCTTCAAGCCGGATAAAATCTTAGCGCACGCCAACAGCATAGCCGTATGGCCGTCATGGCCGCAGGCGTGCATGATGCCTGGATTTTTAGAGGCAAACTCATAGCTAGTTTCTTCTTGAAGAGGCAAGGCATCCATATCCGCCCGGAGCGCAAGTGTTTTGCCGGGACGGGAGCCAATTAATCGGGCCATTACACTTGTTTTTGTCGGACGAGTAACCTCTAGACCGCCAAAGGACTGTAAAGTATCGAACACAAATTGGGAGGTCTTTTCTTCCTGGAACGACAATTCAGGGTTTTCGTGCAAATAACGCCGCCATTGCACCATGTCTTCTTTCATGTGATCAGCCAAGCATGAGAGTTGTTCAAAAGTAGTTGTCATTTTTTTACTCACCTTTCTTTATTTTGGTTCAATTTTTCATATTGCAATTTCTGTGCCTGCTTTTAATCGCTTACATGTTAGAATAGTGTGTAAATTTTAATAAATTAATACAAACTCTCAAGGGATTCATATATAATTGAACCAAATTTGGTTCAATTTTCTTGTGATTGATTTATATATGGTTCGATCGTTTGAAGGTTTTGATGGAGTGTGAAAATTCGAACCAATAGAGACTCATTTTTCACAGAAAAAAGGGGGGAATGGTGAATGAAGACAGAAAACATATCAATCAGCTCAAATGATTTTTTCAAAATTTTTGATTCTTTAGATGACGCCATTTATATTGCGGATAAAAATGGGACG
Organism: Pseudobacillus sp. FSL P4-0506; assembly: GCF_038003025.1. Classification (NCBI taxonomy): domain Bacteria; kingdom Bacillati; phylum Bacillota; class Bacilli; order Caryophanales; family Bacillaceae; genus Pseudobacillus; species Pseudobacillus sp. FSL P4-0506. The sequence continues at coordinate 2,740,344 of NZ_JBBOOI010000001.1, forward strand.
ACTTTATGGATGAATAAAACAAGCAAAGAGTCGTTCGAAGGAATGGACATTATCGGTAAAAATGTAAAAGAACTCGAAAAGGAGAAAGTATTTCAACCGTCCATTATTAAACAGGTCATCGAAACAGGAGAGCGGATTACAAAGGTACAAACCTTAGTAAACGGAAAAAAACATATGACTACGGGACATATTATTCTGGATGAAGAGGGGGAGATCAAGTATGTGATTGCTCACGGCAGGGATATGAGCAAATTGGCTTCTAGTACCCCTCAGCTTGAGTTTGAAGAAATTAATGCACTTCTCAACCGTTACATTCAAGAATTTAGGAAACTGCATTTACATCAATTGTTCAATCAACAGGAGCTTCCTTTTATTGAACAAAGTCCGTCATCCATTCGACTTTCTCAAATTATTGAAACAGTCGCGAGTGTCGATACAACTGTTTTAATCACGGGAGAAACAGGGGTGGGAAAAAATGTAGCCGCCAAAAAAATTCATCAGCTCAGCGAAAGACATAATAAACCATTTATTTATGTAAATTGTGCTGCTATTCCGGAAACATTGATCGAATCCGAACTGTTTGGCTATCAAAAAGGGGCATTTACAGGGGCCAACACGCAGGGGAAGGCAGGACTCGTAAAGCTTGCTGAAACCGGCACGTTGTTTCTTGATGAAATTAGCGAGCTTTCGCTTCCGTTGCAGTCTAAACTCTTACAGCTATTGCAAGATAAAACGTATCGTCCAATAGGGGCTGCTCAAATCCAAAAGGCAAATATTCGAATCATTGCAGCAACAAACAGTGATTTAGAGAAGATGGTAGACGAAGGCACCTTTCGCAGTGATTTATTTTACCGCCTTAACATTCTGCCTATTGCCATCATTCCTCTTAGAGAAAGGAAAGAAGATATTTTTCCTCTCTTGCATTTTTATTTAACGCGATTTAACGGATTACATAAAAAAGCGCGATTTTTCTCGAACGAAGTGATTGACATTCTGCGAAATTATCAATGGCCTGGAAATATAAGAGAATTAGAGAATTTAGTAGAGCAGCTCGTGATTTTAGCAAAACAAGATGAAATTCTTACAGCTGATCTTCCGAAAAAATATCAACAAAAGACGAGGCCAAATACGGACTCACTTCTATCCCTTAATCTTATGGAAGAGTCTCTACAGGGCATCTTGGACCAGGTTGAAAAAGAAGTCATCCTACAAGCCTACAATCACCATAAAACCACAAGAAAAGCAGCGAAAGCATTAGGCATTAGCCAGTCTTCATTAATGAGAAGATTAAAAAAGTACAAGGGATAACTTTCTCATCAAACCGGCTATTTATGTAGAAACAAACACACCTTAGTAAAACACGATAAACAGGAAGGAAGATGAGGAATGGACGTAGCAGAATACCTTAAGAAAAGGTTCCCCTCTATCGAATTAGTCCCAAGCATCTATAATCAATGGGACATTGGCATTCATTTTTCACTTGGTACGGAAATCTATCAATTTAAAGAGAACGGTGGGCTCAATCTTGAACGATTTCGAGTGGTCTATAAGCAAGCCTTCACCATTTTTAATGAATTATTCGAACGAGAGGACAATTTGCTTCTAGTAACCAATATTTATAAGCACAAAAACCAAAAGCAACAAACCAAAAAACTGAAGGTCTATCAACCATTTTTGAAGTGTAAAAACGCTTTAAAACGAATTCAGGTGAGAACATATCCTTATCCGTTTGAGTCGGACGAAGCGAAGGATTATGAAAGGCAACAATTTTCATTGCTTTGTAAGCGAGAGGACATACGTATGAATGAATTACTGAAGGCAGCATGTAACGAAGACTTTCCGCTGAAACCAAAGCTTGGAGAGGACTTCATTCATTATCCGGATGTTTTCTTTGTGAATACGACAAAAGATATTATTTTCTTTGTTTATGATGATCGGGGATGTGAAGTGATAGCTCGTGAAGCAGATCGAATCCGGTCGCTGTATGAGAACTATTACGATTGGGTAGAGGAAGTAGATAGAAAGAAGATTGAAGAAGGACTAGGAAGGCCGGGAATGAAGTAACCAGGACAGATTGTAAAAGCTCATGTTCCCGTTCGTGCTCCTTTGCTTGTCTATCTACTTCATTCCCAACAAGCTCTAATTTTCTTTTACTGATAATAAAGGGTCCCGCTATTCAGATAAGTCATGCTGCCTGCAGTATCATTGTGGATAAATTGAATTTTATAATTGCCAGATCCGAGTGCATGTTGAGCGATGTCCGCGAGCGGAACATTCACACTGGCGCGAAGATTTCCGATCTTGATGCTTCCTGAGGGTGTTGAATAACCTTCTTTGTATGTTTGAATAGTCAGGGCATTCACTTGTTGTTTTGGAGTGACGGTGATGCTTTGAGGATTTTTAAAGTACCTTTCGCTAGCTATCGTCACACTGTTTTCGAAAGTCGTTTCATCATATCTGTACACGAGGTATCCTGCAGCCTTAATTTTTGCTAACGCTGCTTGTTGGGCTGTTACCGCTTTTGCATTCGATGAACCTATTAAGAGATTGTTTTCATCATAAAAATGAACATAGGAACTTTCATTAGTGTTTTTTGGTTCTGTGTTTAATAAATGCTCTGATGTCTTTGCTTCTTTCATAAGCAGTTCAATTTCTTTACTAGAGTAGGATTTACTTAGATTGCCTTTAGCATCATATTCTTCAATATAAGGCTCTTCCTTCTTTGTTTCTTGTCCAGAGGCTCTAGCCGTCTCTTGTGCAATACTTGTGGGCATGAACATGATTGCAGAGGAAAAAATGACAGCTAGTTTCGTCCACAGATTGTTTTTCATTACATACACTCCTATAACAGATTATTTCTCATGTAAATATTACCATATATGGAACAAATACTATATAAATTAAATTTTGGATAAAAGAAAATCCTCGTACAGTGAGATGTTATTTAGCGTTATATCTATCGCTATTGCGTGTATGATTAGGAGATTACTTGCAATCATGCTATACTAAGAAATAATGTAATTGAGAATGTTTTTCATGTAGATCAATCAATTACATATACTTTTACAAAAGCTATGTAAGGGGGATGTGTAAGATGAGCCATCAAGAAGGAATAAATGCTGTTGAAGAAAACATTATAAATCGTAGAACGATTAAATCCTTTAAAAAGGAACCGATTAGTCCTGAAGTGATTATTGAGTTACTAAATGTGGCCAAGTGGGCACCCAATCATAAGTTAACAGAGCCGTGGCGATTCCAGTTATATGTAGATGAAGGAAAAGAAAAATTTATCCAAGCCTACATTCATTCACAGCCAAAAGTGGATGGTGACGTTTCAGAAAAAGTGAAGAGGAAAGCCCAATATTTCCGGGATATCCCCGTACACCTTGTCGTTATTATGCCTGAAGATCCTCGCCAAAGAAGGTGGGATGAAGATTATGGAGCGGTCTCCTCGCTCATTCAAAATTTTCAACTGGCCGCATGGGAAAGAGGCATCGGCATGATTTGGCGTACGAATGATTGGATTTATGACCCCGCATTTAGAGAGGAAATCGGTGTCGCGCCTGGGGAAAAAATAGTAGCTACGTTGATGATTGGCTATCCCCAACATGTACCGACTGCACGACCACGTACAGATATCCGCGAGTGTCTAACGATTATCGATAAGTAACACCCTGGCCCGATTGCTGACCGGGAAAAATTCTGTCCACAACACATGGCTACACATGGCTTTTTATCAAACTTTACGTCAAAGCCACACTTGTTCTACTAAAGGATCTTCAAATCGAAGATCCTTTTTCGATCTGGACAGCAGAGATTGCCTAACTCATTCTTTATCTGCCTATTCACATTTGATCACATGGGTGTTTGAAGGGAAGGAATGGCTAATAGATTCAATCGATGAAAATAACTTTTCATTTGAAATAGAAATCATCGACTGCCCGTCATAATCAACCCAGAAGACTGTACCCTTTTGTTTTAAAGAGATAACAGGCAGCTGTACTTTTTTAAGGCCGAAGAGAGTGTTCATTTCTCGCTTATCAAAGCTGAAGAGGAGACCATGCAGCAAAAAAAATTCATGCTTCCTTGCCCGTATAGATAAGGCATAACCACTTGCAATTGAGATAAATTTGTTAACTTTGTTTTTATAAATAATTCTTTTTTAAAGTTAATATGGAGCTTTTCAACCTTGGCCAATGAAAACTCTTTTTCTATCTCTTCTTCCTGATAATCCATATATTCAAAAACAGCATAGATGGGAAAACGGTCTAATTTTTTCATCCAATCGCATAAAAAATTCTCAAATTCTTCATCAATGCTTTGATAATCTATAACATATAGAGCCTTTCCATCTATAGAAAAAGGAAAATATCCACCTGCATCTGGTATATCTCTTATACAATTTTCCGGAAGAAAACCCACTTCAAGATCCATCATGCCGTCTCCTTTAAGAATGAATGTATTTTTAATTATAATCTATCCATTCACCCCTTTGTTTTTTTGACATAGAGAAATTTGCTGGTTAAAAGAAAGATCCCGGCAAACTAAATGGCCGGGATCTTTCTTTTAATAGGGAAACTGCGAGGAGTAATTACTGAATTGCTTATAGGCTTGATCAATTTTTTGCTGATCCTCAGCCTCAAGCTTATACCAGCCATTTTGAAACATTAATTCGTAAAGCTCGCGGCAGCTTTGATGGGTTTCTGAAAGAATTTGAAGCATGTCCGAATACAGCTGTTCGTGGCTTGCTTCACGCACAGCAATGTTCAAGCTGTCAGTTAAGTATTTACATGTGCTGAGACCATCATTAATAAAGTCACGATCATTCATCTCTGGACTTTTGACTTTCGGCAATTGTCCTGTTTGCGGATTGGCAATTTGATTGGGATTTTGCTGATTTGACATTTCATCGACCTCCTTTTGGTTCTTTACGAATTCTGTCCCTGTTGAGGAGTAGGCAAGCTGGCTAATGCAGCATTGTTATCTACTTGCAGATGGGTAAGCAATTTTTGAAAGTGATTTTGATGCATTCTTCCTGCTTTTTCGAGCGCTTGCTGGATTTCCGGATTGCTCACCTGTTGAGCGAAAAAATGAAGCTTTTTAAATGCCAGAAGTTCCCATGATAATGCATCTTTTAAGTAAAGCAAGTCTTTCGTTGTAAGAACTCTTGGTGGGTTCGGAATCGGTGCTTGTGTATTCTGCATGAAAAGACTCCTTTCGTTTTGTCGAGTATCACAGTGTAGGATGAGCAAAGAATCGTCCTCTTATGCGCAAAAAGTGTATATACTGATTTACAGCAAAGCCCTATAAAAAAATCTTCCGTTATTTTATTTAATCATCTGTCCACGCTGCACAATAAGCGATGATAAAATAGTTTATACATTCAGTTTTTAATTTACAGGAAGGATTCGTTTAAAAGAGAGAAGAGGGGGATTTATAGAGTGCTAAAAAACAGGAAGATCATCATAACAGGTGCGGCTTCTGGTATTGGAAAAGAAATGGTGAAACAATGTTTGCAGGAAGGAGCTGCAGTCATTGCCTGTGATATAAATGAAGACTCCTTACATGAGTTAAAACAGGCCATGAATGGCCATGAATTTCTTTACACCTATCCGTTAGATGTAAGCAAATATGAAGAGGCGGTCTCATTTTTTGCCTATGTGGAGTCAGAGCATGCTGATGCAGATAGTTTAGTGAATAACGCAGGCATCTATTTGGCGAAGAATATACTGGATTATCAAGAAGATGAAATTGATCAAGTGTTAAATATAAACGTTAAGGGATTTATTTACTTCACACAGATGTTCGGCCAGCAGTTGTTCTCCAATCAGCGTAAGGGAGTGATCGTGAATATGTCTTCAGTATCAGGGATAGAAGGCAGTTCAGATGCAATTTACGGAACATCAAAAGCGGCCATACTAGGCTTAACTAAAAGCAGTGCCATGAATTTCTCACCGTATATCCGAGTGAATGCAGTCGCTCCTACGATAGTGAACACGCCGATGATGGGAGTGATACCTGATTGGAGAAAAAAAGAGTATGTAACTCACCAGCTCATTAATACGCCTGTGATGCCTGAAGATGTGGCCGATACGGTTATCTTCTTATTATCAGATAAGTCTAAGCATTACACAGGAGCAACATTCGATATAAATAATGGGGGATATTTAAGGTAGTTTCAGTCACATTTAGCCGATACTTTGCTCCGAGAACTAAGTGCCTTGCGGTGAGAATTAAATAACTATATTTCACCCCGTTTTAAGCCTGAAACGGGGTTTTACTTGTTTAAGATTTTACACTCAAACGGCCATTCGTACAAAGTTTAGAGAAGTGCGAATTAGAAAGGGTTATCCGCACCCGTTGTAGAATTAAATATGGATATCAAACATGCAGGAGGGAAAATGAATGATTCATAAGATCGGTCAAATCATGTTATATGTAAACAATCAGGACGAAGCAGTAAATTTTTGGACGGAAAAAGTGGGATTTCATGTGATTTCTGAAGAAAATAACGGCCAAGGAATGAGATGGATTGAAATCGGTCCAACAAAGGAGGCAGAAACGACTATCCTTCTGCACAATAAGGAATTCGTGGCCAAAATGTCACCTGGATTAAATCTGGGCACACCTTCTTTAATGTTTTTTTCAGAAAACCTCGATACGTTACATAGCGACTTATTAAATAAAAAAGTTACAGTCGGAGACATTGTAAATATGCCCTCTGGCAGAGTATTTAACTTTGCAGATAGTGAAGAAAATTACTTTGCCGTCATGGAAAAAGTAAATAACTAACGTTAATCAAGCCTTATCCTAAAGAAACCACCTACTCATTTTTTCATGGGCAGGGAGAACCTTTTGTATGGCATAAAAAACTAAAACCGCCTGACAAAATGAGCTCTTGTGGCGGTTTTAGCAATCTTCATACAGAACGGAGAAAAACAATGTAGAATAGATATTTTCTAACCTTCTGCAGGGGCTAATGCTTTCTTATTTAGCAAAAACAGCTTTTTTATTTGTAAAATCAACGTGTGGATAATAAGCATTTTTAACTAGAATATTAGGACCTAGACATTGAACGCCTGAACAATGACAATTGAGATCAGCAGCGAGCTTGGATTGATTCCATGTTTCATAAGATTTCTGCAAGGTAGTCGTCTGAACATTTCCTAAAGGCGGCGCATCCCCAAAATCTGTGACGATAATCTCCCCCGTAAAGATATTAATATTCAAGCGAGAACGGCCATCAGGATCGTTACGAACGGTCACATTCTTTTCAGTGCGCAGCCGTTTGAGCAACTGCTGTGTGCTTTCATCCGAGCTACAAGCATAAAAAGGAAGAGTACCAAACAGCATCCATACATCTGGATCACGTATATCAAGCAGGTGATGAATGGCCTCCCTGATTTCATCAAGAGAAAGCGACTCAAGCGCACTTGCGAAGTCGCTTGGGTACATAGGATGAATTTCATGGCGAGCACATTCCATTTCTTCTACGACCTGTCGGTGAATCTTTTCTAGGTAAGGGAGCGTGCTTTTATTTAACATGGTTTCAGCTGATACCATGACTCCCATGCGAGACAATTCGCGGCTGTTATCAATCATTCGCTGGAACAAAGCTTCACGCTGCTGCAATGTCGGCTTCCGCGCCATATTGGCAAAGCCTACTTCTGCAAATTCTTCTGTTGTGCCCCAGTTATGGGAAATATGTAGAACGTCTAGGTACGGAGCAATTTCCTCATAGCGAGAAAGCTCCAGCGTCAAGTTAGAATTAATCTGTGTGTATACATCCCGTTCGTGGGCATATTTTAATAACGGCAGCACATAGTTGCGAACAGAAGCTTTTGACAGCATAGGCTCGCCGCCAGTAATACTTAAGGCCCGCAAAGCAGGCACTTCATCAAGCCGCTGGATAAATAGATCGAGCGGTAAGGCCTCAGGGTCTTTCGTTTGCAGCGTGTAACCCACTGCGCAGTGCGCACATCTCATATTGCAAAGAGTCGTTGTCGTGAACTCTACGTTTGATAATTGTATATGTCCAGCTTGCTGTACATCGAGGTAAGCTTCCCATGGATCAAATACAGGTGTAATCGTTTGTTTCATGTTTAACCCTCATTTCTTTATACAACGAACTATTATACTGTTATTTTCTCAATAAATGAACAGGGAAAATGAAAGGAAGCCGTCTCCCAAGGGAAACAGGGAGGAATTTTATTATGTTCTCAGAATTTGAAAATTCTCTCAGGCGGGAGTCCTATTTTTTCTATTTATTATGTAAATAGTTAGCGAAAAATTCCATGTATGTTACAATGTAGGCTGTAAGAGAAGTAAGTGAAGGGAGAGTTATCTATGAAGAAATGGTCTGCAATCCTGGGAGCTGTTTTGCTCACTGGAGGAATATTAGGGGCTTGTTCAGAAAAAGAAACGAAAGAACAGTCTACAGAGAAGCCTGCAGATAATTCCGCAGAAGAAACAACAGAGAAGCCGGTAGATAAAGAGGTAACAACTCAATCGCCAGAACCGGCAGAGGAGCCAGCGGACAATACAGACAAAACAGACAATGCGGATAATGCGGACAAGCAGCCAGCTGCACCCAAAGAGCCAGCTGCTAATATAACGGAAGCGACAGGTGTATTTAATGGCATGGCCGATCCACATACGGTAGAAATTGAGGTGGATGGACAGCCGCAATCCTTCCAGGTTGCCCCTGACAGTGACATGATGAAGAAATTTGATCAAATGGAAGAAGGGACAAACGTCACGTTCACCTATAAAAAAGAGGGGGAACAGCTGATCCTTCAAGAATTGAAAAAGATTACCGCTAAAAAAGACAGCGCCAGCACAATTATTGAAGCAAAGGGAGTGTTTAACGGTGTCGCTGATCCGCATACAGTGGAAGTTGAAGTAAACGGACAGCCACAATCCTTCCAAGTAACTCCTGGTAGTGACATGATGAAGAAATTTGACCAAATGGAAGAAGGAACAAACATCACGTTTACTTATAAAAAAGAGGGGGAACAATTGGTGTTTCAGGAGTTAAAAGCGGCAAGCAGCAATGACACAAACATTGAAGCAAAAGGAACTTTCAATGGCATGGCCGACCCACATACGGTAGAAATTGAAGTGGATGGACAGCCACAATCCTTCCAGGTTGCCCCTGACAGTGACATGATGAAGAAGTTTGATCAAATGGAAGAAGGAACAAACATCACGTTCACTTACAAAAAGGAGGGGGAACAGCTAATCCTTCAAGAACTAAAATAAAGAGAAACCAACGGACAGAAAAAGGGAATTCCCTTTTTCTGTCCGTTTTTCTATTATGGTTCTTATGAGGGAGGCCCGATAACGCTCAGCGACTGGAATGTATATCCACACGCCTAATGAACAAACCTTCTGTTTTAAAGAAAGTAGGTTTACTTGGATTAAAAGGCCTCTGAGAGGGAATAGGAAGTTTATATAGTTCATGACAATAATAAACAGGAAATGGAGGAGTTGGATGAATACTTCTGGGATGCTTAGAGGCTATCTAGCAAAGATGATGAGTAATGAGAGCTACTTTTACCATGTGATAAATTGCATGGATGTACAATTGAATGATTGGGGACAAGAGGCTATTTTGCTGTTTGACTGGAATGAGTATGAAGAAGTCATTTATGCATCTTTTATCATTGAGGACTATTTATATACATTCTCGCTTGACAAAGAAAAGGTGGCCGAATTACAGGAAAAGAGTCCTTATTCACTGGATCGCTATATGTGGGAAGCGCTCGTTAAACAGGGATTTCATTTACAGGAAAGCAACTACATTCATATGGCTTTCCTGTAAATGGAGAGAAAAAACCGGCAGCCCAAAATTAGAGCGGCCGGTTTTTTCATCAATGTCTAATTTGTCCGGTTCCTTCTACGAGTGACTTTACTGTCGTAAGGGCTCTTAACCCCATTGGCCCACGGGCATGAAGCTTTTGGGTACTGATGCCGATTTCTGCTCCGTATCCAAATTGTTCACCGTCTGTAAAACGAGTGGAAGCATTATGATAAAGAACTGCGGCATCAATTGCCCGGAAGAATGTTTGCACATGTTCTCTGTTCTCTGACACAATCGCTTCTGAGTGTTTCGTTCCATATGTTTGAATATGAGTAATAGCCTCTCGGACACCTGTCACTGTTTTTACAGCAAGAATCGGAGCTAGATACTCAGTGTGCCAGTCTTCTTCTTCTGCTTGTTTAACAAATGAAAATTCCTCTGCCAAATCAGCCGATCCGCGCAGCTCAACGCCTTTTTCGGCGATTGTGTGCAAGAGCTCTTTTCGGTAAGGCCAATGTATATCAATCAATAACGTTTCAGCTGCATTGCAGACAGAAGGTCGATGGAGCTTCGCATTTTCTGCAATGGCAATGGCCATATCTTTCTCTGCGCTGCCATCAATATAGACGTGGCAATTTCCTACACCAGTTTCCAACACAGGTACGGTCGCCTGTTTGATCACAGTCTGAATTAAGCCTGCTCCGCCCCGTGGAATGAGCACATCCAAGTATTCATTTAAGCGGAACATTTCAGTCGCTGTTTCTCTGCTTGTGTCTTCCAGCAATTGCAGTGCATCTTCTGGAATCGAAGAAGTTTGCAAAGCAGCTTTCATAACTTTTACCAATGCAAGATTGGACCGAGCTGCAGAGGAACTCCCGCGGAGCAGGACTGCGTTGCCTGCTTTTAAGCATAGAGCTGCGGCATCAACCGTAACATTCGGCCGTGCCTCATACACCATGCCGATCACGCCGAGCGGCACGCGGACTGTCCGAATATTTAATCCATTTTCAAGCGTCCACTGTTCTGTTGTTTCGCCAACTGGGTCTTTTAGCTTAATTAATTGTCGGACGCCATCAGCCATTTGGCCGATCCGTTCCTCCGTTAACTGCAGTCGGTCTAGTAAAGGTGGAACAAATCCGGCAGTTGTTCCATCTTCCATGTCCCGGGCATTTTCCTGTAAAATAAAATCTGCATTGGCAAGCAACGCTTGAGCTATTCTTTCTAGCGCCTCGTTTTTTTCTGCTTCATCCAACATAGCCATTTGATAAGAAGCCGTCTTTAATAGCCTTGCTTTCTCCAGTAATTCTCCCATTATCTCCACTCCGTTCTCTTTGTTAAATAAATACTTTTGTAGTTACCCAATTATCACGATGAATGACCTCAGCCCGTTCATTGATAGAATAATGCCGCGCTTGTGCACCAGCCTGACCTTTCACTTTTTCAAGGTCTGCAGAAGAATAAAAAACCTGTCCTTTGCCGAGCACTTCTCTTTTTTGATTTAAGACCGTGACCACGTCCATGGCATGGAACAAGCCTTCAACAGATAGAACGCCAACGGGCAGTAGGCTTTTTCCTCTTGAAAGAATCGCCTGCTCGGCTCCTTCATCTACTACGATCGCTCCGTTTGTTTTTGCATGATGGGCCAGCCACTGTTTTTTCATTTGCATATGACTTTTGAAGGGAGCGCCAATGTATGTGCCTGCTCCTTTTCCTTCAAGAATATCCATCAGCTTCTCCTTGCCTGTGCCGTTGCCAACAAACACTGGCACTCCAAGAGATAGCGCTTTTTTTGCTGCTAAGAGCTTTGACCTCATTCCTCCGGTACCAATAGAAGTGCTGCTGTCACCAGCATACGACAACAGGTCATCTGTCACTTCAGGAATAAAGTGAAACCGTTTTGCTTCGGGGTTATGAACAGGATTGCTGTCATAAAGCCCATCAATGTCGGTAAGGATAATCAAGGCATTCGCCTGGGTAAAACCGCTCACAAGTGCAGACAGCATGTCGTTATCCCCATAAGTAAGCTCCTCAATGGAAATAGAATCATTCTCGTTAATAATCGGAACAGCGCCTGCCCGCAATAATTCCGACATCGAAGTATAAAAATTATGAAAGCGACCGCGGCTGTAAAAGTCTTCCTTCGTTAACAGCATTTGAGCAGCAACGAGGCCAAAAGGAGCAAGCAAGGAAATATACTTCTGAATCAGCAAGCTTTGCCCAACCGCTGCCGCTGCCTGCTTGGCGGCTATTGCTTTAGGCCGAGAGTTATAGCCAAGAGACCGGAACCCCGCGGCAATGGCTCCAGAAGAAACGACTATGACTTCATGCCCATTTTCACGAAGCTTTGCGATTGCAGACACATGGTCTTGAACTTTTTCTTCCACAATATTTCCTTGTTCATCCGTCAGGGAACTGCTGCCGATCTTCACAACAACCCGTGATTTCTTCACAATCCATCATCCTTTTCTCGTATATAAAAAAAACAGCATGCCCCTCCTCCTTAAAAAGGACGGAGGGCATGCTGTTCCGCGGTACCACCTTTATTGGCGCATAGAAGCGCCCGCTTTAAACCCCGTAACGAGGGAAAACGGCTTATGTTGTCATAAGCGATGCTTAATAAGGGCAGGTTCAACAGCTGCCGGCGAGGAACCTTTCAGCCGGTGGGTCCCACTCTCTGGCGCCTTTCACGTGTTTACTAATCCCTTGATCGTTTAAGTATTCATGATTATTCATAATTATCTATTATTTTTTTGATTTGTCAAGAGGAGGAGGCTCACAAAAGACTCCGGACTTTTTGACTATATCTAGGAAATGTTTAAGAATGCGTGCTGTTAATCCCCAAATAATCCGGTCTTCATAAAAATAAAAGTATTCATCCATTGGGCGTGCCTGCCAATTATAATCTTTCCCCCCGATGATGAGATCAAACGGAAAGCCTTCCTCCGGTTCCACTTTAAAGTTAATCGAGTGGCAGTCTGGGACAGCTTTCAATAAATAATCCAACGGGACAGTGAACACCTCTTCTACTTCCTCTGGATTAGTATTTAATTGGCTGGTCGGCAACGCTCCCACAAACGGAAAGATAATAGTACCAAAAGGGGATAGCATAAAATCAAGCGGAAAAGTATGGTGTATATCTGAGGGTATAACGCCAAGTTCTTCTGCCGTTTCGCGTATTGCAGTGAAGCGCTCGTCTTCATCTTCCGGATCGCACTTTCCACCCGGAAAGCAAACTTCTCCGGGCTGCCGGCGCATCTTATGTGAGCGCACTTCAAACAGGACATGGATGTCTCCTTCTTTTTCAACAAGGGGAAGAAGAACAGCAAACTTCGTAAAATTTTCACTGCCTAAAATGGCTGGCGTCCGTTCTTGAAAGTATTCAAATAACTGCTTTATTTCCATAGCGGCACCTCTTCTTTACGATATGTTTGTCTTTATTATAGTTCATTCGCTGAGAATTGTGTAAAAAGGAATCTGGGCACCTACATTCATATTGGAAATTGTCATAAAAACTCGCCATTTGTTGAAAGGTTTTTGATGAAAAATAAAAGAATTTTAGACATAGTAATAAGGGGGAGAGGATAGAAGTGAAAACCAATGAAACAGAATCCATTTTATCAAATCATTTGCCAGTTGAATGTAATAGTTGGCGTAACGCTTTTTTAAAAGCAGTTTGTGATCCTCTATGTGTCTTTGATCAGAATGGGAAAATTATTGCTGTAAATGAGGCATTTGAACAAGAATACGGCTGGAAATTAAATGAAATACAGGAGGACCTTCTGCCAGTCGTTCCCATACATTTAGAAGGTGAGTTTAGCTTTTTAAAACAAAAGCTCATGTCTGGAGAAACCGTCCACCATTTTAAAACGATTCGCCGGCACAAAGAGGGTTCTTTTCTTCATATGAAAATTTCTATGTCACCTGTATTGGATGCCAATGGACAATTCACCGCTGCGGTTTGCGTCACAAGAAATATTACTCGAAAAATTGAAACAGCCCTCTTATTAGATCGAAAAGTAGAAGAATTAAAAGAAAACGAAAAAAAATTCCTCGACATCTCAGAAAATATTAACGATATTTTTTGCGTATACGACCGTTTTACGAACCGGCTCCTTTATATCAGCCCTTCTTATGAAAAAGTGCTAGGACATCCAAAAAGTAAGATCTATCAAGACCTCAGCTCCTTCATATCAGTTATTCATCCGGAAGACCAGGAGAGATTTAAAAAGTTTGCCAGAGAAGAAGTTTACGGAGAACGAGCAGAAATTGAATACCAGGCTATTCACAAAGATAGCTCTGTTATCTGGCTTCGATCGCGTAAGATCATTGATGAGCGCTTTGAAAACCGGGTCATTGTGATCACACAAGATATTACCAGCTTAAAAGAGAAAGAAATCTTATTGAATAAGAGAGATAAATTAAGTGCAGTCGGACAACTTGCGGCTGGCATTGCTCATGAAGTAAGAAACCCCTTAACCGCTATTAAAGGCTTTACTCAGTTGTGGGGACAAGAAACTCATCATCAATACAGCCAAATTATTCTTTCCGAGCTTGATAGAATTGAGTCAATCATGCAGGAATTTTTAATGCTCGCCAAGCCAAATCAAGAAATGTTTTTTACCGAAAAGGACATTAACAGCATTTTAAGAGATACGATTGCCTTCATGGGGCCCGAAGCTGTACTCTATGGGGTAGAATTAGTTCCTATGTTAGCAGAAGGGCTGCCTTTAGTCAGAGTCGAAGAGAAGCAGATGAAGCAAGTCATTTTAAATTTAATTAAAAATGCCATTGAGGCAATGCCCGATGGAGGAAAGGTAACCATTTGTACAAAACAGGCGGCCAATGGTTCTATTTGCATTGAAGTATCCGACAATGGCATTGGCATTTCTCAAGATCGTATCCCGCATCTGGGAGAACCGTTCTATTCTAATAAAGAAAAAGGAACGGGCCTAGGATTAATGGTTAGCTTCAAAATTATCGAGCATCACAAAGGCAAAATCTTCTTTGAGAGTGAGGAAGGAAAAGGCACAAAAGTAGAAATCCGGCTGCCAGGCACTGATTTTAAATAGTGTCTTGAATTTCTTTTAGATGGTTTTTATGGAATAATCCGTAAAAACCTGTATAATAATCAAGGAATAAACAGAAGGGACTGAATTATGCGCAGATATCAATATTTTTAACTCACCGACAATTTACCTTAGGAGGGAAAAGTATTGATTAAAGATTTGTATACAGAACGGTTACATTTAAGAAAAATGACGATTGCCGATTCATCAAGCTTGTTTAAAATATGGGCTGATCCTGAAGTAACTCAATTCATGAATATCCAGCATTTCACCAATGAAGATGAGGCGAAAGAAATGATTACTTATCTTGAAAAGTTATCTCAAGATAACCAAGCGGTTCGTTTCTCTATTGTTGAGGTGCTATCCAATGAAATTATCGGCTCTTGCGGTTACAATTCCTTGGATTTTGATAATGCCAAAACTGAAATTGGTTATGACATAGCTAGAATGCATTGGGGAAATGGCTATGCAACAGAAGCCGTATCAGCCTTGATTGATTACTCCTTTAACGCGTTAAACTTTAATAGGGTGGAAGCTAAAGTGGAGCCTCAAAATGTCAATTCTATTAAAGTGCTAAAAAAACTAGGTTTCACTTTCGAAGGAACACTGAGACAATGTGAGAAAGTGAAAGACAAATTCGTCGATCTTAATCTTTATTCTAAGTTAAAGTCAGATTAACTTTTTATTTCGATATTGGGGGAAACCACCCGTCGTGTGTCCGAATGAGGCTTAATGAAAAAGATCGAGAGACTAGAAATTTAAAATTATAGTGTTGCCATTTATGATCATTTGTTGTAGTATGTAACATAATTTCAAATGAACTGTTTAAATTTGCGAAAAGCACTGACAAGGACATGGGTTACTTTTACGGTTTTCAGAGAGGGAAGAACAGGCTGAAATCTTCCTAACGCAGGAAAGTAGCTTACCGCCTTTGAGCTGTATTGGGGAACTTGAAGTATCCAATGCCGTCTATGCTACGTTACAGCACCAGAGCCATAAGCCGTCCATTGAGCTTATGGGAAGTTGGGTGGAACCACGGGTTAATGCACACTCGTCCCTTGTTGGGGGATGAGTGTGTTTTTTTATTTTACCAACAAAAAAATAAGGATTACTGCGATGAGAAGGACACGAATTATTTTTACGGCTTTCAGAGAGGGAAGAACAGGCTGAAATCTTCCTAGCTTAGGGAAATAGTTTACCGCCTTTGAGCTGTATTGGGGAACTTGAAGTATCCAATGCCGTCTATGCTACGTTACAGCACCAAAGCCATAAGCCGTCCATTGAGCTTATGGGAAGTTGGGTGGAACCACGGGTTAATACACACTCGTCCCTTGTTGAGGGATGAGTGTGTTTTTTTATTTTACCAACAAAAAAATAAGGATTACTGCGATGAGAAGGACACGAATTATTTTTACGGCTTTCAGAGAGGGAAGAACAGGCTGAAATCTTCCTAGCTTAGGGAAATAGTTTACCGCCTTTAAGCTGTATTGGGGAACTTGAAGTATCCAATGCCGTCTATGCTACGTTACAGCACCAAAGCCATAAGCCATCTATTGAGCTTATGGGAAGTTGGGTGGAACCACGGGTTAATGCACACTCGTCCCTTGTTGGGGGATGGGTGTGTTTTTTTATTTATTTTTAAAAGGAGTGTTTAGGATGATAGGCAAGGAAAAAATCAAAGTTACACTTTCAGACGGAAACATAAAGGAATTTGCGAAAGGCACAACAGTGGAGACTATAGCCAATTCCATCAGCCTCTCCCTGGGGAAAAATGCAGTTGCAGCAAAGGCAGATGGGGAGTTGGTAGATCTAAGTCATCATCTGCAAAAAGATGTGGAGCTTTCTATTTTAACACTGCACTCTAAAGAAGGATTGTCTATTTTGCGGCATACATCGGCTCATGTATTGGCACAGGCAACGAAAAGACTTTATGGAGAGGTGAAATTAGGAATAGGGCCAGTCATTGAAAATGGTTTTTACTATGATATGAAATTAAATCATAGCTTGACTCCAAAGGACTTGTTTGCGATTGAAAGAGAGATGAAGAACATTGTAAAAGAGAATTTACCAATCAAGCGAATCGACGTGTCTTACAAAGAAGCTGAAATGCTGTTTAAAGAAAGAGAAGAACCATTCAAGTTAGAAATATTAAAGGAGATCGGACAGGGTGAGAAGATCACTCTTTACCAACAAGGAGAGTTTATTGACCTTTGCCGTGGTCCGCATCTTCCTTCTACAGGATTGATCAAGGCATTCAAACTAACTCGTGTCTCGGGAGCTTATTGGCGGGGCGATAGTCAAAATGACGTTCTCCAACGGGTGTACGGTGTAGCATTTAACAGAGAAAAAGAGGTAGAGGAGTATTTGAATTTCTTGGAAGAAGCAGAAAAGCGAGACCATCGCAAATTAGGAAAACAGTTGGAACTGTTTATGTTTTCTGAAGAAGCACCCGGCATGCCGTTTTATCTACCGAAAGGCCAAATTGTCAGGAATGAACTAGAGGCATTTTTGCGGGAGCTGCAAAAGAGTGCCGATTATGACGAAGTGCGCTCACCATTTATGATGAATCAGCGGGTGTGGGAACAATCCGGTCACTGGGATCATTATCACGAAAATATGTATTTTTCTGAAGTGGATCATGCTAGATTTGCTCTGAAACCAATGAATTGTCCGGGTCACATGCTCATTTTTAAAAATAATCTATACTCTTATCGAGATCTGCCCATTCGTTTCGCTGAGTTCGGTCAAGTCCACCGACATGAATATAGTGGTGCCTTAAACGGAATGTTCCGAGTCCGTACGTTTTGCCAGGATGATGCTCATATTTTCGTGCGAGAGGATCAAATCGAGAGTGAAATTAAGCAAGTATTTTCTCTGATTAACAAGGTATATCGCACGTTTGGTTTTGAGTATTCAGTGGAGCTTTCCACTCGTCCAAAGAATTCACTCGGCACTGACGACCTTTGGGAGATGTCTGAGGGAGCATTGAAAAATGTCCTCGAAAGCTTAGAGATTCATTACGAGATAAATGAAGGGGACGGAGCGTTTTATGGACCAAAAATTGATTTCCATATCAAAGACGCCTTGAAGCGAAGCCACCAATGTGCCACAATCCAGCTGGATTTCCAAATGCCAGAGAAATTTGGTTTAACCTATATTAATGAACATAACGAGAAGGTCCGTCCCGTTGTGATTCACCGTGCTGTGTTTGGCTCCATTGATCGTTTCTTTGGCATTTTAATTGAACACTTTGCAGGTGCTTTTCCTGTTTGGCTTGCACCGACTCAAGTCGAAATTATCCCTGTTTCATCGGTTCATCTCGACCATTGCTTGAAAGTTGAATCCGAATTAAAGCAATCAGGAATAAGAGCGAGAACTGATAAAAGCGAGGAAAAAATCGGATACAAAATAAGAGAAGCCCAGATAAAGAAAACTCCATACATTCTAGTGCTAGGAGACAACGAAGTGAAAGAGAAGACAGTAAACGTCAGAAAGTATGGAGAGCAACAATCGAAAATGGTTTCGTTGGCTGACTTCAAGAAGACAATTCTGCAGCAAATAAAAGAACGCAGGAAATAAGAAAAGAGCAAGGCCATTTGAGAATAAAAAAGTCGATCCCTTTAAGGAAGTCGGCTTTTTTGTTCTTACAGTTGCTTACCTGATCATGCGGAACATTCATCTTACTTGATTGCTTGCAGCGGGCCTTTTCATTTGATGAAAAAGAAGAGTTTGTTAGTATGAATAGTTAGGGAAATAATTAGGAAAAAGAGAAAAGAGGAGTGAATATGATTCAATTTGAAAAGGTCTCAAAAAAATACCCTGATGGGACCATAGCTGTTCAATCTATTGATTTATCCATACGCAAAGGAGAGTTTCTTATTCTGGCCGGCCCAAGCGGCTGCGGAAAAACAACGACTTTGAAAATGATTAACCGGTTAATTGATGCGACAGAGGGCACAATTGCTATCAACGGAAAAAATATAAATGATTATAATATTCATGAGCTCCGTTGGAACATCGGTTATGTTCTTCAGCAGATTGCTCTGTTTCCACACATGACAGTCCAAGAGAACATTGCTGTGGTACCGGAATTAAAAAAATGGAGCCGGCCCCAAATAAAGAAGAGGATAGATGAGCTTTTAGTCATGGTAGGACTGGACCCCCATACATATAGAGATCGAAAGCCAACAGAATTATCGGGCGGCCAACAGCAGCGAATAGGTGTGGCTCGCGCCTTAGCCGCCGATCCGGACATCTTATTAATGGACGAGCCATTCAGCGCTTTGGATCCAGTCAGCAGGGAGAAAATGCAGGATGATATAGTTGAGTTGCAAAAACGCATTCATAAAACCATTGTGTTCGTGACCCATGACATGCAGGAAGCCTTTAAGCTAGGAGATCGAATTTGTTTAATGAAAGAGGGAGAAATTGTTCAGATCGACACCCCGGAGGCGATCTTTAACGATCCGGCCAATCAGTTTATTGAACAGTTTATCGGTACAGCTCGCCCGTTCACACTGGGAACACTCACAGCTGAACAGGCTCTTGAAAAACAACTCGTTCTTGTAAAACAGCCAGGGATCCGGACGATTCAGGCAACCTTGCCGTTAGAAGAAGCGATTGACCTGTTGCTGCAAGCCGAACAGGTCCAAGTCGAAAAAGACGGGAGAATTATTGGCGTGCTTACGAGACAATCAGCCCTTGCTTATTTATCGGACAGGCTGAAGGAGCGACGGACACATGGATAACTTTATCGCTGTTTTTAATGAACGCAAGGCGGACATGCTGCACTCGCTGCTTGAGCATGTACAACTTTCTCTGATTTCCCTGTTTTTCGCGGTACTGATCGCTATTCCCCTTGGCATTTATTTAACGAGGCATAGAAAGGCCGCAGAAAGTATTATCGGCATGACTGCCGTTCTTCAAACCATTCCATCACTCGCTTTGCTTGGATTAATGATCCCGATATTTGGAATCGGTCGGCTGCCGGCCATTATCGCTCTGGTTATTTATGCTCTGCTTCCCATTCTTCGTAATACATACACGGGGATTACCGGGGTTGATCCCTCACTTTCTGAAGCCGCCAGAGCGATGGGAATGAAAAACCATCAACAGTTAATCAAAGTGGAGCTTCCACTCGCTATGCCGGTGATGATGGCAGGCATCCGGACAGCCATGGTGTTAATTGTCGGAACGGCCACATTGGCAGCTTTAATCGGAGCAGGGGGGCTTGGCGATATTATTCTGCTCGGTATTGACCGCAATAATGCCTCCTTGATCGTTCTTGGAGCTGTCCCAGCCGCGTTGCTTGCTATCTTCTTTGATATTGTGCTGAAGGCCGCAGAGAGAGCTTCATTTAAGCGCTCACTGATGGTGACGGGGATAGCTGTTCTGGCAGCTTGTGTACTCCTGCTGGCCCCATCCCTCATGAAAAACAAGCAGGAGACGCTTGTTATTGCTGGGAAATTGGGCAGTGAACCTGAAATATTAATGAATATGTACAAACTGCTCATTGAACAAGATACCGATCTGCAAGTGGAATTAAAACCAGGGCTCGGGAAAACATCTTTTGTCTTTAATGCTCTGCGTGCGAAAGAAATTGATATTTACCCGGAATTTACAGGAACGGCTCTTTCTGAATTTTTAAAGGAGGAAGCAAAGAGCACAGATCGGCAAGCGGTGTATCGACAAGCGCAAACCGGTTTGCTTGAAAAGTATGATATGGTACTGCTTCGCCCGATGGCTTACAATAACACTTACGCATTAGCCGTGCCGGATCAAACAGCACAAACATTGAGCTTAAAAACAATCTCGGATTTAAAAAAAGTGGAAAAACAAATGAAGGCAGGGTTTACATTAGAGTTTTCTGATCGTGAAGATGGCTACCGTGGCATTCAAAAAAAATACAATCTCCATTTTCCATTCGTCAAAACGATGGAGCCCAAGCTGCGTTACCAGGCTATCAAGTCGGGAGATATTAATTTAATAGATGCTTATTCTACAGATAGTGAGCTGCAACAGTTCCATTTAACAGTGTTAGAAGATGACCTCCATCTATTTCCACCATATCAAGGAGCCCCATTGTTAAGAGAGGAAACATTGAAAAAGTATCCGGAGGTTGAACAGACACTAAATAAGCTGGCAGGAAAAGTGACCGATGAGCAGATGCGAGAGATGAATTATAAAGTGAATGTAGCGAATCAAGAAGCAGAAAAGGTGGCGGAGGAATTTTTAAAAGAGGAAGGACTTTTGAAATAGAAAAATCTGGTTGGACAAAAAAATGAAAATGTTTTACAATAATTTTGCACTAAACTATTGTGAAAAGATTCTAAAAAATTGTAAAATGGTACGTATATAATTATTTATCCCTTTACTTTTCACCAAATTCATATACAGCAAGGAGACAGTGCGAATGAAAGAACATACTATCCAACTCAACTTAAGTCCTGAAAGAAAGCCAAAGCCACAAGGAGAAGAACTGGGCTTTGGAAAAATATTCACGGACCATATGTTTATTATGGATTATACGGAAGGGCAAGGTTGGCACGATCCACGTATTGTTCCCTACCAACCACTTTCATTAGATCCAGCCTGCATGGTCTTTCATTATGGGCAGACTGTGTTTGAAGGATTAAAGGCGTATCTTACTGAAGACAATCGAGTGCTATTATTCCGTCCTAAGAAAAATTTTGAACGCTTGAATCGCTCCAATGAGCGTCTTTGTATTCCTTCGGTGGATGAAGACTTTGCTTTGGAAGCGTTAAAGCAATTAATCTCAGTAGAAAGAGACTGGATTCCGAGTGCAGAAGGCACGTCTCTCTATGTTCGCCCATTCATCATTTCTACCGAGCCGTTTCTTGGAGTAGCGCCATCAAACCACTATAAATTTATCATTATTTTATCGCCGGTTGGTGCTTATTACAAAGAAGGCATTCATCCGGTAAAAATACTGGTTGAAAGCGAATATGTTCGTGCGGTTGCCGGAGGGACAGGAGAAGCGAAAACAGCCGGTAACTATGCTTCCAGCTTAAAGGCGCAGGAAGTGGCTGAACGTCAAGGATATACTCAAGTTTTGTGGTTAGATGGCTTAGAAAAGAAATACATTGAAGAAGTAGGCAGCATGAATGTCTTCTTTAAAATCAACGGAGAAATTATCACACCTGCTTTGAATGGCAGTATTTTAGAAGGTGTCACAAGAAACTCTGTCATCGAGCTTTTAAAATCTTGGGGACTGACAGTAACCGAACGCCGCATTGCTATGGAAGAAATTCGTGAAGCATATAAGGCTGGACAGTTAGAAGAAGCCTTTGGCACAGGAACAGCAGCGGTTATTTCTCCAATCGGAGAATTATTCTGGAATAATGAGAAGATGGTCATTAACGAGGGTGTAACTGGTCCAATCGCTAAAAAGCTGTACAGCTCTATTACCGGTATTCAAAACGGCAAGGAACAAGATCCATTCAACTGGACAGTTGAAGTAGAACAGTATGCCGAAGTAAAATAAAAATTTTTCCAAAAACTGATAGAGTTTGATGACAAAGAAAAACTAAAGGACCGGTACACCTTAAAAGAGAAGCGATTCGCTTCTCTTTTTTTATTACTCTCTATGCCTCAGCTCATATAGCATTAAATAGGGAGACGGGTTTCAAGCTCATTCGAGTAAACCCAAGCTGTCACGAGGGAGAGGCCCTTATTACATTCTTTTTGAAAAAGTTTCTTTGATCGCTGCTCCTGACAATACAAAGAGCAGAAGCCTTCCTGAACGGTTAGGGTTTGTAGAAGAGGGGACGATCCGACAAGCCGAATGGTTATACAATCATTGTGGAGGCCATGTTATTTATGGAGTGTTAGCTAGTGAGTGGAAAGAGAAGAACTCATCCCCATATCAAAAGTAAGAGACAACATGCCAACCTGATTAAAGCGCTTTTCTTCTAAGATTTGGAGGGAGAAGAAGGATCAGAAACAAATGAAAAAGCCCCTGAATGCATAGAGGCTTTTTCATTGACTGTTAAATATAAGATTGCTCCATATCAGGCTTTTATCGTAAATAGTGCTTCGTTTGCACTAAAGAGAACCACTCTATTCTTGATCCACAAATTTAACAAGCATATGAGCTAGGTGGTGACGCTCATCCTGTGTCCCGACATTCCAAAGCTCTTGAAGAAGCTTCTCTTCTCTGTTTTTCGGCTCGGCATGATCAGCCAGATAGTCGGCAATTTTTTCTGTAGCAATCGCCAGTTGCTCTTCATTTAAACCGATCTTTTCAGCGAGTTCTATTCTTTTTTTCAAATAAGATTTAAAGGAATTGAAATTCTCAAGAATGCTGTCCATTCTTTCGGGGCTTATCCGTTCAAGTGTATCATCCACCATATCCGGCTGCAGTTCCCCGTCTTTATGAATCGCGTGATTTTCTTCTGTCATCAGTCATTCCTCCTTTACTGTTTCGTTATGCCCCCCTTTGCTTGTTTTCAAACATGCAACAGATGAATTTTCAGCGATTTAAGGTCTAATGCGAACTGGAGTACCGATTGGAATGGTTCTAGCCAGTTCTTCTACATCACGGTTATACATGCGAATGCAGCCTTTAGAGACAAACTTGCCGATAGAAGAAGGATTATTCGTTCCATGAATGCCATAAGATTTCTTCGATAAACTCATCCACATCGTTCCGAATGGGCCGCCTGGGTTTGGTGCTTTATTAATAATAACAAAATCTCCAGTTGGCGTTTCAGTCAGCATTTTACCAACCCCCACCGGATAGACTTTTTGTACTTTCCCCTGACGAAATAAGGTTAGCCTGCGCTGTGACAATGAAACGCTAATTGAATAAGGAAGAGAAGAAGGATCAGGAAGTCCCGGGATACGCAGCTGCTGGCCGGGATAGATAGAATGAATATTGATCCCCGGATTGGCTGCAATCAATTGAGAAACAGGAATGCGGTAATCCGCTGCAATAGACGTCAATGTTTCACCGCTCTTAACAATATGATTCATCGGCTCACCTGATTTTATATATTTTTAAAACAAGTATTTATGAAAAGATGCTTCGCCTGATATTCACTTACGTATATGAAATAAGAGAGTAAGATATACGCTTTAAATAAAAAGAGTCAGGCACATCCAAAAGAGGGAAGAGAATATGAATAGGCCCTTATAAGATTGTATCGTTTAGTCGAAAGAATCCTTTCATGTGGAACAGACAGTAACACAACTAAGCCGAGAGGCAGAGTCCAGTTTTTATGAAATCGCTGAGATGATGGATAATTTCCTATGAAAGTCACTCTAAAAATCTAGCCATCTTTTACTACTGTAAAGCACCGGAGATGATTCCCCGTATTTCATTTTCCTTATAGTTATGCTATAGTAAGAGCAATAAGTCCACTAGGGGTGTCGTTAGACTGAGAGAGGAACCATCCTCAACTCTAAGAACCTGATCTGGTTAGTACCAGCGTAGGGAAAGTGTGACAGATACAGGAAATATTCGCATAAGCGGAAGAATCCGTTGTATCCGTACACCCCTTTGGATAAGAAAAGGGGGATTTTTTATGGAAAGAAACAAACTGGTTACGATGATCGAAATTGCTGTCATGGCAGGATTATCGCTTATATTAAGCTATGTCGAGTTTGGCGCTCTTTGGGCATTCGGGGGTTCTATCTCCCTCGTCATGGTGCCAATATTCGTCATGGCCTTTCGCCGCGGCTGGCAGGCTGGTTTTATTACAGGTCTATTGGTTGGGCTGATCAGCTTAATGACAGGTGGATACGTTGTGCATCCAGTGCAGCTCGTGTTGGATTATCCTCTTGCTTATGCTGTACTCGGACTCGGAGGCCTTGCTGTTTTCCATAAACCAGTTACAACGGGCCGTATTTTTGCCGGTCTATTGTTAGGTACTGTGTTTCGTTTTATCTGCCACTTCGTTTCCGGCGTCGTCTGGTTCGGCAGTTCGGCACCGGAAGGAACACCGGTCGCCGTTTATTCTTTCTTGTACAACCTTTCTTATTTGCTTCCGGAAATGTTAATTACGTCAGCTGTACTACTATTTTTGAAAAAGACAGCGCCGCGCTTTTACAAACAGTCCATTCCTGTTGAAAATAGTTCGGCCAGTTACTAATAAACACATAAAACAGGAGCTGATCCATTAAATTCAGCTCCTGTTTTTTTGTGCAGAGAGAGGATTTGCCGAAACCCGCTTTTTATTCTTATATTTGTAGAAGAGCTGCGAGTCTGTTCAGAAAATTTTTTTATTAAGGGCTGCTAAAATGCCAAGCCGGTCACGTTGCCATTTACAACGGGGCGTAGAGAACGTTTGATTCTTTCCTGCTTTCTCATATAGACTGTTAACTTGAGAATTTGCGCTTAATAAAGGAGTAATAAAGATTGATAGAGAAATCTTTATCGTAGCGCACTGGAAATTGGAGACGATATTTCTGATTACGTTAGTTGATTAATTTACAGCTGGTGTAGCTAAGCGACCTGCACTTCCGCAGTTATACTCGCTTTGACTGTATAAAAGTTAAAAATATAGGAGTGACTCTATATGTATGAGTTAAAAACAAAGGAAACGGATAACAATGTGATTGAGTTTATTGAAGCTATTGAAAGCCCCAAAAAACGGGAAGATGCGTATAAATTACTAGATATTTTTACCGAAACGACGGGTTTTGAAGCAAAAATGTGGGGGCCGAGCATTATTGGATTCGGTTCGTATCATTATAAATATAAATCCGGCCATGAAGGAGACGCACCGTTAGTTGGCTTTTCACCTCGAAAAGCTAAAATAAGTTTGTATTTTGCACCGGGTGACACAAAGCGTGAGGAACTGTTAAAAAGCTTCGGAAAACATACTACTGGGAAAGCATGCGTCTATATTAATAAATTAGCCGATATTAATGTTGATGTTTTAAAAGTATTAATCAAACAATCCGTAGCATTTTTAAAAGAAACCTATCCAGAAATAGGCAAAGAAGCCGAGATTACATAGGGGGAGTGCGTAAATAAAATACCGCTGAAAGCAGAAAGGAGGATGCTGCATGTTAACCGAGAAATTAAAAAACTGGCTCGCTAACCAGAAACCAACCCGCGCCTTGCTTCTGCCAAAAC
The DNA here is from genome assembly GCF_038003025.1 of Pseudobacillus sp. FSL P4-0506. Lineage (NCBI taxonomy): Bacteria > Bacillati > Bacillota > Bacilli > Caryophanales > Bacillaceae > Pseudobacillus > Pseudobacillus sp. FSL P4-0506. The sequence continues at coordinate 2,766,313 of NZ_JBBOOI010000001.1, forward strand.
TAGAGCAGCTTCATGCTTTATTTTTAAAGTACGGTGACCAGCAAAGTGCCTATATATGTGCCGAACTGATCGAAAAACTGGAAAACATGGAGTATATCATCGCCTTTTATGGCCACTTTTCAGCCGGAAAGTCTTCCATGATCAATGAATTAATGGGAGAAAGCTTGCTGCCATCCAGTCCGATTCCGACAAGCGCCAATATTGTCAAGGTAAAAGAAGGAGAGCCGTATGCGAAGGTTTGGTTTAAGGATGGGACTATAAAAGTGTTCCCTTACCCTTACGATATCCGTGACATTCAAGCATATTGCGTCAACGGCAATATAGTAGAAGAAGTGGAAATATCCCATCGTACAGGCCAGTTGCCTGAAGGAGTTGCCATCTTTGATACGCCTGGAATTGACTCAACAGACGATGCTCACCGGGTAAGTGCTTTGTCCAAGCTTCACTTGGCCGACCTTGTTTTTTACATGATGGACTATAATCATGTGCAATCTCCTGTAAACTTTGAATTTAATCGCCAGCTTGCGGAGAGAGGAAAAGAAAACTATTTAATCGTTAACCAAATCGATAAACACATAGCAAGTGAACTGTCGCTTACTGAATTTTTAAGCCGTATTCAGCAATCATTTGCTGAGCATCGCCTTTCATATAACGGCCTTTATTTCACTTCGTTAAAAGAGGCAGACCATGCTTATAACCAACTGAGCGAATTGAAAGCTCTTTTGTCGGGAAAAATCGCTGACCGGCAACAGCAAATCACGGCTCATGTACTACAGGAAGCACTAGTCGTTGCCATGAGCTTTTTTCACAAGCAGCGGAAAAAAACAAGAACCGAGCTTGAGGAATATGATGAGCGGCTTATAGGTACGGCTTCTTTTCAGCAGCTTCAAGAAGAACGCCGAGAGTTCAATGAGCGAAAAGAAGCGATAAGAGAGCGGGACAATCTGTTTATTCCGCTGTTTGATCAAATGCTGTCAACTGTTTTTAACAATGCCAAGCTTTTAGATTATTATGCGCGCATTTTTGTGCGCCAATTTTTAGAGTCCCGTGAACTTTCCTTTCAAGTGCGCGGCTTCTTTTCCCGCAAACGAACAAAAAAAGAAAAAGAATGGCGCTTGCAGCAGCTGTTTCAAACACTAAACGAGAATAGGCTGTCTTACATTGACATCCCCTTTAAAGAAGAGGTTATCAAGCTGCTAACCTCATTTGATGTAATAAATGATGAGCTCAGAGAGAGAGTTCGCCAATGCGAAGTCCAGTTTTCTCCAGATTTGCTCGTAAGGCTCGTCAAAAGTGGAGCAATGCTTACAGATGATTACGTATTAAACTATGCGAAGGACGTCACTTCCGAAATGAAGACCCTGTACCGCCAGGCATTTGCTGCTTTCGTTGAACCGCTGGAAGCACAGGCAAAGGAAAATAACCGCAAGAAGCGGGTTCTGCTTGCTAAAGAAGAGAAAGAGATATATCAAAAAATGGAGGATTGGAAAAAGCGGGAACAGTTAAAAGCAAACGAAACAGAGTTGTATGAAAACATCTTTTCTATCCTCGCTGTACGCGGCCAGGAAAAAGTAGAGAAAAAACCTTTTCAGGCTTTTAAAAAGACAAAACCACTAGCCAGTCAAAAAAGAAAGCCATTCGTTTCTATTGGTGAAGCCGCTAGAGAGTGGAGCAGCCGATCTGAGGAAACGGCTTTTGTTTCTATTAATCTAGACGAGCGGATTAAGGAGGTAAAAAGAAAAGCCCACCTTTTGTCGCAGGCTAATTACATGGAACAGAGAATGGAAAAGCTTCATCAACGAATTGAGCGTTTGGAAAAAAATGAATACACTATTGCTTTATTTGGCGCGTTTAGTGCTGGCAAGTCATCATTTGCGAACGCTTTGTTAGGTGAGCGGGTTTTGCCAGTGTCCCCCAATCCGACGACAGCGGCGATCAATGAAATTCGTATGCCTGATGCCGAGCATTCCCACGGAACAGTTATACTGTTGTTTAAAACAGAAGACCAGCTGCTTAAAGATATAAATCAGGCGCTAGAGCTAAGCGGAAAAACGGTTGGCAGCATAGAAAGTCTACAGTTGCTTTTACAGAAGCATGATGAGCTGGTAGAAAAGAAGCTGGCGCCGGGAAAGGAGGGGAATGGAGAGGGGGAAGAAGAGGACGAGTGGTTCAGCCCGCTTACCGCTTTGCCACTTGAACAGTTTGCCTTTCTGCGTGCCGCTCTCGCGGGCTATAAAGAAATGAAACAGTATCTCGGACAGACAGCACACAGAACGGCAGAGAGCTACATTGAATTTGTCAGCATGGAGGAAAAGGCCTGTTTTGTTGAACGTATTATTCTTTACTATTCCTCTCCGCTAACAGAGCAGGGGATGGTTCTTGTCGATACACCTGGCGCGGGTTCCATGAATGCCCGGCATACAGAAATGGCTTTTAATTATATAACGAGTGCAGACTCTATCGTATTTGTTACCTATTATAATCATGCTTTCTCGCGAGCAGATCAGGCTTTCTTAACACAACTCGGCCAAATGAAGAATTTTATCGAGAAAGATAAAATGTTTTTTATCGTTAATGCTGCTGATCTTGCTGCAACGAAAAGCGACTTATTCGATGTGCTTCACCATGTAGAACGAAATTTAGAAAAAAATGGAATTCGGCAAGCGCGCATCTTCCCAGTGTCAAGTCATTTGGCATTGCTGTCCAAAAGAGGGGCCGCTCACTCTTTAACGGCAGAAGATAAAAAACAGTATGAAGCTCTTTTGAATTTATCGGAAAATGAGTATATGCCGGTTGAGCAGGCACTGGAATTATCGGGTTTCTCTTTGTTCGAGCATTATTTTTACCCTTTTACAAAGCAGGCACTGGCCGTTGCCGTACTGCATCAGGCAGAGTTGGATGCCGACGAGGCCGTGATCGAGTTGAAACGGCGGCTTCGGCTCGCTGAAGCAGACGAAACAGAACAACAAAATTATCGCCAGCGACTTTCCCAACAATTGACGGAAGCACTTCTTTACTTAAAGAATCGGTCGTTTACAGCCGAGCAGGAGGCTTTTCAACAAGAAATTAAAGAGCTGCTGTTTTATGCAAGACAGCGCCTCTTCTATCGCTATAATGATGAATTTAAGCTGATCTTTAGTCCAGCGGCTTTTGATGCTTTTGATGACACGTTCACCGCGTTGCACCGAATGACGAATGAAATCATTCGATTTGTTGCCGGGGAGATGACGCAAGAAATGAGGACTGCTGCTTTTCGATTCCAAATCTTTATGCAAAAAAGGATGGATGAGCTTTATCGATCGCTTGAGAAGGAAATGAAACAGCTGCTGCCATCGGTTGACTTGAAGGAAACAATTGTAGAAAAAGCGCCGGATTTATTTTTTGAACCCGGTCTTCAAGAAATACATTCAGGCTTATTTACTTCTCTGTTTAAGGAATACAAAACGCCTCTGCAATTTTTTGCAGAAGATGGAAACAAACAAATCAGGGATGAAATCGAGAAAACACTTATCCCGCCTGTTCACCAGTATATCCGTGAGGAAGAGGAGCATATGAAAGCAAGCTTTCTCCCGTTCTATGGCAAGCTTTTAGAACAGGCGAGAAAGGACATAGAAGAGCAAATAAAAGAGCAGGTAGCAGGAAGGTTGGCGGCGCTTGCCGGAAAATCGGAAGCCGCCCACTACAAAAAACTGATTCACGAGCTGCAAATTGGACTTTTCTGAATACTAAATCAGGCTGTTCTGAAAACAGACATATTTTCAGAACAGCCTGATTTAATTTTCGAATAGTTTTATAACCGGTGAATAGCGTTGAATTAAAGAGTGGTTATGCTCTTTTGAGTCTCCGGCATTGCTGCTTTTAAAAATAGGTGGCTTATAGTTATTGTCAGCAAGTATAGAAATAACTTCAGCCATAATCCCATTTAATAATGCGGCTCCCATGACAGTTGAAACAGGGGCAAACTCTGCATCGGCATGCGGATGCGCAAGAATCGCATCTCCATAAGGAGCACCATTATCAATGACCAGGTCGGCCACCTCAAACAACTTGATGCCTTCTTTATGCCTGGAAGACGCCTGCTCAGAGTAAGCAAGCGATGTCAGTGCCAGTGTTTCAGCTCCTTTTTTCTTAGCATAAAGCAGTGCATCAATTGGAACGGGGTTGATGCCCGACGTAGACACAGCAATGAAAACATCGCCTTGCTGGATCGGAATATCCTTCATAAATGAGAAGGCGAAGTTCTGCTCCTGTTCTAACGAAGAAGAACGGACGGCATCCTTATGAAGCATTAACTCTTCGATAAAAATTGGATTGATGCAAGCAAGTCCGCCGGCCCGATAGAAGAGTTCTTCAGCAAGCATATGTGAATGACCACAGCCGAACACATGAATGATCCCGCCATTTTTTATAGAGGAGGCAATCGTGTGAGCAGCTTGCTGAGCACTGTCTGCTTGTTTTTGGGCAGTCTCCTGTAACAAATGCGCTACTTTTTCCATATAAGCAAGAAACATTGCACTCATCCTCTTATCGTTTAATTTCAATCATAAATTTATACCGGTCTGCCCGATAAGATGATTGTACATATTCTAATGGACGGCCGTCTTCCAGAAAAGTGTGCCGAGCCATCAGCATAACAGGCACATCTTTTGAAACCTGCAAATATTCCCGCTCTTTTTCACCAGGAGAAATCGCTTCTATCGATTGAAGGGCATGACCGATCTTTAAGTTCAACTTTCCCTCCACATATTCGTACAAAGAGCTGATGACAATCTCTTCATTCAGATCCTTAACGAGATCTGTGGAAACAAACAGTGTCTCTAAAGCCATCGGCACATCATCTGCCAAGCGAAGACGGGTAACCTCGTATATAGGCGCGCCTTCTTTAATTTGCAAACGGCCAGCAATTTTCTTTGGGGCCGGCGCTATTTGAAATGTAAGCAATCGGCTTCCTGGCGTAAGGCCGCGCTTTTTCATATCCTCTGTGAAGCTTGTCAGGCCAGAGAGATGCTGCTCCATTTTATTCTCAGCGACAAATGTGCCACGCCCTTTCTCTCTGTATAGAAGACCTGCTATGACAAGATTCGTAATAGCTTGTCGGACAGTCATGCGGCTAATGCCGAATTCTTCCGCATAGATTCTCTCAGAAGGAAGAGCCTCTCCCGGTTTTAGCTCGCCACGTTCGATCTGCTGGCGGATCATCGTTTCAATTTGAAAATAAATAGGCAAGGGGGACTGCTTATTAATCATAAAAAATCCTCCTGTAAAAAAGCCGTTTCACCGCGGCAAATGGTCCACTGGATATCTAAATCTTTATTATATACGACTAGATCCGCATCTTTCCCCAAAGCAATACTGCCCTTACGATCAAATATTCCAATTTGGCGGGCGGGATTTTCGGCTGTCATTTTTATAATATCGCGGATCGAGCAGCCAGTATAGCTCATCATATTCTTGATCGCCTGATTCATCGTTAGCGTACTTCCCGCTAGCGTACCATCGGCTAAAGTAGCTTTTCCTCCCTCGACAGCGACAGGCTGGCCGCCAAGCTCATATTGCCCGTCTTTCAGCCCCTTTGCCCGCATAGCATCGGTAATCAGCACAGTTTTGTCAGCGGTTTTCTGGCGAAAAGCAAGCCGGACCATTTCGGGATGAATATGAATGCCATCGACGATCATTTCTATAAACAAGCTATCGATGAGCAAAGCCCCGCCAGCTGTTCCAGGCTCTCTATGATGCATGCCTCGCATGCCATTATATAAATGGGTAACGTGCTTAACACCAGCACACTCAGCTTCAAGCAGCTGTTCATATGTCGCATCTGTATGTCCGGCAGATACGGTGATGCCGGAATGTACAAGGGATTGAACAAAGCTGATAGCACCAGGTTCCTCCGGAGCCATTGTTACCAGCCGAATCCGGCCGTTTGCCATCTGTTGCCATTGATCAAACAAGGAGGCGTCAGGAAGCATAATCGCTTCTTTTGGCTGGGCGCCGGGATGTTTTTTTGAAATAAAAGGCCCTTCCAGGTGAATGCCAACCATCTCTGAATAGCCTGGACGGTCAGGTCGAAATGTTCCTGCATTTTGTATGGCCTTTTGAATAGCATCCTGTGATTGGGTCATGGTTGTTGCCAAAAAGGAGGTGGTGCCTTCCTTTGGCAATTCTGACGATATCGTTTGCAAGCATTGTTCCGTGGCATCCATCGCGTCGGCTCCTCCAGCTCCATGAATATGAATATCGACCGCCCCTGGAATGATCAGGCTATCTTTTGGAAGCTGAATGACTGGCATTTCTGGGGATTGTTCGCCATCATTGCAGCGGCCAAATGAAGCAATTTTTCCGTTAGTTACACGGATAAAGCCATCAGAGATAGTCTCGTTCTCTGCAAAAATTGTCGCCCCCGTTAAAATATAATCGCTCATGTACGTCATCCTTTTCTATAAAGAAGTTCATTATTAATGTACCTGTTCACCATAATTTTGTCTAAATTGGTCATAAAGAATGAAAAAAAGCACATTCTAATATCATGATAAACCGCAAAATTGGTATAGACAACTATAAATGTTTTGTGATACAGTTTTCCCAACAAAAGCGTTTTCATTCATTTTAAAAGGAGATATGAATATATGCTGAATTTTTTACAAAAACTAGGCAAATCGTTAATGCTGCCGATCGCTGTTATGCCAGCCGCAGCATTAATGCTGCGGCTTGGCCAAGATGACTTACTAGGAATTCCATTCGTCGCTGCCGCTGGTGATGCAGTATTTGCTAACTTAGCCATTTTGTTCGCGATCGGCATTGCGATTGGCCTTTCGAAAGACGGAAGCGGGGCCGCTGCGCTAGCTGGGGCTGTTGGTTATTTCGTCTTGTCGAATGGGACAGAGGCTATTAATAAAGACATTAATATGGATGTGCTTGGCGGAATTATTTCAGGGATTACGGCCGGGCTTTTATATAACCGATTTTCCGGTATAAAGCTCCCAGAGTGGCTCGGTTTCTTTGGAGGCAAGCGCTTTGTGCCTATCGTTACTTCTTTTGCGATGATCATTCTTGCCGGTATTTTCGGTGTGATTTGGCCCCCAATTCAGGAAGGCATTAATAATGTAGGAGAATGGATTACAGGCGCTGGTGCTCTTGGAGCCGGTATTTTTGGTTTCTTAAATCGCCTGCTATTGCCAGTAGGGCTTCACCATGTCTTAAATAGTCTTGTTTGGTTTGTGTTTGGTGAGTTCAATGGGGCAAATGGAGACTTAAAGCGCTTCTTTGCCGGTGATCCGACAGCGGGTGCCTTTATGACTGGATTTTTCCCTATTATGATGTTCGGGCTTCCTGCAGCAGCGGCGGCGATGATTGCTGCTGCTAAGAAAGAAAAGCGAAAAGCAGTAGCCGGCATGCTCGGCGGCTTAGCTTTAACTTCCTTCTTAACTGGTATTACAGAACCGATTGAATTTCTATTTATGTTTCTCTCGCCGCTTCTGTATGTCGTCCATGCTTTATTAACTGGTTTGTCCATGGCAATCAGTGTGATGCTCGGCATTCATCATGGCTTCGGTTTTTCCGCGGGAGCAATTGACTACTTTTTAAACTTTGGTATCGCTCAAAAACCGCTTTTCCTTATACCAATAGGGATTGTATATGCTGTTTTGTATTTTGTTATTTTTTACACATTAATTAAAAAGCTCGATATTGAAACACCAGGAAGAGAAAAAGAAACCGCTGATTCAGAAAAAGAAGGACTAGCTGTTCAAGGTGACGGAACAACTGGACACATGGCGGCTGCTTTCATCGAAAATCTAGGCGGAAAGGACAACATCACGTCTCTTGATCATTGTGCTACTCGTCTTCGCCTGACAGTAGCCGATAGCGAAAAAGTGAAAGATCAAGCTTTAAAAGCAAATGGAGCTCGTGGTGTAATGAAGCTTGGAAAAACAGGCGTGCAAGTCATCGTCGGTACAAATGTGCAATTTGTATATGAAGATATGAAAAATATCATGTCCGGACAACAACCTTCTGCTCCTTCAACGGAAAATACAATGACTTCAGTGAACCATCCTGGATCACTGACCGATTTTTCTTTGCCGATTGCCGGCCGTGTAATGCCGCTTTCAGAAGTGCCTGATGAAGTATTTTCTAATAAATTAATGGGGGATGGATTTGCGATAGAGCCAACAGGAGACGTAGTGGAAGCTCCGTTTAACGGAGAAATTGTTACTATTTTCCCTACCAAGCATGCCATTGGTCTTCGTTCAGACGAAGGGCATGAAGTATTGATCCACGTCGGCCTTGATACAGTTCATTTAAAAGGAGAGGGGTTTGAAGCGCTTAAAAAAGATGGGGATCGAATCCGACGAGGGGAACCTCTCTTGAAAGTCGATTTAGATTATATTCATGAACATGCTCCTTCAGCTGTAACGCCGGTTATTTTTACTAACCTCGAAGAAGGACAGGCGATTGAACTGAATAAAACAGGGGAGATGCGCACAGGCACCTCGGACCTCATTAAAATTGTATAATACAGATAGGCCCAAATAATCATTAGTCATCATACGACACCGTCTAAACCAGACGGTGTTTTTTCAGCTGCCAAACATCTTGCTTTCTCTTTTGGAAGCATTTTCAGCACATCTTCCATTGTTTTTCGTTATGATAGAACAAAAAGGAGTACAAGAATGAAACAGCATGATTTCACGACAGGGAACATCTGTAGGCAGCTGCTTACCTTTTCTCTGCCAATTTTGCTGACCAACCTTTTACAGGTGTCTTATCAATTCATTGATAGCTTGTGGGTAGGAAATTTACTCGGTGCGAATGCACTAGGGGCAGTAGCTGTTTCCAGCACCGTCATCTTTACAGTGTTATCTTTTATCATTGGCATTAACAATGCCACCTTGACCATTCTGTCGCAGTTAAAAGGCAAAGATGACACTGAGCATTTAAAAAGATACGTAAATGCTTTTATCGTCCTTTTAACTTTTTTGTCATTAGCCTAGGTATAGCTGGCTTTTTTTTGGCAGAAGATATTTTACGATTGCTGGATACGCCATCCGCCATGGTTCCTGAAGCGGTCAGTTACTTACAAATAAACTTTATTGGCATTCTTTTTTTATTCGGTTACAACTTTATTGGCACGGTTTTTCGGGCGCTCGGAAACAGCAAGACGCCTATCCGCTTTGTTTCCATGGCGGTTATATTAAACGCTGTTCTTGATCCATTATTTATCCGTGTATTAGACATGGGCATTGACGGTGCCGCCTATGCCACCATTTTCGCTCAAGGTGCCGCTTTTTTGTATGGTCTAGTAGTTAGCATTCGGTTTAAATTGATTCCGTTCACCATTCCTTCGATCCCTGCCAAAAAAGAAGTAACTCTGATCTTAAAACAGGGGATTCCAGCTGGGTTGCAAATGACGGTTATTTCTGCAGGGATGGCCGCTATTATGAGTGTGGTTGCTTCATTTGGTGGATATGCCGTTGCTGGTTTCGGTGCTGCTCAGCGATTGGACAGCCTGTTAATCTTACCGGCCCAGGCTCTCAGTACAGCAGTCAACAGTATGGCTGGTCAAAATATCGCCGTCCAGCAGTGGAAGCGGGTAAACCAAACTGCTCTCTATGCCGCTTTGTTAAATTTAGCTATTATGCTGTTGGCCGCTCTATTTATCTTCTTATTTGCTGATTGGAGCATCCGCCTGTTTATTACCGACAAGCAAGCGGTAGCGTTCGGAAGTGAATATGTAAAAATGGTGGCGTTTTTCTATCCTTTCCTCGGCTTGAATTTTGTATTAAATGGCATCGTGCGGGGAGCAGGGGCCATGTTTCAAGTGTTGGTATTGAACTTCATTTCTTTTTGGGTGTTGAGATATCCACTGACGGAATGGTTTGCAAACTGGATAGGAGAACGCGGCATTGCTTTTGGCATGGGGACAAGCTTTATCATTAGCAGCCTTTTTGCCTTCGCCTATTTTCACTTTGGAAAATGGAAAGAAAAAAAGCTGTTTACAAAAGAAGGAGCCTAACTATTGTCTTTGAAACAAAATATTTTTAATATTGCAAATAGCGGGCGGATATATTAAGATGAATGTACCATGCTTATTACGGCGAACATTTGCATGCAAAACATGTGGATGCCCCGCGTAATATCCGAATGGCAGGAGGATCACTCGTGTTTCATAAAGATACAATCTATGTAATTGGAGATAGTAAAACGGCTTCTAACAATCCGATTATGCAGCAGTTTAATTCCTATTTTATCGGACTCGTCATCGATCGGAGCAATCATAAAATATTAGAAGCTGAGTGCTCTTCAACCATTTCATTAACATCTAAATTTGTTCAATCCATTTTTAGCGGGCGATCCATGATGGAATTCGAGGATATTATTGCCGATATTGAATCCCGTTATTTTGGCGCATCACAGAAGGCTTTAATTGTGGCATTTAAGAATGCCCATATTAAATATAACCAAATTATTAGCAATTAGCTGCTTCAATTGTTTACGCATTTGAAATCCAGCTGTTAAAGGGGCTACTCTCCTTTGGCAGCTGGATTTTTTATTTTTTAAAGGAGGAATTATAGATGATTCAAGATGGTGTTATGTTTGTTTGTTTTTTGCTGGCATTTACGGCTGTCATTGCCATTGCAGAAAAAACGATTGGTGGGAAGTTCTTTAAGTATGTGCCCGGCATTGTTCTCATTTATATTGGAGCTGCTTTAATGAAAACTTTTGGTTTCTTCTCTGCTAGTGAGTCCGTTGAAACCGCTTACGGGACCGTGCGCGGTTTGCTGTTGCCAGCGATGCTTATGCTCATGCTGCTTCACTGTGATTTAAGAAAAATTATCCGCCTAGGACCAAAAATGCTGCTGACATTTTTCGCTGCATCGCTCAGTATTATCGCTGGATTTACCATCACTTATGTGCTTCTTCAAGGATTTTATGCCGAAGGAACATGGAAGGCATTTTCTGCACTCAGTGCGAGCTGGACAGGCGGATCAGCCAATATGGTCATTCTTCAAGGAATTTTAGATGTTCCGGAAAATATTTTTGGGTACGCCCTGATCATGGATACCGTCAATTATTCCGTTTGGGTTATGTTCTTATTCTGGCTTGTGCCGTTTGCCTTAAAGTTCAACAAGTGGACGAAAGCGGACACTTCTTATATTGATGAAATTACAGCCCAGCTGGAAGCGGAAGATAACGGCGACAAACAGCCGATCGGCTTTGTAGAGTTAATTGGCTTTCTGGCACTCGCCTTATTCGTCTCCGCAGCTGCAACGAAAATAGGAGACAGCCTTCCTGAACTCGGGGCTGCTGTCAATGCAACTACGTGGACAATCATTATCGCCTCTGCTGTTGGCCTTATATTGGCAATGACGAAGGTAGGCAAACTGCCGGGCTCTATGGAAATTTCGAAAGTAATGCTCTACATTGTCATCGGGTTGATTGCCTCCCATGCCGACTTTTCGCAATTGTTCCAGGCGCCAGTTTACATTATCTCCGGTTTCATGATTATGTTCTTCCATGGTGTAATTATGGTTATTCTGGCGAAAGTCTTTAAGTTAGATCTATTTACAATGGGAGTCGCTTCACTTGCCAACATTGGCGGTGTCGCTTCGGCACCAATCTTAGCCGGTTCCTTTAACAGGACACTGATCCCGGTAGGTATTTTAATGGCCGTGCTCGGTAGTTTGCTTGGCACATATTATGGAATTTTCACTTCTTATATTTTATCTGCACTGTAAGGAAAGGATGTCATCATGTATATTAGCAAACTAGCTGTTTCTGTAGAAAAACTTTCATTGGTCAAACCTTTTAAGACAGCTTTACGCACAGCAACAGAAATTGACAATATCTTTGTCACAATTCAATTGGAAAATGGCCTGACAGGAGTAGGAGCGGCTGCGCCAACAGTTGCTATTACGGGAGACTCAACAGAAGGAATCTCAAGTGTCATTGAACAGATAATCGCTCCTCAGTTGATTGGCCAGAGAATCACCTGCCTTAATAGGCTTTCAAAAATCATTCAGCAATCATGTGCCGGGAATACGAGTGCAAAGGCAGCTGTTGAAATCGCTGTATATGATGCAGCTTGCCGTTACTGGAATATTCCTCTATACGAACTGCTCGGCGGCGAGACGAATCAGCTGCACAATGATATGACCGTCAGCATTGCCGGTGAAGCTGAGATGGTCAATGATGCGTTGAGAATTATCAAAGATGGCTTTTCCATTTTAAAAATTAAAGCGGGAAAAGACTGGGAGCAGGATGTGGAAAGAATCAGTGCCATCCGCCAGGCGGTCGGCAGTAAAATCGCTATCCGTGTGGACGCGAACCAGGGATGGTCGGTCAGCGAGGCGATCCGAACTATCAGAGAACTTGAAGATCGACAACTTAATATTGAACTGGTCGAACAACCGGTAAAAGCCTACAACATTGCCGGTCTAAAAGAAATAAAAAATAACGTTCGCACATCTATCATGGCAGATGAAAGCCTCTTTTCACCGGTTGATGCTATGAAACTATTATCCGAGCAAGCAGTGGACTATTTAAATATTAAATTAATGAAAACAGGGGGGATTCGTCGGGCAGTACAAATCGCTGATATGGCGGAAGCAGCAGAAGTAGAATGCATGATTGGCAGCATGATGGAATCAATCGTCAGTGTTTCAGCCGCCATCCATCTGGCCGTAGCCCACCCGAATATAACAAAAGTTGACCTGGATGCACCGCTCTGGATCAAGCAAGAGAACTTCGAAGGCATTTCTTACGAGAAAGATCTGATCAAGCTCGGAAATGCTCCAGGACTGGGGATAAAAAGGAAAGAAAACCTTTCCTTTTAAATAAATAAAAGAAAGGATGAACATTCATTATGTTAAAAAAGTGGTATGCCATTGTGTTAGCTCTTGGAACATTATTGCTTTTGTCAATCAATTCAGCAGAAGCAAAAGGGAAAGAGACAGATACTTATTATGTTGATGTATCAGCGGCGACTTTGTGGACGGCTCCAAACCTTTTACGAGAGGTGGACAAGCCTTCCTCCGCTAATCCGGTTGATCTAAGAAAATGGACCACCAGCATGACTTACGAAGAAAAACTCGGCCTTGTCGGGAAACTAGAAACACAAGCCTTATACGGATCAAAAGTAACGGTACTTGAGCAAAAAGGGGAATGGGTTAAAGTGGTCGTTCATAATCAACCAACACCAAGAAATGAACAAGGCTACCCGGGCTGGATGCCGAAAGCCCAGCTTGTAAAAGGGAAAAGCTTTGAAAACAAATTGAATCGACCGTTTGCACTTGTCACGTCTCCAACAGCTTGGCTGTATGAAAACAAAAAGGGCAATCATGCGTTTATGGAGATCAGCTTTAACACTCGCCTTCCAGTTATAAAAGAATTCAAACATGAAGTGCTCGTTGCGACACCTGGCGATGGTGCCAAATGGCTAAAAAAGAGCGATGTGGCCATTTACAAAAACGAGATGGATATCCCAGCTCCGACTGGACAGGATATTGTCAATACCGGCAAAAAGTTTCTCGGCCTTCCCTATCTGTGGGCAGGCATGTCCGGTTTTGGCTTTGACTGCTCGGGGTTCACCTACACGCTTTATCATGCAAATGGAATAGTGATCCCGCGGGATTCTTCTGTACAGGCCACACATGGAATACCTGTTGAAAGAGAAAATCTACAGGCCGGAGACCTTTTGTTTTTCGCCTATGATCAAGGAAAAGGCAAAGTTCACCACGTCGCTGTCTATATTGGAGATGGCAAGATGATTCACTCTCCTAACAGCTCGACTCATGTGCGCATTGATCCGATTGAAACATCTGGCTATGGCGAAGAGTATGCGGGGGCCCGCCGATATATTCAGTAATCCAATCATCCACCCGGGATATGCAGTCCCGGGTGGGTGATTTTGTGTTTCCTAAAAAGGGCCCGCGTAGAGAAGGGCAGGCAAAATAGGCTAACAATCTATCGTTACTTTTTCTTTTGCCTCTGTTAAAGATGGATGTTGATATAATCCACAGAAGAACAGTTATCAGGGGAAACGATCAAGGTGAGTAAATCGTTTAGCAACTTGTTAAAGGGGTAGCGTCAGGAAAATGCGGATTTACAACGATAAGGAATTTCCCATATTAAAAAGCCCTATTGTTGAATAATTCATTCATTATTTATGATGAAGTTCTCCGTGATGTATCAAAATGAGGTTTCACATGCCAAATGTCTTGCTTTGCTCCTTTAATTACCATTCTTCAGCACAATTCCCTTACATATTCCTTTTTTAGGTTCTCATTTCAACACTTCATATCACCTAGTATTCATAATACATTTGACAAAATATAAATTTTTCACTAAACTTTGATTGAATGACCAAACACTTTTTTGATTGAACCACCAATATGAATAAATTAGGAGTTGAAAAGCATGACTGATTCTTTTATTGCAGGGGCTAGAAGAGAGCAAATTATTCTTGCATGTATTGATACATTAGAAGAGGTTGGATATAACAGCTTAAGTTTAACGAAGGTGGCGAAAAAGGCTAGGATTAGCGCAGGGCTGATTTCTTATCACTTTAATGACAAGCTTGATCTAATGAATCATACATTACTGTTTCTATTAGCAAAGCAGCATGATTTTATTAGTAGACAGGTTCTGTTAACCCAGTCTGCAACGCAACAACTAGAGGCTTTTATTAAGGCATATTTGGCTTATCAAGAGACCCATTTTAAACATAATATTGCTTTAATTGAGATTGTCTTTAATGCCCGAAATGAAGAGGGCATGGCATATTACAGAATGGAAGAAGAAGAGGAAGAAGACGCACTTAGAACGATGGTTTTGAATATTCTCAATGAAGGCCTACAAAACGGTGAGTTTACTCAATCCTTTCAAACAGAAATACTAGCATCATTTATTATCGGGGCGATAGAGGAAAGAATGCTGAAGGCAAATTCATCAATACCTACTGAGAATTACTCAGTAGAGCTCATAAAAATGGTGAAGAAACTCATTGTTTAAATATGCCATTATCTTCTTTTCTTTATCACAGTAAGTTTGAAATCAAAAACAAACTCCAACTAGAAAGGATTAACTACACATGAAAAATGTATCTATCATTGGATTAGGTTTTTTAGAAAAACTACTTGTTATAGTAAGCCCGATTCTTTTAGGAATAATCGGATGGTTTTTACCCAGATTGGTAGAAATGATAAAAAAGATCCCTCTTTTTGCTGATTCGAAATTTATAGAGCTATTAAATTTATTTGTTCCTTTCTGGCTTTCAGTTATTTTTATGTTAATTGGTGTTATTGTGGGAATTCTATTTTCTTTAACAATATATAGTGAAGCTTTAAAGATGAGAATTACTTTGGAAAGCATTTATATTAAGAAGGACTCCCTAGAAAAGCAAATTTCAAAGTCGAATGTAAAAGCCGTTTTTGTAGACAAGCGTCAAGTGGTGGTCATCGATCAAGCAGATCAAGAATTGTTACGTGAAACATCTGATATTAACCCCAGCAAAATTAAAGATACTTTCTTAATGCACGGTTTCCCATGGGTGGAACAAGATCCTTATAAACAGGAATATAGCCTATGGAAATTAGAGGATGAGCGATTTAGTTCAAATGTAAATACTATGTTATATGAAAGGCGAAATGCAATTCGGGAAGGAAATACTAAAAAAGCGAAGCATTTACGAAAAGATTTGAATGAGCTAGGTGTATTTGTCAAAGACCAAGGAGAAGATCAGTATGTCCGTTCTATTAACCAATAGCACAACAGAAAGAAAAAAACGTGCCATTTCATTAGATTTAGCCAGAGGTGCTATGTTACTGCTCATTGTACTCGCACATGCCCCCCTATATTTATACAACTCTGAACCTGGAATCATGCAAAGGGCGGAAAGTATAAACTCTTTTGATCAAGTCGTGAATCTTTTTGGCATGTTCTTTATTGACAATCGGGCAAGACCGATGTTTGCGATATTATTAGGCTATGGTTTAGTACTGTCATTTAATAGTCAAATCTCTAAAGGGAAAAGTGAAAAAGATGCCATAAAAACGATACGACGACGTTCCTGGTATTTGATTTTATTTGGGATCATGTTGGCAGTCTTCATTGGCGGTCAAGATATTTTAATGGCATATGGTTTAGCTGGGCTTCTTGTTAGCTGGCAATTAAAACGCGAGATTAATGCTCTAATACGAACCTTTACAATTGTAACTTTAGTCTATTGTCTCTTTACTCCAATTTTATGGGGCTTCAACATGCAAGAAATCGGAAGTTATGGTTTTGCTCCAGAGGTTTCAGCCATAGACACATACCTAAGCACAACGTTTTCAACCCTGTTTTCTTTTCCTATCATTCCGATTATGATTCATATTATGTTCCCCATCATTCCTTCCGTTTTAGTTGGAATGTGGATTGCTAGATATCAGCTATTAACAAAACCTGAACAACATGTAAGAATACTTTATTTCATAACCCTTATTGGATTGTCTGTCTCCTTACTAGGAACGTTGCCTTTATCCTTTTTAGGGAGCGTATGGCACCCTAATTTTTTTATAGCAGGATTAATAGCCGGACTTCACATGTTAACAGGAATCGCCGGAGGATTAGCTTATGCGGCGATTTTTGGAATAATCGGGGCCAAGGTAAAAAAGCCAGGGTACAGTAGCTATTCTTTAATGGCATTAGGGAAACGTTCTTTAACATTCTATGTTTGGAATGAGGCAATGCTTGTGTTATTCCTATCACCAGTAGCACTTGATTTAGGAGGACATTTGAGCAACGGAATTGCTGCTATGATGGCAGTGGGGATTTGGGCCCTTTCTGTTGTTTTGGCAACTTTATTAGAAAGAAACAATCTAAATGGTCCATTGGAAATATTATTGAGGCGATTGGTGTATAAAAATAAATAAACCAAAAGAAACCAAGGGATTTTTGGAGTACCTTGGTTGTTTTTTGGTTTTAAAACCTTTCATAAAAAATCAAAAAACCTCATTTACTTTGTGTAATATAAGCGATTTGACAGAATTCTTGTACAATTTCTTGATCAGGCGCTATATCATTCACTAACATTTTCAATAAAGTTGATTAATCTTCACCATTTTTTCATACCATACTAATCGTGGTATACTACTAGTCCTGAACACTGAAGGGACCTTGTGTTCCCTTCTACAATAAGAACTTTTATAAAATGAATATCGCATTCATTTATCTTATTCAATAATCTGGCCTTTAATGGAATAAGGAACCATTATTATTTCCCTTCCGACAGCTTTCTATATAATGATGCCCTAGACACATTTGTAATTTCACAAATTTGATTTACAGTCATACCTCCTTCTTTATATAGCTTTACTGCATAATTCATACCTGCGTGATTTGTATGATATTTTTTTAACCGGCCTTTAAACTTACCTTCTTTCTTAGCCAGATCAATCCCTTCACGTTGACGCATACGAATAAGATCTCGCTCTAATTGATTAACACCAGCCATTATCGTAATTAAGAATTGGCTGTATGGATTATCCTCTGATAAATCTAGCCATGAATCCTTGATTGATTTTAAGCTTGCCTTTTTACTTCGTATTATATCAATCAATTCAAATAAATCTTGTGTACTGCGAGTGATTCGAGTTAAGTCTGTAACATAAATAATGTCACCTTTCTGTAAAACCTCTAACATTTTTTTGAGTTGTTCGCGATCCTTTGTTGCTCCAGAAACTTTTTCTTCAAAAATAATATCCATTCCGATTTCGTTTAGCTGCTGAAATTGCCTTGAAGGATTCTGGCTAGTTGAACTGACACGTATATAACCGATTTTTCGCAAAATATCACCTCATTTTCGAGACAAGTCTTATGAGACGCTCTTAACTATGATTTTATCAGTCTCCTACACTTGTATCAATAGAGTACACTCTATTGATATATAATTGAACTAATTAACTGAATAATTATGGAAATGGGATGATACTGAATGAAAATTGCGAGAGGTAGAGAATTGCTTACACTGGAACAGAGGCAGGATTTTATGCAAATCCCTGAAGATGAATGGATATTGGGGACCTACTTCACTTTTTCCAAACGGGATTTAGAAATAGTTAATAAGCGAAGGAGAGAAGAAAACCGTTTAGGGTTTGCTGTTCAATTAGCTGTTCTTCGGTATCCCGGTTGGCCATACACTCATATCAAAAGCATCCCGGAATCAGTCATACATTATATATCGAAACAAATCGGTGCCACTCCATCTTCGATTAGTCTTTATCCTCAAAGAGAAAATACACTTTGGGATCATTTGAAAGAACTTCGAAGTGAATACGACTTTGTAACTTTTACTCTAAGAGAATATCGAATAGCATTTAAGCATCTTCATCAATTAGCTTTTGAAAATGGCGATGCCATACATCTACTACATGAATGTATAGATTTTCTAAGAAAAAACAAAATCATACTGCCTGCTATTACTACACTTGAAAGAATGGTGTGGGAGGCAAGGGCAATGGCTGAAAAGAAACTGTTTAATACTGTTAGTCAATCTCTTACAAATGAACAAAAAGGAAAGCTTGAAGAGATCATTACTTCGCAGCATCCATCCGAATCCAATAAAACGATATTGGGTTGGTTAAAGGAACCGCCGGGTCATCCTTCACCCGAAACATTTCTAAAAGTAATAGAACGACTCGAATACATACGAGGAATGGAATTAGAAACGGTACAAATTAGTCATTTGCATCGCAATCGCCTGTTTCAACTATCTCGCTTAGGCTCAAGATATGAGCCATATGCATTCCGTGACTTTCAAGAAAATAAGCGATATTCGATATTAACCGTCTATTTATTACATCTTACTCAAGAGTTAACGGATAAAGCTTTTGAAATTCATGATAGACAAATACTTAGTCTGTTATCAAAAGGCCGTAAGGCTCAAGAGGAAATTCAGAAACAAAACGGTAAAAAGCTGAATGAGAAAGTTATACACTTTACGAACATCGGACAAGCTTTAATCAAAGCAAAAAAGGAAAAATTAGACGTTTTTGAGGTTTTAGAATCCGTTATCGAATGGAATTCTTTTGTCTCTTCGGTCGAAGAAGCTCAGGAGCTTGCACGTCCTGCCGACTATGACTATTTAGACTTACTGCAAAAACGATTTTATTCTCTTAGAAAATATACGCCAACCCTATTAAGGGTATTGGAATTTCATTCCACAAAGGCGAATGAGCCACTTTTACAAGCTGTAGAGATTATACGAGGAATGAACGAATCTGGGAAGCGAAAAGTACCTGATAACTCACCTTTGGATTTTATTTCAAAACGGTGGAAAAAGCATTTATACGAGGATGATGGTACAACAATCAATCGGCATTACTATGAAATGGCTGTTTTAACAGAACTTCGGGAGCATATTCGGGCTGGTGATGTTTCTATTGTGGGCAGTAGACAATATAGAGATTTTGAGGAATATTTGTTTTCCGAAGATACATGGAATCAAACGAAGGAGAATACAAGATTATCGGTTAGTTTATCATTCAAGGATTATATTACAGAGAGAACTAGCAGCCTTAATGGGAGGTTACAGTGGTTAGCTGCTAATTCCAACAAGTTAGATGGAGTTTCTCTTGAAAAAGGAAAGCTGTCACTTGCACGATTAGAAAAAGATGTTCCAGAAGAAGCAAAGAAATTTAGTGCAAGCCTGTATCAGATGCTACCAAGAATAAAATTAACTGATTTACTCATGGATGTGGCTCATATAACAGGATTTCATGAGCAATTCACTCATGCTTCCAATAATCGAAAACCAGATAAGGAAGAAACAATCATTATCATGGCTGCTCTTTTAGGAATGGGAATGAATATTGGCTTGAGCAAGATGGCCGAAGCCACACCTGGACTTACATATAAGCAATTAGCCAATGTATCTCAATGGCGCATGTATGAAGATGCAATGAATAAAGCCCAAGCCATTTTAGTAAACTTCCATCATAAATTACAGTTGTCCTCCTATTGGGGTGACGGTACAACATCCTCGTCAGATGGTATGAGAATGCAGCTAGGTGTTTCATCACTGCATGCAGATGCAAACCCTCATTACGGGACTGGAAAAGGAGCAACTATCTATCGTTTTACTAGTGATCAATTTTCTTCTTACTACACAAAGATTATTCATACAAATTCAAGAGATGCGATTCATGTTTTAGATGGATTGTTGCACCATGAGACGGATCTAAATATAGAAGAGCATTATACAGACACATCTGGTTACACAGACCAAATATTCGGGCTGACTCATTTATTAGGATTTAAATTTGCTCCTAGAATAAGAGATTTATCAGACTCAAAATTATTTACAATAGATAAAGCAAGTGAATATCCAAAATTAGAAGCCATTTTACGTGGACAAATAAATACAAAGGTCATTAAAGAAAATTATGAGGATGTTTTGCGATTAGCTCATTCTATAAGAGAAGGAACAGTTTCAGCATCCCTTATTATGGGAAAACTAGGTTCCTATTCAAGACAAAACAGCTTGGCTACGGCCTTACGTGAGATGGGCCGAATAGAAAAAACGATCTTTATTTTGAATTATATATCGGATGAATCATTAAGAAGAAAAATACAAAGAGGATTGAATAAAGGCGAAGCCATGAATGGATTAGCAAGAGCTATTTTCTTTGGAAAGCAAGGTGAGCTTAGGGAACGAACCATACAGCATCAATTGCAAAGGGCCAGTGCTCTAAACATAATCATCAATGCCATCAGTATTTGGAATACTTTACATCTAACAAAAGCAGTTGAATATCAAAAACGGTCTGGTCGTTTTAATGAAGAATTATTGCACCATATGTCGCCTCTAGGTTGGGAACATATTAATTTACTAGGGGAATATCATTTTAATTTGGAGAAAGTGGTCTCGTTAGATTCTTTAAGACCATTGAAACTTTCTTAACGTTGTAAAAAATGGGGGAATCGTCCCGAAAATGTGCTTAGCGTTGTAAATCCGCATTTTCCTGACGGTACCCCTTAAAGTATATAATTCCTCGGAGAGCTATAGCTATTTTATTCACCAAAAACGATTTAGTCTATTAAAAAGACTACTCTGATTTTAGGTGTGAGTTTTGGCTCTATCAAATCATACAAAATAGTTGTTGTTAACAGCGTTATTTTTAGTCCCATTAACATGCCATTTTCGGAACCCTTTAGAGAGAATGAATTGGATAAATATGTTATGATGGGAAAGTTATGATAAAGAAATATGCTTAAACTAATAGGTAGGATGATTAAAAAAGAAAAGGGGAAAGGCATATGCTGGGTTATTATAATAAACTTTCTTCAGAAGTATATGATATAGACAAATATATCGGTCTTTCATTTGGTGATGTCGAATTTTATAGCGATAGATTAGCGTCTTGCAAGGACAACATTCTTGAACCAGGAGTTGGAACCGGCCGTATTCTTATTCCACTTTTACAAAAAGGCTTGAAGGTCGATGGCTTCGATGTTTCAGAAGAAATGTTAAAAATATGCCGTAACAACTGCGAACAAAGAGGACTGAAACCAAAATTATTTGAAGGAAAAATGGAGTCAGTTTCATTAGACATAAAATATGAAGCTATTATCGTGCCAACTGGCACATTCCTATTGTTACATAGAAGAGAGGACTCGATTAAAGCCTTAAAAAATTTCTATCACCATCTCTCCAATGGAGGCAGGCTAATTTTAGATGTTTTTTTACAAACGGATATATCTATTGGCAAGGTATCAACAAGAACTTGGGAATCTAAGAATGGCGATATTATCACATTAGAAAATAAAGTGGTCGAAGTTGACTATATCAACCAATACACAATATCTCATAATCGCTATGAAAAATGGGGGGATGGGGAACGAATACAAACAGAATTGGAACGTTTTCCACTTCGTTGGTATGGAATTGAAGAATTCAAAATGATTCTTGAACAGATTGGATTTGAAGATATAACCATATCAGCAGACTATCAATACGGACAATATCCAACTACATCAAGTCAAATAATTACGTTTGAAGCTGTCGCTCATAAGGAATGACATTTTTTCTTATCCAATTATCCTCCTGTAGTGTAGCAAGCTAATCAAAAAAAGGTCGAACCCTTCGAATACGGGAATTCGACTTTTTTTAAGTTGACATTCGCTTAGCGTACAAAGTTTCCGAAATGTTAGCTGTACTCCATCATTATTTATCGAATATGTATAAGACAAACCCTTTTTGGAGGACAAAAAAGTGATAATCAAAGCAGAAATAATCAACCAGCCTTATTCAGGACAGTACAAAGAAAAAATTTATGACATAGCAAGTTCTTGGAATTCTCAAAATTGGACTTGGATAAAGTTTGAAGAAGAAAATTTTCATGAATGGTGTGGGGAGTTTAGAGATTCACCAAGGGCTGTTGCACTATCAAACAAGCATAACAAAATTCTGGTTCTCACTTCCGATTATTTATTTCAAGTTGACTGTTATAGCGGAGAAGTAACTGCATATGAATCCCAACCTCCATATCAATGTTTAACCGTGACACCATCAGGTGACTTCATAATTGCGGATTATTATGATATTGAAAAAATAGAGTCAACATTAAATGATAAAATTCTATTAAAAAGTCCAATTAAAATGGACACAGTTACATTTCATGGTTGGTCTAATAATAAATTATTGATTACATGCGATGAATTTCTCAACTTGGGTAATCGTGTGAAGTTAGAAATGGATGGAGACACATTTGAAATAACTGTAAAAGGCCTCAATTGAAGAATGGAGGAAACCCTATTGTTAGGATTTCCTTTCTTTTAAATTTAATAGTTATATATGGCTTCATGCAATCTAATTACGCCTTCATTTATTTCTTCATTTTTCAGATGGCCGTATCCTAAAATAATCCGATTTTGGTGTTTTCCTTTTTCAATTGTATGATCTTCTACTGGATATACTTTCACTCCAAATTGTTGGATGTGTTCAAGTAATTCTTTTGAGAAATGGAGCTCATTCCATTCAACAATTAGGTGTAAGCCTGTTGAATAACCGAAGATATTAACCTTATCCGAAAAGGTTATTTTTAAACAATGAATCAGGAAATCCCTCCGATTTTTATACATTTTTTTCATTTTTGTAATGTGTCGTTCCAAATAGCCTTCATCAATAAATCGAGCGAGAATAAGCTGATCTACAGAAGGAGTGTGTAGGTCGGAAAACCATTTTAGTTTCCGACATTTTTCAATCAGATGCGAAGGGAGAACTAAATATCCCATTCTAAGAGCAGGAGATAAGATTTTACTGAATGAACCAATATATAACACGCGTTCCGGTTCCAACCCCTGCAACGAACTTACGGGAGGGCCTTCATATCGAAACTCGCTATCATAATCATCTTCAACAAGATAACAGTTTGTCTTTCTCGAGTAATTAATCAATTGGATCCGTCGTTGAATCGGCAATGTTCCTCCTAAAGGGAACTGGTGGGAAGGAGTAATAAAGACAAACTTTGGATTTTGATTGATTGGTAGCAAGGATGTCTTCATTCCATATTCATCAACAGATACGGGATAAAGAAGAGCCCCTGAATCTTTAAAGATCGTTTGAATATCATTAGTGATGGGATCCTCCATTATTACTGTATCATTCGGTGTTAAAAGTAGTTTAGAAACAAGTGTGAGAGCTTGAGTGGCACCAGAAGTAATAACAATCTGATCTGGATGACAGTGAACTCCTCTCGTTTTAAGTAAATACCGTGATAAAACCTGCCTTAATTCTGGTCGTCCTTCAGGGATATCGTATCCAAACGAAGAAGGTGAGGTGTCATTCCACGTGGCATGAGATAACTTTGCCCATGTCTTACGGGGGAATAGATCTAATGAAGGTATACCCGACCGAAAATTAATAACGGAATCCTCTTTTCTGTTTTCTTCCCTCTCATCTGAAGAATGAAATACAGGCACCTTTTTATGTTGTTCTAAAAAAGCTCCTGCAGCAACAAAGGTGCCTGCTCCCCTCCGTGAAACTAAAAAACCTTCAGCCAGCAGTTGATCGTAAGCTTCCAAAATCACATTTCTGGAAACTTTTAATTCAGATGATAGTTCGCGTGTGGATGGCAGTTTTTCTCCTGAATGTAGATGCCCATTTAAAATTTGCTCCCGTATTTGTTGATACACTTGTCTAATCAAAGGTATATCTAAGGATCGGTCAATCGGTATCCAAAGCATATGTACATTTTCTCCTTTAATAAAAGTGGTACCATTAAAAATTGTGTTTAGTGGTACTAATACAAACCATTTTACCATGATAAAGTGGATGCAAATAGAAAAGGAGATGGACAATGATGACTAATCCAGAAATCGAAGTTATTCAAGCTCTTAAATCAATTGCACGTAATGAACAAATGAAATCTTATATTCAGCAATCATCCGAACTCTATCCGTTATTGTTAAAAGCTGCTAAACGGTTTGTCACAGGCGAAAATAGCCAAGAAGGAATCGAAGTAGCAAAAAAACTAATTTCAACAGGTTATTTTATTTCACTGGAATACATAGGAGAAAACATAACTGATTTAGAGGAGTGTCAAAAAGCAAAAAATGAGTTTCTAAACCTTATAGAAGAGATGGGCTCTCTATCTATGAAGGAAACTGTTTCGCTTGATTTGTCACATATCGGGTTATCTGTGGATCCTGATACAGCTTATAGCCATTTGCTTGAGATAGCAAAGGAAGCAAATCTGCATGGGATTTCACTGATGATCAGCATGGAAGAATCTGCAAAAACAAATCACATTCTTGATATTTATAGAAAAACAGCTGAACAGTGCCCGAATGTAGGGATAACTATACAGGCGCACTTATACCGATCGGACAATGATATTCAGAAACTCATTGATTATCCTGGGAAGATACGCGTTGTCAAAGGAGCTTATCAAGAATCTGCCGATATTGCCATATCTAGATCGAAAGAATTAAATGATCGCTATCTTAAACTTATAGAGCAACTAATAGAAGCCAACCACTCGGTATCCATAGCCACACATGATGAGATTCTTATCCGCGAAATGGAATATCGTCAATACCTTAATCGTCCAGACGTAGAAATAGAAATGCTCTATGGCATACGTTCAGATTTGTTAAGTGATTTAAAAAGCAAAGGTTATAACTGTAAAGTGTACTTACCTTATGGAAAAGAGTGGTACTTATATTTATGTCATCGAATAGCTGAATACCCGGAAAATTTATATCGCGCAGTAACGGATATCATCCATTCATTAGAGAGAAGTACTCATATTGAATGACCATTTAATCCCAAGCTTGAAAATTATGTTGGCCATGATTATTGTAGGCAGTTCAGTTGTAGCAGGTAAGCTGATGGTTCAAAGTTTCCCCGTGTTCTTGGCTTCTGAACTTAGGTTTCTTATTGCAACCATTATTATGGTTCCATTACTGATTAAGATGGAAGGGATCCCGACTATTAATAAGAGCGATTTTTTCATCCTATTTTTACAAGCATTATCTGGTGTATTTTTATTTAATATTCTGATGTTATATGGCCTGAAACTAACTACGGCCATGGAAGGCGGCATTATTACAAGCACTATTCCAGCAGTTACCGGGGGCCTTGCTGCTCTTTTTCTTAAAGAGAAACTAACCAAAAATGTTAGCATAGGCATTTTGCTGGCAGTTTTGGGAACATTGATAATCAATGTTTTCACCTCTTTTTCATCCATTGAGCGTAGTTCCTCTCCCATATTGGGGAATTTACTCATTTTTGGTGCCGTTATTGGTGAAGCTTTGTTTATTATATTTGGGAAATTTGTGGCACAGCGAGTTAGTCCGCTTGCTATTTCAACGATTGTTAGTTTGTTTGGGGCTGTTTTATTTCTACCGTTTTCTCTTTATGAGAGCTCTCAATTTAAATTTAAAGAAGTGTCCATGGCGGAGTGGGGATTAGTGTTTTATTTTGGTGTAGTTGTGACTGTTATTGCTTTTATTCTTATGTACCAGGGTGTTTCAAAAGTTCCGGCAAGTACAGTTGGAGTGTTGACAGGTGTTTTACCAATTAGCAGTGTCATTCTTTCTGTGCTTTTCTTAGGTGAAAAACTCTCTTTTATCCATCTTATAGGGAGTGGATTCATATTAACAGCTATTTTGTTGATTGCTAAACACCCAGAGAAAAAAGTTATTCGTCTCGATCACATTAGAAAAGGAGACACTTGATGCTGCACGTGTCTTTCGCTTAACGCTCTCTAACAAGCTTCCTCCTATTAAATTAACTGATTCATCATTAAAATAGTAAACAATCGATCCGCGCTTCAACAAACTAATTGTCAAAAAGAGAGGAAAAAGTTGATTTTCGCTGCAGGCGGGCGCTTTCCGCTACAATCAACGGCAAAAAACATCATTCATTTTTAACCATGCTCAACTTTAAAGCCGATTTTCCTTGCGCTAAGGAAAATCGGCTTTTGGTCTCCCGAAATTGTCTTGACGTATACCTTCCGTATTTTTCTGGTAGAATGCCAAAAGAAAAGGATTAAACCAAGCGATTAATCGCTTCTATTCCTCGGAAAAATACTTTCTTTATTTGTTCCACGTCTGTTATCTCCAGGCCAGGTATGCCCGCAGATACGATAAAATTAGCGTCCATTCCTTTTTCCAGACGACCGAACTGATCTCCTTTTCCTAAAAGGTCTGCGGGGTTTGCTGTTAATAAAGCTAGAATGTCATTTTCATCAAATTGATGCTCCTTCATCAATTTCATAGCAGGTTGGGCTATGAGCATCAAAGCATCTGGTCCTTGCAGTGTACGGGAATGGAAAGGAAGCCATGAAACATTCGGATAGGGGGGAAGATAAGCATCTGTCGCAATCGATACAGCTATTTTCTTTTCTACCAACTTCATAATTTCCTTCGGAGAATTGGGCGGCAAATGAGTTCCTCCCATTGGAGTGGCTACTATTTTCATGTTCTGCTTTGCTACTTTTTTAATTTGTTCATCCGTAATTCCATGAGCATGATGCAGGACATCTATCCCTGCGGAGATGGCTAATTCAATTCCTTCTTCGCCTGCCACATGGGCGCCTATTTCCTTATTCAATTGATGATAAATATCCGTTACTTGTTTCAATTCTTGCAAACTGTACATAATCTCACCAGCGCAAGGCACTGCCTCAGCAATAAAATTGGCAGGAGTCGCATTGATGAAAACATTTTCACCGGGAAAGCCGCTTTCTTTTGCAATTTTTCGTACTAATCGTGCATCAGACAAGCGGCTTCTTTCGATAGGCTGTGACTGGGTAATAGCTGAAAAGTGTACAGGTTCATCAAAACCAATAGATATGCTCGTCGTGGCAAAAGAAATATCAATCGGCAAATCAGCTATTGATTTTCGATAATCCTTTATTGAAAAATTGCAGTTTGGATGGCCGCAAATTTGTTCTCCGAGCGCTGTAATCCCTGAGGATAGAGCATGAAAAAGAATCGATTTTCCTGCCCATAGATGAGTGTTTGGAGAAACAGGATGCAAGGAAGAAGGCGCAAATTCTAACAAATGAGTATGACAATCAACGAGTGAAGGCGTAATGACATATTCGGAACAATCGATCACTTTAATGGTTGAAAAGCGTTTCTTTACTTGTTCCCAAGGGCCAAGTTCTTCAATTTTTCCGTGACTGATAACGAGGCATCCATCCTCTATCGTTCCGTAATCTGATACAGTAACCAGCTTTTTCCCGCGAATTAAATACCGCTCTTCCATAGCTCACCCGACCAAATAAGGAGTTAAAAATACTCCGAGTACCCAGGCTGTAATGAAGCGGATAATCAGCCCAATGAGCGCTGCTTTTAATACTTCTTTCTCGTTTAAACTAGACGATTCTACCCATGTTGCCGGCACTTGACCAAAGATGACAGACAGCGGTAACCCTGAATTGGCAATGATAAAAGAGCCAACGATGAGACGGGGGTCAAACCCCTGGCTTAATTCAGCCAATTGAGCCACTGCAAGGGTAGGAGCTGCAAGAATAGAAACCAGACCCGTCGCCGGCTCAATGCTTATGAACGTAAGGAAAGAAGATAAACACGACTCCAGCAGTTCCCATACGCCTGCAAACTTTAAAATACCAATAAAGAAAAAAACAGCGGCCACTGCCGGGATGATAATTAAAAACAAGAGCTCTGCTCCTTCTTTTGCTGAAGAGAAAATGGTTTGAAGAAAAGGCGTTTTCGGTGTAAAGCGTGGCAGTTCTTCTAGCTCGACTTTCTTAGTGGAGCGATAAACTGTTATTGATAACAGAAAAGGAACAACAATAATTGGAAGGAAAATAGAGAGAATCACGAGCGGAAAAGCATGAATGCCAAAGGCAGCTAAAGCTATTAATCCCAGTACAAATGTTGCGAAGGATTGGGGGGACTGAATCATTGTGGCAACAGCAATTTTTTGCTCATCTTTCGTAGCACTGGCTTTCATAAGTATTGGACCCGCAATTTTTCCAGCAGCATTAATGTCGCCAAGGACATTATAGACACTTGGTATAATAACAGCTGGATTGATTCTGAACCATTTCATAACGGGCACAAACATTCGAATTAATCCATCTGTAAATCCAAGCCGCTCTAGTAGGCGGCCCATAATAACACTCGCAATGATGGCAATACCTATCTCACTCATTAAAAAAATGTCAACAACCACAGGTTTGACTTCATTTATAATGGCACTAAAAAAGTCTGCCAGCGAATTAGGTTTAAATAACAGAAGAAGCATAGAAGATAGGACAAGAAGAAGACCTAACCCCTCATAAAATTGCCACTTGGCTCGTGAATCGTTAGTCTTAGCTTCTATTTTTTTTGACATAAAAGTTGCCTCCTGCCATTTTTATTTTATTGTATGAATGGTTGTAAAATAGGTGAATAGCCCAATCTTTATTAAAATACTCATTTGACTACCAGCCATTTGCTGTTTATACACCTTACCAGGAAAGGAAATTGACTCTTCTACACAGACGAAGCATAGTATACCTGTCGAAAAGAAACATGACTTTGATGAAGAACAAGCAGGTGAGCGCAGATTATCCAATAAAGTGAAAACGTCCACCTTAAATGTTGGTGGACGTTTTCATTGAGTGACTCAGCCAATAAACTTTATTACCTCGTTAAATGCTGTTTGCGCTGACTTTGTATCGTATCTTGGAGAATAAGGATCACTAAATCCATGCTGACCGTTCAATTGATGAACTTGAATAGAGCCTGTACGCAGATGTTTAATTAACTCATCTACACTAAACGAAGACTCTTCCTGTGGGAAAAATAGCAAGACAGGGCACTGCGGTGAGATGGACAAATAATCTCTAATCCGGGAGCCATAATAACCTATTATTCCATCAACTGATTTTTCTTCGCTGCACAACCAGGCAACTGTTGCTCCCACACTAAACCCAATAAGGAAGACTTTCTTATATTTTTTCTCCATATCTATCAATAAACGTTTCATGGTACGTGTCGCTCTAACAAAGCCTACATTCTCGATGAAATGTCGATAGGCAGCAGCTTCTTCTTCATAATCAAAAGGGGCTTCCCGTTCAAGCAAATTGGGGCAAATCACGTCAAACCCTCTTTCTGTCAATAACTCGCAAAAATCTCTCATATGGCGATTTACCCCATAGATTTCATGTGCCACAATGATGACTATATCGGACTTTTTATGTATGCTCACTCTTTTCATCTCTCCTATCCAGCTATGTAGTAAGGAATTACGTTAAATATAACTATTAGTTTCAAATTTTTTCAGCCTTTCTCGCTGATTCAACAAAAAGTGAATCATCATTCATAATATGTTATAGTAAAAGAGAAATCCAGGATGGGGGGATCACACAATGGAGTCTGTTTATTTAGTTAGTGGGGCAAGAACACCATTTGGCGCTTTCGGCGGGGAGTTAAAAGGGGTATCTGACATTGACCTTGGAGTAACAGCAGCAAAAGCCGCCATGGAAAGAAGTTCTCTATTGCCGGAGGAAATTGAAGACGTAGTATTTGGAAATGTCATACACACAACGAAAGCGGCTTCTTATTTGGCACGTCATATTTCTCTAAAGAGCGGAGTACCTGAACGAACACCAGCTTTAACAGTAAACAGGCTATGTGGTTCGGGGCTGCAGGCTATCGTATCGGCGGCACAAACGATTCTATTAGGCGATGCTAGTACTGCACTCGCGGGCGGAACAGAAAATATGAGTCAGGCTCCACATGTACTGCGCCATACCCGTTTCGGTTCGCCATCCGGACCGCCACCGCTGGATGATATGCTGTGGTTAACACTCACAGACCAATACATCGGCTGTGGGATGGGCATTACAGCTGAAAACCTGGCACAAAAATACGAGATCAGTCGCAAAGAGCAAGATGCGTTCGCTTTGCAGTCACATCAAAAAGCAGCAAAGGCACAAGCAGCAGGACGATTTAATGAAGAAATTGTTCCTGTTCTTCTTACAGATAAAAAGAAACGAGAAAAAACGGTTTCCAAGGATGAGCATATCCGCCCGGATACAGATCTGGGGAGCCTCAGCAAGCTAAAACCAGCTTTCATTAAAGAGGGAACAGTGACAGCGGGCAGTTCAAGCGGGATTAACGACGGAGCAGCCGCGGTGGTTCTCGCTTCGGAAGCATTTTTATCGAGACGCTCGGACATCAGGCCGCTCGCGCGTATCGTTTCATGGGGGATAACTGGAGTTGATCCGAACATAATGGGAATTGGTCCTGTGCCAGCAAGTGAAGCCGCTCTTAAAAAGGCCCATTTGACATGGAATGATATGGATGTCATTGAATTAAATGAAGCATTTGCCGCGCAATCGCTGGCTGTGATGAAACAACTAGAGCTGGACCCGCAAAAAGTGAATGTCAATGGCGGGGCCATTGCGCTTGGCCATCCGGTTGGCGCCAGCGGCACACGGATCACATACTCGCTTGCCCTAGAAATGCAAAAACGCGGAGCCAAATACGGCCTTGCCTCGCTTTGTATCGGTGGGGGACAGGGAATTGCGGTCGTGCTTGAAAGGGTGTAAGTATTGTAAAGTTATATGTAATGGTAGAGTGATAGCAAAGTTGATGCATCAACAATAAAGATAGGGTGTTAGGCCGCAGTGGATTCATTTGTGGCCTAACACCTTCATTTAAATTAAACTATAATGATTTTACCGGTACGCATATTTCACAATAATCGTTGTTAATCATATCACCGCTATATCTTTCAAAAATCGGTTTGTCGTCAACTTGATATCCGTTATTCTGTAGAGCTGGAAACATTTCAGCCCATGCTTTTTGGACACTTTCGGTTGTGTGTTTGACTTTGAATACAACGTATTGTCCACCAGAAAGTTCACCTTCGTAAATGGAGTCATCTAGTTGATAATCTTTTGAAATGACAATACACGCATCATATCGGCAGTTTTCAGGAAGGGTTGTTTCGGGGTTATCTTGCGGAATTCCGAGTATAATGGCTGATCCAACGAGCAAATTTTTCTTTTTAGCCCATTTTTTTAACTTTTCCATTGCTTGAATGTTGGCAGGGCCATAGGGACCCACTTGACGCACATAGGCAAGGCGATAGTTTGGAAGCACTTCGACATTCATATTCATCGTTTCATTTTCCTTTCTATATTGAAATATTTGATACACTTCGAATGCTATCATGATATAAAAATATAATCATGACATTTTTAAAAAATGATGAAATATATGGAGTCGCGAAGTTTATTATTTATTCAACCCTCATTATCTAATGGCTTATTCTAAAGGGGATCATTGAGAACGAATCAGAAAATGCAGTGAAGGATCTTTCGTTAAAAATTAAACAGCTATATTTTATAATAAATAGGCTCTGTTAAATGTGAATGTTGATTTTTAATCGTTGATTGTAACGGAAGGCGGCTCCAGCGGGAAAAGCGTATCCTGGTGAGACCCCGCAAGAGCGCACGCGACGAGGAGGCTCACGGACCGCCCGCGGAAAGCGTCCGCCTGCAGTGATCAACTAATAAATAAAGAAGAATCCGTTTCGGTGAAATTTACCTAAAACGGATTCTTGTCTAACAAATTTATATTTTAGTTTTACCGTTTGTTTAAGCGGGAACCTTTTTTTTAGAAAATCCCGTGATAACAAAACCAGTAATAAATGCTACAGTTGAAACTATGATAGCAAAAATTAATCCAACAGCTCCCATAAAAGTATCTTCTCCCGGGTAAGAAGGTGTTAGCGTTACGAACCAATAAATAAATATCAAAATCAAAAAAACATAAAAACTGCTTCCGACAGCCCCCATCTTCAAACGGTTTCCTGCCGTTCCTTGCCAAGCCTTATTCACTAATATCCATAAATAAAGGCTTACGATTACCACTGAAAGCATCACAAATAAATGAACAAAAGGAATAAACAAATACATCAGCACATAAAGACCCAGACAGGCAAAAGAAAATAGAAATCCATTCATAAAGAATAAGAAGAGACCAGCTAACCAGTGATTTTGAAACCATGTAGCGTTTTTTAATTTATGTACAAGCTTGTTGTTTTCTCCTGTCTTTTCTATTATTGGGCCTTTAAACAATATAAAAAGTAACACTCCAAAAACTCCAATTAATAACCATGATGACATACCATCCCACCTAAAGTTAAGTTTGTACGCTCCCTTATTACCTGCGTAACTCTAATCATTTCAAAATTGATTTTTTCAAATATAGGGTGCAGCTTATAAAATTCCCTTTGTTCCTCCGTATCTATTCCAACCCTATATCTCCGGGCTGACAGTCTATTTTCTTTTCGCTGGCATCTATCGATATAAGTGATAATCGCCATCCTTCTTACCTCAGACCGTTAAATCATTTTCTGCTTTTATATTGAGTGCACTTTTTAACAAATTCTGAAGAACCGCAGCAAAGGTAATTATAAACCCGATTATTGCTAATCCAGGGTACAACGCATTTTGGGATAGAGGGAATGTATCGCTTGTGACATATAAAACAAAACAACGACCTTTAAAAATAGCGTTATTCCTCATTCAATGAAAACACCTCAATGGTTTATCGGTAATATAAGTTTAATACGATATTTATCGTTTTTCAATAAATTTTTATCTCTTTATAATTCATTATTATTGTTTCTGATAACTTTCTCTATGTTTTTCTTTAAATAAAATAGAATATATCTTCTTTTCGGTACGAAGATTTTGATTATACTCTTTTAAAAAGTTGAACTTCATTTTTAACGGTTCCATTTTTTATAGTGGAACTTTACTTCAAAGCCGAAACTATTTGTAGTTGTGATTTTTAATTTTTTGTCGTCACTTTACACGGAGTCTTTTTTATCGTTGTAAATATATATTTTTGTTATATAATATCAATATATTCAAATATTTGAATATATTGATTAACAAGAAAAGAAGGGATGACGGTGAGCAAGCTATTGGGCTCTTTGAATAATTATTCCATTCATCATCTCCGGAAAGATTTACTCGCAGGCGTTATCGTTGGAGTCATCGCACTGCCACTTGGCATGGCTTTTGCTATTGCTTCCGGAGTAAAGCCTGAGTACGGTCTTTATACGACCATCATTGCTGGGATTCTTATTTCTATTTTTGGCGGTTCCAAATATCAAATTGGCGGACCAACAGGTGCCTTTGTGCCTGTCCTGCTCGGGATTGTTATGGCTTATGGCTATGAAAATCTGCTGATTGCCGGATTTATGGCGGGAGTCCTGTTGGTTCTAATGGGCATGCTTAAATTGGGGGCGTTGATACAATTTATTCCGCGTCCAGTGATTATCGGCTTCACTTCAGGTATTGCCTTTATTATTTTTACCGGACAGGTTGCTAATTTTTTAGGATTGAGCGATATTGAAAAGCATGAAGACTTCTTTTCCAACATGAAAGAAATGGTTATTCATCTGAATACTATCAATGTATATAGTGTAGCAACTGCATTGATTTGTTTCTTCTTTATCGTTGTGACACCTAAATTTTCACCCAAAATTCCAGGCCCCTTAATCGGCCTTCTGGCTTCAAGTGTTATAGCTACTTATCTTTTCCCAGGTCACGTAGAGACCATTGCTTCTACATTTGGTGAGATTCCTAATTCCTTGCCTCATTTCCATATGCCGCAGTTTACACTGGAAAAGATTCAGCTGCTGATCGGTCCAACTTTTACTATTGCTATTCTTGGAGCGATTGAATCTTTGTTATCAGCGGTTGTGGCTGACGAGATGACTGGAACAAAGCATAACAGCAACCGTGAATTGGTGGGTCAGGGGATTGCTAACATGATTACTCCTTTATTTGGCGGGATTGCAGCTACTGGAGCCATTGCCAGAACAGCAACTAATATTAAAAACGGGGCAGTATCCCCTGTTTCAGGTATTATTCATGGGTTAGTTGTACTGTTCGTACTCGTGCTTTTTGCCCCTTACGCTTCTGCTGTCCCTTTAGCAAGCATGGCACCTATTTTGATGGTTGTTGCCTGGAATATGAGTGAACGCAAAGCATTCTCGCGCATATTACTGACCAAAACGAGCGATTCATTTATTTTACTTACTACGTTTTTTCTTACAGTGTTTGCTAACCTAACAATTGCTGTAGAAGCAGGGCTGCTTATGTCCTTCATCCTCTTTATCAGACGGATGAGCACCTCCTTTAAAGTTAATCAAGTGCTTCCTGATCCGGCAGATAAAAAGGTACGGCCATTGCTAGATGAAGAAAAAAGTGGCTGTCCGCAAATTAGCTTGTGCACCGTGGAAGGACCGCTTTTTTTTGGAGCCGCTCAGTTGTTTGATCAAACAATCGCGGAAGCCATCCATTACCGGCCGAATGTGTTAATATTGAGAATGAGCAAGGTTCCATATATGGATATAACTGGGGAAGCGATATTAGCTAGCATAGTGAAGGATTTCCATAAACAGGGTGGGCTCATTTTACTCTCAGGTATGCAGCACCAGCCAACAGACGTTATAAAGCGGACAAAGCTATTTGACTTAATTGGAAAAGAACATGTCTTTTCTCATACCGGAGAAGCGATAGACTTCGCCCTTACTAAGCTAAACAAAAATAAATGCCTCGGCTGTAAGCAATACGCTTTTCATGAATGCCTGGAACTTTCTAATAGCAATGAAAAAGAGAAAAAGCCAGACAAAAGTCTTTTAGCTTAAAAGAATGGAGAAAAGAAATGAATACAGATCTACAACAATTTAAAGCTGATTTCTTTAAAGCTCTTTCCCATCCGTTGCGTATACGCATTTTAGAGCTGTTAGCGGAGGGAGATAAAAACGTGAATGAAATTCAGGCGGCGATCGGCTCTGAAGGCTCCTCTGTCTCGCAGCAATTAAGTGTGCTGCGTAGCAAAAATATTGTATACGGCACAAAGGATGGCAATCGCGTGGTTTATTCATTGAGAGACCCAATGATTATCGATTTGCTTCGTATTGCCCGTCAAATATTTAACAACCATTTAATTAATACAGTAAGTATGCTGGATCAATTAAGTGAGGGGAGAAAAGAATAAATGAAAAAGCTCCGGCAACTTGTCATTGTCGGAGCTTTTTTCAATGGTTAAATTTTACGTGCGTGCTTCATACTAAGTATGAAAAGGAGATATTTTCACTCTAGGATAAAATAGATATGTTCGGTATGAATACAAGGTAATAAATTGATAATTTATTCAAGAATTTTTAAAAAATGCCACACAAGAACGTGTGTTCTTCTTATCGTTGTGTTATAATTAAACTAGCAATAGAATAGGCTTCTCAAGGGTGGTCGGCACACTCCTCCAATGGACAAGGAGGGAGGTGATGCCGTGTGACAACGTTTGAAACACTTATGTTTGCAATAGCTTTTGCGGGATTAGTCGTGTCAATTTTGTCATTTCATAAAAAAGACTAAAACCGCCCTTGAGTTTACCCGGCTCCGGCGGTTTTAGCATGTTAGATGCTGATCTCCTAAAAGGGACCTGCTATTGCATAGCCGTTTCGATGTGTCCAGCATCGAAGCGGTCTCTTTAAAAATATGTGTTTTCTCCTAGATTATACCCCAACGTTTGAGATTTGCCAA
This sequence comes from Pseudobacillus sp. FSL P4-0506, assembly GCF_038003025.1. Taxonomy (NCBI): domain Bacteria; kingdom Bacillati; phylum Bacillota; class Bacilli; order Caryophanales; family Bacillaceae; genus Pseudobacillus; species Pseudobacillus sp. FSL P4-0506. The sequence goes on from NZ_JBBOOI010000001.1 coordinate 2,802,387, forward strand.
TAAGAACGATTTTCTTCCTCCTTTTATCGCCTCTATTTCTTAAAATAAACAACATGAAAGGAAACGATCATGAATTATTTTTCTGATGTCTATTTACAGGCTATTTCCCATACAAAACAAAAAGTTCATGAAGATCTCTTTACTTATCTTGGCAGGCAGGAAAAGATGCCTTTTTTCGAAGAATATATGAAAGATCGAGAACGGTACATTCAGCAATTGTGGTTAAATGTATGGCTGAATAAAGCCTCTAATGAATTAACCAGTAAAGAAAAACGAACTTTCTTAAGAGAACGGGGGTTCGTTACAAAAGACGTGGCTCGGAAATTGATCAATCAGTTATTCCGTAATGAGATTAGAAACTATCACCCATTTGATACAGAGAAATGGCTTGATGAAAAGTATAAAAATCTTTCCCCAGGAGCCTGGCAAGCCTTATATGAAAAAGCACGTCTGCATTTTCTTGCTGATCAGGAAAAAGAACACCGGGCAAAAGAACGAGAAAAAATTTATTCGCTCATTGAAGCAGAGGCAGCTAAGATTATAAAAGAAAAGAAGAAATTACTATACTTATCCTTCAGACACTCCGTAGCTAGTCGTCTTCAGAAAAATATGCAGGAACAAACAAGATTCCACCCTATAGATCCGGCTGCTCTGGAAGAGGAATTAATAGTAGATGGGGAGTTTGATCCAGAAGACTACGAAACGGTGGGAGATTTTTTCACCGAATTAACTGGACACATAGAGCAGACGCGGCACTGGGAATTCGAATATGAAACTTATTACTCCGTATATGAGCAGTATGCGGCCAATTATATATTCGATGCTGCCTTGCAGGAGATTTTAGACAGCCTTCCTGAACAGGTAAAGGAAAAATACCAACAAATAAACGATAACCCACTAACAACAGACAGTCTTCATGACTTAGTGGATCATCTGATTTCGGGAGTCGTATGGGAGTTATTTGAAGAATTAACGGAGGAGTTATTGGACCATCTGTTAGTTATTTCTTCTTCGCCATATGAGGAGGCAGTGCAAAGAAAGTTGTATCAGCAGCAACGAGCAGAGAGAGAAAGAAGAAAAGAGGAAAGACTGGCTGAAATAAAGCGCAGGCAAGAAGAGGAGCAAAGACAGATTGAAGAGATTTTTGGCCAGGCGTATCGCCCGCCTGCTGAAAGAAACGTGCACTATATTCTCCATATCGGTGAAACCAACACAGGCAAAACTCACCGGGCGTTGCAGAGGATGAAGCAGGCGAAAAGCGGCCTTTATCTTGCACCGCTCCGCCTTTTAGCGCTTGAGGTATACGAAAAGTTAAATAAAGAAGGCATTCCGTGCTCCTTGAAAACCGGAGAAGAAGAGAAAGTACAACCCGATGCACGACACTCCTCCTGCACGGTGGAAATGTTTCACGAAAATGATCCGTATGACATTGTTGTCATCGACGAGGCACAAATGATTGCTGATAAAGATCGCGGCTTTTCCTGGTATAAGGCTATTACAGGTGCCCGTGCTGCTGAAGTACACATTATTGCCAGCAGGAATATGAAAGAAATGCTTATTCAGCTTCTCGGGGATAACGAATATGATTTATTTGAATATAGCCGTGATATCCCTCTTCAAGTAGAACCTGTTCCATTTAAATTATCCGATACAGCCAAAGGGGATGCACTCGTTTGCTTTTCAAGAAAAGAAGTGTTGGAAACGGCAGCGAAACTGAAGAAGAATCGCTTTTCTGTGAGCATGATCTATGGCAGCATGCCGCCGGAAACGAGAAAAAAGCAAATGAAGCAGTTTATCGAGGGGAAAACATCTGTCATTGTGTCTACAGACGCCATTGGCATGGGATTGAACCTGCCCATCCGGCGCATTGTCTTCTTAAAGAATGAGAAATTCGACGGGACGCGAAGAAGAACGCTTACTTCACAGGAAGTAAAGCAAATTGCCGGACGTGCAGGAAGGAAAGGAATCTATCCTACTGGAAAAGTAGCTTTTACTGCTGATATTCAGAAGATGACCTATCTGCTCGAAAAAGAAGATGAGCCCGTAAGAACGTTTGCGATTGCGCCGACAGCAGCTGTATTCGAACGTTTTCAACGATACTATCGGGACCTCGGCACTTTTTTTGAACTATGGCAGCAGTTCAAGAGCCCAAAAGGGACAAAAAAATCTGCACTTGCTCAAGAGCGTTATTTATATGAAATCATACAGGGGAGCGAAATAGAAGCCCGCCTGCCAATGACTGATCTGTACGGCTTTTTACATCTTCCATTTTCCACAAAGGAAGTGGGAATGACGAAACAATGGGTAACTACGATGCAGTCAATCGTTAACGGCAGAGAGCTTCCCGAACCGATTATTAAAAGAGGGTCGCTTGAGGACTTGGAGCTCTCTTATAAAGCGATCGGCTTGCACCTCTTATTTTTATACCGATTGGGACGGCAAACGGAAGCGGTGTACTGGGAACGGCTTCGCCAAACAATCAGCGATGAAGTTCATAAGCATTTACAGGCCGGGGAAACCAGTAGGAACAAAGCATGCAAGAAATGCGGGGAAAAACTCCCTGCTAATTTTCAATATCGGATTTGTAATGATTGTTATTCCCACAGGCGGGGAAGAAAGTATAATCGGAACAAAAAGTTCAGCTAACAGGGCTTTGTTAATGACTAGTTTACTCCGTCCTCTTTTTGGGGAATAGAGAACATATAAATTAGGTTCTCAGGAGGAAGATCATGACATTAGCATCTAGACAAAGCGAACCTGTCACCTGTGGCAGTGAATACGAAAGACTTCACAAAGTACTTCTTTGCCAGCCACGGTATATGGCTATCAAAGAAGTGATTAATGAAACGCAAGAGCAATTTAAAGAAGAGAATATCCAGGTAAAACGGGCATTAAAACAACATCAGCGCTTTTCACGCTTGCTTCAGGAACACGGGGTAGAAGTCATAGAGCTTCAACCGCAGGCCGACTATCCTGAGCAGGTATTCACGCGCGATATCGGCTTCACAATTGGAGGTCAGGTATTTATAGCCGGCATGGCGACTGATATCCGTCAAGGTGAAGAAGCCGTGCTAAAGAATTGGCTCCAGCAGGAGGGCCTCCCTCATTTCCAATTGTCTAGCGGCCCGGTTGAAGGAGGAGATATCATTGTCAACGGCCGGACAGTTTACGCCGGGATCAGCAGCCGCACAAACGAACAAGCCATCACTGAGCTTCAGTCGCAGCTGCCTGACTATGAAATCGTTCCGATTCCTTTTGATGAAAAGTATTTGCACTTAGATTGTGTTTTTAATATTTTGTCTCCTGAAGAGGCTTTGGTCTTTCCAAAAGCACTTGGAGAACAGGAAAGACAACTCTTGGAATCCCGGTTTCGTTTGATTGAAGTATCAGAAGAAGAGCAATTTACCCTTGGAACGAATGTGCTCTCTATCGGCAACAAAAAAGTGTTCAGTCTACCGGTTAATAAAAGAGTCAATCAACAGCTGGCCGAGCGAGGATATAAGGTAATCGAAGTGGATATCACTGAAATTATTAAGTCGGGCGGATCTTTCCGATGCTGCACTATGCCGTTGTTGCGCGGATAGTAAGGAGCCGGGCGTTCATACGCCCGGCTCTTCTTATTTGAAACGATAGTCTCCATTTAACGTATAATAAAGGAATAGAAAATTGTAACTGACTACATAAAGTGTGTATGACAGAAAAGGAAGTGAGAAATTGGAACCTATAAAAGACCATATAAAAGAAAATCTGGATATTTTGTTTGTGGGGTTTAATCCGAGTCTTCGGTCCGGTGAAACAGGCCATCATTTCGCCAATCCTAACAATCGATTTTGGACCATCCTACATAGATCAGGCTTAACAGAAAAGAAATTTCATCCGGAAGAGGATGCTTCTTTATTAAATATAGGGTACGGCCTAACCAATATTGTCGCACGTCCGACAAGAAATGCGGAAGAAATTACGAAAGAAGAATATAATAAAGGAAGAATAGCATTAAAGGAGAAAATTTCCGTTTTCAAACCAAGAATCGTTTGCTTCGTCGGCAAGGGAGTGTATCAGCAGTATAGCGGGAAGAAAAAGGTACCTTGGGGAATGCAATCTGTATCTATCGTTCCAGGAGTACATGACTTCGTTGCTCCTTCATCAAGCGGTCTGGTCAGAATGAAAATGGATGAAATTGTTGCTATTTATAGAGAGCTAACCCGATCGATTCATAAACTTCGGGAAGCAAGAAAGGGGAAGTGATTCTGATGGAGGTTGCTGCCTGGATTGGTATCACCATTTTATTTATTACCAGCTTTGCAGGTCTAGTTTTTCCGATTATCCCGTCCATTTTATTTTTATGGGGGGGCTTTTTGCTTTATCACTTTGGCATCAATAACGATGAATTATCAGTCATCTTTTGGCTGGCGATGGCCATGTTTACCATTTTAATTATCGTTGCTGATATCTTGGCTAATAGCTATTTTGTAAAAAAATATGGAGGATCCAAATGGGGGGAGAGGATCGCTGCTCTTGCTGTTATCATAGGTTCATTTGTGATCCCGCCATTCGGTATTGTACTCGTTCCATTTGCAGCAGTAGTAGTAACAGAGATGCTCATCCAAAAGGATGCAAAAAAAGCAGTTACTATAGGCTTTGCAACATTTATCGGTTTTTTAAGCGGTACAATAGCCAAGTTTATGATCCAATTTATCATGATTATCTGGTTCTTGCTGGACACAATTATTTAAAATAACATCTTGTATATGACACTTGTCATATACCTTCATATGACGGGTGCTACTGCCGCTTTTCCTCTTTCTTTCTTATAATGAATGTATTATAAGAAAAAAGGGAAAGGGAAGACTATATGAATAAAGAAAATTCAAAATGGCTGCGTAAACAAGTAGCTCCTTACGAAAAATCAAATACAGCTGCTAGTATAAGGCAATTAGTAAATACCATTGTTCCTTTTTGCCTTATCTGGTATCTTGCCTATGAAAGCCTGGCCATCTCTTATGTACTGACACTTGTCCTAGCTGCCGTTGGGGCAGGGTTCATGACAAGAATATTTATCATTTTTCATGACTGTTGCCATCACTCTTTCTTTAAAAGCAGAAAAGCCAATAAAATTGTCGGAACCATTACAGGGATTTTAACTTTTTTCCCATATAACCAATGGCAGCACAACCATTCCGTTCACCATGCAACAAGCGGAAATCTTGATAAACGGGGAACAGGGGACATTTGGGTCATGACTGTTAATGAGTATATGGAAGCGTCCTTTTGGCAGCGATTATCTTACCGACTGTACCGTAATCCATTTGTTATGTTTATTTTAGGTCCCATTTATGTATTTTTGATTGAAAATCGTTTTAACCGAAAAGAGGCTCGCTGGAATGAGCGCTTAAATACGTATATAACGAATATAGCCATTGTTGCTATTGTTTCTCTGCTTATTTGGGCAGTCGGCTGGGAAGCTTTCCTACTGGTGGAAGGTCCCATTTTTCTCATTGCTGGCTCATGTGGCGTTTGGCTCTTTTATGTGCAACATACCTTTGAAGATTCTTACTTTAAAGAAGACGAGCATTGGAATTATGTAAAAGCCGCCGTAGAAGGCAGCTCTTTTTACAAACTTCCTAAGCCGTTGCAGTGGCTGACAGGGAATATTGGCTTCCACCACGTTCATCATTTAAGTCCAAGAGTACCTAACTATCAGCTAGAAGCGGCGCACAATCAAACGCCGCCTTTACAAAATGTGCCAACGATTACGTTAGCAACGAGTTTAGGCTCCCTTAAATTCCGTTTATGGGATGAGCAAAGTGAAAAATTCGTCACCTTCCGCGCTGCCAAAAAAGTGGCCGCTCGCAGGAAGGAAAAAAGAGCATTAAAATTTAATTAAAAAGTATAAATAAAACCATGGTTTCGCTCATTGTCCGGTAGAGTGAAAGCATGGTTTTTCATCAGATGAATGATTCACTAGCTGTTCGTATTGTTTTATACTAATAAGAAAGATTGATTTTAACATATAAACGAGGTTTTTATCATGCGGAGAAGGTATTGGCCCTTTCAGAAAAGTTCCGGGATTTCTCCATATATATGGAGCGTCCTGAGCTTGTTGCCCTTTTATTTTATTTTTCAGTCATCCTCGACAGCCAGCATCTTTACGGGGATTACGCTGACGGTTTTATTTTTCATTTCTTACCGTTTCGCCTTCCTATCAAAGAAGTGGCCGGTCTATTTATGGATGTGTATTCTCATTGGCATCTCTGTGACGATGACCATTTTGTTCCAATTTGTGTATTTTGCTTTTTATATCGCTTATTATAACGGCAATATTAAAAACCGAATTGCTTTTATTGTTCTCTATATTATCCATTTAATTAGCACGATTGTTTCTTTCAACTATCACCTTGTTCTTCAAAGTCAGTTATTTCTTAAGCAGCTGCCCTTTATTATTATTGTTTGGATTAGCGTCATCTTGCTGCCGTTTAATATTTATAATCGAAAAAAGCAGGAACAGTTAGAAGAGCAGTTGAAAGATGCGAATGATCGTATTTCTGAACTTGTGAAAATGGAAGAGCGACAAAGAATCGCCCGTGATCTTCACGATACTTTAGGACAAAGGCTGTCGCTCATCGGCTTGAAGAGTGATCTGGCAGGAAGGCTTATTGCCAAGGACCCGGAGCAAGCAAGGAATGAATTAAAGGATGTACAACAAACGGCGCGAACGGCCTTAAATGAAGTGAGAAAGATGGTCTCTTCCATGCGCGGCATTCGCTTGAAGGATGAAATTGTCCTCGTAAAACAAATTTTGCAAGCGGCCCAGATTAAATTCATTGGTGAAGAAGAGCCGAAGTTAGTAAATGTTTCTTTATTCTTGGAGAACATTTTAAGCATGTGCTTAAAAGAAGCCGTGACGAATGTGGTGAAACACAGTCATGCAACCGAGTGTGAAGTGAGAATGGAGCAATCGGAAAAAGATATCTCCATTACCGTAAAAGATAATGGAAAGGGAGTCATAACTGATACAGCATTTGAAAGAGGGAACGGCCTTTTAGGAATGAAGGAACGCTTGGAATTTGTTAATGGATATTTGGATATTTCTTCGAATGAAGGGACCACGTTAATTATCACTGTTCCGAATGATGTAAAACAAAGAGAGAAGGAGAGATGAACATGATTCGAATCGTCATCGCAGAAGACCAACGGATGCTGCTTGGAGCGTTAGGCTCCCTTCTTAGCCTTGAAGAGGACATAGAAGTAGTCGGTAAAGCATCAAATGGCGAAGAGGCGATTGCTCTTGTTCAACAAATGAAGCCGGACATATGTATTATGGATATTGAAATGCCAGGAAAAAGCGGGCTGGAAGCAGCTGAGGAATTGCAAGGATTCGGATGCAAAGTCATTATCTTAACGACATTCGCCCGTACCGGCTACTTTCAAAGGGCTTTAAAAGCCAAGGTCAGCGGCTATTTATTAAAAGACAGCCCGAGTGAAGAACTGGCCAGCTCCATTCGCAGCATCATGGCAGGAATGCGTATTTATGCACCGGAGTTAATGGATGATTTCTATAGTGAAGAAAACCCTTTAACTGAGCGTGAAAAAGAAGTGCTAGCGCTTGTGGCAGAAGGGAAAAACACAAAAGAAATTGCAGATGAGCTTCTTATCAAAAATGGCACAGTGAGAAATTATATTTCCACAATATTCGATAAGCTTCACGTGAAAAATCGGATTGAAGCCATTTCTCACTCGAAAGAAAAAGGCTGGTTTAAATAATGAAGCCCTATCGTTATAAAAGAGCCTCCATACAGCACTGGGACTTTGACATATCGAGTCCATAGTGTGTATGGAGGCTTTGCATTTGTTACGGCAGCTTAATTACAGCCATCATTACATTCCATGCCCACTGTTTTTATTCTGTCTAGAGTGATTTCTGTTTTTCACTTTGTGTGATCCGCTGAGCGGCTTAGGCTGTCCAGATTGGTTCACCTTGTTTTTCGAAGGATTTCTGCCCATTATACTCCTCCAAGCGTCACATCGGGATTATCTGCCGTATTTTCAGTAGAAAATCGTTTTTCTTCGGCTTCAGAGTATGTCGTACGATACGGGAAACGCTCAGCATGCTGAGTAACAGAATCTTTACCTTGCTGTACAAAACGCTTAGATTTGTTTCTTTTTCCCATGATCCATCCCTCCGAAGTATTTATTGGCACAGGATGAACTGTGCTGTTCTTATTTTGTCTCAATGGCTTATTTATATAAGATGAATAAATGAGCAAACTCATACGGAAGGAATTTTTTTCTACAGCGAATACCTTTGAAAATAACGGACATGATAATAAGGCAAGGAACGAAAACTCCAATGGGGTGATGGCTTTGGACACAGATCGTACGAACCCAGAAACGGGATTTTCTATAATCACATCATGTAAATGAGGTGTTTGTCGAAGATTAAGTACAGGCTGTACAAACCATTCGTCTCTCTTGCACAAAAAAGCGAAGAGAAAATTTTCTCTTCGCTTTTTCCCTGTAATAGAAGGGAGGGAGTCTTTTGTGTCTGTCTAACGTAAAAGAGGCTGCCTGCAGAAGCCGACGCATCGACCTCTGAGACAGCCTCTTTTAATAGGGCAATTACATATCCCAAACCATAGCTAGCAATGTTCCAAATAAAGTAACAAGAGCGATGATTAATCCGTAATAGATGTTTGTATAAATGGAGGCTCTATCCTCAGTTTCGCCAGCATGCATGAATACAACGAGCTGAAGGCCTGCTTGAACAAATGCTGTGATAAGAAGAACCGTCATTCCGCTAGCAAATGACATATCCATGAAGTAAACCAAGAGAGCCACTGCCGTCAAGATCAGTGAAAACACAAAGCCCATTACTTGTTTTGCCGGGAATAATTCTTTCATATTACATCATTCCTTTCATGTAGATGAAGCTGAAGATGAAAATCCAAACTACATCTAGAAAATGCCAGTAAAGAGAGAAAATGAAAGATTTATTAGCTGTTTCCGGCGTTAACCCGCGCTTTCTAACTTGCAGGATGATAAATAATCCCCAGAAGAACCCAAGTGTAACGTGCGCTCCGTGTGTTCCCAGTGTTGTTAATAACATGGAGGTAAATGCACTAGTTTGTAAGGCTGCCCCTTCATGTACATATACGACAAAATCGTAAATTTCGACTCCTAGGAATCCTAGACCTAAAATTAATGTTACAGCAAAGAATGTTAACATCGCTTTTTTCTTACCAAGACGCATCGCATGAATGCCAAGGCCAATGGTAAAGCTACTTGTCAAAAGCAAGAAGGTTTCAATCAATACTGGAGTGATTTCAAAAATCTCAGCTCCAGTAGGACCGTTGCCTGTACGATTCGCTAATGTAAAATAACCAGCGAAAAGCGTTGCAAAAAGCATGATTTCGGCACCCAGGAAAATCCAAAAGCCTAAAATTTTCAACCGATTTTCTTCTGTACTATATTCCAGAGGAAGCGAGTGATCTATTTTCATTGATTAAGCACCTCGCAATTTTTCTTCAGTTTCTTTCACTTCTTTAACCGAAATGTGACGTCCGTGATCTTTTTCAAATGAACGGTGAGTCATGCAAGCAAAAATGCCGATTGTTGCTAGGATTAATGGAATCCATAGAGAGAATACAAATGAGAAGCCCCATACAAAGAAGATCGCACTCATGATAAACGGTACGCCGCTGTTATTTGGCATATGAATTTCTTTGTATTCACCTTTAAATAACTCGTGGCCGTTTTTCTTAGCATCCCATAAAGGTTCCTCTGAATTCACTTGTGGCACAACCGCAAAGTTATATTCAGGAACCGGAGTATGAGTTGCCCATTCAAGTGTACGTGCATCCCAAGGATCCGAACTGATATCTCTTGAAGCATAACGTGTGCTGTAGTAGACGTTATAAACGAGTAAGACAAAGCCTATGGCAAGTCCTAGCGCTCCAACAAAGGAAATCATGTTTAATGGTCCAAATCCAGTTGATTCTGAATATGTGTACATACGGCGCGCTTGTCCGTCTAAGCCAGTGAAGAACATTGGCATAAACGCAACAAGAGTACTGATAGCAATAATCCATGCTGTTAATTTTCCGATTCGTTCATTCAGCATGAAGCCAAACATTTTTGGCCAATAGAAAGTGAGGCCCGCAAGCATCGCAAACACAACACCAGGAATGATAACCATATGGAAGTGAGCCACTAAGAACATTGTATTATGGTACTGATAGTCTGCGGCTGACATTCCAAGCATTACACCAGTCACCCCACCGATTGTGAAAAGCGGAATGAAAAGCATCGAATAAAGCATTGGAGTCGTAACAACGATTTTCCCTTTCCAGAGGGTGAGCAACCAGTTAAAGATTTTCACACCGGTTGGAACGGCAATCGCCATCGTTGTAATCGAGAAAATACTGTTGGTTAGTGCTCCCTGACCCATAGTAAAGAAATGGTGAGCCCAAACTAAGAACGAAAGAAGGGAGATAATAACCATTGACCAAACCATTGATTTGTAGCCGTATAGATTACGGCGAGCAAAGGTTGAAATAACCTGACTATAAATACCGAAAGCTGGCAGAATCAAAATGTATACTTCAGGATGTCCCCATACCCAGAAGAAGTTCGCCCAGAGCATATCCATTCCGCCGTTTTCTGTTGTAAAAAACTGTGTTCCAATTAAACGGTCCATTGTTCCCATTGCAAGTAATACGGTTAATACAGGGAAAGCAAAAACAATAATCGCATTAGTGATAAGAGAAGACCATGTGAACATTGGCATTTTCATTAGAGTCATGCCAGGAGCTCTCATTTTTAGGATTGTCGTCATAAAGTTAATCCCTGTCATCAATGTCCCTATACCAGCAATCTGGATCGCAATCATATAATAGTTCGTTCCGACAGATTCACTAAATTCGTTGCCTGCCAGCGGGAAATATGAAGTCCATCCAGCGTCAGGAGAACCCCCGACAACGAAAGAGATGTTAAATAACATTGCACCCATAAAGAATAACCAGAAACTTACAGCATTCAAACGTGGAAACGCTACGTCACGCGCTCCAATTTGTAATGGTACAACAAAGTTCATGAAACCGATAATGAATGGCATCGCCATAAAGAGGATCATAACGACCCCGTGTGTTGTGAATATTTCATTATAATGCTGAGCATCCAGCAGCTTGCTTTCAGGAGTAGCCAGCTGGGCACGCATCATGATCGCATCTACGCCGCCGCGGAATAACATCAGTAAAGCGGAAAGCAGATACATAATACCGATTCGTTTATGATCTACTGTTGTTAACCATTCGCGCCACAGATATCCCCATTTTTTAAAATAAGTTAAGCCGGCAACGATCGCAACACTTGTAAGAACAATGGCAACCATTGAGGCATAAATCGCAGGACTTGCATGCGGTATGGCAAATCGACTAAAGAAATCCATACGTTTGTGACTCCTTTCAGGAATAAATTGCTTATCGTATAAGGCTTAGTTGATTGATTAAATGATTACTAACCTTAGTGGTGCATGCCTTCATGCTCTGAAGACATATCCATATCATCCATGTTTTCATGCTCTGAATGTTCATCCGATTTTTCAGATTCATCAGAGGAGCTATGGTGATGTTCAGGAGGCGGTGAAAAACCTAAGTGAGTGCCAGTAAAAGTAGATTTTCCAAGGTGCCCCGGCTCTAGTAAATCATTAAATTTTTCTTCTGTAAGAGGCTTAGCTGTTTCCTTTACTTCTTTTACCCAATCATCGAATTCATCTTGAGGCATGGCTTTGACATCAAATGTATTTTCAGCAAAGCCTTTACCGCTGAAGTTTGCATTTCGACCCATATATTCTCCTGGCACGTCAGCCGCTAGGTGCAAGGTGGTAATCATATCACTCATTGCATACTTTTGGCCTCCAAGTTGTGGAATCCAGAAGCTAGTGATTGGTCCGTAAGAGTAAAGTTTAAATTCAAGCGGACGGTCTGTAGGAACATACAGATAATTAACTGTCTCAATGCCTTCTTCCGGATAGCTGAAATGCCACTTCCAGTTAGAGGAGGAAGCATAAACAACTAACGGTTCTTTATTTCCGTATCCTTCCGGCTTTGCCTCCACTTTATAGTTACTTTGAACAGAGACAAAGGAGAGAAACGCAACGATTATAATCGGAATCCCTACACAAATGGCTTCAACAATAGCATTCCCTTCAATGTGAGGCGGCTCATAATTTTCAGGTTGTTTTGAAGCACGATATTTGATTAACATAAATGCTAATAGAGCGAAAACAACAATGACAATGATCGACATAATTCCAATCGATAACAGAATGTCTTTAGCTTGTGTTTCAGCTTGAGGTCCTTTAGGGTCTAAGACCAGTAATCGATTATCGCAACCGGCAAGCACAGTAGCAATAGTAAAAAGTACAGATAATACGACCCATTTGAATTTCATAAATGTAACCCCTTTCCTGTAGAAATTTGAAAGCATCGCAGAATTACAGATTGTGAACAAAATGTGAAAAAATTCACAAGAAATTTCAATAAGTTCAACACATATTTCCTGACTGCTTCATCTGCTTTTATATTAGTACCGTTAACCTAAAAAAACAATTGTTATTCGCCCATGTCACAAAATGTTCATTCTCCTTGTGGAAAATTAGGGGAGTGCAGGTTGTTTTTCAATTAATTGTAAAAAAAATCTATGGTAATTATATAAAAAGAAAAATATTTTGAAATAATAAACTAATTCCATACTTATGCTCGATTCTTTTGTTCACTACATACATAAAATGGCTGGGGCAATGGTATAGTTAAACTGATACTGTTTTTTGTATTTTCAGATTATAATAAAGAAAAAGAAAGTAGGGAGAGGCATGACAAATATTCAAACTCCATCAACAGATCTTGAAATTGCCATGAAAGCTAAAATGCATCCCATCGAGGACATTGCCCAAAATGCAGGCATCCCAGATGAAGCAATTGAACCCTATGGAAGATATAAAGCAAAAATAGATGTTTCTAAATTGCCGAAAAGAACGCAAAATGGAAAAGTCGTTTTAGTGACAGCGATTAGTCCCACACCAGCAGGAGAAGGGAAGTCAACAGTTACAGTGGGGTTGGCAGATTCTTTGTCTCACTTAGGGGAGAAAGCAATGATCGCTCTCCGTGAACCTTCTCTTGGCCCGGTCATGGGAATCAAAGGGGGAGCGACTGGCGGTGGGTATTCGCAAGTGCTGCCAATGGAGGAGATTAACCTTCATTTTAACGGCGATCTTCACGCGATTACAGCAGCTAACAATGCTCTTAGTGCTCTGATCGACAATCATCTTCACCAGGGAAACGCACAGCAAATCGATCCGCGGAGAATTACATGGAAACGAGTACTTGATCTGAACGATCGGGCACTGCGCAACGTGACAATCGGGTTAGGCGGACCCACTCATGGAGTGCCGCGGGAGGATGGTTTTGATATTACGGTTGCTTCTGAGATCATGGCGATTTTTTGCTTGGCAACTGATTTGGCAGACCTGAAGGAGCGGCTGGCACGCATCGTTATCGGTTATACATATGACAAGAAACCTGTGACAGTTCGGAATTTGGGTGTAGAGGGCGCGCTGACTGTCTTGCTTAAAGAAGCATTTAAACCGAACCTCGTTCAAACAATTGAGGGGACACCAGCTCTTATTCATGGCGGGCCTTTTGCGAATATTGCCCACGGCTGCAACTCTCTTACAGCGACTAACACTGCACGGCAGCTGGCTAATATTGTTGTGACCGAAGCGGGATTTGGTGCAGACTTAGGGGCAGAGAAATTTATGCATATTAAATGCCGGCAAGGAAAATTCTCACCGGATGCGGTTGTGATTGTGGCAACCGTGCGGGCTTTAAAAATGCACGGCGGCGTTCCGAAGCAGCAATTAAAGGAGGAAGATGTGAAAGCCGTACGAGCAGGCATTCCAAATTTAGAGAAGCACATTGATACCATTCGCCGCTTTGGGATCGAGCCAGTTGTTGCAGTCAATCGTTTTATTTCTGATACACAGGAGGAAATCAACGAAATTCTTAACTGGTGTCAAGCAAATAATATTGCTGCAGCGATAGCGGATGTATGGGAAAAAGGGGGACAAGGCGGATTGGAGCTGGCAGGCCTTGTTCTGAAACAATTGGACAAACCAGCTCACTTCACACCTCTCTACGATATGAATGATAAAGTCACCGACAAAATACGAACGATTGTGAGAGAAGTGTATGGTGGAAAAGATGTACAATTTACTGACAAAGCCCTGAAACAGCTTGTTGATATTGAGCAAAATGGCTGGGATACACTGCCGATATGTATGGCAAAGACACAATATTCATTTACTGATGAACCAAGGTTAACGGGACGTCCAGAGGGATTCACTATTACAGTAAGGGAGATTGTCCCCAAATTAGGAGCCGGGTTCCTCGTCTGTTTGACTGGTGACATTATGACAATGCCCGGACTGCCTAAACAGCCGGCTGCATTGAATATGGACATTGACTCTGCTGGAAATATTATCGGATTAATGTAAGGGGCACTTTCCACTTCATTCACAAAAACGAACGCTCCATACCGATTATGGAGCGTTCGTTTTTCCCTTATTATTACTTGCTCGCAGCAATGAGCAACCATGTAATGTTTACTATCTTTCTCTTAATTTTTTTAGATTTCTGCCTTTAAATAATCTCATGCACATACTAAAAAGGGCTTCTACAGTGGATTTCACCTCCATGTTCTTTTTCTGGAAGCCCAATCATTTATCCCCTAGCATGTTTTCCCTCCTTTATTTAAAAGAAGATTCTTTTATTTACCTTGATATGTGGGTATGTAAGACTGTTTTAACCAAACTGTATTTTAATGCTGCAGCAATATGCTATAATAACGGAGGCAATAGAATAGGTTTCTCAAGGGTGGTCGGCGCACTCCTCCAAGTGTTTAATTTACAAGGAGGGAGGTGTTGCCGTATGACAGTCTATGAGGCGTTAACTTTAATGATCTCGTTCGCGGGATTGGTTGTGCTAATTCTGTCAAACAAAAAAGACTAAAACCGCCCTTGAGCTTAGCGGACTCGGGCGGCTTTGGCCTGTGTAAGCGCTGATCCCCTTAGAGGGAACCTGCTATTGCATGGCCGTTCTCAATGTTACCAGCATTGGGGACGGCATTTTTTATTATTTGATGATTTAGTTTCATTATACCCGAAAGCGCCAAATTTGAAAACATTCGTACCTTATTTTACTGTATTCTTTCTTCTATCTCCTGGCACACTTCGTCAGCGGATAAACCGTTGGCTTCGATAACAGGTGCTTCTGTTAAGGTATCATGAATACCCATCACATTAGAATCGATTCCTGTTATTACACAAGCTGCGCAGTTTTTTAAATCTCCAGCGGCTTTTAAATCAACCACATCATATCCTTTGGCCTGGAGTGCCTGAGTAACATTTGTAAGCGACTGTTCCACAGCAATTCTCTTTGTCATTTTACACCCTCCTTAGATTCATGACCGATTGGTTTCGCTGCCCATTAGCGGAGAAGCTGCCCGCTAATGGAAGCTTCACTTTGTAGGTTGTCTGTTTCTATTGATTTTATGCGGCATTTTTTAGAAAGGGAAAGGCGTGTCAAAGGATAAAGGGAGAAAAAATACATAAGGCGCTAAAAGGAAGATCCTTTTAGCGCCACAGCTTATTTTAACGGATATTCATTTCGCTTGGTGCTGGCCCTTTGCGACGGTTGCGGTTCAATCCACTGATCTCTCTCATTTCATCTGGAGACAATTCAAAGTCAAATACATGGAAGTTTTCCTCTATCCGGGAAGGAGTGACGGATTTAGGAATTACTATTGTATTATTTTGTATATGCCAGCGCAGCACAACTTGAGCTGGTGATTTGCCATGTGCTTCAGCAATTTGCTGAATAACAGCATCCTTCAGCACCTCGCCGCCTTGCTCTAGCGGACTCCATGCTTCCACAAAAATATCATGCTTCGCACAAAATTCTTTCATTTCGGTTTGTGCAAGATATGGGTGACACTCCACTTGGTTAAGGACAGGCTTTACGTCGCACTCTTTTAGAAGGCGTTCCAAATGCTCAATGTCAAAATTACAAACCCCGATTGCTTTTACACGGCCGTCATGATAAAGCTTTTCCAGCGCTTTGTATGTATCTACGTACTCATCATATTTTGGAGTCGGCCAATGGATCAAATACAAATCAACATACTCAAGACCCAATCGTTCCAAACTCTCCTCAAAAGCGCGGAGTGTATTCTCATAGCCTTGATCGCTATTCCATACCTTTGTCGTTATAAACAGCTCTTCACGAGGTACGGAAGATTGTTGAATCGCTTTTCCGACACCCGTCTCGTTTTGATAAACCATTGCTGTGTCGATCGATCTGTAACCCACTTCAATCGCTTTGGCTACAGCAACAGTTGCTTGATCGTCTTCCACTTGCCAAACACCAAATCCAAGCTGGGGCATCTTTAAGCCGTTGTTTAATGTCACAAAATTCATTAGGCATGTCTCCTTTATATGAAATATAAATGGCTTCTCCATTTCAGGTACAGTACTAAGAATAACAAGAGGAGGGATTATTTTCAATTAAGGCAAACCGGCAGACAAAAAAACAAGCTTCTTTGAAATATAAGTTTAGTTATGAAGCTTTAGTGAAAGAATCAATGTAATAAGGAAACTAAAAATAAAACTGGGGGTTGATGCTTTATGGAAAAGACGACACGAACAGTAGCCGAATTGATCCTTGACCAGTTATCTTTATTCGGCGTCAAGCGGATTTATGGAGTAGTTGGGGATGCTATTTTTGGCCTTATTGATGCAATGGCCAAGCAGGATAGAATTAAATTCATCGCAGTCAAGCATGAATCAACAGCAGCCTTTATGGCATCAGCAGAAGCAAAGTTAACAGGCAATCTGGGTGTCTGTATCTCTACAATGGGTCCGGGAGTCGCTAACCTATTGAATGGGTTAGGAGACGCCTATGCTGATCAGGTACCCGTTCTTGCTATTACCGGACAAGCCCCCACTAATAAGATCGGGACAGCTTATAAGCAATATGTAAATCAGCAGGAGCTGGTGAAGCCATTTGCCTCTTACTCTGCAAACTTAGCGAACCAGGATGCAATTATTGAACTTTTACAAAAAGCAGTGCAAACCTCTATGGGCCAGCGAGCTGTGAGCCACCTTTCTGTTCCAAAAGATCTTTTAGACAAAACGACTGTTGTTAAACCAAGACAACTGCCGGCTGTGATAGAAGGAGGGGACACTTTCACTCAGGAAAGCTTGGATCAGGCAGCGGCCATCATGAAAACAGCCAAGCGCCCAATGATCCTTGCAGGTGCTGGTGCATCCACCGATCCAGAGGCAATTGAACAACTCGCTGAACAGTGGGGGGCAGGTATTCTTGTTAGCCTGGGCGGCAAAGGGTTATTGAACGAATCCTCTCCGAACCTTTTGCAGGGGATCGGCGAAGGTGGAAATCCTTATGCGCCAGAAGTATTCAAAGAAGCGGATGTTGTACTGCTTGCCGGCACTACATGGTGGCCTGAAGGATATGTGCCAACTGATGCGCGGATTATTCAAATCGATAAGAATTTTGATAAAGTGGAAAAAGGCATCCCCGTGGAGCTCGGAATTACTGGTAAAACAGAGGAAGTTGTCCCACTGTTAATAAAGAGCCTTCAAGGATTTTCACATTCTGCCGACTGGTTAGCTCGCTGCCGTGAAGCTAAAGAAAAGTGGGCTCGTCAAAATGAACAGGAAAGTCATACTTCCGGCTCTCCAGTTTATCCTTCGACCATTGTCCGGGCGATCGAACAGACAGTAGATGCAGATGCTATTCTTACACTCGATACAGGAAATGTCACTGTCTGGATGAACCGTAACCTACGGCAAAAAGACCAGACTGTTCTCTTTTCAGGGTATTGGCGAACTATGGGCTTCGGCCTTCCAGCTGCTATGGCCGCGAAGCTTGAGAAGCCGGAGAAACAAGTAGTAGCTGTTGTTGGGGATGGCGGACTGGAAATGACGCTGGCCGATCTCTTAACAGCTACACGCTATGAGCTCGACATTACTGTCATTGTAATGAATAATCATGCCCTGCAAATGGAAAGAGATAAACTGAAAGCAGCCGGTGAGGAGGAGGTAGGCGTGGAGCTGACCAACCCGGATTTTGTTAAAATAGCTGAAGCCTGTGGCTGGAAAGGTTTTCGTATCGAATCAGATTCGAACTTAGACGATGTTCTTCAGGAAGCATTCAATACGCCTTCCCCTACATTAGTAGATATTCGTACAGAGCAAGCTGTCTTCCCGGGCAGTAAATAACGAAAAGCTGTGGCCATCCATTGCCACAGCTTTTTGCTTTGAAAATAATTATTTATGATACTCCTCCTTCGGATTATCACCCATTTCCTGATAAAAATCTTCTACCCCAAGATATTTATGGAAATAGACTGCCTCAAGACCGGGCGATGTCCGCTTTCGTTCAAACCATTACAAATGTGACTTATCTAGAATCCATCGGCCGTATTAACATGCGAGAGGACAATGGAAAAATCTATTATTATCGAGAGTCTTAAGGCGATCGGAGAGATAAAATTTACTCCGTTAAGCATAAATGACACGATACTTTTGGCCGTTACTTTCCCCATGAGTCGTCCGGAGAGACTTATGAGCTTTTTGGTCTGCACAAAACTAAAGAATAGAAGGTGCCTGAAAGAGAACAGTTAGAAAGTAAAAGGAGAAATGATGTATAATCGAATGTAAATGAATTTTTTAATTTACCTATAGAATTGAGGATATCGTATGAATAGCTTTATTGTCATGCAAGGCCACACTTATCAAGAAGAAAAAGAGCAAGGTATTATTTGGTCTCCTCAAAAAGATAAAGGAGGCAATACCCCGCATTCATGGTTGCGTATGACTGAAGTGAAAGAGGGTGACAGAGTCTTTCATTACGTAAAAGGAGAGATCGTTGCGATCAGTGTTGCCTCATCAAATTGTCAAGAAGCGACCAAACCAGTTGCTATGCAAAGTTTTGAGCAATGGGGAGAAAACGGCTATTTAGTGCCGCTTCATTATCATGAATTAGAAGTACCTTTAAACATACGTACGAGTTTCGATGCATTGCGTCCTCTGCTGCCGCTTAAATATTCACCTTTCCAACAAGATGGCAACGGAAATCAAGGGTACTTATATCCATGCAATGAAGAGTTAGCCATTAAATTGTTAGAACTTATTAGCGACCTTAATATTTACGAAGTAGAACTCGAACAGCTTGAATTAGCCATGGGCATCGTTCGTCAAACAGAGCGCAATACGATTGTACCGATGATTGCTGAAACGGAAGCAGAAGCAAAAGCGAAAATTCGTTTAGGTCAGCAAAAGTTCAAACGTGAATTATTACCATTATGGGAGCATAAGTGTGCACTTTGTGGCATCGAACTTCCTGCATTATTACGAGCAAGCCATTCGAAACCATGGAAAGACAGCACTGATATAGAGCGGCTAGATCCGTTTAATGGCGTGCTTTTATGTTGCAATCATGATGCTTTATACGACAAAGGCTATATTGCCTTTGATGGCCGGGGGCGTCTGCATATTTCACCGCAAATACCCGAAATAGATTACGATAATTATAGGCTTCACCCTAAAATGAAAATTGCTCGCTACGAAGAAAATAAACCCTATTTTAGATGGCATAAAAAGAATGTTTTTCGGCAGTAACATGCTAACAGAAAAGGTATAGAGGAATTGGCCTCCTTATGCCTTTTGCTTTTTCTACATAACACCCCTGTCACAACAAAGCATGAAATGACCGGAAAAGAGTTTCTGAAATGTATAAGATGGAAGCAAGGGAGTGATGGACATTATGGCATGGATCGTATCGCTGCAGAAGGCAATCGATTATATTGAAGAGCATTTGCTCGATAGTGACCTTTCAATCGAAAGGGTGGCAGAAGAAGCGAATGCGTCCGCTTATCATTTCCAGCGCACATTCGCCATTTTGACGGATATGGCAGTTGGAGAGTATATCAGAGGCAGACGCTTGACACTGGCGGCACAGGAGCTGACCCAAACTGACAGCAAGGTCATTGATCTGGCCTACAAGTATGGATATGAAACTCCCGAATCCTTTGCTAAAGCTTTTCGCAGGCAGCATGGCATGACGCCAACTGAAGCAAGAAACTTTAGAGGAAAGCTGAAATCTTATAACCGCCTGACAATTCAGGTGAGTCTGAAAGGAGCAGAACCCATGCAATATTCAATTGTAAAAAAAGAAAGTTTCCACGTGACAGGGGTAAAGAAGGAGTTATCTTTAGAGGATGGAAAAAATCTTATCGCCATTCCAAAGATGTGGGATAAAGCGAACAATGACGGAACGGCTGACAAACTTCTTGAATTAAATGACGGCGATATTAAAGGGATTCTTGGTATATGTGTAGATAAGCGCAATACAAAGCCTGACAGCATGGAATACTGGATTGCTGCTGCTTGTGAAGGCCATGCATCTGATAAGCCTGGCAACTTTTTGAGCATGGAAATCCCGGCAGCCAAATGGGCGATATTCGAAGTGCATGGCCCTATGCCTCATTCCATGCAAAATGCTTGGAAGCAAATTTTCTCGGAATGGTTTCCCTCCAGCGGCTATGAGCATGCGGGTGCGCCAGAATTAGAAGTCTATTCAGCTGGAAATCCAACAAGTCCAGATTATTACTCAGAAATTTGGATTGCGGTCAAATGAGGAAAGAAAAAAGATTGCTGTTAAGCAATCTTTTTTCTTTCTAGTTTATCAACACTACGTACGCCTATGTTCGACGAAAGTGATTAAAGCTAGCTTTTACCTGAACTTACAAGCAAACCTATTTCCTCTCCAATCTTCCTAATCCCGTCCTCAATCTTTTTATCCTCTACTTGAGAAACACTTAAGCGGATGACATTCTCCTTTTTATACAAGGGGAGATACATTCCGGTCGCATCTTGGACAAGCACATTCTTTTTCTTGAGGCCATGGACGAGGTGTGCTGCTTTCATATGAGAAGGCAATTGAATGGTAGAATAAAAACCGGAGTCAGCACCAGTGAATACTACCTCGTTTGGAAGATAGTTACGAAACGCTTGTTTAAGTATCTTTCCTTTTCTTTTATAGACTTTCCTAAGCCCCTCAATGTGAGCATTATACATCCCGCTTTGAAGATAAATTTCTAATGCACCTTGGGTCAGTACAGGGGTATGAACATCCGCAGCAAATTTAGCTTTCGCAAATAATCCTAGAAGGGCATCTGGCAGGACGGCTGCTCCCAGTCTCAAGCCGGGTAATAGGACTTTTGAAAAACTTTTTGTATAAATAACTCTACCGGACGGATCATACGCAAACATAGGATCAGCCTTTTTTCTTGTGTCAAGATCTCCCATGTAATCATCCTCAATGATGAATACATCATATCTTTGTGCCAATTCCACAATTTTCTTTTTTTCCTTGTTCGTATAGCTGTATCCAGTAGGATTTTGAAATCTAGAGACGGTATAGAAAAATTTAATTGGCCTTTCTTTGAATACTTTTTCTAAATATGCTAGATCAATACCATCCCTTGTCATCTCTATTCCAATTGCCTGTAAGCCACGGGAGCAAATAGAATCAATAAAGCTGAAATGGGTCGGCTGCTCCACACAGATTTCCTCTTTTCCATTTGGAAAGGGGAGAGCTACAAGAATATCAAGAGCCTGCTGGGAGCCAGAGACCACACAAATTCTTTCCGGGGGCGTGAAAACTTGCAGCTCTTGCAGCTGCCTGGAAAGCTGATAGCGCAGTGACGGTAGGCCAAGAGGTTCTGCGTATTGAAACATTTCTTCCTTGTATAGTTCAATGGCCTGGTTAATACAGTGCTGATAATCGCGGTAAGGCATCTGCCATTTATCAGGACCAGCGGATGAGAAATCAATGAATTCCTGCGGAGGATTAGACGCCAAGTTCTGGCTGCCTACAAGAAAATAACCACTTTTGGGAACTGAATAAATTTTATGCGCTTTTTCTAGTTCATTGTAGGCTTTAATAATTGTGTTAATGCTACAGCTAAACTCTTCTGAAAGTGAACGAATAGAGGGCAACTTCTCACCAGGCTTAAGCCGGCCATCGGCTACTCTACTCTGAATTTCATTTATAATCTCTTCGTATTTCATCTCTATAAAGCCCTCCATCTTCGCCATCTGTATGGGCACAGATGACATTTTTAGCCTCTACCATGAAAGAAGATTTCCCTATAGTATAAATTACCAGAAGGGGCATGTAACTTCAGTAAAAAAGGAGGAAATCACATTGAAAATGTACGACTCTAAGAAAAGGCCAATTAGAAAGTTTATTCATCTAGCCATACTCTTTTTCGTCTCCGCCATGTTGGTTTTCACAGGTGCATCAAAAGCAGCGAATGCGGAAGTTCAAAAAACAAAGAAGCTGGAAATTGAAGAATTGTTTAATGGCAAAGACGGCACAATGGTACTTAAGAACTTAAAAAACAACCATACTTACGTGTATAACAGTAAAAGAAGTACAAAAAGACTGACACCTGAATCCACCTTTAAGGTGCCTAACGCTTTAATCGGACTAGAAACAGGCGCTGTAAGGGACGAATATGAAGTAAAGCGCTGGGATGGAGTGATCAGAGAATTTGAAAGCTGGAATCGGGACCACTCGTTAGCTTCAGCCATGCGAGAGTCAGCTATCTGGTTTTATCAGGACTTGGCGAGAGATATCGGTGAAATGAAGATGCAAGAAAACATTAACCGAATCGGATATGGAAACAAGAATCTATCAGGAGGTATTGATAGATTCTGGCTTGATAGCACATTGAAGATTTCAGCAATGGAGCAAGCTGAATTTATAGAAGACCTTGTAGAAGAAAAACTGCCATTGAAGAAAAAAAACCAAAAAACAGTTAAACGAATCATGATACAGGATGAGCAGGACCATTACACGCTTCATGGGAAAACAGGAACAAGGCTTTCGGACATGGGATTGGGCTGGTATGTGGGCTTCATAGAGACAAAAAAAGAAACTTGGGTATTTGCCGTTAACCTCAGCGGATCAGGTACAGAAGCTAAAAATATTGCTATTGAAGCATTGAAGCAAGTGAACATTATCAGATAAGAGGGTTGATAATGATGCATGAAAACTTAATTTAAAAGGATTGAAAGAGCCTATCATAAATTAATATAGGCTCTTTCTTTTTCATCTAGCTTCTGTCAAGTTATCGTCTATAATCCGATTTAATAAATATATTAATAAAATAATATCCCTGTATAAACCCGTGATTTTTTTCATTTTCCACTAATTAAATTATACAAAGATAACTATATTGTAGTATTTATGGTGAGTTCATCCAAAATAATAGGTGTTAGCTTCAGCGTGTATTCTAATGTTTAGATTCATTCTCCTCATTAACAAATTGTCCAATTAATAGGAGAAACAACCTTACCTTTTGGGTATTATCTTTCCTATCATTTCATGCTATATTTTTCAAATTACCAATAATTGATAGAATGTTTCAAAAATAGGAGGGATTCGATGAAGGCAGATATCGTTTTTTTGAACGGTGAGGTCATGACTGTAGATGAAAAGGATTCTATTCAACAAGCCATCGCAATCAAGGGAAATAAAATTTTGGCTGTTGGTTCTAATGAAGAGTTGCAAGCATTTGCAAGCGAAGGAACACGAGTAATTGATTTGAATGGAAAGTC
The DNA here is from genome assembly GCF_038003025.1 of Pseudobacillus sp. FSL P4-0506. Lineage (NCBI taxonomy): Bacteria > Bacillati > Bacillota > Bacilli > Caryophanales > Bacillaceae > Pseudobacillus > Pseudobacillus sp. FSL P4-0506. Next base: position 2,826,148 of record NZ_JBBOOI010000001.1, read on the forward strand.
ATTGCTTCCCGGTATCATTGATGCTCACTTACATCTCATCCTGTACGGCGTTTTCCAATTGAACTTAAGCTGCAAAGAGCCAGACATGCAGTCAATGGATGCCTTATTGACTGCGTTAAAGAAAAGAGCCGCTAATACACCAAAGGGCCAGTGGGTGCGGGCCTGGGGCTTCAACGAAAGAACGATAGACGAAAAACGCTACCCGACTCTAGAAGAACTCGACTCCATTTCCACGGAACACCCGGTCGTGATCACCAGAACGTGTGGCCATATCGGTGTCGCCAACAGCTATGCCCTTCAGTTAGCCAATATAGATGCACATACAATCAATCCCCAAGGTGGCAGCATAGAAAAAGATACGGATGGCAACCTTACAGGACGCCTTATCGAAACCGCTTATATGAAAATGAATGAAACCGCCAGATACACTCCACAAGAAATCCAGCAAGCTATTTCTATCGCTCAGCAGCATTTTATAGAGGCTGGAATAACAAGCGTACATGAAGCAGGAACCTTTAATCAGGAAAGCTATCGACTCCTCCAGCTTGCCTCCCACAGCGGTGACCTAAAAATCCGTGTCTATGCCATGATCGGCACGTTGAATGACTGTAAACAATTCACCTTGAATATGATGGAGGCCGGTGTCATCACAGGTACGGGAAATGAGTTTTTCAAAATCGGTCCGGCCAAGCTTTTCACAGACGGCAGCAGTACAGGGCCAACAATTGCGACTAGGGAAGGGTACACGAGCAATAAACAAGACCATGGCATACTGTATTACTCGGAAGATGAGATCTATGAAGTATTAGGAGAAGCCCATAAGCGAGGCTATCAAATAACTGTTCATGCTCAGGGAGACCGCGCCATTGAGATGTACTTAAATGTTGTGGAAAAGGCGCTGCAAGAAGTTCCCCGGGAAAATCATCGGCATCGCATCGAACATGCGGGCATTGCAAGCCCTGATCTGCAAGAGCGAATGAAAAAGTTAAATATAATCCCTGTGCCGAATCCGCCATTCCCGTATGAATTTGGAGAAAGTTATCTACATAACTATGGAAGCCGTGTGAATTACATGTATCCAGCCCGTGATTTTATCGACGCAGGAATTGTAGCTGCCGCTGGATCCGATGCTCCGATTACGACCTGTAATCCATTTATCGGCATCTATACAGCCGTTAACCGCTGCATGAAAAACGGCACTTCGTTCGAAGAGGCTCAAAAAATAAATTTGCTAGAGGCGATTCGTATGTATACCTATAACGGCGCATACGCCAGCTTTGAAGAAACCATCAAAGGCAGCTTAGAAGCGGGTAAACTGGCTGATTTGGTTGTCTTAGACCGCAGCATCTTGAAAGAATCCGAGGAAAATCTGAAAGATATTCAGGTCGAACTAACGATGATAGATGGTGAAATTGTTTTTGAGCGGACAAAGGCAACTGCACGTTCATAATTAAAGGCTCGATACCCAACAGATTGGGCAAAACAGCTAATAACAGGACTTGTCATCAGCCAAAGACCATCAAGGGGAAAATGGAGCGACAACCATGTTCCGAACAGAGAAAGAAGGAAATACTTCTATAGACTAAAAGCTCCTATGGACAGCGCACTATCAATAGGAGGAGTGGAATTATGATTAAACTATTGCTCATTGTGCCTTTCATCGGAATATGCTTCTTGCTGCCATTTGTCAATAAAATTGAACCGTATGTATTGGGATTGCCATTCCTGCTGTTTTGGATCGTATTATGGATGATTTTGTCATCAGCTATCCTGGCTATCGTCTATAAGTATGATCCTGCTAACCAGGGAGGCGAAGAATAATGAACATCGCATTGATTATCATATTCGCCTTCGCTGCGATTGCTCTCTTTCTCGGTATTCGAGCCACACATGGGAAGAAAATGAATGTAGATGAATTTGCCGTTGGAAACAAAGGGTTCGGTACCCTTTTTGTTTTCCTGCTGATCGCTGGTGAGGTATATACAACTTTTACCTTTCTGGGTGGCAGCGGATGGGCGTATTCAAAAGGTGCAGCCGCATTCTATGTCCCTGCCTATATTTGTCTGGCTTACGTCGTTTCGTATTGGATCGTTCCGAACATTTGGCGCTATGCTAAACAGCATAACATCATCTCTCAGCCTGACTATTTTGCTTCAAAATTTAACAGTCCCATATTAGGTCTGGTAGTGAGCTTTATCGGAACGATCGCGTTGATTCCCTACATCGTCATCCAGCTCAAAGGTCTGGGAATCATCGTCTCAGAAGCGTCTTATGGAAGTATTAGTCCGCTTGCAGCAAGTACGATAGGAGCTGTCATTGCTACTATATATGTCGTTATTTCAGGAATTCACGGATCCGCCTGGACTGCCGTTCTTAAAGACATCATGATTTTGTTTGTTATCGTTTTTCTTGGACTATATATTCCTTTCCATTACTTTGGTGGAATTCAGCCTCTATTCAAAGCGGTAGAAGCAGTCAAACCTGAAAGCCTCGTTTTATCAACTGAAGGGTTGAGCATTTCCTGGTTCGTGTCTACGGTGATCCTAAATGCCTTCAGTTTTTATCTATTGCCGAATTCCTTTTCCGTTGTTTTATCCGCCAAGGGAGAGAAGTCATTGAAAAGAAATGCGATCACCTTGCCTTTATATACCTTGCTCCTGTTATTCGCATTTTTCATCGGCTTTGCAGCTATCATACAGATCCCGGGGTTACAAGGAGCGGATGGAGATTTATCTTTATTGCGTTTAACTCTTCAAACATTTGATCCATGGGTGGTGGGCATTGTCGGAGCGGCTGGCTTGCTCACAGCCTTAGTTCCAGTCTCTGTGATGTTAATGTCTGCTTCCATTGGATTAATGACGGGATTTTATAAATTGATAGCCCCCAAATCTTCTGATCGTCAGCAGTTGATTGTTTCCAAAGTCTTCGTTTTAGTCATTATCGTCATTGCGTTCGTTTTCACGATTACAGGCGGCAATGCTTTAGCAATATTGAATATTATGTCTTACAGTTTAATTGCCCAACTTGTTCCGGCATTGTTATTCAGCTTTTTCAACCAGCGTGCCATGAATAAGTTCGGTGCCATGGCAGGAATCATTACGGGAGTTGCCATCGTTTTATATGCAACGGTTACATCCGCTAAGCTGGTTGATTTCTTCCCGTCTATTCCTCCGGTCCTTAACGATATCAACACAGGAGCCATTGCGGTAGCGGTCAATGTCATTGTAGCCATAATTATCAGTCTAGGGACCAATCATTTAATCCATTCTGAAACAGAACCCGTCTACCAAGAACCGTCAAAAAATCTTATGAAATAAAGGAAGGAGGCGATCCGCTATTCAGGATCGCCTTTATATGCATTTATGTAGGTATATAGGTTAAAAAATGATAGTACGACAAGAAAGGAAGGTGGTATAAAGCGGCGATTGTCATAGTATTATCCATTACTATCATTGTTGGCAGCATTGATCATATGGTATTTGTTTCCGCTCATTTTCTTGATCGGACTTATTATGTCTTTAAGAGAAAACGAGTGAAACAAGAGGGAGGAGGCACTCTTGTTTCTTTACCTAGACCCGGAGTATTCAAATGGCTGTAAACAACCTGGGCAGCAAATAATTCCACTTACATACTTACAGAAGTAGATTGGCTTTTAGTATGCGTTAGAAAATAGAATAGTCTCTGTAATTATGTAAACTAATAATTCTTTGTCTACTTTAACGATTCAACGTTTTCTCTCAAAGGATAAATACAAAAATTCCCCAAAACATGTATCCATGATGTTTAATGTTCTCTAAATTCAAGGAGCAGCAGAAGTTCATCCAAAAACACCTCAAAGGATTGTCAAACAAACACATACCCCCAGAGCGCATTTTCTGCGTGACTATTTCGGAGGTTCGTATTAAAACGCTGCAAAGAAAGAGGTCGAACTTAAATGAGTCGAATTGTATGGATTATCATGAATGTTGTGACCGGATTATTTGTTGCTTTTTCTAGTTTTATAGGCTTTTTAATTAGCGGAATAGCAGACACGGATGAGCCCACAAATGATTATCGCATACTGATCTGGTTACTAGTTTGGATTATTGGCTTAGTTTTGCAGTATAAGTTAGAAACTAGATTACTCGGCATAATTATTTCACTCATTCCCGCAGTGTATTTCATATACGTTTATATTTCTGTGATATATGTAGCGCCAAGCTAAGGTGAAAGATCGGCAGTTAGTGAGACAGTCATGCGCGAAGTAGAAGTATACAAGGATTATGTAAAATTTGCGAGATAATAATTATTAGGAGGACTAAAGGGGAGAAGATTAGTTAGACCATGTTATTTACGTTTTATTTTAGTTAACATAATATAAATTATAGGAAGTTATATCATTTTATCTCATTTGTTAAGTATACTACTAATATTGAGATATTTTAAAAATGAAACGAGATGCTTTTTAACACGACTTATTAAGCCGACGGTCATATTCTTTTGTAAACATGCCGCTTAATAATCCATCTTTTTTTAAATTTGAATGTGATCTATATAAAAATAAAATAAAAAAGTTATTTGCTAAAGCTTTTGCTGCGCTATTGCTTGTTGTAAAATTTTTTATCCTTTTAATCCATTATAGAACGTTCATTTTTAACATTCTTGATTGATTGGATCTTTTTTTATCCAAACCATCTCCCTTGCCGATAATTCATCCTCTGACAAAATTATGAAAGAATACGCAAAAGACATAATTAGGAACTGAAACAATTTTATGATGAGTCACCTCCCTCTTATCTACTTCCCTTTTTAACCATTTCATGATTTTGCCAAAAGCAAAACAAGGCATCTTCCTGAACACTCAGGGATGCCTTGTTTTCGTCACTGTTAATGCCTTTATCTCAAAATTTTAATTTCATCGTGTTCCATGCTTTTGGCTCCATTGCTAAAAACGACTCTCGTGTGAAAACGATATGAGCGGCTATCAGATGAAGAATCTAATTCAGCTGGCAACAGGAACGTGAATGGGATTTGATCTGATTCTTTGGAGACAATTGATTTTGACATCAGTCTTGTCACAGCCCCTTCAACCAGTTGCTCTGTTTGCGTCTTGCTGTCTGTGACGACTAAATCACATTCAAGCCTCTTAATTTCCTGTTCAAACCACCCGCCTTCAAGAGAGAAGTATCCAGTCACTTTTTCTCCTGGAGCAAACTCTCTCTTATCTAAAACAAGGTGAATGTGTGCTGAACCAATACGTGAAAAGCATTGGCTGATTAATTCTCTAATCACGATCCGTAAATCCTCCTGCATAATGGCATAAACTTATCCAATCATTATTTTTTCTTCTGTATAACGGAACCGATCAGGCTGACGGTTCAGCGTAAGTGCTACTGCTAACGTTAAAGGGCCTAACCTTCCTGTAAACATGGCGAGTATGATGACCACCTTGCCGATAGGAGTTAAATCCGGTGTTAATCCCATCGATAGCCCTGTTGTGGCAAAAGCTGACGTAGCTTCAAAAACAATCATCAAAAATCCCTTGCCTGTTTCCGTAATCGTTAAAATCATTGTTACAATAACAACAACTGATAGGCTGCTTAATATAATCGTAAGAGACTTATAGATTAATTTATAATCAATTCGTCTTTCGAAAAAAACAACCTCTTCCTTCCCTTTAATCTGGGACATGACCGCTCCAACCAGCGTAGCAAAAGTCGTTGTCTTAATCCCTCCACCTGTAGAACCAGGAGAAGCACCAATAAACATTAAAAAGATAATCAAGAACAAAGATGTATCTGTCAAATCAGCAATATTTAGTGTGTTCGATCCCGCTGTACGCGCTGTTACTGATTGATACAAAGCGCCTAAAAACTTCCCCGTCCACGATAAAGGCTTCAATGTTTTTGTATTGTGAAATTCCAACAAGAAAATTAAAACCGTTCCTACTCCAACTAGCAAGAAGGTTGTCACCAGAACAATTTTTGTGTGTAGAGATAAGTGTTTTCTCTTCCGGTAGTCATACAATTCGTTCATGACGACAAACCCGATGCCTCCCATAATGATTAACGAGCAGATCACTAATACAACGATTGGATCATCTACATAGCCGGTTAAACTTCTAAATTCACCCATAAGGTCGAATCCTGCATTATTAAAATTGGAAATAGCATGAAAAAATCCATAATACATCGCTTTCCCTATCGGCATATCAAAAGAGAAACGAATGGTAAGCAATATCCCCCCGATAAACTCACAGGCAAGTGTGAAAAGCAAAACCCGCCTTACGAGTTTAACAATCCCTTCAATGGCCGGGGAATTAAAAGCTTCCCGTAAAATCAATCGTTCTTTCAAGGAAATTTTTCTTTTCACCAAAAAAGCAAACAGCGTTGCAACCGACATAAAGCCTAGCCCCCCAATTTGGATGAGGCCCAAAATAACAAGCTGGCCAAAGGTGGAAAACGTGGTGCCTGTATCAACAACAACCAGGCCCGTTACACACGTGGCAGACGTGGATGTAAAAAGGGCATCTAAAAAGGATAGGCCCTCTCCGTTTTTTGTCGCCGCTGGCAACGTCAAAAGATAAGCTCCTAACAAAATAACAAGAGCAAATCCGCCTGCTAAGATCTTAGGGGGATCCATAAAATGATTGGATTTGCTGTTCACGATAGTATCTTCTTCACTTCTCAATCCTAAATTTTTCTTAAAGGGCAATGGACTAATGTTGAAAGCAGGGCAACAAAAAAACACTAAGAAGCCCTACTTAGTGTTCTTTACACAACACAAAGCAAACCTCCTTTCAAAACGCTGATGGGGTTAGCTGTCGGACTCGGGCCTTGAAAGTAGCCCTACCTTCTAACGAAGGATTCACCCCAAGTGCTATGCACAAAAATGGGTCCCCCACTTCCTCAAGAATTAAGCGATATTAGGTATGATTTAATGTAAACATTAAATTGATAATAGCTACTATACTCTCGGAAAAACCATTTGTAAAGATAGAATTTGCAAATTAAAAGTCCTGAACCTGCCTGTTTTACCATTCAGTACAATAAAACAGGCACCACCATAAAAAAAGCCTGCATTTTTTGCAGGCTTCCTCGCTTTTTGATAAATCAAATGGCTCTTATATTTATGGTTCATGATCGACAAGAAGATGAGATAGCCTCTTTCTATGTATCCATATATATCGTTCAAATTCTAACTAGTATTCTCATTGTGACAAACGATAAAAGAAGAGTCTTCACTAGACATAATATTGTTATTGTTTGCTGTTTGTCATATCAATCCAATCAACAGATAAACGGCAGTTCCCCAGATAAATAGACCAGAGCATTTGTTGAATATATTCATTAACCCTCCTGTACCATCAAGCTTTTTCATAATCGCACCTGCAATCGTCAATCCAAAAAACCAAATCCAAGACACTGTCACACAGGCGATTGTAAAAAAAACTTGCTCTGTGCCAACATATCTTAATGCACTTGTCCCGATCACTCCCACTGTGTCTAAAATAGCATGAGGATTTAGTAAAGAAACAGATAAAGCGAAAATAATTTGCCGCCGGATTGATAATGCTTTATTCTCTTCCGTATCCATTGGCGCAGACCGCCAAATAGCGTACCCCATGTAAAGCAAAAATAAAATTCCGACGATCATGAGACTAACCCGTAGCCATTCAAATTGTAAAACAATCACGGATAGACCAAACACGGCTAAGATAATTAAAAGTGTATCGCACAATGCAGCTGTAATAGCCGCCGGCAGTGCTTGAAACAGTTTTGGCTGTGTGGCTCCTTGCGAAAATACAAATACATTTTGCACGCCTAAAGGCAAAATAAGACCAAAGGCTAAAATGATCCCGTGGATAATGGCATCCATGTCATCAACTCCCTTCCAATTACTATCGTACTATGATACAACTAAAAGAAAACAGCCAATTGGATGGTTTTTTATCCACCCAATTTAGGAGGGAATTCAATGAATTGGAAACCCAACCGTCATTCTCATTTAACCATCCAAGAGCAAATTGTAGATTGGATAAAGATTCAGATTGAACGAGGGGATTGGACAGTTGGCACAAAAATTCCCACGCAACGCCAGCTGGCAATGCAATTTAACGTCAATCGGAGCACTGTTCAACTTGCGCTTGATGACTTAAGGGCAGATGGTTTTCTTGAATCGAAAAAAGGGTCGGGCGTCTTTGTGGCCAATAATTCGTGGAATGTGCTTGTGAATAGATCTCAGCCGAACTGGCAGCAGCATATTGAATCCAGTATTCACAAACCAAATTACCATACGATTCAGCTTATCAATGAGCATGAGCAGATGGATCATGTCATCCGCCTTGGAACAGGTGAGTTATCCCCCGACTTACTTCCAACAAAACAAATGGAACAGTCGTTAAAAGAAATCTCGCTCAATCCAAAAGCCATCGGTTATTCCTCTCCTCAAGGAAGCGAAAAGCTTCGCGTCATTCTATGTAGCTACTTAAAAAAACGAGGTATTCAAACAGCGCCGGAGAACATTTTAATTGTTTCAGGCGCCCTTCAAGCTCTTCAATTAATCGCTGTTGGTTTATTAGAAGCAGGCTCCATTGTTTTTCAGGAGCAGCCATCGTATCTAAATTCCATTCATCTCTTTCAATCTGCAGGCATGCGCATGACTGCAGTTTCAAGGGATGACCATTTAGCAGACAAATTAAGGACACTCAAAAGAAAAAGACAATCTTTATTTTACTGTGTGCCGACCTTGCACAATCCGACCGGACACAATTGGTCGATGAAGGAAAAACAAACACTATATCATGCATGCAAAGAACTGCAAATCCCGATTATTGAAGATGATGTCTATCATGAATTATTATTCGACTCCACTTCGCCTGCCATAAAGTCGTTTGACACGTCCGGTCAAGTGCTTTATATCGGCAGTGTATCCAAAACGCTCAGTGCGGGATTGCGGATTGGTTGGGTAGTTGCCCCTTCTCCTGTTATTAAACGATTAGCTGATATTAAAATGCAAACGGATTACGGCTCAAGCGCCTTTTCCCAAGAAATCGTTGCCCATTGGATAGCAACTGGTTTATACGAAAGGCATTTGGTTCAACTTCGAGAACAATTGAAAAAGCGGGCGGCATTTGTAGAAGGAATTTTAGAGCAGCGATTTCAAAAAATAGCTACGTGGAAAAAATCTGAGGGTGGCTTCTACATATGGATCAGGTTCCATAAACCTATCGTAAATAAGGCATTATTTCTAAATTTGTTGAGTCAGCATGTGCTGATTAACCCAGGATATATATATGAAACAAGAGACTTACATCATATCCGTCTTTCCTATGCCTATGCGTCATTAGAAGAATTAAAAGAAGGACTAAATATTTTAACAAGATTAGTGGAACAGGAACATTAAAAAAGAGTCATTATTTTGATTATTCTTTAATCAAAATAATGACTCTTTCTATAGAGTAAAACCACGGATAACAAGGAGTCTATTTAAGCTCTTACTTACTAGCGGCTGAAGAAATTCGTTGATCCATCCTACGCTGAAAGTTTTTCTGATCCGTTTCATTCAAGAATGAACGTTTCGGTAGAATATAGGCACTCATAGTACTAAAGAAGAGAAAGAAATATTGGTCATTCTCTTCTACTTTTTCTATACTGGACCAACTAACCTGGCTTTCTCCTGCTCTGTTCGTTTCTATAAACCCCGCATCATTAAATGTAAATGTATGCTCCCCTAACAAATTCTCATTATTGCCCTCGTTAAAGCTTTTGTTTATATGGCTCATAACATGCCAGTAGAAATATTTTGGATAAAATATCATCCATACGACTGAGACGAGCATAAAGACAATGGAGAATCCAACCGAAAACTCTCCTGCAACCAAAGGAAAAATAAAAGGCAGGATTAAGGAAATAATTGGCACAAAAAATTGTTGCCTGAATAAAGACTGCTTTATAGTTTTAGAATGCTTAACGTAATGAAGATTAAACGCTAGGTAATCATCTTTTGTCAGCTCATATTTAATTTCCATCTTCGTCCCCCCTATGTCTTTGCTAGTCTCCAGATTATCGTTAAAACAACTGAGTAGAGTCATTATATCGTAGAAACTTAGAATGTATACTAAAACCTGGCAGTAACCCTACTTACAAAAATTCTTGTATTCTCCCCTAACTATTTTCAGGAACTTGCGAGGGAGCCTTTTGAGAACAAATCTTTAGTGGGCAGGATCCCCATCTGGCGTTTCAACATAATCAATACTAAAAGCTCTGTCAAACCGTTGAGTCTTTACCTATTTTCTTCCCTTTTCAAGCAATAAAAAAAAAGACCTTTGTCAATCTTTAGAGATTTTCTATCTTTAAGTTTAACACTATAAAGAAACACAGCCCAAACTAGTGTATAATAAAAAAATTACAAAAACCCCATAAAATGTATTTACTAACCATCATAATAATCGGAGGATGCAAATATGACTCATAATGACACTGGAACTATTCAGAACATTCTTGATAATTATATCGATTATCGAAATCTTATTCCGAAGCATAATGGATTTGTATTTAAATTTATAAAGAAAAACAATGAGTTTATCCATACATTTGCAGAAGGTGACTTTCTAAAAAAAATAGAGATTCCCCCCTCGATAATTGTTGGTAAAACCTTGCATGACTTCTTACCTGAAAGTCATGCAGATGAGAAACAATCTTATTATGAAAAAGCTTGGAATGGCAGCATTATTAATTATGAAGGAAACCTCAATGGATTCTATTATCTTACTTCATTAACTCCAGTAATTATTAATTCACGAGTCATTGAAGTAAATGGGACAGCCATCGAGATTACAGAGCACCGAAAGAACACCCTCAAGATTCAAGAGCTAGAAAAGCTTTCGTTAATTGGTGAATTAGCAGCTGGGGTTGCCCATGAAATTCGAAATCCTTTAACGTGTGTAACCGGTTTTGCTCAAATGATTAAGGAACTTTCAAGTGATAAAACAATAGATAGTTATATAGACATTGTTCTTAGAGAATTAAATAGAATTAATGCCATTGTAAACGAATTCATCTTTATAGCTAAACCGAAAGAAAACATGAAGACTAGGGAAGTGGACATCAAGGCTTTGGTCTCTCATGTTGTAGAATTTATGAAGCCTCAAGCTACTTTAAAAGGTATACATCTTATTAAATCCATTCATTTCGATCAGACATTTACTATTCAATGCGATCCTAATCAGATAACACAGGTACTAATGAACTTGATACAAAACGCGATTGAAGCCACTACTGACCCTGCCACGCAAGAAATAGTTATTTCCCTTAAGAATATGCATGGTGAGAGTGTCTCAATAGAAATTATCGATAAAGGGAGCGGCATTTCGCAAGAGAGACAGAAAAGACTATTTGAGCCTTTCTACACAACAAAAGAAAAAGGGACAGGTTTAGGCCTTATGATGTGTAGACGAATTATAGAAAACCATAACGGTACCATAGAAATTAATAGTCAACTCGGTGAAGGAACGACCGTCATAATCAATTTGCCTAAAGCTTTTAATCATCATCAAATACAGGGTTAGCCACGCCGCGGCAATGATAATCAGCAACCGGTAACCTAACAGCTGGTGGAGGAGGATATTCAACTACTCTTCCTCCCAGCTGTTCATTAAGAATCATGCACCCGCTCCCCCTTTGAGGTGCCCCCCGCTTAAATTTTTCAACTCCCATAGTCTTATGCCGCTTCTCTGACATTCTAATGCGTTATACCAGATGATGCTTTCAATCTTCGGAAAGTATTCATTTCGAATTGGCCTTGCATGTTCTTTTCTTTGAGTACATTCAAAAAACTAACAAAGCGGGTGGGTTGTATCCGGAATCGTGTTAGGAGAGAAAATACCAAGGGATAAACCTTTCATTAGCTCAATGGCCTGTCTTACCCTCAACGGGAAAATAAAAAGGTGCCTAAGATGGTGCCCGTTCTGTCCAGTTTTTGTCTGAATAAAATACGAGCTCTTGTCGCTTTGGAATAATGATCGATCCAGTTACGACTAATAACTTTGATAAGTGAAAAAAAGACTGATCCACACACGCTCGTAACATATTCAATTAATTTACAATGCTTATGTTTTTCCGCTTAAGGTGAATGATCCATTCAATAATACCTACGATAATTAAGGAAATACCAAATAGAGGCATGATCAAACCTAAAGTTACCATAAAGATGATAAAACCAATCGACAGACCACTTGATATTTTTGGTGGAGCTGAGAGTTTCCCCTCTTTTTTGCGAGATAGCCACGTTTTAATTCCCCAAAAAATGACGAATAGGAAGGTTAGACAAACAGCTAAGTTAATCAGTTTATTTGGCCAGCCAAATAAGTGACCTTCATGTAGCGGGATCCCCCATGTAAACCATTTGGCTAAAATGCCATAATCCTGATAGCTCACTTTTGAAATCAATTGTCCACTATATTGATCGAAGTAAGTTGTCATTTCATCATACGGGCTAACATCCAAACCGGTTACACCAGTATTACTCCCCTTAGATACTGTATATACCCCGGCTTCACTCATTGGGTAAACAATTGAATATGGTTTTAAAATATGGGAGCCCTCAATCTTATTCATCAATTGTTGAACACTTAACATATTGCTTTTATTTGGCCTATCCATCATATTCGCCATATCATGATGTGCATGGGGTTCACTTGATGCGGGCGCCTCATTTTTACGAGTAGCCCATGGAATCTCACTCATATCTGAAGCCGGCGGCTGTTGTTGTAAAATGGGAGTCCCGATAGAAGGATACTCTTGAGCTATCGAGTATATAAAATTCCCCATAAATGCTGACCAAGGCAAGCCGGTAAAAATAATCACAATCATTGGAATGGTAATAATTGTTCCTGCGAACGCATGCCATTTTTTATTTTTTTGTCTCTTCGTTGGATTCTGTTTCTTCTTCAATGCCCGTCCCTTAAATGTCATGTACATACCAGAAAACATTAAGAAGATTGCCCAACAGGCAGCTAATTCAACTAAATAATTTACAATGGTTCCACCTACAAAAAGCGAACTATGTATTGATCTCATAACATTTGAATAGGTATATGCCGCGTTTTAACTGCCAACCATTTGATAATTATCATCTAAAAATACATATTTTTGGTCGCCGGCTTTATTTGTCATTGTTAAGCGTGTAGTATACGGTTCCTCTAATACCATAATCTTTGAAACAGAATAGCCTTTATATTGCTCTACTGCGTTCTCAATGCCTTCATCAATTGATAATTGTTCGGTTTTATCGCTCTTCCCAAAGAATAGATGGTCGTAAGCACTATTTTCCACATTTGTATAAAATAGATAACCAATACCGCTTAAGGTCAATGTGATTAATAGCGGTGCGATAAATAAGGCTGCATAAAAGTGCCATCTCCATAAACGATTGTAGTTGCTTTTTTTCACCTCTAAACCCCCATCAAATATCTATTTTTCTACTGTTTTAAATGGCAGCAGCCTTTGTCATGCATTTCACTAGTTATAGCTTGAATAGCTTCTCTAAAACGATATATTTGTCCGCCAAACCCTAATTGGAACTGTTTAGCTTGTTTGGTAGATTCAAAGGCAATAACTTGCGGCTGGCAACAATTCAAATTAATATCTGCATTCAAAAGAAAGCTTGCTGTTTTAGCACTTATCGTTGTATCTTTTAAAAAATCATGACAAATAATTTGAGAGACGTCATTTTCTATATCTTGAAACCGAAGAAGTCCACAATGAGGACAACAAGCTTTCTCCACGTGCTGATTCTTTTTAATTAATTGAACAGATAGTCTTGTATTTGCATCCTTATAGCAATAAGAACAAGTATTAGAAGAAACATAGCTGTTGGCAATAAGAGTAATTCCATTAGATGTTTTAAACACTTTCTGTTGATCAATTAAAGGTTTTAAGTCTCGGTAAACCGTCATTTCGGACACTTCTAATCTTTTGCTGATATCTGAAACGCGCAGTGTCTCTTCTTTTTCTAACCACGTTAAAATTTGTTGTTGCCTTTCTATCGGTAACATTTTATCCCACCACTCTTTATTAAATAACAATCAGAACTATCTTCAAATCACTTATGCTGAAGACCTTTTTATTCACAAATCACAGTTAAAGATTCTATGATAGATCATGTGAAAAAATGTGAGTATACACCATCATTTATAACAGCTAAATGTGAGAAAAGAATGAATAGCATAAAAGTTTCTTAAATAAATGAAATTACTACTGATCATCTCGATAAGTGAAAAAAAAGAGCATGTTTTGAACAATCTTCTTTCAAAACATGCTCTTAATGTATTCAAGTTACTTTATCTGTTTCGCAAGTCGAAAGAAACAGCTCCTCATAAACTATCAAAAAAATTTAAGGCCGGCTTCTTTTGCAGCCTCAAAGCTTTCTCTAGCAAACTCAAAGGGGTCCATTCCAACATTCTCCCAATGCATATACATTAGCCGTGGTTCTTCAAACAGCCAGTGGTTATGAAACGCTGTTACGATCAGTCCTCTTCTTCGTAATGCATCGAGCATTGGATTAACTTCTCTTTGGAGGAGCACAGTTTCCCCTAGGTTAAGACCATTATTTTCAAAAGATAACATAAATGGAAGAGCTACTGGAGAAAGGGTCCTGCGGCCTAAAATAGTTGCTCTAATATCTCGCAGACGCATAATTACACAAGCAGGGGTCGATTGAATTACTTCACCGCCGATAATATCTGCAAGTCTTTGACAATTTGACAAATTTATTCCTCCCTTCATTGTGTTATACTATAGCTTATGAAGAATATGGAAAGCTTGTCTAGGCAGATCAAATAAGAGGATTAATAAAATATTAATTATTAAAATAACTGAGGTGCTCGTCTGATGTAGCTTTCGAATAAAGTTTAATTGAAACAATGTTATTAATTTTGATAAATGAACAAAAAAGAACATGTTTTGAAAAAAAGATTGATCAAATCATGTTCTTCTCATGTTAAATTGAATTTCGTTCCTTCTTTATATCGAAACAATAGAGCTATCTGCTTTTGTTCTTAAAAAGACAGTAATTGCTTAATTATCGTTTTGATAGGTGATTATTAACGTGGTTTAATTTCAGCAGTTAAATAAGCAGCATAGCCCCCTAATCTAAACCAGGCAATCCCAGTATATCCGTGTTCTGAGGGACGTGGCCAAGCAGACGTAACATTGCTACAATTTGCCCTTTGTGATGAAATTCGTGTGTAATTGAATGAACCAATAATTGGTGGGGGGTTTTTCTCACAAATCCACTTTCCGTTCTCCAAGGAAGCTTCTTTTCGATAACTGTATTCAACTCTTCAATAGATTTTTCAAATACTTGTTCTACATATGCATCCGCTTGTTGAAAATAACGTTTAATATCTTCTAGTTGCATTTGATTAATTTCTTTTCTTGAGTAAAGTGGGGTAGTTGTCGCTGAAAGCACAAAAGAACCTAACCAAGCATGATAACATCCCGCTATATGAAAGAAGGAATCTTTTATACTTTGAAAACCAAGGTCAAGTTCCTTGATAAGCTCTTCTTCCGTTAATTCTTTACACTGGTCTAATAAAATGTTTCTTGTTTGTTTTACCCATTCATATTCTAATTTCTCCATTGCCTTCCCTCCCATTAAATTTCCTACCTTTTTTACAGTTAACAGCTCTCGAAATATTCTTATTTTACTGTAAAAAAATAAAAGATGAAATGAAAAACCAAATTCATTCCATCTTTTTAAATAGCTAAACAATTCCTTACAACTTTACACTATCTATTTTCCACTCTTCCTCTAGAATAGCGTAATAATACTCATCCCACCATTCATTTTCCTTTGGGATACATTTTTTAAAATATCCTTCCCTTCTCATTCCAATCTTCTCCATAACTCGATATGATGGAATATTCTCTGGTTGACACGTTGCGATAATCCTATGTAACTTCATTTTTTCAAAACCAAATTTTAAAACCGCTCGTGCTGCTTCAGAAGCATATCCTCTATTGTGATATTTTGGGTTAAACACCCACCCAATCTCATAAGTATGCTCACCAAAATACTTTAAAAAAACGATGTGTCCAATAACAATATTCTCGTCTATTAATACAACAGCAAATTTCTCAGCCGCATCATCCTTGTTTTTATTTATAAATTCTTTTACATCTTCTTTAGTCAAAACACCTTCTGGTATGTATTTCATTACATTAACCTCAGAAGTATATTCATAGACAGCTTGCCAATCATCGAATGTAAATTTACGTATTAATAACCTTTTTGTTTTTATGTTCATTACATATCCTCCAATAAAAAGACTACTCCCCTAATCCTTGTTTCGATATTAAGACAAAAATAACCTCTAAAAATTATCATTCCCTCTCCAATTAAACTGCCCCTTAGTTTAATTTTAATTGTTATGCATTCATATCCCTTTCCTCCTATAAAGTAAAAGAGGGCACCAAATAACAGAACAGCTGCCCGCTGCCTTCATATTTTGGCGCCCTTATTTTCCATTGGGGTATTTATTAATCTGTTATATTTTAACGAACTACGGCATACTGATCATTTCTATATTTTTCAAAAAAATCAATAGAAGATACATCAAATTTTAAAAGTTTGGAACAATACGTAGTAATTTACTTTCCATAATGAATGAAAGGAGTTTAACTATGTCGGTTCCAGAACTAGTTCTAAGGCTTTCTATTTCTTTTATTACTTTATTAGTTTTAACAAGGCTTATTGGAAGAAAAGAAATTTCCCAAATGACCTTTTTTAACTTTGTATCTGCTATTTCAATCGGTACTATAGGGGCTTCTCTTGCTATTGATAACTCACTAAGTATTCGTAACGGACTGATCTCTTTGTTAGGCTGGAGCGCTTTCACCATCTTTCTCGGATTTCTAGATATAAAATCTAAAAATGCACGTTATGCTATTGTAGGACAACCAATCATTCTTATTAGAAAAGGAAAAATTATGGAAAATACTCTCCGCAAGGCGCGGCTAGATATAGATTCTTTAAACACTTTATTACGAAAGAAGAACGTATTTTCCACCTCTGATGTTGATTACGCAATTTTTGAAACAGATGGCACTCTCTCCGTAATAAAAAAGGAACCAAAGCAGACTTTGATTGAGAGCGGCATGAACACCCCAAAAACTAATACCGATTTTTTCCCTCTTCCTATGTCTGTGATTTCTGATGGCGAAATTGATAAAAAGAATTTAGAAAAGTTAAATCTTAACGAGGAGTGGTTAGATCAACAACTACAATCAGCTGGTATCAATTCTATTTCCGATGTCTTCTATGCTGAAGTTCAAAAAGATGGATCACTATATATTGATAACAAAAATGATGTATTTCATTAGGTTTACAGCGTCTTGAAGAGGGCCTCACCCTCTTCCCTATACTTCTGTTTAAATAACATCCTATCCAGACATCCGAACCTGCTGACTTCTTATCACGTTAAGCACCTTACCACCCTTCTAAATAATTGTGTCATCTTCACATTATTTAGGCGTCACTTTCGTCAATGGTCCATCGATAACTACACAATCTGCATTTTCAATTAAGTCGATTTCTGCTGTATTTTTAAGGTTAGGCTCTTTCACCAAATTGCCAACACTTTTTAAAAGGCCGGGAGCTTTGCTGTTTTTTTCTTCCTTCCAATTTTTCCTGAACCAAATCCAGTATGTAGCCATACCCCCAACTGAATAAACGACAGCCACACGAACCTTGTTTGTATATTAATTCTAAATGAGTTAAAATGTGTAATTAATGTTTTTATAAGTGAAAGATGAGGCAAGTTATGAAAAACAATAAAAGATATTCCTGGCTTAGTTATACTTCGTTGACCTTAGGTATATTATTAGCTGCTTCACCAGTCATCCATGCTCGTTCTCCACTAGCATTTGACTTAATGATCGCCTTTTATGTTGGTATTCCGACAGTACTTATCTTAAGTATGACCTCTTTGTTTAAAAGATCTGAGAAGAAACTTTTAGCTTTTTGTAGCCTTGTTTTAGCTATCGTTATGCTTGTTTTTGTAGCTCTTCTTCTCTATATTCCGTATCACAAGTTTGATAATGTTCTATATTTTATTATGTAAATATCACTAGTCACCTTCTCATTTCCAACGAACTGCGACATAAACATATTAATACTGTCGTAGATAATAAAATTGTTCCGTGCAATCATTTTTTTTGAAGATCACTATCCAATAAAACAAGAAAAAGTGGACAACGGAGGATATTAAAATGAAACGGGAGTTACAGTGCGTCTAGAAGATGGAAATGCCATAGAAGGTGATGCACTTATAGCAGCGGATGGGATCCATTCCGTCGTACGGAAAAAATCCCTTTCAACCATAAATCCGCGTTATTCAGGTTATACTTGTTGGCGTGCTGTGGTGAAGCCTCCAAAAGAATTTGTCATACCCGGGGAATTTACCGAAACATGGGGGTCGAAAGGACGGTTCGGCATGGCCCCTCTGACAAATAATCAGATATACTGGTTTGCATGTATCAACGCACCTTTTCAAAGCAAAGACATGTCAGCTTTTACAACGAATGAATTGTCTCATGCCTTTCAAGATTATCATTTCCCTGTACCTGAGTTAATCAAATGGACAGGAGACGAAAAACTCATATGGAATGACATCATTGATCTCAAGCCTACCAATCGCTTTGCTTTGGATAAAATTCTGCTGATTGGTGATGCAGCTCACGCCACTACCCCTAATATTGGTCAAGGAGCAGGTCAAGCCATTGAAGATGCAATCATACTAAGCAAAATTTTAAAGTATAAGAAGTGTAGGGAAGAAGCATTTCTTGAATTTGAAAATTTAAGAATGCCAAAGACAAAAAAGATTATCAATCTTTCATGGCGCATTGGAAAAGTAGCGCAATTAGACAATCCCTTTCAAATTAAGATTAGTAATGCAATCATGAGAAGGCTGCCTGCCAAAATACAAGAAAATCAATTAGAATCCGTTTTCCACACCGATTTTTAATTACTTGGATTAGCATAATCAGCCTTAGATTTTCAAATGACTTTATTAGTGTAACGAAGTATCTTGCACCAAAATTAACCAAGTACATTTTTGCCCCGTCCTAAATCCAGGACGGGGTTATGCTTGTTTGGCTTTTTAAATTACTTTATTGTCCCGTAGCTCTTTCAAACTTTTTTCATTGAAAGGGTGCCGTTCTTCCAGATGCTTCAAAACGCATCATTGATAAAATCTGCGAATAAATCCTTGTCATTCGTTATCACATTTCCCCAAACTACTTTTCCTTTTTTATTTATATATTGCAGCTTGTTTCCCTTCTTCACGAGAGCCAACCCACTTTGAAAATTACGCGCATCGCTAAATGATTGATTGAATAGTTTCTTTCCTGTTTTATTAATGAAAAAATATTTGTTGTCTTTGGATACTAAAGCTACTCCCTCATTAAAATCTGTAGCTGTATCATAAATGACGGGAATAACTATTTCTCCAGTCTGATTAATATAACCGCTCCTAACGTAGGGATCTTCTGCTTGTTCTGGTGTTAATCCAACAACCGCCATCCCTTCTGAAAATGGGCTGGCACTGTCAAACCGGGCTTTGATGACAATTTCTCCATTGTCATTTACATATCCCTCGCCTTCAAAAAAGTCATCAGTATAGTACGGAATCAGTCCTTCGTTCCCATATTTCCATTGTATAATCTTTTTTTCTGTAGCGTCGACGATAACCTTATTATGGTTATCTACTAAATCGACTATCTCAAACTCTTCCTGTTCATCGTCTTCTTTAACAGTGGTAACGGCAAAATAATCCTTATAAATATCCCTAACGACCTCGCCTCTCTTAGGTGTAAACACCTTTTTGCCGTTTTTATCTAAGACGACTTGTTGATTTGTTTTCTTGTCAGTCGCAAATATATATCCTTCCTCTATAAAATCATAGTTATATTTTGGAGAATGAAGATTTTGTCCTTTGTTAGTTAAGATACCCGTGCTGTCTGCCTTTTTATCATAATAGGTGACTTTTCCCATATTGAAATCCAGCTGATCATTTGAACCGCCGTATAATGGCAGCTCTCCTTCACGGTTTTGAAGGTATAAAGGGATTTTCACCTTACCACTTGTATCTATATATCCATAATGTTTTCCATCCTTGCTTACCATCGCTAATCCTTCTGAAAAGTTTTGTGCTGACTTATACAGATAAGGAATCATCAATTGTCCCTTCTGATTTATAAAGCCATACCTTCCATCTTTTTTAACAAGATAGAGCTTAGCTTGTGTAAAAGACTCTGTTTCTTGTGCCTTGCGTTTTTCCTCTTGAGTTTTTATAGAAGATTCATCATTGGAGCAGGCGATAAGCGTTGAAGAGACTAACACACTCAAAAAAGACAGAGACAGCTTGCAGAAAAGTTCTCCCTTCATACATCCTCCCTTTATCATTTTGGTATTATTTTGAATCTGGAATCCTTAGAGCAACTATATCAAATTTTTCTGCCATTACGGCCATTCACCTAAAAAAGAGGCTGCTTTCATTCTGCAATTAAAATAAAGGCTGTCTTTCATTTATTTTGTATATGAAAGAATTAGCTTGCTTGCCGGTCCATTCTCTGGTAAATTAACTTACGAACGTTCGTTAAAAAAGAGGTGATGGTGTGTGAGAAGCAATAAAATCAAAGAAGCAGCACTCAAGTATTTTACCCTCCATGGCTATGAGGGAGCTTCCCTATCGCAAATTGCTGAGGAAGCAGGGATAAAGAAACAATCGATTTATGCTCATTTTAAGAGTAAAGACGATTTATTTTTACAATTACTTCAAGATGCAAAAGAAGTAGAATTATCTTCAAAGTTGCAATACTTTAATGAAAAAGCGGTCAATCACCCGGAGAAGGATCTGTACGGTTTTTTAATTATGGTTACACAGTTATTTCAGAAGGATGAATATATGAAATTTTGGCTTCGAATGTCCTTCTTTCCCCCGGATCACTTATTGAAAGAAATAGAGAAGAACATTATAGATATTGAACAGCAAGTAAAAGAGTCTCTTGAAAAGAAATTTAGTGAATGGATTGAAGCAAAAGTTATTTATGGAACAGACCCCCAGATACCAACGATTGCTTATATAGGTATCATCGATGCGATTATGGTGGAGCTTGTTTATACGAACAGCTTAAAAAAAGTTGAAGACAGGTTGGAAGCTTCATGGAAAGTGTTTTGGAGAGGGATCTCGTTGGAGCGATAGAATCAATAAAAGTTTGTGAGAAAATTTTCCCGTGAAAGCAGAGGTGTGCATACTCACTTATGATTCGTAATCAAAAAATAGTACTTCTTATATTATTAAGCAATATTTTTGTTGCTTTTTTAGGGGTTGGTTTAATTATTCCCATTATGCCTTCCTTTATGAATGAAATGAATTTGTCTGGTGCCACAATGGGCTACATGGTTGCCGCTTTCTCCTTTTCTCAATTATTAATGTCCCCGGTGGCCGGAAGATGGGTAGATCAGTTCGGCAGAAAAAAAATCATCATTATTGGATTGTTTATCTTTTGTCTTTCTGAGCTGCTTTTTGGATTAGGAAAGCACGTTTTAGTCCTATATCTTTCAAGAATACTAGGAGGAATCAGCGCAGCATTTATTATGCCGGGAGTGACAGCCTATATTGCAGACATTACCTCTTTAGAGGAACGCCCTAAAGCATTAGGTTATTTATCAGCGGCTATCAGTACCGGTTTCATCATCGGCCCTGGCATTGGAGGGTTTATAGCTGAATATGGCATTCGAGTTCCTTTCTTTTGTGCCGCAGCAATCGCTTTTCTTGCTGCTATTTCTTCCTTATTTATTCTTAAGGAGCCATTGACAAAAGAACAATTATCCGCTGTTTCCTCTAAAAACAAGAAAGCAAGTTTTGTAAAAGAGTTAAAGAAGTCATTAAATCCTCTTTACTTTGTGGCATTTATTATTGTATTTGTCCTGGCATTTGGGTTATCAGTTTACGAAACAGTTTTTAGTTTGTTTTCTGATCACAAATTTGGTTTTACCCCTAAGGACATTGCTTATATTATTACTATCAGTTCGATATTCGGCATGATTTTCCAAGTCTTTTTATTCGGAAAAATGATTCATGTATTAGGTGAAAAGAAGCTTATTCAATTATGCCTCATAACTGGAGCCATTTTTGCTATTGCTTCAACTGTCGTCACTAACTTCTGGCTTGTTTTGATGGTCACTTGTATTATCTTTTTAGCCTTTGACCTGCTCCGGCCGGCGCTCACCACTTTTCTTTCAAGGACTGCGGGAAATGAACAAGGTTTTGTAGCAGGAATGAACTCCACTTATACAAGCTTAGGAAATATTGTAGGGCCTACAATAGGAGGGATTCTGTTTGATTTCAACATCCATTTCCCTTACATCTTTTCAGCCATTATTCTAGCGGTTGCACTATTTATCACAGTGTCTTGGAAAGAGAAACGATTAGCAGATAGAATCGTTGAATAAAATGATCCATTGAATAGTTACTGCAAAACTATTATTTAAATTAGTTATATAAATGAAAGAAAATGAGCCCATGATATGGACTTGATTCCTATGGAAACCTCTTTTGTTTTTTAAAAACCTACTAATAGGGGCTGTTCCATAAGTCGGTTATCCTGACTCATGGAATAGCCCCCTATCTTTTTATATTTTTTCCTGCAAGGCTTCAATAAATGCTACAATCAACTGTACAGAATATTCCAAATCATCTATATGTACACAACCAGTTGCTGAGTGGATATTACGGGATGGAAAAGAAATGCAGCTAGCTAAAGCTCCGTTGCCTGCTACGCTCATGGCCCAGGCATCTGTTCCGCCATTCAGAACAACTTCCCGCTGATAAGGGATATTGTTTTTTTCTGCCGCTTGAATTAATTTGCGAGTTAGTTTCTTTGGGACATTATTTCCGTGTCCGGTACTCGGTGTCCAGTCATATAGCATAAGCGCGGGACCGCCACCAAGCGTAACTGCAACGTCTTTTTCAGTTAAAGCAGGTGTTCCTCCGGAAAGGCAGACATCAAGGGCAAGACCGATATCAGGTTGGATCCGGTTCGAGATCGGGACGGAACCACGGATGCCCATTTCTTCCTGCACAGTCCCCACTCCATAAACGGTGGGAACGATATTTTTGTCTGCCAGTCGTTTCATTGCTTCCACCATCACTGCGCAGGCTGCACGATTATCAACAGCCTTTCCCGTGAAAATCTTACCGTCATTTAGAAATTGTCCCGTTCTTTGAAATGTCAGATAATCACCGATCTGCACGCCGAGCGCTAACGTTTCTTCTTTACTTGTCGTTCCAACGTCAATATATAACTCCTCAATAGGAATGGCGAGTTTTGCCTCTTCTGGTGTCACAATGTGTGCAGGCTTTCCCCCGGTTATTCCTGTTACAGGGCCCTTTTCTGTATAAATCGTTAGCACTTGGTTGAATGCTGTTCGGTTGTCGTGATAACCGACTGGTAAAATATAAACGAAACCTTGACTATCAATGTTATGAACAATATAGCCGATTTCATCCATATGTGTCGCAAGCATAACCTTAAAATCTGGGTTGCTTCCCTTTTTGATAAATACCTGATTTCCAAGTGCATCTTCAAAGTGTTCGTCTGTCACCGGCTTTAAATGAGCCTGTAGAGCTTGTGCAACACGTTCTTCATCCCCTGATACACCATGAATGGCATCAAATTCCACTAGAAGGTCTTTTAGTGAGCTCATTCCCTCTCCCCCGTTTGCTTTTTTTGTAAAATTAGACAGCTTTTTCATCCTTCTCATTACTCGAAAATCTCGGCAGTCTATCTAGCGCCAACAATTCAACTACATCAGCTACTTACCTCGATCTCCCGGCCAGACGGAAGTTCCAGTCTATTTCTCGTTACTAGCATATAAATGACACGCTACGAAATGTCCCGGCTGTACTTCTTTAAAAATCGGCGCTGCTTCTGTACAGCGAGCAAAGCATTGAGGACATCTGGAAGCGAAGCGGCAGCCCGTTGGTGGATCAATAGGGCTTGGAATATCTCCTTCCAATGTAATTCTTTCTTTCTTTTCTTTCGGGTTATTGATGGGAATTGAGTGTATTAAGGCTTTCGTATAAGGATGTAGCGGCTCTTCATATAAGTCTTCCACCTGGGCCATTTCCACCATCTGTCCCAGATACATCACTCCGACCCGATCACTGATATGCTCCACAACGCTTAAATCATGGGCCACAAAAAGTATCGTCAAGCCTAGCTTTTCACGCAGTGACGCCAGCAAATTCAAAATCTGAGCTTGCACGGAAACATCCAGGGCAGAAACCGGTTCATCCGCAAAAATAAACTTAGGATTTACAGCCAATGCTCTTGCCACCACAATGCGCTGCAGTTGTCCGCCGCTGAATTCATGCGGATAACGGTCCATCGCATCCGTCGGTAGTCCGACCTGTTCTAGCAGCTCTACGATCCTGTCTTTTGCTTGATCTCCTGTTGCTATCCGGTGTACCTTTAACACTTCCTGCAACGTCTGACGGATTGTCAGTCTTGGGTTCAAAGAAGAATAGGGATTCTGAAAAATCATTTGCATTTCTCGTCTTATCTGTAAAAGCTCTTTCCCTTTAAGGCTAGTAATATTTTTCCCCATAAAATAGACACTGCCGCCGGTTGCCTCTTCAATCTTTAAAATACACCTGCCCGTTGTTGACTTGCCGCATCCGCTCTCACCGACAAGTCCAAATATCTCACCTTCCCGGATAGTGAAAGAAAGATCATCCACGGCTTTTAGCAGCTGTGTATGCTTCCCAAGGAAATTCGTTTTTCCAGCGGGAAAATATTTTTTTAACCCTTCAACTTGTAGCAAGGCTGTCAAGACGCTCACCTCCTTCCTTTACTGCCACTTCGGCCATATGACATGCTGCCCAATGAGAAGGAGCGAGTTGTTTCAATGCAGGTTTTTCTGTCACACATATTTCTGTTTTGACAGCACAGCGGGGAGCAAAAGGACATCCATTAATCTCCTTTGCCAGATCAGGCGGTGAGCCTTCGATGGATTTAAGTGTTTTCTCCCTATGACCAAGCTTCGGTCTTGAATCCATTAACGCTTTTGTATAAGGATGCAGCGGTTTCTCAAAAATATTTTCCACACTTGTGCTTTCAACAATTTCACCTGCATACATAACCGATACTTTGTCACAAATTTCGGCTACAACGCCTAAATCATGAGTGATCATCAGAATGGCCATTCCGTATTGCTTCTGAAGCTCTTTCATTAGCCTTAGAATTTGCGCTTGTATTGTTACATCTAACGCGGTTGTTGGCTCATCGGCAATAAGCAATTTCGGCTTGCATGCCAATGAAATGGCAATCATTAGCCGTTGCAGCATTCCCCCGCTAAACTCGTGCGGATACTGATGATAACGCTTTTCCGGTGAAGGGATGGAAAGCTGAGTCATGAGCCTGATTGCTTCTTGTTTCGCTTGCTGCCTGGCCATTCCTTTATGAAAACGAAGCACCTCTGCAATCTGGGCGCCCACTTTAATTAAAGGGTTCAAAGAGGTCATTGGGTCCTGGAAGATCATCGCCACTGAATTGCCTCTGATTTTCTGCATTTGTTTTTCCGTTTGTTTCGCTAGATCAATATTTTCAAAAATCATTTCCCCAGATACAACTTTTCCGTTTTGGCCTTCAACAAGCCTCATGATCGATTTAGCTGTCACACTTTTGCCACTGCCGCTTTCGCCTACAATTCCCATTGTCTCTCCTGATTTGATGGAGAAATTCACAAAGCGAACCGCATGAGCAATTCCCCGTTCTGTTTGAAATTGAGTGGATAAATTTTTTACTGTAAGTAAATCACTCATTTACACATTCCCCCTTTAATAGAAAAGCGGAAGACTTTTATGCTGATTGCTTTTTTTCTTTACTGCGGTATCCTCTGAATAAGAAAGACAGACAAACAGATACCATGGCAGACAGCAAAATTCCCCATTCTAAGCTAAAATGAAACATTCCGTATGTTTCTGCTCCTACACCGGCTAGAAAAACGAAAGCTACGGGCCACCTGGCCAATAGGCTTGTTTCCATTAAATACATAGCTGGAACCACCGGAGCCCAAACAAGAGAGGCAAAGACCATGACATCAAGGATCGTAAGCTTTGGAAGCGTAGTTACTATCAACGCAGCCATTCCTAATACCGCTGCCTTCACGAAGATATCTTTTCGGACAAAGGTTTTATCAACAAAATCACCAGCCGAGGAAGAGAACAAAATGACCAGCAAGGTTACGACTAACAGAACAATTCCAAGCTGTCCGCCAAACTGCTGGACGACTTGAAGACCTACTTCATCATTGGAAGCCGGCCATATGGCGGATGCTTTGGCGACAAACGCCAAGGTTCCCATCGAGAGCGGGACAAAGAACCATATGAAAGATGAAATCGTAAAAGCAAGAGGTCTTTTCTCTTGTTTAATATTCATAAAGATTTTCCGCATGTTTTGATTCAATAGGTGATGAGCCATGAACCGAATGAATAATACTCCTCCTAGAAGCCATCCCGACAGATCATCCAAAATAAGCATCTCCGGTGCCAAAAAGTGAACACCAGAATAGATCGTGGGCACACTCATCTTTAAATATACAAAGGTAGGTAAAAGCACAGTAGCAACCAACGCCAGCATGCTGATGATGAGAGAGCGAATATAAAGATTTTTACTTTTCGCCAAAAGAATAAATTGATAAAAGACGACAAACAAGCCGGCTAAGATCACTATATTTACGCTATAGAAAAGCTTGAATATAAACTTTGCAGCCAATAGGCTTACAATAAAATGTTCTAGATAATAAAGCAGCAAAAGCGGCTTTATTGTTCTTGTCGCATGCACCGGATCATGCGGCACTGCTCTTTTTTTCAACAGGAAGTATAGGCAGAGCAGGCTGGCCAATCCAGCCAGGCAATAGCCGAATAGACCACTCACGCCCTGCTCATATGACAATTGCGCTGCAACAAGAAATGTGGTCAATCCAACCCATTGATTCACGAGGATAACAATCCCTTTTCCTAAGCCAATGGGACGTTCTAGGTCGGGGTTGTTCTTCTCTACTTGCCGAGCACCGATTAACAACAAAAATAAACTAACAAGAGTAAAAATTTGCAATGTTAGGAACATGATTGTTTGTCATGCTCCCTCTGTAAACGGAACTGGCTTGGGGAAATTCCCTCTAGCTTCCGGAAAGTTGAAGAAAAGTAATCCGGACTGCTGAAACCTATTCGGTCGGATATGAACTGAATGGACAGCTCTTTGTTCTTCAATAGTTCCTTTGCCTGTTCAATTCTAATTTTTGTTAAGACATCAACAAACGTAATTCCAAGCTGGCTCTTGAATATTCTGCTTAAATGTGAGGCACTGAGATGAACCTCTTGTGCTAATTGATTCAAAGTAATCGGACTGGCATATTGCTGTGATAAGAAATGAAGGCATTGTTGAATCACCGCTTCATCCTTGTTTAATGCAGCTTGCACAGCACTATCGTACGATTGCTTTAGAAAATCTGGATGGGCAACAGCTTCCCCTACGCCAAACAGCCATTCGATCTCTTTATCCTTCTCCGCAAGCTCTAATTTTAGGAAGGAAAGCTTCTCTTTCACCGTGTAATTGTTTCCTTCAGGACATTCTGTCAAATAGATCCAGTGCCCATCGACAGACTGGGGGACAGCTGTTGTCTTATCAAGTGTTCGGCATACGATGGTATCCCAGAACGCCTTATCAAAAGGTTTGTTACGATTGAATCTGATGACAGTGACCACATTAGGCTGGATATGAAGGTGCGCACCAAAGAGCAGCTTTTTTGATTCCTCTCCTCTTGACCATTTTTCAGCTGCCATTTGCAGCAACAGTAACTGTTCCTCAAGCTCTCTTTCAATCTCATGTTGCATTCTTCTGATCGCATTCATCAGTTCTTCCGGAACCACAGGTTTTAAAAGATAGATGGATGCTCCGGATACAATGGCCTCTTGCGCGTAATGGAATTCACCGTGGGCAGAAATAAGTATGACCTTCACATGAGGCCACTGCGCCTTAATTTTCTGCAATGTTTCAATTCCATTCCAGCCAGGCATTCGAATATCCAGGCAAACAATATCCATGGGCTCATCTTTCAGCATGCTATAGGCTTCATAGCCATTCGCCGCTGTAAATACATCAATCAGGGGGTCAAATGAATGAAGAATGCTTTCAATATTCAAAAGCTCCAAGGGTTCATCATCAACTATGAGTACTTTCATATGGCCCCTCCTTTACGCATGATCATTTTCTTGGAAATCTTGGGAAATAGGTGTGATCGTAATTGTACTGATTGTACCTTTTCTATCCTTCTTAATTGATAATCCACTGTTTTTGCCAAATTGTTCTTTTAGGCGGGAATGGACATTTCTTAGGCCAATAGCTGTTCCGTTCTTTGCACTATGGCTGTGTGCTTTCCATTGTTCAAACTCACGGACCACAGCCTCACTGACTCCTGCTCCGTTGTCTCTAACTTCCAATAGCAGCACTCCATCCGTGCTTGTGGCAGATATACTAATCTTACCTCCGTCCATAGATGGCTCCACTCCATGAATACAGGCGTTTTCAATTAATGGCTGGATAACAAGCATTGGTATTTTCATTTCCAGCAATTCTTCAGGAGCATCAATTTTCCATTCCAGCCTAGGTCCGAATCGAAGCTGTTGAATGGATAAATATTGCTCTGCATACTTCATCTCTTCTTTTAAAGAAATAAGTGAGGCTTTTTTATCTAAGTGATAGCGGAGCAGCGATGACATGGAGTAAATAGCCTGCTCCGCCTCTTTATTTTTTTCTAAACGAATTAACGTCGAAATTGTGTTTAATGTGTTAAAGAGAAAGTGGGGCTGAATTTGAGCGGATAAGTGAAGTAGCTTAGATTCGTTCAGCAGCACTTCGAGATCCGCTCTTTTTTTCTCGACTTCCAAAAAGTCGACTTCTTTTTCGGTTATTAAAATCATGACAATCATAGTGAGACTGATCATTCCGCCAACAATGCCCAAAATGATTAATGCCGTGAATAGATTAAGAGAAAGCAACATAAATCCTCCGGTCATCCATTAGATTAACTTGCTTTTCGCTGTTTTGGGTCTAGCTGGCTTTGCAAACCGTCGCCAAACAAATTAAACGCAATCACGGTGATCATAATAGAAAAACCTGCTGCTAAAGCCGTATTCGGAGAAATGAGTAAATATTCCCTTCCTTCTGACAGCATGTATCCCCAGTCTGCCGTCGGAGGCTGTACACCCAGTCCTAGAAAGCTCAATGCCGCCAAATCGATGATCGCATAGGCGAAGTCGATTGCGACTTGAACAATAATCGGTGACAGGCAATTAGGTAAAATGTGCCGGAAGATGATACGTGTATGGGAATATCCTAAAGCTTGAGCTGCATCGATGTAGGATTGCTCTTTTTCTACAAGTGTCACAGAGCGAACAAGCCTGGCAATCATCGGAACATACACGATACCTAGCGCGATTACAGCGTTTTCAAAGCCTCTTCCAAATGTGGCAACAATAATGAATGCGAGTAAGATGGTTGGAAAAGCGAGAAGAACGTCCCAGACACGGTTTATAAGGTTATCAATCTTACCTCCAAAATAGCCGGAGATAAGGCCTAGTGGAACGCCGACAACAACTGATAGCAATACGACAAACACTGCTCCGAGCAAGGTTGTTCTCGTTCCATAAATGATCCTGCTTAAAATATCCCTCCCTTGCATGTCAGTGCCAAACCAATGTGCAGAGGAAGCAGGCTCTAATGATTTGCTCAGGTCCTGCACATCAGGATCATATGGAGAAATCAGCGGGGCAAACAGCGAAATAAGTATTATCATAATAATAATTATTCCCGACATCACTGACAATTTATTTTTGAAAAGCGGTGACTTCCATACACTTCTTTTTTTCTCTGCTGGAGCTGCCGGCAGTTGTGCAGGTGGCTGACTTTGGAGTTCCATCGTATGCCTCCTTTCTATTTATAACGTATTCTTGGATCGATAATAGCATAAAGAACATCAACGACAAGGTTGATCAGCAGGAAGACAACCACCATAAAAAGCATGGTTCCCTGGACAACGGGGTAATCACTCGTTTGGACCCCGTTAATAATAAGACTGCCCAGCCCTCCCAGACCAAATGTGTATTCAACAAGCACTGTTCCTACAATGAGAACACCGATTTGGATTCCGGTTACAGTGACAAGTGGTATAAGTGCATTTCTCAATGCATGTTTGAAAATAATGGCTTTTCGCGGCAACCCCTTCGCTACAGCTGTTTGAATATAGTTCGTGTTCATTACTTCAATCATACCGCTTCTTGTAATTCTGGAGTTTAAAGCGATCATATTGAAGCTCAGTGCGAGAGAAGGAAGCAGCAAATGAATCAAGTTCTCATTAAATCCGCTCCCCGCTCCAAAAGCAGGCAGCCAATCCAAATGGTAGGAAAATAACAGTACCATCAAAATACCGGTGAAG
Organism: Pseudobacillus sp. FSL P4-0506; assembly: GCF_038003025.1. Classification (NCBI taxonomy): domain Bacteria; kingdom Bacillati; phylum Bacillota; class Bacilli; order Caryophanales; family Bacillaceae; genus Pseudobacillus; species Pseudobacillus sp. FSL P4-0506. Next base: position 2,856,691 of record NZ_JBBOOI010000001.1, read on the forward strand.
AACACAGGAGAAGATACTCCCACGAAAGCGAATAAAGTTGAGAGGTGATCCATCCAAGTGTTTTTCTTAACAGCTGACAATATACCAAGCGGTATGGCGATGATCAAGGTAAAGATCATACTCATGACAATTAATTGGAATGTGAGCGGCAGGCGCTCCACGATCATATTTGTGACAGATTGCTTCATTTTGAAACTCTCGCCCAAATCTCCTACAGCCACGTTCTTCAACCAGATGGCATATTGTTCTATAACCGGCTTATTCAAGTGGTATTTTTCACGGATATTATCTAAGACTTCCGGTGACGTTTGGTGTCCGCCCGCCATGATGATTGCCGGATCCCCGGGTACCAGTCTTGACATGCCAAAAATGAGAACAGATACAATGAATAATATGGGAACTAAAAAGAGAAGTCTCCTTATAATATAGCTAGTCAAGCCTACACCTCCTTCAAGGGAAAATAATTTACGCTATCGCCCTTCCTTGTTCCAAGCATTAATCCATGCTGCCCCATATCAAAAAGGAAGACTTCCGAAGGGAGAATCTCCCCTTCTTCAAATAAATGCTTGATGAAGAGGAGCTCTTTCATACTGCCATTATTTTAATTTAATGTTTTTTAAGATATCATCCCAATACCATAATGGAGTGATATGATAACCTTCCACGTTATTGGTCATTGCCATCATTTGTTTTTGATGGCTTAGTGTGATCCATGGCGAATCTTCCGCAATGATTTTTTGTGCTTGAATCATTAGCTCTGCACGCTTGTCATGGTCGATCAACTTGTTTTGTTCTTCAAGCAGCTTATCAACTTCTGGATTTTTATAGTTGGCGTAATTGGCACCGCCATCAGCTGTGTTAGCTGAGTGGAATAACGGACTTAAGTTTCCTGAAGGATCTGGGAAATCCGACCCCCAGTTTTGCACCGCAATATCATAATCTCTGGCGCCGCCGAATGTACGGGTCATCAATTCCTCTCCAGTCAGCTTTTCAACCTCTAATTCAATGCCAAGCGGCTTAACTGCAGCTTGCAACGCCAAAGCAGCATTCATTCGGAGACTGTCTCCATCAGTGGAAATGGTCGCTTTGAAGCCGTTCGGCACACTTGATTCTGCCAATAATTTCTTTGCTTTTTTTATGTTGGAAGAGTAGTCAGGCAACTCTTTCTTTGCAGCTTCCCACTTATCTTTAGAAAACGTCCACATGACTGGCGGCACAGTTGACCCTTCAGCAGGAATCCCCGCATCTTTAACAATCTGCTTTAAAATTTTATCTTTATCAAGCGCATAGTTCATTGCTTGTCTTACCTTAGGATCATCAAATGGCTTTCTTTGTGTATTGAACTCGATACCATCTATTAAATATGAATCTGACGTATCCAATCTCACATTATCCATTTCTTTTATTTTTTCCACTAGATCCAGAGGAAGCTCTGTGGCAATATTTAATTGCCCCGTTTTCAACCCGGTAATTCTCGTTGTGCCCTCGGGAATCACTTTGAAAACCGCTTTATCCACATAAGGGCCGCCCTCTTTATTCCAGTAATTTTCATTTTTCTCCAAAACAATTTCTGATCCTGTTTGCCAGCTTACAAACTTAAAGGACCCTGTCCCCAATAGTCCACCTTCTGGCTTGCCGAAGTTTTCTTTATGTTCCTCAAAATACTTTTTAGAAATTACATGTCCAGCAGTTGTTGCAGGTACATATTGCCACAAAGCATCAGGCTCTGATAATGTGACTTTAATTGTCCAATCCCCATCTTGTTCAATCTTCTCTACATTTTCATACATCCAGCCTACATAGGAAGCGGTTGCAGGATCTTTAATTCTTTCCATTGAAAACATAACATCTTCCATTGTCATCGGACTTCCATCTGAGAAGGTCACGTCATCGCGGATATGATAAATGTATGTCTTCTCATCAGGATTCTCCCATTCCTTTGCAAGGTTAGGAAGAAGCTCGCCGTTTTTATCGAATTTAAGCAATCCTTCTGTGATGGAGTTAACGACTGGTCCTGTCGCAAAATCGTAGGAAAAGGCCGGATCAATGGCAACGGCGTCCTGTGCAATCCCGATTGTGACCGTTCCGCCATTCTCGCTATCTTTTCCACCATTTTCTGAGCCGGCATCTTTTTTTCCGGAACAGCCTGCAAATATAAACAGTAGAAAAGCGCTTAATAAAACGAATGCCAAATTTCCTTTTCTCTGCATCTTTTTTCCCCCTTTATCTCTGATTTATTTAGATTATATAGAATATTTAGAAAATAAAACTTTAAAATCTTATCAAAATCTCTTGAAATTCTTATCAATTTAATACGAAGTTTTTTATACAGAGAATCCGCACTTGTTAGATATGGGTATATCTAGTAACTAATGCTTGTTGAGAAGTATTTTTAATATTTAATTTGAATTTTGCACATTGTAAATTTTGTTAAAATCAAGAAAATGGATCTCGTAAAACAATCAATGAAAACGTACAGCACTTTCTCTATACGTTGAATGATTATATAGGTGTTGTGCTTGTATTCTTGATTAAAGATGTTGTTTGGAGAACTCCTATTTTAACTTTTTTGATCGTCATTCAATTATCAAATCGCCTCTAGAAATAGATTCGTCATTTTGAGCAGTGAGCGGCTCTTTTCCTCTTAAGATCCCTTTTTAGAACTGCTTCGGGAGTCTACCGTGTAACTAGCCTAAATAGCCTTCAAACAACTTGATAACATAATCCGGAAAGTCAATTTTATTTCCTTTTCTAGCACGTCTTCTTCGGTCAAATTGTTTTGTACCATAAAGAACGCCATATCGTCGAACATCAGGTTCACACAGCTGTATATATCTCTGGCTTCTTTCCATCTCTCATCCAGCCCGATGACTTTAACCTGCTGCTGGAGATTGCTGTATTGCTCATCCGGCATTTTCGACATTTCCATTAAGAGGGATGTCAAATAGAAAGTTAAAGAGCAAAAAAAAACAGAAGGGGTTTTCCCTTCTGTTTTACGCGCCTTAGAGGATTTGAACCTCTGACCTGCAGCTTAGGAGGCTGCTGCTCTATCCTGCTGAGCTAAAGGCGCATTTAATATAAAAATAACCCTTCTTTTCTTCTTTATATAGAAAAATAGGGATTTTCATTTAAAAAAGTGGTGACAGCAGAGAATATCCTTTTCCTTACACAAAAGTAACTCCGCAGGCAAGATTCGAACTTGCGACCGATCGGTTAACAGCCGATTGCTCTACCACTGAGCTACTGCGGAACAAAGTGGGCCTGAATGGACTCGAACCATCGACCTCACGCTTATCAGGCGTGCGCTCTA
>NZ_JBBOOI010000001.1:2865000-3237500 GCF_038003025.1 Pseudobacillus sp. FSL P4-0506
GCCCAGGTCATAAGGGGCATGATGATTTGACGTCATCCCCACCTTCCTCCGGTTTGTCACCGGCAGTCACCTTAGAGTGCCCAACTGAATGCTGGCAACTAAGATCAAGGGTTGCGCTCGTTGCGGGACTTAACCCAACATCTCACGACACGAGCTGACGACAACCATGCACCACCTGTCACCGCTGTCCCCGAAGGGAAAGATCTGTCTCCAGACCGATCAGCGGGATGTCAAGACCTGGTAAGGTTCTTCGCGTTGCTTCGAATTAAACCACATGCTCCACCGCTTGTGCGGGCCCCCGTCAATTCCTTTGAGTTTCAGCCTTGCGGCCGTACTCCCCAGGCGGAGTGCTTAATGCGTTAGCTGCAGCACTGAAGGGCGGAAACCCTCCAACACTTAGCACTCATCGTTTACGGCGTGGACTACCAGGGTATCTAATCCTGTTCGCTCCCCACGCTTTCGCGCCTCAGCGTCAGTTACAGACCAGAGAGCCGCCTTCGCCACTGGTGTTCCTCCACATCTCTACGCATTTCACCGCTACACGTGGAATTCCGCTCTCCTCTTCTGCACTCAAGCCTCCCAGTTTCCAATGACCCTCCACGGTTGAGCCGTGGGCTTTCACATCAGACTTAAGAAGCCGCCTGCGCGCGCTTTACGCCCAATAATTCCGGACAACGCTTGCCACCTACGTATTACCGCGGCTGCTGGCACGTAGTTAGCCGTGGCTTTCTGGTCAGGTACCGTCAAGGTACCAACAGTTACTTTGGTACTTGTTCTTCCCTGACAACAGAGCTTTACGATCCGAAAACCTTCTTCACTCACGCGGCGTTGCTCCGTCAGACTTTCGTCCATTGCGGAAGATTCCCTACTGCTGCCTCCCGTAGGAGTCTGGGCCGTGTCTCAGTCCCAGTGTGGCCGATCACCCTCTCAGGTCGGCTACGCATCGTCGCCTTGGTGAGCCGTTACCTCACCAACTAGCTAATGCGCCGCGGGTCCATCTGTAAGTGACAGCTAAAAGCCGCCTTTCCATTCTTCTTCATGCGAAGAAAAAGAATATCCGGTATTAGCCCCGGTTTCCCGGAGTTATCCCAGTCTTACAGGCAGGTTACCCACGTGTTACTCACCCGTCCGCCGCTAACTTGAACAGAGCAAGCTCCGTCAAGTCCGCTCGACTTGCATGTATTAGGCACGCCGCCAGCGTTCGTCCTGAGCCAGGATCAAACTCTCCAAAAAGATGTTTGACTTGCTCATAATTTAAAAATAAGAATTAACTTACTGGCATGTATTTTGTTCAGTTTTCAAAGATCAATTCATAACAACTCTATCATTATATCATTATTCTAATATAAAAGTCAACTGTTTTATGCTTTTTCTCAGTGCTGCTATTCTTAACAGCGGATATTTAATATAACATATCATAAAAGATAAAGTCAACCATCATTTTAATGCTTTATTTTCTAAATTATTTTATCCCATACATAATAAATAAGAATAACTAAAACCGCGAGGTTATCAAGTAAGATTAACAACCATTTTATCCTACTATTCTCTATCAACAGATTACTTCATAACAATTATTTTTAAAAAATAACTATAGAAGAGCCAGAATTCTAGGATAAATAGCAAAAGGTCCTCTCTCACTCGTGCACTTTATATAACTCAATAATTCATTACAGGTCAACAAGTATGCCAATCAAAATGGTTTCAATAGACAAACCAGGAACTTCCCGACTTTCTCTTTCATATTTTGTATAAATGAAAATGAGTGAAGAAGGTGATTTTAATTAGAAGTTCAATGTACTTAGATTTTTTATCAAAGTTTGGTGTCGGTGGTGCACATCCCGGCGGTATCCATTTAACAAAAGAAATCTTCAAAACTGAAGAAATAAATAATACCTCTTATGTTTTAGATGTAGGATGTGGCACTGGTCAAACAGCTGCCTATCTAGCTGATCGCTATGGAGCCAAGGTAATGGGAATGGATATTAATCCCATCATGATAGAGAAAGCTAAAAAAAGAATGAAAAAACATCGATTGCCCGTAGAAATTATTCAAGGATCTATAGAAAATTTCCCGTTACCAGATGAGACATTTGATGTTATTATTTCTGAATCTGTTCTTGCTTTTGCAAACAAGCCTAGATCTCTTAAAGAAATTTTCCGATTACTGAAAAGTGATGGCCGATTTATTGCTAATGAGCTCACAGTTAACAAACACCTGGGAGCAAACAATGAGGAAGAAATCAAACGATTTTATGGATTGGATGACCTTCTTACAGAGAAAGAATGGTTAGCCTTATTTAAACAAACCAGCTTTAAAAATCTCCATATTTATAGACCAACACACGTCTTCTTCCCAAATTATTCAATGCCTGAGTTTCATCATTCAAAATATATTGAACCACAGCTTCATGCAGTATCGAACCAACATTTCTATATGATGGCAAAATACCACGGAATTCTGGACCATAGAGTGTTTTTCTGTACAAAATAGTTATTTCCTATAATCTAAATAAAAAAGACTGTCATACACACCTTTTTGATTTCGACAAACAACAAAAAGAGTAAACATATAAACCTTTCATGTGTTATATTGAAAAAAATGGAATTTCAAAAAGAGACATCCCTCTAATTTTAAATAAACCGATAAGGAGGCTCGTTATGAAGATAGCATGGGGTATTGTGTGTTTAATTCCTGTACCATTTTTCTTTCATTTTTATGAATATGAACAATATATAAAAGGAAAGGAAGCCTCTCTTTTATTGTTTGGTTTCTTATTTTTTGTAGTCTTGGTTGGTATTTTATCAAAGAATGTTCGCATCTCTGTCATTCTCTTGGTGAATCTACTTACGACTATTGTCTCGCTCGTCCTCGCGATGAAATTCATTCCTAACGACGGTTACTGGTTTACAGTTACTGGTCGAAATGGAGCAGTGATATTTATTTCTATTATATATACAATTGGGCAATTGATTGTAAGAATGATTGCAAAGTATGCGAAAACAAGCGCAATTGAAGAGAATTGAAAAACCTTGGAAAATAGCTCTCCAAGGTTTCTTTTTTCTATAACGTATGAAAAGTTCAAATCTTTAACGCATACCTGGGCAGCCGCCCATTCCTCCGCCTGGATAACCACCCATTCCTCCGCCTGGATAACCGCCCATTCCCGTGCCTGGATAACCACCCATTCCTCCGCCTGGATAACCGCCCATTCCCATGCCTGGATAACCACCCATTCCTCCGCTTGGATAACCACCCATTTCCATGCCTGGATAACCACCCATTCCTCCGCCTGGATAACCGCCCATTCCTCCGCCTGGATAACCCCCCATTCCTCCGCCTGGATAACCGCCCATTCCCATGCCTGGATAACTGCCCATTCCCATGCCTGGATAACTGCCCATTCCCATGCCTGGATAACTGCCTTGACCCATTTGTCTTTCCATTCTTAACCCCTCCTCAAGTAATCACAAGATAGTATATGCTTACATGCTGAAGGGGCATAGGCGATTGTTTAGTTAAAAAAACGCTGCATCAGTTATAAAGGCCGTACTCTCGTTAACGAGCGCTTCTTTGACTATATAAAAATAAACGAATATCCGCTCACAAATCCACAAACATAGGATGTAAGTGAAAAGATTACTCTCTTTAGAGGGTAACTCAATGAGAAAGCAGCGTCTCTCGATTCTCAGTTAATTCTTCAAAATTATAAAGGCGTTCTATATAAATTTGATGCCAAATCATAAATGTAAGAATGGTCCAGAGCTTTCTGCTATTGTCCTTCTTATTCATGACATGCTCTTCCAACAACAAATGAACCTGCTGTTTATCAAAAATGTAATCAACTTGGCTTGAGCGAATAATAAAGCAAGCCCAGTCGTATAGTTCCTTTTTTAGCCAATGGCGAATAGGTACGGGGAATCCTAATTTTCTCCTTCCCAAAACGTGGCTCGGGACGATGCCTTCCGCTGCCTTTCGCAGAATATATTTCGTTGTATTATTTTTTACTTTTTGATCCACGCTGATTTTGGATGCTACATTGAAAACAGCCTTATCCAAGAAAGGCACTCTTAGCTCCAGAGAATGTGCCATAGTCATCTTATCCGCTTTTAATAAAATGTCTCCTCTTAACCATGTATGAATATCTAGATGCTGCATTTTAGTAACCGCATCGTAGCTTGCAGACTGACTGTATATAGGTTTTGTAATATCGGTGTACCTTAAAGAATCTTTGTAGTTAGTAAGTAACATTTCCTTCTCTTGTTCTTCGAAAATTTTGGCATTGCCGATATATCTTTTTTCTAAAGGGGTCACCCCGCGTTCAATGAAGTTTTTTCCTTTAACTCCTTCTGGAAGAAAATGACTCAATGTTTCTAATGCATGTTTTACCGAAGCTGGCATGTACTTGAACAAGCGCAAGGACTGCGGTTCCTGATAAATATTGTATCCTCCAAACAGTTCATCGGCCCCTTCACCCGATAGTGCTACTGTTACATGTTTGCTTGCTTCACGTGCAACAAAATAAAGCGGTACGGCTGCTGGATCTGCTAAAGGATCGTCCATATGCCAAATGATTTTTGGAAGCTCTTCTAAAAATTCATCGGGTGAAATGACATGACTAATATTCTCTAGATTTAAGGAATCAGCTGTTTCTTGAGCTACATTAATTTCGCTAAATCCATCTCTTTCAAATCCAACAGAAAAAGTTTTTAAACCCGGATTCACTTCTTTTGCCAGAGAAACAATAAATGAAGAATCTATCCCACCGGATAGAAAAGCCCCAACCGGCACATCACTTCGCATATGAACTTTTACAGAATCCGTCAAGACTTCACGAATCTCTGTGACAAGTTGATCCTTCACTGACTGGTGCGGTTGAAAATAAGGCTGCCAATAACACCGGATATCCATTGCCTGTCCTGGTTTTTTAAAAAAATAATGACCTGGAGATAATTTTTTAATTAAAGTCGTCATTGTTTCAGGCTCAGGAACATACTGAAAACTAAGATAGTGGTGTAAAGAATTACGATCTATATCAAAAGAAAGACGGTTTCCTGCCGCTAATAAAATACTCTTCTTCTCAGAAGCGAACACGCACAAACCTTCTTGCTCCGAATAAAAAAACGGTTTAATTCCAAAATAGTCTCTTGCTCCAAATAATATTTGTTCCTCCTTATCCCAGATGACAAAAGCAAACATTCCTCTTAATCTCTTCACCGCTTGTTCGTTGATCTCACTGTAAAGGGCCAAGATGACCTCTGTGTCCGAATGAGTATAAAACTTATAACCTTTCTCTTCCATCTCTTGCCGAATTTCGATGTAGTTATAAATTTCACCATTGAATATAATCCAATATCGTTCGTCTTCATAAGAGAGGGGCTGCTGACCATTTTCGATATCAATAATGCTTAGCCGCCTAAATCCAAAATTAACATACTCATCAAAATAGAACCCCTCGTCGTTAGGCCCTCTATGAGTAATAATATCGCTCATTTTTCTAAAGCCATTTCCTAATTTATCGTTCATGTCTTGGGGTTTGTCGTACATACAGCCAACAAATCCACACATTTATAACACCTTCCTATTTGCAAATTGAATTTGTGATGATTCTTTCCCACGATAACAACTTTGGTAAAAAATAGCAAAGCATACGCAGCCTATAACGCGGGTAGCGTATTGATAATTTTGGATTCTTCATTTATATAAAGGGGATTTTTTAGAGAGCGCCTATACTGTAAGTAATTGATGTAGCGATTTATGCGGGGAACAATACGAGAATAAAACAACTTTAATCCTAATAGCTATCCAAAGTCACTCCTTTCCAACTGATACTTATAGCTAGAAAACACCGTCCATTTAACCGGACGGTGTTTTCTTTATGACTACATTTCAAATAAAAATCTTATTCCTCAGAAACAGTAACTTCCTTCATTACGTCGCCATTTTTCATAGAGCGTGCGGTTTCCAAGCCGGATGTTACTTTACCAAAGACCGTATGTACGCCATCTAGATGGGGCTGTGGCTGGTGGACAATAAAAAACTGACTGCTGCCAGTGTCTTTCCCTGCATGAGCCATAGATAGACTGCCCGCTTCATGCTTATGCGGGTTGCCTTCTGTTTCACATTTAATCGTGTAACCGGCACCGCCTCTTCCTGTACCTGTCGGATCTCCTCCCTGACTAACGAATCCTGGGATAACACGGTGGAATACAACCCCATTGTAAAATCCTTCATTCGCCAGCTTTTCAAAGTTAGCCACCGTGTTCGGCGCTTCATTCGGGTATAGCTCAAATTCGATGGTTTCTCCATTTTCCATAACAATCTTTCCTGTTTTCGCCATAACAATCTCTCCTTTTCACTCAAAGTGCTTTCAAATTTTATCATACCAGAAGGACTGAAGAAAAACAGAAAGACTTGAAAAATAAAGTAAGCATCCAAGCCTTTTCTTCGTGTCAAGAAAGAATCTTTGTCTTCTTTGCATTCGCTGCAAGCTTGCTCGTGATACCGCTTAGTGGCTTCTTCAATAACAATGCAAATACAATGGTAAGCACTAAGAAGAAAAGCAGCGCAAGCAAATCGGTTCTCACAATATCCGGTACAATGCCGCCAACCGCTTCTCGTAACAAGCTGACTGCGTAAGTAAATGGAACAAACGGGTTAATTTTTTGGAAAACCTCTGGGGTTTGGCTAATAGGAAAAGTTCCACCTGAGCTGGAAAACTGTAAAACAAGAAAGATAATGGCCAGTCCTTTCCCGATGTTTCCAAAAACAGACACAAGCGTATAAGTAATTGTAACGAATACGATGCTCGTTAAGATGGAAAAAAGGACGAACCAGAACTTTTCCACTACATAAGCATGAAGTAGAAATATATCTCCCATGCTGACAATAAATCCTTGAAAAACACCGATAGTTAAAAATGTAAGCAGCCGACCAAAGTAAATATGATGGCTCTGGTACATATTTTCCGAGTCCTCGACATCTGTCCGAAACAAAGAAATCAACAGCATCGCTCCTACCCACAAAGATAACGTTGTGTAAAACGGAGACATGGCTGATCCATAGTTAGGGATAGGAAACACTTTTTCTTCCTTTAATTCAATCGGTTTGGTCAAAAATTCACTTTCTTTTTTAACATCATTTTTCAGCAGCCTAATGATTTCTCTTAAATCCTGTTCCTTTTGGAATTTTCTTATTCTGTTAGCTGCATCACGAACAGACCGTTCTACTTCTGGTAAATCTGCTTCAATAAGGTTTGCTGCTTGATGGACTGCTTTCTCCATTTCCGGAAGCCTTGTTTGAATGAAATGAGAGACCTTTCGCACTTCTCGTTCTGCCGCCGGTAGATCATTTCGCACAAAGTCGGCAGCTTTGTGAATCCTTTGCTCCACAGATGGTAAATCATTTTTCACAAAACGCGCCGCTTCATTGACTGTAGCCGTAAATTGTTTCATTTTTCCTGCTATGGCAGATGCAGTCTGATGAATGTCTGTGCGGATTCGAGGCAGCTCTGCTTGGACTCTTGTCAATTCTTCAAATCCAAATTGTACACCTGCCTGTGCGTCATTCAGAATCTGCTGAATATCAGGCAGCTTTGCTTTTGCTGTTTGCACTACTTCGTTCGATATTCTGGCTTTTTCAATTAATGCAGTTAGTGATTGAGTAATCGTTGGTACAGTTTCACTATCATAGGCGTTTAAAACGGAGCCTAATGTACTGCTGGCTGATGAAGCCAGCCTGTTTAATTGCCCCGCTAGTTCTGTTGCCGGCTCGCGACCATTTCTCATATCTGCCTCTATTTGAGTTAAAACGCCCTCTTGCTGTTGAAAGTTTTGTCTCACATCCGTTAAACGACTGATTAGGCCACCTAGCTGGTTCCCTTCAGTGTATTGATTCATCTTGGCGAGCAGATTGATTGTCCGGCCAACTACCGCTTCTCCTGTTTGTACACGTGTTTTCAGCAATTCGACAGAGCTAAGGGCCCGTTGAGGATCACCACTCTCTGTCTGAATAGATTCCGTGAGCTGCACAGCAGAATCTGCCGTTTGCTGTAAAAGAGAGACATTTTGACTGATGACCGGAACAATAGCTTGGAAAGCTTCAGCGTTTTTCTGTAAAAATTCGTTTAGCTGATTGGCAAACCCACTTCCTCTCTCTGCTACTTTTGCTATTTCAGGAAGCTCCTGTCGAGCAGCCATGATGATTTGGTTAGCTTTTTGAGCATCCGTGATCCCCTTCGCTACAGCTTCTTCTATTTTATAAAAGTTGCGATCAATTTCTGCTGTCTTTTCAGCGGCCTTCTGAATAACAGGGAGCTTTTTTTGAATAAGTAAAATTTCATTACCGACTTCTCGTAATTTAGGAAGACGTTCTTCTATTCTTAATATACTGCTTCCCAATTGTTCGATTTTAGGTAGTTGTTTCTCTAGCTCTACGACCTTTTGGCTTTTTTCTCTTATTTCCGGCATTTTCTTGTCCAATTCCCGTACCCTGTCCCCCATTTCTCTAATGGCAGGCAATTGCTTTTCCAAAGCAAAAACTTTACTTTCTATATTCCTGATGGTCGGCAGCTCTCTTTCAAGCTCAACACCCGCTTTGTTAAATTCTGTTAAAACAGCTTGGTCAACGGCGTTAGTAAAGTGTTCACTCACCTGCCCGACCACACCAGTCGCTCCTTTTTCAGTAATTTTCGGGGCAACGGCATTCAGCTTTTCATTTACCTTATAAACAATCTCTGCCCGTTTAGGATTTTCCGATAAAACGCTAATCATTTTTTCGGAGAAGTCTGCGGGAATCAATAAGCTGGCATAATACTCGCCATGCTTAACGCCCCGTTCAGCTTCTTCCTGATTGACAAATGTCCATCCTAATTTTTTGTTCTTCTTTAAGTTATCGATTAACTCTTCTCCTATATTTAGTTCTCTACCTCTCACTTCTCCTCCCTTATCAAGACTGGTCACGGCTATTTTTATCCCAGATGTATCTTTATAAGGATCCCACATCGCTTTTATATTCACCCAAGCATAAACAGAAGGCAAAATCATAATAGCTATGGCGAGCAAAATCCCAGTGGGAACACTGAAAATTCTTTTCCAATCCATTTGATAAATTTGAAAAACCTTTTTCACTTTTTACTCACCCGGCTTTTATCAATTGTTTTATTCTTATTTATTTTGGTTATAAATATTAAATCTATCCTTCAGTCTTTTTGACTCTTTGGGAACGGATCATTTGTTTAAGAAGTTGGACAAAAGAGAAATGTTTTGGAGCTGTCTTGTTCACTCATCAACGGTTGGCAATTCGAAAAGGACCTAGATTCACATGTTTCTTTGCTTGCATTCAAACTGCGCTCTAAACATAAAAAAGCTAACAGATCTCGGTCTGTTAGCTTTTTTATGTTTAGAGGTTATTCCCAGAAGAGAGGGATTATTTAATGCTCTCCAGTGCTTGTTTAACAGTCGCAAACGCTTCAACCCTGTACAGATCCATCCCTGAATGAACGACCGTTTGGGCTAATTTAGGACGCAGTCCCGTCGTAATAACATGCAAGCCCATTAAACGTAGAGTTTCTTCTATTCTCCGGAAATACTCTGCCACTTGTGCATCAATCGTTAAAATCCCTGAAAAGTCGAAGATAACATGTTCTACCTCTAAGTCAGCTATTTTCGGAATCACATTATCCATTATGTAACTTGCCCGGTAATCATCAATGTCTCCAATTAGAGGAAGAACCACAATTCCTTCCTTCACAGGAACAATAGGCGCTGATAATTCAGCTAGCTCTTTTTGTGTTTCTTCTCTAAATTGTTCGGAGAGACGTTCAAAAGCGAAAAACGTTTCGTTTAAACTGATATCTAACATATTGTTGATTCGTTTAATAATAAAAGCATTGTCTTTTACAGAGAGCTCAAGCTCGATGCTGATCCGCGTCAATAAGTCATTAAAAACATCTCTAGTCGCCGGATAACGCACAACTATTTCCAGGATACCTTGACCAGCGGAGACCTGCATGGCTGCGTTTTTTTTGCTCCATTCAATTAATGCATCCGGTACTGAATCGTTCTCTTCACAAAAGAGAGATTCACTAAAAAACTTTAAAAGCTCAATATACATGTTGATTGCTTGCTCTCTTTCCCAAGAAGGGATTTCTAATTGCATTCTATTAATAACAGCCTCGACTACTTCATGAGATAAAGCTTCTACATGGCTACTGATATATTTAGAAAAATTCACAAGGGAATTCATCGTCATTCCTTCCACCCTTTCTCCTCATCCATTGACTAATACTCATTTATACTAACGATTGTGCTATAAATCGGAATCACTTCTTGTTGACATTTGTTAATAAATAGCTTTTTATATTAAAATTTGATTTTTTCCCCTAAAGCTTCAATCTTTCACTTATCATTTCGTAAGAAGAAATTTTTCTATGCTATATTATTTGTCCAATAGGTATTTAGTGCCTTCCTTTCATTCTAAGCAATGGAAGTTCGCTCCAATTAGAGTAATTTGTCCTCCTCGTTCCAATTTAACATAAAAACCTCCGCAAGTTAACGTTCCTTGCGGAGGTTTTTATGTTAATGACCAAATGATGAAAAGTAAGAGTACATACCGATTCCTCCTACTCAAAAATCTGAACAATATAGGAGGCCAGTCGTGATAATTCCCTCTTCCTTAACGCTACCTTGTCTATCCGATCTTACACCACAAGCATTTCACGAATCATTTTGCCGTCAAATTTTACATGATGGCCCTTTATTTTGCCGACTAAAATTGGATAAGTGAGACTGCTCATCATTGATAACATGACAACAACACAGCAAAGGCCAGGATTAATAAATAAAAAAGATCCCCTCTCTGCTATTATGGAAGGGATCGTTCCCCAAAAATCTCCTAAACGTTTATTAAGAGGTTTCTCTAGATTTCTCCAAAGGAAGCTGAAGCGTTTCGCCCTTCAGCTTGCGTTCTTTTTGGGCTACATAAAATACTATATATATCCATACAAGAACAATGGCCGCATAGATTACATGATGAATCGTAGGATCGATGGTCGTATAGCTAAGTATGGACCGCACGTTTGTAAATATCAACATGCCACTTACAATGACGGCCAATATTTTTGTCGGAAGACTTTTTACGATCCAGGCAGCAATCGGTGCTGCAACCACCCCACCTAGCATGATCGCTCCTGCCCAAAGCCAATTGACTTTGCTGGGGCCAAGCGAAATCATGAATCCGATCGTGGCAGAAGCGGCTACTGCAAATTCACTGACACTGACAGTTCCAATGACTTTTCTGGCTTCTATTCCTTTTCGCGAAAGCAAAGCTGGTGTGGCAATCGGCCCCCACCCGCCTCCTCCGCTCGCATCGAAGAAGCCAGCCACAAAGCCAAGAGGCAAATAAAATTTATTCGTCAGTTGTTTATGCTCTTGTTTACGCGCATCTTTTAAAAACAAGAAGCGTGCCAGAATGTATAACCCCAATGCAAATAAAAAGATGGACACATATAGCCGGACATAATCGCCTGTTAGATGACTTAAAAATGTCGCTCCTGAAAATGCGCCAATCGATCCGGGGATAATGAGACGCTTTGCCATCTGTTTATCAACGTTTCCAAACCGCATATGTGAGACTCCTGAAGCTGCAGTCGTCACAACTTCTGCCATATGAACAGAAGCAGAGGCGATTGCTGGCGCGATACCCGCAGTCATTAAAAGTGTGGTAGATGTAAGGCCGTACCCCATTCCGAGCGACCCATCTACAAGCTGAGCAGCGAGACCAACAAGCGCTAGTATGACAAATCGTTCCATATTTCTCCCCCCAAATCAGTGCCTTACATGAGCAAATGGCCGGATTTCATGTAA
This sequence comes from Pseudobacillus sp. FSL P4-0506, assembly GCF_038003025.1. Lineage (NCBI taxonomy): Bacteria > Bacillati > Bacillota > Bacilli > Caryophanales > Bacillaceae > Pseudobacillus > Pseudobacillus sp. FSL P4-0506. The sequence goes on from NZ_JBBOOI010000001.1 coordinate 2,876,866, forward strand.
AAACGTTTCTCTTCTTTTAATATCTTTATAAAAAATAGGATCAGCCGCTATTTTCAGCAAATGGCGGCGCACTTTGCGGTCTGGCTCTACTTTCTTCACAATTTGCCTAACTTCATATAAAAAATCGAGATAGTCTTCATACGATTCATCATATGTTTCTTCAAGCTGATTTCTAATCTGCTTAGCGAGAGTTGGGCTGGCTCCTCCCGTGGACACACTAAGGACGAGGCGCCCTCGCTGAAGAGAAGCAGGAATCGTGCTGTTGCCAAGATCGGGCTGTTCGGCATGAACGACAAGCTTGCCAGCCGCTTTTGCTTTTCTGGCTACTCTATCATTCACTTCTTTGGAATTCGTCACCGCAATTACTAGAAAGGCATCATCGTAATCTTCCTCTTCCGCCAGTTTTTGCAGGGTCGTCACCAATCCCTCCTCAGCCAATTTTTCTATCTCTGGATGAATAGACGGGCTGACCACATGCACATGAAGGCCAAAACGCAATAAATTCTTTATTTTATGCAGGGCTACTTCCCCGCCGCCAACAACAACAATTTTTTCATCCGCTAAATCAACCATGATGGGAAACATAGGCATACCCTCCTGTTGGATCTGCTTCTTGAATACGATCTTTTATAATTTGACTAATAAATGGATGGTAGCCAAGACACCTTGTTAATATAACGAAGCTCTTCGAGTTTAAAGAGCGAATTTCTTTTTCTAATGTTTTGGATAAAATGCCTGTAAATAATAGATAAGGAAGGACCCATAGTTGAGTAGGCTTCTGTTCATTAAGCCGGATTAATTCTTCCTGAAACGAAGGAGCAGCGGCGGCTAAATATCCAATATTCACATCTATTAACTTGGTTTTATAGCGAAACAGGTCGCGGATTGCAGCAAAATCCGCTGTCGTTTGCGGATCACTGCTTCCTCGGCCAACAATCAATATAGAGGCATTAGGCAAAATTGGATGTCCGGTTTCTTTCATTCTTTCCACCAAAATGTCAACCATTGCTTCATGTACACCAAGTGGCTGAGCATAATGAAAGGTTACTGAAGGAAAACTGAATTTTACTTTTTCCAGTTCTAACGGGATGTCTTTCTTGGCATGGCCCGCAGCAAGCAGCAGAAACGGAAAAACAATAATTTCGGTTGCTCCCTGGGCTACACAGTGGGCAATCCCTTGCTCAATCGTTGGTTCCGCCAGCTCAAGAAAACATGCCTCCTGAATAGGAACATCTATAAACGGCTTTGTCCGTTCAATAAAAGCCAACGCTTCCTCTCGGCCTGTTCTCACTCGGCTGCCGTGACAAACGTAAAGAACAGCTTTCATTGGCTGGCACCTGCTGTCATTACAGCGTCCGCTTCCCACTCACTGAACCACTGTAATCTCTCACGAAGACGCACAACCTCTCCGATGACAATCATGCTGGGATTAGTCATTCCCTCAGCTTTTGCTATATCAGCAATTGTTTCAAGTGTTCCTGTCACTGTTCTCTGCTCTTTCGTGGTACCCCAATGGATTAAAGCGGCTGGTGTTTGTGGCGACTTACCGTGTGAAATTAACTTTTCCTGTATATAAGGCAGGTTCTTTACCCCCATGTAAATCGCGAGTGTGTCAATCCCATTGGCAAGTGCAGACCATTTCAGTTCCTCTTTTTCTCCTTCGCGTCGATGACCAGTTACAATGGCAAAAGAAGCGCTATGCTCCCTATGAGTAACAGGAATGCCCGCATAAGCAGGAGCGGCAATTCCTGAGGTAATCCCAGGGATCACTTCAAACAGTACCCCATGCTCGGTAAGAAAGGCTGCTTCTTCGCCGCCACGGCCAAAAACAAATGGGTCGCCGCCTTTTAGCCTTACGACGTTTTTGCCGCTCTTGGCGTGTTTGACGAGCAAATAGTTGATCGTTTCTTGCTGTAAATGATGGTGGTCCGGAAGTTTCCCACAAAAAATTAATTCAGCATCAGGCTTTGCATACTCCAGAAGTTCCGGGCTGATTAGCCGGTCGTAAAGAATCACTTCTGCTTCTTTAATGGCCTTTAAGCCTTTCACTGTAATTAAGTCTGGATCACCGGGCCCTGCTCCTACTAACCACACTTTTGCCATAATGGCCACCTCCGCTTTAATTCTTTAGAGCGCAGCAGGAAGCCGGTCTGCTGCTTTTATCTATTCATCTTTCAATCCAACGTTTTCCTTTAATAAAGCTAACTAACTGATCCACACATTCATCGACTGAATAGCGGTTTGTCTCCAGAACCAGCTCCGGCATGTCGGGTGCTTCATATGGAGAAGAGATGCCTGTAAACTCTGGAATCTGTCCATTGCGAGCCTTTTGGTAAAGTCCTTTTGGATCACGTGCCTCACACTCTTCCAACGGGCAGCTGACGTATACTTCGATAAACTCATCCGTACCAAGCAGACGGCGAACGGTTTCCCGATCTTCCTGAAAAGGAGAGATAAATGCTGTAAATACAATTTGGCCGCTGTCAACAAACAATTTGGCTACTTCACCAATGCGACGGATATTCTCTTTACGGTCTTCATCAGAAAATCCTAAATCTTTATTTAATCCATGACGGATGTTATCGCCATCAAGTACATACGTATTCACACCAAGCTCGTGCAGTCTTTTGGCTGCCGCGTTGGCAACCGTAGACTTTCCTGAACCGGAAAGACCGGTAAACCAGAAGACGGCACTGTGATGTTTATTTCTCATCCTCTTATCATGTTTGGTTAATGCCTGCTCGTGCCAAACAATATTTGTGCTCATTTATACTCCTCCTGTTAAACAGTTTCTTTCTCACGCAGTCCACGGATTAACACTTCGATGACTTCTTTTCGGCTAAATGTGGATGGCGGCACTTCGCCGGCACGCAGCATTTCCCGCACCTTTGTACCAGATAAGATCACATGATGTTCTTTATCATGCGGACATGTCTTGGCTGAGGCCATGCTTTCACACTTTTTGCAGTAAAAGCTGTGTTCAAAAAAGAGCAGCGTGATTCCGATTTCCTCGGCTGAAAATTGGCTGAAAATCTTTTGTGCATCATACGTTCCATAGTAATCGCCGACTCCGGCATGATCGCGACCGACGATGAAGTGGGTGCAGCCGTAGTTTTTGCGCACGAGGGCATGAAAGACAGCTTCTCTTGGGCCGGCATAGCGCATAGCAGCGGGGAAAACAGCAAGTTTTACCCGATCTTGCGGATAATAATCCTTCAATAAAACCTGATAGCTTTCCATTCGTACATCCGCCGGAATGTCATCCGATTTCGTTTCCCCGACAAGTGGATTTAATAAAAGACCATCAACGATTTCAAGCGCAGTTTTCTGAATGTATTCATGGGCACGGTGGACAGGATTTCTCGTTTGAAAGCCAACGATGCGTTCCCAGCCTTTTTCTTTAAAAATCGCTCTCGTTTCAACAGGATCAAAATAAAATTCGCTAAACTGTTTTCGTTCAATCCGGCGAATTAACGTAATGGGCCCACCAATATATACAGATCCCCGTTCCAACAGTTTTTTCACTCCTGGATGAGCTGTATCAGTTGTCTTGTATACTTCTTGAGCCTCATGCTGCTGATCCGGCCGGAAAATCTCTTCAATGGTCAGCACTCCATATGGAACGCCGTTATGAACAAGCAGTACAGTCTCTTCTTCCTGAAGAGAAGCAGCCGTTTCCTCTGTGACAGGAAGAGTAATCGGCAAGCTCCAAACCGTTCCGTCTGCTAGACGAAGGCTAGAAACAACAGAATCATAATCTTTTTTTGTCAAAAACCCGATTAACGGGCTATACGCTCCTGTACCAATCAACTCCAAATCACTCAGAGCTGTTTGATCTAATTCAATCTCTTTATAAATGTTGGAAATGTCTAAATCAGGATGAAATAATTGAACTAACTTTCCGCCATGCGGCACGCTTTGAGTCATTGCGTATACCTCCCAAATTAATTAAACTTATAAAAATACTATGAATTAAGAGTAAAAAAATTAGCTTGTATGCAAGCCACATTCTGTTTTTCCAGTACCTGACCATCGTCCGGCACGCATATCCTCCAAGGAATACGCTGGTTTTGTGCAAGTCTCACATCCAATGCTTGGATATCCCTGATCATGAAGCCGGTTATAAGCAAGCTCATGTTTTGTTACATACCGCCAGACATCTTTCCATGTCCAGTGAATTAAAGGACATACTTTTATCTTTTTAAATTTGTGGTCTTGATTTAAGAAATTCGTATGTTTTCTCGTTTCCGACTGTTCTCTTCTCAGCCCTGAAATCCAGGCAATAGAAGGTGCCAGCGCCTTAGAAAGCGGGGCGATCTTCCGGATATTACAGCATTGGTTAGGGTTTGAACTCCAGAGGTCCGCCCCATACTGGGCAGCTTGTTCTTCAATCGTCAATTCAGGCTGCTGAAGATGAATGCGAAGAGCGGGATAATTTTTCTTTACCTCATCGATGACCTCATAAGTTTCTTTAAAATGATAGCCGGTATCTAAAAAGACAATTTCGGCATCCGGTTTTACTTTTGAAATTAAGTCAATAAGGACAATGCCTTCAATTCCGAAGCTGCACGCATATACAAGCTTTTCCCCATACTGCTCATATGCCCATTGAAGGGTTTCAAGCGCTCCTTTTGTTGCACTTTCTGCTGGAAACAGCGGCAATTCTGTTTCGTTCCACTGTTCATATTTAATCACTTTTAAACACCTACTTTACAGATAGGATTTTATGAATATAGATAATCTTATCAGAAAATTTTCTAAAGTCAAACCTTATTTTTAAGAAATTTACTTTTTTTATGAATGTCAACGAGGCGATGTTTATTTTTGTCAGACGAAGGAATAGTAAAAGAAGAAAGCATTGCAAAAGGAGATGGAATGATGGAACAGCTAAAAAAAGAAATTCTTGATGTATTGAAAGAAAATCAAACTGGTACGCTTGCCACAGTAAAAAACAACAAACCTCACACTCGTTACATGACATTTTATAATGATGATTTGACCCTTTATACACCGACAGGGAAAGACACATATAAAGTTGAAGAGATTGAACAAAATCCAAATGTTCACATTTTGATCGGTTATTCCGGAGAAGGAATGGGCGATGCATTTCTTGAAATTGAAGGCACCGCTAAGATAGATGATTCAGCCGAAACTAAAAAGCGGCTTTGGAACGAAGAGATTTCTCAATGGTTTAACGGGCCAGACGATCCTGAATACATTGTCCTTGCCATTACTCCAAATACGATTCGTTACATGAATAAAGGAAAAGATACTCCTCAAGTATTAGAATTGTAACAATATCGGCACCTTCCATGCGAGAAGGTGCTTCAGCTTGTTAAAAAGCAATGAATAGTTCATTGCCTGCCTCATAGGGAAAACTACACTCCTCCCTTCCCTCATTCAACCCAGGAAAAGATTTGTCTGCGTTTTCCGCCTAAAAATCCGCCTTGATTAGATTAGGTAGATAAGCAAATGGGTATACTACAGAAAAGTCTGTTTATTTACCATCTTTGAAAGGAGGAATTTGATGACTCACAGACGAGTTTGTACAGAATGCAATGGTCTAGGTAGAGTTCCTCTTGTCAGAGGATTCCTCGTCAGCAAAATATGCAAGCATTGTCATGGTGTTGGAAACCACTTGGCTTTTCGCTTTCAGGACCCTTTTCTTGGCAGCGAGTTTGGCCAAGAATTTACTTATAAATAAAGAGAGGTTATCCGCGTGAAAGAACAGGATATCATTTTATATGAGGAGAAAAGATATCAGATTTTACGGATTGATCCGGCTGGATATTGTGACATTATGCGACTTTCCCCTCCACACCAGGTAGAGCTGACTCACATTAAACATTTAAAGCACTGCCCTATTATTTCTCAATCCTAAGAACCAGACAGAAGAACAACTCTGCAGGTTCTTTTTTTGTTTGCATTCTCCCGTTGAGAAGGACTCTCCCTTTTCCCTCTATAAGATGGTATAATCGATACGATTATGAATAAATGGAGGAAGAATACTATTGATTACTGTACAGGATGTCAGCTTACGCTTCGGCGATAAGAAGTTATTTGAAGACATTAACATTAAATTTACCCCGGGGAATTGCTACGGGTTAATCGGTGCAAATGGAGCCGGCAAATCCACTTTCCTAAAAGTTTTATCCGGTGACCTTGAGTCCCAAACTGGACATGTTTCCATGACTCCTGGCGCACGTATGGCTGTGCTGAAACAGAACCACTTCGAATATGAGGAAGAGGAAGTCTTAAAAACGGTCATTATGGGCCATGCCCGCTTATATGAAGTGATGCAAGAGAAGGATGCCATTTACATGAAAGCCGATTTTACAGATGAAGACGGGATGAAAGCGGCCGAACTCGAAGGAGAATTCGCTGAACTAAATGGGTGGGAAGCGGAGTCTGAAGCAGCTATCCTATTAAAAGGGCTCGGCGTTCCAGAAGACCTTCATACGAAAAAAATGGCTGAATTAACCGGATCTGAAAAAGTGAAGGTATTGCTTGCACAAGCCCTCTTTGGCAAACCGGATGTCCTGCTTCTTGACGAACCGACCAACCACTTGGATATTCAGGCAATTCAATGGTTGGAAGAATTCTTAATTAACTTTGAAAACACAGTTATCGTTGTTTCACATGACCGGCACTTCTTAAATAAAGTATGTACACATATTGCTGACTTGGATTTCGGTAAAATCCAACTTTATGTCGGAAACTACGACTTCTGGTATGAGTCCAGCCAACTGGCTGCAAAAATGGCCCAGGATGCGAATAAAAAGAAAGAAGAAAAGATCAAAGAACTTCAGGCATTTATTGCCCGTTTTAGCGCCAATGCATCAAAATCTAAACAGGCCACTTCCCGGAAAAAATTGCTTGATAAGATTACACTTGATGATATCCAGCCTTCCTCCCGTAAATATCCGTACGTTCATTTTAAGCCGGAACGTGAAATTGGTAATGACTTGTTGCGTGTCGAAGGTTTAACAAAAACAATCGACGGTGTAAAAGTGCTTGATAATATCAGTTTTATTATGAATAAAGATGATAAAATTGCCCTTGTCGGTACAAATGAATTAGCGAAAACGACCTTATTTAAAATTTTAGCTGGCGAAATGGAGCCGGACAGCGGAACATATAAATGGGGAGTAACAACGAGCCAGTCGTATTTTCCGAAGGACAACAGCAAGTACTTCGATGAATCTAATTTAACACTTGTTGAATGGCTTCGTCAGTTTTCACCTGAAGATGAAAGCGAAAGCTTCTTACGCGGATTCTTAGGCCGCATGCTCTTCTCCGGAGAAGAAGCATTGAAAAAAGCCAGCGTATTGTCAGGTGGAGAAAAAGTCCGCTGCATGCTGTCGAAAATGATGTTGTCTGGCGCTAACGTGCTGCTTCTTGACGAGCCGACCAACCATTTAGATCTTGAATCCATCACTGCTCTAAACAATGGATTAACAAGCTTTAAAGGATCAATGATCTTTGCCTCTCATGACCATCAGTTTATTCAGACGATCGCTAACCGAGTGATGGATCTCACACCGAGCGGCTTGATCGACAAGCAAATGACTTATGACGAGTACTTAGAAAATACAGACTTGCAAAAGCAAGTAAAGGAAATGTATCAAGTTTCTTAATTTCAAACAAAAAGCCGGAAGCTCCCCGCTTCCGGCTTTTTGTTATTCAATAGGTACTCTAACTTTTTTATTATTCACCCATTTCTCTGTGAAGCTTGATAATAGAATCCCTGCCTCGTAGAGCAAAATAAGTGGAATGAGAACGATGAGCTGAGAAAGAAAATCAGGCGGTGTAATCAAAGCAGACAGCACAGCCAAAAGAAGTATCGCATACTTTCTCGCCTTTTTTAACTTTAATGGTGTAACCAACTGAACTGCCGTTAAAAACATGAGCAAAAGCGGCACTTCAAATAAGATGCCCATCGGTACAGTTGTCATAGTCAAAAAGTGAAAGTACTCTTTAGCGGTCACCATCATTTCAAAGTTTTTTGCTCCAAGTCCCATTAGAAAGCGATACACCGTTGGAAATATAACATAAAAGCCAAATGCAATCCCTGCCACGAAGCTCCCTAAAACCGCTGGAAGAAACAATAGAGCCATTTTGCTCTCCTGCTTTGTTAGAGCCGGACGCGAAAAAATCCAGAATTGGAAAGCAATAAAAGGGGCTGATAAGCCCAATGCCAAGATTAAGCCGATTCCAGCATAAAGCCTAATCACTTCCAACGGCCCAAGCATGATTAATTCATGTTCATGAGACAAAAAAGGAATGATCCTATGCATGACTAACAGCAGGCCAGCGAAGACAAACAGTACACAACCGACAGAGTTTAAAACAACCTTCCTTAAATCGGTTAAATGCTCGACCAGTGTTTGCTCTTGTTCTGATACAGTCAGAGAAGCTTTTTCAGAGGTTTTCAGTTCTCCCATCCTCTTCCCCTCCTGTTATGCTTTTGGGATTTGATCATCCTTCTTGCTTTTCTCATTATCTTCTTCCATTAATTTATTGGCTCCGCGTTTAAACTCTGATAGCGTCTGTCCAAAAGCAGAACCGATTTCTGGCAATTTCTTGGGGCCGAAAATAATAAGTGTGATAACTAAGATAATAATCAGCCCCGGTATACCGATATTAGCAATACCCATCGTTTTCTCTCCTTTTATACAAGACTGCCGCCTTGTTTGCTGTATTTCATCATTCCTTCTGCTGCACGATAGGCTAAAGCTCCCACTGTTCCGGTAGGATTGTAGCCACTGTTATGCGGAAAAGCAGAAGAACCAATAACAAATACATTTTCGGCGTCCCACATTTGCAAATAGGTGTTCACTGCTGATGTAGCCGGATCAGCCCCCATAATGACCCCTCCGGTATTATGGGTCGTTTGATAAGGGACAATATTATACTTTTCAGCAGACTTCACCGTAATAACATGATCAGCCCCCATTTCTTTCATAATCTCGCTGCTTCTCTCTCCGACAAACTTAAATAAATTTTTATCCTGCTCGGTGAAATCATAAGTTAACCTTAAAAGCGGTTCACCATAGGCATCTTTATAGGTCGGATCAAGATCCATGTAATTGCGGCGAAACGGCATTGAGGCTCCTTGAGCACCGATATTTAACACACGATTATAATAGTGAATCGACTTTTCCTTAAATTCTTTCCCCCATGTTGGTGTATCTGGCGGAACAGGATTATTCTGAATCGGGCGCAAACCTGTCTGGGTAATAGAGACACTCCCTCCATGAATAAAGTTCAGATCAGAGTGGTCAAAGTTATCTCCGTTATAATCATCAATGGTTGCTCCGAGTGCTCCTGCCCCCATAAATGTATTAAATCGCTCCTTTTCAAAAAAACCGACAGATCCTGGCAGTATTTGATAACAATAGTTCTTGCCAATGACACCCGTTCCGGTGTTCGGATCGTATGGTTTGCCTAGCTTGGAAGTCAGCAGCAGCTTTGCATTGTTCATTACATAACTTGTTACAGCTATCATCTCAGCCGGCTGCTCAAACTCTTCTCCTGTTAATACATCTACGTAACGGACCCCTGTTGCTTTTTTGCCGTCATGTAAGATCCGAGTTACGTTTGACTGGGTGCGAAGCTCAAAATTTCCGGTCTTTTCTGCTGTAGGGATAACCGTTACATTCGGGCTTGTTTTTGCTCCATATTCACAGCCAAATCGTTCACAAAATCCGCAATATTGGCAAGCGTTAATCTGTTCGCCATCAGGGTTTTTATAAGGCTCGCTCAAATTAGCTGACGGCATATGATAAGGATGAAGCCCCAACCTTTTAGAAGCTTCTTTAAATCGTTTGGTAATCACAGTTTCTTTCATAGGCGGAGTTGGGTAAGCGTTGGACCGTTGACCGCCAAGCGGATTTTTTTCTCCACTTACACCGATTGTTTTTTCAAATTTATCAAAATAAGGCTCCAGCTGATCATAGGTAATGCCCCAGTCCTGTATGAGATAATCCGCTCCGATTTTATTCTTGCCGTATTTTTTCTCAGTCAATGTTCGGATCTCAAAATCATAAGGCAAAAACCGGAAATTTTGTCCATTCCAATGGACCCCAGCTCCCCCAAGTCCCTCCCCGATTAAAAAAGAACCGAGCTGTCGCATAGGAAGTGCGCGTTCCTTCGGGGCATTTCGGAAAGTAATCGTTTCTTTTGAAGTATCCTGCATAAGTTCATAGCGGATAGCATAACGATATTCATCATGAATCATTAAGAAATCTTTTGTCGAGCGCGAAGCTCCTCGTTCCAGTCCTACTACCTTGAGTCCCTGTTTGGCAAGCTCAGCAGCAACAATGCCTCCTGTCCAGCCAACGCCAATGGTTACTACGTCTACTTTAGGCAATTTCTTTGCCATTGAGAATCCCCCTTTTATTGGTGAAATGCGTGCAAGCTCTGCGGCTTGATTTTCTTAAATTCTTTTGCTTCAATCTGTGAAAGATAGCTTGCCTGGTGGCCAGGAAAGTTTTTCATTTTCCAGCCTTCCATATTGGCATTGCCTCCGTATACTGGGTCCGAATAAGCTCCTTCAAGGACAGCTGACCGAAGAAGGCTGAAGAAAGTAGCCGAATCCGTTCCTTTTAATTTCACTTTTCCTTGTTCAAATTGTGAAAGAATGGCATCTTGTTGTTCTCCATCCAATTCGTCAAACTTTTTTTTGTAGTTGGTTTGACTCAATTCTTTCATCATACGGATTCCTTCGTTAAATATTTGATTGCGCTTTAACGGAGACTGGTAACCTTGCGTTTCTGTTCCTGGGAAAAAAGGTCCCTGCATATATTCCCTCGTGTTGTTCCCATAATTTCCTGCGAGTTGATGGTCGATATAGTAAGGCACCCCTAACCCAATAGCTCCCGGGCCATTTTTATCCTCTGGGAAGATTCTCTCGGTCGCCGCACTCAATACTTGAAAGTCTTCTCGATCGGTAAAATAAATAAGCGCTCGATTGCTATTCTGCTGTTCATTGCCCGATTGATTATGGCCAGCTTGATGTTCATTCTCTGTCTTCTCCTGCTGATCTACATTTGCACCGATCAACGCTCCAATCAAGCCTCCGCCAATTGCGGCTCCTCCTGCGATCAGTCCTGAATTTCTAATAAACCGTCTTCTCGTCATGGTCATTTGTTCATCTTTATCTGCCATTTTCATCTTCCTTTCAATTATGCAAATAAGAACATGCTATCGCCTTAATGTCCCATGATTTCCAAATTTTTTAATGAATAAACAGATAATGAACACATAAATAGGAAAAAGTATGAAATATATGAAAAAATTTGTGGTTTATGGTTAGTTATTAGAGGTAAACGACTAGAAGACAACGAGAGTTTTTCACAAAGGAGGGTGTATGTTTACATTTCACGATATGATCACCTTCGCTTGGGCGTTTTTCATTACGCTCCCGCTTACGTTGATTATTCATACAGGCGGGCATGTATTTTTCGCCTGGCTGTTTGGCAGCTCTGCAAAATTGACAGTCGGGAGAGGAAAGGTGATTTTTTCATTAAAAAGAGTAGAAGTGCGGAAGTTTTACTTTGTCGATGCGGCTTGTTATTACGGGAAATTAAAAAAGGAGAAGCGTTGGAAGCATGCACTAATCTATGCAGGCGGACCGCTCTTCAACGCATTATCTATCATACCGATTAACGGCCTCATTCATATGGGGTACTTGCCGAAGCATCTATTTTTTTATCAGTTCGTCTATTTCTCCCTGTATCTTATTTTTTTCTCGGTTATTCCGATCGATTATGGAGAAGAAAATCCAAGTGACGGCAAAGCGATTTATGATGTCTTAAAACATGGGAAAGTATATAAAGAATTTTACTAAAAAAACAGCCTGAGATTGTATAAATCGCAGGCTGTTTTTAGTTTCTATGCTGATAATAAAGCTCTGGCAATGCCAATGAAGTACTCTGACTCACGAATAATATGATTTAATACGGTTACAGCGACAGGATTATCCTGAACCGCTTTGCTATTCTCTTTAATCTGCTGGCAAAGTCCAATAAAGTCTAGGCTTTGCTTTAAACAAAATTCAGTGAGCATCATCACTTCCTGATGAAGAGCAGCAGGGATATAATTTCCAGAGCGGGACACCGCTTCAATAAATTGAACAACCTTTTGGTGTGTAGTCGCCAGAGCATTTTCCCATTCCTTTAATGCGTCCACATACTTTTTTTCAAGGTTAGGCAGGATTTCTCTAATAACAACTGTATGCTCTTCTTCCTGATGCTTCCAAAACTCAGCTTCATCTAAGATTCGGAGCGGCATTTGCGGTCCGTAGTAAAATTGCATTCTTTTCCCCCCTGTTATTTCTCTCATAACAGCATATGAGGGAAAGACAAGCATTATGTTTCCTTAAGCGTTTTTCACTTCTTGATTATGGATATAGTAACAGTGACCATAAATGGAGGAGGAGAAGATTTGGAAAATAAATTTATCCCTGCAACTTCTGTCAACAGCGGCCGAGTGGTAGCTATTCAGCCGGATATTCATATGTATACTGTACAAATTGTTAATCTCTTCTTTGTAGGTGTAAAAAATGACTGGGTGCTCGTTGATGCAGGTATGCCCCGTTCTGCTGATGACGTCCTTGAGCAAACAGAGAAATTATTTGGCGAGGGAGCCAAACCAAAAGCAATTGTTTTAACCCATGGCCATTTCGATCATGTTGGTGCGCTGGAAGAGCTGGTTCAACGCTGGGATGTGCCTGTATATGCGCATGAAATGGAGCTTCCTTATTTAACAGGGAAAAGAGATTATCCAAAGCCCGATGCAACAGTTGAAGGCGGACTGGTCGCCAAAATGTCACCCATGTTTCCGACAGAAGCGATTAATATCAGCGGGAAGGTCCAGGCATTGCCTACAGATGGGACGGTGCCACCTATGCCAGGCTGGCGCTGGATTCATACGCCAGGACACTCTCCGGGGCATATTTCCCTATTCCGCCCGGCAGACCGCGTGCTCATTGCAGGTGACGCGTTTGTGACAGTCAAACAGGATGCCCTGTATAATGTGCTGACTCAGAAGAAGGAATTCCAGGGCCCGCCGCGCTATTTAACGACGGACTGGACTGCTGCAAAAGCTTCTGTTGTTCGGCTAGCAGAACTGCAGCCGTCTATTGCTGTAACGGGGCATGGAGAAGAATCGAACGGAGAGGAACTAAGAGAAGGTCTCGCCTATTTAATTGATCATTTTGAGGAGATTGCTGTTCCTGATTACGGACGCTACGTTGATGACAATAATTAAAAAGCCGACTGAATAATTCACCGTTCCTGCTCATACACTAAGCAGACAACTGAGCGAAAGGAGCAGAACGATGAAAAAGAAAAATGAAACAGGACCTGCAGGAAAAACATTTGAATTTAATCATTACCAAAGCGCTGACGAAACAGAAAAAGGCTTTGCTGTTACCCATGAACAAGTAACCGATACGTATACAGAAGGAACGATAGAAGGAAGAATTGATCAACTCGATCAAGCGATAAAAGATTTTCCGAAACAATAAAAAAAGGCCTATTGGGCCTTTTTTTATTGTTTCACTAAGATATCTTTATACTTGCTCTCTTCCTCCATCTTTGCTTTCGCATACGAACAAGTTGGGAGAATCTTTTTATCCTGCTCGCGAGCATACTGAACAGCTTCCTCGATAAGCTCGCTCCCTATCCCTTGTCCACGGAGTTCGTCTGCTACATATGTGTGATTCACTTCAATTTGTCCATCACCCGCAGGCACATAGGACATCTCAGCTAACAACTCTCCGTCTTTCTCAACAAAAAACCGTCCGTTTTCATGTTTTACGTGCATAATTGTCCACTCCTCAACAAAGTTATCTATTTATAGATCAAATCGATGAACCGCTGATTCAAGCTGATGGGACAGTTCTGTCAATTGCTGTGCTGACTCGTTCATCCTTCTCATTAATTCCCTTTGTTCCTCTGAGGCAAACACAGCTTGCTGGGTTTGCTCCACGTTATTTTTGGAAACCTGAGCGACATGTTCCATTGAGGCAAGCACTTCTTCTGTTCCAGCCGACATTTCTTCTGTCACTGCTGAGACTTCATGAATATCCTTATTTACTTCTCTTATAGAATCCTTAATTTGCTGAAGCGAATGTTCCACTTTTAAGACCGCCTCTGTGCTCGTCTCTGCTTTCTTTGTGCTGATCTTTGTGTTTTCTATCACTCTGGCTGTCACCAGTTCAAAATTATGCAGCATATCGGAGATCTGGCCGGCAGAGGCTTTTGATTCTTCTGCTAGCTTTCTTACTTCGTCAGCTACTACCGCAAATCCTTTTCCTGCTTCTCCTGCCCTTGCCGCTTCAATAGCGGCATTGAGAGCCAACAAGTTGGTCTGATCCGTAATGGACGTAATTACTTCTACAATTTTCCCTACTTCTTTAAACATCACACCAAGCTCAACTACTTCTTTATTTGTATCTAAAATCGACCGTGCTGCTTCTTCAATTTCAGATACCGCTGCATTTGTCTGTGTGTAGCTTGCTTCCGTCAGCTCTGTCACCCCACTGCTCGCTTCAGCGATTGAGGAAGCTGATTCAGCAATCCGTTGAACACCGACAGCCATTTCTTCTATGGCTTTCACAGCTTCCCTATTGTTTTGCATTTGCCGTTCGCTGCCAAGAGAAATCTCTTGAATGCTTCTGATAATTTCTTCGCTTGATTTCTGGGCGGATTGATTATCTTCTGCTAGCTGTTCAGCCGCCTGCGTTAATGAATCAGATGATGAGCGAATCGAAGTAATCATGGTCGTTAACTGAGAGACTGCCGATTGGAAATTTGAAGTAAACTGTTTAATTTCATCTTTTCGATTTGAATGGATGGCCTCTATCCGTTGGAGAGATTGTCCAATACGTCCTGCAGCCAATTCATCCAAGCCCCTGTTCATGCCGGACAGCGGTTTCAATGTACGGTTAATGAACATGTAAACAATCGTACAGGACAGCAGGATAATAACTAAAAACAGACCGATGATCAACGGGAGGCTTTTCTTTAAAATTTCTCCTTCAATGCTATCAATTTGTTTAGCTGAAATGTCGAGGCCCAGCATACTGATGACCTCACCATTTTCATTCTTAATTGGTATCATAATTGACATATACTTGCCGTACTGTTCATCATTAATAATGTCTGTGTAGCGTTTTTCCCCTTGAAATACAGCTTCAACATCCTTTATGGGCATCGCTAGCTCTTCACCGATTTTGGTGGAATACTCATCTTCTCGAGACATGCCATCAATGAGCATTTCCGCCTTTCCCTCATTCAATGTGAAAGTATATAAATACATCGCTCCTATATGTTCTCTTACCTGATTTAATTGACGACGGATCTCCCAATAATTTTCGCTTTCTGAAGGCTGCAATAAAAATTCTTCATATTTATCTAGATCTATAAATTTAACAGCGTTCTCAGCAGATTGAATTCCCTGCGCACCAACCGTCTTCTCTGCGGAAGAACTGGTGTTAATATAGGCTAGTACGATCGTAGCAGCAAATATAAAGAGCAAAATCACCAGCATTGTTAAAGTTAACCTTCTTGCTATTGTCATAATCCAGACCTTCCTTTCCACTTTTTCAAAACCTCTAATATCTCTTTAGACCTACATCGAACTAGATCTCTCTTCCTGGTATTTTCTATTCAAATATGAATAAATTATTCCAATATGCATAAATATACTCATTATGTATGATCCTGCTTTTAGTCTATATAATGGTAACACTCGATCAAAAACTATTCCAATCCTTTTTGGGCGATGTTTTATCATTCATAACTTATACTATTTCCCCCCTCGCTCCTTCATGGTTATTTATTAATAAATTTGCAATTTATATGCCAATAAAAGCCTCCTAGCTATTATCGATAAAATCTTCCTTTTTTTGACACGATACGTCAAAAATGATTGGAACTGAATTTATATGGTACACTTGAATTATATTGTTTTAAAAGGAGGGTTCTTCTATGGCAAATACTCATACATTTTCAAAAGGAGAGGAGATTGCCAATTCGATTACTCATGGAATTGGTGCTTTGCTCAGCGTGGCTGCGCTCATCCTTCTTATTGTTTACTCCTCTGTATACGGGACAGTTTGGCACGTGATCAGTTTTACAATTTTTGGCGTAACGATGCTTGTATTGTATATATCCTCTACACTCGTGCATAGCTTCCCAGAGGGCAAGGCCAAAAATTTATTTGAAATTTTCGATCACTCTTCGATTTACTTTTTCATCGCGGGCACCTACACTCCCTTTTTATTTCTAGCTGTAAAGGGATCGCTCGGCTGGACATTGTTCGGTGTTGTTTGGGGACTTGCTCTGTGCGGAACAGTATTTAAATGCTTCTTCGTTAAAAAGTTTTTAAATACTTCCACGTTTCTTTATGTAGTGATGGGCTGGCTCATTGTATTTGCATGGGATGCGCTCGTTCAGAACCTCTCCGCCGGCAGTCTTGCCCTTTTAGTCACAGGGGGAATTCTATACACACTCGGCGCCGTGTTTTATGTATGGAGAGGATTTAAATACCACCACATGGTCTGGCATCTGTTCGTTCTTGCCGGCAGCGTGACTCACTTTTTCTCAGTATTTTACTTGCTTCCATCAAATTAAAAATCGCCTATTAGGGCGATTTTTTGCTTCACTTTTACTTTTTCTTCAAACTGCTCTCTCGTCCTATCATCATATTCAAGAGATCCTAGCTCTGCATACTTTTTTAAATCTTTTGGAGCATGAATGGCAATCCTGCCTTTTTCATTATTATTCACTTTACATGATATATCTACTTTCCATCCTTCTTCTCTATCTTTAACTTTTACAATAAAAAAAGGCGGCGTCTCCTCCGTTACTACTTCTTACAGATTGACTTTTGTCCAGAGTCTATCTCAGAGCATGCTGACACAAACAGCAGAACCTTGTGTACGCCCTTCATTTACAAAAGCTTCCCTTCGGTACTTTCCCTCAGCTATTCTTGATAATAGATAATAACAAAAAAGGAAGTCTTTTTCTGAGAAAAGTTTTTGTACGTATGCTCTTGGTGAGCCTGAAAGCTCAAGGCCTCTCCTTTACTTAACGTAAACTCCCGGCCCTGTATTTCAATTGTCAATTCTCCCTCACTTATTAAAATAAATTCCTCACTGTTTTTTGTATGCACGTCGGAGAAGTGGCTTCCTCCTGGTTCAATTTCAACCGAGTAAATTTCAAACTTTTTCTGGGGGTGATAAGGAAAAAGCGGATAAACCAAATAGTTTCCTTCATCGTCAATTAATGCTTGCAGCTCTTCTTTCTTTACTTGGGTGATATGCGTCTTTTCCTCTTTCATGAATGCAGAAAAAGAAACATTCAAGCCGTTCGCTATTTTCCAAAGCGTCGTAACTGTTGGATTGGTTTTCCCTCTTTCTATTTGTCCAAGCATTGCTTTACTGACACCTGTTAATTCAGCTGTTTTATCTAGACTCAATCCTCTGCCCTTACGGATTGCAAATAAATTCTTTCCTATTAATTCCTGTAAAGACTCCATCATCATCCTCCCGTTATTTATGATTGAACATTATAACATACAAATGTATAATATCATAAACAACGAGATGGGGGAGATAAAAAGTGGAAGCTACGGAAGAAGAATCATTATCGTTTAAAGAGGGAGTAAAAGATTGTATTCCCACGCTTTTAGGGTACATAAGCATTGGCTTTGCGGCTGGTATGATCGGTGTTGCTTCCGGCCTGTCTGTTATTGAAATTGCTTTTATGTCCATTTTTGTTTATGCTGGCGCTGCTCAATTTATTATTTGTGGAATGCTGGCAACTGGAAGCCCGGCTTCAGCTATTATCTTTACTACCTTTATTGTCAATTTGCGTCACTTTTTATTGAGTGCCACGTTGGCTCCACACTTTTCAAAATATTCCGCATGGAAAAACGCTGGCATCGGAACGCTTGTAACAGACGAATCATTCGGAGTCGCAGCAGGAAGAATTTTCAACAACAGGCCGGTGAATGACCGTTGGATGAATGGGCTTAATTTAACGGCTTATACGACGTGGATTGCTTCTTGTGTCATTGGTGCAGTTCTTGGAAAGTGGGTAGCTGATCCTGAGAAATTCGGCTTAGATTTTGCTTTAACTGCAATGTTTATCGCCCTCCTTGTACTGCAGCTGGAAAGCATTAAAGCAGCCAAGTTAAAGCACTATTTAATGCTTATCTTCCTAATGATTGTAATGATGTATATTTTCTCATCTTTCGTCACAGTCGATCTCGCCGTTATTTTCTCGACTGTGATCGTAGCGACCATCGGGGTGGTGACGTCTAAATGAGTATAAACATAACTGTAATTCTTATCCTGGCCGGCTGTGCGATCGTGACTTGGATTCCTCGTGTTGCTCCTTTTCTGATTGTGCGTAACGTACAACTACCGGACGCTATAATGAAGTGGCTTTCCTTTATCCCAGTGTGTATTTTAACGGCTTTGGTGGCAGGAAGTGTAATTGAGCATAGAGAAGGAACACTACCGTCTCTTAATTGGCAAGTTTTAGTAGCAACCATTCCTACTTTACTCATTGCTTTATGGACGAAAAGCCTGTTAGTAACTGTTATCGTCGGGATTGCCATCATGGCAGCCTTAAGAAATTTTATATAAGATTGCTCTCAACAAAAAGCTAGTTCGTCCAGAAGTACTTCTGGACGAACTAGCTTTTTTAATGGGTTTATAATTTGAAGGCTCGTACCTTTTGATGGACCTCTGTAACAACATGACCGGCTTCTATAACTTGATCTGTAAAGCGATTCAAATTGCTTTGCACCTGCTGAATAATTGCATCCACCTCTTCTGTAGCAGCAGCCGTTTCTTCTGATACAGAATTTACAGAGATCATCTGGTGATTTAAAGTAGAATGTTCGCTCATAATTGAGGACGTTCTCTCTTGAATAACAGTTAACTCCCTAAAGGATTGTTCGATTTTTTCTTTCAAGCGATTGACATTTGTAATGACTGCGTCAATTTCAGCTTTTTGAATAAGGAATTCCCGTGATGTTGCATCCGTTCGTTCAATCGTTTTTTCCACTTGCGACTGAATGTTGCTTAAAGAATGCTGGATCATACTCGTTGCTTCTTTCGATTGGGTGGAAAGAGCGCTGACTTCTTTAGCTACTACCGCAAATCCCTTCCCATGTTCTCCAGCTCTTGCAGCTTCGATGCTAGCATTGAGCGCTAGTAAATTTGTATGATCAGCAATGCCTTGAATGTCAGAAATAATCTTTGTAATAGCCGCAGACTCTTCCTGTAGTATTTTTAATTCTTCTACCATTGATTGATAACTCGTCTGTGTTTGCTCAGAATGAATGATAAATTGACTGAGTTGCGCAATGCTCTCTTGCTGTCCTGCCGTAATTTCTTTAAAAAAACGATGCAATTTTTGAATATTTTGCTCCATATCATTTAAATTTTCATGTAAATGGTTGACGGCCACCGCAGACTTTTCAACAGCTTTTGTAACCTCCTGATTCCCCAAAGCAATTTCACTGCTTGCATGTACAATTTCTTTCGTCTGTTCACGAATATCCCGTGAACCGTTTGTTATTTCTGTAAATGTGTTGGCGCTATAATCTGAGGATGACTGTACCTCTTTAATTAATCCTCTTAACTGCTTCTGCATAAGTATAAACGCCTGTTGAATTTTGCTAAATTCATCTTTTCCTGAGGCAGCCTGAATCTGTTCGGAAAAATCACCGTTCCCCATTTTCTCCGCTTGCTTTTCAAGTAAAGTTAATGGAGAAAGCTTTCTTTTTAAATAAACGTTCATTCCTCCAACAGTTAATAAAAACAATAAAAAAATAAGGGCTAGAAGCTTTAACCCAGTAGAGAAAAATACATCCCCTCCTATTTTGTTAGCGGTTTCAGCCGAAATATCAATTCCCAATACACCAATCACTTCTCCGTTCTCGTTTTTGATTGGTGCAAACCCTGATAAATATTGGCCGTATTTCGGATCGTTGAATACATCTGTACGCTGTATCTCTCCCTCCAATACCGGAGCTAGCTCTTCTGCAGGAATAGAGCTCTCGTCTCCCATTGCAGGCGGTTTATCATCCGAAAGGTTGGAGCCTCCATCTATCATGTTGCGGACCTTTTGACCGTCTACATCTAAAATATATACGAATAAAGCCCCCGTTTGTTCTCGAAAGTGCGCTAACTTCTTTTGAAGCGAATGATAATTTCTATCTTCCTTTGGATCGTTTATAAACGATTCATACTTTTCCCCATCTATTGTTTCACTATAGTTTTTTGCTATATCCCCTGCGAAGGCTCCTAACGAATGATTGGCAGAAGTATGGACGGAATAGTAAATTCCTGCTGATGCAGCAAGGCCAATAGTAAAGATGATAGCTGTGATAACTAATAAAATTTTTGATCGAACAGAAGCGTTTTTTCTCATATTCTCCCCCTATGATCTTTAGTTGTAATAGATAGGCTTATTATCCTACTAATATTTTACTATAATGTATATCCTTTCTATTTTCAATTTTTAGCTATAATGATGGCTACCTTTTAACAGATAGCTTTCTAACATGCAAGATATAGGAAAATAAAAGGAGCTGCAGCTGAATAAGCGTTTATACTTTTCAGCTGCAGCTCCGGTCTTTACATCTATTATATTGTCTTTTAATTTTCTACTATTTTTTCTTGATCGGCATGATTTATCTTTACTTTGCGCATCTTATACACCGCGATTAACAAAATAAACCAAACAGGCGTAATGAATAAGGAAATACGAGTATCTTCCGCAAGAGCAAGCACGACAAGAACGAATGCCAGGAAAGCTAAAATTAAGTAATTAGCAAACGGGTAAAGCGGCATTTTAAATTTATTCACTTTCGCTAAATCCGGTCTTGTTTTACGGTATTTCAAATGGCTGATGATTGTAATGCCCCAAATAAAGATAAAACATACGGTAGAAACACTTGTGATTAATGTAAATACTCCCTCTGGCATCACATAGTTCAATACAACGGAAATCAAGATGACTACTGTTGAAAAGAACAAGGCATTAGAAGGTACCTTGCGACCATCAAGCTTGGCCAAAGATACAGGTGCATTTTTGTCTTTAGCAAGTGAGTAGACCATCCGGCTTGTACTAAAGATGGCACTATTACATGCTGAAGCCGCAGACGTCAACACGACGAAATTCACAATACCAGCAGCTGCAGCGATACCAACTGCCACGAATACTTGCACGAATGGGCTTTCGGTTGGGATAATATCGTTCCACGGATACACACTCATAATAACGATAAGCGCACCAATATAGAAAATAATAATCCGAATAGGAATATTGTTAATCGCTTTTGGAATAACTCTCTCTGGATCCTCTGTTTCACCCGCTGTCAACCCTACCAATTCAATGCCAACGAACGCAAACACGACCATCTGAAAGGAAAGGATAAATCCATTTATGCCATTAGGGAACATGCCGCCATGGCTCCATAGATTTGTAAAACTGGCTGCTCCTGAAGGAGTAGAAAAGCCTTTAATAATCATTACAACCCCAACAACAATCAGTGCTAGAATGGCGATAACCTTAATCAAAGCAAACCAGAATTCCATTTCACCAAACAGTTTGACAGTAGCAAGGTTCATAAATAGTAAAATGACAAGGGCGATTAACCCTGGCATCCACTGCGGGACAGATGGAAACCAATACTGAGTATACAAACCAACAGCCGTTAAATCGGCCATCGCAATAGAAATCCAACAGAACCAGTAGGTCCATCCAGTCATAAACGCTGCCATATTCCCTAAATAATCTCTTACAAAGTCAACAAACGAATGATAATTTAAATTACTTAAAAGCAATTCCCCAAGTGCACGCATGATTAAAAAACAAATGACTCCTGTAATCATATAAGCAAATAAAATGGAAGGGCCTGCTAAATGAATAGATTTTCCTGCTCCAAGAAATAATCCTGTTCCAATTGCCCCGCCAATAGCAATGAGTTGCACGTGCCGGTTTTTCAGGCCTCTCGACAAAGTTTGTTCCTGCATACCATTTCCCTCTTTCTACTTTTCGGAATATTCTTTCTTGTCGATTTAAAATATTTTGTTACGGTATTTAAATCGTAAGCTAATAAATTAAATATCCCACAATTAAAGTTTAATATAAAATTCGTTAATCCGAAAGAAAAAAGCGCTTACATTTTAGAATAAATAAATTCCTCAAAAGAACATGCATGCTCTGCAGTGGTAACTTTTGTCAATACACATGCTCCCGTTCCGTTAATGCCTGCAATTTCTAAAACAATCGAATCCAAGGCTTCTAACTCTTTTTCAGGGCAGTTTCTTTCATTTCTTGTTGTGCAATCAATCTAGAAATAGAGTCATTACAATTCTTTTTCTTACAAGGATAATTTCGAGCTTCTCCTCCTCCTTTTTACTTTTCTCCATTTTTCTCCGACAAAAAAAGACAGAGAAAAACAGGAGTATTTCCCATTTTTCTCTGTCCCTTGTACCTGAGAGTTTAACTCCTTTGGTGGCCTATGGCTCTCTCCAGAGATGCGTCCTATTGTAGTCCTTTTACCTGAGAGATTGATACCAGCTGGTACTTGCTCCTTCGGTGCTAAACCATGGGTCTAGTCTCTCCCACAATATTCATCCGCTCTTATCTATCTAATTTAGATACTAGTCTATGGAAGAGATCATGTCAACTGAATATTCAGAACTAAGTTGACTCAATTCTACAAAAAAGCTATTACATCTACTAAAGAGTAAAGAACTTAAAATACTATGCAGCTTAATAAACGTATACATTGCTTTTCAACTAATAGGCTCTGCTTAAAAATTTAATACATCATTTTTATAGCCATCTAAATTATACTGACTATTTGCCTTAGCATACCTTCCTCCGCCTTATTGATAAATTGATTACTGATAGGTAAAAAAAGCCGCCGCACAACCAGTGAATAACTGTATGTGAAGCGGTCTTTAATTTACCATTACTTATCCTGCATTTCCCGTAATTTTTGATCTCCTGGAAGCCAAAGAGCACAAATACCGAGAAGCGGGAGAAGACTTGATAGAATCATAATAAATTTTATTCCGAAACTGTCAGCGAGAAAGCCGAGGATGACAGCCCCGATAGCCCCCATCCCGAACGCAAGCCCAACAATTAAACCGGAAGCCATCCCAATTTTATTAGAAAGCAGCTCCTGTGCATAAACCACGGCTACACTAAAGCTTGATAGCAAGATAAAACCAATTAACAACAAGAGCGGCAGGACAGCGAAAGCCGGTACATATGGAAGAATGACTGTAAGCGGAGCAGCACCCAGCATGGAAAAGACAAGTAGATTTTTCCGGCCAAAGCGATCAGCCAGCGGCCCGCCAAGAAACGTGCCTGCCACGCCAGCAGCCAAGTAAACAAACAAATATAATTGTGATTGTTTAATAGTCAATCCATAATCCTTAATTAAATAAAATTGATAAAAGTTCGTTATAGCTGCCGCATACCAGGAGCGGGCAAATACAAAGAAAATTAATAACACCATTGCCCACTTTATCCGTGCCTGTAATTTTGTTTTTTCCAAGGAAACTTGCTGTTTCTTCTTTGCCGCCTGAGTTGTCAGCCGTTGCTTATACCAGGCGGAGACTCTTGAAAGCAGCAACGCACCAACTGCGGTAACTGCCGCAAACAATAACGCTCCCTTCTGACCAAGCGGTAAAAAAATGTAGGCTGTAAAAACTGGAGCCAGCGATTGGCCGCCGTTCCCGCCCATTTGATAAATGGATTGGGCCAGCCCTCGCTTGCCACCTGCTGCCATAAAAGCGACCCGTGATCCTTCCGGATGAAAAACAGCTGACCCTAAGCCAATAAACAATACAGCGAAGAGTACGAAATAAAAGTTAGGAGACAAACCAAAACCGATAACACCAATCATAGATAGAAGCATTCCGGCCGGCAGC
Organism: Pseudobacillus sp. FSL P4-0506; assembly: GCF_038003025.1. NCBI lineage: Bacteria > Bacillati > Bacillota > Bacilli > Caryophanales > Bacillaceae > Pseudobacillus > Pseudobacillus sp. FSL P4-0506. The sequence continues at coordinate 2,900,846 of NZ_JBBOOI010000001.1, forward strand.
AGGTATGGTTGCGGTTTCCGGTCAGCCGCAGCTCCAAATACCGGCTGCATCACCGAAGAGGTCATATTTAATACGAAAGCAATCCAGCCCAGCTGTGCATAAGATAAATCTAAAGAACGTTCAATAATCGGAAACATAGCAGGGACTACAGATTGTATGGAGTCATTAATAAAGTGCCCTGCACTAATAGCAAACAAAATACTGTAGATTGTAGCCTGACGTACTTCGGCTTTATTCGTTGCAGTCGACATAAGTATCATTCCTATTCAAAAATTATATGTACTCTCTCCATTGACGATAAAAACCCCCGCAGCAAATTACATGGCGGGGGCAAAATTATCAGCTATGGTGTTACTTTAGTTCTGGTCAGCTTTACTAGGCAGAATCCTTCAAAACGAAGAGTGAATTCAATAATTTTACTTGAGTTGGCAATAAGAAAGTCATAGTACATTCTCCTTCCAGTTTGTAATTTTTTTAAAACAGGTTTCTCATGTTTTCGTGTTGCTTTAATTTCATTTCTTCATACATTTGTTCAACGCGCTCGTCATGAAAATAATCTTCCACACTTTTTTTGCGTCTTTTTATGGTGATAATGACAAATATTAAGTTGATCGTCATCTGGTCTCACCTCCTTTCAAAAAGCATCCATTGCTTCTGCCTCTTGAAGTTAATGTGAAAGCTGACCAGTTCATGAACGTACGGCTGACAAACGCATTAAATCTACGTTGTTAATTATATCCATAAAAAAAGTTAAAAAACAATATTTTTTTGAAAAATGAGAAAAAATGCTGATTTTTCGGCACAAAGAAATGAAGAGCCCACTTTCTAAACGTGTTTCCACTAAAAAACCTCAAAAGATTAAATAATTTTTTGCAGATAATAGGTCATCACCCAAACCCGATAAAAACAAGCTCTTTTTTTAAGTATGGAACATAGCATGCAAGTGTACGAAAGTTTTCTACAACTATTAAAAAGCAGGTGGCAAAAATGGAACAAGAACAAAATCATATGTGGCCAGACCAAAATGTATGGCAGGATCAATATGAAAGAGAAAATGTAAGCATTGAGCAGAGCGAAGGCATGTGGTTAGACGAGGAAATGTGGCCAGATCAATATGCAGTCCCTGATATGAGAGGATTTATGCATGGGGCACCCATGATGCACCCTGGCCATGCCCAAATGATGGGGTGTGGACACCCAGTAAGCGAGATGGAATGCTGTCCGCATCACCATCATTTTCATCACCACTTTCATCATTATCTAGCGCATCCACATGTGACCCAGCAACAAGCCGTGTTAATTACTCAACCGCCGATGGCTTATCCAATGCCTCATCATAAGCCTCATCATAAAAAAAAGTCTAAAAAGCAACATAAGTATTAACAGCCATATGTATCTTTATCCAGACATAAGAAAAGAGAGCAACCAAGGGCTCTCTTTTTCTTATGCTTTTCTTCTACCAGTCATTTCCCCTTATCCTTCTTAGGTTGTGTGACGAATCTGGTCTCTTTGTAGAAAGATTAATCTGTCACGTTTCATTTCTCTTTTATTTGAAATAAATGGGTAACCAACCCGGACATAACCAGTCTATTTCCATAGACTATTAATGACTCACACCTTAGAAAAAAGGAGGTCATGACATGTTTAATAGACCTTGGGCTGGCCATGGAGGATGTCCTCCTCATCTGTGCCCACCGCAACTAATGCCTACTCAATACGATCCGCCATTAGTTTCACCGACACAGCAATTTGTCAAAACAAATGTTTTCAATACTGTCGTACCACATATTCATCCTTCTCATACAACTACAGTTAACAAACATATGATTAATCACGAACATTATTTCCCACATACAGAATCTGTTGTGAACGAATGTTGTGAACAACACATCATGTGTGGGAAGCCAGTTAATCCTTGTTGTCCTCCAAGACCTAGACGGTTTGGCTTTTAATGATTCGTTGTCTTTTAAATAAAACAGCCAGGTACACGCCTGGCTGTTTCATTTTCATGTCAATCTGCGGCAAACGCAGCAATGAAAGCTTTTCTTATAAACTGAATGATCTCACGAAAGCAATCAAAAAACAGCAATTACTTATCCTACTAGTACATTAATCCAAACCTTCTTTATATGTAACTCATAGTATATATTGTTCTTAATTAATTAGGAGGTGAAAAACATGGGCTTCTTTGGCGGCGGATGCTGTGGCGGCTACGGTTATGGCGGCGGCTACGGCGGTGGCTATTATGGCGGCGGTTACGGCGGCACTTTTGCATTGATTGTTGTGTTGTTCATTCTTTTGATTATCATTGGCGCTTCCTTCTGGTGCTAAACAATCAGTGTGAATAACACTGCCTTTGCCTCATGAATGAAACACCATAGATAGGATCTCCGATCAAGATACATCCTCCTGGGATATTGATAAAGTCAGACTTGACTTGCTATTTCCTTGCGATGCAGCAGGCAAAGTCTGATTTCATTTTCTTCTTCCATCTATGGTGCCTTCTCTACATATATCTATCCAGGATGAAAATCATAAAAAAACAGCTTAATAAGACTTTTCCAAAAAAGAAACAGCTCATGCGTCTGTCTCTTTTCTTTTATGTATGCAAACTTGATATGTAAGGACGCTACAACACATAAGCAGCAAGTGCTCTTTGCACATCAAATATGCTGTCATCTTTTCGAAACTGCTTCGCAATAGGATTCTCTGTGCCAGCGATCCAAATAAGCAGCTCAGCCTCCAGATCGAATGTGCCAGCTGTCTGTACACTGAAATGCGTAATGCTGCGGTAGGGAATAGAATGGTATTCCATTCTTTTTCCAGTTACTCCTTGCTTATCAATTGTTATTAGGCGCCTGCTAGTGAAAACAATTAAGTCCCTTAAAATCTGAAAGGCCTTCTCAATCTGTTCTCCCTCATAAAGAATTTTCTCAAGCGTTTTTTCTACTTTCTCAATATCCGCTTCTGTCGCATTGCCAATTAAACCGTCAAATATTCCCATCTTATCCCTCTTTTCTTTCGCTGCTCATTGCCCTTTATGTTAATACACATCTTCCAGCGCTTTACGCAACAGTCCCATGCTTCGATCGAGATCTGTTTTTACTTGCTTCTTATAAAGCCTTGCTTTTTCATAGTCAGCAAACTGATAAATGACAACTTCTTTATATTTGGCGCCTTCCTGCAATTTTTTCTGTCTTTTTAAAATCCCATCATCAATTAACTCATGAAGCGACCGATAAATTTCCGAATGGTTCGGTTCATAGCCGAATTGTTTAAAGGTCATCTTCAGTTCATCCATCGCCTGCATGCCATACAACTTATTTTCTTCTACGAAACGAATCATAAAAAGTTTTAAAAAGGCTCTTTGCTTAATTAGGAACTTTCCTTCACCTCTTGGCAAACTCCTCACTCCTTTGCCTTCCTATTTGTATGATTACTTTATCTTTATTTTAGCAAATTACTGGCTATAGAACCAATAAAAATTCATTTTTTGAATTTTGCACATATTGAATTAAGAAAAATCGAATTAAAAACTGTCTAACGAGAGAGCTTTAATTCGATAGATATGGCTTTGTTTGCCGAATGAGCCTTTGAATATCCGCCGCATTTTTTTCATACATTTTCTTTGTTTTTTGGCAGTCTGTAGCTAAGGCGAAAGCTTCCATATCCGCAGCAAATTTCTTCAAGTTTGCCAGCAATAACGGCCTTTCCTGCGGCGGAGGCGCCTGCAGCTGATCATCAAATAAATCGATGTACAGTTCTCCATAAGAATTTACTTGACCGAGAAACACATTTTCAAGTGTCACACCGGCCGCTTCTAACTCTTGATTCAGCCATTCCTTCGTTTTGCCGCTTTTTGAAAGTGTCTCCACTAATACACGCCCATCCATAATAACGGTATAGGGCTCTTTTTCATTGATTGAAAGCATTTGTAAATCGCTTCTCGTTAATGGACGCTTATCTTTTTTCAAGAGAGCATTTAGATTTCCGTCTTGCTCTAAAACGGCATATTCCACATCTTCTAAGGAGAAAATATTCTTTTTCCGCAATAAAGAAAGCAATTCGTCTGTTGTATATTTTTCTTTCTTTAAATTATCCTCAAGAATTTTTCCATCTTTTATAAATACTGTGCTATGGCCTTCTAGCACCCCTCTTGCTGATTTGCTCTTCATAGCAATATAGTCAGCAAGAACGGGTATAATTCCCCATACCGCAATTGCTATAAGAGCATCGATAATTGACCGCTCTCTTGCTAGCGAAGCTTCAGCGACAATGCTACCAATTGTGATGCCTGCAATATATTCAAAAAAGGACAGCTGAGCAATTTGCCTTTTTCCAATTACCTTTGTAATGATAAATAAGATGGTCAAAAAAGATATAGACCGGATCAGGACTTCTAGCCACTGAGTCATATAATCATCCCCCGACTAAAACCCTTTATATTGCGGTTCCTCATTTTCCAGTTCAAAAATTCGCTTGTTCATTCGTTCGATGATCTCCTGCATAGTAAGCATACTCTCATGAAAAAGCCGTTGCGCTTCGGGATCACTTGACAACAGGGCCAGCTTAGAAAAAACCGCTTCTGCTTGTTTTAAACCGGCCGTACATATTTTCACATCTGATGCTACGGTCATAATAGTCTCCTCTTACTGGTTAGATTCAATCGCTACCGCATGGGCAATGCAAGGAATAGATTCTTGTTGCTGGAAGGAAAGCGGGGACAGCAAAGCCCCAGTCGCCACTAATAGAATCCGTTTTAGTTCTCCTTTTTTCAATCGGTTTAGCAAATGCCCATAGCCGACAACAGCCGAGCACCCTGCTCCGCTTGCCCCGGCAAAGACTTCTTGGTTCTCTTTATAAATCATTAAGCCGCAGTCCTGAAACTGACTCTCATTGATTTCGATGCCTCTTTTTTTCAGCAATTCAAGGGCGATGTTTCTGCCGATTGTTCCTAAGTCTCCTGTAACAATTAAATCATAGTAAGAAGGGTCAATTTTTAAAGAAGTAAGATGATCAATAATTGTATCCACTGCAGCTGGAGCCATGGCTCCTCCCATATTAAAGGGATCGGTCAGCCCCATATCAATGACTCTTCCAATCGTGGCAGATAAAATATGAGGGCCCTCGCCTTGTTGGGCCACGATGGCTGTCCCAGCTCCTGTTACCGTCCATTGAGCCGTTGGCGGCTTCTGGCTTCCGTATTCTGTTGGATAACGAAATTGTTTTTCCACTGCCGCATTGTGGCTAGATGCACCAGTTAAAACAAAGTTCGCCATCTTACTGTTGATAAGAAGGGAACTGAGCGCCAACCCTTCCATCGATGTGGAACAGGCACCGAACAGTCCGAGGTACGGCACAGCAAGAGTCCGAGCAGCAAAGCTTGTCGGCGTGATTTGATTAATTAAATCACCGGCGAAGAAGTATTCAATATCCTGCTTTTTCAGTCTTGCCTTTTCAATAGCCCGCAAAGAAGCTTCTTCCATTAACTTTCTATGCGCTTTCTCATAGGACTCCTGCCCGATCCATAGATCATCATGCAGCACATCAAACTCATTTGCTAGCTTTCCGTTGCTTTCAAACGGTCCCCCGACAACGCCGGTTGAAATAATGACTGGTTTGTTATCAAAGACCCATGTTCGCTGCTTCTCCACGCTTTCACCTCCATTTGCTGCTATTGAATGTTTTTTGATTTTTGCACAAAGTGTATTTATTTAACTATTTTTGTATTGCGGTTCTTCATTTTCTACTTCAGTGATGCGCGGCTGAAGAGCATCTATTACCGACTGGGTTTGTTGAGCAGCCGTTTGGAATAATTGCTTCGCCTGTTGGTTTTCTGTAGCTAAAGCAAATCCCTCGAGGCTTGCTTGGGCACTTTTTAATCCGGACATCGTTTGCTTTAAATCACTAATTACTGTCATTGCTGTTCCTCCTTGTAATCGATTCTCTTATAGCATGGTTGTTTTAAAAAAAATTATTTTGTCAATTTCTGCAAACCAAGCAAGCAGGCGAATCCGCCTGCTTGTTTGGTTCTACATTAATATGTGGTTAAATGCAAAAGCTTCTGTAGTGTATATACTACCCTCTTGATTCCTGCTGTTTTTTCATAATGTATTTTATAATTCGTTGTATATTCTGCCCCTTCGTTGTTCCAAATCTGCTGAAAATAACGTTCTGTTTCCGCTATGACAGCAGCCGAATGAGGGCCTGTTATCTTTACACTTGTCTCCAAATTAAAGTTGTTCAAATTTCTTGATGTATAATTGGCAGAACCGCTAATAATCGTGCTGCTCTTCTTCTTTTTTATATAAATCATTTTCGTATGAAATTGCTCAGGTTCTGGCGCAAACCATCGAATATGGATCTTGCCGTGAGAATCTTCCAGAAGTTCTTCGCTGATTGGAATATTCGGCAATCCTGTTTTCTTTTTACCAAACGAGTTTTTGTTCGTATCTAAAATGAGGTTCACTTTTACCCCTCTATTCGCCGCCTCCGCCAAAGCATCAACCATGTCACGATCGGCAAGATAAAACATCGCAAGCCAGATTTCTTCTCCTTTCTTCGCCTTTGTTATTTCCCGTTTGGCCGCTTTTGCAATTTTTCCTTCTGTTAATAACTGTACGTACATATTGCCTTTACCGGTCTGTTGGTGGACAGGCTCCGGGAAAGTAATTTTCCGTCGTGTATCAGCCGCCGCCTTTTCTGAAACGAGCAGATCATTCATTAAAGCTCCTCTCACTTCGTAGGCTGTATTGGCAAAATATGCACTCGCATCATGAGGATTGCCTGAACTGATAAGCGTTGTTTTTTCTGTGGCAATGGTCTTCCGATGATTCGCTTTAACGTTAAATAATTTCAAATAAGAACGCACCGTCATATCCGGTGCCGTTTCCGCAAGTGCATTGGGCAGCCATCCTTTTCCTTTGTCGCCAAACCATTGAAAAAACATCCGCCACACTCCACTATAAAGCGGGGTGGAATCACGCAGCGGTTGAACATCGGTTAAAACAACTTTTATGCCATTTTTCTTCAGCATTTCAAATTCAGGTGCCTTGTGAGAATTATAGGATGTATTTACTTCATCGGAGATAAGAATGATGTCTATATCCGGGTTTTTCTTTTTTTTCTCAATCAGGGCTCTAGTGAGCTTCTCTGTTATTTTAGGAAATTGTTGATTTTTATTATGATAGGAATTAAAGAGGAAAAAGTCCAATACGATAAATTGGTCAGCCTCATCAATAATCTCCAGTGTTCTTTTAAATATTTGTTCAGTAAATGTCTTCCCCTCTTTTCTCTTTCCAGACAAATTATAATAAAAATTCACCTGATCTTCCCCTACCTGGTAAACAGGGCTTTCATATGATACATGCTTGGGAAGCGGCTTATACACATTGCCCAGCATGGTGACTGCATAAATGCTTAGAAAAATAATAATCAAAATCTGCTTTCTCGTTCTCTTTTTGTCCATAATGCTCCTCCCTCTCCTGCATACAGGACTATTCCCGTTCCCGGAGAAAGGAAACTGGCAAGCAAGCCCAAACTTGCCATCTGAACAATTATGGTAATTAATTGAAAAATTTAAAATTAAATAAGAATTCTGTATGCTACAATATGGAATAAAGACTGATCTATACTACACAGGGGGCGTTCATCTTGGCGTTTCATTATTCAAAGCGAATGGAAAAGTTCGGTTCATCTATTTTTAGTGAGTTAAAATCATTTAAAGTCAAGCAGGAAGCAGAAGGAAAAGAACTCATCGATTTAAGCTTAGGAAGTCCCGACCTCCCGCCAGCGGATGTTATCCGCCATGAGCTTGCTGCCCGAGCTGCTGAGCCTTCCAGCTATGGGTATACCCTCTCAGGCACGAAAGCATTTTATGAGGCAGCCGCTCGCTATTATAAACGGGTATACGGGGTTACCTTAAACCCTCAAACAGAAATTGTTCATGCGATGGGCTCCCAAGAAGGACTTGTCCATTTACCGCTCGTATTTGCTGACCCTGGAGATGTCGTTCTTGTCACAGATCCTGGGTATACCGCCTATGAAACCGGATTAGCTGTAGCGGGAGCGGAGCCTTTTTACATGCCATTGCTTAAAGAAAACCGCTTTCTTCCCGATTTAACCGCTATTCCAAATGAGGTTGCTGAAAAAGCAAAACTGATGATTTTAAACTACCCCGGCAATCCGATTGCTGGCGAAGCAGATGAGCAATTTTTCAACGACGTCATCGCTTTTGCTAAAAAACATCAGATTGTCGTTCTTCATGACGGAGCTTATTCAGAATTTTATTTTGATGATACAAAACCGCTCAGCTTTTTGAGTGTGCCAGGCGCCAAAGAGGTCGGCATTGAAATTAATTCGCTTTCTAAAAGCTTTAGCCTGGCTGGAGCCCGCATCGCTTATATTGCTGGCAATGAGGATATCATTAAAGCAATCACTCAATTAAAGTCTAATTTAGATTACGGCATATTTGCCCCGATTCAAGCTGCGGCCATCACCGCCTTCGATCATGCCGAGAAAATCAGCCAGCAGGTCCGCTCCGTTTTTGAGCGGCGGCGGAACCTATTCATCAATGAGTTGAGCACTATCGGCTGGGATGTTGACCGTCCATCAGGCGGCATGTTTATTTGGGCCGAAATACCGGCAGGCTGGACTTCCAAAGAGTTTGCTTTTTACTGTATTGAAAAAGCCGGTGTCGTTATGGTGCCAGGAAATGCTTTTGGCCCTTCCGGAGAGGGCTATGTGCGAATCGCCCTTGTTCAGCCGGAAGAGCAATTAATAAAAGCGGCAAGAAATTTGCAAGTCATTTTTGCTCCTGTCTCCTGAAAAAAAAAAAAAATGGCCCTGTACCTCAAATAGCGGTACAGGGCAGTGTTTATATCATCTTATGCTTTTCTTTTAATGAATCTGGTGCCAGTTTAACAATTTGTTGAAGTACAAACGCAAAAATGGCAATATCATCTATTAAGCCGAAAACGGCAAAAAAATCAGGAATCAAATCAAATGGCAGCAACAAATAGCCAATGATTAACCCAATGGATACTATTTTGCTAACGGCAGTTACTTCTTTGCTTAAAAAGAAATCCTTTAAGAACGGGATAGACCGTCTGAAAGTAAAAACAAACTTTAGCCGCTTCCAAATCTTCTTCATCTTTTTCCTCCTTTTCCGCAGTTGCCTATTTATACGTTTTCTTTTTTATTTGGTTTCGTTTTTTGTCGAAAAAAATAAAACATCCTCTCTGTCATTTGTTCATATCTTTGAAGGTTTTTTTCTTTTGAGGAAAGGCTTTTAAATTCGTTCCTTTTTCTAATATAATAGGGAATATGTTTTTACGACGCAAAAATCGGGCAGACATTATGCCGGGAAAATTGAGAGGTAGATGTTATGAAAGATCCTGGGAAAATAAAAGCACTCAAGTTGTCCACTTTTCAATTAATCGTCATGCTGTATCTAACCGGTGCATTGTTCTCTACCGGCTTATTGCTGTTACCTATTGCTCATAAACCCGGAGTTGAAATTTCTGTTATAGATGCTGCCTTCGTGGCGGTCAGTGCTTTAAGTGTTACTGGGTTATCAACAGTTTCAGTCGTTGATACATTCAGTACGGTCGGTTATTTTTTTATCCTGTTTATTTTGCAAGTAGGCGGCGTAGGGATTATGACTCTGAGCTCTATTATCTGGATCTTATTTGGAAAGCGGATTGGGATGCGCGAGCGTCAGCTGATCATGGCTGACCAAAATAGAACAGATTTAGCCGGACTCGTCAGGCTGATGATTGAAATCTTTTTATTAATTCTTGGAATTGAAGCTGTCGGTGCTCTTATTTTAAGCACGTATTTTCTTCAATATTATCCGACTGTTTCTGAAGCCTTTTTACATGGGGTTTTTGCTTCAATCAGCGCCACAACGAACGGCGGGTTTGATATAACCGGAAGCTCATTAATTGGTTTTTCCAATGATTACTTTGTCCAGTTTATCAATATGATATTGATTGTGCTCGGTGCTATCGGTTTTCCTGTGTTAGTAGAAATTAAAGATTATTTGACTTACAGAGAGCCAGTGAAGTTTCATTTCTCTCTGTTTACAAAGCTGACAACGACCGTATATGCCATTTTGGCGGCTCTCGGTACTCTGCTCATTTATTTGCTTGAACGAAATCACTTTTTCATTGATAAAACATGGCATGAGTCGTTCTTTTATTCTGCTTTCCAATCTATCGCTGCTCGCAGTGCCGGCTTAACTTCACTGGACTTGAACGAGTTTTCAATGGCCACCCTGCTGCTTATTTCAACACTGATGTTTATCGGCGCTTCGCCAAGCAGTGTAGGTGGCGGGCTGAGAACGACTACTTTTGCGATCGCTATTTTGAGTGTTTACTTTTATGCGAGAGGAAAAAATACCATTAAGATTTTTAATAGAGAAGTTCATCCAGTTGATGTACAACGCTCATTCGTCGTGATCACAACAGGCTTCTTTATTTGGGGCGGTTCGATTATTTTTCTTTCATTCCTTGAACCAGGGCTGCCCATTATAAAGATCATCTTCGAAGTATCTTCCGCTTTCGGAACTACCGGATCATCTTTAGGCATCACAAGCGATTTAAGCACTTCCGCTAAGCTATTATTGATGACGCTAATGTTTATCGGAAGAATCGGGCTTTTCTCTTTGCTCTTTATTATTCGCGGAAAAGAAATTAAGGACAGCTATAACTTCCCAAAGGAACGAATTTTAATTGGGTAATCGCCCAGGTAAAAAAGACGCCGAAACAAAAACGGCGTCTTTTTTATTATGGCTATGTTAATCATAAGAATCGAGCGGATTCTCTTTGCTTTCCATAGGGCATTGAATAGTAAATTTGAATTCCTCATACAAAACCCTGTAACTACACGATAGAGAGGTCTTTGTAACTTCCACTCCAATCAACCAGATAAAATTAACCGGGCCTTTATTTTAACAATGGAAAAAACCATGGCAGAACAAAAGAGATAAAGATAGCTGCAAATCCCATAGCGGCGCCCGAAACGGCCCCTTGAAGACTTCCTTCATTAACGATTTGGCCCGTTCCTATTCCGTGGGCAGTCGTTCCGATGGACAAGCCGCGGGAAAAGGGGTCTGTCACCCTCATCCATGTGAGCAGCCAGGGTCCAAACATGGCACCGAACATTCCTGCTACCATAACGAAGATAGCTGATAAAGCTGGATCTCCCCCGATTATACGAGCTACTTCAATGGCTACCGGAGTGGTGACTGACTTGACTGCGGCAGAGGCAGCGGTCGCCATTGGCAACTGAAAAGCTTTGGTTAGCCAAACTGCCGAAGTAATAGTTGCCAGTGTCCCAGCTGTCAATCCAAAAAAAGCAGGCATAGCTCTCTGCAATAATACATGTCGGTTGTGATACAGCGGAATAGCCAGTGCTACCGTCGCAGGCCCAAGCAAATAAGTCATGATCTCTTTTGCAGGTGTGTAGTCTTCATAAGACATTCCACTGCACACTAAGATAAAAATAATAGTCACTGTGCTTAAAAATACAGGTGTAGTAAGCGGCGATGGGAAACGGGAGGCAAGAACACGGGCAAGCAAATAAACCACAAGTGTTAAGACAATATTAAACAGAGTGATGATGCTCACGGGTAGTCTCCCCTTTTTCTTTGTGCACTTGTTTCGCTGATAAAAATTGCGCCACTCCGCCTGTTACTGCCATTCCGATAATGGAGCTGCCGAATAAAATAACAGCGAGCGCTCCACCGCTCTCTTTTAAAAGTGGCATGAAAGTCATTAAACCGACGGCGATAGGTATGAAAAAAAAAGCCAAATGCGTGTTTAGAAATAAAGCCCCTTTTTCAATCCACCTTATTTTCACTATCTTAAAAGAAAGCAACAAAAATAAAATGAGCATTCCTAAAACATTGCCAGGCACAGGCAAGTGAAAAAATCCAGAAATAAATTGGCCCAGCTCGTAAATCAGCCATAAAAAAGCGAGTTGAACAATAAACAGACAACCATTTCTCATAGCCCCACCCTTTCTTCTGCTCTACATTATTTTGTATTTATATAATAGTAACATTAAATGAAACAGCAGAACTACGACAGGTGGAAAAATAAAACAGAGTTTTTATTATAAGAAAAACTGCCCTATTAGAGATTTTTGTTCCTTTAACTGGTCTGTTCAACAAGAGCGAATGATTTTGAGAAAATGATAAGATTGGCTACAACATACGGGCTTTTCTACTTACCTTACAAACTAATTTCATAAGTGAACGGTGTAATGGAGGAAAAATTGTAAAAATGACATCCATCGTTTTACGCATGGGGAGTGGACAGATGATAAGTTTATTTTTATGAACGGCACGAATCGTCATTTTGGCAAGCTGCTCTGGTGACATCGGCTTTTGTTTTTTTAGTTGTTCGGTCATCATAGATTTATTAATATTAATGGCTTTCGCTTCATCAAAAATTGGAGTATCAACAAAGGCCGGACAAAGCGCGCTCACTTTCACACCAAATTCTTCTGCCTCATAGTGAAGAGAGGTGGTGAGCCCAACGATAGCATGCTTTGTTGTTGAGTACGCTGAGGATATAGGAGAAGGACCAAGACCTGCAGCTGATGCCGTATTGACAATATGACCATATCCCTGCTCCTTCATAATCTTGTATCCGGTTTGAGTTCCGTAAATGACGCCCCATAAATTAATATCCATAATTTCTTTCCAGTCTTCTATCGACATATCATATAGTTCACCGTACATAGCCATGCCAGCATTGTTAAAAAGATAATCCAATCTCCCAAAATCCCTATATGTTTCTCTAATAAGCTCTTCCACACTAGCTGAATCAGTGACATCTAAATAAACAAACTTTGAATGATGATTTCTTTTATTAAGGTCTTCTTCAACGGCTTTTCCTTCTCGAATATTAATATCTGCAATAACGACAAACACATTATGTGCAGTTAATTCATTACAGATCGCTCTCCCTATTCCTGATGCTCCACCAGTTACAATCGCAACTTTTTTACTTTCCCCCATGCCAATCCCTCCGTTTGAAAAACTTCACCTTCTATCAAGAATTACTTCTCCAATGTACGACTGTTATTATAGATAAGATGTTCCATCACCGTTGTATATTCATCGGCAACGATCCGGGCACCGCTAGTATTTAAATGAATGCCATCTAATGTCAAATGGAGCCCCCGCTTGTTTGATAATCGATCGATCCGAGCCTCATTTTTATAAAATAGTACATCCTTCATCACTCTCCAAACGCTGGTGCTCATGTAATCCGAGCTTTTCACGTTGGCTAGATGTCCTTCAAACACAGCCTGCATATTCAAAAAGCTTACAGTGGAATATAGATCAGTAATCGACTGAATGATTGTAGACAAATCCCTTAATTCTTTGTTTGCTTCATTGCTCATGTTTTCTCCTATAATTGCCGGCGATACAGTAACAACCTGTTTTGCAGAAGCGATAACGATCTCTAAAACCTTAGTAAACACTTCTCGAAATTCCTGACGGTCTCCTGTAACAGGCTGTGCTTGAACGCTTAACATTTTAGAATAAACATCGTTGGTTCCAATCCACAGGAAAGCCAGATCATAATCTGTTGCTAATTTCGATTTGGTTAGTCTAGCATGCAAACTTTTGACTGTTTCACCTGGTTTTCCGAGATTATCAAAAGTCAAATTCGGGTATCTCTCTTTTAATAAATTCAAGAAAGACACGCCAGGGCGACCTTCTGTTAAACTATCTCCAATTAAGCCAATCCTCATTTTATATCCCTTCCTTTTTGATGGATCTTAAAAAGATGGTTATTGCTTGATTAAAAAGAGGTTCAAGCAAACCCAGTTCCTGAGTATTGGTGAGCTGGCACAATCCCCCGAGCCATGATCCAAGCAATACGGTCCATTCATCAATATTTCCAGCTATAAATTCTCCTTGATCTACCCCTTCTTGTAAAATAGCACGGTACGCACTCATTGGAACAATGGCTAAATTGTATAATTCTTTCACAGACTCTGAGCTCGAATTCGGACTTGATGCCAATTCCCGTCCCGCTTTTAATAACGGTGTCTGGTAATTATAGAGAACATGCAGGGCCATTCCGTACAACTTTTCTGTTGCAGAAGAGCAAGTAGATTCTTTTCTCAGCCACTTGTCATGCCATTCTTGCATCGTTTTTTTTGCCAGTATGACAAAAAGCGTTTCTTTATTTTGAAAGTGATAATAAATATGCCCTTTGCTGTAACTAGACGCTTTTGATATGTCTCCAACTGATGTTTGATTGTAGCCTTTCTCAGAAAATAACAATGTTGCTTTTTCCATGATTTCCTTTCTTGCCTTTTCACTGTCATAACGTCTTTTATTCAAAAAGTTGCACCCGCCTTAAATTGAACAATCGTTCTAATTAAGCCATAAATATAATTCACATATTTGAACGATTGTTCTAATTTGATTGTATATTATTTTACCAATTTATACATTATTTTAGAGAAGAAGTTTTTGTTAGAGATTAGAATAGGACGGAACTGCGTACAAATCTTCGTCCTATTCTAATCTTAATGCTATTCAACACTCTGATTGGATTGTTGAATAGCACCCTTCCGTTTTTAAGTCTCTTTATTGTAGCTTAGCACTCATTCACACAACCGGCTGCTCCTCTGACTGTGAAGCAAACTCGACTTCAAAGCCCATTTCTTCAATCATTTTATGATCAGCTGTCGTTTCTTGCCCGGCAGTGGTTAAATAATCCCCTACAAAGATAGAGTTAGCTGGATAAAGACCCAACGGCTGAAGTGCACCTAAGTTCACTTCCCGGCCTCCTGATATCCGGATTTCTTTTGACGGATTAATAAAGCGGAACAGACACAATACCTTTAGACAGTAACGGGGATTTAATTCAGCCGTTCCTTCAAGCGGCGTCCCATCGATCGCATGCAAAAAGTTTACCGGGATAGAATCGGCATCCAACACTCGTAAGCTGCGGGCCATGGAAACCACGTCTTCCTTTTGCTCCTTCATGCCAATGATGACGCCCGAACAAGGAGAGATGCCCGATTCCTTGACGGTATTGACCGTTCTTACCCTGTCATCGTATGTATGAGTCGTTGTAATTTGTTCATGGTGGCTCGCTGAAGTATTGAGATTATGGTTGTAACGGTCTACTCCCGCTTCCTTCAGCCTGGCTGCTTGTTCCGGCTTTAGCAGCCCGAGGCAAGCGCACACTTTTAATTGATATTTTTCTTTAATTTCCTTCACTGCTTCCGTCACACGCTCTACCTCTTTATTACTCGGCCCGCGGCCGCTGGCGACGATGCAATACGTGCCGGCCTGCAAATCATACGCCCGCTTGGCTCCCTGTAAAATCGATTCCTTGTCCATCATTCTGTACTTTTCAATTGGAGCCGTCGACCGGATAGATTGCGAGCAATAGCCGCAATTCTCCGGGCATAGCCCTGACTTTGTATTAATGATCATATTTAACTTCACCTTGTTGCCGTAATAATGACTTCTCACTTTGTATGCAGCCTGCAAAAGAGCCAGCAGCTCCTCATCTGGGCAATTTAGCACGGCCAATGCCTGCTCATCACTTAATTCGTTCCCTTCCAACACTTGCTCTGCTACATGGTCCCAATTTGCCATTGCTCTCTCCCCTTTATCTTTTCTCTCTTTAAGGATAAAAGATAAAAGCTTTTTAAGTCAACCTATTATAAATAAAAGTTCACAAAACCCATTAGTGATGAAAACGAATAGGCTATTCTACGTATGTATTCATTTGAACTAACAGGCAATTTAAGGTATACTCATTTTAGTTTTCATCATATAGAAACAGTTTGACTGCCAATTAATGGCTTATAGGGGGAACTATTCATTGAAAAAAACATCGATACTGTTATCTTCTTTGCTCGGCGCCAGCCTTTTTTTGAGCGGGTGTCAGGCTGCTCAAGAGGAGGGGCACTTCTTTCACGATTATCTCGTCCGACCTTTTGTTGAATTGATTCATGCACTTGGCGAGCTTCTCGGAAGCTATGGTTTTGCTATCATTGTTATCACGCTCGCTGTTCGCTTGATCTTAATGCCTTTAATGCTGAACACGATGAAGAAACAGCAAGTTATGAAAGAGAAAATGGAAGTCGTTAAACCAGAAATGGATAAGATCCAGAAACGATTGAAAGCCGCCAAAACTCCAGAGGAGCAGCGGAAAGTACAACAGGAAATGATGGCCCTTTACCAGCAGCATAATATTAATCCATTTGCCATGGGCTGTTTACCGATCTTTTTGCAAATGCCTATTTGGATGGGGTTATATTATGCGATCCGGACATCAGACGATATTCGGCATGCCGGTTTTCTTTGGTTCAAGCTTGGCCAGCCGGATATCGGAATGGCAATTATCGCTGGTGTTATGTACTTTATTCAATTCCGAGTATCCTTAATGAGCATGCCAGAACAGCAGCAACAGCAAATGAAAATTGTCGGCATGCTTTCACCTGTTATGATTCTCGTATTTTCGTTTTCCGCTCCGGCAGCACTTCCACTGTATTGGGGAGTGAGCGGTCTGTTCCTCATCGGACAAACGTGGCTGAGTAAGAAACTCTATCCTGCTAAAGAAGTAAGCAAAGGAAAATAAAAAATGAAACAGATCCTAAAGGATCTGTTTCATTTTTTTCTTTTCAGTTGACTTTCCCATTCTTTTCTTCTATTAGTAAAAGTAAAGACAAAGCGGCTGCATTTTTGATAAAATTTAAAGAATCATGAAACTTTTTGACAGATCGCGCGTATTACAAGGAAAATCATAACTGGAGTGAGTACGATGAAAAATCCATTGCTTTTTATCCTTCGTGCAATGATCACCATTCCCGCAGTGATCATTTGCTCGCTGCTCTTTGTGAATCAGCTCGGGCTCTCTCCCTTGCTGGCAGTTATATTAGCTGTGGCCTTGGGGGCCGGCATTTATTTCGGTTTGGGAAAATATGCAGATGCGCGTCTATATAAAAAATATGGCTTAACGAGAAAAGAATACAATTTTATTCTTGAAAATATGAAAGAAGCAAAACAAAAACTAAGCCGGCTAAAAAACGTGTTTGTCCGCGTGCGCAGCATCAGTTCCCTAAAACAAATGATTGAATTGAACCGTCTCGTACGCAGAATTTTTTCGGTAGTGAAAAAAGAGCCAAAGCGTTTTTATGAAGCAGAATCCTTTTTTTATTCCCACTTGGACTCTGTTGTTGAACTGGCTGAAAAATATGCGTGGTTAAATTCCCAAAAATTGAAGGACTCATCCGTCAAACAGTCTTTGCTGGAAAC
Organism: Pseudobacillus sp. FSL P4-0506; assembly: GCF_038003025.1. Lineage (NCBI taxonomy): Bacteria > Bacillati > Bacillota > Bacilli > Caryophanales > Bacillaceae > Pseudobacillus > Pseudobacillus sp. FSL P4-0506. Next base: position 2,918,151 of record NZ_JBBOOI010000001.1, read on the forward strand.
AAAAGAAACACTCAATGATCTAACAAAAACATTAGAAAAAGATTTGCATAAAGTATTGGCACAAGATATTGAACATTTAACTTTTGAACTCGATGTGGCCAAGCAGTCATTAAATAGACAGGAACTGCCCGAGGCCCTGGAGAAGGGAGATAAAATAAATTATGACAACAGAAAATGAGAAACGTCCCTCCTTATTAAAGGAAGATGTGGGTGGGCTTGATGATTTGCTTTCTTCGCCATTCGGCGAAAGCTTAATGGAGCAAAGTCCCAGCCCCTCTCTTCATGAACAATCAGCTCCTAAAAAATTGATTGATGTGCTTCCTGAAGAACACCGACTCAAAGCTCAGGAAATCGCCAAGCAAATTGATCCGACAAATCACCAGGCGGTTATCAGCTATGGTACAGCAGCTCAGACGAAGCTTTCAGGTTTTTCACATTCCATGCTTGATCATGTACAACAAAAAGATATCGGAACAATTGGGGATATCTTAAGTGATTTAATGAAGAAACTGCAGGAAGTCAATCCGGATGAATTAAGTCCTGAAAAAAAGAATGTATTCAGTCGTCTGTTTAATAAAGTATCCAACTCTATTCAAGAAATTATGTCAAAGTATCAAAAGGTTGGCACGCAAATTGACCGGATTAGCGTCAAGTTGGATCACTCGAAAAAGATTCTTTTGGAAGACATACAAATGCTGGAGCAATTGTATGAAAAAAATAAAGAATATTTCCAGGCGTTAAATATCTTTATTGCAGCCGGGGAATTAAAGCTAGAAGAGTTAGAACAGGAAACGGTTCCTGCTTTGCGCCGGAAGGCTGAGCAGTCAGGAGATCAAATGGACTTTCAAGATGTAAACGACATGGTACAATTTGCTGATCGTCTAGAAAAAAGACTACATGATTTAAAACTGAGTCGGCAGATCACGATTCAAAGCGCCCCGCAGATTCGCATGATTCAAAACATGAACCAAGCATTAGCTGAAAAAATCCAGTCTTCCATCTTAACGGCTATTCCATTGTGGAAAAACCAAGTGGCGATTGCACTTACGCTTGTCAGACAGCGAAAAGCGATGGAGTCCCAGAAGCAAGTATCACAAACAACCAACGATTTGCTATTAAAAAATGCTGAAATGCTAAAAACGAATACAATAGAAACAGCAAAAGAAAATGAACGTGGCCTCGTTGATATCGACACATTAAAGAAAACACAGGCCAATTTGATCTCTACTTTAGAAGAAACGCTGCGCATTCAACAGGAAGGCCGGGCTAAACGTAAACAAGCCGAACAAGAACTTTCTTCTATGGAAAATGAGCTAAAGCAAAAATTGTTAAATTTAAAATAAAGAGGTTTCAACAGATCGAAAAGAAATGAACGGTTAATAAAAAAGAAGGCTTATCCAAAATATAGATTTTGGATAAGCCTTCTTTTTTATTGCTTTCTTCTATTTAATCATTTTCTAAGCTTCTCAGCTGCTAATCGTGTAACTATGTTAGCTGTTTCATTTGCAGCAATTCTCACATCTTCTAACGTATTTTCTCTCCCAAAACTGAACCGAATTGAAGACATACTTCGCATAGCATCTTCTCCATGCATTGCGACCAATACATGTGAAGGCTGAATCGATCCAGCTGTGCAAGCAGAGCCGCTCGACACAGCGATCCCCGCAAGATCCATATTTGTTAATAGAGATTCCACATGTGCCCCTTTAAAATATATGTTTAGCACGTGCGGTAAACCTTCTAAAGAGCCATTAACATTAAACTCTAGGTCATGCTCACGGAAAATGGATAACATCTCTTCTTTAAATGATAGGTATTGTTCACTCCTTTGTTTACGAGAAGAAAGTGCCATTTTTGCTGCAACCCCTAGACCAACAATACCGGCAACGTTTTCTGTACCAGCACGCCGTTTAAGTTCCTGCCCTCCTCCAAAAATAAGGGGATTTATTCTCTTCCCTTCTCTTGCATAAAGAAACCCTACACCTTTTGGTCCATTAATTTTATGAGCCGTTGCGGACATAAAATCAATGCCTAATTGTTGAACATCGATTTTCTCCATTCCATATGCTTGGACGGCATCAGTATGAAAATAAGCTGGATGGTCTTTTAAAAGCTCGGCTATTTCCTCAATAGGCTGAATCGTGCCAACCTCGTTATTTCCATACATAATAGAAACTAAAATCGTTTCGTTTGTAAGTGCCTTCTTTAAATCATCTATCGATATATTTCCCTCTTCATTAACAGGTAGATAAGTCACATTAAACCCTAATTTCTCTAAATAAAGACATGAATGCAAGACCGCATGGTGTTCAATTTTAGTCGTAATAATGTGCTTACCCTTCTGCTCATTTGCCAGAGCGACTCCAATAACAGCAAGATTAACAGATTCTGTTCCACCGCTTGTGAAAATAATTTCCCTCGGTTTTGCCCCAATACTTGCAGCAAGAATGGATCTTGATTCATCAACAGCATGTCTGCTTTCCCGACCGAAAGAATGAATGCTGGATGGATTTCCAAATGCAGTTGACATATATGGGAGGATCTCTCTCATAACTTCTGGGTGCATGGGAGACGTTGCAGCATGATCTAAATAAATGCGTTTCAACTCTCATTCCTCCTTTTTAAATTCTTTTCTAAGAGTGGTTACTCTTGGGATATAATCTACCTTTTATATAATAAAAAAGACAGACTCACCAATAACAGGCGAAGTCTGTCTACGATAGAGCTGCATTGATGCATAAATTGTTTTGATTATCATCTTAAGTCGAAAAAAATATATAGTTCTATGTTTTTACACTATCACTCTTTCTAGCACACCATTTAATTATCTGCCTTAAATAATAGTCTTATCTTGTTCATTATTACTCATAAGCTAATTAGCTGATTAACTTCACTATATTTCCCTTCATAAAAGGCTAGTGGTGCCCCTTCGCTAGTGACAATATCAGTTACTTCTCCAATGAAAAGTGTATGATCCCCTGCTATTTGTTTACTATGGACCTTACATACAATGTTTGCTAAAGCATTTTTTATTACTGGTAGTTCATTTACCCAATCAAATTCAATTTCACGTTCTTCTTTCGTTTGACCCGCAAAATGCATGGATAGCTCTTTTTGATCATCAGACAATATATTAACAGCAAATTTTCCAGACTCGTTAATTTTATCTAGCATTTTAGCTTTTTCACCTATTGATATTAAGACCAATTTTGGATTAAGGGAAACTGACATAAATGCATTTGCAGTCATACCGTGTGCTTCACCTTCTAAAAGTGTTGTAATGACTGTTACTCCTGTAGCAAATTTTCCCATCGCATTTCTAAAAGTTCTATCATCCATCAGTTGATTGCCTCCTTAAAATTTAAATGATATTGAGATGATTTCATAGAAGTTACCTGATTTAAAAATGTAACTATCAATCTTTTCATATTACCTACCTGTCCATTTGAAGAGATAATGTAGTCGGCTTTATGTAGTGTAATAACGGACTTCAAAAATCTTGCATCCGTTTGGCGATTTCCAAGGACCATGTTTCATGCCCGGGGGACGGGTAGCAACCATTCCTTCTGTAAATTCTTCGTTTAATTGCAAATCAATAATTGAACCCTCGATGATGATCAGCTCTTCCCAAAAGTCATGAATTTGCACTCCATTTGGTGATGTATCTGTGTTAGGCTCAAATTGTAAAATACGAGTTGCCACTCCACTCTCCGGATCTTCAGCAATCACTCTTTGAGATAATCCTTTAACATTTTCGAAATGTTCTACTTCGAATTTTGTATAACTAGTAAATTCAAGTTCTTGTTTTGGCAATGTTTATTCCTCCTTACCATCTATTTAAATTTGCATTTACTAAGAAAGCATGACTTTCTATTAGACTTTAGGTTATATAATTCTGCTCAAAGAGATTCTTCAAATATAAATTGACTGGCAGAGATGCTATTTTTGTGTGCCCCCTTATATGCTTTTTAACTTCAATTCAGCTTTATGTATACATTGTACATAACACTGAATTCATAAGTCAATAAATTGTTAGAATTTTTTTGAAATATACCTCTGCAGTTTGGTAGCTTGTGCATTCTTTCCCTTTACCGCTACAATTCCATCACTTGAGTTCTTGTTCACAGCAATCACTTCCCTATTTAAAAAGATAGAATTTGCATTTCTAAAGATCTATCCGTTTTAGTTCGTTCATGAGGCTTATTTTCAGCTTTTGTTCTTTCTCTAAAATAAAGGACAGGCTTTTTTGAAATACAAGAAACTATCAGCTTAATAGCGATGTGGCGCTCTTTTATTATTCCTTAATTGCATAGTTTGTTGCGACATTTGCTTGTTGTTCAAGATCAGTGAAGACGATTTCACCGTCCATGATGGTCATTTTCACTTTTGTTTCAGGTATTTTCTCAAGCGGAACAGCAAAGAGGTCACGGTCGAGAACAACAATATCAGCAAGCTTGCCTGATTCCAATGTTCCTAGCTCTTTCTCTCGATGCACGCTGTAAGCTGCCCCTTTTGTATAAGCCCGAAGTGCCTCTGCAATCCCAATCCGTTCTTGTGCATTCCATGTGTCTTTCCCGGTGTAATCGACTCTTGTGACTGCATGGAAAACTTGTAGAATAGGGCTCAACGGTGCGATCGGAAAATCCGTTCCGAAAGCCAGAGCTGCGCCCGCATCCTGCAATGACTTACAAGTGTAGAGATAAGGGAATTTTTCCTCCTTCACACGGGATGTAATACTGGTTCTCGGCATCAAAGCAAGATGAGAAGGCTGTATGGATGCAATGACACCAAGCTCTTTAAAACGTGGAAGATCATTCGGGTTAATGACTTCGACGTGCTCTAAAGCATGTCGGGAATCCCGCTGTCCATTTATTTCTTGTGCCTCTTCAAACGCATCTAATCCTAACTGAACCGCTCCATCCCCAATCGCATGGAAGCGAATTTGAAAACCCTCTCGGTCTGCTTCTGCTACCCAAGACTTGATCATTTCCGGCGAAAAGGCGACATGCCCCTTCGTTTCTGGTTTATCAAGGTAGGGATCAAGCATGTAAGCAGTATATCCAGTAATAACACCATCAATATATTGTTTTAGTCCTGCTAATCTTAGTTTATCTGAATTAAATCTATTCCGTAGTTGTTTCACCCGATTTAGATCTCCATTCAAAGCAGGATAAAAATGGATACGAGTGGTTAGACGGCCGGCTTCATCAAATTCCCCGAAGGTATCAAAACTTTCCAGCTTTTCAAGAGCACGCTGGGCGTACAAATCGTTCACGGAAGTGATTCCTTCTCTTTTAGCCTGCTGAAGAAATCCATTCAACAGCTCATACTGTCTTTCTTTAGAAAAAGCAAGTGCGATATCCGCTACCAAAGCAACCGCTGTTTCAATTAACACACCTGACGGTTCCCCTTGTTCGTCCTTCAAAATAGTTCCAAAAGGAGGATTCTCTGTTTGGCGAGTTATTCTGGCAATTTCTAAAGCTTTACTGTTTACCCAGGCATAGTGTCCTTCAGCATGAAAAAGCAGAACTGGACGATCAGGGATAACCTGATCTAGGGAGAAACGGCTAGGAAACCCTTTCTTCTCCCAATTTCCGCTATCCCATCCATTACCGATAACCCAATCGTCATTTGGTCTCTTATCCGCAAATTCCTTCGCCATCTTTGCTGCCTCTTCTTCAGATGCCGCTTCCCCTAAATCAACACTAAAGTTGCTAAAAAGACTGCCAAGCATCACATGCAGATGAGCATCATGGAACCCTGGGAGAATTAGTTGGTTATGGAAGTCATACTGCTTTGTTTCTTTCCCCGCATAAGACTTGCTCTCTTCAATCGAACATACAGCGATAATCTGATTTCCTTGAATGACGATTGCTGCCTCTTCCGGATGATCAGCAAGGCCGGTAAATACTTTATTTCCTGTTAGGATCAAATCTGCATTCATTTCATATCTTTCCTTTCTTTATATAGAAGATTAGAGATTTTCTACAGAATCCATTTGGATTTCTGGAGGTCTTTGTTTAAACGCTTTCGTTATCACCATTAAATAAACCAATCCAATACAAAACCACACGATGCCCAATGTCAGAGAATAGGAAGCAAGATTACAAAGAAGCCAAACATCCGAAACCATTCCAACAATCGGGAACAGCAGGTATTGAATTGTTCCAGTAATGGAACGTTCCTTTCGTCGCAAATAAAAGTGAGCGATCACGGATAGATTAACGCAAGTGAAAGCGAGAAGAGCACCAAAGTTGATCAGCGAAGTAGCGGTTGCCATATTAATAAATAAGGAAGCCAAACTAATCGCACTAACAATTAACAGATTGTTAAAGGGTGTTTTATATTTTGGATGAATAAAGCCGAAAATTCTTTTTGGCAATACACCATCCCGGCCCATTGAATAAAGTAAACGTCCCACACTTGCCTGAGAAACCATTGCTGATCCGAAACAGCCAATAGAAATCATCACGATAAACAACGAGGCCAAAAAGCTCCCGCCCACAGACTGAATGATCACGTATGATGCGGAATCGGGATCACTAAACGAGGCATAATTCGGATAGACAATCTGCGCTAAGTATGCAACTAGCGTAAAGATAGCTCCGCCTGAAAAAGTAATAATCAGAATGGCCTTGGGCAGAACTTTTGTGGGGTTCTTAACTTCTTCCGCGAATGTAGTAATTGAATCAAATCCTAAAAAAGAGAAACATAGAATCGATGCACCCGCTATGACTGCAGAAAATCCTGCTTCAGGCTGATAAAATGGTGTCAATGTAAACAAGGAGAAAGCGCCTTCATTTGTAACCATATATTTGATAGAAAAAAAGCAAAATAAAATAATAAATAAAGCAGAAAAAGCATTGATAAGAAAATTGACTTTGGTGGCTAGTTTGACTCCTCTCACATTCACAAATGTAACTAGGATAATCATCCCCAAAATCCAAATAAACTTAGGAACACCTGGTATAGCGGCATGCAAAAATGTACCAAAAATCAAATAATTGACCATCGGAAGAAGTAAATAGTCAACCAGAATACTCCATCCTACCAAAAAACCAGCAAACGGAGAGATGGATTTCTGCACATACGTATAAGCAGAACCAGCTACTGGATAAGCGGAGGCCATTTTGCCATAACTTAATGCTGTAAAAAACATTGCAACCAATGCTAAAATGTAAGCAGAAGGAACCATACCGTGGGTTAGTTTTGCTGCTATTCCATATGTACTAAATACCGTTCCAAGCGCCATAAAGGATATTCCAAACATAATAAGTGGTAACAACGTAAGTGAGCGTTCCATGTGTGTGTTTTCCAAATTAAAATCCCTTCCTTGTAATAAGTTTTGCTAATGTTAAATTAAGATAATAGTTAAAATCTTTATCCTCCTTTATTGAGCGAATTGGCTGAAATTTTAAACATCTCGAATAAATACTAAAAGATTGTCTATGGTGGAGGTCAATCTGTATTTTTAAATAAATTTACGAAAAGCATGGAGTATACTCCAGGAAAGAAGTGAAAGATGAGAATTAGTTCATTTGCTAAAAAATTCAATGTATCTATTGATACGATTCGCTACTATATGAATCTTGGATTGCTTATACCTGTAAAAACAGGGACATATTATGATTTTGATCAAACATGTGAAGACGATATGAAAATCATTACTGAATTAAAATCGTTTGAATTTACATTAAATGAAATCAGGGAAATCATTGATTTAAAAAGGATTACATTGCTGCGTGACCATGAAGATTTGGCTCTCTACATGCAAATGCTTGAACGAAAAAAAGAAGAAATCTCCTTTGAAATTTCTAAACTTTACTCGACGATACAAGAAATTGATCAGAAAATTGATGCCGTTCGCCAAAAGGAAACCAGCAAACCAGGAACGGGTTTTTCTTTGTCGTTTATCCCTTTTCTGCGTTGCCCTGTTTGTTCCGGTTCTTTTCAATTTCAAAACGCACTGATTCATAATGATTCGATTATCGATGCCTCTATTCATTGTACATGCGGCTATCATGCAGAAATTCATAAAAGCATATTGTATGCTCCTGACCTTGATGACTCCACTCAAAATAGCGCATACTTGTATGAGCAAAAAACGGTAAAAGAAATGAGCCCTGAACTCGTCAAAGTGATTGAGAAATGCAGTCTCTTCACTTATCAAAAACTGAAAAATGTCGATTTAGAAAATAAAGTTGTTATGGAACCTTGCATTGATACCTTTGTATTTCTGCCAAAGTATTTACATCTGTTATCAGAAAATGCCTATTACATCTTTTGCGGCAGTAAACAAGAAATGGTCGAGAAGCTGAAGGCGAAAATTGACTCAATCAATCCAGCTTTGAAAGTCCTTTATATTGTCAACTCGTCTCTTCATTTGCCATTGGCAAATAAGAGCATTGATTATCTCATTGATAGCATTTCCTTCAACGACTATGCACTATTTAATCATGTGTTCCCTCTTGCAAAGCTCACAAATCTTTGTAAAAAAGATGCCACAATTATTGGATGCCTCGCTTATTATAAACAAGGCGCAAAATCTATACGTAAAATGAAGGAACTCTATCCGAGTGCCTATCTTAAAAACTTTGAAAAGGATTTTATCAAAGCTAATATCGATAACTATCAATTTCAGCTAACAGAGACTCTTTCAATCGGAGAGGTAAAAAAGCCGGGGATCTATATTGAGCATCATGTTGAGGAAGAAAGTATGATTTTCGAAGGGTACATCGCGAAAGAGGAGAACCACAGAGAATGAGAAATGGAATAATTTTTTGTTTAACATCCTATTTTCTAATGTTTACAATTTTAGTTGCGAGGCAATAGCGATATGAAGTGGTTGTAGTCGTCTCTTTACAAGCACAAGAAACGGGGTCCCTAATCAAATGGGACCCACCCAACTACCTGATTCACTATCAACTTGGTAACTCTAGTCTTTCTTGCAATCTTTTTGCCACTTCTTAATCAATGAATCTGTATGAATTTTTAGTGTGTTATATGCATCCTCGGATATCACCCTATTTTTTTTATGCTTGTCAAGCAACTCGTTAAACTTTTGCATGTGCTTGACCACTCTTTCTGCTGCTTCTCGCTTTTCCAAACGTACCGCTTGATCCAAATGGGCCTGCAAGGAACGGGCAGCACCATGGTTGGAAATTTCCCCATCTTTTTTGAATTGCTCAACAAGAGTTTTTATATAGGATGCGTTAATAAGCGTGGGATGACGGAACACTTCTTTCCCTTCGAACAAAGTCAGCAAAACTTTCGCTTCGCCAATTGTCGTTACAGGAATCTCAAAGAGATTTTTGTCCAAAACAACCAAGTCCGCTTTTTTCCCCACCTCTATAGAGCCTCTTTCATCTTCTTGGAAAATCAAATGGGCTCCGTTAATTGTATAGCTTGTAATCATCTCATCGAGAGTAGCTTTTTCCTTAGGCCATGCTACTTTATTTAGATCGGCTTCAGTGGTTGTGTCCGGATCTAATCTTGTTATCCCTACTTCTAATCCCGTTAAAGGATACATATCTCTTTTAAAAGTATCTGTTGAAGGAAAATCACTCGATGAAGCAACGGGTATTCCGGCTTCAAAATAGCTATTCAATCGATTAAGGTTCTTCAGCTGCTCACCACTCACACCCTGATACCAGCCTTTACCAAACCATGCAGGCTGAGGAGCAGGTATGACTCCCAAATTCTTAAACCGGGTAACATCATCTTCTTTAACCCAGTCTATATGGGTAATCACATGACGGGAATCTCTTTTACCGTTTGCTTCAGCCGCGTATTCAAAAGCACTTAAAGCATTATGAGATGGGTAAAATCCCTGATCGCCAATCGCATGGATATAGACGCGAAAACCTTCTTTATCCAAAGCAGCTACGGTCTCCTCTAAAACATCTTGATCCCAAACCAGTTTGTGTTCACCGACACCGTCAGCAAATATTTTAATGGTATCTATCTTGTACGATTTTCCTTGATATTTGTCGCGTAATTCTTTTAATCTTCCAATCTGTTCCGTTCCTTTGTTTTCATCAGCCCATAAACCTAAATCGTATCTTACAGTCAATTTTCTCTCATTATCCAGATCTTCAAATGCTTTAAGCAGATTTTCGGTTGGATAGTGAATCGGTACAAATGTCGAAGTGATTCCATCTTCAGCAGCTATTTTTTGCCAAGTTAGGATCGTCTCTTTATATTGCTGTACTGTAAAATCTGGTTGAGGAAGAGCGTTAATCACAAGGTTTTGGGCGGAAAATTCATGCAAAATCCCTGTAGGCTCTCCTGTTTTAGGATCACGTTCAATAGTTCCTCCCTGCGGATCAGGGGTATTTTCATCTATCCCTGCCATCTCTAGTGCCTTTGAGTTGACCAATATACTATGGTGACTATTTGCAATGAAGACAGCAGGTATATCAGGGACAACTTGATCGAGCAATTCTTTAGGAGTGACCCCTCTGGATTCACTATCGCGTTTAATTTCATCCCAGCCTACACCGCGTAATTGTTTAATATTGGGATGTCCCTTTAAATAATCCTTGATAGCCTGTTGACGTTCTTCCACAGTGGTATAAGGATTAAGACTCAGCCAAAAAAGACTTTCCGCCATAAGGTACGCATGGTTATGGCTGTCGATAAATCCAGGCATAAGCATTTTTCCCTTTAAGTTCATCACTTTAGTATTGTTGCCTTTGAAAGCTGCAACCCCCTTGTTATCACCAACATAGAGAATCTTGTCATCCTTAATCGCAACCGCTTCCGCCCAACTTCGATCTTTACCAACTGTATACACATCGCCATTTTTAAAAATCAAATCAGCCGCTTGATTCGAATGTTTCTTCGCTAACGTACTCCCTGTAAATACCGAATTAAAAAGTAGCACTATCAATAGAAGAAATAAATATTTTTTTATCATAATCAAACCCTTTCAATTGATTTTAAACTTTTACTGTTTCCCCTTAAAAATCAATCTATTTTACTTCATACTGCTTACAATGGATATTCATGGTCTTTCTCTTCTTCATCATCCGCATTCTAGTTATAAATTTGTTACTAGACTTTTACTACCGAAAACAGAAGAAATTTAATGATCCAAGGCATTTGATGAATCCGATCTTTACTTCAAGGACAAAACCTTCTTATGGATTACTTCCATAAAAAGGTTTTAAAAGTTTCTCTGCTTAATGTATGCGCATACATTATTCTTAATATTCAGATATATGGAAGCGGTATCTTTCCACTTTGTTATTTAGCCACTGTATCCTCCTGAGATAATGGGTGATCTACATGAGTATTCACTGCTTGATTTCTGCGTAAGAATGTAACAGAGATAAAAGAAACGACGGAAAGAATAGCAATAAAACTAGCGAGAGGAACCCAAGAATTATGATAAGCACTTAACAAAACAGTCGCAATCATCGGAGCTGTTCCTCCAAACAATGCGGAACCTGCTTGATAGCCAAGTGTTATTCCCGTGTATCCAACATTCGTGCTAAACATTTCGGTGAACATTGTTCCAATAATACTTGCAATGGCAGACCACAGAATTCCTAAACCAATAATTGAAACGGTATATGCCCAAAAGATTGATTGTGTTGATAATAAATAATAGTATGGAAAAGAGAATAGAGCAATCCCTGCTGCCCCTATCATAAAAACGCGCTTACGGCCGATTATGTCAGATAATTTCCCCATGATTGGGATGCACAATGTTGTAACAACTGTTGCGATCGTAATGATATTTAATGCTGTAGTCCTTGAGAAACCAATATTATCTGTAGCATAAGAAATAAAAAATGTTGTGAAAATATAGAATGGACCCACTTCTACACATTTTGCTCCTAATGAAATTAAGACAGCTTTCCAATGATATCGCAATGTCTCAAAAAGAGGAACTTTTACAACATTACCTTTTTGTTTTTCTTCACTGAATGCTGATGTTTCCTCAATTCCGCGCCGTATCCAGAGACCCGTAATGACTAAAACCGCACTTAGTAAAAAAGGAATTCTCCATCCCCATGATAGAAATTGTTCTTCTGGAAGTAAACTCACTAATGAAACAGCAGTTGTTCCGAGCAGCATGCCAAGAGGGATTCCCATTGCAGGGAAGCTTCCATAAAAGCCCCGTTTTTCTTTCGGTGCATTTTCAACTGCTAGGAGAACAGCTCCCCCCCATTCCCCTCCAACAGCAATTCCTTGAAGCAGCCGTAAAGATACAAGCAAAATGGGTGCTAAAATTCCGATTGCATGATAAGTTGGTAGCAATCCAATACATACTGTTGAAACTCCCATTAAAAGAAGTGAGATGACAAGGGTATTTTTTCTGCCGAATTTATCGCCCATATGACTAAAAACGAGACCGCCAAGGGGGCGGATAAAAAATGTTACTCCAAAAGAAGCATAAGCTAGTAATAAGCTGACAAATGGATCATGACTAGGAAAAAACAGTTTATTAAATACGAGTGCAGCTACCGTGCCATAAAGAAAGAAATCGTAAAATTCAATTGTACTACCTACTAAACTAGCGAATAATACTTTCCGGGAACTTACGGTTGATTTTTCTTTTCCCATTATTTTCATTCCTCCAACTATTTTCTTTTTATGGGTAAATTCATATCTACTGATCTGTTTAATTAACGCCATATACATTCCTTAGTTTAAATAGAGATCGTGTCGGTATAAGCTACTTTATTGAGAAATTTGACTGTAAGTTCTTTTTGACTCCCTTCTTTCAACCACTCTAGTTTACTGCTGCTCAGTTCATATCTACCTTCATGAGCGCTGTCACATTTAAAAAAACCTTGAATGGTTCTATATCCATTTGTTAGTTCGGCTTTATATAAACCTCGTTTGGGTAAAACATACTTCCCTTGAATATGAAACTCACTATTATTCAGCTTCTTTCTTGTACACAAATCCGTTGGAAAATGAGCAATTCCATTAATTTCATAATGTTTCCCCAAGTAATACGGTACGAGGTGAACCTTTCCATCACTTATTAGTTCTCTTATTAACGTTGAACTTATTTTGTTGTCATTCGTTGTCCTTTTTGGAATTACAGTAACTTCAAAGGGATTATTCATGCTGGCATTTCGTAAATAATCTACATTGCCCTGAGCTTTATAACCAAAGGTAAAGTCAAAACCTGCAACAATATGGGTAGCGTTGAGATCTAACACGTATCGATTAATGAATTCACTTGCAGGAAGGGACGCAAAAGGTAGGGTGAATTTCATCACAAAAATTCTTTCTACACCAAAACTAGATAGCTTTTCAAGTTTGGAAGACAGCGGGGTTAAATATCTTCTACTCGTTTCACATTTAATAATCTCACTTGGATGAGGGTCAAAGGTCATAACAGTAAATTTTAGATTTTTCTTTTTGGCGATGTTCTTTGCTTGCTGTAATAAATATTGGTGACCTAAATGAACACCATCAAAAAACCCTAAAGCCATGACATGAGGTTCTTGAATACGAAACGATTTATCCAGTTGGTGTGTTAAATGTAGAATTTCCAATATGCCTCACCTTTCCTACAATATAATTGAGATAATTTATCACTGTTGTTGTTCATTTTCTATTAATCAATATTTTTTCATAAGTTCATAGAATTCTTTTGTTAAAATTTATACTTTCCATTGACTAGAAAAAGCAACATAGACTTGGATCGACTGGTCAATAATAAAAAGAAGACTACTCCGCTTTTGAACTCTGTATGGTGTATACACAAAAATATAAGGAAAAGTAATTCTTCATTCATTAAAGAGAGTCGAAAGGCTTCTCGTTCTTTATGTCACGAGAAGCCTTTTGTAATGATGGATTCATCTATGAATGTTAGCTTTTATCCATTCAAAACGTTTACCTATTTATTGGTCTTTAGAGTAATAACGAACTTCAAAAATCTTACAGCCATCTGGAGATTTCCACGGTCCATGCTCCATTCCAGGAGGACGGCACGCCACCATTCCTGCTGTAAACTCTTCATTTAAACGTAAATCGATTAGCGATCCTTCAATAATGTATAACTCTTCCCAAAAATCATGGATTTGTACTCCATTAGGAGAAGTATCCGTCCCTGGAGCATTATGAAGAATTCTTGTCGCTACTCCTGTAGCAGGGTCAGAAGCAATGATTCTTTCAGAAAGACCTTCAACCTTACTAAAAGGCTTCACTTCAAAAGTGTGATAATCAACAAATTCGTGTTCTTCTTTTTTCTGATCTGCATAATAGCGAACTTCAAAAATTTTACAGCCATTTGGTGATTTCCATGGTCCATGCTCCATTCCTGGAGGACGGCACGCCACCATTCCTGCTGTAAATTCTTCATTTAAACGCAAATCGATTAACGATCCTTCGATAATGTATAATTCTTCCCAAAAATCATGGATTTGTACTCCATCTGGGGATGTATCAGTCCCTGCCCTCAGTTCAAGAATACGAGTTGCTACATCAGTGCCTGGAATCTGTGCAATAATTCGTTGGGATGCACCTTCTACAGTTTTTGAAGGAACAGCCTCAAACGTTTTATAATCCACAAATTCAAGTTCTGGTTTTCTAACAATTTCTATTTCCGATTTTCCCATGTCATACTACCTCCGCATCTGTCAAAATATGAACCTGATAATTTAATTGGATTTTGTTGTCTGTTAAGCGATCGTATAATTCTGCTGAAAATGCTTCCCCATAAATAAACTCACCACTTTTAATGGGAAGGGTTCCACAAAATACAACCATATCCTCACTGTGATATCCACGTTCCTCTATAATTTTAAGCAATTCTTTAGGATTCAAGAATTCTCCGAGTTTTCCAGTTTGGTACTCTTTTTTAACCCCATCAACAATCATCCAACTTCTCATTTCGATGTCATCCCAGCGATCTTCTACGTCCTCTAAAGGCCAAAATTGTGTTGAGATAGGCTTACTGCACACTTGTTTGGATTTCTGGATGGATACTGTTTCAAGCTCACGGTCCGTATGATCGCTTCCAAGCCCTAAATACCATTTTCCTTTCACACTCATAATGATCGCTTCCGCTTCTCCACTGCTACTTTCTTGAATAACCGAAATAGACGGACTTGTTGTAATAAGATTTGTTGAAAGATCGTAAATCATTGGAATTTGCGGAGGGGCCGGAACGCCGATCTCTTTCAATTCATCAATATGCTTTTTTACAGATTCTTGATCTTTTCCTGTGTAACCCGCAATAAGTAATCGTTTAGGATCTGCCGCAATGGTTCTCCCATGAACGTTAATGTTTATCAAATGAATTCCTCCTGTCTATCCAAGACCCGATGCTTCAAGTTAGGAAATACATCACGAATATAAGCGATCTGAGATGGGTCAATTTCTGTTTTTACAATAGTCTCTTCATCTCCTCCAGCAGCCACAACAATTCCCCATGGATCAACCACTTGACTGTGACCACCTAAAAGGACGCCCTGAGTATTACCGACACAATTGCTTGAGATCAAGAAACACTGGTTTTCTAATGCTCGAGCGGAATTGAATATTTTCCAATGCTCCAATCTTCCATGTGGCCATGCAGAGGTAACAAGCAGTAACTCTGCTCCTAAATCTACTTGTGCACGATACAATTCAGGAAATCGTAAATCATAGCAAGTTGATAAGCCTACTTTCCCAAATTCAGTATCTACTACAGCTGTTTCATTGCCTCTTGTCAATATTTGCCCCTCTTTTGAACCATAACGAAATAAATGCATTTTTCGATAGGTTCCTATTAATGCCCCATCAGGAGAAAATAGAACACTGGTATTGTAGTATTTTCCATTATTTTTTTCTATGAAGCTACCTGCAAATATATAGGACTGAATCTCTTTCGCCTTTGAGGAGAACCGTTGCACAAAATTCCCATTTAACTCTTCTGATTCGTCAATATAACTATCAAATGCAAAGTATCCTGTTGCCCACGTTTCAGGTAAAACGATCAGATCTTGCCCTTTTAATTCATCAATCATTGATTCTACACGACCTATACGATCATTTTTAGATTCGCTGTCTTTGATCTCTAATTGTATTGATGCGATTTTCATTTTTTTCAACATCCTTTTATCTATATTTCCTAAACTGGTTCCTCCACATGAGAGGGAAGAGAATAACTTTCTAAAAATTTATCCACCATTTGAACGGGCTCATCATATCCGTAATTTCTAAATGAATAGCCTTTTGTAACGAAAGGTGCGCCGTTATAGAACAATTCATACTGTTGATGTCTCCCTCCGAATTCTGAACCAATGATATCCCACACTAACTTAAACAACTTAATTTTCTCCTCAGCTCCAACTCCCGTAGAACGAATATATTGATACATATCATCTTTCGTTTCAGGATTGATGAGTTCTTTGTATGAAGATGGTAATTGTAATACACCTCCACCGCATAATTCTCTTAAAATTCTAATAACAGAAGCATAAATAGTCTCCTGTTGACCGACTACACCATAAAGGAAACGCGGGTCCGGACGTGCCACACCGTTTTTGTCAATGACACAATTATATTCAGAAGCTAAAAGATTACCTTCTACAGAAGCTGCAATAGAGGCCAGTTCTCCTAACTTCTCTTGGACAGAAGGGATTTTATCTATTCCATTCATAGCCGTAACTTTTCGAGCAGCACCAATCAAAAATTTTAATTTATTGCTAAATCTTATTTGCGCCTGATTATTTCCTAATACGTGAGCTGGTGTTTCATGGAACTGTGCCCTTAAGATATCTATATTTTTGTAAACAAAAATGTCTTTCCATGGGATAAAGACGTCGTCAAAAACAACCAATGAATCACTTTCATCAAAACGAGAGGATAATGGGTAATCAAATGTACTCGGTGATTTTTCAGCATAACTAGGTCTTGCATAAAATTTTAATCCCTTTGCATGGATTGGCAGTACAAAAGACAAAGCATAATCTTCATCACCAGGCCGAAGTGGAGTAAGACAACTTACAAATAAGTAATCTGATACGGCTGATGCTGTACCGAGCATTTGGGAACCTCGAACAACAATACCATCCTCTCTTTCTTCGTATACTCCCACTGGGAGGAATTTATCTTCCAGCTCATGAGCCGCTTTACTTCGATCAATTTGTGGGGGAATAATGACGTATGTTACATATAGATCCTCATCCCGTACATGTTTGTAAAAATTCAAAACATTATTTCCGTAACCTTCTCCTCCGCGATCAAACACTTCGGGTGAACTAGCAAATGCAGCCAAAAAGCTGGCAACATGATCGGGACTTCTTCCGACAAATCCACAAGTCGCTTCCGACCATTTAGAAATCGCCAATCTTCTCTCTTTTAGTTCTTCCCGGCTCTTTGGAATCATATAAATTTTGTTTGCTAAAGATCCATCTTCAGTCTTATATATCATCTCTTGAGACTCATCTGATGCTAAATCATATAAACCTGCAATGGTATGGGCAATTCCTTTAAAAGCTGGATGGGTCGTTACATCTTGAACTCGTTCTCCATTTATGTAGATTGCTCTATCATCTTTCAATGCCTGTAAATATTCTTTGCCTGTTCTAACCATAATTAATTCCTCCCCATATGTGGAATAAACAGATGTAAAAAGATAAGAAAAAACTACCAGTGAGTTAACTACTTTTATGTGTTCTGTATTATGTGTTGTGTATACATTGATTTGTTTAAATATTTAAAACTTTATAGCTATAAAAAAGGCCTGAAACGCAAGCGCTTTCATTGCTAATAAAATGTAGTATCACTTATAACTCACTACTTAATACCTGAACAATTCTTCCAAACTTTTATCGTTTAAACGTTTTCATTATTCAAATATTTCATCCATTAAATAGTGGTAAACTACCTTAGCACCCCCCTTCAAAACATTTGTTAAAGAATCAAGAATTATCAATAACAATTAATGTTTCTTTCGTTTTTTCTAAATGGTTTAAAATCATTTGTGAAGCCAGTTCAGGATTTTCTTCCTCTAAAGCTTGAATAATCTGTTTATGTTCCATTAAAACGTTTTTCATTCTTCCTTGCTTACTGACTGCTTTCAACCCCATAAGCTGAGTAAGATTATGAAGGTTGTTCAAAACTTGCTCTATTATAGTAAAGTTTGCTAATCTTGTCAGCGAGAGATGAAACTCATGGTCTAGCTCAACAAACCTAACAGCATCATCATTTTGCAATGCTTCTTCTTGTTGCTCCAAAATTAATTTTAGTGACCTCAACTGCTCAGGTGATGTAATTACTTTTATTAACTTTTTTACAGCCTCCACTTCAATAGCACTTCTTAGTAAAAAGACTTCCTCCTGCTCCTCTTGTGTAAGCTTTCTTACCGTCATTCCCTTCCTTGGAATAGAAACAAGCAGTCCTTCCTTTACCAAGTCTTGGATAGCTGCCCTTACCGGCGTTCTTGAAGTATTCAACGTTTCTGCTAATTGAACTTCTGTAAAGATTTCTTCACTAGTAATACCACCAAATAAAATTGCTTTCTTAATTTGCTTATAAACTTTGTCTTGTGTCGTTTTTTCCTTCGCAATTGGTTTTAATTGAACCCCTTCCATATCAATCCATCCTTTTTGATAAGTCTTTACCATATGAATAATTTGAATTTATATGAATGGTTTAAACTCTATATGTTTTATGTGTACATAATACAATTAAACGGCTATGTAAGTCAAATATATTTTTTATTTTTTTCTGAAATTTCAAATCAATCCATCGTATTCGAATCATTATAAAGTAAATACACCCAATCACAGAAAATTGTTATCGATGATTTGAAAAAATTTTTATACATAATTGTGGGTTTCTTCTATTGTTTGTTTCGTTCGGGTTTTCAATAGAATAAAACGCCCGCATACTTAATATGCGGGCGTTTTATTAATAAAAAAATACCTGTTTCCTTTTTCTAATACCTCACAGCAAAGAAGCATTAAAGGAATTCTACTGCCGAGGAACAACATTTTGCAGAAACATTAAAATTGCTTCGCTGCTGTTACTGCTCTATGAATTCCTTCTTCAATAATTTCCTCCATTTTATCAGGGAACTGGTTATGTCCTTCTACAATAACCGTCGTGATATCTGTCACACCCCAGAAGCCTAAAGCGGTTGTGATGAACTTAACAGCCATTTCAACAGATTGAGATGGGCCTTCAGAATAGACGCCTCCTCGCGCATTTAAGAGAGCAACCTTTTTCCCTTGAAGCAAACCGATCGGGCCTTCCGGTGTGTAACGGAATGTTTTTCCCGCTTGGCTTAAATAGTCAACGTAAGTATGCAGCACAGCAGGAACCGTGAAATTCCACAGTGGGAAAGCAAATACTACTTTGTCAGCGGAAAGAAATTGATCGACGTATTGATTCACAAGATCAGCTGCTTCTTTTTCTTCCTTTGTTAATTCAAGACCGCGTCCAAGTTTGAACATGCCATTAATTTTATCTGTATCATAATATGGCAGATTTTCTTTAAAAAGATCGAGTTCTATAATCTCATCCTCTGGATGTGACTCCTTATAACTATTAAGAAACGCCTCATAAAGCTTCACACTAACTGCTTGCTCAGCTGGACGTGAATTGGCTTTGACGAAAAGAACCTTGGTCATAATAAATCTCCTCACTGTCTGTTTTGATTTGAGTCAGTTGTTATAGCAACTTTTTGAAAAAAGAAGCGCTCGTGCCCTACTGGACATTCAAACACATCTTTGAAAGGATTCTCCTAACTTCCGTAAGCTCTTCCTTTGAAATTCCCTTGCATATTAGTTCATTGAATTCTTCAGCAATAGGAACTACGTGATTACCGAGTTCTTTTCCTTCATTAGTAAGATACACTCTCAAGGAACGCCTGTCTTGTTCATTGCTGATCCTTCGAATGAGTCCTTTTTGTTCCAGATTAAAAACCATGCGGGCAATGTTCGTCTTATCTTTATTTAATTTTTCAGCAATCTCATTTTGATTTAGACCATCTTCTTCCCAAAGAAGCATCATAATCAAGTTTTGTTCAGGCGCAATGTTAAAGGGACTTAATTTTTGTTTCACATAACTCGTAAGGGTTAAGTCTGTCTGGTGAATGAAAATACTAATGTAATCATGTAAAGCTAACTTCATATAGATTACCCCCATAAAGTTGCTGTAACAACTATTGCTACAACAACATTATAGCGCAGATCCTAAAGCTGTCAAATTAATTTTACTTTTGGATTGGTCTTTTAGTACATCAGAGCCTTTTTACGAATGGACATTTATAGGTATTTAACAAATTCAGCAATTGGTTTCCGATATCCCCTTGGCTTTCTGCTGCTGACCTTTTCTTTCCCAATAGTGATCATTAATACGGGTTCATATTGATCTGAAATACTTAACACTCTCTTTAATTGTTCTGGATCAAAACCAATCATCGGACAAGTGTCCCATCCTTTACTTTTAGCCGCTAGCATAAATAACATAGCCGACAAGGAAGCATTGCGAATCGCTTCATCCCGTTGGAAATGTTCTCCTCTCTTCTCATAAAGAGAAACTACATCCTCTATCTCATGATCGTATTCTTGCTTGCTTAGTATTCCCAGCATGAGTAACCCTTCATAGATTCTTCCTGCTTCTTTATAAGCATTTTTATCCCCTAAAACAACAATTACTGCTGAAGCAGTCCCCACTTTATATTGATTGTAAGCTGCTTGTTTTACCTCTTTTTTTAGCTCGGAGTTCATAACAACCAAATAATTTGTGTGCTGTAAATTAAAAGCAGAAGGACCCATTTTTACAAGCTCAAATATTTCGTTTACTTCTTTTTGGGTAATTGGATGATTGTCTAAAAAATTACTTGCTGACCGTCTTTCCCTGACTACTTGTTCAAATTGGTCCATCTTTATCCCCCTCAAATATATTCCTTGTGTTTTAGACGCTGTAGGCGGACGGTCCGTGAACCTCCTCCTGCGGGGTCTCATCAACGCTCTCTTTTCGCTGCAATCAACGATTGAAAAAATAACATTCATCTGTAACAAAGCCTATTTTCCAACTGTATACTTCTTTATTACCGGCAGTATCTCTGTTGCAATTAGCTCAATATTTTTTGCTATTTTATCAAATGGCACACCGGCAAAATCAGGCTACGCCATGAATCTTTGTTGCCCGTATAGTTCATCAATCAAGTGATAGCGTAAAAATTACTCAGGCGGTAATTCTTTTGTTTGACTGGATTTATGTACACGTGTTATGAGTGTGTACAATGTTTTCATTTCTTCCTCGGTTAATACATCGTCAAAAAATGACGACTGAAACGCCAGTTGAGCCGGCATTGCTTCTTCTAAAATTGCTTCACCCGTCTCCGTTAAGCTGATTGTTTTTGCTTTCCAATCTTGCTTGCGTACAATGTAGCCTTCTTTCTCAAGTCGTGAAAGCATACGAGAGATGCCACCTTGGGTCACGGTTGCTTTTTCAGCTAACTCCATTTGAGTGAGCGGCTGATAGACATGAATCTGCACGAGCACATCAAACTGTGCCGTTGTTAAATTAAATCGCTTTAAAAAGTCATTTGATAGCTGGTTACTTTGGTTTGTAAAACGCATCAGGCGTAACCAGATTAACGCCCCATGGTATTATTACGCATTCCGTTTTCCTCTCCATCCTTAGCTTCCTTATCACTTTACTATGCAAGTGATAAGAAATCAATCAAAAGTCTCGAATTCGAGATTTCAATCTTTTTTGTCATGCCAATAAAAACTTTCTTCCACTATAGAATACAAACTGCTCGTCCACTGTCTTGGAAAGAGCTTTATTTTAGACAAGCGACCTCAAGTGGTGCTGAACCAAAAAATAACTACATATATTTCGAATAAATATCCAAATGTAAAAAAGGAGGCATTCTGTGTTTATTTATGTGGTTAAGATCGGTGATTCATTATTTTCCATTGCCACAAAATATCAAGTGTCCATGGATAGTATACGTACAATAAACGGATTGAAAACCGATAGGTTAGTACCAGGACAAGATTTGCTTATTCCAACGGATATGTATATCGTTCAACCGGGTGATTCGTTATATTCTATTTCTCGAATGAGCTTCATCCCAATTGAAACAATACGTCTATATAACGGTCTGCAATCAGATGTTTTAACGATTGGAATGGGGCTATATCTACCTCCCAGGCCTAAATACGAATCAGAAAATCTTAGTTATATAACGCCTTCTACACCAGAAAGAAATCGAATGATCGTTCAAGAGTTTTCACCAATCAATACCTACTTTGGAATTTTCGAGCATCATGTTCTGGAAGATGGAAGCTTGAGTCCTTTAGATGATCGGCAGTTAATTAGGCTATCAAGAGAGAATCATGTAGCACCTCTTGCAGTTATTACAAATTTAACTCCAACTGGATTTAGCCCTCAGCTAACAAGCCGAGTTTTGAACACTCCTGAAATCAGAGAGCGATTAATTAATAATATTTATAACCTGGTTAAAAGCAAAAACTATGCGGGTGTAAATATTGATTTTGAACAGGTGCGTGAAGGGGACAGAGATTTATACAGTGGCTTCCTGCGTTCGTTAAGTGAACGATTGCGACCCGAGGGATATTATACGTCAGCTGCGGTACCAGCTAAAACAAGCGATGCTATTCCTTGGCTAAAGGGATACGATTACGGGGGGATTGGCGCAGCTGTTGATTTTGTCTTTATTATGGCCTATGACTGGCACGAAGCAAGCAGTCCTCCTGGTCCTGTTGCACCTATTAACGAGGTGAGACAAACAATCGAGTATGCTCTTAACCACATGAGAAGAACTAAAATTATCCTTGGTGTTCCGCGTTATGGGTACGATTGGACAATGTCTAATGGAACGGTAGATAGCGCTCGGGCAATTTCTGTTTCTAGCGCAGTAGAAACGGCTATGAAATACCAAGTCCCTATCCAATATTCTACAGAATACCAGCAGCCTTTTTACCACTACCGAGACGAAATGGGTAAGCGGCATATTGTGTGGTTTGAAGACTCGAGAGCTCGTGCTCAAAAGCTTATGTTAGTTGTTAATTATCAGTTAAGAGGGATTGGCGCTTGGCAGTTAGGATTGCACTTTCCTCAATCGGCCGTCCTAGTGAAGGAATTCACCATTTCCAAAAAAATCATTTGATAAAAATACCTGCTTTGCAAAGAACGAAATTGGTCCATACTATTTACACAGATACTGATAGAAAAAATTGATCTTCCAAAATCACTATTCGTTGGAGTTGTTTATATGTGAAGACTACCAATTGCGATTTTTCACCAATGAAGCAGCAATTATCAAAAGGCATACAGCATATTACAAATGAGCTTCAGTATAGCTTAGAGGTGTTAGATAATGAAAATTACTGTCTTTTAAGCCAACTGGAGGACATTAAGAACAAATTTATTCAGATGGAATCTGTGGCTGCTTCCTTTTATTTAAACTGTTATTTGTCTGCTTTTACAGATAAGTATGCGGATCTATCCATTTGTGTTCAGCGGCTGTCCGATCGACGTCACGGTGCATTGATTGTTGTGCAACGGCGTGACCCTCTTGAGTCCTTCATTCAAAAAGGAACCATGGTAGGAGCTACTTTAACTCCTGCTTTATTAGAGGCCATCTTTTATCCCGGAAATCCTCTTCATGATGGGGCAGTGATTATTTATGAAAATCAAATTGTGTCAGCAGCTAATGTGCTGCCTCTAACAACTGCCGTTATAGGTGAAAAAAAGCTCGGTACCCGTCATCGTGCCGCACTCGGTTTAACAGAGCGGACGGATGCCCTTGTGCTAGTTGTATCAGAAGAGACCGGCAGAGTATCCTTTGCTTTAGATGGAAAGCTCCACCCTATTGTTACTGCTCAATCGCTACATTAATTTCTTTTCAACGCACTCTTTTTGGGAGTCGATATTCCTTCGCACAGGGAGTATCGGCTTTTTCATCTGAAAACGTCCTCTATACTCTATATTTTTTGTTAATATATTAACGATTCTACATATTGTATCCATTTTTTCCAACTTGTTATGTACAACCTTTTTATTATATTTTCCTAAAATATTATTTATAAATTACATATATTTTACTTATGCATAAATTATTTAAGAAAAATAAAAAAGGAGATAATCAACGTTATCTCCTTTTTAAAAACTTTTGTATAATAATTTTTTCAACAATGGGAATATGACTTGCGGCAAATCATTCACGTCTGTTACAAATATACTGTACTTGCCATATATATTTTGTACAGTTGCCTTTTCTGATTCAGCAATTTCTCCATCCGCAAGAAACAGGTTAATTACCTCAATCCCTAGCTTTCTAGCTTCTAATACGGCTTCATGAGTATCGATAATGCCATTGCGGTCATAACTGTAAGCTGCCGGCTCTCCATCAGAGAAGATCAGCAGAAATTTCTGCTTTTCACTCCGTTGTATCATTCTCTCTTTAACAATCCGAATGGCAAATCCATCTCTGTTATCCTCTTCCGGTTTGAGTTGCAAAATTTCAGGTCCGCTCCCGGTTTGTAGAGAAGAACGGTAATCAATCACTGTATGAAAATAGTTAGGCTGAAGGTTGTCTGTTGCTTCATTCGTGTCTTCCCAAAAGCCAATGACCTCATGCGGCACTCTTACAGATTTTAATGCTTCATGAAAGAGAACGATCCCCTGTTTTGTTTGCTCCATTTTATCTTCCATGGAAGCCGAACAATCAACAAGAAGCGTAAAAGTAGCATCAATTTCTGTCGATGGCTCTTGCTTTTTATAAAATAGCCGCGGCTGGTCCTCTGTAAAAAAGCGCAAAAGCTTTTTATTTAACCTTCCCCTATGAAGATCGCTGCGCGGCTGAATTTTTTTGTGCTCCAATGTTTTTTCAATCATGTTTTTCAACTTTTTCTGTAGAGAAGCTATTTGTGACCTTTCGGCTTTGTATTTGCGTATTTCCTCTAAATGAGGAGGGTTTGCTTTCTTAAAAACCGGTACAGCAAAACGATTCTCTTTCCCAAAAACAGCTTGTCCGCTACTTTTCGCTTCTTTCTGCATTTGATCAGCTGAGAGGTGAGAAAAGTCTTTGCGGCTTGTTTTTCTGGCAGAGCCTTGCACCATAGCAAGCGCTTGATCGCCGTCTTCGCCTTCTCTCACTCCCTCGCCAGAAAGATCCGTTTTTGATCCTTGATCTAAGTCAAATTGCAAAAAACTGTCCCCCAGTTTGCTTGTTTCGCGGTGCCACGTCCGAAACTCTTCATCTATTACTTCTTCTTTGCCCGATTTCTCCTCTTCCAGCTTGTCATCGTTGACAAGCGGATCTTTTCTCTTTAACTCTTCATAGGTATCCCCTTTGACCTCTTGTGCACTAGAGAAATCCGGCAAATGGAAATATTGATTGAGCATGTCTCGATCCAACACTTCCTCCATCACTTCTACAATTCCTTGACTAATCTTTACAACCCCATCTGTTGAGCGTGCATCATAAAAATCCATAATCGACCGTTGGATAAACGGCATAGCGGCATCGATTCTATTATTCATAGATGGTGGCTGCATAGGAGACTCTGCGTGCAGCAACAAGTAATGTAAGTTAAATAAAGCATCCGTGAAAAGACTTTTAACCAGATTAGCATTCAACTGGGCATAGAAGTGCTGACGGTACATTTTTCTGCGGGCAGCAAAAGCTTGCTTCGTACCCGGCCGCTCTTTTTTACATATTTCTTCAAGGCGCATATCCTCTGCCAACACAACGAGCTGATTGGCAAAAGAAGCGACAGGAGAGTGTTTTGTCTGCTGTACAAATGCTCTGATCACCTGTTCGTCCGTGTGCTGCCAACTGCCGAGCGCACGCAAAAAGAGATCCGATTTGTACCCATGCCACTTATCCGCCTCTGGTCTGTGATTCCAAAAGTGGCTGACATACAGCTTTTTCTCTTGTTTGTTCACATAGGAATAGGGACTATATTCAATCTCCACTTCCGGCTCTCTCGTTAACGTTTTTGCCAAATCTGTTAATTGCATGAACAGGAAAGAGTCGATTGTTTCATCATTAAATTGGATAAACCGTTTCATGAATCCTCCTCATTCAAACAGTGTTTCAGCAATGTTTTTTACTGCTGCTTGTTCTCGTTCGTCTTCAAGCTTGTCAATAATTCCCCGTTGAACGGCCCGTAGCGGCGGCATAAATAAGGCTAAATCACACGTGTCGATCAGTGCCCGGATAGAAGCAGCTTCTTCAGAGATTTGTCCATTTTTCACTTGTGCAATCAAATCTTGGGATAAGACAGCAAAGCGCTGAATGAGCTTATCATCCTTCAATTGGCTTTCTGACTGGAGTACACGAATTAATGTTTCTCCACCAATATAGGGTACCTCTATGACGATAAAACGGTTTTTCAGCGCTTCATTTAATGGCACCGTCCCTACATACCCTTCATTGATCGCGGCAATAACACCGAAGGACGGTTCGGCCGTTATCACTTCTCCCGTAAAAGGATTGGTAATCATCCTCCGGTAATCCAACACACCATTAAGAAGCGGCAGCGTCTCCGGCTTGGCCATATTAATTTCATCGATATAAAGCAGATGCCCCTTTTTCATTGCTTTCACAACAGGGCCTGGCACAAACTCAATCGCATTCTTTCCCTCTCTCTCTATTATCGTTTTATAGCCAATCATGGCTTCTGCATCAAGATCCACAGAACAATTGATGCTATGCATCGGCTGTGAAAATATTGCCGACAATGTTTCAGCTAGCTTTGTCTTTCCAGATCCAGTCGGCCCTTTCAAAAGCAAATTCTTACCTAAGGAAAGAGCGAGGACGGCATCAAACAAAATTGCTTCATCTTCCGGCTGGTATCCTTCTTTTCCAATCAGCCGTTTCTCTTCTGTATGTAAAAACATTTCTCTTCTCTCTGCTATTTTTCGCTCCACAGCAGGTGGCCATTCATTGATGAACAAATTAATCTTCCTCTCTACCATCATTTAAGTGATTTATCCCTATCATACATTTTCATTGACCTGACGTAAAACAGTTAGAACAATAAAAAAACTGACTGCCTTAGCAATCAGTCTTCATACTCATATATATACAGTCCTCTTCCTAGCTTACGCACCCGGTGATTCTCTCGCTCTAGTCCAACCATGAATGTCGTCATATTCGCAATTTTCTTCCCTGTTTCCCCTTCAATTTGGCGTTGAAGTTCAACTCCGCGAATCGGCGTATTCTGTTTTTTTAGTATAGTGACCGCTAACTGACGTAACTCTTCAAGGTTTTCACTGCGCCGCCCTCTTCGCTTTCTTTCTTTAGGCAAACCGCCAATTTTAGTAAGTGAGACAATCTCCTTAGAGGGCTCTGCTTTTACAGCTTCCATCATATCCAACTCTTTTAATCTCCGGAAAATCGCATCTCTCTCTTTTTGAAATTCCTGTATAATCCTTAGTTCTGAATTAGCCAATTGTTCCAGCCTGATCTTTAATGCAATTCTTTCATCAAACACCTAGTACTCCCCCTATAATGGACAAAAAACGTTATATTTATGTATAGAAAAGATGACCTACAAAATTACCAGTCTCTTCCCTGCCCATTATCTTAACAAAAAATCCCTGTAAATACTAGTTGTTCTTGTATTTTGTTTAAAAAGGGTGGCCCATTCGTTTTAATTATGTTCACTTTTATTGTTCAAAATAATCTTTATAAAAGCCTGATACCTTTCCTTTATCGTCTACAAGAAAATAAAATTCTTCCGTTTCATTTTTTACGTCGTACAGCTTCCCTGGTGTTAATCTATTTTTCACCATGTATTTCTTCGCATCTGTATGAAGACATTTCACTTTCTTGATTGTTTCTTTTTCTGTCCATTGAAGATGATTCATAACTTCTCCTTTCGATCACACGGTTATACTGATAGATCTATTTATATTTTTCTCCATTATCATACCATATTTAAAATTGAACTGGAAAGCTGTTTCATCAAACAAAGCTATCGCAAACAAGTTTACATAATAATGTTATAATAAATAAAAGCAAGCTACCCCATCGAAAGGGCTATCTAATTTTTTTAGGCACTGACTTTCGGATGAATTTGCCCATTTCTCTTTAAAAATCTAATCAGATTATGTATAATGACAGAAAATAAAGATAAATCTTTATTTCATTTTCTAAGCCACGGATATACTGACCTATTTCAAGGAGGTAATTTCATGAAAATCATGAGTAATGAAATGCTTGTAGCAGCCTATCGAGACGCAAAGAACAAAGGTCAAGACACAGATTGGATTAGAATGCTTCGAAACGAGGCGCAGAAGCGCGGCCTCAATGTGACGAAAAATTAACTAACTAAAAAAATGCCAGGTATGCCGTAAGTTGGCATACCTTTTTTATGCTACAAATAAAAAAACCAGCCATTCACGGCTGGTTTTTTCTTATTAACCTTCAAGAAGAAGATCTTCAGGATTTTCAAGTAAATCTTTTACCATTTTTAAGAAGCCAACTGCTTCTTTTCCATCGATTACTCTGTGGTCATAAGATAGAGCCACATACATCATTGGACGGTTTTCCATGCGGTCTTTATCGATAGCAACCGGACGAGTTTGAATAGTGTGCATGCCAAGGATACCTACTTGTGTACCATTAAGGATCGGTGTAGAAAGCAGGGAACCGAACACACCACCATTTGTAATCGTAAATGTTCCGCCTTGAAGATCACCAAGAGCTAGTTTGTTGTCACGAGCTTTTAGTGCAAGACCTAAAATATCGCTTTCGATTTCAGCGAAGTTTTTACGATCACAATCACGAACAACCGGTACAACAAGGCCTTCTTCAGTAGAAACGGCCACACCGATATCGTAAAATTTCTTCAATACGATTTCATTTCCATCAATTTCAGCATTTACATAAGGGAATTTCTTCAATGCAGCAACAACTGCTTTTGTGAAGAAAGACATAAATCCTAAGCGGACATCATGAGCTTCAAAGAATTTATCTTTTTTGCGTTTGCGCAGTTCCATGACAGCTGTCATATCAATTTCGTTAAATGTAGTCAGCATAGCTGTAGATTGCTTCACTTCTAGAAGACGGTTAGCAATCGTTTGACGGCGGCGAGACATTCTTTCACGAACAACAGGTTTGCTGTCATCTTGTTTTGGGGCAGCCGCTGGAGCAGCAGGCTTAGCTGCTGGTTGTTGTGGAGCTGCTGGTTTAGCTCCGTTAGCAGAATAAGATTCTACATCTTGTTTACGCACGCGGCCCATTGGATCCACTGTAGGCACTTCATTTAAATCAATGCCTTTTTCGCGAGCCATTTTACGGGCTGCTGGAGAAGCGATTGGGCGTTGCTTTGCATCTTGAGCTGCTGGAGCTTCTTTTACAACTTCTTGTGCTGGTTTAGCTTCCTCTTGCTGAGGAGCTGCCGCAGGTGCTGCTTCTTCAACAGGTGCCGGTGCTGCGCCATTTCCTTCACCTACAATAGCGATGACTTGACCAACCTCTACTGTATCGCCCTCTTCCGCTTTCAGCTCTTGAATAACACCCGCTTCTTCGGAAATTACTTCTACATTTACTTTATCTGTTTCAAGTTCAACAATGTATTCGCCTTTTTCAACTACATCTCCTGGTTTTTTCAACCATTGCGCAATTGTACCTTCTGTAATTGATTCTGCCAACTCTGGAACTTTAATTTCAGCCACTTTCGTGTCCTCCTCTAATATACATTCGTCTTATCTTGTTAGTTGTAATAAAAATATTTTATTTCAAAGCTGAACAGGCCGCAAAGACAGCCTGCCAGCTTTTCATCTAATTTATTAGCCTCTTGTAATAGCTGCTTTTAAAATACGCGCTTGTTCTTTCTTATGCACAATCGCATCCCCTTCTGAAGGGCTGGAGCGACGACGGCGGCCAATGTAACGAACGGTCGCTTCTTCTGGCGCTACATCACGAAGACGTGCATCCATATAAGTCCATGCTCCGAAGTTTTGCGGTTCTTCCTGCATCCATACTACCTCTTTCAATTGCGGGAATTGCGCTAAAAATTCTCTAATTTCTTCTTTAGGGAATGGATATAATTCTTCTACTCTTAACACGTGCAGCCAGTTAAGCTCTTCTTCTGCTTTGCTAATTTGTTCAGCCAAATCAACAGACACTTTACCGCTACACAGAACAACTCTTTCTACTTGTTCCGGATGATCTCCAAGTCTTGGTTCTGCTACAACCGGCTTAAAGGAGCCAGAAGCAAACTCAGAAGCCTTAGAAGCCGCAAGCGGATGGCGCAGCAGGCTTTTCGGAGTCATGATCACTAGCGGGCGCACTTCTTCTTTTTGCAAGATTGCGGCTTGGCGGCGCAACACGTGGAAGTATTGAGCCGTTGAAGAAAGGTTGGCTACTGTCCAGTTGTTTTCTGCAGCATTTTGCAGGAAGCGTTCTAGACGGCCGCTTGAATGTTCAGGTCCTTGTCCTTCATAGCCATGTGGCAGAAGCATAACAAGACCCGATTTTTGTCCCCATTTTGCTCGGCCAGAAGACACAAACTGATCAAACATTGGCTGCGCCATATTGGCGAAATCACCAAACTGGGCTTCCCACAGAACGAGTGTTTCCGGAGAAAATACGTTGTAGCCATATTCATAACCGACAACTGCTAGTTCTGTTAATGGGCTGTTAATGACAACGAAAGAAGCATTTGTTTCCTCTAAGTGATTTAAAGGAATATATTCTTGGCCTGTTTCAACGTCATGAAGAACAAGGTTGCGATGAGCGAACGTACCACGCTGAGCATCCTGCCCTGTTAAGCGGACTGGTGTGCCGCCCTTCAGGATGGAAGCGAAGGCAAGTGCTTCTGCATGGCCCCAGTCAATCTGTCCATCTGTTTCAAAGACATTTTCACGACGCTTTAAAATACGCTCAAGCTTTTTAAATACGTGTAAATCTTTCGGCCAGTTTAATAATTCGCTGTTAATTCTGCTTAATACGTCTGCTTCTACTCCTGTTTCGCTGGATGGAAGCTCGCGTTCAACGAATTTTGGCGGATTCATTACAATATCCGGATTCTCGTCTTTCTTCGGAACCGTTTCATACAAGTCTTTTAGCTTCTGTTCATTCTCCGCGTAAAGTTTTTCTGCTTCTTCCTTAGAAATGACTCCGCGGTTAACGAGCTTATCTGCATAAAGCTGACGAACGGTTGGGTGTTGATGAATCATTTGATACATCGTTGGATTTGTCGTCATTGGCTCATCCATTTCATTATGACCAAAGCGGCGGTAACCAATCAAGTCGATAACAAAGTCTTTACCGAAACGATTACGATAATCAACGGCCATAAGAGCCGCAGCAATACATGCTTCTGGATCATCCGCATTCACATGAACGATCGGCACTTCGAAACCTTTTGCCAGGTCAGAAGCATAACGAGTAGAACGTGAATCATAGCTTTCTGTCGTAAATCCGATCATATTGTTCGCGATAATGTGAATGGAACCGCCTGTTTGATAACCAGGAATCCGGCTCATGTTAAATGTTTCACTCACAACGCCCTGGCCTGGGAATGCAGCATCACCGTGAATTAAAATAGCCAACGCAGCATTTGTATCTTGTTCAGGCACACCTGGTTTAGCGCGGTTTTCCTGTGCCGCTCTTGTGTAGCCAGCTACAACTGGGCTAACGATTTCAAGGTGGCTCGGGTTGTTAGCGAGCGTCACACGAGTAATATCTGCATCTTCCTTAAAGCTGTGATCCGCTCCAAGGTGATATTTCACATCGCCCGTCCAGCCATATGTAGTCATCTTCATAGAGCCTTCAGGAAGCAGATTTTTGCTTGGCGCATGTTGGAACTCGGCAAAAATCATTTCGTATGGTTTACCTAAGATGTGGGCCAAAACATTTAAGCGGCCTCTGTGGGCCATGCCGATATTTACTGTTTTTGCTCCTATTTCTGTTGAATGCTTTACAAGTTCATCTAGTAGAGGAACCATCGCATCCAACCCTTCGATAGAGAAGCGCTTTTGGCCGACGAATGTTTTATGAATAAATTTCTCAAAGCCTTCTACTTGTGTCAGTCTCTTTAACAGCTGAATTTTTTGTTCGCTTGAGAATGTTGGATAATAATTAGTTGATTCAATTTGCTGTCTGAACCATTGTCTTTCTTCTAAATTATGGACTTGGGCTAACTCAAAAGCCAGTTTATCTGTATAGACTTTTTTCAAGTGTTGGATCGCATCATATCCGTCCCTCACATGTGCAGGTGCATCAGGACATAAATATTGAACAGGAACTTTTCGCAATTCTTCTTCTGTTAAGTTGAAAGTGCTTAATTCGATTCGGTACGTATCTTTATTCTTGTCACTCAGTGGATTAATATCTGCTGCAAGATGACCGTACGTACGGATACTGTCAGCCAGTTTGACTGCGTTAAACAAAACATTTAAATCATTGCCTGATGCAGGTACAGCTGTCTTACCACCTTCTTGGTGGGGTACATTTGCTACAGGTGCTCCCCACTCTTCAAACATCTGCTTCATTTCTGGATCGATTGATTCAGGATCTTTTAGATAGTGCTCGTACAACTCCATTACATATCCAAGGTTTGGTCCGGAGAACTCACTCCACGGATTCCCTTGGGCTGTCTGCATTTTCATTCTGAAAAACCTCCAACTATTTCGCCCATTAATTTTTGCTAAATGATATTTTGATGGGCTTACATTGTGTATTGCCTATCACTCTATACACCATGATACACCCAGGATGAAAATTTATACTGCCTACAAGGACATCTTACCACTGCAAGGTATTGAGGGAAAGCATTAAAGCTTAATTTGCCAAATATGCCACGTATTTTTTATTAGTATAATTTGACAAGTGGAAATTATTCTGCTAAGCAGCAATTTTACAGCATTTCCCCGCTTGATTCATTCCTCTATCTTCATCTCAATAGAGCAGCATCATTTTTTCCATGTACAATCTTACTACTCTTGCGGCGAAAAACCAATATTTTTTCATAAAAAAGTCGCATTTATTATACAACTTGTCAAGTAAGCACTTCTTCGCTGTGTTATGAGGGAAATTTGCTGCTTCATTCCATGAATAGGACTTGCGTTTTTATATGATTAATGAAGCAATGCTTAAAATAAATGCTCGATCGATGATTTCATAGAAAATAAAGAGGTATATATTATAGAAAAAAGCGGAGGACGACTGGATGTTTTCATTTTTTTCTAAACAATTCGAAAAGCCGGATGGCTTGCTCGGCCAAGCAGCAGGCAAAATTATGTCAGTGGAGAATCGAACCATTAATAAATGGACGCTTGATCTTTTAAACATCAAACTGAATGACCACGTGCTCGAAGTTGGCTTTGGACCTGGCTTCGCTATCGAAGAAGCAGGCAAACGCTTTCCTTCTATCTATATTGACGGAGTGGATGCGTCCGAAACAATGAAACATACGTGTGAAAAGCGAAACCAATTGTTAGTAAGTGAAGGAAGGCTGCGTCTATTCGTCAAGGATATTGCTGAATTCGAAACAGATAAGCATTATGATCGGGTTTTGTCAGTCAATAATTATCCGCTCTGGTCAAACCGTGAAAAAGGACTTGCCGTCTTATATCAGCTGGTGAAACAGGATGGACAAATTGCCATTACCGTCCAACCACGCGAGGAGAATGCCGACGATACTAAGACAAAGCAGCTGGCACGAATGATCTGCAACGACCTGGAGAAAGCCGGTTTTTCCGGCGCTGCCGTTCATTACAAAGAAGAGCGGCCGGTGTTAACCGTTTGCGTGACGGCTATTAAATAAGAAAAGTGTGTGCAAACGCACACACTTTTCTTATTTTTTAAATGAATAAATTCACATTAGCATTCTCGGCCTGACCAAGATAGGTAGCTACCCCGCCAATTTCTACCCCATCGATCAATTCCTCTTTACGGATGCCCATAACATCCATGCTCATTGCACAAGCAACGATGCGAACTCCCATGTTCATCGCATTTTCCATTAGTGTTTCCAAGCTGTCTACGTTTTTCTTTTCCATCACTTGACGAATCATTTTTGCGCCCATGCCACCCATATTCATGTTAGAAATAGGCAAATGCTTAGGACCCGCTGGCATCATTTTCGTAAACATTTTTTCCATAAAATCTTTTCCATCCTGAGGAATTTCTTCATCACGGCGCAGAATGTTCAATCCCCAGAATGTGAAGAACATCGTGACCTTCTTTCCCATAGCGGCTGCGCCTGTTGCAATAATAAAGGAAGCAATCGCTTTATCTAAATCCTGGTTAAATACAACGAGAGTCGCTCCTTTATTAGTCTTTTCTTCTCCTGCTTGTACAGAAGCTTCAGGTTTTCCCGCTGCTCCTTTGCGCATGTAGGCAACCGTTGTTTTCCCTGTTGTTTCACTGCCGATAAACGTGTTTCCTGTATTCGCACACCATGCTTTGGCATCAGCAATAAATCCTGGATCAGTTACCTTTACTTCTAGTACTTCTCCATCTTTCATTTGATTCATTGCTTGGAACACTTGGCTAATCGGCCCTGGACATTGTAACCCTGAGCAATTCAATTCCTTATCTGGTTTTATTTGTGTCCCCTCTATCTTCTCTTCTTTCTCATTACCCGTAGATTGAAGATATTCAGCATAAGCACGATATCCGCCCGCTACATTATAAGCATCAAATCCATTCTCCAATAATAACTGAACAGCTGTTTCTCCACGCTTTCCGGATTGGCAGGAAATATAGACAGGCTGATTCTTAGGCAGTTCGCCCAAATGCTTGGATAGTTCTCCGAGCGGAATATTTTTACTTCCTTCTATATAGCCCATTAACCTCTCCGATTCCTCACGAACGTCAATCAGTAAAGCACCTTCCTTTACTAGATGATCAATTTCTTTTACCTCTACTGTTTTACTCAATTTTATTTCCTCCTTCTACATATACACATGGGGGTATATTTTCAGATAAAAAAATATCCAGTCACTGTATACTTGCATTTTATTATAAAATAATCTCATTGTCAAATACCCTTATAGGTATATTTCAAAAAGTGAGCGGAAAAACATTACGCAAGATAAGCAGTTTATCTTTTGTCATTCTCATGTGAAAGCACACTACATAACATTTAAAAAGCTTAGGGATTATTATGGTCCTAAGCTTTTTCCTAATCCGTCTCCTTTTATTACATATTAGGATCGTACAAGACTCGTTTATCATCGTTCTGAGCGTTTCTGCCTAACATAAAAGATGATAGAATTCATCACGCTAAAGATAACAATTATCAAGAACAGATAGGTCGTTATTTCATCTCCCCCTAAACCGAGCTCATCAACGATAATTGCGTCATAATATAACAGTTGGGCAGATACAATGACTAAAACGACCGATCCCCCCACCACGAATAAATGATGAACCTTTCTTCTTAAAGAAGGAAGCAGCGCGATAAGAAATAGAAACAACATTGCCACAATTAAAGTAATAAAGACAGGCCGCAATAAAGTGAATGCTCCCATAGTTTCAAATGAATCGTATGTATACATAGAATCTCCACCATTCTATCTTTTGATATACATATTCTACCATAAAAGCAGTCTCACTTTGTCAAGGCCGTCTTTCCCAAGGCTCAATTTGACCAATGGTTAGTAGTTTTTCTTTCTTCTTTACAGCTTCAATTACACCTTTAGAAATCTCCTCATTTGTTAACCATCTTGAATGACTGCCTTCATCGATAAAACCTAATTGAACTTGATGATAAAAGTAACTATCAGCTAAAGGACGCTTTCTCTTGATTTTATCCGCATCCGAACTGCTGCCTAAAATATGAAATAGTTCCCATTTATTCTCATTGGCAGAAACCTCTTTTACTATAAACTCAAGTGCACGTTCAGCAGTCGAGTGAATCCAAGCGACTACCATATCGATATCTCCGTTTTGCTTAATGGTTGCCTTTACTTTCTTTCTTAATTCATATTCATTGTGATAATCAACTAGTATAGGTGTTACACAGCTTTTTAAACCGGTTCTTTCTATTAATGATTTCATGCGCCCAGCATTTCTTGCGAGGATGGATACATGATAGCCGTTATCTAATAGCCAAAGTGATACTCCTGCAAGCATCCCCGTTCCACCTACTACTAATACGTGCTTCATTCTTTCCCTCCCTTACGTAAAACTAAATTTTATATGGAATGTTCATTGTTCTTAAATTTCCTGTTCTAACTATCCCTTTACTGATCAACTCATGCTTTATTGTAGCGTGGCTATCGGCAAAAGAATCGAATAAATGCTGTGGATTGCAAAATAAAAACCCCTAATTAAAATCAGAGGTTTCTCATAAATCAGATTGCATAGCTTTATCAACAGCTGAAATTGTAGATTCAATGGTTTCATAAGTTTCAATCATGAGGTTTGTAAGATATGTTATTTGGTAGCTATTGTTCTGGTAGCTTACGAATAATAGAGGTGTGCCACTATTACTTGTAAAAGTTAATGATATTTCACAGTTATGGTATTCCTTCAGGGTTTTTAACATGGTTGCTGTATGGTTTGATGACATATCTTGTGGTACCTCCCTTCTATTACAGTGAGAGGATGACTAAGAACAGTCTCTAAATTCTCAAAATAATATAATTTTTACTTCTAGATTTACTATAACATGACAATAACTTGAAATTCACGAGGAATTTGAAAGGGGTCTTTTTGCTTAAATTCGACTTTTTTCGATAATGACCGCTTTAAATCTCTTTATTAGATTTTAAGATGAGAAATAAATTTATTTTAAACTGCTAAAAACATGTCGTATTACAACAAGAATCGAGTGTGAAACCGTTAAAGTCTCACACTCGATTCCCTATCATTTCTCTACATTAGTAGAATACTTCTCTTCATTAATTCACTTTAACCGTAGCGTGAGGAATCAATTGTTTGATTTCCTCTTTTTTTCCTTCATGGAACAATTCAACGATTTTACTGCCGACAATGACCCCATCACAATACTGGCCAAGTTCCTCTGCTTGTTCTTTTGAAGATACGCCGAATCCGGCTAGTACGGGAACCGCGCTTTTTGATTTAATACGCTGCAAATAAGAGGCGACATCATCCTGGTAGCTTGCGCGGACACCTGTTGTTCCCTTTACTGTTACTGCATAAATAAAGCCCTCCGCTCCATCTGCAATTTTAGCGATCCTGTCTTCAGGACTCGTCAAGGTAGCTAAACGGATTAACGCAAGATCCTTCTGCTTCAGCGCTTCACTTACTTCTCCTTCTTCTTCAATTGGCATATCGGGAATGATCACACCGGATACCCCTGCTTTGCGGCTATCTTCAGCAAACGCTTCAGCCCCGTATTGAAAGACTGGGTTCAAATACGTCATCAAAATGATTGGGATCGTAAAAGAATCTTGATGAATGGTTAAATACTCCAACACCCTCTTCAACGTTACCTCATGTGCTAACGCCCGCTTTCCAGCTTCCTGAATAACAGGGCCGTCGGCGACCGGATCAGAAAAAGGAATGCCGATTTCTGCTGCGGTAACACCCGCTTCCTGTAAATAAAGAAGCTGGTCCTTCAAAGCATCGAGTCCGCCGTCCCCAGCCATAATATAAGAAATAAAGGCTTTATAGTCTTTTTCTTGTACGGTTTGAAAAGCTTTTTCTAGCTTGAATTTACTCATGTTCTTTGCCTCCTAATCTTGCTTGAATGGCTTCTACATCTTTGTCCCCTCTGCCAGATAAACAAACAGCGATACATTCGTCTTTCTCCATCTTTTTTGCGAGCTTTGCAGCATAGGCGATCGCATGCGAGCTTTCCAGTGCTGGAATAATCCCTTCTGTTTGCGTCAGCAGCTTGAACCCTTCCAGTGCTTCTTCATCAGTTATCGATGTGTATTCGACCCGGCCGATTTCTTTTAACAGGCTGTGTTCCGGTCCGACACCTGGGTAATCCAGCCCCGCTGAGATAGAGTGCGCCTCTTGGATTTGGCCGGCCTCATCTTGGAGAAGGTACATTTTACTGCCGTGCAGGACGCCGATCTTTCCTTTCGTCAGCGAAGCAGCATGCTCTTCCGTATCCACACCACTTCCGGCAGCTTCTACCCCATACATCTTTACACCTTCATCATTAATAAACGGATAAAACATGCCCATTGCGTTGCTGCCACCGCCCACACAAGCCACGACTGCATCTGGAAGCTTTCCTTCTTTTTTCAACATCTGCTCTTTCGTTTCCTTGCCAATGACACTTTGAAAATCACGGACGATCTGTGGGAATGGGTGCGGTCCTAGGACAGATCCCATAACATAATGCGTATCCTCCACATTGGCTACCCAATAACGTAATGCTTCATTGACTGCATCTTTCAACGTGCCGCTTCCCTGGCTCACACTGACCACCTTCGCCCCTAGCAGCTCCATCCGGAATACATTCAGCTTTTGGCGGCGAATATCTTCTTCTCCCATGAAGATGACACATTCTAAATTCAACAGCGCACTCACTGTTGCTGTCGCCACACCATGCTGGCCGGCTCCCGTTTCTGCGACGACTTTCTTTTTCCCCATACGCACCGCTAACAGCGCCTGCCCGATCGTATTGTTAATTTTGTGGGCACCCGTATGATTTAAATCTTCGCGTTTTAAATAAATTTTTGCCCCGCCCAGCTTTTCGGTTAAGTTCCGGGCAAAATAAAGCGGGTTTTCCCGGCCAATGTAATCTGTCAAATAGTCATTTAGCTCCTCTAAAAACGCTGGATCTTGCATTGCTTCCTGATAAGCTTCCTCCAATTCAAGAACCGCCTGCATTAATGTTTCCGGTACATAACGGCCGCCAAATGGTCCGAAGTGCCCTCGCTCATCTGGTTGTACATATGTAGTCATCTTTCGTTACTCCCTTCACTGTTTGAATAAACTGTTTTATTTTTTCCCGATCTTTTACTCCGTCTGTTTCCACTCCACTTGAGACATCTACGGCAAACGGACGGACCGTTCCAATCGCTTCTTCTACATTTTCCGTGTTTAGTCCCCCAGCTAAAATCAGACGGGAACGATCAAAAGATTCTTTTTCTAAAAGCGTCCAGTCAAAAGACGTCCCATTGCCGCCCCGGTAAGGGCCAGCCGGACTATCAAGCAAAATAAAGTCTGCTGGATAGCTCAGGATGTCTGAAAGCTTCGCCCCTTTTTCAAAGCTGAATGCTTTAATCACTGGCAATCGGAGTCTTTTCGCCATTTCAGGCGGTTCATCACCATGGAGCTGAATCACATCGAGTGAAGCCTGATCGGCAATAGATTCTATTTTCTCTAATTCCTCATTCACGAAGACCCCGACTTTTAACGGGCCTTTCCCCAGGCTGGCAGCAATTTCTTGTGCCTGTTCAGCTGACAGCTGCCGCTTGCTTTTGGCAAACACAAAGCCAAGTGCATCGGTTCCGATTTGTTTGGCGTACAGAGCGGTCTCTACGTCCCGAATGCCGCATATTTTCACTTTCATGCTCGTCACCTCACAGGCTGATTTTCAATTCACGGAACGTTTTACCGATATTCCCGCTCTTCATAAAGGTTTCTCCGACTAAAATGCCTTTGGCTCCAGCCGCTTTGACTCTTTCTACATCAGCAGCTGTGCGGATGCCGCTTTCGGCAATAAACACCTTTTCAGGATGCCAATAAGACTGCAATAGCCGCTCAGTTACTCCCAGATCGACCACGAAGCTTTTTAAATCACGATTGTTAATACCAATGACATCGGCATCAATGAGAAGAGCCCGCTCCATCTCTTCTTCATTGTGAACTTCAAGCAATACATCGAGCTCCTGCTCCTTAGCATATGAATAGAGACTTGCCAGCTGGTCTTGCTGAAGAGCGGCTGCAATCAGTAAAATAATATCCGCACCCGCTGCTTTTGCCCGGTCAATCTGGATAGAATCAATCATAAAATCCTTGCATAAGACTGGGACCGTCACGTTCTGGCGCACTGCTTCCAAATCGCTCATCGTGCCTTTAAAAAAAGGTTCGTCTGTTAAGACAGAAATAGCATCGGCACCGCTTTGTTCATATTCTTTTGCCTGCCGAACAGGATCAACGTCTGGATGAATATCTCCTTTAGAAGGGGAGGCCCTTTTAATCTCAGAAATAATGTTCATTTTTTTAGATTCATAAAAACGGGTATATAAAGATCGTTTTTCCTGTTTCTCTTTTGGTATACTCACCTGGAAAGTCTGCTTCAATCGCTCGACTTCCTCCTGTTTCTTAGCCAGAATTTTATCTAAAATGGTTGCATTCATACTGGGATCCTCACTTTCTGCCGATGTTTTGAATAGTCAATTAAATACTGTAATTTTGATAAGGCTGCACCTGAATCAATGCTTTCTCTCGCTAGCTCGATGCCTTCTTGAATGGTTTTTGCTTTGCCATTAGCGAACAAGCCAATGCCGGCATTTAAGAGAACGGTATCGCGTCTTGCTCCTTTTTCCCCTTCCAGAATGCTTTTTAAAATTTCGGCATTTTCTTTTGCTTCGCCGCCGCGGATCGCCTCTAGACCATAAACAGGGAGTCCAACTTCTTCTGGTGTGACGATCATTTTTTTCGTCTCTCCTGATTCAAGTAAAATCAAATGATTTTCCCCTGCTAAAGAAGCTTCATCCATAAAACCTGCTCCATTTAGCACAACCGCTCGCTTTCTTCCAAGACGATTCAGCACGTTGGCCATCATCTCCAGCATATCCCGGCGATAAATACCGAGCAGTTGGGTATCAAGGTGAACCGGATTTGTTAATGGACCGATTAAGTTAAAAACCGTTGGAATTTTTAAATCCCGGCGGACTTTCATAATCTTTTTTAATCTTGGATGAACGTGAGGCGCGAATAAAAAGGCGATGCCGTTCTCTTCCAGAAGCTCATCTGTTTCCCCTTCTAAGTAATCAAGAGAAATGCCGAGATGCTCTAATACATCAGCGCTGCCTGTTTTGCTCGATACGCTGCGGTTGCCATGCTTCGCTACTTTTACTCCCGCACCTGCTAATACAAAAGCCGATGTCGTGCTGATATTAAAGCTTTGCGAGCCATCTCCACCGGTTCCGCAATTGTCCATTACGCCCGGCAGTTGCTTCCCTATACCAAGTGCATTTTGTCTCAACACATTCACAAGCGCAGCAATCTCTTCCACCGTTTCCCCTTTTGCCTTTAAAGCAACGAGGAAAGCGGCAATTTCGCTGTCTGTTGCATCCTCCTGCAGGATTTCTTCAATGGCCGCCTCCATTTCTATTTCCTGCAGTGACTGGTGATCGGACAATTTCAGTAAGTATTGTTTCATGTTCTTCTCCTTTCGGTACTGACGGAAAAATTGCTGAATCATATCCGTTCCTGCTTTTGTTCCGATGGATTCAGGATGAAATTGCAACCCGTACACGGGGTACTCTCGATGGCGAAGCGCCATAATTTCTTCATCGTCCGCAGATGTGGCGAGTACCTCCAGCTTTTCTGGAAGCGACTCTTGATCAACAGAAAGCGAATGATACCGCATGACAGGAACTGGGCCAGCTAGTGCCTGAAACATCCCTTTGCCGTCATGCTTAATGAGTGAGATTTTTCCGTGCTTAATCGTTTTTGCGGGCTTGATTTTCGCCCCGAATGCGGCCGCAATCGCCTGGTGCCCCAGGCAAATGCCAAGGATCGGAATCCGGTGAAAGAAGCTGCGAACCACATCGATACAAATGCCTGCTTCCTCCGGTGTGCCGGGACCGGGTGATAATACGATAGCTTCCGGTTCAAGGGCTTCAATCTCTGCGAGTGTCATTTCATCATTGCGGATGACCCGTACATTTTTTCCTAAAGAACCGATTTGCTGATACAAGTTATACGTAAAGGAATCGTAGTTATCAATGAGTAGGATCATTATTTTACCTCCAGCAATGCTTTTGCTTTATGCATTGTTTCTTCATATTCTTTTTCCGGAATGGAATCATACACGATACCGGCTCCTGCCTGAACATAGGCTTGGTTGCCTTTCACAATCATCGTCCGGATCGCAAGGGCAAAATCGAGATCACCATTTGATGAGATATAGCCGACTGCTCCGGCGTACAAGCCGCGCTTCGTTGACTCTAAGTCATTAATAATTTGCATCGCCCGGATTTTTGGCGCACCCGATACTGTTCCGGCAGGCAGGCAAGCTGACAGCGCTTCAAGGGGATGAATTTCCTCCTTTAGTTCTCCTGTTACTTCCGAGACAATATGCATGACATGCTTATATTTTTCAATCTTCTGATATTTAGATAAATGAACGCTCCCAATTTTACATACCCGACCAAGGTCATTACGGCTTAAATCTACCAACATTCGATGTTCAGCTATTTCCTTTTCATCATTAAGCAGTTCCCGTTCTAGCGC
Source organism: Pseudobacillus sp. FSL P4-0506 (assembly GCF_038003025.1). Classification (NCBI taxonomy): domain Bacteria; kingdom Bacillati; phylum Bacillota; class Bacilli; order Caryophanales; family Bacillaceae; genus Pseudobacillus; species Pseudobacillus sp. FSL P4-0506. The sequence goes on from NZ_JBBOOI010000001.1 coordinate 2,960,452, forward strand.
TGTATCTTCCTCTTCATTTACTCCTCGTGGCCTTGTACCGGCTATTGGGTTGGTTGTAACTTCCCGACCATTAATCCGTATAAGGCTCTCAGGCGAAGCCCCTAATACCGTATATTCATTAAAATCAATATAAAACATATAAGGCGAAGGATTGGATGTTCGTAAACGCCGGTATAGCGAAAACGGATTGCCCTCGAATGCTGCCTTCAGTCGCTGGGAAAGGACTACCTGGAAAATGTCTCCGCGAATAATATGCTGTTTGGCTGTTTCAACCAGTTGGCTGAATTGCTCTTTATCCACATTGCCAGCAAATGAAAGATGATCTAGCACTTCCGTCTGCTTTGGCTGGCTCGCGCCGTTTACGCAATTTTCCAAATTCAGTAACGTTTCTTCCAGCTCCTCTTCTGACCGGTCACCAAACAGATCAACTGCGGCAAGTGTTACTTTCTGCAACAAGTGGTCATAAATGATAAATGTATCGTAAAACATAAAGTGAACATCCGGCATTTCCAGTTCGTCTTCTAGCGATTCACCGATATGCTCATCTAAAAACATAACATCGTACCCGATATACCCAATCCCGCCCCCAAAGAAAGGAAAAGGCTGTTCAGTTGTCTCTCTGTTATATAGCATTTCTTTTAACTGGTGGAGACTATGGCCGAAAGACGAATCTCTCACTCCAGTGCGGTGATTGATTCGTTCTGTCTCCTGGCCAGCCGCTTTATATTCGGCTGCTGGATTCATTCCAAGAAAAGAATACCGCCCGCTTTGTTCATGCTTATAAGAGCTTTCAAGCAGAAATTTCTTTTCTCCCTGCATTTGATGATAAAGCATAATCGGTGTCAGCATATCGCCTTCCATTTCCTTCAATTTATAATTCATTTTTTCTGTTGTTTTCATCTCTCTTTCACCTCTTGAGCGTTTAATAAAAATAAAAAAGTCCTCCGCAGCAAGTGAATAGATCACTGCTGCGGAGGACGGATTAACCGCGGTGCCACCTCGCATTGAAGCTCTAAAGCTTCCTCTTCGTCCAGACGGAATATTGATCCCGTCTGGGTCCTGGTAACGGTGGAAGCCGGGCAGCCATTTCCTGCTGCCTCTCCGAAGTCCATTCAGCCTGATATGCGGCACCGGCTCTCACCTTCCCGGCTCTCTGTTGCGCGCGTCACAAACTTACTCTTCTTCGTCAATGAATTTACCTATAAATTTAAAAAACACAAAAAGCCCCCTATCGCAAAGGACGGGGAGCCGTGGTGCCACCTTTATTGACTGCGGTTCGTGCAGTCCACTCTGAGAGCATCGAAGCTTATTGCTTGAATGCCTGTCTTTTGTAACGATAAGACGTTCGCCGCAGCCTACTATCGAAAGGAGTTCGGTACGGAAGCTCGGAAGGCCATTCACTAAAATGTTTGCACTGATTTGCACCAACCATCAGCTCTCTGAAGCATTCATTAAAGCTACTCTTCTTCGTCAACACTTGTTATAAGTCGTTCTTTGTTTTGTTGTAATACATCATATTCTAATTTTATATAAAAAGTCAACCCTTTGTTTGAATTTTTTTATTTTTATAAGCCTGATGGTCGTCTCACTTTGTTAAAAATAGATTTTCCAAATTTTTATAGGTATTTATAGACAAATATTCCTAATGATTGTATCTTTTTACCTATAGGTTATGAACAAAGTAGTAATAGATGGGGTGAGATCAATGACTGTGCATGTAGCCAGGCAACCAATTTTTAATCGAAAAGAACAAACAGTTGCTTACGAGCTGCTCTATCGCGACAGTGACGGCAAACATCCTGGAACGTCAATAAACGGTGATGAAGCAACGATCGAAGTATTAGCGAACAGTCTCTTAAACATTGGACTCGATAAGCTTTCCAGAGGAAAACAAGTATATATCAACTTCACAGAAAATTTGCTTTTGCAGCATTTTCCTGAAATTTTGCCGGCAGAAAAAATTGTCATTGAGCTATTAGAAGAAATAGAAACAACTGCCGGAATAAAGGCTGCTTGCAAGGAATTAAAGGCAAAAGGCTATACTCTCGCTCTTGATGACTTCCTTTTAAGAGACGAAAATAAGGAACTGATACAATATGCGGATATTATCAAGGTAGATTTTCTTGATACGACCAAAGCTGAGAGAGGCAAAATGAAACGGGACATGGCTGGCCTTCCTCTTATATGGCTCGCAGAAAAAGTAGAAACAAGGGAACATTTACAAGAAGCGCTGGATGAAGGATTCGACTTATTCCAAGGATTCTTCTTTGCTGAGCCTACAATTATCAGCGCTAAATCCATTCCCCAGTTTTCAGGACGCTACTTTGTTATTTTGCATGAAGTCATGAGTTCCGAACCTAACGTTTATAAAATAGCCAAACTTATTGAAGCAGACTTGTCTCTTTCCTACAAGTTATTAAAGCTGCTCAACCGGACTGTTTTTATTCAAAGAAAAAAAATAAAAACGATTCATCAAGCCATTATGCTTATTGGTCTTGATGAATTAAAAAAGTGGCTGTTTGTGATGATGTTCAGCTCCTCTGATTCGATGTGTTCAGAGGAGGTCATCCGTGTTTCTTTGGTGCGGGCAAAAACGTTAGAATTACTTGCCTTATGCTACCTTCACGATGAACCTTCATCTCTGTTTTTTCTCTTAGGCATGCTCTCGATGATTGACGTTTTCATCCATAAGCCAATAGAAGTGCTCCTTCAAGATTTGCCGGTTGATGAAAAAATAAAAGAAGCCCTTCTCTTTGAAGACGGGACACTTTTTCAGCTGCTTCATTTGATAGTGGAAATGGAGAGAGGACATTGGACAGCTGTCAGTGAAATCAGCCATGAAATGCAAATGGAGGAACGGGTATTATTGGCCTGTTATCAAGACGCATTCCAATGGGCTGATATGATTATAAAAACAGAAGCAGGCCCAGATTATATCTAGGCCTGCTTCCAATTGGAACGTCCGCTCAATAAAGAGACCGCTATAAATGTAACAAGTGATAACAAAATGGGCAAAACCACTGTATGCATCCCAAATGCATTGGGATAAAACGTATTAAAAAGAATATAGGAGACCATACCTATAATCATTGCGGATGCTGCTCCTGCTCCGTTTGCCCGCTGCCAGTACAAGCCTAAAACAACCGGCCAGATAAATACAGCTTCAAGACCGCCGAATGAAAATAAATTGAGCCAGATAATTAAATCAGGAGGCTGTAGAGCAACGATAAAAACAACCACTCCAATAATCGTCGTCACAATAAAGCTTAGCTTTTTCACTTTCTTTTCTTCTGCCTCTTTATTAATAAAGTGCAAATATAAATCTTTTACAACCGCACTTGATACGAGCAGAAGCAAAGAATCTACCGTAGACATAATCGCCGCCATCGGGGCCGCAAGAACAATGCCGGCCAGCCAGTCTGGCATTATGGTCATTGCCAGTTCAGGCATTACCTTATCGCCTATTGTCACACCAGGAATAATTGCGCGCGCCATCACTCCAATCAAGTGCATGCCGAGCATAATCACCCCTACCACGATGGTGCCGATAATCAGCGCACGGTGCATAGCCTTGGCATCTTTATAACTCATTGCTCTGACAGCTACTTGTGGCAAGCCAACAACACCGATGCCGACCAACACCCAAAAAGATGAAACATAAAGCGGTGTTAGACTGCGATCATTTCCATAGGGGCTTAATAGATTGGGATTTTCTGCTCCGAGAGTCATCATAATCTTCTCCATGCCTCCACCGGCCTTCAAAGCAGCCACAAATAAAATCACTGTACCAGCAACCATAATAAGGCCCTGAACCATATCAGTAATTGCTACTGCACGAAATCCACCAATTACCACATAAATTAAGACAGAGGCTGCGAAAATTATTAAGGCGGTAGTATAGGAAAGACCCGTAAGTGACTCTACAAGCCGTGCTCCGCCAATCCATTGGGCCACCATAGCAGAAAATAAGAAAATAATAATGCTGAGTGCGGCCAATATAACAACAAGCTGACTTTTATAACGGGCAAATAAAAAGTCCACAAGGGTTACAGCCTGATACCTTCTCGCCATGATAGCAAACTTCTTTCCGAGAATCATCAAAACAAAATACCCGGTAGCCACCTGGCTCATCGCCAGCAGCACCCAGGAAAGCCCATAATTATAAGCGGCTCCAGGACCACTCAAAAAACTGGAGGCACTTCCATACGTCGCCGCCATCGTCATGGCAAGAATAAATCCCCCCAGCTCGCGGCTGCCTAAAAAATATTCCTGAATAAATGAGGACGAACTTTGCACATGCCTTGAGGCATAAATCCCAACTAAAAAAATCAGTACAAGAAACACAACAAGCGGCCAAATTACCGACATATTCATCGCTTCTCACCTTCTTCATCAAACGGTACTTCTTTAAAGAAGTATTTTACTGTAAAGGCTACGAGAAAAATCATTACAATAAGGCCTACTACACAGCTGAAAAAAAACCAAGCTGGAAGTCCGAAGATGAAGCTGTAATTTTCAGCTGGACCACTGCCAAGACCATATGCAAAACCGTACCACCAAATAAAATTAAAAACGACTAACAAGATTCCTATCCACGCTTCTTTTTTAGCTATTTTGAAACGGGAATCCTCCTGTACCTTTTTATTCATGTTTCCCTTCCTTTCTTTAACAGGAGCTTAGCAGCCTCTTATAACATTACGATACGAGCCCAGCAGATGCAATCCGTTTCATAAAAAAGAAAAGACAGCACGTTAAACGTACTGCCTTCTCACACATATCAGCAATGCTTCAGTCTCATTAAAAGAGGGGGTAATGAGAATGAATTTCAATTTCAATTATAACCGATTCACATTTATTGTCAACCATCTTTCTTTATTATTTAGGCTATTTTAAATATTATGATCGATAACTGAATGGGAATAGAGGAAAACCCGTACAACTAAAAGTTTCCCTTGCCTTATTCAAGCAGAACACCATCTAAATTACAGCAGAATGTGATTTAATCACTTCCGCGCCAAACTCCAAACATTCATGGCATATAGAGACTCCTGGTCCGATAGCTAACTTTCTAATCTTTTCTTCTTTACTTCTGAGACAAAACGAACAGGAATCAAGAGGTTGCGTATTGTTTACAGTATGGGCAATTGAGTTTTTTTCTATGGAGTCGTACGTACACATTTGTATAGGGTATATTCTTCACACCGACAAAATGTCCTGCCTGTTTAGACTACTGTCTCTTCGAGTATGTGTTCATTAAGTGAACAATTTTTCATTAAACGTACGAGTTTTTCAACATAACGGCGGTAAAATACTCATCCCCCGGAAATATTGCCCGATTTGATGTATTCATACCAATTTTTTAATAGGCTCTGTTAAAGCTAAAGGTTGTTTTTTCTATTGTTGATCGTAACGGAAAAGAGAGTCCTTGTGAGCCCCGTAGAAGTACATACGACGTCGAGGCTCACGGACCGCCCCTGCAATGAAAATCAACGCTCAAGTATAAATAGAACCATTTAATTAAAGAACAGGGCGATTAAGAAAAAGGAATCGAAGCAATTAGCGGAGAATAAAAAGTGACTAAGACTGTAATAGATTTATATAAAAAGTGAAAAGGATGATGGTTATGGTTTATATTGCTCTTCTGCGGGGGATTAATGTGGGTGGAAAGAATAAAATTGACATGAAGCTGCTTAAACAAACATTTGAGCACGTCGGGATGAATGACGTAGTGACATACATCAATACAGGTAACATTATTTTTTCACACAATAGCCTATCAAAAACTGAACTATCACGTATTTTGGAAGAAGCAATCTATAATGATTTCCAATTACAAATTAAAGTAGTAGTTCGTAGTGTCGATGATGTCAGAGGAATTATGAACGCTATTCCTGACACATGGAAAAATGATAAAAACATGACGAGTGATGTCATGTTTTTATGGGATGAAATCGATGATGAATCGGTACTTGAGAAGCTGGTTATTAAACCAAATATCGACACAGTGAAATATGTCCCCGGCGCGATTCTATGGTCGGTTGACAAGAAAAATGTAACCAAAAGTGGAAAGACAAAGATCATCGGATCAAAGATATACAAACAAATTACGGTAAGAAATGTCAACACTGCCCGTAAGATATATGAACTGATGCAAGCTCAAAACAGTTAGTTCTTCTGATGATGATTATACAATTGATTTTTATCGTTTTGATCAGAGTGAGAGAGCTTCAATAAGATTTGAATAAAGCTTAGATTTTCAAACGACTTGATTGCTAAAAAGTGGAATCGTGTTTATTATTTATCAATCCATTTTGCCATTCTTCTTAACGACGATTACTCTTCTTATCCATGCACTTACGTTAAAACGCTTCCCTAAATCTGTTGGCGGGCAGCTCGCTGGATTCGCAGCGCCACTGTCCATTGGCTTTGTGGTCGATGCAGCCGGCGGCTCTTTTTTCTCTGTTGCCCGGCTGCTTGTAGGATGCGTGTTCTCAGCTTCTTGGCTTTTTAGCGCTTAATTTTAGCCAAGATGCTATTTTCCAAAAGAATCAATTGTTACTCTTGATAACAGACCGGCACAATCTGTATAAAATCGCTTGTACACAAAAATCCCCTGATTGCAGAGTGGTTTTCCTCTCTGCGATCGGGGGATTTAGTCCGTTAAGCTATGCTTTATGTATACTGGATTTGACCTGTATGAAAATCAAGCTGCTTAACCTCACAATCCGTGAACTGATCACGGAACACCGACAGGATATCAGATGCTGTTCCTTTTGGCGCAAATGTTAAAATTGTCGGGCCTGCTCCGCTAATAACCGTGGCATACGCCCCTGCTTCATGTGCAAGCTTTCTCGCTTCCGGCAATTCCTTAATCAACTGCAACCGATAAGGCTCATGAAATTGATCTTTCTCCATGAGCTTGCCAACAAGCTCATAATTGCCAGCAGATAACGCCGCAAGCAGGACATTGGCCACCGCGCTCGCTTCTACCGCTTTTTGTCTTGTAAAGCTTTCTGGAAGAACGCTTCGTGCATCACTCGTCTTCACTTCATAAGATGGAATGAGAACGACCACATCTACATCAGGAACAGGAAGCTGCACAATATCAGCTTCTTCGCCGAATGAAACGCCTGCGACCATGCCGCCAAACAAAGAAGCTCCAATATTATCAGGATGCCCCTCCATTTGATTGCCGATCTTTAGCTTTTCCTGATCAGACAGCTGCAAATTCGCATACCGATCTGCCAGTTCAATGCCGGCCGCAATAGCTGCTGCGCTGCTGCCAAGTCCGCGGGCAAGCGGAATTTCACTGTCCATCACGATGTGCAAAGGCGGTAAAGTGCCACCATAGGCATTCGCCGTTTTCTCGGCCGCCTGATATACAAGATGAGTCTTATCATTTGGCAAACCGGCAAGCGCCGGTGAACGGTGTTCAAAGTGCCATTCAGAGGCTGGTGTAATCTCCAGTGTTAAATATAAATTTAAGGCAAGGCCGAGGGAATCAAACCCCGGCCCGAGGTTGGCCGTGCTGGCCGGTACTTTCATTGTTACCGGCGTACTCATGCACGAACCACTCCTTGGATAAAATCAAACACAGCTTTTTCTTCATTTGGCAGAACAACTGGCTTTTTCGCAATTTGGTCAATCGCTGTTTGTGGATCTTTCAAGCCGTTTCCTGTTAAGACAGCCGCAACCGTAGCACCAGCTGGAATTTCACCAGATTTACGATGTTTAATAATACCAGCAATGGATGCACAAGAAGCCGGCTCTGCAAAAATCCCCTCTTCTTTTGTGATTAATTCAAAGGCTGCGAGGATTTCCTCGTCTGTTACGAGGTCGATTTTACCGCCAGATTCATCTCTTGCGGCAACTGCTTTATCCCAGCTTGCCGGATTCCCGATGCGGATCGCTGTAGCCACTGTTTCCGGCTGTTCGATCACCATGTTTTTCACGATCGCTGCTGCTCCTTCCGCTTCAAAACCGTGCATTTTTGGAAGACCTGTGCCAAATTTTTCGTTATATTCTTTAAACCCTTTCCAGTAAGCTGTAATATTACCGGCATTTCCTACAGGAATAGCTAAAACGTCCGGCGCTTTGCCAAGCTGATCACAAATTTCGAAAGCAGCTGTCTTTTGGCCTTCAATTCGGTATGGGTTAACTGAGTTAACAAGCGTAATTGGTGAATGCTCGCTAATATTGCGGACCATTTTTAACGCATCATCAAAGTTTCCTTCGATTGAAACGATTTCAGCACCGTACATCATCGCCTGAGCTAGTTTTCCCATGGCGATTTTGCCTTCAGGGATAACGATAATCGCACGCATTCCCGCACGGGCTGCATAAGCCGCCGCCGCAGCTGACGTGTTGCCGGTAGAAGCACAGATTACCGTGTTGCTGCCTTCTTCTTTCGCTTTTGCTACAGCCATAACCATGCCGCGGTCTTTAAAAGAACCAGTTGGATTAGTTCCCTCTGTTTTTACATGAAGATCAATATCAAGCTTTTTAGACAAGTTGTGGAGCGGAATCAACGGTGTGTTCCCTTCCATTAAAGACAGTTCCGGTGTTTGTTCTGTTACCGGCAAAAATTCCTTGTATTGTTTAATTAAGCCTTCCCATTTCATCTTGTTGTTCCCTCTCCTTCAACCCGGTAGAAGCTTTCCACACCTTTGACTACACCTAGGTCTTTTACTTGTGTTAATACATTTTGGTAGTTTTCCATCGAAGCTTTATGAGTAACAATCACAATTTCCGCTACTCCTTCTTCTTCAAGCGGCAACTGAAGAATTTTTTCGAAGCTAATCGAATGACTAGAGAATAATTTTGTCAGTTCGGAAAAAGCACCTACTTCATCACGAACGTGTAAACGGATAAAGTATTTAGCGAAACATTCATCCGCCTCTTTTAATTGACGGTCAAATTGCGGTGTCAGCACGCTGCGGCCATTTACGCCGAGACGCATATTTTTAACAACCGCTAAAACATCACTTACAATAGAAGTAGCAGTCGGTAAGCTTCCCGCTCCCGGACCGTAGAACATTGTTTCACCGACGGATTCCCCATACACATAAACAGCGTTATATTCGTCATGAACAGAAGCAAGCGGATGATTGTTTTCTAAGAATGTTGGTTGAACACTTACTTCCGCCCGATCATTTTCCTGTTCAGCGTAGCCGATCAGCTTCATTGTGTAACCGAGCATATTGCCATATTTCAAATCGTCTTTCGTTACGCTTGAAATGCCGCTTACGGATACATCATCCAGCTCAATATCCATAGAGAAAGCGAGGCGGGCGAGAATCGCCATTTTGCGTGCTGCATCCAAACCTTCCACGTCAGATGTTGGATCGGCTTCCGCAAACCCTAAGTCTTGGGCATCTTTCAAAGCCGTTTCATAAGAAAGACCGTCTTTCGTCATCTTCGTTAAAATATAGTTTGTGGTTCCGTTCACAATCCCCATCATCTTTTGGATTTTATCAGAAGCCAGACCATCCGCCAATCCTTTAATGATTGGAATGCCACCGGCTACACTTGCTTCATAGAATAAATCGCAGCCATTTTCCACAGCGATTTTCTGCAATTCTGAGCCATGAAGAGCGATTAAGTCTTTGTTAGCAGTAACGACCTGCTTTTTCAAATTTAAGGCATCAATTATGTACTGGCGTGTTTCTTCAATTCCACCGATGACTTCAACAATCACATCGATTTCTGAATCATTAATTACATCGTACGGATCTGTAGTGAGGAGGCTGCTATCGAGTTCGACATCCCGAACTTTGTCTGGATTCTTCACTAGTACTTTTTTAATTGATACTGGGCATCCTACTTGATGAATGAGCTGCTCCTGATGATTTTGAATCATCTTTACAACCCCTGTACCGACTGTGCCTAACCCTAATAAACCTACTTTTACGTTGTCTCTCACAATTCCTCACTCCCGTGTTCTTTTCTAGTGTACATTTGTTTTTATATAGTAGACATTATATATGCTTCCTTTCCTGATTACAACCTATTATGCTACTAAAATAAAATTCTTTTCGCTTTTCTAAATTTTATAAAATATTCCCCTATCTTTCAACTTTATTTAGTCAAAGCCGTTTTGCCCTTTTTATCCTCTTTAACTATTGTAAATAGCCTATCCCTGCGGTCGCTTCTCATAAAAAACCCGTGTTGTGTGTCATAGGTCTGATTGGAGTAAATCGTTCATCTATAAAAAGAGAAGACCGGCAACCAATTGGTTTTCCGGCTTCTTTACCTGCTTATCACTTTAAAAACTTTCGCCTGCCGTCTCGTTATCCTTATATTGTTGTGTATATTTGAAAAACCGTTTATACATAGAAAACGCTATTCCTATCCAACGGTTGTTAAATAGATACAACTTCGATTTTCAAATTTTTATGTTCTTTGTTTGCTGCCTAAAAAACATCCACTTGAATAACGGTGTCTGTCACAGTGGTTGCGGCACTTGTCGTTACTTTTAATGAAAGACTGTCCCCTGCCTGGAAAGAAACGGATGCCGCATTATTGATATTCGCAGTTTGTGTACCTGTTAATGAAACGGCAAGAAGCGTATCAACACCATTTCTCCGAACGGTCCAAATATCTGTATTGCCAGCTCCCGGCCCGGTTAACGACCGGATACTTAATGATTTTAAAAGACACTTTTGGCTTAGCCGGATAAAGATTTCCGTACTTGAAACAGCAGCTGTTCCCGGACGATAAAATCGGGTAGCTCCTTTAGGCAAGCTGCCTGGATCTCCCCAAATCACAGTAGAAGGCTGTAAGACAGCAGAGAAATTTAAATTATTAGCATTGGAATTAAACAGATTTGTCGTACCCACAGTGAGCGTTCCCGCTGTTTGAGAAATATCAGCTGTCACCCCTTGAACGGTTGATGCCCGTATTACCAGTTGTGCTCCTATTTGATTGACTTCCGCACCTATATATGAACCGCCCCCTCCTGCGCTTGTCACTAAAAAATTATTGTCACGGCAATTAAACCGATGGGCAGTTGTGTTTACTAGCAATGCTCGTTTTGTGCCGAGACCCGCTGATCTCACTACTACTACTGACGACCTGACAGCATCTACATAATCCAAGGGATTTCCTGTGCCATAAGAGTGAACTCCATAAACATTCGATGTACCGGTGGTTGAAGCAGCAGAGTTATCCACTGTTAGGGACGTTGTTCGCAATTTAGCGGTCTGCGAGGTAGTTCCAGGAAAAGCGATCCCGACTAGGGAAACGTGGTTGGAGGAAGTTAACAGCAAACTGACGTCTTCTACTCTTGTATTTTCACCCATAGTTACTAAGGTTGAGTTTGCCGTTACATTTTGTTGGCGAATCGTTACAGTTGATAAACTGAGACCCCTTAATGAATTCCCTGGAGGCATCACTATTTTCTCGTCATACATTCCTGGAAATACAAGAATCGTTATTCCTGTAGCACCTAATGCATTTATGGCTGCTATCGCTCCGTTAATCGTCTTGAAGGGAGACCCTCCAATTGAACCTTTAGAATCATCCCCTGATTTAGTTACTATCGCTGTATTAGGCCTAGATATTAATAATTCTATGATTCCAGTTGGCATAACGTATTCTCCTAATGTTAAATTCTTCTCTGCCTATGATTCATCCTATGCGCACGGCTGAGAACTTAGAAATGAAACCGATTTAAGGGAAATGCTATCGAAAACGGCAAAAGTGCCAGGATTCTGTTCTAGCTTATAAGCACAGGCACTTTGTCTAGTAATTAATAAAATATAGTAACTGAATGAAGAGGTGATTTGATTGAACTTATGCCCAAACTGTCATTTTAGCGATCAATCATGTAGATGCTCATCTAGATATAGCCCATCATGTAAGTATTGGGTGTCTATTGGGAAACATCCTTATCCTCCCAACAAACCTTATCAACGTGGGATAAACTGCAAGAGAACACGTACCAACAATTATCGAAAAAACACACACACAAGAAGCACATGGCCTCGTTTCTATTCCTGCCCCATTCCTGAACGTTCGGAAGAAAAAAGTGAACCCGGTCCTCCTGGTCCACGCGGCCCTCAAGGAAGGCCCGGACCACAGGGATTACCTGGTCCTCCTGGGCCTCCCGGTCCTCCTGGCCCCTCTATTCCAAGTCCCATTCCTGCACAAAATTCACTATACTTCACTTTTTCAGATGGACAAAAACTTACTTATACTAACAGCGATGGATTAGAGCAATACGGAACAACAGAAATATTGCCACCGAGCCAAGTTTCTTATATCAATTTGTTTATCAATGGCATGATCCAACCTCAGAGTGACTACAAAGTAGAAGCAGGAGAATTAACTTTATTGACGGATCAGCCCCCGGCAGAAGGCGTACCGATTACGCTTCAATTTATAACTATTAATGGATAAAAAGTGATAGCTGCTTCTCTCTTATCTTGAGGAATAAAGGGATATAGTAAAATAAAAAATGGACTAGTTTCCCTAAAGGGAAACTAGTCCATTCAATAAAAACCCGCTAGTTAACTACAACTTCAATAAGAATTGGAGTGGCCGGATCAAGCACGTCACCGCCTGGAATCGTTATTTCTGTAGGAGTAAGAGTTGAAGTATCAGCTGTTTGCGGCTGAGCATTTATATATAAAACATAATAAGCAAGTGACCCTGGAAATGCTGTGGCAGCTGCTCCCGTATCGTCAGTAAAAGCTGTAGCCGCAATGGCAAAGGTCGCACCAGTACCTGTCCCGTCTCCTATGGTAGCGAAAAACTTTCTCGAAGCCATAAAGGGTTTAATAATTGGCATTCACGTTCACTCCTTTCAAAAAGTTTGTCCCTGCACTATTATCTTATTCTGGTGCCTTTTTTTAGAAACGACTAAATCTCCCAGTCCATCCGTCTAATTTTAAATGGCGTCCGTGCAGTCAGGCCAGACGGCTGTTATTTTGAAGAGAGCACATGCAAACAGCCACCAACTTACCGCAAGGAATGTCAGTGGCTCAAACTCCAAACAATTGTATTCTCCCGTCTAGGGGCGACTCTTTTATTCCCTCTTCTGAAGCCTGAAAAGACTTCCACTTTATGCAAATTAGTGGAAGAGCAATTTGTAGCCTGAGGGATCAACATAACTACTATCTTCTCTCATCCTCATAATGGCTTTTCTCCATACTCTGCCCACAACAGAGGGAATTTTTTCCGCAATCCTTCTTCATCCTCCTCCTCCCAGTCAAACTCCATTTCTGGTTCACCTTCATCATCTTTTACTAATTGATCATACACCTTGAAATACGCCTCATCATCTAGTCCTGTTTTTTCCTCATAAGCAGAGCTGGCAATATACAATAGTTCCTCCAGCTGTGGAATATCCTCTTGCTCTTCTAATCTCTTAAAATGCGGGAGAAGAGTTTCTGGGTTCTTAATCGCTTCTTCATACGTCTCTTGTCCAAGGTAAAGCATCCATGCTCTAAAGTAATCAAAGCAATCATCTGAACATCCCCCCATAACGATGTAAGCAGCCGCCCACAAATCAGATGTATAGGATTGGTAATAATGCTGATTGAAAATTGAATCAAACATAACAATGTCCTTGATCGATTTTCTCGACAAATAGGTGACTAACCACTCGATTTGCTCGTCTATACTCTGCCCTTTCTCTTTAGATGTCCCGAGCAGCTCCCAAAACCGCTCTTCTGTCATCGCACTTTCTTTAATTACTTGATAAGCAGACCTTGACCATATATATCCTTTTTTTAATTTAGATTGAATGAGCCTCTCTGCTTCCTTTTGACAAGCCGCCTCTGATTCAAAATCTTTTACTTTTACCGATCCCCCTGTGCCAACCTTTCCATATGTTACAGTAAATGAGTTGCCGGACACGTATATTTTCCAAAATTTATTAGATGTATCATTCTGATAAATAAGCAATGTTTCCACTCGTAAGCACTCCTTCGTGCGACATAATAAGCTCTTTCCACTGATTAAAGAATTAAAAGGCAATATGGCCTTGCCTTTTAAACTCTTCTCACATATGTCCTGTTTCACCATTAAAGCAAGTGAAAAAAGAACAAAGTGACTTACCCCATGCATCAAATGTATATAGTTTCTTCCTGATTGACATGGTATTTATATTCTATCAAATGCACTTTGATAAAAGTACAAAACCTGTACTCTAACTACAAAAATAACTACTTAAAGAGGAGTGAATTTTGCATCGTCTCTGGATGGATGATAATAGGCACACTCACTTACCCAATTCTCTTCCGACTCTTTTATTTTCACTTAGGCTATGTTAAAGGAAAAGGTTGATTAATTGTAAAATGGTATGAAGAACCCGCTTCACATATTTAAATTTGCTTAATCCCAACTGGATATTTATGTTAAAATAAATCCGAATATTATGAAGAGACGTACTTAAACTAACCCAGCTAATAGTTTGTCAATATTTTTCTATAAATATTTTAAGAATTAGATGCTATACTAAAAATAGACATGCCAAATAACCTTCCATTTTCTATGTGGAAGGTTTTGGGTTTTTTAATTAAAATTTCTTTCTAATCTAAGTCAAGGAAAAGTTCTTTGCGTTTCAAAAGAGTATAAATCCAATGAATTAGCTTGTTGGCACAGGCTATAATTGCCACCTTAAAGGGTTTTCCTTCTTCTCGTTTTCTGTCATAGAAAGCTTTCAGCTTTTTATTTCGGGAACCTCTAATACCACAGAGAACAGCCATGTATAAGGCATGCCGAAGCCTGCTTGAGCCTCGTTTGGTGATACGGTTGATCGTAGCTGTAAACTTACCAGATGAGTGAACACTAGGATCTATACCGGCAAAGGCCACCAGTTTCTTAGGATGATTAAACCGATCAATTTCTCCTGTTTCAGAAATAATCGTGGCGGCGATCTTTTCTCCTATACCAGGGATTGATTGGATAATCTTATATTCTTCCAGTTCTCCAGCTAGGGCATCAATTTTGCTCTCCAACTGAGCTAGATGCTCTTGGTATTGGAGAACCATCTTGATATACATTTCTAGGCTGATGAGGTGACTGTGATATATAATGCTTTGAAATGGATTTCGTTTGGCTGCCTCCATTAGCTTTTTTGTTCTTTCCTTTGCCCACCGTTCGGAACGGCTCATACATAGTATGGCAATTCTTTCAGCTACTTTCGTTTCTCCAGCGTTTAATATAGCTTCTGACGTAGGAAACTCCAATAAAGTATGCAGAGATACTTTGGAGTACAAGTCACCAAACACACCTCTATACTCAGGAAACACCTGGTCTAAAATTGAATGAAACTGTAACTTGGCTTGAACACATAAACCCGTCAGGGTTTCATGCTGCCTAGTCAAATGTCGGAGGTTTAAAAGCTGAATTCCTCTTTTTTTATACGGTTCAAGTTCTTCTTTGTAGTAAAGTTCCCCTAGATGATAGGCATCAATGGCATCAGTTTTTACCTTGCGTAGACTGGCTTTTTTCGCTTGATAAGAGATGATAGGATTAATGACAATAAACAGGTAATAATGTTCCTCCAGAAACTGAATGACGGGAGTATGGTAGTGTCCTGTTGACTCTAAAACGACCGCAGGTTGATGTCCTGTCTGCTTTTCCACCTCTTTTAGAAAGTGAAGAAATGTATCTAATCCCTCACGTGTATGCTGAATGCCGAAGCTCTTTCCATAAGGTTTTCCTTTGTCTAAAAATGCCTGGGCTTGGCTTTCACCTTTCGCCACATCCAGACCAATTACTGGGTTCATGCTTGTTATCTCCTCCTGATTGAATGATTGCCGGTAACCCCTAATTCCTGCTTGCAGTTTCATAGCTTCGCTTGTTATACGGGATCGCAGTCCCAACCAGCCTCAAACATGTTTCTACAAGTAGGGGGCGAACAGGTTAGTTGGCGGAATCGTTGTTCCACGGGCAGGTACGTTCTACCCCGGCTACCGATAGGATAAATCCTAAACAAAAAAGATCAACCAGAAAAATCTGGCTGACCTTATAATACGAACGAGGCAGTTTAGTGGAAAAAGGAAGTGTTGTTTTGGTAAGTGTAAAATCAAACAAGAATTATATTTGGGTATATTTCATAACATTTTTTACACTATGGTGCATCAGATAATTATGGTTAGTTCAATATTTAAATTTGATGGATTCCGTTCCCAGAGCTATAGCATCAGCTGTCACTAAAATAGCTGTTTGGATTGTTCCAGTCATATTTTTAGTTAAAATTGTGGAAAAAAGTGACCCGTCTTCCTTTTTAGGATTACGTAATAATATTAAAAAAGGGCTAATATGGACAGGTTGGGTATCCATAATCTTCATATCCTATTTTGTAGTCGTTAATGTCATTATTTTAGAGAAAAATCTTAATTTTCAAATAGGATTTAACCAATGGCTTAATACTGTTCTGTTAGTTGGAATAACCGAGGAAATTGTCTTTAGGGGTTTTTTATTAAGAAAATTTGTAGATTCTTATAGATTCTGGATAGCGAACACAATTACATCTTTACTTTTTGTATCTATCCATTTTCCTATTTGGTTTTATAAAGGTCTGTTTGAATTTCCTAATATTTTGGGTTCTATAATAAGCGTTTTTGTATTGAGTATTGTATTTGGGTTTGTATATAAAAAAAGTAATTCTCTTTGGTCAGTAATTATTATTCATTCCTTGTATAATTTGTTAGTGTTACTCTTCTACTAACAAAGGCTTTAGTAAAAAACAGACAGCAAAATTCATGAGCTTGGAGATAATTTCCCAGCTCATTTTTTATGTGCATTTGTATTTTCTATGAAACAACATGAGTAATCTTTACATTTAGAATGCCATGTTTCTCAGCCTTAACTTATCTGCGGTTTCCCAAGTACTATGAACACTTGCCAAGATAAGCATCTGCTTTTTCCTGTCCAACTCACTTTCCATTTTCCTTTTGCCGAGAAATTGAAACCACACTAAATAAAGCTGTAAATGCTTCTAGAAACACCATTAAACTGTCTGTTAGCGACCATCTCGTTTGCCGTAACGAACCACTGATTTACTTCCACAATGCCGACAATGAAATCCATGAGAAAATTTTCTCTCTCAATTCACCAATTAAAGCCTCATGCTGTGAAACTATTGCCCCATATTTGCTATTTTAAAATGCCCCGTTTCCGCGATGGAGCGATGATTTACATCAACATAACAACCAAATTGTAACCTTTATGTTAAATGATTACCTAATTTTCAATATAACTGACTTTTAAACATATTGATTCAGAAGAAAATAATTGACTTTATAAAAAGAACACACTAAACTAGTAGAGTATTTTAAACAAAGTACTTTAAATAAAGTACTTTGTTTGAATCATATTTAGCTTAAGAAAGGGAAAAGCAGCCTATGAAATTTATTCAGTTTTTAAAAACAAAAGGGGCCATTGCTGCCATATTCATGGGGATTTTCTATTCAATCGCCATGCTGGGCATCTTCTTGCCTGGTTATTCAGCAATACCAGGTAATGTCGATAAATTACCGATTGCCATTATCAATGAGGATACCGGTGCCTATGGAGCAAAGATTGCCGACCAGTTACAAGAAAATTTACCATTTAAGAAAATCGAGACTAATTTAACGAACAGTCAAGCGTTAAAAGACTTGGAGAAAAATGATTTAGCCTTAGTCGTACGTATCCCTGAGACCTTCTCTGCTGATATGCAAAAAGGCAAAACGGCATCAAGCATCGATTTTACAATTAATGAAGCGGGAGCAACTGTCGTTTCATCCACTATGAAGTCCGTCGTTACAGAAATTAATAATCAATTAAGCGAACAGTTCTCGCAGCAAACCGCTCAAGGCGTTCTAATGAACTTTAACGTCCCTGAAAAGCAAGCTGCTGAATTAGCCAAAAAGATTGAAACAGCGTATGTAGGAAATATAGTAACAGTCAATAAAATGCCAGATGGTATGAATAATAATATGCTGCCCATGTTTTTAACCATGGCCGGTTATGTTGGTGCGATGATCGGAGCTATGCAATTGGTAGGCGCATTTAAGTCAAGCCGCGGAAAAGCAAGTAAAACACGATTATTCCTGTATGTACAATTAGCCGCATTATTAATTGCTGTTGTCTCATCCTTCCTTGCTGCAGGAGTAGCTTATCTAGTCAACCAACCGAGCGGTGACCTATTCTTTGGTTTACTAGGCCAACAAATTTTAAATTATATGGTATGTTTTAACTTCACAGCTATTTTGATCTTCCTGGTTGGCGAAGGCGGCATGGTATTAAACTTACCTATTTTGTTGATCCAAACATTAGCCAATGGCGCCACATTGACACGTGATATGATGTACTTGCCATATAAATGGATGAGCTACATTTCACCAATGTATTACTCGGTTCAATCGTATTTTGCGAATCTGTATGGCAGCATCAGTCCAAATCCGTATATCTGGTCGATGATTGCTGTTGGAGCAGTTGCCCTGTTAATTAACATAGCGATTGTAGCGTTTTTGCATAAATCATCAGCAGTAGATCAACAAAAAACAATGACGGAAGCTGAAAGCGCCGAAACCCCTGCTGAAATTGGCATGTAGTTTTGCTAAAATGAGGAGAACTCTTCTTAAAGGAGCAAAAAGAGAATGTCCATCCAAATTTTTATTTTGAGCAAATTGATGGAGGATAATAATTATCCTTATAAGTTGAAAAAAGAGCTTTCAGAGCCTATTCCGTTGGATAAACTAGCTGGATTAACAGAGAGTAAGTTATACTACCATTTTGAAGCGTTAGCAAAACAGGGGTTAATTGAAACGGTTGAAATTATAAAAGAAGAGCATCGACCGGATAAGCAAGTCTTCGCCATTACCTCTAAAGGCCGCGAGGAACTACCAAAAAAAATCTACAAACTATTTGAAAAAGCGGATGCCATTAGTGACATGCTAGTAGGACTCGCCAATATCAAGTATGTGGAGCGTCACAAAGTAGTAGATATACTAGAAAATAAACTTAAAAATTATATTGCTCGTTGGGAGCATATTGCGGATTTTAAAAAGCATGTTTCCATAGAAAAGGATAAAGAAAAGTTAAATGAGTTTATAGGTGGGTATGTTTCTACTAAAGCAGAGCATACAATTAAATGGCTTGAAGAGTTAATTAAGCGAATTCAATGCGGGGATATATAATAAAAAGGATAGGCTTCCAATTATAAACCGGCAGCACATGTAGAAGGCTTTCCAAACAAACTTATGAGGAACCATCAAATCGCAGAGCACGCTTTTAAAAATAACGAAAAAACCCCTTTCCAAAAGTGAAAGGGGTTCTTCATTAAGTTGAAAATTGTGGAGAAAGCACTTAAATCACCATCATCCAATTATTACCCCTCTTGCTCAATTTCCCCAGCCTCTTGGAGATACGATAAATCAAAGGGATGATTCATCCTTCTCAAGCACTGCTCACTAGGGCTCTTTAGCTTATTTCACTTATCCACGTGCAGACCAGTTATCCTTTGTAATGATTCCACGTGCCACTTTTTTTCTTTTACCCAGGCGCACAAAAAAGAACTGTTCAAAGAGCCGATAACATTCGGTTTTAGAACAGTTCTTAGGAAAGATTAATATTTGTCAAAATTAAATTCGCTGAGGGAATCTGCGTGACTGGCGATCATCGCAATGATAGTATTGGCTTCTTCTTTACTGAAAATGAAATTCGTCTCATCTTCTAATAATTCATCATCCACTGTTTTTATCCGGTTCACTCTGCGAAGAACACCATCACCCGTCTCCTCAATCACACCAAATTGATAAGTGACTTCCACTTCATCTTCATGAGCGTAAGCGGTGACTTCCGGTGTCGACCATTCTACGTCTATTTCTTGAAATACCCTCTCAGAATCATCGTCTACTATCATTTCCAACTCATCGTCGTCTTCCCAATCGCTGCCACCTTCCATAAATTCGTGGAAGCTTTCATGAACTTCGTCAATAATATCTTCAATATCTGGAAGAACAGTTTTGGACATTTGTTCAAAATCCAATTCTAATGTTTTTACGTAAAATTCCTCGTTATACGGGTCAAAAAATAAAGTACAGAAATATTCACTCTCATCCTCGCTCGTCTCTACAAAGAACTCGATCCTGGGATGCTTCGCTGCTCTGTCAATCGTCATGTGGCCCACTTCATCGTATTTCTCACAGATAGACTCAAGATGATCTTGCAGCTCCCCGCTAACCCGGTCAAACCATTCCAATGACATACTGCATCCCTTCCTTTCAGGTAATCAGGTTTAGTATGTCTTTAAGCTCCGGCTTTATTCATTACTGCCAATAGCTTTCTTTATTGAGTTTTCTCGTCTAGCTGTAAGCTCGTATAAGTAAATAAAAAGGAACAGAAGCAATAAACCAGCACATCCTCCAGCTATAACATCCGTTAAATAATGGACGCCTAAATAGATCCGGCTTGTGGCAATAAGAACGACTAATACTATAGTGATCAACAGCCAACTGGTTGAATATTTTTTGCCTATTTGGAGACTATAAATGAACAAATACAATAAAAACCCAAGCAACACAGTCGAATTCATTGTGTGCCCACTTGGAAAGCTGTAACTTCCCTCGTGTACTAGCGAATGGAATGAAGGGCGTTCTCTCCCAAAAAACTCCTTAAGCAAACTGTTTGCCAATCTGGCTCCCCAAAAGACAAGCATAACAAAGAATGCTTCATGGTACTTTTTCTTAACCGCCAGTAGAACTGCTATGACAATAGCTACAGGAAGAAGGACTTTTATGGAACCCATCTGGGTAACTAGGTGAAAGAAGTTGTTTAAAAACCCTGTTCGTATCCTTTCAAAAAACAATATCACGGCTACATCATACTTTTCGAGCAAAGGTTGTTTAAATGTTAAAGATAGTAAGAAAAATACCAACAAACTCATCCAAAAGAAAAATGTTCTCATGCTCTGTATCCCCCAGCTTATTTAAGCAGCTTAGCTTATCATTTATTATGTTTAACTTTACTCGGATATGCTTTTCATTATACATTACTAAAATGATCTTCTTTGCTGATAGGCGATGTAAAAAACAATTCACTTCCACTCTTATCCATCTGCTATTATGTTACAGAAATAGGCCAATCTAAAGGGCCAATCAGTGGTCGCTATTACAGCGATAGCTGATTGGCTTTATCGGTTCATCTTTCCCTACCCTTTATGTCTAAATATCGCTTTTTTATGAATATGTTACAGCAGTTATTGGATGAATGACGCTGCTTTTAACCCGGATAACGTTGCTCCTTCCATCGTGGCAAAATAAGGCTGTCTCGCATAATCACCAGCTAAAATCAAGCCCTCCACTGGCGGCTTTTGAGTTGGCCGAAGGCTTTGACAGCCCGGTTCTAGGCTGTGAAAATCATACTCATGATTTACCTGGCGATAACTGAGTATTTTGCCCTCCAAATATAGTCCGATCTTTTGTGCATCCTCTAAGACCAACTTTAAGGTTTCTTCAGGAGCTAGACGGAGAAACTTCTCAGGCGGACTTAATATAATTGATAGCCGTCCCCGAGAAGCTCGAAAGGTCGTACGAGACTGTTCAGCAAAGCTCGACAGGCACGTAAAAGGAGCAAATGTAGT
This sequence comes from Pseudobacillus sp. FSL P4-0506, assembly GCF_038003025.1. Lineage (NCBI taxonomy): Bacteria > Bacillati > Bacillota > Bacilli > Caryophanales > Bacillaceae > Pseudobacillus > Pseudobacillus sp. FSL P4-0506. The sequence goes on from NZ_JBBOOI010000001.1 coordinate 2,982,032, forward strand.
GACATCAATAGGAAGAGCCGGTTCGGTCATTTCGATTTGGAAGCTGACTGCGGGCATGAGCGGCAACTGAAACATCGGCTGAAACCAATTATGCTTCTCAAACGCCGGTTTCAGCAACTGCTTGGCAGCATACAATGTAACCGCTAGTATTGTGTGATTAGCCCGGTGTATTTCGCCATTCTCCATCTGAACCCCCTTCACTTTCCCATCTTCTACAACGAGGGACTGGACTTTAGCGTCCGTTTGAACCGTGCCACCATTTTTGATAATTTGCTCAGCAATAGGCTGACACATGGTTTCCGTCATGCCCCCTAAGTAAGCACCAATTCTCATTCTGTAAAATCTAGGAAGAGCCGGTGCCAATAGACCGAAAAATACGTAAGCCGAATAACGATCAGGCGGCAAAAAAAAGATTCCAGAGCTTAAAAATGAAAGGCCCTGTCTGTTACACCATGCTTTGCCGCATACTCTTTAATACTGTAATGATCCAGCTTGCCCGGCTTCTTTACGTAATCCTTTAAACCATTCATGAAAAAGGACAGCAAAGACCACTTATCCTTTAACGATAGATATTTTTGATTGCCAACTACTCCTTTTATTGTTTTTATCATTCCTAATAAAGGAGCCATACCAAGCACTAAAGGCTTTTCATCATTTATCCTAACATGAATTTTTTCTTCCCACATGAAAATATCGGAAAGATCCACTCCTGCTTTTCGCAGAACCTTCGGTAGATAAGTATAATACCCAATATAGCGGTGAAACCCCGACTCTACATCCATTCCTTCTAAATTATAGGAAGAGGTTCTTCCACCGACGACGCTTTCCTGTTCAAGCAAAAGTACACTTTTCCCCCTACTTGTTAATTCAAGCCCGGAAGACAATCCGGCTAACCCGCCGCCGACAATAATCGCATCAAAATTTTTCACTCGTAACACCACTCTTGTTGTATAATACATTAAGATTCCCTTTTGTATCTGTTATGATACAAATAGCGGAAAGCTTGTTAAAATAGTCGATTATTGCCGAATATTTTTGGTTTCTCACCCTTTTAGCACATTGTGGATATTTTCCCTGCTTTTCTCGACAAAAAGATTAAGTTATTATTAATTAGAGTGATAATTATTGTACTATCTGCCACTTTCTTTTATTATCAGATTGAGAGAGTAGAATTTTAAAGACTGTCAGTTATTAATTTGATTAAATTAATAGAACACAGTCATAAAGGAGCTTTATAAATTGGACTTACAACTTTTTTTAGCCTTTGCAGTGTCATTCATTGCGGCTTTAATTATTACACCTTTCGTCATTAAATTTGCGATAAAAATAGGAGCAGTTGATAAACCGAATGAAAGAAAAGTACATCAAACCTTAATGCCTAGATTAGGAGGTCTAGCCATTTTTATTGGTGTCGTTGCCGGCTTCTTTGCAGCGGGCTTATATGAAGAACGAGTAGCTACTATCAGCATAGGGGCATTATTAATTATTGCGCTAGGGATTCTTGACGATTTATACGAACTGTCAGCTAAAATAAAATTTATTGGTCAAATTTTAATAGCCATACTCATTGTCAGTTCCGGTTTAACGATTGACTTTATTATGATTCCATTTATCAATGAAAAAATTCAGCTCGGATTTTTGGCGTATCCGTTTACTGTTTTCTGGATTGTGGGTATAACAAATGCAGTGAACTTAATTGATGGATTAGATGGGTTAGCAGCGGGCATTTCATCCATTGGTATTGCTTCCATTGCTATTTTGGCAGCTTTTTCTGGAAAGGAATTAATTTTGACTTTAGCTTTAATCGTTTTGGGAAGTACGCTCGGTTTCTTACGTTACAACTTTCATCCGGCCAAAATTTTCATGGGAGATACAGGAGCGCTTTTTCTCGGGTATGTTATTGCTATCTTATCTCTGCTCGGCTTGTATAAGAGCGTTACCTTGTTCAGCATTGTTATTCCAATTATCATTTTAGGTGTACCTGTATTTGATACAGCTTTTGCGATCATTCGCCGAATTATCAATAAAAAGCCCATTTCAGCGCCGGATAAATCTCATCTTCATCATAGAATTTTAGATTTGGGACTATCCCACAGAAATACTGTACTCGTTATTTACGGCTTTGGCATAGTTTTTAGCGTTGCGGCTATTCTTTTATCTTCAGCTACTTTGTGGGCTTCGCTTGCCATTTTACTTCTTCTATTAGCGATTCTCCATATGATTGCTGAACTCGTCGGAGCTGTCGGTGAAAGATATAAGACTTTTTCAAAAATATATAGAAAATTATCAGGTAGATCTTAAATTGACACCCTTCATATGTACGTGCGATAATTAACTTACAGCTTATTTTTTACATCTGCTTGATTTCAATTACCCGATTGGAGGCTGAAATAGATGGCGGCAAATTCTGAGACAAAAAAAATTTCTGTTGATTCAACTGTTTCTCTAAAAGGAATCGTAAAAGCAATTTTTAACGATACTATTCATATACAAATTGGCGGGAAAATCATCACCTTACCTGCCTCACAAATTACTCAATAAGCTTTAAAAAAGGGACAGTCGTATGACGACGTCCCTTTTTTATTTCCTATTATTTCTGTTTCCGCCCTCTTTCACGCTCTCAGAAAAATGTAAAAGAGCGGCCTTTTACCTCAAGATAAATCCTCCATTAACCATCTTCGTGCGAAAAGAATCTATCCTTTTAATACATCGTGGTCAACATAACGTTCGCCGTTCATTTCAGATAAAACATTGATCGCTACTTTTGCTCCATCTCCAGCCGTAACAATAGAGTGAACACTGACACCTGCAACAGTGCCAGCTGCCCAAATGTTGTTAATATTTGTCTTACCAGACGAATCTACTTCTATAATGGTTTTAATCCGCGGCTCCGTCCCAGTCTTTGTTTTTACACCGACCTTTTGAGCAAGATCCGTTAATACACCTGTAGCTAAAATCACATGATTGGCTTCATATGTTTTATCATCTGCTTCGATTTGCAAGCTATTTTCTGACTTAACTATATTTGAAACTGTTGCTTGAACAATCTCCGCTCCGAATTTTGCAGCTTGTTTTTTTCCTGTTTCAACCATATCAGGACCGGAGATCTCTAAGACTCCATAATGGTTTTCAATCCATGCTCGCTTTGTCATCCCTTTGTCACTATCAATAACAATTGTTTTCTTCCCCGCTTTTGCCGCGAACAAAGCCGCACCTGCTCCAGCAGGACCAGCGCCAATAACAGCAATATCGTACACTATTCTCCCCCTCCTTTTCTTAATACATCATATAATGGAACAATATTATTATCATAACACTTATTAGAAGATTCTGATAATCATTTACTCCAAATGATGTATTGCTCAATGCCTCACTATTTCAGATCTGTCCTGTAATCAAGAGAAGATTCAAGAAAATACAAACATGCAAAAAGAAACGAGATTTAACTTATTATGTATTAAGTTAAGTTTTTTATATAGTTGTTCTAAAGTTGTCAAAGCTACTATCCCTTTTAAAGCTTGAATTATGGTAAACTAACAAAGGTAGACAACTTCTTACAGAAAGAAGAGGGGAAAAAATGCGAAGTGACGTGAAAATAGATAGAAGTGCACAAAAAGCCTCTCTAGCCATGCCAAAACAGAACCTATCCAAAGTTTTGGCAGAAACTATTAAGACAGGCATTATTAAATCAAATTTAATTGCTGTATTTGCAGGACTAGCATTAGCTTTATATATAAATGGCATAAATCCAGTAGAGAAACTTCCAGAAATCTTGTTAACCATCATCGGATCAGCGCTTGTCATAGGAGCAGCAGGCACCTTTAACAACTTATACGACCGTGATATTGACTCGATCATGGAACGAACAAAGAAACGGCCGACTGTTACCGGAGCAATCCAACTAAAGCCGGCACTCATGTTAGGTATTTCAATGACATTGTTGGGATTAGCGCTCCTTGCTTTTGCTTCTCCACTTGCTGCACTTTTTGGCTTTCTTGGTTTATTTCTCTATGTAGGACCGTATACGATGTGGACTAAGCGTCAGACCATTTATAATACAGAGGTTGGAAGTATTTCGGGGGCTATGCCGCCACTTATCGGCTGGGCTGCTATTACCCCGGATCTGATGCATCTTGAGCTTCTTGGTTTGTTTGTAATCATGGTTTTTTGGCAAATGCCCCATTTTTACGCAATCTCGATTCGCAAACATGATGAATACAAAGCAGCAAATGTTCCTATGCTCCCGGTTGTTAAAGGGTTTAAAAGAACCTATGTACAAACAAATATGTATTTAGTTGCTTTAATCGCTGGAAGCTTTCTTTTCATGCCTTTAAGCATCGGTATTGCTTTAGTAGCTTTTCTTCTAAGCGGTGCATGGCTTGTCTTAAGTATCATCGGTTATAAGAAAATGTCTCCTAAGAAGTGGGCAACTACAATGTTTATTTTCTCACTTAACCATTTGACGGTTCTATTTGTTATCATCATTGTGTACTGTCTGATTGGCACTTTATTTATTTAAATTTACCTTTTGACATCCTTTGAAAAGGATTAGCCAATCATTAGTTTAGCAGAATACAATAGAATAAAAATAAAAACAACCCACTAAACAAGTGGGTTGTTTTTTAAAAGTGTCTGAAGGAAACTATTGACCAATTAATTAGCTTCCTCTTTGTAAATTCATAAAAGCACCTAGCTGTTTCATGTTTAAACAGAGACGAAGAGTAAGTTAAAGAACCAAACCATAGAGCATAACAAAAAAGAACAGCACTGCTGTTCTCTTGGGTTGCCTGGCAGCGTCCTACTCTCACAGGGGGAATCCCCCAACTACCATCGGCGCTGAAGAGCTTAACTTCCGTGTTCGGGATGGGAACGGGTGTGACCTCTTCGCTATCGCCACCAGACTGTATAAAGTTGAAAGAGTTTGTTCTTTCAAAACTGGATAATATGTTCAAGTAACCGGCAACTCCGTGCCATTTCATGTGTGACGCCGTTAGGCGTATCATTTAGGATAAGTCCTCGATCGATTAGTATTCGTCAGCTCCACGTGTCGCCACGCTTCCACCTCGAACCTATCTACCTGATCATCTTTCAGGGATCTTACTAGCTTGCGCTATGGGAAATCTCATCTTGAGGGGGGCTTCATGCTTAGATGCTTTCAGCACTTATCCCGTCCGCACATAGCTACCCAGCGATGCCTTTGGCAAGACAACTGGTACACCAGCGGTGCGTCCATCCCGGTCCTCTCGTACTAAGGACAGCTCCTCTCAAATTTCCTGCGCCCGCGACGGATAGGGACCGAACTGTCTCACGACGTTCTGAACCCAGCTCGCGTACCGCTTTAATGGGCGAACAGCCCAACCCTTGGGACCGACTACAGCCCCAGGATGCGATGAGCCGACATCGAGGTGCCAAACCTCCCCGTCGATGTGGACTCTTGGGGGAGATAAGCCTGTTATCCCCGGGGTAGCTTTTATCCGTTGAGCGATGGCCCTTCCATGCGGAACCACCGGATCACTAAGCCCGACTTTCGTCCCTGCTCGACTTGTAGGTCTCGCAGTCAAGCTCCCTTGTGCCTTTACACTCTGCGAATGATTTCCAACCATTCTGAGGGAACCTTTGGGCGCCTCCGTTACTCTTTAGGAGGCGACCGCCCCAGTCAAACTGCCCGCCTGACACTGTCTCCCACCCGGATCACGGGTGCGGGTTAGAAGTTCAACACAGCCAGGGTAGTATCCCACCGACGCCTCCACCGAAGCTGGCGCTCCGGTTTCAAAGGCTCCTACCTATCCTGTACAAGCTGTGCCGAAATTCAATATCAGGCTGCAGTAAAGCTCCACGGGGTCTTTCCGTCCTGTCGCGGGTAACCTGCATCTTCACAGGTACTATAATTTCACCGAGTCTCTCGTTGAGACAGTGCCCAGATCGTTACGCCTTTCGTGCGGGTCGGAACTTACCCGACAAGGAATTTCGCTACCTTAGGACCGTTATAGTTACGGCCGCCGTTTACTGGGGCTTCAATTCAGAGCTTCGCGTGAGCTAACCCCTCCTCTTAACCTTCCAGCACCGGGCAGGCGTCAGCCCCTATACTTCGCCTTACGGCTTCGCAGAGACCTGTGTTTTTGCTAAACAGTCGCCTGGGCCTATTCACTGCGGCTCCTCAGGGCTATGCACCCCAAAGAGCACCCCTTCTCCCGAAGTTACGGGGTCATTTTGCCGAGTTCCTTAACGAGAGTTCACTCGCTCACCTTAGGATTCTCTCCTCGCCTACCTGTGTCGGTTTGCGGTACGGGCACCTTTCACCTCGCTAGAGGCTTTTCTTGGCAGTGTGGAATCAGGAACTTCGGTACTAAACTTCCCTCGCCGTCACAGCTCCGCCTTGATGGTGATGGGATTTGCCTCATCACCGGCCTAACTGCTTGGACGCACAACCAACTGTGCGCTTGCCCTATCCTCCTGCGTCCCCCCATTGCTCAAATGGTGAAGAGGTGGTACAGGAATATCAACCTGTTGTCCATCGCCTACGCCTATCGGCCTCGGCTTAGGTCCCGACTAACCCTGAGAGGACGAGCCTTCCTCAGGAAACCTTAGGCATTCGGTGGAAGGGATTCTCACCCTTCTTTCGCTACTCATACCGGCATTCTCACTTCTAAGCGCTCCACAAGTCCTTCCGGTCTTGCTTCACCGCCCTTAGAACGCTCTCCTACCACGGACACCACAAGGTGTCCATCCACAGCTTCGGTGATACGTTTAGCCCCGGTACATTTTCGGCGCAGAGTCACTCGACCAGTGAGCTATTACGCACTCTTTAAATGGTGGCTGCTTCTAAGCCAACATCCTGGTTGTCTAAGCAACTCCACATCCTTTTCCACTTAACGTATACTTGGGGACCTTAGCTGGTGGTCTGGGCTGTTTCCCTCTTGACTACGGATCTTATCACTCGCAGTCTGACTCCCAAGGATAAGTCTTTGGCATTCGGAGTTTGTCTGAATTCGGTAACCCGAGGGGGGCCCCTAGTCCAAACAGTGCTCTACCTCCAAGACTCTTCCCTTGAGGCTAGCCCTAAAGCTATTTCGGAGAGAACCAGCTATCTCCAGGTTCGATTGGAATTTCACCGCTACCCACACCTCATCCCCGCACTTTTCAACGTGCGTGGGTTCGGGCCTCCAGTAAGTGTTACCTTACCTTCACCCTGGACATGGGTAGATCACCTGGTTTCGGGTCTGCGACCTCATACTCATGCGCCCTATTCAGACTCGCTTTCGCTGCGGCTCCGCCTTTACGGCTTAACCTCGCATGAAATCGCAACTCGCCGGTTCATTCTACAAAAGGCACGCCATCACCCATTAACGGGCTCTGACTACTTGTAGGCACACGGTTTCAGGTTCTCTTTCACTCCCCTTCCGGGGTGCTTTTCACCTTTCCCTCACGGTACTGGTTCACTATCGGTCACTAGGGAGTATTTAGCCTTGGGAGATGGTCCTCCCGGATTCCGACGGAATTTCACGTGTTCCGCCGTACTCAGGATCCACTCTGGAGAGAACGATGTTTCGGCTACAGGATTGTTACCTTCTCTGATGGGCCTTTCCAGACCTCTTCGCCTACACCGTTCTTTTGTAACTCCGTATAGAGTGTCCTACAACCCCAGAAGGCAAGCCTTCTGGTTTGGGCTGTTCCCGTTTCGCTCGCCGCTACTCAGGGAATCGCGTTTGCTTTCTCTTCCTCCAGGTACTTAGATGTTTCAGTTCCCCGGGTGTGCCTTCTCCTACCCTATGGATTCAGGTAGGGATACTGTTCCATTACGAACAGTGGGTTTCCCCATTCGGAAATCTCCGGATTAACGCTTACTTACAGCTCCCCGGAGCATATCGGAGTTAGTCCCGTCCTTCTTCGGCTCCTAGTGCCAAGGCATCCACCGTGCGCCCTTTCTAACTTAACCTAAAATGGCGATTACTCGGTTATTGCTTGGTTACTTTTATACGATATTATCCAGTTTTCAAAGAACAAATGGTCTTACCTATATAGAAGGAATTCATCCTTCAAAACTGAACAAAAAACAGTGCCGTTAATTCGTTTGTGAGAACAGCGTTCTCTGTTGCTACTACGTGCGGCTAAAAGCCTGACACGGTTCACAATTTCCTTAGAAAGGAGGTGATCCAGCCGCACCTTCCGATACGGCTACCTTGTTACGACTTCACCCCAATCATCTGCCCCACCTTAGGCGGCTGGCTCCCGTAAGGGTTACCCCACCGACTTCGGGTGTTGCAAACTCTCGTGGTGTGACGGGCGGTGTGTACAAGGCCCGGGAACGTATTCACCGCGGCATGCTGATCCGCGATTACTAGCGATTCCGGCTTCATGCAGGCGAGTTGCAGCCTGCAATCCGAACTGAGAATGGTTTTATGGGATTGGCTAAACCTTGCGGTCTTGCAGCCCTTTGTACCATCCATTGTAGCACGTGTGTAGCCCAGGTCATAAGGGGCATGATGATTTGACGTCATCCCCACCTTCCTCCGGTTTGTCACCGGCAGTCACCTTAGAGTGCCCAACTGAATGCTGGCAACTAAGATCAAGGGTTGCGCTCGTTGCGGGACTTAACCCAACATCTCACGACACGAGCTGACGACAACCATGCACCACCTGTCACCGCTGTCCCCGAAGGGAAAGATCTGTCTCCAGACCGGTCAGCGGGATGTCAAGACCTGGTAAGGTTCTTCGCGTTGCTTCGAATTAAACCACATGCTCCACCGCTTGTGCGGGCCCCCGTCAATTCCTTTGAGTTTCAGCCTTGCGGCCGTACTCCCCAGGCGGAGTGCTTAATGCGTTAGCTGCAGCACTGAAGGGCGGAAACCCTCCAACACTTAGCACTCATCGTTTACGGCGTGGACTACCAGGGTATCTAATCCTGTTCGCTCCCCACGCTTTCGCGCCTCAGCGTCAGTTACAGACCAGAGAGCCGCCTTCGCCACTGGTGTTCCTCCACATCTCTACGCATTTCACCGCTACACGTGGAATTCCGCTCTCCTCTTCTGCACTCAAGCCTCCCAGTTTCCAATGACCCTCCACGGTTGAGCCGTGGGCTTTCACATCAGACTTAAGAAGCCGCCTGCGCGCGCTTTACGCCCAATAATTCCGGACAACGCTTGCCACCTACGTATTACCGCGGCTGCTGGCACGTAGTTAGCCGTGGCTTTCTGGTCAGGTACCGTCAAGGTACCAACAGTTACTTTGGTACTTGTTCTTCCCTGACAACAGAGCTTTACGATCCGAAAACCTTCTTCACTCACGCGGCGTTGCTCCGTCAGACTTTCGTCCATTGCGGAAGATTCCCTACTGCTGCCTCCCGTAGGAGTCTGGGCCGTGTCTCAGTCCCAGTGTGGCCGATCACCCTCTCAGGTCGGCTACGCATCGTCGCCTTGGTGAGCCGTTACCTCACCAACTAGCTAATGCGCCGCGGGTCCATCTGTAAGTGACAGCTAAAAGCCGCCTTTCCATTCTTCTTCATGCGAAGAAAAAGAATATCCGGTATTAGCCCCGGTTTCCCGGAGTTATCCCAGTCTTACAGGCAGGTTACCCACGTGTTACTCACCCGTCCGCCGCTAACTTGAACAGAGCAAGCTCCGTCAAGTCCGCTCGACTTGCATGTATTAGGCACGCCGCCAGCGTTCGTCCTGAGCCAGGATCAAACTCTCCAAAAAGATTGTTTGACTTGCTCATAATTTAAAAATAAGAATTAACTTACTGGCATGTATTTTGTTCAGTTTTCAAAGATCAATTTTTACAGCAACTTTCTTATAATATCATTAACCCTAAATAAAGTCAATCTTTTTTATTTCTTTTCTGTCCCACCTTGCTAACGGTGGATTTAAATTATAACATTGAATAAAATATAAAGTCAACACATATTCAGTCATTTTCATGTATTGATAATTTTTCTAGTTTCTTTATAAAAAAGTGATCGATTCGAATAAATCGGCATAAAAAAAGCAGCATGTAAACATGCTGCTTTTGGCTTTTATGATTAATTATTGTTTTTCTACGTTAGCAGCTTGTGGTCCACGTGGTCCTTCAACAACTTCGAAAGAAACGCTTTGACCTTCTTCTAAAGTTTTGTAGCCTTCGCCTTGAATAGCTGAGAAATGTACGAATACATCGTCTTGTCCTTCAACTTCGATGAATCCGAAACCTTTTTCTGCATTAAACCATTTTACTTTACCTTGTAACATGTAAATATCCTCCTCGAGCTAACTTGCTCATTCATTTCTTGCTGTTTATTACTATTTCAAGACGAAAACAACTTTATTCAAACTTGCTCTCTTTTGAAACGAACTTAAACAACTATTACTACTATATCACCTCTTCCTCTAAAAAGCAAGACAATGTAGCAGTAGATTTAGATAACGCTTTATTTTATCTAAGCTAGGACTATTGAACCAACTTTCAGAATATTTAATTTTGTTGTTTACAGCAGTTGAGGAAGTGAATATACTGTATTATAACAGATGAACAAATTTAATTTCTGTCTTATAAAAGGAGGAAGTAAAATGATGATGAGTCCGTTAGAGTTTTTTAGATCATTGCCACCAAAAATGTGTCCGGAATGTGGGGAACATATGCATGAGCAAGCGGAGTCCTATATGATGGAATGTGATCGCTGCCTGTCAAAAAAAGATGAATAAGATGAAAATGAAAGTGAAAAAAAGCTGACTTACAGTTAGTCAATGACTTACTGGGTCAGCTTTTTTGTCTTCTATTATTCAATGGGGGATACTAGAGTCATGTGCGGTTGCCAGCCTTTACTCCTGCCATGTTTGATCACCTAGCTCTCCAAGATTTTTCAACGGCTTCTTTGCCGGTCCTTCCATGACTTCCCCCGAAATAGAATAGCGAGATCCATGGCATGGACAATCCCACGTGCGCTCTGCATCGTTCCATTCACATTCACAGCCCATATGCGTGCAGGTTGTATCAACAAGATGTACCGTTCCGTTTTCTTCTTTGAAGGCTCCTGCCCGTGTTCCTTCCCAGTTAATAATCATGCCTTGGTTTACCGGCAGATTGTTCCCATCTTTAAAGAAATAATCGAGCTTTCCTTTAACAAACGTAGCCGCCACGTCACTTTGCTGCTTTACAAACTGTTTTACACCTGGATCGGCTTTAAATCGATCAGGGGAAAACAGCTCTGCATATCGATTTTGTTTGTTTACAATTAGATCTGAAAGAATTCGTGCCGCAACCACACTCGTTGTCATTCCCCATTTTTTAAAGCCGGTTGCTGAGTATATATTCTCATCCTTATCTGCTTTTCCGATATAAGGAATTTTGTCCATTGGAACAAGGTCTTGTGTTGACCAGGTAAACAGCAGCTTTTCTATGCCAAATTCCTTTTCAGCAAACTTTATCAAATTCTGATAATGTTCAGCTGTCGGTTGTCCTTTTCCTGTTTTATGTCCATCACCACTTATAAGGAGAGCCTCTTGTCCATCGTACACTGTACTTCTTACAGAACGGGTCGGCTGTTCAGCTGTAATATACATTCCACCTGGAAATTGCTTTTTCGGCTTAATTGCAATGACATAGGAACGGGTCGGATATAATTTCGCAAAATAAAAACCGTTGTCATAGAAAGGAAAATGTGTAGCGATAACGACATGGTTTCCAATAGCTTTTACACCCGATTTTAACAGGACAGCCGGCTTTTCCCCTTTTTCAATATCTTCAGCTGGAGAATGCTCATAAATAGCCCCTCCATTTTTAACAATATATTCAACGAGTGGTTTTAGAAATTTTAATGGATGAAAGCGAGCTTGCCCATTCATCTGCACCGCTTGTTTAAAAGGAACTTTCCACGGCATCGAATCAACAAGCGCCCCATCTATTCCAAGTTTTTTGTAACTTTCCGCTTCTTTCTGCAAGCTTTTTTCTTTTTCCTCATCATTTGTATAAATATAAGCTGCTTCCTCTTGCCAATCGCAATCGATTCCTTGCTGCTCGATCGTCTCTTTGATCCAATGAGCTGCTTCCGCGTTCGCCTCATAATACATCCTCGCCTGATCTTCTCCAACAGAAGTAATCAGCTGGTCATAAATTAAGTTGTGCTGAGCAGTTACCTTGGCAGTTGTGTGGCCGGTGGTCCCGTTTAATAGCTCATCCGCTTCGAGTATGACTACTTTCTTCCCTTCCTTTGTCATCATATAAGCAGTAATAATGCCTGTAATGCCGCCGCCTACAATCACTGTATCTGCATACACCTGCTCTGTTAAAGCTGGAAAAGAAGGCAATTTTGTATCTGCTCTCCATAACGGCTCATGGTTTGCTTCATTCATCGTTATTCCTCCTTTAAAACATTACTTTTTTATATCTTTCCTCTATTGAGGAAAAGTATGCCAAAGAAAGAAAATGTTTTTACTTCTTCCTCCTACTAAACTTCTTAGCAGAGGCTTACATCTAACCTGTATCTATGTTAAGCTGGAAATATATAGTGATAGAGAAGAGGATGGGTTGTGAGTCTAGTATTTCGAATAGCCGCTCTCACACTCGGGGCTTTTATGCAGGGAGCAGCCATGACACTTTTTTGTTTCCGCACCACATTTCTTCCGGGGGAGCGGCAGGTATAAGCATTATTTTACATTTTTTATTTCAAACACCTTATTCTACTGTCCTATGGACTTTGAATGCCGTAATGATTTTATTGGCCCTTAGGCAGTTGGGTAAGGGCAATGCCGCTAAAACGATGTTTTGTGTAACAGTCACGACTGTTACCATACATTTTCTTTCGCCATTTGTAACGGCATCACCTAGTCATCCAGTTTTTGATTTGGCAGCAGGAGCTGTTATTTTTGGAGTCGGCCTCGGAATTTTATTCCGGCTCGGCGCTTCATCCGGAGGAATGGATATTCTCGCCTTAATTATTGCTAAATGGCGGAACGAAAAACCAGGACAAACTCTCTTTTACATTAATTCGGTTATTTTACTTTTAGCAGGCTTGATTGTGGATGTCAGAACCATTTTCTATGCCCTATGCTGCCAGTGGATAAGCGGGAAAATCATTGATTGGATCCATTCATTTTCCATACAAAAACATTCAATTTTCCGCAAACTTATTTTTGTAAATAAATAAAAAAGACGGTTTCACAGCTCTACCTGTGAAACCGTCTTTTTTTGGCTTTACTTTGCAACTGCCTTCTTCAGCGTCTGAATATTTCGTTCCATAAGCGTAAAGTAATTTTCTTTATTCGCTTCATCTTCCTCAGTCAGTACGGAGAGATTATGAATTTGAAGAGCTTCAGCTTTCAACTCTTTTTGCACCACCTTCGCTACTTTTGGTGTAACATTTTGCTCAAAAATAACATATTTAATTTTATGCTTTTCCGCTGTTTCAATCATATTTTTCAGCTGCTTCTGTGAAGGCTCATTGGTAGGGGAGAGCCCCGCCACGCTGATTTGTTTTAGTCCGTATTCTTTTTCCCAGTAGCCAAAAGCGGCATGCGAGACAAGGAACTCTTTATGGGCCGACTGGTCAGCTAATTCTCTAAACTCTTTGTCAAGCTTAGTTAATTTGCTCTTTAGCTCTTCATAGTTTTTTTCATACTCTTTTTTGTGGTCTGGATCGAGTCGTGAGAGCTCCTTTTCAACGACTTTCGCCATGTCAATCGCTAGCACAGGGTCAATCCATACATGAGGATCTGTTCCTCCGTGGTTGTGCCCTTCATGATCGGAATGCTCACTTTCTTCGGTTGTTCCTTCATCATGTTCATGGGAGTGTTTATAAGAATTCAAATCGATCTCTTTCCCTACCTCTACCACACGTACATTTTCGCTTTTCATTGAGTCTTTTACTTTTTCACCGAAAGGCTCAAGCCCTAGACCGTTGTATAAAAACAAATCTCCATCAGCAATATCAATGATTGTCTTTGCTGTTGGTTCATATGTATGTTCGTCCACTCCGGCTGGCAAAACACTTTGCACATCAACGTGTTCCTTGCCGATTTCTTCAGTGAAATAAGTTAAAGGATAGACGGTTGTATATACTTTTAACACATCTTTTTCCTTATTACGATCTTCTTTATTTGCTTTTTCCTGTCCACAAGCGGAAAGAAGAAAAATAGCTGTAAAAATAAAAACAACTTTTAACATACGGGACAAAATAATTCCTCCTCAAAAAATATAAAATCTTTATCCAAAAGAATTATATCGAAATCATTCCGTTTTGTAAATAGTAATCATTTCGATTTGTTGATGATTCAAAAAAGCCAAATGCAAAAGGGCATTTGGCTTTTCAGACTGTAGACAAACTCAATGAAATTCTAGAGTTTGTCTACAGTCCTTTTTATTTTGCTTGTGAATGGGGGCTGTTGATTTCCATTCCAGGCGCTTCGCTTTCCGCGGGGCGGGCGGTGAGCCTCCTCGCCGCGAAAGCGCCTGCGGGGTCTCACCTGTCCCGCTGATCCCGCAGGAGTCTTTGCGCCATTCATTTCAATCAACAGGGGTTACAAAGTTAGAGTAGCCGTACAACCATACCTGTTTTAAAATAAATAGATCAAACACTTGAGGTGAGAAAGATGCTTTCGAAAAACAATCCAATCCAACGGAATCAAATAGAAATGATCGCTCTAGACCAGCTTGTACCAGAGAATCACCTGGTCCGTAAAATGGAGGCAGCGATGGATTTCTCTTTTATTTATGACTTGGTGGAAGGATTGTATGCGGAAGTGGGCCGCCCAAGCATTGATCCAATTATTTTAATTAAACTAACATTTATCCAATATGCCTTTGGCATTCGATCCATGCGCAAGACGATCGAGGAAGTGGAAACGAATATGGCCTACCGCTGGTTTCTCGGTTATGGATTCCATGATAAAGTGCCGCATTTCTCTACCTTCGGTAAGAACTACGAGCGTCGCTTTAAAGATACCGACCTGTTTGAACAGATCTTCTATCGTATCTTAAAAATAGCTGCCGAGAAAAAGCTCATTAGTGCGGAGCACGTTTTTGTGGATTCCACTCATGTAAAAGCTAGCGCGAATAAGCGTAAATTTGAAAAGAAAATGGTTCGCAAAGAAACACGCGCGTATCAGGAACGCCTCCAAGAAGAGATTAATCAGGACCGAGAGGATCATGGAAAAAAGCCGTTCCCGCCAGATAAGTTCGATAAAGAAGAAACAAAAGAAATCAAGGAAAGTACAACCGATCCGGACAGTGGCTACTACGTTAAAGACGAACGAACCAAACAATTTGCCTATTCCTTTCACGCGGCCGCAGACCGTAAGGGATTCGTAATTGGCACAATGGTCACACCAGGCAACACACATGACAGCCAAATCTTAGAGCCGTTAATGGAGAAAGTGATAGAAAAGGTAGGAAAACCTAAAGCTGTTGGTGCAGACGGAGCTTACAAAACACCTGCCATTGCCAGTTATTTAATGGAAAACGGCATGACACCTGCTTTGCCTTATACACGGCCGCGCACAAAAGAGGGCTTCTTCAGAAAGCATGACTATGTGTACGATGAACATTTTGACTGTTACCTTTGTCCGGCAGGGGAAGTATTGAATTACTCAACGACGAATAAGGAAGGCTATCGTGAATACAGATCACCCAAACAGGTTTGTACCTCCTGCCCTTTTTTAGCTAAATGCACGAAAAGCAGAAATCATCAAAAAGTGGTGACACGCCATATTTGGCAGAAATATATGGAAGAGGCCGACCATCTTCGCCACCACGAAGAAGTTAAAGCGATTTATGCGGAGCGAAAAGAAACGATTGAGCGTGTATTCGCAGATGCAAAAGAAAAGCATGGCATGCGTTGGACAACGTTAAGGGGACTTAAAAAATTGTCGATGCAAGCGATGCTTACTTTCGCTGCCATGAATCTCAAGAAAATGGCCAGCTGGACTTGGCGAGAACCAGAAATGGCTTAAATGATGACCTCGGAGAGGTCTATCTTTCTCTCGAATGGCTTTAAAACTACCGAAAAATCAAAAGGGGTTCGGAATAAGACTATTCCGAACCCCTTTTGTCGACAAACTGAAAAGCCAAATGCAAAAGGGCATTTGGCTTTTTCCGTTTAATATTTAGTTAAAATAATCGGCTCATCTTTTGTAATTACAATCGTATGCTCAATTTGGGCCACGAGACTGCCATCCGGCGTCTTAAACGTCCAGCCGTCGCCCCCTTCGACAATCATGTCTGCTTTCGCAGAAATAAACGGTTCGAAGGCAATAACCATTCCTTCTTTTAATAGATCATTGTCCCATGGATCGAAATAGTTTAATATGTGGTCAGGTGACTCATGAAGCGTACGTCCGATTCCATGACCTGTTAAATTTTTGATAACGGTAAGGCCGTTCCGCTTTGCTTCATTCATAACCGCTTTCCCAATCTGGTTTTGCTTGGCTCCTGCCTTTGCTTTCAATAAGCCGCGCTCGAATGCTTTTTCGGCTGTTTCACATAGCTTGAAAAGCAAAGGATCCCCATCTCCGACGACAAACGAAATACCTGTATCAGCAAAATATCCATCGTATGAACCCGACACATCAATGTTAACTAGGTCCCCTTCTTTAATCACGCGGCTTCCTGGAATACCATGTGCGACTTCATCATTCACACTGATACATGTGTATCCAGGAAAATCATACTCACTTTTCGGGCCAGATACAGCGCCTTTCTCTTCAAACAGTCTGCCGCCTAGTTCATCCAGTTCCTTCGTGGTGACGCCAGGCTTTGTTGCACGGCGCATCTCATCGCGAATTTCCGCCACGATCCTTCCAATTTTCTTCAAAGACTGCAGTTCTTCTTCTGTTTTTATAATCATCGAACTCTTCCTTTATCTTTAGATTGTTTCCGTAACATACTATACAGAAAATGCTCGCGCTTGAAAAGGTGCTCAAACTTTCTCATTCAAAAATTTCCATGCAGCCGAAGCAAGAATCTTTCCTGCATACAGCATAGCCTGCTCATCAATATCAAACATTGGATGGTGATGGGGATACACAGCATTCTTCTCAGGATTACCCGCGCCAGTTAAAAAGAAAGTACCCGGAACGCGCTGTAAATAATAAGAGAAATCCTCTCCTACCATCAATGGCTCTGCCACATAGCAGTTGCTGCTGCCGAGAATGTCTTCAGCACACGAACGGACGAAAGCTGTTTCGTCTGCGTGATTAATGACGGGCGGGTACCCTTTTATATATTGATACTGGTAAGAAGCTCCGGCTCCTTCGCATAGCGAATGCAACAACGTTTCCATTCTTTGCTCAATCAATTGCTGAACATCCGATCGAAAAGTTCTCACTGTGCCTTTAATCGTCACTTTTTCCGGAATAATGTTAAAAGCATCGCCACCGTGGAAGACCCCCACAGAAATAACAGCTGAATCAAGCGGGCTGACATTGCGGCTAATAATTTGCTGGATGAGCTGAACCCAGTTCATGCCAAGTACAATAGGATCGACTGTTTCATGAGGCAATCCACCATGTCCACCTTTGCCAATAATCTCCACTTCAAAGTGATCGGCTGCTGCCATGATCGCCTGTGGCTGAAAAGCAGCCTGGCCCACAGGAATGGTCGACCATAAATGTGTGCCGAAAATGGCATCTACACCATCCAGACAGCCATCCTTAATCATTTCTTTTGCTCCGCCCGGCACAAGCTCCTCGGCAAATTGATGAATAAGCACTACCTTTCCTTGCAGACTCTCCCGCTTGTTCTGCAATGCATTTGCAACAGATAATAGCGTAGCCGTGTGAGCATCATGTCCACAGGCATGCATTTTCCCAGGAACCGTTGAACGATAAGGAACTTCCTTTAAATCCTGAATCGGCAAGGCATCAAAGTCAGCTCGTAGCGCAACTGTTTTTCCCGGTTTCCCCCCATAAATGGTACCTATTACTCCACGGCCGCCAACCTTTGTTTTTACCTCTATGCCCATTTCTGTTAGCAAGCGGGCAATCAGCTTTGGGGTTTCTTCTTCTTCAAATGACAGCTCCGGGTGCTGATGCAGGTATCTTCTTACTTTCACTGTTTCTTCAAAGTGCTTCTCCAACTCCCTATGAATTTCTTCTAACACGGTATCCCCCCTGTTTTTATTCTTTCTCCAACTCCTCGATTAGCTCAATCAACTTTAGCGGGCTAAACGGTTTTGGCAGAAAGAAATTTGCTCCCGCTTCCTTTGCTTCTTCCAAGTCTTTTTGCTGTGTTTTTGCTGTTAACATAACAATGTTAACAGCGCTTGTCTCTCTTACCTTTCGAATCACTTCAATTCCTGTCATCCTTGGCATCATGTAGTCAACGAGCAACAGATCAAATACTTCCTTTTCAAAGCACTCGATCGCCTCCTGTCCATCAGCGGCTTCTGTAAGCGCGTGACCCTCTTCTTCTAATGTATCAACGATTAACATTCTTAACACTTCTTCATCGTCGGCAATCAATATTCTCATTCAGCTTCCCCTTATCCACTCTCAATTTATTTCTATGATTATATGGGCCGATCTAGTTGTTTTTCTCCTTCTTGAAGATGAAGCGGAAGAAGAATAGAGAAAACACTCCCCTTTCCGTATTCTGAGGAAACCGCAATGGACCCCTCATGAGCCTCTACTATTTCTTTGCAAATAGCTAGACCTAAACCTGTACCACCAATTTTTCTACGATCTGAATTGTCAATACGATGAAATTTTTTAAATAAATGTGGGATATCGGCAGCCGGTATGCCCAGCCCTTCATCTTTTATTTCTATTAACATTTTTTGCTCATCATTCGTTAGACAAACAACGATCGTGCCGCCTTCTGGAGAAAACTTAACCGCGTTGCTGATTAAATTCGTAAACACTTGAATCAGTCTTTCTCGATCACCATTCAGCCATTTCTGAGAGCGCTGGTCAATTAATTGAAAATGATGACGATCCGTCGTTTGATTGACCGCTTCTATAACTTGCTCAATTAAAAGTCTAGGGTCCACCTTCGCAAACGAACAGACGAAAGAGCCTGACTCCATCCGCTGCAAGTCTAAAAAATCATTAATTAAGCTTGTCAGACGCACTGCCTCTTGATAAATAGTGGTTAAATATTTCTTCTGTTTTTCTTCCTTCAGGGAACGGTTCAGCATTAATTCTGTGAAGCCGAGAATACTGGCAAGCGGCGTTCTTAATTCATGACTCACCGTACTGACAAGCTCAGACTTCAGCTGATCAACTTCCAGCAGTTGATTTTTCATCCTTTCGGTTTCTATGAGCATTTTTTCTAATTCTTCCTGTTGCATGACCAGCTCTTCGTTATGGGCAGTCAATTCATGTTCTCTTTCCTGTATCGTTCTAGCCATATGGACAAATGAAGCTGAGAGAACCCCTAACTCGTCTGTCCTTTTGATCTGTCGAATATGCACTTCACGTCCAGCCGCTAACTTTTCTGCAGCGGCTGTCAGCTCTTGAAGGGGTTGCCCGATTCTTCTGGAAAGCAGCCAGACCGCTCCGCTTGTGATTATAAAAACAAATATAAAATATCCCGCAAGAAAAATATTAAGCGTCTTCGTTTGCTCTAAAAATTGCTTATATTGAGTATCAATTCTTCGATTTAACCCAGCTTTCTCAGCTTCAATTTCATTAATGAAGAACATAATCCTATCCGTTGCTCCTGAAGCTGATAATCGTTGCACGCTTTCATAATCACTAGATTTTACAAAAGCCGCAGCCTTAGGAACAAGCTCATACATATAGATCCGGCGAAATTCAGCCAGCTCCCTGACAAGCTTCTTCTCCTCTAGAGAAGAAGCAAGCGGCTGAAACTCACGGATCGCCCGTTGAAGCTCCCGTGAATTGTCGTAGGCTTGTTGAAGCTCTTTTTCATCTTTAAAAGCAATATAGCCGCGCATTGAAAATACTGTGTTTTTAAAGCTATTCTCAAGAAAGCGGATGGCTTGCACCTTTGTATTCATTTCTCTCCGCTTTTCCATATAATTACCTGCTAATCGTTCTCCAGCAAAATAGGCGACACCTGCCCCGATTATTAAAAGAAATAGCATGGCAACCATGGTGGCTAGAAATTGTTTGCGAATACTTTTGCGAAACATTGTAATCATACGCCCCCCTGTTCACTAGTCAACAACGATCAATTGACTATCTTCGTAGCCAGCCGGCGTACACGGGCTTCCAATTCCTTGATGCTGAAAGGCTTTGTTAAATAATCATCCGCACCTAATTCAAGCCCCTTTACGATGTCTTTCTCACTTTTTCTTCCTGTCAACATAATAATGACGAAATCTTCTTCCGGAAATTCTTTTCTCAGCCGCTGCAGCACTTCCATGCCATCCATTCTTGGCATTACACCATCAAGTAAAATAATGTACTTTCCACCTTGTTTGTACCAGTCATCCTTAAAAAACGCTTCTCCTTCCCTAAAGGAACGGATATCCGTTTGATAACCTCTAAATGACATCCTGTGCAGCTGATCTTCCAAAATTTGACGCATCACTGCATCGTCATCAATAATCCCGATGTGCAGTCGCTTCTCATTATTATCAGAAGGATTCATATCCTGATAATTCATGACTTTCCCGCGGCCATTGATCTTAGAAGAATAAAGAGCCAGGTCCGCCTTTTTCAAAAAATCTCCTGGCCTCTCTTCTGCATGATTTACCTCTACTACTCCCCCAGAAAAACTGCACGAAATAATATGATCTTCAAATACAAATTCATGCTGCATGAATTCCTTGATCATTGATTGGATAATCTTTTTTGCCTTTTCTCCAGTACATCCGGGCATAAGCAGCACAAACTCTTCGCCGCCAAAGCGGATAAAGAAGTCATCCTGATGAATCCGGCTTCTAACCATGCGGCTGAATTCCTTTAATACATCGTCTCCAGCCGTGTGACCATACGTATCATTAATTTTTTTAAAGTGATCCAGATCAAGAATCGCTAGAGAAAACGGCAAGTGGGATTCTTTTAATATATCGAGCTGCCGTTTAATTTCTACGTTAAAGAATTTTCGGTTGAACGCCCCTGTCAATTCATCGACTAGAACAACTTCCCTCATTAAATCCCGATAGTTCATTTTATTCTTTATCCGGATAAGAATTTCATCGGAGTCAGTTGGCATTTCAATATAATCTAGCACTCCTAGTTCATATGCTCTCGTACGCATCTCTTTCTCTCTGCTTGAACTTATGGCAATAATAGGGGTGAGACGGTTTCCTGCTGTTTCCTTCATCTTTTCCAGCAGCTCCATCCCGCTATTTTTTGGAAGATCAAGATCAATGAGCAGAAGATCCGGATGTTTGTTCACAAAGGTCGACAATCCTTTTTCTGCTGTCATCGCTGCCAGCACATCCCAGCCTTTCCTCTCCATCTCTCTCCTTAATACAGTCAATCTTTCAATATGGCTTTCTATGAAAAGCACAACTTCATTGCTCGTTTTTTTCTCCATCTTCGCTTCAACGGGTACGGCTTCCGGTTCGGCTGTATTGTCGATTGTTAATAATTCCGCTAAAAAAAGCTGCCACTCCTCCTTGCTCCACTGTTTCTCTTTCTCTTCATCTAGCTGCTCTAACTTAACAGCCGCCAGAATGGATAGCTCCTCGAGCCCAATGGAGCCAGCCGTTCCTTTTAATGAATGAAGAAATCGATATAATTCCTTTTCTGTAACAAAGGGTTGGCTTTTCCATTGCTGAAAAGTGGTAGCCATTTTCTTAACAAATATCTCTTGATATTTTTTCAAACACAACCCTCCCTCGATAGCTTATGTTCTTAAAGTGCCTATTGTAGGCTAGCGCATGATTCATGTATGGACCATCGCTTGCCAAGGCACTTCATTGGAAGAAACATACTATAAAAATCCTTCTTATCTAAATATTGTACATCGGTTTATGCACGGCTACAATTAATCCATACAAGGTCTCCCATGAAAGCTTTTGATGCACTTACCTCATTATTACCCAATAAAAAAAGAACTACCAATAAAACCTTGGATATTCTTCAAATAGATGCTGCTTCGTTTATACACACCTGATAATAAAAAACTAGTAAAGATGGGGCAAGTCATTCTGTTCCCCGCCATCCTTTCTTCTGTCAACTCCTTACATCAGAATTCTTTCTTTTTAATATGTAGAGTTACCTTCTATATAAGTAGAAAGTATGTAATAACACGACGTTCTCTCTCCAAAAGGCTCTTCTTTTTCCAGTCAGAATAAGAGGGCATCAAGGGATGACCAAAGAGGACGACTAAAAGAATTCCACTGATTTTTATTTTACGCCTCTGAAAAATTAGAAACAAGAGCCCCTCATTTAGCAAAGAAGAAGATGGAGAGGATACACAGATTATCTTGTTAGGTAAGCGTTTATTTTACCTGTTCTGTTATTTCTTTCAACACTTTTTTCGGTAGGACGTGCCAATATTCAAAGCACCACTTAATCTTCTAATGTTCAACCGTCCCAAGTTATTGTTTTGCTCGTATTTATCTAAATAAAGCTTATCTATAAAAAGGATGCTACTAAAAGAAAGATGATAAATAAATAACAACCGCTACGGTTCCACTGCTAAAAACAGTCGTCAACAGAACCGCTTGGGAGGCCATATCCGGGTAATTGTTATGTTCAAGAGCTAACAATGCACTATTCCGCGAAGTCGGAAAGGAACTGGCAATAAAAAGAGCTTGAGCCACTGTACCAGATAAGCCGAGGAAAAATATAATCAGCAAAGCGACGCAAGGAGAAATAATCAACCGCCCGATGACTATCCATGCAACAGGTTTAGAAATATGAGTGATCTTTAAATAAGCGACTTGTGCGCCAAGGGTTATAAGAGCAATAGCAGAAAAAGCTTCAGACGCATTCTCGATGGGCTGCCAGATAAAATCGGGAACATCTACATTTGCCCAACGCAATATAATAGCGATAACTAAAGCATAAATAACAGGCAGTTTCATTATTTTCCTAATAAGATCCTTTCCGCTACTTTGAGCAGAGATTGAATTATAGACCCCATAAGTAAAGGTAAGCAAATTTTGAAAGATAGACACGATGACTTGGATAGCGGTACCAGCTGGATTGGCGACAAAAACAAGTTCACTGACCGGAAGACCATAGTTTCCTGAATTGCTCAAAACGAAACTGTTCTTAAAAACAGCCGATAACTGACGATCAAACCGATTGGCTTTCGCAAAAAGAAGGCTGATAACAGCAAGAAGCAAATTAAAAAGTAATAAAAACAAAAGTGTTTGGCCAACTAACCTTCCTGATAAGTTACTTTTATAAATATTGACAAAGCAAACGGCTGGAAGCAAAAAATTGATCGTTATGGCAGATAATGTAGCTAGGTGAAGTTTTAACATACGATGAAGGCAGGCCCCCGCCCCGATCATTAGAAACAATGGAAAAATAACCTGTAATATAATTTGATAAAATATCATAACTTTGTTCACCTCTTGACTATTGCTCTATATTTGATTTTTGATAAAAGAAAAGAAGCAAGCGGGAATCGCCTGCTTTATTGAATGTTTCTTATTTCATTGTTAGGACCTTACCGACCTTCCCTTTGTTAGATTACCAAGGAATAATTCCTAAAAGGAGAGCAACGATAAGCAGAACCAATGTTGAACCGCATGCCCACTTTAAAAAAGCGCGCTGCAGTTCACCAAAGTCTTCTCCTACCATTCCAACTAAAAGATAAGTAGATGGAACAAGCGGGCTTAGCAAGTGAACAGGAAGTCCAAAAAGAGAAGCCCTTCCAATCATAGCAGGATCTATTCCATAGGCGGCCCCTGCTTTTGCAAGCAATGGCAGCACACCATAGTAAAAAGCATCATTGGACATAAAGAAGGTAAACGGCGCACTAATAATCGCTGTAATAACAGCAAAATGAGAACCCATCCCTTCCGGAATATGCTGAATCATTGAGTTCGCCATGGCATCCACCATGCCTGTCCCTGAAAGAAGCCCTGTAAAAACCCCGGCAGCAAAAATCATAGAAACAACAGAAAGGGCATTATCCGCATAGTTGGCCACCCTTTCCTTTTGATCACTCATTTTTGGATAGTTCACGGTAATCGCAACAGCAAAGCCAAGCATGAACAATACAGTTGTCGGCAATAATTCCATAATCAACGAACCTAAAAGGATAATGGTTAAAGCATAATTAAAAAGAATTAGCTGGGGACGCTTCAGATAGCCCTCTTCTGCAGTAGCCGCCAACTCGTGAGCAACTGTGCCAAAATCCAGCTCAATGATGCCAATCCGCTTTCTTTCTTTTCTGCCAAGCAGATAAGCCATGGATAAAACAAACAGAACCCCGCCAAGCATGGAAGGTATAACAGGCGTGAATACATCTGACATTTCAAGTTTCAAAGCCGTCATCACCCTGGCTGTCGGGCCTCCCCATGGAAGAAGGTTCATTACTCCTGAGGCGGAAACAGCAATTCCTGCTAATATCAGCGGCTTCATGCCAATTCTTTTATAAAGCGGCAACATGGCTGAAATCGTAATCATATAGGTAGTCGTACCATCTCCGTCTAATGAAATAAGAAGAGCTAATACCGCCGTTCCGATAGCAATTTTTACAGGATCCCCTTTCACCAGCTTAAGAATGGTACTGATAATAGGATCAAATACTCCTGCATCAATTAAAATACCGAAGAAAAGAATGGCAAACAAAATCATGATACCTGTGGGAGCCACACTTTTAATCCCCTCTAACGCCATGGGGCCGATCTCACTGCCAAAACCTCCTATAAGAGCAAATACAACAGGTACGACAATAAGAGCAATCATCGCTGATAGCCGTCCAGTCATAATTAAAGCCATAAATACCAATATCATCAGAAAGCCTAATATAGCCAACATATTATTCACCCCTTCATTCTAATTAATTAAATTGTAAGCGGTCCCTTCTGTTTTGTAAGCGTTATCAATTTAATGTGTTTTGAGTTTATTTTGAAAATTTTGTTCATTTTGTTCACGAAAGATTTAAAATAAACAGTATATAGAAGTGGAATATCTCTCCGCATCATGCCATCTATATAGATTAATGACAACATGTCTGTTCGAATTTACCTCTCCTATCTGATTGCTGTAAGAGAGTTTTCTAGTTTATAGTAAATGAAATAGCCAAATCTGCATTTCCTGATACGAGAGATAAGAGGGCTGTTTTTGCAAAAAGTATTTCTTCGGATATAGCTGTTTAGCCATTTTCCGTATTCTGTTAAAATTATCTCAAACATGATGATCCGTTAACAAACTATAGTGGAATCACAGAATAGGAGATTTTAAAATGATGCAAGAGAAAGAAACGCCCGAACGAGCAAGAGAAAGACGAAGACAAGAAGAATTAAAAAGAAATCCCGCTGGAAATTTAAATGATGCATTTAATAAAGCTGGAATGGGAAACCTTGCTGATTTAGCAGGTAGTTTAAGTTGGAAAGGCATGGGCATTCTAATTCTTGTACTGCTGATTGGTTTTATTTTAGCCTCACTATTCTTTAAGTAAGAAAGACTTTTTGGAGGACTGTTATTATGCATTTTTTTAAGCATCCACTATTCATGTAATTGGAGGTTGAGCAGCCGAAACAGGCATTGCTTCCAAAAAAAAGATGATATGAAAACGATTCATACCATCCCGTTCTTAAACCGCTTGACCCTAAATTAGACCACTCGGCTTTCAAGTAATAAGACAATCATATTTTATAATACTTCCGCTCAGGCCTTCCGACTACCCCATATACTACTTCAGCTCTACATTCCTGAATGGATACTAAATATTCTAAATAACGCCTGGCCGTTGTTCTTGAAGCGCCAATTTGATCAGCTGCTTGTTCAGCGGATAATCCTTTGTCACTTTTAGCCAGAACCTCTGTTACCTTCGACAGTGTGATTTCATCCACCCCTTTTGGCAGCGAGGTTTCCCGATTGATTGCGGCTGAATGCTTGGAAAGTTTATTAAAAACCATATCAACAATCTCTTGATCTACTTCCTGTGTAGAACGCAAAAGCTGAGACTTCTTAAGATATTCTTCAATGATTTGGTTGAATCGCTCCATCTTTACCGGCTTAATCAAGAAATATTCGACACCATAGTGAAGGGCCTTTTCAAGTATTTCTCTATCGGTTGCTGCCGTGATCATCAATATATCTACCTGCTGGTGCTTTTCCCGAATAACTGGCAGCAGGTCGGAGCCGAGCTGATCCGGCATATATACATCAAGAAGGAGCAAATCAGGTTGCTGCTCATCCAGCAGCTCAAGAGTCTGTTCAGCATTCAATGCTTTCCCAACCACCTCTATTTGATCAAACTTATTTAGAAACTTCTCATGAATGTCTGCCACACGAAAATCATCCTCTGCAATGACTGCTTTTATTTTAGCCATTTTTCTTCCCCTCCTGTCTTTTAGGCAGATAAACTGTAAAGATCGTATTTCCTGGCTCGCTATGCACTTCAATCAGCCCTTCCAGCTCTTTTACAGCCTGATCAGCATTTGCAAGGCCATAGCCGCTCGGAACTTCGCCCTCTTTCGACGTAAACCCCCGCTCAAAAATGAGGGAGAGCTCTTCTTGTTTGATCCCTCCTCCGTTATCGCTCACTTCAAAGATAATATCCTCTCCAATATCGGTTGCAAAAAAATTGATAATCGGTTCCTTCTCACTGGAAACAGCATCAAACGCATTATCAATGATATTGCCAAGAATTAAGGTCAGTTCAGACAGCTTTATATGGTCTGGCAATGCATCTAAATAGCTCTGTGAGTCTATCTCAAACGCTACTTTTTTTTCAGATGCTTTGCCCAGCTTCCCCAGTAAGATAGCTTGTACTTTTGTGTCCTTTATCTGTTCAAAAACAATTCGATTGATAGATTGCAGTTCAGCTGTTTCACTTTGCAGCATGTCGATTGCTTCATCATGTTTTCCCAGCTGAAGCAAGCCGGATAACACATATAATTTATTGGTAAATTCATGAGTTTGAGCCCTTAAATCCTCAGAATACACTTTTACCTCTGATAATGTGTTAATCATTTGCTCAATTTCTGTTTTATCGCGGAACGAAACAACTGCACCACTGACTTTGTTATCCTCAAAAATTGGCGTACAATTCATAATAATTTTCTTATGCGCCCATTGCATTTCTTTATCTACTCTCGGCTTCCCTGATTCGAGCACCTCATACAAGTATACAGAAGGAAAGAGGTCATCCACCTTCAAATCTCGAACGGACTCTTTGATATTAAGTAATGTTTTGGCCGGCTGATTCATGGACCTGATCACCCCATCCCGATCAACGGCTAAAATCCCCTCTTTCACTGAGTGAAGCACTGCATTTTTTTCTTTATATAAACGAGCAATTTCATAAGGTTCTAATCCTAGTGTGTCTTTGCGAATGCTTCTAGCAAGCAAGTAGCTGCCAATAACCGATATTATAAGAGCAATTACTGATACGCCAATCTCTTTTGATAAATCCCTAAAAATTTGTTGCTGAACATCTTCTACTAAAAACCCAACAGAGACAATTCCAATAATGTGGCCCTCTTTATCGAATATCGGTGCTTTCCCTCGCATCGAAAGGCCCAGCGAACCATGCGCTTCGGACACATAAGATTCCCCTTTTTTGATCGCCCGTGCATTGTCCCCGCCAATCATCATTTTTCCTATCTCTGATGGGATAGGATGAGAATACCGAATTTCCTTTGCGTTCCCGACCACGATAAATTCAGCTCCTACTTTTTGCCTTATCTTTTCAGCAATCGGCTGGATGATTCCTGCTGGGTCCTCTGATTGGAAGGCGTCAACGATCGTTGGCATGGAGGCGATCGTTTTCGCTAATTCCAGAGCCAGGCGCCCTCTATCTTCTGCAATCTGTTTTCCTTCCATGTACGTAAAATAAGCTGTTAACATAAAAATTAAAAATAAGCTTAAAGATAATACTAGTCCCAGAATCTTTGTCTGAAGTGTCACTCTATGCATTTTCAATCGTATCCTCTGCCTTTGTTCTATTTATCTTTAAGTGTACAGCAGATTGAGAAGTTTATCACTGGGAGTCAACAACATGTGAAGGGAGTGCTATTTCTCCCTCCCTTTTAATTCAGCACCGATTTGGCAGCTAGCTTTATTTATTATGAAGTTGTTAAACCCGTTAGTTTAGGAAGTAATAGTAAATACTTGTATAAGAACCATCATGTAAAAAACCTTCCACCAGTGTTGCCGATGGAAGGTTCGATAAGGCTATTTAAATAAATCCGCAGTTTCTCTTCCTATAATAATTGTTGAAACTCTGCATGCTATTTCACTGCCTTAAATGAGGCGTGGTTTGAGTCTTCCTCTTTCTTAGCAGGTTGAATATAGGACACTGCAATCATTACGATGAAACTAGTAGCGATACCATACATAATTGGATTTGTAGAAGTAATCCCTTCCATGGCAAGGCTTACTAATATAACGATAGTACTGGTGATGATAGAATAGAAGGCTGCTTTCGCAGTGGCCTTTTTCCAGAAGAATCCGAAAATAACCGGCACAAAAATGCCACCTGATAGCAGTGCATATGCGACATCCAAAGCAACAAGCACATCTTGGATCCACAACGCAAAAACCATCGTGAAAATCCCTACTACCATGGTTACTATTCTTGAAATGACCAAGTATTGCTGATCAGTTGCATGTTTATAAAAAAATTGTTTAATGATATCGTTAGAAATTAAAGTGGATGAGGCTAACAGTGTCCCTGAGGCAGTAGACATGAGAGCCGAGACAACTGCTGCTACAACTAAGCCTAACACACCGGGTGGAAGTGTAGCGATGGCCATACTCGCAAATGTATTTTGTGTATTTTCTAAATTTGGCAAAACGATGAATGCACACATTCCAATTATGCTGACAGCAATTCCATAAAACAAGCTATATACCCCTGCTGCCACTGTTCCTGTTCTAGCAATATCAAGAGTCTTGGCTGTAAATATTCGCTGCCAAATATCTTGGGCTACTACCATTCCCAGAGCAAACAGCAAGAAAAATTGAAAAATTTGATCTATGCCGATCCCTGAAAAATCAAAGTGAGAGTCAGGCAAACGTGTCTGCAGCGCTGACCAGCCCCCTGCTTTTGAAAGACTTAATGGAAGCATAATTAGGAAAATACCAATGGTCATAATGATAAATTGGACAATATCTGTCATCGTTACCGACCACATGCCACCGAGGATAGTGTAAAATAAGACAATCCCACCACCTGCAAGCATAGATACTGATAAATTCCAGCCAAGCAGCACGTTTAAAATCGTTCCCATCCCTATCACTTGGGTTACAGAAACCATCATCGCATATATAGCGGCAATAAGAGCACTGACAAGTCCCGCTTCTTTGCTAAAGCGCTTACTAAGATACTCGCTAATTGTCATTACTTTTACATGAGAAATTCGTTTAGCAAGAAAAATTCCTAGCGTCATAATCCCTAACCCCAGCATGACAACAAGCCACATACCTGATATACCAAATTCATAGCCAAGTTTTGTGGTACCTATTGTAGAGGCGCCGCCTAAAATAACGGCGCCCAGACATCCAAAATACATAAAAAATCCTAAATTTCTCCCTGCCAGTACATAATCTTCCGAGGTTTTTGCCCGTCTTGAACCAATGATACCGACAATAACTAACAGCAAAAAGTAACCGATCATGATAATAACATCGAGTACGTTCATTTATCTTCCCCCTTTCTTATGTAAACAGCTATCACCTCATCAGTTTCTGTTCAGATTGTTTGTTTGCTTTCTCCTCATGGCGACGCTTCTTCAAAGCAGTCAACGTAATCATTTCATAAATGATAGAGGAAGCCAGAACAGCGGTAATTTCATTGCTATCATAGGACGGCAACACTTCCACTAAGTCAAATCCCACCACATTTAATCCATCTAATCCCCTTACATACTCAAGCGCTTCATAGCTTGTCGGCCCACCAACTTCCGGTGTGCCTGTTCCCGGAGCGTAGGCTGGATCGACAAAATCAATATCATAGGAAACGAAAACAGGACGTCCTTTTGTCCGTTCATGAATACGTTCCATGACTTTTTCAAATCCAATCTTCCTTACTTCTTTCATCGGAATCACTTCGTATCCCAGCCTGCGTGCATCTTCAATATCATCTGGACTATAAAGCGGCCCTCTCATTCCAACTTGGATGGAATGATCCACATCCACTAATCCTTCCTCTACTGCACGGCGAAAAGGCGTTCCATGCATGTATTTTTCTCCATAGTAGTTATCCCACGTATCTCCATGCGAATCGAAATGGACAAGCGCAACCGGGCCATACTTTTTGTAAAAAGCCCGCAGATTCCCCAGAGAAATCGAATGATCTCCGCCCATAATGATCGGAGTCACATCCTTTTCTAAAAGTGGTTCAAGCCCGGCGACAATGTTATCGTATGTACGGTGGATATTGCCCGGAATAACATCGATATCTCCATAATCGACACCTGAACAATACTCAAAAATATCAATATCCATGTCAGGATTATACGGGCGAAGCAAGACAGAAAAATCACGAATATGCTGGGGACCGAGCCGCTGTCCTGTGCGGTTGGATGCCGCCGTGTCAAAAGGCACGCCGAGTACAGCAAAATCAATGTTGTCCGTCGTCTGAAGTTGTTCCAATCTCATAAATGTACGCACACCACAAAAACGAGGGGATTTAGAAGAATCTTTTGGTTGATACATAGTAATAAGCCTCCTGTGTCATAAAATAGATGTTTTGCATGTTAACTATTGCAATAACTATGCCAACTCATTTTCATCACAAACAGGCTAGTTGAACAAACATAATTAAGTCAATTTTGCATTAAGAAAGGAAATCTTCATGCAAAACTGACTCTTAATGCATTTATGAATTAATACGATACTTATTTAGCTTTCTAACGACACTAGACTGACTAATCCCTAAGTAACTGGCCATTTCATAAGTTGTTTTATACTGTCTGGCTGCTCTCTTTAACCAGCGGATTTCTACTTCTTCTAGCGCCTCGCGTAAGGATGAGCGCTTTTCTTCCATTTCCTCTAGTGCACTTTCCTGTTCTGTGAGAGCAGAGTTGGAGTTAGTGGCTGAGTAAAAAGGAAGAGATGACGAATAAATGACGACACTTTCCGTCGCCACCACGAGACGCTCGATTAAGTTTTCCAGCTCCCGCACGTTTCCCGGCCAATCGTAAGCGAGCAGCTCATTGATCGTTGTTACATGGAATACTTTATTAGATTCGTACTTTTCATTAAATTTTTTTAGATAAAAATTACATAAATGAATAATATCATCCTTCCGTTCTCTGAGTGGAGGGATGTGAATCGGTATAACATTTAAGCGATAAAAGAGATCCCTGCGAAATTTCCCCTCCTTGACCATCTGTTCCAAGTCCCGATTTGTTGAAGCAACAATCCGAAAGTCGATATTCTTTTGCTGCGTCCCACCAATTCTTGTTACTTTTTTCTCTTGAATAACCTTTAACAGCTTAGATTGAAGCGCTAATGGCAATTCACCTACCTCATCAAGAAACAACGTGCCTTCATTTGCCGTTTCAATCAGTCCAGGCTTTCCTTCCTTATTAGCACCCGTAAAAGCCCCTCTCTCATAACCAAACATTTCCGATTCAAACAACGATTCGGGGATCGCACTGCAATTTACTTCAATGAATACCTCATTCTGCCGGCGACTTCCCTCATGAATAGCTCTGGCAAATACATTTTTCCCGACGCCTGATTCACCAAGAAAAACAACGGTCGCATCTGACTTCGCCACTCGTTGAATGAGCTGCCATATTTGGCGAAGTTCCTTGCTTCTCATTACTGTTCCTCGAAAACTATCATCTTTCTGCCTTAATTCCTTAATTTCCGATTGGTAATAAGCCATCTTTGTTCTCAGCTCTTCATAATCTTCCTTTAATTGTTGAATTTCCGTTAAATCATGTGAAAAGCTGATAACGCGAATAATCTCTCCTTCATCATTACAGACAGGTAAAGCAGTAGCCATAACAACTCGGCCAGTGGATGTATATTGCATGAGCTGAACTTCCTTTTTCTCCGCTAATACTTTCTTCGTTACAGAGGGCGAAAAAATATTTCTTTGCTCTAGTTCTTCAACATTCATACCGATTAGCTTGTCTGCTGCTTCTCCATAAATTGCCAGGCAGCTTGGACTCGCCCTTAACACTACCCCCTGTCCATCCGTAATTACGATATTATCATTCGAAGCAGCCAGAATCGCTCTCAACTCTAACTCTCTTATATCCTCCATTCCTTCATCCCCATTCAAAAATCTTTACTATAAAGATACCATGAAATAACCGAATAGTAAGATTTTATAAAAGCAAAGAATGGATAAATCATATTATAATCTTTTTTCATATACGTTAGATATAATAAAACAATCAGATCTTTTCATGACTACTCTTCCTAATTAAAGAAGGTTTTGATACATCCCAACAAAAAAATCCATTTTGAAATAGATTAATCAAAATGGATTTTACGACTTTAGCTATAGAGGGAAGTTCATTGAAATCCTCCAACCATTTTAGAGCATGTTCTTTTGAAGGCTAACAATTGTTATTTTAATGAAGTACCGTCTATAAAAAACCCTCTTCTATTATGATTCTGTCTGTTTCATATAATATTCCATCGCTTGATTGAGCCATTTTTGTTCATCTTCTGTAAAGGGGGAAGGGGACATTTCTTCTAGTTCTTGAATATCCAGTTCTTCCATGTCGACATCAGCTAATTTTTGAATCAACTCCTCACCAAGAAACTCAAAGGAAGCTTCTATATATTCTCTAATCATGTTTTGCACTTTTGGGTCTTCCACTGACTGGCCGTACAATTTTTTTACTTCCTTAGCCATTTGAACAAACGTTTGGTCTAATGTAGTTTTCTCTTCTTCTGTCTTCATCGTTAATTCCTCAACGACCTCCGTCAGCTTATGCCGCTCCATCCATTTTGTTTGTATACTTTCTGTTTGCATGCCATGGATAAGACTAAATAATATGGCACCATCCACTTCCCCTTCATCCTTCAGCAACTTAATTACTCTTTTGATAGCCGTCATCGATTGCTCAATTCGTTCTTTCTCTTTCTCTAACGCTTGTAAATGGAGAGTTAAAGTGTCCGTTAGATCAACGGTAAAGCTTGGCTTTTGTAACAAGTCAATGATTTTATCCAAGCTATATCCGAGAAACTTTAGGCTTATAATCTTTTGTAGGGTAAGAATATCCTGATGATGGTAAATACGATGACCTGACGTCGGGTGCTTTTCTGGCTGTAAAAGACCGATTTCGTCGTAGTAATGTAGGGTGCGAATGGATATTCCTGTCTTTTTTGAAAATTCACCAATGGAATATTTGTTGCTTTCTATCATTAACCTTCCTCCTATCATAAAGTATATGTTCACTATAGCCCCTTACGTAGCTGGAGGTTCAAGAGAAAACTTAGATGAGGAATAAAAATCATATCGTTGTCTAAATTCTTTCTCATTCTGTCGCTCGCAGATGGTAAAAACTTAATATCTGTTCATATCAAGTCTTCAGGAATAATCATACTATTGGAAATAAAAAGAAAAAGTGTTTCTAAATCCACCTTTTTTATGAGATTATATAATTTTTTGAACTGCTAACAGCAAGCATGCTATAAGATTTGAAAGAGAACTGTAAGGCTGAAATTGATTAGATAACTTTAGATAGCCAATCCTTCATAAATTTTTCGAAATCGTTTTTCACTGATAGATTTCCCTAGCCTAGGAAGCTATTTGACTGCCCAGTTTTTTCGGCCTATTTGTACTTGATCTAGATAAAAACAAGAGAGAAACCAGCATGGTTTCTCTCTTGTTTTTATCTTTATTGAGCTGTATATCCGCCATCTACTAACAGAGTAGTTCCCGTAATGAAGGAGGCATCCTCACTTGCTAAAAATAAGACGGCCTTTGCGACTTCCTCTGCCTTCCCTAGCCTGCCCATTGGGTGCAGGCTGATAAGGTGTTCATTAATGGCTTCACTTCTTCCTTTAATAAGCGGTGTATCAATATAGCCTGGACATACGGCATTTACCCGAATGCCTTCTTTAGCATAGTCAATGCCGAGTGTCTGAGTTAGCAGTTTTACTCCGCCTTTTGCAGAAGCATAGGCAGTCACTCCAGATTTCCCCGTAAAGCTATGAATAGACCCACAGTTGACAACTGCCCCGCCTGTCCCTTGTGCCCTCATTTGTTCAATCGCATATTTATCGGTTAAAAATACACCGGTAAGGTTGATGTCAATCGTTTTCTTCCAAGCTTCAGCGTCCAGCTTATGAATGGGGCCATCGTTGGCAATGCCTGCATTGGCAAAGACGATATCAAGCCGGCCAAACAGCTTGACGGTTTCAGAAATTAAGTTTTGCACATCCTCTGCTATGGTGACATCTGTTTTTATAAAGTGCACGGCATGTCCTTTTGATGTGAGATCTTTTGCCACTTCGGCTCCCTGTTCAGAGAAATCAGCAATGACAACCTTCGCTCCTTCTTCTGCAAACAAAGTAGCTGTCTCTTTTCCTATTCCGCTTGCCCCGCCAGTAACGATAGATACCTTGTCCTTAAATCTCATAATAAAAACGCATCCCTTCTGTATTATTGATTAGAATGTTTATTTAAAAGAAGCATACCCTTCATCAACCATAACTACACTTCCATTAATAGCACTGGCTTCTTCTAAAGAAAGAAGATAAATAGAATCCGCTATTTGCTCCGGCTGGGTCAATTTATTTCCCATCACTTTTGCTTTCATCGATTCAATCAATCCGCTATCCTTATATCCTTGGATAATAGGTGTGTCCACCACACCTGGCGCTACAGCAATGACCCTAATTCCATACTGAGCTAATTCAAGCGCGGCCGATTTTGTCATCATAATCACGGCTCCTTTTGTTGCATGATAAGCAAATGTACCAGGAGAGGCTAGAAAACCAAATACAGATGCCGTATTAATGATCACTCCTTTGCTATTTAATTCCCTCATTTTT
This sequence comes from Pseudobacillus sp. FSL P4-0506, assembly GCF_038003025.1. Lineage (NCBI taxonomy): Bacteria > Bacillati > Bacillota > Bacilli > Caryophanales > Bacillaceae > Pseudobacillus > Pseudobacillus sp. FSL P4-0506. The sequence continues at coordinate 3,017,017 of NZ_JBBOOI010000001.1, forward strand.
TTGCCTGCAGCGATGATGCCATGAGCCACACCATGTTGATTTACATTAATAACGCTATGATAATCATTTAAATCCTGATCCAAAACAGGAGTACTGCGGCCAATTCCAGCATTGTTAAACATCACATCAATCTTGCCATAGGTTTCAACAGCCTTTTCAACTAAGAATTCCACCTCTTCGTATTTTGATACATCTGTTTTTACAAAGACCGCTTCTCCACCATTAGATGTAATCAGATTAACAGTTTCTTGTCCGCTTGTTTCGTTAAAGTCTGCTACTACGACCTGATCTCCCTTTTTAGCAAACTTCATCGCAGCCTGTCTTCCTATGCCGCTTGCTCCGCCTGTTATAACGACTACTCTTTTGCTATTCACCTATACTTCCCCCCTATAGTTGTTTAGATTGTGTTCTTTTACTTTAAAAAATTCTTCTTTTATATTTTACCCCTCTAGTTTATTAATTAAAATTTATATATATTTATTTATAAATTAACTTTTACTTAATAAGGAGAAATGATATGAATCTTGAACAAATGAGGTACATTGTGGAAGCAGCAAAAACCAGCTCTTTTACTCAAGTGTCAAAAAACTTAAATGTTACACTGCCAGCCATAAGCCAGTCTATTTCTCTTCTCGAATCAGAGCTGGGGCTTTCTTTGTTTACTCGTTCCCGAGGCATTGGCGCAACTCCAACCCCTGAAGGAATGGCCATTATCACGAAGGCAAATGAAATTTTGATAAAAGTGGATGAGATGCTGGAAGAAGCCCAATCTTATACCAATGCGCTGAGCGGTCATTTAAGAATTGCAACGATCCCCGGGCCGATGCATTTGCTGGTAGATACCGTCTCCAGTTTCAAAAAAGATTTTCCAAAGGTCAAAATAGAAATTATCGAAAAAGGAACGAAGGAAATATTAGAGGATATACATACTAATCATGTGGATATAGGCTTTATCGTCCTATCAGAGGAAATTGCACAGAAAGAAAAGGAATGTTACTTTGACCGGGTATTAGAAGGGAAACTTGTAGTAGGAGTAAATAAAAACTCTCCTCTTTCACTCAATAAAACCATACGTCCTCATCAGCTTTCCGGCCATACGCTAGTGTTGTACGATGATGAGTTCATTAGAACGGATGCATACGAGTTAATTGCTCAATACGGAGACGTGAACGTGTTATTTATAACCAATAATACTCGTGCTATACAAAATGCCGTGAAACAAGGAATCGCTGTGACGATAGGGCTTGATTATTCATTTGCGGATACACAAGCGGAATTAACCCATGACTTGATCACTATAGATCTGGAATTGCCCTTCTCAACTCCCGTTTATTACGGATTGGTATGCCGAAAAGATAAAACTTCCTCTAATATTCTTAATCGCTTTATTAGTAGGATTAATGGCGGTCTGTGAATCCCGACAAAAATAAAATGCGGACTAAAAAGGCTTTTTATACACCCATTTTAGTCCGCTCTTTTCTCTCCTGGCAGAATTTATTTATAACAAACGAGAAGCACGGATGCGTTCGGTTTCTGCATAGTTAATCGTTTGCGTTTTAGCGTCGATGACGACCCCATAGTCGCGCCATGCGGATTCTATGCTTACAAATTCATTTAAGACATCCTCTAACACTTTTTCCGGGTCCCTCTCAAATGGATCTCCCCAGCCACCGCCGCCGGCTCGGTAAAACTGGATAATCCCCCCTGCCGGCATTTTCACTTCAAAAGCCGTTTCATCAATTTCCTGTGCTTCTTCTGTTCCATAATTGACAATCACTTTGTTTGCCGGGGCATGAAGGCCCTCACAGTAGCCTTTTGTTGTATTTCGTACTCCTGCCATCATCACACTTGTGGCACTTTCCTTTAAATGCTGAATTTGTACATCTAGTCCAGGTGTGCCTCTCCAGCGGCCAGCACCCGTAAAATCACTAGTATATTCGTGCTTTAAGACACGGCTTGGATACTGAACTTCATTCATTTCAATCGACGGGAGAATAACCCCGGTCATTACAGGAGGATAAAGGCCCCAGCCGTCTGTTTCATAAGCAGCTCCCGCACCGCCCGTGTAGCCGTAAAAATTCAAATTTACCCACGGTTTGCCATCATCATACTTTCCATGAGAATAAGCAAGTGGCAACTTATGAGCATTAACCCCTACACGGGTAGGAGCACATTGGGAAAGGGCTTGGAGCACAGCCTCGGCAATCTCTGCTCCTACACAAGCGGTCGCATGCCCACACGGAGCAGGAAGGCGTGGATTAACCACTGTTCCTAATGGCGCCGTTACTGTCACCGGGTTCATATACCCTTCATTAACTGGAATGTCCTCCTCACAACAAGTCGATATTCCAACAAAAGCAAATGAAGTAGTATTAGAGAGCGGACTGTTGATAAAGCCCTTTACCTGTGGCGAAGATCCAGTAAAGTCGATATGAAGATCACTGCCGCTCACAGTCACGGTTGCCTTAACTCTAATGTCACGATTCCCTTGGAAGTCATGATCGGCAAACGTTTCTCCAATATAAGTGCCGTCCGGCCAGCTGGCGATCTCATCGCGAACCCGTTTTTCTGTATATTGAATGCGGTGATCGATGGCCTTGATTACCTTTTCATCGCTATACTTATCGAGCATTGTTTGAATTCGGCTAGCAGCTAGTTTACAAGCGCCAATCATCGCATTTAAATCTCCTTCAAGCCAATGAGAAAGACGATTATTGGCGATGATTAAATCAAATACATCTCTCCGCTTCTCGCCACGCTCATAAATTTTTAACGGTGGGATACGAAGCCCATCATGCCAAATATCTTGTGAGCGCGGATTGTATCCGCCGGCAACCGGTCCGCCATTATCTCCCATGTGACTGCGTACGGCTGGCAGCAGAATCGGCTTTCGATTATAAAAAACTGGCATGACAATCGTCCAATCAAGGCTGTGTGAGCCGCCATGATACGGATCATTTACAAGCAGAATATCGCCTGGATGAAGATCATACCGAAAAGCATCCAATAAATGATCAACTGCCCCTACAACTGCATACAAGTGCAAAGTACATCCAGGAGCTTGTGCAACGAGCCGGGATTTCTTTCCGGAAAGATCAAACACGCCTGTTGTAAAATCATGTGCTTCATTAAAAAGTGGTGAACGCGCTGTTCTCGTAACCGTTGCGCTCATTTCTCGCGCAATTGCATCAAGTGAGCCTCCAACCACCTGTGACAAGATTACCTCTTGGTTTATCATCATTGCTCCTCCTTTCCGGGGTATGTAAAGACGAGGAGATCGCCTTTCTTCACATGTTGATTGACTATACTTTGATAAAACGTTTCTTTTCCTTCTCCCTCTCTTGTAACAGATCCATAGTCCCCATCTTCACTAAAAGGTAAAATCAAGTTAAAATAAACATCCTCATCCTGATTCAGCAAGGAGACTTTCAACTCTTCCTTCCTATCCGTCCACTCGCGAGAAACTATCTTGAAGCCATGATAAAGTTCTAACTCTTCCGCCGACACAAGCAGCCTCTGTCCAAATAAAGCAGGCGGTCCAAAACCTTTATCCGTGGAAGGATATCCAGGGACAAGGACAATCGATTGGGTTTCAGCTCTTGTCCCAAGCTCAGGATAGAAAATGGCTTGTGGACCAGTTCCGTAAATCGGGGGAAATTCCTCTGTCGGACCCTGGCCATTTTGAATAGCCCGATAGATCGCTTCAGCAAGAAAATGCCCTGTCATGCTTGGTGCTAAAGCAGTAGCTGCTGGAAATTGTGGGTCTAGTATCGTTCCGGCCTTTGTTTTGATGTTAAACGGTTCCAGCGTACCTTCATTAATCGAGAGTTCATCGGCAATCGTTGCGAGAAACGGCCAAACCGAAAATGCTTTTGTCAAAGCTATCGGGGAATTAATAGGCTTCGTTGACTGCATGGAGGAGCCAGTCAGATCAATTTCAACAGCGTTGTTCGGAATGGTAATGCTCACATCGATGGCATTTTTATCTCCTTGTGTCGTTTCAAATTCCACCAGAGCTTTCATCCCTGCTTTGGGAAGCTGTGATAAATGTTGCTCCACTCGTTTTCGACTGTATTGAAAAATGCTTTCAATGGATGCATCTACTTTCTGCTGCCCATAGCTGCCAAGAAGTTTTTTGAGTTGTTGCTGAGCTCCGCGCAAGCATGTGTACATTGTCTCTAAATCCGATTTGAAGGAAGTAGGTATGCGGCTGTTAGATAATAAAAACCGTAAAATATCCGCTTGCAGTACCCCTTGTTTATAAAGCTTGATCGGTGTAATACGCATATTTTCCTGCCATACCTCAAAAGCATCCGGATGAAAACCACCCGGGTATTCACCGGCCAGATCCATCATTTGTGCGCGAATAGCAGGAAAAAGGACGAGCTCTCCTTCTACAAATAAAGGAGCTGCCATCGTCAAAGATTGCCCTTTCGTTCCACCGCTGTAGGGATCAGCCACCAATAATACATCCCCATCCGCAATATCAAAAGAAAAATAGTCAAACAGGTTCTCTACACTTTCTTTTAAGGCAAATAAGTGCTCTGGCTCATATTGGTGTTGAATAGCTATTTTTAACTCATTGGTAAAAATGGCTGTAGCAAACGCCCGATCCTGGGACAACAAGGGAGAGCGGGAAATTCGTTGCAAATTATCTCCCACTTCTCTGCCGATGGACTGTAGCTTGCTGTATAAAATTTGCGCTTGGATCATTCATTTCCACTCCTTTGCTGGGCAGGAGAGTGTTTGACTTCAATGACACAGTTGCGGTAAGAATCGATCAAAGCCTCATGCCCCGGGTAAACGACAATCGTTGTTCCCCACTGTTCGATAATCGCGGGCCCAACTATCAGGTTTCCTGGTTCCAGCAAGGAACCGTCGTAAATAGGCGTCCGCGTCGGCTCCGTGTCAAAATACATCTCGCGCTCACCCGTTTGTGCTTGAGCAGGGTCCTCCTGTTGGAAAGGCTCCTCTTTCAACTTTAACGGCTCTCTCACCCCTACAAGGTCAAGGCGAAGATTTAAAATTTCAATTTCGTGACCTGGATCTTTGTGAGCAAACATTCTTTCATGAAGCTCATGAAAATCGGTAACCGTTGCTTCAAGGTTCAGCTCCGTAATTCGGCGAGTTCTTGATTTTACTGGCACAGTAACTTCATGCACCTCTCCTGCATAGCGCATATCAATATAACGACGAGTTTCATACTGATCCGTTACGGATTGTCCGCCTAGTTTTTCACGAGCTGTTTGTTCCATCTTTTCAAAATCAGCATTCATCGCTTGAAGATCCACTTGGTTCATGCTTTCAAAGCGGGTTCTCAGTTCTGTTACCTTTAGATTTGCTGCGACATCACCGAGTGCGCAAAAAACAGGAGCTAAAGAGGGAACAATCACCGTATTGATTCCAAGATCTTCTGCCTGTTTTCCAGCATGAATGGCTCCTGCACCACCAACGGCCATTAAGGCAAAGTTGCGCGGGTCATGTCCGCGCTGTGTTGTCACAAAATGGACAGCATTCGACATATCACTATTTACGATTTGCGAGATGGCAAGGGCCGCTTCTACTGTTGAAATGCCAAGCGGGTCTGCAATGCGTGTGCGAATAGCTTTTTCAGCTAACGAACGGTCAAGCTTCATTTCCCCTCCCAGGAAGTTGTCAGGATTAATATAGCCTAAGAACACATTGACATCTGTAACAGTTGGTTCTTCTCCCCCTCTTCCATAACAAGCAGGGCCTGGAGTTGACCCTGCACTTCTAGGCCCAACTTGCAGGGCTCCACCATTATCAATCCAGGCGATGCTTCCACCTCCAGAGCCAATTGTATGGATATCCATCATTGGCAATGCGACACGGTAACGGCTGATCCAGTTTTCAGTTGTAATGGCTGGATTTAATTTTTCGATCACCGAGACATCATAGCTTGTTCCGCCCATATCAACAGTGATGACATTTTCGTACCCTGATTTTTCTCCAATGAAGGAAGCGGCTGTCACCCCTCCTGCCGGCCCTGAGAGAAGAGCGCCGGCCGCAAATTTCCCACTCTGTAAGACGTTTTGGACTCCTCCATTTGATTGCATAACAAATAATTCACCTGTAAAACCGTCTGCACGGAGACGTTCATCCAAATGGTTTAAATAGCTTTGCATTGATGGCCCTGTAAAGGCATTTACAATGGTCGTGCTGACGCGTTCAAACTCCCGAATTTGTGGCAACACTTCGTAAGATAAGGAAACAAACATACCAGGAGCTTCTTCCTGGATAATCTCTCTTACCCGGCTTTCGTGGGAAGGATTCATGAAGCTGAATAGGAAGCATACCGCAATAGCCTCGATTCCCTCCTCAACAAAGTCGCGGACGGCCTGACGTACAGCTGCTTCATCTAACTCTTTGATTACTTTTCCCGCATGATCTAGACGTTCAGGGATCCCCACTCGATATCTTCTTGGAACAATTTGAAAGGGCGCCTGAAGGCGCGGAGAAAATACGCTTTCCTTATAGGCACGGCGGAATTCAATTTCGTCACGGAATCCCTCTGTCGTAAGCAACCCTACTTTCGCACCGTTATACTCTAGTAATGAGTTTGTCGCTACAGTTGTTCCGTGGACAACTAATGGACTGTTCGCTAAAAGAACTTTTATATCCACTCCAATGATTTCGGAGACTTTCTTAATTCCATTCATGACACCATCTGATTGATCAGGTGTTGAAGGAGTTTTAGTTGAAACCATTTTACCGTGTCTGTCGATAGCCACTAAATCGGTAAACGTTCCACCGACATCCACTCCGAACACCCATTGATTTTGTTGTTTCTCCATGAAGCTTTTCCTCCTTCTATTCGCTTAAAATCCAGATGACTCTTCCTTTACTTCTCCAAGCTCGTAATGCAGGTTTAATTTGTTCAAAATAAAAGTAAGAACAATATAAATTAAGAAAGCAAGAAGAGTAGAATTAATCGGTCCAATACCAAATGATAATTTAGAAGTAACAAAACCACCGATCACTACAGATACAATCGCCGCAATGTTTAATCCCGAATACGCCGATCCTGGCCCAAATTCATATTTCTTATTTCGAATCTTAGGCCCTACAATCCAGTGATCCGCAATCATTACACCTGCAATCGGGGGAACATATAACCCTAAGAACGATAAGAATGGCACAAACATATCTTGAATACCCATGAGCGCAATGAGGATCCCAATAACCCCCATACAAATAACCAAGACTTTTTTAGGGATTTTCACAACATTCCGAAGACCTAAAGAGCCGGTATATAAGTTGTTGTCATTTGTTGTCCATTGAGCAAAAATTAAAATCAAAAAGGCAAAAAATCCTAGTCCTAGCTTGCTCATGGCGGCTGGGATGTTTGGTGTAGACCCGATATCAGGAACTTGGGCTGCAATGGCCATTGCGGCCCCAGCAATAATACAGAAAACCCCTCCAAGAAAATAACCGACAGATGCACTAATGCCGCCGGAAGCCGCACTTTTGGCATATCTCGTTACATCCGGAAAGACTACTGCACCCAAGGCTGCATTTCCAACGACGATCGTAATTCCCGCGAAAACAGTCATCGGATCGCCTGCTGGCTCAAATGATAATAAAGCATGCCAGCTTCCAGAATAATTGACAGCACTCACAATCCCCCAAATCGATAAGATGACAACTAAGGGAACAGCAATAAAGCTTAAGGCAGCAAGTCCGCGGTAACCGATAAAGGCTGTACACATCATTAAGATGCCTCCCCAAACGATAGCCACCTCAGGCTGTGCGAGCCAAACATTTGGAAACATTTCAGAAATGGTCGTCCCAAAAAAAGCAACCTGCCAGCCAAACCATCCAACTCCAAGGGTTAGAGCCAATACAATCCCGAATAGGCTCGCGCCATAACGTCCAAAAGCCTGACGGGCCAGAACCGTAGTTGAAATTCCATATTTAGCGCCCATTACCCCTTGAAAAAATCCATAAACAGCTAAAATTAACATGCCGAATATAGCTGCAAAAATCGCATTCTTAAAATTTAGCCCTTGAATAAGAGCCCCGCCCGTCACAATCGTCGACAATGAAATAATCCAGGCACAACTTGTAATAGCAATATTGACAGACGATTTTCTCTGTTCTGCCGGCACAGAGGTCACAGCAAAATCATCTGTCTGGGCTTGAGGAATTTTTCGTACATTCTTTTCCATCTTAAAATCTCCTTATTTTAGTTAAGCGAAAGATTGAAAATTCTAAACAACAAACATGTTATATTGTCTCTTCTATATCAATCATTAACCCCTGTTTTAATGTATTGCCTATGGTGCATGCCCTTTCCGCCGAAATGATTAGCTTTTTTTTGTACTCAGCGGTGAAATGTTCCGGAAATGTAACAGCCACCTTGCACCTCTCTACACGGGAAGGACCCTCCAGGGCTTTCTTGGCAGATACCTCCACTGAAAATTCATGATCTAATACAGTTATGCCGTCCCTTTCAAACATTCTTTGCAGAGAAATAACAAGACACATGCCTAAAGAAGCTTCTAGAAGTTCGATTGGAGAAAGCCCCTTTGAATTAGGAGCAAAGGCTCCCTCTACCTGTTTGCCCATCTGATTAAAAATACCGAATTCTTTATTTTCTTGTTTAATAACAGTCAATCTGTTTCCCTCCTTTGGCCAATCAAACCAAAAAATTCAAAATCGACTAATTCCCTAGTAATCTCATCGACAGAAAGGGTCGGTGTATAGCTAAGGTCGTTCTTCGGTCCAAACAGCCATTTTGACAGTGTGCCTATGACAAGGCTCGTTAACATGTTGGCTTGCAAATCAACATTATGATTAGAATTTAGCATCTCCAGCTCAATCGCTCTTTCAATATTTTTTTTGAATGCCTCTTCAATACTTATAACCGTGTCTGCAACCGCTTCTCTAATTACAGGATCTGCTCCTTGTCCCTTGATTAACAGGAGAGTTAGAAGATTGCGATTTTTCTCGGCAAAAGTGAAAATCCTCTTCATAAGAGCTGTAGAAGATTTGATCATATCATCGGTTGTCCCAAAAGTTTGCCTGTACCCCTGGTGGATCGCTGCAAGCAAATTTTCTTTCCCTGTACCGATAATTTCTAATGCAATTTCCTCTTTGCTTTTGAAATGCCAGTAAAAGGTCCCTTGTGCAACCCCTGTCTGCTTTACAATGTCCGAAATTTTCGTGGCATGATAGCCTTTAGTAGCGAAAATCTCAAGAGCTGCGTGCAAAAGTTCCTCTCTGCGATCTGTATTTGCCAATTATCTTTCCCTTCTTTCCTTTATTGATTGACAAGTCAGTCAGTTTTAGAACAAAAAATCCTAAATTCCTATAAGACTTATATGATTTAATATAATACAAGGTTTTATTTATAGTCAAGTTATGCTTTATATTCGGTCTCTTTTTACAATGTTTAGTTCATAGTCTGTGAAGTATGATAACCGATAAGCAGTATAGATGAACCCTTATAGCTTTTTCTCTATTTCTGAATACTCGATTAAGCGTTTTTTACTGGTCTTATGATACCGGAAACATATGCTTCCGAAGCGTCATATAGCAAGCAAACTGATGACATCCTTTCTGAATAGCCTCTTTTGCACAATTTAAAGAGTAACGTTTCTTCTTACATTTCACTAACATTGCCCATTAAAATAGAGCATCCAAAGGCTTAGACAACGATCGATCACTCTTCGGTTTCTTCCTTGGTTATATTTGCATGCAAGCTGCTATGCCGACACTAAAGTGTAGGCAAGAATCTTCAGAAGAAGGCAGTTTTTTCTCCTCTGCAAATCTCGAAAAAAAAGCCATAAACATTTCGTTTATGGCTTTTTTCAGCTATTTAGTATGGATCAGCGTCATGCCCTTTTTCTACAGCTTGTTTGGTAGCATCCTCTGCATGGTTATCTCCAAGTGGCTTACGGGTAGAGCCTCCCTTTGGCGCATTGGCTAATCCTTCTCTTAAACGGCGGCCATACTCTTCATCTGCTTCCTCCGCATAAGAAATCATTTTATCTTGAATGCGCTGGTCGCATCGTGAAAGATCGGCTACAAGGTTTGCGATCAATTCATCCTTTTCCCACTGTTCGAATTGGCGATACGTTTCGCCTGCCTGTTTTGTATCGTTCGTCCGTTCAATCGACTCGCGTACAATATTCCCTTCCACATGTGGCGTATGTTCCTTGCCATGCTGTTTGGCTTCTTTCAGGCCGTCCAGTATGGATGGTTCATAGTTGATATGAGGATTTGGATGATCAACTTTATACTGCATCTGTCCGCCGCTCTGATTGGTAGCCACCCGCTTTTTCGGCGCATTAATCGGCAGTTGAAGATAATTCGGTCCGACACGATAACGCTGTGTATCTGAATAAGAAAATGTTCTGCCCTGCAGCATTTTATCATCAGAAAAATCAAGGCCATCCACAAGCACACCTGTGCCAAATGCAGCTTGTTCCACTTCAGTAAAATAATCTTCCGGGTTTTTGTTTAGAACCATCTTGCCCACCGGCAGCCATGGGAATTGATCTTCCGGCCATAATTTTGTACAGTCCAGCGGGTCAAAATCAAGTTCAGGGTGCTCTTCATCGCTCATGACTTGTACAAGAAGCTCCCACTCCGGATATTCGCCGCGCTCAATAGCTTCATATAAATCTTGTGTAGCATGATTAAAGTTTGTAGCTTGAATTTCGCCCGCTTCTTTCATCGTCAAGTTTTTAATGCCCTGTTTCGGTTCCCAGTGATATTTAACGAGGACTGCTTTTCCTTCATTGTTAACCCAGCGGTACGTGTTCACTCCAGAACCTTGCATCATGCGATAGTTCGCAGGAATTCCCCAAGGAGAATAAACAAAAGTCACCATATGGAAAGATTCCGGAGAGCTTGCACAAAAGTCAAAAAACCTCTCTGGATCTTGGATATTCGTCACTGGATCAGGCTTAAATGCATGAATCATATCCGGGAACTTCATCGCATCACGGATAAAGAAAATTTTCAAGTTATTCCCGACAAGATCCCAGTTCCCATCCTCTGTATAAAATTTCACGGCAAAGCCGCGAGGATCACGCAACGTTTCCGGAGAATGCCCTCCATGGATAACTGACGAAAAACGTACAAAAACAGGCGTTTTTTTGCCTTTTTCTTGAAACAGTTTCGCCCTCGTGTACTTTGAAACAGGTTCCTTTCCAGCTGTTCCATAGGCCTCAAAATAGCCATGGGCTCCGGCACCACGCGCATGCACGACGCGCTCTGGAATCCGTTCTCTATCAAAATGGCTGACTTTCTCAATAAAATCATAATTCTCTAACATGGCTGGACCGCGATTTCCAACCGTTCTCATATTTTGATTATTCGTCACAGGATGACCCTGCCGATTCGTTAATGTGTTTTCGTGTTCTTCATTCGTCTGGCTTTGATGATTGGATTGGTTATTTTTCATGAACGATCCTCCAAAGTTTTTTTATTCCTTGCCACATGTTATATTTCCCTCATACTATCCATATATTCCTGAATAAACCTTGTTTTTAAAAATGCCTGATGAAATGAATGTCCCTAGAACAGGAGAAAAATACCTTAGCTCCCCTGCTCATTATTTCAAATAGCATAGGCTAGAAAAAAAGCCGGCCACCTTTTATTTTAAAGGGACCGGCTTTTTATTTCGTTTGTTCATGGGTATGTTCTTTACTTACTATTAAATAGGTGATAATTCTTGGTTAACATAGGGCTATGCTGTAAACTGATCCGGCGCTACGTTCTTTTTTATCTTCATTGCAACGATGTACACAACGAGGGAAATAAGGAGGGATTGAACGGCTGGCAGCCCCCATGGGGATACATATTGTGTAAGATAGCCGACAACGATTCCCGCAAGTAAGGCAATGGTGGCCATCCAGTTCCACCCTCTGCAATCCTCCCACTGTTGTTTGCGAATAAAGAAGAAATCACCCATCATGACGCCTCCTATAGCTGGGTAAAGCAAGGCTGTTAAGTATAAGAAGTCCATAAAATGTTCAAGTATTCCTAATAGCGCGACAATAATTGCCAGAATCGTGCCAAGAAGTGTGAGGAGTGCTCTCCCTTTCCCGGAGTTGACATTAAAAATATTTGCTAAAGCTAATCCCATGCTATAGTTATTGACAAGTTGCGATGTCCAAGTCGCAAACCATAAAATAAGAAAGCCCCAAATAGGAAAACCCATGCCCATCATAACATTCACGATATCGGCATCCCCCACTCCTACGGCCATTATAGCCCCAACAATGAAAAGAGGAAAACCCACGAATATAATGCCACTCGGAATAATAATATTGTCTTTCCAGGTGGGCTTTGCATAGCGTGTATAATCCGAGGCAATGACCCACTGAGAAACATTTACTCCGATCACTAAACTAATGGCAGCCCATATTGTCATCGTAGGTTCTGGATGCCATGAAGCGATCGCCTCCCAGCCTGTATTTCTTAATGCGTAGTATATTCCCCCAGCTATTAAAATAAGGCCAGCGGGAACGGCGATATAATCTGTCCATTTCATCGAGCTGTAGCCGATGATAGACGGCAATGCAAAAAGTAATCCGCATATGACAGTGACAATCGCCCAGCCAACCCAATTACCCTTGTAATCTATGCCCAACATCGCAGAAATCGCATTTCCCGCAACAGCCGTTTGCAATGCCCACCAGCCAAGTGAAACGATAAAAATGGTAAATCCAACAATGACTTTTGCCTGAACATCACCGAAGCTGGAACGGGAAATAACAGAAGAAGAGCGCCCTGTTTTCGCGCCTATATATCCTTGCAAGGTATTTCCAACCCATTGAATGCCGAATAATGAAATGAGAAGTATGAAAAGTATTTTTGACAACCCAAAACTTCCGGTTAATGTAGAGCCAACCATTAAAACTGGAATGGTAAATTCTAATCCGCCAAAAATCATCGCTGGAGTCAGCCAATGCTGCCGAGCAGATTCGGGGATAGAATCCAATGCCTGATCTTGGCTCATGAATCCCTCTGAACTTGTTTTCTTTGTCACTTCCACTGTATTCGTTTGCTCCATCCTTTCACATCCTTTTTATGGTATAAAAATAGAATAGGAAGCACCTATGTCTTCCTATTCTATTTTTCACTTTATTATCAACTTTTCACCAATGCATAGATCAATTCGCAAGCACTTTCCCCTTCATTGACACACCAATGGTGCTCTCCAGCAGGAATATAAGACGCTTCCCCCGCATTAATTTTATAAGGCTGTCCCCCGCTCTCACCAGCTAAAGTGCCCTTGAGAATATACGAATACTCATGTTCTTCATGAACACCCGTTCCTTCTAAGGGAAGGCGCTCTCCGGCTGGGATGGAAACAAAACCGAACTTTACTTCCGTGCCTTGGAATTGATTCTGAAAAAGGGTTTGAACAATTTCTTTTGTGACTTTTGGTTCTTTAATATCCATATGAATGCCTCCAATTATGATAGTCTGCCTGGCAGCTCTTGATAGTCAAAAGTATCCGGGTCGATGTCAACGAGGAAGTGTGCTTTTGCCTCTTCGACAGTGAAATAACCATTTTTCACATCCTTGGCCACTTGGGCGGCTGGACGCTTGGACGGACTGCCATAACCGCCTCCTGTTCCTGTCATCAGGCGTACCACATCGTTCTTTTGAAGCTTGTACCGCGGATAAACACCATATGGTCCATCTATCTCCCCATTTGCCTTATGAACATAGAACTCGTTTGGCGAACCTTCATGGCCTTTGTTCATTCCCCACGGATAAAATTTATTGCGGCCAAAGGTAACTGTGGCGGCCTGGTTATCAGATAATGCGCGATAAGCACGGATGACCCCTTTTCCGCCAATGTATTCACCTGCACCTGCCCCATTGCCGTCCTGGCGAAGACTATATTCATCAATAAGAACACCATAACGTGTTTCCGCTACTTCGACCGGAACGTTATACGTCTCACCATCTGCGATACAGAACTGACCTGAAGCGCCATCTTGTCCAGCGCCTCCACCCCATCCTCCAACAGAAGGTTCAACAATAAGGAAAGGTTCCTCTGTATCTTGGTGATTACCAGACAATGTTACGGCACAAACGGACAAATGGTGTCCTGCAGTCAGCCGTTCTGGCAAGTGTGGCGCCAAAGCTTTCCAGACTAAGTCTAAACTTCCTAAGAGCGTCTCAAAATAGTTAGAGACCGGAACTGGTCGCTCGGCAGACATAATTGATTTTTTGTCAACAAGTACCTGAAGTGGCCTAAACACTCCATCGTTCACATCTTGCTCAGGGTTTGTTATAGCCAGGAAAATAGATCGCACAGCTGACATGAGTCCTGTATAGGAACAGTTCATCGGGCCTGGCACCTGTGGATGGCTTCCCCGAAAATCACAAATAAATTCGTCATCCGTAATCGTTACCTTTACTTTAATTTTAAATGGTCCGTTGCCCATGCCGTCTGTATCAATATAATCTTCCGCTTCAAAAACACCCTTTGGCAGCTTTTTAATTTCTTGTCGAGAAATGATCTCTCCATGATCCAATAAGTAATTAATAGCTGTCAGAATAGTTTCTTTGCTATGCTTTTCACAAAGTTCTTTTAATCGGCGGTCGCCTGTGCGTAAGGCGGCAACCTGCGCCCACATGTCCCCTAATGACAGGTCCGGAAAGCGGACGTTGGAGCGAATAATTTCAACAATGCCTTCATTTAAGCGGTCTTCTTCATATAATTTAATACAATTGAATTGAAGGCCTTCTTGAAAAATGTCTACGGCATCGTTTGTAAATGAGCCGGGATCCTTCCCGCCGACCTCTGTCCAATGGGCCTTGTTTGCCGAGAAGGCAATGAGTTCACCTTCATAGAAAATCGGCATAACAAGTCCAACATCGGAAAGATGGGATCCTCCTCCGTTATAAGGGTCATTGATGATAATAACATCTCCAGGCTTCAGCTTATCGCCAGGATATTTCTTCAGTGTTTCCTTTACCATAAAGGTAAGCATTCCGATAAATCCGGTAACACCATTGCCTTGAGTAAGAAGATTTCCCTGTGCATCAGTCAAACCGCTGGCATAGTCAAGTACTTCGTAAATGATAGGACTCATGGATGTGCGAGCAAGGGCCACAAACATCTCGTCCCCAGCTGCCAAAAGAGAATCTTTAACGATTTCCAGTGTAAACGGATCCACTTTTACAGAAGTTGTCATATTACTTTGCCTCCATTTCGATAATGATGTTTCCAAAGTCATCCAGGTGCAACTGCTGGCCTTCATAAATAACAGTGACGGCTGCTTTTTCTTCTATTACTGCGGGTCCATGAACTACTTCATTTGGCGGAAGTTTGTCCCGATCGTAAACTGGTGTGCTAACCCACCCTTTTTGCTCGAAGTAAACATCACGTGTTTCTTTTTTCGCTTCTTCTATAGAACCTTCACGTGTAATCTTTCCAATGACCGGTTTAGGCACTTTGCCAAAAGCCGTTACATGGAGATTGACAATTTCAGTCGGTGAATCAACCAGTTTAAATGTGTAATTCTTCTCGTGAAGCTCATGGAACTTTTCAATGATCGCCTGTTTATCTTCCTCGGTCCATTTGCCATTAGGAACAGGAACTTTTACCGTATGCTCTTGTCCTAGATAGCGCATATCCGCAAAGCGATGGAATTCAATTGTCCCAGCTTCCATCCCTTCATCTTCATAATAGGTCAGCGCCTGTTTCTCGATTTCTTCCCATTGTGCATCCATTTCGGCAAGAGAAAGCTCATTCATCCGTTTGATATATGTTTGGATATAATCATGCCGCAAGTCAGTCATAAGCATTCCCCAGGCAGAGAACACCGGTGAAGCAATTGGTACGATGACTTTTTTAACACCGAGCTCGAGTGCAAGTGCCGGAGCGTGCATCGATCCGCCTCCACCAAACGCCAGCAAAGTGAAGTCCTGCGGATTATGCCCTTTTCGAATAGAAATTAATTTTAATGCATTCAACATGTTCGAGTTAGCAATGCGAATAATGCCAAGGGCTGCTTCTTCGGCAGAAATCTCAAATTGATCACCTATTTTCTTCTGGATCACTTCTTTTACATGATCCATATCCACATCGTAGTCGAAGTTTTTAGGAGACAGCCTGCCTGTCAATAAGTTAGCATCTGTTGTGGTTGGAGCCGTGCCACCCAATCCGTATGCGACTGGTCCAGGCATCGCACCGGCAGATTGCGGCCCGACTTTCAATGAGCCTGCATCATCTATCCAAGCGATGGAACCGCCTCCATTTCCGATTTCCACAATATCGACAACAGGTGCTTTAATCGGGTATCCTGCATTTCGGCTATCTCTCTCAATATAGTAATCTGTAGAAACTTTCACTTCCCCGTTTTCAATGAGTGAACATTTTGCTGTAGTTCCACCAATATCAAATGCAATGATGTTTTTTTCACCGATCAGTTCCCCAAGAACAGCGGCTCCAAAAATACCGGCCACCGGCCCGGACTCAACCATGTTAATAGGCGCCGCTTTGGCACTGTTAAATCTTGTTGTCCCGCCATTTGATTGCATGATGTAACGCTGATCTATCTCAGTTTGTTCCCGTAATTTCTTGTCTAATTTATCAATGTATGTAGTAGCGGCGGGCTGGACATAAGCATTTAAAACGGCTGTATTAGTTCTTTCATATTCACGCCATTCTTTTGTGATATCGCTCGATGCTGTCACAAATACTTCTGGCCATAGCTCTTTAATAATCTTTACTGTCTCTATTTCATGTGCCGGATTAACATAAGAATGCATGTAAGAAACGGCAATCGCCTCCACACCCTCTTTTTTAAAGTAATCCACACATCTTTCTATATCTTCTCGGTGCAGAGGGGATAGAATCTCACCTTTATAATTGAGACGTTCACTTACCTCGAGTCGCAAATGCCGTTCAACGAACGGTTCTGGTTTTTTGTATCGAACATTAAATAGATCCGGCCTGTTGCCTCTTGCAATTTCTAAAATATCCCGGAATCCTTCTGTCGTAATCAACCCCATTTTGGCCCCTTTACGCTCAGTTAGCGCATTGATAATGACCGTTGTTCCATGAATAAACATCGACAGTTGCTCGCTTTTAATACCAGCTTTCTCAATAACGTCAAGTACACCTTTCTCAAAGTTCGGTGGAGTGGTATTGCTTTTTGCTACTCCTACGAAACCGTTTTCATCAACATATACAAGATCTGTAAAAGTGCCCCCGATATCTGTCGCTACTCTCATTTGTTCTACACTCCTTTGTGTCAATTAGAAAATGATAGGTGTTGATATACTCAAAATAATTGTTTCCTCCGAAGTTGGGTTTTCCCACGCATGCAAAAGTTCAGAAGGAAAGTGAATAGTGTCGCCAGCTTTCAGATGATAGCCGTCCTGGTTTAAATGAAAAATGACCTCACCTTGCAAGACATAATAAAACTCCTCTCCCGAATGACTGTAACTCTGTTCCTCTTTCATTTTTGGGGGAAGTATAACCATTAGCGGCTCCAGTTTCCTGTCTGGAAATGTACCGGACAAGCGGACGTATCTCTGTTCTCCACCATTTACTTGAAATATTCTTTGATCGCTTTTTCTTAATAAATAGTTTTGGTTTTCTTTATCGTCCTCAAAAAAGAAGATCATTGAGACTCCTAGTGCATCAGCCAATTTCTTCAGAGATGTAATGGATAGTGAGGAAGTCCCCCTCTCGATTTGCGAAAGAAAGCTAAGTGATAATCCAGTTTCTTCACTTAGTTCCTTCAATGTTAGGTTGTTTTGGAGACGTAAAGCTTTGATTTTTTTGTGAATGTCTTCCATAGAATTAAGCACCTCATAAAATTCTAGTCTTACTGTAATGAATCATAGGAATATAATGAAATATCCAAAAATATTTTACAGTTATACTGTAATATTTATGAATATAACATAATTATTTTTCGAATGGTAGGTTTTTTTAAAATTTTCTGTTATTTTTTTCGTAGAATCTATATTATCCAGAGAAATATTTACAGTAAGAGTGTAATTTTTATATAGGCTTAGCTCATCAGTGCGTCAACTACCTAAAGGGGGGAAGCGTAGATTTGCATCCACGAACATATACGTAGTAATCTTAAGGAACAAAATAATCATATAAAAGAGCCGGTTACAAAGTTGTAACCGGCTCTTTTCCCCCTTAGCTAATTAAGGACTCTCTGCCTACACGTTTTAAAAATTTATGGAAGGTTTCTCGTCTTTTGCCTGTCTGGGAATATACATCAATGATTTTTTCTATTGTGCTGTACAATTCTTGGGGGGTTAACTTCTCCATCAGTAGGGAACCAACCTCAGCGTCTTTCCCTTTGGCTTTTCCGCCGACATATAAGTTATAATAATCTCTAATTTTCATAATGCCTATGTCGCTTAACAGAGGTTCACCGCAACCAATAGGACAGCCTGTATAAGCCACCTTAAGAGTAAATGGTACACTTTTTCCGGCAATGCGGCGGTTTAGCTCTTTTGCTATTGGCATTCCTTCCTCTTCTTCGCCTTTGCAAAAATTACAGGTTCTCAAGCTCTTCACGTAATTCCCAACTGGGTAACAGGCTAATTTAACACTTTCGAATTCCTTGATGATCTCTTCCATCTTCTCTTCTGGAATTCGTATATAAAGCTGTTGGAAGGTTGTTAGTTCAATTTCTTCATTTTCATTCATATATTTTGAGAGCATGAGAAGTTGTTCTGCATTAAGCTTTGCCCCAAAATCTATTCCTCCATTGACAGCCATCTTGATTTTTTTAACATCGTCCCCCATTTTATTTCTTCCCTCTTTCTAATCACCTGATTTTATCATTCGCTTCATATTTACTATACTCCCGAACCGTATACAAATGGTTAAAAGATATACTTGCTTACAGAAAAGCAACAGTTGGCGGAACGTCAGCTATCAATATGCAATATGTTTCTTATTTCGTCTATATTTTGCTCAAATCCAATTAGAACTTTTTTCTTGCTCCTTAGACCAAACAAGGATTTATTTTTAAATACGAACGTCGGAACCATTCTTGTTCCTGTTATTTTGACTAAGTCTCTTTCTTTAGAAGGTTGTTTCGTTAAATCATAATCAACATAAGAAACATTATTCTTGGAGAGAAACTCTTTTCCAGCCTGACAATCTGAACAAGTAGGTCTTGTGTAAAGCTCAAGCTGAACTTTCGACATGAATACTCACCTCCCACGTTCTTAATTATTTAACTTTAATAACAAACGGGTAGACATTGACCTGTCCCTCAAACTTAAATTCAGCCCAAATCTTGTAAATACCTGGCTTATCAAATTGTGTTTTAAATACCGTTTGATCATCGGCTGCAGGGTGAACATGGATATATTTTTCCCCATTTTCATCCAAGATGACCACGTGCCCTAAGGCGCCTAAATAGGGCTCCGGGGTAGCACCTTTCATATCAAAAGTAAGAGTCATTTCTTTGTTGATTGCAAACGGCTGAGAAATCAACTCAACCGTTTGGCCATTGATGGTCTTAACGAAATCCGTATCCGCAACGAGATTATTATCCCCGTGTTCATGGTGCGTTTCACCAACATGGAATTCAATAGGCTTTACAGCATATTGGAGGCCCTTTGGTTTTATATCAACGAACGCTTTGTAAGAACGATCAGCTAAACTCACCCTCTGCTGGTAAATTCCATCTTCCTTCTTCTCTGGATGCAAATGATGGTACTCTTTCAAATCTGAACTGACGACAATAAAATGCATAAATTTCTCATGGGAGACTTCCAGTTTCGGCACTTGATTATTTTTATCTTTCAGCTCAATGGTGATTACTCCGTTGGCATAGGATACTTTCGGTGTGACCTCACTAGCAGTGTTTGTGACATGGTTCCCATGACTATGTTGATGATTCATATTTTCTTCCTCCTCTGTATGATTTGTTTGTTCATCCGTTTTAGGATTCATATTTGCATAAACGCTGTAACCTGCGATGACTACCCCAAGATATACGATAGCCGTAACCGCCCAAATCATAACACTTCGCTTCACATATGCCGCCTCCTTTCTATATTTAAGCCTTTAATTTGATTCTTTGCAGTCTTAGGGCATTGAGGACGACCGATACCGAACTAAATGCCATTGCTGCTCCAGCTAGCCACGGAGCTAAGAAGCCTACTGCAGCAATAGGGATGCCGATACAGTTATAGGCAAGCGCCCAGAAAAGATTTTGCTTGATATTTGTGATCGTCTTCTTACTCATAAAAATTGCGTCTGCAATACTATTTAAATCACCCCGAATGAGGGTAATATCTGCCGCTTCCATTGCCACATCGGTACCCGTGCCAATCGCCATCCCGATATCAGCTGTCGCAAGTGCCGGGGCATCATTGATCCCATCGCCTACCATGGCGACTTTTTTGCCAGCTTGCTGAAGCTTTTTCACTTCCGTTGCCTTGCCTTCTGGCAAAACTTCAGCAATGACATGCTTTATTCCGACTTGCTTAGCAATCGCCTGAGCCGTTTGGGTGTTATCCCCTGTAATCATTACAACGTCCAAGCCCATATTGTGCAATCGGGCAATCGCTTCTTTGGATGTTTCCTTAATGGTATCCGCAACAGCAACAATCCCTGCGTAGCGTCCGTCAATGGCTACTAACATAGCTGTTTTCCCTTGCTTCTCTAAACTCTCCATTTTCGGTAATACTTGTTGTACATAAATGTTATATTTCGCCATCAATCTGCGTGTACCAATGAGTAATTCTTTGCCGTTCACTGTCGATTGAATACCGTAACCGGGAAGGGCTTCAAAGGTCGCCGGTGATCCGAGCTCAATTCCTTTTTCTTTAATTCCCTCCACGATCGCTTCAGCGAGTGGGTGCTCTGAATTTCTCTCAGCCGTACCTACTAGTGTAAGAAATTCCGTTTCATTCACGCCCTCTGCTAAAACAACATCCGTCAAGGAAGGTTTCCCATTTGTAACTGTTCCTGTTTTATCCAGAATAATTGTATCTAAACGATGGGTCGTTTCCAGGTGTTCTCCACCCTTGAATAAAATCCCAAACTCAGCCGCACGGCCTGAACCGGCCATAATAGAAGTTGGTGTAGCCAGACCAAGCGCGCATGGGCAGGCAATAACTAACACTGCGATAAACTTCTCAAGTGCTTCCGCAAACTCTCCAGGACTTACGGCAAAATACCACACTAGGAAGGTAATAATGGCTATTCCTACAACGATCGGCACGAAAATACCCGAAATTACATCAGCTAATCGTTGAATAGGCGCTTTAGAGCCTTGGGCTTCTTCAACAACTTTAATAATTTGGGCTAAAGCTGTGTCTTTCCCTACTTTCGTCGCTTTAATTTTTAAGAAACCATTCTTGTTAATGGTTGATCCGATTACATGGTCTCCAATCGTTTTGTCGATTGGAATGCTTTCTCCGGTCAACATCGATTCATCAAGCGCTGATTGACCTTCGACAATCTCACCATCTACTGGCACCTTTTCGCCAGGCTTCACAAAAACAATATCACCTTGCAAAACGTCTTCTATAGGAATGATCATTTCTTGCCCATCACGGACGACAGTTGCATTTTTTGCCTGTAACCCCATTAGTTTCTTAATGGCCTCAGACGACCGGCCTTTTGCCTTCGCTTCAAACAATTTGCCTAAAATAATTAAGGTAATCAAAACCGCACTCGTTTCATAATAAAGCTCAACCATGTGGTCTTCTGAGCCAATTGACATAATGCTTAAATACAGACTATAGAAATAAGCAGCTGATGTTCCTAAGGCAACCAACACATCCATGTTGGCACTTTTATTTCTTAGAGCTTTAAAGGCACCGACATAAAACTGTCTTCCGATAATGAATTGAACCGGTGTGGCGAGGGCGAATTGTACCCAAGGGTTCATAAACATATCTGGCAGCCAAATAAAAGAGGTGAATTCAAAGTGACTAACCATTGCCCATAATAATGGAAAAGATAAAATAGCCGAGAAAATAAATTTGCCGGTTTGCCGCTCGATTTCCTTTTGTCGATGGTCGGCTTCCTCTCCGGTTTTTTCCTGCTTTTGTTCAAGGGTATAGCCCAGTTTTTTAATGGCCTCCCTCATATCAGAAATAGAGACTTGATCAGCGTTATATTCCACAAGAACCGACTCTAATGCAAAGTTCACCACGGCTTTTTCGACGCCATCTAATTTATTCAGCCGTTTCTCAATTCTATTTGCGCAGGCCGCACAAGTCATTCCAGTAATATCAAATCCTGCTTTATCCGTTACCACGTTATATCCTAAAGATTGGACTTTCTCCTTAAATGTTGCTGTATCTGTTTTATCGGGGTCATATTTAATCTTTGTTTTCTCAAGAGCAAAATTTACATTTGCATCTTCCACGCCATCTATCTTCTTCAACCCTTTTTCAATTCGTGTAGCACAAGCTGCACAAGTCATCCCCTCTATTTTCAGGGTTGCTTCTTTTTGAGTCATATTATCCACTCCTATCTTCCGCATACTCCGCAGGGGTATATTTTTTCTGAAAATAAATCGTGCCATTTTAGCACGATTTATTTTCATTTTTATTTAATGATTATTTTTGCTTGGGCAGGCTACTCAACATCGTATCCTTGATCTTCAATAACCTCGGTAATCTCTTTTAAGCTTACTTCATTCGCATCAAATGCAATATCCACTTTTCCTTCGTTTAGATGAACATTGACAGATTCTACCCCTTTTAACTGACCTACATTTCCTTCAATAGAATTAACACAATGTCCGCAAGACATCCCTTTTACATTAAGTGTGACTTGTTGCATAAGAACCCCTCCTTAAGTGATGATCTAACTTTTTACAATTCTTATATTACCATACCCCTGTAGGGTAGTAAATAGGAAAATAAAATTTGTTTTGCGATAATCAGGCATTCTTTCCTGCTGTTCAGATCAACTTGTCCCAAATGTTTGACTTGATACGCTTAACAAAGCCCCACACTAATAGGGTCTAATGCTGATTCAGTAATAAAAATCGGTACAAACGGATCGCTACAATAATTTTCCCTGAAAATAATTTTCTTATTCGTCTCGCTCTTTTTCTTCTTTTATGTAGTATGTGTAAGTCACTGGATCACTCTTTCTTCTCCTTATGGTTTATTTGTCTTTTATACGAGGAAGCAGTATCCATTCTTTTGATGTAATACCCTCTCCCTGTGTAAAAAAACTACTAAAATGTTCGCTTATTTATCTCTTCGCTATTCCCTCTCCTCGTATACATCTGCCCAAGAAAAAAAACCAACTACTGAAAGCTGGCTTTTTACTATAAAGATTTAGAGAATCGTTTAAATACTTCCATCAATTCTTGAATCGCTTCTTCTTCATCCCCATCTCTTATAGCATCCGCTACACAATGCTGGGTGTGCCTTTCTAATAAATGCAGACCAACCTTATTCATCGCTGCATTAATAGCTGAAATTTGAGTAAGAATATCTACACAATATCGGTCGTTTTCAATCATATTTTGAATGCCGCGCACTTGTCCCTCTATTCTTTTTAACCGGGTAATTAGCTGATCTTTTTCTTTTGTTGATCTATGAGTTGTTTTCGTCTCTTCAGAATGGTTCATATAAGTATCACCAGCTTATCTTTAAAATTTTTCATACTTACAAATGTGTCCATGATACATACCGGAGGTACCCCATGATTGTACCATAAAGATACGAGAAGAAATACGAAAATGCGTCTCCCTTGGAGAATGTATGAAGCAAAGCCTTGCCTATTCACTATTTGCCTTATCATGATTCCCTATGTAAAAAGATCTCCTGCCTATCGTGGCTAGCCGATCATGTATTTATGCCTGTTTAATTATTTTGCCCACACTTTGAAGTGAATAAAACGCTGACTGATCAAAACGTAAACGATTATTACTGATTTACCCAAATTAAGATTTTGGCCAACGAGAAACCAAAATAACCGCTTGATTGAAGCATGGCACATCCGTATGATAAATGGATTTATTTTCCAGGATACACACCCCATCAAATGTTTACCGGCTTCCAATAAAGCAGCGCCGCATGAATGGTATAGGAATATTCATATTGCCCATTTTTCTCTACTACGTATCGGCTTAGCGCTTGCTCAACTTCTTGTTGATTATAGTCTCTTGTTAGAATTTTGCTGACGTTATCACGTATAAGAGCTTCAAACGATTCATATATACTCACGCGCGGGATCTCAATAATTCTACAATTGGCCATAATTCCAAGCTGATACAGAATATTTTGCAAATCAATATAATCCCTGCGTCTAAACTTTATGGAATAACCGTGTTCTCTATGTAAATCTATATAGTGAGGCTTTTCTGGACCGCTTGTCATACCCGCTATAACAAGCCGAGAGGCAGCCTGATTCATTTTAAGTAAAGCTTTATCGATATCGCGGATGCGATAATAACAGTTTATTCCAAACACTACATCACACGTTTGCTTAATGTTGAGCTGTTCCCATTTTTCATGTATAAAGCTTATATTGTTTAATTGCATCTTTTCGGTTTTATGTTTTAAAAAATCGATAATGCTTTGGGAAATATCAACGCATGTAAGCTGTTTGACATGTTCAGACACACAGAATGTATAATTACCCCAGCCGGGCCCAATCTCCAGTACATGA
This sequence comes from Pseudobacillus sp. FSL P4-0506, assembly GCF_038003025.1. Taxonomy (NCBI): domain Bacteria; kingdom Bacillati; phylum Bacillota; class Bacilli; order Caryophanales; family Bacillaceae; genus Pseudobacillus; species Pseudobacillus sp. FSL P4-0506. Next base: position 3,041,651 of record NZ_JBBOOI010000001.1, read on the forward strand.
TCACTTTCATGGAGCAGCTTCAACAGCTCTTCTCGGATGATGTGTGCATAAGCATTTGTATCGACTGTGCCATTTTGCTGCTTTTTTTCCAAAAAAGCGTTCCAAAAGGCATCTTCCGCTTCATCATTTATCATTCGGTTAGAAAGCGTTCCGTCCCACTCTTTCATATTTTCTTTCCATAAGTCAATGTAGTTACGTCCTAAAGATGTGCTTATACTATTCATCTATCCAATGCTCCTTCTTTTTGTATTTGCTTAGGTTATATAAAAAACAAAGGGTTATAAGCTCCTCAGCTTTTTATTCCGGATAACGTAAATTACTATCAAGGCTTGATCCACATATAAAAACTGTACATTTTCTGAAATGCCCTTTATAAAAAAGCATTTCTAACCATTGAAGAGGATAGAAATGCTTTTTTAAAGTAAAAGAAGACTCTTTCATCGTTCAAACAGATTTAAAAATAGCCTTCTTTTTCGCGTCTTTTATATCCGTCCCTTTATCCGTTAATCAAAGGTTTAACGATCCACATCAAGATCATAAAAAAGCAACCCAATTGAAACCCTTATTATTGACTTGTCCCCATCCAAATTGTTTTGTCTTCGAATGATGTGCGAATGGGCACTTTTACTTTCTTTAATGACTCAGGATCTGGATAGCCAATAAATAAATTACCCACTACCTTTTTATGCTCCGGGGATCCGATAAATCGATAAAGTCGTTCGTCATGTACAAGTCCTACGCCCCGCGTCCGCCATACAAAACCTAGCCCTAACTCATGAGCCGCCAGCCACATCGAATGGATCGCACAACAGACCGCAAACTCGTTGTCTTTTGTGGCGTCTTCATCATCAGGAATAACATCGCTCGTTACAATAATATGTAGTGGCGTATTCTGAACGACCTTTAAAGAGCTTTCAATGAGATTGGGCTTTGTAGGAAATCGCTCTTTTAAGTAATCTTCTGCTAGTTGGTTATACCTGCTCTTGGCTTCCCCTTTTACGACATAAAATGTCCACGGCTCTCTCATTCTATCGTTGGGTGCCCATGTAGCTGCTTCTAATAGCTTAAAGATTTTTTCATCCTCTACTTCGCGCCCATCATAATTACGGATCGCTCTTCGTTGCTGTAGATCTGTTAAAATAGTCATTTTCCATTCCTCTCCTTTAACTAAAAGTATTCCTGGCTATTCATATGAATGTTCTCTTACAGTGACCCAAAAAAGCAGCAATAAAAAAGCATTTAAACCTGTATAGTTTAAATGCTTACAAAAAAAGAGTGCATGCCCTTATATAAAACCCAGCCATTATCTTCTTTCCGTAAACACCTCCCTATATCCCGTAGGTCCATCTGTGCTCTTTAAATAGGCAGGTTTCCTGACTTATCTTCTACACAACCCGCGCCTTCCCACTTTTTCTTTTATAAAAGCAGTGACGTTATGCAGGTTGCTCTGAATTTACAGTGGCGGGAACCGTGTTGGATTTTCACCAAGCTTCCCTTTTAAGCTGTCCATCTTTAATATACGCACAGCACCTATTCAAAAAATATTCACTTTTCTACATATTACCACAAAACGATGCCGGCATGTTCACTAACCCTTTCCAGACATACTTTTCAGTTTACTCTTGTCCAAATGACGCCAACCTCTCCGCTCTCAAGCGTTCATAATTTACATACGGAAGAAGCTACAACTTTACTTTCGATATGGAGCAAGAGATAAGTTACTGAAGAACCTTCTTCAAGTAGGTTCATTGAAAGCATTTTATGAAAGTTTGTCATTACACTGTATGTTTAAACTGACAGTATGGTTGATAGAATGAAAGGCCCCATATTCGTATGATTAAAGGTCCATAGATGTAAGTTTAAACTAACATTACTTTTATATGGCATTTTTCAGTTAGTAGAAACACCTTGATTTAAAAGGGAATTTGAATCATTCATTGCGTGGAATGATTCTTGCTTTAACTCATTTAAGAGAAAAGATTGATAGCTGGCGATCATTGCCTTGTCATCTTAAATGTATGAAGGCCGCACTATATGGCACTAAAAATTTTAGTTAATACTGTCTGAAAGGAGGGTTTAATGAATTGCCGTCATTTTTCTTTTCCTTTGTTTTGTGCATTAGCAATACTTTTTGTGAATGTTTTAAAGTCTCCCTCCCCTAACTTAAAGGTGTAGAGGAGCACAAAAACTTTTTATACATGCCAAATAATCTGCTAGACAGGAGGAATACATATGTCCGCGAGAAAACGAGCACGTGATATTGGATTAGATTTTCCTGGTGTGCCGGGGCACTTTAATGCGATTACCGATGTTCCAGGTGTTAAGGTCGGCTATACAACGATTATAGAAGGAGAAGGTCCTGTTGTAATTGGGGAGGGCCCGATCCGTACGGGCGTAACGGCTATTTTGCCGCGAGGAACAAAGGAAAAGATGCAGCCTATTTGGGCCGGCACATACAGCTTAAATGGAAATGGCGAAATGACAGGAATGCATTGGGTAAATGACGGCGGCTATTTCTTAAGCCCGATCTGTCTTACGAATACACATTCTGTCGGCATGGCTCATCATGCCACAACCAAATGGATGATTGAGAAGTATAAAGAACAGTTCAGTGAGCATCACCTTTGGGCAATGCCAGTTATTGCAGAAACATATGATGGATTGTTAAACGACATTAATGGCCAGCATATCAAAGAGGAACATGTCCTATCAGCTATCCATTCAGCAAAGTCCGGGGCCATCGCTGAAGGCAATGTTGGTGGAGGAACTGGCATGATTTGTTATGAATTTAAAGGCGGAACGGGTACATCATCCCGCATAGTTGAACTAAATGGCGAACAGCATCATGTGGGAGTGTTAGTTCAAGCAAACTATGGTATCCGCGACTGGCTTACCGTTTTAGGTGTACCTGTTGGAAAACATTTAACTGAGCATAAAATCCTTTCTAAAGAGCAAGGCTCCATCATCGTTATTATCGGGACAGATATTCCGATGCTTCCCCATCAGCTTAAGCGCCTTGCAAAGCGGGCGGCGATTGGGATTGGCAGGAGCGGAAGCCCTGGCGGAAACAATTCCGGTGATATTTTCCTGGCCTTTTCAACAGCAAATGAAATGGATATCCCCCAACTTTCAGAAGACAAATTGACAATGACCTTTGTCAACGATGAGAGTTTTGATCCTATTTATGAAGCCGTCTGTCAATCTGTTGATGAATCAGTCATTAATGCGATGATCGCAGCCAAAACAATGTCTTTAGTGAAACCCTTTGGAAAGAAAGCTTATGCCATTGATCACGAAAAGTTGCTTAAAGTGATGAAGCAATATACCCGTTAAAGATACACATTTTTATCAAACATATATCAACTTTTTAAGTCCCAAGGCTATAGGGGCTGAAAAACACTAAAATTAGTCTGAATAGCCAAAAATATTTCAATAAACTACGAGGAGGCTATAACATGGATCATGTCAAAAATACAAAGAGTCATGCTGCACCACAATTAAATCGAACGTTAACTCTTTTTCCCTTGGTGTTTATGGGATTAGCCTATATGTCCCCGATGGCCGTATTTTCTCCCTATGGTATCGTTGCTCAAGGGACACAAGGAAGAGCGGCGGCTGCCTATTTAGTAGCGCTTATCATGGTTTTATTTACTGCCTATAGTTACGGAAAAATGGTAAAAGCCTTCCCTTCGTCTGGTTCCGCTTATACGTATGCTTCTAAAACAATTAATCCGAGTGTCGGTTTTCTAGTTGGCTGGGCTGTTTTAACAGACTATATTTTCCTGCCGGTATTAAACATATTAGCCTCGGGTATCTTTATTCATGCAACCTTTCCGCAAATTCCTTTATGGGCAGGTATGTTACTGCTGCTTGGTACGGTTACGATTGTTAACATGTTTGGAGTGAAATTAAATGCTAAAGTTAATACTTTAGTGGTTTTATTCCAATTTTTAGTCGTAGCCTTTTTTGCTGGATTTGCGATTCAAAGAATCCAAACCGGCATGGGGGCGGGAGAGCTATTTTCTACCCTTCCATTTTACAATCCTGAACACTCATTTTCCCTCGTGCTGGCGGGTGCCTCTATCGTTTGTACCTCCTTTCTTGGTTTTGATGCAGTCACAACGTTTACAGAAGAAACGGTCAACCCAAGAAAAACCGTACCGAGAGCCATTCTTCTTATCGCTTTAATAGGAGGTGCCATGTTTATCGGATTATCTTACTTACTTCATATGGTACATCCCGATTTTGATTCATTTAAAGATCCCGAAGCAGGAGGCTATGAAATTGTTTATTTTCTAGGCAGTGCATTGCTCACTTCTTTTTTCACCGCAGGTTTTATTATCGCTTCTATCGGAATGTCCTTAACTTCACATGCAAGTGGTGCCCGTCTTCTGTACGTTATGGGGCGAGATGGCGTTCTTCCGAAAAAAATATTTGGTTACATTCATCCGAAACTTATGACACCGCTGCGAAATGTTTTAATTATCGCCGTAATATGCTTATTAGGTTTTTTCATAGATTTAGAAACAGCCTTTTCGTTAGTAAATTTCGGAGCCTTGCTTGCCTTTACATTTGTTAATTTATCTGTTATTGCTCATTACTTTATTAAAGAAAAGCGCCGCGGTATAAAAAACTTTCTATTATATTTAGCTCTTCCCTTAACCGGGGCTGGTTTTAATATATGGATTTTGGCGAATTTGAGTAAAAATGCCCTTAGCTTAGGTTCTATATGGGTGGCAGCCGGGGTCGCCTACCTTCTTTACCTAACAAAATTCTTTACAAAACAGCCGCCCCACATGAACTTTAACGAGGCAGAGTATTTAGATTCAAATAAAGATATAGAGAAATTATCCTAAGTTTATTCTTTACTTGATTATTTGTTATGATAAATATGTGGAAGAAGGTCACTATTTTTCAGGAGATTATGTACATGTTAACATTGGAAACTTGCTTAACTATTATGGAACAAATTGAAGGATTAGTTATTGTAGATGATCAAGCAAGAATCATGTTTATGACAAAGCGCTTAGCCGAAGACGTAGGAATTAACCGTGATCAAGTTATCGGAAAGCACATTCTTGATGTCATTCCTACTTCAAAAATTCACCAGGCCGTTCAAATGAGAGAACCCTCGATTGCTGATTTTTATTTCTTGAAACATACAACAATTGTAAGCAGCCGCTTCCCCTATTACGAGGGAGACAGGTTTGCTGGCGTAGTAGAATATGATCTGTTTGATAATTATCAACTATTGAAAAACTTCATTAAAAAAATTGATAGTCTCCCTACTGAACTTAGCTTTTTCAAGCAAGAACAAAAACGACTAAAAGGAAATAAGTACTCCATTGAAAATATTGTTGGCGACAGCCCTCAAATGAAGAAGCTTCGCAAGGAGATTGTGAATGCCGCCCATTCAAATTCAACTGTATTGATCACTGGCGAAACGGGAACCGGAAAAGAATTGGTTGCTCATTCGATTCACGCATTAAGCAAAAGGAGTCAGGGTCATTTTGTTAGCTTGAATTGCTCTGCTATTCCATTAGAGCTGTTTGAATCAGAGCTGTTCGGCTATGAAGAGGGATCGTTTACAAACGCTCGAAAAGGTGGGAAAATGGGGAAATTTCAACTAGCCAGTAAGGGAACATTGTTTTTAGATGAAATTAACCAAATGCCTCTTGCACTGCAGCCGAAGATTTTGCGGACATTACAAGAAAAAGAAATTGACAGAATTGGCGGAAAACATAGCATCCCTATTGATACAAGGATTCTATGTGCTACGAATCAAGACTTAAGAGACTTAATTAAAAAGGGGAAATTTAGAGAAGATCTATTTTATCGACTTAATGTTTTCCACATTCGCATCCCGCCATTAAGAGAGAGAAAAGAAGATATTCCCGCACTTGTGCAGCTCTGTATTGAAAATCTCAATCACTTTCTCTCTCGTAATGTTGAATCGGCTTCCAGTGAAGTGCTCGATATCCTACAGCAATACGATTGGCCTGGTAATGTGAGAGAACTGCAGAATACTTTAGAAAGAGCAATGAACAGTATAGATACAAACACTCATCAGCTCGATGCTCAACATTTCGAATCGTTTATCGAAGAGAATTTATCAAGCCGCCAAGAACCTCTCATCCCTCAATCAGCAGAAAAGCCGCTTGAAGAGGTAAAGAAACGAGCTGAAAAAGAGGCGATCATCCAAGTGCTAAAAAAATGCAATGGGAATCGTACAAAAGCTGCTCAGGTATTAAAGATCTCCCGTCCCCTTCTTTATCAAAAAATCAAACGACTGGGAATCGATCTGAGTAAAATTTAACTCTTATTTAGAGAAACACTTGTATTTTATCAATTTCAACTGTCTGCCCCTGCTAGGTATATAGGGGGCAGGCCGCCTCTTTTTTAGCTATGGTTTTATCGAATCTCGGAATAATCATCTACTAAACCCTCTATAAAATATAGCGAAATTTCTCCAAGGAGCGCATTGTGTACTATCTCCAACAGAAATTGCCGTACCATTCGATTTACTGATCTATTGTTCTCTCGTTATTCATTCCCTCCTTTTGAAATTACTTAAAATGAAATGATAAATCAAACAAAAAAACTAATGGGCCTTTTTCTATTTACAGAAAAAGGCCCATTAGACTCAAACGTTTGTCTGATAAATTTCTTTTTCATTTCTCTTCATTAAATTGGGGAGGCTGGACCCTAAAAAAGTTAGTGACACGCAACAGATACAATATGCCAATGGCAGCCCATACAAACCCTACTACTTTAGCGGCAAAATCAAGTTCAAACCATAAATACAAATTGAATCCCAACCCTATTAGCGGTAAAATAATTGAGGCGATAATCGACTTTAGTGTATTTCTTTTACTTTTCTCGTATTTGAGGAAAAACATGATAACAGATAAGTTAACAAAAGAAAAAGCGATAAAGGCGCCAAAGTTAATAAGGGAGGCTGCCCTTGCCAAATCTAAAAACATAGCCGAGCATGCTAATACTCCGATTAATAAAATATTTAAAATGGGAACTCCTGTACGTGGGTGGATGTAACCGAAAAACCTTTTCGGTAAAACACCATCCCGACCCATCGCATATAATAAGCGAGAAGCACTCATTTGTTGAGTTAATCCACAGGCGAGGACGGCGATGAGATAACCAGCGATAAATATGGCCTGAAAGAGAGCGCCACCGATATACTTGGCGATTTCTGGAGAGGCGCCAGCTATGTTTTCTATAACAGAAATGTCAGGAAACAAAGTCTGCATAAAATAAGTTACTGCGATAAAAAAGAGACCCGCCACAAAAGCAATAATGAAGATCGCCTTAGGTATGTTTTTTTTAGGTTCAACTGTTTCCTCTGACAACGTCGTGACTGCATCGAATCCTAGGAATGATAGTGCCAGTACGGATGCTCCTGCAAAAATGTTAGAAAAGGACATGTCTCCACTGAAGAACGGCATAGCAGAGAATAACTTTCCATCCTCAGTATTTATAATCCCACGAATAGTAAAGACCACAAAAAGAATCGCAACAAGAAATTCAATAATAACCATAAAATAGTTGACGAGAACGGCCAGCTTAATATCAGCAAGATTCAGTCCCGTAGTAATGACAATGGTAGCAAAAATCCATATCCACGGTGGCACATTCGGAAATGCCGCTGAAAGATAGATGCTAGAAAGCAGCGCGTTAATCATAGGCAAAAAGAGATAATCTAGCAAGGCGACCCAGCCGACTAAAAAACCTAGATAAGAGTTCATTGTCTTTCTCGTATAGGTGTAAGCGGATCCTGATGTGGGATAGACTTTAACCATTCGACCATAGCTGTAGGCAGTGAATAGCACCGCAATCGTAATTAATACATAAGCTGCTGGAACATGTCCGTTTGTTATGTCAGACACAATCCCAAAGGTATCAAAAACGGCCAGTGGAGCCATATACGCCAGCCCAATAAAAATAACGTGCCTTAATTTTAATGTGCGTTTTAATTGACCTTCATTAACATCCGTATTCATTTTTTTTATGGCACTATCCACACTCATTCCTCCCGGTGTATGGCTTTAATTTTAAGATTCGAATAGTATACAACGGTAATTGAATAGTTATATTCTTTTATCTATTACATAAACAGCTTCATAAAAATCGCTCATTTGTTGATGCTTTGTCATTTCATAACGATCGAACCTGAACATGGCGGATAAAAATACCTTGCGCCACCCCTGCAACTCTTTTTGAGTAATCACATAGAAATTGAGATTCAACCTTTAATGGAAACGCTTCCTTTTTAAAAAAGAGAAACAAAAGAATTCTTTATAGATATACAGATGACCCAATTAAGACACCAGAGCTGCATCCTCCATCTTTACTTAGTCTATAACCTTTTTTCCTTTTAAATGTTTATGGTTTAGGCTGAGCTAGAGTCATGCAATGAATATTGCCGCCACTTAGAGACCACTCTTTTGTCGGGAGACCAATTATTTTTCTGTCCGGCATCATTTCTTGATATTTTTTTATCGCCTCTTGATCCCGCGGATCATTAAATTGTGGTACTAAAAATGCCCCATTAATAAAACATCCATTAATATAAGTTACAGCTAATGGCTGATTGGACTCACGAGGTGCCGCATCCGCGACTACATCAAAGCCTCTGTTTTCTTCTTCTGTAATATAAATAATTTCCGGTATGTGTATTTTATGAATCTCGAAGTTCCTGCCTTTTGCATCTGTCTCCTTACTTAAAGTCTCATACGCCTCTTTAAATACTGGATATTGCGGATGACTTTCATCATCAACCCATGAAAGAGCAATCACTCCTGGCTTAACAAAAAAACAAATGTCATCAATGTGACCATCTGTTTCATCGTATAGCATCCCTCTTTTAATCCAAATGACTTTATCCAAACCGAGGTATTCTTTGCAATTTCTTTCCACTTCTTCTTTAGACATATTACCGTTTCGGTTTGGATTCAGATTGCATTGTTCTGTCAAAATAATCGTGCCTTCTCCGTCTACTTGTGTAGCCCCGCCCTCAAGAATAAAATGCCTTGCATCATAGGAATCTATATTTTCAAGCTCAAATAGTTTTTGTGCAAATTGCTTATCTAAATCCCAAGGAAAGTAAAGCCCCTCATTTAAACCTCCATACGCATTAAAACCAAACTGAACCCCTCTTATTTCCCCCTCATCGTTAATCACATAAAAAGCTCCTTTATCTTGGGCCCATGATTCGTTTGTTGACATTTCAATCACACGCACTTTTTCTGACAATCTTGCTCTTGCATTTTCATATTGCGCTGCAGAGCAGATGACTGTCATTTCCTCATACTCAGCAATTGTATTTGCAACCATCACGCACACTTCCTGTGCAGGCTTGCCTCCGTTTCTGAACGCAAAACCTTTTTCCGGCCATATGATAATTGACCCCTTATGTTCCTCAAACTCTCCTGGCATTCTAAAGCCATCCTTTTTAGGTGTGGTACTTTTAATTACTCTTGCCATTTTGTCTTTCCCCTTTTCATTTTAATAATGAGATATCTAGCCTTTAAAATTTAGAGGGCTTCTCTCCTAAAAGCTATAATGTATAGGATGAGTCACTCCTACTACCACCTCTGTTCATTCAATATTTTTTACAAACCGAACGACCGGTCTGTAATTATTTTAATGCACCCATTGATCGAAAGTCAATTTATTTTTTTGAAATTTCAGAAAAATAAATAACGACGAATACTTATAAAACAAGCATGAAAGGACAATAAAGTTAGTAAATTTTAAGAAATTTAAATAATTATCCCCCCGTCCACAGCTTCGGACGGGGGGAAAGTTTAGTTGTTTAATTTTGATGTACGTCACTACACTAAAAAATATAACCATACATTCGTTTAAGAATTTAAGTTTTATTCAAAAAACAGCGTCCAGTAACAGAGAAATCCATCTTCTTTTCAGTTGCATGTCAAGCCCTTTTTACATTATTTGGTAAATTTTGGTTTAAGGTCACCTTTATAAGGTTCATGTTCCACGAATACAGTTATGTCCTTGCCGTCTTTGTCTTTACCCGTTCTTTTATACGTAAATTTATTATTATTAAGTTCGGTAAGTTCAAGAGCGACACCATATTTATTATTTCCAATCGAAGCATGGGCTCTTATTTTATTTTCGTGTACAATATCGAAGTAGCCATAATCACCACGGCTTTTGCCTGTTTTAGCATTGAAAAACTCATATTTATTCGTCTTGTCATCAAATTTTGCCAGGCTTATAAACATCGAATTATACTTTGTTACCTCATTGCCGTCTTCATCTAATACCTTTGTTCCGTTCCAAAGAGTGCTGCCTAAAATATTATCTCCATCAACGTCTTTAACAATATCTCCTGTAGTAGTGTCTAACTGCTTGTCCGGATCGGTAAAATCCAGCTCTTTTTCTTTATATGGCACATGTTCAACAAATACTTCTACATCGTTGCCATTAGCATCTTTTCCCATTCTTTTATAAGTAAAGACATCTTTATTTAGTTTTGTCATGTCAACAACAGCTTGGTAATTCATTGATTCTGAAATCAATATTCTCTTCTTCCCATCGTTGGTGATAAAGAACGTTCCTGTATCACCACGACTTTCACCTGTCTGAGCATTAAAAAATTCATACCTTCCTGACTTCGCATCATATTTTGCAAGACCAATGAAGTTTGCATTCTCTTTTGTTAAGTCATTATTCTTTTTGTCATACACTCTTGTCCCTTGCCAATTTGTACGGCTAAGAATGTTAGCCATTTTCTGGCCTTTAGTCAGTTTATTTTCGGATTGTTTCTCTTTATTTGAACTATGGAATTTATTCGCGTTCGTTTGTTCTGTTTTTGTTTCTTGTTTTTGTTCACTTTCACCGGCCTGTGCATTCGTATTGCATCCTGCTAAAGCTAAAGTTAATCCGAGTAGTAAAGGCGATAATCTTTTTGCTGTTTGGTTCATTGTTTCATCTCCTCATTCTATAATTTTGATTATAATCCTTATTAAATCTAATAAAGGAATCTGATTTCATTGGTAGAGTCTTTTACAATCCGGTTATTCTGCTCCTGCTTTTAACAAAATGCTCTCAATCTCTTTAAATCCATTCTTTCGTGCATGCTCTAATGGAGTCACATTATTTTTATCTGGAATATTCACATCCGCCCCATGATCGATGAGCAGTTGTATAGTTTGCTGTTGTTTTTTATCTCCATTATTCAACACAATAGCTTCCATTAATGCAGTCCAACCTAGATTGTTTACATGATTAACATCTATATCCGTTTTAGTAAGAAGTTCCTTGACTACATCCACATATCCATGCTCAGAGGCAGGGATTAAAGCAGTTCCTCCATACCGGTTTGTAATCGTTGGGTCAGCACCAGCTGCAATCGTAAGCTTTAGAATTTCAATATATCCCTCTGCACCCGCATATAAAAAAGGATTGTTGTTCATGTCGTCCTGTATGTTGACATCCGCTCCCGCTTTAATCAAGACTTTAGCGGTTTCAACATCATTGTTATAAGTGGCTATCATTGTCGCAGTTCGTCCTTCTGAGTCCTGCAGATTAATATCGACACCTTTCTTGATCAATCTTCTTATGGCATCCGCTTCTTTGCGTTCTGCAGCTTGAATTAGTTGTTCATTCACATCTATTTCTCCTTTTATTTGTTTTTCCTGTTTCTTTGGATCTCCCTCATTATCAGAAACACATCCCTGAAGAATGAAAAAACATCCAATGACTATGGTTAGCCCCCTCCACATGAAAATTTCACCTACCTTTAGTGTGATTGCTTAAATAATGTTAAAGCTTAATTTTGAACTCCATCTAAATAATTTCTTAAAAAAAGATAAACTTTTTAAGAAAGTTTCTTAAAATTAATAAAAAAACCGTCACTTTTGTAACGGTTCCTAACATGCCCTATTTAATTAAACATTAAATCGATACCCGGCTCCCCAAACGGTTTCCAAGAATTTCGGGTGGGCAGGATCTCTTTCAATTTTCCCTCGTATTTTCTTGATATGAACGGTCACAGTTGAAACATCTGCTGCCGATTCTAATCCCCATATATTTTCATAAAGCTGTTCTTTGTTCAATACTTGATTTGGATGCATCACAAGAAATACAAGCAAATCGAATTCTTTTGTTGTGAAGGGAACACCTTCTCCGTTAATATGAACTCTACGCGCTGACTTATCAATCGATATTCCGTGAACGAAAATTGTATTTGAATGAGTTTGGTTCCCTGCTAAACGTTCATAGCGCGCTAAATGTGCTTTCACTCTAGCAACCAGCTCACTCGGACTAAAAGGCTTAGTAATATAATCATCTGCTCCTAAACCAAGACCTCGAATTTTATCGATATCTTCCTTTTTGGCGGATACAAACAAAATAGGGATGTTTTTTTCAACGCGTATTTGTTTGCATATTTCAAATCCGTTTAATCCTGGGAGCATAATATCTAGGATGATTAAATCATAGTTTCCTCTCAGTGCACGTTGAAGCCCTACATCACCAGCATGTTGAATATCGACATGGAAATCATTGATTTCTAAATAATCTCTTTGCAGTTCTGCAATGCTAATATCATCTTCAATAAGTAATATTTCCTTCACATTTGTTCACCTTTCTTTAGAGAGAAAAATAAAGTTGTACCTTTGCCTATCTCGCTTGTGGCCCAGATCTCCCCTCCATGCTCCACAATAATTTGTTTGGCAATCGCAAGTCCCAAACCGCTTCCGCCTGTCTGGGAATTTCTTGATTGTTCTGCACGGTAAAAACGTTCAAAAATATGTGGCAAAGCAGAAGGTTCTATACCTTGTCCATTATCTGTTACTTGTACAACTACATCCTCTAATCGTTCATTTAGCGCAATAGAAATGTTCTTTTGGTCCTTGTCCATATATTTCACACAATTGTTTATTAAGTTGGCTAATACTCGTTTTAATTTCTCTCTATCCACTATCACGTAGATCGGTTTATTCAAAAAGTGAAGGTCCATGTCAATTTTTTGTTGGTGTAAATCCAAATAGAGTTCTTCTACGTAGTCTGTCATATATCTATCCAGCTCGACGGTTTCAAAATTGAATGGTTCTTTTTTTAAATCCAGCTTGGAAAATAAAAACAGCTCATCAATCAATGAATCCATGTCTATAGCTTTTGAATGCACAGTCGATAAATATTTCTCCATTTTCTCAGGGGTATTTGCTACACCATCTTTAATCCCCTCTACATATCCAATAATCGAAGTAATCGGTGTCTTCAAATCATGTGAAATATTGGAAAGAAGCTCTTTGCGGTTTTCCTCATACTGAAGCTGGAGGTTTATAGATTCTTTTAGTTTTATTCTCATTTTCTCAAATGCTCGATTTAATTGTCCAATTTCATCACTTGAAATCGCCTTTATTTCAAAATCTAAATCTCCTGACTTTATTCTTTCAGCACCTTCTTTAAGAATAGAAATAGGCTTAATAATACTTTGTGAAACCAAATAGTTCAACATACCAATGACTATGATAAGCAGCAATAGCAAAATGCCAGATAGGATGGGAAACAGCTCTCGAATGAGCTCAGCATAGGAACTTGCCTTCTTCAATACAAAAATGCTCCCTTTACTTTTATCCGGAAAATAAAAATCAAACTTTACATAAGTAAAAAAATAATCGTTGATTTTAATCGTATCTCGCGTATTGATGTTTGTTTCTTCAAAGCCGGGAAGGGATTGAACCAGGGCCTGTTTGTCTAGAGAAGGCGAAGCATACTCGACCTTTGTGCCCTTTCTAACAACCATCTCAATATCTTTCTTCTCCATTTTCTTAAGCTCCTTTTCCTTGAGGAGCTGTTCAGGATTATTTTTAGCAAACAGCTTTAAATCGAGAAACACACTTTCTTCTACTGTTGTCAGAGGTTTTTGTACATACGTTTTTTTGTAAAGATGCTCTATAGAGTTTACATCACCTGTTATGGCAAAAATGATTAAAAAACCAGCTGCCAAAAACAAAGTGATAGAAAAAAGGATCACCCCAACATAAGACAACAGAAACCTCATTTTAATTGACATTTCTTTCACTCGCTCTATTATAAATTTTTGACAGATCATTCCTATTCTTAGCATTCAAGATCCTTTTATAAGCCACACTATCCAAATTAAAGCAGCTCATTTTTTTAAGAAATTAACAGAACTATATCACATAAATCTTAAAACTTTCTAAAATATATATGAAATATTTCTAAACACCTTATAAGGGGTATCGCCAGGAAATTCACAGATACAACATCAAGGTAATTTCAATAGTAAAAGTCCACTTCCTCTGTATTAAAATAGATAAATTGAGTTCTTTTTTGTTATTCCATTAAATGGCCTTTTAACGGAACAATTCATTATTTAGCCAAATGTTCCTTAACCAGCTTATCAATATCGATGTTCTTTTCCTTTTAACCATAAAAAAAGACCCCTTTAGACAAACCATATATGAAGGGGTGAAGCTGTAAAATGACAATAAAGTTATTTAATTTTAAAAGCTCAAACAAGGATAACCCCGTTCTAAATTTAGAACGGGGTTAAAAATATAATTGTTTAATTTTTGATGTAAGATACTTTACTACACTAAAAAATATAACAATAAAGTCGTTTAAAAGACTAAGTTTTATTCAACAATAGCGCCCGATTATGAAACAAGATAAAACTTCTTTCTCTTTCTGCTTTTTTAACATAAGTAAAGAATAAGTCCGAGATTTTTCATACAACAAAATATCCTTTTTATATTCAATATAACTTTTGCTAACAGCACAGGCAATTTAGATCATTGAAAATAATCCCGTTATTTTTCTTATGCAAAATCGTCGTTTTCTTCTTTAATTTGATCCATTCTCTTTTTTCCCCATTCATACATCATCTCAACAATTGGTAATAACGTCATCCCTAGTTCAGTCATTGAATATTCGACTTTCGGAGGAGTTTCCGGAAACACTTCTCTATGAACAATGCCATCTTCCATCAGTTCACGCAATTGGTTTGTTAATATCTTATGAGATATTTTCGGAAAAAGTCTTTGAAGTTCGCTGAAGCGATGTGGTCCTTCTACACCTAAATGCCACAAAATAACAACTTTCCATTTCCCACTAATAATCGATAAGGTAAGTTCTTTTTCACAATGATAATCATGATTTAATATTCTCTCTCTTATCTCTTCTCTTAATTTATCCGACATAGAGCTAACTCCCTTTCATATAAGTAAGTAACCTTTTGGTAACCTCCGCACAAAAAAGTGCATTCTTTACAATGTAGAAAACCGTAAGTAGAATGAAGTTAGTCTTAAAGACAAATCTTTATCTATTTTAGGCGGCAAACATTTATGAGTAAAACAGCACTATTAATTATATCACCAGAACAATTTTAACAAATTCACCTTACTTAATTATTAAAATGTTTTAGTTTAATACATTTTATTTCGTCTAAAATAAAACTATCTCATTTAAAGGAGCGAAAAACATGCAATCAATCGCAGGAAAAGTGGCGTTAATTACAGGAGCAGGGCGCGGAATAGGACGTGCAACAGCAGTAGCTTTTGCACAAGAAGGCATTCACGTAGGTCTTATTGGGCGTACGCTTGAAAATTTACAACAAGTAGCAGAGGAACTTAAACAGTATGATGTGAAGGTAGCAATCGCTGCGGCAAATGTAGCGGATTTAGACTCTATTACCACAGCGGTTGAATCAATTCGTGGCGAACTTGGGGCAATCGATATTTTAGTGAACAATGCCGGCATTTCAAAATTCGGTAACTTTATGGACTTAACGCCTGAAGAATGGACAAATATCATCGATGTCAACGTAAAAGGTGTATACTACACAACACGTGCAGTATTGCCAGAAATGATGGAGCGAAACACAGGCGACATCATTAATATCTCATCAACAGCTGGTCAAAAAGGGGCACCCATTACAAGTGCATACTCGGCTTCAAAAGCTGCAGTTATCGGACTAAGTGAGTCATTAATGCTTGAAGTACGCAAGAAAAATATTCGTGTTACAACGTTAACGCCAAGTACGGTTGCAACAGATATGGCTGTTGAGCTAAACTTAACAGACGGCAATCCAGAAAAAGTGATGCAAGCGGAAGATTTAGCAGACTTAATGGTTGCACAGCTAAAACTTCATCCACGTGTTGTATTAAAACATGCTGGACTTTGGTCGACGAACCCTTAATGGAACTGCTTGAAATATCAAGGCGCTATCCGATGTATTTTGGATGGCGTCTTCTTTTTTAGAATAATAAGCTCTAATAGGGGTACTGCCAACCCGCCTATCACATGAACGGCATCACGAGCATTGGTATTCATGACATTTGTGTAGTAAGAAGACAATTATAAAAAAGTATGTTTTTTGCAACTCATTACTCAATTAAATGACCCGGTTGTTGAATAAAATGCCTCGCACTTTTTAAACAACTTTATTTATACAAAATAACAAGTTTATAAATAAAATATAGGTAAGGTAATTCTTTACCTCCTCCCCCTCTAATTGGAAGAATAGAAAAAACTAAAGACTAAAACGAAGAAACTTATTGGACTAAATGTTCAGAAATAGTGGGTATATGAATGGGGAATGGATCGGAAGTTATATTGAAAAATAACCAGAGTCCAATTCCACAAAAAACCTCACAAACTCTTATCGAGCCGTGAGGATGAAAAAGCCTTTATGTAAGATACTTAACCTGAAATAGCCTGGGGATTCATCCCTCTCATTTGAACGATGTTTTTCCAGTTCTCTCGATTTTGCCTGGGGTTTTAGCTTTTAATTTGTATCATTGTTAACTGTAAGGCCCTCTAAAAAAATATCGATACCTTGTTCAAAATACTTTACTAATTCTTCTTTGTCTTCCCATCGAAGTGATAACTTTGCAAAAAGGCCTTCTAACATGGAGATATAAATCCAGGTTAATGCTTTTGCATCGGATACTTTGATTTGTTTCTTGTTAATCGCTTCTGTAAAGATAGAATGGATTAATTCATCATCTTTAGAATAGCATTTATTCAGTCTTTCACGATACTGTTCTCCTACTTCACCCCAATATGACTCTGGTATCAATTTAAAAATCGGGATATCAATTTGAGAATAAAACATTTCCCCATATTTTTTGAGTTTTTCAATAGGATCAGATATGGTTGATAAAGTGGAATGGATACTATTCAGCCATGGTTCGTATTCTTCTTCAATCATTTGAACAAACATTTCTTCTTTGCTCTTAAAATGCCAGTATATGCCACCCTTGCTTACACCAGAACACTTGACAATATCACTAATAGACGTGTTTACATAACCATTCTTACTAAAGCATTCAAGGGCAGCCTTAAGAATAGTCTGCCGTGTCTTCATATCCTTTTTCATGTTTTCCCTCTAATTTATTTCAGATTTAATAACCTGCTTCTGCTATCTAGACTACCATAGGTTGTTGTCGGTTACCGAAAAACTAGCAACTTTATACTAGAATCAATTTTATCCTTGCCTGTTATCGATTAATCGCCATTTCTCAGTCTAATCACCCATTAAACAGGGGGCTTTTTAACTATCAGTCATCTCTGGCAGCTGGCTGAGCGGGGATTCCTTGCGCTTTGTTGGTCAAACCCTTTTATAGCTAGTTATTAAGTTTTAAAAGCCTTCTAATGCCCTTTATGGGCTAAGTGACTACCCCTACAAACGATGGGATTTTCAACATTTTTAGTTAGCTTTGAGATTTTGTAATATAGGTTTTCACTGAAGGCGGCTGATATGTATTAAACTGATGAAGCAAACCCGCCGGATCAGTGTCTACAAGGGCCATAGAACGGTATTTTTCCTGTAAAAACTGTTCTTCTGTCATATGATTGAACAAGGTGACAAGCGGGGTGTAATAATTATTGATATTCAAAAGGCCGCATGGTTTTTGATGTAGTCCTAACTGAGCCCATGTGAAAATTTCAAAAAATTCCTCTAATGTTCCTGGTCCGCCCGGTAAGGCAATAAATCCGTCCGCTAATTCGGCCATCTTAGCCTTTCTCTCATGCATGGATTCAACAACAATTAGCTGAGATAAGTGTTTATGAGAAATTTCTCTTTCATCAAGAAAGCTTGGCATCACTCCAATGACATGACCGCCCGCTTCCAAAACAGCATCAGCTACCGCTCCCATTACTCCTACACTTGCGCCTCCGTATACAAGCTCGATTTGGCGCTTAGCAAGCTCTTTTCCTAAAGTTTTTGCTCCTTCAATATAAAGATCAGAAGCTCCATTACTTGATCCACAAAATACAGCTAGTCTTTTCAAAAAGTATTCCTCCTTACATTACCCAATGTTATTGATTATACATAACGATACACCTTTGGTAAACAATGGATGAGTCAATAAAAACGAGGCGGTCTCTTATGTTAGCCGACAAGTCTATCCATCCTACTCTTCAAAATCGTAATAGGAGTTAAATTTTACTTGTTAATGTTGATTATTCCCTAGCTAATATATCTAATGAAAGGGAAGAATGTCACATTTTATCCTTACGAGGAAAAGTCTTAACCTGTGGCAAAGACAGGTCCAATTGATTGTACGAGCTAGAGAGCTACCAGCAAACTCTTTTTTAGTCATAAAGAAAAGCCCCTCACCCGTGTGAGAAGCCATTCAAGCTATTTACTGCCGTTCTTCCCTTGACTGTCAAAAGGTTTCAGTCTGTTGCCAAACACATCTTTTCACATATAAATGCTCCTTTACCGATGAGCATCAGATAAGAAGATAGTACGTTGTGGAAACAATATGAGTGAGTCGCTTCTCTCATGTTTTTGTGTAATTTCAGCCCAGTCCTGCTGTAACTGATCATAAATGCTCCATTACTTTTAATAAGGGCTTTGTTCTTTTAAGCGGTATCATGTTAAAATAAATCTGTATAATTCGGTTTTCAGCATATTTTAAGGGTGATCATAATGTCTATAGGGGAAAGAATCCGTGAGCTTAGAATGTCTAAAGGACTTTCGTTGACTGAATTGGCAAATCGAGCCGGAGTAGCAAAATCATACGTCTCTTCAGTGGAACGCCAAATACAATTAAATCCTTCTATTCAATTTCTGCATAAAGTTGCCTCGGTATTAAATGTGAGTGTAGAGAAATTAATAGACGAAGGTGACAATCCTATTAAAGAAATTGATACTGAATGGCTCGAACTGGCCAAAGAAGCAATGGAATCCGGGATCAGCAAAGAACAGTTTAAACAATTTCTTGAGTTTCAAAAATGGCAGAAGTCTAATAGTCCCGATAAATAAGTTCTCTTTTAACGGGGCTTTTTCACTTGCCTTCCTTTAACAAACAAGCAGAAAATTCAGAAATAACGATAGGCAATTGATCCCGCATGTCAAACTTCTTTCGTAATGCTGTAGTTTTTATTAGGGCTCTATTCAACTATTTTCTGCTTATTTAGATCTGACCGCTTCACCGGAATGTCCCCCATTAGAGTCATCTTCAGGCAAGCCTAAAACTTGTCCCCTCAAACCGGCCGCTTTTCAAAAAATCCCTCACTTCCTGAAGAGAGATTCCTAGCTCTTTTGCTTCTTTTATTAAAACAATCCATTCCCTGTCCACTGAGACTTGGTCTTCTTTCATAAGAAAATCCTCCTAGAATATCGGCAGCCCAGCCGTCATAGCGTATTTCCCCTTAGACCTGAAGCTTTGCGTCCTTATTTTTCAATAAGTTTGCCTTTTTCTATGATTTGATATTCGCCTTTGCAAGAAAAAGAAAAGTTTTATTCTACTTAAATTTTAGCACCTGGATTGAGTTGTTTGCATTAGTTTTAGTAAAACATTTTATCACTTCTTTCGACGGAATAAACAGACACTTTTTTTCTCAGTAACTATTTTTCTGACCACGATCGTTGATCCATTCATCTGCTATATTTAGATCTAATTGATTATTTTCTGTTTCAGCTGTAAGCACTACGAGCGGCGCAGAATGCCTGATACGCTGCACATCCCAAACCATGCCCTCAAATTTATTATATGAACCATCCGCCTTTATGAATTGCTCTGTATGTTCGGTCAGTTGTACTTGCAGCCCTGTAAAATAATTGCCTGAGCACTCATTTGGAATGCTGATTGAACCTACTAACCGGATGCCAAAAACACAATCATCCAATGACACATTTTCAAAACGATTGGCATTAATCCAACTGTAAGTCTCATCTTTAGGATTTTCGGCTTTTAGTTGAATGCCTGTTTGGAAGCCCACTATAGAAATATTTTCAAAATGAACAAAGCTAATGTTGTGCCACGGACCCTTAGCATAAAGAGAAAGACCCGTTCCTTTGTAACTTTCACTTTTGTTGATAATCGCCATGTTTTCAATACGGGTCCTATTTGTGGCATCGAAGCGGTCCGTGCCTTTTAAAAAAATAACTTCCGACTGAAAATCAGGATCTACGATTTGCACGGTTCCATTTATAATGACGGCATCCTTCTCAACGGTTATCACACGCTCATTTCCCTTAACCACCAATATAGAATTTTGGCCAAACTCCAGTTTCACGCCTTCTTTGACAGTAAAGCCTGACTGGACGACATACTTTTTGTTTGCTCTAAACATTACTTTTTCTTTTTTGTATGTAACACAAAAATCAATGGCCTGTTGAATCGCCTTTGAATAATCGTCTGCTGTTCCTCTTTCATCTGTTGTAAAATCTTCTACTTCTACAACTTGTTCCCGGGATGCACGATTCGTCTGTTCAAGGTCGGGCTCTCCCCACCCCCGCAAACCTATCAGCAAATAGAAACTAACTGCTCCAAATAGAAAAATAATAGGCAGCCATCTAATGTGCATATTCTTCTCTAGCATCAATTTTGCCTTCTTATTCAACTTACTACTTTATTGCAATGCTGCACGACTTCATACCAGTCCATGTAAATGCGGTATATGTCCTCTTCTACTAAATTAGAACCTGATTGCACTTCGATAAATTCCAAATCTGTGATTGCCTTCAACCCATGTTCTGCTCCAACTGGAATATGAAGCACATCTCCCGCTTTCACAGAATAAATTAAGCCATTTAAAGCAAATTCTCCTTTTCCTTTAATAATTGTCCAGACTTCACTGCGAAAACGATGCTTTTGATAACTTAAATTCTTGGTAGCTTTTATGCAAACCCGCTTGGTTAATACCTCCGCTTCGTCCTCCACTTTCGTATAATCGAGCACGCGATACCAACCCCAGCGTCTCTCCTCATACATTGGCCGCTTCTGAATTCCATCAAGCAATGTCTTAACCCTCGGGCTTTTATTTTTATCCGATACGAGAATACCGTCGGGACTCGCTGCAATGATAAGATCCGTCACACCGACTACAGTAACTGGTATTCCCAGCTCATTAATCATATGAGTATTTGTGCAATCTTGACTGATTACTCCATCGCCCATTTGATTTGTGCACATTTCTTCTGTTAGTGTATTCCACGTTCCAAGATCTTTCCAATAACCGTTATAAGGAACCGTTACTATTTTTTTTGTTTTTTCAACGACTTCATAATCAAATGACTTTTTTGGCAGAAGCGAATACTGTTTGTATAACTCCTCGTAATGGATAGGCAAGCCCTTTTCTTCAAGGATAGATAAAATGTATTCAAGCTTAAATGCAAAAACTCCTGCGTTCCATAAAGCGTGCTGTTCTATTAAGCCAGCTGCTTGTAATGCAGACGGCTTTTCTTTAAAATGGCTTACTTCCATATAAGCCCGTTGAATGTCCTCAATTTTAGGTAAAATGTAACCATACTTTTCTGAAGGGAATGTCGGCTTTACACCTATTAAAGCAAGGTCTGCCTCAGAAGTTATCAATGTTTCTTCCAACCGTTCCACTTCATGGAAAAAACGGTCCTCAACAAATGGATCAACGGGAAGTACACCAATTACTTCTTGTAAGCTAACCCCCTTTATGCAATACAAATATACAGCTGCTAAAGCAATAGCGGAAAATGTGTCTCTTCTCTCCGGTTCAGTAATAAGCGGCACATGCGAACCTAATTGACTTTGTATCATATCTACTTGAGATTTGCTTGTAGCAATCATGGTTGATTGCTGTAAACCCACGTGACCAAGCTGCCGCCATACTCTTTGCACCATCGACTCCATATGGCCGTCTTCATTAGCAAGCACCTGTAAAAATTGTTTTGATCTCGAATCGTTTGATAAGGGCCATAAGCGTTTTCCCGACCCACCGGATAATAAGATTAGCTGCATTCATCGTTCCCCCGTTCCGTTTTTTAATAGTTATCTGCTTTTGTATAAGTGGAAATCAATCGGTCCGTCACAACCTCCTCTGAAAAACGGTGGGCTACAAACTCTCTAGCCCGCCCGGCTAATTTGGCTGCCAGCTCTCTATTAATCAGCAACTGTTCAGTATGCTCTACAAATTCTTTATTCTGTTCACAGATCAGTGCTTCTTCATTGTGTGTGAAGCCAATGCCGGAATTTGTAATGTTGCTCATCACGATGGAACACCCTAAAGCAGCTGCCTCCAATATCTTATTTTGCTGCCCCGCTCCAAAGCGAAGGGGACAAACGTATACTGCCGCTTTCCATTGCCACGGTCTAATATCCTCTACAAATCCAGTAACCATTACACCGCTGATTTTGCTCAGTTTCTGTACATCTGCTGAAGGATAGGCTCCAACAAGCCAGCATTCCAAATCAGAAAATTTTTCTCTTAAAGGAAGGTAAATATCCTTCACAAGCCTCATGGCTGCATCGACATTTGGGGCATAATTCATTGTCCCTGTGAATACCAAGGCTTTCTTTTTATCCTCAATTGAATGGTTCAAGTGGAAGTAGGATAAATCAATATAATTAGGCACCACGTTCACTTGTTTGGCCCGCCTTGAATGAAGAAATTCTTTGTCAGCCGGGGAAGTAATAATGGTTTTTACACCTTGATCTCTTATAAAGCTTTCATATTTTTTCATCCGGCCCAACTCCCCTTTAACCGCTAATTTCTCAAGCGGGTTCTTCGCCCAATGGTATCGCCTTTCTAGATTAAGACTGATGGCATCTATGTAATCCACTACCACTGTTGAATTGGAAATATTCAATGAAGAAAAATTATGGAGAACTTTCGATTGAATATGGATGACGTCATAGTGAACCTGGCTTGTAATGCTTGTAAGGAAAGCTTTCAATACTGGAAAAGAATGGAGCGACACACTTAAGGGATAGCCTTTCAGAAGAAAGCTTCTAATGATTGAAAGAGACTTATTTTTCACCTTCATTTTCTGTTTCTCTTTGCCGCTTCCTTCTATCAAAGAAGAAGCACAGCACCAATGTGCCTCGTCTTTCTCCTGGAATAAAAAGTGAACCGTATGGCCTTTCTTCACCAGGCTTTTCATTTGTTGAAAAGCTCTAACCTGATCTCCTTTTCCCGGAACCTTTGGCATTCGATGGGTAATGAATAAGATCTTCATGCTATATATTCTCCTTTACTGGCCGGCAGCCTGATTTTGACTGAGCAGCTGCAATAATCTCTTTTTCTTCTGAGAGTTTGTTTCTACTACTCCTTCAGCTTTGTTTTTCTGGAAGATAACCCAGATGGTTTGGAATAAAATTTTGATGTCATTTCCAAAGGAATAATGGCGAATATACATTAAATCAAACCGTAGCTTATCTTCAGGAGCAGTCGTATAATTGGCCATGACTTGTGCCAGCCCGGTCAATCCAGGCTTCACAGTCATTCTGTTTGAATATTCAGGCAAATATTGCTGGAATTGATCGTAAAAAAACTTTCTTTCCGGACGCGGCCCCACCAGGCTCATTTCCCCTTTAAGCACGTTGTATAATTGAGGCAATTCATCGAGCCGTGTAGCCCGAATCAATCTGCCAATCGCTGTGATTCGGGGATCACGTTCTGTTGCCAATACGGGACCGGTATCTTTTTCTGCATTTTGGACCATGCTCCTAAACTTATAAATTTGATAGGGCTTTCCATTCCTTCCAAGCCGTTCCTGCTTAAACAAAGCAGGTCCTTTTGATGTAAGCGGGATAAGCACCCACAAACAAATAGTCACCGGACTAACAGCTACAAGAAGGATAGCTGCTACCACAAAATCGAAAGCCCGTTTCACTGCACGTCTCGCTCCACTAAGCTTTGTAGGAGGAATAGACAGGACTAACATATCATCCACTTGCTGATGAACTGACCCGTGAATAAATATTTCAAAGAGCTGGGGTACAACCAACACTTCTTTCTCTTGCTTGGCGCAGAGATTAATCAGCTCACTTCTTTGCTTTCCATTGATGGAATCACTGATTAATACGACGTCGATCTCTTTCAAACAATCTGTTAATTTGTCTTTTTCTTTTAAGGTGACAAGTTTACTGACAATAAACCATCCTTTGTGATGGGAAAGTAGTTTATCAGCTAAAGATAAGCCGTTTTTTTCATCTTCTGCGATGATTAACAACCGTTTTCTTCCGTGAACCATTCTTATTACCTGCCAAATAATAAGACGGCTCAATAGAATTGAAACAGCGTGTATCAACGAAGCAGTTAAAATCAATTGTGTGGAAAACGTTGCCATTGGATAAACAATATTAGCGATGGTTATTAAGACCGCTACTATTCCGAGTGATAATAAAATCGTGCAAGCCATCTGCTGAAAGCTTTTTCTTTGCCAATCCATATAAAAACCAAATAAATAAAAAATAATAAAGGCTATGGCTGAAACCCAAGGAGCTGCCTGCACATAATGAAAAGGAACAGCCGACTCATTCGACAGCCAGTAGACAGTTAGATAACCTAAATGGATGAATGAAATATCCAATACAGCAAGAGACATTTTGCCAATCCGCCCTTCACTCCCCCTGCTCATTCCAATCCCTCTTTCTATTGGTAATTTCGTTCTTTATAAAGAACACCCAAACAATAAAACTCCTTTTATTTTTCATTTAAATACTCTTTCATGGTAGAGCTGACCATTTTTTCTAAAGAAAAATTCTTCTGTACCCATTCACGAGCACGCCTAGCTATTCCTACTCTTAACTGCTGATTTTCTTTGAGTGACACGATATGTTCACAAAAACTTTCTGCTGAATAGTCCGGTACAAGATAACCAAGCTCAGAGCTGATAATAGCTTCTTTAATTCCGCCTGTGTTCACTGAAACTATCGGTGTTCCGACAGCCATTCCTTCGAGAACAACCAATGGAAACACTTCACGATGAGAGGTTAAAACGAGTACGTCCATCTCTTTAATAAAATTCTCCGGATCGTTCACTTCCCCCCTCATATGCACATGGCGAGTAAGGCCCCACTCTTCAATCATTTGGCTGATTCTTACATATTCCGGCCCCTCTCCACCTATATAAAATTGTATATCCGGATCATTTTTCAACTTTCTCGCAATTTCCAGAAATAATGTATGGTTTTTCTCCGGAGACAGCCTTGCCAAAATCCCAACTTTAAATCCGTTCTTTCTTTCTTTTTGATGATACGTGAATTGGTTTAAATCTACTCCATTGTAGATCGTTGTTATCTTGCTTGGCTGGATACCAAGCTGCAAAAGATTCTCCTGCTCATAGCCGCTCACTGTAATAATTTTTGTTATATGCCTGTTTAACAGCTGAGCAAAGAGCGGACGAAGATTTTTTTCCATCATTGTCACGTTATGCTTGGTATAAACGATCTTTATTCCCTTTTTAATTAACCTCTTCATTGCTATAGCATAAAGGGCCATTCTTAAACTATTTGCATGGATAATGTCAATATCATGTTCCAGCACTTTTCTTTTAATGGTCAACAGATTAAGAAGATGATTGCTGCGAGACAGAGGCGTAAAATGCTCTTTATTACTGATTTTCCCGAATAGTTCCCCCTTGCCTGCCGCTGTATAAAAGACCAGTTTTGGATGGTTCAATTGGTTCTCCAATTTACAAAAGTAATGTTCGGCTCCGCCTGTTATTAGCTTATCTGTCATTAACAGCACATTCATTTCCATAGACCTCCTTGTCAGTGAGTTGACGATCCTTCACTTTCTGCTGTTTTGTAAGCCGCACTCTTTTTTCCTTTCGCAAAACGGTTGAAAGAACAGCAAGATATAGAAGAAATACTTCATTAATAATCAAAGAAAGAGACATGATCTGCAGTAAAAATGCTACAAAACATAAAAGCAAATATAAATGCGCTCTCCTTAAATGGCGATTCATAAGTTGAATGAACACCAAAAGAAGAAATAGAAAGTATAAAGAAAACCCTATTAGACCCGATTCCGATAATATTTGCAAAAAGGTATTGTGCGTGTATAAACTCTCTCCATAATGCGCTTTGTTATATTCAATAAAATTATCGGCCCCTATTCCAACAACAGGATGTTCAAGAAAGTAGTTCCACGCCCGACTCCACAATTCAAAGCGCCCGCTTCCCCCATCACTTGAAAAGTCTTCTATTCTTTTTCCGATCATCCCCACAATATTAACCTTCATGACAACTACGGCTATGTAACCTGCCGCGATAGAAATGATGCCCAATGTACCGAGTGTCCGCCATCTTGCAGCAGAATGGCTGATTGCTGTGTAAAGCAAAATAATCAGGAGCATAGATAATATGCCGCCTCTTGAAAAGGTTAAGACCGTCGTGAGCATGCAGAGAGCAAACCCCGCTTTATTTCTCCAGCTAGTCATATTGGTCAGAAAGTATGTAAAGAAAATCATATTATAAAAAACATACAGATTCGGATCTTCTAGCAAGCCGATCAGTCGCGGATAGCTTCTGTCCATAAGGACCCCGTAACTGGAAATCATCTCTTCCGATACTTGGAATCCCACTTTTTTTAATCCTATGGCATATAACAGAAGACTTACCATATTAAACAATAAACCTGACTTGGCAATGGCCTCTTGTATTGCATTAATTGAATATTTCTCTAAAACGAACCTTAAAATGAAATAACAGCTGATCAGTAAGAAAATGCCTGCCATAATACGAATACTGGCAAAAGGATAAGCGGAAAAAATGCCGGTAAAACTGTAGAATAAATAGAATAATAACATCATGATTTCGAAAGCATGCATTTTCTGAAAAGAGAAAACAGAAAAATGAAAAAGTAAATATACACATAAAAAGACCATGTAAGGCTTTAAGGCAAAGCCAATATATAGGTTATATTTACTTAACATAAAGAAAAAAAGCAGTAAAAACAGACCGGTGTGACGCTGCTTTTGATTAGTAGACTTAAGAAATCCCATCTTTTATCCCTCGCTTTACCGCCTCTTCGCTCTGGTCTTTACAAATAAGCTTCATTAATTTGCGCATTAAGCCCCGATCGACTGCTATGATCACTAGAAGGGATAACAAGTGAAGAACAGCAGCAAGCATAGGAGAAGCCGAAAAGAAAGAACTCGTAACTGCAAAAAAAGCAAGAAAGAACAATAAATAAGGAAGCAATACTTTAACCGCTAAAGCTTTTCTGTCCGGATTCAAGAGCCAATAGCCTGCTAAAGACAGCAGCTCGACAGCGACCCCTGCAAAAGCAGCGCCTTCCACTCCATATTGATGGCTAAAAGCCATATAAAAATAAATCCCTCCGACAAGAGACAGCGCCTGGACAGTTGTTCGCCGAGACTGCAAAGCTTTCGTCGTTAATCCATCAGCCAACGCTATATTGACGCTTTGCAAGACAAGCAGAAAAGACAATATTTGCAAAGCTTTCGCAGCGAATAACCACTCTTCCCCAAACAATGTGCCAATGATGATTTCCGGTATGTAAAATAAAGAAATCGTCATCGCCATACCTAGCAGTGCCATCATTTTTAGCTGCAACATATTTAACTGCAAATGCTCGATCTTTCCTTTGCTGTTATAGCTTTTAAATAACGCCGGATAAAATGCGCCCGCCAATACCCCTGGAATTTGATATAAAGCCGAAGGAATCCGGTAAGCAACAGCAAAAAATCCCACCTGTTTGAGCGTTAATGTTTTCTCCAGCACAACTGGCCCTAGCTGTGGAAGGAGGACAATTAATAAACCACTTATCATGAAGGACAGCACATTCTTCAACATCCCTTTATGAAAAGCATAGTGAAACCGGATCGCCGTCCGCTTTCCGATCAGGTAAATTCCTATCACTCCTGCTAATAAATAAGATAAACCATACAAAAAACAAATGGCGTATGGGTGCAACGACAAGGTTATGCCTGCCAAAATAGAAGTGACGAGCAGCACGGCTGAACAAATACGGATTACTCCTAAATATTGCATCTCTTCCGTAAGTTGAAAATAGGTGATGCTAATGCTCTGTAAAGCTAAACCTATCACCATGGGCACGATCAAGAAATACATCGTTTTCATTAACTCTGGCTGCCCTTGATACAACAGTTGAATCAGACAGAAGCCGCCCGCAAATGTAATTCCCAATAACACAGCTCTAATTTTGATAAAGGAAGAAAGAACAGCTGGGAGGCTAATCCCTTTCTTTGACCCTTCGCGAAGCACTGCTACGCTGATCCCAGCATCTGTACAGTAACCCATAATTAGTGAGTATGCTAAGGCAATGCTGAACATTCCATAACTGTGAGAATTCAAATAGTTTGCTAAAATGACAAGTGTAACAGCGTTCAACCCACTCGAAAAAGCGGTACTATAAAATAAGTGAAAGACATTTTTACCAATGGAGTTTTTTTTTCTGCTATCCATTCATCATCACCTGCATAACTTCAACTTGTTTGATAAATTGCCCCTAAAAAGTTATTGTTTGTTCTTTCCAGTATCTTTTTCACTTGCAAAGCATCGGCTTCTTTTGTTCGATTTTCTTGAATGACAAGAAGCACACCATCGCAGGCAGATGAAAGGATTTGAGAGTCAGCTGCATCCAAAAACGCCGGTGTATCTAGGACAATGACGTCGTAGCAGCGCTGCCAAACAGTTATTAACTGCTCTATTCTCTCTAAGCTTTCAAGATGGATGGAGAAAGATCCAGCAGAAAGTATATCTAGATTTTGAACAATTCCTTCCATGACCTTTCCTTTTTCTCCCCTTAATAAATTGCTCAAACCCGAAGCATTTCGGAAACCAAACAACTGGTGAATCACTGGCTTTCTGAAATTCACGTCAACCAGCAGCACTTTTTTCCCTGCTTCTGCAAACGAACTGGCCAGCTTTGAAGAAATAAGCGGCTGCCTTCTATTTTCTTCTGGAGAGGTCACCATTAAAACTAGATTTTCATGTTTAACCGCATGTTGAATATTCATTTTCATCATTCGGATCTGCTCTGTACTCAACCACTTGTCAGGAGATGGAAGTCGCCTGATCCACCTGTTTTTCCTTCTCTTTAGCAACCAATTGCCTCCTCTCTGGATCATATTCTTCGTAAGGGCGTTTTTCTTTGCTGCTTTTCCGGAATTCTATCTTGCTATCAAACTTCCCTAACAGCGGCATGCCAAGTAAATTCTCCACGTCGTCTTCTTTTTTCACTGAGTCATCCAATTGCTCACGAATAACAGCTAGACCAATCCCCGATAATAGTCCAGTTATAAGGGCAATCGCCAGGGCTGCTACTTCATTATTTTTCTTGATAATCCCATCGTTTTTTTCCAAAATTTTCACTTGGTTGAACTTGAGAAGCGTGTTCATTTTCTCAAGTGATATGACTGCTGTAGTTTTGGCAATATTTCGTGCCAGTTTTTCATCCCGGTCTTTTACCGTTATAGTAACGATTTGAGAATCTTTATTGTTTTCAATAAACAGCTTTTCCTCTAATGAGGTTCCTCTCAAATCAAGCTCTTCTTTTACTGCGCTTAAAACAATCGGACTTTTTATAAAGTCCACAGAGGACGCTAGCATTTGTGGAATTTTTTGTGTTTCCTCATAAGAATTTTCTGTATTTGTATTTTGCAGATTACCAATCAAAATATATTCACTTGCTTCATACGTCGGTTCAAAAATATAAAAGACAGCCCAACCAGTGACTACTACTACGATCACTGCAGTTACACTGATCAAAATCATTCTTTTCTTGATTAAATTTAAAAACCCCTTTATAGTCATATCCTCCTGCATAACAGCTTCTCCTTCCTTCCGTCAGCTCTGTATGACCATCTCTTTCTGGTAATAATAAATCGTTTCTTTTAACCCTTCTGCCAATGAATAAACCGGCTTCCACCCAAGCACAGTTTCTGCTTTTTTATTTGTTAAACAACTCGCCTTAATATCTCCTGTCCGTTCTTCGCTAAAAATAAGAGAAGAAACATTCCCAGCGATTTCATTCATTTCTTTTACCATATCTAATACTGATGTTTGCTTTCCTGTGCTGATGTTGATAATCTCAT
This sequence comes from Pseudobacillus sp. FSL P4-0506, assembly GCF_038003025.1. Classification (NCBI taxonomy): domain Bacteria; kingdom Bacillati; phylum Bacillota; class Bacilli; order Caryophanales; family Bacillaceae; genus Pseudobacillus; species Pseudobacillus sp. FSL P4-0506. The sequence continues at coordinate 3,071,967 of NZ_JBBOOI010000001.1, forward strand.
TTTCACCATGAGTGAGCGCAGCGACATTGGCTTTGGCCACGTCTTTAACAAAAATAAAATCTCTCGTCTGGTTTCCGTCTCCGAGCACAGTCAGCGGCTGGCTGTTTAAAAGTTTTTCAATAAAAATAGAGATCACTCCCGCCTCTCCATTGGCACTCTGTCTCATGCCATATACATTGGCATAACGCAAAATCGTATACGTTAATCCATGCAGCTCTGAAAACAACCTTATGTAGGCCTCCGCATGCTTTTTTGATAATCCATAAAAAGAGAGGGGATTCACCTGATGGCGTTCATCAACCGGCAAGTAATCAGGATTGCCGTATAAAGCAGCAGTGGAAGAAAAAATCACTTTTTTTACGCCATACTTTACGCACGTTTCAAGCATATTCACAGTACCAACAATATTTTCTTCAATATCGTTGAGCGGCTCTAGAAAAGACTTAGCAACTGAGACCTGTGCAGCTAAATGAATGACACAGTCTGGCTGAAAATCCGAGTAAAATTCCTCTAATTCTTTTTTTCTAACGTCTCCTTCATAAAATACAGCGGCTGCAGGGACTTGCTCTCTCTTCCCAGAGGAAAGATTGTCAACCACTGCTACCTGGTGATCTTGCGCCAGTAATTCCTCTGTAATATGTGAACCAATAAATCCAGCTCCGCCTGTAACTAACACTCTCATTCTCTTCTTCCTCTCCCATCGATAGATAATAAACCTTTAATTGGGATATCTGACTATCTTTTCACCCGTTTGTTCTTTTTAGAGAACAACCTTGATGTGAGTATACCATGTGGCTCCGCAATAAATAATAGGTAATTAGACCTGTTTATTCTTTATAAAGAACATTTTTTTAATTTTAGGCGAAAAAATAACCTAAAAATATTCAATTATGCGTTATAATGAACAAAAACCAAAAAAGGAGAATTCTAACATGATAGGTAGGCGTATTAAACAATTGCGTGAGGAAAAAGGATATTCACTGACAAAACTTGCTAATGAAGCTCATATTTCAAAATCCTATTTATCAACGTTGGAGAGTAAAGCCATGACCAATCCGTCCCTGCGCATTCTTTCCCAAATTGCCTTGGCTCTTGAAACCACTCTAGATGATTTAATTGCATCTGAACCGCTTCGGAGAAAAAAGCAACCAGCCCTCAGTAGAAAAGGCTGTTAATACAGACAGTTAGCTAGCTAGCTAGAAAATTGATGAAACGACATAAAAAGAAGGAAACTACATTCCTTCTTTCTAGTTTCCTTATTATCTCATGACGTTCTTATATTTTTCTGATCAGCTTCTTACACTGACGACCCACTTGCTCTTTATCTGCCAATTTTATTATTTGTGCCATTATCGCTAATCCGGTTTAGCGGGATCGACGGGATAAGAATATCCGTTGCGTCTGATGCGGCAGTCAAGTCTATAATCGGATTTTTATGGGGAATAGAGGCTAAATCCCACACCATTCCTTCAAGTCTATTATACTGTCCAGTAATTCTTGCGATCTTTTGGGTAGCTGTTGAAGGCTGTATTTGCAAATTTGTCCATTGGTTGCCACTGCACTCATTAGGGACGGTTAATCCGCTCTCCATGTGGATCATGGTCACACAATCATCCAATGAGGCATTGGTAAACCGGTTAGCATTTACCCAGGCCATGCCCGTTGCCGGCTTTTGCGCTTTCAATTTCATACCAGTAGCCATGCCCGCTATTTTCACATTTTCAAAATTAACATAAGAAATTTCATGTCCACTGCCGCCTGAAAATAAGGATATTCCTGTTCCTTTATGGCTACCCGACCAGTTAATTACATTTAATTCTTCAATTTTAGTCCGATTCCAGACATTATAATATTTGTGTTTACCATCTAAACGAATCACGTCCGAATTAAAAGCTGCATCGTCAATAGCAATGTATGCTCCTGTAAGCACGGCGTTTCTCTCCAACTCTATTACTGGAAAGTTTCCATAAACGACGAAGGTTGTTCCATGCCCAAATTCCAGTCTTACTCCTTCTCTAACGATTATAGGAGCAGTGATGTTGTAAGACTTATCTGCAAGCAGGACAGTTTTTGTATTGTTTTGCCTGGCAAATTCAATCGCATTTTGTATTTGCAAGGAGTGGTTAGCTCCTTTAAAATCTTCCGAATATATTTTCTCTATTTGCACCAATTTCGTTCCTCCATCCTTTTTCAGGACTAAACACTGTCTGTCTATTTATTTTATTTCATCTGGTCTATATTGGTGCACTTTACAAGCTATTTTCGTTGCCCTTTGTAGCTAACAGAAGGCTTGTTCCCAATGAGCTGCTTATTTTAATTGGCAAATCATTGCTGTATCTACAAGGACAAGATATAACATGAATTCATCTCCCTTTGCTTTTCTAAAAAAATAAGCCAGCACTCCATAAAGGTGCTGGCGGTTACTCTGCTTTATATACTAGTCTTTGCCGTTTTCAGTTCTCTATACTCTTACTAAATGATGAAGGATACTCATCATTTCTTTCTCGATACCTGCCAGCTTTTCTTGGCTATCAGGTATCGACTTGCCTTTAACGCCAAAATAGATTTTCACCTTCGGCTCAGTGCCTGAAGGCCGTATGCACACCCATGAATGGTCTGCCAATTTAAGTTTCAGCACATTTGATTTTGGTAAACCAGTTGGCCTTATTAAACCTGTTTTCTTATTTATGTACTCCCCTGTTTGATAGTCCGCTAGTTCAATGACTGCTATCCCGCTGATTTCCTCTAGCGGCTCCGTCCGAAACTTCTCCATAATCGCAGCAATTTTCTCTGCTCCCTCTTTTCCTTTCAGCGTCAGTGAGCGAAGTGACTCTTGATAGAACCCATATGTTTCAAAGAGCTCCATTAATCCTTCATACAATGACTTGCCCTTCCTTTTATAATCAGCCGCCACTTCTGCTATACATACTGCCGCTTGCACTGCATCTTTATCGCGTACAAAATCCCCAATTAGATAGCCGTAGCTTTCTTCATATCCGAATAAAAATGTGTGCTCTCCAGACTGCTCAAATTCTTTCATCTTTTCACCAATAAATTTGAATCCCGTCAGCGTATCCACTGTTAAAATGCCAAAAGCAGCCGCAATTTCCCTACCAATCTCAGAGGTAACAATTGTTTTCATTATCACCCCATTTTCAGGCAGCGTACCGCTCCGCTTTTTCTGTTCAAGCAGGTAATGCAGCATTAGCGCGCCTATTTGATTGCCCGTTAGAACGATATATTTTCCCTCGTGTTTTTTTACGGCTACTCCGAGACGATCGGCGTCAGGATCTGTTCCTATTAAAATATCAGCATTTCTTTCTTCCCCATAGCAAATGGCCATTTTAAACGCCTCATGCTCTTCAGGATTAGGAGAGACGACCGTTGGAAAATCCGGGTGGGGCAGCTCTTGCTCTTTTACGATCCTTACATCTTCAAAGCCAAACGCCTGCAACGCCGCTCTGATCGGCTTATTACCCGCTCCGTGTAACGGTGTAAAAACAATTGATACCTCCTTATTAGTTTCTGCCTGATTATACCTAATCGAATTTAACGCACGAATATAAGCCTGATCGATTGAATGGCCTATATAAGTAAGCAGGTCCTTTTCTATTAGCTCTTGTTCAGAAGCTGTTTCAACGGTCAGTTCGCTTCCTGCCTTCTTCACATAGTCAATAATTTCATCAGCCATCGCCGGCGATATTTGACTGCCATCTTCATCATATATTTTCAACCCATTGTACTCTGGTGGATTATGGCTCGCTGTAATCATTACGCCGGCATAAGCATGTAAGTACCTTACTGCGAATGACAATAGAGGTGTGGGATGCAATTCTTCGAACATATATGTCCGAATACCATGCCTGCCCATTGTTTTTGCAGTCTCCAGGGCAAATTCAGCTGACAGGTGCCGAGAATCATAAGCGATAACTACTCCGCGAAGCACAGCTTCTTTTCCCTGACTCAACACATATTGCGCCAAGCCTTCTGCTGCTTTTCGGACAGTGTAAATGTTCATTCGATTCGTTCCCGGCCCCATCTCACCACGCATACCGCCTGTTCCAAACTCTAGTTCTTTATAAAAACTGTCCTCAAGTAATTTTTCATCTTCTTGAATGACCTGTAGTTGACTTTTTAACGTATCATCCAATTGAATGTAGCTCATCCATTGGTCTAACTTAACTTTCCAATGCATACTTTCTTCTCCCCTTGCTTTTTACAGAGTAAATGCCTTCCCATCATTCGCCAGACTATAAGATAGCTATTTCTTTCCAAGCAAGTAACAAGCTTAATTTTATAAAATTCAAACAATTAAATCCAGGACTTCCTGACACGCTTTTTGACTCTCTCTTATTACGTCTCTTTTACTTTCCCTATCCCCCTCTTTTAGACAGGCTGTCTAGAAACCTGTTGCCTTTCATAGATATTTAAAGCGCTCTTCTTTACTAAAAATTAGCTGTCTCATATGTTTGATGTCTCTTCACGAGCGAAAAAATAATTTAGTAAGATGATGTTCGCTTAACCAGTCATAGATAAAGCGCCCTATCCATTTTATGTTATCGATAGGGCGAAATCATGATACGTTTAAATTTTGAAGGGAGATTCATCCAAAGACGAAGGTCAAATAAAGAAGAACCAAGCATTCTAGCTAGCCTTCCCGTTTATAGATGGGCATCGTGGTTTCCACTTGATGGGATAGGAAGAGAAAAAGCCACTTTTGTTCCTTTTCCTATAGCGCTTTGAATAGTTAGTCCTTGCCCGTACAGCTGAATAAGACGCTTATTCGTATTATAGAGACCGATGCCTCCTTGTTCAGGATCTTCTAATATCAATTTTATTTTCTCGCTCTCTATCCCACAACCGTTATCCTTAATGACCACTTGTATATGATCTTCTACTCTTTTCACAATTAAAGAAACAACCAACGGGTTAGTCTGCTCAGACCTTCCATGTCTCACCGCATTCTCCACTAGTGTTTGGATGGACAGCGGAGGAACAAGTGCCTGCAAGCTGTCGTCCTCTACCTCCCAGCAAATGGACAGACGTTCACCGAAGCGCTGACGCTCAATATATAGATAAGATTGGACAAGGTTCAGCTCTGATTCCATCGTCACCGTTTCCTGCATGTTGCCCCGGTCAAAGCTCTTCTGTAAATAGTTCCCGAATTCATGCAATAACTTGGCCATTTCATCATGATCAATTTCACTCAGCGCCACGATTGTGTTAAGAGTGTTGTATAAAAAATGAGGCTGCATCTGCGCTTGAAGCAAAGCTGCCTCTGTACGAGCCTGCTTGTGCATTGATTGCTTTAACTGAAGAAGCGCTGAAACCCTTGCCATGAGCTCCGCCTTCTCCACCGGTTTTAAAATATAATCATTTGCTCCTGCCTGAAAGCCGGCTTCGATATCTTCCGTTTTCCCCCGTGCTGTCAATAGTAGAATCGGAAGCTCTGACATCGAGAACTTTTTCCTTACTTGAGAGGTTAATTCATAGCCGGACATTCGAGGCATCATGACATCCGAGATGATTAAACTCCATCTTTGATCATGCAGGTGTAAAAGCGCCTCTTCTCCATTTAAGCAAGTTGTCACCGCATAGCCTGCTTGTGCCAACATTCTCTTTAATACAGAGAGGTTAATTGGGTCATCATCAATCACCAGAATCGACTCAGTTTCTTCTCGAGCAAATGATGCCGCCACCAAATCAGGCAGTTTGTCTTGCTTTAATGGTTCCTCGATCCGCTCTCTTTTTTTCCTGCTAATCGGAAGAGAAAAGGTAAAAGTGGACCCTTCTCCTGGAGAAGAGATCACAAACAGTGTTCCTCCGTGCAGCTCAACTAGCTGCGCACAAATACTTAAGCCCAGCCCCATGCCGCCTCCCGCAGCAGTCATGCTCGAATCAGCCTGTTCATATGGCTGGAAAATCCGTTTTTGTGTTTCTTCATCCATCCCTATTCCAGTATCTTGAACAGAGATCACTGCCTGTCCCTCCTTCTCCAATGCAGAGACAGAAATCATCCCTTCTTCAGTAAATTTCAACGCATTTTGAATAAGGTTGAACATAACTTGTGCCATTCTATTCTCATCTGCAACCACCAATGGAAAAGTCTTTGGCACATCGTTGGTAAATACCACATGCTTCCCCTCTTTTGAAAATGCCAACAGGTCAAACACATACTCAACAATACTGTAAAGATCGACTGGCTGCTTGGATAAAGGAACATGGCCTTCTTTCAGCGCTGAGATATCTGTTAAGTCCTGTAACGTATAGGACATTTTTCGGGCAACTGACTCTATCATCTGCACCTGCCTTTTCGTTTCCTCAGACAGCGGGTCACTTAATAGTGACTGAGCAATATTGATCATCGCATGAAGCGGGTTGCGCAGCTCATGGGAAGTATTCGCCAGAAAATCATCTTTCATTTTATCTGCACGTTGCAATTTTGCATTCAATTGTGTTTTTTCTTCAGCTGTATAATAAAATCTCTTAAACCAAAAGAGAGCAAAACAAACAGTGCCAATTAGTAAATCAAATGGATAGAATGGTACAGCGATCCCCTTAAAAAATTGCTTTACCGCTCCCCCTAGTGCACTGGACGAAACAGCCACCACGGTAAAAACAAGATAAATCGTGTACGGTTCCTTGCGAGAAGCTACTTTATAGAAAAGAACTGGAACAAGAAACGCGAGTCCAAGAGTAATAAAACTATAAATAACCGATCTGAAATAATAAAACTCCTGATAGGGAAAAATAATCAAAGCAATAAGATAAATAGCTGTAAATAACTGAAACAAACGGAAGGTTCTATTGAACTGACCCGGTACCAGTGTTTTCAAGAAACTAAAACTGCAAACGACCGCGCCAAAATACAATAGATACGCAAGTTTTAATCTTGTTTCAAAAGCAATATCCATTGGAATAGCAAATCGGAGCAGTTGATCATCATCAATTAGTATGGAAAAACACATGCAAAATACAGCTGTTGCAAGCAAAAGCAAATTTTTCTTCTTAAAAACGAACATGTATAGAATAACTAAGTAAATTCCATGAAAAAAAAGAACAGCTGCAGTGATCAGCTGCATAGACATAGAGATTTGCTCATGATGTCTGACAGCCTCTGTTGTTCCGAAATACACTGGGCGTGAAATGCCGCCTGACCGTAGATAGTGAAAATTAGATACTTGAACCACTAGATCAATCTTGCTGTTTTTCGGCTTGACATTCACAGAAAAAGAACTGTTTTCTGGATGGGAGCTCACTCTATTTGTACCGAGATTGCCCATTTCTTTTATTAACTGACCGTTCACAAAAATACGAGCAGCAGATTGGATGCCCATAAATCGAATTCTGTATGTTTCCTGCTTATTTTGATCCGTTAAAATTGACAATTGAAAGGTGCCATACCCGTATGGATGTTTCTGCTTGTCCTGAATCCATTCTTTCCAATCAGAGGGAATCGGGACCTGTACAGCTTTTTTCTTTTGCTCTGACAAACTATCAGGTGTGAGCAACTGCTCTGGATAAAAAAGCCACTCTCCCTTTAACTGCATAGGTTTTTTTGATAGGTCTACTTTTGCCGCATCTATTATTCCTTTTTCTGCCTTTGGCATACTAGGGTCATTATAGATATAAAGCCAGGACAAACGAAGCCCTATCAAAACGACGATAAAGCAGAGGACAGCTAGCCATGTATTTCGTTTTTTCATGCTTTTTCATACTTGTCTGTTGTAGACATCGTCTTTTTTTCTTTTTTATCTATTAAAACTCTCATTTTTTATTGTCCTCTCCTTCATGTAATCATACATACTTCTAGTGCTGTACAGGAATAAGAAACATACAGAACATCGGATGGTCCTCATCCTACTATTCTTTTCTTACAAAATGCTTATCAATGCCAACAAGCAGCTTTGAAAAAGACACAAAGAAAGCTCTTCAACCGACATAAGGCAGCTTAATCCATTTATCGTGTCATTCTAATTGTTTTGCTCTTTCTATCGTCAAAGGATAGTTTTTTCATTTAAAAGGACTTTTCTCTTACTTTTCCTGCTCTCAATTTCCAGTATTTATGCGAAAAGTGCAATTTCACTCTTACATTTAACACTTTTTTCTCTTACAATATACTTATTAATAAGAAAAAGAGAGGCATATCTATGATTCGGGCTATTTTAGCAGATGATGAACCGTTAGCGCTAGAATTGATGAAAAAACGACTGGCTCATTTTCAAGTAGAGGTAGTTGGCACGTACCCAGATGCACCGTCGCTTCTTAAGGATATCAACAACATCTCTTTCAACGCCGCCTTCCTTGATATTGATCTTCCTGGGATTAGCGGGCTTGATTTAGCTGTTCTTATTCAAGATGAAAAGCCTAATGTCCAAATTGTGTTTACCACGGCACATAGAGATTATGCCATTCAGGCATTTGAACTAGATTCCATTGATTACTTGCTGAAGCCTATACTCAAAGAGCGGCTGGCTAAGACTATTGATCGCCTTGAGGACAAACTAAATCTGGAAAAAGAGAAGGAGCCGATACTGTCTCCTCAGTCCCCTTCCCTCTATATACAATGTTTCAAGCAATTTTCTATTGTCTGTAATAATACGGCTGTTAAATGGAAAACTGCTAAGATTAAAGAAGTTTTTGCTTTCTTAACACTCCATCTGGATAAGCCGGTCCATAGGGATATACTCATTGATCAGCTTTGGCCAGGCCATGATTACCAAAAAGCAAAAATTCATCTTCACACCTGTATTTCTTATGTACGCAAGCAGCTGGAGGGGTTTGGTCCCGGCAATACGCTGACTTTTGCAGGCCAGCAATACACCTTGCACTTACATGACGCAGTGCTGGATGTTTCTTCATTTGAAAAGCTATCAGAAAGCATTTCTTCTAACAATGTAGAGGACGTCGAAAAGGTGCTTCTGCTTTATACAGGTGCTTTTATGGAAGAAGAAGCTTACGAATGGGCAAGGCCGAAAGCAGATGAACTCTCGGCTAAGCTTATAGCTATTTTGCATAGATTGGCCGATTACTATGAACAAAATAGTCTAGAGGATAAATATATAGGGTGCTTGCACAAAATATTACAGTTTAACCCTTATTCAGAACACATCGTCACTCGCTTAATGCTAGGATACGCACATCTCGGCATGCGGGCCGATGCCATCCGTTTATATGAAAATTTTGAGAAGAAACTAAAAGAGGAAATCGGTATTCATCCTGGAAAAGAAACAGTGGAGACCTTGATGCATATTCAGCAGGGACAAACATAAAAAAACACCTTAAGTTTTAACTATCTCCTGAATGATGAATTCCGCAAGAGATTCCTTATTTGGGAGGATAGCTTAAACAATTTCCAGTGTTCACATGTATGAATATTAGTTTCTTCATTTGCTTTCCTTATTTTAATCCACCGTCACCTTCTAATAAAAAAGCCCTTTTTAAAACCAGCTGACTGCTGGTTAAATACATATAAAATCGCGTGCATAATTACATCCATTCCTAAAAGAAAGAAATGGGATTCTCTGAAGCAAGAAGGAGAAAAATCATGTGCAGCAGCAAAAAAGCTCAAATGATCTTTATTTAAAGAATAGCTTCTAAAGTGAGTGTTAGAAGACCCTTTGTTTACTGGCGAAAAGTGAACAAAGAAAAGGAGAAAACAGGATCGATTGCACCTTCTCCTTTGATCCCCCATGAGGTGGGCTACTTGAACTGACCCCATAAAGGTGGCCCACTTTTCTACGTGATCAGGCAAAGATATGAACTCCCCCTACTCGCCGACAATCAGCTGGACTTATTAGAAGGCCAGAGACTTTCAACTAGCTTAACAAAGATGCTAAAAAATAATTGATATCACAAAGTAACTGAAATGTCGATTTATATTTTGAATCCATAAGAGATCTTTTTTAATTTCATCTAAGAGAACGGTCCCTTAGAATTCTCTTGCACATTCCCTCTTTTATATCCATCTGAAACAGCTACTCCCCCTCTATACTCTATCTTTCTTTATAAAACTAAGAAACTCACTAGATGTCTCCTTACTTTTAAGAAATTTCTTCACTTCTTCAATTGAAATACCTGCTTTCTTGGCCTCGATCATCAGCGCTAACCATTCTTGATCAACATACTCTTTCCCCTGCATTTCTTTCCCCCCTACTATAGAGAACACAGCCGCTATCGTGAACAATCTTTAAACATTCGGCTTTTTGCTTCTATATTTTTATACTTGCTTGCCTGCTTTACATTTACGCAGTTTAATATGATGTCAGTTATTAATTAAGCTTCTTATCTTCAAAAGCTTTTTTGTTTAACGTGACTTTTTTCCTTATCATTTCTCTATAAGTCTTATATGTAAAGCAAGAATACACTTTCCTTCTTATAACTTCCTTAAATTCTTCTGACCATATACCTATTTTTTACTAAGTAACACCAACACAGCAGGTGCCGTTTAACATAAAATTCTTATAAATAGAAGAAAAAGAAGGCTCTATCTAATAAAGGGAGACAACCAAAAAAAGAGTGATTACATAAAACACACCTTTTTGGCGATTAGACTAATCTAAAATCCAGTGAGTGAATTTGCTGTTCGTGTGCATCCTAGCAAAATGTCCCATTATTTGTACATTATGGGTGTTGATACTATAATAAAAGAATATCAATGTAATACTGTTCATTTGTTACGTTTTCATCCAATTTCCCCCACCCATTCAACGAATAACCTATTATTTAAGGAGTGATGTCCAGCATGCAATATATCGTTCTTTTAATCATCGTTCTTGGCGTGGGAATAATTCTTTATAAAATGATTAGAAAGAAAAAACTATCTTCTAGCCATTACTCTCCATACGATGACCTTACAAAAGGTGTTAAAAATAATCGCTCAATAGCTGGGGATAGACATTCTACTAACTATCGGGAAGAAAGGAAAGATGAGGAACGTTTTTGACTTAGAAAAATGAGTATAGGAGGTTTAACTACGTTTGCAAAAAATAATCGGTGTGCTATTCAGTCTCTTATTAATCAGTGGATGCTCTTCAAATACTAATAAGTTTATCCCTTCAACGATAAACTCTGATTTTCCAGTGCCCGCCAGTGCGAAAGAAACAGAAGGCCAATCTGGTAATCCAAACATCTTACAATACCAAAAATATAATTATTCAAAAGCTGATGAAATTAGCAGCATACACGAAGAGTATTTAAAAGCAATTAAAAACTCAGGCTGGACAGAGTTAAAAGAAGAACAATTAGGCGCTGTAAGATTTTTTGAAAAAGAGAAACAAAAAGTAGCAATTTCTACACATGACGGCTTTTTTACATTGAATGTAATGAAAAATTAAAGGTCTAACCAGCGAAAGTTGATTCAATCGTCTGCCTTTCCCTATTCTTTAAAATAAAAAAAGAGCTTCCAACAAGGGAGCTCTAATCATAATCATCCATCTAAAAATCGGCCGTTATTATTTCTTTCAAAATCTTCTCCTTATCATCCATCCACGATAATTAATTTGCTTCGTTAGCTGAGAAAAAATATTCTTCTTATTCAATTATATTTTCATCGAGAATTATGTTCCTTTCCTTTTCATCTAACATTCTTCTGCTTTTATAAAAGTCTATCATTACCCTATCTCTGCCAATGTACCAAGATAGAGAACCGTTTTATTGTGATATTGCATCTGTCTCTGGATCAAGTTGCACATTTTCTTCTATTTTTAATAATGAAGAAAATAAGCGTAGAGCTATCTTTCCCGCGTACATAGCACCGATCTCTTTCCATCTTCTCTCCATCCTTCGCCTGTTAACAGAAACATACAGAAGAGGATTATGGTTAGTGGACAAAAAATCCATCTTTCGCTATGATTCTTTAGGTCACGCCTCCTTCAACTATACCCTGACTCTTAATGACAGCCCTTTCTTAATCAGCATCTACTTATGAAAAAATCGCTTAGTCTTCATGACAAATCCTCATAAAAGAGAAAAAGGAAAAAGAGCTTTTGGCATCGTATGTAAGTAATTAACTGGCGTTAGTAAGCAGAAAAGCATTTTTATTTGCTGTGAGGGAAAAAGGATAAGTACTTGTACTTCAAAGGGGGGAGAGAATGAGGGAAAAACAGCCGTTTATGGCAGATTTATTAATCATTTTAATCGGTAATATTTTTTTAGGATTTGCTTATGCCAAATGGATGGTACCTCATCATATTGTTAATGGCGGAGTAACTAGCTTATCAATGATCGTGGACAAAGCCTTTCATGTTCCACTTCTATATGTAAGCAACGGAATGACTGGATTATTACTAAGCGTCTCATTATTATTTTTAGGAAAAGAAAACTTTGTAAAATCAATTGGCAGCAGCTTATTTTATGCCCTTTCTTTTTCCTTGTTTTACAGCTTGCCCTTTAATTGCACAATCAATATCGGCGTCGACATTTTACTTGCCTGCCTTTTCATTGCTTTTGGCTATTATTGCTGCATTTCAACAAATGCATCTACCGTTGGAATGGACGTCATTGCGCTTATTTTGCATAAAAGAAATAATAAAATAAATATCGCCAAATCTATTCGTTTTATTAATATCATTGTACTGGTCTTCGGCTTTGCTGTCTTTGGGTGGCCTGCTATCGTTATTGGCCTGATCTTTACGTATCTTTATTCTTGGCTGTTAAATATACTGCTAAAGCGGAATCCGTTATTCACTTTAAGAAAATCCTTTCATTAATCTATGCATCGAGCTGCTGAAAAAATGGATTGTGCTACCTCCAGGTCATGAGAGTTTGTGAAGGCCTAGTTCGATTATGCTCGATAAACCAGCAATCTCCGGAACATCGTTCATTTGGCAGCATTTATGACTTGAAAAAACCTTTTCCTAACATGCCCAACACTCGAAAACGTTCCGGAAATCCTTTTTTGCTTATCTGTGTTATCTTCTCTGTTCTCATAAAATGCATCATACACTCTGACTGTTTAATCCCTAACCCTATGTCTTTTTTAGTATTTTTTTCAGCCACTGTCCTGTTAGTAATCCTGGAATCACCCCCATCATCGGAAGCCAAATAGGGCCTATCAATATGCCAAAAACCTTTAATTTCGTTGAAAAAATAAGCCCTACTGTGACAAAATAAGCAGAAAACACGAATGGCAAAAAAGAATAGGGCTCTTTTCCTCCTCCAGCATCTTTAAAGGCATCCCACATGGCGAAAAAGTAAACACAAGGGTAAAACATGAGCCATTGGAAGTCGGCTTGGGCGATCGACTGTTCGATATTGCCTTGAAAACTGGCAATGATCATCTGATTAAAATTAGCTTGTACATTAATAAGAAATTCTAAAACAATTAACAAGAGACCTTTAAGGTATTTTCCGTTTAAGAGTTGCCCAAAACCGGGAAGGGCAATGCTCCAAAACAATTTTTCTTTTGCATCCACATCGGTTTAACCCCCTGCTAAGTCTTTTCGGTTTGGAGCGGAAGGCGGCTTTTCCACCCAACCATTTTCAATCATTATTTTAGCCCCGTCGAGCGAGTATTCTCCTACTTCAATCATTAATCGGCTGTAAGCAGCTGACAGATCTTTTCTGGAACTTCCTCCAATACTCCTTCCATAAAAACCGCTGCCCGCGTTATACAGAGCGGCCGTATGGCTCATCATTAATTTGTCGGAAAATACGGCCTCCACCGAATCAGTCACTGTGAAGTGGGAAGCAGTAGGAACGGGCAAGTTGCTCTCCTCTAAAAATTTCGCAAATACGGCACTATGATGCTGCCCAATCTCTGCTCCTCTTTCCATGTATTTTCGAATCTCCTTTGAATGGGCTGTTTGTGAAAAACCTGTTAACAACGCACTTCCCAGTGTATTACGGTATAAATTCATAAAAAGAAAGGAAATTTCTGTGCTTGTTAAAGGCCGCTGCTCACCCACCCAACCGGCCAAGAAGTGCTGCTTATGAACAAACTCTGTCACCTGCGGATAAGGAATATAAGGCGGACGAATATACAGCCCTTTGTTCAGCAATATATCTACAGATTGATTGAATAATTCAGTGGCTGCTTGTAAGCAAAGACTAAAAAATTCCCGAATGTCTTGTCTGGCTGTAGTCGGTAAAGCAGTGGCGTATGCATTCAATCCCATGACCCCTATGTTACTCACATAATGCAAGATGAATTCATCGCTGTAGAGCCTCGGCGCTCGCACATTGACATCTTGTTCACTAAAAGCCACAGGAATAACGATGCCTTCTGCTCTAAATATGCTCTCCTCTTTTTTCATACGCGTTTGGGCCGATTCCAGAGCAAACTTTACACAATCTTTTATGTCGGAATCTTCCACATGATTCAGAAAGTACGAAAGCACACAAATGGACAATGTATCACTCACGTATGCTCCAAAAAGTGAGGATAACTCACTTGATGTTAATTTAATATGATCATGACTTGTCACTTAACCATCCCCCTACTTCAACTTATCAAGTAAATCTAGCATAGTGTCTCCCCAAAAAGGAAAAGTTATGATTATCCTGCAGCAGACACGAAAAATAATTACTATTTACTTTGTGGAGGTTACGATGAAAATTAATAAAGAAATTCCTCTTACCGCAGCTGAGATCGCTTCTCTTTGGACTTCCTATATGAACGACAGCATGTCCAAATGCATACTTGGCTACTTGCTCAAACATATTAAAGACAAAGAAATCAAGCCTGCTATCCGCTTTGCTTTTGACCTGTCATCCAACCATTTAAATCAGCTCCATACTTTTTTTAATCAAGAACAATATGCAGTCCCAGATGGGTTTACTGATAAAGATGTTAATATGGATGCCCCATGGCTGTTTTCCGACGTATTCTGTCTAACCTATGTGAATGAAATGGCAAGAGCCGGGATGCTGGCTTATAGTGGTTTTCTCTCTATGAGTGCAAGAGCTGATATACGCGATTACTTTACAAAAGGATTAATGGAGACTTCTTCCCTTTACAACCAAACGACAGAGATTGCTCTTTCCAAAGGAATTTACCCTAGACACCCTGTGATTGAAGTTCCAAAAGAAATTGATTATGTAGATAGTAAAAACTATTTAAGCGGATTAAATCCTTTCAATAGCAAACGTCCATTAAATGCTGTAGAAATCTCTCACCTTTATCTGAATATAGTGACAAATACAGTCGGGGTTAAACTGTGTGTTGGCTTTGCCCAAACTTCACCATCTAAAGAGATCAAAGAATTTATGATGCGAGGAAAAGACATTTCCAAGAAGCATATTAAAATCTTTGCTGATACACTTTTAGAGAATGAGCTTCAAACCCCTCAGCTTCCTGATATTTCAGTTAGCGATTCAACGACTCAAACATTCTCAGACAAACTAATGATGTTCCATATGTCTCTTCTAAGTGCGACAGGAATAGGCAATTATGCAACTGCTGCTTCTGTCAGCCAAAGAAGTGACTTGGTGGTTAATTACGAACGGTTGTCACTGGAGATTTCCCGGCTCGCCAAAAGTGGGGCTGATATTATGATCAAGCATAACTGGCTTGAACAGCCACCCGGAGTACCCGATAGAGAACGTTTGGTCAGGGAAAAGGAATAAATCGGACACATGGCGCTTCTCATCTTATGGTAAAGAATGCCTTGCTCTAAACTGCTCCCATCCTTTTCGATTTCCACCTATGAGTTCGACTCTCCTCAGAGAAAACTGCCAAGGATAGATTTGTTGTCCTGCCCGCATCCTTGGCAGCGCATTTCTTAAAGAAAGAATGCATTTGGTATCATTCGTCCATTTTCTTTAAGTCTACGTTATGAAACTTACTGAACAACCCCGCTTTCCAAAACGACCACATCGGTATTTACTTGAACCGTGACATCTTTATATTCTTCTTCCCATTTTTTAAAATCAAAATTTCTCGTTTGCTGCTTGGCTTTGCGTCCCAAACCAATCGGGTCAATGCCAAGATACTGAAAATGCTTGATTTGTTTTTTTGTGCTCTCAGTAATTTGCTGAGCGAATGCCTTTTCAAACTCCTTTATTTTTTGAGGGGTTAAACGTCTCCCTCTGTATTCCTGAATAATCCCTTCTATCTTGATATTAATCGTAAAGCTAAAAGGATTTTTTTTGCTTACTTTTATTTTATTTTCTGAACGAATGCTTTTTATGGTAGCCCGGTCGCCGGCTAATTTGACTGTTTTCGTTCCGGCGCTGTATTTGTCAACGAGCAACTTAAAATAGAACATATCATCAGCGGAAACTTTATCAATCAGGCGCCCTTGCCAATCTAATAAGCCAATGCCCGAAATATCGATTCTATCTTCATTCAGCTTCTTAACCATAGGCAAGTAGGCGGTCTTTCCTTGCTGGGTGTAATTATACACAAATAAATGAAGGTTCGTTCTCGGGACGTCTCCGCTTGCAATATTGTGTTCTAATGTCTCTGAAATGTATGTCGCATTTCCCTGTTTTCCATAGTCCCCCTCTAACATCTCCTGAGCTCTTCCCTCTGAAATAGCAAAGTAGACTCTTGATCCAATTCTTGCATCCCGGACAAAAGCATCGCTGATCTCAATGATCTCTTTTTTTGCAATGGCTTCACTAAAAAGTACGAGTTTCAGCGAGCCATACACAATGGTTGCGTCTGATTGTCTTTGGGCCTTATTTAATATATTGACACTCGATTGATCCACCACGCTCATCGTTACATTTTTAGTTGTTCGATCTGAACTGTATTCTGCCAGCAAAATCGTTCCGCGGATTTTATTGTTCGATGCTGTGTCATACCCTACTCCTCTTTCTGTATGAACTTCATCAATGATGCTTTTTTGAATACACCCCGACAGGAAAAAACAAAGAATAAGCAAAACACCTTTTTTGATCATTTCTTTTTCACCTTCTTCACAATGAACAGCAAGATAAAGAGAAGAGGAATATAAAGATAATTGATAACAAACCCGACATTGCTAAAATAATCATTCAGTTTATCCACTTGAATCCTTGTCTCCAGCTGCGGAGTGATAAAAAGAAAAATGCACAACACCCCGATAGCAGATTTCCGTTGTTTGATTTTCACTGTCTGTTTAAACAATCGGCTGGCACACCATAAATAAATGCAGACGTTTGGAATAATAATAATGTTCCAATTGACGACTCCGATATATTCCAAGCGCTCTATAAATGGAAATTGAACAATTTTTAGCATGGACAAGGTAGGCCATATCGTTTCCTGTAATTGCTCTTCGCTAAAATAGGCGAAAGAAAGAATTGTCGAGTACAGATAAACAATCGTTGTAAATAATAGACCAAAGTGTGCCCACTTTTTTGACCGCTGGCCATTTTGTATAAAAGGGTAAAAGACTAAAAGCGTTTCGTACCCTAACGTAATTAACGTTAAATCCCTTGAAGCCTGCAATATCTCTTTTGTGGAATGCTCATATATTGGAAAAAAGTTATAAAAATCAGTGTAAGGAATGACAAAGAGAAAAACAATGAGAAGATAGATCGGCAAAACAACAGAAAAGAACGATAATCCGCTAATGACACGAAACCCGCCGCTGACAATATAAAAAACAAGCAAGAAAAAGAAAAAAGTAAACAAGAATACGCTTAAACCTGGAAACATCCATACTTGTACAAGTTCAATATACGTACGCGTGACCGTAAGAAGCCCCAGCAGAAAATAACCAGCAAAGAGTAGATTGAACAGCTTGCCGAGCCACTTGCCAAATACTCGCTCATGAATAGAGGCTAAACCAGCATCTTCCTCGTTGAGCATTTTATATATCATAAACATAACAATATGAGTCGCAACGCCGGCAATGATGACCGATATCCAGGAGTCATACCCAGCGCTTTTGGCAAGCAACTGCTGAAAGCCGAGAATCCCTACACCGATCTGTGTTGAGATAATAACAAAAAAAACAATAAAAGGATCTATCTTCCTTTGTGCTTCTATTGGCTGCATACAAAAAACCTCCGCTGGTTACTCTTCAATATCATGACGTTTTTTTTGCTCATCCGGTTTAAAGCGGATCGGCTTCTGTGCCTGCAAATAAGATGGACGCCGGATTTGTTTATCAAAAGACATTCTAATGAATGAATCTTTTAAATCTCTCCACCTTGGCGGGTACAGTGGTTCAAAGTAAGGGCGCCCTAATGACGTAAGACGAAGCAAATGAGTAATCACAATAAGCAAACAAAAGACGACCCCAAGCAGTCCCCAAAGCTGAGCAAACAAAAGAAAAGGAAAGCGCAGAAAGCGGATCACATTGCCCATTTTATAGACTGGAGTGGCAAAAGAAGCAAGAGCGGCAAGAGCCACTAGAATTAATAAAACATTACTCGTTAAGCCTGCTTCAACAGAGGCTGTCCCGATAACAATCCCGCCAACGATACCAATGGTTTGCCCAATTTTAGTGGGCAGCCGTGCTCCAGCTTCCCTGAGCAGTTCAATAACGAGCTCAAGAATAAGCGCCTCTATCACAGGCGGAAAAGGAATCGCCTGTCTGGAAGTAATCAATGTAGCCATCAAGTCTTTGGGAATCAGCTCATAATGATAGGTCAACACGGCTACATACATCGGCGTAATTAAAATGGAAAATACAACAGCAAACAAGCGAATTAAACGCAAGGCAGAAGCCATCATCCAATTTAATAGATAATCTTCAGATGAACTAAAAAACTCCACCAGGTTGGTCGGACCGATTAACGCATGAGGAGAGCCGTCAACTATGACAATCAATTTTCCTTCCACAAGCGCGGATGCTGCTCGATCGGTTCTCTCTGTATCAAGCATTTGCGGAAATAATGATTTTTTATTGTCAGCTACAATTTGTTCGATATAGGCACTATCGTTAATCAAATCAAAGTCAATTCGCTGTAGCCGTTCACGCATCGTATTGACGTTTTCCAGATTGGCAATATTCTCAATATACAAAAGCGCCGTTCTTGTTTTCGATATAGAACCGATCGTATACTCTTCGATCATCAGCTCCTTAACGGGCAGCCTTGTTCTTAAAAGGTTGATGTTTTTATCAATCGATTCAATAAATGCTTCTTTTGGGCCAATAACAGCCGTTTCCACCTCCGGAGGGGAGAGCGAGCGAACGAGTGTTTCTTTAGCATCAATAAAAGCAAAACATCCTTTCTCGTTATTTGCTTTAAGTACGAGATATCCTTTAAAAAGCTTGTCCTCAATGAGCCTTTCATCTGTCTCCACTTGTACGTCTTCAATTGGAAGGATCTTTTTTACATCTTCAATGGATGCAAATGGCTTTTCTAATAAGTACGGCAAAACATCCTTTTCCACGACCTTCTCGTCTATAAGAGTAGAGATATAGCGGATGGAGAAATGGAGACCCGTCTCTTGATTGTAATAAAAAGATTCTTTTTCATCTTCCGACTTAGCAGGTACATTATCCGTTTCTTCAGCATGCTGTTCTTTTAATTGTGATTGTTTTTTTCTTTTTTTAAAGAAAAACTCCATTGCGACCCTCCGCTTTGTAAGTCCTTGCTAAAATATTCATCCAGCTTTCCTCTCAGTCATAAAGAAATGCCGTCACATTGATGTATGGATGCTGGACTTTCAACTATTCAGTTTCCTACAGTTCTTCTCTATATATGCTTACCGCTTCACTCTATTTATTGTTCATTTCTTCCTTGAGAGCAGTATAGACAAAAAAAAGCAATTATTAAACATGCTGAACACGCCGCTAATTTGTAGTCAATAAAAAATAGGCTGTTTTCGTAAACTTTATTGCTATTTCGTAAAAAAGGGTGGTTGATTTCCACTTCCGGATGCTCCAATTAGCTTCTTTATCAACCGTTTGCTTTCTTACACACAGTTAAATCTTTTAGAAAAGAGTCTGACAAAAAAACTGTATGGTTTTTAGTATAGATAGCAAGCAGAGGACACCTGCTTGCTATGTTCTGCCCTTTGCCAGCTATTTATGAAAACAAGGAGGCAGCCTGGTTACTTGTCTGTTCCTTGTTTTATGACATTTCTTTCACTGATCACCAGAATCCTGCACCGCCACCAGCATAAGCAGCTCCAATAATGATCAACAGAATAAACAACACAACAAGTAATGCGAAGCCTCCACCATAACCTCCTGCACTCATTAAGCGCACCACCTTTGTTATAAGCTACTATAGCTTATGAAAGTTCTCCCAAATTCGGAATGAACATTGAATAATATTCTTTGGTGATCAGGCAGATAAAAAAACAATCAACATTTAAATCAGGCAAATAACGAAAGAGAATTTCATTACTAAAGCGGTATGTATGAAACAAATATTAAAATCGATTTTCATGGATTAGTTGTCAGTTATCCGGGGGCATTCACGAGGAAGCTTTAAGACTGCCTTAAAGCTTCTATAAGGTAGTGATGATGCTTTTGGTGTCCCCTGCGATTCGCCCGCTAAACCGGCCACCTATTACGCCCCACCTTTCAGCTGGCCGGCTATTGAGACAAGATGGCGGGTGCTTGTAAATGCCTATTTATGAAAAAAGGCGAACTTCTGTTACTTCGCCAGCCTCTCAGGATGTTCTTAAGTGTTGGCGATACCTTCAATATCCTCCCTGTATTAGAGAATGACCCTTTTTATGCTTCTTTTCGCTTTTTTATAAACCAAAACCCATTTATCGGCATAACTATATTATAGAACCACTATTCCTGTTAAAAAGGAGGTGAACTTCTATGAGCAATGGGTTGAATGGCAGCATTTCTGAAATTTTCCTTGGATTTCTAACAGGCGTGGCTTGGCTCCTCTTGTCAGTATTAGGGGTAACTTCTACTTTCTTTGGACTAATTGGCCTAGGAGAGATCGCTGATATTTTAAGTACGATCCTTGCAATAGTTGGATTTCTTGCCTTCCTTCTCTTCGGGGCATCGATATTCAGAAGAATCTGGCGTAATACCTTTCGATAATCTTAATGTACAAATTTAAATATCGTTTAGTCCCCTTTAACAGCTGCGTTATAAAGAGGCTGTTAAAGGGGACTCTTTTGCTTTTAAAGTTTTTGAGAAAATTTGTCAAATGATCTAAACAGAAACATGAAGAGGAAACTGAAAGGGAAAATGAATCTATGGCTCACTCTATTATTTCTTCTACGTTATTTAGATCCATGAACGGTTGTTTATTTTATAGCTAAAAGAGAGATATAATAAGCAGAAACCATTTACAATTCTAAAAGGAGGTAGATAAGATGAGAAAGTGGCTTTGGTTGGTCATTCTACTTTTTATTATCACATCCCCTATACTCATTTGGCACGCCAAACCTACCAAAAAGATAAATCTATTAATCTTTGATAAAACGGTGCCTGACGACACGTTCCGGGAACACCAAGGTCTGACGTGGTTAGTAAACTATAAGAAATATAATCAGCCTTCAGGCGCACCTTATAGAAAGGAAACAGATTACGCGGGAACCGTGCCAATTGCCGAAAAAAAATATACAGATCGAACTATCTCGCAATTATCCAACTCACCGCAGCTCATTTATACAGCTGATACATATGGAATCGATACTTCCCACTCTAAAGGCTCCCGTGGGGGAATAAGCAAAAAAGAATGGACGGAGCTGCAAGAGCTTTATTATGATCAGCAACCTGTATGGGTCTCAGAATACAATAGCTTTGCTTCCCCTACTTCCAAAGATATACGTAATGATTTTCTAAATTTCTTGAATATCGATTGGACGGGATGGATTGGACGCCGCTTTGAAGAGCTAGATCCGGCCAAAAACAAGGAAATTCCTCGTTGGGCCATTGAGGCATACGAAACTCAAGAAAAGCACAAATGGAAAAGCTCTGGTCCTGGCTTTTTGTTTATTCACGAAAATGGAAAAATCGTTGTACTGGAGAAACGGCATCTGAAATCTGATAAATTGACTGTAAAATTTACAGCTCGCGGAACGAAGGAATTCAATCTGAAAGAAAGCCCTCGTTATAATTATTGGTTTGATGTCATTACTCCGCGGAATCAACAAGAGGTGATGGCCAACTATGAATGGAAACTAAATAATAAAGGAAAAAAACTTCTCAGTGAACATGGAATTCCTGATACGTTTGCGGCCGTCACTAAAACAGAAAAAAACGGCTCTCCCGCCTTTTATTTTGCAGGAGACTATAATGACATCAACAACTTGCCGTCTTTTTATAAAGTTACGGGCCTCATTAAAGTGAAAAGCCTATTCACAAGCGAAAACTCAGCAGATAGTGATGCTTTTTACTGGAACACTTATGCTCCGATGATGGAGACGCTTATTGATCGAGCATCCCGCATATCTCCGAAAAAGACACAAGCTGTCAAAACGGATAAAGAAGAAGTAGACGGCATTTCCATCAATGCTAAAGTAGCCGATGACCGTTTCCAAGTTTTAAAGAATGGAAAATGGGAGCCCCTAACGATTAAAGGGGTCAATATGGGAATGGGAAAACCAGGCGCATGGCCGGGAGAAGCAGCCATCTCAGAAGAAGAATACTATCGATGGATCAAGCAAATCGGCGAAATGAACGCCAATGCCATCCGGGTATATACTCTTCACCCTCCTGGATTTTACCGGGCTTTAAAACGCTATAATGAACAAGCCGAAAAACCTATTTATTTATTCCATGGCATCTGGATAGATGAGGAGCCGCTTGAAGAAAAGCTGGATGCCTTTGACGGTGGAATTATGAAACAGTTTAAATCAGACATTAGGACCATTGTAGATGTAGTGCACGGCAATGCAGAAGTTCCCGAAAAACCGGGACATGCCAGCGGTTCATATAAAGCAGATGTATCACCTTATTTAATCGGATGGATTGTTGGAATTGAATGGTATCCGGATATGGTCGACCATACGAACAAAAAACACCAGGAAAAAGGTGATTTCACCGGCACATATATGCAGACAAAGAAAGCGCAGCCGTTTGAATATTGGCTCGCCTCCATGATGGATTATACCCTTCAGCAGGAAACCAAAAATTATGGTACGCAGCACCCTATCAGCTTTACAAATTGGGTGACAACGGACTTACTCGACCATCCTTATGAGCCTCTTGAACAGGAAGATCTAGTCGGAATCAATCCAAATGTCATTCATCCGACAAAACAACTGAAAACAGGCTATTTCGCTGCCTATCATGTCTATCCGTATTATCCGGATTTCTTAAATATCGATGAAAATTATTTAAAGTATAAAGATCATCGCGGGAAAACCAACAGCTACGCCGGATATTTGCACGATTTGAAAAAGGCGCACACGATGCCCGTATTAATCGCTGAATTCGGCTTGCCTGCTTCACGAGGCATTACCCATTCCAACCCCTATGGCTGGAATCAAGGCCATAATAGTGAAGAAAAACAAGGTAAGGTCGTTACCGAACGCTTTGAAGATATTATCAAAGAGGGTTACACTGGAGGACTGGTATTCAACTGGCAAGATGAGTGGTTCAAGCGAACGTGGAACACAATGGAATTCGATGACCCGAATCGTCGCCCGTATTGGTCAAACGCTCAGACAAACGAACAGCAATTCGGCATCGTTAGCTTTGACCGTTTAAAAATTCGTGTTGATGGGAAAACCGGTGATTGGGACAAAGCAAATGTTATCCCTGTACAATTAAAGAAAAATAGTGCCATTAAACAAGCGTTTATCACTCATGATGAAAGATATCTTTATGTTCGGTTGGATTATAACCAAACACAAGCAGCTGGAATGGATACCACTCTTCTAATCGACACGATAGCTCAGCAGGGCAATAAAAACATTTCTTATAATGGGGGCATTACCTCGGAACGCGGAATTGATTTTCTATTGCGGCTGAATGGAAAAGACGATTCGCGCATGCTTGTGGACAGTTACTATGACAGTCACTACTTTATGTATGGGGAAAAATTAAACCTGATTTCTAAGAAGCCTTATGCTTCTAAAAAGAATAACGGCACATTTCATAAAATCGAGATGGCGTTAAATAAAACATTAATCAACCCGGTTACTAAGCAGCGCTATCCTTTTGAATCGTTCGAAACTGGAAAGCTAGAAAAAGGAAATGGCAATCCAGACAGCAAAAATTATAACTCTCTAGCAGATTATGAAGTAAATGAAAAAACGGGAATAGTCGAAATTCGCATTCCGTGGATGCTGCTTAATGTAAAAGATCCGAGTACAAAAGAAATTGCCGGCGACTACTGGAAAGACGGCATGGAAGCCTCCAAGAAAATTAAGGCGATCTCTTTTGCGGCAATAGCCGGCTCAGAACCAATTCACCTACGTGCTGACGATTTCTTTTCTTACAGTTGGAAACCATGGGAGCAACCTCAATATGAAGAACGCCTAAAGCAGTCGTATTCAATTATAAAAAGAGAGTTTGCCAAATACGAATAATGACGGAGACATACAAATGAAAAAGATATTACTTCTTTCCAGTTTCTTTTTGTTTATGACTGCTTTTTCATTGGTTCTTCTCTTGTCACTAAAGGAGAATAGGAATATTCGTGACTTATTTTCAGAAAAAGTACATTTTACTCGATCCACTACTGATACTTTTCATACATGGAACGATCAAAGATGGGAAGTTAGAGAACGGTTTAAACTAGGTCGTGGTTACTTGCTCTCTCAACAAATTGAACATACTCCCGGGAGCGTAAAGATTAAATTAAATCATCAAACGGCAGATGGCGGTGAGATACGGACAAGGAACACTTTTCAATACGGACAGTTTGAAGCGGCCATTAAAGTCGCTCATGCATCGGGCTCTATTACAGGATTCTTCCTATATGCGCCGCCTGATCTGCATCACGAGATTGATATTGAAATTTTTAATGAGCCAGAAAGCAAAGCGCTCTTCACTATTTATCAGGATGGCAGAGTAGCGAAACAGCAGGAATATACTCTCCCCTTTGACCCAACGGAGGAGTTTCACGATTATCGAATGGACATCCTCCCTGAAGAAACGCGTTTTTTGATCGATGGGAAAGTCGTCCAGTCTTGGGAAGGAAATTTCAGCTCCTCTCCGATGCAGCTGATGATCAATAGCTGGTATCCTTCATGGCTTGATATCCAAGGGCCGGCATTATCAGCCACTGTGATTAACAAAGTCAGCTATAAACAAATGAAAAAACCAACTGGTATGGAGAAAGAATAAGTCTTTTGTGACTAAAGCGGGGAAAAATAAATAATTAGCATTAAATTTCACAGCAAAAATCCGGCATGAAACATTTCTGCCGGATTTTCTTTACTTTTCGTTTTTACGGACACTTTCATTAGGGTTGTCCCTCTTTATTGTAGATAGCAAACCGACCATCACGGCCAAGAGATGGATAAAGAAAAAAGTATACGCATTAAAATAGATACTATTTGTATATTGATTAATCCATCCAAAGCGATAAATCTTTGATTGAGGATGATCCGGAGGGCCTCCCAATTCAACAACCAACTCATTTTTATAACTAATAACCAACAGTATTAGCAACAGGCAGCTTGCCGTAGAAAGCACGAGAATTAGTGCTCTCATCTTCCATCCCCTCACACTGCCTCTTACTAACTTGTAGGTTAAGAAGCAGCTGATAGCAAAAATAGGTGAAAATGCTAGAATAACTAGCATGCCAAGATTTCCATTGCCGGAAGTTTCATCAGGCTTTATCGTAAATAAATGCTCTATATTGTAAAATCCTAAAAAAGAAAGAAAGAGACTCATCAACCAAAAGATATGGCCCTTTTTCAATAGGATATCCCCCTTTTATTACGCTGCCTGTCGTCCCATCCAAAAGTTATTCAGCCCTTATATTTTACAATACTTGCTTAATAACAGCCCCTTATCGGAGAAGATCACTGTTTTTTTGCCCATGATTACGAGCGATGCACAATGAATCCCCTATTTATCTTTTGCTCTCTCGAATAACACCTGCATATCTTCCGCATTAAACTATACAGGCTTTCTGGCCTTCTTCGTTGCTCTTCATTCCTCCACCGCTCCTGCTTTTTTGCTTTCTTTGGCAATAGAGAAAATGGCTGCCGCCAGAGCAATTAAAATAAACACTCCGCCTACACTCGCATTATGTTCGATAGAGGCATGTTCAATGACGAGCCCGCCGATGAATGAACCGAAGGCAATGCCGAAGTGAAGAGCTGAATTATTCAAGCTTTGCTGAATATCTGCCGTTTCAGGAGAAATTTCTATCAGATAGCTCTGCATGGCTGGTGTGATGGCCCAGCTTAGCATGCTCCATACAATCATTACAATCAAAAAGAGTGGCAAAGCAAATGTGGTATGGGGAATAGCAAAAAGAGTTAAAGCAAATAGAACAAGCACGGAAAGAATCGTCCTTTTTGCGCCAAACCGATCTGCCAGCATCCCGCCAAGTCCGCCTCCTAAAACGGCCGCTACGCCGAAAACTAAATATACAATGCTTACCCACGTGCTCTCCAAATGTAAAGATATCTTTAGAAAGGGAGTCAAGTATCCGTAGAGTGTTAAATGGCCCGCCAGGAATAAGAAAGAAATGAACTGGGCAAGAAGAATTTTTCCATCTTTCAGCGTTCGAAGCTGTTCTCTAAACGGAATCGATGGCCTGGCTTCTAGTTTGCCCATGAAAAAGTATACCCCTGCTATTGAAAACAAAGTTAACAAGCAAATAAGGACGAACGGAGCTCTCCACCCAAATGTATTTCCAAGCATTAACCCGATTGGGACGCCAAGCACGAGAGAGGCGCTAATGCCCATAAACACTACTCCAATTGCCCGGGCACGGTAGGCAGCAGATACGATGTTTGACGCCATCGTTACACAGAGCACAACGAGCAGCGATCCGCTTGCCGCTGAGAGTACACGAGCAAACAGCAGCATACCATAAACAGGACTGATGGCAGCTATCCCATTGCCAATAAAGAAGATAAGCAAAGCAAGCAATGTTAATTTTTTCCGCTCAATTTTTGACGTTATTGTCAACAAGATGGGCGCTGAAATAGCGAATATAAGTGAAAATATCGTGATCAAAAAACCAGCCTTCCCCAGACTTACATGCAAATCTTCGGCTACCAGATCCAATAGCCCTCCAATAATTAATTCAACCATTCCGACAACAAACGAAACGATAGTGAGCAAATATACCCTTTTATCCATACAAGCACGCCCTTCTCAAAAAGTTACTACTAAAAGAGTAACTTTATTGAAGGGGAAAAACAAGAAAAAATTTTTCGGCAACGTGGAGTTTTACGATTGTGTTATGATATTTGTAAAAAGAGGAATAAGGAGCCAAACCATGCTTCAACAATTCGGATTTACTCAATATGAAAGCAAAGTGTATGAATCTCTTGTCTCAGCTGGAGAGCCATTAGATGCTACAAATATCGTGAAATTATCCGGCGTTCCCCGTGCAAAAGTATATGAAGTGCTTCATCGAATGGGAGAAAAAGGAATGATTCTTGAATCAACGATCGAAAAAAAACGGCTATACGCCGCCCTTCCTGTTGAATCAACGATCGAAAAACTGAAAGCTGATTTTGATTCACATATTGATCAATTGCGACAAACTAGAGTGAAACAAACAACAACCGATGATCGTGTCTGGACGCTAAAAGAAAATCATTCCATTCAGGCTTTATTGAAAAGTATGATCCAAAAAGCATCCCAGTCTATTCTCATTTCTGGATGGTCAGACGACTTTTCTGCTTACCTTCCTCTTCTCGAAAGCAAATCCTGTGAAGGGGTAGAAGTAAAAGTGCATGTAATCGGTGAAATTCCGACAGCTATCCCTTCGGTTACCACACTGATCCCAGATATGAATCATCAGCATTTGGAAAAAAGCCGAATTTTGATAGTGGATGGGGAAGAGATGTTATTTGCAGGGATTGAAGATAATAAGTGGCAAGCCATTCATACCTTCTCTAGACCACTAGTCAAATTCTTCACTGAATTTTTCTATCATGATGTAGCTTTGACGAAAATTACTGATAAGTATAGGGAAACCATTATGAAAGACCCATCCATTCGCGATTTACTGCTCACACTAAGATATTAATTGATAACAGGCTGCAGCTTAGTCAGAAATTGACTGGCAGCAGCCTCCTTATTTATGTTCTGAATGCTTATATATTTTCTACGGTTGCGAGCACATCTGATGGCTGCCGGGCAATATAGTCGGGATTCGCCTTTAATGCAATGGCCTCATCGTCATATCCCCAAGCCACCCAAACAACTTTGATCCCTGCCCTTTTACTAGCAGAAATATCCCTTTCCTCATCACCGACATATAAAACATCGGACGGCTTTAAACGATGTTTATTCATTAATTTTTTCATCAATTTGTCTTTCGTGAAAATATGCTTGGAGCATAAGATGTCCTCTATATAATCAATTTGATGAGCTTTAAGCGAGCGAGCGATAATATCCGTCGCGTTAGATGAAATAATAGCCATTTTTATCCCTTGTTGGTTAAGTTGGTCAAGCATGTCTTTGATCCCTGGATAAAAAGGAAGACCCTTCTCTGACTTCCTTAAATATCGATAAAGCTTTGGAGCAGCCAATGGAATGCTTCTCATTGGAAAATTTAAATGCCGGCATCTTTCGGGAATGGTCATCTTCTTTAACAAATCAATGTCCTCTATCTTCATTTCACGGTATCCCTCTTTTGCGGCAAGGTCATTATAACCCGCAATAAATAGCTCAATTGAATTGGCCAGCGTCCCATCAAAATCAAAAACCATATATTTCACCATAATTATCCCCCCTGTAATTTCCTTGATAGTCGAATGATACCATTACTTTTCATTTTATATACAACTGTACAGTATTTTCTATTTTTGATGTGCGTATAATTAGATAAACTGTCTTTTCATAGGATGGTTAATTAATAGATGCCTATATGTTAAAATATTTCCAATAAGGAGGATGAATAGATGGAATGGTTTAGTGGCAGTTATAAAGATGTTCAATTTCAAATGTTTTCTACGAGTCATATAACAGCATTGATAGTTTTAGTCGGGATAGTTTTTTCTCTTTTTCTATTTAGGGACAAACTTCAACGTCAAAACATGAGAGCCATCGAATTAACCGCTGCTTTCTTTTTAATCGGGATTGAAACAGCTTACCATGTCTGGATGCTCCAGACTGGCACGTGGACAGCAAGCCGTTCTCTTCCACTTGAATTGTGCAGCTTTGCTACCTTCTTTACGATTCTCCTACTGATAACAGGAAAGAAGATATTTTATGAAATCTTATTGTTCATTGGTCTATTGGGAGCGTCTCAAGCATTGATTACTCCCTACTTATATTTCGGCTTTCCGCACTTTCGTTTTTTTCATTTCTTTTGTACACACATGCTGATATTTTGCACTCCGCTTTATTTTACGTGGGTGAAGGAATACAGACCTACATTTATGTCTATTGTAAAAACATTGATTTTTCTTAATATCCTTGTGCCTGTTATTTCATTCATTAATCAACTCACAAAAGGCAACTATCTTTACTTGCATCATAAGCCTGCGACAGCTAGTATGCTTGACTTGCTAGGACCTTATCCATGGTACATCCTTTCACTGGAAGCAGTGGCCTTTGTGTTGAGCGTCATTGTCTGGCTGTTGTTTCGAAAAAAAGCGGCAACAATTGTAGTCAAAAAAGATTTTCAACACTATCTATAACTGAAAAAGCAAGAGCAGATCATCACCGAGCTCCTGCTTTTTCTTAAAATCTTACCGATAAGCTAAAAAATAGGTTCGCCATGTTCCGCTGTTCGACTATTAAATACTTCTTCGGCGGAGGGGTCCTCTTTATATAGATCTTCGACATGAGGATCATCTGCAAACGGATAGCCAAAAGCGCCGCCAAATAACCCTAGACGGTTCATCAAGCTCACTATGTTCAGGCTGATCTCCCGCTGGACTTCTGCTATTTGAGCATCTGTCATTTTGTTTAAATTGGCTTCGCTTGTAAAGTCTTTAGCAAGCAGATCGCTCTTCATTTTATCTGTAAGCTTAGATTCTTTCTCCACTATAAAAGAAAATGCACCGCCATACTTTTTATCTTTGATGGCTGCTTTTATATCTGTCCTTTGATTAGAATACTTTTTCATTGTGCTGACATCTTGTACCTGTTTGACTTCCCCGCTTATTTTATCTGGGAGTCTATGAGCTTTTTCTCCCGGGGCAGTAAATGTGAAAGAGCGGCGGATCGTTTGCCTTCCTCCTTTGTTCTTGCCAATTACAGAGTTCATTTTAAATTTGACCGTTTCTGCTTCCCTGTTCAGAGAAATTTGCAAATCCTCCACCTGTTTCTTTTTCTCCCCTTTTATTTCACTTGCTACTTGAACAGCTATCCTTTCTTTGTGGCCTCCTGCCAGAACCCGTCGAAAGGTAAACTCTTTAACACGCTGTCCTTGTCCATACCGAATATGTTTCGTGTGAACAGACCACACTGCTTGTTCTGAAGAAGAGGTAGCTACAGTCAGCTCCATGGTCCGATCGATAATTCTACCTTTTTTATCTATAAATAAAATGGAAGAAAAGCCTCGAGGAAATGTTGTTCTTTGTAATTTTTTCTGCACTTGTTTCAGGCCGTTTACAATTTCAGTTTCTATTTTTCCTGAAGAAGAAGCCTCCTTATGCACTTCTGCTGATCCACTCAGTTTTTCTTTCGTTTCCATTTGAGCTCCTATCATTGAATGAAGTTTTTTATCTTTTATTAACCGTTCTAGGCAACGGTTGAGTAAAATCTTTGTCTCTTTTGGTGTAAGTGAAAGTGTGACTTTTTTCACATGTATTGTTTCTCCTCTAAACCTATACTTCCCTCTCTTCTCAAGAGTAAAGTTGTCCTCTTTTAGCTGGTCTATTAAGAATGGAAAATAGTGTGTTCGTAAATAATCCGTTACGCCTTTTTGACGGTGTATTACTTGAGAGAACTCCAACGTTTCCGGGCCTTTATAAAATGGGTATATCTTTTTCATAAACTCGCCGTATTCATCTGAGTATAAATATAAAAACTTTGAATAAAGAAAGGGAACCCTCATCCCTATTTGTGAATTCGTATAAATAATATCCATATCAAAGGCTTGTTCATTTTCGAGGTTGAGAGCAACGTGATAATTACCCGCATGTTTTTTTGGATCTTTTTCCGTTTTTATTATCATTTCAGCATTCTTAAATATTTTCTCAATCGCTGCCCTATCGGGATCATACGTCCAATTGCTCATCTCCATTTTTGCTTTAAAACGAGCGTGAGAGATGGATGGCTGCTCCATTCGCTTTTTGGAGAATTCCCATGATTCACTGTGCTGTTTTGCCAACTCAGCTTTCATTTGCTCGTACGCTTTATATTCCGATAATAAAAAAAGCTCTTTCGGTGATGTGTTCAATAAAAGGACTACTGCTGTTCCAGCAGCGAGCAATAGCACAAGAAAAGCCGTTTTTAATCGAAATTTGCGCCTTATTTCTTTACGCATTTGGCCCTCCAGCTCCCTTTATCCCTCTAATTTTCTGCAGAAAGGACAGAACGGGAGACTCTCATTACGTAACTCTTTATTGTTCAAACAGTCTTGCATTTAATCTCTCCCTCTCTACAAGCTATATCACGCACAGTCTCTCTTCTTTTATATAGCTGCTGTCAGGAAAATAGAACTGCCCAAGACAGATTTTAAATTTTTGTATGTTTCTGAACGCAGTCTGAGCCGTCCGCTGTACAGCGGACGGCTCAGACTGCTCCTATTTCAATAGTCACCCCCTGCTCTTCATCAGGCTAACAAACACTTTCAATCGGCCAGATAACATCATCCTATAATTTATCTGTCCTCTTGCTTTCTGTTAACCAAGCAGCTGCTGATAAAGTTTTTTGGCTGCATCCGGATCTTTCGATTCGTGCACGAGCATCCTGCCATCCTGAAAAAGAACAATTCGCTTTCCTGCGATCTCCACTGACAATAAAAAGCCATTTGTTTTTACTTTTTTACCTTGTCGCTCAAACGACAAGGCCAGCTCAGCTAAATTAAATGTTCTATTGACTGGCGGCCTTACCTGCACTGTATTTCTTCCGCACAAGATGGCGGTCTTTGTTCGTTGATCTCTTGTTAAATACGGATGAGTCGCTTTTTTGCCGCATGATGGACAAGCGGTCTTCTTTAAAGTGGCTATATTAATAGACGAATGTGTATTTTTCCATAAATCAAAGGAAACTAGCTCTTTGCGTATATCTTTCCATCGGCCAGCAAGAATCTTCAATGCTTCTGCTCCTTGAAAAGCTGTGGTCATTTGTACTGCTGGCGCAATAATTCCAGCGGTATCACAAGTCATGCCTGCGGCTGGCAGAACGTCAAGCAAACAAGCAAGACAGGGAGTTTCTCCAGGAAGGATGACACAACTGATTCCCTGGCTGCCAACACATGCTCCATATATCCAGGGGACATTGTATTTTTGCGACAAATCATTGATTAAAAATCTTGTTTCAAAGTTGTCTGTTCCATCAAGCAGTAAATCAGGGCAGTGTTCAGTCATTAAAGCAGAAAGCTCCTCTGGACCCGCGTCTGCTGTTACAGCTGATATGTCTACATCAGAATTGATTTCCTGGAGTCTTTTTTTAGCTGCCTCTGCTTTCGGCAGGCTGTCTTTTGCATCCTGTTCTTTATAAAGCTGCTGCCGCTGAAGATTCGTCCAATCAACATAGTCACGGTCAATCAATGTCAGCTTCCCAATCCCTGCCCTGACAAGCATTTCAGCCAGAGAGGACCCTAATGCACCAACTCCAATAATCATTACATGCTTATTGCGGTAAGAGTCCGTTTCTTTTAAAAATAATTCCTGTCTCGAATAACGGCCTTCCATCATAGTTCTTCCTCCTTAACCGCCGCCTACAAATTGAATAATCTCAATACGATCGCCTTCTTCTACATTTGTTGAGCCTAGCTGTTCCTTTGGAATAATCTTACCGTTTGACTCAATAATCACTGTTTTTCCTTGCAGTGAATAAACAGTGAGTAAATTCTCAAGCGTCGGTTCCTCCAAGACAACCTGCCTTTCTTTGCCGTTAACCACAATATTCATCTATTTGCTTTTCCTCCTTTTTTATTTCAGCTCGATAGCATGAGGCGGCGACAGCCGGTTCTTTACTTGCAAAAATTCCCGACATCACCGCAATTCCTTTCGCTCCAGCACCTTTAATTTCCTGAACGTGATGCGGCATAATCCCTCCGATCGCGATCACCGGAATGCGAGAGAAACCCACTGTTGTTTGCAATAACTCTAGCCCCTTAGGTTGTTTACCAGGCTTGGAAGCCGTTTCATAAAGGTGGCCAAACAAAAGCCAATCGACCGCCTCTCCTTGTATGGCTGCTGCGTCAGCCGGCTCATGAATCGAGCAGCCGGCCTTTATATTTTTAGCAAAGCTTCTCACCTGTCTAAGCGGCAAGCTATTTTCTGTCAGCTGTACACCGCCGGCTCCTGTGGCAAGCGCCACATCTACACGGTCATTTATAATTAGCTTTTCAGCAGGAACCCCCCTAGCGATAAATGTCTCAGCCCAATGAAACAACTCTTTGGCACTGCGTTGTTTCTCTCTAATATGAATAAAATCAACAAACGGATGAATGCTAGCGGCCGCTTCAGACGCCTGCGCCAGTTCGAGCTTTCCCGTTGTGATGGCATGAAGCCGAAAAGTCATCCGTCTCCTCCTCCACCGCCAAGATATCCCAATCTTTTGAAACAGGCTGATAGCCCAGCTGTTTTAGTCTCTTTTTCACTTCATCTACCGAACGATTATCAGAAATCTCAAATTGGCTATTGTTTTCTTTTTTGTTAGCATATCCGCCTACAACAGTAGAGGAGGCAGCAGACATTTTTGTTACCCCGAGCTTAATGAGATGATCCCTGAGTTCCGCCTCTTCACGTGTAGAGAGTGTAATACCTGCTCGCGGCATAAATAGACGAAAGGCGAGCATAGCCTGGACAAGGTCTTTATCCTCTACATTAACCCGCGGCTCGAATCCACCCAGGTTCGGACGAATGCGAGGAAAAGAAACGGCAATTTCTGTTTCTATATATTTTTTCTGCAAATACCTTGCATGCAGAGCGGTGAAAAATACTTCCTTCTGCCAATTATCCATTCCAAGCAGGGCGCCGATATTGACTGATCTCATCCCAGCCTGACAGCCTCTCTCTGGTGCATCAAGACGGTAACGGTAATTTCTTTTTGGTCCTTTTATATGAATCTCTTTATACACTTCCTCATTGTATACCTCCTGGTAAACCGTGAGCCCATCTACCCCAGCCTGAAAAAGCTGATGATATTCTTCCGTATCAAGCGGCTGTACCTCGATGGCGATTGAAGAGGCATGCTTTCTCAAAATTTTTGCGCCTTCTGCCAGATAAGCTACCGATGAATGAATACGTGATTCTCCTGTCAGCAAAATAACGTGCTGAATCCCCATATCCTTTAACGCCTTTGCTTCCTGGTCAATTTCTAATGACGTTAACTTTCGTCTTGGAAAATCATTATCAAAGCTAAAGCTGCAGTAAGCACATTTATTCACACAATAGTCTGTTAAGTAAAGCGGGGCATACAAGGAGATTACTTTACCAAAATTCCGAACTGTTAATCGCTGGGCTTTTTGAGCCATTTCTTCTAAACGTTCGCCGCCTGCAGGGGAAAGAAGCGCCAATAGGTCTTGTTCATTCAAATCGTCTTTATTTAAAGCTCTATCTACATCGGTTGTCGTCATGCTAGCTAACCACTCTTCATATGGTTGATCTTTGATTGAACGGTACACCTCATAAAAACTCAAAAAAATCCCTCCTTTTTAACGTAAAAATCCAGTTAACGGGGAGGAAGCGGCTGCTTTTTGCGACACTGCTCCCAGCCCCGCCAGATAAGCCTGTCTTCCAGCCTTAACAGCTAAATTGAACGCTTTAGCCATGCTTACCGGGTCATCAGCTGTGGCAATTGCCGTATTGACTAGCACCGCGTCAGCCCCCATCTCCATGGCTTCAGCTGCCTCAGACGGTTTGCCGATCCCTGCATCAACAATAATAGGCAGTGTTTTTTCTTCTATTAGAATCCGAATCATTTCCTTCATCCGGATGCCCCGGTTTGACCCTATCGGTGAACCGAGCGGCATAATGGCTGCCGCCCCAGCATCTGCTAGCTTTTTTGCTGCCATTAAATCCGGATTCATATAAGGAAGAACAATAAATCCTTCGTTAGCAAGGATTTCTGTGGCTCGAATGGTTTCTTCATTATCAGGCAACAAATATTTCTGATCGGAAATGACCTCAATTTTAATCCAGTTGCCCATCCCAGCGGCTCTGGCCAGTCTTGCAATTCTAACTGCCTCCTCGGCATTTCTAGCTCCTGAGGTATTGGGCATGATAATCATATTCGGCGGAATATCTTCTAAAATATTTTCATGCTCCGCTTCTAAATCTACCCTTCTCACCGCCACGGTAACTACTTCTGATTCTGATTCAGCAAAAGCCTGTTTCATGACCGAGTGATCTGCAAACTTTCCTGTGCCGGTAAAAAGCCGATTCGTTAACTTCGCTCGACCAATCATCAATTCATCCATTTATATTCCTCCTTTTTGCAATAAAAAAAGCCTGCCACAACGGCAGGCTTTTCTTTATGTACACCAAATAAACATACATAAATAAAGACAGCTTCCCTCCGTTGGTACTAACCAAATCAGGTTCAAGGGTTAGATGCATGCATCCTCTCAGCCTTAAAGGCACCCCTAGCTAAATTTTCTATTTAATTTTCTCTATTATACTCTGAATCTTCTAAATTGTTAAGCGTTTTTTGCGATTTTAATAAATCTCTAATTTCTGTAAGGAGCTCTTCCTCTTTTGAAAGTGAAGGCGTCTCCTCCTCCTTTTCCTGACGGTATAACTTATTAAATACCCGTACAAAGAGAAAAAGAGCAAATGAGATAATTAAAAAATGAACAATGGATTGTATGAAGAGACCATATTTCACCTCAGCTCCTCCGAAGCGAAACATTAACTTTGAAAAATTAATGCCCCCTATAAGCAGTCCAATGATCGGCATAATAATGTCCTGCACGAGAGAAGAAACGATTTTACCAAAAGCAGCTCCGATAATAACACCGATCGCCAGATCAATGACATTGCCGCGCATGGCAAATTTCTTAAATTCTTGCAACAACTTGGTTAAACTCCTTTCAGCTATCCTTTCAACGACCAACTCATTTTGACTCAACCTTGGCTCCTACACCAATCCGTTTCATCTCGCCCCAATCTTTCTTGCCAGCTAAAAATTGTAAAAAACCTTCTACCCGCCACTTGATCGTCAAAGGACGATACCAGAAGGTTTCAGAGAGCGCATAGAAAAATAGCTTCACAATATTGGCTGGTTTCGGATATTTCCTCAAGCTCCATTCTTCCAGAAGCACACCGCTCATAGATAAAATAGAACCGTATAAAAAAGATAGAGAAGCCATCAATATAGTGACCTCGGCATTAATAAATGAAAATAGGACCCCGAATAGGATAAGAATATAGCCGGCTAATTCAACGAATACACCCATCAGCTCAATCAAAAAGAAATAAGCCATGGATAGCACGCCTACAAGTCCATATTTAGGATTGAACAGCATATCTTTATGGTTCCAAATTACTTCGCAGAGCCCACGATGCCACCGCTGGCGCTGTCTACGCAAATAAAGCGCAGACTCTGGAGCTTCTGTCCAGCAGACGGGGTCCGGAACATACAGTATCTTTTTATTGAGCCCTTCTTCTTTAATCATCCGGTGCAGGCGCACCACAAGGTCCATGTCTTCTCCAACGGTGTTTGTGCGATAGCCGCCAATCCGAATGACTGACTCCTTCTCAAAAACGCCAAATGCGCCTGATATAATCAGCAGCAGATTATGACGGCTCAATCCAATACGGCCTATTAAGAAGGCCCGTAAATATTCGATCACTTGCATAATGACAAAGGGTTTGTTGGATAAATCCACGGTCATCACTTCTCCGCCTTCAATATGACAACCATTGGCGATCCGCACACTCCCGCCGACAGCAATCACTTCGCCATCTGAGTCGAGAATCGGCTTTATGACTTTCAGGAAAGCATTTCTTTCTAAGACAGAATCCCCGTCAAGTGAACAGACGTAAGGATAATGTGATAAGTTCATCCCAGCGTTCAAAGCATCTGCTTTTCCGCCGTTTTCCTTGTCGATCATATAAACATTTTTATAAATGGTCGAACGATAGATCCCTTTAACCTCTGCTGTTGGAATTCTTGTACGCAGCACTGTATTCGTCTTTACCATTTGGAATGACTCAATCATCGTTTCCACTGTGCTATCCTTCGATCCGTCATTGATCACAATCACTTCATATTCCGGATAATAAATGCTAAGGAGAGAACGAACACTGTTATAAATGCCTGCTTCTTCGTTATAGGCAGGCACGAGAATAGAGACAGGTTTTGTGTCAAAGGAATCAAGCAGGTCTTCTTCCGCTTCTTTAGAATTAAAGCCGTATTGGCTTCGCAGTTGCTTTGCTGAAATGAATAAAATAACAAAATAAAATAACAGCACAACTATTGTATACGAAATAAATAACCATGACAAAAAAGTGACAAGGCTGCTAATAAATTGGACAATCATATTATCGCTCCTTCGCTTTCAAGCCACTGGGCAGCCATATCTTTTGCATAGCGGTCGTGATGAGTTTCTATTATATGCTGCAGAATCAGTGCACCATCAGCATACTTTTGAAGAGCTTCCCCGGCAGCATTGCGAACAAACCAGTTTTCATCCGCAATTAATTTTGTGAGCTGGGGCAGGAAACGATCTTTTTTTGCTGCGCCGGCTAACTTGGCAAATAGCATTCTTTCCTGCCAATGAGAAGAGTAGCTAAATGAATAGATATCCGCTGAATCATCAGCATACCCGAACAAATACAATACTTTTAAAGCAGCAATTCGAAGCTCTAAATGCGACTGTTTCAATTGGTCTACAATAAAAGGAATATATCGATAATCCTGTGTTTCTGCCATCCACTCAATGATCGCCTGTTTAAAAATATTGTTTAACTTCTCATAGTTTTCAATAAAAAACGATTGGTATGTACCGTTAAACCTTCTTAATACGTCCTTATATAAAGCTTTAGAGAACGGTGGGGTAAGTTGGATGAGATCTGTAGCCAACGCTTTAGATTGTAGTGAAGCCAAAACCCGAATGGCTTCCGTCTGCTCTGCCTTCGTTTGAAACGAATCTTCTGCCAGAGCAAGCCACAAGTATGGTGCAAAAGAGGCCATATGGAAATTTTCTATATGATACAAGACGTTCATTCTTATGCTCCATCGCCTTTTTGTTAATCGCCGACGATACTCCTCTTTTAACCATTCTTCAGCAAGCATCGTAATCATGGCCGCTATTTCTTCACCCTTAAACATTTTAGAAGCTTCCTCCAGCAATTCTTCGAGCGCCTGGAGGTTAAGCGGATGACTACTCAACCATCGATTGTGTAAATCTTTTTCATCCCCTAACAAGTAGGCAAAAAGATCCGGACGCAAGTAAGCCTTTATTGATTCTACTTTCTCTGCCTTTCTATTTGTGTTTACTTTTTGGATCAATAGAAAAGCAAGCAAAAAAAGCAAAATCATGACAAGTGCCAAGTCTATATATAAGATCACTTTCAATGTATCACTCAACTTTGCTCACCCGCTTTATTATCGCCTAATAGTTAATTTATCGATTGATTTCTATATTCCACTAACTAAAAACAATAAACAGTTATTTCCTTTTATATTCTATCAAAGTTTGCACCGACCGATGTCTAGATAAAAGGAAATGTCAAGGTTGCCTCTATAGAAAGAAGCATAAGACAGCGGATGCTGCCTTATGCTTGTCCTTCCTCCTGCCGTTTTCTTTCCCAGGAGTCTGCTTTGCCGATTCCTTCAATTGAATCCGCATAAAAAACAGGCTCTTTTCCGGCTCTTCGCTGTTGTTGATAATCTTTTAGGGCTGCTACAGCAATTTTATACAGCATCGCGATAGCAACCAAATTGATTAGCGCCATGATGGCCATAAACAGGTCCGCCATGTCCCAGACAAGACTGATTTTTGCAATTGAGCCAAAGTACACCATGCCAATAACGGCCATTCTGTAAATAAACAAAGCGATCGGAGAGTTTTTAATAAATTCCAGATTCGTTTCGCCATAATAATAGTTTCCGATCACAGAACTGAATGCGAATAGAAAAATAGCCACAGCTAAAAAGATAGCTGCCCATTCACCGATATGCACAGACAAAGCGGACTGGGTTAAGTTAATGGAAGAAGCATCTTCCCTTAAGTATTGTCCTGACAACAAAATAATGAAAGCTGTAGCGGAGCAAACGACGATCGTGTCGACAAATACACCAAGCGTTTGGATGAGCCCTTGTTTCACAGGATGACTGACAGAAGCGGCTGCCGCTGCATTTGGAGCCGATCCCATTCCCGCTTCATTCGAAAATAGTCCCCGTTTAATTCCGTTCATAACCGCAGCCCCAAGCGTACCGCCTACTGCTTCCTCCATACCGAAAGCATTTTTGATAATTAACATAAACATAGCCGGGATTTCTGTGATATTGATAATTAGAACAAATAAGGCCACAAGAATATAAACAATAGCCATAACAGGTACGAGCACCTGCGTAACATGAGCAATTCGCTTAAGACCGCCAAAAATAATTAAAGCTGTGAGTATGCACAGAACAAGGCCAACAATAGGCTTTGATACGTTAAAGCTTTCATTCATAGCAATGGAAATAGTGTTAGACTGAACAGCATTAAAAACAAGGCCAAAACAAAAGGTGATGGTAACAGCGAAAATGATTCCCATCCATCTTTTATTCAGCCCTCTTTCCATATAATATGCAGGGCCGCCACGAAAGCCATTTTCATCTTTCACCTTGTAGATCTGAGCGAGCGTACTCTCTATGAAACTAGACGCTGCTCCAATGAAAGCGATCAGCCACATCCAAAAAACAGCGCCGGGACCGCCGGCAGCAATAGCCGTCGCTACACCCGCTAGGTTGCCTGTTCCAATTCTTGAAGCTGCACTAACTGTAAACGCCTGGAAAGAAGAGATTCCTTCCTTTCCTTTCGCAGAGATGGTTGATTTCTCAAAGATCACGCGAAACATTTCTCCAAACAAGCGAAATTGGACAAATCTCGTGCCGAATGAGAAAAACAAGCCTAACCCAATTAATAAAGCAATCATTACATACGTATACAAATAATCATTGACTGACAGTATGTATTGATCGATCTTCTCCATCCAATTCATAAAACGCATCCCTTCTTAAAAATGAGTGACAGAAAACAGTCCTTTACAATCTATCAGAAGATCGCTCTGCAATCAACCGACCTAGGTACCCTTCTCTCTTCCCTTTAATTTTTAGAAAAAAACAAAAAGAAGCTGGATAATAGTCCAGCTTCTTTCAAAAGATGAAAAATAGACCTTGCGATATGCTAAAAAACTAGCAATGCTCGTCATCTGCTTTTATGATTCTTCTGCCTTTATATCTCTCCAAACAGCAATCACTTTTCCGCTATCATTTTCATCTAAAACAAACGTCCCATTCGAATAACGATCACTTCGCTTTAAACTCGCAAAATCAAATTGTTCCGTTAGGCCTTTTTCTGTTTGCAAAACAAATTGTGTCTCTTGTTCGATCAGTGTCAATCCAACAACACGGTGCGGATTTCCTTTTAATTCTCGAAGCATCACCACTCCTCTTGCTGCACGTGAAAGCGGCTCAAATTCAGTGGACTTCATTTTCTTGACAGCTCCGCGCTGCGTAACAAGCAACAAGTCTTTTTCTTCGTCTTCTTTCCATACTTCAAGGCTCACTAAATGGTCGCCGTCTTTCAAATTAATCCCCTTCACTCCTGCGGCTCTTGGCCCGACAAGGCTTGCTTCTTCCTCGGAAAAGAGGAGGCCGTACCCATAAAAAGTAGCCAAGAACACTTGATTCCTTCCATTTGTTACATGTACTCCGACTACCTCATCATCCTCTTTTAACTTAATAGCTGTCAGTGCCCGTGAATAACGCTGTACTTTATAAGCAGCCAATTCAGTGCGTTTGATCATGCCATTTTTTGTAGCAAACAACAAGTAAAGCGGCTCCTGGAAGTCCTTAACAGCAAAAACAGCGATAATCGATTCATCCTTTTCAAGAGTTACGAGGCTCGCCAGATGCTGTCCGAGGTCCTTCCAGCGAATATCGGGAAGTTCATGAACAGGTAAATACAAGTAGCTCCCCTTGCTTGTAAACACAAGCAGTACATCTGTTGTGTGAACCTCTGCCTTGTAAAGAAGGCGATCGGTCTCTTTCATGGCAAGATCCTTTCCGCCGGATGCCGAATAGGAGCGCAAGCTTGTTCGCTTAATATAGCCATCTTTCGTAACTGTGACGATGACTTCTTCATTTGGAATGAGCACTTCCAGGTTTACTTTTATTTCTTCGATTTCCTCTTCTATCACTGTTCGTCTTGTGTCGTTGTACTTTTTTCGCACTTCTTTTAATTCTTTTTTAATGACGCTTGTCAGCTTTTTTTCACTTGCCAGAATAGCCGTCAGCTGCTCTATCTCCGCTGCAAGTTCTTCTGCTTCCTTCTGCAGAGCTGTAATATCCGTGTTCGTCAACCGATATAATTGCAGGCTGACGATGGCTTCCGCTTGAGCTTCCGTAAAATCGAATGAAGCCATTAAATTATTTTTGGCATCGCGTTTATCCTTTGATGCCCGTATGGTAGCAATAACCTCATCAAGAATAGACAGCGCTTTGATCAAGCCGTCTACAATATGCTGGCGTGCCTTCGCTTTTGCCAACTCATATTCCGATCGCTTCGTAACAACTTCCTTTTGGTGACTTATGTAGGCATCGAGCAATTCAGGTAACCCCATGAGCACCGGCCGCTGATTATGAATGGCCACCATGTTAAAGTTATAGCTGATTTGCAAATCACTTACTTTATATAAATAATTTAAAATTCCTTGGGCGTCGCCATCTTTTTTCAACTCAATCACGATTCGGAGGCCAGTCCGATCTGTTTCATCCCGTACTTCTGCGATTCCTTCTACTTTGCGATCAAGACGGAAATCATCTATTTTTTTGACAAGGTTTGCCTTATTTACATCATAAGGAATTTCAGTAATGACAATTTGCTTTTTCCCACCGCGAATTTCTTCAATTTCGGCTTTTCCACGTACAATGATCTTTCCTTTTCCTGTTCTGTACGCTTTTTCAATGCCTTCAATTCCCTGGATAATACCGCCTGTCGGAAAATCAGGTCCTTTAATCACTTTCATTAAATCGGCTACTGTGCAATCAGGCCGTTCCATTCTCATAACCGCTGCATCGATCACTTCACCTAGCTGATGAGGTGGTATTTCCGTCGCATAACCTGCGGATATCCCCGTTGACCCATTGACTAACAAGTTAGGGAACCTTGCTGGCAAAACAGTCGGCTCTTCTGTCGTATCGTCAAAGTTAGGAATAAAGTCAACCGTGCGCTTATCGATGTCCTTTAGCAATTCTCCGGAAATAGCCGAAAGCCTTGCCTCTGTATAACGCATGGCCGCCGGAGGGTCACCGTCGACTGAGCCATTGTTCCCATGCATTTCCACAAGAAGCTGACGAAGCTTCCACTCCTGACTCATTCGCACCATCGCATCGTAAACTGAAGAGTCACCATGCGGATGGAAATTACCGATAACATTTCCGACTGTTTTGGCAGATTTCCGAAAGCCTTTTTCATGCGTATTTCCTTCTGTATGCATCGCGTATAAAATCCGGCGCTGTACCGGCTTCAATCCATCCCGGGCATCGGGAAGCGCACGTTCCTGGATAATATATTTGCTATAGCGCCCAAATCGGTCTCCAAGCACCTCTTCAAGCGGTAAATCTTGAAATACTTCTTTTTGCATCTACTTACTCCTCCTTGCCGACTGAAAGGTTCTCGTTTTCTAAAATATTGCCGTCCTCTTCCAGTCCAAAAGCAACATTTGATTCAATCCATTTCCGGCGCGGCTCCACCTTATCACCCATCAGTGTAGTGACACGGCGCTCAGCTCGGGCTGCGTCATCAATAAGCACGCGGATGAGCGTTCTCGTATCCGGATTCATCGTAGTTTCCCATAATTGATCGGCATTCATTTCACCAAGGCCTTTATAACGCTGGAGCATACAGCCTTTTCCTACTCGCTTCATTGTTTCCGAAAGCTCTTCATCTGTCCAGGCGTATTCCACTTTTTCTTTTTTTCCGCTTCCTTTGCTTACTTTGTAAAGCGGTGGAAGGGCGATATATACTTTTCCAGCTTCAATAAGCGGCTTCATATAGCGATAAAAGAAAGTGAGCAGTAAGACTTGAATATGTGCACCATCTGTATCGGCATCCGTCATAATAATGACCTTGTCGTAATTGGCGTCTTCCACGTTAAAATCTGGCCCTACGCCCGCACCAATTGCATGGATAATCGTATTAATTTCCTCATTCTTAAAAATATCAGCAAGCTTAGCCTTCTCCGTGTTAATCACTTTTCCGCGCAATGGGAGAACAGCCTGGAAGCGGCGATCGCGTCCTTGTTTGGCTGATCCGCCGGCTGAGTCACCCTCCACTAAATACAATTCATTTTTTTGCGGGTTGCGTGACTGTGCAGGCGTAAGCTTACCGGAAAGCACACCTTCATTGCGCTTGCGCTTTTTCCCGCTACGGGCATCTTCACGGGCTTTTCTTGCTGCTTCTCTTGCCTGAGCGGCTTTAATGGCTTTTTTAATTAACAATGAGCTTGTTTCCGGATTTTCCTCTAAGAAGTAGGACAGCTGCGAAGACACCACGCTGTCAACTGCCGACCGAGCTTCGCTTGTGCCGAGCTTTCCTTTCGTCTGTCCTTCAAATTGAAGCAGTTCCTCTGGAATACGCACAGAAACAATAGCAGCTAAGCCTTCACGAATGTCGGTACCTTCGAGATTTTTATCTTTTTCCTTTAATAGATTTACTTTGCGCGCATACTCGTTAAATACCCTTGTCATGGCTGTACGCGCTCCCGCTTCATGGGTGCCTCCATC
Source organism: Pseudobacillus sp. FSL P4-0506 (assembly GCF_038003025.1). Lineage (NCBI taxonomy): Bacteria > Bacillati > Bacillota > Bacilli > Caryophanales > Bacillaceae > Pseudobacillus > Pseudobacillus sp. FSL P4-0506. The sequence goes on from NZ_JBBOOI010000001.1 coordinate 3,115,982, forward strand.
CTTCGTCCGGACATTGTTAACAAACGACAGGATCGTTTCGGAGTAGCCGTCATTAAATTGGAAAGCAAATTCTACTTCAATCCCATTCTGTTCTCCAGCAAAGGACACTACCTGGTGCAAAGCATCTTTCTCTCCATTTAAATATTTAACAAATTCCTCGATGCCTTTTTCATAATAAAAAACTTCTTCCAGCTTTTGACGTTCATCTATCAAGCTGATCTTCATGCCCTTTAACAAAAAGGCCGATTCTCTTAACCGCTCACTTAACGTATCGAAATTATAATGAATGGTGCTGAAAATAGCCGGGTCTGGCTTGAAGTGGATGGTGGTTCCTGTTTTTTTTGTTTTTCCGATCTTCTCAAGCGTCGTTACCGGGACGCCTCCATGCTCAAAGCGCTGCTGATAAATAAAACCATCACGATGAATCGTCACTGTCAGCCACTCAGACAAAGCATTGACGACAGAAGCGCCGACACCATGCAGTCCGCCGCTCGTTTTATATCCGCCTTGTCCAAACTTCCCGCCGGCGTGCAAGATCGTCAAAATAACTTCCGGAGTTGGCTTTCCTAGTTTATGCATACCAGTAGGCATACCGCGGCCAAAGTCCTGGACGCTCACCGACTGATCTTTGTGGATAATGATTTTTATTTCGTTGCCGTAGCCGGCAAGCGCTTCATCCACTGAGTTATCTACAATTTCATAGACTAAATGATGCAGACCTCGCGTGTCTGTAGACCCAATATACATTCCAGGTCTCTTTCTGACCGCTTCCAGTCCCTCGAGGACTTGGATGGCATCATCATTATAGTCAAAGGTCACTTCTTTTTTTGTCACAAAAATTCCCCTTTCAGACTTCCTAGAGAAACAAACAAACGTTCGTACACTTTATTATATCATAAAAATTCCAATGCTTCATCTTCCCATTATGCCGGAAGTTTACAATTGTACTGTTCCGTTCTGCATTTTCCTCTGCCTTATTGTATGGTCAACATGCAATTTATGCAAATAGATAACAGTAAAAAACAAGCGGAAATGGACCGCTTGTTTCTTAGTTGCCCGCTTATTTAGTGAGGGCATGTTCCACTTTTATGCATCTATCCATAATGACGGTCTTGCCTTTTTCTTTTAAAAACTCATACGCTTCTTCATTAGCTACACCAAGCTGTGCCCAAAAAATCTCACAATCTATCTCAACGAATTCTTTGGCAATCTCCGGTAAAAACTCTGATCGGCGAAATACATTTACAATATCAACAGGCTCCTTAATATCTTTTAAGGAAGCCACCGCTTTTTCTCCCAGAACTTCATCAACAGTAGGGTTTACTGGAATAATTTTATATCCAGCTTGCTGCATCGCTTCAGAAACCATATAGCTTGTTCGGTTTGGATTATCACTTAAGCCGATGACAGCAATAGTCTTTGCCTTTTTTAGCAGCTGTCCCATTTCTTCTCTCGTTGGATTAGTAATCATAACTAACTCTCCTCCTTGCACTCAATAATTCGGCTTCTTTTAGCCATTCTCCTTCTATTACTTTTATTCCCTTCAAGCGACCACCGCATTCTCTTAAAGAAGGATCTTTTACATTTCATACTGCCAATCGATCCATCAGCTCCACTTGGATGGTACTTATCTAGCAAAAAGTTTAATGTTTTGTTTTCCCCATTCATACATCATCAAAACAATAGGCATTAAACTTTGGCCTAACTCTGTTAATGAATATTCCACTCTTGGAGGAACTTCAGGGAACACCCTCCGATGGACAATGCCACCTTCCTCTAACTCTCTAATCTGTGTAGTTAACACCTTATGTGTGATTCTTGGAAACAGCTGTTTAATTTCACTGAACTGCAAAGTGCCATCAGTCCCTAAATAATAAACAATGGTAATCTTATATTTGCCGCTGATAAGAGATAAAGTCAATTCTTTTTCACAATTAAACTGACCATTTTCTATCTTTTTTTGTATCTCTGACCGTAAATCGTTCATTTGCTGTTCCCACTCCCTGTATTTCTAAAAAAAGTATCCTTTTAGTAACATCTCACAAAAAAGTGCGTTCTTCCATAAGACAAAAGCATCTTTTAGAATAAATTTCAGTCAGGCACAACCATCACTAACTATCCTGTCCTAAGCAGCACATCTGACCTGATTGAATCAATCAACTTCTGTGGACAACGGGCAAAACGTCTGCACTTATTAGTACCAGGCTTCCTGGGAGTTTTCATAAGTGTTTTTCTACAGGATTATCAAAAACAAGGAGGTTCATTCATATGAACAAAATTACATTAGATGCAGCAAAAGAGATGATTGCAGTGGCTGAAGCAGCTGTTAATGTCTTTGACGCCAAATTTGCCTGAATAGAAGAAATTAAACTGAACAATCAATGAAAAAACGCTTTGGATAGCAGCAGCTTCCAAAGCGTTTTTTCGTTATTTCTTACACTAACCGGCGTTTAAACGATTAAAAATCCTTAACTGCCGAGCGTTTTCTTTCTAGCCGTCACTAATAGAAACTGCTCTACACAAATAGCGATAATTGTTCCAAAGATCAGCCCATTATTTAAAATAGAAGCAGCCGCCGCAGGAAAATTAGTAAAGGCAGCCGCAGGGACAAACATGACACCTACTCCTGCTAATAAAGAGACACCGGAAACAAGGCGGGCTCGTTCTTTATTTTTTTCTTTATCCATTTCAGCAAAAGCAAAACCAGCCATGCGAGAGAAAATTACGAATGTGACCGCATATCCAACTGGAGCTGGCAAGGAAGCAAGCACATTCATGACAGGTGGAAACACGCTCATTCCCACAACGAGCAGTGAACCGATGAAAAACGGCTGAATGGAAGCATTGCCTGTCTGGGCTACAAACCCCGCTGCTCCTGAAATAGGAACCGAACCAATGGCTGAAAAGCCTCCTCCGAGCATTTGGTTGATACCAGCCGCCACGCCAGCACTGCGATAACTACCTTTTTCACTTGAACCATCTAAGTGCATAATGACTTCTTCCATTACTCTAATCGAAGCAATCATATTAGCTGTTAACAAAAGTGTAATAAAAGCAGCTGTGACGATTGTGCCTGAGTCGAATAGCGGCGGGCCAAAAACAAACAAGCCCGGTAGATGGAACAGTTCTTTTCCTGAAGCAGAATGGAAGGGTGCCTCGCCAATAAGAAAGAATAGCAGCCAGCCGAAACCAAGTGAGATAATAACCGAATACTGTCGCATCCATTGAATGCGGTGCGCAGAAAAATAAAAGGCCGCTATCAAGGTGACGGCACTCCCTGCCATCACAAGCGGGCGAACGCTCTCCGTTTCATTCGGCAAGCCAAGCATTCCTTTCAAAAATGAACCGCTCAGCTGTAAAATAAGCAGCAATAAATAGATAAATGTTACTGTCGGGGTGAATAATTTAGCCATTTTTTCGAGCAAACCAAAAGCGGCCAGAAAAATAAAAATGATACCTGAAACGATCATTCCCCCTTCAAGGCTTTGCAGAGCCTGCTCCGTTGAAGAATAGATTGTGCCTGCAAAACCGGCGTAAATCGCAAAGACTCCCCACCATAGTCCGGCCGGCCCTTCATTAATAGGCAGCCGATGTCCAATTAAGGCTTGGATCATTCCGGAAAGCCCGAGCACAAACATCGTCCTCTGTACAAATTCCGCTGTATCTGCCGGAGAGAGATGAAATAAACCAGCAATAGCAATTGGAGCTACAAGTGAACTCGCCATCATAAAAAACAGCCATTGAACAGCACTAAAAAACAATCCCATATTTTCACCTGTTTCTTTCTGAAGTTAAATCTTTCCGTTTACTCAGCGTACGCTAATTTTTTTAATCAGGCAACGGAAAAATCTCCTCTTCTTATTCTATGCATGTTAAAATAAGAATCAGCATGTAAAAACTTTCATACATTCTATTGTAAAGGACAAGATTAAAGGAGTAAGTTTATGATTACTGGACTTATTATTTTACTAGCTTATTTACTTGGATCGATTCCTTCCGGCTTAATTATCGGCAAATGCTTTTTTGGCATTGACATTCGTGAACACGGAAGCGGCAACCTCGGTGCAACCAACTCGTTTCGTACACTGGGTGTAAAGGCGGGAATTGTGGTGACGCTTGCTGATATTTTAAAAGGGACAGCGGCGACTATGCTTCCACTCTGGCTTGATCCAGGCCTGAATCCGCTTATCCCCGGGGTTATAGCAGTAATCGGGCACATGTTCCCTGTATTCGCTAACTTTAGAGGGGGAAAAGCAGTCGCAACGTCAGGCGGCGTCCTGCTAGGCGTCGAACCGGTCATGTTTCTTGTTATCCTGCTTAGCTTTTTTATTTCACTCTATCTAACGAAGTATGTATCCTTATCATCGATTATTGTTGCTATCGTTGCTTTAACCTATGCGATTATTCTTCAAAATCCGCCGCTCATTATCGTTGTCGGTATGTTAGCCTTTTTTGTTATTTATCGCCATCGCGCCAACATCTCGCGGATTAAAAATAAGACCGAGCCCAAAATTAAGTGGTTGTAATCATTGTCATTCTCTTAATCGTTCTGCTTTTACAGTCAGGGGTAGGATGCAGACAAAAGCAGCGCAAGTTGCGGCAATAAACAGTTGCCCGCACGAGCGCTGCTTTTTCTTTTTTTATTATTCATCATCTACAACCTGCTAATCTCCATTTATATGGAAGGAATGATTTTAATCGATACTCGTGAAAGCATCCCCCTCTATTTCATCTAAAAGTTTTGACAGGTTTTCCTCGGAGATCACTTTAAAGCCATGCCTGTGAAGCAAAGCTGCGGTTACGCCGTTGCCAGCTATCTTTTTATTTCTAAATTCCCCGTTATAAATCATCGCGCTTCCGCATGAAGGGCTGTATTCTTTTAAAATAACAGCCGTTGCTTTTATTTCTTGAGCTTTTTTAAGGGTGTCATAAGCACCTTTTATATAAAGCGCTGTGACGTCCCTTCCGGACTTTTCCACTACTTTCGCCTGGCCATCAAGGACTGCTTCCCCATCGCCGCCTACGATTTCTGCTGGTTCTCTCGGCGTGGAGAAACCGCCAAGCAACTCTGGACATACAGCGATCGCTTTCTGGCTTTCCACCAACTCTCTTATCTTGCTGTATAAACTGTGTGAACCGTTATATCTTACTTCAAAGCCCGCTAAGCAAGAACTTACCAAAATCATTTTCTCACCTCTTGTCATTAAGTGGATTTGCCTTTCTTTTAAAATAGGCAGGCATCTGTTTTCATTATTTTCTGCATCCGTGATACACTTAGAAAAAGTAGAGGTGAATAACATATGCATATTCAAGTAGAGGCAAAGGCACGCTCATGGTTTGAAAACGAAATGGAAGTAAGTCAAGGTGACTATGTCCGTTTTTTCGTCCGTTATGGAGGCTCCAGCCCCCTTCATCAAGGTTTTTCACTCGGTGTCACCAAAGATGAGCCTGTGGAAATCGGAGCAAAAACCGAAATAGATGGCGTCATTTATTTTATAGAACAAAAGGATTTATGGTTTTTTGATGGTCACGACCTGCAGGTGAACTATAATGAAAAACTGGACGAGCCAAAATACGACTATGTAAAGCCCTCTTAAAAAGCGAAAAGGCCGCATGCTGCGCCTTTTCGCTTTTTATAATTGAAACTTTTCAATATGGCTTTGCAGCCCTTCTCTTTCTAAGATCTCTTTTTGCCGGTCTCCAAGCAGATCAAAGTGTGAATAGCCGTCTTTTCTTTTGTCAATCCACTCTTTTTTTAAGCCGTACTTTCTTCCCCAGCGGGCGAGCGTTTCTAAATCCTTGCACCCTACTTTTGTGACGGTACGACAATGGGGAAATCTTTCATCCAGCCAATAATGGGTTAAAAAAGCAATATTTCCATTGTCGATTTGCCGCTTCCACTCTGCCAGCTCCTGTTTATGTATGCCGAATGCCATTTCCTTCTCCTATCTTTCTATGCCTGCTTCTTATTTTCTTCGTATACTTTATGCCAGTCTGGAAACACCCGCTTCAGTGACACCGGACGGAATGTATCTTTTTTTACGACCGCATGAGAAGTTGTCCCCGTCAAACATACTTCTCCTTCTTTATTTTTAATTTCATAACCATACACAGTACGGACACCCGTATATTCTTCAATCCAAGAGTAAACCCAGGCTGTATCCCCATAACGAAACGGCTTTTTGTAAGAAAGCTGTATATCAAGCACCGGAGCTACATACCCTTCTTTCTCCATTTCAGCATAGTTAAAGCCTAAATCCTCAATTAATTGAGTACGGCCAAGCTCAAGCCATACCACATACTGGCCATGGTACACAACTTGCATGGCATCTGTCTCTGCATATCTTACTTGTACTTCTTTCTCTGAAATGAACATCTATCGAGTCTCCCTTTTGCAGTTTATCTTCTAATTTACTCAGTATATCTCAGCCTGTTGGTAAAATAAAGCATGTTTACACTTTCAGAAAAACAGGGAATCACTTAAGGACAGACATTAAGAACAAGGAGGGTTTCTTTTGATTGATTATCTTCACAGTAAAAAACAGGAAATGATTGATCTGTTAGAGACCATCGTCAATACAGACAGCAATTCTTACGACAAAGAAGGCGTGGATCAGGTAGGCGCTTTGCTAAAAAATAAATTCGAAGAGATTGGCATGTATGTTAAGGTACATCGACAAACTAAACAAGGGAATCACCTGGAAATTAAAGCAGAGCGGGAAAGTCAACCAAAAATTTTGATCGTCTCCCACATGGACACCGTATTCCCTAAAGGTGAAGCGAAGAAGCGGCCTTTTTCAATTATTGGAGATAAAGCCTACGGACCAGGTGTAAATGACGAGAAAGCAAGTCACGTTCAGCTTCTCTATGCGATGAAAGCATTAAAAGAAAGCGGATCAGCTGCTGTGAATAACGTTCATATCATCTTTAACAGTGACGAAGAAATTGGCTCGATTTCCTCTAAGGCATTAATTGAAGAAGCAGCAGCAGAAAAAGATTACAGTCTCATCGTTGAATGCGGGCGGCCGAATGACGGGGTAGTCACCGAAAGAAAAGGAGTCGGCCACTTCGTCATGAAGGTGCAAGGAAAAAGTGCTCATGCGGGTGTAGAACCAGAAATCGGCGTTAGTGCAATCGAAGAGCTTGCCTATAAGGTCATCCGCCTCCAAGAGTTAAATGATTATGACCAGGGACTGACGGTAAATGTTGGCCTAATTAAAGGAGGCACTTCCGTTAACACGGTGCCGCCATATGCGGAAGCAGAGATTGATGTCCGTGTAAAAAATAACGATCAGGCAATGAACATCACTAAATCGATTCATAAAATCGCCGGTGAAGAAGTCGTTCATGGAACACGTACCGAACTAAGCGGCGGTATTGACCGCCCTCCAATGGAGCGAACAGAAGAATCTGAAAAGCTTTTTAATAGGATACGAGAAACGGGCAAAGAGCTGGGCTTTGCTATTCACGAAGTCAGCACTGGTGGCGGATCCGATGCATCCTTTACAGCAGCAAAAGGCATTCCGACCATCGATGGTATGGGTCCTATCGGTGAATTTTCACATAGCGAAACAGAAGAATATACAGATTTGCATTCACTGGTAGACCGCACAATCTTGCTCGCAAAAACGATTGAGCGGTTATCCAAGTAACTAAGTAACTAAAAAATTTGAGGTGTAAATAATGGATATAAAAAATATTATAAAAAACCAAAAACGAGAAAACGGCGGTCAGCGCGCATGGGCAGATGGTGGAATGACTGCAAGTGCGACAGTGGAAGCATCTACAATTGGTGCTGATGTGCTAAAATCCGGCGGTAATGCAATGGATGCGCTGGCCGCCATGCAATTTGCGCTGGCTGTGTCGGAACCTTTTAATACTGGGCTTGGCGCCAGCGGCTTTATCGTCTATTATGATGCCAAAAAACATGAAACAAAGGTTATCCACGGTCATTCGAAAGCACCTAAGAATGCCCGAACAAATGTGTTTGTGAATGAAGATCAGGATGTCATTCCCTTTCTGGAGCGATCTACTCCCGGAACAGCCGTAGCGATTCCGGGTATTTTAAAAGCATTCGATAAAGCGCTGGCCCTTTACGGACGCAAAACTTGGGAAGAAGTGATCGAACCTGCTATCCATTTATCTGAAAAAGGTATAGAAGTGAATGACTTATGGGTAACGGCCATTGAAAGGTTCGGAAACCGCCTCGGAAAAGAAGCCAAAGCTTTCTTTTTTCCAGACGATGTTCCTTTAACTAAAGGAGAAGTAGCTATAAACAAAGATTTAACCCGGGCACTTAAAGAGCTTCAAAAAGAGGGTGTGGATTCTTTTTATAAAGGAGCAATTGCAAAAGCCATCGCTGAGGAAGTTCAGAAGCTTGACGGGTGCTTAGTATTAGAGGATCTGATTAATTATGAAGCAAAAATAGCTAAGCCGCTGCAGGCTGCTTATAAAGGATTTGATATCGTGGTGCCGAGCCCTCCAAATGGAGGTGGTTTTGCCCTTCTCTATATGCTTAAACTATTAGAAAAACTAAATATTGGTCAATACAGCGTCCGTTCATGGGAGAAGTATTATTTAATCGCTGAGACGCTGCGAGTGATGACTGCTGACAAACTAGCCTTTATGACTGATCCTGATCTGTACGATATCCCACTTGAAGGATTGCTTCACCCCGACTATCTGGATGAGCGCCTTCAGTTATATAATTTTAAATTCCGCAATGATAAAGTTGCGGCAGGAAACCCATGGAAATTTGATCAAAATAAACAACCGAGCGGCCTGATGGCGCAGGCTTTTGAGATCGGCTCAGAAACTACCCACTTTGTAGCTGTGGACAAAGATGGAAATATTGCTACCTGCACCTCTTCCCTTGAACATAATTTTGGCTCGGGAATCATGGTGCCCGGCTATGGATTCTTATTAAATAATGATATGACAGATTTCGATCCCTCACTTGGAGGAGTAAATAGTGTAGAGCCGAATAAATATCCGGTCAGCATGAAAACCCCGACGATGATTTTTAAAGATGGGAAGCCTTTCTTAACGCTTGGTTCACCCGGCGGTCCGACGATTGTCGCTTCCGTTCTGCAAACGCTCATCCATGTTATTAATTATGAAATGGACCTGAAAGACGCCATCGAAGAACCACGGATTTTCAATGGCACCGGCCCCTTAATCTGGTGGGAAGAAGGCATTCCTGAAGAAGCTAAACAAGTGTTAGAAAAGATGAATTATCAATTTGATCAGATTGCTCTGCCAATGGGCAACGTTCAGGCTGTACTGTTTGACCATCAGTCTAGTCAATTGTACGGAGCGAGCGATTCTTCAAGGCCCGGCATCCCTGTAGGCGTCAATCAATCCGAAGCTCATTAAATCAAAAAAGCGGTCCAACGTTACTATTAAACGTTAGGCCGCTTTTTATGTATAGTCAATCTCCGCGTAAGCCTTGAGATCCCTATTTCACAGATCTCCTTATTTCTAACCGCTCTTCCAATCTTTCCTCTATTTCTTTCATTGCTGTCGGATTTCTTAACAACTCACTTTTATTTTCTTTTACAAGCTCAGCAAATGATTTTCTTTGTCTTTTTCTCATAGTGTATGTCTTCCCTTCTTTTCAATCGTCATTATGACTATGTTACCCATAAACAAACATTCCTATACTAAATTTTCAAATAACTATGATAATTAAATGCGGCAGCTGCAAATTTTTTAGGAAAAAGCAATTATGAGGCACAAGATAAAACATGGCTCTAAAGTGAAAAATGTGCATAATTTTGTCATTAGGCATATAAAAAATAAGCTGGACGCAGATTTCTCCACGTCCAGCTATAATAAAATTATGAAAGAGATGTAGCTAATTGTTCTTTTAAATTCTCTACAAAGTGCTGAGCTTCAATGGCTGCCACACACCCGTCACCAGTAGCTGTGACGACCTGGCGAACGGCATCTTTGCGGATATCACCAATTGCATAAATGCCCGGAATAGCTGTTTTCATTCGGTCATCAGTAATAATCCACCCTTCTTCATCCGTGATTTTTAAATCTCTCACAAATTCAGATACAGGATTCATGCCGATATATTCAAATACTCCATCTGCCGGGAATGTAGTTACTTCACCCGTTTCAGTATTTTCCAGAAGAACAGCGTTTACTTTGTTTTCTCCAACAATTTCATTTACTACCGTGTTATAAACAACGTCAATCTTGTCATTTTTAAGCATGCGGTCGACTAAAATCGGCTGGGCTCTAAAGCGGTCCCGGCGATGCAGGACAGTCACTTTTTTAGCGAATTTCGTTAAGAAGACGGACTCTTCTACTGCTGAATCTCCCCCGCCTACAACGACAAGCTCTTTGTTTCTAAAAAATGCCCCATCACAGACTGCACACCATGAGACACCGCGACCCGAAAATTCCTCTTCACCAGGGATGCCCAATTTTTTATATTTAGTGCCTGTAGCGATAATGACTGCCCGTGCTTTATATGTTTGATTATCACTATGAACGACTTTTACATCCCCTTCATCTACAATGTCCTTCACATTAGCCTGTTCGTATTCTGCTCCAAACTTCAAAGCATGTTCAAACATGTTCTGTGCTAAATCCGGTCCAGCTATATGAGAATAACTAGGGAAATTCTCAATCTCCTCTGTATTTTGGAGCTGGCCGCCAGGTACTCCACGCTCAATCAGCAGCGTTTTCAAATTGGCTCTTGATGTATATACAGCCGCGGTCATGCCGCCTGGACCTGCTCCAATAATGATTACGTCATAAATTTTCTCACTCATCTTTCATACCCCTCTTTCCTCGGAAAATAAATCGTTTTGATGCCCGTTATAGATATTTAGAGATTAGGTCTTTCAACTTATCTTCTGGAGAAAAACCTAAACTTTGCTTAGCTACTGAACCGTTTTTAAAAATTAAAATGGTTGGAACGCTCATAATGTTAAACTTCTCGGCAAGCATGCCACTTTCGTCAATATTCACATCTCCAAATGAGACATTTTCCATGCTAGTGGAAAGATTATCTAAAACTGGTGCAATCATTTTGCAAGGCCCGCACCACGGAGCACCGAACTTAATAACAGCTACTTCATTAGAAGAAACAACCTCATCAAAATTAGATTCGTTAACAACCATTACCTTAGACATAAATTTTCCTCCTTGATTACTATTTTCATAGGGAAGCTGCCGGATATAAATAGTACGGACAGCTTTTATTCGTGCAGACCATTCATTTTCTTATCAGACTACGAGTTTGCTGACCACAAACTGTCTGCTTGTAATACTACAGAACATGCAATGTTTCATTGACATCACAGTTGCTGTTGTTATGTACAGAGTTTTCTCTGGATTAATAATGAACAAGCCACAGAGCGTAAGGTAAACAGGTCGGCACCCTTCGCTCCTCCTGTAGTCTCTCTTGCTGCTTTTTATATTCTGGACTTGCTTTTCTAGTTTAATTTTTGCTATTTTGCTCCCCTTTTCTTTGTTATGTTACTTGATCTCGCGTTTCATATTATCACAAATGTAAAATGATATTCAATATGTTTTTATATTAATTTTAATTTAATAGTTATTTTTTATCTAATTTTCTTCAGCCAAAGCCATTTCCTATGTAAAACCTTTTAACTGCGAGCCTCTCTTCCCTCTTTCCCTATTTATTGTACAGAGCTGTTCCTGCTTTGTTTGTGAAGTCCCCTTTTCAAGGAAGCGATAAGCGCACAATAAGAACGTTGCTATGACTGGAATAAAGACTTTTCTGCCTATAGTCCTTTTCTTTATAGATACATCATAGAAGAAGACAAGCTTCACCTTCCGCATCGTACAACCGCTTCTCCCCCTGCCTCTATAAATTCTGATCCAAACGTTAGATATCCAATTTCTTTGATGGATGCCAATGGCAGACTGACTCCTTACAATGAGAATTTCTTGTCTCAATGATAATTTCACTGGCTGATAAAGTATGAGACATTTTATCAACTGCTGAATCAACCCCATTAGGAGGGCCTGTGTACTAATGGACTGCCAAACAAACTTTTATACATTTAACACCATTTCACTCTTATCTTTTACAACAGAGTGACAGACATTAAATGCTATCGCTCTAGAAGGGTGGGCAATTAATTTCCTTTAAATGTAGCTTTCTTTTCATCTACACTGCCTACTTTTAAAAAAACCGATAGGGTGTTATCGTTCTCAGGAAGGGCAAAGAATGACTATTTTAACGTTGTGAATGCAGTTTCTGACGTTAAAAAGATAAATAAATAAGGCCATGAATCTTTTAATCGTGATGATTTGTTGCGAAGCAAAATGATAGTAGGAACAACAGAAGATAATCTATGGGCAAAGTAGCTGCATGCATCAAATAAGTAAACTTATCAGTCAGTGAATAAACAATGTCTTGTGTACGTCCCTCATCCAGTTTTTATTAACCTGTGCCGTTACAATTTCACCATTCCTCTTACATGCCTAATGATTGAATAGCATGGTCAGCCGCCGTTTTAAACAACTTATTTTCTCATGACGCAAATAGGACGAGCGAGGTTAAGAATAATATATACATAATAAATCAAAAAGGACCGGCAGATTTGCCGGTCCCTATCAAAAAGCTTCTTATTATGCTTTAATGTCTTGTAGCTTGCCGCGAAGCACCATTTGCAGGATGCCTCCGTTGCGATAGTAATCCACTTCTACATCAGAATCAAAGCGAACAAGAGCTTGGAATTGCTTCTTGCTGCCATCTTCATCAATAGCTGTCACTGTCACAACGTCACGTGGCTTCACATCGTCGTTTAAATCTACTTCAAAGACTTCTTTACCAGTCAAACCTAAAGTCGTAGCGTTTTCTCCAAGTTTGAATTGAAGTGGAAGCACGCCCATCATGACAAGGTTTGAACGGTGAATACGCTCATAGCTTTCCGCGATAACTGTTTTCACGCCAAGAAGGTTTGTACCTTTCGCTGCCCAGTCACGGGATGAACCCATACCATAATCTTTACCAGCAAGAACAACAAGGCCTGTGCCATCTTCTTGATATTTCATGCAAGCATCATAAATTGGCATAATTTCGCCTGTTGGCCAGTAAGTTGTAAAGCCGCCCTCTGTTCCAGGAGCCACTTGGTTACGAATACGGATGTTAGCGAATGTTCCGCGCATCATCACTTCGTGGTTACCACGGCGTGAACCATAAGAGTTAAAGTCACGTGGCTCTACCCCTTTTGAACGCAAGTATTTACCAGCAGGTGTATCTTTGCCGATTGCGCCAGCAGGTGAAATGTGGTCAGTTGTCACTGAGTCACCGAATTTACCCATTACACGCAAGCCCTTAAGTGCTTCAATCTTCTCAGGAACTGCAGACAATCCTTCAAAGAATGGCGGGTTTTGAATGTAAGTGGAATCGTTATTCCAGCTGTAAAGAGCCTCGTTGCTTGTTTGAATTTGATTCCAGCGTGAGTTGCTGTCAAATACACGCTCGTATTCTTTACGGAACAACTCTGGTGTTACCGCACGCTGTACGACTTCTTTTACTTCTTCTGTCTCTGGCCAAATGTCTTTGAAGAAGACATCTTTGCCATCTTTATCTTTACCGATTGGATCTTTAGCAAAGTCAATGTTAACCGTTCCAGCAAGCGCATAAGCTACAACCAATGGTGGTGAAGCCAGATAGTTTGCTTTTACAAGCGGATGGATACGGCCTTCAAAGTTCCGGTTACCGGAAAGCACAGATGTGACTAAAAGATCTGAATCGATGATTGCTTTTTCAATTTCTTCTTTTAATGGACCGGAGTTACCGATACAAGTTGTACAGCCGTAGCCTACAAGGTTAAAGCCGAGTTTCTCCATGTAGCCCATCAAGCCAGCATCTTGTAAGTAACCAGTAACAACTTTTGATCCTGGAGCTAATGATGTTTTCACATACTTCGGCACTTCTAGACCGAGTTCGACCGCTTTTTTCGCCACTAAGCCTGCAGCAAGCAGTACGTATGGGTTAGATGTGTTCGTACAAGATGTGATCGCAGCGATTGCCACAGCGCCTGTTTTCATTTCAGCTGTTTCGCCGTCAGCGAATTTAACTGTCGCTGTCTTATCTAACTCTTCAGGAGTCAAACCAAAGCCTTGGTTGCCTTCTGGCGCACTGATTGCTCCTTGGAAAGATTTTTGCATGCTGGAAAGCGGAATCAAATCTTGTGGACGTTTTGGACCAGACAAGTTTGGTTCGATTTCAGCAAGGTCTAATTCCACTACATCTGTGTAGACAGGATCTTCTCTGTCAGGAGTGAAGAACATATCATTTTCTTTTAAATATTGCTCTACTACTCTGATATGGCTTTCTTCGCGGCCTGTTAGACGCATATAGTCAAGGGACTCTGCATCCACTGGGAAGAAACCACAAGTTGCTCCGTATTCAGGTGCCATATTGGCAATCGTTGCACGGTCTGCAAGCGGAAGTTGAGATACACCAGGACCGAAAAATTCAACAAATTTGCCAACTACGCCCTTTGTACGCAACACTTGTGTTACTTTAAGCGCTAAGTCAGTTGCAGTTGCTCCATTTGGAAGCTCACCGATTAATTTAACCCCGATAACTTCAGGCACAGGGAAATAAGACGGCTGTCCAAGCATACCTGCTTCTGCTTCAATACCGCCGACACCCCAACCGAGAACACCGATACCATTGATCATTGTTGTATGGGAGTCTGTTCCAACAAGCGTATCTGGATAAGCTTCAAATTCGCCATTTGGAGTTTCTACCGCATGGACAACACTCGCTAAATATTCAAGGTTTACTTGGTGAACGATACCAGTAGCTGGTGGAACAGCACGATAGTTATCGAATGCTTTTTGTGCCCAGCTTAAGAATTCATAACGTTCGGCATTACGTTCAAACTCAAGCTCCATATTTCTTTCCAGTGCTTCAGGTGTACCGTATGTGTCTACCTGTACAGAGTGGTCAATAACAAGGTCAACCGGAATTTCTGGATTAATCACATCCGGATTGCCTCCCATATCTGCCATTGCTTTGCGCAATGAAGCAAGGTCAACTACAACTGGAACACCAGTAAAGTCTTGTAAGATAACACGTGAAGGCTTAAATGGAACTTCAGCATCTTTTAAGTCTGCCGCTCCCCATTTAGCCAGGTTTTCAACGTGGTCTTTTTTAATAACATAGCCATCATGCTGGCGCAGTACAGATTCTAATAATACTTTGATCGAATATGGCAGGCGGGATACTTTCGCCACACCCGCTTCCTCTAGAGCAGCTAAACGGTAATAATTATAACGCTTACCATCGAGCTCAAAATTTGAACGGGCATTGAATACATCATTGTTTGCCATCCCGATTCCCCCTCTTTTCATAAATATGTAAGCATAGCTGAAAGTGTAATAAAGATGACTCTCTGCTTTTCATACTATTTCATCATAATACAATCACTAACATAAGTAAATAACGATAATCGAATTGAGTTCAATAAGTATTTCTTATAATAAAGGCGGTTATTTAAAAAATGAATTTTTCTTTTTCCCGCGTAAAATATCTCCCATCCAGCCTTTCTTCAATAAGTATACATACAAAGCTAGCGTGGTAAGAGCAATCACCGCCCAGGAAAAAATATAACCAAGCTTCCAATCAAGCTCGGGCATATTTTTAAAGTTCATTCCCCAAATAGCCCCCCATGCAGCTACAGGTGTAAAAAGCGTTGTCAGCACAGTCAGGGTTTTCATAATTTCATTTCCCCGGTGGGTAGAAACTGTGTTCTCTAACTCTACCATGGCTTTCAATTCTTTATCATATTCATTAATTAACATATAAGCGCGTTCTATCCGCTTTGATGCTCTCTTAAAATGAAACCCTTTGGACACATCGTCGCCAAAAGTTTCTTCAATTCCGTATTTTATTTCCATTATAGGAATAATCAAATTTTGCCATACGAGAAGTTCGTGACGGCTTTTGGCTGTTTGATCGAGGATTTCTATATTATTCTTTTCCCTAATTTTCCAAAGCAAATCTCTCAAACGAATTTCAAACACGTCAATTTTTTCAAGGAAATGATTAATGAGCTCCCCCATCATAATCATAAATCCTTCTACCGGACATTCGGCCTCATCCATCTTTTTTCTCATTACATCCTCATCTACATTTTCAAGAATAGACAAATCTAAATCATCCGTAAATAAATGTTTTTTTGTTAAATAGAAGTGAAAAATTCGTTTGCCTTCCTTTTCTTCAACATCTTGAAAATAGACAAGCGAACCCCATAGGGCTTCCTTTCCTCTTTCACTTGTGTCTACTCTCAAGATACTAGATACATTTCTTTTTGTTTCTTCTGCCCATCTTTTATATGAATGATATTGTTCAGCGTATTTAGCCGCCTCATCCATTTGGGACTGCATGAGCTCATACCAGGACCATTGTCCATTATTAAAGGTATGCTCCATCTTCACTCCTCCTATAACTGATGCCTGCATTTTTTAATACCCTGCCTATAAGAAAAGAAAACGGCGTATAAGTAAAAAAATCTGCTTTTTTGAAGGCCACGTGTAAATAACCTGTGGGTTTTAATTTGCCCAAGTTTGGGTAATTATAATGCAAGAAGCAATACTAGCTTTTAAAAATATAAGAAAAGCTTAAAAGGCTCAAGTTGTAAGGAGGAATTCTGTTATGTTTGGAAGAAATACAGAAAAAAGTCAAGGCGGCGTCGGGGCAGGTTTAGGTTATATGCTTCTTGGAGCAGGAGCTGCAGCCTGGTGGCTTTCCAAAGAGGAAAATCGCAACAAATTCGACAGCCTGGTCAATACCGCGAAAGAAAAGATGAATATGGACGTCCAGCCTTCTACCGAAGAATTCCCTGTTTTAAAAGCCGGACATCCTCATCCTGACGATATTGCTGACAACAAAATGGTATCTGAAGGATCGCAATTCGGAGTGAAATATTACAACGAGAAAGAACAACAATAAATTTGGAAAAGACGGTGCTTGCTGCGCCGTCTTTTATTATTTATTATATTCACTTTACTTTCCTGGCGGCTATTCTTAACTACTTCCTTAACTGCTCTCGTCCCCTTTTGTTCTTCCTCCGGTGATTATAAAAATGCGGTTGATAGGCTATTTTCATTGAGGCAAAGCGATGCGCACAGATCGGCTTCAAGCATAGAATTGCGGGTAAGAAATGACTTAATTACCCTCACTGATAGATCTCTCGCAAGAAAAGCGATACAGCGCATGAAATAAAAATACTTTCTGAAAAGCCCACCAAATTGTGAAAGAGAAGAAGGATTTGTGAGAAAGTAAGTAGAAATCATTTCTTTCAAAGTAAAGATGCGGTAAATATCTAAGGAGTTATGTCATAAGGAAATAATAAGAAACAAAGGGGAAACTTAAATAATAGTATTGGAGGAGAAGGATATGCAACAGGTCATTGAAAGTATAAATCACTGGTTAATCAAGGTTCCAGAAGTGTTCAGTCATTTTTCAGAAGCAGAAGCGGCGCGACGACCTATGCCTAACAAATGGTCAAAAAAAGAGATACTAGGCCATTTATGCGATTCAGCCATTAATAATCTTGGAAAATTTATCAGCATTCAATATGAAAAGCAGCCCTTTCGCCTTACGCCCTATAACCAGAATCAATGGGTGGAGCTTCAGGACTATCAACATATAACAAGTGAAGAGATCGTACACCTATGGTGCAGCTTAAATAAAAAAATAATAAAAGTGATCGATCGGATACCTGACGAAAAATTAGCGTACCAATGCGACATAGGCAATAACGAACTTAAGACCCTTGAATGGCTCATTCAAGACTATCTTGAACATATGGAACACCATTTAAAAAACCAGATTTTCAATTAGAAGATTTGCACTTATCATTCAACCACTCTCTGTAACCCCGTTCCAAAATCAGAACGGGGTTACAGAGAGTTTAGAATTCAACCACCTTGTTATCATTGAACCAATCACTTTTTCTACTATAAATTATCCACATTAAACTAGGCACCTTTTTAAGGCAGTTAAGCTTGAAGTCCATTGCGTTAAATGAACTATATCCCGGGAAATAGGAGCAGTGCTTAAATCAGTAAACAACGGGGGTTCTCCTCCCGCTATGACACTTTATCTCCTTCAAAAAATTCTTGCACCGAACCGGAAAATGTCCTTATGCCAGTAAATGTCTTATCATTCTTCATTTCCTCGTTAATGCACATAATCAGACTTCTTAGCCTTTCCTGCTCCTCTCCTTGCATTTGAAACTTCATTTCATATCGGTAGACCTCTGTCTCTTCTTGCTTTTGTGCAATGATTCCGAACAATTCAAATGTGGTGGCTCCAAGTGCAAATGTAATTTTCAAAATAATGTCCTGGCGCTCAGGCAAATTAATCTGTGATAAAAACGAAAGCCCGTCTCCTCCAATATTAGTAATAAGAATCCCTGAATAACCCATTTTCACTTCCCTGTCTCTAATTTTTGTAATAGACATGGCTGCAATCATTGGATTAGAAAAATTCACACGCTTTCTATGACTTGCTAGACGATTTTCTGCTTTAGCCTGTTTGTTCATGCCAATGTAAGGATCAGCCAGCATCTGTTCGAACACTTCGTTCTTGACCGGTGGGCTGAATAAGAACCCCTGAATAAAGTGGCAGTTTCGCTTACGAAGAAAGTCAAACTGCCATTCTGTTTCTACCCCTTCAGCGACTACTTTTATCCCCAGCTCGTCCGAAAGTGCTACTACACTGGAAACAATACTTTCAATCCGTCTGTTTTTTCCGATCTCTTTAACAAATGAACGGTCCATCTTCAGCACATCAATTTCAAAAGTAGATAAATAAGAAAGAGACGATTGACATGTACCAAAGTCATCTAACGAGAAAGTAAACCCATATGCTTGAAGATTGGCTATGGCCGCCTTAACTACTTCTTCATGCTGAATCATTGTTCGCTCAGTAATTTCAAACTCAATATAGCTCGGGTGGATACCTGCGTCTTTTACAGCCTTGATGGCACTATCAACAAAATCCACTTTCATCAGCCGTTTGTAAGAAACATTTACTGATATAGGGACTATCTTTAACCCTTTTTTCTCCCATTCTTTTATTTGAGAACAAACTTGTTTGATCACCCAATCGCCAATTGTCAATATATAGCCACTTTCTTCTGCCAAAGGGATAAACTCTCCAGGAGAGACAATTCCCCATTCAGGGTGCTTCCAGCGAATTAATGCTTCGGCCCCCGACAACCTGCCTGTTTGAGAATCAACTTTAGGCTGATATTCCAAATAAAATTCATTGTTTTTTAAGGCGTTGCGCAATCCTTTTTCAAGTGAATATTGCTTAAATGTTTCAATATTCATAGTAGGTGTGTATACGTAATAATCATTTCTTCCGGCTTCCTTTGCCCGATACATGGCCACATCTGCATTTTTTAGCAATGTTAATATATTTTCTCCATCGAATGGGGCATAAGTAATACCAATGCTTGTTGTTACATACAATTCATAGTCATCGATCAAAAATGGCTCGTCGAATATGTCTAAGATTTTATGAGCCAACGCAAGGCTAGCGTCCACTCCAGTAATATTTTCGATAAAAATTCCAAATTCATCTCCGCCTAGTCTTGCAAGATAGCCCTGCTTTTCGCAGATGGCTGACAGACGCTGAGATACTTCGATGAGCAGCCTGTCTCCAATCGCATGCCCAAGCGCATCGTTAATGTTTTTAAACCGGTCCAGGTCAAGGAAGAAAAGAGAAAGCATTTGTTTGTTCTTTGTCGCCCGCTCTAGTGCTGCCGATAGCTCATTTTCAAATTTTCTTCTGTTCGGCAAATCCGTTAAAAAGTCTTGGTTAGCTATGTTTTTTAAATTTTCTTCGTACTCTTTTCGCTGGCTAATCTCTGAAATAATTCCCTCAAGGCGGATAAGCTGGCCTTTTTCATCAATCGTTGGAATAGAACGATCCTCAATCCACTTTATTTCGCCAGATGAATGAATAATTCGGTATTCAAGATTTGATTTTTGACCAGCCGCGAGTTTGACTTGAGCTTCTTCGACCATTTTTCTGTCTTCAGGGTGAATCGCCTTTTTCCAATAGTCTATATATTCTGAAAATTGTTCTGGAGACACACCATAAATATTCTGCACAGCATTTGAACAAAAAAGCAGTTTGTTATGTGTAACATCCTCTGACCAAACAGCCGCATCGATCGCTTGCAATATATTCTTCGTCTGCATTTGTTGCTCCCAGATCGTCTGTTCCTTTTTCTTCTTTTCTGTCACATCCCAAATTACACCCGTCAAGTAGTTTACTTTTCCTTTATCATCAACAAATACATCTGCTTTTACAAAACAAGTGCGAACCTCCCCTCCCATTTTGATTATCCGCACTTCCACTTCATAGCCGATGCCGTCTTGCAAAGCTCCACTAAGTAACTCATCAAACTTATCCTGATCATCTATATGAATAGCCTTACAAAATTTACTAACTGTTGGAATAAAAGACGGTCGATCTTCCACTCCTAAAATTGTGTATACTTGATCACTCCAAAATAATTTATCCTCCTGAGGGTTATAGTCCCAACTTCCAACCGCCGCGATTTTCTGTGCTCTAGTCAGATGATCTTTAAGGTTGGCTGCTTCATTGTTATCACGAAAGAAACCAACTACTCCCTGCATTGTATTTTCGACGATAAATGGAGTAAACATGACCTGAATATGAAAAGGCGTATTATTTTTTGTCATTCTTATAGCCGTATATTGAGTGGTTTCACCTTTTAATGCCTTTTTAAAGCTTCGAAGGACTCTTTTTGAATGTTGTTCGTCAACATACCGAAAAAAATCATCCCGTAAATCTGCAAGGTTATAATTTAAAAGCTCGGCAGTTTTTTCATTGCAGTCAACTACTCTGCCGTCACTGTCAAGCAACACAATACCGTCCGGATGCTGGTTAAATAACATTTGATAAATGTTACTCTCCATAGATGCCAGTGACTCAGAAGACGTCTCCTCTAATGAAAGCCTTGGATGGCCAGTGGTAGTTAATTTCGACAGCCATTTCTTCATTTTCAATTATATCGCCCCTTCCTGTAGTCTTTATTGCCATTATTTAGAGATGGTTTAGATTGCTGAATCAACTGATTAAACGGAGCTTCTTGTTTAAATAATTGATCATCTTCGACAGCTGATGTCGCTTCCTCGATGCATCTAGGGGCAGCCTCCTTGATAGGAAGACCGTATGAGGATGAATGAAAACAAAAATTACAAATAGCAGAGTGATAAAAGGCAAAATCCAAAACTACTTCTTCAAAAATTAAAATCTATAGAAAAAATTTCACTAAAATCTCCTGTTCATACTTAGTTTCTATTTTATAATTTTAACAAAAAAAGACAGTTAATTGCAAAATAAGACTTTTAATTATCTATATATTCTATATATTTTCCAAATTGTTTAAACATCATAAAAGAGCCCATTAGATAGATTATAAAAAGAGAGGGCTTTGTCCCTCTCTTTTTATAATCAATGATCTATCATATGTTCTTGAAAGATTTGAAATTTATTTCTTCCCTTTGCTTTTGCCTGATATAGCGCTAAATCAGCCTGCTTAAGTAGCATTTCATAAGTTAATCTATATGGAGGAAAAAAAGCGATTCCTATACTCGATGTGGTCTTAAAAAGATATTCATCGAATTCCCAGTCCTTTTGTAGAGACTCTATAATCCGCTCAGCCTTGTCAATCGTTTCTTCTTTTCCCCATAAATCTGGCGATAGAACAATAAATTCATCGCCCCCGAGCCTAGCAAGCATATCCTTCCCATCCAAGCAATTTTCCACACGTTCAGCAAACCCTTTGAGCAGCCGATCTCCAATGTCGTGTCCCATTGTATCATTGATCAGTTTAAAGTGATCCAAATCAAGCATCATGACAGAAAACATAGACTGTGTCTCTTTCGCCCGTTTTACTTCTTTTTTTAATCTATTATAGAATTGTGCTCGATTTGGCTTTCCTGTCAAAAAGTCATATAGGGCCAGCTGTTTTAGTTTTTCCTCATACTTCTTTCTCTCCGTGATTTCTCTGGCTACAAATATAATGTGTTCGACTTCTTTTTTATCGTTGATAATCGGTGTACCGATTGTATGAAGCCAAATAAGATCACCTTTTGCATTCATTCTTCTAAACTCTATTGATTGAGGTTCCTGACTGCAAACAATTTTTCTTATAGTATGATCAAATAGTTGGGTGTCTTCTGGATACATAAGCTCTAAAATAGATTTGTTTAAAGTATCAACTGGCTCTATCCCAAGAATGGTTAAATGAGAAGGCGAGGTGTAAATTACTGTTCCTTTCGCATCAGTGACTTTAACTAAATCAGATGAATATTCTGTAATGATACGATATCTCTCTTTGCTGTCTTCTAATTTTTTGAATATCTTCATCTGTTCCGTAACATCCTTATAAACAGCCACTCCTCCATCCCAATTTCCATCATGATCATAAATAGGTGAATAGGAAGCTAACACATGAATGATCTGCCCATTCTTTGCTATACGCCGCACTTCATGGGAGAGGACAATTTGTCCATTCTTTAATGCTTCAATGATCTGCTCTAATTCCACTCTATCATGCTTCGGAACAATGCTGATTGTTGGGTCATTCAATAGTTCCTCACTCTTCCAGCCAAATAAATGCTCAAATGCCGGATTTACACTAACAAAGCTCGTAGATGCATTAAATGTATAAATAACATCAGCCGTATGATTCCAAATCAATTCCATGTGTTCACTTACACGCTTTAATTCTTGTTCTTTCTCTTTTTGCTCTGTTATATCGCGAACAATCGCCAATAGATGTGTACACTTTCCCTGATCATCAAATAGAGGGGTAACCGTTGATTCAAAATATCCTTTTCTATCTTTGTTAATTGATTGACTTTTCCGATTATTGTTAAAAGGCCAATTAAGCTCTTCTTCATAAGTAATTGGAACTTTTTTCTTAATAGCTTCCTTATACTTCTCAGTAACTAATGCCAAGGTCTCGGGCGGCAAAAATTCATCTAATGCGTGTCCGTAAGCTGTCTCATCTATACCAATTAACCGGTTCGCTGCAGCATTTGCAAATAAGTATCGAAAATCCTTACCTTGATTAACTTGAACTAAAAACACTAAATCTGACATGCTATTAAAAATATGAATAAATAAATCAAAGTGGTTTACTAGCTCGTATGTGAACTCATTTTTGAGCATTTTTCTTCCTCTCTTTTTGGCCCGATTTGTACAACCCATATACTACTAAATATAATGATTGCTAGAAAGAACATATAAATGTATAAATAAGATATTTGGCATCCCAGGCGGAATATAGTATTCATCATTTCCAACGTTTCTTTCTAATGAAAAAGAGTGCTTTTGCACTCTTCAAAAACTGGATAGGTCTAATCCGTAAAACAGACAATAAGTAGCTGTTCTTCTCTGGTATTTATCGTACCTTTTTATAAAAGATAATAGAGGAAAGCCTTCTCAAAAACAACTGATTTTTTTCTAAATAAACACTGATGGAATTGGAGGAACCGCTCTTTATTGTTTCTATCCAGTGTCTGGATCATATTATATATTTAATAACATAGACTGCAGTAAAATACACCTTAATGCCATCAAAGACGGCCTGAATGAACCATTCTTCTGAACACTACATGTGCACTTTGATAAACAAGTGGAAACCAGACTGTTCACCCATAATGAATACGCTTTGCTTGAATTCATCTTTGAATGCGGATATTAAAAACTACATTTTTATACACCAGGCACATACGATTAACACGGCCATTTTATCCTCTTTCTTCCATGAATTTAACCATTGTGAGCTGGCTAAGGAACTGGGAATATAACGATTAAGATGTTCTCCCTTTTCTAGCCATAGATACAATAAGCACCAAAACATTGAGTTGTCCTTTCTCACTTATTCAATAAAAAACAGCCCAATGAAGTGAATTGAGCTGTTCTAAACGTTAAGGAAAATTGGGTGTTATTTATTGAACTCCATTTTCCAACTAAAGTATTCATTGTCTTGATTTTTTTCGTAACGCAAATTTGCATCAAATTTGTTGCCTTTTTTGCTTGTTAATCCTTTTACTGTCACCACTCCGTTTTTCAAAAGTGTTTTTACCATCGTTTTAGTCGGCTTCTTCTTCATGGAAGCTAAAAACTTATCGTTTTTCCAAATAACAAATTTACAGCCGCTTTTCCAATTGCTGCAGCCAAAGCCCTTCTGTCCTTCAATGATCGCGTGCCCACATAGCGGACACTTTCCAAGCACTTCAGCTTGTTTTTTCTCTTTAGATACCTCATTGATGACGACTTCCTGATCACTTTTTATTTTTTCAACGGCTTTCGAAGTGAATTCAGAAATTACATGCAGGAAAGATTCTTTGGTGAATTTTTGTTTTTCAATATCTGATAATGTTTTTTCTAGCCGTCCGGTAAATTCCAAATCAAATAATTCCTTCACCGGGAACGTTTCTACCAGCTTTCTGCCAAGTTCAGTACATACCAGGTTTTTGTTTTCTGCCGTAATGTAACCAATATCTTTTAGTTTCTTGATCGTTTCTGCTCTTGTTGCTGGAGTGCCAATGCTATAGCCGCTTAGAATGGAAGCAAGCATTTCCTCTCCCTCTTCACTCTCTCCGCCCTTGCTGCCTTTTCCGCAGGTTTCCATGACCCGAAGCAATGTTTTTTCGATATGAGGCTTCGGAGGCTTTGTCACATGGGACGATACATCTTGCTTTGTTATATCCACATGCTCATTGATTGTAACAGCCGGTAACAGCGTATCCTTTGATTCAATTTTTTCGAGTTTTTTCCACCCAACGACTGTCTGGACTTTTCCTTTAGAAATAAACACACCTTTTATTTCGTTAACATTTGCTTTAGTTGTGATTTTCGTTTCTTCGTATTCCGCTATCGTCATAAACTGAACAATAAAGCGATTTTTAATGGCCGTATAAACCATCTCTTCGTCTTTCGTTAACGACTTAGGAACCAAATAAGTGGGAATAATCGCGCTATGACTCTCCACCTTTGCGTTATTAAATATCCGTTTCGTTTTTTGAAATTTAATTTCCTCTTCAAAAGGCAGCCCCCTTTTTAAAACATCCAGCACTTTAGCTGCCTTGCCTACAAGGCTTTCTTCTAAAGCCACACTCGCTGTTCGAGGGTACGTGATCAATTTTTTCTCGTAAAGGGACTGGGCTATTTTCAATACTTTGTCGGACGTCCAGCCTTTATATTTACTTGTAATGTACCCTTGTAAATTTGAGAGATTAAATAAATAAGGCGGAAACTCCTTTTTCCGTTCGACCTTTTTATCAATCACTGTGCCGCTTTGATTGGCTAGGATCTGCTCGATTAATTCGAGAGGTTCTTTACTTTTGAACTTTTCCTGCCCCTCTTCGAAATAAGTCCCCTCATACTCTTCGCCGTCTTTCGTTTGAAAAGTAGCCGTTAATTTATAATAATCTTCCGGTACAAAATTCTCGATTTCCTTATCGCGGTCGTAAATAATTTTTAAGGTTGGCAGCAAGACCCTTCCGATATTTAACGCCTGTCCTCTTCCCTTTTGGTACTTTAATGTAGCAACTGACGTTAAATTGATGCCAATCAGCCAGTCTGCCCACTGGCGGCTTAAGCCAGCATCTTGAAGGGGCTTCATTTCAATATTTGGCTTAATATTTTGGAGACCCTTTAACACTTCCTCAGGGGTCCACTCGTTCAATAACAATCTGTATACTTTTTTCTGGGACTTGAGATTATAGATAATGGTATCACCAATAATTTGGCCCTCCCGGTCATAGTCACAAGCAGACACTATAGTCTCCACGTCATTTCGTTTAATCAAAGAATAGATAATCTTTAGCTGTTTCTTTGCTCCAAGGTCTTCTTTCTCCCTGTTGCGCGGATCGCTTTTTACCTTGTACCGGAAATGCGACGGGATAAATGGAAAGTTTTCCATACTCCACTTTTTCAATTTCTCATCATAATCTTTCGCATCGTACAGCTGTAATAAATGCCCAAAAGCCCAGGTGATGATATAGCCATTGCCTTCAAAATAACCTTCTTTTTTCGTTCTTATTTTTAAAGCATCAGCAATATTTTTAGCTACGGATGGCTTTTCTGCAATGATAACCTTCATTCTGTTAAACTCCCTAATCAGTGTAATGTAAAATATTATATCTCTTTCTCTTTGTAGTTTAAAGGAATGGTTCTTTAGAATTTCGAATGAGTAATAAAACTACGGTTAGAGAGAACGAAACGAGTTTAAAAGTCATTGAGAGTTGTTCATGCACAATAACTTTTCATGATAAATCTTTTCCTCTTGTCTACTGTTCATTATCTTTTATAGTAACTATTTCTCACATCATAGAATTACAATCCACTCCTACAAAGGAAAAAGCCTTACTGACGAAAACTGTGGTTCTAGGAGAGGCAAAATTATGGTGGAAAGCCCTTAGAATTTGAGAATTTTTTATTTCAAAACTTATATCAAAGACTATATATCTTAAAGGGCTATTTTTGATGGTAGGAAGAAGACTAATTTCCTTCTATTTACCCTTTGTTATAGCGGGATTAAAACCTTAACTGCACTGTTCCTTTAGTAGAAGAAGAACCCGCAAAAGTTTTAAACTGAACTTCTAAAGTAAATGTTAAATAGCGAGGAATAAAACTTGGTTACTTATTTTGATAAATAAGGTTTTAAAGTCATGTACTTAAAAAGGTATAATACCTCGAATATTGAGGTATTATACCTTTTTTGTTGTTTTTGATCTTATAGAAAAATAATAACCACTTGTTATCATGTGGCAGTCAACGGGTTCTGTTGTTTAATCTCTTGGATGGATAAATGGATACTGTAATTCCCATATTCCAATAGTTCATTAAGAAAAAGATTTAATTGGTCTTGGGATGTAACTTTTATTTTTAAATGGTAACATCCTTCTCCCGATACTCGATGAGCTTCAATTACCTCATTTCGACCATAGATAAAACGTATAAACGAATCATGATCTGCTGTTTTCATATAAATAATGACAAACGCTGTATAAGTAAGTCCTAATTTCATTTCATCGACTAGTAGAGAGTAAGCTTTAATCACACCACTTTCCTCAAGTTTTTTTATACGATTCCCTACTGCTTGTCCCGTCATATGAATTTGATTACCTAAGTCTTTCCATTGAATACGTGAATTTTCAGATAGTAACCGAAGGATCTTAAAATCAATGTTATCAAGTTCCATAATAAATTCCTTTCACCATGAAATGTTTTGATCTAAAAGTGTTTCGCCAAAGTATCGATAAAAATTAAGATGTTATTTATCATTATATTGTAATTAAAATTTTAAATGAGGTGAAAAAAATGAGCTCAGCTTTAATCATTGTCGATATTCAAAATGACTATTTTCCGAATGGAAGGATGGAATTAAGCAATCCTGAAAAAGCAGCCGCTAATGCGGCTAAAATTCTTAATTGGTTTAGACAAAATAACAAAGATAATATTTTTCATGTCCAGCATGTCGCAAGTAGTCCAGAGTTAGGCTTCTTTCTTCCAAATACGGAGGGAGTGGAAATAAATGAAGCTGTTCTACCGTTAGAACACGAAAGCATTATTATAAAACATTTCGCTAACAGCTTTTTAAAAACTGAATTAGAAAGCAAATTAAAAGAAAAAGGAGTAACCAAGCTAGTAATTGTAGGTATGATGACGCATATGTGTATTGATGCCACAGTTAGAGCTGCAGTGGATCTAGGCTTTGAAGCTACACTGATTGAAGATGCCTGTGCGACAAGGGACTTATCTTATCAAGATAAGGTCGTTCCAGCAGAACAGGTTCACTATGCGTTTGTCAGCGCACTTAAAAGTATGTATGCCAATGTAATTTCAACCGAGGATTTCCTGCAACAAAACTAATACAGTCTTGAAGAATATATCATTCTATATAAATGGGAGTTTGTTTAAAAACAAGCTCCCTTCTTTTTTTGTTCTTATTTTTAAAGCATCAGCAATGCTTTTAGCTACAGATGGCTTTTCTACAATGATAACCTTTATTCCATTAAACTCCTTATCTTAATCACTATAATCTTAAACATTCTATCTATTTCCTATCATGGTTTAAAGAAATGATTCTTTAGGATTTTAAATGAGTAATGAAACTGCAATTAGAGAGAATGGAACGAATTTGAAATCATGATAAGTTGCTCGTGTACAATGAAGTTTTATGATAAGCCCTTTCTACATCTCTGCTATGCATTCGTTATTCTTTAGTTGTAACCATATCGCTAGCATCGCTGTAAACAGCAGCAGAACCGCTATCTAAATCCACATACACATTCCCCCCCAAAAATCATGTTTTTGAGAGAAGGCAAATTGATAATTAAATCCCTGTCACTTTTCATTTGTTTTGTCATAGCCACCTGATTTAAAAACTTTATTAATTTTTAGCAATAAACGCTTTTTCTCCTGTATCTCCATCTGTTTCTAAATCGGTTAAAGCTCTATCTATAAACTACTCTATTAAATCTATTATTTTTTAATTTTCCAAACGTACTTTTTCCTGCTCCTATCCCGACTTAGAAGGACTATAAAGCGGCCGTTTATCTTCTGTGTGAAAAAGGGACAAGTGACAACGCCTGCAAGTTTTTCTTAATTAACATCCACACGAGGTTTAAATTATGAATAATAGCATAAAATATGCGTTTTGGAATAGTTTCGGAATGGTTTTTTCGGTTTCTAAAGGATAAAATCATCGCTTGCGCTAATTGGTATAAAATTTGCAATATTCTTAATATTAGTTGAAAAGGAGGTTGTTAGATGTCAGAAACTAAAGAGATGAAGAGGACATTGACTCTGTTGCCTGTTGTCCTTTTTGGATTTTCCTTTATGGCATTTGGGACGGTTTTTAGCACATATGGAGTGGCAGCGCAGATTTCACATGGAATGGTGGCGGGTGCTTATATTCTAGCCACGATTGTTATGCTATTTACAGCCTATAGTTATGGGCAAATGGCTAAAGCCTTTCCAGTGGCAGGATCCGCCTATACCTATACCCAAAAGTCGATTAATCCCCATGTCGGTTTTTTGGTAGGATGGTCGCTCTTAATGGATTATCTGCTTATTCCTATGGTGAACTATTTACTATTCGGTATATTTTATCAGGCGGCCTTTCCGTCCATTCCTAGTTACATATGGATTTTATTGATGTTAACGTTAGTAACCATCGTCAATATCAGAGGGATTAAATTAGCAACTGGCGCAAACATATTGATCACTATCTTTGGTGTAGGGTTCATTATCCTTTTCTGTGTTTTGGCCATTCGGTCGATTTTACAAGGGGAAGGAACAGGAGAACTGTTTACAAGCCTTCCTTTTTACAACCCAAAAGAATCATTCTCTTTCATTATTGCTGGAGCTGCTTTGCTTTGCTTTTCCTTTCTTGGCTTTGATTCGGTTACGACTTTTGCTGAGGAAACCATTCAACCTGAAAAGAATATTCCACGGGCTGTGTTCATCATTACGATAGTTGGCGGCTTAATTTTTACAACCGTTTCTTATATTGCACATAATGTTTGGCCAAATTATATGTCTTTTAAAAATGCCGATGCCGCCTCACATGAAATCATTCTGTTAATTAGCGGGAATTTTGTAGACGCGCTCTTTCTTGCACTTACTGCAGTTGGTATTTTTGGGTCAGCTATGGTATCCCAAGCGAGTGGGGCTCGTGTTCTATATGCTATGGGCAGAGATGGTCAATTGCCGAAAAAGTTTTTTGGAAGCCTGCATCCTAAGTTAAACACCCCGGTTAACAACATTCTTGTCATTAGCTTGATTTCCTTATTAGCCTTGGTGCTGAGTTTGACAATTGTCGCTTCATTCATTAACTTTGGAGCCTTTCTTGCCTTTACATTTGTTAATCTTTCGGTTATCGGTCACTACTTTATCCGAAAACAACAGAGAACCATAAAAGGGACAGTCCTCTATCTTATTGTGCCATTAATAGGGGCTGTTTTAGATATATGGCTGTTACTAAACCTAGATACTTACTCCAAAGTTTTAGGGAGTATATGGGCTCTGGCTGGTGTTATTTATTTAACTTATCTAACAAAGGGATTCAAAAAGAGGCCGCCAGAAATGGATTTATCCGCATAATTTACTGAATACTATATAATTGGAGGGTTTAAAATGACAAAAGCAGATATCATTCTTTCGAGTCAAGCAGTTTTTACAGGTTTAGGGGATCAGCCTTCTCCTGCATCAATTGCCGTAAAAGGAAACAAAATTGTGGCGGTTGGCGACTCAAACGAGATGCAACCCTTTATAGGGTCTGACACAAAAAAATTAGATTTTGGAGATCAACTTATTACAGCAGGGTTCCATGATGCTCATCTTCATCTGTTGAGTGGAAGTTTAACTAATGATTTCAGTGTTAACTTACAGTCTGCACGTTCTGAAGAAGAAGCCGTCATGATGGTAAAAGAGTTTGCTGAAAAAAACCCTGCAGATGAATGGATTATTGGAAATGGCTGGGATAGCAACAATTGGGAGAATCATCAGTTTCCCCACCGTTCTACGCTTGACAACGTAGTGAAGGAGCGTCCAGTCTTTTTATATCATGCGGAATTTCATTATGCATGGGTCAATAGTAAAGCTTTGGAAGTAGCCAATATTCATAGTCAAACGAAGAATCCCCCATACGGAATAATTGAAAAAGATACGATGGGAGAACCGACCGGGATCCTCATTGAAAAAGCGATCTCTTTAGTTTCAGAGAAGGCAATGGCATTTCCTAGGGAAAAACAAGAGGAATTGCTAGCGTCTTTCCTTCAGCACGCTGCTAAACTAGGTGTGACGTCAGTAAATGATCTGTATCCTAGCCTGAATGAAGGGTTTGATCTTTTTAAAAAGTTTGATGACGAGGGTAAATTAACGGCACGTATCCATCTCTATCCTGCTTTAAATGGAGAGATGGAAAGAGCAAAAACATTACGTGATAGCTATCAATCAGAAAAATTAAAATTTACCGGATTAAAACAATTTATTGATGGAGTAGTTACAGGTCATACGGCTTATATGCTTGATCCTTATGTAGATAGACCAGATACAAAAGGAGAAACCGTTTTTTCTGTGGAACAGTTGACAGAATGGGTGTTGGAAGCAGATAAGGAAGGGTTTCAAATTCGCTTTCACGCCATTGGCGACGGGGCTGTTCATATAGGATTGGATATGTTTGAAGAAGCACGAAAAGAAAATGGAGAGAGAGATTCTCGCCATGCGTTAGAGCATATTGAGATTATCCATCCAGGTGATATAAAGAGATTTAAAGACTTAGGGGTGATTGCATCCGTGCAGCCTTCTCATTTAGCCCTCATGCCTATAACTAGCCATACAACCCGAGTAGATGAGAAGAAATACCCTTATATTTATCCTGGCGAATCCTTAAAGAAAGCAGGGGCTGATGTAGCTTTCGGGACGGATTTTCCAGTTGCGTCCTTAGATCCTATGAAACAAATCTACCATGCGGTTACTCGAATGGATCACACAGGTGAACATACATGGAATGAACAAGAAAGTTTCACCGTGGCTGCTGCATTAAAAGCCTATACACAAGGATCTGCTTATAGTGTGTTTAGAGAGCATGAATTAGGCACATTAGAAGAAGGAAAATTCGCAGATATTATCATCATGAATAAAAATATTTTCCAAATCCCGCCAGATGAAATTCCAAACACTAGAGTAGTAGCAACGATGGTCGATGGGAAATTTGTTTACAGTCATTCTGAAAGTCATCATTTGTTAACGATTTAATATGTTTTACAAATCATTTTAAGAGGCTGTCCATAAGTCGGGATAACTGACTTATGGACAGCTCTTTTAATACAAAAAATCGCCCGTCCGCTATAATGTCGATGACCAAACAAAAGACAGACAAATGGAGGCAATTTCTTCGAGTAACTATTCAGCTGCTTTTATTGAATATCCTTCTTCTATTCCCCTCTATGTCCCCCAACATGATTGGATCTTTTCAGGAAGGTTCCTCCTGGCAACAGGCTATGCGCCCAAAAGATTGAACTTTTCCCAAAACGGAACCTTATTTCGTCCATGGCCTCATCAAGTGCATGTTTTTTTTCCAGTTCTTCATTTGTACTAAATAAATCCATTTGTTCATACAAGGCCGGTTCCAATTTGCCGCATCCCACATAAATTTGCCGGATCGGCTGTCCTCTCCAATATTTTTTAAACAGTTTTTCAAATTGAGTATTCAGGTCTTTCGTGCAGTTTGTCTGTCTAGGCAGCTGTGTTTGATGTGTAAATCCCCTTTCTTCAATGTCCCGAGAATAGCTAATAGCAAGAGCGATTTTCCCGGCTGCTACGTGGTGCAAACGAAGTCTCATCGCTACTTCATCCACCATTTCATGAATCACAATCATAATCTCTCGTTCGTTGTAATAATCACGCAGTAATATCTGACTTTTAGAAAATGATTTTTCTTTCGCTTGGGGCTTTTCAGATAAAATGCTATAATCTACTCCCCATGCGTGGTAGTGAAGTTGTAAGCCCATTAGGCCAAGCCGGTCTTTCAGCTTATGTTGATCAGCATGAGCCAGATCATAGACAGAATGAATCCCTAAACGATGTAACCTATGTATGTACCCTGTCGATATTCCCCACATATCTTTCAATTCGATCTTCCAGATCGTTTCACTGACATTCTCATACGACCAATAAGCAAGCCCATTCGCTGCATTCTTTGCTTCATTGTCGAGAGCTAGTTTTGCTAAAAGAGGATTATCGCCAATTCCAATCGTGACGACTAACTTTAATTCTTTAAAAACGACTTTCTGTATGGTGCGAGCCACTTCAAATTTGTTTCCAAACAGCTTTCTGGAAGCTGTCACATCAAGGAATGCTTCATCAATACTGTAAATATGCAAATCTTCATCTGCTACAAAACGTTTAAGGATGTCTATGATCATTTTATTTACTTTTAAATAAAGCTTCATAGACGGTTCCACCAGTATGAATCGTGGATCATGAGGGATTTCAAAGGCTCTGGAACCCGTTTGGATGCCAAATTCCTTTTTCACTCGTGGAGAAGCAGCTAATACCACTGAACCAGACCTATTTTTATTGGCGATCACAATAATATAGGCATCCAGAGGGTGTATTTTACGCCTGACAGCTTCTACACTGGCAAAGAAAGATTTAACGTCTATGCAAAGAATAGAACGTTTAGGGAGCAACGTATAATCAATATCCATCTCCTTCATCCTTCTTATTCGCAAAATCTACCGCCACTATATCCTTTGTGCATATCACTCCCTTTCCTAAAACTTTCAAGTGATTAGGTTTGTGATGAAAGGATTGAATGACACCCGTTACTTCCATATACGGATAACCAAACGTATTTAAATGAACCGTGACAGGCAATTGCTGATTATAGGCATGACGTAAAACTCGATCAAACACTTCTTTTTGCTGTTCATCTATCGCTATTTCTTTTACAACAGGTTTAGTTTCTTGGAGCTGTTCTGTATGTTCCGACAACATAAACCCCTGCCACTTTAGCATTTTTCTATCTTCATATAACATTTGGATACCTCCATATAGGAACATTAGTTCCTTTTTAAAATAATTATACGAACTTATGTTCTTTATATCAATGTGTTATGCACTAATTAAACCGATTAAACAACCAGACGGTATATAAGAAAAACAAAGTTAAGAATGTAACATAGTGGTAATTGTGTTGTTTCTGTAACGAAGCATCCAGAAGAATTATTAAATTTTACGAGGGGCTCTTATTAAATTAAATGAAAAAAATAAATAAGCTTAACTATCTTAACTCTAAATGGTAACATAATCATAAAATGGAAGGTGGTGGGATTAAATGAGAAAGCTTTGGTTCGTTCCGTTTCTAGCTGTTGCAGCAATCGCTGTTGTAGTTACTCCGTTTCTAACAAACTCTGAGATACAAGGCAGTCTTTCTCCAGAAAAATTTGTAAAAGAGTATATAGAGTTAGTTAAAGCAAAAGACCATGAAAGTTTGGTTGATTTAGTTATTGATGATCGTTTTAATGATGATCGCGAAGTGAAGCTAAAAACATATAAAACACTTGAAGAAGGTG
Organism: Pseudobacillus sp. FSL P4-0506; assembly: GCF_038003025.1. Classification (NCBI taxonomy): domain Bacteria; kingdom Bacillati; phylum Bacillota; class Bacilli; order Caryophanales; family Bacillaceae; genus Pseudobacillus; species Pseudobacillus sp. FSL P4-0506. The sequence continues at coordinate 3,150,140 of NZ_JBBOOI010000001.1, forward strand.
TTTCACCATTAGAGGACTATGAAATTAAGAATGTCAAAAGTGTAACAGAAGATAAAGCAACCGTTATTACAGTAATAGAGTACGAGGATGGCAGCGTTGAGCAAGTACCTATGCATCTTGTAAAGAAAGATAAGGAGTGGAAATTGCATATAAGTAGGGGAAATGCACTTGATGATGAAGATTTTAAACTAATCAAACAACCGGATGGAATATAAAATAAACAAAGTTGTCAATGCAACATCATGGTTATTATGCTTTATTAGAGATGCCCCGATCTTTAGAAGTTAAAACCGACAGCTTTTTTGGTTCGGTGTCAGACTCAAAATTATAGGCTGTTTCTTCTTTAGTTAGCCAAGTAGATTATTCAATAAAAATAGAAAATTTATAATAACGAGAAGGTGTAAGACTATGTATGAAGAATCAAACGGAGAATTAAAATCACCAAAAGAAGCGTGGAGAAAACAAATGGAAAAATTCAGTGAACTACCTCACATGAAACAACACGAGTTAAATAATGGTTGGAAATTATACACTAATGCAGAGTTCTCACTTTGGAACGAGGCCCCTAATTATTTAATTGTTGATGAAGAATTAGACACGGCGTTTGTATTTTACTTTAAAGAAGATGTAATTAAAGTTAAAAAGTCTGGTTGGGACATAGAGTTTACTTTTAACATGAAAAAGCAACACATCAAAGTATTTCGCAAACCTTCCGAAGACTAATTCAACTGATACACGTATCAGCTGAATTAAGTGAATTTTAAATTCTGAGGTGTTTTACTATGTGTTCCCTGAAATGGACTCGTGAGAGACAAGCCACAGAGACACTAGTAAGTTTTGTGAAATAAAGGGAATTAAAAAGAAAACAGCTCTCTCATTGAGGGCTGTTTTCTTTTATGCGTCATTGATTACGTTTGCTGTTTTTTACTATCAAATAACCAACTCAAGATTCTTACAAAAGTTAATATAAATAAAGACTTCAAAAAGTTTTCGATCCAATTGAGCTCATTAAATTTGAAGTAATCATATAAAACAAAAAATATAAAAAGCAAGAGTATACCTGTTGAAAATATAGTTATTTTTCGAGGATTTCTCTTCATTAAACGCCTCCGAAATATTTTATGCTACTTAGGTCTTTAAATAATTAGATGAACTCATATTATTGCTATCTATTTAATTAAAATATAACATATTCAACTTTCCTACCTTTTTTGCATATATGGAAGGATATAAAAACACAAATGCGACATAATAGCGATTGCGTTGCATTGTATAGTCGTACTAAATGAGACATAATCCATCTTTTATAGCAACTGGAGGCAACCTTTTATGACGACGAAACAAGGACAAAATAGTGTGGAACCGATCCAGAGCCCAGAAAAGATCCTGATGATTAAGAAGTGGTTGTTGCATCAACCGTATCGGGATTATTTTTTATTTACGTTTGGCATCAATTCTGGCTTGCGGATCAGCGATATTCTGCCGTTACGGATTATGGATGTCCGAAACACAGGACATTTGCGGATTCGCAAGAAAAAAAGGAAAAAATCAAACAAAAAGCCAGCAATAGAAATCATTTTTGCTGGCTTTTCTTTATTAATTTTTATTTAATTTGTTCAGCATTCGATAAAGTACAACAGCTGTTTCCGCTCTTGTTGTATCCTTTTTCGGTTCAAACTTGCCATTTTTATAACCATTAATAAGACCAAGCTCTACAGCTTGTTTGACAGGCACCCTGGCATAATTATTTATGCGGTTGTCATCTTTAAATGATTGGTTTAACTTCAATGAATCTAGCAGTTGCGGCTGCTGATACTCAATTGCACGAATAATCATAGCAGCCATTTGTTCACGGGTAATATTGGCATCAGCATCAAATACTCCTCCCTCTTTTCCGAATACTATCCCTGCTCGATTGGCTGCTTCAATTTGAGCAGCTGCCCAAGTCTTGCTTTCTGGGACATCTTTAAAAATCCCCTCGTATTCTTTCAGCGGTACTTGCATCGCACGAACTAGTAAGACAGCAAATTCTGCTCTTGTTAACTTTTGTTCTGGAGCGAATAGCTCCTCCGTTTTTCCGCTTGTAATCAGTTTTGAAGCAAGGGAATGAATTTCCTTCTTTGCCCAGTGCTGATTGGTATCTTTAAAGACTTTATCACTGGAAAGTACGGTGAATCTAGAATCTTGTCTTATCGGGATGACCCAATGTTCCCCTTGCAAATAGCCCCCGGCATACTCCCACTTCTGTGTTTTCTCGTTATAAGAAGCACCTGTTGTTTTATCTTTTTCAACGGAGCCGTTCAACTTCATACTGAATAAAAGCGGTGTCGGTAAATCAGAAATAACGGTTTTTTCTCCAGCTAAAATGGATACCTCTACAACCTCAGATTTGAATTGGGGAGCAGCTGCAGCTTTGGCCACTTGCGCTTTTTTGGACACTTTAATATGAATCATTTCGTCGTCTTGCTCCTGTAAATAAGTGAGGTTTTCTGATGAAAGTATCATATCATGACCTCCATCAAGAACAACCTTCATTGGCTGCTGGCTAGCGGCTAATTTCTTCACTAACTCTTTTGATAGGACTAAACTCATCCGTTCGGCCTTCTCTTCTTTCATATCAAGCCGCCATTCATGTGAACCCGCTTGGATTTGCTCTTCGTTGATTTCGATAATTTTCTCTTGGCCATTAGGCATCTCTGGTTTGCTAGGTGGCTCTGTTGTTCCGCCACCGCCACCGCCTGTTTCCTTTGCTTTGGTTGTAAATGTCCATACGTCTGAACGCACTTCTCCTTCAAATTGATCTTTGACGGTGACATACCAGCCATGCTCTTTATTCGCCTGAAGGTTATTCCAAGAAACCTCTGGTGTTTGTTGATCTTTCACACCTGTTTGTTCACCGATTTTCTTATCTGTGAATACATTCGCTTTAAAGGAGTCGGTAGCTACTACTTTTTCCTTTGGTGTCAAATCCGTTTCAATGACAAACTCATCTTTTCCTGGATACTCCGTCGTATTATAGTAATTAAATTTATCAAGGTAAGGGGAGTACGTTTTCATGTAAATTTTGTTTTCAACGGGATTTACTTGCATAATACGCAGAAACCCTTGTCCACCTTCTGGTCCCCCTTGGTAATCAGCTAGCATTTGATATACTTTTCTATCGGGCTTGCCATCTTTATCATCATCAATTTCATCCACTAACGTTTCACTATCATGATAATGACCGGATAAAACAGCAATAATATTTTGATTCGGAAGAACCACTTCATTATACACTTTATCACCGATTGGACTGCGATTTCCTGACACAAGTAAGTATTCATGGAAGCTTAGAATTGCTTTCCTCTCAGGGTATTTAGCCAGTACTTTATTCATCCAGGCAATATCTTCGTCATTGATCCCCCATCCCATATACAGCATGATAAAATCATTGCCATTTGAGCTAATCAGGTCATAATGACCACGGTTATTTTTATAAGATTCCCCGTAGTAATCTTTGTCTTTAAAACGAGCTTCTCCAAAGTATTTTCCATATTCATTATAATCACCTGTTTTATGGCCAACATCATGATTACCGGCCAACACGCCATACGGGACATTCCCTTTATCTAAATATCCCATATATTCGTCAGCGTGTTTCCACTGATACTCCTGGTCAGCCTCATCTACAAGATCTCCCGTATGAAAGGCATATTTAATATTCATCTCTTCTTTTTGAGCAACGGTCCACTCAGTCATTTTCTTAAAAATATGCGGATAGCTTTCAGAGTAATATTGTGTGTCAGACATCCAAATAAAGGAATAATCAAATTGAGTTGTCGAGGCAATCTCATCTTGAACCATTACCTGTACTTTCTTATCCTTCACATAATCGGAACCCTTCACACTACCTTGTAACTTAAAGTTCTTATCATCTTCAGCCACTTTCCACTCTGTTAGTTCCCATTTGTTCGCTTTGTAATTCCATACATACATGGACACTTTACGGCCAATTAGTGATTTCCCTTCCCAGTTCAGCTCAATTTCATCATTTTCACTAACCTCTTCGTCTACTTTCACTTCAAAGCGCTGGTATGGAAATTGATCGGTTGACTTCGTTGTCACATACTGTTGATCAGCCGCTGCTAACTTGTCAACATCTGTTACAGGCTGTTCTCCAGCAGGGATCATTTCCTTTGGCGGTTCACGATCCACGTTGTTTTCGTATACAGACACATGATCTGCTTCATTCGCTTTATACTGATAACCTTTCATAAATGACACATCAAGAGCATCTTTTGTTGGGTCAGACACTTTCACTTTTAATTTTGTAGAAGTAGAAACATTCTTCGCACCATCTTTTGGATTTACTGCTTCTGGCTTATACGGCTGCTCTTCAGCAACATGAAATGTAACAGTTTTAGCCGCTTCATTTCCTACCTGATCGACAGCTGTTATTTTTAGCGTATGTGCACCCGGTTTTAGTTTGGCGGAAGATGTTTCAAGCGGAAGGCTGATTTCTTTGCCATCAAGTTCTGCTGTTACTTTATCAACCCCTGACAAATCATCCTTTGCCTCAACATTAATAGAGATCGGACCTTTATATTCCTTCCCCTCTTCTAGAGTGGCTGTCAAGACTGGCCCGCGATTATCAACAATGACGTTTGCCCGGGCTTTTTCCTCTCCGTTTGTTGCCTCAACAATGTGAGTGCCTTCCTGTGCTTTCGTTGTGTCCCATTTATAAGCTTTCGCAATAAATTTCTCATCTGGCACTTTAAAAGAGAAATCAATGACTGGTTTGGCTGACGCTCCGTCTCCTACTGAAATTTCTTTATCTGGATTGCTGTAAGCAGGATCGTAAATGATCGTTCCATCTTTTAATACGAGCCGGACGTTTTTTACGTAAAAATCATCTCGGTTTTCCTCGGATTCTTCATCAAAAGGAGATACCTTTGTTCCGGAGCGGATGGAAATAATAGCATCCTTTCCTTGCTCAAAATATTTGGGATCGACCGGAACAGTTTTTGTTACATATGTATCGATCGTATCATCAAAAATATGTAATGTTTCATCGCCAATAGTGACACCATTTTTAAAATAAAGGTTTACTTTCTTTACATCGAAAGCAAAATAGGCCGGTTCTGCTAAAGCTGGTGTGGTTTCCGCTGTTACATCCTTGCCATCAATGGAAAGCTTCGTATTCGCAAATTCTTTTGGATGGGAAGCTTTAATTAAAGCTGTTTTATTTAATAAAGAGTCATCTTCTACATTCAAACCGATCCCGGTTTGTTGCTGATCTTGTAAAATAGAAATCTTCTTCGCCTCTGTCTTTGTCTCATTCACTCCATCCGACACAACCAGATAATATTCAACCGATTGTTTGCCTATTAAACTAGGAGAGTAAATGGCATGGTGGTACAATTTATCATCATAGTTCTCTGTTAAATCAACAGATTGATAATGAGAATCTTTATTTGTTTTGTAAAATAAACGGGCTGTTTTCACAGCATGATTGTCTTTTAGATCAAAAGTTAGTTGGATATCATTCATTTCAGATACGGGTGTTTGATCCGTAATATCCGATACGACTGGTTTTTCATTATCAATTGGTAATTTTACCTTTTGAGCTGGCTTTTGACGGTCGGCTAGTGTTCCTGGTGTTGCCATATCCTTGCCGCTGCTGTATTTCTTCATTACCGTATCACCCGGTGTTGTCGGAAATGTATACAAGATGCCTTTGTCAGCTATCGTATCATCTTTCGTTCCTTCATCATTATAATAGCCTACTGAAACGTCTTTCCCTGTATTTGTCGCAATTGAAATGCCGCGAGCGCCGCTATTTGCCATTCCATCAGAAAATACCTTCACAATATTCTTGTCTTCTATTAAATCAACATTATAGTGACTGTTAAAGTCAGCTACTGTTTTATCTTGATTCGCTCCATTAATGATCCAAAATACCATTGTTCCACCTGATGGCAAAAGGATGTCTTCTTTCTCTGGTCCCCAAATCAAATCAGCGCCTGGGCCTTCTGCTGGATAACGATAACGAATCTTATAGTCTTTCAAGCTCACCGTTTCTGTCGTATTGTTATACACCTCGATAAACTCATACCCATCAAGACCGCCAACATTAGCGGAATCAGGCACAAGTTCCGTCATTAACAGTTGAGGAACTTTCTGCGAATCGTATGTATGCCCTTCTACGGTTACTTTATATTCTTCTGTTTTTGCTATATTCACTCCATCAAATGCATGGATTTGATAAAAGATTTCTTTTCCTACCATCTCTTCTTTAGGAATTACTGTCGTATATGTATTCGGCGTCTGTGCATCAGCTGACATATTTATTTCTGTCGAAGGGCTATCTTGATTCAATCGATACGTGACTTTGACATTTTTCACGGTTGTATCATCTGTCACTTGAGCATTCAGCTGGACATCTTCACCTGCTTGAATAGAAGCCACAGGAGTATGTTCGATCACAGGAGCTACTGTATCCTCAACAACATGCACAGGTTCTTCCGGCACTTGCTCTGGCAAGACTGCTCCTGGAGTTGCCGGCTCACTAAAATGGATGACATCCATCTTTTTTTGATCAGCCGATAATTGATATTGAATACCTTTATTTTCTCGCACTTGGTCTGATGAATAGCTTGCTTCTGATAATTCGTTCGTATATGTATCAGCAATTGCTAATGTCCGTGCAGCTGTATTCGACATTCCTGCTGATTCTACCGTCGCTAATTGATCTTCTGTCAATTGACTATTGAACTGCTTGTTAAAGTCAGCTAATGTCAAATCTGCATTGGCTTCATTTTTCACCCAAACTACGATCGTGCCTTGTGCAGGAATCGTTTTATTTTCTTTAAATGTCCATGTTGCATCTCCTTTACTTCCATCTGGATAGCGATAAATTAATTGATAGTTTTTCAATGACACAGGTTGATCACTATTGTTATATATCTCAATAAATTCGTAGGCATCGGTTGAACTGCCAGGTACATTAGTTGTATTCGGAACCAACTCAGTAATAAGTAATGAGGGGTTTTTTTGAACATCTAACTTGGGTGTTTGTACAGACTCCGTCGTCCCTTCGGCAGATATTTCTGAGACAAATGTTGAAACAGATAAACAAGTGGCAAGTGCTAACGTATAAACAGACCTTTTCCCCATAACTTCCTCCTTATTAAAAATGCTTCTTTTACATTTTAAATAAAGATTGTACTTTTACTGTAAGTACATTGTTAAAAAGGTGTTAATTTTCAAAAAACAGGTTTATAGACCAATTGTTCAAAAAGAAACTATTTGTATCTATTTCCTTTAATTTAGATTAGGGTATAAAGACGCGGAGTTAATATAGTTTCGTGGACACCGTTTAATTAAGCCCCTGGAATTATTTTGAGAGGATGTGGCCGAATTAGAAGATAAACCTGCAGGCGAAAAATATAATGATGACTTTAAGAGAATGTCGATTTGTATCGTTCCGGGAGCCCGGTTAAAGAATTAAGCAGCGATTTGGCGTGCCAGAAACAACGATTTATAAATGGGTGAAAGACTTTACACTCATCTATTAAAAAAAGTTACTGATGGGTATTCTTTTATTTTTGAAAATCTCTTTTTAATGAAAATGCATAGATATTTGTCTTTTAAATTTAAGTGCTCTTTTTTTAAAAAATTCTACAGCTTCATCTTTAGCAGAAAAATTAACAGCTTTCCAACTACCTAAATGCCATAGAAAACTATCTAAATAAATAGCATCTCTTTCTTCTTTAGTTACATGAACGGCGAAGGCACTTTCTCAGGACTTATGTAAATATCCCCCCATTTGGGGATTTCTAAAATTTTTGACTCTCTTCTAAAGCTCATGTTTATTCTCCCTAACTGACTTTTTCCTTATATTTATGGTTTAAGCATTCAATATCCATTTCGCTTATCAGATCTCCTTTTTGATCAAGGAATTTCATGCTTTTTATGAGGCGGCATTTTATTTCTAAATCATCGATAGTTCCCAAACGCACGATCCCTTTCCAAGCGTTGGAACTAAGACCCAGACCTGCGCCAACCACTTTTAATTCTGTACTGCGCTCAAGTACCTTGAGATGGCAACCATCAAATCCCCTTTCAGTGTTAAGTGTTTTTGGACACTGAAAGGGGTATTCAAGATAAGCTCTGGAAGTAGGTTATCGCTTAAAATATCCTTTATCTTTATGAAATTATTTGTTTTTAATCCGATGCTGGAACGACAAAGTTGCTATAAATACAGTTACTCCCCACAAGAACAATCCTCCATACGTTACTACATACACCCAAGTGGCTAACCCTTCGGTGTATCCTTTAGGAAGCACTCCCAAAAATTGAAGAGCTGTCAAGAAGCTAACTAGAACTGTCAACACCCCAACTGACCACCCTGATAAGATTAACAACCATTTTGGCAGTTTCTCCCCCCAGGAAGTCACAAGAGCTAAAGCAAATAAAGATGCCAGTATCGCTAAGACAGCGGTGAAGTCTATTCCGATGGTATATAACGTAAATAGAAAAGCAGGTCCTTCCTTTAAGGTATCGCCAAATCCTGCTACATCTCGTAGAGCTTGTTTTGTTTCAATTCCTACCGTTGATCCCCATGCCCAAAGCGATTTTAAAATCGCATACGGCAACAGTGCAAGAGCTGCAGTATAGCCCCATCCTTTAGTCAAATAAGTTTTGTCAGCTATTTCTGACTTTAATTGTTTCTCATGTTTTAAGTTCAAAAGACATTCTCTCTTCTCATTCTCATTTTTTGAGTACTCATCTCCATTTGAACACAATCCTTTCTATTTGTTATTTATAAAAAGGATATACTGCAAAGGTGTTCATTAAGATGACTTCTTGTTTAAGTTTTGTTTAAGTTTTCATGCCCAAATAAATGCTGGTTCCCTCCGAGGAAGTGGCAATTTCCCAATCTAAATTCATTTCCTTCATCATAAGCGAAACAATTGATAGCCCAATTCCGGCACCTTTATCTTCAGATTCATGATTAAACCCTTCCCCCCTGTCCCTAATGACAATGAAAGTGGAGCCATGACATTCAACCGCCTGAATTCCAATATATCGCCCTGAACGAGCATGCCGAGTAACATTTTGAATTAAATTATCCAAAATACTTTTAAACCAAATAGGGTCTACCTTCCATATCAGCGATCTTTCCGGTAAATCAATATCTATGTCAAACTTATACCGTTCAAATATAGGATACCATTCCGCTATAACTTTCCGAACTTCATCCAATATATCCGTGTCTCGCATTTCAATCGGATGTTTACCAGCTGAAAGCAGTGTGTAAGAAAGAAGATTGTTGATCATTTTGTCCATATCATCCAGTTTGTTTTCAACAATTTGAAGTGATTCTATTACTGCAGAGGATGCTGGGTACTTCTTTGCGGAATATACGTGCTGTCTCATGACTGTTAAGGGTGTTCGCAAGTCATGAGACATATTGGCGATTAGCTGTTTCCTAAGATTTTCTTCCTCTTTCTCTCTATCCCTGCTGCATTTCAACTGGTTGATCATCTCGTTAAAAGCACCTTCAAGCCTTCCAATCTCGTCCATTTTTCTAATCCCGACTTCATCAGGGATACCTTCATCTCCCGTTTCAGACATCGCAAATTGAAGCTTAACAAGCCGGTTGCGTATATTAAAGAAGAAAAACCAAGAGATTAATAAAAAAGCTCCACTAACAGAAATAAAAAATATGATAAATGGAAAGTCTTTGTATAGAGAAATACTGCCAAGGTTTGTATCAGTAATTGGAACTTGAAGAACCATTATCCCTTGTCTAGGATCGTTTCCTATTAATGCCGTAATGGTATATACATTTTGAGGGTTTTTATTTTGTAAAAACGTATCCACATGAAACTTGCTTTCCTCCATAAATATAAGAGAATCGGTAAATGTCCAATTTTCAGGAATATCGGCAGACCTCTTTCCAATAAATCTAGATTCGCCACTTCCATTTACCCAGAAAACCTTAGCCTTTGGATACTTATTTTTTATAGACTGAAGACGATGATGAATTATCTTCGCTTCCTTGCCATCTAATTCAACTGCTTCCCGCTTCCATATAGCTTCTATTTCCTTTGGATCGTATAATCCTTTATTGAACAGAAGAGGGGAATAATAAATGGCTGGAATAAGAGGAAAAAGGACGAGGGCAAATAAAATAAGAAACAAATATCTCGTCATTAAAGATTGTATGATATTCATGATTTCATCCTATATCCAAGCCCTCGGATTGTTTCAATGATTTGCGGATTGCTTGTGTCCAACTCAATTTTTTCACGCAAATGGCGTATGTGAACCATTAATGTTTTATCCCTTTCAATATAAGCATCTCCCCACACTGCTTCGTAAATTTGTTTTTTCGTCAATATTTGATTCAAGTGGTCTAATAAATACATAAATATATGAAATTGTTTTCCCGTCAAAATAATATCTTCCTTAGAAATTGTATTGATGATCCGATTTGACTTCTGATCAATTCGTAAATGCATAACCTCGATATTTTCTGGGGCAATAACTCCTAATCGCCTTACTAGTACTTGAATACGGGCAGCTAACTCATCAGGATGATACGGCTTTGTCATATAATCATCCGCGAAACTGAGTCCCTGTAACTTATCTTCCATAGAAGTTCTTGCCGATAGCATCATAATTGGTGTATTCGGGTATTTCTTCTTCAGACGCTGACCGATTGTATAACCATCTAACCCCGGCAACATAATATCCAAGATAACAAGATCAGCCCGTTCCATATGCTTCATTGCCTCATGACCAGACGTAATCCAAATGACTTCATATCCACGTTCTGTTAAAAATTTGCTTACCCATGAGCCAATTTCTTGATCATCTTCTATATGCAAAATTGTTAGCTTCATAAATTGGGTGCCTCCCCTCATTAATAAAACAGGAAAATTACACCTAATTTTACCATGCCAGCCTAATGACTTATCTAATTACTTTAAAATTGCGCTATGAATATCTTGTATCCAATTAAACAATAATAAGGCAGACAAGATGCGTAAATATCAGCGCATTTTGCCTGCTTTTTAAATTGATTCAAAGTATACTGAGCAAAAAGAGGTGTATGTATGTCTGTATATATCCAACCGATCATGACCGCCTTTATTATGTTTGGTGTATTGGGTTATCTACTTGTCATTCCCTGGCTGGTATATAGCTATCGAAAGTATGGATATTTTAGTATTTGGGCTTCCATTGTTGTTTACTCGTTTATTTTCTATATGCTATCAGCACTATTTTTAGTTCTCCTGCCGCTTCCATCAACTAGGAATACTTGTGCTTTTCAATCACCAGATACCATTTATTATTCATTAAAGCCATTCACCTTTATAGGAGATATTTTTAAAAGCAGTTCAATTATTTGGTCACAACCGAGGTCGTATATTCAGATATTCAATCAAAGTGCCTTCTGGCAGGCAGCATTTAATTTTCTATTATTACTTCCTTTTGGCGTATATTTGAGATACTTTTTCAAAGAAAAACAATATTGGAAAAAGGCATTAGCTTTAGGATTTGCCCTGTCTCTCTTTTACGAAATAACACAGGTTACTGGAATTTATGGAATTTATAAATGCCCCTATCGTTTATTTGATGTTGACGATTTAATGTTAAATAGTACAGGTGCGCTCTTTGGTTTTCTTGTGGCTCCAGTCATATTGGCTTTATTTCCTTCCAAGGAAAAACTATTGGCGAAAGCGGAAAAAATGCAGAAGAGCCCTCTAGTGCCGCCGCTGTCGCAATTACTTGCTGTACTTATAGATTATATTGTCATTAAGTTAACGTTTACTTTCACAGTCGGACTATTCACATCAAGTGGATTCGCAGAACTGATATATACAACAGTTGGCTTTGTGGTGCTGTACTTTGTTTTGCCTCTCCTATGGGGAGGAAAAACAATCGGAACAAGTATAATGCGATTTAAACTCGCGAATTTGGAGGGGGATATCCCTTCATGGCAAGCTATGCTAAAAAGAACCGTTGCCTTATATTTACCTTGGCTGGCATCTATGTCACTTAACCTTCTCGACCACATTAAATTAGAAATAGAATCTCACTTTTACGCTATTCATGTATGGGTAACAGTGGCTATCTTCACGTTTGTTAGCATCATGTGGCTGACTTTATGCATTCATGCCGTTTTGGTCATGTTAAAAAAAGGGAAACGCACTTTCTACTTTGACCATGCTGCAGATATTGTCCCAAGAAAAAATAAGGGAATTTCTTAAAACAGGATTTGTTTCATTTTTTAAGATTTATTCGCGGAACCAACACTGGATCAGCACATAGAGGATCCGAACTAAGATTGGGCATGGCCAATAACATCATTAAAGTTCATGATGGAAGAATCACTATTCATCGCGAGGTTGGCTATGGAGCAACGATTGACATTTAAACTTGATCGATGATGCGTCTTTAAACTTAACTAATTCATATTAGAAAAGCCATTCACAAAAGGTGAATGGCTTTTTGTATTGGTTATAAAACTAATAAATAAATAATGGTTAGCAGGACTGAAAATCCTAAAATTGTTCCTACTACAATGGTATGGCGTTTACGTTGCATCACGACAATGGCAATATACTCGCGAATCATGGCATTTGGCCAGTAGTAGAGTGCAGTTTTTGAACCAATTCCTTGGCTCTTTAAACCTGCCTTTTTTGCATACAGGCTAGCCCTGAATAAATGGAAATTGTTTGTAGTAAAGATGCTGTTATATTTGTCTCCTTTTACTGAATCCATTATTTGTTTTGAGTAAAGCATATTCTGGAATGTATTAACTGAACGTGTTTCTGTTAATGTATGCTCAAAAGGAATTCCTTTCTCTATAGCATACTTTTGCATGGCTTCCGCTTCAGAAAGGTTTTCATCCGGTCCTTGTCCGCCTGAGAAAAGGATAATAGGCGGGAAAGCAGCATCCGCTTGTTTCCAATAAAAATCAATTGCCTTATTAATTCGACTGGCCAAAAGCGGCGGCACTTTATCGTTAATTAACCCGCTGCCAAGCACGATGATAAAGTCTTGGTCATATTTCGGCTTATTAAATTGATACAAAAAATAAGCAGTTAAAAAATTGGTTAAGTGTAGAAAGAAATAAACGATTATTAAAGAAGCCCCAGCGTATAGAGGTCGAAATTCAGCAGATAAAAAACGCTCAGGATTCATGGTTCTAAATAAGAACAATAATAAAAGAAAGATCCCTGAAATGAGGGTTAAACTGTTGGAGAATCGCCTGCTTTCTTTTTTCATCAGGATTCGTCCATTTAAAAATAACCCTATACTTAAAGCGAATAATCCAAATGTTGAGATAAAGAGTAGAAATACAAGTGGAATAATAGCAATTATCATAAAAATCCGATTACCTGAGCTGAACCCTACATAACCACAAAAAGTAAGTAATGAACAAAAAAACAGGTTAAATAGAAAACCGTTTATCATTCGTCTAGGATCTGTTAAATAAAATCCCAGGAAAACAACAAATAAAGCAAGAGTAATAAGTCCAAGAATAACCATTTTATACCTCGATTTCTTAAAAGATTGCCCAATTCATTATACATGATAGTAGTATCAGTTTATAAAGCCTTTTTTATTTTTTCCTATTTTTTTAGTTTACCATCAAAAAACCCCTTTCCTTTCCAAATGATTTTGTTATATTTATAAATTCACCCTGCTTTTTTTATCATGTATAATCATGCCTAGAAAACTAAAATTATATACTCAGTATTGAAAATTTCTAGCGCGGAAATTAAAAGATTCGAACAGCTATGATAGCAAGATAACTTTCGCTGTATGCCCGGCATACTGATCATTATAATCCCAATGTTGATATCATCAAACATCCTCTTAATACTTCAATGCCTGGCAGTTTTAAACGATTTACTCCATCTACAATCGTAAGATCAACCCTTTAACCTATCATAATCAAAATGTTGTAAAAAGAAGGTTTTTAAACCCGAATGTTTCACTGCTTTTTAGGAGATTGTATTAAAAAAGTCCTGCGGCCAGTTTGAAAATTAGCTGACCGCAGGGCTTTTCTTTTTTTGTATGATAACCTAATACCTCAATGAGACCTTTACTGTCTCATCACCAAGTTTTACTTCCATATACTGTTCGGAATCGCTTAGCATTTCAAAGCTAATATCGTGAACAAGCACGTTTTCTTTAATTAGGCTCTCAAAGCGCTGAATTATTTCTTTCGCCTTAGCTGTTGCTGAAATATTGACCGCTATATACATCTCAACAGGTAAACCTATTTTTTTGCGAGTGTCTTGTATCGCTCGAATTAATTCTCTAACTTGCCCCTCTTCTACTAATTGAGGGGTAAGTTTTGTGTCCACTATTACCTTTAGCTGCTGATCGCCCGCCGTCTCAAAACCAGAGGAAACTGCATACTCAACGTTGATATGCTCCTTCTGTAATATTACCGTTTGCCCCTCTATATTGATTTTTATTTGACCGTAATCAAGTAATGTATTCTTCTCAGTATCAGTTAGTTGATCGACATATTGTTTCACTGCATTTACCAGTTTACCAAACGTTGCACCTGCTGTTTTAAAATTCAGTTTTAATGTAGTGGATTCATATTGTGATAAATCTTTCGTATAAATAACATTTTTAACATTCAGTTCGTCTTTAATAATGTCTGTGTAATCTTGCAAAAGGTGTTCCCCTTCACTATTCCATACGATTATTTTCTGCAAGGGCTGCTTAACCTTAATGCTTTGGGCGTTACGAACACTCCGGCCCAATTCTACTATCTTCAAGATCGTTTGCATATCTTCCTCTAAATTAGGATTAATCATCGACTCATTAGCTTTTGGATAGTCTTGTAAATGAACACTTTCTTGATCTAATTTCAAATAGATATCTTCTGCAACATATGGAACAAACGGAGCTAACAAGCGACTGATCGTAGTAAGTGCTTCAAATAGCGTTGAATAGGCTGCTTTTTTATTTTCTGAAAGCCCTGACACCCAGAAACGAGTTCTTGACCGTCGTACATACCAATTGCTTAATTCATCAACTAACATGGCAATTTCTCGTGTGGCTTGAGTGAATTGATAGTGATCCATATAACGATTAACGAGTTTAACCGTATTATGAAGGCGTGAAAGTATCCACTTATCCAGGGTTGTTCTCTCACCTGTTTGCTTTCCATCATATACGAACCCATCTATCTTCGCATACATGGCATAAAATTTGTAAGTATTATCTAATGTGTCAATCAATTTTGATTTTGCATCTTGCACATTTTTCTTTGAAAAACGCTTTGGATTCCATGGTGAACTATCAACCAGAAATGCCCAGCGAAGTGCGTCCGCACCGTATTGCTTTATAAGCTCAACAGGATCTAAAGCATTCCCTTTGCTCTTAGACATTTTTTGTCCGTTTTCATCAAGTACGTGTCCAAGTGACAAGACGTTTTTATATGGAGCTTTTCCCGTAAATAAGGTCGAAACAGCAAGCAGGCTGTAGAAGAAACCTCTCGTCTGGTCAATCCCCTCAATAACGACATCTGCAGGAAATTGCGACTCAAACTTTTCTTTGTTTTCAAACGGATAGTGATGCTGTGCGAATGGCATAGAACCACTATCAAACCAAACATCAATGACTTCAGGCGTTCGCTGCATTACGCTCTCACACTTCGGACATATACACTGTACTTTATCAATATAGGGCTTATGCAATTCCAGCGTGTCTGCTAGCGGAGCCCTGGCTATTTTTTGAAGTTCTTCTATACTGCCAGGCGCTTCTTCATAATGACAATTTGAACATATCCAAACATTTAAAGGGGTGCCCCAGTATCGATTTCTGCTTATGTTCCAATCCATAAGATTTTCAAGAAAGTTTCCAAAACGTCCGTTTTTAATGTGCTCTGGGTACCAATTAACAGCTGAATTGTTCGCAAGCATCTGATCCTTTAAAGACGACATCTTAATGAACCAACTATCCGTTGCATAGTACAGTAAAGGAGAATCACATCTCCAGCAATGCGGATAGCTATGCTCATATTTTTCCTTGTGAAAAAGGATGCCTCGTTCAGAAAGCATTTTGATAATGTCTACATCACAGTCCTTCACAAACTTCCCTGAAAGTTCTGTAACGTCGTTTGTATAACATCCTCTTTGGTCGACAATATTGACAAAGGATAAATCATTCTGCTGGACGGTTTTATAATCTTCTTCACCGTAAGCGGGAGCAATATGAACAATACCGGTTCCGCTATCCTCAGTAACATAATCTGCTAATACGACATGATGTCCTCTCTTAACTGTTACATAATCAAATGGTGGAGCATAATGTACTCCCTCAAACTCATGACCACTATGTTCACTAAGTATACTTACCTCATCACCAAGTACCTTTCCTACTAATGATTTGGCCAGTATATAAATTACATTATCCTTTTGAACACGCACATATGTTAACGTTGGATTCATGGCAAGGGCAACATTTGCAGGCAATGTCCATGGTGTTGTTGTCCATCCTAAGAAATATTCTTCATCTGCATCAAGGCGCTTAAATTTTATCGTTGCTGATAAATCCTTTACATCTTTGTAGCCTTGCGCTACTTCATGCGTACTCAGAGAAGTTTGACAGCTAGGACAGTATGGTGACACACGATGCCCTTTATATAATCGCCCATCTTTGTGAACCTTACTTAAAATGTTCCAAACACTTTCGATATATTTATTGCTTAGTGTCATATAGGGGTGATCCATATCCACCCAATAGCCTAATTCTTCCGTAAACGATCGCCATTTCTTCTCGTAAGTGAATACATTTTCCTTGCATTGATTAATAAAAGCTTCTACACCGTAGCGTTCAATCTCATGTTTTCCTGAAATACCGAGCTGCTTTTCAACCCCCAGTTCTACAGGAAGACCATGAGTATCCCAGCCAGCCTTTCTTTCTACTTGAAAGCCTTGCATTGTTTTGTATCTTGCCACTACATCTTTAATCGTTCGACCAAAGGCATGCCCTACATGGGGTAGACCGTTGGCAGTGGGAGGCCCTTCGTAAAAAACAAAAGGTGTTTTGCCTTCTCTTAATTGTACAGATTGACGAAAGGTATCTGCTTCTGCCCAATAATTCCGTATTTGTTTCTCCCGCTGTACAACTGTTTCTTTACTTTCTTCATTAGAGTTCATAGATATCGCTCCTAAAATTTTTTTAAAGCACACAAAAACCCCATCCCTAGTAAGGGACGGGGTTAACCGCGATACCACCCTAATTCTATTGATCCGATCAATAGCACTTAGCAACGTACAATCATACGTGTTCCTTGTAACGGTAGACGCCCGGCTAGACTTACTTTAAAATTCGGTCTAGCTTCTCAGAGAGGATCTTCACGTAACACTCGAACACTGACTTGCACCAAAATGTCAGCTCTCTGTGGATCAAGACGAAACGCTACTTTTTCTCATCAACGAATTTGTATGCTTTTATTAAAATTTATCGTAACAGATGCAAAAGAAACAGTCAAATATCTCTTATAAGAGGAATAGCCCTTTTAGGCGTCATATTTCATCAAGAAAAACGACAAATCAAATAAAAGCGACAAATCAAAATCTCTGTGTTTTATTGGTGTCTAAATCTTTTAGTTCTTGTTAAACAATCACTCTTTTCAATTTAAGTATAAATCTTTACAAAGTTAAAGAAAAAAGCCGAAATTCACTTTGGAAAACCGGCTTCTTCTTTATATGTTAACCGTAGCAAATGATGCAAACAGACTACCTGCACTATATATACATGAATATAAATGTCTTCTATTAATTAGGAATCTCTATTTTATTGTTTTTATGAATATCTTCCGTACCGGCTTCCAATGCAGTTTTGTAATATAAGCATTTATGCTCAATCAGTTTCATTGTTTTCTTCAATTCTTCCATCTGTGCTTCTGCATTAGCCTTTCTTTCCATAAACATGTCATACCTTTGTTGCAACGTGGAATCCCCTTCAGAACACCAATCAATGAAGTTTTTAATCTCCTTAATAGGCATTCCGGTGGATTTTAGACATTCCACGATTTTTAAAGCATCGATATCAGACTCCTTAAACAAGCGTGTACCGCTAGCTGTCCGTTCTACAAAAGGCATAAGTCCCTCTTTGTCGTAATAACGCAAAGTATATACTGTCAAATTTAATTCTTTAGCCACTTCACTGATAGAATATGTCTTCAATATTACTCTCCCTTTCTTAATATCATAGACCTCGAGTTAACTCTAATATTATAAGGAGACGTTATCTTAATGTTTGCTGAATGTCAAAGTCCTATCAAAGGAAAATAAAGACTAGCTTGATTAGTAGAGAAGAATATATTTTCAAAAAGACATGGCTAGCTCTCAATTAAATTGATAGCTGACTTGAAATGTGTATGGTTAAGAAGCGCTTTAAAAAGTATAAATCAATCACTTGACCTAGAGTTAACTATAGGTATTAACATTGTTTTGCAAGAGAAAACTGCTGGGATAGAAATGAATGAAGAGGAGCTTGACCTGAGTGATTCATTTGCCTGATACAAGCACATTCTCTTGGAAAGTATAAATTATAGGAGGCTTTATGAATGATCATCGCTAAAGCAAGAGCTGTTGATGGGCCAGACAAACCGTTTCGAATAGCTGAAATTAAACGACGCGACCTTGATTTGCACGATGTTCTAATTGAAATTAAATACGCAGGAATATGCCATTCTGACATTCACACCGCTCATGGCGAGTGGGGTCCAGTGAATTATCCACTCGTCCCCGGACACGAGATTGCAGGAGTTGTCACAGCAACAGGACCTAATGTTACAAAATATAAAGTCGGTGACCGGGTAGGGGTCGGATGTATGGTTGACTCCTGCGGTGAATGCGGAAACTGCCGCAAAGGAGAAGAACAATACTGTCTCAAAGGAAATATTCAAACCTACGCTGGTGTTGATAAATACGGAGAACCTACCCAAGGCGGCTATTCTACCCACATTGTCGTACAGGAAGATTTCGTTCTCAGAATTCCTGATAGCATAGAAATGGACGCTGCAGCACCATTACTTTGCGCAGGCATTACGACCTATTCTCCATTAAACCATTGGGGTGCGGGGCCCGGGAAGAAAGTGGCTGTTGTAGGTATGGGCGGCCTTGGTCATATGGCTGTCCAAATTGCACATGCTATGGGAGCTGAGGTCACTGTTCTATCGCAAACATTGAAGAAAAAGGAAGATGGTTTGCAGTTAGGAGCAGATCATTACTATGCCACAAGCGACCTAGAAACATTTGAGAAACTTGCCGGAAATTTTGACTTAATTATTAACACGGTCAGCGCAAAGATTAACCTGGATGCCTATTTAGGACTACTCACTCTTGATGGCACGCTGGTAAACGTCGGTGCTCCTGCAGAACCGCTGTCGCTAAACGTGATAAATTTAATCGGTCATCGCCGCTCATTTGCAGGTTCGATGATCGGAGGCATCCGTGAGACTCAGGAAATGTTAGACTTCTGTGCAAAACATACTATTGCTCCTAAGATTGAAGTTATTTCAGCGGATCAAATTGACGAAGCCTACGAACGAGTATTGGCTTCTGATGTGAAGTATCGATTCGTCATTGACACGAGCACAATGTGAATTTGGTTAAGGAAGCACCGATTTTGTGAATAAAAATGGGATACCTTATTTTTCTCAATAAAGCGTCTCGTTAGAGAACGACTAAGACAAGAACAATGTCAAAACAATAGAAAATCGCTAATAACACTGAGCTATTTAAAATCATTAACTCTCTCTATGCTCCTTCTCATGGGATGGAGCATAGAGAAAAGAGTTAAAAACTAGAAGATAGAAAACTATCTGAAAATATCGCAGCAGGGATGGATAGTATAAAAGTAAATGATTTACCCTACTTTTGATGAATCCATGTGTAAGGCGGAAAACAGTCAACTTTTAATCGTGGAATCATAAATGTTTAAACAACATACCCTTCCCCGGTCGTGATTGGCAAGAATGTGTGGATTGGTTCGAACGCCACTATACTGCCCGGTGTGACGATTGGAAACAACTCTGTTGTCGCGGCAGGTGCAGTCGTAACGAAGGATGTCCCTGAAAATACTGTTGTTGCAGGAGTGCCTGCAACAGTGTTAAAAAAAGTGAACAATCATTTAGAATGAGTTTACGGGCTCTTTCATTTAAACAACTTTACCGTGGTATTTTTAAGTATGGCAAAGTTTTTTACATCAATAATTAAATACACAAAACCACGATCTAAAAGCAGAACGGGGTTTTGTGTATTTGAGATTTTGAAAATAAATAACTTTATTGTCACTTTACAAATCTAATCAACCCGTATATTTTTTAAGTGTCTTTTGGTTATTATTGAAAAACCTATGTGGTGATATAACCTTTGTCCTCAAAATCCCCCTCTTTTTTCGTTCTTATTTTCAAAGCATCTGCAATGTTTTTAGCTGCAGACTGCTTTTCTGCAGTCATACCCTTCATTCTGTTAAACTCCCTATTCAGTGTAATGCTAACTATTATATCTATTTTCTTCTAGAGCTTAAAAAAGGATGCTTTAAATTTCTAAACATATGACTTCTCTCCCCTCGCTTAAACAAAAGAAACTTATTTTCCCTTTTTAACTTCATGAAGCAAATCTGGGAAGTTCGTGAACATTCCTGTCACACCCCAGTTAATTAACAGCTTCATTCTTTCTTTATCATTTACTGTATATGGATGGATTTCAAGTCCCTTATTAACGACCTTTTGTACGTATTCTTTATTTAAGTATGTATGGTTAGGGCCTACTCCAATCGCATAACCCTTAATGGCTGCTACTTCTTCATCTGTTATTACCGCATTTGTTTTATAAGATAGTAATTGAATTAGCTTCACAGATGGATCGAGCTTGTGCATAATTTCTAAGCTTTGCGGGCTAAAAGATTGAACAAGAAGTGTCTCTTTATCTATGCGATACTTATCGATGAGACGTAAGAGTTCTTTTTCCATGCCCGGGTAAATGTCCGGTGACTTTGTTTCAATATAATATTTGTTGTTTTTCCCAAATTTCCGGAAAATTTCTTCAAGAGTTGGTACTTCTAATCCTACATAATCTGGATCAGCGTATTGTGGATATTGTTCGTTAAACCAGCTTCCTGCGTCTAATTGCTTGATTTCCGCTAATGTATAATCCTTAACAAGGCCTGTCCCATCTGTCGTCCGATCCACTTTCTCATCATGCATGGCAATTAATTGTCCATCCTTAGTCATTTGCAAGTCAATTTCAATGTAGTCCCCATGCATTTTTTCTCCTCTGTCATAGGATACTAGTGTATGTTCTGGAGCGTACCCCGACGCCCCGCGATGGGATACATTCAAAATATCCTTATGTTTCTCTTTTGCAAGGACCGTCCCTCCCCCAGTAATGACCCCGATTCCTAATACAAGAGCACCAAAAGCAGGTAACCATTTTCCTCTCAATCTCAACATCTCCTATAATTTCATTTATTTGAGTAGATTTCCTATTAAAAATAGCAATAGAATATTAATTTTTGAGAGGATTGATGTAAAAAGAATATAAAATTTTGTAAGGGTGATTGCCTATACTCCCTGGAAGGCTCTTCACCAAAATAGCAGGAGAGCTAAAACCACCTCAGCATTGACAAATAAAGGTGCAAAGACTCCTGCGGGATTAGCGGGACAGTTGAGACCCCGCAGGCTCTTTCGCGGCGAGGAGGCTCACCGCTCGCTCCACGGAAAGCAAAGCGCCTGGAATGGAAATCAACAGCCCCCATTCACAAGCAAAATAAAAAAGACTACCACAATAAGTGGTAGTCTTAACTGTCTATAAAGAATGATTTGTTCCCTATGGGAATCATTTAAGATTTCTTACAAAACATGCCCTTCATTTCAACTTGATTAATTATCTGCACTAGGCTTCACTTCACTTAAAGAATCCTTGGCTTGCTTCTTCCAGAAAAATGTAATAGCGATTCCTAGAGATAGGATCACCGTCGCAAAGTAGTAAGGGTAATTAATGTCTATATCAAATAATATCCCCCCTAGAATCGGACCGCTAATGTTCGCTAAACTTGTAAACATAGAGTTCATCCCCCCAACGAAGCCTTGTTCGTTCCCGGCGACAGTGGAAAGGTATGACGTAACTGCTGGCCGGAATAGATCAAACCCTACAAAAACAATAAATGTAACAAGCAAAATGGAGAAATATGAATGGGCAACAGTCATTAAAAAGACAAGCAAGGCCGACAATATCAAGCTATATCGAATCAATTTAATTTCGCCCCAAATTCGTGTAAGCTTATCAAATAGAATGACCTGTGAAACTGCACCGAAAATCGCCCCACCTGTAATAACAATCGCTATATCAGATGGTTTAAATTGAAATTTATGATCCACAAATAGACTAAAGAACGATTCAAAAGCGGCTAAACCAAATGAGGCAATAAAAATTAAAATAAACGCAAGGAAATATTTTGGGGCCATAATACGCTTGAAGCCAGCTTTGCCATCCGAGGCTTGTTCATTATGCTCTTCATTACGGTCCGGCTCAGATAGTAAAATAATGGAGAGTATAGCCGCAATTACACCAAGGGCCCCTGCAAAGAAGAAAGGTATACGTGTTCCAAACTCCGCCAAGAACCCGCCAATACCTGGACCAATAATAAATCCTGTGCTGATCGCAGCTGACATATAACCTAGTGCTTTCGCGCGGGTATCTAAAGTTGTAATATCCGCGATGAAAGCTGTGACAGCCGGCATAATGAACGCCGCACTAATACCGCCCAAAATACGAGAAATAAATAAGATTTTAATCTCCGTACCGATACCAAATAAAAACTCTGAAATCCCGAAAATAAACAAGCCAGTTACAATCATAATTTTTCTGCCGAATTTATCTGCCGCTTTTCCTGCAAATGGGGAAACAATCAATTGAGCAATGGCAAACGTTGCTGTTAAATAGCCAACCGTTGCTCCAGTAATGCCCAATTCATTCATCAGTGTAGGTAATACTGGAATGACAAGACCAATTCCCAAAAAAGCTATGAATAAGTTCATTAATAATAATCCTAAGGTGACTTTATGAGTCCTCATCTTTTACATTCTCCTTAACAAACTAATTACCGTCATTACAAACTAATTTGTATGGTTTTCATCTTTTACAATTTCCATTTTAGTGTATATAGTAACTATATAGTCAAGAACGGAGCTGTAAAAAATGAATAAAAAAAACGGAAAATATTTGACTACCGGGGAATTCGCGAAGCTTTGCAAGGTAAACAAACAGACACTCCTTTATTACGATCAAATCGGGCTTTTCTCCCCAGAATATAAGAACAAAAAAGGTTATCGTTATTATTCAATTCGCCAGATAGAACTATTTTCTGTTATCGATTTATTAAAGGATCTCGGCATGTCGCTAAGTGATATTCAACAATATACGCAAAATAAATCACCTGAAAGCTTTTTGTCCATCATGTATCAAAAAAAGGCAGAGATTGAGAAAAAACGTCAGGAAATCGAAATAAAGGAAAAAATTATTGACACAAAAATAACCTTAATGGAGGAAGCATTGCACCTGGATTTTCATCAAGTCAAACTTGAACAATTGCCAGAAGCCACGCTTTATTTAAGTAGAAATATTGAAAATATAAACAATGAGGAATTTGTAGAGGTTTTTTCGGATTTTATTAATGAATTGGACGTATTACAACTTGATACGGGTTATCCAATAGGTGTAATAACGAAACGAGAGCAAGTATTAAAGGGAGAATTCACTAATTATAGCTATTTATATATCGAGCAGCCAAATCCGAAGGAAGGACATCTGTATTTTAAAAGTGTAAAGGGTGAGTTTCTCAGCGGATATCATATAGGAGATGAGAAAACAATACATAAAACATATAAGCGACTTTTCTTGGAGATGGATCGTTTAAATTTAGCCTTAGGTGATTATGTTTTTGAAGAATATATTTACGATACAGTTGTCATGAACCATAAGGAACATTATGTCACTAAAATCATGATACAAGTCAATCAAATAAAGAGTTAATTTTGCATAGATGAGCTTAGGTAAACTTGACCTAAGCTTTTTTATTTTGACATTAAGCCCCCTGTTAAACGGTCCTTTAGCTTAATTATATTTCTTTGCAATCTTGATACAGTAAACTTTATTGAAATCTATATTACACGTAGATTTTATACACATAATCGAGTAACTAAAAATATTAGGAAAGTCCCGTCCTCCTCTTTCTTCATCCAACCATTGTTCACTTACTATATAAGATAGTTTAATATGAAGGCTCTATTAAGTTTCGTTGTTGATTTTTGTGCAAAACCAAAAAGGGGTACTCCCCCTTTTGATTACTTCTCGTTAACATAACGCTACCTGCTGTAAGTGTTGATTCCTTTCCAAGGACATTTATAGTTTCCGAATTCTACACTAGAATCAGGTGCATCCGCCTCCCCTATTGTCGGCTGGTTTTCAATGGGTGGATGTTTTTTTAGACTGCTTTCAGTTTCTGTCACAGTCTCTTTTTCGCGATTTAAGAATAAAACAAGTCCAATGATAGCCGCGAAAAGAATCAACGTAGCAACCACGATCTTTTTATTGTTTTTCACAGAGCACTTCAAATTGTTTTTATTTTAACTTCTTATTTGGATATCATGCATTATGTACTCAGCGTCATCTCCCACTCCCTGAAGGAGCGCAGACCCCCGACGATGCTGCCAGGGCAAGCCTAAAAAGTAAAGACCAGGTACACTTGTCTTCCCTCTATGATGAATAGGCGTTCCTCTATCGTTAAACCCACCTTTAATATCAAGCCAGCTATAATCCGATATAAAACCCGTAGCCCAAATAATATTTTGTGCTTCAAGGGCAGATTGATCTTTGAATTGCAGGATGGTTTCATTGCCATGAACCGTTCGCTCCTTAAGGGTGATACGTCCGTTTCCAATTGCTTCTTTTAATTCAGAACCAAAAATCGTGTCCCCCCTTGCCTGTACTCTTCGACCAATCCAAGAATTATGGGAAGCTTTCAATATACCAATCTTATCTAACCACCAAAAAATGCTCTTGTTTCCTATTTTCAACGGCAGAAATCTCATCTTTTGACTGATCGATAGATAGGTTTCCCTCTCTTTCGAAAGTTCCACTGCTATTTGAGCACCACTATTTCCACCCCCAACGACCAGCACAGTTCCCTTTTGAAGATCAGCTGGGTTTTTATATTGAGAAGAATGGAGCTGAATAATGTCCACCGATAGATTCTTCGCAAAGTCAGGGATTCTTGGTTTCTGGAAAGGCCCCGTTGCAACGACCACATTTGTTGCTTTGAATTCCTCACGATTGGTTTTAATGGAAAAATGGTTATTTTCCTTCCATACATGCTCTACTTCTGTGTTCAACTGAATAGGCAAATCAAAAACACTTGCATAGGTGTTCAGGTACCTTGCTACCTCATCTTTCGAAGGAAAACCTTGTGATTCACCCTCCATTCTCAAACCCGGTAAAGAGCTGTATCCCCTTGGTGTGAATAAGACTAAAGAGTCGTATCTCTTGCTCCACTCTTCCCCCACCTTTTGGGCTCTATCCAAAATGATAAAAGGTTGTTTCAGTTGTTTTAAATAATAACCCATGGCTAACCCTGCTTGTCCGGCCCCTATTACGACTGTATGGTACATATTATCTCACCCTTAACAAATATTAGATGAAGCATTTATCTGTATACTATTTGGTTCTATGGTTTAACTAGCCAACATGACTCGAACTAAAAGGTGTGTAGAATTACATGTTAATCGTTGACTATTTGTCCAACGACTTGAATAAGAATAAACTATCTTTTTTAATAGGAGGCAACTATGAGTACAGCTAATTATTTACTTAGTTGTTATATTTTTTTGGGAACTAGCTTTGGAGCGCTTGTTGCTTTGTTCCTTTATAAATTTTCCAGAATAAAAGTACAGCATTTGTATCTTCTCTGTGGAGGAGTATTAGTAGGATTGATTATGTTAGAGCTGGTTCCACATTCTGTTACAGAATTTGGTTTAATTAGTATTGTGCTTGGTACTTCATTAGGCATACTGCTATGCATCTGTCTTCACAATTTTTTCGATCAATTGCCTTCTTTTCGTTACAGATCGGTAGTATTCTTAGTTACTGCAATCACTGTTCATAATATTCCGACTGGCTTAGCTATAGGTTCAACTCTGGATAATCAACTACTGTCTTCATCTTTCGTAACAGCTATTTTGCTGCATCAAGTACCAGAAGGGTTAGCGATTATGGTCTCCTTATTAAATTCAAGAAGACAGCAATTTAATTTTTCGCTCTTTCTTTCCATTTGTTTAATCCTATCTGGCTTTTTTCTTTTATTCTCGATTATGGGCAGCTTTTTAAATCTGACACTCAAATTGAATGGGCTTATTTTGGGCATTTCTATAGGTTTTTTAAGTTTTACCGCTGTTTGGGAATTTATTATCGCTACTTACAAAAAGGTACACTTCTTCGCTTCTTTTTTTCTATTATTGCTGGGTATCGGTGTTATTTACTTATTCAGTCACCATATTTAAGTGTTGAAGTGCAGTATTCTTGTGATCATTCTTTTAATAAATACTCAATATTAATGCCCAGTACATGGAAATAACCATGACAGCCAGCTTTTTTTATCTTTTGAAAACCAGCCGCCAACTAACAACACATCTGTCCAACTACTGGCGGTAAGAAAATGAATAGAGTGAGAACTAAAGCAGGCCGCTTTAGTTAAAAATGCAAAATGTCCTGCCCAGTTCCATGTATGATAGAGGGGAATCCTATCCCTTCTATCTAGTTTTTAAGCTGAAGCAACCTCATGCTGTTTAAAATGACTAGTATAGCTGCACCTGTATCACTCATCACAGCCATCCACAACGTAAGATCACCGGTGAAAATTAAGATAAGCGCAGCGAGCTTTGTCAGTAAAGAAAACCATATATTTTGTTTGATAATGTTCAAAGCTTTTCGGCTTAACTTCACGGTATGAGGAAGTTTTTCTAAATTATCAGCCATGAGCACAATATCTGCTGTTTCCATTGCTGTGTCTGTTCCAGCTCCCCCCATAGCAATCCCTAGATCAGCTGTCGCTAACGCCGGGGCATCATTAATGCCATCGCCAACCATTGCTACGATTTTCCCTTCATTTTGAAGCTGCTTAACGACGTTAACTTTGTCCTCGGGCATTAATTCAGCAAAGAAACGATCTACCCCCGCTTGAGAACTGATTTTTTTGGCGGTTCCTTCATTGTCACCCGTCAGCATGACAACTTGTTCCACCCCTACACTCTTAATACCTTTTAATGCTTTTGCTGTAGAATTCCGAATGGTATCAGCGACTGCAATCATTCCAAGGATTTTCGAATGTGTGCCTACAATTACTAATGTATTCCCCTCATCCTGCAAAGATTGAATCCGACTTTCCATATCTCCTAATGAGACGCTCAGTTCTCGGAATAATTTCGGATTTCCGGCAAAATGGTCGATTCCATTAATATTTGCTTTCGCCCCTTTTCCTGCAATCGCCGTGAAATCTTCCCCCGATAAAGCAGAAACTCCTCGCTCTGAAGCATATATCACAATAGCTGAAGCGATAGGATGCTGAGAGTGTTCTTCAATCGTTCGGGCAATGGCAAGCAGTTCCTCTTCTGTTCCATTTACTACGTGTAGACTGGAGACCTGCGGTTTCCCTTCCGTCAGGGTTCCTGTCTTATCAAACGCAATAGCATTTAAAGCTCCTGCCGTTTCCAAAAACGTGCCGCCTTTAATTAGAATGCCATTCTTTGCTGCATTGCCTATGGCTGACACAATCGCCACTGGTGTTGAGATAACAAGTGCACAAGGACAGGCAACCACTAAAAGTTCAAGTCCCTTATAGAACCACTCTCCCCATGAGCCCCAGCCAAGCAAAGGAGGAATAGCCATGAGAATGATCGCCAGCATAAAAACAACCGGTGTATAGATTCTCGCAAAACGATCAATAAATGCCTCAGTCGGCGCTTTTTGTTCCTGGGCCTCTTCTACAAGATGGATAATTCGTGCGATGGCTGTATCTTTGACAAGCTTCGTAACTTTGACTTCTAACGATCCACTTTCATTGACAGTCCCAGCATAGACAACATCCTGTATGTTTTTGTCCACTGGAAGGGACTCTCCCGTTATCGGTGCCTGATTGACAGTAGAAGCCCCTGCAATGACCTCTCCATCCAAAGGAATTTTCTCGCCGGGCTTAATGACAACGATGTCACCGATTCGAATGGTTTCTACCGGTTTGCGAGACAGACTTTGGCCTACTTTAATCCAGGCTTCTTGCGGAGCTAAATTCATTAGTCCACGAATAGACTCTCTTGTTCGTTCAATTGATTTATTTTGCAGAGCGGCACCTACAGCAAATAACCAGACAACGGTTGCCCCTTCAAACCATTCGCCAATCAATGCAGCTCCAATGGCTGCCGATATCATTAAAACATTCATGTCTAATGATCTGCTTTTGATTGCATAGTAAGCGCTTCTTGCAGGCTTGTATCCACCAATAAGAATCGATAGCCCATACAATACCGTAATAAGCGATGGAGTCACTCCGTTAAATGACCCCAAAAATCCGAGGGCTAACAGAATACCAGAAATGGTTGTGGTAGATGCCCTTTTTTTATGGATAGGAACTTCATTCTTTCTGCCTGCAGATAATACCGCTTCAAATCCAGCATTTGCTACTTCTTTTGCAATAGCTTCCACACTTAAGTCATGTGTGATCTGCATTTTCCCTGTAGAAAAATTGATTCTGACTTCTTCAACGGTTGGAACATTTCTCATATGCTTTTCAAGGGTAACAGCGCATGCTCCGCAGTCCATTCCCTCAATCGTAAATGTTTCGCTCTTCCCGTTTCGGGCCAGTGATTCAGCATTAAATCCTAGTTTTTCAACTTGTTTTTCAATAAGAGAGGGTGAAATAACTTCATCTGCCGTCACTTGCATTTTGGCTGTACTGTAATTCACTTGAATCGCTTTTATACCAGGCATCTTAACCAGACTTTTTTCAATAGTGGCTGCGCATGCCGGACAATCCATGCCTTGTATACGATATTCAAGCAAGTTGACAGGTTCATCCACTCTTCTTTGTGGCTGTGATTCTGTTTTAGTCACTGCACATGACGTATCACCTGCACAACAAGAACTCGTCTCTTCGCTGCCAGTTGCTGAAGGAACTGGCGTCTCAGAACACGAGCTGCTTGCACAGCAAGAGTCTTCTGCCTGTTTTTTCGAAGATTCAATCAGAATTAGTGGAATTTGTATACTTTTTGTTGAAGGAGCTTCATCTATATTTGACTGGGCCTTAGTGTTGCAACAAGAGCTTTTCAGTTCACTCTCTGTTTTATGTTTTTTATCCCCTGAATAAGCTTGCTCTTTCGAACAAGAATCACTAGCACAACAAGAATCTCTCTTGGGAGTATCAGACATTTTCCTCCACCTTCTCTTCTGGTAAAAGCTGCTTGTTTATTTCACAGCAGGCTACGTCTTGTTCTACTTGATTCAACACAATGTCAAACATAGAAAGCAGCTGCCTTGTTTCTTCGTTTCGAATGCTATAATAAACACTTCTTCCATCCTGTCGGCTAGTGATAATTCCGCATCCCTTTAAGCATGATAAATGCTGAGAAATATTGGACTGGTTTCCATTGATCTCTCTCACAATTTGTGAAACGTTTTTTTCCTTCTCCATAATACAATCCAATATTTGCAGCCGCGTTTTATCAGCAAATCCTCGAAGGAATTTGGTCTTCACATCATAATTACAACTCATATCGAAGCCTCCTAAAGTGTTAGTCCATACTAATATATTCAATATTATCATATTAGTATGGACTAATATATAAGTCAATATAAGTTCTGTTTCGAAAAATTTTCATAGAAGATGTAACTTACTCAGCCTTTTTGTATACATTCCTCCTATTGTTAGAAGACCTCTGCTTCATCATCTTCAGTGTCAAATTCAATCAACCTGCACATTCTTTACCTTTCTTTCATTTATTCTTGATTCTATATTCACCCAAGATTAAGACAAGCTGTATTTAATAAAAATGCACATAACAACTCGCTGATGGAGCTGATTATGTGCATTAGATTATTTATGTACACGATTAAAATATTAAACGAAAGCCCTCATCAGCTGAAGAAGGACTTTTTATCTTTTATGTTACTCTTTTTTGAGGTTTATTAGTTGCAGGAATTGTATTCTTTCAACCAAAAACTAATTGCTGGGCAGTTGGATGGCGCGCCAACCGCTTATGTCGCATTGGCCATACTCATTATCACCGACAGCCACCACCGTACCGTCCGATTGAAGACCAACGGTATGACGGCGACCCGCCGCTATGGTATCTTTAGGCCACCGTTTCACCTTTAACACCGCTTCTTTCGGTGCAATATAATCCATGTTTTACCTCCTTGAAAGCAAGTCCTATTTTATTATTGTATCACTTCTGCTTGGCATACTAACCTGCGTCATCGGCTTAAGTATATTTCTTGACAAGCTTTATTTAATAAATTTCATTAAACGCTGCATTCCTCGCAAAATTTAGCGTGTACGCATACTTGAGCAGCTAAACGATACGGGAGTAAAGAGAAAATAAAGTTATTTAATTCTAATTGCACTAACGCATCCGTTCGTTCTAGGATGCTCAGCCATCGCGCTCAATTATGGAAGATCAATTACATCTGCCACATGGAGGATAAGCCTCTATTGGCTGAATAAGCAGCTTCCCAGTTAATAAAGCTTCTTCCGAAATTTTTTCACATCAAACTATATAAAGATACGAGCAATATAGAGAAAAACTTAGAAATCATGAGATTAACCCCTTTGATGCTCGCTTACATTCGCTTAAATCACCAATAATTGTAGTTTTTCCAAGGTATATTGACTTTGTAAAAAGATAACAAATAAGAGATAATAAAGATGCAATAATGAATGACAGTCATTCACATATTGAGGAGGTAATTTTATATGTTGAAATTATGGAAATCTGTTATCGAGTCGTTAGAAATGTTGGATAAGGCTTATCAAGCAGGTGAAAGGAATCGCGAACTTACTTTTGTAGAAATGTTCAAAACAATAGCATCCAAATAAATAGAGAGGTGATTTGATGTATGTAGATTGCCAAGTATGAACCCCTGTTCGTTTTCCAGACGGAATGATCAGGGGATCTTTTTATTTGATAATGTCTACTAGGCCATCATTGTTTTAGCCGTTTTATACACGAGAGATCATCGACTCATTAAGGGATAGTGTCAGAAAAATGCGCGGTTACAACGGTAAGAAAATTCGAATAGTAAAAAACCTAATTTTTTGCGTTCAATTGGAGAATACGACTTTTGGGTTGCCCCATAAAAACACCCTACAACTGAATAAAGCTGGATGTACAATTTAGAGAAATTGTATATCCAGCTTTATCTCGAAAAATATTGTTCACTCAGCGGCTTAGTAAACTTTCTCTTTTCAAAGATCTTTAAAATTTAATTTCAATCTCTGTTCCATGATCAATCTCACTGCTAGCCACAAGCTCTCCATTATGCTCTTCAATAATATCTTTTGAAATGGCCATTCCCAGTCCGGAACCTTTATGCGCTTCCCCCGTATTTGTTCCTCGATAATAACGGTCAAAGATTCTATCGAGTTCTTCTTTCTTTATGCCTTTTCCATTATCCATTATTTTTATATATATTTGTTCATCTTTTTCAACACACACATCTATTTTCACATTTTCGTCATTATGAACAATCGCATTATAAATTAAATTATTAATAGCTCTTCGAAACAATATTTCATCAACTTCCATTGGAATATTCTCTTGATTTACATGAAAGGTAATCTGGCGATTAGAATATTTAGGATCATTTAATATATCAATCACAATATGTCTTAATAAAGCGACAATGTTAACTGTTTTTTTATTTAAAGTCAGTGCTTTATTTTTCAATCTTGTCGATATATTAAGATCATCTATTACCTCTTTTATATACAACGACTTTTGTTCAATAATTTCGGCGTATTCTCTTATTTCCGGTAAAGTAGGGGTATAGTCTTGGTCTTTTATTAATTCTGCATATCCTTGTACGGAGGCTAGTGGTGTTTTTATATCATGTGAAATGTTTCCTATCCACTCTTCCTTCATAACCTCCAATTTCTTCCTTTCTTTTTCATTGGCTGTTAGTTGATTTGATAAAAAATTGACATTATGAAAGACATCTTTATAAACCCCTTTAGGTTCATAATTGACATTATAATCTTTATTAGCCAATTTTTTGATTCCGTTGATGAGTGCTTGTAAAGGCTTCGTTAGACGTTTACTAAAAAGGTATCCAATCAATAAGGCGATTAAAATATCTATTATAAAAACGATACCGCCAATTTTAACTACTTGAAATATGTCACGATTGTCATATGAAATAAAATAGCGATTAAAGCTGGGATTCTCTATTCCAATAAAATAACTATAACGATTGGTTCCTTTCTTTTTCTCACTAACAAATACTGTAGTGTTTGCATCAATCTCTTTGTACTTATATGTTTGAATGATTTCTGCCGGCGTATATTTCTCCTTTATCCCTGTTGGCGTTCTATAGCTATGAATCACTTTACCATTCTCGTCTAAGATCTGGATCCATGCGTTTTTTTCAACCAGCTCCTTTTTTCCTGATTCAGTAATAGATAGATGATGATTTTCTATATTTATTTTATCTTGAAATTGTCTTGCAAATTGCTCGGGTGTTGTTTCTTCTCCTTGAAATATTGGTAAATTAAAAACAGACTGTGCCATTATTAAAGAAAGCATAATAAAAGTGTTTATGAAAACAACTAGAATAACGACTAAAACGATGGAAAGTATATACCTGCCAGTCAGCTTCCATTTCATGACCTATTCATCCTCAACAGTGAATTTATAGCCCAGGCCTTTTACAGTAATTAAAAATTTAGGGTCAGAGGGATCTATTTCTATTTTTTCTCTTAATCGCCGGATATGTACCATTACCGTATTATCAGAGCCAAAATAGTTCTCACCCCAGACGGTGTCGTAAAGCCTTTCTTTGCTAATCACCTTATTCGTATTTTGGAGGAAATACTTCATTAAACCGAGTTCTTTCGGCTTTAATTCAATCATTTTCCCATTTTTTAACAGCTCTGCTTTTTGTTCGTTTAATTTAAATGGACCAGCTATTATAACAGGCGCTGTCTGGTTATCCGTTTGCGTATAGTCCGCTCTTCGCAACTGCGCTTTTACTCGATACGCAACTTCTTTAGGACTAAATGGCTTCGTTATATAATCATCGCCACCTATAGCAAAGCCCACGATCTTATCAAGCTCCTCCGTTTTTGCTGATATAAATAAAATCGGCACATTCGAGATAGTTCTCATTTGTTTACATACATCATACCCTTCGCCATCCGGCAACATAATATCTAATAAAACAAGATCTGGTTGTGTTTGTTGGAATTGAGCAAAGCCTTCTTTAGCAGTGGTAGATGTTACAACTTTTTCAATTCCTTCTTTTATTAGAACCGTTTTAATAATTCTTAAAATGTCTTCCTCATCATCAATGATTAATACTGTTTTGTTTAGTGTCATTCATTACTACCTCCATACCTTCA
Source organism: Pseudobacillus sp. FSL P4-0506 (assembly GCF_038003025.1). Taxonomy (NCBI): domain Bacteria; kingdom Bacillati; phylum Bacillota; class Bacilli; order Caryophanales; family Bacillaceae; genus Pseudobacillus; species Pseudobacillus sp. FSL P4-0506. The sequence continues at coordinate 3,183,839 of NZ_JBBOOI010000001.1, forward strand.
GTACTTTCATTATAAAGCAAATAAATCTAATGCCATAATAGGCTTATCATTCCATGTACACCAAAAAGAATCCTTATGATTAAGGATTCTTCTGAACTTGATTTCGGTAAAATATTACTTTAACATTTTGGCAGCTTTTTCAGGTAATTCTTTAGCAGGTATTTCCTGATAAGATGTAACTCCTTTTCCACTTTTCGTATACAGAAGTAAGTAGGCTTTTTCCCGTAGTTGCTTTTCGGAAGTAAATGTTAATGTTTTTTTGTCGCCATCTTGATCATAAGCAGGTAATTCATATTCATATCTTACATAAACCACTCCATTGCTTCCTTTATCCTCCATTTTACTTCCTTCTCCATTTATTTGTGTGTAATATTTATCCGTTCCTATTCGATTAAAATTTACATTTTGCATAAAAATCAAAGCACCAACGATAATCACTATCCCTATTCCAACAGCTAAGATTAATTTTTTCATGGTTCCACTCCTCACTTATTTTATTTAGTCACAATTTTGTAGTAGGTTCGCACTGTTAATAAGTAATAAATTAGGTAAATGAAAATATATACACCGATACAGATTAATACAGGAATAACCAAGTTTGTTTGCATTAACCTTGATAAAGCAGTTAATGCTATAGCACTGTGTACTATTCCTGCTAATAATGGCAGGACAAAAATATAGAATACCTGTTTAGCAATTGAATTTCTGATCTCTTCTTTGTTTACGCCGATTTTGTGGAGAACCACATAGCGCTCTTTATCAGAATTTGCCTCTGTTAACTGTTTAAAGTAAATGATGCTTCCCGTTGCAGCAAGAAAGACTAAACCTAAGAAAGCACCAATAAAGATCATTAACCCTGTTGTCTCCATCCCAAGAGCATACTCATTGTAAAAACTCGAGAAACCTGCATCTTCAGGAAGAATAGATTGAACCTCTTCATTTAATACTTTTGAACTCTCTTCATTGGAAAATTTATAGGCTTCCATGTTGACAGGGTCTGTTTTTTTCTCTAATTGGGAGAATAATTGATTGCTTGTCACCACAGTAACATTTGCAGTCTGAATATTAAGGACATTATATTTCATCAGCTTTTTAAACGTAAGATCTTCTGCAAGGTCACCTACATGTAAAGGAATGCTTGAGCCTATATATTCTGGTGATAACCCTTCATAGTATCCTGCATCTAGTACGGCTGCCTCGTTTCCTTTCAGTGAAAGATGGACTTTTCTTCCCTGAAGGTTTGCCATGTCATTAAAAGCATTATTTGAGATAATAGTATAAATCGTTTTAACTTCACCCATTTTGCTATTTAAACTAGAAGTATCTACCTCAATTTGTAAGGTGGGAATAATTTTATGATAGATGACACTATGGTCCTTTTCTTGCGATATTCTATCATTCACCTTATTCGTTATATGCTCATCATTGTTTATGAACATCATGCTATTTGGATTTGCTAACCTAGCGTTCCCTTTATTGTTATAATACAAGCTATAGGAAGCCCCAACAGCAGTTAATGTGGTCGCACTGAGAATGGCAATGATCGTTAATATGCGTGCATTACCTTTCATGCGATACAGAAGTTGAGATGTGCTTATTAAATTAATCCCTCTCCAAAATTTCCTCTTGTTCTTTTTTGAAAGACCCAATAGATAGACAGTTAATGTGCTAAACAATAAATAAGTACCTAAAATAACGGAGATGATTATGGTAAGTGGTGTTACCATAAAACCGATTTTTCTCCAAACTTCTGATTCCATTATGTTTTGAAGAGCGAGCCAATAACCAATCCCAATAAAAATAATGGATAATGCGGCAATAGACAAAGATGCTCTTGGCTCTTTTTCTCTCTCTTTGTCCGCTTGAAATAACTCAATCAGCTTAAATCGATAAATTAATCTATAACCGTAAAATGAGGTAACAGCTGTAATGAGAGTAAACACGATAATAGTGTTTATAATCGCAGCAGGCGAAACAGCAAAATTTACGATCACATCATAGCCCATCACCTTCATTAAAATTAGAACAAAAAACTTGGATAAAATGGAACCGAGCAAAATTCCAATAAAAAGGGCTATAACTCCCATTAAAAAATTTTCATAAAACAGCATTCGACCTATTTGTTTCTTGCGTACACCTAACAATGAATACAGTCCGATCTCTTTTTTTCGTTTCCTTGTAAAGAAAGAGTTCGAATACCAGATGAAAATTGCAACAAAGATGATCAACACAACCGATGCAGCATTAAAAACGGAGCTAATTTTAGTTGAAGATTCCGACGTGGCAGCGATTGTTTTATCATATTTCAATGAAACAAATGTAAAGTAAATCACAATACTAAAAGTTATCGAAGCAAAATATAAAAAGTAATTTTTAAAATTTTTTCTTATATTTTTCCCTGCAATGCTAAATAGCGACATTTAACGGCCACCCCCAAGTGAAGCGAGAACATCTAATATTTTTTGAAAGAATTCTTCACGGGATTGCCGTATTTTATGAATCTCAACATCGATCTTGCCATCTTTAATAAACAAAATTCGCTTGCAGAAGCTGGCGGCAAAAGCATCATGCGTAACCATCATAATCGTCGAGTTATTCTGTTCGTTTAACATAGACAAACTTTCTAGCAAGCTGGTTGCGGATTTTGAGTCCAATGCACCTGTTGGTTCGTCCGCCAATATTAGGCTTGGGTTAGTAATAATGGCCCTTGATGCCGCTGTTCGCTGTTTTTGGCCGCCTGATATGTGATAGGGATATTTATCGAGTATGTCACGTATTCCAAACGTCTCTGCAATTTGTTCAACACGTTTTTCAATTTCACTAGTTGAAACTTTTGATAATGCAAGTGGAAGTAGAATATTTTCCTTAACCGTTAACGTATCCAGAAGGTTATAATCTTGAAAAATGAAGCCAAGCTGATTTCGGCGGAACTCCGCTAATTGTTTTTCTTTCATGCCCACAATATGTTGATCATTGATGATAATATCCCCTGATGTTGGTGTATCTATAGTGGACAAAACATTTAATAATGTCGATTTCCCAGCACCAGAAGGTCCCATGATGCCGATAAATTCTCCCTCTTTAATTTTCAAATCAATATCTTCTAATGCTTTATAAACATTTCCTTTTGTATCAAATATTTTTTGAACGTTTTTTGCTTGTAAAATGGTTTTCATTGATATGCCCTCCTTGTAACTAATGATGATTATAATTCCTAGACCTTACACCACCTTAATCCAAACCTTAAATAAACCTTAAAAATAAAAGCAAATCCTCATCTGGATTTGCTTTTATGGTTTCTATTAATTTTTCATCGGCATTTAATCTGCTATATAGTCAAATTAGAAGGTCCGTTTCCCTCTTTTATTATAAGGATGATCGTAACAAGGATAAATTATATAGGCCACATCCATTCCTTCACGCTGCTGCCTTCGAATCCGCTCCCGCTCTTCTTGTATGATCCATGCTAGCAAAAATGTTCGAAAATAATTTTTAGACTTAAACAAAGTGAAAAACAGCCTTTTTTGGATAAAAAAATAACCGTTCGTAAAAGTTTGACTTTTACAAACGGCATTTAAAGCGAAAGAGTAACACCCATAAATATGATTCCAGTTAAAATTCTAACTAAGTAAACTATCGAAAGGACGCAGTCAAATGTTCCAAACTTCAATGAATTCGAGAGCAATCACCGATATATTAAATATTTACCGCTTTAAACAAACGGAATAGGCTCTCCATTTGTTTAAAGTGGTGAAACTCAGACTTGCTTTTTTTTCGGGTATCCGATGAGGATAGCGATGATTCCGCAGATTCCTATAAGGATTGGATAGAAAGAGTATTGTACGATGCTCACTGGCGATATTCCGGCTACGCTTGCGGCTGCCAGGAATTGGGCTCCATACGGCAAAAGTCCTTGAATCACACAGGAGAAGATATCTAATATGCTTGCAGACTTTCGCGGCTCAATTTCATACTGATCAGCCATATTTTTTGCAAGCGGACCAGCAATTAAAATAGCAATCGTATTATTAGCCGTCGATAAATTCGTTAGGCCGACAAGACCGGCAATCCCAAATTCAGCACCCTTTTTCGATTTAATTCTTCTTGTTGCGAGGTGAAGCAGAAAGTCAATCCCGCCGTTAAACTTAATAACCTCCACCATTCCAGCTATTAATATCGCAAGAAAGGCCATTTCATACATGCTAGCCATTCCTTCGCCCATCTTTTGCAAAAGGCTCATTAAATGATAGCTGCCATCCGCTAAGCCAACAGCTCCAGCGAGAACAATTCCAAGTGCTAGCACAAGAAAAACATTCATTCCAGTTAACGCTAGAATAATGACTAAAACATAGGGAACAATTTTTACCCAATTATAGCTTAAATGTTCCACTTGCGCCGTTTCCCCCATTGTGATAGCCCCTAAAATAACACCCGTTACAATAGCTGCCGGCAGCACAATCCAAAAATTCACCTTAAATTTGTCCTTCATTTGTGCGCCCTGTGAACGAACGGCAGTAATGGTTGTGTCGGAAATAAAGGATAAATTATCGCCAAACATTGAACCGCCAATAATCGCCGCCATGACTAAAGCCATGGGAAGGTCAATATGCTCGCTTATCCCCACTCCAATTGGCGCCAATGCAACAATCGTTCCCATTGATGTACCCATGGATAGGGAGATAAAGCAGGCAATGACGAACAAGCCTACGACAAGCAAGTTTTGCGGAACAACCGCTAAAGCAAAGTTAACAGTAGAGTCCACTGCCCCCATGCCTTTTGCTACTTCTGAAAAGGCTCCCGCCAATAGAAAAATAACAACCATCAGCATCACATTTACGTTTCCTGCGCCCTGGCAAAAAATATCCACCTTTCGCCCAAAGGGTTCTTTTCGATTCATCGCCAGAGCCACAGCGCCCGAAATAGCAATGGCTACAATGACAGGGAAGGCGTAAAAATCACCTGTAATAACCCCTGAACCAATAAATAAAATTAAAAAAACAACAAATGGGATCAACGCCCATGGATTCCCTCTCTTCATTGTTCCACCTCCAAAAAATAAAATGGGACACGTCTTTTGCCCATTCTTTGCCTCGAAAAAAGACCTCATCTTGAACGACAAGAAGAGGCCTTATATCTATAAAACACTCCTCTTATCTATCAAGCCTTTGCTTGCTGGATTTGGCACAGCAACTTAATCACTAAGTTCCGTTGCCGAGATCTCATCGGGCCAGTCCCTCCATCTCTCTTGATAAGAAGAAAAAATCTTATTTTTTTGTCACAGCAACTAAAAGACTACATGATTTTTATTCCTTTATCAACAAAAAAATTATGGATATTTTTAAATGACGGATAGAAGATTATATGAGGACTTAAAAAGTATAGCTAATACTAGAAAATACAGGCCAGTGACAGTTATATCATCATTTTCGCATAATTTTTTACAAAGGGTGCCGTCAAAGGAACACGACTTTACAACGATAAATAAATCCTCCTGCTAAAAAGTTTAACATCTCCGTTTAATGATGTAGCCACCATAATGACTCCGGCTATTTCTTCCTCTGTGGCTTCTGCTCTTTTTGCTCCTTGGGAAGGCTATATTTGGAATGTTAATCTGATTTTGCATTAGAAAAAACCCACGCATTAAAAAAGAGGATTCAACATGCGCGGGTTTGCCTTAGAATAGACCTGCCTTTTATAGAAAAGAGGGATTAAAATATCATTGTTTACGCTCAAAGATTTTATTCATACACGTAAAACGTTTTAAAGCTACTGTATTTGAAGCCTACGATTTAACATGATAGCTGCCTTTTGGCACAACTAACGGGGAGCTAAAATAAATAATATTGTATCTCGAATTTTTTTGCCAATTTCAGCTGCCTCTACTCGGGTTGTCTCGTTTAGCCTACTGGTACGCAGCCCATTTCAATCTTCTTCATATTCCTACTGGCGCACTCAGCTGGTCAACAGCTAGAATGCCATTTGCCACATCTTCAGCAGTAATGTCAGAGGATAAGTTCTTCATTGTTTCTCCTTCTTGAGTGGCGGCTTGGCCGACCTTCAGCAGATCTTCATAGGATACGTCCTCTAAGTGTAATTCTTTCAGTGTAGTAGGCAATCCCAGCTTGCGATAAAATGTGATATACCTGTGCAATTCCTCTTCCGGGTGAAACTCTAGCATTAATTGCACAAGCGTGCCATAAGCGACTTTTTCACCATGTGTTAAATGGTGAATGTCGCCGTCTAGCTCTGTGAATCCGTTATGAATGGCATGAGCGGCTGCGAGCCCTCCGCTTTCAAAACCTAATCCAGACAGTAACGTATTCGCTTCTACAACGGCTTCTACATGCTTTGTGACAACGCCTTTTTGAACCGCCTTGTATGCTGGTATCGCATGATTGAACAGCGTATTTTCACACATTTCGGCAATCGCTCTCGCTGCAATGCTTGTCCTCCCGCCAGCCATAGCGGTGCCATTACTATTCAATGTCGCTCTGGCTTCTACCCATGTAGCCATTGCATCAGCAATTCCTGAAGCGAATAATCTTGCAGGTGCTTTAGCAATAATGGCCGTGTCCACAAGAACGAGGTCGGGGTTTTTACTATAAAATTTGTAAGCCTCAAAGACACCTTCATCCGTGTAAATGACGGACAATGCGCTTGTCGGGGCATCTGTCGAGGCAATGCTAGGCACGATAACTACCTTTACTTTCAGCTCGTCAGCTACCGCTTTTGCCGTATCGAGCGCCTTTCCTCCACCTACTCCGATGACCATATCCACTGAGTGTGCCTCTCCTTCTTTCTTGATCCGGTTCACTTCATTAATAGACGATTCACCCCTAAATTGAAGAGAGTGAAAATCTATGCCTTCTGCCTGCAAGCTGCTTTTAATCCCTTTACCTGTCACTTCCCACGCCGTCTTTCCAGCTAAAATCAACGGCTTTTGTCCAAGCTGTTTTACATATTTTCCAATACTGTTTAAAGCTCCTTTGCCCTGTACATATTTACCCGGCGATACAAAGATAATATTGGTCATAGGAACCTCCCATTGAATAATTATTTTTACAGCGAGATTGCTGCTTTTCAGCTACTACATGGCATGTTATTTCACAATGAACTTTTCACATCACAAAATGTGAACGGGTCAGCCTGTGTATGCCCACTTTAACAGGTAGACGAGATCCATCTCTTTCACCTGCTTTGGGTTTCCAGCTGTACAAACATCCTGGAGTGCTTTCTTGGCGATGAGCGGAATGCTCTTCTCAAAAGTATTTTTTTCAATCAAGCTATCCTGAAAAGTTAACGGAATATTAAATTTTTTATTTAGGAGTTTAACCGCTGTGGACAAGCTTCTTATCCCCTCTTCTACCGTTGAACAGGGAAGTCCCAGCATGTTTGCGATATTCATGTATTTTTTTGCTGCTTCCGAGGAATGGAGAGTGCCGTCACATAGCCCTCCATTGTACTCTATGATGTAAGGAAGTAGCATCGCATTAATTCGGCCATGAGATAGCGGAAACTCCGCTTCCATGGCGTGAGCTATACTATGATTCACCCCTAAAGAAGAATTGACGAAAGCAAATCCTGCCATACAAGAAGCAAGCTGCAAACTCTCCCTCGCTGTCAAATCTTCTCCAAACCGATAAGCTCTGAGCAGGTGTGTAAACACTAATTTTATCGCTTTTTCAGAAAAAAGAGTGGTGAATTCTGTCGCTTCTAATGAAACATATGACTCTATCGCATGAGTAAGCAAGTCCATCCCCGTATCAGCTGTCACAGAAGGAGAAGTGACCACGGTTAGTTGTGCATTCAAAATCACGGCATCGGGCAGCATTCTTTCATCATGTAAAGGCATTCGCTCGTTATCTTCTCCCCCCGTTATGACAGAATAAGGAGTGACCTCTGATCCTGTGCCGCTTGTTGTCGGTATAACAACAAACGGCAGTTTTTTTCTGCTGCCATGAACGGCTGGTTGGTGACAGAAAAAACGGATAGCTTTAGCCGCATCAATGGCTGCTGTGCCCCCAAGCGCAACCATTAAGTCCGGATCTTCTTGTAAAAAGCAGGCCAGCCCCTTCTTTACAACCGCTAATGAGGAAGCATCCTCGATCTCAGAAAACACTTTAACTGATGCTGATTTTAAACGGTTGATCACTTCTTCTTCCGCATTTAAATGAATGGTGTATTTATCTGTTATAAGGAGCACTTTTTTTGCGTCTAATTCATTTAAATAGTCTAACGAATTGCTTCCATAATAAATTTTTGGCTGTATCCAAAACGTTTTCATTGGCTGCTTTCCTCCGAGGAATTTTGCTCCACCCCTCCGCTCGTTTTTAACATAGAAACTTTAAGCGACGACCTTTCTATTTCTATCTTATAAACAGACTATCTACGAGAACACATCTTCTTTTTCTCGCAAAATCTTTCGCCGAAGTCAACCCTTCTCCAGTAGGTCCTGCAATGGTGAAGCTTGTATAGCCTTCACCGCCCACACCCAGTCCTGCGTAAGATGGACCATTCTTAACAAAAATCGTTGTTTGAATAGCTGCAGCAAATTTCGTTAAGTTATCTATATTTTTAGAATGCATAATAGATGTATGGCGAAATCCGTGTTCTGCTTTTACTGCCAATTCAATCGCTTGATCTACATTTTCTACACGAACAATTGGGAGGATAGGCATCATTAACTCTGCTGAAACTAACGGATGATTTGCCTCTACATGCATAATGGCAATGCGTGTTCCTTGAGGAACCTGAATGCCTATTTGCTGTAAGATATAGCTAATATCTTTCCCGACAAATTTTTTATTTGCATGTCCTTTATCTACTACTAACTCTGTAAGCTTTTCAATTTGCTCTTTTTTATGAAGATGAAAGGCGCCATTCTTTTTCAGATGAAAAACCAAATAATCAGCGACAGCTTCAACAACAAATGCCTCTTTCTCTGCCACGCACGGTAAATTATTATCAAAACTGCAGCCGTCAACGATATCTTTCGCAGCTTTTTCAAGATCAGCTGTTTCGTCTACAACAACTGGTGGATTTCCCGCTCCTGCACCAATTGCTTTTTTCCCTGAGTTTAATACTGCCTTCATCACTCCAGGGCCGCCAGTGGCGACAAGCATCTTAATCTTTTTATGATTCATCATGATATTTGCTTGGTCAATGGAAGGCTCTGTAATAGAGGCGATTAAATTGTTCGGTCCTCCTGCTTCTACAATAGCTTGGTTAATCACCTCTATCGCTTTTAGCGAAGTATTTTTGGCACCCGGATGAGGGCTGAATACGACTGCATTGCCAGCTGCAATCATTCCGATCGAATTGCAAATAATTGTTTCCGTCGGATTTGTTGTAGGCGTAATGGAACCAATGATGCCATATGGAGAGAGTTCCACGACAGTCAGTCCATTGTCACCGGAAACTGCCTCTGTCTTTAAGTCTTCAATACCTGGCGTTTTTTCAATGGCGAGTAAATTTTTGCGGACTTTATCTTCGTAGTTCCCCATGCCTGTTTCTTCTACTGCCAGGCGGGCGAAAGTCTCTGTATGTTTCTTAGCTGTTTCCCGAATCGCCCTAATAATGGCCGCTCGTTTTTCAAGAGATAGCTCTATGAGCTCTTTTTGAGCCTTACCTGCCGCTTCAATGGCATCATTCATGTCCTCAAATAGCCCTTGCCGGGCTTCTGGCACAGCCTCTTTCCTGCTCAGTTCCTCCAACACCTTCTTTACGATGCTTTCTAATTCTTTTTCTTGAACGGCCACTGTGTTCACCCTCCTTGGTTAAATACCTTTAAAGCTTCAACGGCTATCGTCATGTCTTCTTCTACACTGCCGCCACTCACACCGATGCCGCCAACAACTTGTTTACCTATTTTAAGCGGATATCCCCCGCCAAAAGTGACAATTTTATTTTGATTCGAAAGCTGCACACCATATAGTTCTCCTCCAGGCTGTATAAGAGGAACGAGTTCATGCGTGGCCATCTTTAACGCAACAGCCGTATAAGCTTTATTGGGTGATATATCCAAGCTCGCTAGTAAAGCCTCTTCCATTCTGTGGATTAATATCGTATTCCCTCCCGAATCAGCAACCGAAAACACAATAGGTATCCCGATAGCAGCCGCCTTTTCCTCCGCGGCTTTTGCCATTTGACAAGCCAGTTCAAGTGTTAAAACGGCAGGAGTGCTTTTCGTTTCTTTTATCTTTTCTGCCACTTTGCTTTTTACCTCCTCTAAAAGATGGAAATAAACTTCTGCTCTAGCCAGCATAAATAAAACGTCTGATAATCGGTTGACATATTGAATCAACTCACTTCGTACGCTCGAATGCCCATTCAATTTAACAATTAACCGCTCTGCTCGCCGGATCATCGACCGGGACAAATGAAGACATGCGGAAGCAGTCGTTTCGCCAGGAATGATGAATTCATAAATAGGACCGAGCTTTTGCTCGTATTGATCAATAATTTGCTCGAACCAAGCTACATTTTCTTTATTCACTTTCTCTTTCAGCAGGTTTTTTCCTTGATCATCACTAGCCAGCTCTGCTCCTACAATAAATAGCTGCTGCTGAATGGTCCTGATGATATGCTTTAATTCTTCACTTTTCACTAATGAATAGGCAATACCTAAAGAAGCATTTGCTTCATCAAGCGTCCCGTAACAGTTAACCTTTAAACTATTCTTGGCAATGCGGCTGCCTCCAAAAAGGCCTGTCTCTCCTTTGTCACCCTTCTTTGTATAAATTGCCATAAAGCTTCACTTCCCTATTCGTATACTTCTATTGAATCGACAATAGCTATGATGGCCGCATCAATAACAGAGGTGGAAGCACCAAATACATTTCTCGCCGCTTCTCCCTTCGTCACAAGAACGTATTCACCTGTTCCTGCTCCAACAGCATCCACGGCTATTTCTATGCTCTTCTTCATACTTGTTCTCTCAGGGATGGCTACTTTTTGTACGATCAAGAGCTTTTTACCTATAAGATCCTCTTCCTTTGCAGTAGCAACAATACTACCAGAGACCACTCCCACATACATATCTATCACCTTCACTTATTCATTTCGTATCACTTTTATCCCCAGCTCCTGGGCTGTCTCAAGAGCAAGCGGGCTTATGATCGTTGCAGAAGAAACATTGAGAATAAGAGACTTCTGTTTTGCTTCGATAATATCTGATCTTGTGAGAACCTTTTTCTTAAAATCTCTGGCTTCCTTGAATCTGTCCGTCACTTTTTCTTTTCGAAAAATGGTTAGAGTATGGTCTCGAACCGCCTGAGACAAATTCTTTGCTTCTATAAGCTTAAAACCATAATCTTCAAGCGCATGAAGATGACCTTCTATCTGGTCTACGTAAGCTGGCGGAGCTTTGTGTAACCCTAATTCTTCTCTTATTGGGTTTCTCAAGTCGCAGCCATCTCTTGCTGCAATGATTGGCAGCCCTTTCATAATGGCATGAGAGGCTAAATTGGTTGCCAGGTTATCCGCTATACCCAATGATATCTTCACGGCTGTATTCAAAGTTAAGGTAGGAAAAATCAACGTGCTAACTCCCTCATAATAGGGCTTTAAACTTTTGACCTCATGCTCCACATGCACATTTGAAAGACCTAACTCTTCCTTGATCAATCGAGGAGTTAGTACGTACTCAGCACTATTGGAGAGCAGAATGTTTAACTCCCATTCTTCTTTTAAGAGATTCTTCATTTGCTCTATAGCCTCTTGAAAACCGTAAGCACCTCCAGTAAAGAAGGCCGTTGCCTTTTTCACCCTCTTCTGCAATCTTCTCCATACTTCTGCTACAATCGCCTGTATCACTTCTTCAGAATCCATTCTCAGTCCCTCATTTCATACCATTTAATGCAATGCCTAATGGAGTGATGAAAAGAGGATGAGCTGGCTTAATGATTCTCATGCCAATCTCCTCATAGAACACTTCCTCAAACTCATCGAAACAGCTAGCTCCACCCACTATATAAATATCAGTTGATTCCACACCACTGATATGCCTTTTTACGATGGACGCCATTTTTTCGATCACAGGCCGAACAATTGGGAAAATCTCTCTTTGTCTGGCAGGATCTTTTTTTAGCTCGTCAGCTTCTTTGAAAGAAATATGATAGTTTCCAGCAATAACAAGGCTCATATGGGTTCCACCGGTTGGTTCATCTGCTGTATAGGTGACTGTTCCATTTTTAAGAATACTAATCCCTGTCGTGCCGCCGCCGACATCAACAACGATTCCGTCAGAAAGACCTAATACTGTTGCCGCAGCAGTCGGTTCATCGACAATATTACTGACATCCATGCCGGCTGATTCGACAACATTTGAAAAAGCTTTCCTGTTGCCATCAATGGTACCGGGCGGCACAGCTGTCGCTGCATAGGTTAATGTTGTTCCAAGCAATCCCTCAACCTGTTCCTTGAGCGTCTTGACAATTGCCACAGCCCCCACATAATCGACGATCAGTCCGTCCCTTACGACAGAAGACGGTTGAAGAGCACCGGCAACCGCTTGACCGCTCTCATCCACAACAGCCAGTACAATATTAGCTGTTCCAAGATCGACACCCACTTTTAGTTTCCCTTTATACGCATTGACTCTCTGTTCATCTATTAACCTAACAAAAGTATCTATATAGTCATTAACCTTTATCAAATCTATAGACATCAGTCTTCTTGGCCTTTCCGGATTTTCCCGAGATCCCCTGTTTTGACTCCAGCGGCATTCGCTTCATCTGTATCTACATGCATTTCTAGTTCATACTGGGCTGACACACGAATAAGAACATTGCTATAGACCGTCTTTCGTTCCCTTCCAACCTCTACTTCCACTCTATCTTGATCGTTTAATTTAAACTTTTCTGCAAACCCTGGAGGTACGTGGATATGCCGGTGGGCTACGATAACGCCCTCTTTTAATTCAACCGTGCCTCTTGGCCCTTTTAAAATAATTCCCGGCGTACCTGTTACTTTTCCGGATTCTCTTACAGGTGCTACTGTTCCTAGCTTAAAACAATCGGTCCTGGAGATTTCCACCTGAGTGTGATCCCTAAGCGGTCCCAAGATTCTTACACCCGTAATTTCTCCTTTAGTTCCAATAAGAGTCAGCGTTTCATTTGCAGCAAATTGTCCAGGCTGCCTGAGATCTTTCATTGGGGTGAGCTGAAAACCTTCTCCAAACAAGAGGGTTAAATCTTTTTGGCATAAATGGATATGTCGGTTAGAAACCCCAATAGGTACATAAGGTTCTTCCTCTAACGTTTGCAATCTCTTAACTACTTCCTTGATAATCCTTTCCTGCGTTACTTGATCGAATGCCATGTAAGCCCCTCCCTGCCGCTTTGTTAGACATTAACAGGGTTACGAGGCAGCATGACTTCTACATCCACGTGCGGCCTTGGGATTACATGAACGGAAATAACCTCCCCAACCTTTTCACTTGCTGCGGCCCCAGCGTCTACTGCAGCCTTCACTGCACCAACGTCCCCTCGCACCATAACAGTAATCAAGCCTGAGCCAATCTTTTCATAGCCGATTAGTGTAACATTTGCTGCCTTTGTCATAGCATCCGCTGCCTCAATTGCCCCAACCAAGCCTTTTGTTTCAATCATTCCTAATGCATTGCTCATTAAATATTTCCTCCCTATGCTCTTATAGTAAATACAGGTTATTTCTGTTCCAGTCCATCCGTTACAGATACGGCAGATTTCTTGTTCTGCTGGCCTTCCTTGTCCATTTTCTTCTTTTTCCGTCCTTGACTACGCTGTTTTTCTTGCCCCGATTCCCCGTCGTCTGAATTCTTCTCTCCTACAGCTGACTCCATTTGATTGTTCTCATTTTCCTCTGGTTCACTGCCTGTCCCCCCACCCTCTTCCGAATTAACTGAAGGAAGAGATTCGTTCGGTGTATTCTGAGGAAAGAGGAGTTTTTCCAGCTCCTTGTACGGTCTTGGAATCAAGTGCCTGCTCACAACCGTTCCTATTCGATCCGCTTCTATGGAGGCTGCTTCAAGTGCTGCTTTGGCTGCGCCGACATCCCCCTCAAACTTAATTGTTACCATTCCTCGACCTTTTGCTAGCTCATATCCCAGCAAAGTCACGTTGGCCGATTTAACGGCTGCATCTGCAGCTGCCACGGCTGTCGTCATACCGATGACTTCAATCAATCCCAAAGCATTCATCCAATCCCCTCCTTCCCAACTCTTTCTTTTAGTTTCTTGATTACAATCTCCACAATAGCAGCTATGTCCTCTTTTGATGGCAATTCCTCAGAAGCGTTGGTATGCTCCGCCTCTTCAGCAAATATTTTGAATGGAATCCCCTTTACTAACCTTGCCGCGTTAGCCCCGAGTATCCGCTGTTTATGTGTCTCTTTTTGATGAATTTGGAATAGAGGGCGATCTTTCAGTAGCTTTGAATAATGAAGAATAATGCAATCATCTGCACCGATACCGATACCGACACCTAAGCTGGAATCCAAAGCTGCCCGGTAGCCTAATTCCAAAGCCGAGCTTTCACGGCTCTCTTTCAAAAAGATGGGCACTCCCTCCTCTTCTATTCCATGGAGCAATGAATGAAAAAGCCAACTGCCGTTCTGCAATGGACGGTAATATACATGGATGGCCGGCACCTCCTCACCCTTGTTCACATTTGCGCCCACTGAACAATTCTCCCTTCACCGAGAGCTAATACTAATCCCGTAGCTACAGCGTTTCGCGGCCCCTCTGTCCCTCTTATATTTCCTCTTCCTGCCACTACTCCATATTGTGATAAAGCATCGGTAACTAATTGAGGGACTTCAAAATCCAATGCAGATCCACCAACTAATACAACAAACTCCATGTCTCGGATACTTCCAGTGGGGGAGATCATGCTCAACGCTCTAAGAGCATTTGTAACAAACACTTTCTCTTTTGCCCCTCGTCGAACCGTTCTAATTTCTTCAATAGAATGCTGGCCTGGAAGAGGAACCATGTAGCCATCTTTTAAGATGACCACCCTGGCAAATACGTTCGGCTCTAATGGCTCTTCGAAAAACTGTACAGTTCCATCTTCATGGCGTATATGGAATAGGCTCTCGACTTTCGCTAAAGGACATTTTTTGATGTCCTCTGCTAAATCCATGTCATCGAGCCCTAGCTCAGAATTAATCAGCATCGTGACCATATCACCTGCTCCGGCTAGATGGATGGATGTAACATGTCCTGTGCTCGTCATCATAGAGGCATCTGTTGAACCAGCTCCCATATCGACAATGGCCACAGGAATATTTGTACCTGGGGTGGAAAGAGCCCCGCGGATGGCCATATCTGCTTCGACACCACCAACTTCTACTTCAATATCAACCTTTGAGCGAAGTTCTTCAGCGATCATTTGCATTTGTAATTTATCGGCTTTTACCATTGCCGCTATTCCAACAGCATTCTCCATTGAAAACTCCTCCGCCAGCCCTCCCTTCACCTTTTGCGGATTAAAAGTATTTACTGCTAACAAATCTTGAATTCTAATAGAATGAGGAGGCTGTGCCGTTAACTCTGACATGACTTGCCTTACACGCTCCAGCATTCCACCCGCATTCGTGCCCGGCTCACCTTTAATATTTTCGATCGGTGCAGATGCCGTTAATACGGACATCATTCGTTCAGCCCCTTCATCTACATCGACTATTGCATTCCTTTTCCCAAAAATATGAAGTTTTCCAGCGGGAATGCTTCTTGCTTGTACATCTCCTTTTGGCGTTTTTATGACTACCGCAGAGCGGTTGCCGATCAGCGCCCGGGCAATTGGCACAATCAGCTTTGTTTCTTCCCCGGTTAATTCAAATACTGTGGCTATGCCATATGGATTAGATAACATTTCAACGACACCCCCGGGCGGAGCTACTTCAATAGCCGCTTTCATGCCGAGTGGCACTTTTTCTATCAGCGTCACTTCGTCAATAATGGGAATTTTCTTTTTGATTCTGTTACTAATGAGTACACCATCATCTTTTTGCGCAATGGCTCCTGTAATACGAATTCTTTTTGCTACCGCTTCATTGATTTTGGCAGCCGCTGCTTCGAAATCGACTTCCCTTCCGATTAAAACGATCCAGTCTTCTTCTGTACTTGCATACTCTAATCGATTAATATTAATCGTTTTTCCGATACCTGTTCCTATCCCTCCAGGTGTAGAAGGATTATGGCCGATCATCGTTGACTCAGTGATGATCGTTTCCGTAATGGTTTCCATCGCCACGTCCCCGATAACAGGAGCTGCTTCATTGATACGAATAAGATTTAAATCAGCTATTGTTCGATCAATCTCAGAAAGAGTGTTTCTCATTGTATCAAGAACACCATGAATGTTCTGGCGTGTTCCCTTGATCCCAGTTGTTTTTACAAATCCGCTTGTTAGAACCGTTACTTGATGATCATCCGTTACAGCCGCAATCGCTACCTCTGTAGTGGCATTTCCAATATCCACGCCTGCAACCAGTTTCATTCCTTTACCTCCCAACACGACGAAAGAGTTAATTCTTTTTCAATCTGTCTCGCAATTCATATACTTTTGCAGACTCCCGAACTAAATGTGCATTTATTTTTGCGCTATACTGATGTTCCAGTTCATCTGCGATAGCTAAGAGCTCCTCCTTCGTTGAACGATATGGCCGTAAAGCATTATAAATCTCTAAGATTCTATCATCCGGAACAGTGATTAGCTCAGCTGCCCTGCGAAGGTTCCGCGCAAACGGCTCTCTCCCTACAGACTCTGCCACCTGGGCTTGCAATTCTAATGTTTCAGGGGAAATCCGTACATCTTCTGGTTTTACAGCTCCACCAAGAACCTCTTGCAGCGTAATATCATCTAATGTTTTTCCTGTTGGCGTTTTAATCAGCTCCGGCCGTTTCTTTGCTAATGGATAATCTTCTTTCGATACGGACTCCAAAGCTGGTTTTGGTTCAGCGACAGCTACCGCTGTTTCTTCACCCATTTCTTTTGCTTCGCTTATAGACAACATCACTTCTTTGACAATCTGCTCAATGAGTTGTTGGTTCATCCTATTTACCTCCACTTAATGAAAAGTAACTTGTAATTCCATTGGTTTTTTGTTTGGATCAACATATTGGGTTTCTTTAATATGAAGCAATGCTGCAATAGCCTGATATTTCGGCCGTGCCATTTGGTCATTTCTTGTGGGTACTGGATTTGGCGATTCTCCTTTCGCATATTTGGCAGCGTTCTTTCCGATCAAACGAAATGTCTCTAAATCCAGTAAAGGTGCCTGGGGGAACAGTTCTAAATTATTTAATGGCTGAAGATCTTTTTGATGAATGACTGTTGTTCCTTTTGATTGAATGCCGATGCCTATCCCAGATCCGCTTAGCTTAGCTCCCTCATGTGCCACAAACCCGACATCGGATGTACGATGGACTCGAACGATTCGAGCTGTTAACCCCTCTTCTTCTATGCCGGCAATCACTTCTCTTAACAATTCATTATGTGGAATGCCTACGATGCTTTTTGTTTGATGGATGCCGAAAGCTGCCGTAAGAGCAATGACTACTTCATCTTTTCTTAGTCCTGGTACAGCTACATCTTTTTCGATCAGCTCTAATTCCTTCGAATGGGCCGCTTGGAAGTCTGACTGTTCAACAGGAAGCTCTTGCTCGCCTTCTATCTTTTGCTTTTGTTTCTCTTCCTTATTGAAGCTCTGTAATACTTCTTCAATTACTTCACGGATGATCTGTTCATTAATAGCCATCTCTCTCCACCTCTCTTCATTCTTAATTCACATCTTCCGGGCTGATGGCTCGAGGAATGTTTTTGATTTCCTCCCACCTTTCGTCACTTATTCGGTATCCTGTTCCCGGTCCCGTATAATCGTTGACGTCATTCACCGCGCTGATAACGTTAAAGTCTTCATCAATAATAGCTGATGTATGCAAATAATCTCCGGATACACGTTGCTTTAACATATTTAAAAGATTTTGAGCCACATCTTCGAAACCGTGTTTGCTTAACGCCTTTACGACATCAAGTCCATTAACGGCTTGTTTCATCATATTTTCAGCAGCTCGTAAATCTTCGATCACATTGCGCTCCGGCATGTCTTTACTTCCATGTGCATAAGTGGCTGCTTCTACTTCTTCATCAGTAATAGCAGGGAGGCCCAACTCTTCAAACACTGCCTGCAAAGCTTTCGCCGCTTTATTGCGAATAGCAACGACTTCCTCTTCGGTAACTGGGCGCAATCCGCCGTCTACTTTTAAATCGCGTTGCAATACGTTGTAATCATCAAAGTCTTCCGCATCAAAATTGGAACCCGCAAACATATTGTCGTAGTTCGGAACGGAACTATAGCCAGAAAAAATAAAGTCTGTGCCAGGAAGCATTTGCATCAGCGTGCGAGCCGTTCTTCTAATGTCAGAGTGGGAGAATGTCTGGTCGTTTCCTGAAGCGACTTCCATATCGAGCATGGTCGTAAACAAATTTTCAGCTAATACTGCCCGTATACCTGATGGCACGCCTCCCGGAACACCAATACAGCTGATTGAACCATTTTGCAAACCTTGAGCTCCTGCTCCTTTCGTTATGAAAACACAGCGGGCTTCTAAATAAAGCATCGACTTTCCTTCCGCATATCCCATCTGCACTTCCGAGCCTGTGCCTGAAGTGAAACGCATTTTTAATCCGCGGGAAGCATAAGCAGAGGTAAGGAATGCTTTAGAAAATGGGGTATCATCTCCGTCTATGAATACTTGCTCGGTTCCATATACAGATACAGTCTCTGCATAACTAGTTAATCCTCTCATTCCGAGCTGAAGCTCTGTCGCTTCTTCTACCGAACACTGAGTTAAAATTCCGCCACGCCCCGTTTGGGAACCAACCAATAGGCTTAATGCATTAAATGGATAGTAACGAAGGATGCCAACAGTCGTCTCCATTTCATCAAATCCTCTAACTGCGGCCTCTGCCGCATCTGCCGCAATCTGGACAGGATTGTCTTTTACACTTGTCACATGGCACTGGTTTGAAGGTGTTTTTCTTGCCCTCATTTTTTGAAGAGCCATCATCATTTCAACGACATTCATTCTTCCAACGACTTCACAGATTTTTGCCGGCGTGATGGCTGTAGTCAAAGGAATGATAGCTTCTCTTGGTACATGAATGTCTACGAGCATTCTTGAAATCTCTAGAGAGTCAATCGCCATAGCTTCTTCCGCTTTTTCGATATTAATGCTGTGATTAGCGATGAAATGATCAATGAAGTCAAACTCCTCACGCATTTTTCCGTCTAGTTCTATGACTTGGCCATTTTCAATTTTGATGCTAGGTTTGGGATCATTTGGTCCATCCATAGCGATCAATCCTACTTCCGGCCATTCGGCCACGAAGCCGTCTTGATTCACTGGTCGCGCTGCTAATACTTCAAAACGTTTTGATTTCATATTTTCCTCTCCTTTCAAAGACGGATCTTCTTTCAAATATAGGGAACTGTCGTAGAAACAGCTGTATCTCCAAGTGTTCCTAACAACTCAACCCCTGCTTCTCTTGCGGTAATTAACGCCTGACGAACGGCTCCTGAATCACCGCTAAATGTTAAAATCACTTCATTGGTAAAGCTCGTCCCTTTAGCAGGAGAGCTGTAGCTAATAACATCCACATTCGCCGCTTTCACCACTGTATCTGCCAGTACAATCCCAATAGCAGCCGGCGCACCAACAACCAATCCAAAGGACTTGCCAACTGGCGCATTAAATGCTTTTTCACACGCATAGCTTGCACGTGCCGTATATTGAAGTTCAATGTGGCCTGCTTCATTGGCATACACATCACCAAACGTCCGGTCCAGCTCTTTAAGGGCCACTTCTACCGCTCGACGTGCATCCGCTACATCCTCCGCTCCAAAAATAATCAAGCTGCCATGACCTGCCCCACCCTTCGTATCACGTGCCAGTTCTACCGCTAAAATTTCTGTATTTGTTGCTTTCACCGCTTCATCCGCTGCCATAATTTGCGGACCTGCTCCCGTACGAGCACCTAAAATACCAATCGAACGGTATTTCTTATCAAGATTCATCGCTTCATGAATGCTGTTGTCTACATTCGCAATCACCAAACCAATAGAATCACCGATGCCTGTACCAACGAATTCAGTTAAGCTGCTATACTTCTTTTCTTCTTTTTTTGGCGCTTCATCTGCCTTTGGCGTATCGACCTGTTTTATTACCTCTTCCATAATTTTTTCAATTAATTGCTCTCTCATCACTTAACCTTCCCCTCCACTCTTTCTTGTTCATCCTTAGGTAAAATGCCTTCTATTTCTGTATGCGGTCTTGGTATGACATGTACAGATATGACTTCACCTACTTTTTCTGCAGCAGCAGCCCCTGCATCCGTTGCTGCCTTTATCGCTCCGACATCGCCCCTAACCATCACAGTAATAAGACCTGATCCAATTTTTTGATAGCCCATCAGCGTAACGTTTGCTGATTTAACCATTGCATCTGCCGCTTCAATTGCGCTAATCAAACCTCTTGTTTCCACCATTCCTAATGCTTCCTTAAGCATATCGAACCCTCCTTAGCCCCATTTTTTCATGCAACTATCAAGAGGTCTTATTTCTTAACTCCCTCGCTGATAACGCTTACAATTACTATATCTAAAATACTGTCCGCACTTGCTGTAGGTTCTTGCTCTCTAAGTGAAAATAATTGGAATATTCAGATATATTTTTGCTTTTGATTTTTGAGGAACTGAACAAGTAAATATAAAAGAAATTTTTTTGCTGTAATCATGTAATTTATTGTTATATTTAATTATTTTCGTGATTCCCCAAGACAAAAAGCAATCCCTTCGTCCAATACATGCAGGCTGAAGGGATTTGCTTTTTATATATACCATTTTCCATTTTGAATATGGTGGTGCTTTCTTAATGCGTCATTTCCTCTTTTTTCCTTTGTCTTCCTAAAATCTGATGGGGTCATACCTGTTACTTTTTTAAATACCTTGCTAAAATAATTAGGCTCTTGATAGTTTAGTTCTAATGCAATATTTAAAACCGGCATATCCGTCGATTGGAGAAGTTCTTTCGCCTTCTCCATTTTCCTTTCCGTTACGTAACTCACAAAGTTCACATTTAGTTCCTTCTTAAAAAGCTTGCTGAGATAGAATGGACTTAAGTGAACATGAGAAGCCACCTCTTCTAGTGTCACTCCCTTATGAAAGTTATTTTCAATATAATGGAGGGCTGATTGAATCTCTTTCTTTTTGCGGGTAGGCTTATATTCGATCATTTCGGCAAATAGCTCTTCCAGAAGATCGAACATTGTACTTTCTAATGTATATTTATCTACGCATCTCGTTTTTTCTTTCCATTTTATTTCTTTGCCAGCGAATAACCCTTCTTTATAAGAAAGAATTTCTAATTTCTCGACTATTGTTTCTACAATCGAACCCATACTATTTACATCGTGGCTGCATGATGAAATAAGCAGTTGTGCAAGCTTTTTCCACTCATTCTTTATACTTCTAACATCGTTTTGAAAAACCGCTGATACGAATTCATCAATCATCTCTTCTAAACTCTTTCTGCCGCTTCTATGTACAGGTACATGTTGACCAATACTTTTGATGATATGTTGTTTGCTGATAGGCTTTCTTATGAAGCCATCCGCTTTTATTTTTACCCGCTTATTCCGGTTACTGAAAGAATCAATACCCATTAGTAGAACTACACGATGTTTACGCAAGTCACTTTTCAAATAATTACATAAATTCTGAATATTTATTCCAGGATTATCTATACTAAGGAAAATAATATCAGGGTCCCCAACATTAATCCATGTGAGAGCTTCGTCAGTTGAAGCCGCCTCACCAATGACGGTTATCTCTTCTAACTCATCCAAAATACATCTTAAGGTTTCTCTCATCAAGTCTTCGTTATCTAAGAGAAGTACTTTATACACGATACGAACCCTCCACCCCATCATTTGGAATTCTTATCTTAACCGTTGTCCCTCCCTCCAGATTTGGATGAGCCGTCAATGTATAGTTTCTTCCATAATGTGAAACGTCGTAAAGATCAGCTAATTGCTCTTTTGAGAAGCTCATCCCATGATCGGAAACTTCTATAATGAAATCATCGCCATATACATATCCCTTAATCACAATCTTTCCATGTCCCATTTTAGATTCTATTTTATGTTGAATGGCCTGATTGATAATAGAGTAGAGAATAAAGGAGGGGATAAAAATAGATTGATACTCTTCAGGAATATCCATAAGAACATACAGCTCAGCTTTAAATCTTACATTTTGCAGCTTTACATATTGCTCAATATAATCCATTTCCTCCCCCAATGGGACAAAACGACTCTCATTTGTTGTTAGCATATAGTTCATCATAGCAGTGAGGGTTAAAATCGTATCCTGTGTTTGTGGTGCCTTTTCTATAATGGCTAAACACGACAGTGTATTCATAGCAGTAAATAAAAAGTGAGGGTCTATAAACGAATGGGACGGTTGTTTGTGTTTTTCTGTTAATTCTTGTTCCAAATTTGCTTGTACTTTCAACTGATCAATCATTTGATGTTTTTTCTCATTCCATTCTTCCTTCACATAATGCCTCATATCTTTTTCGAACATGTTGTTGATAACATAAAACATCATCTCAGCTGCCGCATAGATTTTCTCATAGGATTTAGACGGAATATTTGCATACTCCCTTGCAATCTCCTCATTCTCCTCCCAGGAAGAACGATCATTCGTGATTGAAGAAAGCTTTCCATTATCAAGTTCATGCAGTGTCACCTGACCCGCAAGCATAGAACCTACCAACTTCCCCTTCACAATAATAGGAACAGCAAAATCAACCAATCCGGCATGACAATGATATACATGAGGCTTCTCTCTTCTTGCCGCTTCTAATCCGCCATAAGCATCACATTTTAGACATGAATCCACAAACCGCGGGTCTTGACGGACAAGACTGCAAAAAGGAGAAAAATTACTATATTTTGTTATAGGATTTCCACGAAAATCGACCGTTACAGCAGCGAACCCAGTTGCTTTTGCAAATGTATCCTGCACCTTCTGCAAAAAATCAATATCAATCATTTCTTGCACATTCATCATGGAATCAGCTCACTTATAATATAGGTAATTTAATCTTTACTTCCATTATAATTTATGCTCTCCTTCTCAACAATCAATTTGAAAACATTTCTCATTAGAACTCTAAATCCTTATTAAAATTATTATTCTATTCTCGTCTGTAGGTGTACAATCCTCTACGGGTGTATCTTTTCAAAATTGCTAACTATATTCGTAAGTTTAGCCCTCGTTCTGGATAAACCACTTATTAAGCTGGCTCTGTTATACTTGAGTGTTGATTTTCACTGCAGGCGGGAGATTTCCGTTACAATCAACGAGTAAAAAACAACATTTAGCTTTAACAGAGCCATTAAGTTAAACTGCGTAGCTATACCATCGAACAATAGTTAGCTTTAAATGGCCGCCTCTACAGAATAGAGGGTGTCCCCGAAGCTATGCTTCGGAGACACCCTCTTTCTTCCTATATTTTAATTTCTTCCTGAATGCCAATTTGTAACGATGTCATAAATCCTTCATAGGTAGCTTCTTCTAACGTTCTTGGAGCTAAGCAATCCCCTATTTGATAAACTTCCAAATTTAAATTTTTAATGCTGTTATATAGCTCTACATTCGGGACACGGCCAAGCGACAGAATAATAGAGTCCCAATTCTCCATTGTTTCTTTCTCGTATGAGAATAAGTTCCGGATGATGGCTTGATTGTTCCTTATCTCCCCCAGATCATGGTGCGTGATCATGTTAATCTTTAGTTGATACAGCTTTTTCAAGTATTCATTCCGCAAATATTGATGAACCTCTTCCCCAATGTAAAGCTTCGATGAAATCAATGTCACTTGATGACCTTTTTCTGCCAGATGAATGGCTGCTTCCATTCCAGGCCAATCTCCTCCGAAGTCAAAGACTAATACATTCTCCCCGATTTCTTTATGTTGATTATTAAAAAGCTCATCGACTGTCTTCACTCTCGGATCATGGATTCCAGGAATTTTAGGGATGAATGGCCTTGAACCACTGGCACATAAAATAGCGTCCGGTGCCGCATTTAGAACCTCTTCTGGTCCTACGTCCCATCCAAGCTTCAGCTGCACGCTGCTGTTTAGCAGCTTTCTTCTATAATTATCAAGCATCGTTTCAGCTAATTCTTTTCTCATCGGTGCACGTTTTAATGCATGCAATAGCCCACCGACCTCCTCACACTTATCAGCCAATATGACTTCATGCCCCAGCTCGTCTAGCGTTAACGCTGCTTTCAAACCAGCCGGACCGGCCCCTATGACCATTACTTTCTTTTTCTCTCGAAGACTTTCTTCCAGGGCTTGAACCTCTGCTTCTTTTCCGGTTGACGGGTTTTGCACACAGCCGATAGGCAGTCCTTTATGATAATGTCCTATGCAAGCTTGAAGGCAACCAAGGCAGGCATCTATTAAATGGTGATTTCCTGACTTGGCTTTATTCGGCATTTCCGGGTCAACGATTAATGCTCTCGTCATTCCTACGACATCCGCTTTCCCTTTCGCCACAATTTGCTCAGCTTCAACAGGGTCAACTATACGGGATCCGACGAATACGGGAACAGCACCAGCCATCCGTATGTTGAACGCTTGTGGAGAAACGTATGCATGTTTCATAGGCGATGGAGGCACAATGTGCGTTGAGCCGGCATATGTGCTGGAATCCCCTGCTGTCACGTTCACAAAGTCTACCCTTACTTGATCGACCAGATATTCTACGATTTTCACAGCATCTTTAACGTCTGTACCATCCATCGTCATTTCATCTGCGCTCATCCGTATGCCGACAGTGAAATCATTGCCTACTTCCTCCCACACACGCTGCATTACTTCAACAATGAACCGCATCCTATTTTCAAAAGAACCTCCGTATTCATCCGTTCGATGATTTGCATGTTCTGACCAGAACTGTGCAGGAAGGTATCCATGTGAACAGCAAACTTCTACTCCATCCATTCCTCCCTCTTTTGCTAACCTCGCTGAAACAGCAAAACCTTCAATCACTTCTTGAATCTCTTCCACGCTCATTGGTCTTGGCATTGTACCAAATCGCAAACTCGGAACAGCAGACGGTGCCCAAGCCGGGCTTCGATAGTCGCTGGAGACCACCTCTCTTCCTCCATGGAACAGCTGCTGGACCACCTTCGTTCCGTATTTGTGAACTTCTTTTGTCAGTGCTAAATAAGCAGGGACCACCTTTTCGTCATATCCGGCAATGGTATGAGTGGTCAGCATTCCTGATGAGTGAACAGCGGCAGCCTCCAGAATCAGCAGTCCTGCTCCCCCTCTTGCTCTTGCCACATGATAGGCTGTCATATCAGAGGTGGGGACACCATTGACCACATGATTCGTCTGATGAGCTGTGCTTAATATTCTGTTTGGCAATTCCATACAGCCAATGGTTACTGGGCTGAATAGGTGCTTAAATTGTGTCATATTCCTCACTCCTAAACTGGGCTTTTGTCTTTTAATAAGCAAAAATCATACCAACTGTTTTTCATTGGGAGAGGGTCAAAATTCACTTCAAGACCGACTATTGCAGACGAAATATTCTTACTATTAAACACCTTATCCCTTATAATGAAGATTATACTGAACCTTTTCTGCACCATTGTTGCAAAAAAGGTTCATATCACTTAATGCCTTGATATATATTCAGCAGAAACTTCCTTCTCGTAAAAAAACAGCAAATTCTGATGCAAAAAAGGTTCAATTTTAAGCAAAGGAGTGGCAATAGGATGGATATAAAAAATAAACAAGCGGTTTCTGTCTTCTCTCATATTCGCATAAAGGAATTGGAAAATTGGCTGCCGTTTCAGCAGGGGCCTATTCTAGTCGTGGATAAACTAAATTATTTGGTGGGTGTGCTGGATGATAACTGTGTTTGGAAAAAGAGAGCAGAAGGAAAAAATGAGCTAGTTGAGAATTGTATTAGCCTCCGTTTTTTAAGGATCTCTTCATTAACTGAGATAAGCGAAAATGATCCTTATCACTACGATTTCTTCATTATGGAGGGGGAAGGCCAATACATATGCTATACAGCCTCTGAAGTAAGAGAATGGAAATACCAACAAAAAATCAATGGCTTGCTGGGGATCAACCAATCACTTCATGAACAGCTGGAAATCGCTTTAAGAAAGAACAAGGAATTTACTCAAATATTAAATTCCACTTACGATGAAATTTTTGTAACAGATGAGAAAGGCAATGTGTTATTTGTAAGCGAATCATGCAAGCATTTTACGGGCCTTCCTCCGGAAGCATTTATCAACAGAAATATTCATGAGTTGGTGGACAAGGGCATCATCACCAATTCAGTTACCTTGAAAACCATGGCTACACATACCATTCATTCTGTAGAACAAGAATATCCGAGTGGAAAAACCGTTCTTGCCACGGCGACACCCGTTTTCGACGAGGAAGGAAAATTATACAGAATTGTGTGCAATTCACGGGATATCTCAGAGCTTGTAGAAATGAAGAGGCAGTTAATGGAAAAGCAGTCTGCCCAACAGGATCAGGGCGCGCCGATCACACAAAGAACGATTGGTTCTCAAAAATTTATCACACAATCTCAAAACATGATTTCTACCCTTCAACTAGCTGAAAGAGTTGCGCCAACAGATTCCTCTATTTTCATTCATGGTGAATCGGGTGTAGGCAAAGGCGTCTTGGCTAAAATCATTCATGAGCACAGCCCCAGAAAAGACAAACCATTTGTCCAAGTCAACTGCGGCGCCATCCCTGAAACCTTATTGGAATCGGAGTTATTCGGTTATGAAGCAGGGGCCTTTACAGGAGCAAACAAGCGTGGCAAAGCGGGTCTTGTGGAAATGGCAAACGAAGGCACTTTATTTCTAGATGAAATTGGCGAGATGCCGTTAGGACTGCAAGTGAAAATATTACAATTGGTCCAGGATAAGACGTTTAAAAAAGTAGGCGGCACGACTGAAAAGCAAGTGAACATCCGTATTATCTCTGCTACAAATAAAGATTTATTGCAAATGATTGAAGAAAAAACATTCCGCCAGGACTTGTATTATCGCTTGCACGTTGTACCGCTGCGCCTTCCTCCTCTAAGAGAACGAAAGCAGGATATCGCATTATTAGCTGACTATTTTCTAGAAAAATTCAGCAGCATTTATTCTCGGCCGATCGAACTCACTGAAGATGCAAAATTGCTTATTCAACTGCAAGAATGGAAAGGAAATGTCAGGGAGTTAGAGAACTTTATTGAACAAATAGTCGTAACTGCGCAGAAGCCGCTCATCCATCTTGAAGACCTCCCTTTAGCCATGAAACATATGATCCATAATGAACACCATTTGCCTTTCAATCATCTCACCTTGAAAAAAGCCGTCGAGGAAACGGAAAAACAACTTCTTTCTCACGCATTGAAACAGCATAAGACGACAAGAAAAATGGCTAAAGCTCTTGGAGTGAACCAGACTACGATCATGAGAAAGCTCCAAAAGTATGAGTTACGCAATTTACAATAGCCTGAATTAAAATTACTGAATTTTTAGAATTTGGCATGTAAATTGCATTATATTAATCGATTTCATTTAACGAAGGGAGTGGTTGAAATGGGAGAATTGATTTTTTGCTTTGGATATGGAGGATCTCTAATCGTTCTAGGCCTTCTTACAAGAATCTTCATTCTTAAGATGGAAAAAGACATAACTCCGCTTCAGGATCAAACGGAAACGATGGATAAAAAGGTGGGGATGTAATTGGTTTATACAGTCGGTATTATCTGCTCTTTTCTTATTTACGTTCTTATCGGCATTGTTCTTTCCAAAAAAGTAAAGAATTCAGAAGAGTACTATGTATCCGGGAGAAGCGGCTCGACTTTAATGATCACCGGCATGCTTGTCGCTTCATTTTTAAGTACAGTGTCTTTCATGGGAGAAGCAGGATTTTCTTATGAAGGCTATCCGATTTTATTGTTAATACTTGTAATCTTTAATGCGACTGGTTATGTAGTCGGTGTATTCTTCTTTGGCCGTTATCTGAGAAGAAGTCAGTCATTGACCGTTCCTGAATATTTTGGCAACCGTTTTCAATCGAATAAAGTCAGAATGGCTGCGGCTATTACGACGATAATCGGAATCTCCGCTTATCTTGTGGCCGTTACCCAGGGAGCTGCTGTATTACTTGCTGAAATCTCAGGCATCTCCTACACATTCGCTCTGCTAATTATGTGGATTGTCTATACCTCCTTCACTACCCTTTCTGGTGCAAAGGGTGTCATGGTAAATGACACTATTATGTTTTTCATCTTTTCCTTGGCTACTTATTTAGCCTTGCCTTTTATCATTAAATCTGCAGGAGGGTTCCCCGAAGCCATCGTAAAAGCGGCTACCAATCCGGACCGGCCTGATTTATTAAGCTGGCATGGGATTACCGGTCCCAATGCTTATATGGGAGAGCCTTGGGAAGCGTTAACATGGGCAATTGTATTAGGCTTGGTCTGGTCTGCCGTTATCTCGATCAGCCCTTGGCAAAGCAGCCGATATTTAATGGCTAAGAATGAGCACGTAGCCATCCGTTCTGGTATCTGGGCAACCATTTCAATCATTACGATTTACCTGTTCCTCCATATCAGTATCGCCGCTGTGACCACACTCAAAAGCGACATTGTTCCTACAGAAAAAGTGTTTATCTGGGCCGCCATGAATGCTACGCCTTTATGGTTAGGGATAATTATCGTCAGCGGCATTATGGCAGCTGCTCTATCATCTTGTGCAAGCTTTCTTCAACTGATCGGCAGCAGCATTACGAGGGACATCATGGAGCAGTCGAGGAACAAGAAGTATACAGATAAACAATTGCTGCGAGCCAGCCGCTTGTCTATGATTATTGTCAGCATCATCATTTTGCTGATCGGCATTTGGCAGCCGCCTTCTGTTATGTGGATCGGCTATTTTGCGGCCACACTCTTTGCCGCTTCCTGGGGACCTGTAGCGTTCGCAAGCGTCTTCTCCAAAAAAGTAACCAAAACCGGGGCGCTCTCAAGTATCATCACAGGCTTTGCGGGAGTCATATTTGGAGAACTTTTAAATAAATTCGGCATCGCTCTTCCCGTCTACTTTAATCCTGTAATTATTGGCGTTATTTTAAGCCTGATGGCTCTGTATATAGGCTCAAAATATGGGGGGATTTCAATAGAAGAGCGAAATTTCCAAGCGAATATTTTAAAGAGACCGATCGAGCCGAACGAAAAAGAAGAGATGGCGATTACCAAAAGATATCCTATGTATTTAATGGTAAGCGGCCTTGTCATTATCATGATTACTTTTGTGTTCTACTATTGGCCGCTGACACTTGCAACATAAAATGCCGCTCACCCTTAAATCGTTCATCGACAAATGGAGGCTAAGAAGATGAACCTCTTAGCCTTTTTTCATTCAGCAAGCATCACGGAGCTTATAGACACAGAAGAGAGGATAATTTTGCTCTGGGCGCAAAAAATGGAGCTTTCAACCGCTGAATAACAAGGATGAAATTTACCTCATTTGGACATAAGCTTGAATTCCCTATGAAATTTCTAAAAGGTTCACTTGTGATCATCTTTACTCTATGGATTATATTTTAAATCTCCAAATTGCGTCCTTCTTTTCGCACTGCAAAATAGACATCTCGATCCAACCCAATATATTCAGGCCCAAAAATGGACAACCCTTTATCACTCTCCCACACTTTGGGTGCTGGAAAAGTACCTATGGCTACCTCCATCCCTGTTATACAGTTAGGGTTAAGAATGGGCATTCCTGTTTCTTTATCAAGAACAATAATTAACTCGGGAATAATGGAAAGGATCGTTTCCCCACTTTTAGCTATCATATATTCATTTCTAAACCAAATGCTTAGTGAAGGGATTTCACTATCGCTAGTTATAGACTCCACGGTAATGCTCCCTTCAATAAATCCCCCTATATCTGCCCATGAGGCATTTGAAACAGTGCCTTCAATCAAGAGTTTCCCACCACCAGCTGAAATAATGGCGTCTACAGGAGAAGTTTGCTGGTCATTCGCCAACCTTCTAGCCTGTCCTACACGTTGCGCTTGTGATAATGTTCCCGGAATGACTGTCTTTTTTAAGACCTCTCCTTTAATAGGATGGTCGCACACTCCGGCAAAGTTACCCGAAATTGTCGCAAAGGAACGCGCAATTTGTTCGGCCTGATTATGGTTAGCAACGGTTTCAACGACTAGTGTGTCTCCATATTTATTGGCTAAAGAAAAAGGGGTAATGGAAACATCGAAAATATTAAAAGTTGTATGAGCCAAATCAGGGACAGCTCGCCCGGCCGGATCGGCATCTATCAGTGGAACGCCTAAGTTTACTGCCGTTTCTATGGCCCAGGCGGTGTTCCCTCCTAACTCAGTTGCAATAACGGCTTGAATCCGTTCATTCTGGTGTTTCTGCAGCATCCTTGCTGCGATGGTTGAAACATTCTCTTTGTTTGTTGCAAGGTTTTCTAAACGTTCGGAAACCTCTTTGGAGGGTGGAGCGACTGATCCTACATAATAAGGGGAAGCAACCAGCCAATGATCTTGTATTTCATCCAAGGCAGCGATTGTCACCTGTTTTCCTGCTTCATACAGCTTGCGCACCAGCTTAAGCCCCTCCTCTAGGCTTCCGCCGCCACCGGTTCCATAAATACAGGCTCCATATAATATGTCTTCAACTTCGTGTAAATGCAACGTCTGCAACTTTAAATTTCTCCCTTCCGATACTACGAACACAATGCCCGTTAATGATTGTGCCATGGATTTAATTTGTAAATAGGCGAAAAGCTGCCATTTCTTCACTTGGAGGTGATTGATACCCCGCTCGTTTGCTATGCGTCCAGTCCATATTTTGTTTAAGATCAACCAAAAATTCTGCATATTTAAATGCTGCTAAACTTACATCAATTACTGGTATACCTAGTTCATTTTGCAATTCTTTAAAAAAACCTAATTCTGCGGTACATCCTCGAACAATCACATCAGCTCCATCTTTTTCAACCGCCTCGATAGCAGCTCTGCGCATTCTTTTTAATGT
The DNA here is from genome assembly GCF_038003025.1 of Pseudobacillus sp. FSL P4-0506. NCBI lineage: Bacteria > Bacillati > Bacillota > Bacilli > Caryophanales > Bacillaceae > Pseudobacillus > Pseudobacillus sp. FSL P4-0506. The sequence goes on from NZ_JBBOOI010000001.1 coordinate 3,214,998, forward strand.
CTGCTCATGGTCTTTTTGGAAATCAAGAACGCCCATCCCAAGAGGTTTAATAGAAACTACTTTATCGAAAAATCCATATTTATGAATCGTTTCTTTTATTTCTGGCATCCATTTTTGACGGCCAACAATAATAGAAATGCTCTCCCCAATAGTTGAGGCGATATGAAGAGATGATTCTGCAGGAGCGGAGACTACCATCTTCTCTGCCACTTCCCGGCACGCTCGCAGCGCTGGATCATAAAAACATCCTATAATGGCTGCATCATATCCGCTCTCTTCTGCTTCTTTCACCATACGAACAATATCGGGCATGGCCATAATTTCATAGCAACGATATTCTAAATGTTCGGGGCCTGGTTTCTTTCCCAACGAAATGACCTCTATATCTGTATCCGACCTCTTTACATTGTCTAAATATTCAGAAATAGTGTCACAGAAATCATCATTATAAACCGGATCAATGAAAAGTATTTTCTTCTTCATTTAATTTATCCTCCAGATTGACATCTTCAAGGTTCTCATTGAATGAATTCAAAATTAGTCTCTCATACCCTGCTACTTGAGAAAGTACGCTTTTACTCCAAAATTTCTCCTTCTGTTTCAGGGATAAATAAAATGATAATAAGCGTGATAACGACGAAAGATTGTACAAAAGAGATTGTCTGTCCAAAGGCCCAGCCCATGCCAATAACCAATCCAATAATGGATGGAGCAAAGGCATTAGCCCAGCGTTGAGCAGCGGCACCAAAGCTATAGCCTGAAGATCGGGAATTCGTTGGATAAATTTCGCCAAACCAGGCATTCCAAACTCCCCATGCACCTAGACTGAAAAACGATAGACCAAAATAAAAACTATACATTTGTATCATGCCTGCTGAAAAAGCAAAGCCAAATCCGCAAATGACGGTCAATAAGACAAATATAACCATGATCTTCTTCCGCCCGTATCTCCCTGTTAAGGAAGAGGCGACTAGATAACTCGGAATTTGAAAAAGGGTAGATAACGCAAGAAATGTTAAGCTTTCAGATAAAGCTAAGCCGCGCTGAGCAAGCAAGGTCGGAAGCCATGTGTACAAGCCCCAATATCCAAAAGCGAAAGCAAAGTTAACGAGCGTTTGGTATGTTGTTAACTTTAACAGCTTCTTCTTAAAAATAGAGGTGTAGCTCCCCTTTTCAATCGGCTGTACCCATAGTGACTGTTCCTCTTTGAGTGTAATCTGGCCATTACTTAAATAACCGATAGCTTCTTTTGCCTCTTTTTGCTTTCCTTTGCCCGCTAGCCAATAAGGAGATTCCGGGATTTTTCTTAATAGTAACGTCCACAGCCCAACGAGCGAGCTTAAAATAAGAACTGCACGCCAACCGCCAATTAAACCATCTCTCTCTAAAAAAAGTGCTGTCATGCCTAGAGCCATTAATGTTCCTAATGGCCACCCCGCTGAAAGATAGACAATACCTTTTCCGCGTTGTTTAACAGGAAGCATCTCTTCAAAATAAGGATATCCTGCTACCATCACCCCTCCTAGAGCCAGACCAGCTGTAAACCTTAGAGCATAAAGCATTTCAAAATTCACCGAAAAAGCACTGGTTATGGAAAGAACACTAAATCCAAGCAAACTATAAATTAAGGAATTTCTTCTTCCTATTTTGTCAGAAATAATTCCCCACATATAGGCACCGGGAATCATCCCTAAATAAATAGAGCCGAGGAGAGAGCCAATTTGCAGGTCTGACAAATGAAAATCACTCGCAATACTAGGGCTGATAAAAATGATTAACATCATTTCCCATGCTTCAATCACAGAAATAATAAAGAGGACAAAACCGACAAAAAAGTGGCTCTTAGTAAGCGGCATGCGATTAAAAAGCTCTCCTACTCTTACAAGTTGATCCACGTCTCTTCTGACTCTTTCATTCATCTACTCTTTCACTCCTTTATCTTATTTGTTGTTATGAAAGACACTGAAACCCATATACCTATGTCTGTTCTATCTGCCAAATAAGCAGATAGAACAGACACTAAAACAACATTTAAATTCTTTCATTCTTTTATTCATTGTCTGTTGCCGAGTTGTCCTCCCATTCTTTACGGGTAGATGAAAGTCCAGTAAATTGATGTGTTTCTTCATCAATAATTACACCAAAAACTTCCTTCGCTTGTTGTAGAGTAATGTATTGATTCTTTACATCCTCCACCACCTTGCTGACCTCCCTGGCAAATGGATGTCCATATCCGCCACCCGTTCCGGTAATTAATTTCAGCACATCGCCTTTATTTAACGGATATCGTGCATAAACACCATACGGGCCATCCATCTCTCCATTGTTCTTAATGACATAAAATTTATTAGGAGAGCCATCTTTTCCTTCATTTAATCCCCACGGCACATATTGATGGCGGCCATAAGTGACCGTCGCAAATTGGCCATCTGTTAAAGCTCGGTAGGAGCGAATGACACCGGCTCCACCAATAAATTCACCAGCCCCTTCTCCATCAGTATTTAGCGAATACTCCTCCAACATTACACCGTAGCGGGCTTCCGCTATTTCAACCGGTACATTGTATGTTTCTCCATCTCCAATACAAAACTGTCCTCTCTGGCCATCATGGTCATTTCCTGCCCCCCATCCGCCTAATGATGGTTCAACAATTAAAAATGGCTCATTGGTATCTGGGTGATTTCCAGACAGGGTTACGGCACACACAGAAAGAAAGTGACCGGCAGATAACTTAGATGGAATGACAGAAGACAGAGCTTTCCACACAAGATCTCCTCCCATCGATCCACTTTCCCAATACACAGACATTGGAGCAGGCCGTTCACAAGAAAAAATGGAACCAGGATCTGTAATAACTTTTAATGGGCGAAATACACCGTCGTTAATATGCTGGTCGTCACTTGTGATGGCTAAGAACACGGTACGCACATCTGAAACCAAAGTGGTATAGGAGCAATTGATTGGGCCAGGTACTTGTGGATGACTGCCACGGAAATCACATATGAATTCCTCATCTGTAATTGTTACCTTTACCTGAACCTTAAAAGGGCCATTGCCGAGCCCATCTGTATCAATATAATCCTCTGCATAATATTCACCATTCGGAAGAGATTGAATAACGTTTTTGGAGATAATTTCACCTTGCGTTAACAAATGCTTTGTTGTTTGCAGCACAGTTTCTTTTCCATACTTTTCGCATAACTCATGGAAGCGTTTTTCACCAATTCTCAATGAAGCAATTTGTGCCCACATGTCACCGAGAGAAAGTTCAGGCAGCCTTACGTTAGCCTGAATAACATCTACTAACGCTTGATTTACATTTCCTTTTTCAAATAGCTTTACACAAGGGAATTGCAGCCCCTCCTGATAAATTTCCGTCGCATCGTTTGTAAATGAGCCGGGATCTTTTCCGCCTACTTCGGTCCAATGTGCTTTATTTGCAGAAAACGCAACCAGCTCACCTTCATAAAAGATAGGCATCACAAGACCCACATCCGACAAATGGGAGCCGCCTCCATTATAAGAATCATTAATGATGATAATATCACCAGGATTTAAGTTATGTTGGAATTTTTTCAGTGTTTCTTTAACCATGAAACTAAGCATTCCAATAAAACCAGCCACGCCGTTTCCTTGTGTTAATAAATCTCCTTTTGCATCTGTAAGACCTGTAGCATAGTCTAATACTTCATAAATAATCGGGCTCATTGATGTCCTGCCCAATGTATAAAACATTTCCTCTCCGACAGCCGTTAACGAATCTTTTACAATTTCCAATGTGAATGGATCAACTTTTGTTTTATACATGTTCTGCTCCCCCATTGTAAATCACTAGATTTCCATAGCTATCTATCTCTAAATCCTGTGATGGATACAAAAGAATAGAAGACATAAGATCCTCAATGACCGCTGGCCCTGAAATTCTCATACCTGGGGCTAAATCGTTTCGATTATATATGTTTGTTTCCATCCAGCCCGTTTCCTCATAATAAACCTTTCGCCTCTCCTTCAATGGCGCCTGTGTATCTGCAGCTTGTTTCATTTCCTTCATTTTCGGTTTCTCTACTTGACTAAAAGCTATAAGGTGAAGATTAACGACTTCAACTTGCGCCTCCGGGAGTTGAAATGTATAAGACTTTTCATGAAGTTCATGGAATGAAGTGATAATTTGCTGAAGGGTTTCCGGACTCCATTCTATGGCTGGCAAAGGAACTTTTACTGTATGCTCTTGACCCACGTACCTCATGTCAGCATATTTTGAAAAAACAATACTTGCTTCGTTCATTCCTTCTTGCGTATATTGTTTAATAGCCTGTCCTTCCAATAGTTCCCACTCTTTATTCATTTCATTTAAGTTGATGTGATCCAGTCGTTCAACATAGGTTTTAACGAAATCCTGCCGTAAATCTGTCATCAACATACCCCATGCGGAAAAAACAGCGGATGCCACAGGAACAACTACTTTACGGATTCCGAGCTCTTTGGCTAGAAAAGTAGCATGCAGCGGACCTCCCCCCCCAAATGCCACCATGGCAAAATCACGTGGATCATACCCTTTGCGTACTGAGATAAGTTTTAACGCGTTCAGCATATTAGAGTTGGCTAAGCGGATAATCCCCAACGCTGCCTCTTCTACTTGCAAATCAAAGTGACGCGCAACTTTTTCTTCCATTACTTCCCTTACCCTTTGCAAATCTACAGGGTAAGAAAAGTTCTTTGCGGAAAGTCGGCCTGTAATCAAATTCGCATCGGTTATGGTTGGCTCTTCTCCCCCTTGTCCGTAGGCGACTGGACCTGGGACTGATCCTGCTGAGTGCGGACCGACTCGTAACGATCCAACAGGGTCAACCCACGCAATGGAGCCCCCGCCATTGCCAATTTCTACAATATCCACAACAGGGACCTTAAGAGGGTATCCTGCCCATCTGTCTGTTTTTTCAATATGGTAATCCGTGGAGACTTTAACATTTCCATTTTCGATTAACGAACATTTCGCCGTTGTTCCTCCCACATCAAATGCAATCAAATTTTCTTCTCCAATAATCTTTCCTAAAATGGCAGAACCAAAAACACCTGCCACAGGCCCTGATTCCACCATGTTAATGGGAGCCTCTTTGGCTAAACTAAAGGTCGTCGTTCCTCCATTTGACTGCATGATATACTTTTTGGATGTAACCTTTTTGTCCGCTAGTTTTTCCTCTAAACGATTGATATAAGAAGAAGCAATGGGCTTAACAAATGAATTCATAACTGCTGTATTTGTCCGTTCGTATTCACGCCATTCTTTCGTCAGTTCATACGAGGCAGTTATGGAAACTTCCGGCCAAATCTCTTTAATCATTTCTGCTGCTTCTTTTTCATGAACAGGATTACGATAGGAATGCAAAAACGCAATAGCAACCGCTTTCACTTCTTCCTTTTTAAATTCCATGATAATTTTCTTCAGTTGTTCTTTATTTATCGGTGTGATGACCTCTCCTTTATGATTCAAGCGCTCCTCTACTTCTTTTCTCAAATAGCGAGGCACAATAGGCGCTGGTTTCTGGTAACGTACATTAAATAAATCAGGACGATTTCCTCGAGCAATTTCCAGCACATCACGAAAGCCTTTCGTCGTGATAAGCCCTGTCTTCACTCCTTTTCTCTCTGTTAATGCATTAATAATAACGGTTGTTCCATGAATAAATGTTTCGATCTCTTCCAAAGCAAGCTCGCTCTCATTTAAAACATTGAGCACTCCCTCTTCAAAGCGGGGCGGTGTTGTACTGCTTTTCGAAAACCCTATCTCGCCATTTCCCTTCATATACACAAGATCCGTAAATGTTCCTCCAACATCTGTTGCTACTCTCATCACTGTTTCACCTCTTACTATTTGTTTTAAGAGAAATTCAGCGGATTGCCACCAGTTCTAAAGGTGGCATACCGAAGTTTTCTTATATTTAAATGCAACATGTCATTGCCTGAATATAAAAGTGTTTCAAAAGGTTAAAAAAGAATAGGTGTGAGCACACATAATAAGATGGATTCTTCCTCTAAAGGGTTTTCATAATCATGTGGGATTTGGGAAGGAAAATGAATCGATTCTCCTTCAGCGACATCAAATTCTTCGCCATCCACATTGAATCGAACTAGACCTTTTAATACGTAGTAAAACTCTTCCCCAGCATGACTATAATCGTAGTCTTTCTGCTGCTTAGGCTGAAGTGCCACAACAAGCGGTTCCAGTGCTCTGCTTGAAAAATTGCCACTAAGCCGGACATAGGCAGTCTCTGAGCCTTCAATACGAAACTTTTTCTGATCACTTTTCTTCACATAAAACTTTGTGTGATTAATAGGTTTGTCAAAAAAATACGATATATCCACCTCAAATGCATCAGCAATTTTCTTCAATGAAGTGATCGTCAACGAAGACGAACCACGTTCAATCATAGACAAAAAACCAGTTGATAAATTTGTTTTTTCGCTTAGTTCTTTTAATGTTAATTTACGATCCAAACGTAATCTTTTAATTTCTTCATGAATATGGTCCATTATCTAAGGATCATCCTCTCAACAAAAAATTCAATATATTGAATTATATTTAGTATTTTGAATTATACTCACTTTTTTGTCAATTAAAAATTTTTCATTAATTTTACAGAGGGGCATGCACAAGAAGATCAAGATGATAAAATGTAAGGATAGACCACTTAATTAACTTTATCTATCCAACACTCTGACATAGCCATTGCCGAGGACTTGTGTTTATCCCGCATTAATGAGATTCATTGAAAAATTTGTTACTCAAACAAAAAGTAAGTTTCAATAAAAACAGTGAAAAGAAAGTGCAAAGAAAAATTTTAAAAGTAAAGGGACAAATGTGGTTTTCGAGTGGCTTAATTAGGATACTCATACCACTGTAAATAAAAAATAGAAAAGGAGCCACACAGTGTGATCCATTTAAAAACGTTCACAGAAAAAGATTTTGAGGGGCTTATCCGAGAGATTGATTCCGAACGACTAATGATGCAATGGTCAGGACGAACCTATCAGTATCCATTAACAAAAGAGCAGCTTAGCGAATACGTTGAGATGGAAGTCCAAAAAGGCAGCTACATTTATAAAGCCGTAGATTCGATAACCAATGAAGTTGTCGGTCATATTGCATTAAGAGAAATTAACCAGGTACACCAGATAGGAAGAATCAGCTACGTACTTGTTTATAAAGAACACCGGGGCAAAGGAATTGCCAATCAGCTTTTTCAAAAGATTCTTCACTTAGCCTTTAATGAATTACTATTAAACCGGGTGAGTCTCGGCGTGTTTAATTTTAATAAAGCGGCTATCGCCTGCTATGAAAATTTTGGTTTTAAAAAGGAAGGGATTCAACGTCAGGTATGTAGGTTTAAAGATGAATATTGGGATAATATTGAGATGGCGCTTCTACGTAGTGAATGGGAGAAACAGAATAAACTCCCTCAGCCAGAAGTGATGTAAATATGAAAACTATTTTGCTTTCACAAGTTAAAAATAGACCTTGCCACCCCTCATTTGACTCAATTAGTGAAAAGAGCCTGCACTCTTCAAGTGCAGGCTCTTAACGTGTACACCACTCCCTTCTTCAAAAAGTCGTACTAAAATTTATCCCGATATATTATTCCACCAGGATAAATGAGAAATAGAGGGTTCTCCATCTAGAGGGATGGTTTCACCAATTTTGGGAGCAACTATACTAATTTTGGCCTTTTCAGCTGCTGTTAAGGCTCGTTCTATCGGTTCCGTCCAGCCATGATAAGCAAGGGTAAAAGCTCCCCAGTGAATTAACATCATTCGCTTGCTCTTTATGTCTATGCTAGCCTGGATAGATTCTTCTGGTGTCATATGAGCCCAAGGCCAGCGCCTATCATATTGACCGCCTTCAATTAATGCCATATCAAAAGGTCCGTATTTTTCTCCTATTTCTTTAAAATGGGCATCATACCCTCCATCTCCACTCGTAAAGAAGCGTGTCTGCTTTCCGAGAATGATCCAGCCCCCCCATAGAGTCGTATCTCGATTAGCAATTCCCCTTCCGGAAAAGTGTTTGGATGGAGTCAACACAATGGTTAAACCGCGGAATTGGATCTCATCCCACCAATTTAGCACTGTAATTTTCTCTTTTTCCACTCCCCACCGAATCAAGTGGGCATCGACGCCGAGAGGAACGAAAAAATGTTCAACCTTGCTCTTTAACTTTAAGATGGACGGATAGTCTAAGTGATCGTAATGATCGTGTGTAATAAACATCGCATCAATAGGCGGCAGCTCATCAATAATATCCAGTGTATTTTGGCTATACCGTTTGCTTCCTGCAAAAGGAACAGGTGAAGCGATGGGACCTAACATCGGATCTACGAGTACTTTCTTGTTATCGATATTCAGCAAAAAAGCAGAATGTCCAAACCATGTTAGGCTGTCTTCTTCACTATTGATTTTATTCCAATTAATCATTGAGACAGGAATTGGGCCAGCAGGATGACGTTCGGCCTTACCTGACATATTCTCCCTCACCATGGATAAATAATCAGATGCACTCATACTCAGCTTTGCTGGGATTTGGTTAATAAATTTGCCCTCCACGTAATTATCCAACTGACTATATGCTTCCCTTTGCACCTTGCTTGGATTTCCACCAAATACCGGATTTAGTTTCATAAACAAAAAGATGAGGACAATCAATCCAACTAATAATATGGCTAAATAAATAATCACTTTTCTAATCCCTTCACTTTTCAATTAAGGTATTTCCAATGGTCATTTTTCGTTCGAAAACAATTGTTTAACAGCTATAACGGAAGCCGGTACCCTTAACCGACTAGCATAAAAAGCAAAATGGGTAATCACTTCAACAAGTTCTTTTTCGTTGCTGCCGAAGTTGCTGGCCTTCGCATTTCAAGAAGTCATAAAAAGCGCTTGCATCAAACTAATGGCAAAAATGTTGGCTGAAACTATGGCACCGAGAAGGAGCGGCTTCTTCTCTCCACTCTCTAAGCGGCGGAATGGTAATCTTAATTACATTGATTCTCGTACCTGTCACCCGCTGCAATGAAAGAGTTACCCATTCTCTCATTGAACGATTCATGGCAGGCTGCCGCATCGAACAAGAACATGCGTAGTCGTTGCTTCAATAAAAAACATTTATTCTAATTACCGCCTAACAATCAGCGTTCCTCAAAAATTCCCACGCAAATGAAAGGCTAATTGAATTTTTAAAAAATCTTCATGATTATCTAATGCAAGACCGAGAGTTTCTTCGATTTTCTTGAGCCGTTTATAAAGAGTGTTAGGATGTATGTGAAGCTTTTTAGCTGTTTTAGATGCTGATCGATTCATTATGATATAGCTAAACAATGTCTTTTCTAACTCACTATTTATTTCTTCTTTGTCCATCAATGGTCCCAAAATTTCATCTGAAAAGTCTTTGACTTCCTCAGGTGATTGGTGGAGAAAAAAGCGGTTGATTCCGATTTGCTTATATTGAATAACCCCCGTCTCATTACGCGTTGTTAGATAGGAAAGTGCTTTTACCGCTTCATGATAGCTTTTTTTAATTAGTTCAACGCCCGTATAAGCATTTCCCACTCCGATACTAACTCCTAAAACATCCTGATGCCTCCGCTCCTCGATGATAGTACTTATTTCTTCTGTAAATGCTTTTAATTCTACCGGGCTTTCAAACGGGGCTAAAATAGTGACCTTGTTATTCAAGCCAAATATTAACATGTCTCTGTTCTTTAAATTTTTTTTAATGGTGGAAATAAATTGATGGACAATTGCCTCTAACATTCTTAAATCCGAACAGGCCGGGATTTCCGCCAAGGCGACACAAAAATAGGAAGATAGATTCAGCCCAAATTCTTTTCCTTTTAATACAAGTAATTCAGGATCTTCATTTTGGAGCAGCTTACTAAAATATTCGTGTATTTTTTTATAATAGACATCAGTCAGTGTTTGCTCCTTAACCGCCTCCAGAGAAAGAATTGTTCCTCCTTGTTCAACAGTTGTCTGTGCTATCTTTGAAAGCTCCCCTTCCACTTTTACAATTAAACAGCCAAGAAAAACTGTACCGTCTGTAATCGGATATAAATAAAAATGTTCTTGATATATATCAAAAACATCAATAAAAACAGGTTCCCTTCTTTCAGAAAAAATCAGGGAGATTTCCTCTACACTAAATGGACGAGATCTGCCTTTCACATTCGGTATATATTCGTCTTCTATAAAGTTAATATAAAAGACAGGCGTATCGAGCATCCGTCTTAAAGCTGAAATAATGGAAGCAGGCCCTTTGTTCTGCAAAGAAAGACTCGTTAGTAATCTGTGCACGTTATCCCGCTTTAAAAGAAACTTATTTTTTTCTTTTAATTGTTGGCTTAACATAGTAACTTCGTTTAACCGGATTTTTAATTCATCATAAAGTTGTGCATTTTGAATGGCAATCGCCGCCTGATCTGCAAACACTTTAAGAAGTTCAAGATCACGGCTAATCAGTTTTCCATTCTGATAAAACTGATGGACAGCTAGTACACCAATTCGTTTTTGTCCGATTGTTACAGGTGTACACAACATGGCTTTAATGGCATGCCCGTCTGAGGCAGACATCAGGATATCAAAATTTGCTTTACTAATATGATAATGGTCCATTTCATCAAAGGTCTCTTCCTTTGTCTGAAATATCCTTGGCTTCCCGTCGTGAAATACAATCCCGGTAATCGCCTCTTTCACTCGTATTTTAAATTCCTTTATTGAATGATTAAAACCGATAGAAGCCTTTACAGTCAAGCACTCCGAGTCGTAATCAAACAACTGCAAAAAGCCGGCATCGGCACTAGGGATCACGTTGATTGCACTGTTGATGATCGCCTCTAAACAATCCTTTTCATCAAGCGAAGAAATCGCACTGATCCCTTCAATTAAATGCTCTAATTCTGCATCTTTCGTCCGAATGACCTCTTGCTGATAAATCAAATAGAAAAATGTATACAGTTGTTCAAGTCTCTCTGTAATATCAACATAAGCATCTTGTGAAGCCCAAATGAGTATTTCACAGTCATTCGGATAAAAAAAAGATATAAACCGATTTCCATTGTTTTGGTGGATTGTATATTTCCCTGTTTTTTTCATTGGAGCTTTTGGAAGAGAAAAAAGGGATGTATCCCTCCCGTTTTCATATATAAGCCGAAATTGATGATTTCGGTGATTCCGTATCCAAACTTTAACCGTTAAGGAGGCTAGCCACTCCTGAATCAATGATGGTATAGAAGAAGATTCCATATTCACACTCCTTTTTATGGTGTGTATTCCCACACTAAAATTAACTATATTGGTTGCAAGTGAACATTGCAATTAATATTTAGAAAATTTTATAATTTTAAAAAAGATATTGAAAGCGCTTTAATTTCTTAAATGCTTGGGACCGAGAAATGATCAACCCGAAAGCTTTTTCAGGAACAATTTATTAGGAGGGATATGGATGGGAACATTTTTACAACAGAAAAACAAAAAACACTTTATTCTTGGTCTTCTGTTTGCTGGCTGGCTTCTTAGCTATCTTGACCGAATGGTAATGGGAGTTGCAGTCGTTGCAATCAGTCAAGACTTCCAGTTGGACCCTGCCTCTATCGGTGTTGTCCTAAGCAGCTTTTTTGCCGGCTATGCCCTCATGCAAATTCCAGGAGGGTGGTTAAGTGATAAATATGGCTCTAGAAGAATCGTCATCTTCTCTATCATTGCCTGGTCTATATTCACCGTTTTAAGCGGATTAGCTTGGTCACTTACATCACTGCTCGTCATCCGTTTCTTGTTTGGTCTCGGAGAAGGCGGCTATCCTTCCGCCAGCCAAAAAGCAATTGCTGAGTTTTACTCTAAAAAAGAACGGGCCAAAGCCTCTTCATTCATGATGTCCTCTAATAGCTTTGGCATCGCCCTCGCTCCGTTAATCGCAGCGCCGATGTTGGTTTGGCTAGGATGGCGATGGATGTTCATCACTATTGGCGCTGCCGGGCTGATTATGGGCATTCTTTTTTGGAAGCACCTTCATCCCCCAAAAAGGTTGGAATGGGAGGACAGAGAAAATACAAGTAAAAATAAAGTTCCAATGAAAACGCTTTTAAAATCATCGTCTCTCTGGAAGATTATGGTTATGTGGTTTGGCGCTGATATTGTTGTTTGGGGATTAGCCGGCTGGATGCCTTCTTATTTAATTAATGAGCGTGGAATGGGAATCCTGTCAACTGGCTTTATTGCGTCCTTGCCAGCCATTGCTTCAGGACTCACTGTGATGTTTGGCGGTTTACTCCTTGAAAAGTTTTTTAGCGGCCGGGAGAAATACTTTACAGGAATTGGCATGATATTAACTTCAATCTGCTTATACTTTATATTTGCTTCATCATCTGTAGCCGGTGTTATCACAGCTTATATATTAAGCATGACGTTTGTATCGACCGCGATTATTACCACCTACTCATTGCCTCATAAATTGCTATCTAAAGAGATTATTGGCTCAGCAATGGGCTTTATAAATATGGGAGGACAGGCTGCAGGATTTCTGGCACCGCTCGTGATGGGCTTTTTAATCAGTGGATTTGGAACGTACAACGCAGCTTTTTGGTTTTTAATTGCGGGAGCGGTCGTATCCGTTGTTGCCGCTTTCACCATTACCAATAATGAAAAGAAATTAAATACTGAAAGTTCAAAAGCGGCAGCGCAATAAAACGTTTTATCTTATGTTTTAAGGATGTGAAGTTTTCATTAAGATAGAAAATTTCTTCTCACCTTATTCTACTACTTTTAATTTCACAATCTTGCTATTCAAGATCTGAAGGAGGAAGTTTCATAGATGACAAAGCAGAATTTATGGGAATGGATCAATCAATATGAACAAAAACTGAACGAGATTGCCCTCAATATTTGGAATAAGCCAGAAACAGCAATGGAGGAAGAGTACGCCTCTAATTTGCAAGCTTCTTTATTGGAAGAGACCGGATTTCATATTAAACGCACTATTGCGGGTATGCGCACAGCTTTTATTGCTGAGTACGGAAGCGGGAAGCCAATCTTAGGGGTTCTAGGTGAATATGATGCGTTACCGGGTTTATCACAAGAGCTTATAGCTACTCGCAAACCTATTGAACAAGGGGCCCCTGGACATGGATGCGGGCACAACTTATTAGGAACAGCTGGCCTTGGAGCGGCTTTAGCCATTAAACAAGCTCTCGAAAAAGGAGAAATTTCTGGCACCATTCGTTATTATGGCTGCCCAGCGGAAGAAACATTAACCGGAAAGGTTATCATGGCCAAAGAAGGTGTATTTGATGATTTAGATGCTTGTTTCACTTGGCATCCAGCACCTATTACAACCGTGTGGAGCGCTTCAACATTAGCGATGAACTCTATCAAGTTTAAGTTCACCGGTGTTGCTTCCCATGCCGCTGCAGCACCGCATATGGGCAGAAGCGCCTTAGACGGTGTGGAATTGATGAATATTGGTGCGAATTATTTAAGAGAGCATATCATAGACGCAGCCCGGATTCATTACTCCATTACAAATGGAGGGCATGAGCCAAATATCGTCCATCCAGAAGCAGAGGTATGGTATTATATCCGCGCTCCCCATAGAGAAGAGGTGAAAGAGATAACAAAGAGATTAAAAAAGATTGCTTCTGGTGCTGCCATGATGACCGAAACAGAGGTTGAATCGGAGCTTCTCGCCGGCTGTTATGACACGTTATCTAACAGTGTGTTAGAAGATGTTTTGTATAATAATATGAATGAGATTCACTCCCCTCGCTTCACAGGAGAGGACTACCAATTTGCCGAGGAAATCTCTAAATCATATACCTTAAGTCAAAAACGCAGCGTGATGCAGACCTATCATGCGCCAGACTATATCAACCAAATGGTCCTTCATGACTCAGTTGAAGCCACATTTGATAAAGGAAAAATTGCTCCCGGCTCCACCGATGTTGGTGATGTTAGCTGGATTACTCCGCTTGCACAATGCTTAATAAGCTGCTGGCCAATGGGCACAGCTCCACACACATGGCAATCAACGGCTGCCTCCGGTTCAGGAGTCGGCTTAAAAGGAATGATTTTTGCAGCAAAAACCCTCGCTGGGGGTTTATATGACCTGTACAGCGATGACAGAAAAATCGAGCAAGCCAAACGGGAATTTGAAACTCGTACGAAAGATAACAAGTATAAGCCTGCTCTTCCTGTGTAAAGACGGAATATACTGATGCGTTCTTTTCTTATTAAATAACAGATAGTAAAAAACTCTTCTTTTGCTGGGTGACAAAAGCTTAGAGGCAAACTGCTCCATCTTCAGATCGGCAATTTAAGCTGGCTTTAAAACTGAATGCTGAAGCTGATTAACAAAATTTAGCATCCAGACAGTTTTTCCATGGGCGGCTATGTGACCTAATGCCACCGAAAACAAAACCGATATTGCGTATAAAGCCGACTCCGTGGTTCTTTTCGATCGTTTAGGCGCCGTACGCTAAGATGGCATTGTTTAATATGTAATACTGTCAGTATCACGACCGGCATCTGTAAATGGTGTCGGTTTTTAATTACCCGCACGGCAGGAATGGGGAGCTGTTCCACTCGATTGGCTTTTCCGAATAAAGAGCATACAAACAAACTACTATGAAAGCAGTGATCAATTCAATAAAAAAGCTAATATGAGTGATAACGATAAAACTTTTTATCATATGACGCTGTAATGCTTAGAACTAAACGAATTTCCATTGAACGTAGATACATATGCATCACCGTTAACAAGAAAAAATTCCCCTTCTTCATTGCGTTCTTCCCTTTCACTAATTTTAAATGAGTTAAAAATATCTTGGGAGTGCTCACCTGTTACCACTGGACCTGACTCCAGGATTGAACGATGAGTACTCTTGTTTTCTGTTAACCCTGCTCCCGACTACAACTATTTTCCCCCTACCACTCTATTACATTAAAATACTTAAAGACAGCTCTCACTTATCCTTGCAATCCAATAGAAAAGCTGATATTGTATAATATAATTACATATTTACTTATTTCAATACTTTTTTGAAGTAAGGATAGAGGCGCAAAGACCATGAGTACGCAATATGAGGATAATGAGGTCCAATGATGATTGCGAAAAGGGGAATTTGCCGAAGCCGAAAGAATCTCATTTTTCTTGAAGCTGGTTCTGTTATTGAATAAATACAGAATTGTCATATAGGAAACTATATGGAGGGCTATCTTACGCACAGAAATAATTTTTCACCTAATTGTTTCTACTGCAGCAGCGAAGCCTCGCTGCTGCTTTTTTGCGTTAACTACCAACCGCCCTTCTCCCTCTATTGTATAAAAATAATAAAGGATGTGGAGAAGCAATGAATTTCGGACAAATTTTAACTGCTATGGTAACCCCATTTGAACAAAATGGTGAGATTGATTTTCATGCTACAGAAAACTTAATTAATTATTTAATTAACAATGGCACGGACGGCTTAGTGGTAGCGGGCACAACCGGAGAATCCCCTACGTTAACGACGGAAGAGAAAGTTGAGTTATTTAAGTTTGTCGTCGAAGTTGTAAATGGAAGAGTTCCTGTTATTGCTGGTACCGGCTCCAATAACACAAGAGCCTCTATTCATTTGACGAAGCTTGCAGAGGAAGCAGGAGTCGATGGCATTATGCTCGTTGTCCCTTATTATAACAAGCCGTCGCAAGAGGGTTTACATCAACACTTTAAAGCGATTGCTGAGTCCACGTCATTACCGGTCATGCTTTATAATATACCAGGGCGAAGCGTGGTCAATATGTCTGTTGAGACAGTTGTTCGCCTGGCACAGATCCCCAACATTGTCTCCATTAAAGATGCAAGCGGCAATTTAGATGCCATGACAGAAATCATAAGCCAAACACCTGACGATTTTTCATTGTACAGTGGAGACGATGGGTTAACCTTACCAGTATTATCAATTGGCGGTACAGGAGTGATCTCAGTTGCTTCTCATGTTATCGGAAATGAAATGCAAAGGATGATTGAAAACTTCAGGAATGGAAAACTTAGAGAGGCGGCTCTAGCCCATCGCCACCTTCTCCCCATCGTGAAAGCGTTATTTGCTGCACCAAGTCCATCACCTGTAAAAGCCGCATTAAATTTAAACGGGATCCCTGTAGGCGGTGTTCGCTTACCAATGGTTCCTCTAAATGAGGAAGAAAAAGCGGACTTACAACAAGCACTGCAATCACTGAGTGTAAAAGAAAAAGCGATTTCTTAATGTACATTCTATTGAAAAAGAGCTGGCCTTCGTGCATTTTTGCACCAAGGTCAGCTCTTTTCTCGTATTTCACACTGCTACGAATAAACCCCACCACCTACTCTTCAACAGATCCCCGCTGCAGTCGCTTCTTATCTTATACTCATTGTGAAATTAACCATTATCCTCTTTTCTACCAAAGAATCCATTAGCTACTTTGATTTCATTCAACTGTCCTTTGTTGATTATGCAATTAATAAAGGAATAACCATTCATTCTCCCGACAACCAAATACACGGATAAGACTGTCATCTACCGTAAAGGATTTTAGCTGCTGGAAGTTTATTTCCCTCCTGCTAAAAATAAAATCACACGAAATCATTTCCAACACGCGCCTCTCTATGTAAAAAAATTTTTACAAGCGGATGAAATTTTTTTTACTATTTATATTATTTTTATATAACTCAGGATTGAGGGGGCTCCCCGATTTTAGTCAGTTCGTTTGAACAATAAAATAATATTGAGAAAATTCCTTATTTACAACGTTTCGCAGCAAATTTTTATGAGATTGGCACACAAATTGCATATTAGAATAAAACCAAGGGAAGCGGTTACAAGCGGATGATTAAAATCATCCTCACTTGAGTCAGTAAAGAGAGGAGTATCGAAAAGTCGCTTGATTGGTTTATAACGGGGAGCACTAAGCGGTTATTACTTAGCTTCTATAATTTAGATGTGAATGTATACGGTTGTGAAAAAAGATAGAAAAGGATGGATATTTTCATATGAATAAAAAAGGCGGAATTTTTTACGGATGGTGGATTGTTGCAGCAGCCTTCTTAATTATGACATTTATTTATGCTCCAATTGCAAACTTGGTTTCTTTGTTTACCCTGCCTGTTACAAAGGAACTCGGATTTAGTTCTTCTCAATTTATGTTGTATTTCACCATTATGTCCTTGGCTGCGATGGCTACAGGACCATTTGCCGGAAAACTAATGAAAAAGATGGACGTAAGAGTTTATTTAACATTATTTATTTCAATTTCAGCTCTTGCCTTTATCGGATTTTCCTTCTCAACAAAACTGATTCATTTCTATTTATTTGCTATCCTTATGGGTGCTGGCTTGTCTGGCGGTGCCATGATACCAGGATCTGTTCTGATTACAAATTGGTTTAATGAAAAACGTGGTTTATGTTTAGGGATTGCTCTTGCAGGAAGTGGTTTCGGCGGTGTTATCATGAGCCCTGTTGTCAACTGGCTTATTTCAGCTTATGACTGGAGAACAGCTTATCTTGTGATTGGAATTTTAATTGCTGTGATCTTAATTCCATTAGCAGTCTTTGTTATTAGATTGCACCCTGCTGATAAAGGCTTGGCGCCGTTAGGTGAAGCACCATCGTCAGATGTTGTGCAAAATAAAGTATTAGCAGGTGCTACTCAGGGAGAAACATTTAAATCCGTGTCATTTTGGGCTCTGTGTGCAGCAATCTTAATTGGCGGCATTGTTGTGAATGCCATGTTGATCAACCTCGCGCCATATTTGGCTAGTATCGGCACAACGGCCAAAACAGCTGCATTGCTTCTATCATTAGGTTCAGCTATGGTTATTATCGGAAAGCTATTAGTAGGGCGGCTATTTGATAAGCTTGGGCTAATTACTACAGTATTCTTGATTTCGGCATCCAGCTTGGTCAGTTTTCTATTTTTAATGAAAGCAAATGTCGTTGCTCCGGCCGTTCTTTACACAATTTTTTCTGGAATCGGTTCAACGGCTGTTACGGTTACACCGGCCTATCTTACAGGCGCTCTTTACGGAGAAAAAGAATACGGAGCCAAATACGGTGTGGTTTCCATCTTTATCTCACTCGGTGCTGCGACCACTCCAGTAATATCAGGAGCAATCTTCAATATTAGCCATTCTTATAGCTTGCTTCTAAATGTATTAATTGGACTTGCTATTGTTCAGTTTGTTTTATTCTTTATCGCAAGTAAAACAAAGCCGGAGTTTGATCCTGTAGAGGAAATTCAACCGCAAGAAGCCATGTAATGCGTTCAATAGATCCTGTCCTTCCTAAAATTCATAAGGAGGATGTCAAATGGGTCATGCTACAGCAATGAAAGATGTAAGAAAAAAGTGGAAACAGCTCTGAATCATAAAAACCATTGAACCATTCAACCTACCGTCAATTCATGCTCTGTAAATGGGCATTTAATAGAAAATGCGCCCAAAATAGAAACAGGCATTTAAACACAGGGCTTTCTCTTTTACGAGCATCATTGCTAAACAGAAAAGACATTACATTAACCTAAAAAATAGAGCCTGCTCTCATGAATATGCAGAGAGCAAGCTCTATTTCTTTGATTCTAATCTTTTTTATTTAGTTGATTTTTTTCAGATATTGCCTGCAAGGCTCTTCGGTATTCATCGTCTTTTATCTTTTTCTCCGGTTGGTGGTCTATATTATCACCTTTAGTTGTCTCTTTAAATGATTGAAGGGCCTTTCGATAAGCTTGATCATTCATGGTAGAGGAGGTTTGACGATCGGCAACTTCTAATGTTATATTATTGGCACTTTCCACTTTTTTCTCTTCAGGCTTAATGGGCTCAGCCATTTCCAAAGCCTTCACTTCATTATTATTCTGCCCTTCCATTTCAGTGCCTTGCTGAATTTCTTCTTCAGTTTTTTCCGATGATACAGCCTTTGTGTTAATGATGGTTAAGGCCACTACTCCAATAATAGCGAGGACAATAAAAAAGATGATGACTGCCATTATTGATCATCTCTTTCTTTCGTAAACGTTTTTGTTACCATGGCAACCCGCTCCCCTAAGGCTTTTCCGAGCGCTAACCCTTCTTGAGGAATAAGCTGTGTTTCATCAACAGAACATGTGATTCCAACCCCATAATAAGATCCGTAAAGGGAATTCTCAGGGATGTTTCCTGGTAACCCTACAATGATCATTCCCTGGTGAAGCATTGGTGTGATCAAATTAAGCATGGTAGCTTCTAATCCGCCGTGAGTTGTTGCAGTCGTGCAGAAAACAGCCCCCACCTTATTAATAAGCTTTCCTTCAGCCCACAAATAACCAAGTCGATCAATCCAATTCTTCAACCCGGAACTAATTGTTCCAAAATGTCCTGGACAGCCCCATATAATTGCATCCATGTCAGCAAGTTTGTATATATCCGCCTGCTCTACATGGTCAAGGTATACTTCTGCGCCCCCAACCTTTTTTGCCCCTTCTGCGATGGACTCCGCAAGGACCTTTGTATGTTCTCCTTCGCTATCATAAACTACATAGATTTTCATCGTATATTTTCACCTCATATTGTATTTATCCTTATTGCAGGAAAGGTCGTTTCATCAAACTTAACTAAAAAGTGAACCTCATAATTAGAAAGCAAATAGAAAAGAGTATTTATAAATGGAACATGTCCATGATTAAATGGAAATTTTAATTTCTGCGTTCATGCCAGGCAATACCTTAGAAGAAGGACTTTGAATAGAGATTTTTACCGGGACTTTTTGAGTTACTTTTGTGTAATTGCCACTCGAGTTTTCAGAAGGAAGTGCTGAGAACACAGAATTTGTAGCATAACCAATCTCTTGAATGGTGCCATTAAAAGTAGTGTCTGCATCCCCATCAACAGTAATATCTACGCTATTTCCAACTTCGATATTTTTTATATCTGTTTCTTTAATGTTCGCAGTAATATACAGATTATTCATGTCTGCCGTCTCTGCTAAAACCTGACCCGCCTGAACCATTTCATTTGCTTTAGCTTCATTTTTAATCACTGTTCCTGAATCCATTGCGTGAACAGGAAGAGTTTCTTTCCCATCTGATACCTTGCCTATAGCTTCTGTTTTGGCAACATGTTTACCCGCTTTCATATTCCAATCCTTCAATACACCTGAAGCTGGTGCAACCACTTGCATAATATCAGCCGATACGACAGCATCATCTGTTCGCACAAAATTATTGTTTTCATAGTAGAAAAATGCTCCACCAGCAATTAACCCGACAACGATTACGATCCCTATAATGTTGATTAAGATTAGACGTCTTTTATACACGTTTCTCTCTCCTGTTCAATTTCGTTATGTTTCTTTCATCATGTCAAACAGCCTTCTACTTTTTCTCTTGAGGGGCAGGCAAAAGCATCCTTTTCGGCTTTTGAACAAGTGATCTACCTTTCCCTGTAGCAATTTTCCCAATAGAAGCGAGCATCATGACTACAGCTAAAATGAGCAATAAAGTAAACAAATTATGATAAGCTCCCAAGACGGCTGCTTTTTTTGCGTTGGCTACAATTTCATATGAAGCTAAATCCTTAGCCTTTGATAAAGAGAGACCGTCCTCAACAAAATGTTTTATTAACTTCGTCATTTCCCATTTAAACTCTGGATTGTTTGCGTCTAAATGCTCCCTTATTCTTTCATAATGATTGGCATTTTGCGTCGTTAAAAACCAGCCGATCACCGGTGAAATAACTGCGCCTAAAAAGTTTCGAATGGAATGTAACGTAACAGACCGCATGGATGCCTGATGAAGATCACCAGCAAGCGCGGTTCCTAGAGCTCCCGACACAAGCGTCATACTTATCCCACTGCTTAAACAAGCTGCTTGGAAATAAAGCGAGAACAAAGAAGCATCCGCTCCAACCATTCTCCACTGAATGCTGACATATATGACGGCTAAAGAGCCAATGAACCCCAGAACTCCAGCACCTAATTTGTCATAAAGAAACGTTTTTAGAATGGCTGTCACCACGATTCCGACAAAGAACCAAAAATAAAAATGAGACAAATATAGAAATGGTAGATTCATATTATTTCTTAAAAATCCGTTTATACCGGCAAGTGCAACGATTAAGGAAATATGAGCAGTGACTGCCATAATGGTTCCCGAAATGGGTTTGGGTGCTCTTAATGTAGCAAAAGGGATCAACGGCACCTCTGCTTTAAGATCAACATAAACAAACAAAACGAGTAAGATAAAGGCAATCACAAAAAATGGCCATACATACTGGGAAGAGAACCCCTTTTGATATAAATTACACAACGGAACGGCAAGGACAATCATCATAAGGGTTAATAGAAATATCCCCGTTTTGTCGACTGGTTTGTGTTCGTGTTTTTCCTTTTCATCTTTTGGTAATCCAAAGAAACCAATGATTAAGCATAATAAAGACGAAATCACATTTAATACAAACAACCAGCGCCAGGTATCCGTTTGTAAAGAAATAGAACCGAACAAAGCGCCAATAGCACTCGCGCCAAACAGACCAGTAATAACCATAAACAAAAAAGTGTTCCTAATCTTGTTCGGAAATGACTTTAGACTGGCCGGCAGAATAGTGAGAAAGATCATCCCGGCACTCAACCCCTGTATGACTCTTCCAATAATCAAAATAATTAATCCCGACGAAATGACACTGACGATAGAACCGCATAGAAAGATAAAAACAAAGGCCAAGTAATTTCTTTTCAGACCAATGCGCCTCGTCAATACCGGTCCAAACGGTACCGTCAATGCGAATGCCAAATTGGACAAAGTCGATGGGAAAAGGAGACTATTAGAATCCAGATGAAGCCCATTTTGGATAATATTTTGATTCAAAATATAAGACAGATTTGAAAAATATTGAGATCCTATTCCAAATATAGTTAGGATCGAGATAATTAAATATTGAGGAATAGGGACCTTCTCCGTCTCTGATGAAGATGTATTTATCTGTTGACTCATCTTCTTCCTCCTTTCATCAAGCGGTTAGCTTATTTATCGAATAACAACATACCCAAATAAGACAGTTCATTTAAAAGAAGCAAATTTTCAAGGCTTCACCTTTATATTGCATAAGACAAGTTGTATCATACAACATAAGAGCAAAAAAAACAATAAAAAAGACAGCCGACAATTTGTCCGCCATCTTTTTTAGCCATTTGTTCATTTTTCTTCAATTATTTTCTCCACTTTTTGAAATCGCGATTCAAACGCGTAAGATTTGCATCTAACTCTTCTAATTCTTCCTTTGTCCAGTCATGAAGCACTTCTGCATATGCGGCAAACCGAGCTTTTTGAACTTTATGTAGTATCTTTTGTCCTTCTTGAGTAATCTCTAGCAGGCTAATTCGTCCATTTTGCGGATCAGGATAACGAACGATGTAATTCTTCGCTTCCAAAGTGCTTACCTGCCTACTGGCCGTAGAAATATTTAGCAACAATTTTTCA
>NZ_JBBOOI010000001.1:3242500-4360069 GCF_038003025.1 Pseudobacillus sp. FSL P4-0506
CGATTACTCGGTTATTGCTTGGTTACTTTTATACGATATTATCCAGTTTTCAAAGAACAAAGTTGCTTACCTATAGAGAAGGAATTCATCCTTCAAAACTGAACAAAAAACAATGCCGTTAATTCGTTTGTGAGAACAGCGTTCTCTGTTGCTACTACGTGCGGCTAAAAGCCTGGCACGGTTCACAATTTCCTTAGAAAGGAGGTGATCCAGCCGCACCTTCCGATACGGCTACCTTGTTACGACTTCACCCCAATCATCTGCCCCACCTTAGGCGGCTGGCTCCCGTAAGGGTTACCCCACCGACTTCGGGTGTTGCAAACTCTCGTGGTGTGACGGGCGGTGTGTACAAGGCCCGGGAACGTATTCACCGCGGCATGCTGATCCGCGATTACTAGCGATTCCGGCTTCATGCAGGCGAGTTGCAGCCTGCAATCCGAACTGAGAATGGTTTTATGGGATTGGCTAAACCTTGCGGTCTTGCAGCCCTTTGTACCATCCATTGTAGCACGTGTGTAGCCCAGGTCATAAGGGGCATGATGATTTGACGTCATCCCCACCTTCCTCCGGTTTGTCACCGGCAGTCACCTTAGAGTGCCCAACTGAATGCTGGCAACTAAGATCAAGGGTTGCGCTCGTTGCGGGACTTAACCCAACATCTCACGACACGAGCTGACGACAACCATGCACCACCTGTCACCGCTGTCCCCGAAGGGAAAGATCTGTCTCCAGACCGGTCAGCGGGATGTCAAGACCTGGTAAGGTTCTTCGCGTTGCTTCGAATTAAACCACATGCTCCACCGCTTGTGCGGGCCCCCGTCAATTCCTTTGAGTTTCAGCCTTGCGGCCGTACTCCCCAGGCGGAGTGCTTAATGCGTTAGCTGCAGCACTGAAGGGCGGAAACCCTCCAACACTTAGCACTCATCGTTTACGGCGTGGACTACCAGGGTATCTAATCCTGTTCGCTCCCCACGCTTTCGCGCCTCAGCGTCAGTTACAGACCAGAGAGCCGCCTTCGCCACTGGTGTTCCTCCACATCTCTACGCATTTCACCGCTACACGTGGAATTCCGCTCTCCTCTTCTGCACTCAAGCCTCCCAGTTTCCAATGACCCTCCACGGTTGAGCCGTGGGCTTTCACATCAGACTTAAGAAGCCGCCTGCGCGCGCTTTACGCCCAATAATTCCGGACAACGCTTGCCACCTACGTATTACCGCGGCTGCTGGCACGTAGTTAGCCGTGGCTTTCTGGTCAGGTACCGTCAAGGTACCAACAGTTACTTTGGTACTTGTTCTTCCCTGACAACAGAGCTTTACGATCCGAAAACCTTCTTCACTCACGCGGCGTTGCTCCGTCAGACTTTCGTCCATTGCGGAAGATTCCCTACTGCTGCCTCCCGTAGGAGTCTGGGCCGTGTCTCAGTCCCAGTGTGGCCGATCACCCTCTCAGGTCGGCTACGCATCGTCGCCTTGGTGAGCCGTTACCTCACCAACTAGCTAATGCGCCGCGGGTCCATCTGTAAGTGACAGCTAAAAGCCGCCTTTCCATTCTTCTTCATGCGAAGAAAAAGAATATCCGGTATTAGCCCCGGTTTCCCGGAGTTATCCCAGTCTTACAGGCAGGTTACCCACGTGTTACTCACCCGTCCGCCGCTAACTTGAACAGAGCAAGCTCCGTCAAGTCCGCTCGACTTGCATGTATTAGGCACGCCGCCAGCGTTCGTCCTGAGCCAGGATCAAACTCTCCAAAAAGATGTTTGACTTGCTCATGTTTTAAAAATAAGAATTAACTTACTGGCATGTATTTTGTTCAGTTTTCAAAGATCAATTTCATCTGAGTCGTTTTTAGCGACCTATTTAACTTAACATTTATCCAACATAATGTCAATGACTTTCAAAAAAATATTTTCTACCAAATCAGCTGCTTTAACAGCAAATATTAATATATCATTCTCTTAAATACGCAGTCAACAACTTTTTTAAATATCCATATAATAGATTTTTATGGCTGATTTAGAGCAAATGGTAGCAATCATTCCGATAAAGATAGGGCAAAAATCACACAAGCCCTACAAAAAATAGGGCCAATCATTAGTAATATAAAAAGCCCTCCCCCGGTAAATTTATCTTTATAAGCTACTTCGTTTTATTGAAAAAATTCACTATTTATTTTACATGCTTTCATATAAGTAAATGTTGTTCTAATTCCATGCGAAGTGAAGAAGGAATTGCTTCGCTCCGCTGATGTTCTTTATTAAAATTCACATAAACAGTAGAAGAAATTACACACTTTTTCCCTGCCTGCCAAATTTCCTCATACAGCTCCAAGCTAGTATGGCCAACCCTTTTTACCCAACAGCAAACTTCAATATCCACCCCAAAAAAGATTTGCTCCTTGTACTCAATCGTTGTCTTAACAATGATCATTTTCCAATCGTGAAATTTATGATCCGGGTTAAACAAAGCAAAGATTTGATGACGCCCGGCTTCTAGCCAGATTGGAATAGTAGTGTTATTAATATGCCCTACAGCATCTGTTTCAGAAATTCGGGGAGTAAGCGTTGTTGTATACATATTTATCTCTCTTTTATTTATTATTCATTCCTCTACTCGCATTGTCTTACTATGTACCGTTTCATCTTATTGATTTTTAAACTCTGGCTTACGCTTTTTAAAAAATGCTTCCATACCTTCCTGCTTATCTTGAGTAGCAAACAACACCGACTGTGCCAGTTTTTCAATAAGGAGACTATTTTGCAATGCTGCTCGAGATTGAGATTTAATGGCCAATTTTGCAAATTTCGTGGCTACCGGTCCTTTACTTATTATTTTTTTAGCTATGTTAAATGTTTCTTTTTCAAGCTCCTGCTGGTTTACTACAGCGCTTACTAAACCCATTTGTTGTGCAGTTGCCGCATCGACCATGTTTCCTGTAAAAATCAAATAAAGTGTGTTTCCGAGTCCTATATGCTGTAATAATCTTTGTGTGCCTCCAGCTCCCGGTATAATGCCAAGATTTAATTCTGGCAACCCGAACTTTGCATTATTTGAAGCGATTCGAATATCACAGGCTAGTGTTAATTCACATCCTCCCCCTAGAGCAAAACCATTTACCATCGCGATAGTCGGTTTTTCAAATGTTTCAAGCTCGTTTAGGAGGTCGTGGATACCTTCATTAGTCATGACGTCAAGATGATCTAAATGTTGAAGTTCTTCTATATCTGCCCCTGCGGCAAATGCTTTGTCTCCGCTACCTTTAATAATGACAACACGCACTTCATCGTCATATTTAAAGGAATAAAGCGCATCACGAATATCGAGAATGCATTCATTATTTAAAGCATTCAAAACCTCCTCTCGATAAATTTCAATAACTCCAATTTGCTCCTGTATGTATACTTGAATGTTTTGATACAAAATAATCCCCCCCTTGATTATTTACTATCGAAATAAAAGTCTTGAGCAGTTTTTCTATCGTAGGATTTCTTTTGCTTTTTAACGGTCTTCTTCGTAATCTGAGTTGTTAGATACAAACCTTTCTTAACCCCTTATTCTAAAATTAACCTTCCAGTATATGCGTTTGTATAAATTTCATAAATATCCTTTTCTGTTAACTTTTTAGGACTTCTTTCTAATAATCGTTCTTGTAAAAGTGCATGTCTTGTTAAATTTTTTAAATCCTTTTCCCTCACGTCATAAGCAGAAAGAGAAAGTGGCAAGCCTGAATCCTTAACCAAATCATATAGCGACTGTACAACTTTTTTGGCATTTTCACGTTCAGATTTCCCAGTTGAATAAGATCCAATTATCTGGCCTACCTCGGCTAACTGCCTCACGCATGACGGCCAAATATTCGCATATACATATGGCAGCAACACCGCATTCGCTTCTCCATGCGCTACTTTGAACTGTCCTCCTAACGGGTAAGCTAAAGCATGTACTCCTGCTACTCCTGCGTTATAAAAACTTAATCCTGCTTCCAGGCTGCCGAGTGATAATTGTTGACGAGCAAGTCTATCATCCCCATTCCAAACAGCTACTCGGATCCATTGGTAAATCCGCTCTAGCGCATTTTTCGCAAAAGCATTGGATAGCGGATTAGAAAACCTTGAAGTAATGGACTCAATGGCATGAGTAAATGCATCTACAGCACTTGCAGCAGTAGCTTGCTGTGGCAGTGAATATGTTAGTTCGGGATCAACAATTACGTAATCCGCAAGTAAATATTTATGAGTAATAACATCTTTTGTCTCATTCACGCTAAATACCGCAATGTCCGTTACCTCCGCACCCGTTCCAGCGGTAGTAGGAATCAGCACTTTCTTAATGCCTTTTTTTGAAATCTTTCTTTGCTGTGTTAAGTTTAAATACTCCTCTGCCCTTCCTTCGTGAGCAGCCAACACCGCTACCGACTTAGCTAAGTCTAGTGCACTGCCACCGCCTATCCCAATTACAAGGTCATAACGATCTTGGTGTATCTCATCAAGAAATTGTTGCGCTAGTGTTATAGATGGTTCTGGCTCTACTTGATCACAAACTTTAACAGCAATGTTGTTTCTCATAACGATGTCTATTACACTTTTAACAAGCCCTAACTTTAAAACAACAGGATCACAAATTAAAAATACGCTTTTGCTCTTGAGCTCTCGAAAAATCCGTTCGAGCTTTTGTACCGATTTCTCTCCAAAATGGATTTCGATAGGAGAAATAAAGCTATACTGCTTTGGCATAAACTCCCTCACCTCTTTTATCATACGCAACCATTCCAGGATAAAATTTTCTAATAAAGAAACTACAACAAAGCCGTTTCCGTAAGATGGAAGCCACCGACTTTTAGGCTGCCCTTCGCCAATCGCACGAAATCTCCAAGGCAAAGGAGCCACTTTTTATTTCTTCTCTTTTACTAAGCGACTAGCCTATGCACCTTTAATTTAAATACATACGAAACCCGATAACTATTAGCAATATGGATAACATTTGGATAATCATTTTACTTGGCAGTTTCTGGGCTGAAATTACTCCAAGGTGCGCTCCAATGGTCACTCCTATCCCTCCCCAAATAACTATCTCCCAATCTACATGACCATATAAGAATTGAAAGAACCCCCCAATCGAAGAGTATAAACATATAGAAAAGACGGAGGTTGCAGCTGCCTGGTGAGGTGAAATATGAAATAAATAAATTAAGACTGGAACAAGAAGCCAGCCGCCGCCTATTCCCAAATAGCTGGATAATACTCCGATAAAAAAACCCACTGTTAGTAATTGTATAATCATTAAACGAGCGGGGTTTTGCAAGGAAGGCTCCATGCTTTTATTTCGTATAGATAAGTGTTCGGATTTCCCCTTGGAGCTAGCTACTAGAGCTTCTTTTCTGTTGAGTCGAATTGGCACATTTTTAACTAATAAAAACAAGCCTAATGCAATTAAAATGCTGGCAAAAAGGATATAAAAAAAGTTAGAAGGATAGGATTGCAGGAACCAGACACCCACAATAGAACTAGGCAACGCGCCCATTCCCACAGCAGCCCCTATTCTGTAATGAATCATCTTTTTTTTCGCGTATCCTATTGCTCCGGCTATGGAATTAATACATACCAATACCAAGCCAGAACCTGCTGCAACTGTAGGTTCCATTTGAAAGACAATTAACAGCACGGGAACAAATATAAATCCCCCTCCAGCCCCAACAATTGTTCCATATCCCCCGGCGATGATTCCAATAATGAAAAGCAACAAGCTTGTTGTAGTAACCATATTCTCTCTCCTTAAACAGAGTAAAGATCTAACCAAAACAAAATATTCCGAGAGAGGCAGTCATCATATCGCTTAGTCAAACCTTCTTTTAAGAAAACTCCCCTAGATAGTTAAAATACCTTCTGCAAACATCTTTCTTAATGCCTTTTTATCAATTTTCCCAATCGGTGTTAATGGAAATTTATCAAGAAAATGGACGACTTTAGGTATCATATATTTGGAGGTTCTTTGTTTGCAGAAATCAATTAATTGCTCGCTAGTACAGGTCAATCCTTCTCGCAGTGATACAACTATACATACCGCCTCCCCCCAATCTGGGTGGGGAACACCTATACACGCACTTAATGCAATAGAGGGGTGCTGATTCACTACTCGTTCCACTTCTGAAGAATATACGTTCATTCCACCTGTAATGATCATATCTTTCTTCCGATCTACAATATAAAGGTAACCGTTTTCATCCCACCTGCCAATATCCCCGGTGTAGAACCAGCCGTCACGAATGGATTCCTGGGTAAGGTCAGGTCTTTGATAGTAACCCACCATCATCGCTGGTGATTTTACGATAATTTCTCCAAGCTCGAACGGCTTTACGTCGTTTCCTTTATCGTCAATCAGACGAACTTCAGTAAATAGGCATGGCTTCCCACAGCTCTTCAACACCTCTGCATTGTTATGATAAGCCCAAATATGAGCGCTTTTCGATAGTCTTGTAATGACAATATTACATTCTGTCATTCCGTATTGCTGACGCATAATTGGTCCAAATACCTCGAAAGCTTCTTTTAAACGCTTTTGCGAAATTGGTGACGCTCCATAGAAGATGCTGCGCATCGAGCTCATATCATAGTCAATCTTCCTTGCCTGATCGAGAAGCCTATATAACATAGTCGGCACCATAAAGGTGGTCGTAATCTCATGGTCTTTTATGGCTTGTATGAACGTTTCCGCATTAAATGATCGCATCACATAAATATGCACTCCTGACACAAGAGATCTCCAAAGCAACGAACCGGCCGAATGAACAATTGGCGTGCTCAGCAATAATCGGTCCCGGTCGTCAAGCGGATCCTCGATAGCAGCGGAAATGATGGCAGCACCCAATCCTTGCTGAGAATGCATTACTCCTTTAGGCGTACCGGTTGTCCCGCCTGTATAGGATAGAAGAGCGATATCTTCTTCCTTAGCAATTGGCAAGTCTACATCTTTGATTTCTTCGGGCCATTGGAACTGTTCAAACCCTTCCGGATAATGATGACCAAATTCAGGAAGGCCAATGATATGAACACCTTCTTCTTTTGCTTCTTCTAAATATTCGAGGAAGGTATCAAAGTGTGTCTGTGCAGCTATTATCACCAGTTTGGGTTTTGTTTCTTTTAAAATAAAATTTATTTCTCGTTTTCCTAGCTTTTCACCTATTGGTATCAAAGTAGCACCACATTGCTGAACAGCCAAACCAAACATCACACTTTCCAAGCTATTTGGAATAATAGTCGCTATGTGAATACCTCTTCCGGCACCTAAGCGAAGTAAGTAAGAAGAAATCCGTTCTATCTTGTTCCATAGCTCTTTATAAGTTATCGTTTCTCCACTCGGTAGCAAAGTAATGGCTGGCAGTTCGCCAAATCGCTTTATTCCTTTATACACCAGTGATTGAAATGTTACCTTATCCCACATTCATTATCCCCTCCATAAAAGAGCTCTTAATTTTTCAATAGTGCCTTAGCAATCGTATTTTTTTGGATTTCTGAGGTTCCACTTAAAATTCGATACATCCGCGCACTTCTATACATTTTTTCTACCGGATGCCCTTTCACTAATCCTTTAGAGCCAAGAATTTGGATAGCTTTATCAGCCACACGACTATTCACCTCTGAAGCAAACAACTTAGCCATAGATGCACCGGCTCTCTCTTCCTCTCCTCTGTCAATTTTTTCAACCACATCATAGACCATACACCTCGCTGCGTAGATCTCCGTTGCCATTTCCGCGAGCATGTGCTGAATTGCTTGAAAATCACTGATAGGCCGTCCGTGTTGCACTCTCGTTTTAGCATGATCAATAGATAAATCGAGAAGACGTTGAGCCATTCCAACAAAACCCGCTGCATGTGAAACGCGATTGGTGTTTATTCTTTTCAATCCGAGCAGCAGCCCTTTTCCTGGTTCTCCGATGATATTAGCGGCAGGTACTCGACATTGCTTGAAAATCAATTCAGCATGTATTCGTTCTCCTGATAGGGGAACTTGAATATCTCCCAGTTCAAACCCTGAATGCTGGGATGTTTTTTTATCTATCAAGAAAGCGGTAATCCTTGCTTTTTCTCCTTCCTGCAATTCTTTGGCTATGACAATAGCAAAGTCAGCATAAGGAGCTGCACTAATAAAGTGCTTCTTCCCATTTACTATATAATCGCCACCGTCCCTAACAGCTGTTGTTTCAATAGCAAAAGCATCCGATCCAGCATTTGGTTCTGTCAGTGCAAAACAGCAGCTAGCTTCTCCAGATACGACGGGCAACACATATTTTTCGATCTGCTCTTTTGTAAAGCTTTCCAACATCTGGCCGATTCTTAGTGGTCCACCAATCTCGCCAATCACTTGCCCCCATAAAACAGCTCCAGAACGCGCCAATTCTTCCTTAAGCATACATAACCCTCTTAAACTAACATCCTGCCCTCCATACTTTTCAGGAAGATTAATGCCGTAAAAGCCCAATTCCCTTGATCGCTTTCTTACCCACTGAATAGCCTCCATCGGAATATCCTCTTCAGCATTTAACCCTTGCTTCTTTTCATACGGAAGCAATTCATTTTGAATAAAATGCTGCAACTTTGTTTGAAGTATCTCTAATTCTTCTTCCCGCGTCGTTAACATAGGCTTCCCCTTTCGATTTTTATTTTGTAGAATCTACCAACTATTTAAAAGTTTTAAATATTATAATAATTAATTTTAAATATAAATTTCATTTAAGTAAAATAACAAAATATGATAAGTACATAAAAAATATTGATGAAAGATAAAAAAATATTAGTTTCCCTTCAACATAGGAAACTAATATTTAAGAGTAGTATAAAATTCGAGACATTTGATAAATTCCTTAGCAGCCTTTGAAAAATATTGCTTCTTCGAGCGAACGTAGCCCAGTTCCATTGAATTGTTTTCTAGATTTATTAAAGGAATAGCTACCAGTTCTCCGCCTAGAAAATAGGGATCACTATTCATTCCAATATCATAAGAAAAGGAAATGGCTAATCCCTCAGCGACTGTTTTTTTGATAATCTCTGTATTATTTGTGAAAAACAAAACATTCATTTCGCCGTAACGAGCAAAAAATTCTTTAATAAACCTTTTCATTTTTGGTCCATTGTAGACGACTAAGTCTTCGTTCAGCAGTTCTTCGGGGCTTATACTTTTTCGGCCTGCTAAAGAAGAGTTCCTGCTGACTGACACAATTACTTTCGCTTCCATTAAAGGTTGAAATTCCAACTCACTTTCCTTTGGTTTAAGCGGTGGAATATTTAATAGGCCGATGTCAATTTTATCATTTAATACATCTTCGATGATTTCTTGTCCCCCTTTTTCTTCAATCATAATTTTTACTTCAGGGTACTTTTTTTTAAATAAGGCTAAGGATTTGGGCAAAATCGTAAGAAATAAACCTTGTGTGGATGATAGACGCAGCTCTTTTTCCATTGTATCCGAGTGCATTTGCGCACTGTCTCTAATTTCCTCCAGCTTGCTCAATACCTCATGAGCTTTTTGGATAATTTCTTTTCCGTCTTCTGTAGGTATGGTTCCTAATCGTGATCGCTTGAAGATTTTGATACCTAATTCATTTTCGAGACTTGTAATAGCCATGCTGATTCCAGACTGAGAAATGTGGAGTTTTTCTGAAGCTGTGGAAATTGAATTTACCTCGGCTACCTTTATAATGTATTCTAATTGTTCAATATTCATGGCTCATTCTCCTTCTATCCTGCTACCAATATCATATCTCTAACGGAAAACCCTTTCAATTTTAGAGAAGAAGATTAGAACAGTTTAAACCATCTACGCTAAATAGGATACTCTTTCTAGTTTTATACTATGGTAGTTGTTTTTTCGTATGGTTTTGCCGGTTGAGTTGGATTGTTTTTGATAGATATGGCCACTGCTGTTCCGAGTAACGCTACGATCATTAAAAACCAAAAAGCTGCATTGTAGGAGTTATTAAATAGATGAATAATTAGGCCAATAGCCAAAGGCGAAACACCACCGGCAATTTGCCCGGCAAAAGTTACAAGTCCAGAGGCAGAACCGGTAACTTCTTTCGGAGCATATTTTATAATAATTGTATAAAGAACGGTTCCAAAGAAAGAGAGCGCTATGGAGTTAAGAGTAAGATAGGTGATGATAAGTGCTATAGATGTGGCGTTAGACATTAAATAGAGAAAAATTGCCGATAATAAGGCGCCTGCAGCAGCAAGATATTTTTCACGATTAGCCATATATTTATCCAGCAGCCACCCGCTGACATTAAACATTAAAAACCCAAAAATATAAGGAATCGCCAACAATCCTCCGGCGGCTACCAACTCGACCCCTTTTTCCTTAACTAAATAGATAGGCATCCATGATATTAGACCATAGTTAATAATATTAGATAGAAATTTGAACGTAATGAGTTTCCAAATATTTTCGGTTTTAAACAATAACTTAATAGAAACTTTATTTTGTATTTTATTGAATTGCTTAACCTCTTTTGTGCTTTGAGGCTTGAGAACAAACCAAATACCAAAAGAAATTAAAATCCCTAAAACCCCCGCAATAGTAAACATGCCTCTCCAGCCGAACGCAGCTACCATGGAAGCAGCAAGAGCAGTACCTAATATTCCCCCAATATTTTGAGCAGACAAGAAAAAGGAATTGGCCCGGCCCCGTTCTTCTTCTGGAAAGTTCTCTCTTATCGTGGACATACTGGCTGGATAGAAAGGCCCCTCTCCTAATCCGAACAGAAAACGAACGAATAATAAAGATAGAAATGACCACGCAAACCCTGTCATCATCGTGAATACAGACCAGCTAAATAAAGAGACCGTAATCATCACTCGAGCTCCATATTTATCGGTCATCCACCCACCAAGCAGCTGCATTAGAGAATAACTAACAAAAAATATGCTGATTAGCAAACCCGTTTGAGACGTATTGAGATGGAACTCATCTGTAATAGGAATAATACCGACATTTATGGCCACTCGATCAAAAAAGCTTAAAATCATCCCAATAAATAAGAGACCACTGATAATAAATTTTCGTTTCTTGCTTACATACAACTGCATTCCTCATCCCTCCAGTTTTAAAGACTTCTATCTATATTGGCAACGCGCTGTTTCAAGCCTTCACAGGAAGCGCTTACAATTGCTTTCAAATTGTCAAAGGTTGAATATTTTTTCACCTTATTGATTTTCAATTCTGTTATCAAGCAGGATGATTTAATTAAAGAACGGTGAGTGGATTTATGAAAACAGGGATGGATGGCTGCAGAATTAACGATTAAATTCAAGCCCACGAGGTTAAGAATTAAACTCGCGGGAATCAATAGTGGTCATCCATCCTTTTTACCGAATGTAAGCTATTTTTTATAAATAATCTAAAGCAGCCGCCATCATGGGGTAACGATATTAACTTTAGGGTGAAATTGATCGAGTAAAGACAAGAAATTTTCGAAGCGTTCCTTACTGCCAGAAACAGAAACCTTCTCCGCTTTTTCCATTTCAGACAAATTCTCTCTCCCTAAAGCAATCATGTAGAAGGTTACTCTATCTAACACTAATGTTGTATCAGGTTTGGATGCTACCTTCCCCTTTTTGAAATTTAACACGGAGTTTTCTAGATTCATTACATAGTTAACTTGTGAATCTGTAAATGTAATGTTAAACACCATATTTTTATTTTCTGCTTTTGTTCCATTTAATTTAATCGACAAAAATTTAAGAAAATCATCCACTGGCATATTGAGCAGTGTATCCAGATTCATCATTCCACCCGTTCCCTTCGAGTCTGCTACACCATTCCTTAACTCCTCGGCGCCGGTAAGATAGAAATTACGCCAAACAGAGGATTCAGCCATATATCCTAGCTGCTCATAAGCTTTAGCCAATAAGTTTTTTGCCTCTATATTATTGGGATTCGCCATGACTACATGCTTTAAGACTTGAGCTACCCAGCGGTATTCTCCTTTCTTATAATCAAGTTTTGCCTGCTTAAGAACCTTCTTTTCCCCGCCCATATATTGCACATATTTCTCTCCCGATTCCTCTTGAGGTAAGGGATCTAAGTCGGACGGATTACCGTTGAAATATCCTAAATAATAGTTATATACAGCCTTAACATTATGTTTCAGCGTTCCATAATAACCTCGATTAGCCCAGGATTTGTCTAACTTTTCAGGAAGCTTTAGCTTTTCGGCAATTTCATCCGGCGTAAAGCCCAAATTAGCCAATCGGATAGTTTGGTCATGAATATACTTGTATAAATCACGTTGGCTTTTCAACTGTTCTAAAATGCGCTCTTTATTCCATACAGGCCAAGAATGAGCGGTAACCATAGCCTCTATATCTTTACTTCCGTATAGGTCCACTGTTTTATCCAATGCTTCTACCCATTTTAAGGCATCTCTCGTTTTAGCCCCTCTTAATGTGTAAATATTGTGTAATGTATGCCCTGTGTTTTCGGCTGTCACCAGCGTTTTATAGTCATGAATATAATAATGCATTTCGGATGGAGCTTCTGAGTCCAGAGTCAACAGAAATTCAAACGTTATTCCGTCTATCTCTACCGTTTGAATATCTTTCTTTACTTCCATTGTTGGAGGCAAATAACTAAAAGTTCCGTTACTTAGCCCCGGGCCAATACCGGAAGTAACGAACCCTTTTTCACCAGCAGGCAAAAGGTTGCCAAACATATAACCTGCACGCCGAGACATGATATTACCTAAGAGAACATTTTCACTCAGCGCTTCTTCGTTAAATTTTGCTGGGACAATAATAGGCACTTTTGCTGGATTTTCCGCGTATTGGGCAATGCCTTTTATACCGCCAAAGTGATCCACATGACTATGACTGATAACAATGGCACTTACTGTTTTCTTGGGGCGATGCTCGAAATACAGTTCCATGGCTGCCTTAGCTGTTTTAATTGTAGAAAGCGCATCCAAAACGATTAATCCGGTTTTTCCTTCCACAATGGTAAGCACCGATAAATCCTGTCCCCGAACTTGATAAACGCCATCCACTACTTTAAATAAGCCTGAAATATTTTGTAATTGAGCCTGTCTCCACAAGCTCGGATTTACGGTAGAGCTCGCTGGCTGGTTCTCTTTAATAAATGAATATTGATTGCTGTCCCATACTACGTTACCTTTTGAGTTTTTAATAGGATTCTTATTTAAAGGTGCAATAAATCCTTTATGTGCATTCTTAAAATCTTCCTTATCCGCAAAATCCAACTGTTTATAAACGCCCTTATTTGCTAAAATAGTTGAATGAGTTGCCGGCAGCGGCTGATCAGATGCAGCCTTTATAACGGAAGATCCGGCTAATAAAACCAAAACAATTGGAACGGAAACAATCCCCTTGACAAAAGATTTTCCAAGCATTTTATTCCCCTTTCTTGTTTAATCAGCAAGCACCTCTTTGTTCTTTTAAACGCAAAGCTATTTTTAGACTATTCTAATAATTGTAACTAATTTTATAATTGAATTACCCTTAAGTAAAATTACTATTTTTAATGGTGACTTCAGTTTTACTGATACATGAGCTAAATATATCTGTCAGAACTCATGCTTATTAATGAAGTGAATAGCTGATTGCATCTCCGCTTAAAGTGTCGCCCAAAATAACACTCTCAACAAATTCAGCCTTAAGGTTTGTCCCCCTTAAGGCTTTCATCAAAGTTTTTGCTCTGAACGCATGAATTATGACGATCGCGTTCCTCTTCATTTTGCCTATCTCTTCCTTGCCCTTATCACTTCAACTCACTCCACCACAAGCGCTGGATTAATAGTTTGAGCGAACACATTTACGCTTTTTCTAACTCTTCTTCTTTTTTAGGAGAATAACTGATTCCCACAAATACCAGAATGATTCCAAGCAGCTGGTAAGCATCCGGACGATAGTGTAAAAGGGTTACATCAAGCAAGATGGCAACAACCGGATCTACAAAGACTAAAAGAGCGATGGTTTGAGCCTTTAATTCACGCAAACTACTGAAAAATAAGTAAAACACAAATCCAGTATGAATAAATCCTGTCACAAGGATATAACACCAGTTTGTGAAGGTAAGAGGTATAAAACTTGTCCAATCTACTAACGGCATCAACAATAAAACACCTAAACTTGTTTGAATAACCGTTGTTGACACTGGACTAAGTACTTGAATTCCCTTTCCCGTAATGGAAGTAAGGGCGTAGAAAAAAGCCGCTGCAAATGCCCATAAAATACCGGTAGCGAAGAAACCATCAAGAGTAGTATGTTGATGGATTCCTCCAACTAATAATGTGCCAAAAAAGCAAACAAAGAAAAAGAGCAATCCTATTTTAGTTATTTTTTCTTTAAAAATAACAGAGCCTAAAAGGAGCACAATAACCGGTGCTAAATGATAAATGGACACTGCTACAGTAATAGGCATCAATTCTAAAGAACGAAAGAAAAAGACCCAATTTATGATAAGAAATAGCCCGCATAATAAGGCAAGTAGATACTCTCGACGAGGGATAGGCGCTTGCTTTTGTTGTTTTGTTTTTCGTTTGCTAAAAACCCATATTGCTCCTAAAAGAATGCTTGCACAAAGACAACGCACAAAAACTAACTCTATCGAGTGCAGACCGGTTTTTTCTGAAAATAGACCAATTGAACCAAATATAGCCATAGAGCTGGCAAACTTTAATTTTGCATACATCTAATCCGTCCCTTAAGTCGTTATAAGCATAACGACTATTATTTTTGTGATGAAAAAACAGCTTTATGTTAAGCTGTTTTTTCCTGTCATTACATGAATCAAATCCTCTCGCGATTTCCACAGCGCTTCTAGCTTTTCAGGGCCGAACGCATTTGTGACTTCTTCCACCATAATGTCATGCCGAATATATTCGGTAGCTACAAGAACAAGAGCTGGATCTGTCGACTTCACCGCCCACTCTGAACCTTTGTCGCTAAACTTAGCAATGAGAGCTTCCTCTTCATCTCGAATGAGAATAGTTAAATAGCCATTCATGCGTTTACTGACAATGCCTGGAGCCATATAGTTATGGTGATACGTGTGTCCTAATGTCTTATTTTCCGCCCCAAACAAAACCGTAAAAATCGGTATCGTTCCTTCTTTCTCCCGAACAGCCTTTTCAATCTCTTTCACAAGTGGAGCCCAGATGGACAGCCAGATCTCTTTTTTCGCTGATTGAATCATCGAAAGCATTTCTTGAACGATATGCTCGTATTGGACAATTCTAGTGACCACATCCATCTTTTGATCACTCTCTAACACTGTAAGAGAAGACTCTAACCATTCAAACGATGTATTCATCTCTTCTTTCAGACGAGAAAGCAACCGTTTCGGATCAACAGGTTGATAGACAATGGGATCCGAAGGAACTGTTTGAACAGCTCCTTTATCAAGTAATTTCCCCAACACCTCATAAATCATTGACCGCGGAACGCCCGAACGCTTACTTAATTCATAGCCAGTTATCGCAGGTGATTTCAATAAGCCTATATAGGCCTTACACTCATATTTTGAAAATCCGAGCTTTTGCAATTCAACAATCGCTTTTTCTTCCATAAACCCTCCCGTTAGTAGTTAGTCTTAAAACTACTATAAATTCTTTATACAGAAAAGTCTATAGTTTCAGATAGTTAATGGATTTTTTATTCAAAACGGTTGTACTTTCTAATAAGGTTTGATGAAGAAACTATTATAAATATGGATAAAAGAACGCAAGAAAAAAAGCGTATTTTTAAAAAAGCTGGCTCAAAATACGCTTTATTTCTATATAATTGCTTGATTCTTTTATTAAAAAAGATAAATTATTTCATTTAGTAAAAAATTCATACAGACTTTATTAAACATCATAAGCCATTGGAGAACAGGTTAGAAAAACACATTAAGGCTTCCCTCCAATTGCAGAGAATTTCCTCTCATCAATCCTAGTATTAGGAATAAAAATTCTATCATAGAATTTACAATGACTTGTCTATCAAATGAGAGGGGAAAGCGACTAGATGTTCTCACATATACAAAGAGAAGGAAAAATTTATATATTAATCATTTTTTTATTTCTTTATATAAATGTTTTAGTCACATTTAGTTTTATCTACTTCCTCTTAGATCTCTTGGGTTTAGGATCATTAATCGCCCCCTTTCCATTCAACGATCATAAGAAACTACTCTTGGAAAAATTATTGAACTCCCTGCAATTAAGTGCAACGACCTTATTCTACGGTGTCTATGGAGGCATCGTTCCAATTGGCTGGTCTAGATTGGTCGCTTTTTTTGAGGGGAGCGTTGGATTTTTATTACCAGCACTTATACTGATAAAGTATGTGCCGCTGGAAGATGGTCAGTTGGAACGAAGCAAGTTACCAAAAGCCGAACGAATGATGCACGCCTTGTTTGTTGCGTTAGGTGCTTTTTTTGTATCTCTCGGATTAAAGATTTTTTTAGTGCCGAATCATATTATTGATGGTGGGATCGTCGGTATTTCAATCATTATATCCTATTTAACAGATTTGAAATTAGAATTGCTTCTATTGATTTTAAACCTTCCTTTTCTCTATCTAGGCTATAAAAAAATCGGTAAAAAATTTGTACTAACAACCTTATTAGGGATAGGTATATTATCGTTCGGAACGTTTTTTCTTTACAATGTACCTGTTCCAACTGAAAATCTATTGTTAGCATCGGTTCTGGGAGGAACCTTCCTAGGGATTGGTGTTGGAGTAGTAATCCGGTACGGTGGATCTCTTGATGGGACAGAAATTTTGGGGATTTTGCTTAACCAAAGAATCTCTTTTTCTGTTGGCAAGATCATTATGTTTATAAATTTCTTCATTTTTTGCAGTGCAGGTTTTATCTTTAGCTGGGATAGAGCGTTATATTCATTAATAGCCTATTACATTGCATCTAAAATGATGGATGTAATCATTGAAAGGTTTTAATCCACATATGATCACAGGTACGGGCTGCAAGAAATTAAAATTTGAAGTGAAGTCATATTAATATTAAACAGCTATTTAAAAAACCATGC
Source organism: Pseudobacillus sp. FSL P4-0506 (assembly GCF_038003025.1). Lineage (NCBI taxonomy): Bacteria > Bacillati > Bacillota > Bacilli > Caryophanales > Bacillaceae > Pseudobacillus > Pseudobacillus sp. FSL P4-0506. The sequence continues at coordinate 3,259,537 of NZ_JBBOOI010000001.1, forward strand.
AATCAGGAGATCGTTTTTTAAATAACTGTTTGGTATTAACATGATTGTATTAGCTTTAATACACTTCTCTTTAAAATTTGCAATATAAGCCTTTTTCTTCTTTTATGTCCGGTTAATTACACAACCGTTCAGCTCAAAGAGGGAGAAGGATGCACACGCTCTTACTTATGTGTGCTGTTTGTCTGAAAGGAATAATGGGAAAAATTTATTTTAGTCCCATTCTTCTTCTGCAAACTCGTTATTGATGATGACACCCGCTTCATATCCCTGACTAGCAGCGCCAATCAGACTCGTAAATGTGTTTTTGGCATCACCGATAACGAATAGCCCTTTGACATTTGTCTGCCCGTGTTCATCAGTTTCATATTCTCCCTTTTCATTTAGCGGAACACCTAGCGTGGCAGGAATCATAGAAGCTTGCTTTTCCCCAGTCGTTGTCATAAATCCCCCTTTTCTTGGGATCGACTCTCCATTTTCCAAAATTAGCCGTTCCATTTTTCCATTGCTCGATGTGATTGCTCGGATCGGAGACTCTTTTAATTGGATGTGGTGCTGCACAAGCTGCTGCTTTTCTTCATCACTGATATTGGCCTCTCCATTTGTAAATACAATTAGATCTTTGCTCCAGTTATAAATAATTTTTATAAAAGGCATCAATGCTTTCCCATTGCCAATTACAGCGAGCGATTCATTCTTCCGTTCCCACCCATCACAATAAGGGCAATGAAATAATGTTTTCCCGTACACTTCCTTTATTCCTGGAATATCTGGCAAATGATCTTTCATCCCCATAGCAGCGATCACCTTTCTGCTCAATACGGTGTTCCCCTTTTTTGTTTTTATGACAAAAACTCCATTGTTTTTATTAATACTTTCAACAACGTCTTTCCATATCTGGACATTAGGATACGCCTTCATTTGTTCATGAGCTGCTTCTCTAATTTCAGAGGGACTTACTCCGTCTCTCGTTAAGAATCCATGTGCTTTAACGGTTACCTGGTTTCTCGGCTTTCCCTCATCGATTACTATTACTTTCTTTAAGGATCTTCCTAATACGAGAGCTGCGCTTAACCCGCCTGGGCCTCCGCCTAAAATGGCTACATCTATCACTCCACTAATCATAGTTCCCTCCTGCTGATTCCACTGTTATTTCTTGACATCATTCATTTCCCTTTCATAAAAAGAAGAAACATGCAAATTTTCTCCTCCCACAGAAGGCGAAAGAAATGATAAAACGGCATTCTTCTGATGAATTTTACGAGTGTTTTCAATTTGTTTTTTATTTTCACAGTGAATACAAGCACTAGCGTTTCCTATTTACATGGTTTTTAATAGAAGGATTTTGAAATGTTATTTGAATTTTTCACATAAATATTTTTGCCAATATTATTGATTGTTCTGTAATCGCGGAAACCCTTTTGGCTTTAAAAACCACGCGGCAAAGCATAAAAATACCTGTTGAAAGCAAGTATTCTTGTGCTCAATTTTCCCTCTCAATCTCTCCCTTTGACAAAGTAATAAAGGAACCAAACAGCGTGGTTTTGTTCATCTGCTGCTGCTCTGCGAAACGTTTCCTTGATATATTGGCTAGGTGCTTCGTCCGCAATGTCTAAATAAAAATCCACTGTTTCTTGTTCATCTTTTAAAGCGAATTCCAGGCCTTTAATATATTTGTTAGGGCAGCGTTCTAAAAGCTGCGGTTGTGGTTGACGTCCGGTTAATTGAATATACATTTGCATGAATTGCTGGAAATGCCTTTTTTCATCTCGACGAATTTCAAGAATTTGTTTTTTCACTCCCTTACTTGGAGCCATTTCCGCCAGTTTTGCATAGCATTGAATGGCCGTATATTCTCCATTGATCGCCTTTTCAACATTGGCAATCAACTGATTAGTTTGCCTGCTTACAATAGAATAATGATACGCATTATGCATATGCTTCCCCCCTATCCCCTTCACTTTATCTTACGGAAAACAAAACAGAGAGGTGCAACATTTAACGTTCCGCTCGTTTCTTCTATAAATATGAAAACCTTTTGTTTGAATTTAAAACCCCATTTACACTTTCATACCCGTATGGGTATAATAGTTTTAACCAGCTCAATAGTTTGTAATAAATAATCTCTATTGCTAAGCATTTATAACCATAGAAAACAGTCTTTCAAAAAAGTGTCCTTATGAAAAAATATCCTTTTCAAGAGGTGAGTAATTTGAATACGATTGGCATAAAGGAAAACCTTCTGCCATTTTCATTATTAGTCGTTATTAATTTATTTGTAGGCTCCATGATCGGCCTTGAAAGAACCATTCTTCCTCTCATAGGGGAAGAGCAATTTGGCATTGCTTCAGCCAGTGCCGCCCTGTCTTTTATTATCAGCTTTGGATTTTCGAAAGCGATTGTTAACTTCTTTGCCGGAAATTTAGCAGACCGGATCGGAAGAAGACAAGTGCTGTTAATAGGCTGGTTTATTGGATTATTCGTTCCATTAATCATTATTTTTGCTCAATTTTGGTGGATGATTGTATTTGCTAACATCCTGTTAGGAATTAATCAAGGACTCACATGGTCCATGACCGTAAATATGAAGATTGATTTGTCAAAAAAGACACAGCGTGGCTTAGCTATCGGATTAAATGAATTTGCCGGTTACATTGGGGTGGCCTTGTTTGCTATGATTTCAGGATACACGGCATCCAACTATTCTTTGCGCCCCGAACCATTTTACATTGGCATCGGTATTGCCGTTTTTGGCTTTTTGCTTTCATTAGTGATAACTGACACAGAAAAACATATTAAAAATTTAAAGATAGACGATGTACAAACAAATAATTTAAAAACTGTGTTTTGGAAAACAACTTGGAAAGATAAGAATTTATCAAGTGCCAGTTTTGCTGGATTGGCAACCAATTTAAAAGATGGTATGGCCTGGGGGTTATTCCCGTTATTTTTTTCTTCAAGGGGATTGACCATCGGACAGATTGGATTAATTACGGCTATTTATCCCGCAGCATGGGGAGTTTTTCAGCTTTTTACAGGGGCCCTGAGTGATCAGATTGGCCGTAAATGGTTAATTACCGTCGGCATGTGGCTGCAGGCTTTTTCTCTTTGGTCACTCCTCTTCATCGATACCTATTCCTTATGGATTATAGGAGCAGCCTTGTTAGGAATTGGAACAGCTATGGTCTATCCAACTTTGATAGCATCCATCAGCGACATTGTCCCTTCAAGCTGGAGAGCTACCTCTACAGGTATTTATCGTTTCTGGCGTGACAGTGGTTATGTCTTTGGCGCACTGATGGCCGGTATCATTTCTGATAGGCTAAATGTAAGCTGGGCGATTGGTTTAGTGGCATGCTTGCCTTTAGCAGCAGGGATGATCACAGCTATGAGGATGAATGAGACATTGAGGAATACCAAAGAAAATTTCTAAATGCTATAGTTAATCATAAATATATTATGTAAAGTTGTACGTTAATAAAAAGGACGCAAATCTGCGTCCTTTTTATTAACCATTGATCTGTCCGTTTTCACGGTCGCTTGCTTCATCTTTAATTTCCGCCCGCATTCCCGCAATGCTTTCTCTTCGGCGTGCGTTCTTCTCTTCAATCGCTTCACGCTGTTCCGCTTCAGCATTCATCATGGTTTCTTCTGCTCTTTCCATGTTTCCGATTGTATTTTCTACCATCTCCTGCAATCTTTCCACATTGTTTGATCTGTCATCTGGTTTTGGTCTGTTGTTCATCCCATAATCCTCCTTTTGGTGATTGTACATACAGTAGCTTCTCCTATTTAGAGGATCTTTAATGTGGTAATTTGTGGGTTGTTTGAATTGCACACATCATGACATTTATTTTTATGATGATTCTTTAAAAGATAACTGTTGATATTGATTAAACAAAGCCGGATAAACAAGTCTTGCCAAAATTATGCTGGTTAAAGCTGCTGTTGCTAAAGAAGAAAAGACAATAATTAGCTGAAAACGAACGGCCTGGACCGGATCAGCACCCGCAATAATTTGTCCTGTCATCATCCCTGGCAACTGTACAAGCCCAATGGTTTTTGCGCTGTCAATGCTGGGAATCATGCTGGCACGGACCGCATCTTTTAAAATCATCTGTACCGCTTGTTTAGGTGTGCCTCCGAGCGAAAGAATAACATTTATTTCCGCTTTTCTTGAAATAATTTCGGCTTTCATCCTGTTCAGTAATAAGCTCGCTATGATCATCGAACTCCCGATGATCATCCCGCTAAATGGGATAACGTACCTTGGGGCTGGAGGAATAATCTTCAACCCAATTAAAAACAGCATGGACACTGCCTCAATAACAAACAAAGTCATAACTATTCGCCAGCTGATCCCCGGAATCTCGGCCTTTCGTTTGACAATATTGAGAGTAGCAACGGCAATCATTAAAACAATCATAATAAGCATAAAAACAGGGTTATCTGCGGAAAAGATAAAGGTTAGAACGTAACCGATGGCCATTAACTGGATAGCAGAGCGGGCAGCTGCAATAATGATGTCCTTCTCTAATCCAAGCTTTAATCCGCTTGACAGTAGAACAGCCACCCCAACAAATATAACGGCTAAAGATAGTGTAAACAAACTCATGTTATGCTCTGCCTCCACTTAGTTCGCCCCGTAAAAATCGGCGTGTTAACTCTTCTTTTGGCTGGTGGAAAAATGACTCTGTATCTGCCTTTTCAATCAGCTGCCCCTCTACAAGCAGCCACGTGTAGTGTCCAATTCTTCGTGCCTGCTCTAGATCATGAGTCACCCATAAGATCGTTTTGTGCTCATCTTTATGTATTTTCATTATTAATTCTTCTATCTCTCTGGCTGCTGAAGGGTCTAAAGCCGAAGTAATTTCATCAAGCATTAATATAGAAGATTCATTTACAAGCGTTCTTGCAAGTGCCACTCTTTGTTTCTGGCCTCCTGAAATTTCCTCTGCGCTTCTTTGCAGTAAATCTTTTGAAAGACCTACATAACGAAGCAATTCTTCAGGGGAGGAGAGCGCAGTACCATGAATTCGCGCTGCCAGTAGCAAATTGTCATGCACTGTTCCTGGGATCATCGGGGCTGTCTGAAAAGCCAGCGCTGCCTGTTGTCGCAGCTTATTTACATCCCAGTTTCTTACTTCTCTTCCCTGTATCCATACTTCCCCCTCATCCGGAGTCAGCAACAGATTGCAAAGAGACAGAAGCGTGCTTTTCCCTGAACCAGAAGGCCCCACCAGCGTAATAATCGCTCCTTCGGGTACCTCTGCTGTCACATTCTTTAGTACCATGCGTTTTTCTTTGCCATTTACCTGAAACTTTCCAGCCTGTTTGAATTGAATCATCGTCTTTAATTGAACCATATTATTCCTTGTTCCATTCCCTCCTCGCTGATCCTTATATTATATAAGTTCTTTTCCATTATATAGCCTTAGTCTCAAAAAGGCTGTCTCAAAAATTGCGATACGCAATTTTTGAGACAGCCTCTCATTGAATCCGTTTTGCTTGTATGACCAGACGATACTTTGATGAATGTTGCAGATGACAAGTTACCAGTGACAGCAGCAACTTTCCCCTTTGCGCCTGCAGTACGTTTACCTCTTCAGGTGCAACAATTTTCTTATCAAATACTTTAAACATCATTTGTCGATCTTCTGTCTCCAGTTTGACTAAGCTGCCGCTCTTCAGTTCCCCTAGTCTGTTAAAAAAACTTGCCAAACACAGCGGGGCGGTGCCCTGCAATAGCAAAGCTTCCATCTTGCTTTCCGGGTTCATCTAAACGATAAACATTATTTATTAAAACATACACATTCTTACCTGTTCTCTCTACAAGAGAGAATGAGGCACCATATACTGGTGTAGCTTTTTGATAAATTCCAAGCAAAAATATAGACATATGATTGCTACTATTTATACAATTCTTTATAAATCATCTATAGATGCTTTTAAATCTTTTTACCCACTTCTAGCCATTTACCAAGCGAGCATTATGGTCATATTTCTTTAATTTGACAAAATATACATTACTTTTTACCTATTTATATATAAGTTTAAATACTTATAATAGATATATATATTATTTAGGGAGTTGAATTGAGTGGAAGCTAAGTCCAGTTTAATGAAAAAGCTTTTTCCGCTGTTCGCCTTAATCGCCATCGCTGTAGCAGCGATTTCCTGGTCATTGAAAGACGTTGATAAGGCAGTCACTATTTCCTTCTCGTCAATGGAAAAGATTATACAGGAACAAAAAGGAGCTCCTGTTTCTTTACAAGAAAAGCCTGACGGCGCTCTTTATCTCACTACTAAAGATCACCAATACGTCTCCTATACTTCTCCCGGAAGCACTTCGGTAGACCGATTGGTTGAAACCTATAATATTCGTTATTCTTACTCAAATAAAGGGCCCTATGACAATTTAATAATCGGGGGTGTGCTATTAGTAATCGTCGCTGCTGCTGCTGTTCTTTATAAAAAGGGAAGAAGCGGTACCACTTCTTCAACAAAAGCGATGAAAAACAGTTTATCGAAAGCGATCCCCCTTCCTTCCATCACGTTAAATGATGTAGGTGGACTATCAGCAGAAATGAAAGCGGAGATTAAGCAAACCTTGTCTATCCTAAAAAATCCCGAGCGTTCCGCTGAAATTGGCGTCAAAGCTCCAAGAGGCATCTTGTTATACGGGCCTCCTGGGACTGGTAAAACATTGCTCGCTCAAGCGATTGCAAAAGAACTGAATGCCAACTTCTTTTCAGCAAGCGGATCGGCTTTTACCGAGTTATTTGTCGGGGTTGGAGCTTCTCGTGTCCGCAGTTTATTCGAACAAGCAAGAAAACAAAAACCAGCCGTGATTTTCATCGATGAAGTGGATGCTCTAGCCGGCCGCCGCAAGGCTCATGGCGGAGAGGAATCTGAAAAGACGCTAACCGAACTTCTTGTTCAACTCGATGGCGGCCACTCCAATGATGATATCCTTTTTATAGCTGCTACCAACAGAAAAGACATGCTTGATGAAGCCTTCCTTCGTCCCGGACGGATTGATTTCTCTTTCCTCGTTCCATTGCCAGACACAAAAGGCAGACGAGAAATTATCGACATTCACATTAAAGGAAAAAAACTCGCTGAAAATGTGCTCTCCTCACTCGGTGATTTAGCAGAAAGTACGTCTGGGTTTTCAGGTGCGGAGTTAAGTTCACTATTTGAGACGGCTAGCCGAAGTGCGATTCGTAACAACCGCAGCATCATTGAAAAGAGCGATCTTGACTATGCGTTAGATCGTACAATTCTTGGAAGCACTTCACGTACGCTGCAAGACCCTGAAACAAAGCGCCGGGTAGCGATTCATGAAGCAGGCCATGCTTTAGTTGCTGCAGCTACCAAACCGGGGTCGGTAAGAAAAGCCACTATTATTCCAAGAGGACAGGCGCTCGGTTATGTCGCTCCTATCCCAAAAGAATTGCATCTATCCACCGCCAGTGAGCTGCTTGATCAAGTCGCCATGATTCTGTCAGGCGGCACAGCAGAACGAAAATTTCTTGGTGAACATAGCATCGGAGTCAGTGGTGACGTTCAGCAGGCCAAACAAATCATTGAACAAATGGTAGATATGGGTGTGCTGCAAGATGGCTTTACATTAACCTTTGTTAAAATGGAACGGGAATCAAAAATGCAACAGTTATTTGACAAAGCTCTCTCTATTTCAGAACAATTGATTGCAGAACGCGAAGAACAATTCCATCAATTAGTAGACGCTTTACTAAAGAAAGAAACATTAGAAGGCTGGGAAGTAGAACAAATCGTCAATGGTGTGCCCGCCTCTGATAATAAGGAATTGGTGCTTGCTTAGATCTTCCTTCTAGAAATAAACAATAAAAACCTGGATCGACAAACGATCCAGGTTTTTATTGTTTAAATTTCGCTTCGGTAGAACAGGCTTGTCCTAGATATCTTTTACTTTTTCCGGATTGGGAATGGGCGATATCATAGTTATTTCTTCTTCTCTGTTCTTCTCCCTTCTTCTTCTTACTACAAAGAAAGAAGAAATAACTATGATGCTAAATAGAGATGTAAAAATAAACTGCGGCCGTTGCGAATCAACAATTGCCATTAAAATGAGCACAAAAATCATTGCAAAGATGGTCGCGTAGGTTAAATATGGGAAAAGCCACATTTTCACTTTTAGAACTCCAGGGTTTTCTTTTTCTGCCCTTTTTCTCAGACGCAAATGAGAAATGGCAATGACTAGGTAGACAAGAATTCCGACGCCTCCGGAAGAATTTACCAAAAAGAAAAATATTTTATCTGGGGAGGTATAACTAAATATCGTGCTGATGAAAGCAAATAACGTGCTTCCTACAACAGCAAAAACAGGCACTCCATTTTTACTTATCTTTGCAAATAATTTTGGAGCATCCCCTTTTTGAGCGAGCGAATATAGCATACGGGAGCTCGTGTACAGCCCAGAATTTAAGCAGGAAAGCAAAGCTGTCAAAACCACTATGTTCATAATAAGAGCGGCATAAGGAATTCCCATCATTTCAAGAACAGAAACAAAAGGGCTTTTTAGTAATGTCGCTGAACTCCAAGGCAAGATGGTCACCAATACAGCAATGGAACCAATATAGAAAATCAGGATACGCCATACTACACTATTTAATGCTTTTCTCACAGATTTCACTGGATCAGACGTTTCACCCGCTGCAATAGCTGGGATTTCCACACCTACGAAAGCATGAAAAACAATGGCAATACCAACAATGACCGACTCAATTCCATTAGGTATGAAACCGCCTATATTTAACAGATTAGATGTGCCCGGCGGTTTAACATTTGGCACAAACCCAAGAATAACTGCTGCTCCTAAACCTAAAAATAAAATAATGCTTACTATCTTAATGATGGAAAACCAATATTCAAATTCACCAAATGATTTCACAGAGAAAATATTAGTAAGTTTCAATAAAACAATTAAAGCAAGACTTATTAGCCACACCGGCACAGAAGGAAGCCACTCGTGGATAATCGCTGCGCCAGCGACTGCCTCTAAGGCAATAACAATCACCCAGAAGAACCAGTATAACCAACCTGTCGCATAACCTGCCCACTCTCCAATCCCTTCTCTTGCATACACAGCAAACGATCCTGTGCTCGGGTTCACTGTAGCCATTTCTCCTAGCATTCTCATGACTAGAACGACGATGAGACCTGCCAGTGCATAAGATACAATCGCCCCTGGTCCAGTTTTACCAATGATAATGCCGCTCCCCACAAATAATCCGGCACCAATAACTCCACTTAGAGATATCATGGTTAAATGTCTTTGTTTAAGGCCCGCTTTTAATTCTTCTTGTTGATGCTCCAAGTTATCCACCAACTTTCAATATTTTTCCGTGAATGCTTATTAGTAAGCGTTTACAAATGGGTTTAGTAAGTATTTGACTAAAACCCAGCTTAACATATTGTTTATTTCCCCTTTTACTAGGTGAATCTGTCTTTTGAAAGGCAGCAAGCAAGCAACGGTAATAGTTTAAATAACCTTTTTTAAACTAGAGAAAACATTTTTTTAAAAAAAGGGGCTTTTTTCGGAAAAGCCCCTTTTGTTTTTTACCAGTTTTTATGATCAAGATGTGCATACTTTTCAAGGAGACGAGTCGGCATTTGCAATGCATCTTTTCTGAATGGCGGTGCCAACTGTGTACCGTCTACAAGAATATCAATAACTGTTGGCTTCTTGGAAGCTAGCGCTGTTTGAATTGCTTTTTGTAAATCTTCTGGATTATCCACACGGATGCCTTCTGCCCCCATGCTCTTCGCCACTTCAGCAAAGTTCGGGCCTTCGATGTCTGCCCCGACAAACCGATTGTTATAGAAATCCACTTGGTTTTTCTTCTCAGCGCACCAAGCCCCATTATTAAATACACAAGCGATAACAGGTAGGTTCTGTTCTACGGCTGTGCTCACTTCATGAAGACTCATGCCCCAAGCGCCATCACCAACAATACAAAACGCTGGAGAAGATGGATCAGCAAGAACAGCCCCCATAGCAGCCGGATAAGCGAATCCGCAGTTACCGAACGTTAACGCAGCCAAATGCTTGCGCGGCTGATTGAATGTTAAATAGGCATTGGACGTAGACGATGTATTGCCAATATCAGAAGCAACGACTGCATTATCTGGAAGCGCACGGTTAATTTCAAGCAAGGCTCTTCGTGGATTCATTGGATTACCTGGAACCATGGCTAAATCAACAAGCTCTTGCTCCCACTTCTCTTTCTCTGCTGCAATTTTTTGCAGGCGCTCCTTGTTTGGCTCGAAAGAAGCCCCGCTGTTTTCCAAGCGCGTTAAGATTTCTGCTGTTGAATCATAAGCATCACCAAGAATCCCTACTTCGACTGGATGTGTTCTTGCGATATTGCGATGGTTGATATCAATTTGAATAATCTTCGCATTTTTAGGGAAATAATCAATATCATAGCATGGAAGAGTTCCAAATACAGACAATCTTGTACCGATCGCTAACAGCACATCTGCTTCCTGTAAAGAATGCATTGCTGCTTTTGATCCCATATAACCAATCGGTCCAACCGCTTGCGGATGATCAGCTGGGAAGGCATCATTATGCATGTAAGAAACAGCTACCGGTGCACTTAATTTTTCCGCCAAATCTTTTACCAAGTCAACGGCATCCGCATCCACAGCTCCTCTTCCGGAAATGATAACAGGGTTTTTAGCTGTTTTTAATAGTTCCACTGCTCGATCGACTGCTGCAGAATCGCCAAATCCTTTTTTCTCTACACGATACTGGGATGGTTTTAAAATATAGTCTTCTACTTCGCCGTAGAAATAGTCACGCGGAATATGGTAAAGAACTGGGCCGCGTTCTGCATAAGCAAGACGGAAAGCTGTGCGCAAACAATCTGCCACGCGGCTTGGATGTGTTACTTTTACTGTTGCTTTTGTAATTTTGTCGAATACAGAAGCTTCATCACACTCTTGGAAACCATCCCAGCCGATTGTTTTCGTACCAGCTGATGGAGCAATCACGATCATTGGTGTATGCGCCATATTAGCAGCTGCTACTGAAGTAACCATGTTCGTAACCCCTGGTCCATTTTGTCCGATGACGACTCCCGCTTTTCCTGTCACCCGTGTAAAGGCATCTGCCATATGAGCCGCACTTTGTTCATGACGTACTGGGATAAATTTGATCCCCGCTGTTGGCAGCAAATCAAGCATATCCATGAAAGCCGACCCTAAAATCCCATACATTTGATCGATGCCTTCAGCAAGCAATGTTTCAACAATTGCCTCACTCGGTGTCATCTTTAATTTTTTTCCTTGCATAACCTCTAATTCTTTTTCTGCTTTAACCATTTACCCCTCATCCTCTCTTTTTTGATTCACTTTTATCGTTAAAATTATTTAGTATCATTAAAAACCTCAAACATGGTATTAACAAGGAAGTGAAGATCTTCCTCTGTAGAAGAAAGCGGTGGTGCTACAATGAGCACATTGTTGAATCCGGGAACTGTATCACCGTTTCGTCCGATAATCAGTCCTTTTGCTTTACACTTGGCAATGATGCTGCCGATGATTTCATCAGAAATCGGCTCCTTTGTATCCTTATCTTTTACGAGCTCTAAGCCGTATAGGAACCCTTTTGATCTTACTTCCCCTACATATGGATGGCTCGCTAGCTCATTTAATTTACCTAAGATTAGTTCTCCAAGCCGGGCTACTCTTTCTACAATGCCTTCTCGCTCAATAATCTCAATATTTTTCAGAGCAACCGCGCAACTTGCTGGGTGTCCTCCGTACGTTGAAACGTGGCGAAGGTGGTTGTCTGTTCCTTTTTCCTTGAACTTTTCATAAATGCGGGAATGAACGGCTGTTGCCCCAAGCGGCAAGTATCCACTTGTCAGTCCTTTCGCCATTGTAACGATGTCAGGCTGTACACCTGCTGAATGCATGAAGCCGAACATCTTGCCTGTACGCCCAAAACCGGAAACCACTTCATCGATAATGAGCAATACATCATGCTTCTTGCAAATGTCAGCTACTCGCTGCAAATACTCGCTCGAAGGGACAATCACGCCACCTCCGGAAATAAATGGTTCCATGATCACTGCTGCGACTGATTCGGCTCCCTCCCACGTAATCATCTGGTCAATTTGATCCGCTGCTACCTTATCACAATTTGTTACTTCTTCACCAAACGGGCAACGATAGCTGTACGGAGGTGGAACATGCAGGAAGCCCGGCACGCCCGGATCGTACTTCACTCGTCTGTTTGCTTGCGCCGTTGCACTTAATGCACCGAGAGTTGATCCATGATAGGCCCGGTACCTGGAGATAAATTTATATTTTCCTGGATTTCCGTTTTGTTGATGATATTGTCTCGCAATCTTGAAGGCGGTTTCATTTGCTTCAGAACCGCTATTCGAGAAAAAGGTTTTATAGGAATCTCCCAGTAATTCGCTTATCTTCGCAGATAATTCAATCGCCGGCTGATGGCTTAACGTCAGCGGAAAATAGGAAAGCTTTCTCATTTGTTCTGCAGCAGCTTCTACAATTTCCTCGCGACCGTGCCCTAAATTTAAGCACCAGAGCCCTGAAACTCCGTCCAGATAACGTTTTCCTTCAAGGTCTGTGAACCATGCACCATCGCCTGATTCAGCAATCATTGGCTGTCCGCCTTCTACATGGCGGCTCATCGCGTGCCACAAGTGGTCGTTATCTTGTTTCACCAGCTTTTGATTATCTTTCACTTCCAATTGAGCCATCCTGTTTGCCCCCTTTAACAAGTATTAATAACTAGCTAATCATCTATTAAACTCAGCTGCTGCCGCAGCGAATTTACAAGAAAAAGCTTTTACTTTCTTTCGTTCTCCTCCTCTGCTCTTCTCTTTGTCATATCATGTCGTCAGGTCGTCCGTACCAGTTTGTGTACCTCTCTGTTGTTATTTATATTAAATCATACGTTTTGAAAATATTCAATCAATTCTAAATATATTATTTATTGCAAATTCTATTTATGCTTATCTGCATTTTTAATAGACAGGGAACGACAGAATACCTATCAAGAAACAGCTCTTCCCCTTATCTAGCCGTCCCCTCTTCAATTGTTCTTTTTACTTAGCTTCATACGAAATGAGTACATATCAGAGCGGAAAGAGGCCACGTAGTATTCAACCAGCCTGCCAGAGTGATCCCAAAGCTTTCGCTCCGTATTTAACACATTGAACAAATCAGGCACATCTAACAATTCGGCATCTTCGGCGCTTAAAAAGCCGCTCGTAAGCAATTGCTCTGCCTCCGCTAACTGAATGCCAAGATTTTCTTCCATTAAATCAAAAAGAGTCCCTTTATCAATATCGAATTCAGCTAATTTACTACCAATATCGACAGGATAATATTGCAGTTCAATAGCGAGTGGAATGTCGTTAGCATACCTAACTCTCTTGATAAAATAAGCGATTTTAAAGCCTGTGGCTTCGATGATATCGGCTGGTGGATTAATTACCCCATGTGTAACGAGCTTAGCTCCCGGCTCCATCCCCATTTTCCGTATCGTTTCTGTCGTACTTGTTAATGAACCGAGCCAATCTTGAATAGCTTTAGAAGAGATAAATGTTCCTTTGCCATGGACTTTTTCAACAAGCCCTTCTCGAACAAGGTGGGCAACCGCTTCTCTCACCGTACTTCTGCTCACTTCATATTCATCCATCAGCTGACGCTCACTCGGAATCTTGCTCTGGTACCTTCCTTCATGAATTAATCCTTCTATCTTGTTCCTTAACTGAATATGAAGCGGCACCGGATCTTTAGGATTTAGCTTCTCCACATACATACCCCTTTCTCCATCATTTTTTAAGCCTTGCCAAAAAGCGGTGATTCTTCCTTCTTCTCATCTTGAGATGATTTTATAAAATTGTAACACATTATTAAAAAACAGGTATCAACAGAATTCAATATAGAATTCTATCGACACCTGTTCTTAATGAATCTTACTAGATTGTGAGAAAACAAGGTCTTTTAATTTTTTGCTTGTCAGCTGTAGAGCCTCTTCAAAATAGACCATGTAGAATTGCCTTGTTAACTTTACACCATCAATCTTTACTTCTTTTAATGTCCCCAGCTGCAGCTCTTTTTTCACGGCTGATTTTGAAATGATTGAGATACCAATATCCGCTTCTACAGCGCTTTTAATAGACTCTGTATGTTCTAACTCCAATACCGTCTTTAACTCGTTGGGGTCCACTTGATTTTTTCTTAAACTGCCTTCAATAACTTGTCTGGTGCCAGAACCTTTCTCCCGAATAATGAATGGAAGGGAAGTGAGCTCTTCTTTCAATATGCTATCGCTAATAATAATTTGTGAAGAGCTAGAAGCAATCAGGATTAATTCGTCTTCCTGAAATGGGATTTGTTTCAAATTAGGATAGGATAGCATAGATTCAATAAATCCGAGGTTTAATTCATGCTTATACAATTTCTCAATAATTTGCTCCGAGTTGCACATTTTTAAATGAACATCGACGAGCGGGTAGCGCTTTTTATAGTTTGCAATTAAAAACGGCAACACATGCTCGCCAATTGTCAGGCTGGCTCCAATGTTTAAACTGCCGGCGACCTCTCCCTTTAATTCTTGCAGTTCATTTTGGATTTCGTTCATTAAAAAAAGCATTTTCTCCGCTTTTTTATATAATATTTGACCTGCCGGTGTTAAATCTACCTTTTTGGTTGTACGTTCAAATAGCTTCGTTTGAAGCATATCTTCTAAATGTTTAATTTGTAGACTGACAGATGACTGGGAGATATGCAGCTCTTTCGCCGTCTGTGAAAAGTTTTTATTGTTTGCTACCGCGTAAAATAACCGTAAATATTCTAAGTTCATTTGTCTTCTCCCCTCTGTTTCCTCTTTCATTATAAATGAAGCAGAAGGAACTTTTCACTCAAATCATGCGGAAGATGAATAAAACCAGAGGAGAAAGCGCCAACAGACCAGCAAAACCAACAATAGCAACTCCTACTGGCTTCATCCCTTCTCTCGCAAAGTCTTTGTAATTAACATTTAATCCAAGCCCCGCCATCCCCATTGCAAGCAAGTATGTGCTTAACAAAAGCAAATAGGTGACAACACTCTCCGGTATGAAATCAAGAGTGTTAATAAAGCTGGCGAATAAAAAACCAAAAATAAACCATGGGATCGGCAGACTTTTCAATCCTTTCTCCGTCAATTCCTTTCTATTGATGATCAAGCTGATGATTAAAGCGACCGGTATTAATAAAAGCACTCTTCCAAGCTTCACTACGATAGCTGCCTGGCTGCTTTCTGCCCCTCCTGGTACAGCTGCAGCGACAACATGGGCCAGCTCATGCAGTGTCGCTCCTGTCAATACACCATACTCATACTTACTGATTGGTAAATGGGGGAATAAAAAGATATAAAGAAGTGCACCGATCGTTCCCAAAATAGCGATACATGAAACAGCGATGGCTGTGTGCTCTTGTTTATTCTTAATGATGGGTGCTACCGCAATAATAGCAGCAGCCCCACAAATCGCTGTGCCTGCCGCAATCAACATTGATAGGTGTTTGTCTAATTTGAATACCTTTCCTAAAAGCAGGATAAATGTCATTGTAAAAGCGATGACAAGCACATCTGTTGCTAACACAGCATAACCAGCTGCGGCAATATCCAGCAAGTTCAGTCGAAAGCCCAATAAAATAATTCCCGCGCGCAGCAATACCTTGCTGCTGAATTGAATGCC
Source organism: Pseudobacillus sp. FSL P4-0506 (assembly GCF_038003025.1). NCBI lineage: Bacteria > Bacillati > Bacillota > Bacilli > Caryophanales > Bacillaceae > Pseudobacillus > Pseudobacillus sp. FSL P4-0506. Next base: position 3,275,307 of record NZ_JBBOOI010000001.1, read on the forward strand.
TTCCTGATAGTCAGCCTTGACGTGAGCAGTATTTTTCCAAATCATGCCGATTAAAATAGACAAAATCATAATCCCCATGATTTGAAAAAAAGGAAGTTTGGCAATGAAGCCCGCAATCACTGCAATAAGAAAAGTTAACGCCACTCCTTTTGCCACTCTATGGGGCTTGCTTTGTTTTTTCGGTCTCTCCTGTGCATAGGATTGCATTCTTTGTGCTTCCAACCTGACCACCTCCGTATTAGTTAAATTAAACGTATCACAGTTTTGCCTGATCATTATTTTGATTATGTGATAAGTGTTATTGTATTCTTTCATGGAAAGTAGCCGTTTTAGATGGTTAGCTGCTACTAGTCACCTTACAGGAGTCAGTTTGCATTCCTAACCGACACTTTTATCAAGCAAACAAAAAAACGACCTGTAAAAGGCCGTTTTGCTAAATACTTATTTCTTATCTCTTCGGTTTTCACTTCTATTTTCTTCTTTGTTTTCTTCCCTGCTTTCCTCTTTTCCAGAAGGCCGTCTTCCCCACCAAAACTCATGAACGCGCCGCATATGTTCTTCACGTTCCATGCGTTCCTCGCGCTCTTCCCCTGCCATTTTATGATCCGGCTTATGGTGCTTGTTTTTCATGTTAAACTCCTTCCGCATGTTATTTTGTCATAACATCTTATGCGCTGTGGAGAAAAAGGTGCAGGGATCAACCTCTTAGATAAATAAGTCACCCGTTATCTTTTAGCTGCTCGAAACCCAGCTGCTTCCGCTTCTGCTTTTGTGCAAAACATTTGCTCCGGCTTTGTTATGTCATAGGATTGATTTCCAGGAATGTGGTAGATTTTTTCACCCGAGCTTGAGATATTGCCTTTAATTTTGCAATCGTCCGCTGGAGCAGTCCTCTTTTCTTGTTTTACTGATTCTGTGTTATATCCGCGATCCGTTACGTAATCCTCCACTGACCAAATGCCCAATCGCTGTTCACGTGCTTTCTGTTGTACTCGTTCAAAGCGATCAACATATTTTGTATTCGGCGGAAAAACCGCCACACGAGCCAGCCCTTTTGCAATCAGCTGTTCATTCACTAGCTTGTCGTTAAGCCACACGTAAGCAAGCACCCGGCCATAGCGGTCACGCTCTTGTACATCCATTTCCAACGATACTTTCTTATCGGTCAATAGCGTCTTAGTATAAGCAGAAGCCTCCGGGCCAAAAGGCTGAACGCCAAGCCGCGGGTGCTTTGTTTCTGGCGTGTCGACCAATGTCATTCGAACCCGCTCTTTCTTTCCATTTGCTAATTGAACATCGAAAGTATCACCATCAACTACATAAACGACAGTACCTGCCAAGCCCTTATCACTGTCGGTCTCATCGTTGCTGTTAAAGGCCGCGGACTTATCTGTTTCTTGCACTTTTCCTGCATTGTCAGACTGCTGATTTTCTGTGCTTCCCTGTTGTTCTTCTATTGCACAGCCACTAACCATTAAAAAAATAGCTGTCAATAAAATTAATTTAATCTTACTCATAACAAACACCTTTTCTTCGATTCTATTCTTTAGATGTGTATGCATAAAAATAGTGTAGTACATCATCTACATATTGCTCGCTGTGATTATAGGAATAAATAGCTTTTTTCAACTGTCCATCAGCTGCCCCATGGGCTTTTAAATAGGCAGCTGCACTAAAAACAGCGTCTTCAAGATCAAAAGGATCCGCTTTTCCATCTCCATTCGCATCCACTCCGTATCCCCCATATTTTTTTATAATGGCCGGGTTCACTTTGTCTTTGCTTGAAATATTTCCTTTTCCAAGATCGCTGCACGTAGGATGACTCCATCCGACAAAGGTGCATGGCATGAATTGCATAGGCCCTTCTGCGCCGGCTGGTGATATCATCGATTCCATTGTTGAAAACTTGGTTTCTACCCGATGATGGGCGGCTAACAGCTGCCAGGGCACGCCGTACTCCTTCTCTGCAGCTTTATATATAGGGACATATTCCTTTGGGATAGACGGTTCAATAACAGTGTCTTTAGGAGCGTTTCCCTGATGGAACGCCACATATACCATTGCAATTATAAATAGTAAAAAAAATAATTTTCGTTTTACCGATTTTTTTAGCTTTCTTTTTTTCATGGTGTTCTCCTCAATTAGAAAGTCGGTTCGCATCTATATTAGATAACTGTAGAAAAATCTGCAAGCAATAACGATGCTCACCTAAAAAGGCCGTCCTGCATTCGGCAGAACGGCCAACCTAAATTATTATTTTCTAGGAGAACGGAACGCCTTCATCATGTCTTTTCTTTCTTTTGCAAGTGACCTGTACAAGGATAGTATCATTAATATCATGATCGCCGAAAACGGAAGGGCGGCGATAATAAGAGCATTTTGCAATGCCTGAAGCCCCCCGCTATATAAAAGAATAACGGCTATCAGGGATTGAGCAATACCCCATGTTAATTTTACACGATTCGGAGGGGTAAGTGAACCATAGGTTGTTTGCATTCCCAATACAAAAGTGGCTGAATCAGCAGAGGTAATAAAGAATATGCCAACTAAAGCGACAGCTATTACCGATAGAACAGAAGACCATGGAAGCTCATGGAAAATGGCGAACAACACTTCTTCTGTCGCATTCTTTGTTAAATCTACAGCTCCTGACATTTGCAAGTCTATTGCTGAAGCTCCAAATACAGCAAACCATAAAAAGCTGACGAGCGCCGGCATAATCAATGTGCCAACTAAAAACTCACGGATCGTTCTTCCTTTGGATACACGAGCGATAAAAATACCGACAAATGGCGACCAGGAAATCCACCATGCCCAATAGAAAATAGTCCAACCATTAATCCAGGCGCGGTGCTCTCCATTTAAAGGAGCAATCCGAAAACTCATCGTCGCCAAGTTTTGAAGATAGGTGCCAATTGTATCGGTAAATAGATTCATAATAAACAGAGTAGGGCCGAGGATAAGCATAAGCACTAGCAACACAATAGCTAAAAGCATATTCGTATTACTCAATATTTTAATTCCTTTGCCTAGTCCGCTAACCGCAGAGGCTATAAATAAAATCGTAACTACAATAATAATGAGCAGTTGAACAAAAAAATTAATTGGTATATCAAATAAGTAAGAAAGCCCCCCGTTAATTTGGGCCGCGCCAAAGCCAAGCGTAGTAGCTACTCCTACTACTGTTGCAAATACAGCCATCACATCAATGGCTGTGCCAAGTGGCCCTCTTGCCCTCTCTCCCAAAATAGGGACAAGCGTTGCACTAATCAAGCCCGGTTCCTCTTTACGGAACTGATAATAAGCCAATGCCAGTGCTACAACCGCATAAATAGCCCAGGCATGAATGCCCCAGTGAAAAAATGTATAACGCATGGATTCTTTTACCGCTGCGTCCGATCCTGCTTTAGCTAGAGGAGGATCAATCGCAAAATGGCTCAATGGCTCTGCTGCCCCCCAAAATACTAAGCCTATTCCCATACCTGCACTAAACAGCATAGCAAACCATGTAGGGGTGGAATAGTCTGGCTTCTCTCCAGGCTTTCCTAACCTGATAGCCCCTACAGGACTAAAGATTAATAATAAACAAAATAACACAATGACTGAGACCAAAATTAAATAATACCAACCAAAAGCTGAGGTAATAAACGTTTGAATGTTGCCTGTTACCTGCTCGAATGTTTTCGGCGCTGCTACGCCAAAGACGACAGAAGCAAGTACTAATGCAATTGTAATCCAAAACACATTTGAAATTTTTTGCACAAAATTCTCCTTTCTTTATTTCAACTGACTAATGCATATGGGAATGGGCAGTATATCCGCAGATGCCTCTGCGCTTATTTAACAACCTCTATTACCCTAACAAATAACCGGAAGTCCATCAAGTAAAGGGGCCTTTTCCTATAATATTCTTGTCATAAAAAAGCCCTGCCGGTATTGAGGAACCGACAGAGTGAAGTGATATCGTTATAGTTCATTCATATATGGATTGGTTTCTTTTTCCATTTCACTTTTGTATAATTGCGATAAGCCATATGTCCGCTTTTCTGCATCCGAGATCGCGGCTCTCATTTGCTTTTCTTGTTGCTTTACCTCTGCCAACTTTTCCGTGAATTTTTCAATTTTACGCTGAATCTCTTGCTTATTCAGGTTCAATTGTGCAAGTTCATCATTGGAACGATGGATTTCTTCAATTAGCTGCGGTTCATAGTCATGATATTTTTCCAATACTAAATCGCTGATTTCATTGAACACTTTGTCAATTTTCTTTTCAATCTGGGCTTTTTCCGTCTGATGATAGCTTGATTTAATAAAAGTGGTAACGGACCGAACGATCCCTTTTTTCGCATTTTCCTGTTTAGCCAATTTAGCTTCCACTTTCTTCAAATCCTCTTGCAGCCTGTTATTCTTGACGCTAAGTTCGCCAAAATAGGGCCGTGCCGGGTCTTGCTTTAACATCTGTATCAGTTTTTCTCGCAGCTGTAGATTGTACGCTTCTGTTTGGCGAAACACAGCTTCTTCCTCTTTTAGTTCTTCTCTGAGAATGTCCAATCCCTTTTTCCAATCATTTTGCTTTTGCACCATTTCATTTACTGAACGAAGCATCTTGCGGTAATCAACAAACCGCTGGTTCCAGGAATGAGTAATTACTGCAAGGTCCTCCTCTTCCTCCGGCGCACCATCCGCTAAATAAGGAAGAATTGTCTCAAGCAGAACCATCGGCAGCAGACCCTTATTAAATAATAAATTTTGATAACGGTAAAGGATACCTCCGCCTTTAAAAATGAGTGACAACAGTAAGTCAGGGTTTGTCATCCATGAAAAATAAGCAGCTTCCTGCGGGGCAAAAGCAGCAGCAGGACGCTCCCTTGAGAAGCATTGAAGCAAATATTTGTAAAAGCCAAAACCCGTCTTTTCCACGATGGAGGTAAAAACAGCAAAAGCATCCTCCAATAGCGCTATTTGCAATTCTTCTGCTGTCCATTCTGATAAATGAATCTGCTCCTTAATTTGTTCCTGTTGGTAAGAAGGCAAATGTTCAACAAACATCAGAATTTCGTCTACCCAAATAGCTGTCTCCGTTCCTTTTTCAGGCTTAGACTGCTGGGCATTCATATGCGTATATAATTGCGCCATTTCCCAGTGAACAAGAAACTTCACTTTATTTTTTTCAGGAAAGCGATCAAATGCTTTGGCAAAATCCTTATATTGTTTCTGAAGCTGTAGAAAAGCTTCGTCAATTATTTCTTCACATTGCTTCATAACCTTGTATGGGTCATCAAGCAGACGCATAGGCAGTTTAAGTGTTTTACTTAACTCCAGCAACAAATCAAGCTGCAGTTCCTGATCTTCTACTACGTTTAGCTTATCAGCTTCCTTTTTAAGCCATTCATAAAAATGAGCAGACTGTTCTTTTGAAACTAAATCTTTTGTTTTAGAAGAAACAAGATCCCAAAAGTTTAAATCATGCAGCATGACATATACAAACCGTAAGTGAGTCCCTTTTAGAGACACGAGCGAATGTGCCAATTGCCGGCCTTCTATCATAAGCAATCCGTCCAATCTATTCAAATTATTTGTATATCATTATATATCAAAATAACAGAAGAAGGTATTTGCGCAAAGAAAATCGCTTTTCTTAATCTAACCGTCGAATTTTGTCTAAAACTAATCAGTCGGTTTTTTCCCAAACCATTGCAAAATAAGGAAATATTTTTTAAGATTGGTATATAATTCTGAAATTTATGTAATTTCAGGAAATTCATTTTAGGAGGATGTTCATGGGAAATCAAAAGCTAAAACCCCCACCGCTTGGAGCAGAAAAAACTACTTATGAAAGCATTGCCGAAAGCCCGAAGTTTAAACAAATGGTGAAAAGTAAAACCAAATTTCTTGTCCCTCTTTCAATCTTCTTTCTGCTATTTTATTTTTCACTGCCACTGCTTACATCCTACTCAACCATTTTAAATAAGCCGGCGATCGGTTCGATTTCATGGGTTTGGATTTTTGCTTTTGCCCAATTTATCATGACTTGGGCGCTAAGTATGATCTATGTAAAAAAAGCCAATCAGTTTGATCAAATGTCTGATGATATCTTAAACGATTTACAAGTAGAGAAAAAAGGAGATCAACCGTTATGAGTGTCATTGGGTTAGCGTTTTTCGTTGGAATAGTCGGACTCACGCTTGTCGTTACGTACTTTGCCGCTAAGCGTACAAATACAGCAAGTGAGTTTTACACAGCGGGTGGCGGGCTGACAGGCTGGCAAAACGGACTGGCTATTGCGGGAGACTATTTGTCGGCAGCCTCATTTCTTGGAATAGCCGGGGCTATCGCCTTAAATGGCTTTGATGGCTTCTTTTTCAGCATCGGCTATCTCGTTGCCTATTTGGTCGTACTTTATCTGGTCGCTGAACCATTGCGCAATCTGGGTAAATATACGCTGGCAGATATGATTAATGCCCGCTTTGACCAGAAAAAGGTAAGAGCTACCGCGGCTCTGAGTACCATTACAATTGTTATTTTTTACATGATTGCCCAACTCGTAGGAGCCGGTGCTCTTATCCAATTGCTGTTGGGGATTGATTATTGGATTGCCGTCTTAATTGTCGGTGTGATGATGACTGTTTATGTATTGTTTGGCGGTATGACAGCGACGAGCTGGGTGCAAATTATTAAAGCTGTTCTGCTTATGATCGGTACTGTTATTATTTCTTTTCTCGTATTAATGAAATTTCATTTTAACATCTTTGAAATGTTCTCTGACATGAAATCCGCCACTTCACACGGGGAAAATTATTTAAATCCTGGTGTGAAATACAAAAATCCTATCGATACGCTTTCTATGACGATGGCTCTCGTATTTGGGACCGCTGGTCTTCCGCATATCCTTATGCGCTTCTTTACTGTAAAAGATGCAAAAACGGCAAGAGGCTCCGTCGTTTATGCCACATGGATTGTTGGTGTTTTTTATATTCTTACCATCTTCCTTGGCTTCGGTGCTGCCGCTTTTGTTGGTTCCGATAAAATTATCTCTGCCAACGCGGCTGGAAATATGGCAGCTCCCTTGCTTGCTCAAGCATTAGGCGGCGACATGCTGATGTCATTTGTATCCGCCGTGGCATTCGCCACGATTCTTGCAGTAGTAGCTGGTCTCGTTTTATCAGGAGCATCCGCCTTCGCCCATGATATTTACGGAGAGATTATTAAGAAAGGAAAGGTGACGGAAAGACAGCAGATGCTCGCTGCGCGCTATGCCTCCATTTCGGTTGCTATTTTTTCTATTTTGCTCGCTCTGTTTGCTCAAAAAATGAACGTAGCTTTTCTCGTTTCTCTCGCCTTTTGCGTAGCGGCCAGTGCAAACCTTCCTGTTATTTTGTACACGATCTATTGGAAGCGCTTTAATACCATCGGCGCCATTTCTGCTATGTTAACTGGATTGCTTTCTGCGTTAATGTTGGTAGCCATCAGCCCGAACGTATTAGGCCCTGAAGGCACAGCCATTTTTGTCGGCAGCCCGCTGTTCCCTCTTACCAATCCAGCAGTTATCTCTATTCCAGCCGGTTTCCTTGCCGGGTATGTCGGTACGGTACTTTCTGCTAAAGCAGATGCCCGTAAATTTGCTGAAGTCTCTGTAAAAGCAAATACTGGATTTAAAGGGTAAGTCTATATGAAACAGCAGCCAGAATCGGCTGCTGTTTTTTGTTCCACTTTTAGTGCCTTTTCCATCCAGATAAGAGTATAATGGTTTAAAAACAGGAGATAAAGATGAAAAAGATATTTGTATCTACCCTATTCATTTTTTGTGCCGCTTTTTTGTCCCCTTCTTTCTCAACAGCTGCAGAGACTGCCTCTTTCGAGAAAAAAGTAGCTGCCCAATTATCAGCTATTACAGACAGCAGCCAGTTTATCGTTGTAGAAGGAAAGACAAATCATTACCAAGCCGTATTAAGAACATACGAAAAAAGAGGCGATACCTGGGTGCAAACGTACAAAACTGCCGCTGTGATTGGTAAGAATGGCCTGTCTCAGTCAAAAAGAGAGGGGGATGGCCGCACCCCTGTTGGTTTATTTCCCATTGGTGAAGGCTTTGGATTTGCTCCAAAACCAGCTAATCTAAACATACGGTATACACAAACGAATAACTATCATTATTGGATAGACGATCCGTCTTCACCAGACTACAATCAGTGGATATATTATAGAGGCAACCCCAATAAGCGCTGGAAGTCCTATGAACGGCTGAATCACTTTTTGTATAAGTATGCAGTTATCATAAAATATAATGAAAAGCCTATTATTACAGGAAAAGGGAGTGCCATCTTTCTTCATAGATGGCGACAATCGACAAGTCCGACAGCTGGATGCGTAGCGCTTAATGAGAATCACCTGTTAAATGTGATGCGCTGGATCGTGCCGGCCAAGCAGCCTAAAATCGTGATTGGCGATCAATCTTCCATCGTCACTCAGCTTAAAAACTACAAGAATTCTGCCAAGTGACTATGTCATCCATTCAAAAACTCACTGTTTGGTTAAAAGATAGAGGATGAAGGATAGAAAAGGCCGTCCCTCTTTTCTATCCCTCTTGCAGTTGACCTTGTCGAATGTCTCTCCAATCCCTCTAAAAGCTGCTTAATTTTTTAGAGCCTATTAAAAGAATGTATTCCATTCCCCATCAAATATGTATTTGCCCACATTCATGTTGTAGACTTGGAGGCTTGTGTATCCTCCTCTTTCTAGACTCACACAAAAGATTTAAAAAGTTTAAGAAACAAAAAAGCACATCACCGTAATAAATGATGTCCTTTAAAGCTTACTTACATCTGTTCTATTCTATTTTTCACAAGTGCTAAACCATTGTTAAGCTCTTCTCTTAGGACTTGTTCTTTCTTGGCAAAATTAGCTGTTGGCTCCTGCGAACGCAAGGCCAGCTGAATATATTGCTTATAGGTAATATGAGCATCAAGTAAAATGGCGTACACCTCTGTCATTTCTTCTGGCGGTTCCGATAGCTCAAATAACAAGTCGCGGCATTTTTCTGAATCTTGTCTTAATGTCTTCACCATATTGTCATACCGGAAAGAGCTGTTGCTCCCTGCTACTATTCCTTCGCCATAGCGGCTAACCACTCCTTGGTCATTCGCATAGCTAGAAACAATAGACTCCGCCTTATAGGCATTTTTATCCATCAGCTCATAAATCACTTTTATCTGCTTCGCATAAGCCTGTTCGTTTCTATACTCTTTAAAATAATAAAATGATAGGCCCGTAAACAGTAAGGTACCACAAACAATCAATAGGAGAGACTTTGCAAAATAGCTCGTTTTTATGGAGGAGCGTCTAACAACCATTTATTATCACCTGGCCCTTTACTGTTTTACTAAGCTCATTTATTATTTTTAAGCTTGCCTTGCAGAAATTATATCATAGAATCTCCAATAAAAAATGGAAGTTTACAGTATTTAACAGAATTGATATATTTGTAAGTAACCATGAAAAAACCTGTCAAACGATGACAGGTTTTTGACGATTAAATTAATTCCTCTACCGCTTTATATTCATATCCAAGGTCTTTTGCTACCGCTTCATATGTTACATGACCTTTATACGTATTGACTCCAAGCTTTAATGCAGGGTTGTCCTGGATTGCTTGATTAAATCCTTTATTAGCCATTTGTAAAGCATAAGGAATAGTCACATTTGTTAACGCTACCGTAGAAGTGCGTGGAACTGCTCCAGGCATGTTAGCTACAGCATAGTGAACAACGCCATGCTTTTCATATGTTGGATTGTCATGTGTTGTTACATGGTCAACTGTTTCAAAGATACCGCCTTGGTCAACCGCTACGTCTACAATAACAGATCCCGGAGACATCGATTTAACCATTTCTTCTGTTACAAGCTTAGGCGCTTTTGAACCTGGAATTAATACCGCTCCAATGACAAGATCAGATTCCTTCACTGCTTCAGCGATATTGAACGGGCTGGACATCAGTGTTTGTACACTTGATCCGAAAATATCTTCAAGCTGGCGCAGACGATCTGCACTCAAGTCAATAATTGTTACTTCAGCTCCGAGGCCGGAAGCGATTTTTGCTGCATTTGTTCCTACCATGCCGCCACCGATTACTGTTACTTTACTTTTCTTTACTCCTGGTACTCCACCGAGAAGAACACCTTTTCCGCCTTGATTCTTCTCAAGGAATTGTGCACCAATTTGTGCGGCCATGCGGCCTGCTACTTCACTCATTGGGGAAAGCAGAGGAAGGGTACGGTTCACTGATACCGTTTCATAAGCAACGCCTGTTACACCGTTTTCTATAAGCGCTTTTGTTAAAGCTGGCTCTGCTGCAAGGTGTAAGTACGTAAATAACAGTAAGTCTTTACGGAAATATTGGTATTCCGATTCGATTGGCTCTTTGACTTTTAAAACCATCTCAGCTTGATCCCATACATCTTTTGCTGAATCAATCAACTGTGCACCGAGTTCTTGATACTCTCCATTAGTGAAACCGCTTCCAAGCCCTGCATCCTTTTCCACTAACACTTTGTGTCCTGCTCTAACTAAAGTAGTAACGCCAGCTGGAGTGATCGCAACACGGTTTTCGTTGTTTTTAATTTCCTTAGGAATACCAATAATCATTTGAACATCTCCTCTTCTTTTCAATATACGTCTATATTATGCTAATTTCCCGGTCAATTCATCATTGTAAATAAAAAATTCAAAGAGATGTTTTTGTGATTTTTTACAAACTTTCCTCCTCTAATTGTTTAATGAGTAAATCTAGATACAAAGTAATTTTTTGGTTTGCATCTTTTAAATTGATCCCAGCTATTTCAGATATCCTTTTCAGTCGGTAAGCAAGCGTATTGGCATGAATATGTAACGCTTTAGCTGCATCATTCATGTTTCCATCATGATGTAGGAACACAAAAATAGTTTCCTGCAAGTTGGCATGATGATCGCGGTCATATTGGCTTAATTTTTCAATGGCCGGATTGGTATAACCAGATTGTTTTCTGATCGCAGCCAAATCTTCGATAAATTGAAACACGCCAAGCTTATCGTAGCTAAAAATAGAAGCGGCAGCTAATGAGAACTGCTGTTTCACCTTCAGTACATAAAGTGCCTCCTGATAGCTTCGGGCAAGCTCCAGCGGATTATTAGTTACGCTTCCTGAAGCGGCAATAATCCCTGTAATTTGCTGACGTTCTTTGATTTTGTTGATGAGATTATTGGTAAAATCACCAATGGCCTGTTCTGTCTCTTTCTCTGGCAGCCTCACTAGCAGAATTAACTGCCCGTTATCAAAGGTCCTTGCTATGATGGGCAGCTGTTGCATGGTTTCTACTAAGTAACTGGTTTGGCGTTCGACTGGCTGGCTAATTGGCTGTAAAAAGTCTAAAATCACGACTGCCAACGCACCCTTCAGCACTAAATTGTAACGTTCATTTACTTGTTCTAAATCTCTAAGCCTTGTAAAGTGACCGGTCAGCAGTTTCCAAAAAAGTTCTTCATAATTCTTTTCAGTTTCCGTTTTCTGTTTCTGGCGCTGAATAAGCTGATTTTTTACCGCTTTTGCTGCTTCCTTTAAAATCATGATTTTCTCTTCATTGAACGGCTTACGCGGATGCGCCCAAATAAAGCCGACAACTTCTTTATTCTTACGCACTGAAATCGCCACGCGCTCCCTGATCCCCACCTGGTCAATCCTAGGAACTGTAACCGGCTCCTCTGTTTCGAACAGCTTTGGTATCGCTCCTACTTTCCACAAGCTATTAATAACATTTTCCGGCACACGCCTGCGCATAATGGTTGCAATCCTGACAGGATCAACTTCATCTTCGTGTCGGCTATAGGCAATGATACGGTGATTGTCATCTTCTATTGTAATCGGACATTCCAGTTCTTCACTAATTAAATCAGCAAGCACTTCAAGGGATTCATATTCCTTGGAGAAGAAATTTCCAGTTACTTTTTCCATATAACCACTTTCTTTCTTTAATTTCATTCTGTACCAACATTATATTATTAGACCGCGTTGCTTGAAAGCTATTTTTAATTTATTGTCCATTAACTGACAGAAAACTGTGCTTAACAATATATTTTCTCCTTTAACAGGAAAACGGAGCTGCCGGGAATTGGCATACTCCGTTTAAAAGGCTGAAATTATAAGATTAGCAGACAATCTACTAAATTGGCAGGCAAATGGGAAATGAATACTAGAAGGCTAGTGATCGGGAGATTATTAATATTTTCGAGAATCGCAGTTCGGGCAAATATACACATCTTCTGCATCAAAAATGGAGCCGCACTTCGTTTGTTCGAGAACAACAAATGCTTTCTTCAAGTCAGCGCGGACTCCTTCCCACCCGCATTCGCACTTGATTTGATTGAAAGATCCGAACTTGTAAATACCGTAGTTCATAAAATTCACCCCTTTTTTAAATTTTCAGAAAAACTTCTGTGTAATTATCTTACCCAAAAAAGACCAAAAAATCAATTAAATGATTGTGAATTTTTTGTTAATTTTTTAAAGTCAAGTCTTGTTTTTATTTTATTCCTTACTTTTTACCCATTTATCGTTTCACTTACCAACAAATAAAAGGAGTGAGGAAAAACGAAAGGATGCTCTAATCGCTAGAACATCCTTCTTTACCTAAAAGATCTTATTTTTCGTCAACCAGCGTCTTAACATCTTGAACAATTTCTTCAAATGGAACTTCTTCTGCTCCGCTATAATTTTTTACTACTTTTCCTTCTTTATTCACTAAATAAAAGCTTGTACCGTGAGTGACTTGATTGGAATTAGGATCGGGAACGGCCAATGTTTGCAGATTCTTTTCCGCAAAATCACGGATGTATTCTGGATCATACCCCGTCAGCAAGTCCCATTTCTTTTCATCCACCTCAAAATGAGAAATGTATTCTTTTAACTTATCAGGTGTATCAACCTCTGGATCGACGCTAAACGATACGATACGATAGTCCTCTACACCTTCTTTTTTAAGCATCTTTTGCAGATCCGCCATATTCTTTGTCATCGGTTGGCAAACCGTTGTGCAGCTAGTAAAAATTAAGTCAGCGAGCCATACTTTTCCCTTTAAGTCCTCTAAGCTGACTTTTTTATTGTTTTGGTTCGTATGCTCAAAGTCTTGCATTTCGACATCCATGTTGCTTTCAAAATTACTTTTGCCGCAGCCAGCTACGAGCAAAATAACCGAAAGCGCTGCAATCACTAAAAAAGAGCGCGAATAATTCAATTTATTTTCCCTCCTGCAATAGTCTAGTAAATCTAAAATAATGTTATTGTATATATCCAACAAATACAACGGCAGGCGATTGGTTATCTTGAATAATTTATGAACACGCCTGCCTATTTATGCTAGTTATGTGGAGGAGAGCGCTAATTGAAATTGTGTATGACTGCCACTTTGCGATGATATAACTTCGAGCCGGGCATCAATTCTTTCCTTTAGCTCGGGCACATGAGAGATTACACCAACGAGCCGTCCGGAGTCCTGAATCTCCATTAACGCTTCAATCGCCTGGTCTAACGATTCGGGATCAAGCGTACCAAACCCTTCATCAATAAACATTGTTTCCAACGATACCCCACCTGCATATTGCTGGACGATCTCCGCCAAGCCGAGAGCAAGCGCAAGTGCCGCCTTAAAGCTTTCGCCCCCCGACAATGTTTTTACGTGCCGTTCCTGGCCAGTATACTGGTCAAAAATTAACAACTCCAAACCGCTTTGAGCATTTCCTTTTGCCCGATCTGTTTTGCGGTGCATCGTGTAACGCCCACCAGTCATTTTTACGAGCCGCTCATTTGCCACAACAAGAATATCATCAAGAAAAGCAGCTAGCACATATCGTTCAAATGTTAATTTATGCACATTTTTGCCGTGCGTGATCTCATAAAGATGACCGATTAAGCTATAGTCTTTCTCCAAATCTTGTAAATGCTCATTCACAGCTGCCACTCTTCCTACGATGCGCTGACAGCTGCTGATTAAATGGTTAAGAGCAAGCCGCTCCTTATCTTTCGCAGCTATCTGCTCCTCAATTTCAGCTTTTTTTGTGATTAATGAGGCAAGATCCGGCTTTTCAATGCCCATTAGGCTTTCTGTAAATTCCTTCAATAGATCGGATACGGAGCGAAAATGCTCGTGAAAGGAATGGATCTCCTGTTGCAATTTCTTTAATTCTGCTTCCGTCCTTTTGCTTGCTGAATAGTGCTTAAAATCAGCAAATCCATTTTGCTCCATCAATTGTTTAAAACGCGCTCGTTCAGCATCTAAGCGTTCTTTTTGCTGAGCAATTGTACTTTGTATCTCCTGTAAGCCTGCTTCAACAGCTGCAAGCGCTGTTTCTGCAGCCTGCTTTCTTTTTAAGGCTGCCGCCAACTGTTCCTCCAAACGCTGCCTCGTTTCTTCAGCTTGCTCGACCGCCTGTTCATACGCTTCTTTTTGCTGAAGCGGCACCGGAATGTTCTTTAACAATTCGTCTACATGTGACTGCTTGCCAGCATATAATTCACGCGCTTCTAGTTCTTCTTGCTGACATGCTGCTAACTCAGCACGCAGCTCTTTCCATTGTACATTCAGACGGTTTCGTTCTTCAGTCCATGCCTTCTTTTGCTGCAGCTTTTCATTCGCTTGCTGAATAGCTCGCTCGGCAGCTGCCTGAATAGAAACCAGCTGTGCTTTTTGGCCGTCTATATTTGACCAATCCACTTTTAAATGAAGCTCTTTCGTTTCCTGCAAGAGCTCGTTTAATACTTCTTCTTCCTTCTGTAAATGAATTTGAATACGAGCCAGCTCACGGGCAGCTTCATGCTGTTCTTTTTCAGCTTGTGCTGACACCTTTTTGGCCGCTTCAATTTCTTCTTTCTCCGGAGCATCAGCATGAGCTTTTGCCGGAGATGGATGATGAGTGGAACCACAAACAGCACATGGCTCTCCAGCAATAAGAGACTGCGCCAACATGCCTGCCTGTTGTTTCTGCCAGCTTTCTTCAAGCTTTTTCACATTCATCGCGGCAGCTTCTAGCCCTTCCTTTTTTTCCTTAGTTAGATGTTGCTGGTTTTGCTCCTGCTCTTTCAAATGTTTGATCCGCTCAGTTATTTTACTAATCTTCTCAATCAGCTTTATTTGGGCTTCAGCCTGATAGCCGTTCTTCTCTTCATCGTAAACAATTTGCTGCCAGCGATCGAGGGAAGACAGCTCCTCTTCCAGCTTTTCTATTCTTGTTTCTATTTGTACGGACTGTGCAGAGAGTGTTTCCCGCTTCTTTTCACATGCTTTCACTTGGGCATTCAAGCGGTTTAACATCGCTTTTTCCGCATCCAGGGAATAGACCGATTCTCTAAGCGCAATCAGCTTGTTCAGCCTATCGGCCGCTTCTTTCCGCTCTGCTTCTCTGCCATTTTCCTCTTGCCACTGCTGTTCAGCTTTTTCCAGGGCTCTTTGATGATTGATAAATGTTATGCTTGATTCTTCTGCCCTTTTTACATCTTCATCCAGATGTTTCTTTAACTGCATGCACAAGTCTTCCTGGTGCCCTAAGTTCTTTGCCTTCTCTGCCCATTCAATTTCTTTTGTTTTTTCGGCGATTTCAGGCGTTCTAGCTTCTAATCCTTTTTTCTCTTCCTCCAGCTCATCTTTGCGGGCGATTTGCTGGATAATGTGCTTTGTCTGATGAATATTTCGGGTTAATTCATCGCGTGCATTTTGTTGTTGTTCAATTTCCTCTTTCATTCCCACTAACTTTTCCGACAGAAAATCAATATCTACTTTTAATTGTGAAAGAATGGCTGCCTCGTTTCGAGGATCTTGCTCAAGCAGTTCGCTCATTTTGTCGGTGGCGGGTTCGATGCTGTCCAATAATTGCGCTCGTTCTTTTTGCCCACTTTCCACTTTCTTCGCTAATTCATCTGCCTGGTGCTTTAACTTGTCTTCTATCAATTTATAAAATTGAGTGTGAAACAAGCGTTGCAGCACTTTCTCCTTCTCTTTGCTGTCGGAAACGAGCAGCTTTCTGAACTCGCCCTGGGGAATCATCAATATTTGTCTAAATTGATTCGCATCAAGCTGGATAATTTCTTTTACCTTTTCGTCCACTTCTCGGACATTTGCTGCAATCAGTTTTCTCTCTCCACTGTCATCGATTTCATAGAGTTCTGCTTTTGCAGTAATAGTCCGAAACCCTTCCCCGCGCTCTTTTCTCTTTTCCTGCTGGGGAGAGCGGTAAATCAGATAATTGCGTCCCTTCAAAGAGAATTCGAGCGATACCTCTGTTAACAGGCTGTCTGCGGCAAACTGGCTGCGCAGATCGCTTCCCGTTCTCTCTTCTCCACTTGCCCGGCCGTATATGGCAAAGCTAATCCCATCAAAAATAGTTGTTT
Organism: Pseudobacillus sp. FSL P4-0506; assembly: GCF_038003025.1. Taxonomy (NCBI): domain Bacteria; kingdom Bacillati; phylum Bacillota; class Bacilli; order Caryophanales; family Bacillaceae; genus Pseudobacillus; species Pseudobacillus sp. FSL P4-0506. The sequence continues at coordinate 3,291,716 of NZ_JBBOOI010000001.1, forward strand.
TTCCTGAGCCGGTTTTTCCTGAAATGACAAACATGGTCCGATTCTCCAGTTGCCTGAAATCAATCTCTTCCCTTCCCGCATAAGGGCCAAATGCCTGCATGATTAATTTGACTGGCTTCATTTTTGATTCGCCTCCAGCTGTGCCTCATGAATAACTCTCTCTATCACTTTTCTTTTTTCATTTGTGAAACTATCTGTTGTCATCTGACTGTAAAAATCAGCAAAAAGGGCAAGATCAGACTTTTTCTCTTCCCGTTTCATTCCATAGCTTTCTTTTTTGCGCTGATCAATCACATCAATTTGCCTCTCTAAATGAAGAATATTTGGATAAGCTTGCCGAAGCTTGCCCATCGGGTCAATAATTGCTCCACGGTCAAGAAGAGTCACTTTTAAATAATCTTCTGCCGCTTCCTTTTGAACGCGGGCAGGGTCAAGCAGCTCCTCCATCGTTCCCTCCAATGAGCGCATATCTCTCTTTGGACGGAGTGTTTTTTCTTCTATAGAGAGCGCTCCCTTTTCATCAACAGTCACAATCGAAATGCTCTTGCGCTGATTTACCTCGGAAAACGAATATTTCAGCAGAGAGCCCGAATAGCGTACCTTCTCATGTTTTATCGCATCCGGACTATGTAAATGACCGAGCGCCGTATAATGGAAAGGAGCAAACAATCCAGCATCTATACAGCCGGATCCGCCCACCGACAACGTTCTTTCCGACTCTGTTGTCTTTCCACCGAGAACAAAGGCATGGCCGACAAATATGTTCACTTCTCTATAGTCCATCTCTTTTTCCAGCTTGCCTATTAGGCACTTCATGGCATCTTGATGGGTATGAATCGAACTGTCACCAAGCAGCTGCCGGATTGTGCCCGGTTCTGCATAAGGAACACAGTAAAAGTTAACCCCATTAATCCGGACAGGTGAAAATTGATCGTCCACCTTTCCTTTCAAATAAAACTGGCTATTCTGAAACCAGGAGGAACCAAATGAAAGACGTTCTGAACTATCATGGTTCCCAGAAATGGCTACAATCGGTGTCTCCAGCTCCACATTAATTTTGAAAAGCATCTCATTTAACAGCTCTACAGCGCTTGTTGGCGGTACAGATCGATCATATAGGTCACCGGCTATGACAACGGCATCCGGCTTCTCATCTTCTACTATTTTTACAAACTGATGTAAAACCTCACGCTGCTCTTCTGTCATATAGACTCCATGAACGAGCTTGCCTAAGTGCCAGTCTGCTGTATGTATAAATTTCACTTCTGTCACCTCTAATAAAGTCTCTCTTTTCATAGTATAGGAAATTATAAAGAAAGCAAATTGCTTTTCTTTACAAATAGCTAAATAGTAAATCTTAATTATTATGAAGCCTTTTTACGCTAAAATGATAGGATCATCATTAACTGTTGTATCCATTTTCTCCTTTGTCTATAATTAGTAGCGATAGAAGAAAGACTTGGAGGTTGGCATCATGCTGCAAGGTTGGTTTTCTTATTTCATCCTTTTGTGGGTAATTATTCTGGTCGGCAGTTTCGCGATCGGCGGATTTTTTATGTTTCGCAAGTTTTTAAAACGGCTGCCAAAAGCAGATGGAAAATCAGATATGGACTGGGAAGAATATTATGTTGATCAGACAAGAAGCATGTGGAAGAAGCCGGAAAAAGAACTATTGGAAGAACTCGTCAGTCCCGTTCCTGAACTTTTCCGGGATGTGGCTCGTCAAAAAATCGCTGGAAAAATCGGTGAATTAGCATTAAAAGAAAAAGCGGGAAAGATTACGCAGGATTTAGTAATACGAGGTTATATCATTGCTACTCCAAAGAGGGATCATAAGTTTTTGCGTAAGAAATTAAACGAAATGAAGATGGATTTAACTCCTTACGAACATTTATTTTAAAAAGAGCTTGCGGCATCAAACGCAAGCTCTTTTTTTCATGAAAGCGGATTTCCACCAAGTGAATCTTGATCTAATTTAGTCCGCAAGCTTCGATATTGTCTGTACATAGCAATGCGCCATGGGATGATCATTGAAAAAGCAAGAAGGAAAAACATTCCGCTTAATTGGCCAAGATGAATCGTTGAACTCAGCACAACCTTGCCGACGATCCGAACGATTAGCAGGGTAATTAAAATAATAGGAAACGCTTTTGAGCGCTTTAAATAAATATCATCATTACGAATTTCAAAATTTGAAGTTTTAATTAATAAGATCGAAAATAACATCCCTACAACTACGGCTTCCAACAACTCCATAAACGTGACCCGAAACTCCGGTATAACAAACATAAGCGCTCCTGTGCTCATAAAGAGCGGAGGGAGCATAATTTTATTGGCCGATGTCGGTTTCTTAGAGGCCTTCATACGAACAAATATCACTGTAATTCCCATGATTACTGCTAAAACGGATGAAGCAACAAGCATCATCTTCATCATTCCTTATCTTTTACATTTGCTTAGTTATTATAATCAATTTTTTTGGAAAAGACAAAAGCCGCCTCCGTTCAAAACAGCTTAATCTATTAAACGGCGTAATGCCTCATTTACCCGAACCTCATCAAAGGGCTTAGTAACGAAGTCTTTTGCTCCCGCTTCAATCGCTTCCATTACCATCTTTTGCTGCCCCATCGCTGAGCAAATGATAATTTTTGCTTGAGGAAATTCTGATAAGATTCGTTTCGATGCTTTAATACCATTCATAATAGGCATGGTAATGTCCATAATAACGATGTCTGGCCTTAGTTTTCGATATTGTCGTACCGCTTCTTCCCCGTTTTCAGCCTCCCCTAAAACCTGATGGCGCAAATTCGTCAACATATCTATCAGTGTCACTCTCATAAATTTTGTATCGTCCACAACTAATACCCCTGCCACTGGCCTGATGCCCCCTCTTGTCTGGAAAATAATGTAACATATGTCTTTATCCTAAATATACCTGTTTACACAAAAGAAGGCAATCAATAGATAAAGTTAAAATCCAGTAAAGCCGCCAAACAACGGGCTTAAGAAAATAATAATTTTTGTCATCCAATCAAAGAAAAGTACGACTCCCATGACAATCATAATATAACCGCCAACCTTCATAATGATTCCACTGTGGGTGCGAATCCATTTCATGCGGCCGATAAAGAAAGAAAGTATAAAGAACGGAATAGAAAATCCTAGCGTATAAGCAATCATATATAAAAGTCCTGATCCCGGATTGCTTGCCGCAAGAGCAAAAACTGACAATAAAATAGGCCCAGTACACGGTGTCCAACCTGCAGCGAAAGCGAGGCCGATTAACAAGGAGCCCAGATAGCCGCTCGGACGATTTTTGAATTCAAGCCGCCGTTCTGTCATCAAAAATTTCGGCTGCAAAATACCCGTCACAATTAAACCAAAAAATACAATAAAGATGGCACCAATCTGTCTAATTAAATCCTGGTACTGCGCCAGTATATTGCCGATAACAGTCGAAGCAAACCCCAATGATATAAATATTAAAGAAAAACCGAGCAGAAAAAACAACGTATGCAGCAAACTTCTTTTTTGCAGCATTTTATTCTCATTTTTTAATTCACTAACGCTCATGCCCGTAATATAAGAAAGAAATGCGGGATAGAGAGGCAAGCAGCATGGTGAAATAAAACTGAGAAACCCTGCTCCAAAAGCTAATAAAAAGTTAAGATCGTTCAATCAAACCTCCTGCCTTTCATTGATATTGTAACAAAGTTTCAAGCAGGAATCGAAAGAAAGAGATATGAATAATTTGTGTCCTCATCCTTCCGGAAAAAGGAAATCCCTCAATTTAAAGTAACTTTGTTTTTGAAAAAAAGTAAAAGATTGGGTATACTAGAGAAACCAACGAACACTGACCTATTATTGCATAGAAAGGACTTTCCGCCGTGCATAAAGACGACTTATTGGATGCTATAGAGAAAAAGCGGTTGGAGCTATTTCACATTGTCACTGTTAAAGGATTAAACTCTCCGCTTGCCGTTAAATGCAGCCAAGAGCTTGATCTTTTGTTAAATGACTACGATCGCAAATACGTTCATTCTTCGGTCCCTCTTTATCAAAAACAAGTACCTAATTAAAAAATGAGCAGAGTCCCAAAAACATCTGCTCATTTTTATGCTTATTTTTACAAAATCTAAAAAATAAAAGCACTCAATAACCGAGCGCCGTTTATTTATTATCAAATTGCTTGTTCATTTGTGCCATCATTTGATTTATTTTTTTCTGCGAAGGCTTTTGGCCCATCTGCATCATCATCATTCGCAGCATTTGTTCATTAATTGGCGGATTCTTTTTTAAATAGTCCATCATGTATTTACGGGCTATAAAAAATCCAAGCGCAACTCCGGCAATCAGAGCCAGAATCCCGACGAGTACATACCACATATACTACTTCCTCCTTCATGTCGTCTACTAAAAGTTTACTAAACCAAAGGATATTATACAACATGAAAGAGAAATTTTCTTTACTTAAATAAATTTTCTTTCCTGATCGGCTCGAGCCAGCCATAATTCTTTCGTTCGAAATCAACAGCGAAGAGACAAGCATTCAACTTTTTTAAGGAATAAAAGAAAACGGTCTCCGCTTCGTAACTTCCCCGTGCCTTCAAGTGAAGGCATTTCGCCTCAGCGGACAAAACGGCTTTCCCCTTCTTTTCTGGAAGTTCAATCGTAAAAAGGTTGTTTTTTTCAACCGCAAAGCTGTCTTTACCCATTAATGCTTCTTTCAAAATAGAGGCGAGGGATCGCATCGAAAATTCTTTTGTAATATATTGAATTTGTTTTTCCACTATATTCTTCTCACTTTTTTGTCCGATAGAGCTTTCAAAAAATAACTGAAAAAAGTTCTGTTCACGCCCGTAAAAATAATGAGCGAATTCTTCTCCAATCCAGTAAATTTGATAGCTTCTCATTTACTTTTACCTCCTGCTTGTCCTTTTCCTTATTATAAGAAAGAACCATCGTCAAGGTTGTTGAATTTTGGAAAAAACGTTCACTAGTTTTGTCGATTGGATCAGAATGGCACGCGATTCAAATCTATACTCACTTTTCAACACAAAAAAAGCCGGGGTTGCTTTACAGCTACCCCAGCCTTTCTCATGTATCTTCTTATTTATTGAACAGTTCTTTTGCCCGTGAAACTACATGTTCAACTGTAAAACCATATTCAGTCATTACTTTATTTCCAGGAGCGGAAGCGCCAAATCGGTCAATAGCGATAATCTCGCCTTCATCTCCTGTGTAACGTTCCCATCCAAGGGAAGAGCCCATTTCAATCGCAAGGCGCTTTTTCACTTCTTTTGGAAGAACAGAGCGCTTATATTCCTGACTTTGTTTCTCAAAGCGATCCCATGACGGCATGCTGACAACAGACGCATGGATGCCTTCCTGCTGGAGAGCTTTTTGTGCTTCCACCGCTAAGCTCACTTCCGATCCGGTAGCCAGCAACAGCAAGTCTGCCTGCTCTTTTTCGGCTGCTGAAATAACATAAGCCCCTTTTGACACTCCTTCTGTCGCTGTTTCGGAAGTGCCTCGAATAGTCGGCAAGTTTTGACGAGTCAGCACAAGCACAGTCGGTGTTGATTCCGAAGAAACAGCTAACTTCCAAGCAGCAGCTGTCTCATTCGCATCCGCCGGGCGGACAACCGAAAGATTCGGCATGGAGCGAAGAGCGGATAAATGCTCAATCGGCTCATGCGTCGGTCCGTCTTCTCCCACCGCAATACTATCATGAGTAAACACATAAGTAACAGGCAGCCCCATCAAAGCTGATAGACGGATCGCCGGACGTACGTAATCGGAGAATACGAAGAATGTTCCGCCGAACACTTGCAGACCGCCGTGAAGCGCCATTCCGTTCATCGCCGCTCCCATTGCAAATTCCCGTACGCCAAACCAAATGTTGCGGCCTTCATAAGCAACAGGCGAGAAGTCTTTTTCATTTTTTATGGTTGTTTTATTAGAGCCGGCCAAATCAGCAGATCCGCCGATGAAAGTTGGAAGGTTCTTTGCAATCGCATTTAATACTTCTCCTGATGAAGCCCGGCTTGCTAACGATTTACCTTCTTCGTAAGATGGGATATCTTTGTCCCATCCTTCGGCTAACTCTCCGTTTATCGCAGCCTGAAGCTGCTGGCCAAGTTCAGGGAATTGCTTTTTATATTCTTCAAACAGCTGGTTCCAATCCTGCTCAACAGCTTGGCCTTTTTGAACAATCAGTTCTTCAAAACGGCCGTATACTTCCTCAGGCACGTGAAAATCCTGCTCAAATGTCCATTTGTAATACTCTTTTGTCAGCTTCATTTCATCTTCGCCAAGCGGCGCTCCATGTACGTCTGACTTACCGGATTTATTAGGTGAGCCATATCCGATAACTGTTTTTACTTCAATCAGTGTTGGCCGTGATTCGTCTTTTTGCGCTTCTTCAATCGCTCTGGAGATCTCTTCCATGTCATTTCCATCTTCAACACGGAGATACTGCCACCCATAGGCTTTAAAGCGGTCTTTCACACTTTCAGAGAAGGACTTATCAAGATCGCCATCAAGAGAAATATCATTGGAATCATATAAAGCAATTAACCGGCCGAGCTTTAGATGACCTGCAAGGGAAGCAGCTTCGGAAGCCACACCTTCCATTAAGTCTCCATCACCGCAAAGTGTGTATGTATAATGGTTGACTACGCTATATTGGTCCTTATTATAGACGGCAGCTAAGTGTCTCTCCGCCATTGCCATTCCAACTGCCATGGCAATCCCTTGGCCAAGAGGTCCGGTCGTTGCTTCTACACCGTCCGTGTGTCCGTATTCTGGATGTCCTGGTGTTTTACTGCCCCATTGGCGGAAATTTTTAATTTCATCCATTGATAAATCATAGCCCGATAAATGCAGAAGGCTATATAACAGCATAGACCCGTGTCCTGCTGACAAAACGAAACGGTCACGGTTAAACCATTTTGAATTTTTCGGGTTGTGGTTCATGTAACGGCTCCACAATGTATAAGCCATTGGAGCAGCTCCCATCGGCAGACCCGGATGCCCAGAATTCGCTTTTTCAATCGCATCTATAGAAAGTGTGCGGATCGTATTCACTGCTAATTGATCAACTGTATCAAACATGGAAAACTCCCTTTCCTTACAAATATTGTTCCTTCTTAATATATAGGTCTTTATCAAAATATACAAGATGTCTGAGAAGATCTATTATTTGTCATTTTCTTTTCCGTTTACTCCATATAAAAAAGCCAGCGTTTGCCGGCTCATTAATGCATTCTTTTACGTTTTTGAATGTCTTTAATTTTTTCAGGTGTCACTTCATTGCCTTCAGGATCAAAAATACGCACCGATTCCACTGTATTTTTCATGGACGAGCGAAAAGCACGTAAGTATTCTTGGCGCAGGCTTGTCTGCTCTGCTTGTTCCTCTGCGGACAGCCCTTCAGTTTTTGATTTCTTGGAAAGCTCATTAATACGAGCTAGTTTATCTTGAGAAAGCATAGATGGGGTTACTGCCAATTCGTTATAAATCAGCAGACTCTCCTTTCTTTTTCTTTAATATATTCTTGCCTTTATTTTATTAAAAGGGAAAGGAATAAACAAGAAAGATGCCTATTCAAGATCTTTATCCGCCTGTTCAGCATACTCTTTAAATCGTCTGTGAACTGTCGCCTTAGATACCCGATAACCAAAGCCGTTTAAAGTAGCAGCTATTTCTTCGAAAGTAAGGTTATTGCGGCGTAGACGGACAATTTCTTCCATCGGCACTTCCTTCCTCTCTCTTCCGGCTGGGTTTCCTCTATTCTTTAAATTGTCTTCAGGTCGAAAACCGTTTTCTACCGCCCGTTTCATTCCTCGCTTGATTTTTAAATTATGAATCTTCCGCTGGTATTCTTCTACCATGCTAACAATTTGAATAACCATTGAATCTGATTCTGACAGCTGCAGCTCTCCATCATCAGCGATGCTAAATACTTTTACTCCTTCTTTAAACAAGCAGTGCAGCAAAGCAATTTTAGCATTGCCTCGTCCAATTCGTGTTTCATCCTGAATCAGTACAGCATCAATCGATTCCTTTTTCACTAGATCTAGCAAATCAAGCATTCCCGGCCGATCTAATTCATAGCCACTCACTTGCTCTTTAATCACCGCTGCCACTTCATATCCTTTTCGGAAGGCAAGGCTGAGCAGTTCTTCCTCTTGCCGTTGAAGCGACGTTTCCTGTGTTTCTTTTTTTGTGCTTACACGGCAATATATAATAGCTTTCACTTGAAATTACTCTCCTTTAAAAGCGATCTGGCCGCCAGTATGAGATGAATGCGAAGTAATGGGAATAACGAGAGTGTCTCCCGGTAATATTTTAACGGAATGCAGCTTGTTCTCTTTTTGTATCCACATGATAAAGTCCTCTTCTTCCATTTCCTTGCTGTTATTATACTGTCTGGCAATGCTCCAGAGAGAGTCCCCTTCCCGTACGGTGATTTCTTCGTAAGGAAGACGTTTCTCACTCACATTAAAGATCAGCATGCTTCCTGCCATAATTGTAACAGCCATAAATAACAGAACAAAAGAATTCTTTTTAACAAACACTTTCATCATTCAACATCCCCTTCAAGCGAATACTCGTTCGTATATTTATCTTTATTTTAATAGGAACATTTGTTTGAGTCAAGATTTCATTCGAACTTATGTTTGTATCCTAAAAAGTGACATGTTATAATACAGAAAAGAGATAATCTAAGAGGTGCAGACAAATGACAAAATTATCGAAGAGGCAGCAAGATATTTTGGACTTCATCAAGCTTGAAGTTAAAGCAAAAGGCTATCCTCCTTCCGTGCGCGAGATCGGGGAAGCAGTTGGATTGGCATCCAGCTCCACTGTCCATGGCCATCTTTCTCGTCTGGAGAGCAAAGGACTGATCCGCCGCGATCCAACGAAACCACGCGCGATCGAAATATTGGAATTGGAAGAAAGCGTACCGAGACAAAAAGTAGTAAGTGTGCCATTAATCGGGAAAGTAACAGCCGGAATGCCTATTACCGCCATCGAAAATATTGAAGAATATTTTCCTTTACCGGAGCGGCTTGCACCTGCCGATGACAATGTATTTATGCTGGAAATCATGGGCGACAGTATGATTGAAGCCGGCATTCTAAATGGTGATTATGTCGTCGTACGCCAGCAACAGACAGCCAAAAATGGCGAAATAGTTGTAGCGATGACCGAGGAAAACGAAGCCACCGTTAAACGCTTTTTTAAAGAAAAAGACTTTATTCGCCTTCAACCTGAAAATTCATCCATGGAACCAATTATTCTGTCGTCTGCTACTATCCTTGGCAAAGTGATTGGCGTCTACCGGGATATCCATTAACTGCTGGACAAACTCCTTTCTGCTCTATTGTGCGGAAAGGAGTTTTAACTTTTTTGCAAGAGTAATAGAATAGCAGTTAACCTATCATATGACGAGCCTAAAGAAGATATGATTGTTTAATGAGAAAAGCCATTCACCGAACAACAATCGAAAGTTCCATTGCTAGATTAAAAGCAAGAGAGTCAGAGTCTCTTCAACCACCAAAAACCCCTGGACCTTTATAGGCCAGAGGCAGAAAAAATTGATGATTGAGTTCCCCACTTACGCAATAATGCCACGTTCATTCTCAAACTGTTTATATTGTTCCTCCTTCATAATCTTCTTTAAAATCTGCACCGCCTTCCACACTTCTTCATACGTGTTATATAAAGGGACTGGAGCAAGCCTGATCCCATGAGGAGCTCGAAAATCTGGAATAACTCCATTCACTTTTAACGCTTTACAAATCCGTGCAGCTTCTTTATGCTCCAAATAAATGTGTCCGCCCCGTCTCTTGTCTTCCAAGGGATTCCCTATCTTAAAACCGGCTTCGCTCAGTTCTTCTGAAGTGAGCTCGATCATATAACGCGTCATACATAAAGACTTTTTTCGGAGGTTCTCTATACCCGCCTCTTCAAAGAGTTGGAGTGAACCGATCAATGGAGCAATACTTAATATATGAGGTGTGCCGATCTGATAGGCTCCTGCCGCTTCTGCCGGCATGAACGTATGCTCCATATCAAATTGTTTCTCTTTGTTCGAACCAAACCATCCGGCAAGACCTGGCAGCTTGCCAAAATGTTTTTTATTTACATATAATCCACCGGCACTGCCCGGACCGCTATTTAAATATTTATAATGGCACCAAACCGCAAAGTCTACTTCCCATTCGTTCAATTGGTGTTCAATTGCTCCAATTGAATGACACAGGTCGAAGCCAATTAAAATATTGCGTTTATGGGCTTCTTTCGTTATGCGCTTTATGTCAAGAATTTGCCCGCTCCGGTAAAGGATGCTCGGCAAGACGATTAAAGCCACCTCTTCTGTCATTGCTTCAATCACATCTTCTTCTTCAATAAGACGCCCATCGCGGCTTTGTACGCGAATCAAGTGATCCTCCGGATGATAGCCTTTCAGCTGAATCTGGCTTCGTAGCGCATAGATATCAGAAGGAAACGTAAGTTCGTCTGCCAGTATTTTTGTTCGTTTGCCTTCCGGCTCATAAAAGGTGGCAATCATCTGATGCAGATTCGTTGTTGTGGAACCAGTCACTATTACCTCCTCAGGCCGTGCCCCAACTAACGATGCCAGCTTCCCACCAAGCCGCTCCGAGAGGTCATACCAAGGATAACCCCCTTCTGTCCACCCATCAATTCCGAACTGCTTCCACGAATCTAGCAACTCTAACAACGATTTCTCTGATCGTCTGGACAGTAATCCTAACGAATTACCATCGAGATAAATGATTCCTTCTTGAATATAAAATTCGTTGCGAAAGGATGCCAGCTCATCCTGTTGATCAAGCTTGCAGGCATATTCCCGAGAAGAATCAAACTGCTTTTTACCCATTTGTCCATCCCCTCTATTCTCTATATTCATTCTTCCAATTTCTACTATAACGATAAATGATTAGCCCGTCACTTATTCTTAAAAACATAAAAACCTTTGTGTATTAAGCAATAAAGAGTAATAAAATAATTTTAAGTTACTCTAAAGTAAGATAGGTTATTTAGGTCATTAGTTGCATAAATTTCCATCCTCATGAGATAATGGAGGTAAAACAGGAGTAAATTTATATGTCAATACTAATTTTAGAGTCTTTATTACTAGCTTTCCTTCTTTTAATTTATCCTTTCTTCGACGTTAAATACACAAAGTCGTTAAAGGAGAAAAAAGATACCCTTTCGAGAGTAAGATTCTTTAAATTTGTCATTTATTCAGAATGGACGATTGTAGCAGCAATCCTTCTCATGATAGTAATGACAAAAATAACGTTTAAAGATATGGGAATAACCCTTCCGCAGCAACCCCATTCAGAAGCGCTCGGCATGATCTTCGGCTTTCTGGCAGGCCTCTTTATTTTACTATTTGTTCTAATGAAAATACCGGCTTATCAACAACGCTTAAACAAGCAAACAGCAGACATCGACTACTTATTGCCCACAACTAAACAAGAAAGAAGATTATCTATCTTCGTTGCTATAACGGCAGGTGTTTGCGAGGAAATTATTTACAGGGGGTTTGTTATTCATTACCTGTCGAGTCTGCCAATTGACATTCAACCAATGTATATAATCATTATCTCAGCCGTTATTTTTGGATTTGGGCACATTTATCAAGGCTGGAAAGGCCTCTTGCTTACCGGGTTCATTGGTTTTATTTTTGCCCGTACTTATTTAGCTACTGGCTCCCTTTTATTCCCAATCCTTCTTCACATCGTCATCGACATGCGGTCTTTTTTATTTGTTAAGCCCTTGCCTAAAGAAAACCAAACAACTTTTACAAGAAACATTTAACTGTACAAAAAGCCCTTGATTTTGTCTGTATCAAGGGCTAAAAAGATTAATGTATTTTCAATATATCGGCATTCTTCCTCGGTGAGCTTATCTGTCGTAGATGGCTTAAACTTTGTAAATCTGCTTTTCTTTGCTTTCTTAAATATGCTTTTTGGTCCTCCATGAATAATAGGGCCAGGGCTTTTATTTTTACTATCAACTAATTCGGAAAAATAAGGGCTCCGAGCAAACCTGACATGCCCTTTTTTTAATACGCTCATACCTTAAAAGCAGTGTTGCCCTATCTAACGATTCTTCAAATCATTATTTAGGGATTTTTGCCGTCCTTTTTTTGCCATTCATCCTTTCCAATTGGATTTTATTCTGCCCCTGACGTTCAGCATCTTTTTTAAATGCTTCCATCGCTTTGATGCAAAGAAGATTCATTCATTACGCCTCCTTTATTTCTATTGAATTTGCTTCTACACCTGGCAGGAATAGACTCCTCAAAAAGTCAGCATCACAAGAGGCCATACTGTCGAAAAGCGTATGGCCACTTCTCGCTAGAGCGCTAAAAATAATAAGAAATGTACGGCAAGATCGAAGAAAAAGGACCAAAAAATTACTCTTCCTACGCTCGGGTAATTCCTCTGAATGATTGCCAAACAGACAGCTAGAAAAAATTAGTGTTTTGTTCCATCCCTCCGATCTTTTTGGTTTATGTTTTCCCTGTTCCTATTCAAAAAAACATAAACTACCACCAACCGTTATTTCTACATTCAGTTTCATCTCCTTGTTTAACCATCCAACCCTCTAGTTCATCAAACGTGCTTACACCTTCTAGTGAACGAACCACTCTACTCTCCTCATTTTTATCGTTAATAGCTATACTCCTACATCAAATTATAATCCTCCAAAAAATAACAATAAAAAGCTGTTTCATAAGCTAATTACTAACTTTTCAAAAAGTTTTATCGGATAATAGATTAACAGCATTTAACAAAACTTACATTCCTAGATAAGAGAGGTGGATGATTTGGCCTTACAATATCAAGAACATGGCGATGAGAGTGCTCCTTTGATGCTATTTTTACATGGTGGTGGGGTAAGTGGTTGGATGTGGGATAAACAAGTTCAATACTTCGCCCATTATCATTGCATTGTTCCAGATTTACCTGAACACGGGCTAAACAATCACAAAATTAATTTCTCCATAAAGACTAGTGCAGTAGAATTGATCCAATTAATCGAGAAAAAAGCAGGAACGAAGAAAGTAATTTTAATTGGGTTTTCTCTGGGTTCTCAAGTTATCATTCAACTATTAAGTATGAAACCAGATTTAATTGATTTTGCCGTAATAAATAGCGCTGTTGTCAGACCCATTCCATACGCTAAAAAACTAATTCGACCTACTATCAGATTATCCTTTCCATTAATTAAAAATAGATGGTTTTCACAATTACAAGCAAAACCATTATATATAAGCAAAGACTACTTTGAAAAATATTATGAAGAAAGTTGTCAAATGAAGCCTGACACTCTTGTGAGAGTATTAGAAGAAAACATATCGTTTGGGATACCCGCAGATTTTAAAAAGGCAAATGGAAAAATATTAGTTACTGTAGGCGAGAAGGAAAAAGCCATCATGAAAAAATCCGCAAAGGATATTGTAGATGCTAATTCTCATTGCATAGGTATAGTTATACCTAATATTGGACATGGAGCGCCTTTGGCAATGCCCGACTTCTTTAATCGCATGGTAGAAACATGGATAAATGAGGATAGTTTACCACAGGATTGTATAGTGATAAGCTGATGTTTGTTTGATATTGCCTGTATGATTAGTAAAAAATAAAAGTTCTAATCATTATAAAATCCTGCGTTTTGTGTATTTCAAATAAAAAATCAACCATATTAATTAATCCATCTAAATAAAAGCACTCATCCAACTAAGTGGACTGACCCCATAAAGTGAGACAAATAAAAAACACCTTTAAGTTGAAAACGAGTATGGGATACTCGAAAATAACTTGGAGGTGTTTTTCTATGGGGACAAGAGTCAGTTATCCAGCGGAAGTAAAAATGAAGGCTGTAAAAATGAGATTAGCTGGGGTGCCGGTCAAAGAAGTCTTAAAGGAATTAAACATTCGAAATAAGACACAGCTTAAAACATGGATGAAATGGTACAAAGCAGGCGAGTTTCATCGATTTGAACAGCCAGTGGGCAAGCAGTATTCCTTCGGAAAAGGGGCTGAGTATGAAAGTGAAACAGAGAAACTGAAGGCAGAAAATCGGTATTTGAAACAGCAGATTGAAGTACTAAAAAAGTACAAAGAATTGGAGAGGAAGTGGTCCCAGAAACAGCTGTAGAATTAGTAAAAGAACTCCAAACCAGCATGCCCGTCAGGGAAATATGCCGGCATCTCGGCATTGCTAGATCCACTTATTATCGCTGGAAGAGCAGGAGCCGGAAAGAAACAGCCAGGCAGATCGTTGAACGAAAAATCGGCACGTTGTGCCGGGACCTTAAGTTTCGATATGGTTATCGTAAAATCACGGCCTTATTAAAACGAGAGATGTCGATTAACCATAAAGCGGTACAGCGTGTAATGCAGAAGTATGGCTGGCAGTGCCGGGTAAAAGTGAAGAAACGCAAACGAACAGGACAGCCCTGTCATATTTCCGATAACCTGTTAAAAGGAGATTTCCAGGCAAATCAGCCTCTTCAAAAGCTCGTCACAGATATTACATACTTGCCTTTTGGCCAGAAACAGCTGTATCTTTCAAGTATTCAGGATTTATTTAACGGCGAAATCATTGCCTATTCTTTAGGAAGCTGCCAGAATACAGATTTTGTGCTACATACGCTGGCCCAGCTGCCACCCCTCCCAGAGGGATGCATTCTGCACAGCGATCAGGGATCTGTGTACACATCTTATGCTTATCAGCAGGCAGTCAAAGAAAAAGGCATTACCATGAGTATGTCCCGGAAAGGGACACCCTCTGATAATGCCTCCATCGAATCGTTTCATTCCTCGCTAAAGTCTGAAACGTTCTATCTCGACGAGTTGACAAGCACTACGACGGCTATCGTAGAGCAAACTGTCGAAAGCTATATTCACTATTATAACCATATCCGTATTCAAGCGAAACTAAACAACCAGCCACCGGTCAAATATCGGCAGCTGGCTGCTTAAAGGTGTTTTGATCCCTGTCTCAAAAATAGGGGTCAGTCCACAACTAAGGACAGGGGCTTTATTCTACTATTCTTTTGCTGCCTTGCTCCAGTCGATGATGCCTTAATGATGTGATAGATCAGCGGTTTTTGTCATAAGTCTATCCCCTTTGAATGTTCTTCTCTTTTGTTCCCTAACTTAAATAATTCAACTGCTGGGAGTCTGGATAAGCCACTCGCCCATAAGCGATAACCTAACTCTAAATCAGTAAGGGACGTGGCTGCCAATACTATGACTAGTCTAACGAACAGCGCCAATAATGGAAGAAAATTATTTTTTGATCATACTTGTTCTCTTAAACAACTCTACCAGCGCTAGGATGATCGGTGCAAGCAGGTCTCATAACCTATATTACTTTTTGCATAAAAAAGAGACCTGTAGCCACAAGTCTCAAGCTCTTCTCATAGTCATTTTCATAATTAGCCAACCCCCCCATAACCATTGATAACAAAGTAAAAAATACTCCCAGATTAATACCTAATCGGAAGAAAAAGTCTGCCTGATAAGTACTTCCTTTATATTCTGCTGTTCCAGAAATCACACCGCAAATTAAGACCTCTAATACTAAGCAGATAATCGAAATCCAAAATGCTCTCGAAACAAATCTCATATGCTCCTCCTATTAACAACACTTGCTAATGAATTACCTTATAACCCCTTATTCGGTAAATAGTTACAACGCATTGATTACGCTTTTGAGACTGGTAGTCATAATAAGTACAATGTACTGTTTTTTTCATTTAAAAACACCTCCATCTTATTAGATGCTTAACGGCTCGGCTATTAAGAAAAAACAAATTCAGTCAGCTACACAAATTTTATTACGCCCCGATTTTTTTGCTTGGTATAATGCTCTGTCCGCCTCTTCAATTAACATGTTTATATTATTGGTAGTATCTCCATAACTTGCAATTCCAACGGAAATTGTCAATGTGATTTTTTGACCATCATTCAATGAAAACGTGTTTTTCTCTACTGCTTTTCTTATATTTTCAGCTATTTCAATTGCCCTATTCAATTGGCAATCTATTAACACTACTGTAAATTCCTCTCCTCCATTACGACTCACCAAATCAAAGCTTCTTGTGCCTTTCCGTAGAAGTAAACCTAATTGTTTTAAAACAGCATCCCCTTCGGCGTGTCCATATGTATCATTTATCCTTTTAAAAAAGTCAACGTCAATATAAAGAAGGGATAAAGGTTTGTTATTTGTTTTAGCATCAGTAGTTAGCTTATTAAACACTTCATCGAATCGCCGTACATTGTTCAAACCTGTTAGTCCATCTATTTTGGCCTCCTCTTTATACTTTTCCAGCAGCATCTGACTATCACGTAAAAATTCAAGGATATAAAAAGCAAGATACCCAGCCGCATAGGAGATAGTCCAATACAGTGGGATTAAATATAAAAGAAAAGAAATATCTTCAATTAAATAAATAACAGTAAAAGAAAAAGAGATATTAGAAAAAGTTAACATGTATAATATTTTTGTATTTCTGGTCAACTGAATTTTTGAAATCCATATGGAAAATATCGCAACAGAAACGATAAACATGATAGAAACATAGGATGAAAGATTAATCCCAATCAAAAACCTACCTATCATCACGAACATTACAGAAATAGCTGTAGGCAATGCTCCACCAGTGGAGGCTAATAAAATAACCGGAATATGCCGTAAATCAATAATCGTTGTTCCAATCTCTATGCTGTATTGCATCAATACATTGCTAGCAAGCCCTCCCGCTGCCCCCACAAGTATCTTTCTTTTAATGGAGGGACTAGAACGAAGAGGAGAGCTTTTTGTGAGATGGGCATATATAAATAAAAGAGAAATAATTATAGTCAAATTCGCAAAGAGATCTTTAATAATCATTTTTATCACCTTAAGGAAATTTATCACATTTACTGGAAAGTTAAAACCAGGAGCCAATAAAATCAGCTCAATTAATTCTATTTCTTTTATAAAAAATTGAAACAGATGCTATTGAGCGTTTTGAAGAATATACAGCAACTATTATGTCCGGGGCAGAAAAGGGGGCAAGAATCAAAAAGCTGATACTATATGAGGTTTACCTTCAAACAAAAACCCCTTGAAGCCAAGTGGCTCAAGGGGTTTCACTATTAATACATTTGTAAATATTGTTCGCGTTCCCAAGGGTGGACTTGTGTGCGGAACATGTCCCACTCAATCTCTTTTGCTTCAATGAAGTGTTCAAGGATATGTTCGCCGAGGGCTGCTTGAATAACTTCATCTTTTCTTAACATGCGAAGTGCTTCTGCTAATGTACCCGGCAGATCCTCTACACCTTCACGTTCCCTTTCTTCTTCGTTCATTGTGTAGATGTTGCGATCAACAGCAGGCGGCGGTGTCATGCTGTTTTTAATGCCGTCAAGTCCTGCTTGCAGAAGGACAGCCATTGCTAAGTATGGGTTTGCTGCCGGGTCTACACTGCGCACTTCCACACGTGTGCTCATGCCGCGAGCAGATGGAATACGGATCAGCGGACTGCGGTTTTGACCAGACCAAGCAACATAACAAGGCGCTTCATAGCCAGGGACAAGCCGCTTGTAGGAGTTTACAGTAGGGTTTGTAATAGCTGTAAATCCTTTCGCGTGCTTGATGGTACCAGCGATAAATTGATAAGCTGTTTCACTTAATTGCAACTCGCCATTTTCATCATAAAATGCATTTTTGCCATCTTTGAATAATGACATATTGCAGTGCATGCCTGATCCACTTACACCAAATAGCGGCTTCGGCATAAAGGTTGCGTGCAATCCATGTTTTCTCGCAATCGTTTTGACAACCAACTTAAATGTTTGGATTTCATCACAAGCAGTTAAGGCATTGGCATATTTAAAGTCAATTTCATGCTGTCCCGGCGCCACTTCATGGTGGGAAGCTTCGATTTCAAAGCCCATTTCTTCCAGCTCTAGCACGATGTCCCGGCGGCAGTTTTCTCCAAGATCTGTCGGTGCCAAGTCGAAGTAGCCACCGTTATCATTAAGCTCTAATGTAGGTTCGCCATTCGCATCCAATTTAAACAAGAAAAACTCTGGCTCAGGCCCTAAGTTGAAATTAGAAAAACCGAGTTCTTCCATTTCCTTCAAAATTCTCTTTAAGTTGCTGCGCGGATCTCCGGCAAAAGGGGTGCCATCTGGCATGTAAATGTCACAAATCAAACGAGCTACTTTTCCTTTTTCCGCTGTCCAAGGGAATACTACCCATGTGTCAAGATCCGGATATAAATTCATATCAGATTCTTCAATACGCACAAATCCCTCGATAGAGGATCCATCAAACATCATTTTGTTATCCAGTGCTTTCGGCAATTGACTCACTGGGATTTCCACATTTTTAATGGTTCCTAAAATATCGGTGAATTGCAGCCGGATGAATTTAACGTTTTCCTCCCTCGCCAAATTCATAATGTCTTCTTTTGTATACTTGCCCATACAAATAATTCCTCCTCAAGATCATACGTTGTGTTTATTTTTAATGAAAATAACGAAAGCGATCTCCGGGCGGAAGATCGTTTCGATAAAAACGACCAGCATTAATAAATTCCTTGCGCAACAATTTCCTTACTTCTTCATCAGTGGAAATCTTTTTCTCTTTGCTCAATTCATTCTTAACTTGATTATGTATGCTCTCATCTTCCTTCAATAAGATTTTTTTCACACCTGCCATATTGACACCTTCATCAAGCAGATCTTTAATTTCGAGCAAACGGTCAATATCATACAAAGAAAAGAGCCGGCGATTGCCTGCAGTCCGTTCTGGACGAATCAATTGATGTTCTTCATAGTAGCGTATCTGCCTGGCGGATAAATCTGTTAGTTTCATCACTGTTCCCATTGGGAATAATGGCATCGAACGCCTGATTTTGCTGCTCATCAATGATCTCTCCTTTCTTTATGTTATTTATTTTATACCCTGTTACTTTATATGTCAAACACATGTTAGGTTTTCTAACATGAAAAAATTGTTATAAAAAACAGCTGCAAGAGCATTTGCTACTTGCAGCCATTTTTTATAACAATTTTTTCTCGATTAACTCATTTAATGCGTAGCAGACCGCAATTTTTACGTGGGCGTACGTTAACCCTCCTTGTACATAAGCGGCAAAGGGTGGGCGTAACGGCCCATCTGCAGACAGTTCAATGCTTGCTCCCTGCACAAACGTCCCGGCTGCCATAATCACATCATCTTCATAACCAGGCATGTAACTAGGATAAGGAGTCACATGGGAATTAACCGGAGAAGCACTTTGAATCGCCTGACAGAAAGCGACCATCTTCTCGCGGTCATCAAATTGGACAGCCTGGATGAGATCAGTTCTTTTCTCGTGCCATTTAGGAGTCGTATTCATTCCCATTTTTTCTAGTATCGCTGCTGTAAAGATGGCTCCTTTTAAACTCTCCGCTACCACGTGCGGAGCAAGAAAGAAACCCTGGTACATCTCCTGCAGACTGTACAGACTCGCGCCTGCCTCGGCACCAATCCCTGGTGAAGTCATCCGATAAGAACAGCTTTCCACGTATTCTGCCTTCCCTGCTATGTAACCGCCTGTTTTTGCAAGGCCGCCTCCCGGATTTTTAATTAATGAACCAGCCATTAGGTCAGCTCCCACATGGCAAGGCTCCTGCTCTTCCGTAAATTCCCCGTAACAGTTATCAACGAAGACAACAACATCGCTTTTTACTTTTTTAACAAATTCAATCATTTCTTTAATATCCGTCATGGTAAACGAAGGGCGGACAGCATACCCTTTAGAACGCTGAATGCCAATCATTTTTGTATTTGGCTTAATGGCTGCCCGAATAGCTGAATAGTCCGGCCGTCCCCCTTCAGCAAGCGGAACGCTTTGATAAGAAATACCAAATTCTTTCAGCGATCCATTTCCTTTGCCGGAAATTCCAACAATCTCTCCCAATGTATCATAAGGGTCACCCGTAATATAAAGAAGCTCATCTCCTGGGCGCAATATACCGAACAAAGCGATCGAAATTGCATGCGTCCCGGAAATAATCTGCGGCCGGACAAGCGCTGCCTCTCCTCCGAACACATCAGCATAAATGCTCTCAAGTGTATCACGACCGCTGTCATCATAGCCATATCCGGTGGAAGGAGTAAAGTGAAATTCACTTACCCGGTGCTTTCTAAAGCTTTCAAGCACCCGAAATTGGTTTAATTCCGCCGTTTTTTCAATCCCTCGATGTACATCGGCAATCTGGGCCTCAGCCTCCTCGGCAATCGGCTGAATAGTTTTTCCTTGTGTCAATAATTCAAACATAACTGTTCTCCCTCTGTATTATGTGTATTTTATCATTTCACCGACAATTGGATGATCCCTAAACATAAATCCTTGCACACGATAAAATTGATCGTCTTCATCAAACGAGATGGAATCTACAATGGTTTCTGTCTTCAACTGGGCGAGCAGCTTGCCGGCAGAGGATGGAATCCGCCCGTTGTATGGCACCATCTGCTCTTTCATCATGCTCTCGATCGTTTCCTTCAATTTCAGGCGGTCTTCTTCATCAAGAGCACTGATGAGTATTGTTTCTGCATCCGAGGAGCGAACGAATTCCTCGTGTTGTTGATCGCTTTTATTATAAACCGTCAATTCTGGCAAATGGTCCATCTCAAGCTGCTCCATCAGGCTTCTCACAGTCTGTTGGTGCTGGACAAAATCAGGATTTGAACTGTCAACAACATGCAATAATAAATCTGCCTCACTCACTTCCTCAAGGGTAGACCGGAATGCTGCAACGAGCGTTGTCGGCAAATCCTGAATAAAGCCAACGGTGTCGGTGAGAATCGCCTGATAGCCGCTCGGCAAAACTAGTTTCCGAGTTAAAGGATCGAGTGTAGCAAACAGCTGGTTTTCTTCCAGTGACTCAGCAGCAGTCAGCCTGTTGAATAAAGTGGACTTTCCGGCATTCGTGTAGCCAACCAGCGCTATTTGAAATGTTTTGTTCTTTTTTCGGCGACTTCGATACCGCTCACGGTGATGAACGATCGTCTGAAGCTGCCGCTTGATTTCATCAATGCGCCGACGAATGTGACGACGGTCACTTTCAAGCTTTGTTTCCCCGGGTCCTCTCGTTCCGATTCCGCCGCCAAGACGAGAAAGAGCTGTTCCCTGTCCAGCCAGCCGCGGCAGCAAGTACTGCAGCTGAGCGAGTTCTACTTGCAGTTGTCCCTCTCTCGACCGGGCACGGCGGGCAAAAATATCAAGAATTAATTGTGTCCGGTCAATCACCCTGGCAGATAGATCGGCAGAAAGATTTCTAATTTGACTCGGAGACAGCTCATCATTAAAAATAATGATATCAGGCTCCAGTTCCTCCTCTAATCTTTTTAATTCCTCTACCTTTCCTTTGCCAATATATGTGCCTGGGTGGATTCGCTCTCTTTTTTGTGTGATCATGGCTAAGGACTCACCTTGCGCCGTTTCTGTTAGTGATTTCAACTCTTGCATGGAGTACAGAAACTGTTCCGTATCGTCCGTTAACTGGCAACCAGCCAGAATGACTTTTTCTTTTTCCACATTTGTCAATTAGTTTCCTTCTTTCCTTAGATTTTTCTTCCATCATCTTATCAAAAAGGCAGATAAAATACTAATAACTCTGCAACCGCATACGAAACTTAAAAAATTTTTTCTTTATTAAAAGTTAGGCTGGTTCTTTAGGCCTTCCGGTACTATAATAGATTGCCGGGAACATTTTAGTAAGAGGTGACATCCATGGAAATCACTTGGGACATTTTTACAGTCATCGGTACAATTGCTTTTGCTATTTCTGGTGCGATTGTGGCGATGGAGGAAGAGTATGACGTATTCGGTGTATATATATTAGGAATGATTACCGCTTTTGGCGGCGGAGCGATCCGTAACTTATTGATTGGTGTACCCGTCTCTGCTTTGTGGGAACAAGAGGCTTTTTTTCAAATTGCCCTGCTATCTATCACAGCGACACTTCTTTTCCCTCACAATATGCTAAAGCATTGGCCGGTATGGGGAAATTTCTTTGATGCCATCGGTTTGTCAGCTTTTGCTGTTCAAGGTGCACTGTATGCAGTCGGAATGAATCATCCGATCAGTGCGGTCATTGTGGCTGCTGTTCTAACCGGAAGCGGCGGAGGCCTTGTGCGCGACTTGCTGGCAGGACGGAAACCAGCTCTTTTGCATAATGAAGTGTATGGCTTATGGGCTGCGTTGGCCGGTTTGCTTATTGGGTTGAACATAACAACTACACCTGTCGAATTAATTATCCTTTTTACTGCGATTGCAGCCCTTCGTGTAGCATCTTATAAATTAAAATGGAGACTCCCAAAAAGGGCCCTCCATTAACAATATAAAAGCCTTTCAAAGTTTATTTGAAAGGCTTTTATTATATTAAAATGCCTCCAGCTTTACCTCTTCCGAAACAGTCATGTCAGCCTCTGTGCACTCGATAATTTCCTCTACCGAATACCCTTCTGCTACTTCCATAAGCATGAGACCCTTTGATGTAACATCCATGACAGCCCTGTCGGTAATAATGCGTTGGACGACGCCTTTACCGGTTAACGGAAGCTTGCATTCTTTTAAAATTTTTGACTGGCCATGCTTATTTACATGATCCATAATCACAATGGTTTTGCGGGCACCATGAACAAGATCCATTGCCCCACCCATTCCTTTTACCATTTTTCCTGGAATCATCCAATTGGCCAAGTCACCATTCTGAGAGACTTCCATTCCCCCGAGAATGGCCACATCAATGTGCCCCCCGCGTATCATAGCAAAAGATTCGGAACTGTCAAAGTAAGCAGAGCCAGGAATAGCTGTAACCGTCTCTTTTCCGGCATTGATCAAATCAGCATCCATTTCCTCTTCGCTTGGGTAGGGACCTATACCAAGCAGACCGTTTTCCGACTGCAGTACGACTTCTTTGTTTTCAGAAATGAAATTAGCAACAAGCGTCGGCATGCCAATGCCTAAATTCACGTAATTGCCGCTTTCAATCTCCTTTTCTGCCCGTCTTGCAATCTTCTCTCTTGTATCCATTAGTATCCCTCCTTCATTGACGAACCGTTTTTCTTTCAATCCGCTTTTCTTGACTTCCCTGGATCAATGCCTGTACGTAAATACCTGGTGTATGAATATAGTTCGGATCGAGATCCCCTATTTCTACAATCTCTTCCGCCTCAGCGATGGTGATTTGACCAGCAGCGGCGATCATCGGGTTAAAATTTCGGGCGGTTTTATTATAGACGAGATTCCCTTTTTTATCTGCTTTCCAGGCCCTTACAAGACTGAAATCAGCTGTTAGGGCTTCCTCAAGTAAATACTCTTTCCCATTAAATTCTCGAATCTCTTTTCCCTTGGCAATGGGAGTACCGACGCCAGCCGGTGTAAAAAACGCCGGAATCCCTGCCCCACCTGCCCGGATTTTTTCAGCCAGCGTTCCTTGTGGAGTTAATTCCACTTCTATTTCATCGGCAAGCATCTGCCGTTCAAATTCTTTATTTTCACCAACATAGGAACCAATGATTTTCTTGATTTGTTTATTTTTTAATAGCAGCCCGAGTCCCCAATCATCGACTCCACAATTATTAGAAATGATCGTTAGCTCTTTTACTCCCGAATCCGCCAGTGCTTTGATTAAGTTTTCAGGTATGCCACACAAACCAAAGCCGCCAACCATGATCGTCATTCCATCTTTAATTCCCGATACTGCCTCTCGGAAATCAGTATAGATTTCTTTCATCCCGTTCCCCTCCTTTTATTAGACAGGATTCACCCCATGTTTACGGTCTGTGAACACCATATATTTAGACATATACACATTGAGCCGGGCAGAGAGTTCTTCACGCAGTCGGTTTGGCTCTACTACATCATCTATAATCAATTCTGACGCCAGACGATAGATGTCAATATCCTGGCGATATTCTTCCCTCTTCTCATTGATAAACGCGGCTTTTTCTTCCTCCGGCAACGCAGCAATTTTATTGGCGTAGACAGCATTGACTGCCGCCTCAGGACCCATAACCGCAATTTGCGCTGTCGGCAGTGCCAGACAGCAATCCGGTTCAAATGCCGGCCCAGCCATAGCATAGAGGCCAGCTCCATAGGCTTTACGCACAACCACTGTCATCTTAGGCACCGTTGCTTCACTCATTGCAAAAATCATTTTTGCCCCGTGACGGATAATGCCAGCTTTTTCTACATTTGTTCCGATCATAAATCCAGGCACATCCGCCAAGAACAAAAGCGGAATATGAAAAGCATCACACAAACTGATAAATTTAGCTGCTTTGTCAGCTGAATCATGAAACAGCACGCCACCTTTTACTCGAGGCTGATTAGCAATAATACCAACCGGCTGTCCATTGATCCGGCCTAGACCAGTAATCAACTCAGCTGCAAATAATTTTTTAATTTCACAGAAGCTGTCTTCATCGATCAAGCGTTCAATCAGCTGATACATGTCAAAGGGTGCGTTTTGGTTTTGAGGGATAAGTTCTTCGATTGACTTTTCAAAGGCTGCAGGTGCTTTCGGCTCTCTTGGAACTGGTTTCTCCGTATAATTATCCGGAAAATACGTTAAATACTTTTTCGCATATGCAATAGCTTCCTCTTCTGTTTTGACAAGCACATCGCCACAACCCGAAACAGAACAGTGCATTTTTGCTCCGCCCATTTGCTCAAGTGTGACTTTTTCGCCAATCACCATTTCTGCCATACGCGGTGATCCAAGGTACATCGAAGCATTTCCTTCCACCATTACAACAATGTCGCAGAAAGCTGGAATGTAGGCACCCCCTGCAGCAGAAGGGCCGAATAACAGGCAAATTTGCGGCACCTTTCCAGATAGCTTCACTTGGTTATAAAAAATACGGCCCGCTCCTCTGCGCCCTGGGAACATTTCAAGCTGATCTGTGATTCGTGCCCCTGCTGAATCAACAAGATAGAGCATCGGGCAGCGCAGTTTTTCGGCTGTTTCTTGAATGCGAATAATCTTCTCTACTGTCCGCTTTCCCCACGAGCCAGCTTTAACCGTTGAATCATTCGCCATCACGCACACTGTGCGTCCGTTCACTTTTCCGATGCCGGTAACCACTCCGTCTGCCGGCAAATCCCCAGCCATCATATTGGCGAATAATCCGTCCTCTGTCTGAAGACCCTCGTCAAAAAGTCGTTCCAGACGATCACGAACGAATAACTTTCCTTGCTCCTTATTTTTTTCATGATACTTTTCCTGTCCGCCTTTCAAGATGGCTTCTGTTTTCTGCTGATAGTCTGTTTTTACTCCCGTTTCATTCACTGCTGTCTCCTCACTTTCCTCTGTATGTTGGCGGCCGCTTTTCTGCAAACGCCCGCAATCCCTCCAGTCTATCCTCTGTCGGAATTAAGGTATTATAAGCCAGCCGTTCAATTTGCAAGCCGGTTGCAATATCGGTCTGCATCCCCTGATTGATGGCTGTTTTTGCCTGAAATAATGCCAACGGGGCATTTGCAGCAATCTCCCTCGCCAAATGGATGGCTGTTTCCAGTAAATTTTCCGGAGTAGCAATATGCTCGACAAGACCAATTTGTTCTGCCTGGTGAGAGGCAATGCGTCTGGCTGTGAAAATTAATTCTTTTGCTTTTCCGGTTCCGATCAATCGAGGCAACCTCTGTGTTCCTCCAGCTCCTGGAATGATGGCAAGAGAGGTTTCTGTTAATCCCATTTTCGCGTGACTGGAGGCAATTCGGATATCACAGGCTAAAGCCAATTCTAATCCTCCCCCGAAAGCAACGCCGTTTATAGCCGCAATAACCGGCTGCGGCAACGCTTCCACCTCGTTAATAACCGAACCAATCAAACTGACAATTTTCCTTACTTCCGCTTCGTTCATTCCTCTTCTTTCTTTTAAGTCAGCCCCTGCACAAAAAGCTTTCTCACCTTTGCCCGTCAAAATGATCACCCGAACTTCCGGATCATGTTTAAGGTTATAGAGGGCATCGTGAAGATCATACAAAAGGGCTTGAGACAAGGCGTTAGCTGCTTCGGGGCGGTGAAGTGCCAAAACAGTCACTCCTTGTTCAAGCTTCGTCACTTCAACTGTTTTTCCCAAACAACTCACCCTCTCTCCACTTTGCGGTATAGTTCCATTTGCCTGCTGTTTAACGGCTTGCCTAAAATAGATTCCATCAATTCACCAGCTTCAATCAGCCCTTCTAACCGAACGCCTGTTTTAATCCCCATAGCCTCAAGCATATAAACCAGGTCCTCTGTTGCTACATTTCCAGATGCCCCTTTAGCATAAGGACAGCCACCCAATCCTCCGAGAGCACTATCAAATGTGCGGATCCCCATTTCCAAAGCTTTCGAAATATTTGCAAGTGCTGTCCCTCTTGTATCATGAAAGTGCATAGCAATACGCTCTTCGGAAAACTCAGAGAGAAGCTGTTCAAGCAGCCGTTCCACCTCTGTAGGGACAGCGACGCCAATCGTTTCACCAAGCGACAATTCATCAATGCCCATATCAAACAACCGGGCACTGATTTCTTTTACCTGTTCAGCTGGCACAGCTCCCTCATATGGACAAGCGATCACAGTCGATAAATATCCTCGCACTGTTTTTCCAGCTGCTTTCGCCTCTGTAACGACCTCTTTCAAGACTGGAAGTGTATCCGAAATGCTCTTGTTAATATTGTTTCGATTATGTGATTCGCTTGCAGACATGAAGACGCTCACTTCATCGACATTACCTTCCAGCGCCCTTCGCAGTCCATGCATGTTTGGAACGAGGGCTGCATAGGTGATGCCTGGCTTTCTATCGATAGAAGAAAGTACTTCTACCGCATCTGCCAGCTGCGGAATCCATTTCGGATGAACGAGAGAGGTGACTTCAATATAGGATAGCCCGCTGTCTGAGAGCCGGTTAATCCAGGCTACCTTATTCTCGGTGCCTACCTGATGCGGCTCATTTTGCAGACCATCACGGGGTCCCACTTCTTTAATGGTCACTTTTTCAGGAAGTTTCAACAGGGAACCCTCCTATTCCATATCAACGAGTGCATCCGCTTCGTTGACAAAGTCTCCCTCATTCACATGAATTTTTTGAACGGTGCCATCTTCCTCAGCAGCAATGGGGATTTCCATTTTCATTGATTCTAAAATGATGACATCCTGACCAGCCTTTACTTCTTCTCCCTCTGCTACAAGAACCTTCCACACGTTCCCTGCCATGCTTGCTTGTACTGTTGTCAATATAATCTCTCCTTTACTTCGTTGTGGTTAACTCCGGCAAATAGTATTCATTCACAAAATGAGTTGTTGTTGTTCCTTTTAAAAATTGCTGATGGCTGATAATTTTTCTAAGCATCGGCAAGTTCGTTTTGATGCCTTCAATTTTGTACTGCTCTAGCGCTCCCTTCATGCGGGCGCAGGCTTCTTCTCTCGTTGCTCCCCAGGTGATCAACTTACCGATCATCGGGTCATAAAACGGAGTTACAGTTGAGCCTTCCTCGACCGCACATTCATTTCGTATCCCCTCTCCTTGAGGCAGTTCAAAGGCGGTAATTTGGCCAGGTGAAGGGAAAAAGGTTTTTGGATCTTCAGCGTAAATCCGGACTTCAATTGCATGGCCGTTTCGCTTAACGGCCTCTCGTGTTAATTCGAGCTTCTCGCCGGCAGCCACTTTTAATTGCTGCTCCACAAGATCAAGCCCAGTGATTTCCTCCGTTACTGGATGCTCTACTTGCAGACGTGTATTCATCTCCAAAAAATAGAAATTTTCTTCTTTATCCACTAAAAATTCAATCGTGCCGGCATTCGTATAGCCAATATGACGAGCAGCCTTAACTGCAGCATCCAGCATCTTTGTTCTCGTTTCCTCGCTAATAAACGGGGACACCGCTTCTTCCACTACTTTCTGATTGCGGCGCTGAATGGAACATTCCCGCTCCCATAGTGGAATCACTTGACCATGAGAGTCTGCCAATACTTGGACTTCAATATGATGCGGCTCTTGAATATACTTTTCCAGGAACATATCACCGTTGCCGAAAAAAGATTCTGCTCGCTTTTTATTTCCAGCAAACGCCTTAACGAGTTCCTCTTCAGAGTGAACAAGCTGCATCCCAATGCCGCCGCCCCCCGCTGAAGCTTTCAACATTAACGGGTAGCCAACAGAGGCGGATGCCGCCTTCGCCTCTTCTTCATCCTGAAGCGGGATATTAATCCCTTCAATGATAGGGACTCCCGCTTCCTTCATCGTTTTGCGCGCTTCAATCTTACTCCCCATAGCTGCTAAAATATCGGGGGCAGGGCCGATAAAGGCAAGCCCCTCATCGAGACATTTTTGCGCGAAAGCAGCATTTTCTGAAAGCAGGCCATAACCCGGATGAATAGCCTCTGCTCCACTCGCCTTTGCTGTCCGGATAATTTCATCAGCATTTAAGTAACTAAGGTTTACTTGCGGCTTACCTATGCAATAAGATTCATCTGCCTGACGGACAAACAGAGCCTGCTCATCCGCTTCAGAGTATATAGCTACCGTTTTTATTCCCATCTTTTTACATGTGCGAATAATACGCGAAGCAATTTCTCCGCGATTAGCAATTAATATTTTGGAAAACAAACTGGATCACTCCTTCTGTTTACTTCAATAAGCTCATCGATTGTTCGCGCAGTCTAAACTTTTGAATTTTTCCTGAAGCGGTCATCGGGTATTCCTTCGTAAATTGAATGTACTTCGGAATTTTATGGCGGGAAATTTTATCCTTGAAGTACTCTTTAATTTCGTCTGCAGATGCGATTTCTCCCTCTTTAAGAATGATCCAAGCCATCAATTCCTCACCGTACTTTTCATCTGGTATCCCAATCACCTGTGCGTCGAGTATTTTGGGATGAGTATACAAAAACTCTTCAATTTCACGCGGGTAAATATTTTCCCCGCCCCGGATGATCATGTCTTTTAAACGGCCAGTCACCCTTATATAACCATTCTCATCCATGACAGCCAGATCACCTGTGTGGAGCCATCCCTCTTCATCAATCGCTTCTTTTGTGGCATCTGGATTGTTATAATACCCTTTCATTACGTGATACCCTCGCGTGCATAGCTCCCCTTGCTTATTAAACGGCAGTTCCCTTGATGACCCAGGTTCCACAATTTTCACTTCCACCTCTGGAAGTGCCCGGCCTACCGTTTCTACACGCAGTTCAACAGGGTCATCTGTTCGTGTTTGGGTAATCACTGGCGAGGACTCTGTCTGGCCATAGCATATAGTTATTTCCTCCATGTGCATCTTATTCATTACTGCTTTCATGATTTCGACTGGGCAATTCGATCCTGCCATTACTCCTGTACGGAGAGTAGACAGGTTGTATTTTTGAAAATTCGGATGATTCAGTTCAGCAATAAACATCGTCGGCACGCCATGCAGCGCTGTGCACTTCTCCTGCTCTACCGTTGCTAGCACGGTCTCTGGATCAAATTCCTGCACAGGTACCATTGTAGCCCCGACAGTCACACACGCCATCGTTCCAATCACACACCCAAAGCAGTGAAAAAATGGAACCGGAATACAGAGACGATCTTCTTTCATCAATTCCATGCATCCAGCAATATGAAAAGCATTATTTATTAAATTGCTGTGTGTCAACATGACTCCCTTAGGAAAACCTGTTGTTCCGGATGTATACTGCATATTGATCACATCATCTGGCGCAAGCTCCTCTGTTCGTGCATCCAGCTGTTCTTCTGTCACTCGGTCCGCCATTTCTAAAATATCCGACCAGCTATACGTACCGCTGTACTGCTGTTCACTGAGAACGATGACATTTTTTAACAAGGGCAGTCGCTTAGACGACAATTCTCCAGGCTCACAGGAATGTAACTCCGGACAGATTTCATAAATCGTATCGATATAGGAATTTCCGCGGTAATCTTCTATTAAAACGAGTGTACGACTCTCTGATTGCTTTAATAAATATTCCAATTCAGCGGCACGATAATTCGTATTAACTGTTACTAAAACCGCTCCCATTTTACCTGTGGCAAATTGCAGTGTGACCCATTCAGGAACGTTCGTTGCCCAAATAGCTAGATGTTCTCCTTTATCAACCCCAAGCGCCATTAAGCCTCGCGCTACTTTTCGGCATAGCCGATTAAATTCGCTGTACGTGTAGTGAATACCTCGATCTGGATAGACAAGTGCTTCATGATGTGGAAGTTGTTCGGCCTTATTGGCTAATAGTTCCCCTATTGTTTCATGGATCAATTCGCTCATAACACCCTTCCCCCTATTATCTTTTAACAGCCAAGGTGGCGTGCGATAACCAGACGCTGGATTTCCGAAGTACCTTCCCCGATTTCAAGCAGTTTTGCATCGCGCAAAAATCTTTCTACATCATATTCGTGCATATAACCGTAGCCGCCATGTATTTGAATAGCTTGATTGCTCGTGCGAAAGCTCGTTTCTGAAGCAAATAATTTGGCCATAGCTGCTTCTTTGCCAAATGGTTTTCCTTGATCTTTCAGCCAGGCAGCTTTATACACAAGGTTGCGGGCTAACTCCACTTCGGTCGCCATATCTGCCAATTTAAACTGAATGGCCTGGAATTTAGAGATTGGCTGGCCAAACTGCATACGCTCCTTCGAGTATTGAAGCGCCTTCTCTAAAGCCCCTTGCGCAATACCCACCGCTAAAGCGGCAATGGAGATACGACCGCCATCAAGCGTATATAAAAACTGACTGAAACCTTTTTGACTGTCTCCAAGTAAATTTTCTTTCGGCACCCGCACATTTTCGAGTATAATTTCACACGTGTTAGATGCACGGACACCCATTTTGTCATAGTTGCACGAAATGGTCACACCCGGTGCATCAGCAGGTACGATAATAGCTGAAATAATGTTCTTTCCGTCTTCTCTTTTTCCTGTGACAGCGGTTACAATAATTTGTCGAGCAAAACCTGCATTTGTAATCCAGCACTTCTCACCATTAATTACATACTCATCGCCATCCAGGACTGCTTTCGTTCTTGTGCCCCCGGCATCAGAGCCGGCATTTGGCTCAGTTAAACCAAAAGAACCCAATGTTTCTCCTTTCGCCATTGGAACGAGCCATTCCTGCTTTTGTTCTTCCGTTCCGAAATAAAAAATCGGGCTTGCTCCCAGGCTGATAGCTGCTGCGTAGCTTAACCCTGTGCCGCCGCACGCTTTGCCGATTTCCTCCACTGCAATTGCATAAGAGACAGTGTCCCCGCCAGATCCCCCATATTCTTCTGGAAATGGAATGCCAAGTAACCCTAACTCCCCCATCTTTTTAAATGCCTGTTCATTAAACCCTGACGTTTTATCAAGTTCCTGGGCGTACGGCTTAATCTCTTTTTCAGCGAAACTTTTTACCATTTCCTTTAGCATTTGCTGTTCTTTCGTTAATTCAAAATTCATGTAAAATCCCCCTTGTTTTCCTTTTTAATTCAGAGACAGACTAGTCGGTCTTTGAAGGTTATTATAATAGCCAGCTTAATGGTTAATTGGCTGACTGTTTAATAAAATATGATTGAATATCTTGATTCTCCATCCCTTTTTCTGTAATTAGTGCATGCACAAGCAGATCGTTAAATATTCCTCCAATATCCTCGATTGACAGCTTCCCTTCTTTTTTAAACCATTTGTACGTCCAGTTCACCATGCCAATAATTGCCATCGTCGTAATCTCAGCCGATACTTCCGGCCGAAAATCACCGCTCTTTTGGCCTTCGCAAATGATTTGTAAAATGATCTTTCGATACTCGTCGCGCTTTTCATTAATCTTTTCTTGAAAATCCCCTTTTAAGTACGTGCTTTCTTGATAAAAAACAGTAATATGCGGCTTATACAAATCAAACACCTTAGTAAATGACAAAACAATCGCACAAAGCCGAGAGACAGGTGTGTCAT
Source organism: Pseudobacillus sp. FSL P4-0506 (assembly GCF_038003025.1). Taxonomy (NCBI): domain Bacteria; kingdom Bacillati; phylum Bacillota; class Bacilli; order Caryophanales; family Bacillaceae; genus Pseudobacillus; species Pseudobacillus sp. FSL P4-0506. The sequence goes on from NZ_JBBOOI010000001.1 coordinate 3,323,726, forward strand.
AACTAGCATATGCTTCCTTGGCACGGTCGAGCACGTAGGAAATAAAAACGTCGTGAATGTGATATAATAATTCATCTTTCGACTTGAAATTGTGGTAAAACCCCCCCTTGGAAGTACCGCTTTCCGCCACAATTTGATCGACCGTCACTCCATGATAGCCGTGTTTTTCAAACATAATAAGTGATGTTTCTATAATTCTTTCTTTTAGCGCTTTCTTTTTCATAACTGACCACCTTTGAATAAATAGTATCATAGAAAAAACTGGATTGACAATTTTTTTATCAGAAAATAGAAAATAATTTAACGACGCGGCTTGTCCTTTTAGATTGAAAGAAAACCGCCCATGATAATGGCGGTTTATTTTTCTTACTTTAACCCATCTTCTGTTATTTCAATTGGATGTCCTTTGACTCGATTAACATTAACTCTTCATATTTATAGTTATTTTCATTGAGCAAGCGAACAGCTTGAGCGCGTGTCGCTTTTTCAATTAAATTGCGAACATACCTTCCATTTGAAAATGTTTGGTAGTTCCCTTCTCTCACTTTAACAAAGTGTTCACGCAGCTTCATTTTTGCTTCTTTGCTAAACTGGTATTCTTTTTCTGCAGCCATTTTTTCTGCAATAGACATTAACTGTTCAGGCCGATAATCAGGAAATTGGAAGACGAGCGGAAAGCGGGACTCCAATCCAGGATTGAGCGTAAAAAAATGATTCATCTCCCTCGGATATCCTGCCAATATAAGAATAAAGTCATTTTGTTTATCCTCCATGTGCTTGACAAGCGTATCGATGGCTTCCTTTCCAAAATCTTTTTCCCCTCCCCGGCCTAATGAATAGGCTTCATCAATAAATAAAATGCCGCCCATGGCTTTTTTAATTAAATCTCTCGTTTTTTGCGCCGTATGTCCGATATATTCACCAACAAGATCTGCACGTTCCGCCTCTATTAAATGACCTTTTGATAATACTTTCATTTCAAAAAACAACTTCCCGATAATGCGGGCAGCTGTTGTTTTTCCCGTTCCCGGATTCCCTTTAAACATCATGTGCAACACTTGCTTTCCAGCTTTCAGGCCGCTTTCTTCTCTCTTTTTACTAATGAAGATCCAGGCGTAAATTTCCCGGATCATTTTCTTTAAGTCTTCGAGTCCAACTAAAGCATCCAGCTCACTTTCTACCCTCTTTAATACCGCATGCTCAGAAGCATTGGACCACGTATATAGCGGCTCTTCGCGGACTGGCTGCTGGATGCGGTCATTTTTGGTGTGCAGCACAACATTGATTTGACCGTTGTCTTTCATACGGATTGGCTGCTTCATCTCTATCACCCCATCAAGCTTGACGTAGGCCGTCGCATATTGTCTTTTTTTGCGCTTTCCCGAGAAATAATTTCCCTCTTTACAGTCTATTCATGCTCAAAATAAACATACGTCTTTCTGCATATAAAAAACGTGTACAAAAATTTGTACACGTTTGAATTATATTATTCTTGTTCTTCCAAAGAAATTTGAACGTTTCGTTGAGGAGCGAATGTAGAGATAGCATGCTTATAAACGAGCTGCTGTTTTCCGTCTGATTCAAATAAAACCGTGAAATTATCAAAACCCTTTATGTAACCGCGCAATTGAAATCCATTTAGTAAGAATACAGTGACGAGCGTTCCGTCTTTTCGAAGCTGATTTAGAAATTGGTCTTGGATATTGATCCCTTGTTTCATATCTTTTCCTCCTCTTTCTATCTATACTTAATTAATTCTATTTTAAATGCAGCTTTCCTGCTACAAAATCGGAAATTTCTTTTATTTTTTGCGGCCGCTTTTCCTCATCTGATAAGTCAAACCAATCTACGGCCATTTTATTTCGGAACCAAGTCAACTGGCGCTTAGCATAGTTTCGCGAATTTTGTTTTAATTGCTCGACAGCCGACTCTAACGTCTCTTCCCCCCTTAAATAACTAAATAGCTCTTTATAGCCAATGGCCTGTACAGCCTGACCGCTGCGGATGCCCTTTTCCCAAAGCATTTTTACCTCTTCCAGCAAACCAGTTGCCATCATGCTGTCCACTCTCTGATTAATGCGGTGATAAAGCTGTTCCCGTTCCATGGTGAGGCCGATTAACGCTGTCTCATATAACAATTTATCAGGCGGTTGACTTTGTTGCTCAGACATCCTTTTTCCGGTTGTATAAAAGATCTCCAATGCGCGAATCACTCTTCTCACATTATTTGGATGAATGCTGGCTGCCGCTTCTGGATCAATTTGTTTCAGTTTTCCATGAAGTGCCTCTTTTCCCGCCTGGGCTGCTTCTTCTTCTAACTCTTCACGCAACTGCGGGTCCCCACCAGTCTCGGAAAATTGATAATCATAAATAACTGATTGAACATATAAGCCTGTCCCGCCCACAATAATAGGCAGGGACCCTCTATTAGTAATGTCTGTTATTTTTTTCCTGACAAGCTGTTGGAACTCGGCAGCCGAAAATAATTCATCAGGCTCTTTAATGTCGATTAAGTGATGGGGAACTCCTTCCATCTCTTCGGGGCTGATTTTGGCGGTACCAATATCCATTCCTTTATAAACCTGCATGGAATCCCCGCTGATGATCTCTCCCCTAAATCGCTTAGCTAAATGGATGCTTAGCGCTGTTTTACCGACTGCTGTCGGCCCGATGATCACGATAAGTTTTTCCTGCTGATGCAATCTTTTCACTGCCTTTACCGATTTTCTCTTATCGTACCATACGTACAATCAGTTATTAAAGCTAATACTCTATTCTCACCCTTTTTTTTTATTTTATACGTGCTATCAAAAAAATCCGGCTGCTTATTATTACAGCCGGATTTCGGTTATTGCTGTACATCAACAGGGATTTGTGCATCCCGTATTTCTTTGTCCAGCTCTTCTAAATATTGTTCGGTATGAGAAGAGGACCACCCGAACAAATCTGCCATTACTGCGATAACTCGTTTTTTGTACTGCTTCACTTCATCCATTCGGAAAAATAATGCTCCGGTTCGGCGAATAAGGAAATCGACCGGCCGCCAAATCATTTCATGATTGACTGCATATAGCAATTGGGCATATAGCACTTTAGGGAGATCATTCACTGAAGCTTGTTGTGCAAAGGTAAATACATGATCTACATTTGTTCCATACATATGAGCCAAGTATTCTCCTTCTTGCTCAGATAACCCAAAGGAAACAGCTTCTTTTCCCTTCTTCTTAATAAATGATTCCAGTTGAGCAGCCCCACCAACGTCACCTCCAGATATTGGCAAATGGCGCGTTTGACAGCTTTTAAATTGTCTACCTGTTTCAGCGCTCAGTCTTTCAGAAACAAGGTTTACAACGATTTCAGCCATTTTCCGGTATCCTGTCAGTTTACCGCCAGCAATCGTAATTAATCCGCTCTCTCCTTCCCAAATTTCATCCTTCCTTGATATTTCTGAAGGGTCCTTTCCTTCCTCGTAAATAAGCGGCCGCACACCTGCCCAGCTCGATTCAACATCTGCGGGTCCTACGTTCACATCAGGGAACATATAACGAATAGCTTTTAATAAATAGTCTCGATCTTCTTCTAGCATCTTCGGATTGGCTATGTCCTGATCTTCTCCATAGAACGTATCGGTTGTGCCGACATATGCTTTGCCATCTCGCGGAATGGCGAAGATCATTCGGCCATCGGGCGAGTCAAAATATACAGCTTGCTTAAGCGGAAAAATAGATTGATCAATAACGATATGAATGCCCTTTGTCAATCGCAAGTGTTTATTATTAACCGAATAGTCCTTCTTTCGGACATTATCTACCCAAGGGCCTGCTGCATTGACGACTTTCTTTGCTTTCACCTCAATGGTTTTCCCTGTTAAAACGTCTTTAGCCTCAATCCCGATTACCTTTTGCTCTTCATAGACGAACTTCTCTGCTTTCATATAGTTAACAGCAATTGTCCCTTTTTCAACTGCTCTTTTCATCACTTCTATCGTTAGCCGAGCATCGTCGGTCCGGTACTCTACATAGTAGCCGCCACCAACTAACCCTTCTTTTTTTACGAGCGGCTCTTTTTGAAGAGTTTCTTCAGCAGTGAGCATCGTTCTTCGTTCTGATTTTTTTACGTCAGCAAGAAAGTCATAGACACGCAAGCCAATCCCTGTTGTAAACTTGCCAAAAGTCCCTCCTCGATGCATGGGGAGCAGCATCCACTCTGGTGTTGTAACGTGCGGGCCGTTTTCATAAACTACTGCACGCTCTTTTCCTACCTCAGACACCATTTTAATTTCAAACTGTTTTAAGTAGCGCAAGCCGCCATGAACAAGTTTTGTTGAGCGGCTGGATGTACCGGCAGCAAAGTCTTGCATTTCCACAAGAGCTACCTTCATTCCACGTGTTGACGCATCGAGGGCAATACCTGCTCCTGTAATTCCGCCACCAATGACAAGAAGATCAAACTCCTCTGCTTGTAAACGGTCAAGCCATTGCTCTCGCTCTACATTTGAAAACTTCATAATTTCGCCTCCAGTTGTTAAATACCTCATCTTTATGGGAAGAAAACGAAAAAGAGACCCGTCAAAGCATAACGATGGATCATCGCTATGAAGACAGGTCTCTCTGTTTCTCCAGACAATTTATTAACTTACTTTTATTATATAGGACTATTCAGCAGATTTCAAACTTTAAACACTAAAGCGGCCTCGATTGCTTTTTTCCAACCGGCATACAAACGTATTTGTTCCTCTTTATCCATTTTCGGCTGGAACAATTTTTCTACTTGCCACTTAGAGGCAATCTCTTTCCGGTCTTGCCAGAACCCCACCGCCAGCCCAGCAAGATAGGCTGCCCCGAGCGCCGTTGTTTCATTAATAATCGGTCGTTCCACAGGCACTTGCAGCATATCGCTCTGGAACTGCATAAGAAAATTATTTTTAACAGCCCCGCCATCGACACGCAAGGTTTTCAATGAAATACCAGAATCAGCTTCCATTGCATCCAACACATCTTTCGTTTGATAAGCAAGCGATTCAAGTGTAGCACGGACAAAATGCTCTTTGGAAGTGCCTCTCGTTAAGCCGAAGACTGAGCCGCGTACGTCACTATCCCAATAAGGAGTTCCCAGTCCGACAAAAGCTGGGACCACATACACGCCTTCAGAAGAGGCCACTCTAGTTGCATATTCCTCTGTCTCCACGGCGTCCTTTACCATACGCAAGCCGTCACGTAGCCACTGAATCGCCGATCCTGCTACGAAGATGCTTCCTTCAAGAGCATATTCAACTTTCCCATCTATTCCCCAGGCAATGGTCGTTAATAAACCGTGACGAGAAGAAACCGCTTTTTCGCCTGTATTCATTAACATAAAACAACCGGTGCCATATGTGTTTTTCGCCATTCCTTCATCGTAGCACGCCTGCCCAAATAAAGCAGCCTGCTGATCACCAGCTGCCCCGGCAATCGGTACCTCTTTTCCAAAAAAATGGTGAGGCACTGTATGGCTGTAAATTTCAGACGAAGGCCGAACCTCAGGAAGCATGGCTTTCGGAATATCCAAGATCTTTAACAGCTCATCATCCCATTCTAAATCATGAATGTTATAGATTAAGGTTCTTGAAGCATTCGAATAATCAGTCACGTGGGCTTTCCCGCCCGATAGCTTCCAAATGAGCCACGTATCAATTGTTCCAAACAGGAGTTCTCCTCTTTCTGCCCGCTCCCGTGCGCCTGCTACATGATCAAGAATCCATTTTATTTTCGTACCCGAAAAGTAGGCATCAATTAGCAGCCCCGTTCTTTCTCGGAACAACGAATCATATCCTTGCTCCTTTAGTTCATTGCAAATATCGGCCGTTTGCCGTGACTGCCAGACGATCGCATTGTAAATCGGCTTCCCTGTTTCTTTTTCCCAAACTACTGTTGTTTCCCGTTGGTTCGTAATTCCGATACCAGCAATTTGCTCAGGACTAATATTGTTTTCAGATAACACGGTTGCAATGCAAGCAAGAATCGTTCCCCATATTTCATTGGCATTGTGCTCCACCCAGCCAGGGTGCGGAAAATGCTGAGTAAATTCTTTTTGGGCAACGTAAGCCACTTCTCCTTTTCTATTAAACAAGATCGCTCTTGAACTGGTAGTGCCCTGGTCAAGTGATAAAATAAATTGTTCCATCGTTTCTCCTCCCTTTAACGAACATCTATATTGATTGAAGCTGTATGATTTCTCTTTCCCCAAATAAGTATAACGAGTAAAGCAAAAAAAGTAATAGCTAATACTATCCACAATGCCGGCCCTTTCTCTCCTATAAAGAAAGCTCGGTAAAACAATCCACCAATTGAACCGCCAAGCAGCGGGCCCACTACAGGTATCCAGGCGTATTTCCAATTAGAAGAACCTTTCCCTGCAATCGGTAATAAAAAATGAGCAATGCGCGGGCCAAGATCCCGAGCTGGATTAATGGCATAACCAGTTGTTCCACCTAAAGATAAGCCGATGGCCACAATCAATAATCCTACAATAAACGGATTCAGCCCTTCCGTAAATTGATTCGCTCCAATCGATAATATTCCAACCGTCAAAATAAAAGTCCCGATAATTTCGCTTAATAAGTTAGAAAACGCATGCTCAATCGCTGGCCCAGTAGCAAAAACCCCTAGCTTTGCTGCCGGATCCTCCGTTGCTTTCCAATGGGGTAGAAAATGCAAGTAAACCACCGCTGCACCGATTATAGAGCCAATTATTTGTGCAATGATATAAGGTATGACATCTCCCCACGCAAAATCTCCAGCAAATGCCAGAGCCAGCGTGACAGCCGGATTTAAATGGGCCCCACTAAATCGCCCAACTGCGTACACAGCCATCGCAACAGCCAGACCCCAGCCCCAGGCGATCACAATCCAGCCCGAACCAAAAGCAAAAGATTTCTTTAAATTTACATTTGCACAAACTCCTGCTCCGAATACAATCAACAGAGCTGTGCCGAAAAGCTCTCCCCAAAACGGTGACATTTCCCCACTCCCTTTTTTCTATGAATTTACCGATGTTAAAGAGTGTTGTACTCGTTAACAGGAACGTTAAATAAAAAAAGAGAACAAAAAAATTCACAACAAACAACCGCCTGAAATAGCGTGTGTTGTGAATCTCTTTGTTCTCCCTCACAAATTATTAACTTATTTTTAAGATAACATGTTTTGAAAGCGCCATCAACTAATTTACAACAACCTAACTTTTAATAATATAATTTCCACAGCTCTCGATCAGAGGTTGTGATGGCGCATGCCCCCGCCTGCAGGGCCTCTTCTACTTCCTCTCTCGTTTCAATCAATCCGCCGGCGAAGATTGGCTTTTTTGTTTTTTCATGCAGCTCTTTAATAATCTTCGGTACGACGCCCGGCAGCACCTCGATATAATCAGGGTCTGTCCGTTCAATTAATTTCACACTGCGCTCGAGGGCGCTTGAATCGATAATGAATGCCCGCTGTGTCGCCAGCATTCCTTTTTGCTTCGCTCTGACAATGGCACTGCCTTTTGTTGAAATAATTCCATATGGCTTGGCATATTGTGCTACAAATTCGGCCGCATATTCATCACTTGTTAGTCCGTGAATTAGATCGAGATGCAGGAACATTTTCTTTCCGTGCTGCTTTGCATAGTCAAAAACACTCTTTACCATGCCTATATGAAGATCTAAAAACACACCATACTCGAATGGAGTGTCCAGCATTTTATCAAAATCCTTCATTGTCCGGACAGCCGGCAAAATTTTTTGTCCGTGAAAATTCATCCGCTACACTCCTTTTCATTTAAACTTTCTTCATCTGCTTATCAGTCAAGGGGGAGTATGTTGTCTTTCTTTAAAGGTTTCCCTCCATACCAAAAAAAGATCATGGTAACGAGTGCAAAAATAGCGCTAATAACTGTGAAAAAGCTGATGCTCTCAAACAACTGTAAAGCCATCCCTCCCAAGTATGGACCGGTTAAACTACCGATGCTGAAGGCCATGCCGCACAGAAGATTGCCTGTCGGCAGGAATTGTCTAGGCATTAGATCGGTCATAAAGCTGATTCCCAGGCTGAAAGTGGAACCAACAAGCATGCCAGCAAGAAAAATACTCACTAACAGTAAATAATATAAGTGGTCGATCAATGCGGCGCTAAAAAACAAAACCGTACCCGCTAACAATACAACCGCTAACACTCTTTTCCGTCCATACTTATCGCTCAATACACCTAGCGGGAACTGGAAAACAATTCCTCCGATAGCAAATGACATCAAAATGACAGAAATTTCTTGAACAGACAATCCGGTTCGAACCCCATAAATTGGATAAATGCCATTAAAAGAAGCTTCTAAGAATCCATAAGCAAATGTCGGCAAAAAGGCAATCCATCCATAGCGAGACGCTTCTCTGAAGCGCTTCAGAGTTTCCCACGTCGAATTGGTTTCCACCTGCTGTTCTGGAAAGTCATTTTTCAGGAAGAATAAAAAGACCCAACAAATAAGACAAAGCACCCCCGAAACAATAAACGGCAAAGATTCGCTATAATGGATAAGACCGGTCATGAGCGGACCAGTGGCAAAACCTAAGCCAAAAAATAATCCATAGAGCGAAATATTTCGCCCGCGCCGCTCCGGTGACGAAAAAGAGGTGATCCATGTCTGGGTGCCAAAATGAAGCGCATGATCACCGATTCCAATCAGCAGCCGCAAAATAAACCAAAACCAAAAGGACTTCCATAAAGGAAAAGAAAAAAGAGCGACAATAACGAGCAGCCCGCCTCCGATGATGACCGGCTTATAACCGAACTGCCGCAGCGGTCTTTCCATAAACGGTGAAACAAGCAAAATTCCAATATATAAACCAGTTGCATTTAATCCATTTAACGAAGCCGACATCCCTTCCCTCTCAAACAAAACAGCGATCAGCGGCAGCAGCATTCCCTGACTAAATCCGGAAATCGCTATAATACTAACAAGTATGCGTAATCGAAAACTCTCTCTTGTGTTCACCATAACAACTCTTATTCACCTCTTGTAGATTCCGAAGAACCGTCTCCATCCCATCAACAGATTAAAAGTACTTCTCCCTTTTCTATATTAGGCTATTTCGTTTAGAACGTATAGAGAGATAAATACGAGAAGTTCTACATTTTAAATGTATGTGGAAAATCTGGTTTTTTCACCTTGCACTTTACGTAACGTAATGTTTTAGAATGGACTTATTAAGTGGATGGAGGAAAGCAAAATGGCGAAAACATTTACTATTGGCCAATTTAAAAAGATGAGCGGCCTGACAGCGAGAACCTTGCAATATTATGATGAAATTGGCCTTCTAGCAGCTAAACGGACATCAAGCGGACATCGTTATTACCAAGAAAGTGACTTGTGGATACTTCAAAAAATTGTTTCTCTTAAATTTTTAGGGTTTTCACTGGAAGAGATTGCTGACTTTATTCGTAAAGACACATGGAATGAAAAAGACTCTCTTATCTTTCAGCGCGACCTTATGAAAAAAAAGCGCGAACAGCTAAATGACGCTATCCGGCTACTAAGCCTTGCCATTGATCAAATAGAAAGAGGCGGCACGTTGCATACCGATATCTTTGTTTCAATGATTAATAATGTTCAGATGGAGGATGATCATAAAAGCTGGATGAAATCCGTTGTACCATCGCCATACATTGATGAATTATTCGATCGAATAAAGAATAACCAAGAAGAGATCGAGAAAAGAGCGATGGACTTGTTTTCACGCATAAAGGAACTGGCCTTTTCAGATCCAAAAAGAAGCGCTGTTGAACAATTAGTGACGGAATTAATAGAGCTGGCAGCAGAAGTAGCCGGCGATGATTTCCATACGTTGGAAACTTATTTTGCTACCGATCTGGAAGAAGATCCATGGCTGTTTCCTTACCCATTTAGTCCTGAAGAAGAGAAGTGGCTCGAACAAGCGATGACTTATTATAAAGAAAAGGAGGAATAGAAAATGGAAAAAACTGAACAAACAAATTTCCAACAATGGAAGCCCTTTGTACACTTATTTACAAAAGCCCGCCTGTCAAAGTGGATCATTGCCGGGGCCATCCTGTTAAGTATAGCCGAAACACTCGCCGGGCTTGTCGTTCCTTTATTTACGAAAGATCTCGTTGATCAACTTGCCCACAATCAACTGCAAACATCCGTTATTCTCTTCCTTGCTGGCAGCTTTCTCGTTCAGACTGTTTCAGGTGGTTTCTCCTACTACTTGATGAGCTATATTGGGGAAGCAGTCGTTTCTTCTGTGCGGAGAAGAGTATGGAACCAAGTCCTTGAATTGCCCGTTTCTTACTTTGATGAGCATGAATCTGGAGAAACGATGAGCCGGATTACTCAGGATACAAACACGGTTAAAACTTTGATCGTCCAGCACCTCGTCTCATTTGTCACTGGGATCATCTCCATCCTTGGCGCCATTGTTATTTTGCTTTTCATTGATTGGAAAATGACCGTCATTATGCTTCTCGCTGCCCCAGTTTCTATTTTGATCATTATGCCGCTCGGCAGAAAAATGTATCGCATTTCCAAGGATACTCAAACCGAAATGGCCGGCTTTTCTGCTGATCTCGGCAGGGTGCTCACAGATATCCGACTCGTTAAGGCGTACAGCGCTGAAAAGGCGGAAAGAGAAAAAGGTTTCTACCGCATTCAGGAGCTTTTTCGTTATGGATTGAAAGAAGCGCGGGTCCAGGCTGTCATTTCTCCTTTTATGACAGTGATCATGATGCTCGTCCTTGTCGTATTAATCGGTTACGGCGGTGTCCGCGTTGCCTCTGGAGCCCTTACAGCCGGTTCACTCGTTGCTATTATTATTTACATGTTCCAGATTGTCATCCCCTTTAGCCAAATGGCTTCATTCTTTACAGCTTTTCAAAAAGCCATGGGAGCGACAGAAAGAATTCAATCCATTCTAACACTGAAAAAAGAATCAGAAGCAGCCGGCTTGCCTGTCGTTCAGCCAGCACAGCATCTATCACTTAAAGACCTGACTTTTGGTTACGAGGAAAATCATGCTGTGCTCAAAAATATGAATCTTCATATTCCAACCGGAAAAACAACGGCCTTTGTCGGCCCGAGCGGCAGCGGCAAAACCACTCTCTTTGCTTTGCTTGAGCGCTTCTATCAACCTGTGCAAGGAGAAATTTTCTTGGGAGAGCATCCCATCAGCGAATTTGACCTTCGTTCGTGGCGCACATCCATCGGTTATGTTTCCCAAGAAAGTCCCATTATGTCGGGTTCCATTCGCGATAATATTTGTTACGGCATGGAGGGCCCGATTAAAGAGGACGAGATAAAAAGAGCCGCAAAGCTAGCTAATGCCGCTGAGTTTATTGAGGGGTTTCCCGATCAATATAACACAGAAGTCGGCGAACGAGGAATCAAACTATCAGGTGGCCAGCGGCAGCGGATAGCGATTGCCCGGGCCTTTATGCGTAACCCGCAAATTTTGCTTCTTGACGAGGCGACTTCTAACTTGGACAGTGACTCAGAACGGCTTGTCCAAAAAGCGCTCGACCAATTAATGACTGGCCGGACGACCCTTGTCATAGCGCATCGCTTATCCACCATCGTAAACGCCGACCAAATCGTCGTCATCGAACGAGGGAAAATTACAGGCATTGGCACGCATGACACACTGTCTCAAACTCATTCACTCTATCAAAAATTGGCAAGCCAACAGTTTTCTTCTTGAGCCATTAAAAAAAGGTCAGCCTTTCGGGAGGCTGACCTTTTTTCGATCACATAATGCGTTTAAACATTTTCTCTATTTCATAGGTGGAATAGTGAATGATGATCGGCCGGCCGTGCGGACAAGTGAATGGATCGCTGCTATGTCGCAGATCATCAAGCAGCTGCTGGATCTCATCGTTCCGTAAATGATGATTCGCTTTGATGGAGGCTTTGCAGCTCATCATAATCGCAGCTTCCTCCCGTAACTTTTTAATATCAACCTTTTTCATGGACAGCATTTGCTCAATGATGCCCTCGATCATTTGCTGTTCTTCTCCTTTAGGAAACCATTGCGGATGGGAGTGGACGATAAAAGCTCTCTCACCGAATGGTTCCAAAAACACGCCGACACTTTCCAATTCGTGCAGATGTTCAGTAATTTTAATACAGTCATCGGCTGAATAATCCAGCGTGATGGGCACAAGCATATCTTGCAATTCTTTTTCTACTTGTCCCACTTTCTCCCGGAAAAATTCATATTTCAATCTTTCCTGGGCGGCATGCTGATCAATCATGTACAAACCTCTTTCATTTTGGGCAAAAATATATGTGCCGTGCATTTGCCCAATTGGATAAAGAGGCGGCAATCTGCTTTCTGTTGTCTCATGTATCTCGTGTGTTTCATACTCAATTTCTTCTGAGAAGGTCTCTGCTACGAGATCTGTCGGTGTGGAAGGTATAAATTCGGTCTGTTGAATGATCTCTTCTGTTTCTTTCGACTCCACCGGATGGTCATCGTCCGCTTGATCAGCATTTACTTCGTAAAGCTCTTTCGTATACAACTCTTTCATTTTATCCGTCGGCAGTAACGATTCGCGCTGGGACAATGTAGTAGGGCGAAACTTTTTTTCAAAGCTAGTTTCTGTTTTCACTTGCTTCCGGCTGTCATCAAACGAAAATTCCTCTTGCCGGGAAAGCGGTTTTGCTTGCTTCACTGCTGGTGCTGCCGAAGGAATCAACGTTTCTTTTTGGAAAGCTTCACGGATAGCAGTTGTAATAACTTCCTGTAACTCTTGTTCTTTGCTAAAACGCACTTCTAGCTTGGCAGGGTGAACATTGACATCGACTAGTATCGGGTCCATGACAATATTCACTAAAGCAATGGGATACCGCCCAATTGGAAGCAGTGTATGGTAACCTTCCTGAATCGCTTTTGCCAGGCTGTAATTTTTAATGAATCTCCCGTTCACCATGACAGAAAGATAGTTTCTGGAAGCGCGAGTAATTTCCGGCAACGAAATCCAGCCTTCTACTTGGAAATCCAAGGAGGAAGCTGCCACAGGAATCATCTTTTTGGCCGTATTTAACCCGTAAATCGCCGCAAGTACTTGGCGGACATCTCCATTTCCTGTTGTCTGCAGCAACTCTCTCCCATTGTGGCGCAGTCTTATGGCTACCTCCGGATGGGCCAAAGCGAGCCGATTGACTACATCTGTGATGTTACCAAGCTCGGTGTGAATCGTTTTCATATATTTCAAACGTGCCGGGGTGTTAAAAAACAACCCAGACACTTTTATATCCGTTCCTTTGCGGCTGGCTGCCGGACCGTGCTTCTGAACAATCCCTCCCGAAAGAATGATCTCTGTTCCCGGACCTTCCCCCGTTCCGGTCGTCATCGAAAGCTCGGATACAGAAGCAATGCTCGGCAGCGCTTCGCCTCGAAAGCCTAGCGTCCGAATGCGAAATAAATCATTTTCATCTTTGATTTTACTTGTCGCATGACGGGAAAAAGCTTTCAATACATCATCCGGCTCTATTCCTGCTCCATTGTCAAGAATACGGATGCTTTCCAGCCCTGCTTCTTCCACGTCAACCTCAATAACTGAACTTCCAGCATCGACTGAATTCTCGACGAGCTCCTTCACAACAGAAGCAGGGCGTTCTACTACTTCACCGGCAGCAATTTTATTCGAAAGTGTATCATCCAGCTGAATAATTTTTCCCATTTGCTTCACCTGCTTTTCTTTGTCTGACTACCTCTTTATTTTCTTTTGAAGCGCATAGAGGGCATTCATTGCATCAAGAGGAGTCATTTCCAGTAAATCGTAGGACTTTAACTCTTCAATAATCTTTTTCTCTTTATCTGTCTGCGGCGTAGGAGGAGCAGCAACAGGTTCGCTGAAGAAAGAGAGCTGGCCGGCTGCTTCTGCTGTTTCCTTCGGCTGCTTTCGTAAATCAGGCTGTTCTTTCTGTTCTAATTCCGTCAGGATCTCATTTGCTCGCTCAATGAGCTCACGAGGAAGCTCAGCCAGCTGTGCCACATGAATGCCGTAGCTTTTATCGGCCGCTCCTTCTTTTATTTTATGAAGAAAAACCACACGGCCATTTTGTTCAATTGCACTGACATGTACATTTTTCAACTGAGGAAGGGATTCCTCTAAAACAGTTAATTCATGATAATGGGTAGAAAACAGCGTCTTGGCTTGGATATGCTCATGAATATGCTCAATGATCGCTTGAGCAAGCGCCATTCCATCATAGGTTGATGTGCCGCGGCCAATTTCATCAAAGAGAATCAAAGATTGGTTCGTTGCATGGGTAATAGCATTTTTAGCCTCCAGCATTTCCACCATAAACGTACTTTGGCCCGAGATCAAATCATCCGCTGCTCCGATTCTTGTAAACACCTGATCGAAAACAGGCAACTTAGCTTCCTGTGCAGGAACGAAACAGCCAATTTGAGCCATAATGGCTGTTAAAGCGACCTGTCTCATATACGTGCTTTTCCCTGACATATTCGGACCGGTGACAAGAAGCATTTCCCTCTCGCCGTTCATGAAACAGTCATTCGGAACGTATTCCTGGGAATCCATGACTTTTTCCACGACAGGATGGCGCCCCTCTTTAATGAAAAGCTCCCGGCTTTCCGTTAATTCCGGTCTTATATATTTTCGCTTCTCACTGACTTCAGCGAAGCATTGCAGCACGTCTAATTCGCTCACAAGTCTGGAAAGTTCCTGAAGCTCAGGAATAAATGATTTCACCTGCTCACGGATTTCAAGGAACAGCTCATATTCCAGGTCAATAATCTTTTCTGTAGCTTGCAAAATCAGCGTTTCCTTTTCCTTTAATTCCGGCGTGATAAAACGCTCACAGTTTGCTAATGTTTGTTTGCGTTCATAGCGGCTGTCCTGAAGCAAATGAAGGTTCGCTTTTGTAATTTCAATGTAATAGCCAAAGATGCGATTATAGCCAATCTTTAATGACTTGATGCCTGTTCTTTCTCTCTCTTCCTGCTGCAAGTTGGCAATCCAATCTTTTCCGTTGCGGCTTGCATCTCTATACTCATCAAGCTCCGCATGAAAGCCGTCTCTGATCATGCCGCCTTCTTTAACAGATAACGGCGGATTATCAACAAAAGCTTGTTCGAGAAGGTCGGTCAACTCTTCACACGGATTCATATTTTTCGAGAGTGCTTGAATTTCATCGTTTTGAATTTTAAGCAGCAAATCCTTCAGCAGTGGAATCTGCTGCAAGGATTTCTTTAACTGAATCAAATCGCGGCTGTTGACATTTCCGAAAGCGACCCGTCCAGCAAGGCGCTCCAGGTCATACACTTCCTTTAACATCTCCCGGATTTCCTGGCGCTCAAAAAAAGATTGTATCAATTTCTCCACCATTGACAAACGTTCATTAATTTGTCGTCGGTTGATCAGCGGACGGTCAATCCAACGCTTCAGCATCCGGCCGCCCATCGCCGTCATCGTTTCATCCAAAAGCCAAAGCAATGAGCCTTTTTTGTTTTTCGAACGGATCGTTTCCGTTAGCTCAAGATTGCGTTTGGAATAAAAATCGATCTTCATAAATTGATGGACTTCATAGACTTCAACTGGCTGTAAGTGAGTGAGACTCCGCTTTTGCGTGCGGTGCAGATAATGAAACAGCAGATGGGCGGCCTGCTGCATTCCGGAAACAGTAATCTGTTCGGTTAAAGACACGAATTCATCCCTTGCAGCTGTTTGCTCTTCATAAGAAAGCGTAACACCAAGCCGCTCCTTTAACGCCTTTCTTACATTCTCATCCAAATCCTGCTTCGTCACTACCTCCTTTGCCCGTAAAGTAGATAGTTCATTCAGTACTTCATCGAGTGTCGTTAAAGCTGTCGTTCGACTTTCACCAGTAGATAAATCACAAAAGGCCAGGCTGTATATATCCTCATTTTCACAGAAAAGAGCCGCGATATAATTGTTTTCTTTATCATGAAGCCCCTTGCCTTCCATGACGGTGCCAGGGGTGATAAGCTGTACGACTTCGCGTTTAACGACACCTTTTGCTTGCTTTGGATCTTCAGTCTGTTCGCAAATAGCGACCTTATGGCCAAGTTCGATTAACTGTTCTATATAAGCAACCGCCGAATGGTAGGGCACCCCGCACATCGGTATACGTGCAGACGATCCGCCATCTCTGCTCGTTAACGTAATTTCAAGCAACTGGCTGGCTTTAGTTGCATCTTCAAAAAACATTTCATAGAAATCTCCTAAACGAAAAAACAAAAAGGCATCCTCATATTGTGCCTTTATCGCTAAATATTGCCGGATCATCGGCGTATATTGTTCCATATATTGTCCAATCCCTTTCAAGAAAACCTGTCTATTTTCAACTTTACATTATATCATATTTCCCCTCCCTCTGCCGTACGCAGTCCACAAAAATGAGCAGGCTGTATTCAGAGCCTGCTCATTACGTTAATCTTCTTTTTTATTCTCTATAAAAGCTGTATCTAATTCTTCATAGTCTTCGTCATCAATGTCGCTGTCCCAATCTTCATCCTCACATCCATAAGGGTGGACCGCTACGCAAATTTTTGTTTCCCCGACCACTTCAACCAAGAATTCGCGCTCAGCCTGAACAATGATTTTATTATCCTTTGGCGAACATACCGCTTCACAGCAATTTGGCTGTTGCAGCACCCGAGCCATCACTTCATTATCATCAAAACAATTTTCATCGCGATATTTCAACTTAATAACATCTTTATAACTTACTTTTTCCGTTACGACTGAAGTTTTCGTATTGTCATGATGCGAATACCATACGTTAATATCGTATGTTCCATGAACCTCTACCTTTTTCCCCATCTTTTTTGCTTTATACTCATGGTTAATAATCCAGCAACCTAAAATGCTCGATGGGTGATGTGGCGGACAAATGGTGTGATGCGTCTGGGTAAATTTTCGGCCTTTAGCAACAACCGACTTTGTAATAATCTCTCTATATTCTGCCATCCGAGCGTCCCTCCTCGCTTGTTCTCTATCTATCATATGCACCAAGAGCGAGACATGTGCCTAGAACATATAAAAAGTTAGAAAAGCAAAGATAACTCCTCTAAAACTCTACTGCCGAGAAAGTGGATTTTCATATTCTCTAGTCATAAAAAAGACACCAGCATAGAGAGCTGATGTCTTTCGTTTGCCTACTTATTAGCTGCAGCTTCCTGGCGTGCTGTTTCTAACTTGGGCTCCTGTTTCACCGCGAAGCAAATCGCCGCCAGTTGATTCAATAATCTGGTCTGTTACTGTGTTGGAGATAGCGGATGTAACGATTTGCAAAATATCATTTACTTCTACCTGTGATTCTTTAAACTGCTGGACAACAGGAATCTCATCTAATTCCTGTTCAATTTTCAACATTTTTTCTTCGACCATTTTTAACGCTTCTGTCTTGCCGTAATGCTGAAAATTCACCGCTTGTTTCTGCAAGCTTTTTAAGCTGGCAATTTTTTCACGCACTTTTTGGTTTTCATGAATTTTTGCTTCTGCCTCTTTAAAGAATGCAACCTCGTCGGTTTCTGCAATCATTTTAGCCAGCTCTGTTGCTTGTGCGAGAATATCATCTTTTGTATACTTTGCCATTTTACTCCACCTCAGCCAATTGATGTTCTTCAATCATTTCTCCGTTTAAGGACCAAGTTTTTGCATCAGTTATTTTTACATTTACAATTTTGCCGATTGCCGTTTTCGGCCCCTTGAAATTAACTAATTTATTTTTGTTCGTGTATCCGGCCAAAATGTCCGGATTGTTCTTGCTTTCCCCTTCAACGAGCACAGGAACAACTTGTCCTTCATATTTCTTTAATGCTTCAGCTGACAATTCGTTTACTACCGCATTTAGGCGCTGCAGCCGCTCTTTCTTCACTTCCATCGGAACGTTGTCTTTCATCTTAGCAGCAGGCGTGCCTTCACGTGGAGAATAAATAAACGTATAAGCGGACTCAAAGCCCACCTCACGGTACAGAGAAATGGTTTCTTCAAATTGCTCCTCTGTTTCATTCGGATAGCCGACGATAATATCAGTTGTTAACGCAACATCCGGGATGGCTGCTTTGATTTTGCGAACAAGCTCAAGGAATTGTTCGCGCGTATATTTGCGTGCCATAATTTTTAATACATCTGTAGATCCTGACTGAACTGGCAGATGAATATGATCCATTAAATTGCCCTTTTTCGCTAACACTTCAATCAGATGATCGTCGAAGTCACGCGGATGACTCGTTGTGAAGCGAACGCGCGGAATATCGATTTTTCTCATTTCGTCCATTAAATCACCGAGACCGTATTCTATGTCTTCGAAATCTTTTCCATAAGCATTAACATTTTGGCCAAGAAGTGTAATTTCCTGATAGCCTTGAGCAGCTAAATGACGCACCTCTTGAATAATGTCCTCTGGGCGTCGGCTCCGTTCCTTTCCGCGTGTATAAGGAACGATACAATACGTACAGAATTTATCACAGCCGTACATAATATTTACCCATGCTTTAATATTTCCCCGACGTACTTTTGGAAGGTTTTCTACTACGTCCCCTTCTTTTGACCATACCTCAACAACCATTTCCTTCGACATGTAGGCATCATTTAAAATATGTGGAAGGCGGTGAATGTTATGTGTGCCAAAAATCATATCAACATGATTATAGGTTTTTAAAATTTTATTTACGACAGACTCTTCTTGTGACATACACCCGCACACACCTAACAATAGATCAGGTCGCTGCTGTTTTAAATGCTTCAAGTGACCAAGCTCACCAAACACTTTATTTTCTGCATTTTCACGAATCGCACACGTGTTGAGCAAGATAACGTTCGCATCCTCTACTGTATCCGTTGCTTCATAGCCAAGAGCCATGAAGATGCCCGCCATTACTTCTGTGTCATGTTCGTTCATCTGGCAGCCATACGTGCGTATATAAAACTTCTTCCCGTCTCCCATGCCGCGAAGCTGTTCTTCGATCTTAAAATCTTTATGGTAGGCTACTTCTTCTTTCCCCCGCTTTTTTGCTTCCTTTAAAGAAGGCGGTAAAAAGACGGTTTCAAAATATTTACTGTAATCCTTTTCGGATTTTTTGTCCGTTGGATTTTTCTCTTTTACTTGCTGTCCCTGAAGACGTTGCTCTTCATTCATCAGAAAAACTCCTTTCTTTTCTAGCAAAAACGACAATAAACCATATTTAAAGTGAGAAATATCTTTTGTTAAGTGGTACACATTATTTTAGTATATAGCTTTCCATTTGATTAAACAATAGATGAATACTAACAATTTCACTAGATAGAATAAAGCATTATTTTTTCTTATTAATCCTATTTTGAAATAAAAAAACCGCCAATGGCGGTTTTTTTATCACATAAATTCCTTCACAAAATTATTAAACATTTCATCACCAAGCTGCAGGTCTTGGCTGGCCAGCGGTTCTTCTGCATAGCCATGCACAAGCTCTTGATAAGAAGCTCTTTCTTTATCCTGATAAATGATCCCTGTTACGAGACCGTTGTGTTGCATCAGCGTATTCATCGCCATCTCCCGATTGGAAGAATCATAGTCTTCAATCGCAGAAAGCTTCGTTAAGTTTTCTTTAAACCAATCATAGGTGTTAATTTTATTATAGGTCACACATGGGCTGAACACGTTAATAATAGAAAAGCCCTTATGGTTGATGCCCGCTTCAATGATGGCCGTTAAGTCCTTCAGGTCCGTAGAGAAGCTTTGAGCGACAAATGTAGCACCACTTGTCAGCGCCAGCTCCATGGGAGAGACCGTTCCTTCAATCGCTCCTTTCGGAGTGGACTTTGTTACAAATCCCTGAGCAGAGCGAGGAGAGGTTTGCCCCTTTGTTAACCCGTAAATCTGATTATCCATCACAATATAAGTCATATCAATATTGCGGCGCATCGCATGAATCGTATGCCCCATGCCGATGGCGAATCCATCGCCGTCTCCGCCAGAAGCAATCACCGTTAAGTCTTTATTGGCCATCTTCACTCCTTGAGCAATCGGCAGTGATCGCCCATGAATCCCATGAAGGCCGTATGATTTAATGTAGCCTGAAATACGTCCCGAACAGCCGATGCCGGAAATAACCGCGAGCTGATCCGGCGTCAAGCCGATATTGGCCGCCGCCCGCTGAATCGCCGCCTGGACAGAAAAGTCACCGCAGCCTGGACACCAGTTTGGTTTTACATCATTTCGAAAATCTTTAAACGTTGCCATTTGTAACCGCTCCTTGTAATGGGAAAAGTTCTTTGCTGCCATGGTAAATATGATGCGGCTGGAATGGATTGCCGTCATATTTTAGCAGGCTTTTCACTTTCTGAATGTGGCCTACATTCATTTTAATGATATTCGCCAATTGGCCAGTCGCATTATTTTCTACGACAAGCACGTTTTTCGCTGACTCGATCAGCGGCAAGATTTCTTCTGACGGGAACGGATGAATGAGTCTAATTTGAGCATGGTTGACTTTTGCCCCCTCCTGCTCTAACCGTTCCATCGCTTCTTCAATCGCCCCGCGAGTGGAATTAAATCCGATCAACAATAAATCAGCTTCTTCATGCTGAGCGTTTTTATAGATCGGTGTATCAAAGCGGATCTGCTCCAGTTTTCTCATCCGCTTGTCCATTTGAGCCTGGCGATTAGCCGCTCCTTCGGACGGCCTGCCGGTCTCATCATGCTCCACCCCTGTTACGTGGTGAATGCCATGCTTCATGCCAGGGATCACTCGAGGGGAAACTCCGTCCTCTGTCACTTCATAGCGTTTAAAGTAAGCTTTTCCATCCAGCTCCGGCAGCTCTTCTTGAACAAGTTTGCCTCGGCGGATTTCTACTCGGCTGTAGTCCAGCGGTTCGACGGTTTGTTTGCCAAGAGATAACTGCAAGTCAGATAGAAGAATCACCGGACATTGATATTCTTCTGCGAGATTAAAGGCTTCCACCGTATCATAAAAGGCTTCTTCTGCCGTGCTTGGCGCCATCACGATTTTCGGGATTTCGCCATGGGTTCCGTAAATCATCGCCAGTAAGTCGGACTGTTCTTGTTTTGTTGGCAAGCCGGTAGATGGACCCCCCCGCTGAGTATCAACGACAACGAGCGGCGTTTCTGTCATCCCCGCCAGGCCAATCGCTTCCATCATTAAAGAGAGACCCGGTCCCGCAGAAGCGGTAAAGGAACGAATGCCGCCATAATTGGCACCGATCGCCATCGTGGCTGCCGCAATTTCATCTTCTGTTTGAATGACCGTTCCGCCGACCTTCGGCAGCTTGTCGATCAAGTATTCCATAATTTCAGAAGCTGGCGTAATCGGGTAAGCCGCCATCAAACGGACACCGCCCGTCAGGGCACCGAGTGCGATCGCATCATTGCCGATCATGAACATCCGCTGATGTCCATCTGCCGCTTCAAGCTGCATGGCTCCTACTTTGCTGCCAAGCTGGTCACACATATATTGATAGCCTTGTTGAATCGCTTCCATGTTCTTCTGGACAACGGCTTCTCCCTTGCGGCCAAAAATTTCTTCTACTACATTGGTAAACACATGTACATCTAAATTAATAACAGCGCACGTGGCCCCTACAGCTACCATGTTCTTCATCAACGACGTACCCAGTTCAGCCGCGATTTCTGTGAAAGGAACGACATACAATTCTGCCTTTGCCTGATCTGGCTTCACTGGATTGAACTTAGCATCTGCGATGATGATTCCCTGATCGTGAAGCTCCCCATAGTTGACATCAATGGTTTCCTGGTCAAATGCCACTAAAATATCTAAATCATCCGCGACCGCACGGACAGGAGTCGTGCTCACACGAATTTTATTATTGGTATGGCCGCCTTTAATTCGGGATGAAAAATGGCGGTACCCGTAGAGAAAGTACCCAAGACGGTTCAAAGCGGTAGAAAAGATTTCCCCGGTACTTTCAATCCCTTCCCCCTGTTGTCCTCCGACTTTCCAGGAAAGCTGATTTATCATAAAATATACAACTCCTTCAGTACATTCGGATCTTCAAAACTATTACTTTTTTAGTTTATCACTTTTACAGTTGAATCACTATAGCTAAACGTGACCCTCATCCCGGAAATCGACTTGAAAAATTCGTCCAAAGAAACTTTTCTACTTGGCTGGCGGAATAGTACTTTTGAAGAATCTCTGTCCATTGCTCGTAGGCCTCATATGAATCCCAACCTTGAATCATTTCGTCAATGCCATCAAAATCCGAGCCGAAACCAAGATGGTTTTCACCCCCCAGTTCACAAATATGCTCTACGTGCTTCAGCAAGTCTTGAGCATATACCTTTCCATGTTCCTTAATAAAAAACGGTACAAAGGAGAGGCCGACCACGCTATCCTTTTCAATTAATGCTTGAATTTGATCATCTTTCAAATTGCGCGGATGCGGACAAAGGGTGTAGCAATTTGAATGACTAGCAATTGGATGATCAGCCTGTTCCATTACATCCCAAAAGGCCTTCTCCGACAAATGAGATACATCTGTCCAAGCCTTCCATTCATTCAGCATACGGACAACGCGACTTCCAAATTCAGTTATACCCGCTCCCCTTTTAGTCATAGCACCGTCTGCCAAAGCATTAGTGTGATTCCACGTTAAACCGACGGACCTTACACCGAGCCGGTATAGGGTCGATAGCTTTAATGGGTCTTCTTCAATTGCCTCACCGCCTTCGAGCGTAAGTACGGCGCCAATTTCTCCGTTTTTCAGCTCTTCCAATTCCCGCCTAGTTGTAATCACTTTCATATCTGGATAGGGATCAATCACCTTCTTGTAAAATAAATCAATTTGCTCTAATGCCGAGCGGAACCGATCGTTTGGCCTCACTGAAGTTGGAAGAAAGATCGCAAAACATTGAACCTTGGCTTTCGCTCGTTTAAGTCTTTTGTGTGTCACATGCAAGGAAGGATCATCAAAATTTTTCCTTGGATCTTTTTGTAATTGATATAAGACGTCACAGTGTGCATCAAACACCATTTTTCTCATCCTTTCAGAAATGTTTCTGATTCATAAAGGCGAAACAACAAAGCGTAAAAAAAGAAAAACCCGCCTTAAGAAAGCAGAGCAGAAGACTAATCCTTCTTCTCCTGTACTATCAAAAGGCCGGTTTTTATCCATATTTATGATGTTATCGAGGTTCGACAATCAATTTGATTGCAGTTCGTTCTTCTCCTTCAATCATAATGTCTGTAAAAGCTGGGATGCAAATTAAATCTACCCCGCTTGGAGCAACAAATCCTCGTGCAATCGCTACTGCCTTGACCGCTTGATTAAGCGCACCAGCCCCAATTGCCTGAATTTCAGCCGCCCCTCTTTCCCGAAGAACACCGGCAAGTGCACCAGCTACAGAATTAGGATTAGATTTTGCCGAAACTTTTAATATCTCCATTTCTTGTCCTCCTTTTGTTAAACGATACCGAATGCTCATTTAAGTGAACATAGTTGCTCGCTATCCTTCCATTTCTACTATATTCGAGGACAGGCTCCTGTATTACAGACTTCAACTAAGAAACCCTAGGAACTTCACATAGTAGCCTTTTCAGCTAGAGAAAAAGCAGAGCGCGCTTTAGCAGGCTTATCTTGCTCGGATCACTCGTTAAACAAAAGGGGACACCAGGCTACTCAGCAATAAATGGTGTATCCTCATTAATGAGAATACGGTCAATAGCTTTGGCTTTTCCTGTTTTTTTATCAACTTCAATCAAACAAGCGCTTAATTGTGTTCTTCCACTTTTCGGCACTTCAAACCGCACCGGCAGCCCTGTGACAAATTTCTTTAAAACTGCTTCCTTCTCCATACCAAGAATCGCATCATATGGTCCTGTCATTCCAACATCTGATAAGTACGCTGTGCCTTTTGGCAAAATGCGATTATCCGCTGTTTGCACATGAGTATGTGTTCCTATCACAGCAGACACATTTCCATCTAAAAACCAGCCAATTGCCTGTTTTTCACTTGTCGCTTCCGCATGAAAATCAACAAAAACAATCGGCGTCCGTTCACGTGCTTTGGCGACGAGTGCTTTGGCTTTTTCAAAGGGACAATCAAGAGCGGGCATAAATGTACGCCCTTGAAGATTAATCACTGCCGCTTCTACACCGGCACGCTTAATGAATAACAATCCAGTTCCTGGAGTGCCTTCTGGAAAATTAGCCGGCCGAACGAGTGCATTGGCCTCATCAATAAATTCGAAAACATCCCTATTATCCCAAGCATGGTTGCCAAGCGTAACCACGTCAGCCCCGTCTACTAAAAACTGGCGGTAAATTTTTTCGGTAATCCCCCGTCCTGAAGCAGCATTTTCTCCATTAACGATTGTCAGCTCTGGCCGATACTTATTTTTAAGTCTTGGTAAATACTGATTAATCATGTCGCGCCCTGGAGACCCGACAACATCGCCTACAAATAATATCCTCATATAAATTCCTTTCCTTACCTTTATTTCCCCATAGGGAAAGCGGTGTGATCACTCACACCGCTTTATTTCGCATATTCCACAGCACGCGTTTCTCTTATGACTGTTACTTTAATATGACCTGGATAATCAAGCTCTCCCTCAATTCGTTTCCGAATATCACGTGCCAGTCGGTGCGCTTGCAAATCATCCACCTGTTCAGGCTTAACGATAATCCGCACTTCGCGTCCAGCTTGGATAGCAAAAGATTTCTCTACGCCCTCATAAGATTCGGCAATTTCCTCGAGTTTCTCCAGGCGGCGAATATAGTTTTCCAGCGTTTCACTGCGGGCACCCGGTCTGGCAGCGGACAGTGCATCGGCTGCAGCCACGAGTACAGCAATAATAGAAGTTGGCTCAGTGTCTCCGTGGTGAGAAGCAATACTATTAATAACAACTGGATGCTCTTTATATTTTGTCGCGAGTTCCACACCAATTTCTACATGGCTTCCTTCCACTTCATGATCGACAGCTTTACCGATGTCATGAAGCAAGCCGGCACGGCGGGCAAGTGTTTCATCTTCCCCAAGCTCTGCTGCCAACAAGCCAGTAAGGAAAGCAACTTCCATGGAATGCTTCAGCACATTCTGGCCGTAGCTTGTACGATATTTCAATCGACCAAGAATTTTAATCAAATCCGGATGTAATCCATGAACACCTACTTCGAAAGTTGTCTGCTCACCGACCTCCCGGATATGCTCATCTACTTCTCTGCGCGCTTTATCTACCATTTCTTCGATACGCGCTGGATGGATACGTCCATCCTGTACGAGTTTTTCAAGAGCAATCTTGGCAGTTTCCCGACGAATTGGATCAAATCCAGAGAGAATTACTGCTTCCGGTGTATCATCAATAATCAAATCAATACCTGTCAGCGTTTCCAGTGTACGGATGTTTCGTCCTTCCCGTCCAATGATACGACCTTTCATTTCATCATTTGGCAAAGTAACAACTGATACAGTTGTTTCTGCCACATGATCGGCCGCACAGCGCTGAATGGCAAGAGAAAGGATTGACTTCGCTTTCTTGTCTGCTTCTTCTTTCGCTCGGTTTTCTTGCTCTTTTGTCATTACAGCAATATCGTGCGCAAGCTCTTGCTCCGTTCGATCCAAGATAATCGAGCGGGCTTCGTCCCGAGTAAGACTGGCGATTCGTTCTAGTTCCGCCTGCTGCTTTTTGATCATCTCTTCCACTTTGCTGTCCATCTCTTCAATATGTTGTTGTCTCTCAGCAAGAATCTCCTCTTTTTTCTCGAGCTGTAATTCGCGTTTATCCAGCGATTCATCTTTTCGGTCGAGGTTCTCTTCCTTCTGTAACAAACGATTCTCTTGTTTTTGCAATTCGTTTCTTCGTTCACGAAGTTCTAACTCCGTGTCTGTACGAAGCTTGTGAATTTCATCCTTTGCTTCAAGCAGGGCTTCTTTCTTTAGCGATTCTGCCTCACGCTTTGCGTCGTCAATAATTTGCTCTGCAGCACTTTTAGCTCCTGCAATCTTTGATTCTGCAATGGACTTTCGAACAAAATAGCCAACAACTACACCGACGATTAGGCCAAGCAAAATGAAGATGATTGTAATGGGTTCCATCCTTTCACCTCCTCTTGCTATGAACTTTTGCCATGCTTTTAACATGTCGGCTGATACATTGTGTTATCATTTCAATATACAGCTTCTCATTTCCATTTTTAAGAGAAAAAAATGTAAAATATACATCTCAATTTTATAGTTGTGAAAATTTCTTGTCAAGAGTTTCATCACGGTAACAGTCTTCTTCGAGACTAATAAAAAACAAGAGGAGCGATGTCTCCTGACACCGCTCCTGTTTATTATTCGTCAAGCAAACTGAATTCTTCTGTCTCTTCTGCTTCCTCTACTTCTACAAAGTCAGCATCAAGACCATAATGCTGGCGGATCTTCATCATAATCTCCTGACGAACAGCCGGATTTTCCTTTAAGAACTGCTTTGCATTCTCACGCCCTTGACCAAGGCGTTCCTCATTATATGAATACCAAGCACCGCTCTTTTGAACAATATCTACCTCTGATCCCATATCGATGATTTCACCTTCTCTGGAGATTCCTTCTCCATACATGATATCGACTTCTGCTACACGGAACGGAGGAGCCACTTTATTTTTCACTACTTTAATCTTTGTTTTGTTTCCTACAATTTCATTTCCTTGTTTCAGTGCTTCAGCACGGCGAACTTCCAGGCGGACGGAGCTATAAAACTTGAGCGCACGGCCTCCAGGCGTTGTTTCCGGGTTACCGAACATAATCCCGACTTTCTCACGAATTTGGTTAATGAAGATTGCAATTGTTTTAGATTTATTAATAGCACCAGACAGCTTGCGAAGCGCCTGTGACATTAAACGTGCCTGCAGGCCGACATGGGAGTCGCCCATTTCTCCTTCAATTTCAGCCTTTGGAACAAGGGCTGCAACCGAGTCAACAATCAGGATATCGATAGCACCGCTTCGTACGAGAGCTTCGGCAATTTCAAGTGCTTGCTCGCCTGTATCCGGCTGAGAAAGCAACAACTCATCAATGTTGACTCCTAATTTCTGAGCGTATACAGGATCAAGCGCATGCTCTGCATCAATGAAAGCAGCTTGACCGCCGGCAGCTTGTACTTCAGCAATAGCGTGAAGAGCCACGGTAGTTTTACCAGAGCTTTCCGGCCCATAGATCTCAACGACCCGACCGCGTGGATAACCCCCTACACCAAGGGCTGCGTCAAGAGCAAGCGAGCCGCTTGGACTAGTGGAAATTTTCCGGTCTGTTTGTTCTCCTAATTTCATGATAGACCCTTTACCAAATTGTTTTTCAATTTGCTTTAAGGCCATATCCAATGCTGCTTGACGATCGTTCACTAAAATTCCTCCTTAAAATTAACAATCTATTAAGTAAATGCACAGTGACATGTTGTTTCATAATCTATACTAACTATACCTTTTTATTGAGACAATTTCAAGTAAAAAGCGAACATTTATTCGGTTTTTTTATTTTTCCTCCTGAGAAGAAGAATGGATAAGAAACTAGAAAAGTAGTAGAAGAAATAGCGGAAAAAAAGAAGAAAAAAAAAGTAACTCCTGCTTTTTTATTTTATCATAAAAAAGCAGGAGAGGATAATTTTAAGCCTGTCATATTCTTTATTTAATAAGGAAAAGCGTTAAGCTTCTACAGCTACGCCAGTCGCTTTTTCAATCGCCTGATTCAAGTCAGCAATCAGGTCCTCAGTTGACTCCAGTCCGATGGATAAACGGATCATTTCTTCTTTCGTACCCGATTTTGCTAAGTCTTCACTGCTTAATTGCTGATGTGTGGTAGAAGCCGGGTGAATAATGAGTGACTTGCCATCCCCCACATTGGCAACATGTGACCACAGTTTAATGTTATCAATCACTTTTTTACCTGCTTCGCGGCCGCCTTTAATGCCAAATACAACAATAGAACCAAACGTATTAGCCAAGTATTTCTTCGCTAATTCATGAGATGGATGATCCTCCAAGCTTGGATGAGATACCCAATCTACTGCCGGATGATTTTTCAAATAATCGACGATAGCAAGCGTGTTTTCATGATGGCGCTGAATACGTAAATGCAACGTTTCCAGCCCTTGAAGCAACAAGAAAGCGCTATGGGCACTCAAGGAAGGGCCAAAATCCCGTAACAACTGTACGCGTAATTTGATAGCAAAGGCTGGGCCTTCCAGGTCCGCAAATCTTAAACCATTATAAGATTCATCCGGCTCCGTAAAGCCAGGAAACTTTTCACTGTTCCAATTGAATGTTCCTCCATCTACTACTATACCACCGATGACTGTTCCATGGCCGCTGATCCATTTCGTAGCGGAATGAACGACAATGTCGGCCCCTCGAACAAGCGGATTAGCTCCGTAAGGAGAAGCAAACGTATTATCTACAATGAGCGGAATACCATTTTCATGAGCAATATCTGCCACCTTTTCCACATCAAGCACATTCAAGGAAGGATTTCCGATAATTTCTCCAAACAGAGCTTTTGTTTTTGGAGTGATCGCTTTGCGGAAATTTTCCGGATCAGTAGAATCAACAAACTTTACATTAATCCCGTATTTAGGAAGCGTATTGGCAAAAAGGTTATAGGTGCCTCCGTATAAATTAGCTGCCGCTATAATTTCATCGCCCGCGTGAGCCAGATTAAGAATTGAAAAGGAAATGGCAGCCATTCCTGATGAGAGCGCCACTGCTGCTGCTCCCTTTTCCAATGCAGCCACACGCTTTTCAAACACATCTACTGTCGGGTTGGTAATACGCGTATAAATATTTCCTGGCTTTTGCAAAGCAAATAGGGCGTTAGCATGATCTGTATCTTCAAATACATAAGAAGTCGTTTCATAAATCGGAACGGCACGGGCGCCAGTAACCGGATCCGGCACTTGTCCTCCATGAAGTAAAATTGTTTCTTTGTTCCACTGTTCGTTTGTCATCATTAATCCCTCCCAATTATTAAATAAAGCGCTAGTAACCTGAAGAATAACTAAAAAGCCCTCTTCTGTTGTAAGAAGAGGGCTTTATTATAGGATCCTCCTCTTATCTCTCAGGCACATACGCCTGCAGGAATTAGCACCGTTTCAGACAATTTGTCTGAAGGTTGCCGGGCTTCATCGGGCCTAATCCCTCCACCGCTCTCAATAAGAGTACTTCTATTTAATTGCGTAACTCATAATCTCTTGGTTTTTATTATATAGCATAGCGATCAGAATAGTCAATAATATTCCGAATGTTTTCACTTATCTCCAGCAAGCTCAGCCAACAAATAATGACACCCATACTTAACTGAGCGCTTTCTAATTCCTTCGCGGCTGCCTACTAATTGGAGTTTAAATACTTTTGTTTCCCTGTGCTTTGAAGCAAGACCAATCCATACAGTACCAGGCGAGTGTCCTTCCGATTTATCCGGTCCCGCCACTCCGGTAAAGCTAATACCGAAGTCAGCATTCAAAAGACTGCGGACATTTTCCGCTAATTCAATAGCACACTGTTCACTAATGGCACCATAACTTTCAAGCGTTTCTGGCTTCACTTGCACGAGTTTTTCCTTTGCTTCATTGGAGTAGCAAACAATCCCGCCATTAAAGAAAATGCTCGCTCCGGGAATAGCTGTCATTTCACTTTGAAACAATCCCCCTGTTAAGCTTTCAGCTGCTGCTAACGTATGAGATGTTTCCTTTAAGCGCTCCGCTAGCTCACGGGCAATGGACGTATCATTATAGCCATAAAAGTATTCCCCGACCCGGCGAAGAATTTCCTCCTCTGCTTCTTGTATCATCTGTAAGGCGGTTTCTTCCGATTCGTGTTTAGCAGTGATTCGCAGTGTTACCTCTCCATCACCAGCAAGCGGGGCAATCGTCGGATTTTGTTGTGCGAGTAACAAATCCTCTACTTCTGTTTCTAAAGCAGATTCTCCAATACCAAAAAACCTTAATACGCGTGACTCTATTTTTTCAACTTTTTCAAGCACATCTAATAGCGCCGGCTTTCCATAGCGGACAAACATCGGCTGCATTTCCCGGGGTGGCCCAGGCAAAAGCATATAGAAATGATTCTTTCCTTTTACCATCATCCCTGGCGCCATGCCATGATCATTCGCTAAAACGAGACAGCCCTCCATGACCAGGGCCTGTTTTTTATTGTTTGGTGTCATCGGGCGCTTCGTTTTTACAAAGTAGTTTTCAATACTTTTTAAGGCCTCTTCGTTATAAACAAGCGGACGACCAATATGAGCGGCAATTGCTTCCTTTGTTAAATCATCCTTCGTAGGACCAAGCCCACCTGTAAAGATTAGCAAGTCCGCTCTTTTTTCCGCTTCCTTTATTGCATCGAGCACACGGCTACTATTGTCCCCAACAACCGTATGATAGTACACATTCACCCCAATTTCCGCTAATTGCTGAGAGAGAAACTGGGCGTTTGTATTTGTAATTTGCCCTAACAGCAACTCGGAACCAACTGCAATAATTTCTGCATTCATTTTTGTCATCCCTTCTCTTATTCAGGCCCTGTTAAAGATGAATATTGTTTTTTCGATAGTTGATTGTAGCAGAAGAAAGTGTCTTTAGCGGAGAAAGTGAGTCCTGGTAAGATGGCGCACAGACCGCCAGCGGAAAGCGTCCGCCTGCAGTATAAATCAACAAGCAAGTAATGGAACAGGGGCCTTTATTAAAAATAAGGCTGCTCCATAAGCAGCCTTATTTTATATAGTATCGTGGTAAATTTTAAATACTATAAACACAACGGGGCTTACTTTGGAGCAACCTTTTCTTTTACTTTGAATGTTTAAACACGCCACGGTTAAGATAGAAGTAATCCCAGCCGGACCAAACGGTAAAGAATGCCGCTATCCAAAGGGCGATATCTGCAAATGGAATTCCTAATCCTTCAAATGGCGCATTATGAAGCAATAAAGCCGCAATGGCAATAATCTGCGCCCACGTCTTAATTTTCCCAAGCATATTAGCCGCAACCACTTCGCCTTCTCCAGCTAAGATTAACCGTAAGCCCGTTACCGCAAACTCCCTGCTGATAATAAGAATGACAATCCAGGAAGCAGCTAAATTAAAATCAACAAGCACGATTAAGGCTGCTGATACAAGTAACTTATCAGCGAGCGGATCTAAAAATTTCCCCAAGTTTGTGACCTGGTTTAATTTTCTCGCATAATAGCCATCAACCCAGTCAGTCGTTGAGGCTAAAATAAATAGCATGGCTCCCCAAAAGTGGGCAGCCGGCATGGTGGTACCAAATACTGTAAGGTCCCCCCAATTAAACTCAACTAACATGATCACCAAAAAGAGCGGGATCATTAAAATCCTTGAAACAGTAATTTTATTCGGTAAATTCACAGTCGACCCTCCAACTATTCTATCGACAGACAACTTACAAAGAAGCTATCCAAAAAACTGCCAAATTATTGTCCGGCAGGTTTCGCCTGAATAATAATGTCTTGTCTTACCTGTTTGGCAGCCGGAAGCTGATACGCCAGCGTTTCGCCGTTTACTTTAATTTCCGTATCCGGTGCAAAGCCAACGACAATTTTCGCTTCTGTCTGTCCTGTTAAATTAAATGTTTGCGACTGTCCTTTTGCCAACATATTATTATAATAGCTTTTTCCGCTTCCATCAGTTACTCCTATCCATGTCTCCCCTTTAGATAGAATAGTTACCTCGAATTTCTCTGCATTTTGAAGAACGTATGTGGCTTTTCTGCCGCTCGCCCCTGCTGCAGTTAAGGTTTGTGCAGGCTTAGCAGGCTCTTCGACTTTCTCTTCTTTTTTAGGCTCTTTGTTCGTTTCTTTTTTTGGCTCCTTGGCTTCTTTCTTATCATCCGTCTGGTCTTTCGGCTGTTCAACAACGGTTTCTTCCTTCACCGCTTTGTCATTAGAATCACTCTTAGGGATAAGAAACCAAACTAGAAAAAGTGCTCCGACAACAAAAGCCGTCACTAAAATCCTCGGTAAATACTCAAGAAGCTTGGACGGTTCAGCTGGCGCCGTCGTCCGTACTTTCTCTACTTTTGTCGCTCTTTGAGGAATTTCATCTTCATAGGAAGAAGGAATTTCATTTTTATATTCTTCAAACAATTGCTCATGGTCAAGCCCAACCGCTTCAGCATATTGCTTGATAAACGCCCGTACATAAAATTTGCCGGGCATCAGCTCATAATTCCCCTCTTCTATGCCCTTTAAATATCTTTTCTGAATCTTTGTCATTTCCTGCACATCTGCTAAGGATAGCCCTTTCGCCTCCCGTGCTTCTCTTAAGCGGTTTCCTAATTCTGTCACCCATAACACCTTCCATAATTAAAAGTTAAAACCACCAAAGTCCATATCCTGGAATAAGTTGTTCTTCTCCACCGGCTCGTATGTAATTTCTTCATCAGGATGATTGCGAAGTTCAATAATATAATCAAAGTCCTCTAAACTGTACTCGCTATTTTGTACAAAAATATCTGGATGTTCCACTACTTTAACGGCAGGCAGTCTCATAATTTCCCGAACGAGCTGCCAATGTCTTTCATTGGCTCTCTTTATCGATACAACCCCATCCATAATAAAAAGGTGATTTGGATTGTATTCGTCCCGAATTAACTGATCACGAACAGTTTGCTTAATCATTGTCGACGAAACGAATAACCATCTCTTATTGGCACAAACACTTGCCGCTACAATGGATTCTGTTTTTCCAACCCTTGGCATGCCACGAATGCCAATTAATTTGTGCCCTTCCATTTTATACAATTCTGCCATAAAATCAACGAGAAGTCCAAGTTCATCCCGAACGAAACGGAATGTTTTTTTGTCGTCCGCATCTCTTTGGATATAGCGGCCATGGCGGACAGCCATTCGGTCTCTTAGTTTAGGTTCCCTTAATTTAATAATTTGAATCGTGTCCATCGTCATTAAAATGGATTCAAGCCTTCTGATTTGGTCTTCGCTTTCTGCCAACATTAAAAGGCCGCGGCTCGCCTCATCCACGCCATTAATTGTTACAATATTAATGGAAAGCATACCGAGTAGCGAAGCAACATCTCCTAACAGCCCTGGACGGTTTTTAACAATTTTATATTCTAAATACCATTCTTTTTTGGACATAGATAACGCTCCTAGCGGCTTCATCAAAAAGCCCATTAATGATAATGTCTAGGTACTATCATATATGATTTATCTCTGTAATGAAAGAAAAAAGAGAGGGAAAAGCTCCCTCTCTTAGCGACTACCATTATTTTGAACTAATTTTACCATCATGCTTGCAATTGCTCTTTGTTCTTCTTCTGAAGCAACGGACCACAAATCAGATAATACTCTTTCCTGCTCGTTTTTCGGGTCGACTTTGTTGGCAAGATAATCACCAACTTGATAAGCCATATTATTGATTACATCATTGTTCATTCCTGAGTTTGTGGCTTGATTTAATTTGTCTCCCAAGAAGTTTTTCCATTCGTGCCAATTTTCGAGTACTGACATGTCGTTGTCCCTCCTTTATTGAGTTGCAACATTAGTTTGTTCCCCGAGAGAAAAATTATGCATATGAATCATGTGTACCAGCCGCCATTTACAGCAAGCACTTGACCTGTTATGTAAGAAGCTGCAGGTGAACAGACGAAGTAAACCGCTTCAGCTACTTCGGCTGCAGCACCAAGACGCCCCATTGGAATATCAGCTGCTATTTCTGCTTTTTCTTCCATTGTAAATTTTTCCATCATAGGTGTATTAACCGCTCCCGGAGCAATCGCGTTCACACGAATATTGGAAGGAGCTAACTCTTTTGCTAATGCCTTCACAAATGCAATTTGGGCGCCTTTTACCGTCGAATAAGCTACCTCACAAGCGGCCCCTGTCTGTCCCCACACCGAAGAAACTAAAACAACTGAGGGTGAAATTGCTTTGCGAAGCTTTGGAATTAACTTTTGCACAATGATCATAGGACTTTTGACGTGAAGCTGCCAAAGCTTATCCATTTCCTCTTCTTCAATCTCTTGAAATAAGCTGTAGTGAGCCGTTCCTCCTGCAAATACGGCAGCCTCCAGGGCAAATAACTGGCTCGACAGAAAGTGAGCACCTGCAGCAGAAGTTAAATCTGCCTGGATCGGGATCACCTCTGCTCCCATGTTTTCCAGCTCTTTTTGTAACGACTTTATTTTTTCTTTTCCTTTATAGTATTGCAAATACAAGTTCCATCCTTCTTTTGCTAGCTTCCTGGAAATTTCTTCTCCTATTCCTCCGCTCGCTCCTGTAACAAGCGCATACTTCTTCACTGTTTACTCCCCCATTCTCTCTACACAAGGAAGCAGCTGGACTCCCTTTCCCCATGATGTCATGAAAAAAGAGAATCCAGCTGCCCTGCTACCTATTTATGCCTGTTTAGGCAAGATATAAAAAGCGGTCAGGCGGTTTTCTGCCACCATTCGTTCGGCAGTGTTCTTTACATCTTCCAGCGTAATTGCTTCCAAGAGTGGCACTACTTCAAATAAATCCATTTCATTGAAGGCATAACGAATAAATTGATTGGCAATATATTCTGGTGAATTAACCGATCGTAAAAAAGAACCGATCTTTTTTCGAATAGACCGCTGTACGGCCTCTTCTGTTAGATGTTTTCCTTCTTTCGCTTCAAGCAAAATAGTACGAATGCGTTCTCCCAGCTCCTCCGGCTTGGTTGTATCTCCACCGACCATCGCAAAACCAAAGCCCTTCTCCTGGGTAAAGTCGTAATAAAATGTTTCATCAATTAGCCCTTCTCGATAAAGCGGATAATAGAGCGGGGAACTTTTTCCAAAAAGTATATCAAGCAATATATTCATCGTCAGTTCCCGCTTTTGTAATTCTTTTCCCTGCAATTCAGTATCGATTGCTTTGATACCAACTTGACACTTCGGTAATTGAACATTCATTTTAAGAACTCGTTTTTTCTCGTTAACCTCTTCTGGCTCCTGCTCTATCAAACGTTTGATTTCCTCTTGCTTTTGATACTCTTTTTTTGCTTGATTTTCGCGAACGAACCCAATGGTTTTCTCGGGATCAACCGAGCCAACTATAAACAAAAGCATGTTGCTCGGGTGATAAAACGTGCGATAACACTCGTATAAGTGATCTTTTGTAATTTCTGCGATGGATTCTACCGTACCAGCAATATCAATCTTTACTGGATGGTTGTGGTACATATTCTCAATAAGGCCAAAATAAGCCTGCCAGTCTGGATTATCATCATACATACGTATTTCCTGACCAATAATGCCCTTTTCCTTTTCCACTGTCTGTTCAGTGAAATACGGATCTTGGACAAAGTTTATAAGTGTCTCTAGATTGTCCATTACTTTGTCTGTGCTGGAAAACAGGTAGGCTGTTCTCGTAAAAGAAGTAAAAGCGTTCGCTGAGGCGCCTTGACGGCTAAAATATTGAAACACGTCGCCATCTGCTTTCTCAAACATTTTATGCTCCAAAAAGTGAGCAATCCCATCTGGTACCCGGACATACTCGCTCCCTCCCTGTGGGATAAACTGATTGTCAATGGACCCATACTTTGTCGTAAAGGTAGCGTATGTTTTATTAAAGCCTTTTTTCGGAAGTACATACACATCTAATCCATTATCCATTTTCTCAAAATACAATTCTTCCTGCAGCTGATCAAACAGAATTTTCTCCATTATTCTTCCTCCGTTCCCGACAGAAAGTACACCGTATCTATTTCCACTTTATTGGCAACCGCTACAACTTCCTCTATTGTCATTCGCTCTGCTGCCTCCAGCCAATTATCAATCGTGACTGCCGTTTTGCCTATAACATTATGATAGAGCATTTCAATAGTACCTCTCGCTGTATCAAGCGTCTCAAGTATCTGGTTGCGGATGACGGCTTTTGTTTGCTCCAGCTCTCTTTCAGAAACTTCTCCCTTTTTCATCGCTTGAAGCTGCTCAGCAATGATCTTTACAGCTTTGCTGTAATTTTTGCTGTCAATTCCTGAAAGAACCATCAAGAAGCCTTTATGGCTTTCCAAGCGGCTCGCTGCGTAGTAGGCTAGGCTTTCTTTTTCCCTCACATTCATAAACAATTTGGAGTGAGAAAATCCACCAAAAATCCCGTTAAACATCTGCAAAGCAAAGTAGTCATCGTCACCAAAAGTAATATGAGTGCGATAGCCAATATGAAGTTTTCCTTGATTGATTTCCTGCTTTTCTACAACTTCTTTGGGCTCAGAAGGTGAGGCTGTTTGTTTCGCTGATTGGGGAGATCGGGGATTTCTGTTGTTGAACTGAAATAAGCGGCCAGCTATTTTTTCCACTTGATCAGCTTCCACATCTCCAACGATATACATATCCATTTCATCTTCCGAAAATGCTTGTTCATAATACTTATATAAATCGGTTTCATTTATTTCATCTACTGCTTCATACAGGCCGTTTGCCTGAAGAGCATAAGGATCTCCTTTGTACATTTCTTCGAGGAGACGAGCGCTTGCAAAACGCATTTTATCATCATAGATGGACTGAATTCTTTGTTTTAGATTACGCTTTTCATCTTGTACCGTATCTTTATCTAACGCTCCATTGCTCACTTTCGGTCTCTGCAAGATTTCATGCATAAATTGCAACGCTTTTTCGAGCAGCGGCTCTCCTGCTTTTAGAAACTTCTCATTCGCTACTTCCAATGAAAAGCTCATCACATGAAAGTCTCCTTTTTTTGCTACATCTACATAAAAGCCAGCACCATATAAATCGTCAAGATATGAACGCAGATGTGTGGATGTTGGGTACTTTTCCGAATTGCTTTGAAGAACATAAGGAAGCAAAGCCCTCTTCGTTACAGTTTCTTTTTCAAGCGGAGCTTTCATCCTAAAGACAATCGTATTTGTCTTATATTTATCAGTCTTTACGATGTGTAATGTGTACCCTTCTTTTTTTATAATATTTTCATTGACTAATGTCACTAAAATACCCTCCTTTTCCAGCAGCTATGTCTATATTTTTATCCGTTTATCCTATAATTCATGCCCATATTTATGAAAAACTTAATTTCACTATACATGAGAGGCGCCTAATTGAAAATTGAAACGTACCATCCGAGTAAAATTCTTCAAAATCTGGCTAATGTAGATTCAGTTTTTACACAAACGATTGTGCGGCTGACAAGAAATATCTATCCGACTCTTTTACCTTATAGTTCACAAGCCTTCCTATTTTACATCTGTAAAATAAACGTCAGTATTCTTCCTTCCTGTGTTTAAAGAAAAATCCCCTCTCTATCAAGAAACACTTCTTGATAGAGAGGGGATTTGCTTATTAATACATTGTGGTACTTTCGCTTTTCTTTTGTTCAGCTGCAACGGCCAGACTCTCGGTCATAAACCGGAACGCCTGTGTGGCAAAGAGCGCCACTTCGACGGTCCGGCGTATGTCTGACAAGTCTAAACGGGCCGTTTCCGCTTTTCTTATTGTCCAGCTGCAGGCGCTAGCGCGTACGCTGATTTCGCTCTCTCTATCGAAGTCTGAAAATCGACTTCTTGTCGGGAGCTCCAATCCGCTAGCGCGCTAATCAAGCGCCTTTCGCTTTTCTTTGTCCGGCTGCAGGCGCTAGCGCGTAGGGCGGTTTCGGCCTTTCTGCAGGAGCCACAGAACGTCTCCCACAGAAATTCCTCCAACCCCTTATCGCGCTAATCAAGCGCCTTTCGCTTTTCTTGTTTGTTACCTGCTGCCTTTGATGTATGGGGTTCCGGACGCTTTTGGTGCATCGGCCCGACCAATAAATCCAGCAAGGGCTAGAATTGTCAGCACGTAAGGGGCGATTAATAAGTAGACTGCCGGAATATCCTCTAAAAATGGAATACTTGATCCGACGATACTTAAGCTTTGAGCGAACCCAAAGAAGATCGCTGCCCCCATCGCTCCGAGCGGATGCCATTTTCCAAAAATCATTGCTGCCAGAGCCATGAAGCCTTGGCCTGTAATTGTCGCATGGCTAAAGTCGAGTGAAATAGACTGGGCATACACGCCTCCGCCCAAACCACCGAGCAAACCAGAAATGAAAACAGCAATGTAGCGCATTTTCGTTACATTTACACCCATTGTATCTGCTGCCATCGGATGCTCTCCTACCGCTCGCAAACGCAAACCAAATGGAGTTTTAAATAGCACATACCAAGAAACGAAAGCCAGGGCAATCGCTACAATAGCCGGGTAAGAGATATTTGAAAAGATTAACCGACCAATCACCGGAATATCACTTAAAACTGGGATATCCACTTTTTTAAAGTTGAATTTAATAATATCTGTCTGACCTTTATCGTAAAGCATTTTCACTAAAAACAATGATACACCGAGAGCTAGAAAGTTAATTGCCACTCCACTGACAACTTGATCGGCACGGAAAGTGATCGAAGCTAGCGCATGAAGAAGCGATAGCAATCCGCCGACGATCATCGCTGCAATCAGAGCCACCCACGGGGTAGCCGCTCCAAAGGTTGAAGCGAATGTTAGATTAAATACAATAGCTGTAAACGCCCCAATAATCATCAGCCCTTCAAGACCGATGTTAACGACACCGGAACGCTCGGAGAAAACACCGCCTAATGCAGTGAAAATAAGCGGGGCGGCTGCGAAAAGAGACGATGAAATAATAATGGATAAAATCGTTAATGTATCCACTTATTTCTCCTCCTTTTTGAATCGGCTGAGAAGCCATTTTATCATATAGCTGGAAGCAACAAAGAAAATAATTAAAGCAATAACGATTTCAACAAGCTCGTTCGGCACACCTGATTCAATTGGCATATTTAATGCTCCAACTTTTAAAGCACCGAATAGTAAAGAAGCGAGCACAACACCAATAGCTGCATTTCCACCAAGAAGTGCTACAGCGATTCCATCGAAGCCTATGCCGGAAAATCCAGAGTGCAAGAAGGCATTTCCAAACGTCCCTAGCCCTTCCATCGCTCCTCCAAGACCAGCAAACGCACCTGAAATGACCATTGAAAGAACAATATTGCGACTGACATTCATACCGGCATACTGGGAAGCATGCTGACTAAAACCAACTGAACGAAGCTCGTATCCGAGCGTTGTTTTTTCAAGAACAAACCACATAATAATAGCGGCAATAATTCCAAGATAAATTCCGTTATGAAGGGAAGAAAAATCTGTGATCGATTCGAAGAACGGAGATTTTAAACTAGCTGTTTCTTTCACTGCTTCCGTTGCATCAGACTGATCACTAATAACATTTCTTATTAAATGATT
This sequence comes from Pseudobacillus sp. FSL P4-0506, assembly GCF_038003025.1. Taxonomy (NCBI): domain Bacteria; kingdom Bacillati; phylum Bacillota; class Bacilli; order Caryophanales; family Bacillaceae; genus Pseudobacillus; species Pseudobacillus sp. FSL P4-0506. The sequence goes on from NZ_JBBOOI010000001.1 coordinate 3,362,983, forward strand.
TGTCACGTGCAAAGCAATATAATTCATCATAATTGTCACAATAACTTCATGGACATGGAGACGAGCTTTTAACAACCCTGGAATCAGTCCCCAAAGTGCACCGGCCGCTGCCGCTGCCAAAAGAGAGAGCGGTAAGTGAATGGCTTTCGGCAAATCGAAAGCTACCCCAACCCAAACTGAAGCCAACCAGCCAACTAACAGCTGGCCTTCCACACCAATATTGAACAGGCCTGTCCGAAATGCAAATGCCACAGCTAGACCGGCAAATATATACGGAGTCATTTGCCGAAGCGTTTCACCGAGATAGAAGGTATCCCCAAATGCGCCATTCCAAAGTGCAACATAACCGCTGATCGGATTGTAGCCGCTGATTAACATAATAATGGCTCCTGTAATTAATCCTAACAATACAGATACAACAGGGACTGCCATATTAGAAAACCGTTTAGACATTCATCTCACCTGCTTCCTTTCGTTTGGAGCCAGCCATCAACAATCCAAGCTCTTGCTCGGTTGTTTCTTTTGGATTAACAATAGCCACAATCTCTCCTTCATAAATAACAGCGATCCTGTCGCTAATGTTAAGGATTTCATCTAATTCAAAGGAGATTAGCAATACCGCTTTTCCTTTGTCCCGTTGCTCGATGAGTCGCTTATGAATAAATTCAATCGCACCAACATCCAGTCCACGGGTTGGTTGAGCGGCAATAAGAAGATCGGGATCACGGTCTACTTCCCGGCCAATAATCGCTTTTTGCTGGTTTCCGCCTGACAATGCGCGAGCCGGTGTATATTCCGATGGCGTCCGCACATCATATTCCTTGATCAATCGGCCGGCCTTTTTATAGATCTCTTTATAATTTAAAACGCCTGCTTTAGAATAAGGTTGCTGATAATACGTTTGTAAAACCATGTTCTCCCCTATCGGAAAATCAAGTACAAGTCCATGTTTATGGCGATCTTGAGGAATATGCGCTACCCCTTGCTCTGTTATTTTCCGCGGCTTGAGATTCGTAATTTCCCGACCGCTGACAAGAATTGAACCGCTTTCGGCTTTTTGAAGCCCGGTAATGGCCTCGATCAGCTCGCTCTGTCCATTGCCGTCTACCCCGCAAATACCGACAATCTCTCCAGCATGGACAGTTAAATTTAATCCTCTTACTGCCGGAATGCCTCTTGTATCCTTGACGAATAAACTTTTGATTTCCAACACACTGTCCTTCGGTTGCGCTTCCTGTTTATCCGTTTTGAATGTAACTTCCCTTCCGACCATTAAGCTGGCTAGGTGGTTAGGGTCCGTTTCCGATACATTCACTGTACCGATCCCTTTTCCTTTGCGGATAACCGTTACACGATCACACACTTCCATGATTTCTTTCAATTTATGTGTAATCAGAATAATAGACTTTCCCTCTTTAATAAGGGTTTTCATGATTTGGATGAGCTCTTTAATTTCCTGCGGAGTTAATACAGCCGTCGGTTCATCAAAAATTAGTATTTCTGCACCCCTGTAAAGAGTTTTTAAAATTTCGACACGTTGCTGCATTCCAACGGAAATGTCTGACACTTTCGCTGTCGGATCTACAGCCAGTCCATATTGTTCAGAAATTTCTCTAACTTTTTGCTCCGCTTGCTTGATGTCAATTTTCCCACCTGACTTAGGCTCTTTTCCGAGAATAATATTTTCGGTGACTGTAAATGTATCAACGAGCATAAAGTGCTGATGGACCATGCCGATACCCAGTTCATTTGCCACGTTGGGATTGGAAATGTGAACTGTTTCGCCATGAACTTTGATTTCACCTTTTTCAGGCTGATATAGCCCAAATAAAACATTCATCAACGTGGACTTGCCTGCACCATTCTCCCCAAGCAACGCATGAATTTCTCCCTTGCGCAATTGAAGCGTTATATCATCATTGGCAACAAATCCATTGAACTCTTTGCGAATGCCGAGCATTTCAATAACATATTCCACCTGACTCACTCCTCATCTAAGGTCTTTTCTTGCCGCACAGGCTATCGTGTAGATAAACGAATTAATGATTGCAAGTAGGATGTCTGACCTTCTATCACTAGGATTTTTGCAGAACACAGAGCTTCCCGGCATTTTGCAGACAAGCAAAAGCGCCAGCTTAAAAATCCTAACAAACATACAGACGTGCTGCATTCTTGTTACCATTTTTAAGCCGGGGCAAATCTTCTTAATTCTCTGATTTACCCCGGGAGTACTACGTTATTGCAGAGTGGCTAGATTATTTTCCTTCAGGCTTTAAAGGAACCTTCACTTCACCGTTTTTAACTTTTTCTGTCCATTCTTGAACGGCTTTCTTTACGTCCTCACTTAAATTATCTTGAGTTGGAGCAATGCTTACAGCGTTGTCTTCAAGACCGTATTCAAGTAATTCCCCACCTGGGAACTTTCCTTCTTTTGCTTTTGTAGCTAGATCTTTTACAGCGATATCTACACGCTTAACCATAGAAGTTAATGTGATATTTTCTTCTTTTCCATTGACTGTCACTTTTCCTTCTTCAGCTTGGTCACGGTCAACACCGATTACCCAAACATCTTTATCAGGTTTTTTCTGCTTTTCGTTTTTCGCTTCTGTAAATACTCCATTACCTGTCGCACCAGCTGCATGGTAAATAATATCGATGCCTGATCCATACATAGCAGAAGCCATTTGCTGTCCTTTGTCTGCTTTATCAAACGCACCAGCATACTCAATTTTCACAGTTGCTTTAGGATTAACCGCTTTCACACCAGCCTGGAAGCCAGCTGCAAATTTGTTAATTAAGTCACTGTCAGTTCCACCGATGAAGCCAATTTTATTGGATTTAGTAGTCAATCCAGCTGCTACACCGACAAGGAAAGAACCTTCATGCTCTTTAAATGTAATGCTTGCTACGTTATCTTGGCCTTCGATCACATCGTCAACGATAGCAAAGTGGCTGTCTTTGCGCTGTTTTGCTACTTCTTCAATAGCTGGCTTAAGTTTATAACCAATTCCATAAACCAGATCAAATTTATTACGAACTGCTGTATTTAAGTTCGTTTTGTAGTCAGCATCTGACTTTGATTGGATATAGTCATAGCCGCTTGTTCCTTTTTCCAGGTTGTTATCCTTGCCAAACTCCTGTAATCCTTCCCAGGCAGACTGGTTAAAGGATTTATCATCCACTCCACCTACATCGGTAACCATAGCTACCGTAAACTGATCATCTTTCTTGTTGTTGCCCTTTTGGCTTTTCTCTCCATCATCATTGCCGCCACCGCATGCACCAAGGATCGTACCGGCTGCAAGAACAAGGGACATGGCAAGACCAAACTTGCGTTTTGTCATCAAGATAACCTCCTAAAATTTAAAGTTAGTAGAAATGTTTCCATAAAAGCTAGAACCGCTTTCTCAAGACGTGGAAACTGAATTTATCCGCTTTGAAGTAGTTCACGGAGTAAAGAATCGGCTGATCTGTTTCATCAAAATGCAATTGTTTTAAGATGAGCAGAGCAGTTTCAGGATCGCATTGAAGAATGGGTGACACTTTCTCATGATAGCCAAACGGTTCAATTTGGGCGACCGCGTGGGAGATCTTCCGACTGCTTGTCCGATCAAGCAGTGAAAAAAGTGATTCATCGCCATAGTTATAACTCTCCGGATAATAGTTAACCGGAATCTTATCCAAACAATAGACAACCGGTTCCCCGTTAGCTGTGCGCACCCGTTCGATTACAAATATTTCTTCGTCCGGTCCGCAGTCAAACCGCCGCATATCTTCTTCAGTCGGGTTTTGTATACCCGAATTTAAAAAGATCGTTCCCGGCTCCATATTTGCTTGAATGATCATGTCCGTTACACTCTTCAGCTGCTCAATGCCTGAGGTAAACAGCGGTTTTGCGTTTACAAATGTTCCGACTCCATGCCTGCGGATAATGACATTTTCCTCTTCAAGAATACGCAGGGCCTCTCTTAGGGTAGCACGACTCACCCCTAGCTGCTTGGCTAGTTCGAACTCGGAAGGAAGCTTTTCTCTCTCCTTATAAACCCCTGCTTCAATATCTCTTTTCAAACGATCAATTACTTGAAGGTATAAATGCCGGCTATCCGACTTTATTGTCATGTAACCACCCACTTTCTTACAACGTCAGACCTCTGATGTATAACATTTCTACTAATTTAAGTTTAAGATAGCACTTTTTGTCCAGATTGAAAAGATAAAATCAATGATTCATGTTATTTGTTTTTTATGTATACAATTCCCTCGCATAATTATGAAAAACCCCTTGATTAAGCCTATATTTAACTTTATAATTATTAGCTCGACGCGAAAAGGACATTCATCATAAAAGCCGCCGGATAGGAAACTCGGCGGCTTTGTCATTATTGCATATGCTCCTCTGCCTGTTTAGAAATTAAAACTGTTCGTGGTTTGCTGCCTTCATATGGGCCAACAACTCCTCGCATTTCCATCTCATCGATCAACCGTGCTGCACGGCTATAGCCAATACGAAATCTTCTTTGCAGCATAGAGACAGAAGCAGTTTGCATATCTGCTACCAGCTGAACTGCCTCTTCATATAGCTCATCCTCCACCTCACTCGTCGTTTCCGGTGTATCGTCAGGGATCATGTCTTCTTGATATTGCGCTTTTTGTTGAGAAATCACATAATCAACAACTTCTTCTACTTCTTCATCAGATAAAAACGCTCCCTGAACGCGGATCGGCTTGGAGGCGCCTGAAGGAAAGAAAAGCATATCCCCACGGCCTAAAAGTTTTTCCGCTCCTCCCATATCCAGGATGGTTCTCGAGTCTGTCATTGAAGATACGGCAAAAGCAATTCTTGACGGAATGTTTGCTTTGATCACACCAGTAATGACGTCGACAGAAGGTCGCTGAGTGGCAATGATTAAATGAATGCCTGCTGCTCGTGCCATTTGGGCAAGCCTTGTAATAGAATCTTCTACATCGCCCGAGGCGACCATCATCAAGTCAGCCAGCTCATCAACGATAACAACAATATAAGGAAGAAGCGGCTGCTTTTCTCCTGTCTCTTCGTTATGGCGTTTCACATGGGTGTTATACCCTTCAATGTTTCTCGTTCCGCTGTGAGAGAACAGATCATATCTACGCTCCATTTCTCCTACGACTTTCTTCAGTGCTTGGGAAGCTTTTTTTGCATCTGTTACAACCGGCGCCAGCAGGTGAGGAATGCCATTGTAAACATTTAATTCCACCATTTTCGGATCAATCATCATGAGCTTAACCTCATGCGGTTTTGCCCGCATTAAGATGCTAGTAATAATCCCATTTATACAAACACTCTTCCCACTTCCTGTAGCTCCAGCTACGAGTAAATGGGGCATTTTGTTTAATTCAGCCGATACTGCCTCTCCGGTAATGTCGCGTCCAAAAGCAATCATTAGCTTGGATCCTGGTTTTTCATTAGCACTTGCTTCTAATACTTCCCGAAGCGAGACCATAGCTACCTCCGAATTAGGCACTTCGATTCCAATAGCCGATTTTCCGGGGATTGGCGCTTCCATCCGGATATCCTTTGCGGCTAACGCCAGGGCGAGGTCATCACTTAAACTAACAATCTTGCTGACTTTTACCCCCACATCAGGATGCACTTCATACTTAGTCACAGCAGGCCCTAGGTGAACCTGGGTGACTTTCGCTTTCACACCGAAGCTTTGGAATGTTCTTTCTAACTTCGCTGCATTTGCATGGATTTGTTTGTATTCTCTGCTTTGGTCCGTTTGCTGGGGCCTTGTTAACAGGTTAATCGAAGGAAGCTGATAATCTTTGTTTTCTACCTCTGTAAAAGTCATAGAAGGTGCTCGATCATCCTCTTCTTTTTCAGCGGCCTGGGCTGGCCTTGCCTTTTCTTCTTTTCCCCGTTCTAGAACGGGCTCCGCTTCCTCCTGATAAGCACGCTCGGTAAAACTTGAAATAATCGGCTCCGGAGCCGAATAATTGTCTTCATTATTAGTCAATGGGGAATGTGGCTCTACTGTTCTTTCAGATGCTCTTTCAGGTATTTTTTCATCCTCTTCCACCCGATCAGCCCGTCTTGTCTTTCTCTCATCCTTCCACTCTTTCATATCTTGGAGAAATACAGCCCACTGCTTTTTAAAGTTTTTCTGTCCGGCTGCAAATAGTTTGTTAAAAATTTCTCCAAACGATCGGCCGGTAATTAAAATCAAACCAATCATGATAAGAACGAAACTCAAAATTTTTGTGCCAAGCGTATCAAATAAAAAGTAGGAAACAGCAAATAGCGTGGCACCGATCATCCCGCCTCCCAGGTCGTGGCTGCTGGCCGTTCCTTCTTTTACCTCCAGCCAGTAAAGATCCCATGTGTTAATTAAGACGCTCGGCTCATTAAACGACCGACCGTTTCCAAGCAGCTCAAACAGCTTTACATGACTTAAAAGTAATACGCTCATCAAAATAACATACAGTCCCACCTGTTTCCTGCGAAACAGAAGAGGCCTCTTACGTTTTGCCATTATGTAAATTCCATAAAGGATCGCAGCGATGAAGCCAATCATATACCATTCGCCGAGGAAAAATCGAAAAAAATAAACGAAAGCATTGCCTACTGCGCCGAGTCTTATGATGCCGATGAGGCTCAAGGCAATGGTGATGATCCCAATTAACTCCAGCTTAATCGCTTCTTTGATTTGCATTGACTTTTTTGTCCGCTTGGACGATTTTTTCTTCTTTTTATTTGCCATAGCTCCCACCTAATCATTGGATTAAAACAAAAAGCAAGAAAGCAGCCGATGGGGCTGCTTTCTATATTATAGCATATTTGTTCGTATCTATCTAAGGATGTTTAAAGGGAAATGAATTGGCCGGGTGTTACTTGCTGGTTTAAATAGTGGGACGGATCGGTACTGAGAATACGGACAACTTTATAGCGATTTTCCTCACGCTCTGCAAAAAGTGGAATACCGTTCCACGAAATAAATTCCAGATTATTCCCTTGAGTATCTTCGGGGTAAATATGCTCATACGGCATGACTGTATATAAAATCATTGGATCATCGCCCCGCCTTGCTCTTTAGCAGCAATCAATTCATTTAGCTTCCTCATCGCTTCCCCGATTCCGCCTACTTCTTTAATTAAGCCGTACTGGACAGCGTCCTTGCCAACTACATTTGTACCTATATCCCTTGTTAAGTTCCCCTTTGCCAACATTAGTTCCTTAAACTTTTCTTCTGAAATAGCTGAGTGCTTTGTAACAAAATTGACTACTCTTTCCTGCATTTTATCCAAATACTCAAAGCTCTGCGGAACACCAATCACGAGACCAGTCAGCCGGATTGGATGAATGGTCATAGTAGCCGTGGAAGCAATAAAGGAATAATCACAGGAAACAGCAATCGGTACACCAATAGAATGCCCTCCTCCAAGAACAATGGAAACAGTTGGCTTTGACAATGAAGCAAGCATCTCAGAAATAGCGAGCCCTGCTTCAACATCTCCTCCCACAGTATTTAAAACAATGAGCAGCCCCTTGATTGAGGGGTTTTGTTCAATGGCCACAATTTGCGGAATGACGTGCTCATATTTTGTTGTTTTATTTTGCGGAGGGAGCTGCAAGTGCCCTTCAATTTGGCCAATAATAGTGAGGCAATGTACAGGAGAATCACTTGAAAGCTGGGGGACATTTGTCTGTCCGAGCTGTTGAATTTTCTCCATTAAAGAAGATTGGGGTTTCTCATTCTGTTCTTCCGGCTCTGTTTCTTCCATTGTTTTCTTTTCTATATCCATATCCAATTTCTCCTTTCGAAGGCGACGCATTCTAACGCCTAACTTGTATATGAATATTCTCTTCATCCTGACTGATATTATTCAAAAGCTCCAGAGAACAATAAACAAAAAAATAAGCCCGAAGGCTTATTTTTAATTTTATCATTCGTAGAGTATCTTCTTTTTATCGGTGGAATAAAAAAGGCTTTTCCGCCGCTGAACGAGCGCCTTCCGCTTTTCTATTGTCCAGCTGCAGGCGCTAGCGGCTCGAGGTCATAAGCCCATCCAGCCAGAAGATTAAAAAACAACCTTCCAGCTGGCTTGTCTTATGCTTGTCGCCGCTGAACGAGCGCCTCCGCTTTTCTAGACTTCCATGATGATGGGAAGGATCATTGGACGGCGTTTCGTTTTTTCAAATAGGAATGAATTCAGTTGATCTCTAATATCTTGCTTAATGCTTGACCAATCAAAAGATTCGCCAGCCATATTTTTTTCTACGATATCAGTGATTAATTTCGTCGATTGCTCCATCAGTTTCTCGGACTCTCGTACGTACACAAAACCACGCGATATGATCTCTGGACCGGAGACAATCCGTTTTTGTTTTTTGCTTAGCGTAATGACGACAATGAAAATTCCATCCTGTGACAAAAGCTTACGGTCTCGCAAGACGATGTTGCCTACATCTCCTACGCCGATTCCATCAATCAGGACATTGCCTGCAGATACTTTAGAGCTGACGCGCAATTTATCGTTTTTATATTCAATCACATCCCCTTTTTCAGGGATATAAATGTTCTCCACGGGTACGCCTGTTTGAGCAGCTAGCTTGGCATGGGCTTTCAACATGCGGTATTCACCCTGAATAGGAATAAAATAACGTGGTTTCATGAGATTGAGCATAAACTTTAAATCTTCTTGGAAGCCGTGACCAGAAACATGCACTTTACGGCTGCCTGTTACCACATTTGCCCCGGAACGATAAAGAAGATTCACTGTCTTTGCCATAAGCAGCTCTAATCCCGGAGAAGGCGTAGCCGTAATTAAAACTGTATCTCCCTCTTTAATTCTTACGAGCTTGTTCGTTCCTTTTGCCATTTTTTGCAGTGCTTCAATTGGTTCTCCCTGCACGCCCGTTGTTAAAATTACAATTTCATTTTCCGGATATTCAGCAATTTCCTGCAGGCTAACCAATACATCTTCTTGAACATTTAAATAGCCTAGCTTGATCGCCACATCGTTCACACGCTGCAAGCTTTTACCGCTGACGGCCACTTTGCGGCCATTCTCGTAAGCAGCGTCAAATACTTGCTGGATACGAATTAAATTAGAGGCATATGAAGCGACAATAATACGTCCTTTTGCCATATGAAAAGCATCCGATAACTGGCTAGCAATCACTTCTTCAGACGTTGTGTGGCCCGGGCGCTCTGCCTCTGTAGAATCAGATAAGAGCATAAACACCCCATTCTGGCCAATTTGAGCCATCTTTCCAATATCAGGTGAATAAAGACCTTTTGCGGCCTGATCAAACTTAAATTCCCCCGTATGCACGATGGCTCCTTCGGAAGTGTGAATGGCTACACCAACAGAATCCGGAATGCTATGAGTTGTGCGGAAAAATGTTACTTCCACACTATCAAAACGGAGCCGCGTATCTGAATGCACCGTATAATACTTTACTTCTTCCTTTACGTTCTCCTCACGTAAACGCATTTTTGCCAAGGCAATTGTCAGCTTCGTTCCATACACAGGCGCTTTAATTTTTTGCAGCACATAGCCTAACGAGCCGATGGCGTCTTCATGTCCGTGCGTTAAAAAGATCCCTTTAATACGTTCTTTATTATCAATTAAATAAGAAATATCAGGGATGACGATATCGATTCCGAGCATTTCATTTTCCGGGAACATGAGCCCGCTGTCAATTATAAAAATCTCTTCATCCACTTCGACTACCGTCATATTCTTTCCAATTTCACCTACTCCGCCAAGCGGAATCACTTTAATCGTTTCGTTTTTTTTCTTACTCACTATAAATTTCCTCCTATACTTAAGAACACCCGTCCCATCACATTATGTTTATTATAAGGGATGAAGGAAAGTAAAGCCAATACTATCTGTCTCTGGGAAAGCTTTTATCTGATTTTAACAAAAAAATCCCGACAAGCGGGCTCCTGCTGAAATGAGGCAGAAAAAGCTTTCTGCAGCTGTATCAGCCAGGAGACCTCAACCTATCGGGAATTTTTTTCGTTTACACTAATTTCTGTAAAGCGGTACGTTCAGCTTCTGTAAGTGGAACGAGCGGCAAACGTACAGACCCCATATCCATGCCTTTTAACTGCAAGGCCGTTTTTACAGGCACTGGACTTGGAGAAGCAAATAATTGTTTAATCAGCGGCAAAAGCTGTTGATGAAGTTTTGCTGCTTCCTTGTAATTGCCATCTAAAAAGGCTGAAACCATTTGTTGCATCTCATTACCTGCAACATGTGAAGCGACAGAAACGATACCAACTCCTCCAATTGAAAGGATCGGAAGTGTCAGGCTATCATCGCCACTATACACCTGAAAGTCATCGTCTGTGCCAGCAATGATTTCAGTGACGGCGTCTAGATTTCCGCTCGCCTCCTTCACTGCCACAATATTAGGCAATTTAGACAATCTAATAATCGTTTCAGGCTCGATATTCACACTCGAACGTCCAGGAATATTATAGAGCATCACGGGTAAAGAAGTCGCTTCGGCAACCGTCTTAAAGTGCTGATAGAGCCCTTCCTGATTCGGTTTATTATAATAAGGGGCAACAAGCATAATAGCGTCCACGCCCGCCTCTTCAGCTTTCTTTGTCAACTCAATAGACTGTCGCGTATTATTGCTACCAGTACCCGCTATAACAGGTACTCGTCCATTGGCTACTTTAACTGTATGGCGGAACAAAGCGACCTTTTCTTCCGCCGTCAGAACTGGAGATTCTCCAGTAGTTCCAGCAATAACAAGTGAGTCTGTTCCATTATTTATTAAATAATTCACCAGTTGGGTCGTTCTTTCAAAATCAACATTTTCTTTTGAGTCAAACGGTGTCACCATAGCAGTTGACACCCGTCCGAAAGAAGTCATACTCCTTTTCCTCCTTCAAACAGCCGGCTTAGTTATTTTCATATTCAAACTGATCCTCGTGCAAAAGGAAAGCATCATGAAGCGCGTTAACCGCCGTTACGAGCTGTTCGTTTTTAACGAGCACCCATATAGTTGTATGACTGTCGGCGGATTGCAAAATACCGACTCCTTGTTCCGACAAGGCCGTAACAATTTTAGATGTCACACCCGGTACGCCTGTCATACCAGCACCGACGACTGATACTTTTGCACAGTCTTTCTCCACGTCAGGCTCATAATCCATTTCTCTTAAAACAGAAATAGCACGATCAGCCATCTCTCCTGCAACCGTATAAACTACACCTGTTGGAGAAATATTGATGAAGTCCACACTGATCTTTTCGTTGGCCATGGCTTTAAATACTTCCGCCTGCAAGTTATACTGATCTTTTTTCGCCTGTACTTTAATCTGTGCTACATTGCTCACATGGGCAATTCCTGTAACGAGGCGCTCACGAACGTCCGGCCCTTGATTCGGCTTCGTAATCGAAGTAACAAGCGTCCCAACGCCGTCAGACTGAGTAGAGCGGATACGCATTGGCACTTTGGCCTGCATAGCAATCTCCACAGCACGGGGATGAATGACTTTCGCTCCCTGATAAGCCATGTTGCACACTTCAGTATAAGTAACAACAGAAAGCGGCCGCGCCTTCGTAGCAATACGAGGATCGGCTGTCATGATTCCTTCGACATCTGTAAAGATATCTACCCATTCTGCCTGTAGGGCAGCACCGAGAGCAGCAGCCGACGTATCGCTTCCTCCGCGTCCAATTGTTGTAATGTCACCCGTTTTAGAAGCTCCCTGGAAACCAGCTACGACGACTACATCATGCGAATGAAGGGCTTTTAGCAGCCTGTCGCATCTCATTTCAAGGATTTTAGCATTCGTATGGTCATCATTTGTTATAAATCCTGCCTGAGCCCCAGTCATGGCACAGGCAGTTATGTTGCTCTCTAATAACATATTTGTAAAGACGAGGCTGGATATAACTTCACCGCAAGACAAAAGCATATCCTGCTCTCTCGCTGTCAGTTTCATCTCTGTTCCATTAACTAGAGATAAGAGTGTATCTGTTGCATAAGGATCTCCCTGTCGTCCCATCGCAGAAACAACCACTACAACTTTATATCCTTCTTTGATCGCTGATTCAATATGCCGCTTAGCGTGGCGGCGTGATTCTTCACTGCGGACGGATGTGCCGCCAAATTTCTGTACGATAACTTTCACTATAAACACCTCTGCATTTCCGTGATGAGATCATCCTACGATCACTTTTCTTTTACAAGCTCCATCTCAATCAATGTTTCAGCAATTTGAACAGAATTCCAGGCAGCTCCCTTGAGCAGGTTATCAGAAACAACCCACATATGGAAGCCTGTTTCTTCATCCAGGTCTTTGCGCACCCGTCCAACAAATACTTCTTTCTTTCCGATGCAATGCGCAGGCATTGGATACACTTGTTGATCCGGATTATCTTGCAAAACTACCCCTGGTGCATCCTGCAGTTTATGTTTAATATCAGCTGCTGACAATCCCTTAGTGTCCACTTCAAAGTAAACAGACTCCGAGTGCCCAGTTTCTACAGGAAGGCGTACACACGTAGCTGCTACACTAAGCTCTGGCATGTGCATAATTTTCTTTGTTTCATTGATCATTTTCATTTCCTCAAACGTAAAGCCGTTTTCCTGAAATTTGTCAATTTGAGGAATGGCATTAAAAGCAATTTGATAATGCTTTTTATCACTGCCTACTGGCAAAATTTCTGGCGTTACTTCTTTGCCATCAAGAATATCTTGTGTTTGGCTATACATTTCATTGATGGCTTTCGCTCCTGCTCCAGATACAGCCTGGTAAGTCGATACAATCACCTTTTTTAAACCGTACGATTGGCGGATGGGTTCAAGAGCAGCCACCATTTGAATCGTTGAACAGTTCGGGTTAGCAATGATTCCATTATGTTTTCTTAAATCTTCTTTATTTACTTCCGGCACAACGAGCGGAACATCTTCGTCCATGCGGTAAGCGCTCGTGTTATCCACAACAATCGCTCCCCGTTTCACTGCTTCTGGAGCAAGCTGTTTAGAAATGCTGCCCCCGGCACTGAACAAAGCAATGTCGACTCCTTCAAAGCTCTCGGGCTTTGCTTCTTGTACAATTACTTCTTCCCCTTTATAAAGAATCGCTTTTCCTGCAGAGCGTGCAGATGAAAGCAATGTTAATTTACGGATTGGAAATTCTCTTTCTTCTAATGTTTGAAGCATTTGTTGGCCAACTGCTCCAGTTGCGCCTACAAGAGCAATATGAAATCCTTTTGTATTCATCCTTCTTTTTCCCCTTTCAAATTCCCTATGAACAAATAGACTTGTGCATATGTAATAGTTTTTAAACAATATTAAATAGTAAAAAAAATAGAATAGCACTTTTAATAGCTACTATTTTATCATATTAAAGTTCGAAAAGAGCAATAAAATGCTGAGTTCTTAAAAAAAGAGAAAAAAGGGGAGAAATTAACTCCCGTAGCGGAACCGTTCAATAATAACCGGCTGTAGTTGCTTTCCTTCTAGAGCGGATTCGATTGTCTCTGTCAGACTGTCCATTCTCGCTACCATAGAATTTGGTTTTTTTATCGGGTCATCCTGACCAAACGGAACAAAATACACATTTTTTACAGGCATAAGCCTCATAATGTTCATTCCATTTAAACCGAGGGCATCATTGGTTGAAATTCCGAGAACGACAGGCTTCAAATTCCGCAATGTTGCTTTAGCCGCCATCAATACCGGTGAATCTGTCATGGCATTGGCAAATTTGCTAAGTGAATTGCCGGTAATTGGAGCAATCACCATGCAATCGAGTGGGATTTTTGGGCCGAGCGGCTCGGCTGCCACGATGGAATCAATCACTTTTTTCCCTGTCACTTTTTCAATCTTCTCTACCCATTCTCCCACTTCACCGAAGCGTGTGCCTGTTCCTTTTACCGTAGCTGTTACAACTGGAACTACGTCTGCTCCAAGTTCGACAAGCTTCTTAATTTGCGGAAACACTTCCTCATACGTACAATGAGAGCCCGTAATGCCGAATCCAATTCGCTTCCCTTTTAATGACATCTTCTAATCTCCTTTCGTAGTATTTATGTCTCCTAACAAGTCCGCAATCACGCTCGCTAAAATCTGTCCGGCGGTTTTTGGGGCCACAATTCCCGGCAACCCTAAAGCAAGGATTGCTTTGATGCCTCGCTTTTTGGCAAATTGAAAGTCTGTTCCTCCTGGCTTGGAAGCTAAATCAATAATTAACATATGAGGCTTCATCCTGGCGATGGATTGTGCGGTAATGACTAAAGAGGGAATTGTATTAATAATGATATCTAGCGACTCTGCTTCTTTAGGGAGCTGGTCAATGGAAAACGGTGTCAGCCCCATTTCAATTGCTCGCGCTAAATGTTCGCTCCTTCTTGCACCAAGCTTTACATTTGCCCCTAAGCTGTCAAATGTCCTAGCCACGCTCATTCCTACTCTGCCCATGCCAAGAACAGCAACAGAAGAGCCATGTATGGTAAAATCCGTTTGCTGGATTGCCATCATTACTGCACCTTCCGCAGTTGGTATGGAATTATAAATCGATACATCATCCCGGTCGAATAGGCGAATGAGTGTTTTTCCTGTTTGTGCAGCAAGCTTCGTCAGTACCGGAGGACTAATGCCTGTAAATAGAATGCAGTGATCGGGCGTTTTTTCAAGCATGCCTTTCGTTAAACGGAGATGATGAGATGAAAAGATTGCTTCAATTTCACCTGTTGGTTGCAAGCCAGCTACCGGTAGAATAATGGCATCTAACTCGTTAAAAGGCAGTTCCGCCAGCTTCTCCTTTACCGCCCCCGTAAAGCTTTGTTCGAGTTGGTCAAACCCAACTAGATACACTTTTGCATCAAGTTCTGTTAATTTCCTGATGATTTCAAGCTGGCGGGCATCTCCGCCTAACACAGCCACCTGGAGCCCTGTCAGCATCGTTTTCACCATCCCTTTCTTCTCGCTTCTACATTGTATGAAAAAATAGAATTTCGGTGAAATGAATAAAAAAATCTCTTGCTATATGCAAGAGATTTTCTAATTATATAGTAACGGCCCCTGGAAACTTTCCGTCTGGACTAATCAAAGCCGCCGAATAATCATTGTTGAAGATTTTATTACCGAGATTATTCACCTTCTCCATCGTTACTTCATCAATTAAACTGACGATTTCATCAAGCGTACGATGCTTCTTTAACAATAGCTCATTCTTACCATTGCGGCTCATGCGGCTATTGGTGCTCTCTAGACTGAGCATTAAACTGCCTTTTAGTTGCTCTTTGCTATTATGCAGCTCTTTACCGCTGATTCCGTCCGCTTTCAACGTAGCTAGCGTTTGCTGGATTGTTTCAAATAATTCGTCTAGCTGTTCTGCTCCAGTGCCGCCATATATCGTGACAAGGCCGCTATCTCTAAAAGAAGAATGATAAGAGAAGACCGAATAAGCAAGCCCACGCTGTTCGCGTACTTCCTGGAAGAGCCGGGAAGACATGCTTCCTCCTAAAATATTATTCAAAACAATTAAATTGTACACATCTTTATGGCCAATCGGCAATCCTTCAAATCCGAGGCAAAGATGCGCCTGCTCAGTTTCTTTTTTCCGGGCTACTTTTTCCGTAAATGTTTCAGGCGATATCGCATGATCTGGACGTTGTCCCCCTTGATAAGAGCCGAAAAGCTTCGCTGCATGCTGAACTAGCTCTTCGCTGACATTGCCTGCAATAGAAATAACAACGCGATCAGGTGTATACATATCATGCATGTATTGTTTTAGTTTTTCCCTTGTAAAAGAAGCCAATGTTTCCTCAGTGCCAAGTATCGGATAACCAAGCGGATGACTTTTATAAAAAGCCTTGCTCAGTAAATCATGGACAATGTCATCTGGTGTATCTTCATACATCTTAATTTCTTCTGACACTACACTTTTTTCTTTATTCATTTCTTCCTCAGCAAAAGCCGAATTAAAAAACATATCAGCCAGCGTATCCACAGCATAAGTCGCATGATTATCAAGCACCTTAGCATAGTAACAAGTATACTCTTTCGAAGTGAACGCATTGACCTGTCCACCGATGCTGTCAAAGCTTTCGGCAATCTCTTTTGCTGATTTTGTATCCGTCCCTTTAAAAAACATATGTTCTAAGAAATGGGAAATACCATTATTTTCAGGTGTTTCATCTCTTGAACCTGTCGCGATCCAGATACCAATAGCTGCTGACCGCACAGTCGGTATTTCTTCCATTACTATTCTAACCCCATTGTCACAAGTAAACTTTTTTATCAATGTAATCCTCCTATTTCAGCCGCTGTAAAAAAGCCGAGTTCGTTAATGACTAGATGATGATGTATGTGAAATAATTCTAGTTTCGCTTAGCAAGTTGGATACAGTGTCCACTTTTAATTGTTTAGCCTTTAGCTTTCTAACCAATGTGTCTAAAGAAGCGGACGATGATTCAGTCGGATGCATTAAAATGATCGCCCCTGGATGCACACGGCTTATGACCCTATTAATAAGAACTTCGGGCGTAGGTTTCTTCCAATCAATCGTGTCTACTGTCCACAAAGTTGTATTCATTCCGAGCTGATGAGCAGTTTCTACTGTCGCGTCAGTAAAGCTGCCGCTTGGAGGAGCGAACAGCAGCGGACGGGTTCCTGTTGCTGATTCAATAACTTTATTTGTCTTTTCCATCTCTTCTCTGGCACGCGCCTTGCTTAGGCGTGCCATATCCGGATGAGTGTAAGAGTGATTTCCTCCTTCATGTCCAGCATCTATAATCATTTTAGCAAGATCAGGGTGTTTTTTTACCCATTGCCCTTCGAAGAAAAAGGTAGCATGAATTGAATGCTTTTTCAACACTTCTAACATTTCCGGTAAATATTCTTCCCCCCATGCTACATTAATAGCCAAGCTTACCATTGCCTTGTCAGAATGTCCACGATAAATTGGAGCGGGGGGCAAGTCCTTTAAATGGACCTTAGGTGGTATTTGTTTATATATTAAACGGCTCTCTTGAAACCTTCCATCTTTTTTCATCAATTGGTAGGACTTCTTTTCATCTACTTTCAGTCCATTATAACCGGGTATTGCTTTCCATACTCGATCAATCTTGGCATTCTGAGGTGAAACATAGCGATCTTTCGCTTCTTGTTGGATCTGTTGAAGCAATGATGGTCCGCTTTGATGGGCGAATTGCGCCTCGTTCTTTAATTCCTCAAGATAACCGCTGATCAATTTGCTTTCAACGAAAAAGAACATAATCATTCCAATGATTAATACACTAATCATATGTTTTATTTTTCCCATTGTCCATGCCTCCCCCCATTGTTTTAAAATTATGAAAAATAGGGGGATTATAGAACATGCGAAAAAACCAGAGGAGCATCCTCTGGTTTTTGATTATGACTGTTGGCCTTGTTTTTCAGCCGCTTCTTTTTGTTCTTTTAATACAGTCTTACGCGAAAGATTTACCCGGCCCTGATCGTCAATACCAATGACTTTGACGAGAAGTTTATCACCAAGTGCCACAACATCTTCCACTTTGCGAACACGCTCTTCAGCTAGCTCTGAAATGTGAACAAGCCCGTCTTTACCAGGGAACAACTCAACAAATGCGCCAAATTTCTCGATGCGCTTGACTGTACCATCGTATAGCTGCCCTACTTCGACTTCACGAACAATATCTTCGATGATTTTCTTTGCAGCATTATTCTGCTGGGCATCCACTGAAGAAATAAAGATTGTGCCATCTTGCTCGATATCAATTTTAACGCCTGTTTCTTCAATGATCTTATTGATCTGCTTGCCGCTTGGTCCGATTACATCACGGATTTTATCCGGATTAATAGTCATCGTTAAGATTTTCGGTGCGTAATCTGACAGCTCGCTGCGCGGTTCAGCAATGACAGATATCATATGATCTAAAATATGCATACGGCCTTTTTTCGCTTGTTGAAGAGCTTCTTCTAAAATTTCACGGCTCAAGCCTTCAATTTTAATATCCATTTGTAAGGCTGTAACACCTTTTTCTGTACCGGCCACTTTAAAGTCCATATCTCCAAGGTGGTCTTCCATTCCTTGGATATCCGATAGAACAGTGTAATGTTCGCCGGATTTTACAAGGCCCATCGCAATACCGGCTACTGGTGCCTTGATCGGAACACCGGCATCCATCATCGCCATCGTGCTGGCACAAATACTCGCCTGAGAAGAAGAACCATTTGACTCCAACACTTCTGATACGAGGCGAATCGTGTATGGGAAGTCTTTTTCACTTGGAACGATCGGCTCTAAAGCCCGTTCTCCTAACGCTCCATGACCGATTTCACGACGGCCTGGCGCTCGTAATGGACGAGTTTCTCCTACGCTGAAGGAAGGGAAATTATAATGGTGCATGAAGCGCTTGGACTCCTCGATGCCAAGTCCATCTAAAATCTGTACATCGCCTAGTGCACCGAGAGTACAAATACTTAGTACTTGTGTTTGTCCTCTTGTGAACATAGCAGAACCATGTGTACGGGGCAGTAAACCGACCATAGAAGATAGCGGACGGATTTCGTCGATTTTTCGGCCATCTGGTCTTACTTTTTCAACTGTAATAAGGCGGCGGACTTCTTCTTTGACGATCTTGTCCAAGATTTGTCCGATCTGCTTTATTGTTTCTTCCTCTGCCTCTTCGGCTGTAAACTTCTCAACAACGGTTGCTTTTACGGCGTTAATCGCATCTTCGCGTGCATGTTTTTCCTGCACTTGAATCGCTTCGACCATTTCCTTTTCACAGATAGAACGAACCTGCTGTTCAAGATCCGCATCAAGCTCGTACAAATCGATTTCGATTTTTTCTTTTCCTACCGCCTTGACAATTTCCTCCTGAAAAGCGATTAAACGCTTAATTTCTTCATGGCCGAACATGATGGCTTCAAGCATGACCTCTTCAGGTACTTCATCTGCTCCTGCTTCTACCATGTTAACCGCGTCTTTTGTTCCAGCTACAGTTAAGTGCAAGTCACTCTTTTCAAGCTGTTCAACAGATGGATTAATAATAAACTCTTCGTTTACACGGCCAACGATGACACCGGCAATCGGGCCTTCAAATGGAATGTCAGAAATACTTAATGACAATGATGAACCAAACATAGCCGCCATTTCGGAGGAGCAGTTTTGGTCCACACTCATCACTATGCTGATTACTTGTACTTCATTGCGGAAACCATCCGCGAATAATGGGCGGATTGGACGGTCAATCAGCCGGCTTGCCAGTGTTGCTTTTTCACTTGGACGGCCTTCTCTCTTAATGAAACCGCCTGGGATTTTCCCAACAGCATATAAGCGTTCCTCATAATTAACTGTTAGCGGAAAGAAGTCAAAAGGCTTTGCTTCCTTTGAAGCAGTAGCTGTACTTAGTACGACTGTATCTCCATAGCGGATCAACGCCGCTCCATTAGCTTGTTTAGCGACCTGGCCAACTTCAACAGTTAGCTCACGACCTGCCCATTCTATGGAAAATGTTTGTTTCCCTTGCTCCATAAATGAACCCCTCTCTGTACCAATAAATGTTGTGATTGCGTATCATCCTAACTATTAGCATAACACTCGGGATGATCCATGCAAAGTTATATCATTGAATTTATCTATCTTATATATTCTCTGCTGAAAAATATAAGTTACTCATTCACTTTTTATTTTCTTTTGGAATTAAATCCCAACTGTTTTTCTCCTAATAAAAAAGCGGGAACAAATCCCGCTTTCTGAACGGCTTAGCGACGCAAGCCAAGCTTTTGAATTAATTCACGGTAACGTTGAACATCTTTGTTACGAAGGTAAGTTAATAGGTTACGACGACGTCCAACCATTTTCAACAAACCGCGACGTGAATGATGGTCTTTTTTATGAGTGCGTAAATGCTCGTTAAGTGTATTGATTTGCTCTGTAAGCACAGCAATTTGTACTTCCGGAGAACCAGTGTCACTTTCATGAGTTTTGTATTGGTTGATAATTTCGTTCTTGCGTTCTTGAGTTAAAGCCATTGTAATTCCTCCTTAGTTTTTATAAAATCCCCTGTTACCAAGCATGCGTTGGAGCGGCGCGATGCTGAGCAAAGGTTCAAATAATGCATTTTTAATCATAGCTTATCTTAAGAAAAAATGCAACCTCTTTACCTTTCCGCTGCAAAATACGTAACAGCCGCCTGCTTGTCTTTGTCAATTTGAGCCACAAGGGCATCGATCCCATCAAATTTCTGTTCCCCACGCAGCCGGGCATACCATTTAACAGAAACCTCTTCTCCATATATCGAGTGGTCAAAATCAAAAATATGAACCTCTACCGACAGACTGTGCTCATCGGGATGCTTGAATGTCGGACGGTAGCCGATATTGCAAACTCCTTCATACCATTCATTTTTCACTTTTAATTTCACTGCATAGACGCCCGTTTCAGGGATGAGATAATCTTCATCCACTTCCACATTTGCGGTGGGAAATCCAATTTTGCGGCCACGCTTGTCTCCATGAATGACTGTGCCCTTTACCTCATAAGGCCTTCCGAGCAAACGGGCTGCCTCTTCCACATTTCCTTCCCCAAGAAAGTGGCGAATTTTTGTGGAACTAACTTTCTCTTGCTCATACTCCCATTTATCAATCGTTGTTGAAGTAAAGACATCACGCGAATGAAAAGGAAGAGTTTCCATTGTGCCCTTCCCAAGGCGGCCATATGTGTAATCAAATCCGGCAACGACATGCTCCACATGGAGACCAATAATATATTCATCAACAAATTGCTGGGGTTCGAGTGCTGCAAAATCAGAGGTGAATCGGACAATAAACAAATAATCTACCTCTAGTGACTCTATTTTTTTAATTTTTTCATCCATTGGAGTAATATATTTTATTGGTTTATGTGTATTTCCAAGGACGACGGACGGATGAGGATCAAATGTCATCACCGCACTTTTTATGCCCTGATTCCTTGCTTTCTCTACCGCCGCACGAATGACTTGCTGGTGCCCGGTATGGACTCCATCAAAAAAACCAAGAGCCATCACTAAAGGGGGCAAATTATTTTTGTCTAAGTTATGGGGATGATGCAACATATACACTTTCACCGTTCTCACCTGTCCTCCTGTCAGTCAGCTAACACTTTAACTGGCTTTACCTTCCCCGGTTTATCCGGGTGAAGCTTATAAATTGCCAGTAGACTCTCTTCATGAAATACTGCCGCTTCTTGTGCCTTTTCAGGCCATTCTGTCGGAGTATCCAACACAGAGCCGTTGATTACTTTCTTTGCTAATGTATCATTTATTGCCCATTTCGGCAAATGCTTGACCCCTTTTTCAAGAGGCTGAAGAATGGAGGAAGCGGCGTCTTCTTCCTGAAGTTTCCTCAGTTCCTCCAATGTGACGCATTGCTGTTTATTAAATCCGCCGGACGCCGTCCGTACGAGCTTAGACATGTGCGCTGGATAACCAAGTCGTTCGCCAATCATAACAGCCAGCGTCCGGATATATGTTCCTTTGCTGCAAGCCACCCGAAAAGAAAACCGAATGACCTCTCCCTCATACCATTCTCTGTCGTCCAATAATTCCAGCTCGTGAATGGTTACCTTTCTTGACGGTCTTTCCACTTCAATTCCTTGACGAGCATACTCATACAGCCTTTTCCCCTTTACTTTCACAGCGGAAAACATAGGCGGTGTTTGCGTGATTTCCCCAGTCAGTGATTGCAACACCGAGAGGACTTCGGCTCGTGAAATTTTTGAACGTATGGGTTGTTGTTCCACTATTTCTCCAGAAGCATCTTCTGTAGTTGTGGAAAAACCAACCGTCACTTCCCCTTCATATATCTTTCCTGAATTCATTATGTACTCAGCAAGCTTTGTTGCCCGTCCGAGACAAATAGGCAGCACTCCTTCTACATCAGGATCGAGGGTTCCAGTGTGCCCCACCTTTTTCATCTTCAAAATTTTACGCACTTTAAACACACAGTCATGGGAAGTCATTCCTTTTTCTTTCCAAAGTGGAAGTATTCCATCCATTCGGTCTCTCTCCTTTTTCAGGCATAAAAAAAGGTCTGGCCCCTTAAGAAGAAATGAATATAGCTCAGAAAAAGCGTCTATATCTCATTCACTGAAGAGGCCAGAACCTTATGATCCTTTATTGTTTATCAATGATCTGTGGAAGGGCTGTTGATTTCTCTTAATAAAGTATCGATACGGTTGCCATATTCGATCGATGCATCCATTTCAAAGAGCAGCTCTGGAGTTTTACGCAGGCGAATTCTCTGTCCTACTTCCGAACGGATAAAACCTTTTGCTTTGGTTAAAGCTTTCAAAGTACCCTCACGCTCTTCTTCATTGCCAAGCACCGTAATATACACGGTAGCCTGTTGAAGATCGCCAGTCACTTCAACGTCAGTGACAGTTATAAAACCAATGCGCGGATCTTTTACTTTCCGGTTCAATATATCCGTCAGCTCTTTTTTCATTTGTTCACCGACACGATTCGAACGAAGACTCATCTTTCTCACCTCACTATAGCCATTCATAGGAAACAGCGAGCCGTTCCCACTCAGGGAAAGAGTCAAGAAAATGCAAGGCATTCGCCAGCTCCCTTTCCGCCGCTTTCTTGGATGAAGCGACAGTGACAACAGCTAGTTTCGTACGCTGCCAAACATCTTGATGATCAATTTCTGCTACGG
This sequence comes from Pseudobacillus sp. FSL P4-0506, assembly GCF_038003025.1. Taxonomy (NCBI): domain Bacteria; kingdom Bacillati; phylum Bacillota; class Bacilli; order Caryophanales; family Bacillaceae; genus Pseudobacillus; species Pseudobacillus sp. FSL P4-0506. The sequence continues at coordinate 3,385,655 of NZ_JBBOOI010000001.1, forward strand.
AAACATTTAATTTTTGCTTTAAGCGTGTAACTGTACGCTGTAGCACTGCCCGCTTTTCCTTTAAAGAGTGCGAGTCATAAATCAAATATTCTACCTCAGCATAACCGATCATTTGCGCTCAATTTCTTCCTCGATGAAGGCTTCGATAATGTCGCCCTCTTTCACATCATTAAAGTTTTTAATCGTAATACCGCACTCATACCCTTGGCTGACTTCTTTCGCATCATCTTTAAAGCGTTTGAGCGCATCGACTTCCCCTTCAAAAATAACAATGCCGTCACGGATTAAGCGAACACCGCTATCGCGAGTGATTTTTCCTTCTGTTACATAAGAGCCAGCAATTGTTCCAACTTTAGATACTTTAAATGTTTGGCGTACTTCCGCCTGGCCAATAATTTTCTCTTGGAACTCAGGGTCGAGCATACCTTTCATCGCCGCTTCAATCTCTTCGATCACTTTGTAAATAATACGGTGTAGACGAACATCCACTTCCTCTGTTTCCGCTGCCCGTTTCGCATTCACGTCTGGACGAACGTTAAAGCCAATGACAATAGCGTTGGATGCGGAAGCAAGGATAATATCAGATTCGGTGATCGCACCGACGCCTGTGTGAATGATTTTTACATTTACGCCTTCCACTTCTAATTTTTGAAGAGCTGCTGCTACCGCTTCAAGCGACCCTTGAACGTCAGCTTTTAAAACGATATTTAAGTCTTTCATTTCCCCTTGTTTCATATGTTCAAACAAATTATCAAGACTGACACGTGATTTCTCGCTGCGTTGTGCTTGCAACGCTTCCTGGGCACGAGCTTCACCAATTTGTCTCGCTGTTTTTTCATCTTCAAATACAACGAAACGGTCTCCAGCTAATGGAACGTCATTTAAACCGGTAATTTCAATTGGTGTAGAAGGACCAGCAGTTTTAATACGGCGTCCAAGGTCATTCACCATTGCCCGTACACGGCCGAATGTATTTCCGACAACAATCGGATCTCCGATGTTTAATGTGCCGTTTTGCACAAGCAGTGTAGCAACAGAGCCGCGGCCTTTATCCAACTCAGCCTCAATCACCGTGCCGATTGCCCGGCGGTTCGGATTAGCTTCGAGTTCCGCTACTTCTGCTACGAGCAGAATCATTTCAAGAAGCTGTTCAATACCTTCTCCTGTTTTCGCGGAAAGCGGAACAAAGATCGTATCGCCGCCCCAGGCTTCTGGAACAAGCCCTTGCTCCGTTAATTCCTGCATGACGCGATCAGGATTAGCTGTCGGCTTGTCGATTTTATTTACCGCTACGATAATTGGCACTTCAGCCGCTTTCGCATGATTAATCGCTTCGATTGTTTGCGGCATAACGCCGTCATCTGCTGCCACAACAAGGATCGTAATATCGGTAATTTTCGCTCCGCGGGCACGCATCGTTGTAAATGCAGCATGTCCTGGAGTATCGAGGAAAGTGATTTTCTTATCATTGGCCTCAATCTGGTAAGCACCGATATGCTGAGTAATTCCGCCAGCTTCTCCTTCGGTTACCTTTGTATGGCGAATTGAATCAAGCAGGGTTGTTTTCCCGTGGTCAACGTGCCCCATGATCGTCACAACCGCTGGCCGTTCTGTTTTCTCGCTTTCCTCATTTGCTTCTTCAAAGTAAACCTCTAAATCTGCTTTATCAATTAAAATTTCTTCTTCTACTTCTACGCCGTATTCGCTTGCTATGAGCTCAATTGCATCTTTGTCAAGCTCTTGGTTAATCGTTGCCATCACGCCTAGCATAAACAGCTTTTTGATAATTTCAGATGGCTCTCGATGTAGTTTCTTGGCCAATTCTGAAACCGTCAATGAGCCTGCAAACGTAATTTTTTCAGGGAGTTCTTTTACCTTTGGCGGCTGTGGAGCAGCGACTGGTTTTACTTGTCGCTGTTTGTTTCCTTGCTGCTTGCCTCTCCCTTGATTTTTATTGTTCCCTTTTCCTTGATTAAATCCTTTTTGCTGAGAATTTTTCTGTCCGCCTGGCCCTTTGCTTCCTGGCTTTCCTTTGCTCGCAGATGCTCCTCGTCCTGCTCCCTGGGAACTGCCAGCTGGCTTAGTGGACGTACCTGGTTTAGATTGATTAGATTTAGTTTGTTTGTTTGTGTTTTCGAAAGATTTTTCCAATTTTTGTATAGCCTCCTCGTCAATAACAGTCATATGGTTAGAGACTTCTACATTCAACTCTTTGAGTTTTTCAATGACTACTTTACTTGACACGTTTTTTTCTTTTGCATATTCATGTACTCTTTGCTTACTCATATGTTCACCCCCGCATAGTATCATCGAGGAGAGTGGAAAGCTTTTTAGCAAACCCCACGTCTACAACAGCTACGACTACCCTCGCCTCTTTGCCAATGGCCTGGCCAAGGACTTGCCGATTATCAACCCACCTTAACGGCACTTGATAATAGGCTGCTTTGTCCTGTATTTTTTTTCTCGTATTGGGTGATGCGTCTGCTGAAAGCAGAACCAGCTTCGCTCGGCCTTTTTGAATTTCTTTTACTGTCAGCTCTTCGCCTGAGATAATTTTTCGTGCTCTATTGGCTAATCCCAGCAGTTTGGCCCACTGAGGTTCATTCATCAGCTATTTCGTCTCCTTTTCTACGTAAGAGAGGAGTTCTTCAAATACACTGTCTGGCACATCGGCATTCAGTTGTCTTGATAGAATGCCTTTATTTTTTGCCAGCTCTACCGCTTCTTTCGTTTTTGACACATACGCACCGCGACCGGATTTTTTCCCGGTTAAATCGACCGATACGTCTCCCTCTTTTGAACGAACTACACGTACCATTTCTTTTTTTGCTTTCATTTCACCTGTAGCTACACATTTTCTTAACGGAACCTTCTTTGGGCGATTCATTTTCTTCACCTCTTATTCGATTTCTTCGGAGGAAAAGTCATAGGCGCCTTCGTCTTCAACAGCAGATGCTGCATGATCACGCGGATAGATTCCAGCTTCCCGGGCGTCTGTCTCACTCTTAATATCAATCTTCCAACCTGTTAATTTTGCCGCTAGACGGGCATTTTGTCCCCGCTTGCCAATAGCGAGAGATAATTGGTAATCCGGGACAATTACCGTTGTCGCCTTTGCTTCTTCATCCACTTGTACATCAATTACCTTCGATGGGCTTAATGCATTGGCAACGAAAACAACTGGGTCCTCAGACCACTTGACGATATCAATCTTTTCACCTTTTAGTTCGTTAACAATCGCCTGCACACGGCTTCCTTTTGGTCCCACACAAGCACCGACCGGATCGACCTCAGGGTTTTCTGCATATACAGAAATTTTAGAACGGTCGCCCGCTTCACGAGAAACCGAACGAATCTCTACTGTGCCATCAAAAATTTCCGGTACTTCAATCTCAAATAACCGCTTTAGCAGCCCTGGATGAGTCCGTGAAACGAAAATTTGGGGTCCTTTCGTTGTCCGCTCTACTTTGGTGATATAGACTTTTATGCGGTCGTGTGGCTTATAGCTCTCGTTTGGCATTTGCTCAGAAAGAGGAAGAAGGGCCTCGATTTTGCCAAGACTGACATAGATAAAACGGGAGTCTTGACGCTGGACGATCCCCGTCATAATATCTTCTTCACGGTCAATAAATTCTGAATAGATAATGCCTCTTTCTGCTTCTCTCACACGCTGGGTAACGACCTGTTTAGCTGTTTGTGCAGCGATCCGTCCAAAATCCTTCGGTGTCACTTCAAGTTCCACAATGTCTCCCAGCTCATAAGAAGGATTGATTTCTCGCGCCTCCGCTTCGGAAATCTCAAGACGGGAATCAAATACTTCATCTACCACTTCTTTCCGGGCAAACACTCGCATTGTTCCTGTTTCAAGATTTAAATCAACACGGACATTTTGCGCCTGGTTAAAGTTTCGTTTATATGCTGAAACCAGCGCTGCTTCGATCGCTTCAATAATTAAATTGCGCTCGATCCCTTTTTCTTTCTCCAAATATAAAAGAGCATCATATAATTCAGTGCTCATCGGACGTTCCGCCCCCTTACATAATAATAAACTGTCAACTTTGCTTCATGAGATGAACCAAGCTAGGCCGAAAGCTCGGCTGTCTTCCTTTCATTTAAGAAAATGAAACAGCCAGCCGGGCTTTCGCAATCTTTTCCAATGGAATAGTCACTTGCTTCTTTCTCGTTTTGATTAAATACTCGATGACAAGCTCTTCTTGTTCAAACGATAACAAAGTGCCTTCAAATGTTTTTTCTCCATCAATCGGCTCGTAGGTTTTTACGTGCACACGCTTTCCGACCGCCCGCTCATAATCACGAGTTTTCTTAAGCGGACGCTCTGCTCCTGGAGAAGAAACTTCCAAAAAGTAGTTATAAGGAATGGGATCTGTCTCATCCAGCTTTTCACTCAGCCGCTCACTGACCATTCCACACTCCTCAATATCTACTCCTGTTTCTTTGTCAATGTAAACACGAAGGAACCAGCTTTTCCCTTCCTTTACATATTCGATATCGACTAATTCTAGGTCCAGCTCTTCAGTAATTGGTTTTACTAGCTGTTCGACTGTCTCAACTACTTTGCTCATATATACCCCCTGGTTGAATAAAATTCCTGACCAAGAATGAAACTCCTTTACAAAGACGAAAGAGTGGGGATGCCCCACTCTTTCAAAGAGAGTTATCAATTAGTATTTCCATTAAAATATACCATATCCCTTTATTTTATGCAACTCGTCGGCAATTTGCCTTAGAACAGCGAGAGCTGATTCTGATCAGGCAGAGAGACAAGACAGCCATGGTTATCTAAATACTCGATGATCGTTTTAGATACCTTCCCGCGCTGCTGCAAGTCTTCTTTAGACAGGAACTCTCCTTCTTCCCGGGCTTTTACGATATTGTAAGCAGCATTGGTGCCAAGCCCCGGAATCGAATTAAATGGCGGAATCAACGAGTCACCATCAATAACAAATTGGTCCGCACTTGAGCGGTATAAATCTACTTTTTGGAAGGTAAAGCCGCGCTCACACATTTCCAGCGCTAGCTCTAATACCGTTAATAAACTCTTTTCTTTAGGAGACGCTTCTAATCCTTTAGCGTTAATTTCCTCAATAAGTGATTTGATAGCAGCCGATCCCTTGACCATCGAATCAATATCAAAATCCTCTGCCCGCACCGTAAAGTATGCTGCATAATACAGAAGGGGCAAATGAACTTTAAAATAAGCAATCCGTACAGCCATTAATACATAAGCTGCAGCATGGGCCTTCGGGAACATATATTTAATCTTTTTACAGGAATCGATATACCATTCCGGCACTTTATTATTGCGCATTTCCTCTTCCATCTCATCAGTTAAGCCTTTACCTTTACGGACAGACTCCATAATTTTAAAAGCGAAAGCAGGATCAAGTCCCTGATAAATCAGATAAACCATAATATCATCCCGACAGCCAATTACATCACTTAGTTCACAAATGCCATTATGGATGAGCTCTTGGGCGTTTCCGAGCCATACATCTGTTCCGTGGGACAGCCCTGAGATTTGGACGAGTTCCGAAAATGTTGTTGGCTTCGTGTCCTCAAGCATTTGACGGACAAAGCGCGTTCCAAACTCCGGAATGCCAAGTGTACCGGTTTTACACATGATTTGCTCCTCTGTTACACCGAGCGATTCCGTGCCGCTGAATATTTTCATCACTTCGGGATCATCCGTCGGGATCGTTTTTGGATCGATGCCGGATAAATCTTGCAGCATCCGAATAACCGTTGGATCATCGTGTCCTAAAATATCGAGCTTTAACAAATTATCATGAATAGAATGGAAGTCAAAATGTGTCGTGCGCCATTCTGATTTATCACTGTCCGCCGGATATTGGATCGGCGAAAAGTCATAAATGTCCATATAATCTGGTACAACGATAATTCCGCCAGGATGCTGACCCGTTGTCCGTTTAACCCCAGTACAGCCCTTTGCCAGCCGGTCCACTTCTGCGTTCCGGAGCTGCAGATTATTATCTGAAGCATAACCTTTCACATAACCGAATGCTGTTTTATCTGCCACTGTACCAATCGTTCCCGCCCGGTATACATACTCTTCCCCGAATAGTACCTTCGTATAATTGTGGGCCCTCGGCTGATATTCTCCGGAGAAGTTCAAGTCGATATCCGGAACCTTGTCTCCTTTAAACCCAAGGAATGTTTCAAACGGAATATCATGCCCATCCTTTTTGTATCTGACCTGGCAGTCCGGACAATTTTTATCAGGCAAATCAAATCCAGAGCCAACAGAACCGTCATTAAAAAACTCCGATCTTTTACACTGCGGACAAACGTAATGTGGCGGCAATGGGTTCACTTCTGTAATTTCTGTCATGGTAGCCACAAACGAGGAGCCGACGGATCCACGGGAACCAACAAGATAGCCGTCATCGAGTGATTTTTTTACGAGCTTATGAGAAATAAGGTAAATAACAGCGAATCCGTGTCCGATGATGCTTTTTAACTCTTTTTCTAATCGTGCTTCAACGATTTCCGGCAGTTCTTCTCCATAAATCCGCCTTGCCATGTCATAGCTCATCTGGCGAATTTCTTCATCGGCCCCTTCAATTTTTGGCGTATAAAGATCATCCTTGATCGGCTTAATTTCAGCAATGTTCTCTGCTATTTCATTAGGGTTCTTAATCACAATTTTTTCTGCTGTCTCTTTTCCAAGGAAACTGAAGGCATCAAGCATTTCATTCGTCGTGCGGAAATGGACATCCGGCAACTCATGGCGGTTAAGCGGATTCGCCCCTCCTTGAGAACTAACCAGGATTTTACGGTGAATCTTGTCCGTTGGGTTTAGATAGTGAACATTCCCTGTAGCTACTACAGGAAGCTGCATTTTCTCCCCCAGCTCTACGATTTTTTTGATAATGTCTTCAAGCGCTTTATTATCGCGAACAAGCTCCAATTCAAGCAGGTGGCTATACACTTCTTTTGGATGAACCTCAAGATAGTCATAAAACTTAGCCGCTTTTTCTGCCTGCTCCATCCCCTTTTGCATCATGCTTTCAAATACTTCGCCTTTATCACAGCCCGAACCGACAATGAGTCCTTCTCGATGCTTTTGGAGGACAGATCTCGGAATTCTCGGTACCCGGTAAAAATAATCTATATGTGAAATCGAAACAAGCTTAAATAAATTCTTCAGACCAGCATCGTTTTGTGCCAAAATTGTACAGTGATAAGGGCGAGCTCGTTTATAAGCACCGCCATCCCCCATATGGGTGTTTAAATCATCATGATAAACAATCCCTTTTTCATTCGCATCCTTGAGCATTCTTAAAAACAAATAACCCGTCGCTTCGGCGTCATAGATCGCCCGGTGATGCTGGGTAAGCTCGACATCGAATTTTTTGGCGAGCGTATTCAACCGGTGGTTTTTTAAAGTCGGGTATAAAAATCTCGCCAATTCAAGCGTATCGATAACTGGATTCGACGACTTGCCAAGATTGTACCGAACGTAGCCGGCATCTAAGAAGCCCATGTCAAAGGAAGCGTTATGGGCAACGAAAATGGCATCTCCTGCCCAATCTTTGAATTTTTTTAGTACTTCTTCGACTTCAGGGGCGTTTTGAACAAGATCATCTGTGATGCCCGTTAAATTAATTGTAGTCGCAGAAAGAGGATGGTGCGGATTAGCAAATGATTCAAAACGGTCCACAATTTCACCGTCTTTTATTTTCACTGCGGCCAATTCAATAATCGTATCATAAACAGCTGAAAGCCCTGTCGTTTCTACGTCGAACACCACGTAGGTTTCATCCGCAAGCAAGCGATGAACGTCATTGTAAGCAATCGGAACGCCGTCATCTACCAAATTAGCTTCCAAGCCATACAGCACTTTTATGCCATGCTTTTTCCCGGCACTATAGGCGTCTGGAAACGATTGAACTACTGCATGATCGGTAACGGCGATAGCCTTGTGTCCCCATTTAGCTGCTTGGGCTACCAAATCGCCTATTGGTGAGACGGCGTCCATTTGACTCATTGGTGTATGCAGGTGAAGCTCCACACGCTTTTCCTCTTCGGGAGCTGTATCCTGGCGCATAACTGGAGCGATCTCATTGACATCATTGGCAATCATGACAAGATCACGGACAAACGTATCATTTTGCACAGTCCCTCTTGCCTTTACCCACATGCCTTTTTTCAAACGGCCGAAAAGAGCTGCGTCCTCTTTGTCACGAGAAAACATTTTTACTAATATAGAGTCCGTATAATCAGTAATTTTAAATGTTAGCAGCGTACGGCCACTTCGAAGTTCTTTCGTTTCCGCATCAAAAACATATCCTTCAATCGCTATTCGGCGCTCTTCATCTTGAATTTCCTCCAGCTTTTTAAACTCGGCATCTTCTTTGATGGTTAAGCCAATCATAAGAGGACCACTAGCCACCTCTTGATCGTCTCCTGCATTTTCTTCCCGTTTCTGCATTTCAGCTACTGCCTGCATAGCTCTCTCCGCATCTTCCTTTTGTTTGGCTTCCAAAAACTGTTGGAATTCATCATTTGTTTCTGCCTCTGCAACTGCTATATCAAATGCTACCGGTGGAAAGCCATAGTTTTGATAAGTACGGCAAATCCATTCGCCATATTTATTTTTTAATGTCATGCCTTCTGTATCATTGCCAACACTAACGATTAATTTATTTCCTTTCACAGTAGGTGTACGTCTATTTAACAGCGCAAGCATCGGAGGAGAGATTCCCTCTAGCTGACTTACGCAAAAGGACCAATATTCACTGATCAACTCTTCTGTCACAGCTGTATTTTTTGCTTTTATTGAAAAAGTAACCTGCGCAATCTCTTTAAATGCATAATGTAGCGCATTTGTAAAAGTTTCAAGAAGCTGACAAGGAATAATAGTTTCGGTGACAAAAGAAAAATGCCAACGTTTGGTCTGTCTTTCTACTGTTAACTTTGCAATTTCAGCTCCCTCAAAATGGCGGACGACTGCATCTTCTGTCAATTTCAATTGCTGTAAGAGCAGCTGGAACCGCTGTCGTCTTCCCTGGGATTCTTCACTCATTTGCATGCCTCCCAATTGATTGTTCTCTTCTATTTTAACAGAAATTCAGAAAGAAAAAGCCACCTGATTCAGGTGACTTTAAATATTTATGCTGCACAAACTTAGATAGCAACAAAATTACCGCTCTAAAATTATTAACTTAGCTAAGTCTCTGCAGGAGAATCAGCCGATAACATTGACAATTAGATGGCTTGAAAAATCTCATGCAGCTTAGAGACAAGCTCATTTCGCTGAATTTCTATCATTTCACCGGTTTTGCGAACCTTCACTTCAACAATTCCCTCTGCTGCCTTTTTGCCTACTGTTACTCGGATAGGCAAACCGATTAAATCACTATCGGCAAACTTCACGCCCGGACGCTCTGCTCGGTCATCCATCAATACATCATAACGGTTCTCTCGAAGCAGACTGTAAAGCTCTTCAGCAAGTGTACGCTGACCTTCATCCTTCATATTGATTGGCACTAAGTGAATATCGAAAGGAGAGAGGGCCTTCGGCCAAATAAATCCTTGTTCATCATTAAATTGTTCAGCTACGGCAGCCAACGTCCGTGAAACCCCAATTCCGTAACAGCCCATGATCATTGGTTGCGTCCGGCCGTTTTCATCCAAATATGTGGCATTCATCGCTTCACTGTAGCGTGTGCCCAATTTGAATATATGGCCTACTTCGATTCCTTTAGCAAACTTAATGGTTCCTTTTCCATCCGGAGAAAGATCTCCTTCTTGAATAAAGCGCAAGTCCGCATACTGATCTACACGATAATCTTTTTCCGCATTTACATTTATAAAATGATAGCCTTCTATATTCGCTCCACACACACCATTCGTAATAGCTTTCACCGCATGGTCCGCAATTACTTTCACACCTTCTTTGGCGTTTACCGGTCCAAGAGAACCAATCGTGCAGCCAAGCACTTCGTTCACTTCTTCATGCTCGGCAAGCTCAACGACACCTGCCTGGAATAAGTTTTTCAATTTAATTTCATTCACTTCATGATCGCCCCGAACGAGAACGATGACATATTCTCCATCCACTTTAAAGAGAAGCGTTTTTAAACATTGCTCCGCAGAAACATTCAAGAGCTCTGCTACACTGCTGATTGTTTTAGCATCCGGAGTTTCCACTTTTTCCATTTGGCGCTCCGCTTCCCCGCTCTTTTCATAGGCAGTAACAACCGGAGCCATTTCAATGTTAGCTGCATAATCAGAAGAATCAGAGTAGGCAATGGTATCTTCACCGATCTCAGAAAGAACCATAAATTCATGTGTGTCCTTGCCACCCATCGCTCCTGAGTCAGCAATAACAGCTCGAAAATCTAATCCGCAGCGACGGAATACATTTGAATAAGCCGTGTACATCCGGTCATATACTTCCGCTAAGCTTTCATGAGAGGTATGAAAAGAATAAGCATCTTTCATAACAAACTCCCGCCCGCGGAGCAGGCCAAACCGCGGCCGCTTTTCATCCCGGAATTTCGTTTGGATTTGATACAAGGTTAACGGCAAACGCTTGTACGATTTTATTTCATCACGAACCAGGCTTGTAATCACTTCTTCGTGAGTTGCTCCAAGGGCAAACTCGCGTTCATGTCGATCTTTCAAGCGCATAAGCTCTGGGCCGTACGTGTACCAGCGTCCAGATTCCTGCCACAGCTCAGCCTGCTGTAAAGCTGGCATCAAAAGTTCTGCAGCTCCAGCGTTGTCCATTTCCTCACGAACAATTTCCTCTACCTTGCGAAGCACTTTTTTACCAAGCGGCAAATAACTGTATACTCCGCTGGCGTTTTGACGGATAAATCCCGCTTTTAACAGCAACTGATGGCTTTTTACGTCCGCATCAGCCGGTACCTCTCTTAATGTGGGTATTAACGTTTGGCTTTGTTTCATCACATACACCTCAGACTATTTTATTGTAAAAAGAATCGTTGAATATCATTCCATGTTACCACGATCATTAAAAGCATTAACAAGGCGAAACCAACAAAATGAACCATTCCTTCTTTTTGGCGATCAATCGGCTTGCCTCTGAGCGCTTCAACGAGGAAAAACAATAGGCGCCCGCCGTCCAATGCTGGAAGCGGCAGTAAATTCATAATGCCTAGGTTAATGCTTAACACGCCGGCCCACTTCATCAAGTTCATAATGCCTGACTTAGCTACTGTGTCAGTGGATACATAGATGCCAACAGGACCCGAAAGCATATCGATCGAAAATTGCCCAGTGACGAGCTTGCCGACCAACCGAATAATTTCTACTGTCCAAAAATACGTTTCTTTCGCGCCATAGGCGATGGAACCGAAGAACGATTTTTCTACTGGACTGTGTACACCGATTACTCCAATCTTTTGATCTTCCACCTCACGGACCTTCGGTGTTACTGGAATATCTAGTGTTTTATTGTCTCTTTCTACTGTAAAGTCAATCTCAGACTGGGGGTTTTTCTGAATGACAGTAACGATATCATTCCAGCTTGCTACCCCTTGTCCATTAATGCTAATAACTTTGTCGCCTTCCATTAAGCCCGCTTCTTTTGCTGCTCCATCGGAGGTCAGCTTGCCAAGCTCGGGCTCGTTTGTAGGCATTCCCTGCATCATAGCAATGAGAATAAAAACAAAAAAAGCTAAAATAAAGTTAAAGAGCGGACCTGCAAAAATAGCCATCGATCGCTGTCCTAGCGTTTTCGAGGCGAACTGTCGGTCCCATGGCGCGATCTGGCTCTCCACCCCATCCTCTAAAATAACGGCCTCCCGATGGATCGGAAACGTTTTAATTTCTTCTTCTCCGTCCTCATAGCCTCTAATAATAAGCTGATGTTCGAGATCGGCGGTCTCTACCTCAATTACTCGAGCTTCTGGATAACGGTCTTTGCCAGAAACGATAACTTTGACAATTTCTTCATGCTCATTAAACAGAACACCGATGCGATGACCGGCTTTTAAATCTACCATTTCTGGGTCTTCCCCAGCCATGCGGACATATCCCCCTAGAGGAAGAAGCCGAAGAGTATATATGGTTTCTCCTTTTTTATGAAAAAACACTTTTGGTCCGAAACCGATGGCAAACTCTCGACAGAGAATCCCCGCCCGCTTGGCAAAAATAAAGTGACCTAGCTCGTGAAAAAAAACGAGGGCGCCAAATATAACGATAAACGCTATAACAGTATTCAATATAGATAACCACCTTTTTTATAAAAGTGAGTGGACGAAATTCCGTGTTTCTTTGTCGGTTTGCTGTATCGTTTCCAGATCGGGCTGCATAATGGACTGATGTTTTTCAAGAGCCCGCTCTACCATTTCATCAATTTGCAAAAATGTTATTTTCCCGTCAAGAAAAGCAGCAACAGCCGCCTCGTTAGCAGCATTCAACACAGTGGGAACTGTGCCGCCCGCTTTTCCCGCCTGATAAGCAAGCGCAAGCATCCGAAAACGCTTTTGATCCATCGGCTGAAAATGAAGCTTGCCCGCTTCCAGCAAATTGAGACGCCGAGCAGAAGGCAAAGGGAGCCGGTCTGGATAAGAAAGCGCATATTGGATTGGCACGCGCATATCAGGGGTACCTAATTGAGCGATTACCGAACTATCTTGAAATTCGACCATCGAATGAATAATACTTTCTCGATGTAAAATAACATCTATTTGCTCATATGGCAAATGAAAAAGCCAGTGTGCTTCAATAACTTCCAAGCCTTTATTCATCATTGTAGCCGAATCAATCGTGATCTTTGCGCCCATTGACCAATTTGGATGATTTAACGCTTCCTGTACAGTTACATTTTTTAATTCTTCTCGTGTCCGGTCACGGAAGCTACCTCCCGAAGCGGTCAGTATGAGGCGTGCAATGTTTTTCTCTTTTTCCCCTTGCAGACATTGAAAAATCGCAGAATGCTCACTGTCTACCGGCAAAAGAGCCACATTATGCTTTTCAGCGGCTGCCATAACTAAATGCCCGGCCGTTACAAGTGTTTCTTTATTTGCGATAGCAATTGTCTTACCTGCTTCAATCGCCTGCAGTGTCGGGCGTAAGCCGACACTCCCAAGCACAGCATTCACAAGAATGTCCGCCTTTTGATAAACAGCCGTTTCAACAAGTCCTTCTTGTCCGTACACCACTTTTAAAAAAGGAAATTCTGACTTTAGTTTCTCCGCGTCCTCCCGAAGCTCGACAGATACTAATTCAGGTTGAAACCCACTAATAATGTTCCGTGTTTCTTCAATATTTCGACCGGCTGAAAAAGCAACCAGCGCAAAATCATCACGATGCTCCCGGATCACATCCAGTGTCTGGCGGCCGATCGAGCCAGTTGCACCTAAAAGACTTAATTTCTTCACATCTTTCATCTCCTCAAACAAACTCTGCTGTCACACTAGATGCAGTAAATGAACAAGCGGAAAAACAAATAACCAGCTGTCTGTACGGTCCAAAATACCGCCATGGCCCGGCAATAAAGTCCCTGAATCCTTTACTTCGTAATGGCGCTTAAGAGCTGATTCTGCCAAGTCGCCAAGCTGTCCAAATACAGACAGCACAGCTGTAGCAATTAACAGTTTAAACAACGGTATATCCATATCCGCTAGCAGGGCAATAATCAAAGCGACGATTACTGCTGCAAAAATACCACCAACTGAACCTTCTACTGTTTTGTTCGGACTAATTTCCGGCCATAGTTTGCGCTTTCCGAGCGACCGGCCTACAAAATAAGCACCCGAGTCTGTCGCCCACGTAATTAGAAGGGCAAAAAAGACGAATATAGCGCCCGCTTCTCTCGTTTCTATGAAATAATAAAAACCAAAGCCGACATAAAGCGCAGCTAGAACGCAAAACCCTGCATCTTCAAAATGAAACTTATTTTTTGAAACAACCGTGTATGCTAGCATCAATAACACGAACAAGGCAGATAGCTGCAGCTTATCGTAGCCCACTTGTTCGATAGCAACAGTCAGGCGTTCCGGCATTAACACAATGCAGAGAAGTATGATAGAAAGCAGCCCGGGCATCGAAGCAGGAGCAATTTTTTTCATTTTTAATGCTTCCGTTAGGCCAATGATAGCCATTAAATAAGCCAATATAATAAAAGGCCAGCCGCCGTACAGCACGACCGGCAAAAAAGCGGCCGCCGCAATAACAGCGGTCAAAATACGTTGTTTCATGTCTCAAACTCCTAACTCTTGTCCTGATGAATAATTACGACAAACCACCGAACCGACGGGAACGGCGCTGAAAAGCTTCCACTGCTTCGAGCAAATCTGTTTCTTTAAAATCAGGCCAATTAGTATCGGTAAACCAAAACTCAGTATAGGCCAGCTGCCAAAGCATAAAATTGCTCAAACGAATTTCTCCGCTCGTCCGGATAAGCAAGTCCGGATCTTTTAAATGCTCTGTCATAAGATAGCTCGAAAAAAGCTCTTCATTTAAATTTTCCTCTAATAGTATACCATTTTTTGCATCATGAATAATATTTTTTACAGCCGTTAAAATCTCCGCACGACTTCCGTAATTTAAAGCAAAGTTTAATATTAATCCATCATTGCCACTCGTTTGTTCCATCGCTTTTTCTACCGCACTGAGCGTGTGTTTCGGTATTTGATTTCTCTCTCCCATCATTTGTACCTGGACATTTTCTTCAATCAATTCCGGTAAAAACGTGCCAAGAAACTCTTCAGGCAATTTCATTAAAAAATCCACTTCATGTTTCGGCCGCTTCCAGTTTTCTGTTGAGAAGGCATAGAGTGTTAATACTTTGACACCCAACTTATTAGCAAGTTTAGTTATCTTTTTTACCGTCTTCATTCCTTCATGGTGACCAGCAATTCGGGGAAGGGCTCTTCTTTTTGCCCATCTGCCATTGCCGTCCATAATGATTGCAATATGCTCCGGCACTAACTCCTCTTTAATTCTTTCTATTCGATCTTCGATATTATGGTCATCTGCTGTTTTCCATAATTTTCTCTTATTGATCATAAAATATCCTCCACGATGTAGCATCACCAAATTATAAACAAATCATTATCTATTATAATACCAAAATTGTTTGTTGATTACTTTGTAGAAATGGATGTATTTTTTTATTCAATAAAAAAAAGAAGAAAACCCTCTTACAGCGAAGAGGGTTTTTACATTAGACTTCCATAATTTCTTTTTCTTTATCCTTGGAAATACCGTCGATTTTGCTAATGAAATCATCCGTTTGCTTTTGCACATCATCCGTTAAGCCACGCAGCTCATCCTCAGTAATGTCGCCAGCTTTCTCCAATTTTTTCAGCTCTTCATTCGCATCACGGCGAATATTGCGAATAGCTACCTTTGCGTCTTCCGCTTCTTTTTTCACTACTTTAGCCAATTCCTTGCGGCGCTCTTCTGTTAAAGCAGGGAATGCAAGACGGATAACCGATCCATCGTTAGATGGCGTTAGCCCAAGATCCGATTTTAAAATAGCTTTCTCAATGTCACCCATCGCTGTTTTATCATAAGGCTGAATAACGAGAAGACGTGCTTCCGGCACAGATACAGAAGCAAGCTGGTTAATCGGTGTTGGTGCCCCATAGTAATCGACCGTTATCCGGTCTAACAATGAAGCGTTCGCACGTCCAGCACGAATGGAGGCGAGCTCTCTCGTATACGCTTGAATTGCTTTAGACATTCTTTCTTTCATCTGTTCAATTGTTTGATTTGCCATTATTCCTTCCCCCTCACAATTGTTCCGATATTTTCACCCATAACTACCCGTTTAATATTGCCGTTTTCTGTAATAGAGAAAACAATAAGCGGTATGTCATTGTCCATACATAATGATGAGGCCGTTGAATCCATAACAGCAAGCCCTTCTTTAATGACATCAAGGTAAGACAATTGATCATACTTAACGGCATTTTTATCAACGCGTGGGTCTGCTGAATACACGCCATCTACATTATTTTTAGCCATCAAAATAACTTCTGCTTCAATCTCAGCGGCCCGAAGCGCAGCTGTTGTATCTGTAGAAAAGTAAGGGTTACCTGTGCCTGCAGCAAAAATAACCACTCGCTTCTTTTCGAGATGGCGGATTGCCCGACGGCGGATATAAGGTTCTGCTACCTGCCGCATCTCTATAGAAGTCTGAACACGTGTTTCAATCCCAAGCTGCTCTAGGCTATCCTGTAGAGCCATTGAGTTCATCACAGTAGCAAGCATGCCCATATAATCAGCTGTTGCGCGGTCCATACCCATTTCACTGCCGATCTTTCCTCTCCAGATGTTGCCGCCGCCTACTACGACTGCCACCTCTATATCGAGTTCAGCAATTTCTTTGACTTGCTCAGCAATTGATTTAATAACAGCTGGATTAATGCCAAATCCGGCCTCTCCTGCCAGCGCTTCCCCGCTTAACTTTAATACTACCCGTTTATATTTTGGAACGCTCATGTAAACCTCCGTATGTATGGTTATTGGTTTGCCTCGGCCTTAACCTTATGGAAAATTGCCAAACTCTAGATGAAATCCCTCACCAATAACCGGCAAGGGATTCCCATCTAACAATAACAATTTCTTTCTATCTTCACTCAATAGAAAAGAATTATTTTTTCACTTGATTCATTACTTCTTCAGCGAAATTGTCTTGACGCTTCTCAAGGCCTTCGCCCACTTCATAGCGCACAAGTGCAGTCACTTCTGCTCCTTTAGATTGAACGAACTTGCCCACTTTTTCATCAGGGTTTTTAACAAATGGCTGGTCAACTAAGCAAATTTCCTCAAAGAATTTGCCAAGACGGCCTTCAACCATTTTTGCTACGATATTCTCTGGCTTGCCTTCGTTCAATGCTTGTTGAGTTAATACCTCACGCTCACGAGCCACTTCTTCTTCAGAAACTGCATCACGGGAGATGTATTTAGGATTTAAAGCAGCTGCGTGCATGGCTACATCTTTTGCTGCACTTGAATCAGTTGTTCCTTCAAGAACAGTTAAAACACCAATGCGCCCGCCCATATGCAAGTATTCACCGAAGGCAGCATTGTCGCTTTTTGTTTTAATTTCAAAGCGGCGAAGAGTTAATTTTTCACCAATTTTCGCAATCGCTTCATTGATGAAATCACTAACTGTTTGGCCGTTATCCATTTTTTGCTCAAGTGCTTCTTCTACGTTTGCAGGCTTTTTAGCAAGCAAATGATCAGCTAATTCTTTTACAAGCACTTGGAAACCTTCGTTCTTTGCAACGAAGTCTGTTTCTGAGTTTACTTCTAAAATAACAGCAGTGTTGCCTTCGCTCTTGATAAAAGTCGTACCTTCCGCTGCAATGCGGTCAGATTTTTTGGCAGCTTTAGCCATGCCTTTTTCGCGAAGGAAATCAATTGCTTTTTCCATATCACCATCAGTTTCTGTTAGCGCTTTTTTACAATCCATCATACCAGCGCCAGTTTTTTCACGTAGTTCTTTAACCATTTGAGCAGTAATTGCCATAATTTATTTCCTCCTTTGAGTCATATGCTTCTTTACGATGCACAGTTTTACTTTTTTCTTTTTAAAAAAAGGTGATAAGAGAAGGTCTACTTATCACCTTTTTATCAGCTTTTACTCAGCTGCTGCTGTTTCTTCAACTTCTGTTGTTTCTTCAACTTCTGCTGTTTCTTCACCTTGTTTTGCTTCAAGGATAGCATCAGCCATTTTGCCTGTTAAAAGTTTAACAGCGCGGATCGCATCATCATTTGCTGGAATAACATAATCGATTTCATCCGGATCACAGTTCGTATCAACGATACCAACGATTGGAATATTCAATTTACGAGCTTCCGCCACAGCAATACGCTCTTTACGAGGATCGATGATGAAAAGGGCATCAGGAAGGTCTTTCATATCTCTAATTCCACCAAGGAATTTCACTAAACGTTCATGCTCTTTTTTCAATTGTACAACTTCTTTTTTAGGAAGTACGTCAAATGTGCCGTCCTCTTCCATTTTCTCGATGTTTTTCAAGCGTTGTACACGTTTTTGGATAGTTGAGAAGTTTGTTAATGTACCACCTAACCAGCGTTGGTTTACATAGTACATTCCTGAACGTTCTGCTTCTTCTTTTACAGATTCTTGAGCTTGTTTTTTCGTTCCAACGAAAAGAACTTTTCCGCCGTTTTCAGCTAATTCTCTAACGAATTTATAAGCTTCTTCAACTTTTCTTACTGTTTTTTGAAGGTCGATAATATAGATTCCATTACGCTCCTGGAAAATATATTTTTTCATTTTTGGGTTCCAACGGCGTGTTTGGTGACCGAAGTGAACACCAGCTTCAAGCAATTGCTTCATTGAAATAACTGACATGTTTTAGTTCCTCCTAATGGTTTTAATTTTTCCTCCGCTCTCATCATTTTCGATCAGAAACTGTCCTAAAAGACAGCACCATCTGAGCAAATCAGGGAGCGTGTGTAATAACACCGTTAGTAACTATACCATAGCCAGGCAATGCAATCAACTATTTTTACCGGTCTTAGCAAATTTCAATGCTAATTCTACTTCCGTCTTTCCTTTATTTAATTTTTTAGCGATCTCTCCTATGCTAAGTCCCTGCTCATTCAATGAGAAAATATCCTCTGATGCCTTCTGCTCGTCCGGCAACGCGATATTTTCTTTTATTTGTTCTTTTCCATCTTCATTTGGTGTTTTATTTGTTACATTATATACCTGAGCAGCCCGCACCCGTTGCATAGAAGGAGCAGAGATAGTTAGCGAATCCGCCTGTATGTTGTCCGCAGAAGTCTGTTCGCTGGCAGCTTTTGGCGGAGAAGGTGTTCTTATTGAAAAAGTATCTTCCGCTGTAGGATGAGATGAAAACTCTTTAATAAACCTCTCATTCTCTTCTTTCATTTCCAGCAAGTAAGCAGCCATCATTTCTTCCATATCCGCCACTAGCTTCTCCTGTTGTCTCTTTACTTCATACAGACGATTTTGTCTTGTAAACAATAAAATAATTGCCAATAGAGCAACAGCATTAAGTATAAATGAAATAAAAATAAATAGAGTAGCCATTAGATCTCCTTAAAGATGAAACTTTTTCTTAATGTACCGATCCGTTGATTTTTACAAGCTGATTTTTCAGCTTAAACAATGCTTTTGAATGAATTTGGGAGATTCTTGAAGTCGAAAGATTCATTACCTCACCGATCTCAGTTAAAGTCAGCTCTTCATGATAGAATAAGCTGAGCACGAGCTGTTCTTTCTCAGACAGCTTAGAAACTTCCTCCGTCAACTCCTGAATCAGCTCACCCTTCACAAGAACATCTTCCGGCAGATCTGCCTTCTCGTCTTTTAATACAAATCTCTTTCCTTCCGAATCTTCATTATCATGTACTTGTTCGTCCATCGATAGGACATTGGAAAATAAATGCTCCGTCATCGTCTGATGAACTTCTTCTTCCGAAATGTCAAGTTGTTCTGCAACTTCCGCTGCGGTGATTTTTCGAAGGTATTTTTGTTCCAATTCCTCAATCTTTGCTTCAATCTTTTTTGCCCTTTCTCTCGTTCCTCTCGGGAGCCAGTCTTCCTTTCGAAGCCCATCCAAAATCGCTCCACGAATGCGAAAAGAAGCATACGTATCAAACTTTAAATCGCGGGTTGGATCAAATTTTTTCAACGCATCGTACAAACCCATCAATCCAAGACTTTTAATATCTTCTTTATTGACGCTTTTCGGCAAGCTTGCTGATATCCGTTGAGAATGAAAGGATACAAGTGGCATGTACTTTTCTACAAGCAGATTGCCTGCCTCTGGATCCTCTGACTCTTTCCAGGCAGCCCACAACTTTTGTTCATCATATCTGTTCTGTTTGGCCATATTTGACGTTTCTCCTCCTCGGATTGACCTCTCAGAGAAGTTTTTCTGAAAAAAACGGTCAGGCTAATTTATTCTTTATCTTCCACATTTTATTAGAAAATACCGCCAAAACGCAAATAAATTTTCAAAATACGACAAAGGGAAAATATGTATATTATTCCATCACTCTAACAATAACCCATTTACTTTCTCTATAATCTTCTATTTACACTTCTCTACTCTGTTCTCTTTAAGCGTTTTATCTTTTAAAAATTGTTTGATGCTTCAACGGTAAACTTCGTTACATAACGAAAGGGACACTTGTATGTCCCCTTTATATTATGTGATTGCCTTTATTAACTGTTCTTATATGAAGATCGCAAGTATGCGGATCAAATTCTATTGTACGGCCGCTGTTTCCACCTGTGTCTTCCGCTATGAGCGGTATATGATGGGCCTCTAGTACTTGCTTCACAGCTGCAACATTCCTAGGTCCAATTTTGAATGAGCTGTTTTGCGAACTAAATTGAAACATTTGAGCGCCACCAGCAATCTTTGCTTTCAATCTGTAGACTTGTGCGCCTTCAGCTTTTAATAGAGCGACCAATTCATTGATGCCTGTATCTGCATATTTAGCTTTATTCATATGGCCATTTTTGGCAAGCGATGAGTCTGGCAGCATAACATGTACCATCCCAGCGACAGATGTCCGGTCATCATAAATCACCACTCCAACGCAAGATCCTAGCCCCGATGTGCGAATGGCATTTGGTGGACGAACAATATTTAAATCAGCAATCCCTACTTTTACGATTTGTCCAATACTACTCATTTAACCCGACTCCAAGGGCCTCAAAAATTGGACCAAACGATAAAGGATCAGGAAGCAGAAAGAAATGCCCTTTCATTTCGTCTGTATATCCTGCCTGGACTTCCTTTAATATTGTTTCAATAACAATCGCATAATCCCCATATTGAGAAGACTCGACCAATCCATAGCTAATAATAGCGCCAAACATATCTATGGCCAGTTCTGGAACGGAAGGATAAATCTGTAAGCGAGTAAAGTCCCCAAGGGCTGATAAGTAAGAGCCTGATAAAATGTTTCCAAGTTCCTGCATGGCAGAGAGACCGATACTTTTCTCTCCCGCTTCCTTAAAAGAAAAAGCTCTGTCCCCGGTCATATTGCTAATAAAGCTTTCCGCTTGCCTTAAGGAAAGAACAAAGAACATATTCCCTGTAACTTCTCCTTCAATCCTAAGACTCACACTCACTACTTCCTCTTCTGCACCGCCCGCCATCTCCATCATATCGTTAAATGAAACGATACGGGCACTAGGCACTTTCATATCAATTTGTTTGTTCAGTAAAGTAGAAAGAGCAGTAGCTGCATGTCCGGCACCAATATTGCCGAATTCTTTTAAAATATCTAAATGGGTCGTATTAATCTTTTCGATATAATTCATGGCCATATGCCCCTATTATTTAAAAACTCTTTCTAAATTTAATAAGATAAGCAGTCTCTTTTCTAGTTTAGCCACGCCTGTAATATATTCCGCTTCTACGGCACCGACGATGTCTGGTTGAGGTTCAATGATGCTTTTTGGAATATCAAGAACATCATTGGCGCTATCTACCACTAAACCGACTTCAATATCATCAGACGCCGCAATAATAATTCTGGTCTGCTCATCGTACTCTTTTTCCGGCAGACTAAAGCGATTACGCAGATCAATAATTGGAGTAACCACTCCCCTTAGATTGATCACACCTTTAATAAAAGAAACCGTTCCCGGCACACGCGTTATGTGAATCAACTTTTCAATCCCCTGAACTTGGTGAACAGGAAATGCATATTCTTTATCCATTAATTGGAAAGCAATCACTTTAATCATTGACGGAGCTGTGATTTCACTCATAGGTTTTCCCTCCTTTTCCCCTCTGCCTATTATTTGATCAGGGCATTGCAGTCTACAATCAAAGCTACTTGACCATCTCCGAGAATGGTAGCACCTGAGATAGCAAACACATTTGATAAATAATTGCCAAGTGATTTTAACACAACTTCTTGCTGACCGATGAAGGAGTCTACGACTAATCCTGCCATTTTATCCCCTTTGCGCACGATTACAATGGAATAAAACTCATCTTCCTTGCTTTCTCTTGGCACTTCGAATATTTTTTCGAGGAAGACAAGCGGGACAATCTTCCCGCGGAAATCAATGACTTGTTGTGTATGAGCATTTAAGACATCTTCTTTTTTCACGATGGCTGTCTCAATAATAGATGATAAAGGAATAGCATATTTTTCTTTTTCCACTTCCACTAACATGACCGAAATAATTGATAGCGTTAATGGCAATTGAATAAGAAATACTGAGCCCGCTCCCTCGGTTGCCTCAATACTGATGGAACCTCCGAGAGATTCAATCGTTGTTTTTACTACATCCAAGCCGACCCCGCGGCCAGAAATATCAGATATCGTATCAGCAGTAGAAAATCCTGAAGCTAAGATCAGCTCATAAATTTGATTATCTGTCATAGAGGCTACTTGTTCTTCTGTTACTATGCCTTTTGACAGTGCCTTATTAAGTACTTTTTCCTTATTAATGCCTGCTCCATCATCTTCAATTTCGATAAACACGTGATTTCCGCTATGATAAGCTTTTAGCTTAACAGTTCCCTCTTCAGGTTTCCCCTTGGCTCTGCGTTCTTCAGGTGTTTCCACTCCATGGTCAAGTGCATTACGAATCAAATGAACGAGCGGGTCGCCGATCTCATCGATTACTGTCCGATCCAGCTCCGTTTCAGCACCGATGATCTCTAAGTTGATTTTTTTATTTAAGTCACGGGCTAACTGACGTACCATTCTTGGAAAGCGATTAAATACGGTCTCTACCGGCACCATCCGCATATTAAGAATAATAGTTTGCAGGTCCCCCGAGATTCTTGCCATTCTTTCAACGGTTTCATTCAGCTCAGGATTATTTAGTTCGCCTGAGATTTGCTCTAGTCTTCCCCGGTCAATAACGAGCTCTTCAAAAAGATTCATTAAAATATCAAGCCGTTCAATATTGACGCGAATGGTTTTATTAGATACAGATTGTTGCTTATTACTAGATTTCGGCTCCTCTTTCTTTTCTGTTTTTTCCTGAGGAGGAGCTGGTGAATCTGGTACAACTGCAGCTGCTACTTCTTTTGTCGCTTCTTCAATTTCTGTTGATGGTACAATAAATTCCGAAACGGTTACGCGCTCAACCTCTGATACCTTTTTCACCTTACTTTCGATATCATCAGAAGACTCTTGAGTAATAAGAGTAACTACAAAGCGTTCATCAAACTGTTCTGCTTCCAGTTCTTCCGTAGAAGGAGTTGACTTAATCACTTCTCCGCACTTTTCTAATACTTCAAATACCATAAATACACGCGCTGCTTTCAATACGCAGTCGCTGCGTAATTCAATGGCTATCTCGAAGCAAGTAAAACCTTGCTCTTTTGACTGTTGAATGACCGTGTATTCAAATTCATCATACTTGATAGTTGAAGAAGGACTGACAGAAGGAGAAGCCTCTATTTGTACAGAAGAAGCTGTTTCACTCACCATTTCGCCATTTTCAATTTTCAACAGCTTATCAACAATATCGGATACATCCCGCTTCCCTGCACCGCCGGCCGCAATGTCTTGGACCATTGCTTCCAGATCATCAATCGAAGCGAAGACCACGTCCAAAATATCAGCTGTAACTTTCAGTTTATGATTGCGGATGGCATCAAGAACATTTTCCATTTTATGTGTTAAATTAGCCAGATCTTCATATCCCATCGTAGCAGACATTCCTTTTAATGTATGGGCAGACCGGAAAATCTCATTGACAATTGCAAGATCCTCGGGATTTTTTTCCAGCTCTAACAAGTTTTCATTGATTGCCTGCAAATGCTCTTTGCTTTCATCAATAAAAACTTCTAAATATTGATTCACTTCCATCAGCCGCTCACCCTTTCTATCCTATATACTCTAAAATTTTTTCAGCGATATGTTCTACAGAAACCGTGCAATCGATTAGACGAGTGGCAATAGCGGCTCGTGGCATTCCGAATACTACACACGACTCCTCAGACTCTGCAATGGCCTGTACATTCCCTGTTTCTTTTAATTTGATTAGTCCATTTGCCCCATCTGCTCCCATTCCAGTCATAATCACTGCTACTTTATCAAAGCCCGTTGCTTCACTGACAGATTCAAACATGACATCCACCGCCGGACGGTGTCCGTTAACTGGAGGCGATTGATCAAGATCTATGGCGAGCAGCGCCCCATTTTCTTTTATCTTTAAATGATAGCTTCCCGGGCAAATATAAGCGGTTCCCTTTTGAAGAGTTTCCCCATCCTCAGCTTCTTTGACATGGATGGCAGATAAAGAATCTAATCTTTGAGCCAGTGATTTTGTAAATCCTGGCGGCATATGCTGGACAATAAGTACTGGTGCCTTCAAATCTTTTGGTAGTTTCGTCAGCACTTTTTGAAGAGCTCTCGGCCCCCCTGTTGAAGTGCCAATAACAACAATGCTCTGGCTATTTTTCGGCTTTCTTGTATTCCTACTGCTAACCCTTACTTCTCTCTTCCCCGGTGGTTGTTCTACTCTTGCCGGTTTGGGAGGAGCCGCTTGAGCAGTGGGAATCATAGGCCGCAGATTAGCTTTACTGGCAGCGAGTACTTTTTCTATTAGTTCATCTTTAATTTTATGGAGGTCAAGTGAAATGGTTCCCGAAGGCTTTCTGACAAAATCAACTGCGCCTTTTTCCATTGCTTGAAATGTCGTTTCTGCGCCAGCCCCTGTTAAACTGGATAACATAACAATTGGAGTGGGCATATGTTCCATAATGTATCCGAGGGCATCAAGCCCGTCCATTTCGGGCATTTCTACATCCATCGTAATAACGGCCGGCTTAAACTGTTTAATCTTCTCGATAGCGTCTTTGCCATTGCGGGCGGTCGCTACAACTTCTAGTTCCGGATGTGAAGACAAAAACTCGGTAACTAGTTTTCTCATAAATGCAGAGTCATCAACCACAACGACTTTTTTTTCTCTCATTACTAGTGCCTGCCTTTCACAAAGAAGTGACGAAGCTTGAATATAAAGCTGTCTGATTCTGAATGATCTGGTGAATACCCATATCCCTCTTTATACAGTCTTACGGCTTCTCGTAACGCCCGGGATATCTTTGCATTTGGATAAGCAATCAAAAATGGAGTCTGAGCGCTCACAGCTTTTTTCACAGCTGTGCTCTCCTGCAATACCCCAAGCTCAAAACTTGATTTACCTAAAAACTTGCGGACAGCTTGCTGGAGCCGCTTTATAGCTTCCTGTCCTTCTCTCTCTGAATCGGCCCGATTACACAAAAGATAAAAGGCGTTTTCTCCACCTTGAAAGTGAATATATTTCATCATGGAATACGCATCTGTTATAGAGGTTGGCTCGGGAGTGGTTACAACAATAATATCGTCTACTGACATGAGAATATTAAGTGTCTCCTTTGTCGCTCCCGCCCCCATATCAAACAATAAATAATCATATTGATGCTGAAGCTCCTCTATATCATCCAACCACCGGCTCAGATGGCTGCTGTTCCATTCTATTAATTGGTTCAGCCCCGAACCGCCTAGAATGTAGGAAACACCTTCCTTATCTCTATACACTAAGTCAGCGAGCGAGAGATTTTTCTCAAAAAAATCAGCAATAGAGTGCTCTGCCGTCTGCCCTGTTAACACATGAATGTTCCCCATACCGATATCCATATCAAATATTAGCACTTTTTTCCCATTTTGGGTTAGATTAATAGCAAAATTTAATGAAATATTTGATTTTCCAACCCCGCCTTTTCCACTCACTACAGCGAGAGTTTTTGCTTGTTTCCCCGCAAGGCGATTCAGCCTTTTCCGCAGTGACGCTGCTTGGTCATTATTTGTCATAGATGATCACCCAAAATAATATCAGCCATTTCCTTCGAATCAGGTTGAATTAGATCATCTGGTACATTTTGCCCATTCGCTAAAAAAGCCACTCCCTTATTATATTGGCACATCATATTTACAATCGTTCCTCGGCTCGTTGTTTCATCCATCTTTGTGAAAATAAACTGATGAACCGGGACAGTTGAAAATTGATCAATTACCGCATGGATGTCCCGCTCTTTAGCAGTAAGGGACAGCACTAAATAATTTTTCATCTTTTCAAAAGGAACCATTGCTTTCAATTCATTCACAAACTGTTCCTCCAAGTAATTGCGCCCGGCTGTGTCGATATAAACGACATCGTAATCTTTAAATCGTTCAATTGCCCGCTTCATATCAGCCGGCTTATAGGCCACTTCTACCGGTACCTTCAGTAAATCTGCATATGTTTTCAACTGCTCAATTGCTGCAATTCTATACGTATCAGTAGTAATAAAAGCGGTCTTAAGATTTTTCTCCAATACACTTTCAGCAGCCATTTTTGCCAGGGTAGTTGTCTTGCCTACTCCAGTTGGTCCAATAACATTAATAAACTTTTTGGAGAGCAGTAGCTGGTCCGCTTGCAATGGTTCGATTTTCTCTATCAACCATCCTCTGCTCCATTGGTCAGCCATTTCCTCATTGACTTGTCCCTTTTCCTCTTTCCACTTCTCTAAGAGAAACTGCTTTAATTCTTTAATTAAATCATCTGCCACCTCTTGCTTCTTTAACTTTATAATAGGCAGCTTTAACTCCTCAGGGTAAGTGTCGAGCGATAGCTGATCCACCTTTGAAAATTGCTTGACTATCTCCTTTAATTCATTTAGTTCCTTTTTTAAAGACTCCTCACTGTTTTTCTCTACCGACAATGAAGGAGAGGGCCGACTTTGACGGGAATTAGAGAGGTCCAGTTCTTTTGGACGGACTGCTTCGTGCATCGGGTTTGGGTCAATGGCCGCTACCACTTCAATTAGCTTTTTTTTAAATAAACCTAAAAAACCCCCGGTATATACTGTTTTTGATTGCAAAATGACAGCTTGCTCTCCAAGCTCCGCACGAATCTTTTTCATTGCTTCCGGCATAGATGCAGCTGTATACTTTTTTACTTTCAATCTAGATTCACCACCCCTACACTTTGAACTTCGACGCTAGGCTCGAGTTCATTGTAAGATAAAATTGGCAGCTGTGGAAAATACCTCTCAGCAAGCTGCCTAATATACATCCGGATGGCAGGTGAGCATAGAATAATCGGCGCCTGCTGCATAAAAGAAACTTGTTCCACCTGAGCAGCCATCGCTTCCAAGATGCGCTGTGAATCCATCGGATCAAGTGACAAAAAGTTTCCATGCTCTGTCTGCTGCACGCTGTCCGCTACCCGTTTTTCAACTTGGCCTGACAGCGTAATAACTCGTAAAGGTTCTCCCGCCTCAGCGTATTGGCCGGTAATTTGTCTTGCTAATGACTGACGAACATACTCTGTCAGCAAATCCGTATCGGAGGTCATCTTGCCAAAGTCAGCTAGTGTTTCAAAAATAACCGGCAAATTTCTTATAGAAATATTTTCTTTCAATAACTTGGCCAATACTTTTTGAACTTCTCCCACTGTCAAAGGATTTGGAGTGACTTCCTCTACTAAAATTGGATAAGTCTCTTTCAAATGATCAATAAGCTGCTGTGTTTCCTGACGGCCAAGCAGCTCATGAGCGTTCGTTTTAATTACCTCTGTTAAATGAGTTGAAACAACACTCGGAGGATCAACAACCGTATACCCTAAAATTTCAGCCTGCTCTTTCATTTCCTCCGTAATCCATTTCGCTGGCAATCCAAAAGACGGTTCAATTGTGTCAATCCCCTCAATTGTATCGTCGTCTTCTCCCGGACTCATGGCAAGATAATGATCGAGCAGCAATTCGCCAGAAGCCATAACGCTTCCTTTTATTTTAATTCGGTATTCATTCGGCTGAAGCTGAATATTGTCTCGAATACGGACAACTGGAATGACAAGGCCAAGCTCAATAGCAAGCTGACGACGGATCATGACGACCCGATCTAGTAAATCTCCTCCCTGACTTGCGTCCGCCAGCGGAATCAGGCCATAGCCAAACTCAAATTCAATCGGATCAATATTTAATAAATTCACGACACTTTCCGGCTTTTTCAATTCCTCCGTCTCCATTTCTTCTTCTGCCTCGAACATGTCGATCTCTTCTTTTTCCGGTGTACGCCCAAGCATATAACCACCCAAAGCCAGCGCTCCAGCAATCGGTATGGTTAGTACATCGTTAATCGGGGTAGCAATACCGAGCAAAAAGATGGTCCCGCCTGCCACATAAAGCATCATCGGAAAAGCCAGAAGCTGAGACATGATATCTTCTCCCAGATTGCCTGTGGAAGCTGCACGGGTTACAACAATCCCCGTTGCAGTCGAAATCAAAAGAGCGGGAACCTGAGAGACAATTCCATCGCCGACTGTGAGCAAAGAATAACGAGCAGCTGCTTCAGCCGCTGGAAGGCCTTGCTGAACCACACCGACGATCATCCCAAAAATCAGATTGATGATAACGATAATAATACCGGCAATGGCATCTCCTTTGACAAACTTAGTCGCCCCGTCCATTGCTCCGTAAAAGTCTGATTCACGGCTTACCTTTTCCCGCCGCTCTCTCGCTTCCTGTTCAGAGATCATCCCGGCATTCAAATCGGCGTCAATACTCATTTGTTTTCCTGGCATCGCATCAAGCGTAAAACGAGCAGCTACTTCAGACACACGCTCCGACCCCTTGGTAATAACAATAAACTGAATAATAATTAAAATAAGGAAAACAACCATCCCGACAACGATATTCCCACCGACAACAAACGTTCCAAACGTCTCAACTACGCCGCCTGCCTCACCTTTACTTAAGATCGAACGCGTCGTCGAAACATTTAGCCCGAGCCGAAATAGCGTTAATAATAGGAGTAAGGATGGAAATACAGAGAACTCCAGTGCTTCTCTCATGTTCATTGAAATTAGCAGAACCAAAAGCGCGAGAGAAATATTTATAATAATTAACACACTCAGCAGCCACGACGGCAGCGGAATGATTAGCATAGCCACTATTAGAATTACACTTAACAATACGGAGACGTCTCTTGCTTTCATTTCTCTCTCTCCTAACAACAAACTTACAATTTATTTTTTATCCGGTATACATAAGCTAAAATTTCAGCTACCGCTTTAAAGAACTCTTCCGGAATTGGCTGGCCAACTTCTGCCTGATCATAAAGCGCTCTTGCCAGCGGCCGGTTTTCAACTAATTCAATTTCATTCTCACCAGCAATATATTTAATCTTCTGGGCAAGGTAATCCACTCCCTTTGCTACAACCACAGGAGCATCCGCCTGCTTTTCATCATATTTTAGAGCGATAGCATAATGGGTCGGGTTTGTAATGACCACATCGGCCTGCGGTACTTCTTGCATCATCCGGCTCATCGCCATTTCCCGCTGGCGCTGCTTAATTTTTGATTTGATGAGTGGATCGCCCTCTATATTTTTATATTCATCTTTGATATCTTGCTTCGACATGCGAATACTCTTTTCAAAATCATATTTCTGATATAAAAAATCGAGCAGGGCTAGAAAAAGAAGGGCGGCAGAAGCAGCTGCTCCCATTTGTAGCGTCAGCATTCCGATTGTCCTTAATGCATCGGCAATTGACTTAAAGGAAAGCTTCAATACCTCTTCAATATTGGACCAAAGAATAAAAAAGGTAACGGCTCCGACAAATGAAATTTTCAACATGGACTTTAGTAGTTCCACGAGCGCCCTAACAGCAAAAATTCGTTTAAACCCTTTGATCGGGTCCAATTTTTCTAACTTAGGCTTCAAAGGCTCTCCCGTCAGTAAAAAGCCCACTTGCAAATAATTCGCTGCCACTCCTGCCAGAAGAGCCACCAGCATAACCGGCCCAAGTATATAGATGAGCTGTTGCATAATCTCAAGAACAATTACTTTCAAGTTAGCTTCGGTGACCGGCATGATCAAATAATACTGCAGTGAATGTTGAAATAAATGAAGAATTTCTTTCCCTATAAAGGAAGCTCCTACAAACAGAAAACCAAACAATGATAACAGGCTGACGGCTGTAGTTACATCCTGGCTTTTCGCAACTTGGCCTTTTTTACGAGAGTCCTGCTTTTTTTTCGGCGTAGCTTTTTCGGTTTTTTCTCCGGCAAAAAATTGGAGGTCCAACTGCAAATGTTCCAATTTATGCCCCTCCTAATAATGTCATTACGTCACGCATTGTATAAATCATAAGTTCAAACAGCTTTTGGAGTACTGTAAACATCATTCCAATGACCACCGTCATAACGATAAATGCTGCACCGATTTTAATTGGAAAACCGACTACAAAGATATTAAGCTGCGGAACAGTCCTTGCTACGATCCCTAAAGCCACATCCACTAAGAATAAGGTAGCAACGACCGGCATAGCCATTTGAAAAGCAACCAAAAACATAGAACTAAAAGCCCGGCTCATATATCCAGCGAGGCTCCCATTGCCAAAATGCAGTGAAAGCTGGTCTAAAGGGACATACTGATAGCTGTAAAAGATACCATCCAATATTAGATGATGGCCATTCAGTGACAACAGTAATAGCAGCGCAAACATGTAAAGGTATTGTCCCATTAGCGGACTCTGCGCCCCAGTTTGCGGATCGATGACATTAGCGATAGCAAAACCCATCTGAAAGTCGATTAGCCCTCCGGCAATTTGTATAGCGGCTATCATCATATAAGCAGATAACCCCAAAAGGAGACCGACAAGCGCTTCTTTTAAAATTAATAAGAAGTAGCGGCCATCGATTTCAAGAGGACTCACATCTATCGTGTAGTACATTGTCCAGGAAAGCATAACGGCGAGCCCAATCCGATGCATCGCCGGTATGGACCTGTGGGAAAGTAACGGCACTGTTATAAAAAAAGTAGAAACGCGGACGATAATTAATAATAAGACAGAAAAATCAGGCACTATTTCTTCCATTCAATCAACCTACAAATCTTGTTAAATTCGCAAATATATCAATTGTATAAGAAAGCATTTTACTCAGCATCCACGGTCCAAAGAAAATCAACCCGACGAGGACAGCAACAATCTTCGGAATGAAGGCGAGTGTCTGCTCTTGAATTTGCGTCGTTGCCTGAAAAATACTGACTGCAAGACCAACGACAAGAGCGATCAAAAGAAGGGGACCACACACAATGATTGTCGTGTAAACACCCTTTTCAGCTAGAGAGATCACCATTTCAGAATTCATTTATTCCACCTACTTAAAAGCTTTTCAGCAAAGATTCAATGACTAAATACCAGCCATCTACAAGAACGAACAGCAAGATTTTAAAAGGAAGAGATATCATAACTGGCGGAAGCATCATCATCCCCATTGACATTAAAATACTGGCTACCACCATATCAATAACGAGAAAAGGAATAAAAATCATAAAGCCAATTTGAAACGCTGTTTTGATTTCACTTAAAGCGAACGCCGGAACGAGCGAAGTTAGCGGAATGTCTTCAACCGTTTTTGGACGCTCAGCCCCTGAGTAATTTAAAAACAGCTCTAAGTCTTTCTGCCTCGTATGTTCACTCATAAAATCTTTTAACGGGACGCTTGCCTTGTCATATGCCTGCTCAAGATTAATTTCTTCATTAAATAATGGCGTGAGGGCTTCATCATTTATTTGTTGAAATACAGGCGCCATAATAAAGAAAGTTAAGAATAAAGCAAGCCCGATTAAAACTTGTGTCGGCGGCATTTGCTGAGTCGCGAGTGCGGATCTTACGAAGGACAACACGATAATGATGCGTGTAAAACAAGTCATTAAAATCAAAATGCTCGGCGCGAGCGATAACACAGTGAGCAGCAGGAAAAGCTTTACTGAAGTAGATACATTATCAGGAGAACTATTGTTAAAAAACTCCATAAACTCATTCATCTTGACTCTTCTCCCTGTTGTTCATTTTGGAGATGACTTGCTTGCGCGATTGTTTCATCTCACTTAATTTACTCTCAAACATTTGTTTAAAAGGATCCTGCTTCTCGCTTTTTGATGGTTCTTTCCCCTTCCACTTACCGATCATTTTTGTCATGATATCCTGAGGCTGAAGCAGCTGGTCCATCTGATTATCATAATGATCAATAAAACGGGCGAGTTCCTCTTCATCATCGATTTCTTTAAGCAATTCAATATTTTCACCGACTCCAAGAATGAGAATCCGGTCGCCAACTTTCACCATCTGAACTGAGCGGTTTCCCCCGAGCGGAGTACCTCCTAAATGATGAATTAACTTGGTCTGCTGGTAAGAGCGGCTTTTTTGATTGATGAAGCGAAGCAAAAAATAAATAAGAGCCAAAACAAAAATAAGTGCTCCGATCATTTTTAGAAAGTCCCAAATCGTTACACCGACTGTTTTTTCTGCTTCTAGCTGTTGAGTTTGGCTGCCCTGCTTTTCCTCCTTCGTTTTTCCTGTTTCTTGCCCACATTTCTTAGGGCTTTCTAAACAGTCTTTCACATTATTGTCAAATGGCTCTGCTTGCGCAACAGAAACATTGCCTGCAAACAGAGCCATACTGAAGAGGATGAAAGCGAAAGGCTTAAAAAGTTGTTTAATCAACTGACGCACCTTCTTAAGCTTATGCTAATGTTTTGGAAATTGCCTCGATGACACGATCCGGCTGGAATGGCTTTACGATAAAGTCTTTTGCGCCTGCCTGAATCGCATCGATAACCATTGACTGCTGTCCCATCGCAGAACACATAATAATTCTGGCATTTGGATCATCAGCCTTAATTTCTTTTAATGCGGAAATGCCATCTTTCTCGGGCATGGTAATGTCCATTGTTACTAAATCAGGCTTCAGTTCTTTATATTTTTCAACAGCCTGTGCTCCATCGGATGCTTCTCCAACTACTTCAAAGCCATTTTTAGTTAGAATGTCTTTAATCATCATGCGCATAAATGCCGCATCATCTACAACTAAAATACGATTTCCCATTGTCACTAACCCCCAGAATAAATTAATTTAAATTTTTCAAACGGTCGCTCTGACTTAAAATATCTGTAATCCGAACGCCGAAATTTTCTTCAATTACGACTACTTCACCTTTAGCTATTAAGCGGCTGTTAACGAGAATATCGACAGGTTCCCCTGCCAATTTATCCAATTCAATAATAGAGCCGGCAGACAAATCCAGGATATCTTTTACCGATCGGTTTGTTCGACCCAACTCCACAGTAACTTGCAATGGGATATCTAACAGCATATTTAAATTACGTGCTTCATGCTCTTGAAGTGAAGCCGGTTCAAATGAAGTGAATGAAGCAGGTTGAACGTTGACAGGCGGCTGTTGAACAGTAGTATTCGGCGCTTGTCTATTTGATTGAACGGCTTGTTGTCTGTCTTGGGATGGAACAGGCGCACTGTAAGCCGTTGTCTGTTCAGCTTTTTCTGCTGTTTGAATGGGCTCAGGCTGAACAGGAGGTGCTTCAACAGTCGCAGTTGCCGCAGTTTCATCAGAAGGATTCATTAATTCATGAACAAGGTCTTTAGCAAACTCTAATGGAACAAGCTGCATGATATTAGAATCAATGAGATCACCAATAGTTAAGCGAAAAGAAATGCGCACAAGCAGCTCTTGCTGTTTCAACGCCTCTTCTCCTTTTCCCAAATTAAGATCCATTAAAGCAATAGCAGGTGGAGAAATATCTACACGCTTATTGAAAATGGTCGACATGGACGTGGCAGCCGATCCCATCATTTGGTTCATCGCTTCCTGCACCGCGCTCAATTGAATTTCGCCTAAGTTTTCGTCAGGGTTTCTTCCATCTCCTCCCAGCATTAGGTCAGCAATAATTGCCGCATCTGTCTGCTTAATGACAAGGAGGTTGGTCGCTCCTTTGAACCCTTCTGTGTATTCCACTTCAATCGCTACATAAGGATGCGGAAACTCATCTTTTAAATTTTGACGATCAATTACGCTAACTGTTGGAGTCGTAATTTCCACCTTTTGATTTAATAAGCTAGAAAGCGCTGTAGCCGAACTTCCAAATGAGATGTTACCGATTTCGCCGAGGGTATCCTGCTCAAAAGAGTCTACATACACTTCTGTATCTGCCGCAGCCGGTTCTGTTATTTCTTCGCTTTCTTCATTTACATCTGCTGTGCCTTTTAACAAGGCGTCTATTTCCTCTTGAGAAAGCATGCCATCACCCATGATCCTCATCTCCCCTCTTGAAATCGTCAAGAATTTGAATTGCCATTTTTTTCTTTACTTTTCCAGCTTGTGCGGTGAATTTCGGAATGCCGCTAACTTTTACGAGCAAAGGCTCATCAATGCGCTTTTCCAACTCGATCACGTCTCCGACAGAAAGAGCCAAAAAGTCCTCTATCGTAATGCTTGTTCCGCCAAGCTCAGACACAACTGGAACCTCTGCTTTTTTAATTCGTTTTTGTAAGTTTTCAAACTCGCCTGGTTGTCTTTCCTTTTTATCTGGATTCTGCATCCAGTAATGAACAGAAAGTTTTGGGATAACCGGCTCCAGAACAACGTGAGGAATACAAATATTTATCATCCCTGTTGTTTCGCCAATTGTTGTATCTAATGATATCACAACTACTGTTTCATTCGGAGACACCATCTGCAAAAATTGAGGATTTACCTCAAAATTTGTCATAAGCGGATCGATGTCCGCCACATTTGACCAAGCCTCGCGGTAATTCTCAAATGCTCGTTCAAATACGCTAGACATAATTTTCGTTTCTATTTCTGTCAATCCCTCGACATTATTCACGCTTGCCCCGCGACCGCCGAGCAGCCTGTCCAAAACTGCATATGCAATATTAGGGTTTACCTCCATCAGCACGTGACCGTCGAGCGGCGGTACTTCAAATACATTTAACACCGTCATATTTGGGATCGAGCGAATAAATTCTTCATAAGGAATTTGATCCGTTGATGCGACTGAAATCTGTACGAATGTCCGCAGTTGAGCCGAAAAAAAAGTTGTTAAAATACGAGCAAAGTTATCGTGCATCCGTGTTAAACTACGAATCTGATCTTTTGAAAAACGAAGAGCCCTTTTAAAGTCATAAACTTTGACTCTCTTTTCCTGTTCTTCTTTCTTCAGTTCATCAGCGTCCATCTCTCCGGTAGAAAGAGCGGACAGCAGGGCATCAATTTCATTTTGCGATAAAACCTCTCCCGCCATGAAGTCACCTCCGTTAAATAAATTGTCGTGTATTACTGGATAATATAAGAGGTGATGTAAACGTCAAGCACTTTTCCATCCTGCATAATTTCATTAAACTGATCTTTCAGCCGATTTGTCAATTGTTCCTTGCCTTTTTTTCCTTTTAAATCCTGGGATTTCATTTCAGAAAGCTGCTCGATAATAATGTTCTTCGCTTGGAAATCGCGTTTAGTCATTTCCTCTTTCGCTTCCTTGCTATCTGTCTGGATTTTAAAAGAAATACGAATATAATCATCTGAGGCAAGATTCGTCGTCATCTCTGGAATATCTACAGTTGATTCAATAACTTCATCAATGCTTGGCGCTTCGGCCTTGCCTTCTTTAGAAGACTTTAAAATAATAACAATGGCTGCTGTGCCGATCAACAAAATAACCGTCAGCATTACAATCATGACTGTTAGCAGCTTATTATTGCCCTTTCCAGCCTTTGCTTCAGTCTCCATCTTTCATCTCTCCCTGTTCCATTTTCCCCAATATGTGCACCCGGCGATAAAACTCCTCCATCCGCTTCCTAACTTCGTCCTCCGACTCGCGTACAAGATACTTTTTCCCATTTGAAAGAGTAATAGTTGTATCTGGAAAACTCTCAATTGTTTCAATATAAAGGGCATTTAGCGAAAAAGACTTGCCATTTAATCTCGTTACACTGATCAATAGATTTTCAGGGCTGAAGCGGCAGCTCCAACCCTGACACCTCCTTCATTTACAAATGAGTTATTACCGCTTCAAGTTCACAAGTTCCTGAAGAATTTCATCCGACGTTGTAATAATACGAGTATTTGCCTGGAACCCGCGCTGAGCGACGATCATTTCTGTGAACTCTTCGGAAAGGTCGACGTTGGACATTTCTAATGTTCCGGGGACAATTGTGCCGGCTCCTCCCTGCCCTGCATAGTTATAAATTGGTTCTCCTGAATTAGCTGTTTCTACAAATGAATTAGAACCACTTTTTTGCAATCCGTCTGGATTTGTGAATTTAGCTAATGGTACCCATCCCTCTTTAAAAATATTTCCTGAAGAATCAACATAACTGATGAGGCCGTCACTTCCTATACCGAAACTTTTTGCAGTTGGTGGAATAGTTATAGGGATAAAAAGAATAGCTTTAAACGGATCATTAGGATCTGGAATAGCCTTTACTAAAAAGTCCCCTTCACTATTTACTACTTCCCCATTTTTATCAAGATAAAAATTACCGTTTCTAGTATATCTCTGGTTAACTATTTTTCCACTGCTGTCCTTGTTACCTGTCATAAAGAAACCATCACCTGAAATAGCAAGATCTAATACTCTTCCGGTTGTTTGCAAACTTCCTTGCGTATGAATGGTATCTATAGTTGATAATTGTGATCCTAAGCCTATTTGTTTTGGATTAGCACCACCTATAGAAGCTCCTGGCGCGCTGGCACCTGCTATTTGTTGATTTACCATATCTTTAAATGTTGTTCTTCCTTTTTTAAAACCAAATGTATTAACATTCGCTATATTATTCCCAATTACATCCAGCTTGGTTTGGAAGTTTTTCATCCCGCTAATTCCCGCATACATCGACCGAAGCATCGTCTTCCCCCTCTGTTAAACAAGTTGCCAACTATTATCGTTTTAAATTGACAAGCTCTTGCAAAATTTCATCAGAGGTAGTAATGATGCGTGTATTTGCCTGGAACCCGCGCTGAGCGACGATCATTTCTGTGAACTCTTCAGAGAGATCAACGTTGGACATCTCTAGCGTTCCCGATACAAGTTTACCTGCTCCTCCTGAACCTGGAGCAGAATTTGTTGCCGCTCCAGAGTTGTTAGAAACCCGGTACAAGTTACTTCCTACTTTTTCTAAACCATCAGGGTTTGGGAATTTTGCTAACTGTATGGCTCCGCCAGTTGCATTCCCCCCTACAACTGAAATACTTCCATCTGCCCCGATACTGAAGCTTTCAGCAGTAGAAGGTATATTTATATTGCCTCCCGCTCCTTGTAAATAGTATCCGTCACTGTTCACTACATTTCCTGTTGCATCGAGGTAAAAGTTTCCTGACCGAGTATATACTGTGTCATTTCCCTTTTTGAGAACAAAAAACCCATCTCCAGAAATACCAAGATCTAATGGTCTTGCAGTAGTTTGCAAGCTTCCTTGTGTATGAATCGTATCAATTGAGCTAATTTGAGAACCTAAACCCACCTGTTTAGGATTTGTTCCGCCTAGCCCACCAGCGGCTGCACTGGCCCCTGAAATCTGCTGACTTACCATATCCTTAAAGGTAACGCGGCCTTTTTTAAAGCCAAATGTATTAACGTTGGCAATATTGTTGCCAATAACGTCTAATTTATTTTGAAAACCTTTCATTCCGCTAATTCCTGAGTACATTGAACGTAACATGAATTATTTTCCCCTTTCGAAAGGATCTACTTAATAAGACCCCATTCGTTATTTACTATGGACTGACCATCCTTTTGCTTCCTCATTATTATCGGCTCATAGGTCCGTATGATTAGGTCTTTTTTGTGAAATTTATCAATTTTAAAGAAAAAGTTATTCCTTACTTTTCGATTTTTGTAAGAGCTGATGGGCTGACTTTCTCGCCGTTATCAAGCTGGAGCCAGATCGCCCCATCCTTCATCGATACAGACTGCACTGTCGCCGTTTGATCAACTCCGTCTTTATTCCAGGTGACTTTGTGCCCAATTAAATGGCTAGCATCAACGAGCGAATGGCTGCTGCCAGAGGCCCCTCCGCCTTTCACTTCTGAAATATTGGCAGGCTCAAGAATGGTTCCGTCTGCCATTAAAAATTGAACGCCATTGCCCTTATACTGGATGGAAACGATAGTTCCAGTTCCCGTTTTCACTTCCGGTTCAGCTTCTGGATCTGTACTTTCCACAAGTTTATGCCAAGTAACCTCTTTACCGACAAAGGAGTTATAGCTGATCATTTGTGAAGCCTGCTGCATTTGCAGAAACTGGTCAAAAGAAGTAGCCATATTTGTCATTTGCTCCAATGAAGAGAATGTCGCCATTTGTGCAATAAAATCCTTATCTTCCATTGGGCTAAGCGGGTCCTGGTTTTGCAGCTGCGTCATTAAGATCTTTAAAAATTCATCTTTTCCAAGAGAGCTGTTTCCTGTTTTCGGCTGCTGCCTATTATTTTCCAAATACAAACTTGGATCAATTTTAGCCATAGATATTTAAACCTCCATATTCAGTAATAAGTCTTGAAAGTTCTCCGTTGGCTCGTCATCCGTTTCCGCTAGCTCTCGGTCCTGTTGCTGCGGCTGGCGGGACTGCTGCTGTTGTTGTTGGCGGTCAAATTTCTGCGGTTCTGCCTGGCTGAATGTCAGCTCGATTTTATCGACATTGATATTTTGCTGATTAAACGCGTGCTTTAAGCTGCTTACATGCTGCTCAAATAAGTCCTTCACCGTAGACGTCGAGGAGAGAATTTTAGCTGTCATTACACCGTTTTGCTGCAGCAATTCAATTCGCAGACTGCCAAGCTGTTCTGGATATAACCTGATCAGCAGCTTTGTTCCATTCGGCATCTTTGCTAAATTTGAATTCCCAAGAATTTGTGAAAACTTCTCCATAAATTGTTCCATATTCATCGGCCGCGGATTGGTTTGAACACTCATAGAAAATGTTTCTGTTCGGCCAAGGGGATGGAAAAACGGCTGAATGTGGTTGACTCCTTCTTTTCCTGATAACAGAAGTGGCGCTTTTTGCGCTCCTTCTCCGTCCACTAACTCAGTTGCTGTTCCTTGCTGGAGAGCACTAGTTTGATTGGCGGAGATTACTTTTGTATTTGTCGATGGGGAATATAAAAAGTTTTGAAATGCTTTTTTCAAAATGGCGGTCCGATTGTCTGTCTGCGGCGACAGCAGTTTGTCTAACTTGCCGACGATCTCTTTCATAAAATCTCTCATTGCCTCCTGCGAAGACAGAGCTTTTAAATTGCCATCGGCTTGTTCGCTCATCAACTGCCAAAGCTTTCCTGTCTGTAGAACCGCTTGTACAGTCTTTTCGTCAAGTTTTATCCATTCCTTTGCAGGAACGGCTGCTAATAATTCAATCACTTGCAATAAAGCAGCTATCCCCTCGTCTCCAGTTAGTCGGTCTAATGTTTCTTCCTGCAACTGATTCTCATCCGGGTCCGTGAATGCTTCTATAAATTCACCTGTTTTTTCCGTGCCAGCCAAAGCAGTGAGCTGTTCAGTTAAATCTTTGATGCTTTTCTGCAGCTGCTCCGTGCTCATTCCCAAAAAGGCAGCAAGCTCTTCAAAGGAAGGCTGCTTTCCATCTCCCATCCATTCCTTAACGATCGCTTTAACAGCTTCCGGTATATTTAGCAGCTCTTCTACGCTGACTGCTCCGGCCAGTTGCTTTTCCTCAGCCAGTCTCGTTTGTGACGGATGAACAGCCGCTTCCTGAACAGCAGCACTGTCTTGCTGGCCGGTAAGGATTGATTTAAAATCCCCTGTTGAAGCGGCCTGCTCACTTGCAGATGCCTTCTGTATATTCTTTTGTGCTGAGAGCGCGTTTACCAATTGCATCATGATTCTAGCCATCCCCCTGCTTGTATAATCAATCACCGGCTATCCTTACTGAGAAGTACCGGAAAGTAGTTTCGTATATTTAGCAGCTGTTTCCGGAGGAAGTTTTTCCAAAATATCAGCTTGCTTTTCCGTGCTCATTTCTGCCAGAATTTTTACCGCTTCCCTATCTGACAAGTTCACTAAAATATTAGCAATGTTTTTTGGTGCCATTGTTTCATATGTGTTAATTAATTTATTATCTTGTTTGTCAGTAGTAACAGCTGACTCTTCTTCTTTCTTTAACTTCTCTAGTTCGATCTTCAGACGGTCCTTTTCTGTCAATAACTCTTCCACTTTCTTATCGGATGCTTTTAGCTTTTTCTCAAGCTGTTCGATCTTTGCTTCTTTGTTTTTTATCTCCGCTTGCAAAGAAACGACTTTCTCTTTATCTGTTTGGCCGCCTTTATCATCTGCTCCACCGTCTATCATGTTTGAAATGAGAGGAACGTGCTCCCCTACCTCTTTTACTTTTTCAAATACATTCACCCCGGCAACTGTCATAACGATGAGTGCGACAGTAATTGCGAATAGCAATGGAATCACAAGAACAAAAAGAATCCATTGAAATACGCCATATCCTTTTTCTTCTTCTATTTCCACGAATTCTTTTTTCTTTTTCTTTGCCAAGACTCTCACCTATTTTCCACGGTTCATGAATTGAATGGTTGAAATTTCATCCATTTGTTTATTTTCCTCTTCCAGCAAACTTTCTTTAAATTTCTCAAAATCTTTTTCTTTTATCTTTTCATACTTTTTAACTTCTATATTTTTTTCCTGCAACTGCTGCTCATGCCATTGCATTTTATTACGGGCATTAATAACTACTCGCTGCTGGTATTCAATCGTTTGCTCAAGGTTAGAAACGAATAGCTGGTAGTGCTGAATTTCATGAATGGAGAAACCGCTAACCATCTTTGCTTCTTGAAAATCAATTAAGCTCTCTTTCTTTTTTAATAAAGAATATAATTTTTCAGCTGCTGCCTCGAACTGCTTTAGCGATTCATTATAAAGAGTTTGTGTCTCTTCTTTTTCCCGTTCTCTTAACTGCAATATCTTTTGAAATTTATAGTTATATGCCATGCTTAATATTCTCCCTTCTCAGCTAACTGAATAAGAGACGCTACGCTTTCTTCCAAGGAAACTTTTTCATCTGTTCGCTGCTTTAAATAAGAGATAATTTTAGGGTAATATTCAATGGCACGATCAATTTCAACGGATGAGCCTTTTTTGTAAGCACCAATATTAATAAGATCTTCTGAATTTAAGTATGTGCTCATCATCTCTCTAATTTGAATGGCTGCCTGCTTGTGTTCCTCTGATGCGAGATGGCTCATCAAGCGGCTGACACTTTTTAAAACATTGATAGCAGGGTACTGTCCTTTATTAGCTAATGCACGATCAAGTACAATGTGGCCGTCCAGTATCCCTCTCACTGCATCAGCGATTGGTTCATTCATATCATCCCCGTCAACAAGCACTGTATAAAAAGCGGTGATACTCCCCAGTTCATTTGTTCCTGTGCGCTCTAGAAGCTTTGGCAAAATGGCAAATACAGAAGGAGTGTATCCCTTCGTTGCCGGTGGTTCTCCGACTGCCAAGCCGACTTCCCTCTGCGCCATGGCTACCCGCGTAACGGAATCCATCATCAGCATGACATTTAAACCTTTATCTCTGAAGTACTCAGCAATGGCCGTCGCTGTAAATGCTCCTTTAATTCTCATTAAAGCCGGCTGATCCGACGTGGCTGCTACGACAATCGATCGGGAGCGCCCTTCTGGACCGAGATCCCGTTCAATAAACTCTCTTACTTCTCTACCACGTTCACCAATTAAGGCAATAACATTTAGATCAGCTTTTGTATTGCGGGCGATCATTCCGAGGAGCGTACTTTTACCTACGCCGCTCCCCGCAAAAATTCCGATCCGTTGTCCTTTGCCAACTGTAAGCATGCTATCAATCGCTCGCACACCTACCTCTAGCCGGTCATTAATTGGCGGTCGGGTGAGTGGATTAGGTGGACTTTGTTCGGTACCGACAGAAGTGAGCGTTTTTGGAAGGGATGTTCCATCCATTGGCTCTCCCATCGAATCAATTACTTTTCCAATAAGTGAAGGGCCGACCTTAATAGCCAGCGGATGACCTAAAGACT
Organism: Pseudobacillus sp. FSL P4-0506; assembly: GCF_038003025.1. Taxonomy (NCBI): domain Bacteria; kingdom Bacillati; phylum Bacillota; class Bacilli; order Caryophanales; family Bacillaceae; genus Pseudobacillus; species Pseudobacillus sp. FSL P4-0506. The sequence continues at coordinate 3,427,518 of NZ_JBBOOI010000001.1, forward strand.
CGACAAGACTGCCAGGCGAAATGTCGCTTATGTCACTATAAGGCATAAGTACAACCATTTCATCTTTAAAACCAATCACTTCTGCTCGGATGGCCCGGCCACTCCCTGCTCCATCCGGGTAAATTACACATACATCGCCAATAGACGATTTGGGTCCTTGAGACTCGATCATTAAACCAACTACTCGTTTTATACGACCATATCGTTTATACGTATCAAGGCTGCTAATTTGCTGAGCAATCTGGGTTAATTTCACTTTTCCTCACCTTCAAGAAGTTCGAATAGCTGTTTTCTCAGCTGCTGGAGTTGACTGTCAAGGCCTACTTCAATTCGGCCCTGGCTCGTTTCAATATAACAGCCGTCTTCCTCCAATTTTTCGTTCGGATAGATGTAACAGAGCGTATCGATCGGAAACATGGCGTCTATTTCTTCTTTTTGACTAACAACTAATGAATAGTGCACCGGGTGAACATGTATCTGCAATTCCTTCTGTTCTGGCATATCCTTTAACGCTTGTTGAACCATTCCCAGAAAAGCTTGCTCATCCTCCTCGAGCTTTTGGCTAATAATTTTTTCAGCCGCTTTTACTGCAATATCTAACATGAGCTTTTCCGATCGCTGAACATTCATTTCATACTCTTTTTTTGAGCATTCAATCGTTTCCTTGGCTGTTTCAATCAGCTCCATGTAATCATCATAGCCTGCTTTGTGCCCTTGCTCCTGCCCTGCACGAAAGCCTTCTTCGTAAGCTTGCTCGGTTAGCGATTGTTTCTCTGTTTGCCACGATTGTTTTTCACTTTCAATTTCCTGCTGTACTTCCCGTCGGCGTTGTTCAGCCTGTTCAATAATCGTATAGGCGGCTTCTTCGGCTTCTCTTATTGCCCTTTCCTTCTCTTCTTTAAAATAAAGAGCTTGGTTAGGCAATTCTTCCTCATTATCCAAAGAATGCGACCGAGAATGAAACACTTTCACTTTAATTTCTTTATTGCCGTTACCTTCCGTTCGGTGAGATTTAATAATTCTAGACAATAATGTCATCTCCCCCACCGCGGGCGATAATAATTTCACCGGCTTCTTCCAATCTGCGAATTGTGCTTACAATCCGTGACTGCGCCTCTTCCACATCACGCAAACGCACAGGCCCCATAAACTCCATTTCTTCCTTGAAAGTTTCTACCATCCGTGTGGACATGTTTCGGAAAACCACTTCTTTTACTTCCTCGCTTGAAACTTTCAGTGACAATAGCAAGTCTTCATTTTCACAATCTCGAATGACCCGCTGAATCGAGCGGTTATCCAATGTAACGATATCTTCAAAGACGAACATCCGCTTCTTAATTTCTTCAGCGAGTTCGGGATCTTGAATTTCCAGAGAGTCAAGGATTGTCTTCTCTGTTGCCCGGTCTACCCCGTTCAATACTTCCACAACAGCTTCCACTCCGCCTGTTTGCGTGTAATCCTGGGTAACTGTAGCGCTTAATTTACGCTCGAGAATTGCCTCCACTTCATTAATAATCTCTGGAGAAGTGCTATCCATAATGGCAATTCTTCTTGCAATATCTGCCTGTACATCCTGAGGCAACTCGGAAAGAATCTGACCTGCCTGCTGTGGATCAAGATAAGAAAGAATTAAAGCGATCGTCTGCGGATGCTCATTTTGGATAAAATTTAGAATTTGACTGGCTTCTGCTCTGCGCGCAAAGTCAAAAGGTCTAACTTGTAAGGACGAAGTAAGCCTGTTAATAATATTTTGCGCTTGATCTTTGCCAAGCGCTTTTTCAAGCACCGTCTTGGCATAACCAATTCCGCCTTGGGCAATATAATCCTGGGCAAGAGCAATATTATGAAACTCCTCAAATACTTCCTCTTTTGCCTCTGTATCTACTTTTTTTACGCCTGATATTTCCAGTGTCAGTCGTTCGATCTCTTCTTCCGACAAATGCTTATATACAGAAGCTGATACATCCGGACCAAGGGAAATAAGAAGAATGGCCGCTTTTTGTTTCCCTGTTAACTTTTTCTCTCTAACAGCCATACTGAATTCCTCCTATTCAACACATTATCTTGTATATGCCATCGGTTTTTATTCTTCAGATAACCAAGACCGGAGGAGTTTGGCAAACTCTTCGGGTTTTTCTTTCGCCATTTTCTCCAATTGTTTTCTGCGGGCCGATCCTTCTGTTTCTATTTCGTTAATATCAGCAAGCGGCTCTTCTGGTTCTAACTCTTCTTCGAACTCTTCTTCCTCTTGACGGCGACCGCGCAAAATCAAGAATACTAGTACTCCGATAATGACAAGCAATACGGCTCCAACTACGTATACCCACCAAGGTATAGAGGATTGCTTTTCTTCAGTAAACGTCGCTTTTCCTTTAAATGGCTGAACAGAAACAGAAATCTTTCCTTCTAAATCCTGGTCAGTTAGCTCTTGATTATATCCTTTATCAATAGATGTCCGAACGATTGTACCAAGCATTTGTTGAATATCGTCCACTCGTTCTTGAGGCAAAGAATCTGGATTGTTAGCCTTTGGCGGCTCAACCATCACTTGAATCCCTAAATCTCGAATCTTATAAGGGCTTTCTTTAATTTTCTTGCGGATGCGATTTACTTCATTATTAATTGTTTCTTCGGAACGCTCATAGTCACCGGAACCGCCGGTCCCTCCCATATAGGTGGAACCTTGTGAATCGGCCGGATCTTCTCCTTGAGGAATACCACCAGCTGCCCCGTCGCCCGTAAAGGTTTCATTAATTCTTTGAGCGCTGATTTGGATACCAGCCATCTTTTCTTCATCTACAGGTGTAACGAGGTTTTCTTCTCTATTCTCCTGGGTAAAGTCAACATCGGCAGTAACGGATGCTACAACCTTGTCTTGACCCATCAGCGTGCCGAGCATACTTTGAACTTGTCGCTGAATATCCCGTTCAATTTTCTTTTTAATGTCCATCTGCTGAACCATCTCATTACCGTAGAGAGAGCCGCTATCCTGCTGGTCATAATACTCAAAATTCTGATTCATAATAACGATATTCTCTTCTGGCAAGTTGGGCACACTTTTCGAAACAAGATGGTAAAGTGATTTAATTTGCTTTTCATCAAATTGATAGCCAGACTCTGTTTTCAGCACAACAGACGCAGAGGCTTTTTCTTCATCGTCTTTCACAAATACCTCTTTTTGTGGAAGATTGATCATGACTTTAGCATCTTTTACACCTTCAATGCCTGTCATTAAATGAGCAAGCTCTGTTTGCATAGCATCCAGTTTTAAAATATTAAATTCATTGTCGGTCATACCGAAGCCAGCATTCTCACTAAAAAAGCCGTAATCAATGCTTCCCGATTTAGGCAGACCTTCTGCCGCTAAATCAACCTTCAATGAATCTACCGTTTCCTCAGGAACGAGTATACCGGTTCCTCCTTCAGTAATTTCATACTTGATTCCCCGGCCGTCCAAATTTTCTTTAATAGCTCCTATCTCCGTAGGAGCAAGCTCACTGTAAAGTGGTACCATCTTGTCTCTTGTCATAAATAAAACAAGAGCGCTAATGGCTATAACGAACAGCAGAAAAGCGCCTATGCCTATCCATCTTTGCCTTTTCGTACGGCTGTTCCAATATTCTCGTATTCTTGTTAATTGTTGGCGTATCGTTTCATTCATTACAATCCCCCGGTTAAGTTGCTTCTGATTCAAAGGGTGTTTCACTAGTTTGTCTTTTTACATTTACATTTGCATTCTCATAATTTCCTGATAAGCTTCTACAGCTTTGTTGCGCACTTCCATCGTTAATTGCATCGCTACGCTTGCTTTTTGTCCGGCAATCAACACTTGATGAAGATCTACATTCTCCCCGCGGATGAGCTTACTTGTCATATCATTAGATGTAGCATCCGCTTGACTCACTTGATTAAGCGACTCTTTTAAAAAGTCGGCAAAATTCTGTTGAGCTTTATAAGGGGTTACTTCAGGCTTCAATTCAGCTCTTTCAGCTTTTGAAAATGGTGTGACTGCTTGCACAGATTGAATAGCCATTTATTTATCTCCTTTATTTACCAATTTCTAAAGCTTTTGTCATCATAGACTTCGATGCGTTAAAGACTGTTACATTTGCCTCATAGGAGCGCGTGGCAGCCATTAAATCTACCATCTCCCGTAAAGGATCAACGTTAGGCATCTGCACATATCCTTCCTCATTCGCATCAGGATGCGTTGGATCATAAACCATTTTAAAAGGTGTCAAATCGTCTTCTACAATGTTGGTAACCTTGACTCCATCTCCCGCTCCACCGCTTTGACGGCCGATTGCTTGATTTAAATAGGAAGAAAAATCGCCTTGTCCAGGTTGAAGAACAACTGATTTACGGCGATACGGCTCCCATTTCCCGTCAACCTGACGGGCACGAGTAGAATCCATGTTAGCCATATTGGAAGAGATAACATCCATGCGCAAACGCTGGGCAGTCAAAGCTGATGAAGTCGTATTCATACTATGAAATATGGACACCTTTACCTTCCTCCTTTAATGACATTTGTTAAAGAATTAAACTTGCTGCTCATTCGATCGACAAGGGCATTATAATAAATCTGATTGGTCGCAAGGTCCGACATTTCCTTATCCGTGTCGACACTATTGCCATTTTGATTAAATGAGAGGTTGCGATTCGTCACAACCGCAGGGTGGCTTTGACTTGACTGAAAAGAAAAATGACGGGAATCTGTTCGGTAAGCATTCAATTCATTAGCTAGTGTTTCGTCAAATACTTTTTTAAAGCTGACATCTTTCGACTTATAGTTTGGTGTGTCTGCATTTGCAATATTATTAGCAATGACTTTTTGCTTCAGCGCAGAATAATCCAATCCTTTTTCAATGTTACTGAATGAATCTGAAAATATCTTCATTTATCACCACTCCGCTTGATGTGTTAGTAATATTTACTCGAATGAAAACGTTTTGAAACATTTTTTCCTATATTTGCTTTATTTTAAAAGGAAAGAACCTTTTGCCCTATTTGGATTTATTTTCAATCTCACGTTAGAAACTATAACATAATTCTTATTTAAATTTCACTTAAGTTTACAATTTCGCTAAAAAAATAATACATTTTTAACTAAATTGACAAACGTAGGCATTTTTACTTACTTAATAACACAACTAGAAATCACTACCACACATTTAATCACAATTTCCCAACCATAACAAATGACAAAATTCCTATTTTGGGAATAAACAACAAAAAAACCACCTGTCGAAAACAGGCGGTTTTTTACTTATAAAGAAATTAATTTGATTTTAATTTTTCTAATTCAATGAGGAATTTATCATTTAATACTTTAATGTATGTGCCTTTCATCCCTAAAGAACGAGACTCAATGACACCAGCACTCTCCAACTTTCGCAGCGCATTCACGATAACAGAGCGAGTAATGCCGACACGGTCAGCAATTTTTGAGGCGACAAGTAAGCCTTCTTTTCCGTCTAATTCTTCAAAGATATGTTCAATCGCTTCCAGCTCACTATAGGAAAGAGAGCTGATCGCCATTTGGACAACCGCTTTGCTTCTTGCTTCCTCTTCAATCTCTTCTGTCTTCTCACGTAAAATTTCCATGCCTACTACGGTTGCTCCGTACTCAGCTAAAATTAAATCTTCATCATGGAACTTCTCTTCTAAACGAGCCAACACTAGCGTACCAAGACGTTCACCTGCCCCTTTAATTGGAACAATCGTCGTATGACCATTTTTAAACAACTCTTTATTCTCAACCGGGAAAGCAGTATACTCGCTATCTACATCCAGGTTAGAAGAAGTCTCTTCTAAGTTAAACAAGTTTTTTGTGTACTCTTCAGGGAAACGTCGTTCAGCAAGCATTTGTTTCATCCGCTCGTTTTCGATTTGCTGATTCACCCCGAAGCCTAGTAACTTTCCTCGACGACTCACTACATATACATTCGCTTCAATTAATCCAGACAGGGACTCTGCCATTTCTTTGAAATTGACATGTTTGCCTGCTGCATCTTGCAACAACTTGTTAATCTTTCTTGTTTTCTCTAACAAATTCATAATAAAATCCTCCTACAATGACTAGTCTATCTGTTACCGGTCAATGCATTATTTTTTACTTTATTTTCTACTTCCCGTTCTACCCTTTTATCCATTGAGTTGAAACTCTATAGGATAAACTGACTCACATCTTTATCACGTGAAATAGCTTCCAACTTCTCATTTACATATTGCGGAGTAATCGTAATTTTCTCCATCGTGATATCAGGCGCTTCAAATGATAGGTCTTCCAATAGCTTTTCTAGGATGGTATGAAGGCGGCGAGCACCTATGTTATCAGTACTTTGATTGACTTCAAAGGCAATTTCTGCTATACGTTTTATAGCATCGTCAGAAAATTCAATTTCTATACCTTCCGTTTCTAATAAAGCTATATATTGTTTTATTAAAGCATTATCTGGTTCCACTAAAATGCGAACAAAATCTTCCACTGACAGTTTCCCAAGTTCTACGCGAATTGGAAAACGCCCTTGTAATTCCGGAATAAGATCGGATGGTTTCGACATATGAAAAGCGCCTGCTGCGATGAATAAAACATGATCGGTCTTTACCGAACCATATTTTGTTACAACCGTCGAACCTTCTACAATCGGTAAGATGTCACGTTGCACGCCTTCTCTCGACACGCTGGCCGATGAAGAAGCTGCACCTTTAGCTGCTATCTTATCAATTTCATCAATGAAGATAATACCTGTCTGCTCGGCCCGTCTGATCGCCTCTTGTGTAACATCATCCATATCAATTAGCTTTTGAGCTTCTTCATTGGTCAATACTTCTCGTGCTTCTTTAACCGATAACTTCCTTTTCTTCTTTTTCTTCGGCAAAAGCCCACCGAGTGCATCCTGCATGCTCATACCCATTTGTTCCATGCCCGACCCTTGAAACATATCAAACATGGAAGGCGGCTGCTCTTCCACTTCGATTGTAACGATCTCCTCTTCCATTTCGCCGCGCGCAAGCTGATCTGCAACCAACTTTCTTCGCTCTCGAATAGAAGACTCCTCATGAGAATCCTCCTGGCTCACCTGCTCTTGTCCACTGCCGCCAAATAACATTTCAAATGGATTCTTCATACTGGCTGCTTTCTTTCTTGTCGGAACAAGCAATTCTACGAGCCGCCGATTGGCTGCTTCTCTTGCCGGCTCTTGCACAGATTGGATTTTTTCTTCTTTGATGATTCTTACAGATGTTTCAGCTAAATCGCGCACCATAGATTCTACATCCCGGCCGACATAACCTACTTCTGTAAATTTCGTTGCCTCTACTTTAATAAAGGGTGCGCCCGAGAGTTTTGCGACACGACGGGCAATTTCCGTTTTCCCAACCCCTGTCGGACCGATCATCAATATATTTTTAGGAATGACTTCATCCCGAATTTGATCACTTAACAAACTGCGTCGGTAACGATTACGTAAAGCAACAGCTACTGCTTTTTTAGCATCTTTCTGACCGACAATATACTGGTCAAGCCGTTCTACAATTTGTCTCGGCGTCAACTGCAATGATTTCTTCTCCAAGCTCTTCACTCCTTTACTCAAGTTCTTCCAAAATAATCTGGTCATTCGTATAGACGCATATCTCTCCTGCGATTTCTAAAGCAGCTTTAGCAATTTCTCTCGCGGATAGATGATCGCCTGAATAAGTTTTTAAAGCGCGTCCTGCGGCTAAGGCGAAGTTGCCCCCCGATCCAATAGCTAAAATGCCATCATCCGGTTCAATGACTTCTCCTGTTCCGGAGATTAATAGAATATTCGAGCGGTCCATTACGATTAGCATGGCCTCTAAACGGCGCAGCACTTTATCAGAACGCCATTCTTTCGCAAGCTCGACTGCTGCACGCTGCAGATTTCCGTTATACTCTTCCAGCCTACTCTCAAACAACTCAAACAACGTGAAAGCATCAGCGACAGATCCAGCAAAGCCTGCAAGTACTTTTCCATTGAACAGCTTGCGCACTTTTCTGGCCGTGTGTTTCATGACAACAGCATTTCCAAATGTCACTTGCCCGTCTCCGGCCATTGCACACCCGCCTTTGTGCTGAACAGCAAAAATTGTAGTAGCATGAAACTGATCCATAAATTCTGATTCCTCCTTTACTTACGCACGGGGATGATGAGTTAAATACGTCTTTCTTAAATGTTCTTTTGTCACATGAGTGTATACTTGTGTAGAAGAAAGATGATCATGCCCAAGCAGTTCTTGGACCGTCCGCAAATCCGCCCCATTGTTCAGCAAGTGAGTAGCAAAGGTATGCCTCAGCATATGGGGATGAATTTTTCTTGTTAACGACGCTTTCTCAATCAGTGTAGTTAAAATGTGACGGACGCCTCTTGAAGTCAGCGGTTTGCCACGATGGTTAACAAACAAAAAAGAGTGGTTGTCTGTAGACTTCATTAAGAACTTTCTCGCTGTTGCTATGTATCGCTCGATTGCTTCATGGGCAAAAGTTCCGAAAGGCACATATCTCTCTTTATTCCCTTTTCCTTTAACAAGTAACACGGAAAAATCAAAATCAATATGCTTCATTTTAATTCCTGTACATTCACTCACACGGATACCCGTTGCATAGAGCAGCTCAAGTATTGCTTTATTACGGAGGTTCAAAGGCTCTTCCCCTTCGCACACAGCAAAAAGCTCTTCCATCTCTTCTTCATAAAAAAAGGAGGGGAGCTTATTTGCCCCTTTTGACTGCTGCACGAGCGCAAAAGGATTTTCCGTTATGACCTTTTCTCTGGATAAGAAGCGAAAAAAACTGCGCATGCTAGAAACTCTTCTAGCAATAGTAGAGCGGGACAGTTGTTTATCGTGCAGCGTTGTTAAATACAACCGTGCATCCAAGTATTCCACATCTTCTAAGTTCTTAATGCTTTGCTCAGTAATGAACTTAAAGAATTCTTCAATATCGTAGCGATAAAATTGTATCGTGTAATTTGAATAGTGTTTTTCGACTCGCAAGAACTCGATGAACGATTGTAAATACTTATTAAAAGGTTCAGACATTTAAACACCCCCATAGGGCTACTAAATAGTATCACAATCAAGCAGCCCTTGCAAGAAGTTTACAAACTTTTCACAAAAGTTTGAATTGTTTCTAATGCCCGCTGAGCATGGGCTTCGTATCTTTCCTTCTTGTTTCTTATTTTAACCGGAAGGTCAGGAAACAAACCAAAATTAGCATTCATTGGCTGAAAATTCTTTTCATTTGTTGAAGTAATATAATGAGCCATGCTACCAATCGCTGTTTCTGCCGGTACAGCCACAGGATCTTTTCCAAGGGCTAGACGCGCTGCATTGATCCCGGCAATCAAACCGCTTGCTGCGGATTCTACATATCCTTCCACACCCGTCATTTGGCCGGCAAAGAATAAATTACTCCGTTCCTTGAACTGATAAGTCGGCTGCAAAACTTTCGGCGAATTAATAAACGTATTACGGTGCATAACTCCATATCGGACAATCTCTGCCTTTTCCAGTCCAGGGATTAATTGCAGGACTTCTTTTTGAGGCCCCCATTTTAAATGCGTTTGAAAACCAACAATGTTATAGAGCGTCCCGGCGGCATCATCTTGACGCAGCTGCACAACCGCATGAGGTCTTTTTCCTGTGCGCGGATCTTCCAATCCGACTGGTTTCATCGGTCCAAACAGAAGCGTTTTCTTTCCGCGCTTTGCTAGAACTTCCACTGGCATGCAGCCTTCAAAGAAAATCTCTTTTTCAAATTCCTTAAGGGGAACGGTTTCCGCAGAGATCAGCGCTTCATAAAACCTGTCAAATTCTTCTTCTGTCATTGGACAGTTTAAATAAGCGGCTTCTCCTTTATCATAACGGGACTTTAAATAGGCTTTACTCATATCTATGCTGTCCTTCTCAATAATAGGAGCGGCAGCATCATAAAAGTATAAATAATCTTCTCCCGTTAGTTCCTTCAACTTTTGCGATAAGGCTTGGCTTGTTAACGGTCCGGTAGCAATGACAGTAATTCCCTCGGGGATGTCTGTCATCTCTTCATTAAAGACCGTAACGTTCGGATGATTTTTCACCCGTTCAGTCACTAGACCGGCAAATTCATGGCGGTCAACGGCAAGGGCTCCTCCTGCTGGAACAGAACAATGGTCTGCTGCAGAAATAATAACGGAATGCAAAGCTCTCATTTCTTCTTTCAACACGCCGACAGCATTGGTGAGTGCGTTAGCCCGCAATGAATTGCTGCAAACGAGCTCAGCGAATTTATCTGTATGATGAGCCGGTGTTTGTTTGACGGGCCGCATTTCATACAGATGTACTTTCACGCCCCGTTCAGCAATTTGAAAAGCTGCTTCGCTTCCGGCTAACCCTGCTCCGATCACATTCACGACTGGTTCCATTGTTTTTTTGCCTCCTGAATAAATAATGGTACGTACATCTATGTCCCTAAAGCATTGTACAACAGACGTTCCCATAAAAAAAGTATTATGTGCAAAAACAAGCAAAAAAGCGGGAAATTCCCGCTTTTATACCTGTGTTTCTTCCTTATAATCGCAGCCTGTACATTGAATTTGCACGCCTTTTTTCAGTTTCTTTTCAACAAGCATCTGTTCACATTTTGGACACTTTCGCTCAATTGGTTTATCCCATGATAAAAAGTCACATTCTGGAAAGCGATCGCACCCATAAAAAATACGGCGTTTTTTACTTTTTCTTTCTATTATATTTCCTTCCTTGCACTTCGGACATTTCACGCCGATTTCCTTTACAATCGCTTTTGTATTCCGGCAATCAGGAAAGTTGCTGCAAGCCATAAACTTTCCATAACGGCCCATTTTAAATACCATCGGATTGCCACAGTTTTCACAATCCTCGCCAGCAGGTTCATCCTTAATTTCAACTTTCTCCATTTCTTCTTCCGCTTTAACTAAGTGTTTTTCAAACCCCTGATAGAATTCATCGATTACCTCGACCCATTCTACTTGTCCGTCTTCTATATTATCTAAGTCTTTTTCCATCTTTGCTGTAAATTCAACATCAATAATATTTGAAAAGAATTCCATCATCAGCTCATGCACAATTTCGCCTAATTCTGTTGGTACAAAGCGCTTATTATCAAGAGCTACATAGCCGCGTTTTTGAATTGTGTCAAGCGTAGGAGCAAACGTGGACGGCCGACCAATCCCCAGCTCTTCCAGCGTTTTTACAAGCCGTGCTTCTGTATAGCGAGGCGGCGGTTGAGTAAAGTGCTGTTTCGGCTCTATGGTCTCGGAAATTACTTTGTTCCCTTTTTCCAAGTTAGGCAACTGTTTTTCTTTCTCTTCTTGCCCATCATCTGATCCTTCTATATACACTTTCATGAAACCTTGAAATTTCACTTTCGAACCGGTAGCCCGAAATGTCACCTCGCCGTTTACAAGGTCTGCGCTGACCGTATCTATCACCGCTGCTGACATTTGACTGGCAAGGAAACGTTCCCATATCAATTTGTATAGCCGTAACTGATCGCGCGACAAAAATTCTTTTAGCATCCCCGGTTCCTTGAATACACTTGTTGGACGTATAGCTTCATGCGCATCCTGGGCATTTGACGGTTTCTTTTCTTTCCTCGCTTTGGCTTCAGCTTCTTTTGTATATTCTTTGCCATGAATCGACTCGATAAATTCATGCGCCTCTTTTTGAGCAACCTCAGAGACTCTCGTTGAATCCGTTCTCATGTACGTAATTAACCCGACTGTTCCTTCTTTGCCCAAATCGATTCCTTCGTATAGCTGCTGAGCGAGCATCATCGTCTTCTTTGCTCGAAAGTTCAGCTTGCGGGCTGCTTCCTGCTGGAGAGAAGATGTTGTAAATGGCGGTGCAGGATTTCTTCTGCGTTCCTTTTTTGTCACACTGGCAATCTCGAAGCTGTTTCCTTTAATAGCTGAAAGAACCGCTTTTACTTCTTCTTCAGATTTCAAAGCCGTTTTCTTCCCGCCCTTTCCATAAAAGGAGGCTGAAAAAGAATCTGTTCCTTTTGAAAACTGGGCTTCAATTGTCCAATATTCTTCCGGTGTAAATTGAGTGATCTCTTTTTCACGATCGATAATCAGTCGCAAAGCGACTGATTGCACGCGCCCTGCGCTCAGTCCTTTTTTAACTTTCTTCCAAAGGAGCGGGCTAATATTGTAACCGACTAGACGGTCCAAAATACGGCGCGCTTGTTGGGCATCCACAAGATCCGTATTAATCGGCCTTGGATGCTTGAATGATTCCTTAATGGCATCTTTTGTAATTTCATTAAACACAACCCGGCAATCCGATGACGTATCAAGGTCAAGACTATGAGCCAAATGCCAGGCAATCGCTTCCCCTTCTCTGTCGGGGTCAGCCGCCAGATAGATTTTTTTCGCTTTTTTGGCGGCTGTCTTTAATTCTTTCAGCACGGGTCCCTTTCCACGGATGGTAATATATTTCGGTTCATAATTATTTTCTATATCAACACCCATTTGACTTTTAGGCAAATCGCGCACATGGCCCATAGATGCTTTTACTTTATATTTTTTCCCCAAGTAACGTTCAATTGTTTTCGCTTTTGCAGGGGACTCGACTATTACTAAGTACTCTGACATGCATAAACCTCCCCCTAGAGGTGAAAATAAATAGATGTAACACACATTATTAGCCGGTTTGATGACAATTGTCAATCAATTGCATTTTAATTATGTTTTTCTATTTGTTTTTCTCTATTCATTAAGTTATTTTTTTCATCATTAAAATCATTGATTCTTTTGCAAAATTTAATACAGTTTGCGAATAAAAGCAACCTTTTTTTATCAAAGACGGAAAAATTAATTGATTTTTCTTCCATATTTGTATCGTTTTTTACATAATTTCCTCTAAAATATCTGCACTTGTCCGCACTATTTTGGCTCCCTCACTAATTAGCTCATTTGTTCCTTCAGACAACGGTTCATCAATCCTTCCCGGAACACAAAATACCTCTCTCCCCTGCTCTAAAGCACAGTAAGCGGTAATTAAAGAGCCGCTTTTCTTTCCCGCCTGTACTATAACAGAACCGAGAGATAAGCCACTAATGATTCGGTTTCTAGCAGGAAAATGCCACTTTCTAGGTGGGGTGTTTGGCGGGTATTCAGAAACAATCAGGCCGGATTTCATGATTTTTTGAGCTAAAGACAAATTCTCTCTCGGATATATATGATGAAATCCGCCAGCAATAACGGCGATCGTTCCCCCCTCTTCAGCCAAAGCTGCCTCGTGGGCAAAAGCGTCCACTCCTTTTGCCAGTCCGCTGACGATAATACAACCATATTCGACGAGTTCTGGCACCAACAGTTGTACAGCCTTCCGTCCATATTCATTGGCTGTTCGCGCGCCAACAATCGCTATTTTTCGCTCACACGTAAGCAAAGACACATCTCCTGCTGTATAGAGGATCCATGGAGGTTGCGGCAAGGTTTTTAGAAGGGGCGGATAGGAGGGACTATAAATGGGGATCGATTGAAACCCTTGAGCTTTGTACATTTTGAGTAGAGGGCGGTCCTTTTGATGCTTCAGCTGTTCGACAACAGCCGCAGAGCGGGAAGGTGAAATGGCAAGTATGCGGGAGAGATAGACAGGGGAATAGTTATATAAATTCTTCAGGTCATTTTCTTGCCTCAAAAGTGAATAAATGGCTTTCCAGCCGATGCCATGACAATGTTGCAAGTGGATGATTTTTTCCGTTAGCACGTCCAGTTTGACTGCCTCCTTTGTAAAGAAAAAGGCTGTCCGAAATGCCTTTTGCATTGCTTTCGGAGCAGCCTCTTCGTTGTTTATTTAACTAGATTAATGCGTTTTGCACTCTTCGTAAATGCCTTTTTCTTTGATCACTTCGATCAAAGTTTCACCCATAACGGATGGAGTTTCAGCTACTTTAATTCCGCATTCGTTCATTACGCGGATTTTTTCATCAGCTGTCCCTTTTCCGCCAGAAATGATGGCACCGGCATGGCCCATGCGTTTTCCTGGAGGTGCAGTACGGCCGCCGATGAAGCCGACAACAGGTTTTGTCATGTTTGCTTTTACCCATTGAGCTGCTTCTTCTTCAGCTGTTCCGCCGATTTCACCGATCATAATAACAGCTTTTGTTTCTGGATCTTCGTTAAACGCTTTTAATACGTCAATAAAGTCCGTACCGTTTACTGGGTCTCCACCAATACCAACAGCTGTTGATTGGCCGATGCCAGCTTGTGACAATTGGTGTACCGCTTCATAAGTTAATGTACCGGAGCGGGAAACAACACCGACATGGCCTTTAGTATGAATGTAACCAGGCATGATACCAATTTTACATTCATCAGGTGTAATAACACCCGGGCAGTTTGGCCCAACTAAGCGAGTTTTCTTGCCTTGCATATAGCGTTTTACTTTTACCATATCTAATACTGGGATATGTTCAGTAATACAGATAACAAGATCAAGCTCTGCATCTACTGCTTCTACGATTGCATCTGCAGCGAATGGAGCAGGAACATAAATAACAGAAGCGTTAGCACCTGTTGCTTTTACTGCATCACTAACAGTATTAAATACCGGTACGCCTTCTACCTCTGTTCCACCTTTACCCGGTGATGTACCACCAACGATTTTTGTACCGTATTCCAACATTTGTTTTGTATGGAAAAGAGCTGTTTTACCAGTGATACCTTGAACGATTACTTTTGTGTCTTTATTAACAAATACACTCATGCCTATACCTGCCTTTCTCTGGTCAACTCTGGGATTATTTGCTTACAAGCTCAACGATTTTTTGTGCGCCATCAGCCATAGACTCAGCCGCAACAATGTCAATATCAGACTCACTTAAGATTTTCTTACCTAAATCAACGTTTGTTCCTTCTAAACGAACAACAAGTGGCACAGATAAGCCGACTTGTTTCGCAGCTTCTACCACACCAGTTGCAATGATGTCACATTTCATAATTCCGCCGAAAATGTTAACGAAAATACCTTTAACATTTTTGTCGGAAAGAATAATTTTAAATGCTTCTGTAACTTTTTCAGCTGTCGCGCCGCCCCCAACATCAAGGAAGTTAGCCGGATCGCCGCCGTAATGCTTAATGATATCCATTGTTGCCATAGCGAGGCCTGCCCCATTAACCATACAGCCAATGTTGCCATCAAGAGAGATATAGCTTAAGTCATATTTAGAAGCTTCGATTTCTTTTGGATCTTCTTCTTCTAAATCGCGGTATTCCATAATATCTTTATGGCGGTACAATGCGTTAGAATCAAAGTTGATTTTCGCATCAAGCGCCATAACATTACCGTCACCTGTTACAACAAGCGGGTTAATCTCAGCAATAGAAGCGTCTTTCTCAATAAATACTGTATAAAGACCCATCATAAACTTCACTGCTTTGTTCACAAGTTCTGCCGGAATATTGATGTTGAAAGCGATACGGCGAGCTTGGTAAGGCATTAAGCCTGTTACTGGATCAATGTACTCCTTGAAAATCTTTTCTGGAGTAGCTGCCGCTACCTCTTCGATTTCTGTTCCGCCTTCTTCAGAAGCCATTAATACGACTTGAGACGTAGCGCGATCTAGAACAAGACCAACGTAATATTCTTTTTGAATATCGCAGCCTTCTTCAATCAATAAACGCTTGACTTCTTTTCCTTCTGGACCTGTTTGATGAGTGACAAGCGTTTTACCTAAAATTTCTTCAGCATATGTACGCACTTCATCAATATTTTTTGCAACTTTAACTCCGCCCGCTTTTCCGCGGCCGCCTGCGTGAATTTGCGCTTTTACGACACAAACGTCAGTGCCAAGTTGTTTTGCTGCTTCAACTGCTTCTTCAACGGAAAAAGCAACTTTACCGTTTGGAACGGCTACCCCGTAATTTCTGAGGATTTCTTTGCCTTGATACTCATGGATATTCATACTTCATCCTCCTATCAATCTCAAAAAAGTAGACTGCGTTTCCATTGTATATAAAGTCGGAATTTCTGTCTAGATATTGGACCTAATTTTGTTATTGTTCGGCTTTTTTATAGATTTTTGCGATTATTCCAACACTCGTAAGCGCTTTTTATGGAAAAAATGGATGTCCTTTCGCAGCCCCTTCTACACAATTACCCTACCCTCAAATGATAAACCTCATTCAAATTATTTTTTTAGCTGGTCAAGCCGGTAAATGAAGGCAAACACTTCCGCTACGGCTTGATAGAGTTCTTCGGGGATGGTTTCATTAATTTCTAACTTCCCCAACAGCTCGACCAGGCTTGGGTCTTCCTGGATAGGAATATTATGCTCTTTAGCTCTTTCAAGGATGTTTTCGGCCACTTTGCCCTTCCCTTTAGCAATTAACAGAGGGGACTGGTTCTTTTCAGCGCGGTAAGAGAGAGCGGCCGCCTGTTTTCTTTTTGTCTCTTTATTCATATGCGGATATCCACTCCCTCATAAGGCTGTGTTTCCATTACCTGAACAAGCGGAGGCAGCTCGCTTTTCCCGGACTGCTTGAACTGAATGCTCGATAACTGATACCCTTTTTCTTCTATCCCTGCCTTCAGTGAGGGAAGAAGAGCCGCTGCGGTTGACTTTAGACCAGGCGTTTCATTAAATATTTGCAATTGGATAATCCGATTTTGTACTTGCATATCTATTACCGTTTCTTTTATATGTTCGAGTTCTAAATAAAATAGTACTCGGCAATAATCGGAATCTAGTTGACCATCTTCCGTCTTTTTTCCTGACCATTGTAAAGTCAGCTCCGTATGAAAACCGAACAGATTAATCGGCACTTGCATAATCAGCTGCTGAATAGGCCCATTTTCAGCAGACAGCAGGGGCTGTACATTCATCCGTCCCAGCAATTGTTCTGCAGATTCTTTAATATGAACAGGCAGGTTTTCACTAAGAAGGCGCAACAGCTGGGGCTTTAGCATTTTCTCAAGCTCAGCCTCTTCAGGCAAACTTGTTCCGAGCATTCCTTCCAGGTCAATCCCTAACCATCGGAACGTATCCTTGATCAATGAATGAGCTTCCTTGGCAGATAAATGAAGCTGCATATCATTCTCTACCGCAAGTGCAATTTGTTGAAACAACAATTCCTTTCTGGATAGCGCTGCCAATGACGAAGAATGAATTTTTGCTGTTTCATTTTTTATAAGGCCAACAAACTCTTCTGCCTCTTTATTAAAGAGAGCAGCCAATTGGCGAATCGCTTCCGATGGCTCATTATGCTGGATACTTACTTTTGCAGCGGTTTTAAAAACAGCCGCTATTTGCTCATTGGTTAGGTCTGTAGTCTTTAGTCCCTCTATTAATGACTTAATTTCAGCTGTTAAAGGCCCTACAGCGCTCTTCCCCGCCGCTTTGGCATTGTTAATCAATGCTTGCTCTAATCGCTGCAGAGACTCCCTATCAGCTGGTTGCTGGATAAACTGGCTGACCGCCTGCTTTATGGAAGGCGGTTTATTTTCAAAGACCGCCTGGTTCGTTGCCCCAGGTGAGCTTGTTTCTCTTTTCCATTGGCGCATGATTTGAACGAGCGAATCATCGACGCTGTCTCCAGACTCTGAAATAACTCCCCATGATTTAACTAAATCAATAGCTGCTGACTTAGAGGCTGATAGCTTTTCAGGTGAAAACAGCTTTTCCATTATGGCGGCTGCAATTTTCTGGACAGTATGCTTCTCCAGAGGAGTCTGCCAGTCTTTTAACAATTTTATTAATGCATCGGCCGAGGTCGGTGGCTGATTCATCTGCTGAAGCTTTGCAGCCAGATCTTCTGTTAATTGACCAAGAGAAATTGAAGAGTAAGCTGTCATCAAAGGTTGGAAGATAGCTTTAGTTATTGGGAGAGAATGCTCGGTCATCATCTTGATTGCTTGCAACCCATCAGACAGCGGTCCCTTCGCCAGCCATTCTCCCGCCTTCATAATCAACTCTTTCGTCAGCGGCATCTTCTCTCTCATCATCATTTCGACAAATGCTTTATTCTCTTTTGTGATCGGTAAAGACAACTGCATGAGTAAATCCCTTGCCATTTTTGATAGACTTTCATTTTCTGACATTGGCGATGTAATCACTTGCAGGTGTATTCCTTCATTATTCGATGCTACTCGGAACCAATATCTTTCCCCTGATTGAAGCGGCACTTCCAGCTTTGCAACCATTGTAGTCGTTCCAGTCGATAGCTCAGCCATGCCATTCGGTAACATTTTTACTACTTTGGCGGGAAACATCTCCCCTTCTCGTAACTGAGCTGTTTTTTCCTTGCCGAGAAGACCTTGCGCGAGAGCAGCTTGCTGGATAATCATCTCTTTCCCCCCTTACTTTTTCTGCTGTTATTCTATTTCCTTTACTGGAGAAAAACTCCTTCGGTGAATCTCGCAGGGACCGCTTGAACTCAAACCTTCCAAATGCTCTGCTGTTCCATATCCCATATTTCTTTCAAAACCGTATTGTGGATAAACGAGAGCATAGTCACACATTAACCTGTCTCTGGTCACTTTTGCTACGATCGACGCTGCTGCAATCGATACACTTGTTGCATCCCCCTTAATAATAGATGTCTGAGGAATGGGAAGGCTTAGTGTCATTGCATCGATCAACAGATGCTCTGGGACCCGTGAAAGGCCTGCTACCGCTACTTTCATCGCTTTTTTTGTGGCTTCGTATATATTTATTTCATCAATTTCAGAAGCCTCAACAATCCCGATACCTACGTCTGCTTTTTCTATAAGTTCTTCATAGAAATAGTCTCTTTTCATTCTGCTGATTTTTTTAGAATCATTAATTCCTACTAGCTCAAGATCTTCTGGTAGCACAACTGCTGCTGCGACAACCGGCCCTGCGAGTGGTCCTCGTCCCACTTCATCGATTCCCGCAATATATGTTACTCCTTTCTCTATGAGTTGCTTTTCAAAAGTGAGCATTCTCTCATAGTTTAATCGTTCTTGCTCCCGTTGATTTTGTCGGCGGTACCATTGGGCAATTGCCTGCTGGACTCCTTTTCGAGAATCTTTCAGCCACTCCTGAAATTGCGGATGATTTTCTGTTTGAATATTTTTTAGTTCCTTTTTAATCTCACTTACTGACTGGACCATCATTAACTCCTTTTGTTTACTTTCTTGTTAACAGATATTTTTTGAATTTTGCACATGTTGTTTTTAGTAAAATATATGCGGAAACCTCATGCCACTGGCAGCCTTATTTATTTTAATCATGCTTTATTCATTTTTAAAAGGCTTAGTCAAAACGCCATCTCATTTCCCGCCTTCTTTTCTTTTATATCGACTTTGTTTAAACAAAATAAAGACCCTAAGAAAGGGCCTTTGCTTTTTGTTATTTCATTTGTGCTTCCGGAAAGTCAAACGTTAGCTTTCCAAGCTTTTCTCCACGGATATCACGGATAATAACTTCCGTTGTTTTATCATAATCGATTTCGTTGCGTGCTGCGTAACAGCCGCGCAGCGTGCCGATATTATTGAAAAGGTCCACTACGTCCTCCGGAATGTCCTCGAGCTGATAGCGCTCTTTAAGACGGTCTGGATAATGATCTTCCAAAAAGCGGAGAGCAAAAATTGCCACATCCTGCAAATTAAGGATGGTGTCTTTAATCGCTCCGGTCAAAGCCAGCTTAAAGCCGGTTTCTTCATCCTCAAATTTTGGCCAAAGAATGCCAGGGGTATCCAGAAGCTCCATTTCTTTCCCTGCCTTGATCCACTGCTGGGCTTTTGTGACACCAGGCATGTTACCAGTCTTAGCAATGTTCTTTTTAGCCAGCCGGTTGATTAATGTAGACTTCCCTACGTTCGGGATACCGACGATCATAGCCCGGATAGCCCTAGGCTTTATCCCTCTGGATTTCATTCGGTCGAATTTTTCCTTTAGGATCTCCTTGGCCGCTTTATTAATAGCCGCCAAGCCGTTCCCTGCATGAGAGTTAATCGCTAATGCGGGAATCCCCTCCTGTTTAAAGTAAGCAAGCCAGCGATTAGTAACCGCTGGATCCGCCATGTCGGCTTTGTTTAAAAGCACTAATCTCGGCTTTTGCTGGATGATTTCATCAATCATCGGGTTACGTGAAGAAATTGGCAGGCGAGCATCAACCAATTCAAAGATGATGTCCACTAATTTCAGTTTCTCTGTTACTTCCCTTCTCGCTTTAGCCATATGGCCGGGAAACCATTGAATTGTCATGGCTTCACCTCCGTTCTATTAAAATGATCCTGTTTAGTCTACTATGCGCATTTTGTTTAATGGCCAGAAAACAAGGCTCGTATCGCCTACCACTTCATCAATTTTAATTGTCCCGATGTGGCGGCTGTCCTTGCTGTATAACCGATTGTCTCCGAGCACGAAGATTTCACCCTTAGGGACTGTTTCTTTTCCCGTGATATCTTTTAGAGTAAAGTCAGGCGTAAGCGGACCAGGTTCCTGCGCCTTATACTTGTCCAGGTAAGGCTCTTTATAATATTTTCCGTTAATATATAATTTATCATTCTTATACTCAACCGTATCACCCGGAAGTCCGATCACACGTTTAATATAATCTTTGTGCTCCGGTGCATGAAACACTACAATATCGAAACGTTGAGGTTCCCCCATTTTATTGACGATCATCCAGTCGCCGTCATTCAGCGTCGGCATCATTGACTCTCCGTCTACAACGATAGGGGCAATGATAAAATATCGAATAATTGCTGCCAACCCGATTGCGATTAAAAAAGCTTTCGTCCACTCCCAGAATTCGTTTTTTTCCTTTGCCAAATTCGTCACCACCTAATTTATTATGTAATCATCATATCATCTTGGGCGTTATTGAGAAAAGAAAGGACTCTTTCATTTGAAAAAGGAGCTTGTTTCCAAGCTCCTCTCACAAAAATGCCTATTATTATCGAATTTCTTTAATACGAGCTGCTTTACCGCGAAGGTTACGCAAGTAGTACAATTTAGCACGACGAACTTTACCACGGCGAGTTACTTCGATTTTTTCGATCTTCGGTGTATGAAGCGGGAACGTACGTTCAACGCCTACGCCATAAGAGATTTTGCGAACAGTAAATGTTTCGCTTACTCCGCCACCGCGACGTTTGATTACAACCCCTTCAAAAACCTGGATACGTTCACGTGTGCCCTCAACGACCTTTACGTGTACGCGTACTGTATCTCCAGGACGGAAAGCCGGAAGATCTGTGCGAAGTTGTTCCTTAGTAAGTTCTTCAATCAATTTGTGCATATTATTCCTCTCCTTCTAACCGATGCTCAATACAACTTTTATTGAGTCGCAGCGGAACACCGTTATAATGGGCTTGGACTGTTGTCACAAACCACGAAAAAATTTTATCACATTTAAAATAACAAATCAAGAATCTCTTTCTTTTTCCCACTCTGTTAACCATATTTTCTGCTGTTCTGATAAAGGATAATTCGCTAGTAAGTCCCGGCGCCTTTCCCATGTCCGTCTTAAGGACTCTTTCTCTCTCCATTCCTCTATTAATCGGTGGTTCCCTGAAAGAAGAACGTCTGGCACTTTCAAGCCCCGAAATTCAGCTGGCCTCGTATAGTGAGGATGTTCAAGAAGCCCGGAGGAAAATGAATCGAGTATAGGAGATTCCTCATTGCCAAGCACATCCGGCAAGAGACGGACCACACTATCTGTAATAACCATAGCTGCTAGCTCACCGCCTGTTAAGACAAAGTCACCAATCGAGATTTCGTCTGTTACAAGCTGCTCACGAATCCGCTCATCATAGCCTTCATAATGGCCACAAATAAAAATAAGATGCTGCTCTGCAGCCAATTCTTCGGCCTTTTGCTGTGAGTAGCGCTCTCCTTGGGGACACATTAAAATCACCCGTGGACGAGAAGAGGGAGAGGATGCCTTTGCCTGCTCGACCGCATCAAAAACCGGTTGCGGCTTCAACACCATTCCCGCTCCGCCACCATATGGATAATCATCAACCGTTTTATGCTTTCCCTCGGCGAATTCCCGGAAATTAATCACATTGTACTCAACTTTTCCTTTTTCAGACGCTTTCTTCAATATGGAAGAGCGGAGAACTCCTTCGAACATTTCAGGAAAAAGAGAAAGAATATCAATTTTCATCATGACAATAACCCTTCCATCGGTTCAATAAAGATGAGCTTCTCTTTCACATCTACCTTTTTTACAATTTGCTCAATATACGGAATGTAAAAATCTTTGCCATTTTTCCCCTTAACTACCCACACATCATTAGCTCCCGGCGTTAAAATTTCGGTTACTTTACCAACTTCCTCCTCATCGACTGTTTTAACTAGACAACCGATGATTTCGTGGAAGTAGTATTCTCCTTCGTTTAACTCACCCTGCTGCGACTCTTTTATTTTTAAAAGCCCGCCTTTGAACGGCTCTACGGCATTTAATCCATCCACATCTTCAAATGTGAGTAAATCAAATGATTTGTGTTTACGATGCGATGAGACGATTAAAGGTTTTCCTTCCGTTTCACCGGGCATGAACAAATAAAGTGTGTTTCCTACTTTATATCGCTCATCAGGGAAATCCGTTCTCGAAATCACTCTTACTTCGCCACGAATTCCATGTGTATTCACAATTTTTCCCACGTTAAACCATTTCTCCATTGTTGGCTCACCTCTAACGAATCTCGACGACAATGCCATCTTTAATGACAATTGTCTTTTCTGTTTCTTCCCATCGATCTCCAATTTTTACATCGACTAGTGTCTGCATTTCTTTTTCTTTCAACTCACTGCCAAGAGGAAGCAGCTCCAGCTGGCTTTGTTGAAAATTAATATTTTCAATTTTTTGCTGACGCTGCTTCATCTCCTTCTGAAAAAAGGCTGTCGATTGCTGGCCGACACCTTTTTGCTGTCGTTCAGTTTTTTTTAACTCAAAGCGTAATTGCTCATATTCTTTTTCAAGCTGGCTTTTTTTATCCTGATAAGATGAAAGCAACGATTGTTTCAGCGTCTCTGTTAATACTTGCTTAACAATTACTGTCCGCAAAACTTGCATGCCTCCGCCTTCCTTTCTATGCCAGATATGCTTCCGCTTCGACGCACATGATGTGCTAGTGAGGGCGCTGCGACACGATGTCACGCCTTTAGCCGTCATTCCCTCTTTGTCTAGCTCCAGCGGCTAGCACGTACGCTAATTTCGCTCTCTGTCGAGGTCAAAGAACGACTCCTTATCGAACCCTCCAACCACCTATCGGGCTGATCAGGCCGCTTCCGCTTTACTTATTAAAAATTTATATGAAAAAAGGGAGGTTATCCCTCCCTATTCGGCTATTTCTACATACACTTTTTTCTGATGAGCAACGTTTGCCGCTGCCATTACAATGGTTCGAACCGCCTTAGCAATGCGGCCGTGCTTCCCGATGACTTTCCCAATATCCTCCGGATGAAGAGAAAGGCGGTAAGTAACCTTGCTTTCTTCTGCTTTCTCTTTCACATAGACTTGATCGGGATGGTCGACAAGTGGTTTAACAATTGCTAAGATTAACTCTTCCATTTCTCTTATTTGCTGATTTTAGCGTTGTGGAATTTTTCCATAATGCCTTGCTTAGAGAAAAGATTACGTACTGTATCAGATGGTTTCGCACCATTTTGAAGCCATTTTAGTGCAAGCTCTTCATCGATTTTTACTTCCGCTGGTTGAGAAATTGGATTGTATGTTCCAACTGTTTCGATTTGGCGTCCGTCACGTGGAGAACGAGAATCTGCTACTACAATACGATAGAATGGAGCTCTTTTAGAACCCATGCGTTTTAAACGAATTTTTACTGCCATTTTTAAAGCACCTCCGAATAGTTTTACACAAGATAGAATAATAACAAATAATAAGGTTGTTTGTAAAGGTTTTTTTCTTTACATTTTATTTTATTGCTATAAAAAAGCGAATTTTGCTTTTCTTTGTCTAGCTGCAGCAGCCAGCTCGTACGCCGGTTTCAGCCTCTCTGTCAGAGACTCCTCGCCGAGCCCTCCAACCTCTTATCGGGCTAATCGGGCCGCTTTCGCTTCCCTTACATAAATGGAAACTTAAACGGCATTCCTTTTTTCTTGCCCTTTTGCTGCATGCCAGACATTTGCTTCATCATCTTTTTCATCTCTTCAAATTGCTTAAGAAGACGATTGACCTCTTGAATAGAGGTTCCGCTTCCTTTGGCAATACGCTTTTTTCGGCCTGAGCTAATAATTTCTGGATGCTGCTTTTCCTCATTCGTCATCGACTGAATAATAGCTTCAACGTGAGAAATTTGCTTTTCATCCACCTGAACATTGCTTAAACCTTTAATTTTATTAGCTCCGGGAAGCATTTTGATAATCTCATCCAATGGACCCATGGAACGGACTTGGCCAAGCTGTTCGAGAAAGTCATCAAATGTAAAGGACATTGTCCGCATTTTCTGCTCAAGCTCTTTTGCTTTTTCTTCATCCACGTTCGTTTGCGCCTTTTCAATCAGCGTCAATACATCGCCCATGCCCAAAATCCGGGAAGCCATTCGCTCCGGATGAAAAGGTTCAAGAGCATCGAGTTTTTCACCCATACCAGCAAACTTAATCGGCTTTTCAGTTACCGCACGAATAGATAAAGCTGCCCCTCCGCGCGTATCACCATCAAGCTTCGTTAAAATAACGCCCGTCACACCAAGCTGTTCATTGAAGCTTTCTGCAACATTCACCGCGTCTTGACCAGTCATTGCATCTACTACAAGGAAGATTTCGTCAGGATTAGTCAATTCTTTGATATCTTTTAGCTCACCCATTAAGTCTTCATCTACGTGTAGACGGCCAGCCGTATCAATCAAGACATAATCATGATGATCTGCTTTTGCTTTTTCAATCGCCTGCTTGGCAATTTCCACCGGGCTCACCTGGTCTCCTAAAGAAAAAACGGGCATATTTAGTTGTTTGCCGAGTGTTTCCAACTGCTTAATAGCTGCCGGACGGTAAATATCCGCCGCTACAAGCAGCGGCTTGCGGTTATAACGCTTCCGCAACAAATTAGCCAGCTTGCCAGTAGTCGTTGTTTTACCGGCCCCTTGAAGACCAACCATCATGATTACTGTTGGTGGCCGCTTTGCTACCGCAATTTGGCTTTGTTCGCCACCCATCAGGTTGGTTAGTTCTTCTTTAACCACTTTAATGACCTGCTGACCAGGCGTTAAGCTTTTCATTACTTCCTGGCCGACAGAGCGTTCGCTAACTTTTTTAACAAAGCTTTTGACGACTTTGAAGTTAACATCCGCTTCAAGAAGGGCAAGACGCACTTCTCTCATCATTTCTTTGACATCCGCCTCTGTCACTTTCCCTTTGCCGCGGATTTTTTGCATTGTGCTTTGCAGTCGGTCGGCTAATCCTTCAAATGCCATGTTGCCGCCTCCTAATCTAATTTCTCGAGCGATTCAATAATAGACTGTCCGTCAGCCGAAACAAGTGATTTTAACTGTTTCAGCAAGCGGCTGCGCTCTTGAAATTTTTTAAATAGCAGTAGTTTGCTCTCATACTCTTCGAGCATTGCTTCCGTGCGTTTAATATTATCGTAAACCGCCTGGCGGCTCACTTCATACTCTTCCGCGATTTCACCAAGAGAGAAATCATCTAGGTAATAAAGGGACATATAACTGCGCTGCTTATCTGTTAACAAAGAATGATAGAAATCATACAAGAAATTCATTCTTGTTGTCTTTTCAAGCATGGACAGCCCCCCTTGTTAAGTTAAAAACCTTTACATAAAAATAGTCTACTCATTTTAAATAGCAATGTCAAGAAAATATCTTTACGTCTAAGAAAAGCAAAAGTAGCCTGATTAGCCCGGTAGGAAGCTGGAGATCCTGACGAGGAGTTGTTGCTTAGACTCCTTCGACAGAGAGGTCGAAACTCTACCGTACGGACTGGCCAATAGAAAAGCGCAAGACGCTGCTTCTATTTAAGTATATGGCCAGTTAATACAGACAACTGGCCAAGAAAGTGACACATTCGGCAAGTCAGTAAAGTAAGTGCTATTCTCTAACAGTAAGATAAACTCCGCCCTGCCGGAAGATTAAATCATTCTTCCTCTTCTTCTGTGTCTTCCTCTTTTTCTTCGAAGGCAGTAGAAAACAAGCCGTACACGTATTTTTCCGCATCAAATTGCTGGAGATCATCCATCTTTTCACCTAAACCGACAAATTTAACCGGAATTTCGAGTTCTTTGCGGATAGCGAGCACGATGCCCCCTTTAGCTGTTCCATCAAGCTTTGTAAGAACGATTCCGCTTACGTCTGTTGCTTCTTTAAAGGTTTTTGCCTGAACCATGGCATTTTGTCCCGTGGTCGCATCCAAGACAATCAATACTTCATGAGGGGCTCCGGGAACTTCTCGTTCAATGACTCGCTTTACTTTTTCCAATTCCTTCATTAAATTCACTTTATTTTGCAGTCGTCCGGCTGTGTCACACAACAAAATATCCGCTTTCCGTGATTTAGCCGCCCGAACAGCATCATACATCACCGCAGCCGGATCAGAGCCTTCCCCCTGCTTAATTACTTCCACGCCTGTTCGTTCTCCCCAGACCTCAAGCTGCTCAATCGCTCCGGCACGGAAAGTGTCTCCAGCGGCTAGCAACACGTTTTTGCCTTCTGATTTAAACTTATGAGCCATCTTACCGATTGTTGTTGTTTTCCCTACTCCGTTGACGCCAACAAAGAGAATGACTGTAAGGTCGTTTTCCTGTATATTCAATGCATTTGGTGCTTCTTCACCGTTCTGGTAAATATCGACGAGTTTTTCTGTGATAATATCACGTACTTCTGCCGGATCTTTCGTATTGCGCCGTTTTACTTCATGTTTCAATTGATCAATTAATTCCATAACTGTATCAAATCCCACATCGGCACCGATCAGAATCTCTTCCAACTCTTCGAAGAAATCCTCATCAATTTTGCGATAACGCGCCACGAGGTCGTTTACTTTGCTGGAAAAGTTATCACGTGTTTTCGTCAGGCCCGTTTTAAATTTTTCTGTTGCCTGGTCTGTGGAAGTTGTCAATTTTTCTTTTAATTTCTTAAAAAAGCTCATCCGCTTTCCTCCTATATTTAATATCCTAAACTGATATTTGATAAGCCAAATAGGATGAAGGAACAGCCTCCACTCTATTCGGCTCATAAATAATACACGAATTAAACAGGGGTTTCTGCTTTTTTATCCATTGTCACAGAAACCAATCGAGATACCCCTGACTCCTGCATAGTGATGCCATACAAAGCATCCGCTTCTTCCATTGTTCCCTTTCTATGAGTAATAACGATAAACTGTGTATCTTGGCTAAATTGCTTTAAGTACCGACTAAATCGAAAAACATTCGCTTCATCTAGAGCTGCCTCTACTTCATCAAGTACACAGAAAGGAACAGGACGTACTTTTAGAATGGCAAATAGAAGGGCAATAGCCGTAAGTGCTCGTTCCCCTCCCGATAAAAGACTGAGGCTCTGCAGTTTTTTTCCAGGCGGCTGCGCAACGATATCGACCCCCGTGCTAAGCAAATGGTCCGGATCTGTTAATCTCAATTCAGCTCTCCCACCGCCAAATAACGACTGAAAAACCGGAAGGAATTGTGTGCTCACCGATTGGAAGGTTTCCTTAAATCGCTTCGTCATCTCTTCATCCATTTCCTGTATAACTTGAGATAGTGTATCTTTGGCCTCTTGTAAATCAGCTCGCTGCTCTTCAAGGAAGGTGTACCGTTCAGATACCCGCTCATATTCTTCGATAGCTCCTAGATTTACGCTGCCTAATTCCTTGATAGACAGCTTGATCAAATGAAGTTTTTTACGCACCTCTTCGATCGGAAAAGGCAGTGGGTACTTCTCTTTTGCCGCTTCATATGTCAGGGCATATTCTTTATTTAACTGTTCCAGGCGGTTATCAAGCTCCACATCCAGGCGATTGATTTTCACTTCTTCATCCTGGACAGCTTCGCTCATTGCTTTATGAAGCCTTCTCGCTTCTTTAAGCTCCCTTTCCTCGCCCTCCAGCCGGCCTAGCTTATCCATACGTTCATTTCTACGCATAGTAATAAGCTTGCTTATTTCTTCTTTATCCTGCCGCTTTTTCCGGGCAGCCTCGTCCAATTCTTCTTCTCCCTGCCCGCTTGCTGACATTTCTGTTTTTAGCCAGTTCATATCTTCATGCCACTGTTTATGTTTTTGTTCAGAAGCAGCCAACTCAGCAAGCACTTGTTCAAGGCGTTCTTTTCTTGATGTCAACTGCTCTTGCTTGACGGCAAGCTTGGAATTAAGCTCGCTTATTGTTTGCATGATTGTTTCCTTCAGCGTGCTTTCATGAGCCTTTTGTTCTGTTAACTTCTTGATTTTTACATCGAGCTCCTCAATTTCCTGCTGACTGATGGCTAATTGTTTTTCCGCATTTTCTAAAAGCGCTTGAAGCCTTTGATGCTCCGTTTCGAACTCTTGCTTTTCTGAATCATAGATAGATAAGCGACTGTTAATGGTTTGGTAGGCAAATTGCCATTCAAGCTGTTCGTTTTTCCGCTCCTGCTCGTTGGCTCTTATTAGTTCTGTCTGCTCTCTCATCTCTTTAAGGAGAGCTTCTTTGGAGAGTATACTCTCTTTTAATTTTTTCACTTCACGTTCAGCAGCTATCGTCTTTTCTTCCATTGAAGCAAGTCTCACTTTCAAGGACTCGAGCTCGTTTTTTCGGCTAATCAATGAGTTTCCTTTTTGCTTCAAAGCGCCTCCAGTCATGGAACCGCCGGGGTTCACAATATCTCCATCAAGCGTTACAATCCGGTAACGATAATTCATGAGCTTAGCCAGCTCATTGGCTCCTTCTAAATGAGCAGCAACTACTGTATGACCAAGGAGATTGGTTATAGCTGGGCTGTATGCTTCTGGAAAGCTGATAAGGTTGGACGCTATGCCGATGAAACGATCGTCATTTTCCAGCTGAGCAGAAAGGGTGGCTGGGAATATTTTTTCCTTTATCGAAGTTAACGGCAAAAAGGTAGCCCGCCCAAATCGATGCTTCTTTAAATAACCAATGGCTTCACGGGCAGCCCGCTCGTCAGCCGTAATAATATGCTGCATGCTGCTGCCAAGAGCCACTTCCATGGCCGTTTCATATTTTTTAGGCACATCAATAATTTCAGCAACCGCTCCTTCAATCCCTGAAAGTTGTCGGTCTCTCGCTTTTAATATTTCCTTCACGCCTTGAAAAAAGCCAGAATAGTCCTCTTCCAAGGATTCAAGCATCTCTTTGCGCGATTTGGCATCCTGAAGAATTTGATAAGCTTGATAAAGACTAGATTCCTGCTTTTCATATTTCGATTTCATTGTTTCAAGAAGCTGTTGCTCTCGATGCAAAGCGTCTACATGGATAGCTGCACGCTCCTGCTCAGAAGCAAGTGCTTCATCAATAGCAGATTTTCTAGCCTCTATCTCCTGTCTTTCGGCAAGATATTTTTTATTTTCAGCATCGAGCCGCTCTTTTCTGTGCACCAATTGTTCGATCTGCTGTTTTACGTGCTGGCGTTCATTTTTAGCAGAGGCTTGCACGTTCAGACTCTCAATATAATCGGCTTTTAACGACTCAATTTCCTCTTCTAAGTTTTTGGAAAGCTGCTTCATTTCTTCTTGCTTAACTGCTAGCAGCTGCTTTAATTCAACTTCTTCTTTTTTATCTGCTTCCGTCTTTCTCCTTAAATCCTCTGCCTGCACAGAAAGCTGTTGGATCTTTTCTTTGATTTCCGCTAAGTTGTCAGCCAGCTGTCCCTCATTTTGGATCGCATTCTTTTTTCGTTCCTGCAACACTTGTTTACGGCCTTCCAGCTTTTCCAGTTCCTCGCTGGCAGCTAAAAGCACCGCCTGTAAATCATTCACTGACTCATCAAGGGCTGTAATTTGCGTTCGCAGTTCTTCTGCTTTTGCCTCTTTCTGTTGAAGGTTCGAAAAAAGCGCAGTTTCTTCTTGTGCATGCTCAGCATGGCTTGCTTTTAACTGTTCCCATTGAGTATGCAGTTCGCCAATTTCATAAACAATCACCGCAATATCATAGCTGGTCATTTCTTCTTTCTTGTCAAGATAATCTCTCGCAATCGATGCCTGCATGCGCAAAGGCTCTATTTGCCCTTCTAATTCATGGAGAATGTCTTGAACACGCAGAAGATTTTCTTGTGTTTCATCCAGTTTTTTCTCCGCTTTCTTTTTCCGGTTTTTATACTTTAACACCCCAGCTGCCTCTTCAAAAATTGCCCGGCGCTCCTCTGGTTTGCTATTCAATATTTCTTCTACCTTGCCTTGGCCGATGATAGAAAAAGCCTCCTTACCAAGACCCGAATCCATAAATAAATCAACGATGTCTTTGAGACGGCACGGCCTTTTATTAATAAAGTATTCACTGTCCCCGGAACGATAGACCCTTCTTGTTACATTGACCTCACTGTATTCAATCGGGAGTGTTTGTGCTTCGTTGTTTAAAGTTAGGGTTACTTCGGCAAAATTCAGCGGCTTGCGGCTATCGCTGCCAGCAAAAATGACATCTTCCATTTTACCGCCGCGCAAACTCTTTGCTGACTGCTCTCCAAGTACCCAGCGTATCCCATCCGTAATGTTGCTCTTCCCCGAACCATTCGGACCGACTACAGCTGTTACCCCATCAACAAATTCGACAGAAACGCGTTCAGCAAATGATTTAAACCCGGCAATTTCCAGTTTCTTCAGGAACATGTTCCTTTCCCCTGCCTTCTACTCTGTATGTTGTTTCAAAGCTGTCAAAGCCATCTGAGCAGCCAGCTGCTCGGCTTCTTTTTTCGATTTTCCTTGTCCACTTCCAAGCACTTCTCCATTTAATGAAACTTGAGAAACAAACTCTTTACTATGAGCCGGGCCTTTTTCCTGCAATATTTTATATTCAAGTAATCCCTTTGTCTGACGCTGCACAAGCTCTTGCAATTGGCTCTTATAATCCATCATATGAGAAAAAGCACCGGAATCAATTCTAGGAAAGATCATTTTTTCCAAGAAAAGGAGGACAGCATCCATCCCTTGATCTAAAAACAAAGCGCCCATAAACGCTTCAAATACATCTGCCAAAAGAGCCGGCCTCATCCGGCCTCCAGTCATTTCTTCGCCTTTTCCAAGAAGAACATATTTCCCGAAATTCAACTCGTTAGCGAAGGTGACAAGTGATGGCTCACAGACTACGGCAGCCCGCAATTTCGTTAAATCTCCCTCTGACATGAGCGGGTATTTTTTAAATAGGTAGTGAGAAACGGTTAACTCCAACACCGCATCCCCTAAAAATTCAAGTCGTTCATTGTCCTCATATGGCTTTTTCCGATGCTCATTCACATAGGATGAATGGGTAAAGGCATGCTTTAGTAAATTTTCGTCATGAAAATGAATGCCTAAATTTTCTTGCAGCTGATTAAATTGCTGTTCTCTTTTAGTTAAAGGCCTCTTGAAGTCTCTATGTGGTTTCTTCATTGGATTTCCTCCGGTAATTAAACTAATTTGCACCCACACACAGTGTAGTCGAAATTGAAAAAAATCGCAAAAGAAGAAAGCTCCGTTTCAAGAACGGAGCTTGTATTCTTCGAACGATTAATTTTTGCTGTTTATGTAATTCACAGCGTCGCCCACTGTTGCGATTTTTTCTGCATCATCGTCAGAAATTTCCATGTCGAACTCATCTTCTAATTCCATTACTAGTTCAACTACGTCTAAAGAATCTGCTCCAAGATCTTCTTTAAAAGAAGCTTCAAGGTTTACTTGGGATTCTTCTACTCCAAGACGATCTACAATGATTTTTGTTACACGCTCTAATACCTCTGCCATACTCATTCACCTCCCCTCAAGTCATTATAGACGATTTTCGGTAAAGATAAAATAAATTTTCTGCTTCATACAGGGCACAAACTTGCGTAGACCTCCAACCCTTTCTCGAAGTCCAACGAGCGCTTACCGCTTTTCTTGTCCAGCTTCGCCTTCTTCCCCCTCGAGGTCATAAGCCGATCTGGCTATGCGGCTGAAAGACGCCACTTCGCCATTTCGGCTTATGCTTATCGGAGCAGTACAGTCGGCCCCGCTTTTCTTGTTATCTAGCTCCAGGCGCTTGCGCGTACGCAGATTTCGCTCTCTCTGTCAGAGTTTAAAAAAGCAACTCCTCGTCAAGAGCTCCAATCCGCTATCGCGCAGGACGAGCGCCTTCTGCTTTTCTTGTTATCTAGCTTCAGCGGCCAGCCCGTACGGCGGTTTCGGTCTCTCTATCGGAGTCTGAAGAACGACTCCTTGTCGGGCCCTCCAACCTCCTATCGGGCTGATCAGGCCGCTTCCGCTTTTCTTATTACATCACCATGCCGCCGTCGATGTGAATGGTTTGGCCGGTAATATATTTAGCGTCTTCTGATGCAAGGAAAAGAGCCGCTTTTGCAATATCAGCAGGCTCACCAAACTGAGCGAGCGGTATTTGTCTAAGCATAGCTTCTTTTGCTTCTTCTGGCAGGGCGTCTGTCATGTCGGTTGTAATAAAGCCCGGAGCCAAAGCATTAACTGTAATACCGCGGGAAGCTAGCTCTTTTGCTGTAGTCTTCGTTAAGCCGATAACACCCGCTTTAGCGGCAACATAGTTCGCTTGTCCAGGATTTCCACTCACCCCAACAATGGAGGCGATGTTAATAATACGGCCACTCCGCTGCTTCATCATTGGACGAGTAACTGCCTTTGTGCAAAGAAATACACCTTTTAAATTTGTATCAATGACATCATCCCATTCTTGCTCTTTCATGCGCATTAACAGATTATCACGGGTGATGCCTGCGTTATTAACAAGGATATCAATTTTTCCGAATGCTTCTGTCGTCTGCTTTACCATTTCTGCTACAGAGTCATTGTCAGCAACGTTGCATTGTACCGCCAAAGCTTTGCGGCCAAGCGCTTGAATTTCCTGAACAACCTCGTTTGCTTTTGCCTCACTTCCGGAATAATTAACAGCAACATCCGCCCCCGCACGGGCCAATTCAAGAGCAATCTCACGCCCGATTCCACGCGATGCACCCGTTACTAAAGCGGCTTTTCCTTCTAGTTTCATTGTGCTGCCTCCTTTAATGCTTTTACTGCTTCCTGAATAGATGCTCCATCCTGCACAGCATACGTAGTCACTTTCCGATTTACTTTCTTAATAAGACCTGACAAAACTTTCCCCGGGCCTATTTCAATAAATGTGTCGACTCCCGCCTCAATCAGCGTTTCTACACTGTCTTCCCAAAGAACTGGAGAGTACAGTTGCTGGAGTAATTTAGCGCGAATATCTTCGGCCTTCGTAACAGCCTTTGCGTCAACATTGGCAATCAGCGGCGTGTCACAGTCTTTTATTTCTACTTCGTCGAGCACTTGCTCAAGCTGCTCCGTAGCCGGTTTCATTAATGAAGAATGGAAGGGGCCGCTTACATTTAACGGAATGACCCGTTTTGCGCCTTTCTCCTTCGCCAACTCGCCGGCTTTTGCTACTCCATTTTTCGTTCCTGAAATAACAATTTGTCCTGGACAGTTTAAATTAGCCAGGCCTACGGTTTCGCCGGATGCTGTTACCTCTTCCGTTACCTCCTGCAAAAGGCTCCGATCCATTCCGAGAACGGCAGCCATTGTTCCTTCGCCAGCTGGTACAGCTTGCTCCATGAATTGTCCTCGTTTATGAACAGCATAGACAGCATCCTCAAATGTCAGTGCATTCGCAGCAGTAAGCGCTGTATACTCTCCTAAACTGTGACCGGCCACAAAGTCGGGTGTAATGCCTTCTTTTTCAAAGATTTTTAGTGCCGCCATGCTTGCTGTTAAAATCGCCGGCTGGGCGTTCATGGTTAGTGTCAGCTTTTCTTCCGGTCCGTCAAACATAAGCTCACTTAATGAAAAGCCTAATTTATGATCTGCTGATTCAAACAATTCCCGGATTTCCTGATGCTCCTCCGCCAAGGCTTTTCCCATACCGACTGCTTGTGATCCCTGCCCCGGAAATACAAATGCAATTTTCCCCATCTTCCATTCCTCCTTACTTTTCTGTTGATGACACAATCCCAGCCGCTCCTGCGATCTTGGAAGGGACATCAGCTTCCGCCATCATATAGGCTTGCTTTAACGCATTATAAAAGGCATTGGCATTTGATGAGCCATGCGCTTTGATAACAGGCGCTTTTAAACCGAATAACCCTGCTCCTCCATATTCGGTGTAATCCATTTTATCTTTTAAACTATAAAGTTCATTTTTAAGCAAACCAGCGCCCAACTTTGCTTTTAAAGAAGAAGTCAAGGCTGACTTTAGCATTGAAAAGACTGATAAAGCTGTACCTTCAATTGTTTTTAACACCATATTGCCAGTAAACCCATCCGTCACTACGACGTCTGCCACCCCATTTAATAAATCGCGGGATTCTACATTGCCGACAAAATGAATACTTTTTTGTCCGCTGAGCAGCCCAAATGCTTCTTTCGTTAAGTCATTTCCTTTTTTCTCTTCTGTGCCAATATTCAAGAGGCCAACACGAGGGTTTTCTATTCCTCTTACTTTTTCCGCATAAATTGAACCCATAATTGCATATTGAAGCAAATGTTCAGGTTTAGCATCGACGTTAGCTCCAAGATCAAGCATAACAAATCCTTTGCCATCAACAGTCGGCAGCGTCGGAGCGAGAGCCGGGCGCTGAATTCCATCCAGGCGGCCAACAACGAATAAACCAGCGGCCATTAAAGCACCTGTATTCCCAGCTGATACACAGGCAGCTGCCTCTCCGTCAGCTACCGCCTGTGCCATCATAACCATGGAGGCATTTTTCTTGCGGCGAACCGCACGCACCGGCTCATCTGTTCCAAGAATCACTTCATCAGTATGTATAACTTTCGCCCGGTTAGTTGTCTCCAACAATGGCTGGATCAGCTTTTCATCCCCATAAATAAGCAGTTCCAACCCAGGCATTTCTGCTAAAGCTTTATTCGCACCTAAAATAATTTCTTTTGGGGCATGATCGCCGCCCATTGCATCTATTGCTATTTTCATTGTCCTTCATCCTCTGCTGTTGTATTGGAACGGTACATAGTAAAGTCTCCTTGAAAAACAAGCTCTTGTCCGACATAGCTGTTCACTTCAACGATCGTCCGCTCATTCGCTGCTTTAATATCGATAACCTTCGCTTTTGCCACCACTCGTTCTCCTTCATGAACCGATCTTTTAAACCGGATATTCGCTTTGGCAGTTAAAGCAAGCTCGTCATTAATAACAGCGACCGCAAGAGAATTCGCTTGCGCAAATAAATGATGGCCACGGGCAATTCCATTTCTTGCAAATACGTGTTCCCTCTTGACATCAAAAATAGAAATCGCACTCTTATCCAGTTCAATATCAATAATGTCACCAATCACTTCTTCAATCGGCAGCGACCGGACTTCATTAGTCAGTTTCTTTTCTGCTACATGCTTAATTCTTTCACGAAGCTCGGGAATTGCCAGTTCCATTCTATCCAATCGAATCGTCTGCACGCTTACTTGAAATTGTTCGGCTAATTCTTCGTCCGTCACAAATGGATTATCTGCAATTGTTTCCTGAAGCTGAATTTGTCTCTCTTTTTTTGTACGTCTCATCGTTTCACACCATCCGATATTAGGACTAGGTACTAACAGTAGTATAAAAGCAAAAAAAAGAGAATGCAAGGAAAAACTTGCATTCTTCAAATGACAACTCAAACGAATTTAAGCCTTTTCTACTGATTGAGACAACGGTCTGCTAACAACGTCTTGGCTTTAATCTAATTTCTCGCCTGAGAGGGCACCAGATTCCTCTAGGTGGCGGCGAAGTGCCACATATTCATCTTCTCTCCAGAAAGCCTCTGATTCAATCAATTGTTTGGCATCTTCCCTGGCTACTTCAAGCGCCCGGTAATCATGAACCATATCAGCTACTTTGAATTCTGGCAGGCCGCTTTGCTTTTTCCCAAAAAAGTCGCCCGGCCCCCTTAACTCCAAATCTTTCTCACTTAAGACGAAACCATCATTTGTTTCGGTCATGATCTTCATGCGCTCTTGGCCAATTTCTGTCTTTGGATTAGCAAGCAAAATACAGTACGACTGCTCACTTCCCCGCCCGACACGGCCGCGCAGCTGGTGAAGCTGGGAAAGACCAAATCGTTCCGCGTCGTAAATGACCATCATAGTCGCATTCGGTACATTCACACCGACTTCAACCACCGTAGTAGACACTAACACCTCGACCTGCTGTTCTGTAAAAGCTTTCATCACGCCTTCTTTCTCTTCTGATGGAAGCCGGCCATGCATTAAACCTACCCGGTAACGGCCATCAAAGTACTGAACAAGCTGAGCGTGAACATCCAGCACATTTTGTAAGTCAAGTTTTTCAGACTCTTCGATTAACGGACAGATCACATAAGCTTGCCGCCCCTTGACCAATTCCTTCTCCATGAAACCGAGGACACGGTCAAGCATTTCTTCTCTTGCCCAGTATGTTTCAATTTCTTTTCTTCCCGCCGGCATTTCATCGATGATGGAAACATCCATCTCTCCAAACACCGTGATCGCTAACGTACGCGGAATAGGTGTAGCCGTCATAAAAAGAACATCCGGACTCTCTCCTTTTTCCCGAAGAACCCGCCGTTGATTAACGCCAAACCGATGCTGTTCATCAGTAATCACAAGACCAAGCCGATAAAAACTAACTTC
Organism: Pseudobacillus sp. FSL P4-0506; assembly: GCF_038003025.1. Lineage (NCBI taxonomy): Bacteria > Bacillati > Bacillota > Bacilli > Caryophanales > Bacillaceae > Pseudobacillus > Pseudobacillus sp. FSL P4-0506. The sequence continues at coordinate 3,464,262 of NZ_JBBOOI010000001.1, forward strand.
TTCCTGAATGAGCGCATGCGTACCAACTATAATATCTATTTCTCCAGATTCCAAGCGTGCAAGCAATTCTTTGCGACGCTTCCCTTTGACGGAGCTCGTCAACAAAGCTACATTTACGCCCACCGGTTCAAACAGCTGGCTGAGTGATTCAGCATGCTGCTCAGCAAGAATTTCCGTCGGCACCATTAATGCTCCTTGAAACCCTGCTGTAACACTGGCATAAAGACACACAGCTGCTACCGCTGTTTTTCCGCTGCCGACATCCCCCTGCAAGAGCCTGTTCATTCGGTACGGAGATTTCATATCAGCACAAATATCGTTCACTACTCTTTTTTGAGCATTTGTCATAGTAAACGGCAAAGAGTCGATAAAACGTTTAAGCTTGTGAATGTCATAAGCTTGCGAAATGCCTGCCGAGTGTTCTCTCTCAAATTTACGCAAAGCCTGCATCTTCAACTGGAAATACAGAAACTCTTCAAAAACAAAACGCCGTCTCGCCTGCTTCATTTCTCCTTCAGAAGCTGGAAAATGGAGAGATCGAAGTGCATCCCGGCGGCTTATTAATTTATACTGAAGAAGCGTTCTTGTCGGTAGAGTTTCTTCCAGGTATTCACCATACTGCGATAGAGCAAGTCCTACATATTTGCGAAATAGCTTTTGCGAGAGCGCCCCCCTCAATGGATAAACTGCTTCAAAGTCTCCCTGCCGGTTATGCGGTCCCGCTTCAAATTGCTGTCCGGTAATCGTTTGTCTATGTTTATCCCATTTCCCTGTAATCGTTACCGTATCATTTATGTCAATCTTGCTTTTTAAGTACGGCTGATTGAAAAAAATCACATTTACTAAATATCGACCAACGAGCACTTTAAAAGTTAAGCGTGACTTTTTCTTTGAATAAAACATAACAGAAGGCTGGCTATGAACTTTCCCCTCTACTGTTACTCGCTCCTCATGTCCGACATCAGCCAAGTCTTTAAGGCGGTAATCCTCATAGCGGGACGGAAAATATTCAATCAAATCTTTTATCTTTTCAATGCCAAGCTCATTTAATGTTAATGCCGTTTCTTTTCCGATCCCCTTCAGGACATCTACCGGCTGCAAGAGAGGGGATGAATCAATCCCGGGATTGGAGTGGTACACCATAAATTTTCGCCTCCAATTTTCGCCCGGTAGGTGTGGCCGCCAAACCACCACCGGCTGTTTCCCTCAAGGCAGAAGGCATCGTTTGACCAATCTTATACATAGCATCAATCACTTCATCACAAGGAATTCGGCTCGTTACACCCGCAAGAGCCATATCTGCTGCTACGATAGCATTGGCTGCTCCCATGGCATTTCTTTTTACACATGGCACTTCCACAAGCCCCGCCACAGGATCACAAACTAATCCGAGCATATTTTTCAGCGTAATAGCCATAGCTTCCGCACATTGTGCTGGTGTGCCGCCAGCCATTTCTGTAATGGCTGCCGCTGCCATGCCAGATGCAGAGCCTACCTCAGCCTGGCAACCACCTGCTGCACCAGAAATGGATGCATTGTTGGCAACAATGTAACCAAATGCACCAGCTGTAAATAAAAAGCGGATTTTGTCCTCCCGGGAAGGCTTAAGCTTCTCCTGTATGGCAAACAATGTGCCTGGCACAACGCCTGCACTGCCCGCAGTCGGTGTTGCACAAATTGTTCCCATCGCTGCATTTACTTCATTCGTGGCTACCGCTTTACTGACGGCATCGAGCAAGAGCGGACCTGACAATGTATTCCCTTTTTGAATATATTGCTGCAAAAGCACTGCATCTCCTCCGGTCAATCCTGAGAGAGAACGCACTCCTTTTAAACCGCGTTCTACCGCTTGCTCCATTACATCTAAGTTTTTTTCCATTAACCCCATAATTTCTTCACGGGATTTTCCTGACAGTTCACTTTCCTGTTCAATCATAATATCAGAAATCTTTTTTTGTTTGTCTTCAGCTAATTTTACAAGCTCTGCTGCATTTTTAAACAAACCGACCACTCCTCTTCTTAGCTGGATTTAAAGACCGATTAGTCAGCCACTCTTGCTACTTGCGTAATATGAGGCAAACGCCGGATTTGATCAAGAACTTCTTCACTAACTGTCTGATCTACTTCGATTGTCATTAAAGCCATCTCTCCGACCCCTTTGCGGGAAACCTGCATATGACCAATGTTAATATCATGCTTTGCCAACTCATTAGAAACCGTTGCAATAACTCCGGATCGGTCATCATGGACAACGAGAATAGCAGGATGGTGCCCTGTTAACTTTAATTCAAAGCCATTTAATTCAGTAATTTCGATTTTTCCGCCCCCAATGGAAATCCCAACAAGCTCCATTTCTGATCGGTCGTCCCCGATGCGAACTTTTGCCGTGTTTGGATGAGCCGGAATGCTTTGCTCTTTCACAAACTGTATATCTATTTTCCGTTCCTTAGCAATGTCCAGCGCATGTTTAATACGCTCATCAAATGTATCAAAGTCAAGGAGCCCTCCGACAATGGCTACATCCGTCGCATGCCCTTTAAATGTTTCAGCAAATGATCCATAAAAAGAAATAACCGCCCACTGCGGTTCTCTTCCAAATAAACTTCTGGCCACTCGGCCGATTCTTGCCGCTCCTGCTGTATGGGAGCTTGAAGGGCCAATCATAATTGGTCCAATAATGTCAAATACACTTTTATACTTCACCCTGCCGCCTCCTTTAATACTGATTGTTTATAAGACAGCCGCCCAGCCTTAATTTATATGTTCTTCCATTTTGCTCTCGTAAAAATCAAAACAAGGTTATAAGCCGTTTTAACCGTAGCTTATCTTCTCTATTTTACTATGATTCCGCTAAAAATGCACATAAAGAAGAAGGAAGGGATGAGCCCTTCCTTCTGGTTATTCTACTGCAAAGATGAAAGAATAGAGCGGCTGTTTGCCTTCATGAACCTCTACTTCCACTTCTTCAAAATTCTCCTCAATAAAGTCCACTACTTCCTCAACCTCTGTTTTAGAAGCATCTTCTCCGTAAATAACGGTGATAATTTCTGTCTCTTCATCAATCATTGTCTGAAGCAGCTCTTTTGATGCGGCCACTTTATTTTTATCGGTTAGCAAAATCTTTCCGTCAGCAATTCCCATGAAATCATCTTTAGCAATTTCAACACCATCGATATTCGTGTCGCGAACAGCGAAAGTGATTTGCCCAGTCTTTACATGGGCAAGAGCGGCTGTCATAGCTGATTGGTTATCCTCAAGGCTTGCTTCAGAGTTATAAGCAAGCAAAGCCGACATCCCTTGCGGAACAGTCTTTGAAGGGATAACAACCGCCTCCATCTCCACTACTTCAGCGGCCTGCTCAGCAGCCATAATGATATTTTTGTTGTTCGGTAGAATGATGACCTTATTAGCATTAACCTCTTCAATCGCCTTTACAATATCTTCTGTACTCGGGTTCATCGTTTGGCCGCCTTCAATTACTACAGAAGCGCCAATGCTTTCAAACAACTGAGCGATGCCCTCACCCATACAGACAGTGACAATACCGATCTCCTGCTTTTCCTTTTGTGCAACAGCAGGTCCTTTAGCTGGAGCATCCACAATATTGCTATGCTGCTGACGCATGTTTTCAATTTTCATATTGATTAGACTGCCGTAACGCTGACCGTAAGTTAATACATTCCCCGGCTGTTCAGAATGGATATGCACCTTGGCTAATTCCTCATCTGCTATTACAAGCAAGGAATCCCCATACTCACTTAAATCCGCCCGGAATTTCTCTTCAGAAAATGGATGATTCTTCAACTTATCTTCTTCAAAACGAACCATAAATTCTGTACAATAACCAAATTCAATGGCTGACGTATCCATAAAACTTTGGACATTTTTATGATGGGCGGCATTAACAAGCTCGTCCATACTCGGAGCAATGCCCACGGCCTCAGAAAGCTTCTCTCCTTTTAATTCTGCAAGGAAGCCCTCATATACGAGCAACAGCCCTTGTCCTCCACTATCAACTACGCCAACCTCTCTAAGCACAGGCAAATAATCCGGTGTCCGAGCTAAAGAAGCTCTTGCTTCTTTTACAAGCTCCTCCATAACCGTAATAATATCTGTTTGTTTTTTAGCAGAAGCAACCGCCTTTTTTGCCGCATCCTTCGCAACGGTTAAGATGGTTCCTTCCACCGGTTTCATCACCGCCTTGTAGGCAGTTTCCACTCCCGCCTCGAAAGCTTGAGCCAACTCTTTACTCGTCACTTCCTGCTGCTGTTCTACCGCCTTAGAAAACCCGCGGAACAACTGGGACAAAATGACACCTGAATTTCCACGCGCTCCCATAAGCAGCCCTTTAGATAAGGCTGCTGCTGTTTTACCAAAATGATCACTCACGTTCTGCTGAACTTCCTTTGCTCCAGAAGTCATGGACAAATTCATATTTGTCCCCGTATCTCCGTCAGGAACAGGAAACACGTTCAGCGCATCGACCATATCGGCATGGGCTGACAAATGAGCGGCTCCCGCTTGAACCATGTCGGTAAACCGCTTTCCATCCAATGAAGTAATAGACACAAATCTTTCCTCCTCACACACTATGGGTTCGTTACTCGAACCCCTTGCACAAAAATGTTCACTGCGTCAACAGATAGACCAACAGTCTGATCAAGCGTATATTTCACTTTCGATTGCACGTTATTGGCTACTTCCGATATTTTTGTTCCATAGCTGACAATGATGTACATATCGATAAATACCTGGTCTTCTTCCTGACGTACTACAACGCCGCGGGCAAAATTTTCCCGTCGCAGGATTTCGGTAAGTCCATCTTTTATTTGTTTTTTCGATGCCATGCCGACAATGCCATAACAATCAATGGCTGCTCCACCGGCAATCATAGCGATCACATCATTTGAAATATCAATTTGTCCGTATTTTGTTCTAAGCTCAATGGCCACAAGGACCCCCCCTTAAAATTGGTTGTAAGCTACAGACATTTTACTATACTTGCTCTTGTTTTAAAAGAAACACTTACCCGCATTATATCATTTCAAATGGGGGAGGAGGATGTCAAGGTTTTTTTCTTGAAAGACTTTACAAGAACAGTTGCAATTGAAAAGGTTGTATGGTAAATTATTAAAGTATCTTTCAGAATATCATGAAGTATTGAAACCATCTTTTCAGCTTCAATGGTGAGGAGTGAATAATATGCCAAAAAAATGTGTTGTAACAGGCCGTAAAGCTCGTTCCGGCAACACTCGTTCCCACGCTATGAACGCCAATAAGCGTACTTGGGGGGCCAACCTGCAAAAAGTTCGCATTTTAGTAGATGGCAAACCTAAACGTGTTTGGGTTTCTGCAAGAGCGTTAAAATCCGGAAAAGTAGAGCGCGTATAATAATTTTCCAAACGGAAAAAAACCGGCTGGTTACCAGCCGGTTTTTTCTATTGAGAAACTATAAGCCACCTCATGATGGACACTCATAGGCAAAATTTGTGTATGCGCTTGCGCCTGCAGTTACACAGGCGCCCCGCTTTGCTTGTATCTATCTATCTTCTGTTATGGCCTGCCTTTATTTTTTCAGTGTTCCAAGCATTGCTCGGACGAGCCCGCCAAGAAATTTAGGCAGTTTAATGGTATAAAATTTCATGATTGCCACCCCTCCAATTTAAAGCTGCTCAATCATCAGAACTTCTTACCACCATTAATATGCCATTGGTGAAGGAAAAAGTACCACTTTCGCCTATCAATTCGTTACTTACATATAATGTAGACCCTAATTGGACAGTATGATTTGTAAGCGGGTATTTAAATCCCTCAAGCGTAAATCCTTTCACTTCTTTAGTAATAGGAAAAAAAGAGAAATACTTATAAGATGAATCCTTCCTGACTTTCCTTTTCATCGGCCCATGGCAAACCGATAATCGATTCGAGCGGTCAATGATCTCCACTTCTATATGACGGAAATTCATTTGATTGCTTGTAAGCAAGCTGATTGTGCCAAAGAAATGATCGATTCTGCCCCCTGTTGCACCTAAAATGGTTAGCTGCTTAGGCTGTAGTGAAATCGACCACCTTAAAGCAAGCTCAAGGTCTGTCTCATCTTTTTCAGCCGGGAATGTATGTATAGTTTTTACTTCTTGTTGGATGAACTGCCATTCTTCTTCAGAAACTGAGTCAAAGTCCCCGAATGCGGCTTGGGGTTTAATCCCTCGATTCAGCAAATACACGGTTCCCCGGTCCACGCCTATCCAGTATGTATCTGTCTCATGAAAGCCCCTTAAATCAGGCAATTCTTTTTCTGGCCCTCCAGCGACTAATATAATTTGCAATCCCCTGTCACCTCCTAGATAAAGACTTGTTTCTAGAAATAAATGGAGCCGTTTCGCACGGCTCCATTCTCCTCCTGTTCACATGGTTGTCGATAACTTAATATCTGCGATTGCCTGCTTTCGATCATCTTTATTATATATGGCTGAACCAGCCACTAATACATCTGCCCCTGCATCTGTACATAGCTTGGCCGTTTCGGTGTTGACGCCGCCATCGATTTCTATTAAGACGTCAAGCCCTTTAGCTGTAATCATTTGTTTCACTTCCCGGATCTTAGGCACAACCGAATGAATAAAAGACTGGCCCCCAAATCCGGGGTTCACTGTCATCAAAAGAACAAGATCAATATCTTCTATAATATACTCTAACACGGAGGCAGGCGTTGCCGGATTTAAAACAACTCCAGGCTTCACTCCAAATGAACGGATCAATTGGATTGTTCTATGCAAATGCGGACAAGCTTCAGCATGCACAGTAATATAATCGGCACCCGCTTTGGCGAACGCTTCGATGTAGAGGTCCGGATTTTCAATCATCAAATGAACATCTAAAGGAAGCTTTGTAACAGGACGTGCAGCTTCAACAATGAGCGGTCCAATTGTAATGTTTGGAACAAAGTGTCCGTCCATAACGTCTACGTGAATCCAATCAGCACCGCCAGCTTCTACTTCTTGAATTTCTTCCCCTAGCTTAGCGAAATTAGCTGATAAAATCGATGGGGCAATCTTTACCATATTAATACCTCGGCTTTCTTTCTTTAATTTCATCCATGAACTGTAAATAATGCTCGTATCGGTAAGCCGGAATGTCTTTAGCATCAACCGCCGCTTTAACGGCACATTTCGGTTCGTTAATATGCAGGCAGCCTCTAAATTTGCATTCATGGCTTCTTTCCATCATTTCAGGAAAATATTGAGGCAGCTCTTCTGCTTCCACTTCTGTTAATTCAAGAGAACTGAAGCCTGGAGTATCAGCAACGAGGCCATTTTCCACATTAATTAGCTCGACATGCCGCGTTGTATGTTTCCCCCGGCCGAGAGAATCTGAAATGTCGTCTGTTTTTAACTCCAGTTCAGGTTTAAGTGCATTTAACAAGGAGGACTTGCCGACACCGGATTGCCCGGCAAATACCGATGTTTTTCCTTGCAAATGCTCTTTTAATATTTCAAGATTAGCTAAATTTTCTGAAGAGGTCAGAATTACTTCGTATCCGAATGAGCGATAATTAGCTGCATACTGTTTAATAGCCGCTTCTCCTTCTGCGTCCAAAAGATCTATTTTTGTGATGCAAATAAGCGGCTCTATCTGCTTTGATTCAATTAAAACGAGAAAGCGGTCAAGCAACGCTGTGCTAAAATCCGGTCGGGCAGCAGAAAAAACTAGAATAGCCTGATCGACGTTCGCAATCGGCGGTCTGATAAGTTCATTTTTTCTTTCTTCAATTGCTAAAATGTAACCCTCCAAGTCATTCTCTACCTGGAATTCAACAAAATCACCAACAAGCGGAGACACTTTTCGCTTTCGAAAAACGCCCCTGCCCCGACACTGGAAGGTCTGGCCGTTAGTTGAGACATAATAAAACCCGCTCAGTGCTTTCACTATTTTTCCTTCAGGCATCCCATTCCTCCTATTTAAGAGATTTGTTTTTAGTTCATCGTTACTCTATGTTCCTTCCTCTTCTTCATTCTCAGAATCGCTAGTTGTTTCTGCTTGAACCTCTTCGCCATCCTCTGGATACGGAACTGTTTCGTCAATAATTACTCTTTTATCTCGGATCACTTTATAACCTGCTTTACTGCCCTTTGTTAAAACAAACTCCAAGGTTTTCTTTAAATCTTCTTGGATCGTCAACACTTCAAACGGCTCGGTCATGCTGTGATTCATGTCTTCTATATAGATTTGCACTTCCTGAGGTGCTCCCTCTTCATCTGGTTCATAAGGGATGGTAATCTCTTTTGTTACAGTCTTCGGCGGAATTTCCTTTTTGCCTTTGGAGATGGTCACCTGTACTTTATCTCCTTTATTAAGTTCTGTGCCACTGCTTGGATATTGAGAGATTACCAAACCTTTTGATACAGAATCTGAATAATTCTCCCGCGCAACCTCAATGTTTAATCCAGTTGATTCCGCATAATCTTTTAAACTTTTTTCATTGTAATCAGTTAAATCAATCAGCGGAATTTTTTCCGGACCCGTGCTCACGGTCAATGTTACAGTTGTGTCCTCAGGGATCACTTTATTTTCCGGCTCAGGATCTTGATCAATGATGGTTCCTGCTTCGCTATCATCATGTGTGGTCTTTTGTTCCACGCTCTTGAAACCTGCTTTTTCAAGCTCTTCTTTTGCATCATCAAAAGACTTGCCACTGTAATCCGCCACAGCAATGGCCTCTTTTCCTGAACTAATATAAATGTTCACCGTGTCGCCTTCTTGCATTGTTCGTCCAGCTGCCGGATCGGTTTTGATGACGATCCCCTCAGGTACTTGATCGCTAAATTGTTTTTTCGTTTCTCCAACTTTAAAGCCGTCAGTCACAAGCTTGGACACCGCTTCATCAAGCTGCTTGCCACTAACGTCAGGGATCTTTACCTCTTTCGGTCCTAACAAGGATGGAAGGAGTGTAATGGCTCCAATGGCTAAAGCAATTAATAAAATGGAGACAAGCACAAAAATCGGCCATCGTTTTCGCTTTTTCTTTTTCTTCTCTTTCTCCGGCTGCTGTGTATCCTCCAGCTGGTCAACAGGATGCACAACTGTCGTATCCGATCCTTCAGAGAGTTCACTATCCTTGATGACAGGGATCGCTTTTGTTTTTTCATCGTCCTCTTGAATGGAAAACCTTTCTTCTTGTGCTCTTTCTGGATCAAGAGCAGTCGACAAATCCTGCTCCATTTCTTCAAGGCTTGAATATCGGTGAAATGGATCCTTAGCGGTAGCCTTTAAGACAATGTTCTCCACGCTTTGCGGGATATCTGGATTCCACCTTTTCACAGACGGTGTTTCAGCCTGCAAGTGCTTAAGAGCAATAGATACAGCGGACTCACCGGAAAACGGCAGCTGCCCCGTCAGCAATTCAAACATGACAATACCTAAAGCATAAATATCAGATTTCTTTGTAGCCATTCCGCCTCTTGCCTGTTCAGGAGAAATATAATGAACAGATCCAAGAACGGCATTCGTTTGTGTGATAGAAGTGGCGCTTAACGCCATGGCAATACCAAAGTCAGTAATTTTCACATTACCTTCCTGGTCCATTAATATATTGTGCGGCTTGATATCCCGATGAATGATTGAATTATGATGAGCAAAAGCAATGGCCGATGCCAGTTGTTTCATAATGTCGATCGTTTTTTCAACAGGAATAGGGGAGTATTGCTGAATGTACTGTTTCAGCGTCATCCCATCGACATATTCCATCACAATGTAATTGATGCCTTCTTCTTCTCCCACATCATAAATATTCACAATATTAGGATGAACAAGGCTTGTGGCAGACTGCGCTTCTCTTTGAAAACGTCTGATAAACTCTTCTTCATTCACAAAATCAAGACGCAGAACTTTCAGGGCGACTTCTCTTTCTAAAATCATGTCCTGTGCCAAATAAACATTGGCCATTCCCCCGCCGCCAATCATTTTAATGATTTTATAGCGGCCACCCAGTCGCTTTCCAATTAACATTCTGCCCTCACCCGCTTTCGAGGCCAGCAGAATGTTCGAGAATAATAAGCGTAATATTGTCTTCCCCGCCATTTTCATTTGCCATTCGGATGAGAGACTCGGCTTTTTCCTCAATGGAAAGTTTGGTTTCTAAAATCCGCTGCATTTCTTGCTGTGCCAATTTGTTGGATAAGCCGTCTGAACATAGGAGGAGCGAATCTCCTTGTTCAAACATCACTGTGTAATAATCAGCTATTATTCCCCGTTCTGTTCCTAGTGCACGGGTTAATACATTTTTTCGAGGATGATTCTCTGCATCTTCCTTCGTAATCTCCCCTGACTTTACAAGCTCGTTTACAAGAGAATGATCTTCTGTTACTTGCACAAGGCCGCTCTCACTAAATAAGTACCCTCGGCTATCTCCGATATTGGCAATCGTACAAAAGCTGGCTGTGCATATAGCTGCTACAAGCGTGGTTCCCATTCCGCTGCACTCAGGGAAGTCTTTAGAATGCTCTAATACTTTTTTATTGCTTTGCAGGATAGCTGCTTTCAACCAACTTTCTGCCTGGCTGGCTGTTCGAATTTCTTCCATTTCTATCCACAGTGACTTCATCGTCTCAATAGCGAGGCGACTGGCAATATCACCGGCATTGTGACCGCCCATGCCATCAGCAACGATAGCCAGGCGATCACCAGCCACATTTACAAATACTCCGCCGTTGTCTTCATTATGAGGACGAATCCGGCCTTTATCTGTCCGAAAAACAGAGTCCATAAGGGCTCACCTCGTTTCTTCTGACCGTTCTTTCGCACGCAGCTGTCCACAGGCCGCATCAATATCATGACCTTGCTCACGTCGAATCGTTACATTTACACCATGGTCTTTGAGCGTCTTTTCAAATTCAAAAATTTTCTTCCTCGGCGTACGTACGTAGTTGCGCTCCGGCACATAGTTAACCGGAATCAAATTTACATGGCACTTTAAGTCTTTAATCAATTCAGCTAGCTCAATCGCATGTTCAACGGAATCATTCTCTCCACCGAATAATCCATATTCAAAACTGACTCGGCGACCTGTTTTGTTAATATAGTAACGAACAGCCTCCATTAAGTCCGGCAGCTTATAGGCTTTGTTAATCGGCATGAGCTTCGTACGCAGCTCATTATTGGGAGCATGAAGTGAAATAGCAAAATTAATCTGCATCTCTTCGTCTGCAAATTTGTAGATTTTCGGCACAATTCCACTTGTTGATACCGTAATATGCCGGGCGCCAATATTTAAACTCTTTTCATGATTAACAATTTTAAGGAAAGCCATCATTTGATCATAGTTATCAAATGGTTCCCCAATCCCCATAATGACAATCGAACTAACCCGCTCTTCTTTCTCATCAAGTGCCTGTTGTACTTTTACGACTTGAGCTACGATTTCTCCTGCTTCCAGATGACGCTTTAAACCGCCAAGTGTCGAAGCACAAAATGTGCAGCCGATGCGGCAGCCGACTTGCGTCGTTACGCAGACAGAGTTTCCATAGTCATGACGCATCAAAACCGTTTCAATCGAATACCCATCATGAAGCTCAAATAAGAATTTAATTGTTCCATCAGAAGACTCTTGCTGGATAAGCGTTTTTAATGTAGTGATTGCAAAATGAGCAGCAAGCTTTTCCCGAAGCTGCTTTGACAAGTTGGACATTCCCTCATAGGATGTCACCCGCTTTTTGTAAAGCCAGTCGAAAATTTGTTCTGCCCGAAACGGCTTCTCTCCTTGCTCTTTCAGCCAGTCTTTTAAATCCTGCAATTGCAGTGAATAAATGGATGGCAGCTGCTGCTTGTCCCCTGCTTTTTCTTTTGATGTTGTTGCTTGCTCCATTACTGCACCTTCTTTCGTAATTTACTGATAAAGAAGCCATCCCCGCCGAAGTCCTGCGGCAGAACTTGAAGCAGATAATCGTCTGTCAATGCCTGAACAACGGGCGGCAAATCTGTCAGTGCTGTCGGTTCAAAATCAGTGTGGGTTTCTATAAATTTTTTAACTGTCCCTTCATTCTCTTCTTTATCTGCCGTGCAAGTGCTATAAACAAGCACGCCCCCTTTTTTCAGAAGGGGAGCTACAGCATCTAAGATGTCCAGCTGAATGTTTTGCAGGACAGAAAGGTCTTTCTCTTCCTTGGTATACTTAATATCCGGCTTTCTTCGCAAGACACCGAGCCCTGAGCAAGGAGCGTCTACTAAGATGCGATCAAAGCTCTCTTCTTCAAAGATCTCTCCTGCTTTGCGGCTGTCCCATGCTTTCGCCTCAATGTTGATTAATCCTAATCGAGCGGCATTTTGTTTGATCAGCTTAATTTTATGCTCATGTAAATCAAGCGCTACAACAGAACCACTATTGTTTAACTTCTCTGCGATATGTGTTGTTTTACCGCCTGGAGCTGCACAAGCGTCCAAAATGGTTTCATTATGTTCGGCTCCAAGGGCATAACCGACAATCATAGAGCTCTCATCCTGAATCGTTGCCATCCCGCTTTCAAATACGGATGAGCGAGCGGCATTCCCCTTTAAAATGCGGATGGCTTCCGGCAAGACCTCGCTCGGTTCCGCTTCAAATCCTTCCGCCTTCAGCCTATGCAAAACTTCCTCCCGGCTGGCTTTTGTTGTATTGACGCGAATCGTCTGCATAGGAGCAGTTAAGTTAATAGCACACATTTCCTTTGTTTTCTCCATGCCAAATTGCGCAAGCCACCGTTTCACAAGCCAAAGAGGATGGCTCGTTTCAATGGAAATTCGTTTTGCTTCATCCTTTATTTCTGAAAAACTGCGCAAGCCATTTCTCTGTACAGAACGTAAAATACCATTCACAAGGCCAGAAATTCCTTTATGTCCTTTTTTCTTAGCAATTTCAACTGCTTCATGAATGACTGCTCGTTCCGGAACTTTATCAAGATACACCATTTGATAAAGGGAAAGACGAAGCAGCTGCTGGACCCATGGCTCTAACTTTTTCTTAATGAAAGGAGCTAGGAAAAAATCTAACGTCAGCTTCCTTTGGATCGTTCCATACGTAATCTCAGTTAATAGGCCCGCGTCTCTGCCCGTTAACTCATATTTTTCAATAGCTGAATGGAGCAGTAAATTACTATAGGACTGGTTCTTCTCTACTGATTCAAGTAAGTCAAGGGCAATTTCACGCACTCGCTTCTTATTTTGCTTCATTCACTATTCCCCTAACGTTTTGCCGATGGCTAAGCCAGAGCCGGCTCCTCTTAAATATTGTTCAGCAGACATGCGTTTTTTGCCAGAAGGCTGCACATCTGTAATCTTTATAGCTGTATGGTTTCCTGTAGCTGCAACAAAGCCATCTGTTGTTAATTCAATGATTGTTCCAGGCTTCGCTTCTACGGTTGTTCTCACTTTTTCTCCCCACCAAACTTTCATCACCTGGCCGTCAAGGGTCGTATAGGCAACAGGCCATGGATGCAAGCCACGTATATGGTTATAAATCTCTTCTCCTGTTTTGGACCAATCAATCTGTTCCTGCTCCCTTTTAATATTGGAAGCAAAGGTAGCTTGTGATTCATCCTGTGGACGCGGAGAGACTTCATCTGCGATAAGCTTTGGCAAAGTCTCTGCTAACAACTTGGAGCCAACTTTACTTAATTTATCATGGAGACTGCCGACATGATCTGTCTCTTCTATTATAACCTCCGCTTGACTGATGATATCCCCTGCATCTAATCTTTCCGCCATATACATAATTGTAATGCCCGTTTTGTCTTTGCCTTGCAAAATGGCATAATGAATAGGAGCACCGCCGCGCAATTCCGGCAGCAAAGAGGCATGGACATTAATGCAGCCAAATTTAGGAGCTGCAAGCAACTCATTCGGCAGAATCTGACCATAAGCTGCTGTGACAATCACATCTGGCTGCAAATCAATAATTTGCTGCAGTTCCTCTGAATTTCTTAATTTTTCAGGCTGCAAAACCAGAAGATCATGTTTTAGCGCTTCTACTTTTACTGGGGGCGGCGTTAGCGTCCGCTTTCTTCCAACCGGACGATCCGGCTGTGTAACCACTGCCTGAATAGAGTAACCTTCTTCAATCAATGTTCTTAAGACCGGGACAGAGAAGTCGGGTGTCCCCATAAAAACGACCTTGGTCATGACATCTCCTCCACTTCTAATTCTTCCTCTGATATATACCGCTCTACTTTTGACGTAAATAAGACGCCCTGCAGATGATCAATTTCATGCTGAATAGCCCGCGCCAAAAATCCTTCTGCCTTCAGTGTAAAAAAACGTCCCTTTACATCCTGGGCTTTTACTTTCACTGAAGAAGGGCGTGTGACATGTCCGTACAGCCCCGGGAAACTCAAACATCCTTCAACGTCGGTGTCACTCCCCTTTACTTCTTCAATTACAGGATTTACAAGCGTAATCAGGCCATGCTCATCTTCAATATCAACAATGGCAAGCTGCATGTCCTTTCCAATTTGAGGAGCTGCAAGTCCAACTCCATCCGCTTTAATCATCGTTTCGTGCATGTCTTTTACAAGCTTTTTTAACTTCTTATCAAATTGTGTAACCGGCTCGCATTTTTTTTCGAGAATAGCATCCGGATAATATACAATGGGTAATTGTGCCAAAATAATCCTCCCTAGTTGTCGATAAATCAAGCAACTCTTTATTTTACATCATAATAAATGGATTCACATCTACAGCAACTTGTAAGTTCTTATCTTTTTGTTGCTTTGTATAATGTTCCATCACTGTTTTTAAAACTTCGTTTAACTTTGGTTCCCGTTTGTATTTTATCAAACATTGATAACGATATCTATCATTGATCCGGGCGATTGGTGAAGCAACAGGGCCAAGAATGATCGCTTCATTTGATAATCGAGCTTGAATATATTGGGTAATTTTCTCTGTTACACCCGACGCCGTCATGATGTCCTCGTGGCTGACGGTGACGAGCGCCAAGTAATAAAATGGCGGATAGTTCCCTAACTTTCTCATGATCATTTCTTCTTTATAAAATTGGTCATAGTCTTGCTTTCCAGCGAGCTGAATACTGTAATGTTCCGGCGTATACGTCTGAATAACCACTTCGCCCTGAAGCTGGTGTCTTCCAGCCCGGCCGCTAACCTGAGTAAGCAGCTGAAACGTTTTCTCAGCAGAACGAAAATCCGGAATATGAAGCATCGTATCTGCGCTCAATACTCCAACCAACGTAATATTAGGAAAATCAAGTCCTTTAGCAATCATTTGTGTACCGAGCAAAATATCGGCTTTTCCTTCTGCAAATTGTTGCAGCAGTTTTTCATGCGCTCCTTTTCGGCTCGTCGTATCGACATCCATACGCACCACTCTTGCATGCGGCAGCAGCTTGCCAAGTTCATCTTCTACCTTTTGCGTACCAGTGCCAAAATAACGAATGTGTTCACTTTCACATTCTGGACATCTAGAAGGAACAGGCTCTTCAAAGCCGCAATAGTGGCATTTCATTCGATGACTATGCCGATGATACGTTAAGGAAATATCACAATGCGGACAGCCTGCCACATAACCGCAGTCTCGGCACATAATAAAGGAAGAATGCCCCCGCCGATTTAGGAAAAGAACCGTTTGTTCTCCCTTTTCAAGCCTGTCTGTCAGCTTGTCGAATAGCGTACGTGAAAACATCGATCGATTGCCACCGCGTAACTCTTCGCGCATATCAACAATTTCTACATCTGGAAGCTGTTGATTATTCATCCTCTTTGGAAGGGTTAAGAGGTGGTATACACCTTTTTGCGCTCTAGCAAAGCTTTCTAAAGAAGGCGTCGCACTGCCCAAGATAACAGGGCACTGATAAAACTCCGCTCTTTTTATCGCTGTTTCCCTTGCATGATAACGAGGATTTTCTTCTTGTTTATAGCTTGTTTCATGCTCTTCATCAATGATAATAATACCAAGGTTTTCAAAGGGAGCGAAGACAGCAGAACGAGCACCAACGACTACCTTTACTTCTTTACGCTGAATTTTCCGCCACTCATCATATTTCTCACCGGTCGATAAACCGCTGTGCAAAACGGCAACATCATCCCCAAAACGACCTTTAAAACGGTGAACCATCTGTGGGGTTAGCGAGATTTCTGGAACAAGCACAATCGCCTCTTTTCCTTTCTCCAACACACGCTGAATCGATTGAAGGTAAATTTCCGTCTTTCCACTGCCGGTTACCCCATAAAGAAGAAAAGTTTCATGACGAATATCCTCTATCGAGTCAAGAATAGGAGCGATAGCTTTTTGCTGTTGATGAGTAAGTGGAAGCGGCTCTGTTTGCTCAAATTGTCTATTTTCGTAAGGGTCACGGTAAACTTCCTGATAGTGTTCAATGATCAAACCTTTTTCAATTAAGCTTTTCAAGGTGCTATTCGAGGTATCTGTTTGTTCCATCACTTCTTTTGCTGTAAGCAAAGACTGTTCAGCTGCTGATAAGTAATGTAAAACATCCTTTTGTTTGCGGGCATTGACTGGAAGAGCCTCTAAACGGTCAGCTAGCTCCTTCTCCTCTAGAGCAAGCCTGATCATCCGAATACTCTTTTTCTTTTCTCTGCTTTTCACTTTATAAACCAGTTCTGCCCGGTTCGCTTTTACTTCCTGACGCAAGGAATTGAGCAGTCCTGCTTTTGCTGCTGCTTCCCAAGTCATTTCACCGTGCTGGTTAAATAAGCGCGCAAGCTCCTCATTCATCGGCTGCTCTACTTCTCTTATGTGAAAAACTTTTTCATACTTTGCTTTCATCGCAGCTGGAAGCATCGCCTGATAAGCAGATATCTTAAAGCAGAGCGTTGTTTCTGTAAGCCAATCGGCAAGCTGGAGAAGTTCTTCATTTAATACCGGCAGTAAATCCATCGGCTCAATAATAGCCTTCATTTTTTTGACATTGGATTTGCTCTTGAGTGCGGTGACAAACCCTTGAATTTTTCGTGGACCAAATGGAACGATGACTCTCATTCCCGGCTGGATTAACCCTTCCCATTTTTCTGGAATTGTATAATCGAACTCTTTATCTGTCTGCATCGCCGCTACATCTACGATGACGCTAGCTACTTGCATGCATGTTCACCCTTTTTTAAATCGACTGCTGCTTCTAACAAGATTTCTCGCGCTGCTGCTTTCTTCGTCATTAAGTCAAAATCTTTTTGAGTGCCGTCTTTTTTAAAAATTGAAATGATATTTGTTTCAGCACCAAATCCTGCTCCATCAAGTTTAACATTGTTAGCCACAATCATGTCTGCTTGCTTCGTTTTCAGCTTCTTACGCGCGTATTCTTCAATATTAGTTGTTTCAGCAGCAAAGCCAATAAGCATTTGATGTGTTTTTTCTTGTCCCAGTGTTTTTAAAATATCTCTTGTGCGTTCCATTTCAATGGTTAAATCGCCTTCTTGCTTTTTCAATTTTTCTCTATGAACTAGCTTTGGCCGGTAATCTGCCACGGCTGCCGCTTTAATGACAATATCACTATTAGCAAATCTTTCCATAACGGCTTCATACATCTCTTCGGCACTTTGGACATATTTTATTTCCACTCCCACCGGCGGAGTGATTAAAACGGGTCCCGATATTAAATATACATCCGCCCCCATATCACGTGCCGCTTCCGCCAAGGCATATCCCATTTTTCCAGTCGAGCGATTCGTCAAAAAACGGACTGGATCAATGATTTCCCGCGTTGGGCCAGCAGTGATCATCACTTTTTTATTTTTTAAAGGCTGCTCTTCTTTCTGGCGAAAAAATTTCTCCATGAGATCGACGATTTTTTCAGGTTCTTCTAAACGTCCCTTACCAACGTAGCCACAGGCAAGAAAACCTTCCCCCGGCTCAACAAACTGCCAGCCGAAATCAGCTAGCGTTGCAAGGTTTTTCTTCACCGCTGGATGCTCATACATATGAACATTCATAGCTGGAGCCACCCAAACAGGGGCTGTTGAAGCAAGTAAAGTAGTGGAAATCATATCATCAGCAATTCCATTGGCAAGCTTCCCTATCATATTGGCCGTAGCAGGGGCTACAAGAATTAAATCCGCCCAGTCCGCCAAATCGATATGCGCAATGACTTCTGGATGTTTTTCATCAAATGTATTTGTATATACCTCATTGCGCGACAGTGCCTGAAAAGTGAGCGGGGTGACAAATTCACAGGCAGAGGCAGTCATAATTATTTTTACCTCTGCACCGGCCTGTACCATTTTACTCGTTAATGCGGCTGCCTTATAAACAGCAATTCCTCCAGTTACACACAGCAGAATCTTCTTTTCACTTAACACAATGAACCCTCCAATTCTTTGTTCAAACAAAGCGGCCAGCTACTGCAAGCTGATTGACAGACTCTTGTCCTCCGTGATGATCCCCTCAGCCTACTCTGTTTCTCATCAGGTTCCGTTCTTTAAAAGACAAGGGCTTTTCATTTAGGCCAACATTGTTTAAAACAGCTTTTGTCTACTTTATAAGCGCATATACGGCTATTTCAGTTATATGAGTATTGACTTTCTTCACTTACATCTCTTTTCATGTAAAAAAATAACAACCTTCCAAAGGTTGTTATTCCTGAAGCCGTTTTACACTTCATCATCGTAAATTTGATCTTGATCTTTTTCTTTCATTTTTAGTTTATCGGCATAGATCTCTTCAAGCGCGCGACCGACATATTTGTGAGAAACGTAAGAATCGAGCATTTGCGTAGAATCATTTTCCTGAAGGCTGCGGGCACGTTTCGCCGCAATGCTGACTAAAGAATATTTAGAATCAATTTTTGTTAACAGATTATCAATAGACGGATATAACATCTCAATCACTCTCCAACATTTTTTTATAGCGATGCTGCACACGTTCCCGACGGCAATGCTCAGCCACGATAATAGCCTGTATACGGCTGCACGCTTTTTCAACTTCATCATTTTCCACGACGTAATCATATAGATTCATCATTTCAATTTCTTTTCGGGCTTTTTCCATTCGGCCTTTAATTACTTCATCGCTTTCCGTTCCACGTGTCAGGATTCGGCTATGAAGTTCTGACAAGCTCGGCGGTGCCAGAAAAATAAATAGTCCTTCCGGGAATTTTTCCCGTACTTGGCGAGCCCCCTGCACTTCAATCTCCAGAAAAATATCACGGCCATCATCAAGCGTTTCCCGTACATAATCAACAGGAGTGCCATAATAATTGCCGACGAATTCTGCATATTCGAGCAGCTTGCCTTCAGCAATTAACTGTTCAAACTCTTCCCTGGACTTGAAAAAATAATCGACGCCGTCCACTTCTCCTTTACGCGGAGCACGCGTGGTCATTGAAATAGAATATTCAAACTTCACATCCGGCTGCGAGAAAATTTCTTTTCTTACCGTTCCTTTTCCCACTCCGGAAGGTCCTGATAAAACAATCAGTAAACCTTTTTCTTTCATGCCTTTCCCTGCCCTTCTTCAGTTACTTCTTCTTTGGAGAGAATTCGCTGGGCAACTGTTTCCGGCTGGACAGCAGATAAAATGACATGGTCGCTGTCCATCACGAGCACCGCTCTTGTTCTTCTTCCATAAGTAGCGTCAATCAGCGTGCCTGCTTCTCTTGCCTCCTGCACAAAGCGCTTGATCGGTGCCGACTCCGGACTGACAATAGAGATGATCCGATTCGCAGATACAATATTGCCAAATCCGATATTAATTAATCGAATGGACATAAAGTTCCTCCAATATAACAGCCTTTAATAAAGCAAGCTTTGTTTTATTCGATATTTTGCACTTGTTCTCTCATTTTTTCAAGACTTGTCTTTAACTCAACAACACCTGAACTAATCATAGAATCATTCGCTTTCGAACCAATCGTATTCACTTCGCGGTTCATTTCCTGAATCATAAAATCCAATTTGCGGCCAACAGATCCTTCCTGTTCAAGGGCCTGACGAAATTGCTGGATATGACTTTCAAGACGGATGCATTCCTCATGTATATCCGATTTATCGGCAAATACCGCCACCTCTGTTGCCAGCCGGTCCGGATCGAATGCACCCGATACTATTTCCTTCATTCGGCGCTCAAGCCGCTGACTGTATGCTTCAATGACTATCGGCGCTCTCTTTTTGATCTGAAACAGTCTTTGTTCCAAATCCGCTAACAAAAGAAGAAGATCCTTCTTTAATTCCTCTCCCTCCACACGGCGCATTTCATACAGCCGTGCTGCTGCAGAAGCAACCGTTTCTAAAACAAGACTTTCCAATGCTGAGTTTTCTTCTTCGCTTTCCTCGATTGTAATAAAATCCGAGCGCTGCAGCAAATCTTTCAAATCTGGCTTTCCTGATAACCCATGCTTTTCGGTTATTTGTTCCATCAAGCTGACAAACTCCCCCATCAGCTGCCAATCGACCTGCAGTGTTCGATGAACGAGACCTCCTCCTTCAATGGTAACAAATAGCTCAACCCGGCCTCTTTGTATGTATTTTGATAGCTCTTTCTTTATTTTATCTTCAATTTTTATTAATTGTCTCGGCATTCTTATTTGAAACTCGCTAAACCGATGATTGACCGACTTCATCTCTACAATCACCGCACAATCGGCTGATTTTATTTTGCTTCTGCCAAATCCTGTCATGCTCGTTACCATCAGCCACTCACATCCTGTCGACATAATAAAAAGGCAATAGAGTTTACTCTACTACCTTTCATATTGTACCATATTCTATTTTCTTTTTCTTGCAAAAAATGATCCTGCAAGTAAAAATGTCGGGATAGCTCCAATTCCAAAGACGAGCAGCCATTCTCTTGGTGCGAGAGCAACTGTATGGAAAATTGTCTGAAGCTGAGGTATATAAATAACGGCAACCATCAGCAAGAAGGAAGAGATAACCGCTGCGATCAAATACATATTGCCAAATGGATTGCGCGCTAGTACCGATTTTTCACTTCGGCAATCAAATACGTGGATCAATTGAGCCGTTACGAGTGTAGCAAACGCCACCGTCTGAGCATAAACCAAATTGTGAGAGTGCTGCTGATAGGCAATAATAAAAGCAACAAGTGTCGCTGCACCGATTAAAAATCCACGGGAAACAATTTTCCATGCAAGCCCTCTCGCAAACACACCTTCTTTCGGGTGCCTAGGCGGTCTTTTCATCACATCTTCCTCTGCCTTATCAAGGCCAAGAGCCAGTGCTGGCAGGCCGTCTGTTACTAAGTTTACCCATAAAATTTGAATCGGAACGAGCGGCAGAGGCATACCTAAAATCATCGCAAATAGCATCACTAAAATTTCACCGACATTAGATGCCAGCAAGTACCGGATAAACTTGCGGATATTTTCATAGATGTTTCGGCCTTCTTCTACAGCGGCTTTAATAGTGGCAAAATGATCATTTGCTAAAACTAATGAGGAAGCTTCTTTGGCGACATCAGTGCCCGTTATCCCCATGGCTATCCCGATGTCAGCCGCCTTAATCGCCGGAGCATCGTTCACCCCATCTCCAGTCATGGCTACAATGTGCCCTTTCTTTTGCAAAGCTTTAACAATTTTTAGCTTATCCTCCGGAGAAACTCGTGCATACACAGCTGTATGTTCCGCTGCTTTTTCCATTTCTTCCTCCGTCATCTCACTGAGCGCCTGTCCGTCTAGAATATCTGATTGACGATCAGCAAGCCCTAAGTCGCCGGCAATGGCTGCTGCCGTTTCTTTATGATCCCCGGTAATCATAATAGTCCGGATGCCGGCCTGTCTACATTCTGTGATTGCCTGCTTAACCTCTGGTCGCGGTGGATCAATCATCCCCTGCATTCCGATAAATGTCATGCCGGACTCAGCTTGTGCGGCATCATTAATTGTGTCTGTCGCACGCAGCGGCTTATAAGCAACAGCGATAACCCGCAGAGCTCTGCCTGCAAGGGTTTGCAACATTTCTTCCGTTTTCTTTCTATATAATTTGGAGAAGACCTGTCTCTTTTCTTCCCATAAGATATAATCACTCTTTCCCATTAGAACGTCCGGCGCTCCCTTTGTAACCGTAAAACGCTGGCCCTGTGCATCCTTAATTATTACGGTCATCATTTTTCTTTTCGAATCAAAGGGAAACTCCTGCTCCACTGTAAAAGTCTTTGCAAGCTGTTCGCGACTCAATCCAGCTTTGAATGCTGCTGTTAGAAGCGCTCCTTCTGTCGGATCTCCCTGAACCACATATTCTTTCTCTTTCTTTTTTAATTCCGCGTGGTTGCATAACAGTCCAAATGTGAGCAGCTGATACAGACTCTTCTCTGCTGAGGGAGTGATTTCTGTCGTTTCTTCAAAAAATTTCCCCTTTGGTTCATAGCCTTTCCCGCTAATCATCCAATGTTTTCCGCCACCCCATGCGTCAGTAACCGTCATTTGATTTTGAGTCATGGTACCGGTTTTATCTGAACAAATGACAGTTGTACATCCAAGTGTTTCTACAGCAGCTAGCTGTCGGACAATCGCTTTTTGCCTAATCATGCGCTGAACACCAAGTGACAATGCAACGGTAACGATAGCCGGCAGCCCTTCCGGTATAGCGGCAACAGCAAGGGACACACCTGTCAATAGCATCGTATAGAGTTCATGCCCTTGAACAATACCAATCCCCACCACAAGAACAGTTAAAAACAAGGCAGCAGCGATTAGTATTTTTCCAAGCTGCTCCAATCGGCGTTGCAATGGTGTTTCTGATCGTTCGGCTGATTGTAGCATAGACGCGATATTTCCCATCGCTGTTTTCATGCCCGTCGCTGTCACTATACCAATCCCGCTTCCACGTGTAACGAGCGTACCCATGAATGCCATATTTTTCATATCAGCAAGAGCCGGATTTTCTCCTTTCAGCGGAGAGGCATGCTTTTCAACAGGAACAGATTCTCCGGTCATAGCAGATTCTTCAATTTCCAGATTAGTCGCTTCAAGCAGCCTGATATCTGCCCCAATCCGATCTCCAGCGGAAAATTTCAATACATCCCCCACAACAATATCGGCAGACTGTATTTTTTTCCATTCTCCATCACGCAAAGAGAGCGACTGCGGAGCGGACAATTCTTTTAATGCCTGCAAGGACTTCTCTGCTCTTCTTTCTTGCAGGAATCCAAGTACACCATTAATAATAATAATGGCAAAGATTGCAGCGGAGTCAATATACTCTCCCATTAAAGCGGAGATGACAGTCGCTGCAATGAGCACAAGAACCATAAAATCCTTAAACTGACGAATAAAAACCAGCCAGGCTGAAGGTAGCTTTCCCTCAGTCAGCTCATTGCTGCCATATTGGTTTTTTCGCCTTTCGGCTTCTTCTGTTGTTAACCCGCGCTGAATGCTTGTCTGAAGCTTCGTCTCTACTTCCTCTTGTCTCAGCTCGTGAAAATTCATCTCCTCACTCCTTTAATGGACAAACTTGTCCTTCTCATAGCATGATTATTCAGTCGCAGGTCAAAACATGTTATCATTTAGTTAAGTTTTAACTAAAGTTAAGGAAAAGGAAGACAGCCTATGTCATTTGACGGTTTATTTACAAGAGCGATTACAAAAGAATTATCTGAGAGTCTTCAGGGGGGACGAGTGAACAAAATTCACCAGCCCTATAAAAATGAAATTATTTTAATCATCCGGGCAAAAGGTAAAAATCATAAACTTTTACTTTCCGCCCATCCCTCCTATGCAAGGGTACAGCTAACCGTAGAAAGTTATGAGAACCCAAAAGAGCCTCCTCTTTTTTGTATGATGATGCGCAAGCATTTAGAAGGGGCTGTGTTAGAAGCTATTGAACAGGTGGAGCTCGACCGGCTCGTTATTTTTCACTTCAGAGGAAAAAACGAAATCGGCGATATTGCCTATAAACAGCTGTTTGTTGAGATTATGGGACGCCACAGCAATATTGTTCTCGTTGATCAGCAAAAAGGAACAATCATAGACAGCATCAAGCACATATCAGCGGCAGTGAACAGCTATCGGACCGTGCTGCCAGGCTATGATTACGTTTATCCTCCTGCACAAAATAAGATGAATCCCCTTACTTGTGACAGAGAAGATATTCTTCGACAGCTGGATTTTAATAGCGGCCGTCTCGACCGCCAGCTCGTTTCCGCATTTTCCGGGCTTTCTCCGCTAATCGCTAAGGAAATTGTCTACCAAAGCGGCCTGGCAAACCGAGAAACACTGCCTCATACGTTCATGGAAGAAATGAGGCCGATAAGGGAACATCACTATACCCCGACGCTTATTGAACATGACCAAAAATCTGCTTTTTATTTTAAAGATCTGCAGCATTTGCCAGGCGAGCGAAAAGTGTTTCAATCATTAAGCGAATTGCTGGATCGCTTCTACGTTGGGAAAGCAGACCGCGATCGGGTAAAACAGCAGGCGAATGATATTGAACGCTTGTTAAAAAATGAAAAAGAAAAAAATGAAACCAAGCTGCTCAAACTCGCACACACGTTAGAAGAAGCTGAACATGCTGATCGCTTTCAGTTATACGGGGAATTGTTAACCGCTCATTTATATGCAGTTGAAAAAGGAATGAAGGAAATAGAAGTCGTAAACTACTATGATGAAAGCGGCGGCAAAATTACCATTCCTTTGGATCCACAGAAAACACCATCAGAAAATGCGCAAAAGTTATTTTCAAAATACCAAAAAGCCAAAAACGCCATCTTAGCTGTAACTGATCAGATTGAGAGCACGAAAGAAGAAATTACTTATATTGATCACCTCCTGCAACAGATTGAATCTGCTTCACCGAAAGACATTGAGGAAATTCGTGAAGAATTAATAGATGAAGGCTATATGAAAGCAAAATCATCTAAGAAAAAGAAACCTGTAACTAGCAAGCCTGAACTGGAAACCTATGAAGCAAGTGACGGCACTCTTATTTTTGTTGGTAAAAACAATAAGCAAAATGATTATTTAACGAATAAATTTGCTCGACGGGATGAAATTTGGCTTCATACGAAAGATATTCCAGGATCTCATGTGGTCATTCGCAGCGAAGATCCGCCAGAAAGTACGATCTTAGAAGCTGCCAACCTTGCAGCCTATTTCAGCAAAGCAAAATCATCCAGTTCGGTCCCAGTCGATTTCACGAAAGTGCGGCATGTAAAAAAACCGAGTGGAGCCAAGCCAGGGTTCGTCATTTATGACAATCAGCAAACGGTGTATGTCACACCTAATGAAGATCTCGTAATAAAAATGAAGAAATCATAATAAAGGGCGGCTCGAAAAATTAGTATGCAACTAACTTTTCGGGCCGCCCCTTTTATCTTCTTATTTCCAGTTAGCAGGATTCTTTTGCCACTCGCGAAGTGTTTCCAGCTCGCTTTCTTTGACATACTCTTTTTCAACTGCTACTTCAATTAAGGTAGAATAGCTGCTTAGACTATGAGCGGTCACGTTCGCTGCTTCCAGCTTGTCTTTTCCTGCTTGCAGCTCATATGTAAAGATTGCTACGACGCCGAGCACTTCACATCCCGCTTCACGAAGAGCTTCCACTGCTGTAATGGCACTTCCACCTGTAGAGATTAAATCTTCAACGACGACTACTTTTGTTCCCGGTTCTGCTTTGCCTTCAATTTGGTTTCCTTTGCCGTGTCCTTTCGCTTTTGAACGGACATAGCACATGGGCAAGTCCATGAGGTCGCTGACCCAAGCAGCATGCGGAATACCTGCTGTCGCAGTGCCAGCAATCAGCTGCGCTTCCGGATAATGTTCCTCAATTAACGAAACGAGCCCTTTAGCGATCGTTTTTCTTGTTTCTGGATAAGACAATGTCAAGCGATTATCACAATAGATTGGTGATTTGATTCCGGAAGACCACGTAAATGGCTCGCTTGGTTGTAAAAAGACCGCTTGAATATCTAATAACTTTTCTGCAATTTCTTTATTTAACATTCGTCATCTCTCCCCACTGCTGCTTTACTTTTTGATAAGCTTTAAGCGGCTCAGTCGCCTTCGTAATGGAACGTCCTACCACAATCATTGAAGAACCAAGCACTCTCGCGCCTGCTGGGGCAGCAATTCTTTGCTGGTCGTTCGCTTCATCTTCCTTCAGCCGTATCCCCGGTGTCACTCGTAAGAATTCCGCTCCGCATACTTCACCGATACGCGCTGCTTCATGGACTGAACAGACGACACCATCACAGCCAGCTGCCTTCGTCAGCTTGGCATAATGAAGCACCGATTCTTCCAAAGAAACCGGTATAAGCTGTTCACTATGCATTTGTTTTTCGGAAGTGGAGGTTAACTGGGTAACTGCTAAAAGCAACGGCCTGTTCCCTGCTGCTCCTTGCTCTAATCCTTCCCTGGCAGCTGCCATCATTTTCTCTCCGCCTGCTGCATGCACATTGATCATATCGACGCCGAGGTTGGCAAGCCCCTTCATTGCTTGTTGTACGGTATTAGGGATATCGTGAAGTTTTAAATCTAAGAAAATTCGATGATTCATCTTTTTTAGCTTCTCAATAATAGCAGGGCCATTTTGCAAGTAAAGCTCCATTCCCACTTTTACATACAATGATTCTTTAGGGAAAAGCTGCAAAAAATGTTCTGTATCTTCCCATGTCGGAAAATCAAGAGCAATAATAGGTTCTTTTTCCATCTTCAGCCCAGCTCCTTCCTGTTAATTCGCTTATATGATCAATCTGATTCACACTCAAATACTCATCCAATTCCTTAATGAGCTCAGGACAAATGTATGGATTGGAAAAATTCGCTGTGCCAATCGCAACGGCATCGGCACCAGCCAGATAAAATTCAATAATATCTTCTACCGTAGAGATACCGCCCATACCAATGATCGGCAGGTTCGTCTGCTGGCTTACTTCGTAAATCATCCGGATCGCAACTGGCTTGATAGCTGGTCCTGATAAGCCGCCTGTCCGATTAGCGAGTATCGGCTTGCCTGTTTTTAAATCAATGCGCATGCCGAGCAGCGTGTTAATCATCGTTAAGCCATCGGCTCCGCCGTCTTCTACAGCTTTCGCCATTTCTACGATATTTGATACATTTGGAGACAGTTTCACATAAACTGGAACTTCAGATACTTCCTTGACTTTCTTCGTCAAATGTTTTGCTGTTTCTGGCACTGTTCCAAAAGCGATTCCACCTGTTTTTACATTTGGACAAGAGATGTTTAGCTCTAGCGCCTGAACATGGGGAGAGCTTGAAATCGTACGGGCTACTTCTACATAATCTTCTACTTGGGAACCAGCTACATTGGCAATGATCGGCACATTATGTTGCGCTAACCAAGGCAGTTCTCTTTCCATTACTTTTTCTAGCCCTGGGTTTTGCAAACCAATGGCATTTAGCATTCCTGCCGGTGTTTCCGCTACACGCGGAGTCGGATTGCCAAAGCGCGGTTCTTCAGTTGTTGCTTTAATCATGATGGCCCCCAGAACATCCAGGTCATAAAGTTGGCTAAATTCACGACCAAAACCGAAGCAGCCCGATGCAGGCATGATAGGATTTTTTAATGTTAAACCAGGCAGTTTCGTTTCTAATCTACTCATAAAGCCACCTCTCCCATTGGAAATACAGGTCCATCACTGCAGACTTTGCGGTATTCCGTGCCAGTTGGGTCATTTTGTGTATGGCACACACAGGCAAAGCAAGCGCCGATGCCGCAGCCCATCCGTTCCTCTAATGAAATAAATCCTTTTTTCGTTAATTGCAGCTCCTCGAGTGCTCTCAACATGACAACTGGACCGCAGGAGTACAAGATATCCCCTTGTAAATTAAACTCACGGATCGCATCTGTTACAAATCCTTTTGTACCGAGTGAACCATCAACAGTCGCGACATATGTTTCGCCTAGTTCAGCAAATCTATCTTCATAAAAAGCAACATCTGCTGATTGAAAACCTAGCACATGAATTGTCTTTACACCTTTTTCGTTTAACCGTTGAGATAATTCATACAGCGGTGGCACTCCGATGCCGCCTCCGACTAAAATAGCCGTTTCTCCTGCTTGTGCTTCATTCACTGGGAAACCATGGCCAAGCGGGCCAAGTACATCAACTTGATCCCCTGGCTTTTTTTCAGCAAGCAGTTTTGTCCCTTCGCCCTCTGCCCGGTAAATCATTGTAAAGCGTGAGTTCACCTGATCGATATTTGCAATACTGATAGGCCGGCGAAGCAGCGGCATCGTTTGTCCGCTTACTTTAAGATGAACGAACCGGCCAGGTTCGTTCATCTCTTGTACGAGCTCACCTTGAAGAGTGAGCTCATATATATTTTTAGCAATGTTTTGTTGCGAAACAACCGTCATCCATTCTTTTTTAATCATATAAACACCGCCTCAGACTTTTTTGAAGTCTCGGCCTTCGGCATAGATTCCGCAGAGAAAATCATTGATTCTAACACACGCAGAATGGCTTCTGCTGTATCCAAGGACGTTAGACATGGAATGCCGTTTTCTACTGTTTCGCGGCGAATACGGAATCCATCACGCGCAGGCTGTTTGCCTCTTGTTAATGTGTTAATAACAAATTGGGCTTCACCAGAGCGGATGGTGTCAAGAATGTCGGGTCCTTTTGCGCCAATTTTAGCCACTGTTTCTGCAGGCACTCCAGCTTCTTTAAGATATTGCGCCGTGCCGTGCGTAGCCAGTAGTTTGTAGCCGATATTATAGAAGCGTTTTGCTAAGTCTAGTGCTTCTTCTTTGTCTTTATCTGCTACTGTCATTAAGACGGTGCCTTTTGTAGGAATCTTAATGCCAGCTGCCACAAGCCCCTTATACAAAGCTTTTTCAACTGTTGTGTCTTTCCCCATTACTTCACCTGTTGATTTCATCTCAGGTCCAAGTGTAGTATCTACACGGCGCAATTTAGCGAATGAGAACACCGGCACTTTCACGAACACGCCTTTCTCTTCTTTTACAAGGCCTGTTTCATACCCCTGGCTTTGCAGGGAGTGTCCAAGGATCGCTTTCGTCGCAATGTTCGCCATTGGGATGTTCGTAATTTTGCTAAGGAAAGGAACCGTACGGCTTGAACGTGGATTGACTTCCAGCACGAATACTTCTCCTCTAGAAACCACATATTGGATGTTTAATAAACCGACAATATTCAAGCCTTTCGCCAATCGGATCGTATAATCCACAATCGTTTCTTTTTGTTCTTTTGTCAATTGCTGCGGCGGATATACTGCAATCGAGTCACCAGAGTGAACACCAGCCCGCTCGATATGTTCCATAATGCCTGGGATCACAACATCTGTACCATCAGAAATGGCATCTACTTCAATTTCTTTTCCAGTTAAGTAGCGGTCGATGAGTACTGGATGATCTGGATTGACTTTCACGGCATTTTTCATGTAGTGAAGCAGCTCAGCTTCTTTATACACAATCTCCATAGCCCGGCCGCCGAGTACATAAGACGGACGAACGAGAACCGGATAACCAATCTCTTCAGCAATTTTTAC
Source organism: Pseudobacillus sp. FSL P4-0506 (assembly GCF_038003025.1). Taxonomy (NCBI): domain Bacteria; kingdom Bacillati; phylum Bacillota; class Bacilli; order Caryophanales; family Bacillaceae; genus Pseudobacillus; species Pseudobacillus sp. FSL P4-0506. The sequence goes on from NZ_JBBOOI010000001.1 coordinate 3,493,684, forward strand.
AGCGGCTTCTACAGAGAAAGCTGTTTTTCCAAGCGGCTGTGGAATGTCTAAGGATTGAAGTGTTTGTTCGAATTTATCACGGTTCTCTGCTCGATCCAGGTCCTCAACCGTTGTGCCTAGAACTTTCACTCCGTGTTCTATCAATTTTTCTGCTAGATTAATCGCTGTTTGGCCGCCAAATTGAACAACAACGCCCTCTGGCTGTTCTAAATCAATGATATGCATAACATCTTCAATCGTAAGCGGTTCAAAGTACAGCTTGTCAGATATACTAAAGTCTGTTGATACGGTTTCTGGGTTGTTATTGATAATGATCGCTTCATATCCAGCTTCTTTAATCGCCCAGACAGAGTGAACCGTTGCATAGTCAAACTCAACCCCCTGACCGATACGGATCGGTCCAGAACCAAGTACAACTACCTTTTTGCGGTCCGTTACGATGGACTCGTTTTCTTCTTCATACGTTCCATAATAATATGGCGTTGCAGATTCAAACTCAGCCGCACATGTATCTACCATCTTATACACTGGGATAATTTGATTTTCTTTGCGCCAGTCATATACTTCTTTTTCTCTGACGCCCCAAAGCGCAGCAATAGTAGAGTCAGCAAAGCCCATTTCTTTAGCTGTTTGTGCTGTTTCTGCATCAAATCGGTTCGCTGCTACTTCTTTCTCAAACTCGACAATATTTGAGAATTTCTTTAAGAAGAATAGATCGATTTGGCACCACTCATGAATCGCTTCAATGGTTACACCGCGGCGCAGCGCTTCACCAATATAGAAGAGTCTTTCGTCTCCTGCTTTTCTAATACGCTTTTCAATCAACGCATCGCTTGCTTCCTTCGCATCTTCAAGCTCCAAATGATACACACCGCTCTCAAGAGAACGAACAGCTTTCAGAATAGATTCCTCAAGCGTGCGGCCGATGGCCATCACTTCCCCTGTTGCTTTCATCTGCGTGCCAAGTGTACGGTTCGCAGACTCAAATTTATCAAACGGCCATCTTGGAATTTTTGAAACAATATAATCAAGGGCTGGCTCGAAGCAAGCGTATGTTTTTCCTGTTACCGGGTTTTTCATTTCATCTAACGTTAAGCCGACAGCAATTTTTGCAGCAAGCTTGGCAATTGGATAGCCTGTCGCTTTTGAAGCGAGGGCAGATGAACGGCTGACGCGCGGATTGACCTCAATGATGTAATATTGGAAGCTGTACGGATCAAGCGCAAGCTGCACATTACATCCGCCTTCAATACCAAGCGCACGAATGATTTTCAAGGAGGAATTCCGCAACATTTGATACTCACGGTCGCTTAGCGTCTGGCTTGGCGCCACAACAATGGAATCGCCTGTATGAACTCCCACCGGATCAATATTTTCCATGTTACAAACGACGATTGCATTGTCATTGGAGTCACGCATCACTTCATACTCAATTTCTTTAAAACCAGCAATGCTTTTCTCTAATAAACACTGTGTTACAGGGCTGTACTTAAGTCCGCTCGTTACCGTCTCAATCAGCTCTTCTTCGTTCGTACAGATTCCGCCGCCTGTACCGCCAAGCGTATAAGCCGGACGCACAATAACCGGATAGCCAATTTGTTCAACAAACGTATAGGCTTCTTCCAACGTATGGATAATTTCACTCTCCGGTACCGGCTCATTCAATTCATTCATGAGCTGTCGGAATAGATCACGGTCTTCTGCCTGCTCAATCGCTGACAATTCTGTTCCAAGCACTTTCACGCCGTACTCTTCTAAAACACCTGCTTTGGCAAGTTCTACAGCCATATTTAAGCCTGTTTGCCCACCGAGTGTTGGTAAGATCGCATCCGGGCGCTCTTTTTGAATAATCCGACTAACAAACTCTAATGTGATCGGTTCGATATAAACAGCATCAGCGATTTCAGTATCTGTCATGATCGTCGCTGGATTCGAGTTAACAAGGATTACACGGTAACCTTCTTCTTTTAAAGCCAAACAGGCTTGTGTTCCAGCATAATCAAACTCCGCAGCTTGGCCAATCACAATCGGACCTGATCCTATTACTAGTATACTTTCAATATCTGTACGTTTAGGCATGTTGAAGCTCCTTCCCAGCATGTTCTTTCATCATGTTGATAAAGCGGTCAAATAAGTGGTTGTCATCCTCTGGTCCTGGCGATGCTTCCGGATGATATTGAACCGTGAAGGCCGGATATGTTTTATGAGCAAGACCTTCAACTGTTCCGTCGTTTAACGCAATGTGAGTGACTTCTAATTCTGTATTGGCAATCGTCTCCTCATCTACTGCGTAGCTGTGGTTTTGAGAGGTAAGAGCTGTTTTTCCTGTAGCTAGATCTTTCACCGGATGATTGGAACCGCGATGCCCGAATTTCAATTTGAACGTATCTGCACCAGATGCAAGAGCAAACAGCTGATGGCCAAGACAGATGCCGAAGATCGGTGTTTTCCCAATCAGCTTTCTTACTGTTTCAATGGCGTGTGGTACATCTTTCGGATCTCCAGGTCCGTTGGACAGCATAATCCCATCAGGATTCAATTGCAGGATTTCCTCAGCTGTTGTATCGTGCGGAACGACGATCACATCGCAATCACGGTTGTTTAATTCGCGCAAGATGCCGTGCTTCATACCGAAATCCATAAGAACCACGCGGTAGCCACGTCCCGGATTCGGATAAGCGGATTTCGTAGACACCTGATCCACTTGATCTGTAGGCAAGACAGCTGCCCGCAGGCGATGAATCACGTCCTCTGCTTTTTCTTCCATGGAAACGATAGCGCCTTTTAATGTTCCGTACTGACGAATAATTCTTGTTAATTTCCTTGTATCTACTCCGGAGATAGCTGGGATTTGTTTCATTTTTAAATACTCATCAAGTGACATTTCGCTGCGAAAATTTGATGGAAAATCAGCTGCTTCCTTAACGATTAATGCTTTTACAGCAGGGTTGATTGTTTCAAAATCATCGCGATTAATCCCGTAGTTTCCGACTAAAGGATACGTAAAAGTAACAATTTGGCCACAGTAGGACGGATCAGATAATATTTCCTGATAGCCAGTCATTCCTGTTGTAAAGACCACTTCTCCAATGATATCTTTGTCACTGCCAAATCCCTTGCCAGCAAAGACTGTCCCATCTTCTAAAATCAGCTGTTTTTTCATGCCTGCACCTTTCCTTCCTGCCATACGAGTTTACCTTCTGAGATGGTGGCTGTTGGCCAGCCGTTGCATTTCCAACCCGCAAATGGGGTGTTTTTTCCTTTTGAGTAAAACTTTTCTGGATTAATTTCTTTTTCAGCCTGTAAATCAATTAGGGCAATATCAGCAACTGCTCCTTCTTCAAGCTTGCCATAAGGCAGTCCGAAAGCTTGTGCTGGTTTAATCGTCATCCAATCTACCAATTGTTTTAGCGTGATCAACCCTTTTTGTACCAGATGCGTGTATAGAAGTGGAAACGCCGTTTCCAATCCAACGATGCCAAATGGAGCGGTCTGCATGCCAGCTGCTTTTTCCTCAGCTGTATGCGGAGCATGATCAGTCGCAATGAAATCAATCGTTCCATCTAACAATCCTTCGATTAAGGCTTGCTGATCTTTTTTGCCACGTAACGGTGGATTCATTTTAAAGTTTGTATCCATTCCTGGAATGTCTTCATCACAAAGCAGCAAATGATGCGGTGTTACTTCGGCTGTTACGCGAATGCCTGCTCTTTTTGCATCTTTTACTGTTCTAACAGACCCCTCGGTACTAATATGACAAACATGATAGTGACATCCTGCCGCTTCAGCGATCAGTACATCCCGTGCAATATGTACAGATTCACAGATTGAAGGAATACCAGGAATATCATTTTCCGCTGCAAATTCGCCGGCATGAACCGCTCCTCCATAAATGAGCGAATTATCTTCACAATGAGCGACAACTGCTGCATCAATCGCTGCGGCCTTTTTCATAGCTTCGTACATCATCCCAGCCTGCTGTACACCGACCCCGTCATCTGTGAAAGCGAATGCTCCTGTTTCTTTTAAACTTGCAAAATCTGTCAACTCTTTTCCTGCTTCTCTAATCGTAATAGAAGCATATGGAAGCACCCGAACATGTGCTGTTTCTTCAATACGGTTATTTAAGTTAGTTAGGTTTTCAACTGTATCTGGCACAGGACGCGTATTCGGCATAGCTGCAATCGTAGTAAAGCCGCCTGCTGCCGCTGCCATAGTGCCTGTTTTAATTGTTTCTTTGTGTTCACCGCCCGGCTCGCGCAAATGAACATGCAGATCAATTAGGCCCGGTATAATAAGCTGTCCCTCTGCGTCCAGGATATTTTCTCCGTTCGCCGTCAAGTTCTCTCCTATCTCCGCGATCTTCGTTTCTTCTATCCGTATATCCTGTTTTTTCAGTTCCCCGTTCTCAGCAAGAATATTGCCATTTTTGATTAGCCAGTTCATTTGATAATCTCCCTTCCAGCACTTGTTTTAAAACAGCCATTCTGATGAATACACCGTTCTCCATTTGTTTGAAAATACGTGATCTGTCGCATTCTACGAGGCTATCTGCAATCTCGACATCTCGATTGACGGGAGCCGGATGCATGATGATACTTCCTGCCTTCATGCGTTTTTCTCTTTCTAGAGTTAAACCATACAAGTTATGGTATTCTTCTTTTGTCATAGCTGCTTTACCGCCATGGCGTTCATGTTGAATTCTGAGAAGCATTAAAACGTCGACTTCCTCGACAAGGCGGTCCAAGTCCATGTAGTCGCCAGCCGTTAAATAATCCTCAGCGAACCACTCAGGTGGGCCAGAGAAACGCACATCCGCACCAAGCTTACGGAGAGCTTCCGCATTTGAACGAGCTACTCGGCTGTGGCGAATATCGCCGACGATTCCTACTTTTACCCCCTCAAATCGTCCAAACTCCTGCTGAATGGTGAATAAATCAAGCAGGCACTGTGTAGGATGCTGTCCGCAGCCGTCCCCTGCGTTAATCACAGGAATATTCACTTTATTGACAAGCTGCTCGTAATATCGATCTTCTTCATGGCGGATGACGACCGCATTGACGCCGATCGACTCAAGCGTGCGTACAGTGTCATATAGTGTTTCTCCTTTTAAAACACTGGAACTACCTGCTTCAAATGGGATGACATCAAGGCCTAATTTTCTCTCAGCTACTTCAAAACTCGTCTTCGTACGCGTGCTTGCCTCGAAAAACAAGTTAGCTACAAATGTTTGTTGACCAGCATGCCAGATCTCACCTTGAGAAAATTTTTCTGCTTGCATTAATATTAACAGAATTTCATCTTTATTCATATCCTTAATTGAAACTAAATTTTGCATCATTGTTTTTCCGCCTCCATTTTTCATAAAAAAAACACCCATTTTCAAGGGTGTTTAGCATTTAGACAATGTTTTGGCGGCAACGCCATGCACACGATTGTCCTACACCCTTAAATGCCTCTCTGGACATTTTTAAAAGGTTCCTATGAAGTTATGCATGTTTATTGTATATTTTATACACTTCAACGCTAGCTTCCTCTTTGACTGTCTCTCTGGACAGCGATTAAAGAGCATTGATTTTATTCATGAATAGTTACTTGGTCTGTTCCGTCGACTTCTTCAAGTTCAACGACAATTCGTTCACTGCTAGCTGAAGGAATATTTTTACCGATATAATCTGCCCGGATCGGCAGCTCGCGATGGCCACGGTCAACTAGTACAGCCATTTGGATATGGGACGGACGTCCAACATCCATAAGGGCATCCATGGCAGCCCGAACTGTTCTGCCCGTGTAAAGCACATCATCAACCAGAATAACCACCTTATCTGTTACACTTACAGGGATATCAGAGCCTTTTACTTCAGGATCATTATTATCTGTCTTGATGGACAGATCATCTCTGTACAAACTGATATCAAGATCACCTACTGGTATGTCTTGGCCCTCTATTTGTTTAATGCGTTCTGCCAGCCTTTGAGCTAAATAAATCCCTCTTGTCTTGATCCCGATTAACACACAATTGGCAATGCCTTTATTTTTCTCCAATATTTCATGGGCAATTCGTGTCAGTGCCCGTCGTATGGCCTGTTCATCCATAACTGTCGCTTTTTCCATTCCATCACCTCATGACGTTGATCATAAAAAAATCCTCCCGCCGCGTAGACGAGAGGATAGATGCGTGTAAATATGCGAGGAAGACATAGCTTCTCCCTGCATATGATCCGTCACCTTCCCAGCCTCACGGGACTGTTTTTAAAGGTCTTATTCAACTGTTCTAAGCTTACTGCTTCTTTTAGTGATTGTCAATTGTTTTGGGACAATAATTTCAAAAGCCGCTGAAATTCTTCGGGAAGCGGTGCCTCAAACTCCATATATTCACCCGTGCGCGGATGAACAAAACCGAGCACACCTGCGTGCAGTGCCTGGCCATCGATATTAAGCGTCTTCTTCGGTCCATATTTAGGATCACCAGCAAGCGGGTAGCCAATATATTTCATATGCACCCTGATTTGATGAGTACGGCCTGTCTCAAGCACACATTCAACGAACGTAAAGTCTTTGAACCGCTCCAGCACATGGAAATGCGTAACAGCATGCTTGCCACCGTTAACGACGGCCATGCTTTGCCTGTCCTTTGTGTCACGGCCAATTGGCGCATCAATTGTCCCATGGTCATGAGGTATAACTCCATGAACAATGGCTTGATATTTTCGAGTGACCGACTTATCTACAAGCTGCTGAACAAGCTTTTCGTGTGCCATATCATTTTTGGCGACCATCAATAAACCGGATGTATCTTTATCAATCCGATGAACAATTCCCGGACGCATAACACCATTAATTCCCGACAGATCCTTACAATGAGCCATCAACCCGTTAACAAGCGTACCCGACAAATGCCCAGGAGCCGGGTGGACGACCATTCCACGCGGTTTATTGACAACTAATACATCCTCATCTTCATAGTAAACGTCCAGATTTAAATCCTCAGCTTCAATATCGAGCGGCTCAGGGTCAGGGATTTCAATGAGCAATTCATCTCCCGTCAAACATTTGTAATTTGATTTGACAGGTTTGCCGTTTACTTTTATTAATCCTGCTTTAATCCAGTCCTGCACCTGGGTACGTGACCACTCTTCATTAATGCCCGCGGCTACTTTGTCTATCCTTACATTCTCTTCCTCTTCACGGACAATATATTCTATGCTATCCATTCAACTTCCTCTTTTCTTTCTTGTCCTCAATAAATACGGCGATGAGCAGCAAAATCACACCGATTGTCAGCGCTGCGTCAGCAATATTAAATATTGGGAAATCATAGTTGAAAATATACGTGTTCACAAAATCAACAACTTCTTTACGGAATACACGATCAATAAAATTTCCAATCGCTCCTCCAAGCAAAAAAGCCAGAGCACTCTTCATGAGCGGTTTGTTTTTTGCCTCTGTCTGCATATAATAAACAATTCCTGCCACCACAGCAACCGTAATGACATAGAACAGCCAAAACTGCCCTTCCAACATCCCCCAGGCAGCTCCCCGGTTACGATGGGAAGTAATATAAAAGAAATTTTTAATAATTTCTACGCTTTCACCGATTTCCATACCCTTTACAACCAACCACTTTGTCCACTGATCAAGCAAAATTACTAGCAATGCTAATAAATAGTACAAGGAAACTCCTCCATTCTTGCCCATCTTTTTCGATCCATTAAAAAAGCTGCCCTGCAAGCAACAGGCGTTTCCGATAATTACCCGTAAGGCATAATTTATCAGAACCGACACTTGCAGGACAACCTCCCATTTAAGCCGATATTACCGACTTTCCTTTATCCATCTTACTTTACTTCTGAATAATGCTCTGAAACAACTTCCGCACACCGTGGACAGAGTGTCGGATGCTTCGAATCCTCTCCTACTTCAGTAGAAACGATCCAGCAGCGCTCACACGTTTCTCCTTCTGCTTTTTCAACCACAACCGCTACATGATCAAAATGAAGGGCATTTTCAGGGGCTTCGGCTTTTGTTCCTTCCCGTTCAAAACCAGAAACGATTAACAGTTGTTTCACATCTTCCTGGATAGAGTCAAGCAGGGCACCTGCTTCATTATCCGTATAAACGGTGACTTTCGCCGTTAATGATTTTCCAATCACTTTTTCATTTCGTGCTGCTTCAAGTGCTTTTAAAATATCATCGCGCAGATTCATAAACTTAGTCCATTTATCTGTTAGTTCTGCTGCGCCGGTTAATTCTTTCCACTCAGGCATATCTGTCAGCTGGACGCTTTCTTCCGATACTCCTGGTACATGTGCCCAAACTTCATCAGCCGTATGCGATAGAATTGGCGATAAAAGCTTCGTTAAGGCAAGCAATGTTTCATAAAGAACCGTTTGAATCGCACGACGATCTTTATGGCTTTCCGGTTCAATATATAAAATATCTTTAGCAAAATCAAGATAGAACGCACTCAAGTCGACTGTGCAGAAATTATTAACCGCATGATAAATGGCCGCAAACTCATAGTTTTCATAATGATGATGAATTTCTTTAATTAGACCATTCAGTTTTACGAGCATGAATTGATCCACTTCTCGTAGATTTTCGTACGTGACTGTGTCACGAGCTGGTTCAAAATCAGCCAAGTTACCAAGCAAGAAACGGAATGTATTACGGATCTTCCGGTAAACTTCTGCTACTTGCTTCAAAATCGCATCGGATACACGAACGTCTGCCTGAAAATCCACTGATGCTACCCACAAGCGTAAAATATCAGCTCCGAGCTGCTTCATTACTTTGGAAGGGACAACAACATTTCCTAGTGACTTACTCATTTTGCGGCCTTCACCATCAAGCGCAAAACCATGGCTGAGCACCCCTTTGTAAGGAGCCTTGCCAGTAACAGCTACCGCTGTTGTTAATGATGAGTTAAACCAGCCGCGATATTGGTCTGATCCTTCAAGATAGAGATCAGCCGGACGCTGCAAATCTTCGCGCTCTTCAAGTACAGCCTGATGAGAAGAGCCTGAATCAAACCACACATCCATAATATCCGTTTCTTTTGTGAACTGGCCGTTCGGGCTGCCTGGATGCGTAAAGCCTTCTGGAAGCAAGTCCTTTGCTTCTCTTTCAAACCAAACATTTGAACCATGCTCGCGGAACAATTCAGATACATGAGCAATTGTTTCGTCTGTGATAATTGGCTCGTTATTTTCAGCATAGAAAACCGGGATCGGCACTCCCCATGCACGCTGACGAGAAATACACCAGTCTCCGCGGTCACGCACCATATTGAATAGGCGTGTTTCTCCCCATGCAGGTACCCACTTTGTTTCTTTTACTGCTTTAAGAAGTTCGTCGCGGAATTTGTCAATCGATGCAAACCACTGTGCTGTGGCTCGGAAAATAACCGGTTTTTTCGTCCGCCAATCATGTGGATAAGAATGCGTAAAGAACTCTAGTTTTAAAAGAGCACCGGCCTCTTCTAGTTTTTCGGTAATCGGTTTGTTTGCCTCGTCGTAGAATAGACCAGCAAAGCCTGTTGCTTCTTCTGTCATAACCCCACGATCATTAACCGGGCAAAGAACGTCCAGCCCATATTTTTTACCGATGATAAAGTCATCTTCCCCATGGCCTGGTGCTGTATGTACACAGCCTGTTCCCGCATCTGTCGTTACGTGTTCTCCAAGCATCACGAGAGAATCCCTTCCGTATAGTGGATGCTTCGCTACGATATATTCTAGCTCTGCTCCTTTTACTGTTTTCGCTACTTGATAGGATTCCCAACCTACTTTAGAAGCTACTTCTTCCACTAAATCTTCCACTACGACGTATCGTTCTCCGTCCGCTTCGATCACTGCATACGTTAACTCAGGATGAACGGAAATTCCGAGGTTGGCAGGAATCGTCCACGGTGTTGTCGTCCAAATAACAATTTTTGTACCTTCCTCCAACACGCCTTTTCCGTCTTTCACATCGAAAGCAACATAAATAGATGGAGAACGCTTATCTTTATATTCAATTTCAGCTTCAGCAAGAGCAGACTCACTGGATGGAGACCAATATACAGGTCGCAATCCTTTATAAATATATCCTTTCTTCGCCATCTCACCGAATACTTTAATTTGCTGTGCTTCATATTCTGGCTTTAACGTAATATAAGGGTTGTCCCAGTCTCCGCGTACGCCTAAATGCTTAAATTGTTCTTTCTGGTTAGCTATTTGTTCATAGGCATACTCTTCACATAGCTTACGGAATTCCGCGATTGTCATTTCTTTCCGTTTTACCCCTTTGTTTGTCAGCGCCTGCTCAATCGGCAGTCCATGCGTATCCCAACCAGGCACATATGGTGCCTGAAAGCCGCTCATTGATTTATAACGGACAATAAAGTCCTTCAAAATCTTATTAAGCGCATGTCCCATATGAATATCACCATTCGCATATGGAGGGCCATCATGCAGGATAAACATCGGCCGCCCTTTCGTCCGCTCTTGAACCTTTTTATAAATATCCATTTCTTCCCATTTTTTCTGCATATCCGGTTCACGCTTTGGCAAATTGCCGCGCATTGGGAATTCTGTCTTTGGCATTAATAACGTATCTTTATACTCCATTCATAGCTCCTCCTTTTTTTACAGCTGTGGCTTTAAACAAAAAAACCTTCTCATCCCTAAAAAAGGGACGAGAAGGTTTCCCGCGGTGCCACCCTGCTTAACACAAAAATGTGTTCACTCAAGCATTCGTATCGTGAATGACTCGCTCTTCCCTACTTGATCCGTCGTTCGAAAAGAGCGCTCCAGGGTGATTTTCCATTTTTCGCTTATATCAGGCTCACACCGTTCCCCGACTCGCTTAAAAAATTGAAAAATGTACTCTCCCTATCATCGCATGTATGTTATTCGCTTTTCTAATGTTTCAATTATAAAAATTGTCTAGCGGTTCGTCAAGCTTACAATTTTTCTTCACTTAGTTTCTCAAGTTCATCATTATCTACTTCAAACTCCATTAGTGCATCCCAATCATCATTATTAAGCAAATCAAGCTGCGCTTCCATTAACATCTTGAAGCGTGTGCGAAACACCTTCGATTGTTTTTTCAGCTCTTCGATTTCGATAGCAATCTTTCTCGCTTTTGCCAGCGACTCATTTACAATGCGGTCTGCATTCTTTTCCGCTTCCCGAATAAGAAGCTTGGCTTCTTTGTGAGCATTTCTTTTAACTTCCTCTGCTGTTTCCTGGGCAATAACAATAGATTTATTTAGTGTTTCCTCGATATTCGAAAAATATCCAAGTCTTTCGCTTTGGCTATTAAGCTGCTCTTCTAGCTCTTTTTTTTCTCGGATAATTAATTCGTAATCTTTAATAATTTGATTCAAAAAATTATTTACTTCATCTTCATCATATCCGCGAAACCCTCTGCTGAACTCCTTATTATGTATATCTAACGGCGTTAAAGGCATAAGCCCACCTCCATTGCAAATCTCTCATTCACATTTTTTTGTCCACTGCTTAATATTATAAAGGTTTTTCAACAGTTTGTGGTAAAATTCCTCTAATTTTGAGAATTTATTTTACCATTCCGAGTATAATTCGCCACTTTTCTTTCTTTGTTTTTCCTTCAATGGCTAACAGCTTGGCTCGCCCTGCTCCTCTGACAGAAAATACATCTCCTTCTGTACATTCAAAAGCCGGATTCTCTTGCTGCTTCCAATTTACTTTTACAAGTCCTCCTCTGATAGCAAGTTGTATTTTGTGTCTTGACTGCTTTGTAAAAGCGGATAAAATTGCATCGAGACGCAACGAACTAACAGTCGTGCTCATTTCCTTCCAGCTCTCCTCTTGCACCACAGCTTCCTCATAGCTTCTTCTATCCAGTGCAATAGCTGTTTTTCCAACCTGGCTAAAATTCAGCTCAATATAATGGCTGACTTCTTCTGCAGCTAAAAATTGAATCCTTCTTCCATCAGTTAGGATATCGCCAAACTTCCCACGGCGCAACCCAAGTCCCATTAAACTGCCAAGCACTTGAGGATGGGTAATAGAGACAAATTTATCAGGATATTTAATTTCATATAGAACAACATCAAAGTCCTTCTCTTGGGGGGTAAAATAGCCGGGACAAATATAAGCTCTTTTCCTCTCCGATTGATCCGTTCCTCCGAAGAAGAAAGCAGCCGTGTCATCATGCCCTCCAACAATCGACTGAACGATTTCCTGTTCTCTCGGATCAAGGAAGTCTGTCAGCTTTGGCGCGTACATTTCAGCCGCTTCTCTCTTCCATTCAAGCACCTGGTCAATAAATTCTCTTTCCTCCGGGCGGAAATGCTGATAAATGGATGACATAGTCTGCTCTCCTTCCATAATAAATAAAAAGCAAAAAAGGAAGCCATCGCTTCCCCTTGCAATCCAATCAAGTTATCAAATTACCCAAATGGCAAGCTGATGCAATCCTCTCACTGCCAGGTTTAACACTAAGAAAGCAACAAGTGGCGAAATATCAATCATGCCAAGCGGGGGAACAATCTTCCGAAAAGGTTCTAAATACGGCTCGCAAATTCTGGCAAGGAAGCGTCCAATGGATGTTTCGCGGGCATTCGGAAACCAAGACATTAAAATATAGATAATAAGAGCCCATGAATAGAGCTCAATCAGTCTAACGAGCAAATCGACTACGATTAACATATTGCTTATGACCACCCCGTATTATTAGTATCGTCTTCTGTTATAAACTGTGTAATGTTGCCATCCACCTCCACATTATCCGGCGTACAAAGGAAGATTTTCTGGCCAAGCTGTTGAATGTCTCCACCGACTGCATAAACCGTTCCGCTTAAAAAGTCAATGATCCGCTTTGCCTGATCATGCTGGATGCGCTGCAAATTAACGATGACAGCCCGTCTGCTTTTCAAATGATCGGCAATTTCTTGTGCTTCCGCAAATACCCGCGGCTCACTGAGAATCACTTTGGAGGACTTTTGCACACTTTGCAGGCTTACTACATTTTTCTTTGCGGATTTTGGGCTCTTTGCTGTTCTTTCCTCTTCATCAGACTCAGTTTCTTCCACTAGCTGATAGTCATCCTCATCTAACAGAAAGAAAGCTTTAAACTTCGATTTGATTCCCATTACTCCACCTCCTGGGCTTATTCACCAACAAGTGCCGTTCCAATTCTCACCATTGTTGCGCCTTCTTCGATGGCAATTTGATAATCATTGCTCATTCCCATTGATAGCTCCGTGCATGGGGCATAAGGCAGCTGCTTATTTTGAATTTCCTCCTGAAGCTGTTTTAACTGTTTGAAGCAAGTTCTCAGCACCTTCTCATCATCTGTTAACGGCGCCATCGTCATTAGTCCGCACAGGACAATTTTCTCGTAATTGGCAAGCTGTTCTACAAATGTAATTACTTCTGCAGGCGACAATCCATGCTTTGACTCTTCTCCTGATACATTCACCTGAATGAAACAATTAATCGGCTTTTCCGCCCGTTTATTAATTTCCTTAGCTAGCGAAAGACGATCGAGTGAATGTATGTATGACACTTTATCAATGATATTTTTAACTTTTCTGGACTGCAAGCTGCCAATGAAGTGCCATATAGGCTCTCCTTTTAACTTGTCCCACTTTTCCAGCAACCCTTCATCACGGTTTTCACCGAGATGAACGAGTCCGGCCTCGAGTGCTTCCTGCGCTCTCTCCACCGATACATACTTAGTTACAGCAATCACTTTTACTTCATCTGTTTGTCTGCCCACTCTTTCGCAGGCTTCTTGAATTCGCAGCTGTACACCCTGCAACTTTTCTGCTACTTTCACGTTGAAACTCCTTCCTTCCATCCAATGAACCCTAGCATTCTTCCTGTTTTTCCTTTATCGCGGCGATGCGAAAAAAACTCTGCACCACAGCTTGTACATTGCATCGTTGATCGAATATTTTCCGGAGGAACTCCAGCTTTCATTAAAATCAGCTTATTCAGCTCTTGTAATGAAAGATAGAACTGTCCCGCTTCCCCAGCGACCGGTGAAAACGGCAGAGGATAACAATCGTCCAGCCACTGGCGCGCCTTATCGATCACCCTGCTGTCCACTTTATAGCAACTCTGGCAAATCGACGGACCGATCACCGCTTCTATCTCCCCCGGCTTAATTCCATCTCTCTTCCACTGTTCTACCATGCTGGCTCCAATGCCAAGCACGGTTCCTTTCCAGCCCGCATGAGCCGTTCCCACTCTTTTATGCTTTCTAGATAAAAAGTAAAGAGGGACACAGTCAGCAAAAACAAGCGTTAACAGGATGCCCTTTTCCTCCGTGTAAAAACCATCTGTATCCGAAAAGCCTGACTCATAATCGAGGGCACCTTTTCCGCTGTCTGCTCCGGTTACGCAAGCAATACGGTTTCCATGTGTCTGGCAGGCGCCAATCCATGACTCTGCTGATAAACCTAGAAGCCGGCCAACCTTCACTCGGTTGGCTCTTACATCTTCCGGGCGGTCATTCACATGAAAACCGGTATTCAAACTGGCAAAATCCCCGGTGCTCACGCCGCCTGCTTTGGTAGAAAAACCTGCGACGAGGCCGGGTACTGCCTCGTGCCAATCTTTAATTATATAAAAGCTGTCATGCGCAGAAACAAAGGGTTCCGTCATTTTTCTACTCCCGAGCATTTTCTTTTAGTGTAACATAATCAAACAGGAAACGTCACTGAAAAACAAATTATTCCTCTCTTGATCCGCCCTCTGCAGATAATGAGTTCCCAGAATAACGGACAAGAATAACATCTTCTCCAATCTTAACAATCTGTGACCAAGGAATAACAATTTCTTCTTCTTTTCCAAAAAGCCCAAATATTTTTCCGGAACTACTAATGACAATAGAGTCGATCGTTCCCGCTGTTAAATTCAAATGAATATCAGAAATGTTTCCAAGTTTCTTGCCGTTGGCTACATTGACAATATCTTTCAGCTGAAAATCAGATATTCTTCCCAATGCCTTGCCCCCTTTAATGCTTAGTTGCCGATATATTACTATATGCAGAAACAAAAAAATAAGACTCTTAGGCGGCCGCCCTGGAAGAGTCTTATTTCAACTTTTAATTAATATTTTTATTCATTTGTTTAATAGCTGCTTTTTCAAGCCTGGATACTTGAGCTTGCGAAATACCAATTTCTTCAGCAACTTCCATTTGTGTCTTTCCTTGAAAAAATCGTTTACGGATAATCATTTTCTCTCGATCATTCAGCCTTTTCAATCCTTCTTTTAAAGCGATCTCCTCGATCCATTGCGTATCTTTATGACTATCATCACTTAATTGATCCATAACAAAAATCGGATCACCGCCATCATTATAAATTGGCTCAAATAAAGAAACCGGATCTTGAATCGCATCGAGGGCGAATACAATTTCTTCCTTCGGTACATCAAGCTCCCTGCTGATCTCTTCAGCCGTCGGCTCCTTTGATGTTTCAGCAATCAACCTCTCCCTCACCTGCAGGGCTTTATAGGCAATATCCCGCAGCGAACGAGAAACTCTGATTGGATTGTTGTCACGCAAATATCGCCGAATTTCGCCGATAATCATAGGCACAGCATATGTAGAAAAACGGACATTATGGCTTAAGTCAAAATTATCAATCGATTTCATTAGTCCAATACAGCCGACTTGAAATAAGTCATCTACATATTCACCGCGATTATTAAACCGTTGAATTACGCTTAACACGAGCCGCAAATTTCCATTTACAAGCTTTTCCCGTGCACTCAGTTCTCCTCCCTGAAGACGACGGAATAAATCTCGCATCTCTTCATTTTTTAACACGGGAAGCTTCGAAGTATCCACACCGCATATCTCCACTTTATTACGCGCCATTATGAAATTTCCCTCCTCGCAGGAACTGCTGTACAACCAACAGTATCTCCCCACAAAAAGAAAACTATGCATAAAAGAAATGCGGAAGACGCTCGTTCTGCGCGATAGCGGATTGGGGCTCTCGACGAGGAGTTGCTTTCCAAACTCCGACTGAGAGAGCGAAATCCGTGTACGCGCAAGCGCCTGCAGCTGGACAAAGAAAAGCAGAAGCGGCTCAGTCAGAAGCAGGAGGAGCACTACACTAAATAAATAACGATGTTGATTCGTAAACAAACTCTAACTTTAAAGAGCCCCTGTTCCAGCTTATAAGTATAATTTGAAATATGCACACAGTTACTTTCGTTCATAAATAATAAAAATTCCCCATTTTGTCTGCTTTCTGTTAGGCGCTTAGCCATTCATTTGCAAATGGGGAATACGAGTCAGTCAAACCATTTTATTAAATTCTTTTTGCAGCCGCTGAATAATTCTTTTTTCTAGTCTGGAAATATAAGATTGCGAAATTCCTAATAAATCCGCCACATCTTTCTGTGTTTTTTCCTCTTCTCCTTTTAGACCGAAGCGCAGCTCCATGATTTGTTTTTCTCTATCAGACAGATGTTCCATCGCTTTAAATAAAAGACTTCTGTCTACTCCTGCTTCAATGTCTCTTGTGATGATATCGTCATCTGTGCCAAGAACATCCGAAAGCAACAATTCATTCCCATCCCAGTCGACATTCAACGGTTCATCGAATGATACCTCTGAACGAATTTTATTGTTGCGACGCAAGTACATTAAAATTTCATTTTCAATACATCTGGATGCATACGTGGCTAGTTTAATTTTCTTTTCCGGGTTAAACGTATTCACCGCTTTAATTAAACCAATCGTGCCGATACTAATTAAGTCTTCAATATTGATGCCCGTGTTTTCGAACTTTCTTGCAATGTAGACAACAAGCCGCAGGTTTCTTTCAATCAGCAGCGCTCTGGCTGCCTGATCGCCTTTCGGCAACTTGATAAGCAGTTTTTCCTCTTCGTCCCGTGATAAAGGTGGGGGAAGCGCCTCACTTCCGCCAATATAATAAATTTCATCCGTTTTCAGCTTCAATTTAATAAGCAGCTTGTACCAATAATAAGTGATTTTTAATCGCAAACTCCTCATAAAGCAACCTCCTCATTAATAAGAATAAATATCGCAAGTTATGATACTTCTTCATAAGACAAAGACAAGGCCATTTTGGGGTGCAGAATACATGAAAACTGATTGTCAGATGATAAACTCATAGATGTAAAAGAAACAAGCGCTTTTGACACGACTGCTTTTTTCTGACCATTGCTAATCTCTACATAATCGGGTTTAAAAGCTGGTAGTAGCTGATGGGCCTTTCCGACAGACTTAGCTGGAATTAATCTCATTTTATCAAGCCATTCTCCTGGCAAATATTCATCCTGGAAAAGCAAAATTTCTGGCTGATCTGCGGCTTTAATCACTTCTTTAGGCAACTGTTCCTCTAAACCAGTAATAGAAACCAACATAACAGGCGCTTTAGAAAGAGGGTCGTGTAATTGGTTCCCTGTATCAACAAGTCCCTTTAAAAGAAATTCTGCGCCGTTAATCATGATCTTTACATCAAGCAGTTGATCATGCTGAAGTTTTGCTGTCTCGAAATCGTCTGCCCGGCTCCTGGCAAAATAGAAAGCAATTGGCAAACCGAACATGACAAATACCCAGCTGATAGGGTCTCCAAATCCCTTTAATCCCGCCAGAAAAAATTCCGACTCCATCTGCATATCAAATTGAATAAAATAATGGGCCCCCAACAGCATGCCCCCGGTTAAAAATGTAGAGAAATAAAAAGCCATTAAATTAACAAAAAAGTATTTCCATCGCCGATAGCCAAATACGGCTAACACCATCGCTACTGATAAAGAGAGTTTTGCAAATGGGTGTCCTGCAATTCCTGCAAAGGGTGTAACCATCAACAAAATACTAATGGAACCGATCCCTCCTCCAATTAGGAGGCGATACCATTTTACAGATCTTTTCAGAAAGATAGCCGTCATCCACAATAACAAGCTGTCCGCAAGTAGATTCAATAGCCATAGCGCGTCTAAATATAAAACCACACGTACCCTATCCTCCTTTTAGGTTCACTTGCATTTAATAAGAGTATTTATTAAAAGTATATCGGGCAATAAAAAAGAAGTGTGTCACAATATAGAAGGGAAATGAAACAATTTTTAAAGGAAAATTCCGGTTTTTGTCAGATTAGAGAGAGGAAAGAATTGCGCTTTAAGAACAGATGTTCTATAATAAAAAAAGATAAAGGCTGTCCCAATGGAACAGCCTTTATCTTTGTCGCTTACCTGTTTATTAGCGGCGTCTATTTCTATTTCTAAGGAATGTCGGTATGTCTAAGGTCTCTTCAGCTGGCTGAGACGGCTGTCTTGATGGCATCTCTTGTTGTGGAGGTGCCTCTTCTTGTCTCAGTTCGCGCTTCGGTGGAGAAACAGGTGCTTGAACAGACTGCTTCATTTGGCCAAAACCAGCTCGTGGCTGCTTCGGCTGCTGTAAATCCGACTCTTTAAAGCCAGTCGCAATAACAGTTACAACAATTTCGTCTTTTAAATTTTCATTAATCACGGAACCGAAAATCATATTTACTTCCTGGTCTGAAGCAGAAGCGACAATATCAGCGGCTTCCTGTACTTCATAAAGGCTTAAATTCGTTCCACCTGTGATATTCATGATTACACCTTGCGCTCCATCGATAGATGTCTCAAGCAATGGGCTCGAAATCGCCTTTTTCGCGGCTTCCGCTGCACGGTTTTCGCCGGAAGCAATCCCGATTCCCATAAGGGCGGATCCTTTATTGGACATAATTGTTTTTACATCGGCAAAATCCAGGTTAATTAAACCAGGAGTAGCGATCAAATCCGATATCCCTTGAACCCCTTGGCGTAAAACATTATCCGCTTCTCGGAATGCTTCAAGCATTGGTGTGCTTTTGTCAACGATCTCTAGCAATCGGTCGTTCGGAATAACAATTAACGTATCGACCGATGCTTTCATTGCTTCAATACCACTAGCTGCTTGTGTGGCCCGTTTGCGTCCTTCAAATGTAAACGGACGGGTCACAACGCCAACCGTTAACGCACCAAGATCTTTAGAAATCTGGGCAATAACCGGAGCGGCCCCCGTACCTGTTCCACCGCCCATTCCGGCTGTAACAAATACCATATCGGCTCCACGCAACGCTTCCTCAATTTGTTCTTTGCTTTCTTCTGCTGCTTTCTTTCCTACTTCCGGATTTGCACCTGCACCTAGTCCACGTGTAAGCTTTGAACCGATCTGCATTTTCACTTCAGCTTTTGATAGATTAAGTGCTTGGGCATCGGTATTAACCGCAATAAATTCAACCCCTTGCACCCCGTGTTCAATCATACGGTTAACAGCATTGTTTCCGCCGCCGCCTACGCCAATAACTTTTATAGTCGCTAATGAATCTAAATTAGTATCAAACTCCAACATGACAAATCCTCCTAATTCGTCGTTATTTCTCTACGATGACTTATTCTTCGAAAAAGTATCCGAAAAACTTCTTTACTCTTGAAGTCAGCTTCTGTTCCGGCTGCTTCTCGGGCTTTGCTTTTTTAGGCGGCAAAGGTTCTTCATGCCGCGATTCAGGCACCATAATTGGTTCTTGGACAGCATTAACTTTTCTTCCTTGCAATTTAGCGTTTTTATAAGCATATTTGATTAAGCCAACCGATGCCGTATATTGCGGCTCCCTTACTCCAATATAATCAGGAATCGCCATGCGAACGCGGTTTTGGAAAACATCTTGAGCTAAATCCAGTATTCCTGGTAGAGCGGATGTTCCGCCCGTTAAAACAAATCCACCAGGCACATCCTGTACCCCCTGATGTCTTAACTCGTCAAGAATCATCTCAAATATTTCTTCTAACCTCGCTTCGATAATATCGGAGATCTCCAATTGACTAAATTGCTGATGCTGATCACTGCCAATAATAGGAACACTAAACACTTCTTCTTCAGAGGCCATGTCATAAAAAGCATGCCCATGCTTTAATTTAATTTGCTCTGCATCTTCAGTAGTCGTCCGTAATCCAATAGATAAATCTTTTGTAATATGGTCGCCGCCAATTGGAAAGACGGCTGTTGCCCTTATATTCCCTTGACTGAATGCGGCTACAGTAGTAGAACCTCCTCCAATGTCAATAAGAACAGTTCCTAAATTTTGCTCATCTTTCGATAAAGCAACTTCTCCCGCTGCCAGCGGTTGAAAAACAATGTCCATTATTTCAAGACCAGCACGCTCTACACAACGTAATGTATTATGTAAAAAGGTCTTAGAGCCTGTAACAATGATTCCTTCCATTTCCAGCCGGACGCCAATCATACCGCGCGGATCAGTAATTTCATCTAAACCATCCACGATAAATTGCTTTGGGATCACATTGATAATCTCCCGGTCTGGAGGAATAGACATTACCTGTGACGCATCAATGACTCTGGCTACATCGACATCAGTAATTTCTCGGTTTTCACTAGAGACAGCCACTACCCCACTGCATGGCTGTAGAAGAGCATGATTGCCGGCGATGCCGACAACCACCTGTTTAATTTCTATCCCTACCATTCTTTCTGCCTGTTCAATTGCTTTTTTTATTGAATGAACGGTTTCATCAATGTCTACGACTGAACCCTTTCGAATTCCTTTCGATTTTACGTTCCCGACACCGATAATATTTAACGATTCATTTACCATCTCACCAATTATTACCTTTATAGCGGACGTACCGATGTCAAGACTTACTAATACTTCATTGCTGTTCATTCTGTGGCACCTCCCTTGGCTCTGAAAAACTCATTGTCCGAACAACAATTTTTTCTCTTTTGGTCGAATTATTTATATAATAGAAAACATTCGTCATTTTCAACATAATTCCCTTTTAAAATTTAATATTTTTTGTTATTTTGCTTTTTTCATAGATTAATTGGAAAACTGTTAAAGATAAAAAATATCTAAAGTGTTACAGAACCGCTATCTACAAGTCTACACCAAGTTGCGACCCTAGAAAAGCCAATTTTACTGAAAGAAAGCGATTGTTTCCTTCTAAATAAAGGGGTTTCAAACATTTTTTACCATTAACTAATTGACCTTTTAAATTCGAGATAGTTACAATTACTGTTGAGGGGTTGGTTCTTCAGCCTTTTTTCCTTTTTCTGAGTCATAGGCTTTAAAGTATGAGCCCACTTCCAAATCAATAATCCCTTTGACGTTGGGATCAAGCTGGCTGACAATCGCAGGGTAATAAACCATCTTGTCAGAAAAGGTTTTAAGGGTAGCTGAAACCTCAAATCCATCGTTCATGAATAGTTGAATATGAAGAGAGTCCGTTTTTTTAGGCGCATAGTAAATTTCTGAGATGGAATTTACTATTTCACTCGGCAACTGTTCCAATGATCTCATCAGCCGACTCAATTCTTTGCCCGACTTGAAATCATACAGAACTGGTAATTGTTCAGGTGTGCCGTCTGCTGCGTCTCTGAGTATTGTTCCATTGTTCAACACTGGGAATAGTTTTTTCCCTTTTGCCAGATAAGCGAGCTTTTGTTGTTCTTTCACAGAGATTTTTAATTTGTTAGGAAAAACAATTGACACATCGGCCTGATGAATTTTCGGATCACTTTCAAGTTTTTTCTCTGATCGGTTCATTCCTACTTTCCAGATGCTGTCTCCTTCTTTAATGCCGCTTTGGGCAATGATGTCAGCATTTGAGGACAGCTCGTTTCCTTCTACTTTAATAGATGAAACTTTGCTGAGTGGCGACTGAAGGTAACCAACAGCCAATACGATCAGGAAAAACAAGGAAATAATGAAGATGAGCCGCCGGTTTGTTTTTCTTTTTCTCAACTTTTTCAGCTTTGGAATTCTCTCTTCAATGGAGACGATTTTTCCTTTTTCCATATCCTTTCCTCCAGGTTCACCGATCTGTCCGATTAAATAATAAGTAGAAGAGCGGCTAAACATCTATGCCGCATCCCCCTATTACACTTATTGTAATGCAGAGAGAAAGAGGATAAAAGAAAAAACCACTCTTTTATTTACTTCCTATTAATTCTGCGTTTAGAAATTGTTCATTTGTTATTTATTGGCTAGCTCAAGCATGACTGCAAACAACCGCTCTGATGCGTCTTTAATGCCTAAATGAGCCGCAGCTTCCTTCATTCGATGCCATTCATCTTCATTTAACAAAACATGATCAAGATTTTTTAGCAGCGAGTCAGAAGTCAGCTCTTTTTCTCCAAGCATGATAGCAGCCCCATGGTCTGTCAGTGAACGGGCGTTTTTCTCCTGGTGATTATTTGTCACGTACGGACTCGGTATGAGTATGCTGGGAACACCAAGAGCGGTTAGTTCAGCTAAGGTGGTAGCTCCGGCTCTTGAAACAACAAGGTCGCATTCAACGAGTACCTCAGGCATGTTATGAATAAATGGGACGACGACTACATTTTCAGGCTTGCCTGCAGCTTCCGCTTCTTTTTGAACTTGCTCAAAATGGACCTCACCTGTTATATAGAGAACTTGATAGGGCCTGTCAGCGAATTGGGCAAGCGACTCCACAACGGCTTCATTAATCGGACGCGCGCCCCTGCTGCCTCCGAAAATGAGCACAGTTTTCTCTTTCTCAGATAAACCCAAGTTTTTTAAAGCATTAGACCGCTTGGCGTTGGCGACTTCTGAAGCGCGCGGATTTCCGGTTAGCACCACTTTGTTTTCAGGAAAAAAGCTGCCTGCCTCCTCAAAACAGATAGCTACCTTATCTACATATTTGCTCAAAAACTTATTCGTCAGCCCAGGTACGCTATTTTGCTCGTGAATAACAGTCGGAATGCCGAGCTTGGCAGCAGCATAGACGACAGGCCCGCATACGTATCCACCCGTACCAATCACAGCATCAGGCTTAAATTCTTTTATCATTCTTTTACATTCTTTTACACCTTTTAGAAAGCGCATTACTGTTTTTACATTCTCCATGGAAAGGCTGCGTTTAAATCCCGTTATCTCAATGGAGCGAAACGGAATATCTTCTCTCGTGACGAGTTTAGATTCCAAACCCTTTTCCGTACCGATATACAAAAATGAAGTTTCAGGATATTTTTCTTTTATTGTCCTTATAAGGGCGAGAGCTGGATAAATATGTCCACCAGTTCCTCCGCCGCTGACCACTATTTTCATTTTCTTTTCACCTCAAATTAATCACTGCACGTCTTGTTTCTATAAGTGTATGTATAGTTAAATCAAAAGGTTTCTTGCCTTCTCTCCATAAAAGCAGAGATAGGTCGCTGTCCTTTATCATACTACAATCACCCATTATATAAATATAACTTTGCTTATTTGAAAAGGAAACAAAAAAAATGTAGCAATTCTCACCTAATTGTTACATTTCTGACTCAAGCAATAATCTTATTCTTGTCGATTTCACTTAATGCAATCTCATATTAAATCAATAGATAGCGAGAATCAAATGATATCAGGTTAAAATCAAGGTTTTTCAAAAAAAAAAAGAAACCTGAATAATCAGGTTTCAAGCTGTCGTAGGGATAATATATCTTAAAAAATTAGCAGCTGATCTGACAGAAGGCGCTTTTAACGTTTGGCGTAGCGGCTGATGTTAAGTAAAATACCAAACGCTGCGAGCATGAGCGTTAAAGACGACCCTCCATAGCTCAAGAAAGGGAGAGTAATACCAGTGACAGGCATCAAGCCGGTGACTACACCGATATTAATGATGACTTGTATGGCCAGCATCGAAATAATCCCCGCTGCAAGGAAGCTACCAAATAAATCAGGGGCATTAAGAGCAATCCTGATGCCCCGCCAAAAGAGCAATGAGAAGAGCAAGAGGATGAAAATCCCTCCGATAAAACCAAGCTCCTCTGCTAATATCGCAAAAATAAAATCAGTTTGCGGCTCGGGCAAATAATAATATTTCTGACGGCTTCCACCGATCCCAAGACCAAACAGTCCTCCAGGTCCAATGGCATAAAGCGATTGAATAATTTGAAACCCACTTCCTAACGGATCCGACCACGGATCCAGAAAGGAGGTAATCCGCTTGATTCGGTAAGGCGCTGACAACACCAACGCTGCAAAACCAGCAATTCCAGCGAACCCCATAAGAGCAAAGTGGAAAATCCGAGCACCGGATAAAAAAATCATCACAAGACACGTTCCTATCATGACCGTTCCTGTTCCGAGATCCGGCTGCAGCATAATTAATCCAAAAGCAGTAAAGGCCAGTCCAAGCGCCGGCAGCAGTCCTTTTCTAAAATAAATCATATACTTTTGGTTTTCAGATAAATACCCAGCTAAGAAGATAATCATCGCCAGCTTCATAAATTCGGAAGGCTGAATAGAAAATGCCCCTGCTCCGATCCAGCTTTGAGAGCCGTTCCTTACCATCCCAACCCCCGGTATTAACACAAGGATCAGCAGAACAAAACAGACAATCAATGCTGATTTTGAAAAGCGGCGCCATGTCCAATACTCCACGTTCATAATGGTAATCATGGCAACAAATCCAACAACCGCGAATAAAAGTTGCCTTTTAGCAAAAAAGAACGCGTCATGAAATTTGTATTCAGCCCATATTTCGCTTGCACTGTACACCATGGTGATTCCAATAGTGAGCAGAACTGAAATCAAAATTAGCAGGACGTAATCAGGAGCAAATTTTTTTACCGGCAATGGCATACACCTCTAATTCAAGAATCCAGAGCATGCCCCGACAATTTGCTTAAGAAGACAAGCTCTTTATTTCAATGTATGCACAGCTTCGATAAATATATCTCCACGCTGCTCAAAAGTTTTATATTGATCCCAGCTCGCACAAGCCGGTGACAATAAAATGATGTCTCCTTCCGCGGAAGACTCATAGGCCGCTTGCACAGCTTGCTGCATATTTTCCGTTTTTACCACTTTCTCTACCCCAGCCCTTTCGGCTGTTTCCGAAAGCTTTCCTGCTGTTTCACCAAACGTAATTAATGCCTTTACATTCTTCATATACGGAATTAAATCATCGAATCCATTCCCTCTGTCCAATCCGCCTGCCAGTAACACGATCGGCTGGTCAAATGCGGCCAACGCGCTTTTGGTAGCAAGCGTATTGGTTGCTTTTGAATCGTTATAAAATTTCCGGCCGTTCCATTCGCGAACAAATTGTGTTCGATGTCTTACACCAGAAAAAGTAGTCAGCACTTCCTTAATCGCTTCGTTCGTCACCCCAGCCAATTTAGCTGCAGACACAGCTGCCAGGATATTCTCTAAATTATGAGCACCTGGCAGGGCAACCTCTGCAAGAGCTATAATTCTTTCGCCTCGAAAGACTATATACTTATCCTGCACACATGCACCTGTTGCTTTCAATTCCTTTGTCGAAAAAGGGACGAGTGCTGCTTCCGTCTTTTCTGTAAGCTGTAGCAAATGCTCCTGGTCCGCATTCACTATCAAAAAATCATTCTCTGTCTGGTTCTTCGTAATATTTAACTTTGCTTGCGCATATTCTTCCTTCGTTCCATGGTAATCAAGATGAGCCTCATACAAATTAGTAATAACCGCAATATGTGGGCGGAACTTGTCTATGCCAAGCAGTTGAAAAGACGACAATTCAATGATTACATGGTCCTTCGGCTGCGCTTCCTGCACTACCTCTGAAGCAACCTGTCCAATATTCCCGGCAAGTACTGCACTTTTCTTGTCCGCCTTAAACATTTCATAGATCAGTGTGGTTGTGGTCGTTTTTCCGTTTGTACCGGTAATTCCGATAAATGGCGCTTCAGAGATTAAATAAGCAAGCTCGATTTCTGTCAATACAGGAATCCCTCTCTCAGCCGCCCCGGCAACAAGCGGATTATGATAAGGAATTCCTGGGTTTTTCACGATGATCTCGAACCCTTCATCAAGCAATTCAATCGGATGGCTTCCACAAATCACTTTAATTCCCTGTTCAAGTAAATGTTGCGCTTCCGGATTTTCATTTAAGGGCTGCCGATCGTTTACCGTCACGAAAGCACCTAGTTTATGTAAAAGTAAAGCCGCGCTGACTCCACTTTTTGCAAGCCCTAAGACAAGAATTTTTTTATGCTGAAAGTTTGTTATTGTTTTCAATTAGATCCACGCTCCGATATAAATTCCGATCATCGCACACAGTACACCGACCGTCCAAAATGTAACTACTACCCGCCATTCTGACCATCCGCCCAGTTCAAAATGATGATGGAGCGGACTCATGCGGAACACACGCTTACCTGTTGTTTTAAAAGAGATAACTTGAATGATAACCGACAATGTTTCAGCCACGAAAACAGCGCCAATAACAAGCAGGAGAAATTCAGACTTAGTCAGGATAGAAATAGCCGCGATGGCGCCACCAAGAGCCAGCGATCCAGTATCTCCCATAAATACTTTTGCAGGGTTAGCATTAAATACTAAGAAACCAAGCACTGCTCCGACTACAGCAAAGGAAAAGATGGCAGTCTCATTGAGCCCTTGATTCCATGCAAGTACAGCAAAAGCACCAAAAGCGATAGCAGCCGTTCCGGACACGAGTCCGTCAAGCCCATCAGTTAAATTTACGGCGTTGGAAAAACCAACAAGCCAGAAAATAACGAATACAGCATATAAGATGCCAGCATCAAATGATATATCTGTTAAAGGAATGGTTAATTCTGTAGATAAATTATTTTTCGTGTAGATAATGTAAAACAGAACAGAGATAACAATTTGCCCTGCAAGCTTTTGCTTGGACGTTAATCCCAAGTTTCTCTTCATAACGACTTTGATAAAGTCATCAAGAAAACCGAGCAGGCCAAAGCCAATCGTTACAAGCAGCAGCAATATCGTTTCTGCTCCAATACTTGCATAAACCTGGGACATAAACAAAACGGTCACAATGATAGCGAGCAGGAAAACAATGCCGCCCATCGTCGGTGTACCGGATTTTTTTTGGTGCGATTCAGGCCCTTCCTCACGAATACTTTGGCCAAACTTCAATCTCCGTAAAAACGGAATGAACATCGGCGCTATAATAACGGTAACGAAAAAAGCCATAAACATTGTTAAAAATACATCTCTCTCCAGCATATTAATTCGCCTCTTTCTTTCGGCTGCTGAGTGCCTCTTTGGCAACTTCCCGGTCATCAAAGTCCAGAACTTTATCGCCAATGATCTGATAGGTTTCATGCCCTTTCCCGGCTATAACAACAGCATCCCCTGGTTGGGCATGTTCGATAGCATAGAAGATCGCTTCTCTCCGATCGGGTATGACTTCGTATAATTCTCCTGTGACCCCAGCTTCCATATCATTTAAAATAGTGGCCGGGTCCTCACTTCGTGGATTGTCTGATGTAAAGATCGCATTCGTTGCATATTTACATGCTACGCTAGCCATGATTGGGCGCTTTGTCCGATCTCGGTCGCCTCCACAGCCCACGATCGCAAACATCCGCCCTTCAGTTAATGGCTGAACAGTTTTTAATACATTAACGAGACTATCAGGCGTATGGGCGTAGTCAACGATAACAGCAATTCCCTGATCATTGGTTACCAGCTCAAATCGACCTGCTACTCCCTCTATCCGCTCAATCGCCCGCACCGCCGTTTCAACCTCTACTCCTCCCGCATAAGCAGCAGCAAGAGCAGCTAAAACGTTATAAACGTTAAACTTTCCGGCAAGCTTCGTTTCAACCTTTCTACTCCCTTCCGGATAACAAAGAAGAAATTCTGTTCCCTTAGATGTCAACTTGATATCCGTAGCCCGAAACATAGCTTCATGATCAATCCCGTAAGTCACAATATGAGCAGCTGTCTCTTTCTTGTAAAAGACAGTTGCTTCTTCATCCTCATTCAACACAGCGAATTTCGGCTTGTCAGTTGAATAGGTATTGCCTAGCTGAGCAAATAGCAGACCCTTTGCCCGCCGATACTCTTCCATTGTATGATGATAATCGAGATGATCTTGCGTTAGATTTGTAAAAACAGCGACATCATAATCACATCCCCACACTCGGCCTTCAACTAACGAATGCGAAGAAACTTCCATCACAGCAGCTGTCACATCGTTATCTTTCATTTTCTTAAAAGTTTTTTGTAGTGTCAGGCTTTCTGGAGTTGTGTTTTTCGTGTTGATCACTTCTTCTCCAATCTTCATGTACATCGTTCCGATCAAACCGGTTGTTTCGCCGGCTTCTTTATAAATCTCTGTTAAAAGATGGCTCGTCGTTGTCTTGCCGTTTGTACCAGTAATCCCAACAAGCTTCATTTTGGAAGTTGGCGATCCATAGTAAAAATCAGCGAGAATAGCCATTGCTTTTTTTGTATCCGTTACGGTAATAACAGGCGCACCTTCCACTTTAACCGGCTGTTCCGCCAATATAGCCCGTGCCCCTCTGTTAACCGCCTCCTGTGCAACCGTGTGACCATCAAATGTATAGCCTTTAATGCAAATAAATAAAGACCCTTCTTGCACTTGCCTATGGTCGTTCTCTAAAGATAAAATCTCCGGATTTGATGAATGAGATAATTTATAAAAAGGGAGAGACTTTAATAAGTCTGATAGATTCACTTTTTTCAATCCTTTCCGTACAGCTTCTGTATATGTATTGTTGTTTAAGCAAAGCCTTTTACTATTTTAACTAAAAAGAGAGAAGGATGCGACTTCTTTTCAGAAAAAATCACAACGACCATATTATCACAAATTAAATTTTTTGCATGATTTTTTAGTCATGATTTTGTTATTTCCTTCCCAATAAATGAAAGACCCGCCGATAAAAAGCGGCGGGAAATAAACTTTTGGTCGGCTGGATCTTTGAAAAGCCCCATATCTAACGGTTAATTCATGAATAATCTAATGGTCGAGCCGGCTTCCACTTTAGTGCCAGCTTCGGGAGATTGCTGAACAATCTTTTGCCCGTTTCCTTCAATCTCAAGCTTAAAATTATATAGCTGCTGGGAAAGGTCTTTTTTATCCATTCCTTTAAAATCAGGCACCGCTACAATTTGAGGGTCATTCCATTGCGTTTCTTTTTCGATCTGCTTTTTGCGAGGTTTGACATCAAGCACTTGCAAGCTATCCTCCATAATTTTCCCTACAATCGGCGCTGCTACAGTTCCACCGAATTGGACAGTTCCCTTCGGATTGTCAATGGCTGTGTAAACAACAATTTGAGGGTTATCGGCGGGTGCTACACCGATGAAAGAAACGATATGATTGTTTTCAAGATAGCGACCGTCCTTTGCTTTCTGAGCCGTCCCGGTTTTCCCTCCTACACGATACCCTTCGATAAATGCGTTTCTTCCTGTCCCTTTGGCCACCACACTTTCAAGTGCAAAGCGAATTTTTTCTGACGTTTCAGTTGAAATTACACGTCTTTTTACAACGGGTGCCTTTCGTTTGACTACTTCTCCTGTCGTTGGGTCAATAAGTTCCTTGGCTACGTATGGCTGGTAGAGAATCCCTCCATTGACGGCTGCAGAAACAGCTGTGACCTGCTGAATCGGCGTCACTGCTACCCCTTGTCCAAAAGCAGTGGTAGCCTGCTCCACTGGGCCGACTCTCCCCATGTTGAAAAGAATCCCCTTGCCTTCCCCTTGCAGATCAATACCTGTTTTCTCGCCAAAGCCGAAATTACGGATGTACTGAAATAATTTTTCTTTTCCTAAACGCTCGCCGAGTTCTACAAATCCTGGGTTGCAAGAGTTTTCCACCACTTCCAAGAAAGACTGATGCCCGTGGCCTCCCTTTTTCCAGCAGCGTAGCCTTGCTCCACCAACTTCCACCGAACCAGAATCATGAAAATGGTCCTTATACAAATCCACTTTCTTTTCTTCGAGAGCAGCTGCCAGCGTAATAATCTTAAAGGTCGATCCTGGCTCATATGTGCTCCAAATCGGTAAATTGCGGTTATAAATTTCCGGAGAGACGTTTTGAAATTGCTCTGGGTTAAACGAAGGACGGCTTGCCATCGCCAAAATCTCTCCATTATTTGGGTTCATCGCAATGGTAATGGCTCCATCCGGCTCATATTTTGCTTCAGCAATATCAAGCTCTCTTTCCACGATTGTTTGGATATTTGAATCGATGGTCAATCTTAAGTCCAGGCCATCCACCGGTGCTGCATAACCATCCGGCATTTGCGGCATCCTTTTTCCTTTTGCATCTGAGAAGAACCTCATAGAACCTTTCTGTCCACTTAATTCCGCATCATAATAGGCTTCCAAGCCCATAAGCCCTTGGTTATCAATTCCAGCAAAACCAAGGACGTGAGCTAAGCTTTTTCCAAAGGGATAATGTCTTTTCGAATCCTCCGCGATATATATCCCTTTAATGCCAAGCCTTCGTATTTCCTCGGCTTTTTCAAATGAGATTTTTCTCCCTTCTGGGTGGATCCTTTCAATAGATGACTTTTTCGTTAAGTGAAGATAGGCTTTTTTCTCTTCAATATTTAAGACGGATGCCAGCTTCTTGGCCGCTTCCTCCGGGTTCTCTATTTGTCGTGGAACAACATAAACAGTGGGTGCACTTTTATTCTCTGCTAGAGCCGTTCCATTTCGATCGATAATCTTTCCTCTCTCCGGTTCAAAAGGGATATTGCGGCTCCATAAATCTTGTGCCTTGTCCGTCAAATCATCGCCTAAAGCGAACTGTACATACCCAAGCCTCAGCCCGATAATCATAAATATGGTAATGCCGGCGAGCAACGCGAACACAAGCCGTTTTCTAATCGTGACAGCTGAAACTCTTCTCAAGCATGTCCCCTCCTTCCATTCTCATTCAATATATGTAATAAGGAGGGGATTATGATTATAAGAAAACAAGAGTGTCCTTATTAAAGAGACAGAGCAAGATATATACAAAAAAAGAAAGCTGCCTGTAGCAGCTTTCTACAAAGGATCATCAAGCCTGACGCATACTCCCTCAGCCTGTTGTTTCCTCACTTGCTTCTGATGTTTCCGATTGTTGCTCTTCTTGTTCGTTTTGGCTTTCTTCTTCTTGCTGTTCTTTCTGTTGCTGATCAAATTGTAATTTTTCTTCTTGTTTCATTAACTTTAAAATTAGTTTTTGTCCCTTTTTTAAAGGCGCCCCTGGCTTAATGTTCTGGCTGGCAACATATCCTTCTCCTGTATAGCTGACTTTTAAACCGGCAAGATTCGCTGCTTTCATTACATCTCGCAGTGACCAGTTTTCCATGTCCGGCATCGTAACAGTATCATCTGTTTGCAAGATTACTTTTTCGCCTTGCAAAAGTGTCGACCGCGCTTCTGGGGACTGACCAACTACTTTTGTTCCTGTTCCCATAACGATCGGTTCAATCTTATTGTGTTTCAACTCCTGAACTACTTGGTTTACAGTCTTATTTTTAAAATTCTCCAGTTTAATAGATTTGGCTGCTGGCGTTTGCTTCGGTTCAATGTTCAAATATTGCAAGCTGTTACGCATAACTGGATTAAATATTTTCGAGACCGGAACAGAGCCTGCTTCCCCATCAAGATTCGGCTGGGCAACACCTACATAAACGACAAGCTGAGGGTCTTTCGCAGGGGCCATACCTAAAAAGGAGAAAATATAGTTATTTGCTCCATGTAAATAACCGCCTTGAGGGTTTGGCATTTGAGCCGTTCCAGTCTTTCCTGCCACTTCGTACCCCTGAATTTGATACATTTGTCCGGTGCCATGTTCGGCAGTTGTTACACTTTTCAATACTTCTCTTGCCTGTTGAGCTGTCTCCTTTGAAATCGGTTCTCCTACTTTTTCAGGCTTGTTCTCCACAAGAGCTTTCTTTGTCTTATCATCTACTATTCTATCAATTACATAAGGACGCATCATCTTTCCATCGTTAGCAACAGCAGTCGCAGCCTGGATTAATTGCAAGGCTGTAACCGTCGTGCCTTGGCCAAAAGCTGTCGTTACTTTTTCCAGCGGATAGTTGTAGAGAATTTGTCCTTTTGCTTCGTTCGGCAGCCTGATGCCTGTTCTTTGCCCGAAATGAAAATCATCTAAATACTGTCTGAAAACATCCGGTCCCATTTTTTCCAACAAGTTAGCCATAGCAACGTTTGAAGAACGCTGCACTCCTTCTAAATAAGTAATCGGCCCCCAGCCTGCTCCTCCATTATGATCACGAATAGCCTCTCGGCCCACTTTATACGTGCCTGACTTGTAAAGCTCATTCGGATGAAAAACACCTTCCTCGATGGCCGAAGCAAGTGTAAAGATTTTCATTGTTGAACCTGGTTCAAATGAGTATTCCACAAGATCATTGCTCCAGTTGTCTCCAAGACCTGCTCGTGTATCCGGGTGAAAAGACGGCCGCTGGCCCATAGCAAGAATCTTCCCAGTTTTAGCATCGGCCACAATCGCAAAAGCTTTTCCTGGCTTATATTCCTTCTCTACTTCATTCAACGCATCTTCTAAAAAGGTTTGAATTTTTGTGTCGATCGTTAAATAAATGTGATCCCCATCATCGGGTTCTTGAATCATCTCCTTCTTATCCTGAAGCAAGTATCCCCATAAGTCGCTTTTATATTGGATTTTCCCATCTTTTCCTTTTAAATATTTTTCATAAGTTTTTTCAATTCCCATTTGTCCAACAGTACGCTGAATCACTTGATTGCCTTTTTTCTCTTCAAGCTTTTGCGTAAAACCAATTAAATGAGAAGCAAATTTACCATTCGGATAAAAACGTTTTGAATCCCTTAAGAAGATAATCCCCGGTAGTCTTTCTGCCTCAATTTTCTTTTTTACACTGTTTGACAGATCTCGGCCCTCTTTTCCGAATTCTACTTGGAAAGCCCCTTTTTTCTCCAAACGCTTTTCAATTTCACTTTTGTCCATATCAATATATTTGGCCAACACAGTTGCGGTCTTTTCCGGATCCGTTACGTGCTTTGGCTTTTTTGGATTCGTTGTCATCGAAGGATCTAAAATAGCGGCAAGTGTAAAGGAGGTGGCATCCTCGGCAATCACTGCTCCATGCTGATCATAAATCGTTCCTCTGTTTGACTCCAGCACATCTGTTCGCAAATACTTTTGCAGAGCTTCACTCTTTAATGAGTGTCCGTCTGCTTTTCCCGATATTTGTATAAAGAGAAAACGGGCAAATAAGACAAAAAAGAGCAGGGCGAATATTACAAATAATATCGCTGCTCCTCTTTTCATATTCATTCGATTTTCATTCATTGCGGCTGCACAACCTTAATATTTTGTTCGCTTAAATTTAACCCTAGCTCCTTCGCACGCTTCCAGATTCTTTCGTATGTACTTTCTTCGCTGACTTGTGCTTCGAGGTCGTGATTAATTTTTTTCTGCTCCTTAATCTGCTGCTCGACATCTTGAATGTCCCTGTTTACCTCATAAAGAGCTGCCTGTGTCGAAACCACCTTTGCGCCTAAAAAACAAATCATTAAGGCAAAAAGCAGGAACAACACTTTTTCCCCCGGTGTAAACAGGCGCTTTTTAATCTGCTGTTTTTTACTCTTGGATAGCGTTTTTTCTTCGTGTCTAATTTGTTGTTTTCTCGCAAGATTGCTCATTTTTTCACCCCTGTTTATTTTATTTTTTCAGCAATACGCAGCTTCGCGGACCGAGCTCGATTGTTATCCTCTAATTCCTCTTCTGTCGGCAAGATCGGCTTGCGTGTAATGAGTTTTAACTCAGGTTCATACTCTTCTGGTATCATTGGCAATCCAGGTGGTAAATCTGGCCCTTGGCTTGCTTCTTTGAAAATAGATTTGCAAATGCGATCCTCAAGTGAATGAAAAGTAATGACACTAATCCTTCCCTTGGGACGTAATAATCCGATAGCTGTTTTTAAAGACTCTTCAAACACGCGCAATTCATCGTTTACTGCAATGCGAATTGCCTGGAAAACACGCTTAGCCGGATGCCCCCCTTTTCTGCGGGCGGGAGCTGGGATTCCTTCCTTAATCAACTCCACCAGTTCTCCAGTTGTCTCAATAGATTTTGTCTCCCTGGCTGCTTCAATCTTACGAGCAATTTGTTTAGAGAATTTCTCTTCCCCATACTGGAAAAAAATTCTCACCAGGTCGGCATACTCCCAATGGTTCACTACCTCATAAGCGCTAAGACCGCCAGTCAAATCCATTCTCATGTCAAGCGGCGCATCGTGATGGTAGCTAAAACCTCTTTCCGGTGTGTCAAGCTGAGGGGAAGAAACACCGAGGTCATATAAAATACCGTCTACTTTATCAACCTGTAATCGCGCAAGTTCTTCCTTTATATACTTAAAATTACTCTTGATAAAGGTTACCCTGTCCCCGAACCGGTCCAGTCTTTTTGCAGCATGACGAATCGCCGTTTCATCCTGGTCAAAGGCGTACAGCTTCCCTTGATCTCCAAGCAGCGACAGCAAATACTCGCTGTGGCCTGCACCACCCAGCGTGCAATCGACATAAACTCCATCTGGTCGAATGTTCAGCCCTTCTACTGTTTCTTTCAACAGTACCGTTGTATGTTCGAAATTCATCTGTCACCATTCCATTCAAATTCTAAATATCGAAGTCAATCATTTTTTCGGCTATTTCAGAGAATGACTCTTCCGATTTCATAAAGTAGTCTTCCCATATTGGCTTGCTCCAAATCTCAATACGGTTGGATATTCCAAGAATCACGCATTCTTTTTCAAGCCGGGCATAGTTAGAGAGTGTCGATGGAATGTTGACTCTGCCCTGTTTGTCAAGTTCGCAATCATTGGCCCCTGAGAAGAAAAAACGCATAAAAGCGCGAGCATCCTTCTTTGTTAATGGCAGAGCTTTCAATTTTTCTTCCAGCGCTTGCCATTCTTCTAATGGATAACCAAACAAACACTGGTCAAGCCCTCGCGTAAGCACGAAATTTTCTCCTAAACGCTCACGCCATTTAACAGGTATGATCAAACGGCCTTTCGCATCAATATGATGATGGTATTCACCCATGAACATACCTATTCCCTCCACTTCCAATCCTAACTGTACCACATCCCCCCACTTATCTCCACTATTTTTCATTTCTCCAGAAGTGAAGAATTCCCTTCTTCGCTTCAGCCATTTTCGTTCGATACTTTCTCCTGAGAAAAGCTTTATTTCTACATAGTCATTTAAGGATGGGGAACATGGAGGAAAAATTTCTGCACCACTAAACATATGCTTTCAAAAACGACATAGTTTTTATGAAAATTGAAGGATTTTCCCGGGCAATAAAAAAAACAGCTGCCTTCTAAGGCAGCTGTTCTAAAATGTAAACACAGTCTATTCTGCACATTCTCAGCCTTTGACTCTCAAAGTGCACAGTTTGACAGGGAGCGAAATGACTAGAAAGTTCACGAGCCCTACAATCAGACGAGCAACAACGAAAGCACACGTTTGTCGACAGTCTAAAACGAATCTATTCTATTTTTGAAATAGCTCATTTGGCTCAAAGCGTTCATATCTTTACTAAATAGTGATCACCAGTAAACGTAAAATCAAGTGCCATTAGTTCATCAATAAACTCCAAGCCATATTTATTTAAATACTCGTATACATTCCGTATGCGTTCTTGAGGAGAATCGAGTGGTCTAAGGGCATTTTGTAATTTGTCATACTTGTTCAACACAATAGCGTGTCGTCTTTGAATCATTTCATCTGTTTTGCGAGTCAAAAAAGCAAGCTGATTTAAATGAAAGTCACGATTCTTTAAAACAATAGGCACTGTTTCTTTATGAAGATGACGGGCGCGATTTTCAATCTCAGCATATTGGTCCATCAAAGATTGTTGAACACCAGCGATCAACTCATGAAAGTGATCATCTCTGACAGAATTCCAAAATTTCTCTTTTTGTTCCTTCACTCCCTTTTGAACGACTGAAGGGAGTGAGAGCTGAAGCTCTTCTAAATTCCGGACGATTCCTCTTTCTATGAGAGTCATATTTAAGCGTGCTTCAATCGGCGGCATCTTCATGTGAAGCTGTTCAAACGCCCCTTTAAGTTCTGCCCAGTAAGCAATTTCCCCAGGACCTGCAATAAAGGCAAGCGTTGGAAACAGCCATTCCTGCATAAGAGGGCGGGTAACGACATTGTTGCTGAATTTTTCTGGTTCCTCTTCAAGAAGAGCGAGAAGCTCCGCCTTCGTATATTGGGTATCACCATTTTTACTGAAAAAAATCTGTGTCTGCGGATCATATTCCAACAGAACCCTCTCTTCATTTTCATAAAGAAATAAATTAGCAGCAGAATCAGCTAACTCAATCAATGGATTAAAGTCCTGATCAGATATAATTTTTTGTCCATCGCGAACGGCTCTAGTGACCTCCTCTGCCTGTTCAATTAATTGTTTGAAAAAAGGCCTTTCTAATTCCCGCAATGGTTTATAAGCGGAATCGATAAGCAATAGCCCGTAGCGGTTAAACAGAGAATGGATCAGCCGGCTGAAAAAACCGGTCACTGTCTCCGCTTTTTCAGCTTCTTCACGAACATGCTCCAATAGATCTTTCGTATGATCAGTTTCTCCAAACATAGAGAAAATTTTTTGGACCCAGCTGTTCATCTGTTGCTTATCATATTGAATATCTGAAACCATTCTTTTCCCGATGACTCGCTCAGGGTAAGACATTTTTTCCATAGAGAATTCACTTTCAACATACACGTGGTTAACCTCGAGAAAATCGTGGTCTTCCCCGGCAATCCAGAAGACTGGGACGACAGGAATATTTAATTCTTTTTCCTTTTCCTGGGCCAATTTAATAATTGAAATGACCTTATGAACAGTGTAAAGAGGGCCTGTTAAAAGACCAGCCTGCTGGCCTCCAATTACAACAGCGGAACGTTCATCTTTTAATTTCTCTAGCGAAACCCTCACTTCTTCCGAAAAGGAAAAAGGCTTCATATACGTCTCAATGCATGCAGCAAGGGACGCCCTTCTATAAGTGCGTGCCTGCAAATCTACGGCTCTTTCTTTATAAGCATTTCTTCTATCTGATAAGTTATAATGAAAAAAGTCCGTTACCGGTGCTTCCTGTTTTAAGTAGAGGGAGGCAAACCGGTTGATTGCAGGAACGGAAAGTGATTCCAACTCCATATATGTACTTCCTTTCTTCGCGCATTTTACTTGTTTGAGTATATCATTTCTCCGAAAAAAGAAACAACGTTGCGCTTCACTCTTTCTTCCCGTAAGCTATTCCCTTAATCATATGGTATAAAGCCGCTGATACCGGAAGAGCGATTTCCTTTTCTTCTGCCTGTGAGAGAACATAGCCGAGGATGGCATCAACTTCGGTAGGGCGCTTAGACTCGATATCCTTCAACATAGATGAATGGTTTGCAGCAGTCGTTCGGCATATGTGCATAATTTCATCCCAAGCCCCTTCGTTCAGCTTCTTGCCAAACACAGCAGTGAATTCCTGGTAAACCGTTTCAGCCATTTTTAAATAGTGAGGATTGCTTATGAGCTCCCCGTTCGGCACTCTTAAAATAGCTGTTAGCGGATTGATTACCGTATTAGCCGCCAATTTTCCGAGCAGCATAGTCTCATAATCTTCCCACCACTGAAAAGGAAAACTGATTTTAGCCTGCTCTGTCATGCCCTTAACCGCTTGTTGATCACCCCGGAATACGGCTATATTTGTTTTTCCTCTCCCACGAACATTAATGCGCACAAGATCAGATTTGAGGATGCCATGCTCAACAGCAGCCACGTATATTTGCTTCTGAGGAAGGCTTTTAATCATTTCTATATGGCTCATCCCATTTTGCAAGAATACGAGCGCAGGATATGGACCTGTTTTTTCTAACAGCGGCAGGATGGACGGTAGCGTGTATTGCTTTACAGCGACAACTAGACAGTCTAATCCACATTCAGGAAGCTCATCAATAGAGGCCCCTTGAACAAAATGAACAGATGCAGTTCCCCTCTCTTCTATGATAATCCCCTGTTGATTAACCTTATCCGCCTGCTCTTTCGTTCGCGTAAAAAGAGTAACAGGAAACCACTCGGCCAAGCTTGCTGCAAAGAACATCCCGACCGCTCCACCGCCGACTACTCCAATTTTCACCTCATTTTTGCCCCTTTCACAAGAAATGAACCATTATTTAAGTAAATCCCCAAAATTGAAAGCGTTCCCAGAGGGGGTATTCATTTCTGTCTGTTTCTATTATATAATGAATGTAACTATAAGCTTAATAAAATTCTATACTTTCTATATAGACAGAGGAGGAGTAAGAAATATGGCAATAACAGTTGAGAACCTTAAAATGAATTTTAAGACCATGGATGAATTTAAAAGCTTCAAAGAGTATGGGCTAGAGGAACTTTCCATGCTTGAAGAGTTCCAAATATATATGGTTGAAGACAATGCCACCTCTCCGTTTTACGGTATTTACTATGGTGACAAGCTCGTTGCCCGGATGTGTCTTTATGTAAAGAAAGATGGTTCCGCCTTGTTTGAAAACGGGCCTGAACAATACTTGGAAATCTGGAAGCTAGAAGTCCTTCCTCAATATCAGCATAAAGGGCTTGGTTTAAAGCTTGTAGAGTTCGCCAAGTCATTCAGCCTGCCTATTCTAACAAAACCAAAAGTGAAGTCGCATTCTTTTTGGGAAAAAATGGACTTTACTCCTCTTTCGGAAAACAGCTCACGGCTAATTTGGAATCCCGCTGCTACAACAAGCCAAAAAATCAGCTGATTAGCTTTTGCTATATACCTGCCGCATGTTTAGCTCTATAAAATGCGGCAGGTTTCTTTTTTCTTACTTTTTTCTATTCAAAAACACATCCACAGCCTGATGGTGCTCTTCTCTTGCCCAAAGGACAGCACATTGCCGTACCTCCTGCATCATCCGTTCATATAAACCACTCGCTTGCCATTTGCGGATTTGAATCTGCTTATATGCTGATAAGACTTCACTTTGTATAGATCGTTCTTCTTTTAAAAAACGTTCTGCCACCGTGATGTCTACTTCGTCAACTACTTGGCTAATCATCCCAATATGGTCAAGCTGCTCCGCACGGTAAATAGATGCCTCGGTTAGCAGCTTTAATGCATGTGCGGCATCGATTCGTTCAAAGAGAAGAGTGCCGCCTCCCCAGCCGGTCGTTATCGCCAGACTGCCCTGGATAAACCCTAACTTAGCCCCTATCTTTGCTATACGAAAATCGCATGCTGTAGCAATTTCACAGCCTCCGCCTACCGCTGTGCCATTAATTAATGCAACCGTTGGCTTCGGAAGCACAGCCAGGTTATATAAGATCTCTCCCATCCTCGACAGCATTTCATGTGCTTCTTCCTCTGTGCGTAATGCGTGAAATACAGACAGATCGCCACCTGAACAAAAGGCCTGTTCTCCCTCCCCCGTAATGACGAGTGCTTGAACATCTGCTAATTTAGCACGTTCGATCGCTTCTTCCAATCCTTCCATCACCTTAAAATTAACAGCATTTCTTTTATCAGGACGCGTTATTTTAAAGACCAATATCCCGCTAGGTAGCTGCTCGATCAGATACTCCATTGTCCCCCTCCTTTTCTTCTTATTGTAGCTTTTCCCGACTTCTGTCTTCAATATAAAAAACGCGAAGAGCCATGGTCTCTTCGCGTTTTTCACAAATAGGATCGCCAGGTAGGCGAATCAATTATTTGCTTACTACTTCTTTTCCTTTATATGTTCCACAATTTTTGCATACACGGTGAGCAAGTTTCATTTCACCGCAATTTGGGCATGCTGTCATACCAGGTACTTGCAATTTAAAGTGTGTACGGCGTTTATTTTTTTTCGTAGTAGATGTTCTTCTAAAAGGTACTGCCATTATTTCCACCTCCTTAAAAGAAAATGTAAGTATGTGAAGCCAGAATTAGCTGGTACTTCTCAATTTTTATCCGATTTAAAAAAGTCTGCCAGCCCTGCTAATCGCGGATCCACTTTAGTTTCTTTTTCTGAAGCTTGCTCTTCGCTTTGGAATTCCCACCCTTTTCCGGCAGAAATCGTGTGTTCATCTGCTTCATCGCTAATCACCTGCATCGGCACTTCGAGAAGAATTGCCTCCTCTAGAACCGGATTCAAGTCAACAACATCGCCTTCTACTAAATGAACATCTTCGTTTTCCTCATATTCACTGAACGAAGAAGCTTTTAAAATAAATGTCTCCAACAAAGAGAATTCAAATGGATACTCCACATCAACAAGTGTACGTGAACACGGCAGGATCATCTTTCCTTTTACATCTAATTGAAAAGTTACTTTGTCTGATCCAATATCCGCTCGTCCCGTCACATGAACTGGAGGCAAATGTCTAATCTCCGTATTCCGGGCTTCTAAATGGCTCATATCTACCATTTCGTCAATCTGCAAGCCTGTATCACGAGATTTTTGTAATTGAATAATTGACCATTTCATCATCGTTATCACCTCAAGGCAACAAAAGTAATTATAGCTTTCACAAAAACGTTTGTCAATATATTTTCTTGACATTAAAGAAAAGCGAAAGGTGCTCGTTCTGTGCGATAGCAGATTGGAGCTCTCGACGAGGAGTTGCCTTTTCAAACTCTGACAGAGCGAGCGAAATCTCCGTACGCACAAGCACCTGCAGCTGGACACGAAAAGCGGAAGCGGCTGTTTAGACTCGGCAGACATAAGGCGGACCGCCAAAGTGATGCTTTTTGCCACACCGGCGTGACGGCTTATGACCGAGAGTCTAGCCGCTACAGCTGGACACGAGAAAAGCGAAAGGTGCTCGCTCTGTGCAACAGCAGATTGGAAAAACACCTCTTCCCTTAATAGCTAAGAAAGAAAACTTAGTAACAATACATATTGACATTCGCCTTGTACTAACTAACAATAATACTAACACTAACCATAACAAAGGAACATTCTAATGAAAACAGTTGGCATTGTCGTTGAATATAACCCTTTTCATAACGGACATTTATATCATGCTCAAAAAGCGCGTGAATCAGCCCAGGCAGATGTAGTGATTGCAGTCATGAGCGGGCATTTCCTGCAACGAGGTGAACCAGCTCTCGTCAATAAATGGACCAGGACACGAATGGCTCTGCAAAACGGTGTAGATATCGTGGTCGAATTACCCTATGTTTTTTCGGTTCAAAAAGCGGAATATTTCGCTAAAGGAGCCATTTCGATTCTCCATGAACTGTTTTGTGATTCATTTTGCTTTGGCAGTGAAAATGGGCAGCTTGCTCCTTTTGTAGAGACAATCCATCGAATGGAAGAGTCTGCTGAGCAGCTTAATCCGCTCGTTCATAAATACATGAATGAGGGTTTTAGCTTCCCCAAGGCGCAGACCTTGGCAAGAGAGTCCTTCTTTGGCCAGCAGCTGCCGCTCGACTTATCGAAGCCTAACAACATTCTGGGGTTTCATTATGTGCGGGCAAACAAAATCCTTTCGCAGCCAATGGAGCCGCTTACCATTAAACGCCAGCAAGCCGATTTTCACGAGGCTACATTGGGGAACCAGTCCATTGCGAGCGCCACTGGCATTCGCAAGGCTATTGCTGAACAGCAAGGCCAGCTTCAGACGATTAAACCGTATGTTCCCGCCACTACATTTGATGAATTACATCGCTATTTAAACACCTATAGCCATTTTCATGAGTGGAACATGTACTGGCCGCTCCTTCAGTATCGTCTGTTATCCAGCTCCACAGAAGAACTGGCACAAATGTATGATGTCTCAGAAGGAATTGAATATCGTTTAAAAGAGACAGCTCGCCAAGCGACTAATTTTACTGAATTTATGCAGGCGGTTAAAACAAAACGGTATACCTGGACACGAATACAGCGTGCCCTTGTCCACATTTTATTGCATGTCTCAAAAGAAGAAATGGCAACAGCTATGGAGGCAGTACGATATGTTCGTCTCCTCGGAATGAACAAACAGGGACGCACCTATCTGAGCAAAATAAAAAAGAGTATGTCTCTTCCGCTAATTACTAAGCCAGCTGCCTTCAAAGAAATGCTTGCTCTTGACTTAAAAGCAACCGAAATTTATGCATTAGGCTTGTCCGCCTGCTCTTCTCATTCCCTTCTTCACAGCGAATTTAACGAACATCCAGTAATTTTGCCTTAAGCTTATAAAAAGTTCCTTAAAGACCTTTCTTTAAGGAACTTTTCATTTTATGTTTCTGTAAGCAAATAATGTAACGCCTCATCAAATGTATGCACGGGTACGATCTTCATTTTTGTTCCAATATCTTTAGCGGTGCGCAATGCCTCTTTATAGTTAGATACAATGCCAGGCACTTGCTTTTTTAATTCAGGTGAAATTTCATCGTCTGGTGCCAGGAAGATTTCTGCGCCTGCTCGATCGGCCGCAACCACTTTTTGAGCAATCCCTCCGATTCTTCCCACTGTTCCATCGGGTGCAATCGTTCCAGTACCGGCAATTTTTCTGCCTTTAGCTATGTCTTCTTTTACGAGCTGATTGTATATTTCAAGACTGAACATTAAACCAGCAGACGGGCCACCTATAGACTCGGCTTTTAATTTTACTTTTGGAGTGCTGATTAATTTTTTTTGATCTGTCAGTCCAATGCCAATCCCTGTTTTCTTATTATTTCCTTCAAACTTTTTGAGTGCAATATCTTTCTCCAACTTTTCCTTATTTCGAATAAATGTAATCGTTACTTTCTCGCCAGGCCGCTTCGTCTGGATATAGTCGGTGAACATCTGAGAAGATTTAAACGCCTTGCCATCTATAGCAATGATACGGTCGCCCGCCTGCAGTACCCCTTCTGCTGGCATCCCCGGAAACACGTTTAACACATACACTCCTTGATAGAGAAAATGATAGGGCTTCTTCGCTGCGTCAAACGCCACAGTAATCGCATTTTGCTGTGAATTGGTCATTAAATATTGCTGGCGGACGTTGTATTCATCATTCGTTTCATGTGGACTGCGCACCTCTTCAACAGGCACGATCTCCTCATAATCACGAAGTGAAGCAATCGCGTAGGAAAGGTAGTTTGCCTCTCCCATTTTAATCGTCGTGAGCATCAAGGTGCCAGGATCTTTTTCCCCTCCAGCTACCTCGACGATTGGTTTTAATTCATGGGCCTCCCCTGGTTTCATCACATAATAAGGTAAATTGATAAAAGACG
The DNA here is from genome assembly GCF_038003025.1 of Pseudobacillus sp. FSL P4-0506. Lineage (NCBI taxonomy): Bacteria > Bacillati > Bacillota > Bacilli > Caryophanales > Bacillaceae > Pseudobacillus > Pseudobacillus sp. FSL P4-0506. Next base: position 3,536,696 of record NZ_JBBOOI010000001.1, read on the forward strand.
CTCCAATTAACAAAAGTACCAAAACATAAACAAGCGGCAGCCATTTATTTCTCGTGCGTTTATTTCTCATGCGGCTTCTCCTTCCAGTGTTCCATCTCTGCTATAATTTCCGGTATTCGCCGTTGGGTTTCTTCTTCGCCTGCAGTGATGATCTCATCAATATGAGTAAAAGCTTTCGAGCTATACATATCCACAGGCGGGCGAATCATTACGTGAGAAGCAGTCTGGCGATTGGCTACAATCTCCATTTGCAAAATATCAATGCTTTGCATAATGACATCGAAAATTGTTTGAATTTCAGCGCTCTTTTTTACAGATGATACATCAACCCCAACAATAATATCGGCTCCCATTTCTTTAACAACAGACACGGGTACCCGATCAATAACACCGCCATCCACAAGCAGACGGCCGTTTACTTTTTCCGGGACAAAAATACCAGGAATGGCAATGCTGGCTCGAACAGCATCCGCAACCGGTCCTTTTTTAAAGACGACTTTTTCGGCATTTTTAATGTCAGTTGCTACAATGGCTACCGGAATTTTTAAATCTTCAATATTTTTTCCATGAGTAAACAATCGGATAAAATTTTTTATCTTTTTCCCAGCGATAAAACCCATTTTAGGAATCATAAAATCCAGAAAATATTTTCTGCGAAATGCTGTAGAAAGCTTATGAAGCTGCTCCATATCGTGGCCAGTCCCATATAAAGCGGCCACAAAAGAACCCATGCTGCTACCAGCAATCATATCAATGGGAATGTCGGCTTTCTTAAGTGCCTTTAATACGCCAATGTGAGCAAAGCCTCTCGCCCCTCCTGCTCCCAGAGCCACACCTATTTTCGGACGAGTCAATGTATTCCCTCCCGTGTGCAGATTTCTCTTTTAAGCTATGGTCTATTTCTCGATTGTATGAGTATATTGATTAAAAACAGGACAAGTTTCTTTATTATTTCCAGACTCCTATCCATCTGCTCACTAATGCTATTTTACCTGAAACATCAAACGAATCCTAGAATAGAGCCTGGCTTTTGAAGAACAGGAGGTATGAATAGTTGACGTCTACCCAGGTAAAAACCATTCTTTTAGCTATGGGCGTTACGGCTTTTGCTGGTTCATTAATTATCTTTCCCGAAATTTCATTTGAAGCATCCATTCGAGGATTAAATATGTGGTGGGAAATCGTCTTTCCTTCGCTACTTCCCTTTTTCATCGTTTCTGAAATGATGATTGGCCTCGGGGTCGTCAATCTTATCGGTGTTTTGCTGGAGCCGCTTATGCGCCCACTTTTCAGAGTGCCTGGAGCGGGCGGATTTGTATGGGCGATGGCGATGGCTTCAGGCTTTCCATCCGGTGCAAAGTTGGCGGCACGCCTTCGACAAAACGGCGAACTGTCCCAGCTTGAAGCAGAACGTCTCGTTTGTTTCACCAACTCATCCAATCCTCTTTTCATTTTCGGAGCCGTTTCAGTCGGCTTCTTCTATAATTCTCATTTAGGGCTTCTGCTGGCCGCTGCTCATTATGGGGGAAACTTTTTTGTAGGGCTAACCATGAGATTTTACGGAGCAAAAAACGAGAAAAAAACAGATTCCTCTTCTTCCTTTTCAGTCTCTTCGGCTTTTGCTGCCATGCACAAAGCCCGAAGCCAAGATCAACGACCCATTGGAAAGCTGATGGGGGATGCCGTTCTCTCTTCCATTCATACGTTGCTTATGATCGGCGGATTTATTATTCTTTTTTCCGTACTCAATAAGATTCTTTTTCATATGAATATTACTTCTTTTCTTGCAACAGGAGCAGCTCAACTTCTGTCCTTTCTTCACTTGCCGTCTGAGTTGAGTGTGCCTTTTATCGCCGGCTTATTCGAAATCACCCTCGGCAGCCAAATGATCAGTCAAGTCCAACCTGCTAATCTGATGGAGCAGGTAATTGTTGTCAGCTTCGTTCTCGCCTTCAGTGGCCTTAGTGTCCATGCCCAGGTAGCCAGTATTCTGGCAGATACAGATATACGCTTTCGGCAATTTTTATTTGCTCGCTTTCTTCATGGCATATATGCAGCCATTTTTGCCTTCCTCTTATGGAAGCCGGTGTATGAGCAATCTTTCAATCCCGAAGTTACTCAGCCTGCTATACCTGTTTTTCTTTATGAAAAAACAATCTGGGAGAAACTGTTGCTTTATTTACAGCAAATTGGGCCGATTTTCACTATTGGGATGCTGATCGCTTATCTATTCTTTTATTATGCCACTGCTAAGAAATAATTAGAAAAACACCCTCTGTTAAGTGAGGGTGTTTTTCCGTCTGAATATATTCAACCGTCTTATAACGTTTATTTACTTTTTCTCTTACCTTTTAAAGCTGCTTCCACAGCTGGCGGCACCAAATCGGAAATATCGGCATTGTATTTCGCCACTTCCTTTACGATGCTGGAGCTAAGAAAGGAATATTGACTGTTAGTCATCATGAAAAATGTTTCCAGGCTTTCATCGAGTACCCTGTTCATAGAAGTGATTTGCATTTCATATTCAAAATCTGAAACTGCTCGCAGCCCACGCAGGATTGCCTTTGCTTCTCTTTCTTTTGCATAATCTACCAGCAATCCGTTATAGCTATCTACTTCTACGTTTGGCAGATGTTTGGTCACTTCACTAATTAATTCTTTTCGTTCCTCAACAGAGAATAACGGTTTTTTAGATGAATTGCTTAATACAACTACATATACTTTATCAAAGATCTTAGCGCCTCTTTGAATAATATCTAAATGTCCATTCGTGATCGGATCAAAGCTGCCCGGACAAACGGCAATGCTTGCCATTGATACTCCCCCTTTATTCTTTCCCCCATTTAAAAATTGACACGCGGATAATGCCATATGTTTCCATTCTCACCTGTCGCAGTCTGCCGATCTCCTCTGACAAGGTATGGTCAGAACCATGCTCACATACGATAAAACCATTTTGCTCCAGCAGTTCTTGCTCATCAATCCGCTTTAACAAACGTTCTAATTGCTGCTTTGCATAGGGAGGGTCTAAAAAAATACCATCAAAAACAAGACCCCGTTTGGCAACTGCCTTCAGTGCCCGTTCTGCATCATTTCTGTACACTTCGCTCTGATCGGAAAAACGGCAAGCAGCTAAATTGGCCTTTACAGTTTGAATCGCTTTCATATCTCTATCAACAAAGATCATTTTCGAAAAGCCCCTGCTCAATGCTTCTATTCCAAGGCCGCCGCTACCGGCATAGAGATCAAGGCCGATGCCACTTGAAAAATAAGGGCCGATCATATTAAAGATCGATTCTTTTACTTTATCAGTTGTCGGCCGAGTGCTGTTCCCTGGAACAGCTTTTAACGGCATGCCTTTTTGTGTCCCTGATATGACTCTCATATATATATTCACCATTCACAAAGATTTTCTTTCTCATGTTACCATAACTCATTAGGTGAATCCAGCAGGTTTCTTTGATAATTATCCTGCATATTTTCTAATAAATAACGTTTAAAACCTTCCCAAATGGTTCATACTACTAATAACAACATCACTCGGGATGTTGTCGATCACGGAGAAGACTTATATTCCCCATGAGTTCTTTCTCCAGTTTCTCCTCTCCCTTTGCCTTCTGTCTACTATAGACATAGAAGGGCCCTGCTGAACAGTTCAGCAGGGCATTTTTTATAGATCAAGATCCTGAATATAGATGCTCTGTTTATTTTGTACTTCTACTAAAAATATTTTTTGCAGCCACTTTTGATTAATGTAAAGCCGACCTTCATATGTTTGCAAGGCATTTTCATATAACCCATACTTCTCTTCGTTTAAGATAAAGCGGTGTTGGCTAGGATAAAAACGGTATGTGTTATACTTTCGTTTAACGAGCAACGATTTTTCACCTGTTAAATTTTTCACCTCGTATCCAAGCGACTGAAGTGTTTCAGTGAGTGGAAAAAACAATTGACCGTTCTGAACAATTGCTTGCATCTCAGTTTCAGACCCATTTACTTCGATTGAGCGGGAATCATAAAAAAATAATGATTGAAGAGGCTTGTTTTCATTTTTATTTTTCACGAAAAAAGCTGTATTAGCTCCTTTCACCTCTGAAAGAATGTTATCCAGCTGCTCAGCTGTAATTGGCTCTTTCGTTAAACCGAAAAGTTGCTTTTTCCACTGGGCCTCCTCCTCCTCTGTCAATTGCTCATTTAACTGATTATACATTCTTCTTATTTTTTCAGAGCCAGTTGGTCGGCCAATCTTATAAGAAGCAATTAAAAATGCAAGCCACTCCTCGCTTTCTTTAAAATGATAGTTCTGTCCCACTTCGCTCGTGATAAAACTTTCTGCCAGCCGAGAAAGCTGTTGATTGTCCTTTACTATGATCAAGCGGTCGGACAGATAAGAAGGATGTTGACCTGTAAAAATAATGGTGGCCCCATCAACCAATGATTTTCCTATAAGATCAAGCTGCTGATGATCAAGCCCGCTTTCAGACTCTCCATAAACAACGAGCTTCTCATTTTTCCATTGTTTTAATGGTTTTAGTTGCCAATACAACGCTCCGGGCTGGCCTTTTCCTTGAAATAGATAATAATCAATCAAGTCTAGCTTCTTCATCTTCGAAGATCCCAAGCCTGAAAACCACATACCTTCTCTCATTTGTTCCTCTGTAAAGTGGATGATTGTATTCTCTGCGTTTGCTTCTTTTAATTTAATCGACCAGTCGGATAATAGAAGGGTCGTTCCAAAGGAAGGGAGCTTCACTGAGTAAGTAATCGAGAACGTTTCTCCTGCTGGAATGATATTGGCACTTTGTCCCCTAAAAGAACATTTTCCTTCCTTCTTGTTATAGGACGCCTTTAAAGCATTAGGCGGCATGATGATAGACAAAGGTTCCTCCGCTTTTAAACGTGTAAATGTATGTTTAACAAACAATCCTGCCTCTTTATGCTCTACATGAATTTCCTGATCTACTCTTGCTTCTTGAGAGGCCATAGACGTTTTTTCATAGCCTATCCATTGAATAAGCAGTACGGTTCCGGAAATAACTATCAAAAAAAAGATAAACAACATGGATTTTTTTAGCATATAATTCTCGCCTTCTCTAGTTAATTCAACCCAATTATAAAATAGCAAATTAGTCCTGTAAACAGCCGAAAATCTACAGTTTTATGTACGCAGCACATATTGTAGTCGTTTACTTGCCATTGCATGCAGAAGAAAGAAGGGTTTCTTTATTAGGTTAAAGAAATACATGTAAGACTACTGTATAAATAATGAGGTGACCTAACTTGAAATTTGCCTATACAAACATTAAAAGTGGCAGTGCCACATGTGTACTGGAAATTAATGATCAAAGGCTTGAGTTTTACCCTACTTTTCATTCAGACGCTCTTGGTGATCTGGTTACATATTTAGCCTCTGTTCATCCTTTGTGTAAACTAAGTTGGAAAGAAGGGGCTTTTCATAAAAGGAATGGCGGTATTGAGTGGCAGACCGGCCCTTTTTTATTGCGTTGGGAATTCAAGCGCGATTTTGAAAACTTAGAAATTATAATTACAGAAATTCAAAATCCACTTGTAGATAGAATAAAGAATACAGATTTGCCTAGAAAAGTGTTAAAGGCAAAGTGTAACTTTGATGAGTTTGTTTTTTGTATAGTAAAAGAGTTAGATCGGATAATAAAACAACGGGGTATTTTAGGGTATCGCCAAGAATGGCAAAACGATACATTTCCGCTTGATGGATTTCTGGCTTTGAAACACGCCTGTCTTTACAACAAACCTTTCGAGATTTCTCAAAAAAGAAATGGCACATCATTGGAAGAAGAACTTAACCTATTAATGAAAAATATAAATGAACAATGAATGAAGGAAGCAGCATGCTTTTCGCTTTTCATCAACCTGATTAACTTACCTACAAAATTATCCTTTTCACTTGAGAAACTACTTTCGTTTGGAGTAATCTTTTTTCAAATCGGAATGTTAGATAGCCCAGCATATAAGTTAGTGCGCTCTTTTTGCAACTTGAGCTTCTCTCCCTGTAAAGGTACAATAAGAAGGCTTTCATCAGTCCCTATTACAGAAATGGAGGTTTTAGCTTGGTTCAGCGATTTATCGAACTTGGAGAAGGATATTCAGATGTATATGAGCTTCTTGAAATTGTCCGTAATAATCACCATCGCCTTACACATATGATTGCTTTCCACTCATCAGAGGAAGGTCGCCAGATGACTTCTCTGGCAGTGGTTCTTTCACCAACAGACCCGGGGGATTTCCAGCCTATTTACATATGCCGTGAAGGGATTCCTTACCCGCACAGCACGCCAAACAAGCGCTTTGATCTATTTAAGGAGACGGCTGAATCGTTAAATCGGCCCCTTATAGAAATGGATGTAAAACCTTCCTCTGCTTTTGCAGAGACGGAGCTTTACTTCCAGCACCTGATCGGTATTCTGCGGCTCAACCATCTTCTTGCACCGCTAGGCCGATAAAAACAAAAAGCAGGGGAGTCCCCTGCTTTTTTATACGCCGATTTTGTAATCATATTCTTTTGCTTTATCGGGTTTTGAGTTTTCATACTCTGTTTTCAAAAACGGCTTAAAAGATGGCTCCACTTTCTTAACAAACGATAATGAATTCAATCTTTCCGTCATTTCTTCAATTTCATCCTGATTACAATAAACTACCGCGTATTTCATGCGCTTCGATACGTAATGAACATTCCCATATTTTCGCAACGATTTGACTGGCTTTGTATTGTGAAGCCAGACAATGACAGCTTGTCGATCAATAAACATAATATCTCCCTCTGAATCAATGTGATAAAAACGCAAAAGGTTGCTTGGTCGGCACTCGATTGCGAATAGATCATTCCCCTTGCCTAAGAGCAAGTCCGCTTATAGAGATAAACAGCCGGCTATTAAGCGGAGCAGCCGCAGCTTGAGCCAGAACCACAGCCGCCACCACAACTAGAGCCCGATGAGAAAAATGGATTGCCTGTTGGAACTTTAATTCCTTCTGATACAGCCCGGCCAATTACGACGCTAATTTCATCAAGCAAGGCTTGTAATTCATTTTCAGCCACCCGGAAAGCAGCGACATTTTCATCTAAATCCATTTCTCTCTTTGCTTCCCTCACTTCTTTCATGACCCTGCTATAATCCGGATGATAACGTCCAAATCGTTGTACTTCTTCATATTGATCTTTCAGCCGGCTAAACCGATTGATTTTTTCTTTTGTGACAGGGTTTGTATATAAAAGAAAGTAGCATGACTGATAATGTTGAGCTACCTCCGATTTAAGAATCATATGTGCAAGCTCCTCAGCTTGTTCTACAGTTTTAATCTTTTCAATTGTAGCTGTAAGCATTTAGCCCACCTCCATTCCCTATTTTAACATATTATCTGTTAAATAAAACTATTTACGGAATGGATACAGCAAACGATTTTTCATAACCGAGCGGACGATTCGCTTCATCGGTTAATTTAATCTCTATTTGATGGCTGCCTGAATGCAACCCTTTTACAATAAAAGCAGCAGTATGATAGGTTTGATAATGTTGGCCATTCACGTAAACAGACACCTGCCCCTTCTGTTGTGAATTTGTCCCATTATTTGAGAAAGAAACACCAGGCACAATTAATTCGACAAATACGTTATTCCCTCTTAATAAATGCCTCACAGTCCAAGTTTTCTCAGTTGTCTGGGCCTCTGCTTCTCCTATTGAAGCAGAGGGAGAAATTGCCTCTGGTTCAGGAATATTTGTTCTGCATCCTGACAAGGTAATCATTGTAAAAATGACGATTAACCACTTCATTGCCCACACTCCTTTTCAGGTAGTGTGTGCATATTCGGCGATTTTTATTGCTCGTTTCCGCTCATTTCTCCCGTCTGTTCCGCCGCTCCTTCTGGCTGCTCCGCTGTCTCGGACGCTTCTTCAGGTTGGGGGGCTGCTTGAGGTGCAGGTTGAAAGAATTGCGATTGCATCATATACATTAAAGCCGAAGCCATCTGTATTCCATCGTTTAAACGGCCTAACCGATCAGGGAAAGTCTTTTTGTAAAATTGTAGACTGGCCCTTTCAAATTCCTCTATTTGATAAGGGTTGCGACTTAACAGCCGGTACCAGGACGGTTCTTTTCGTAAATAATTGCGCCATTCTTTATTTGTTCTTATTTTTTCCATAATCTCCTGTCTCATCCTATCCCTCCTGTAAACGTATGAGCTCATTTTATTTATTTTTTCTCTTTTTGCTGTTCTGCTAAATCAGCTAAATAAATTTGTGCCATCTCTAACATTCCTTGTACGTCGGATAAAATATTGCTCCATTTCATCCCTTCAAATAAAGACAGCACTTTTGCTAATTTAACTGTCCAGTCCGCTGACTGAAAATTTGTTTCCGATTTATTGCGACTGTCCTCTTCTTCCTTGAAGGTGACAGTTCCTGATAAATGCCACTCCTCAAAAAGCTCCTGTAATGTAACACTCCGCTTCCGCACCATCCGCCTTAAATCCGGCCTCTCCTCCATAAACTCTTTGAACTCCTTTACTCGTGGATGTAACAACTATTTCCCCTCCGTATCCCCGCCCAACTGATTTGCTACTAATACATTATGGAACAACCGCCAAAAAGTGAAGAAATGTTTATATTTGCAAAAAGTGATATGATAATAAAAACAGAGTTGGATGCCTTGGATGGCAGGCAGAAGACATACCGGCTGAAGGGGCGTTCTTTAGCCTTTCTGATAGATAAACCGGGGAGAAAGGGAGAAATTTAAATGAAAGAAAAAATTTACTCGTTGATTGAACAAAGTCTGGAGAAAGCAACCAAAAAAGATCTAGAGGTATTGGAGCAACTGCTGAAAGGCTATTTGGAGAAAAGAGAAGGAAACGGTACTTACATAGGAAGACTGTTTCAATTAGAGAGAGAAATCGAGGAGAATGAATGTGTCGTCCGGATGCCAATTACTGACTTGTCGAATAACTCTCTCAATATTGTCCATGGAGGGGTGACGGCTACGGTATTGGATTCAGCTATGGGTTCAGCTGCCTACACCGCCACTCCTGAAGGCTATGCAACCGTTACGTCTAACTTAAATATTCATTACATTGCTCCCGGAACAGGCGATGAACTTACTGTAAAAGCTCGCGTGCTGCACAAAGGCTCAAAAACAATCGTTGTAGAGGGAGAAGCTTTGAGAGCAGATGGAAAAAAAGTAGCCCATGCAACGGGTACCTTTTTCCTCTTAAAGAAAAAATAATTAAAAAAGCAGCTGTTTGCTAGAACAGCTGCTTTTTTAATTATTTGGCAATAAAATTTTGAGTATAATATTTCTGGTAAACACCTACGCCTAGAGATGTAAATTCTTTTTGTAGTAAAGCTTCTCGATGCCCTTTGGAATTTAGCCATCCTTCTACAGCAGACGGTCCATCTGTATAATTCGCTGCTATATTTTCGCCAGCGAGCTCATAGTCAATCTTAGCTTCTTTCAGCCGATCCCCCAGATCTCCTGAGGAAGGAGATTCATGAGCAAAATATTGTTTATCATACATTTCTTTACTATGCTGTTTTGCTACTTTAGCTGTTTCTTCATCCCATGACAATCCATTTAAGTTATGCTTCTCTCTAATAATATTGGTAAGATCAAATATTTGCTTTTCACTCCCGTTTTCAATCTGCTGCCATGCAGAGTCAGAGAGCTCCGGATCGGCTGGCAATTCTCCTCTATACACCATCTCATAGGGCCTTTGTTTAATTAAGTAATCCCTCGTTAAGTAACGCACGCTAGACAACGTACCAGAGAATTTATCCATATACAACTGGGCATATATATCTCCAACCTTAACCATTGGTCTCATATTATAATCTTCTTCTGACAACTCAAAACGATAAGTACCAGAATTATTCTCAACCACTATATCCATGCGAAGGTCATACATTTGAAAAAGATCTTTGGCAGGCTGATCCATTTTAAATGGAGAAACGTCCGTGTCGCCAGCGGCATAGGCTGTGACTACTTGATTATTCTCCACACCAAATTGTACATATTGATGATTGCTATTATAAATCCACCATTCATACCCGTAGGCGGAAGGATCTTTGCGAATAGGTTCTCCCATGGCTTTTCTTAATAACGCCGACTCTTTCCCAATATAAAATCCAGCGCCGGATGCTGGCTTTTCCACCGCTCGGACTGGCTTATTTCTATCTTCCAATTCCTTTTGCATATTCATGTCATGTTTTGCAGGATTGGTTGTAGCGGAATTGTGCAGGACTTCATTTTCTTCTCTCGCCTGGTTAAAATAAATTCCGCCTATTAAAATGATAGACATTACCACCAGAATTCTGATGACTGATCGCAGAAGACTCCCCCCTTTTTTGTTCCTGTGCAGGCATTATTGCCATATATTACTCACATTATAACACTATGCTCATCTTGTATCACTCACTGCAAATAATTTAAAAAATATTCTGCTATTTTCTATGAAATTGCTCCATTATTTGGTGGAAAAGATTTGTCTGTTTCTCCTCATTTCATTGCAAGAAACACTTTTTTCGACTATTATTATTATTGGAGCGGTAGATTAAAAGCGCGGAAATAGATTAGAGGTACGCTAAGATATTCAGGAGGGATTTTTCATGAAATTTGAAAATACGGGTTTAGAGAATTTACGGATTGATTTTGATCGATTGAACTATATCTGTCGGTCACACAAACTAGTTCTTGCAGGACAATGGGATTACGAACGGGTTACGTTCGACCGCAGGTTTGATCTTAAAGAAGGTACATACTATCTACGTGTTTTTGGATATGCTGTTGAAGGTGATGTTGGTTCCTCGGATGCAACTATCCAATTAATGTCTCCTGTACTTGGTAAATATTATTATCCACACGGTGTAGAATACGGAGAAGATGAAAACTTCCCAGCATCTCTAGTGGAAACATGTGAAAAAATTCTAAGTGATCTTAAAAACGAAGTGGAACAGTTCACTTTTTAATAATCTAAAAAGCGCATGAATCATTTCATGCGCTTTTTCTTTCCTTTAAAACCCAAGAATAGCTTTAATAACTGAAGTTGTTTCTCCACCTTTATAAAATACATACAGCAGCAAATAAACGGCTACGCCAGTTATAGCTGTAAAAAACCAAATAATGCTCGTAATTGGTCCAAGTTTTCTATGTTTTTCTAGATTATTTTTCAGCCCTAAAATAATAGTGATAATTCCTAAGACAGCTCCCACAGTGGCTAATGTGATATGAAAAATTAAAAAGATGGTGTAGTAAATCTTAATATCTTCCGGACCGCCAAAAGCTGTGTTGCCGATAAAAACCGTTCGGCTAGCATAAATAACAAAAAAAACAATAGCAAAAACAGCGGCCAAAAGCATTGTTTTTTTGTGCTGCTCGATTTTTCTTTGTTTTATTTGCGCCCATCCAATGGCAACGGTAATTGCGCTTAACACGATAAAGGTTGTGCTAATTGTGGGCAAAATAGGTAGTGACATCTTTATTCCTCTTTCCCATTTGTAATCTTTCAGATAACTATGCAGGAAAAGGAAAGGAAGGTTTCCCTTTCCTTTCCACCATTATTTTGTGTAATCTGCCTGATGATTCATCAAAGCAGAGGCACTCATTTCCTCCGTTTCTTCTTTCTCCTTGCGAACCCACTCAAAAAATACGAAGGCAAGCATACAGCCGTACACAATCTCTTGAATGATTTTCATGATGACTCCACCAAGCTGTTGGTCTTCCATCACAGGCATACTCGAGAAAAGCTCAGGGCCACTTAGGCTCAATCCTTGCAGAGTAGAAGTTGGGACACAAAGCTCCATTGCTTGAAGCCAAGCACCTGCATCGCTGTAAGTAGCGTATACTGGAGCAGAAGCAAATATAATCAGCCCACATGCAGGTGTCAATAGAATCCCATCAGCGAAAATATAGCCCACTTTCTTAAGACCGCTCAATTTTCTACCTTCTGGCATGTCATTTACTAATGGCCACCACATAAAGAGAGCAAAAACAAACAATCCAATCGTGTACAAACTATGGAGAAGCATGCTCATCTTAATATAATCAAAAACGATTGGCAAATGATAAATTGAAAATAGACCGTTAAACAAAATTAAAGCGATCAGCGGCTTTGTGAAAAAGTTAAAGACGGGCTTGACCATACGATGGTCAATTATTTTTTTCCATACCCACCAAGGAACACCTCTTAAAAATAGAGGAACAACCACCAAATAAAGAACGGCCATCTGAATCATATGATACGTAAACATAATATGACCTAACAGATCAATTGGCGAACCCTTCACTGCATACAACACTACCATGGCTGTCACAAATAAAGCGGCCTGATGTTTCATCAACGGCTCCTTGCCTTCGAACTTACTTCTCCATTTCATTGTTCCTAAGAAGTAAAGGACGGTTAGCAATATTAACAGCACGAGAAAATAAGGACTCCATAGCGCTTGAGATCCAAAGATACTAATCGGCATTCCCTTTCACCTCGATATCATATTCAATGCCCTGCTTACATTATAACGTTCCCTATTTTCCCTAGCAATGTTCCGAATTGACAAGTTCATGACAACGCGATAAAGCTGATCGATCACAAAAAAAGCCGGCTCTAAAAAGAGCCGGCTTTTGTGTAACGAGAAGAATTTGCAAACCTTAACGCTTGCGAACAATTACCACCAAATGATCGTCATAAAAGCTAATATGGTCAAGAAGGCAACTGTAACACCTGACCACATAAACAGGGATGGTGCTTCATGGCCCTTCTCACTCATATGCATGAAATAATAAAGCTGGAAGCCCACTTGTACTACTGCCAAGAGTAGAATAAATGGAATGACAAACCATTTAGAGAAATCTGCTCCTACTGCTACAAAAGAAACAACAGTGAAAAAGATCATTAAGGTAAATGTTGCTACCTGAATTCTCATACCTTCTGCATTCTTTTTGCGGCGGTAATCATAACTGAGTCTTGGGTTGTTTGAATTCGATTGATTATTTACCATCAATTATCCCACCATTCCCATTAAGTATACTACCGTAAAGATAAATACCCATACAACGTCGATAAAGTGCCAATAAAGGCTTGCCAAGTAAAATTTAGGCGCATTGTAAAGATTCAATCCACGGCCTGCATTCCGAACCATTAACAAAGTGATCCACACTAATCCAAAGATAACGTGGGCACCATGGAAACCAGTTAACGTATAAAAAGCGGAGCCAAATGCACTGCTAGTAAACGTATGGTTGTATTCAGTATAGTAATGATGGAACTCGTAAAGTTCACAGCCTAGGAAACCAAGGCCAAGAATAACCGTAATTAACAGCCAGAGCTGCATTTTCTTAAAGCTGTAGTTTTTCATATGGTACATGGCATATACGCTTGTTAATGAGCTTGTTAACAAGAGCATTGTCATGACGAATACCAATGGCAGTTCAAATAAATCTTTTGCCAGCATATGATCTGGGCTCGGTACCTTATCTTTCAATGCAATGTAGGTAGCGAAGAGAGAGGCAAACAATACCGTCTCTCCGCCTAGGAATAACCAGAAACCTAAAAATTTGTTTTTTCCTTCAAGGGTTGCTTTTTCAGGTGATTCAGGCCATGTTTGGGGTGTGTATTTTTCTTCAGCTTGCATTACGCCTTAACCCCCTTATCATCATTTTCCTCAATTAAATCTTCTTTATGAATATGGAAGCCATGATCGTCTTTAATTGAACGATAGATCATCGCACCAAAAGTGATCACTAATCCACCAATTAATACTGGAATTGCCCATGCTTTATCATCTACATGGTACATAGCTCCAAAAGCAGCAATGAATAAGCCAAGAGAGATCACAAACGGTGTAAATGAACCGTTTGGCATATGGATATCACCAATTGGCTCAGCCGGTGTTAACGTTTGTTTGCCTTCCATCTTCTCTAGCCAATAAGCATCCAGACCACGTACGAGTGGCAATTGCTTAAAGTTATAGAATGGAGGCGGTGAAGGGATTGCCCATTCTAACGTACGGCCATCTCCCCATGGATCATTGCCCACTCTTTCATTTTTGACAGAAGTGATTACTACATTCACTAACAATGAAATAACAGAGATTGCCATGAAAGCCGCTCCAATGGAACTGACTAGGTTTCCAGTATCAAGTCCTTGACCCGGAAGGAACGTCCACACGCGACGAGGCATCCCCATTAGACCAAGGAAGTGCTGGATAAAGAATGTTAAGTGGAAACCAATAAAGAAAAAGACAAACGTAAATTTCCCGATTTTTTCACTTAGCATGGTTCCAAACATTTTTGGCCAATAGAAATGTACTCCAGCTAACAGAGCAAATACTACCCCACCAACGATAACGTAGTGGAAATGCGCAACGATAAAGTAAGTATCATGATACTGATAATCTGCTGGCGCTACGGCCTGCATAATTCCTGTTACCCCACCAGCCACGAAAGACGGAATGAAGGCAACAGCGTAAAGCATCGGTACAGTAAATTTAATGCTTCCTCCCCAAATGGTGAGAAGCCAGTTAAAGATCTTAATACCTGTAGGTACCGCAATAGCCATTGTCGCAACTGCGAAAATAGCGTTTGCTACCGGGCCAAGTCCCACTGTAAACATATGGTGGGCCCATACCATGAATCCTAGGAAGCCGATTAATACGGTTGCGAATACCATGGATGAATATCCAAACAGGCGTTTTCTTGAGAACGTTGAAAAAATTTCCGAGAAAATACCGAAAGCCGGTAAAATCAAAATGTATACTTCCGGATGTCCGAAGATCCAGAAGAAATGCTCCCAGATAATTGTATTACCCCCTGCTGCTACGTTAAAGAAGTTAGCGCCGAACATACGGTCGAACGTTAACATAAAGATTGAAGCAGTCAGTGGAGGAAACGCGAATAAAATTAATGCAGAAGCAACAAATGTTGTCCATGTAAACAATGGCATTCTCATATAAGTCATGCCAGGAGCGCGCATGTTAATGATCGTAACGAGGAAGTTAATCCCCCCCATTAACGTACCAAACCCTGAGATCTGTAACCCCAAAGCATAAAAATCAATTCCATGGCCTTCTGAAGCAAGTGATAAAGAGGCGTATGAAGTCCAGCCTGCATCAGGAGCTCCGCCTAGAAACCATGATAAGTTTAAGAATAATCCTCCGAAGAAAAATAGCCAAAAACCAAGTGCGTTAATAAACGGGAATGCTACGTCACGCGCTCCAATTTGCAGCGGCATAACAGCATTCATAAAGCCGAGCAGCAAAGGCATCGCTGCTAAGAAAATCATTGTTGTACCGTGCATAGTAAGCAATTCATTGTACAAGCCTGCGCTGACAAAGTCATTATTTGGTACAGCCAGCTGAGCCCGTATCATCATTGCCTCTATACCGCCCATTAGGAAAAAGATTCCACCCGCGATTAAATAAAGAATCGCAATTTTCTTATGATCGACTGTTGTTAAATAGTCCCATACCGTACTTGCGAAACCTCGTTTTTGTGCAATGGTACTCAACGGTTTTACCTCCTTCTTTTTCTAATCCTTATTGTTCTTCTACTTTCAAGCTCATCAAGTATGCTGCTAATTGATCAAGTTCTTGCTCATTCAATTGTTTATAAGTACCTGACATCTTATTGCCCGGCTTATACTTTTCAGGATTACGAATCCAGTTTTTCAACTCTTCTTCGTTATGATCCAGTATTCCGGCAACACGTGAACGCTCACCGAATGTAGCTAAGTTCGGTGCAAGTCTAGCTTGCTCTGGACGTGCGTCGTCAGGGCTTGTTGCGTGACAGCTTAAGCAATTTTGTTCAAAGAGTTTTTGACCTTGCGCTGCAGCTGTATCAGTTGGCGTAGCTGCCTTAGCAGATTGCATAGCGCTCAACCAATTTTTGAAATCATCTTGTGATTTTGTTTCCACTTTGAAGTCCATCAAAGCATGGGACGGTCCGCAAAGCTCCGCACATTTTCCATAGAACAAGTTATTGGCTTCTTGCGCTTTATCGCCATCAAATTTCAGCCAAAATTTGTTCACGTTATCTGTGTTCGTATCCATTTTTCCTCCCGCAGCAGGAATCCAGAATGAATGCTTTACATCAGATGAAATCAAATTAAAATATACCTTTTGATCTGTTGGAACGACCAGTTCCTGAGACGTGATCACTTTATAGTCAGGATATTCAAACTCCCACCAGTAAAGATTTGCACGTACGTTAACAACAAGTGCATCACGCACTCCGTCTTTATTTGGCTTCTTATCCATTTCCTTTACATTAGCCTGTTCAAATGTAGCTGCAACAGTCGGCACAGCAAGGATCAGCAAAAGGATAATAGGAATAACTGTCCAAATGATTTCAAGCAAATGACTTCCTTCCACTTGCTTAGGAATTTTGTTTTCGTCACCTTTTTTCCGGCGGAAGCGAGTAATGGCAAGAACGAAAATGACAGTAACTACAACAATAACCCCTATCATGATGATTGTGCTTAAAATCATCAGATCATATTGCTGTTTAGCCACTTCTCCGGCAGGTTTGAGCGTGGAAAGGAATGGTTCACCACAGCCTGACAACACGAGTGCCAACACGGCAAAGACTGATAAAAGACGCCATTTAGTTAGCCTATCTTTCATAGCTTAATTAAACCCCTCTTTCTTATGAATTTCTGCAGCGATATGAGCTATATATGGATTTCTTTAACAAGAAAGAATTCCTGTGAATTAAATAACAGTAAAAATAACCATCGCTACAAACAGGACAGTTAAGTACTGCAACGAATAAATAAACATCAGCTTTGCCCATTTGAGATCATCCTTCATTCTATACCCAGATACCCCAAGAGCAAGCCACCCTATATTCAAAACTGTTGCTAAAACAACAAAGGCAGTGCCCAATGATGTCATAAAGAATGGAAGCGGCAAGAGAGCCAGCACCCAAATCATTGTATGACGTTTTGTAACAGCAAACCCCTTCACTACCGGCAGCATAGGAATGCCAGCAGCCCGATATTCTTCACATCGTCTCATAGCCAACGCATAAAAATGCGGCGGCTGCCAAATGAACATAATTAAAAATAACATCCAGGCAACAATATCCAGATTAGGGTCAATAGCTGCCCAGCCAATTAGCGGCGGCACAGCTCCAGAAATACTGCCCACTACTGTGTTGCTAACATGGCGACGCTTAGACCACATGGAATAAACGACAACATAACTAAATACGCCGATTAAGCCAATAAGGCCGGCTGTAAATGTTGTGAGGAACAAAAAAGCTGTCCCAATAATAATGAAAGCGACACCAATTAACATTACTTTTGGATAGCTTATTTTCCCTGTAACTGTAGGACGCCCTTTCGTTCTCTCCATAAGCGGGTCAATATCCCGGTCAATAAAGTTATTTAAACTGGCTGAACCTGCAATAATCAGGGATGATCCGATAAGCGTGTAAAAAACTGTATCCAGCTGAGTTAGAAAGTGCAGGCCGTTAAAAACGATTGCCAGCCACAGCCCTGTGAAAATAGTAATCAAGTTAGAATTAACGATACCGATTTTAATTAAAGCAAGGAAATCCTTCAGGGCTGTCGTTTCTGGAAGTTCAGTATTCCCCATCGTAGTTGTGGCACGTGACACCTTTTTCCCCCCTCTCTAAAAACAAGCGGTTTGTCTTTTGAATAGCTGGTGAGGCCTTAGCTTTTTTACCAAAGGGCACCAAAAACCACTGTTCATTCCATATTAAATCATATCAGCTTGTTTTTTTGTGAACACATAATGAACTAATTATGTCGAATTTGTGTCCGCTGAAAAAGCGCTATTCCTATCGATTTAGTTTTATAGGATAATAATAACAAAAGCTGCAAAAGCTTATTTGTTCGCGTTTTCAAAGAAATCAGTCTACTCGTATCTTCTACGTATAAGCATAACATTTACAAATAATTTTACAAGTTGTCTTTTTATCTCATCTTCTGTATTATCGAGAAGATGAACTCTTTTATAATCTCCTTTTTGCACTATATATAAGTAGGTGAAAAACATGCAACGCTCTTTGAAATGGCTAGCGGTTTTGACAACGTTCGTCATGCTTCTTGTCTTACTGGGCGGTGCCTTAGTGACAAAAACCGACTCTGGACTTGGATGCGGGAATGAATGGCCGCTGTGCCACGGACAACTGATTCCTGAGGATATTACGATAGAAACAATTATCGAATTATCCCATCGGGTTGT
Organism: Pseudobacillus sp. FSL P4-0506; assembly: GCF_038003025.1. NCBI lineage: Bacteria > Bacillati > Bacillota > Bacilli > Caryophanales > Bacillaceae > Pseudobacillus > Pseudobacillus sp. FSL P4-0506. The sequence continues at coordinate 3,554,920 of NZ_JBBOOI010000001.1, forward strand.
CTCTGGTGTTGCCGGCTTGCTCGTAGCCGCATTGTCTATTCTCTCCTGGCGGCTAATAGGCCACAAGAGGGAAACCAAGTTCTTAGCTGTCATGTCTCTGTTCTTTTTAATTGCGCAAGCCTTGATCGGAGCAGCGGCAGTAAAATGGGGGCAAAGCGACTTTGTTCTCGCTCTTCACTTTGGCATTTCGCTCATTTCTTTTTCTGCTGTTCTGTTGTTAACTCTTTTGATCTTTGAAGTTGATCAAAAGTTCGATGCTTCTTCGTTAATTATTGACAAACGAATGAAATGGCATACTATTTGTGTAACACTTTATAGTTACTTAGTTGTCTACACCGGAGCTCTTGTACGGCATACCAACGCCAGTTTAACTTGTTCCGATTGGCCCTTTTGCCTGAATAGCAATCCTTTTATGCCACTGAATACTTATCAATGGATTCAAATGGGGCATCGTCTTGCTGCCGGTCTCATCTTTTTGTGGATCGTCTACATCACGGTTATTGCTGTGAAATATTATAAGCAGCAGCGAGTGATTTACTGGGGATGGATCATTGCTTGTTTCCTTGTCTCTTTGCAGGTCTTATCAGGTGCCACGATCATCTTTACCAAGCTTAATCTCTACATAGCATTAGCGCATGCTCTATTTATCTCTTGTTTGTTTGGCCTGCTATGTTATTTTATTCTTCTCATTTCCAGAAGCAAAATGAATGCCGACAATATTTCGAAAGTTTCATAAAAAAAGAAGCAGGTCTGGGCCTGCTTCTTTTTTTATTTACTTTTCTAGTTCTATTAACAAGTCTCCTGTAGAGATCGCTTCACCGTTTTGAACATGTATATTGGTTACAATGCCTGAAAATGGTGCCTGAACTGTTGTTTCCATTTTCATCGCTTCCGTAATCAATAAATGGTCGCCCTGAACGACTTTTTCACCTTTTTCGACGAGCACCTTAATCACCGTTCCAGGCATAGTCGCTGCCAAATGGCTTTCATTTTTTGGATCTGCTTTGATCTTGGAAGCAACGGAAGATTTGATGCTTTCATCTTTAATCACTACTTCACGTGGCTGACCATTTAATTCAAAGTAGACAATGCGGGTGCCATCTGCCTGCGCCTGACCGATAGAAACAAGCTTCACAATCAATGTTTTTCCTGTTTCAATCTCAATTTCAATTTCTTCCCCTAATCTCATTCCATATAAGAATGTCGGTGTATCCAGTACGGATACGTCGCCAAACTGATCGATCGTTCTCACATATTCCTTAAACACTTTTGGATATAAAGCATAAGCGATCACATCATGATCTGTGACTTGTCGGTCCAGTTCCTTAGATAACTCTTCCCGCAGAGCCTCAAAGTCCACATCCTTTAGCAGCTCGCCCGGACGGACGGTAAGCGGCTCTTTTCCTTTTAGGATGACCTTTTGCAATTGCTTCGGGAATCCGCCGTACGGCTGGCCTAAATATCCCTCAAACAGTTCAATAACAGAATCCGGGAAGTCAATTTTATCCCCTTTTTCCAGTACGTCTTCTTCCGTTAGGTTGTTTTGTACCATGAAGAGCGCCATATCGCCAACGACCTTCGAAGAAGGCGTTACTTTGACAATATCTCCAAACATCAGGTTTACACGGCTGTACATATCCTTAACTTCTTCCCAGCGTTCCCCCAGCCCGACGGCTTTTGCCTGCTGCTGGAGATTGCTGTATTGACCGCCCGGCATTTCATGCTTATAAATTTCTGTATGAGGAGCGACCATTCCACTCTCAAAATCTTGATAATACTTTCTGACCCCTTCCCAATAATGGGACAGCTCTTCCAAAGCATCGATGCTGACGGAAGGCTCCCGCTCCGTTCCTTTTAGTGCGTAACAAAGCGTATTGGCACTTGGCTGTGAAGTTAACCCAGCCATCGTACTGACCGCTACATCCACAATATCAACGCCGGCTTCAATCGCTTTGGCATACATGTAAATGCCGTTGCCGCTCGTATCATGGGTATGCAAATGAATCGGAAGATCGACGGTCGCTTTTAATTCTGAAATTAATCGATAAGCGGATTGCGGCTTTAACAATCCGGCCATATCTTTAATGCCTAGAATATGTGCCCCCTGATTTTCAAGTTCCTTCGCCATATCTTTGTAATACTGAATATTGTATTTCGGGCGGGTTGAATCTTCAATGTCCCCTGTATAACAAATGGAAGCCTCTGCAATCTTTCCGGTTTGACGAACAGCATCGATCGCTGTTTCCATTCCCTTGATCCAGTTTAAGCTGTCAAAAATGCGGAATACATCAATACCGGTAGCAGCAGATTGCTCAACAAACTCGCGGATAACATTATCTGGATAATTTGTGTAGCCCACTGCATTGGAAGCCCGGAGAAGCATTTGGAACAAGACATTTGGTACTTGCTCTCTTAACGAGATCAGACGTTTCCACGGATCTTCTTTCAGAAAGCGGTAGGAAACATCAAAGGTGGCTCCGCCCCACATTTCTAAAGAGAACACATCCGGCAACAATTTTGCTGTTGGTTCAGCAACGCGGAGCAAATCATTGGTCCGCACGCGAGTAGCGAGCAAGGACTGATGAGCGTCTCGGAAAGTTGTGTCTGTCAGCAATACTTCGGACCGGGATTTCACCCATTCAACGAGCCCCTCTGCTCCTTTTTCATCTAAAATCTGTTTAGTACCAGAGGCAGCCGATTGTAGGCGGTTGACTTTGGGAACAGGTGGCTGGTCAAACAGAGGCTTCTTCTTTTTCTCAATGCCTGGAAAGCCGTTAATCGTCACATTGCCGATATAGTTTAGCATTTTTGTTCCGCGGTCTTTGCTTTTCGGGAAGATGAATAGCTCCGGTGTCGTATCAATAAACGACGTATCATAATTACCTGTAATGAAATTCTCATGACGCATGACATTTTCTAAAAATGGAATATTTGTTTTAATGCCCCGAATTCGGAATTCCTTTAGGTTGCGCAGCATCTTGGATGCAGCCTGCTCAAAAGTGAGCGCCTGTGTAGATACCTTCACAAGCAGCGAGTCATAATACGGAGTAATGATGGATCCTTGGAAGCCGTTCCCTGCATCTAGCCGGACGCCAAAGCCGCCACCAGAACGATACGCCATGATTTTTCCTGTATCTGGCATAAAGTCATTCAGCGGATCTTCTGTTGTAACTCGTGATTGAATCGCATAGCCATGAATCGTAATATCCTCCTGTGCAGGAATGCCGACTTTTTCACTGTGTAAAGAATGGCCTTCCGCAATCAGGATTTGTGATTGAACAATATCAATTCCCGTCACCATTTCTGTAATCGTATGTTCCACCTGAACACGTGGATTTACTTCAATAAAATAAAATTGATTGTCAGCAACAAGGAATTCTACTGTACCTGCATTCAAATAGTCGACGTTTTTCATTAACTTAACTGCTGCGTTACAAATGTCGTTGCGCAACTTTTCAGACAGTGAGACGCATGGAGCGACTTCTACTACCTTTTGATGGCGACGCTGTACCGAACAATCGCGCTCGTAAAGATGAATGATATTTCGTTGATGGTCTCCAAGAATCTGCACTTCAATATGTTTCGGATTTTGAACAAACTTCTCTACATACACTTCACTATTGCCAAAAGCCGCTTTTGCTTCTGACTTTGCCCGCTCATAGGCTTCTCTCACTTCTTCAACGCTATGGACAATCCGCATACCACGCCCGCCACCGCCAAGCGCTGCTTTAATTATAATCGGAAAGCCGTGCTCTCTTCCAAAAGCTACTACCTCTTCAAGATCGGAGACAGGACCGTCTGTACCCGGGATCACAGGTATATCTGCCCGTTGAGCTTGAACTCTCGCTTTTACTTTATCACCAAACATATCTAAATGCTGGGATTTAGGGCCGATAAAAATAATTCCTTCTTCCTCGCAACGTCTAGCAAATTCTATATTTTCTGACAAAAAACCATAGCCTGGATGAATCGCATCCACTTCTGCCTGCTTGGCAATCTCGATAATATTTTCAATATCAAGATAGGCGTCAATAGGCTTTTTGCCTTTGCCGACAAGATAAGCCTCATCCGCTTTGTAACGATGGTAAGAACCTGAGTCTTCTTTTGAGTAAATAGCTACTGTACGAATGTGAAGTTCTGTACAAGCACGAAATACGCGAATAGCGATTTCTCCCCTGTTTGCCACCAGCACTTTACTGATTTTTCTCATTTTCCATCTCTCCCCTGTTGTGCGAGTAAAAATATATATAAAAAGGCTCATTTAACTGAACCTTTTTATTACTGAAATGAGCATTACTTTTTATAAAGCTGTTCATACTTAGCAAACATAGAAATGTTAACAAGAATGCCAAGTGAAATTGCTAGCAAAATAAGTGAAGATCCCCCATAGCTGATCAGTGGAAGCGGTACGCCTGTAATCGGAATGACCCCAGTTACCCCGCCGAGGTTAATAGCCGATTGAATGGCAACCATACTTGAGATACCAACAGCCATCATCGTTCCAAATGGATCACGGCATTTGATAGCGATATAAATGCCTTTCAAAACGATGAAACTTAGTCCTCCCAACACAATGAAGACGCCTAAAACTCCAAGCTCTTCCGAAATGACAGAGATAATAAAATCTGTGTGCGGTTCAGGCAAATACCCTAGCTTCTGTATGCTCTGACCAAGCCCTCTTCCTAATACCCCGCCTGAGCCGATTGCCAAGTAAGAGTTAACAAGCTGATACCCATCTCCTTCTTGGTGCTCGAAAGGATCAAGATACCCATTGATCCGGCTCATTTTTCCTTCTGTAAAAATCTCGTCTTTTTTATAAAGAATAAGTGGTGACAGAATTAAAGCCGCCATTATACCGAGGACAATAAGCTTCCACATGCTCTTAAATCTCATCCCAGAAGAGATAATAATCGTACAACCGATCATAAATATAATGAACGCTGTACCAAAATCCGGCTCACTTGCGATGAGCATGCATAAAAAGACTAACAAAATGACCGGTGGTGTAACCCCTTTATTGAATGAGTTAATATATTTTTGTTTTTTAGCGTAAATAGCTGACATATAGATAATGATAACAAGCTTGGCAAACTCAGAGGGCTGAAGTGAAAATCCCCCGAGACGTATCCAGCTTCTCGCATTGTTTGAGATCGTACCAAAAAAACTCAATATTCCTAGAAGCCCGACAATCCCCGCTATCATAAAGAATAAAAATTTACTGTTTTTATAAGCCTTATACGGAAAGAGAGCCGCTACCAAGAAGAAAAAAGAGGCAATGATAATATGAATCTTTTGCTTATTATAAAAGTAGTCGCTTGCCACTTCATAGCGCTGCACTGCTGTTACTGAGCTGGCGCTATAAACCATCATCAACCCAAACAAACAGAGAAGAAAAAACGCGACTATGAGTGAGTAATCATATGATCTAATTATTTTTTTCCACATATTAATCTTCCTATCTCTTAAATCTTGGAGCACGCTGAAATTGCATCCTTTTATGTAAAAAAACTCAAACATCGATATAAGGTGTTTGAGTTTTTTGCCGTTTATTTTCGAGTAGATGCTTCATGGAGAGCTGACAGTTCCCGTTCAAGTGAATCAATCAGTTCTTTCCCATCTTTCTCATCAACCAGACCTAAACGAATCGCAAAATCTATTTCACGGGATAAGCCAAACATCTGGGTATCCAGCACCTCTTCATAAAGAGGACACTGGGGCATCGTTAAGTTGTCCATTTGAACTTTTATGAGCCGCAAGATCTTTCCCGCATCTGCTTCTAATAGAGAGTAGGCCTTTTCCCTGTGATTGACTTTTAATTCAGATGCCACATCGAACTCCCCCTGTTCAGCACAATAATTGACTGTATCTTATAAAATTCTATCGTTAATTCGACTAATTTGCAAGGAATTTTGAATTTATCCCTGACAAGAAAGAATTCTAGCGTTATAATTTATTTAGAACGCTAATTTAAATAAGGGGGACCCCCTGTGAATACAATCATGAGCATTAAAGGCAAAGTTAAATTTCCAATCACTTTGGATTCAGGCGTATGGATCTTTGATGACCGGCGTATCGACTTGAATACATATTTCGACACTGAAGAAGACAGTCAGGCTCTTAAAGATGAAGAGTACACAAAGAATGTATCCAAGTTCTGGGATAAAGAAATCAGAGAAGGAGCTGTATTTCCGCCAACGATTAAATCCGAAAGAAAATATGAAAAGGAAAAGGTATTAACAGGCACATTTGCTATACCTTTCGAACCATTTTTAAAAAATGCCGAGCCCGAGCCGGGAGCCGAGTCTCTTATCATCGAAACAGATGATGAAGAAATCACCCTGCCGCTGGAACGAGCAGAGGAAATCATTCTGGCTTTCTCTAAAGAGGGCAAGCCGCTCCGCGAAGATGGTCCTGTCCATGTCCTTTTTAAGGATGGGTCAAATCGGGACAATCCTATTAGGAAAGTGACTGCCTTTCGGATCTCCTAACCTAAAGTATGGGTATAACAGAAAAGCCAGGCACCCTTCAGCATGCTGAAGGGTGCCTGGCTTTTTATACGGCTAAAGAATATCAGCTGCCAGTTGTGCAAGACCTGACCGTTCCCCTTTCATTAATTTAATATGGCCTGAAACTGCCTGGTCTTTAAATTTTTCAATTACATATGTTAATCCATTGTTATATTCGTCTAAATAAGGGTGATCTATTTGAGCGGTATCACCCATTAAAACGATTTTGCTTCGTTCTCCGACCCTGGTTAATATTGTTTTCACTTCATGCTTCGTTAAATTTTGTGCCTCATCAATAATGATGTATTGCTCAGGGATGCTTCTCCCGCGTATATAAGTTAAAGCCTCCACTTCCACTGAATGGAGTCCTGCTAAAATTTGATCAATTTCTCCTGGTTTTTTCGTATTAAACAAATACTCCAGATTATCATAAATAGGCTGAATCCACGGACGCAGTTTTTCCTGTTTTTCACCAGGAAGGTAACCGAGATCTTTCCCGACAGGAACAATCGGCCGAGCGACAAGTAATTTTTTAAAAAGCTGTAAATCTTCCGTCTGTAGAAGTCCTGCCGCAAGGGCGATGAGTGTCTTTCCGGTTCCCGCTTTTCCTGCCATAGTGACCAATGGAACATCAGGCCTCATTAACAGTTCAATCGCCATCATTTGCTGGACGTTGCGCGGTTTAATTCCCCAGATGATATCTTCATCATGCACAAGTTTTTTTAGCATTCTTCCTTGGGCATCTACTATGCCAACAGCGGACGCTGAACTGCCAAGTGCATCTTTTAGTATAAGAAATTGATTAGGGTAAAAAGGGTGATGGGCAATTTCAGAGAGAGGCAGCTCACCCTTTTTATAGAATAAATCAAGCAACTCTTTGGGCACATATATTTCTAAAAAACCTTTATATATATCACTCATCTCGATGACACGGTCACTCAAGAAGTCCTCTGCTTGTAAACCAATTGCGTCTGCTTTTACCCTTACGAGCGTGTCTTTACTCACTAAAATTACAGATCGGCCGCCTTTTTTCTCTTCCTCTTCTATTGATAAGTTCTTTGCTACTGCCAGAATACGGTTATCATTTGTCTTCTCAACAAATACTTCTTGAAGCTTTTGAAAAGAGCGATGATTCAATTCAATTCTTAGGCTTCCGCCATTTTCTAATTCAATCCGTTCATGCAGCTTGCCGATCTCTCGCATTTTATCAATGAGCTTTGATACAAGTCTGGCGTTCCTTCCTATTTCATCCATATACCTTTTTTTGGAGTCTAATTCTTCTAATACCACTGCCGGGATGACAACTTCATTTTCTTCAAAGGCGAAAATAGCATGTGGGTCCTGTAACAAGACATTGGTATCCAGCACATAAATTTTACTCAACGATACGCCTCCTGCTTTGTTCATCTTTTTTTATTATATGAGAATAGATGGCACCAGGTTCAACGATAAGGCAAAGGCTGATAAAAATATATGTCTGTATGAATAAGAATAGAAGAGGATCACAAAATATAAAGAGCCGTCTTATTCATTAATTAAAGAGGTGACAAAAATGAAATGGATTCTTCCCTTTCTGACAATTGCTCTTCTTTTCGGATGTACCGCCCAAAAAGATGCAGGGCTAAATATGGAAGAACAAGCAACTGATGAAACACGTTATAAAGCACAGGTCAATAATAGTGAAGCAAATAACAACGATCGTATTTCTATGGGTGAAGCGTCACGCCGATTGGCAGCAACCGCACGCACTATGCCAGGAGTAAATGACGCAACCGCGGTAGCTTGGGGACGATATGCCATTGTTGGAATTGACGTGGACGCTAATTTGGATCGCTCAGAAGTTGGTTCGATTAAATACACAGTTGCTGAAGGTCTGAAAAACCAGCCTTATGGGGCCGAGTCGGTTGTTGTCGCTGACCCTGACTTATATGCACGCTTAAAAGAAATCGGTCAAGATATCGAAGATGGCCGGCCTCTGCAAGGTCTTGCCAACGAGTTAGCTGACATTGCCGGACGAGCTATGCCTGAAGTGCCTGGAAATTTAGTAGATGATAGGGCCGACCAATCAACGGAACAACCAAAGAAAAAATTATCCCCTTCTGAGTCCCGTGAGTTAGAAAAGCAGCAGGAGGAACAATCGAATCACCACAAATAAAGAGTAGGCTATTTGATTTGCGCCTCTTACTTTTTTGTTATCTAATCTTGGAGCCCTAACACTCGCTGGCTTTCCTATCACTTTTTTAAAAAGAGCTGATTTATAAATCAGCTCAGTTTGTCGACAAAAGGGGTTCGGAATAGTCTTATTCCGAACCCCTTTTGATTTTTCGGTAGTTTTAAAGCCATTCGAGAGAAAGATAGACCTCTCCGAGGTCATCATTTAAGCCATTTCTGGTTCTCGCCAAGTCCAGCTGGCCATTTTCTTGAGATTCATGGCAGCGAAAGTAAGCATCGCTTGCATCGACAATTTTTTAAGTCCCCTTAACGTTGTCCAACGCATGCCATGCTTTTCTTTTGCATCTGCGAATACACGCTCAATCGTTTCTTTTCGCTCCGCATAAATCGCTTTAACTTCTTCGTGGTGGCGAAGATGGTCGGCCTCTTCCATATATTTCTGCCAAATATGGCGTGTCACCACTTTTTGATGATTTCTGCTTTTCGTGCATTTAGCTAAAAAAGGGCAGGAGGTACAAACCTGTTTGGGTGATCTGTATTCACGATAGCCTTCCTTATTCGTCGTTGAGTAATTCAATACTTCCCCTGCCGGACAAAGGTAACAGTCAAAATGTTCATCGTACACATAGTCATGCTTTCTGAAGAAGCCCTCTTTTGTGCGCGGCCGTGTATAAGGCAAAGCAGGTGTCATGCCGTTTTCCATTAAATAACTGGCAATGGCAGGTGTTTTGTAAGCTCCGTCTGCACCAACAGCTTTAGGTTTTCCTACCTTTTCTATCACTTTCTCCATTAACGGCTCTAAGATTTGGCTGTCATGTGTGTTGCCTGGTGTGACCATTGTGCCAATTACGAATCCCTTACGGTCTGCGGCCGCGTGAAAGGAATAGGCAAATTGTTTGGTTCGTTCGTCTTTAACGTAGTAGCCACTGTCCGGATCGGTTGTACTTTCCTTGATTTCTTTTGTTTCTTCTTTATCGAACTTATCTGGCGGGAACGGCTTTTTTCCATGATCCTCTCGGTCCTGATTAATCTCTTCTTGGAGGCGTTCCTGATACGCGCGTGTTTCTTTGCGAACCATTTTCTTTTCAAATTTACGCTTATTCGCGCTAGCTTTTACATGAGTGGAATCCACAAAAACGTGCTCCGCACTAATGAGCTTTTTCTCGGCAGCTATTTTTAAGATACGATAGAAGATCTGTTCAAACAGGTCGGTATCTTTAAAGCGACGCTCGTAGTTCTTACCGAAGGTAGAGAAATGCGGCACTTTATCATGGAATCCATAACCGAGAAACCAGCGGTAGGCCATATTCGTTTCCACTTCCTCGATCGTCTTGCGCATGGATCGAATGCCAAAGGCATATTGGATAAATGTTAGTTTAATTAAAATAATTGGATCAATGCTTGGGCGGCCCACTTCCGCATACAATCCTTCCACCAAGTCATAAATAAAAGAGAAATCCATCGCTGCCTCCATTTTACGGACCAGGTGATTCTCTGGTACAAGCTGGTCTAGAGCGATCATTTCTATTTGATTCCGTTGGATTGGATTGTTTTTCGAAAGCATCTTTCTCACCTCAAGTGTTTGATCTATTTATTTTAAAACAGGTATGGTTGTACGGCTACTCTAACTTTGTAACCCCTGTTGATTGAAATGAATGGCGCAAAGACTCCTGCGGGATCAGCGGGACAGGTGAGACCCCGCAGGCGCTTTCGCGGCGAGGAGGCTCACCGCCCGCCCCGCGGAAAGCGAAGCGCCTGGAATGGAAATCAACAGCCCCCATTCACAAGCAAAATAAAAAGGACTGTAGACAAACTCTAGAATTTCATTGAGTTTGTCTACAGTCTGAGCTGATTTATAAATCAGCTCTTTTTTGTAATGCCTCCAGCACCTGGTTATCTAACTTCTTTGCCGCTTGTTCGTCGTATGTTTTTTCATGTCTTGGTTCCGAGATAACTTTTGATCCATAAAACATTACATCCCGGATTTCCGATACGGAAATTTCAATTATCGCTGTTTGAACAGGTATGCCTGCTGCTTTTTCGGTAAGGATTTTTCCTGTTCCTGATATAGCATAGGCCGATTCATTTGCTAATAAATGAACCGCAACAGCAGGATGATGCTTAAGGTTTCTCACCATACGTGAGTGGCTGTGCACTGCAATGCGCAAAGTATGTTCATCTAATGCACGAATCCAGGAAATGGCGTGAACAGCTGGATGACCGGATTCCTCGTCAATAGTAGCAATAGTAACGAGCCGGTCTTCCTGCAACGCTTCAAATAAGGCCGGTATTAAATAAGTTTCTACTCGATTAGCCACATTCATCCCCTCCCTTTCTCTTTATTATACATGACCCGGTTCTCCCTGCCGAATTTATATCTCTCCTTTTCCGCCCCTGAAGAGACGCTCGGATGCCACTCATGATATAATGAACAAAAAAAGCTGGAGGTAGCTGAAGTGAGAGTTAAATGTATTTTATGCGAAAAAATTGAAACAATTGATGATCAGCTCCCCGTTGCCAAACGGTTAAGAAACCGGCCCATTCATACGTATATGTGTATTGAATGTAACGAACGGATCGCTGAGAGGACAAGAGCACGGATCGCTACCGGCAAGTTTCATATTTATCGTTCAGGCAAGGAGCAGGAAATTTTATAAGCAGGTTTTTCAGTCGCGACAAATAAAAAAAGGACCGCATCAGCTGGTCCTTTTAATTTTGGTTCTCTTCCTTATGCATCTTGAGTCTGAACTTATAGATACCGAGCACAAGGGCGGCAACAATTAGACTCTCTACAACAGGCAGCTGGTAAGACAGGATGAGCAACAGCAGCGACCCGATAATGAGCGATACATACACAACAATATTTTTTGCCAAGGATAATTTCTTAGCAAAACCGAGGTTATAGACAAGAACACAAAGCAATATAATAGCCAGCCAGTAAATTCTTACCGCCCAATAGGTTCCTCCAACCCCTTTAATCAAGGCTCCTAGCAGCGGGCTGACGTGTTCTAATCCTTCCACTCCCTATCTCTCCCTTACAAGTTAAATTTCTTCGTATTTTTTCTTTTTCGCTGCCCGCTCCCGTTCATTTTTATCCAGAATTTTTTTACGCAAACGAATAGATTGTGGCGTTAACTCGCAATATTCATCATCGTTTAAATACTCAAGTGCTTCTTCAAGCGACATAATGCGAGGCTTTTTCATTGTAGTTGTTTGATCTTTTGTGGCAGATCGCACGTTGGTTGCTTGTTTCACTTTTGTAATGTTTACAGTTAAGTCGTTTTCGCGCGTATGTTCGCCAACAATCATTCCGCCATAAATTTCTGTTCCAGGTTCTACGAAGATCGTTCCACGGTCTTCAACTTGCATAATTCCATACTGAGAAGCTTTTCCGGTTTCCATGGAGACAAGTACACCTTGACGGCGTCCGCCTACACGTCCCGGCTGCATTGGCTGATAACTGTCAAATGTATGGTTGATAATTCCATAACCGCGGGTCATTGTTAAAAATTCTGTAGTGTAGCCAATTAATCCACGGGCAGGAACCATGAAGATTAAACGAACTTGGCCATTTCCATTATTAATCATATCAAGCATTTCACCTTTGCGCGAGCCTAATGATTCAATAACAGCACCAGTATATTCTTCAGGCACATCAATTTGAACTCGTTCAACCGGCTCACAACGTACCCCGTCAACCTCTTTCACAATAACCTGTGGCTTAGAAACTTGAATTTCAAAGCCTTCCCGGCGCATGTTTTCCAACAAAATCGATAAATGCAGTTCTCCGCGTCCGGAAACGATCCAGGCGTCAGGTGAATCCGTGTCTTCCACCCGAAGACTTACATCTGTCTCCAATTGAGCTTCAAGTCGTTCTTGAATTTTCCGCGCAGTAACAAACTTTCCTTCACGGCCGGCAAACGGACTATTATTTACTAGGAAGGTCATTTGCAGTGTCGGCTCATCGATATGAAGGATAGGAAGAGCTTCCTGGTAATCAACCGGACATACTGTTTCACCCACATTAATATCTTCCATTCCTGAAACAGCAATTAAGTCACCAGCATTGGCTTCTTGAATTTCAATTCGCTTAAGCCCCATGAAGCCAAATAGCTTGGTTACACGAAATTGCTTGACTGTTCCGTCGGTTTTCATTAACGCTACTTGTTCGCCAACTTTAATCGTTCCTCGGAATACTCTTCCAATTCCAATACGGCCAACATAGTCATTATAATCGAGCAGAGCCACTTGAAATTGAAGCGGTTCACTGCTGTTGTCAATCGGTGCAGGAATGTGCTCAATAATAGCTTCGAATAAAGACTCCATATTTTCGTCTTGCTTATCCGGAGACGTGCTGGCTGTTCCATTAATACCCGAAGCATAAATAACCGGAAACTCAAGCTGTTCGTCGTTGGCATCAAGTTCAATAAACAGCTCAAGCACTTCATCAACTACTTCTTCTGGACGAGCAAAATCACGGTCAATTTTGTTCACTACAACAATCGGACGCAGATTTTGTTCAAGTGCTTTTTTCAAAACAAAACGCGTTTGCGGCATGCACCCTTCATAAGCATCCACAACGAGCAAAACACCATCCACCATTTTCATAATACGCTCTACTTCGCCACCAAAATCGGCATGCCCAGGCGTATCTAATATATTAATTTTTGTATCTTTATATTGTATAGCTGTATTTTTTGCAAGGATTGTGATTCCGCGTTCTCTCTCAATATCACCTGAATCCATCGCGCGTTCCTCTACGTGCTCATTGCTTCTAAAACTACCCGATTGTTTAAGAAGCTGATCAACAAGAGTCGTTTTCCCATGGTCAACGTGGGCGATGATCGCAATATTTCTTAAATCATTTCTTGTATTCAAATTAGTTCCTCCTGACTAATAAAAAACCTTCAAATCATAAAAGTCGCTTTTGTAACTGGATTATTATATCACAAGTTGTATTAAAATCCTAATTGATATTAAAGGTTTCTCTCCCTCAAAAAATCTTGTACAATAAAGAAAAAGGAGGCTCCTGTTGTGAAAGAGATTAAATGGATTTTTGTATTCTTTGCCGTTGCTGCTGCAGCCTGCATGATCGGCATGGGAATTGCTATAGGAGAACAAAGTATACTAGGTCTGGCTTTATGCATAGTAGCTCTTGTTGCAGTTATGGGATTTGGCTTCTCCACAAAAGCAAAAATGAGAAGAGCCGGAAAACTATAGCCTTAATTAACTGGATGTCTATCATCCTCCTCATATATTCTATAAATCAAAAAGGATGCAGCCTCAGCTGCATCCTTTTTGATTCTCATTTTTTTAATAAAAACTCGTTTAGTATTCGTCCATGAAGTATCGGAGCTCCCGCAAAAACACTGTTTGTTCCCATCATATTCAACTTGTCTCCAGATAAATTCGTTACTATGCCCCCAACTTCTTCCACCAAGATTTTCCCGGCAGCGAAGTCCCAAGGAGATAACCTCATGGATAAATAACTATCTAGCCTCCCTGATGCAACATAAGCAAGCTCTAACGCAGCGGATCCATAGGAACGTGCTCCCCTCACCGTTGTCGCTAGCTCCACAAGCTTCTTTTCGTCAAAATACCTGTTCTTTACGAGCCAGGTAGCATTAACAGCGATAAGCGCTTTCTCGAGCGGCACCTCTTTTAGAGAAGGCAACCTTACTCCATTCATGTAAGCTCCATTTCCACGTTCCGCATAATACAACTCATCATGAGCCACATCATAAATATAGCCTAAACGCCCAATGCCGTCTTCATAGATGCCAATTGAAATGGCGAAATGACGCTGCTGATGCACAAAATTCATCGTTCCATCGATCGGATCAATCATCCAGACAATCCCTTGCAGGGAAGCAAGCTGATCCCCCTGCCCTTCCTCCCCTAAGATAGAATGGCCAGGATAGGCCTTGCGAATGTTGGAAATAAAAAACTGTTCTGTCTCTTCATCAATGTTTGTTACTAGATCGTTCGGATTCGATTTTGTGTGAATGCTTAAAGAATGTTTAAAAGATTCACGTATAGAAGCGCCTGCTTCCATAATCCACGTCTTTACCTGCTGATCCACTTCCGTCCAATTTACCATAACTATTCCTCCACCGTGGAAAATTATGTAACGTGCCTCTACCTACATAGAATTATAGTATATCTCTTTACTTTTGCAAAACAAAAACGGCCCCGCACAATATTTATAGCGAGTCCGTTCTTTATTTATCGTTATCAATTATCATTTCACCCATAAAACTACTTTTCATTACGCTTCCATTTTCAGCATTTGTTCACGAAGAATGTTCAGCTTCTCCTTTGATTTCTCCATTTGATCGTCATTCTTTGCTTTCATCGCCTCGTAAAGTACAGCCAGCTCATAGTCCAGCTCCAAGCGAATAACTGCTAATTTCTCCTTTGATTGCGTGTATGTTTGCATCCCATTCATTACTTGTTTCATTTGTAAGCACTCCTTTTATTTTTCTGTTATTTATACTTCAGTAAGTCCTTTCCCTCAACTAATAAGTCACTTTGCTTTATTTGTTTCTATTGCATAGTATTTCTATTTGCTTATTTTTTTATGATAAAATATCTTCAACAAGCATTAGGAGGATATTTTATGAATTTCACTGGTTTTACTCAGGCCGATTTTGATGTTTTCCAAATCGCTGGCTTAGATGAAAGAATGACAGCCTTGAAAGCATTGATTCGGCCTAAACTAGAATTTTTAGGCGATCAGTTCTCCGGAGAACTAAGTGTCCTGGTGGGAAATGAAATGTTTCCACATGTCGCTAGGCATGCCCGTAGAACAGTAAATCCGCCAAATGATACATGGGTTGCATTTGCTGACAATAAACGCGGGTACAAGAAACACCCTCACTTTCAAATTGGATTGTGGCAATCACATTTATTTATTTGGTATGCTGTGATAGACGAGTCTCCGAATAAAGCAGATATCGGTGCTCTTCTTGAGGAGAAAATATCCTATTTGCGAAAACACATCCCCGGTGAATTTCTCTGGTCCGACGATCACAGAAAACCGGAAGCGACCAAGATGAAAGATTTGTCTGATGAGCAATTACTCCATTTGTTCCAGCGCCTCCAATCCATCAAGAAATCGGAAATTCTTTGTGGTGTCCACTTGCCAAGGGAAAAAGCCATTCAGTTGACCGGCCCCGAGTTAGTGGCTTTTATTCATGATGTATTTGTAAAATTAATACCCCTATATAAATTGTCTTAAACAAAAAAGGCCCTTCTAAAATACATTTTCAGAAGGGCCTTTTTTGCTACATATTCTTTAGATAAAACGTGTTTCTATCTCATTTTTATTTTTTGATCTGCAGAGGCAGACTTCACTTGCTGGATGGTGCGGTAAGAGGAATATCCACTTATTTCTTCAAATTCATTGCACAGCCGCTTTTCCTCTGACTTGCTCGGCACAATCTCTTTAAACCGACGGTAGACAGTCATCAGCTCTTCTCTACTAATTCCCGTTTCATACGCGCGCTCAATTGCTTCAAAAAATTTAATCACGTCAATCACTTCCTCTGTGGACCAATCTGGTGAAAATGGATATGAATATTCCATCGACGGCTCCCTCCTCGTTATTCTTTTTTATTTCTTATTGCATATTCCCCAGGTCGCTAGGCAAAGCTTTATGAACATGCTATAATTTCTTGTGCTTTTAAAGCTCTTGCACAATTAGATACGTTATAATAAATGAGGTGAAAAGTAAATTGTCACAATTTGATACACCATTGTTCACCGGCTTAAAGGCTCACGCAGCAAAAAACCCGGTGCAGTTTCATATTCCAGGCCATAAGAAAGGCAGTGGAATGGACCCTGAATTTCGCCAATTTATTGGAGAGAATGCTCTTTCTATCGATTTGATTAATATATTACCCCTTGACGATCTTCATCATCCTCAAGGCATGATCCAGCAGGCTCAGGACTTGGCGGCAAAGGCATTTGGAGCGGATCATACGTTTTTCTCCGTCCAAGGTACAAGCGGAGCCATTATGACGATGGTGATGACCGTTTGCGGACCTGGAGATAAAATTATTGTCCCCCGAAACGTTCATAAATCTGTCATGACAGCTATTGTCTTTTCTGGCGCTGTACCAATTTTTATCCACCCGGAAGTTGACCCGGATCTCGGAATTTCCCACGGCATTACAACGGATGCAGTTCTCCGAGCATTAACCGAACACCCCGATGCTAAGGGATTGCTTGTGATCAATCCAACCTACTTTGGCATTTCTGGCGATTTAAAACAAATTGTTGAAATAGCTCATTCATTTAATGTACCTGTTCTTGTTGATGAGGCACATGGGGTTCATATTCATTTCCACGACGAACTGCCAATGTCTGCTATGCAAGCGGGAGCAGATATGGCAGCAACAAGCGTGCATAAGCTTGGCGGCTCTTTAACACAAAGCTCTGTTTTAAATGTAAAAGAAGGGCTTATCCCAACGAAGCGTGTTCAAACTATCTTAAGCATGTTAACAACAACTTCCACTTCTTACTTGCTGCTTTCTTCTCTTGATGCTGCACGGAGGCGTCTTGCCACTGAAGGAGAAAAATTGATTGATGAAGCTCTTTCACTTGCCCACTCGATTCGTGAGCAAATCAATGAAATCCCTAACTTATACTGTGTAGGGGCTGAAATACTCGGATCAAAAGCAACTTATGATTTTGACCCGACCAAATTGATCATTTATGTAAAACAACTAGGTATTACAGGACACGAAGCAGAGAATTGGCTAAGAGAAAATTATAATATTGAAGTAGAGCTTTCAGATCTATATAACATTCTTTGTATTGTGACACCGGGAGATACGGAAAAAGAAGCAAACCTTTTGCTTCGCGCTCTTACTCACATGGCTGATGTATTTGAAGGAACCGAAGAAAAGATGCGCACAAAAGTCCTTCTTCCTGATATTCCATTACTGGCATTATCGCCGAGGGATGCCTTTTATGCCGAAACTGAAGTAGTGCCGTTTGAGGAGTCAGCCGGCCGGATTATCGCTGAATTTGTGATGGTCTATCCGCCTGGAATCCCGATTTTTATTCCTGGGGAAATTATTACAGAAGAAAACCTCACGTATATTCAGAAAAACCAGGAGGCAGGTCTACCAGTCCAGGGACCCGAAGATTCTGAATTAAAGACATTAAGAGTCATCAAAGAGCGAAAAGCGATTATTTAATAATAGATGAAAAAACACCGAAAGCAGCTGCTTTCGGTGTTTTTTCATCTATTAAATGGGTCTGTCCGTCAATTAGTCCTCCAGCTCAGTTTCTTCGTCACAGCCGCAGTAAGAATAAGCAACAGAAACTTTTTCGTCTTCAAAATATTCTATTGTGCTCATACACGCTTTGCAAATAATTGTGCCCATGTTACACATCCCCTTCAAATATTTTGTATGCGCTTTTATAATTTAAATAAATAATAATATAACACATTTCATTTTTCAAGCCTAAATTGTATGGCACATTCGCCTTTTATATACTTTTATTAAACAGGCATAGCGTCACTGGGAATGGCAGGACGTTTATTCAAAAAAACTTTGCTATTTATACATAATTAGCTCTCCCCTATAAAAATCAGCGCAGAAAAAATGGCAGACATATTAAAATAAAGCCTAAATACATTAGGTAATAGTATAAGTAATAGGGAAATGGGGAAGGAGGGAGAGCATGATACAGTTATCAGGAATGCCATTTTACCAAAACACCATGTGGCCGGCCGATCGGATTGAAAGCATTATTTTTCAACGAATGAACGATGCTCCGGACGTTTATTCTTATCAATCTATTAGCGAGTTATTATTTGAAATCCGTTTACGAAAAAACATCATAGCTAGCGCACGAAAGATGAATGACGGCGATTCACAATTTGAGCCCTTTGAAAAATCTCGGTGCAATCCTCAGTACTGGTATTTGACAGCAGTCGGGGGTTTTCAGTTAAAGCGCGGCGCACTGCCCTCCGAAGCTATTCGGGACATTTATCGGAATAGTTCACTCTATGCATTTGAATGCGCTACAGCCAAGATGATTATCTATTATCATGCCGTTTTACATAGCATCGGAGACTATTCTTTTAACCGTTTCTTCCAAAACATTTATTTATACAGCTGGCATGCTAATCCTGCTCTTGGAATAGAAACAGTGAAGACAAACTATTTCCTGCCCGGAGATGTTGTTTATTTTAATAATCCTGACTTTGATCCAAACACCTCCTGGTGGAGAGGAGAAAATGCTGTCGTTCTTGAAGATGGCACATGCTTTGGACACGGCTTAGGGATAGAAACTCCCTCGCAAATCATTCATGCCCTAAACAAAAGAAGAAAACCAGGAAGCAGTCAATCCGCCTACCTCAAACAATCAGCTACAAGACCCTCTTTTAAACAGTTAGAAAAATTATCACTTCTGCCACGTGGCTATAATACTCATCCAAAACAGCTCATCATCTTTCACAATAAAAGCTCTATTTCAATGGAACGATATCTACTCTATTTGAATAAGGCCTATCAGCAAGCGCCCCATATATATCCATTTATGTAATGGGGATAAATAAAGCTGTAACTGGTGAGCCACTGTCCGGCTGAAAATCTATTTTTTCCGCAGGCTAATCTGTTTCTGCGCAGAAACAGATTAGCCTGCGGAAGTCCTGGCAATAAAAGTCGAAAATGGCCCCCCGCCGCCATTTACTCTTGATTTTGCTCTGTTGCAATCATTTTAGGATCAATGATCTCATAGCCCTTTTCCTGCAGGCCCGTAACCATTACACTTAATGCTTCTTTGGTCCATTGCCTATCATGCATCAGGATATTTGCTCCGTTCGTTAACATTGGTGTATTCACCATCACATCTGATAAGCTTTCTTTGGTCATGTATTCCTTTTCCCAATCGTAGCCATATGTCCAATTCATAATACTCATCTTTTCTTTTCGGATTAGCTGTCTCGAAAAATCTGTGTTACTGCCAAATGGAGCGCGGAAAAAGACAGGGCGTTTGCCAATAGTTTTTTCAACCATTTCATTCACTTTTAAAATCTCCTCTTTCTGTTCTTCCTCTGACAAACTTTTTAAATCTTTATGAGAATAAGTATGATTGCCGATCATAAACCCCATTTGATCTATTTCCTTCAGCATTTTTTTATTTTCCTCGTTCTCCAAAAACTGTCCATTTACAAAAAAGATAGCAGAAACGTTTTCGCTTTTAAATATTTTAGCCATTTCCAATGCGTATTTGTCTGGTGCATCGTCAATAGTAAGCAGCACAACTTTAGGATTGGCTGAGCCGATAGGTTCGATTGTCCAATTGTTCTGGTTGACCCGATAAAGTGGTGCCTCTTGTTTGGCTTTCATTTCCCTTTCATCTTTCTGCTTCTCGGCCGGCTGGCCCATCACTTTCTTTTCTACAAGTGGTGCCTCCTTCTGCTCTTTATCACTCTGTCCGCTGCATCCAGACAAAACTAAAAGAAGTATTAAAATGGTTAATTTTCTCATCTTTTCCCTTCTTTCCATTTGTTTCTTTCAGTGTAACAAAGTTTAAAAAGAAGCAGAAAAGATATGAAGCAGCTGATCAATAGTAAGTTTGCCTGTCCAATAACAAAGCAAAGTAGTAACCGTCATAAAAAACCCTTTTCGCTGGGAATGCAATATTTTTTGGGCGGCTGACATGCAAATATAGAAAAAAACAATGAACAACAGTCCTTGAAATGTTTTTGAATCTCCATTGGATAGCCAAGAAGCCAACGTATAAAAGCTCCAAATCATTAAATGGAAAATAAATATAATATAGTAATTCATAGTCCCTCCGCCTATCTCTTATTGTTTCCTAATACAGTTTATGGCTGCAGGGACAAATTCTTAACTAAATAGACATAAAAAATAGAACTGCCCACAGGCAGTTCTATTTTTTATCTTTATTTTACAATATGGATAGGTGTGCCAAGAGCAACCTCAGCTGCCTCCATAGAAATTTCCCCTAAAGTTGGGTGTGCATGAATTGTCATAGCGATATCTTCTGCTGTCATGCCTGCTTCAATAGCAAGTCCTAATTCAGCGATCATATCAGATGCGCCAGACCCAGCAATTTGAGCACCGACAATTAATCCGTCTTCCTTGCGTGTAACAAGCTTCACGAATCCGTCTGTGCTGTTAAGCGCCAATGCACGGCCGTTAGCTGCAAATGGGAACTTAGCTGCAATCACTTCTATTCCCTCTTCTTTCGCTTCTGCTTCTGTGTAGCCAACAGTCGCCAATTCAGGCTCAGTGAAGCACACAGCTGGAATAGCCATATAATCAATTTCAGAAGGCTCGCCTGAAATAGCTTCCGCTGCAACTTTTCCTTCATAAGAAGCTTTATGAGCTAATGGAGGACCTTGTACAATATCCCCGATCGCATAAATATTGGATACGCTTGTACGGCACTGCTTGTCAATTTCGATTAAACCGCGATCTGTGATTTTAACACCAGCTTGTTCAAGACCAAGTTCATCTGTGTTTGGCTTGCGGCCAACTGTAACCAGTACATAATCAGCTTCTACTTTTTCTTCTTTTCCGCCAACTTCGTAAGTAACGGTTACACCGTTTTCTGTTTCTTCGGCTGACTTAGCCATTGCTTTTGTAACAATCGTTACGCCTTTTTTCTTCAGGTTGCGTTTAACGAGAGCAGACATTTGCTTTTCAAAGCCGTTTAAGATCTCGTTAGCTCCTTCAAGAATAGTTATTTCCGTGCCGAGGTTTGCATAAGCTGTAGAAAGCTCAGCACCAATATATCCACCGCCGACAACAACCATCTTAGCCGGTACTTCTTTCAGTGCCAAAGCACCTGTTGAATTAATAACACGCTCAGAAAATTTGAAATTAGGGATCTCAATTGGATGAGAACCAGTTGCTACAATTGCGTTTTTAAACTTATATGTTTGGGCAGAATTTTCATCCATTACACGGAGTGTATTCGCATCAACAAAATAAGCTTCCCCACGGACAATTTCTACTTTGTTGCCTTTTAAAAGTCCTTCTACTCCGCCAGTCAGTTTTTTAACGACACTGGCTTTCCATTCTTGAACTTTTTCAAAGTTAACTGTAACATTTTCAGCTACAATTCCCATGTCATCTGAATGTTTAGCCTGCTCAAAACGATGAGCTGCTGTGAGTAACGCTTTAGAAGGGATACAGCCGACGTTTAAGCAGACGCCGCCCAGTTCTCCTTTTTCAACGATGGTCACTTTCTGTCCAAGCTGTGCAGCACGAATAGCTGCCACATATCCACCAGGGCCTGCTCCGACGACTATCGTATCAGTTTCGATTGCGAAATCTCCTACTACCATTGTATTACGCCTCCATTAATAAAAGTTCTGGATCATTTAATAAACGCTTGATATGATTAAGCGCATTTTGAGCTGTTGCGCCATCAATCATTCGGTGGTCAAAGCTCAATGATAATGCTAACACAGGTGCGGCTATAATTTCACCATTTTTTACGATCGGTTTTTCTGCAATTCGACCAATGCCTAAAATAGCTACTTCCGGATGGTTAATGACCGGCGTAAACCACTGCCCGCCAGCAGAGCCGATATTCGTAATTGTGCAGCTTGCGCCTTTCATTTCTGCTGGAGAGAGCTTTCCATCGCGTGCTTTATTTGCCAGTTCATTAATCTCATTTGAGATAGTAAACATTGATTTTCGATCCGCATTTTTTACAACTGGTACAAGAAGGCCTTTATCCGTATCAGCAGCAATACCAATATTGTAATAATGCTTATGAACGATTTCGTCTGTGCTATCATCAAGCGATGTGTTTAAAGCCGGGTACTCACGAAGTGCACTTGTTAAGGCTTTTACCACGTAAGGAAGGAAAGTCAGCTTAATGCCTTTTTCTTCAGCGATCGCTTTGAATTTCTTGCGGTGAGCCCAAAGCTTGGTCACCTCTACTTCATCCATTAATGTAACATGTGGTGCTGTATGTTTAGAATTCACCATCGCCTTGGCGATCGCTTTGCGAATACCACTCATTTTCTCACGTGTTTCTGGGAATTCACCTTCAGGAATAACAGGTGCAGCTGCGCTTTCCTGCTTATTCGTTTGCTGTTCTACATCTACCGCTTCCTGCTTAGCTGCCGGTTCTTCTGCAGATTTCTGGTCACCAGCAACAAAGCTATCGATATCTGCCTTCAATACGCGGCCATTTTTACCAGAGCCAGCTACTTGACGAATATCTACGCCATTGTCACGTGCATATTTACGAACAGACGGCATCGCTACGATACGGCGGTTCGGATCTACTTCTGCTGCGGCTGGCTGTGCTCCCGCTCCAGTAGCCTCTTCTTCTTTTTGCACAGGCACTTCTTCCTTCTTTACATCCTGGCCTGCTTCAGCTGTCGATTGCACTTGAGCTTCGGTCTTTTCTTCTCCGTCTCCGTGCCCTTTAAACTGCAAATCCTCATAGCCTGGAGCATCAATTCTGACAAGAACGTCCCCAACAACCGCTACTGTTCCTTCACTGACTAAAACCTCTTCTACTGTTCCTGTAACAGGAGAAGGAATTTCAACGACGGCTTTATCATTTTGCACTTCACAGAGGATGTCATCCTCTTCAATTTTGTCGCCCGCTTTTACGAACCATTTTACAATTTCGCCTTCGTGAATACCTTCACCGATATCAGGTAATCTAAATTCAAATGCCAAAGTCTTCACCCTCCTAATTAAGTTAATCCTCTCAACAATCGTTACATTAGGAGAGATCTCAGACCTGCCTCAAAGAGACCTGAGATCATCTGCCCTGTGCGATACCGATTATTAAAAATCGAGTACTTTCTTCGCTGTTTCAATAACGTCCTTAAAGTTTGGAAGCCAGACTGGCTCTGCTTGTGAAAATGGATAAACTGTGTCCGGAGCAGCTACACGTAGCACTGGTGCATCCAAGCTTAAAATAGCGCGCTCATTGATCTCCGCTACCACATTAGCTGCAATTCCTGCTTGTTTTTGAGCTTCCTGAACAACGATGGCACGTCCTGTTTTCTCAACAGAGGCTACAATCGTATCAATATCCAATGGTTGAATAGTGCGAAGATCAATCACCTCTACAGAATGTCCTTCTTTTTCCAGCTCTTCCGCCGCTTTGATTGATTCATGAACCATTGCTCCATAAGTAATGATCGAAAGGTCTGTTCCTTCACGTTTCACTTCCGCTTTTCCAAGAGGAATCGTATACTCTTCTTCCGGCACTTCTTGGCGGAAAGAACGATATAATTTCATGTGCTCAAGGAAAATAACCGGATCGTTGTCGCGGATCGCAGAAATCAAGAGTCCTTTTGCATCGTAAGGTGAGGACGGAATTACAACTTTTAAACCTGGTTGTTGAGCAACAAGTCCTTCTAAGCTGTCCGCATGAAGCTCTGGTGTATACACGCCACCACCAAACGGAGAACGGATCGTAACTGGAGCAGAATAGCTGCCGCCTGAACGGTAACGAAGGCGGGCTAACTGACCGCTGATAGAATCCATTACTTCATAGACAAAACCAAAAAATTGGATTTCAGGTACTGGACGGAATCCTTCAAGAGCAAGTCCAACAGCAAGACCGCCGATCCCTGATTCAGCAAGCGGTGTATCAAATACACGATCTTCACCAAATTCTTTTTGAAGGCCTTCCGTTGCTCGGAAAACTCCTCCATTTACTCCAACGTCTTCCCCAAAGACCAACACATTTTCGTCGTTCTTTAGTTCTGTGCGCAGAGCGTCCGTAATAGCTTGGATCATTGTCATTTGCGCCATGGCTTACTTCGACTCCTTCTCTTTATAAATTTCATATTGTTCTTTTAAGTTTGCAGGCATTTCTTCGTACATATGAGCCATTAAGTCTGTTACTTTTTGTTTTGGTGTTTCATCCGCTTTTTTAATGGCTGCTTTAATTTCCTCTTTTGCCCGTTCAATTACAGCCGTTTCTTTTTCTTCATTCCACAGGCCTTTACCTTCCAGGTATTTACGGAAGCGAACAAGTGGATCTTTCTTCTCCCATTCAGTATCCATATCATTCGTACGATAGCGTGTTGGATCGTCCCCTGCCATCGTATGAGGACCGTAACGATAACAAATCGTTTCAATTAAAGTTGGTCCCTCTCCGTTTAAAGCTCGCTCCCGGGCTTCATGGGTAACAGCATAAACAGCTAACGGATCCATTCCATCTACTTGCACGCTTGGAAGGCCTGCTGCAATCCCTTTTTGCGCGATTGTTTTGGCCGCTGTTTGTTTTTCACGTGGAGTTGAGATGGCAAACTGGTTATTTTGGACAATAAAAATCGCAGGAGCATTAAACGCACCAGCAAAGTTAATACCTTCATAGAAGTCACCTTGTGAAGAGCCGCCATCTCCTGTATATGTAACCGCTACCGCTTTTTTGCCTCGTTTTTTCAAACCAAGTGCCACACCGGCATTTTGGATGTATTGAGCTCCGATAATGATTTGTGGAGCAAGTACGTTAAGACCTTCAGGCATTTGATTTCCGTGGTAATGTCCGCGGGAGAACAAGAAGGCTTGATATAAAGGAAGGCCGTGCCAAACGATTTGCGGAACATCACGATATCCTGGTAAAATCCAGTCCTCTTTCTCTAAAGCGAAGTGAGAAGCAATTTGTGATGCTTCTTGTCCAGCAGTCGGTGCATAGAATCCAAGGCGCCCTTGACGGTTCAATGAAATAGAACGTTGATCAAGAATCCGCGTGTAGACCATACGCGTCATTAATTCTTCCAACTGCTCATCAGTTAATTTAGGCATCGCCTCTTCATTAACAATTTTCCCTTCTTCATTTAAAACCTGGACCATTTCAAATTGGTCTTCAATCATTTCAAGTGTCTTTTTTGCATCGAATTGTGCCTTCTTTTTAGCACTCATGAAAGCCACCTATCCTTTCTTTTTTATTGTGCATAGTTTTCTTGTTCAACAAGCCATCCTTCAATCTTCTGTATCGCACAAATGTTTCAGATGGGGTGATTTATGGTCAGCTCTGTACTAGTAGAAATCCAATGTGCACTAGTACAACAACTTGTTTACAGACATAAGTCTATAATAACATTTAACTGAAAGTCAAACAAAATTACCTTTTTCAAAAGGAAGTTGTTGTTTTCCCCTAATCCCCCCTACCAAAACTGTATTACTGCACCAAATCATCTGTACTATAAAAAAACCCTTTTCTCCAAACTGTTATAGATTAGTTTTTGCGGGATATCTTTTCCTTCGTTTATACATGTATATCCTTTCCCTTTGAAAAAGAAAAAAAACCGGGAAATTTACGTATCCCGGCTTGTTTCAATAATTGGATGGAAGTAGTAGCAGGCAGTATTCCCTTCCTTCTCCCCTCTCATTCTGTCACAGTTATTTACTCTCTATAGACTTCTCTAGTGCAGTTTTTTGTTTATTAAATGTACGGGTTAGTTTGTTAAACCGCTCATTGGACATTTTCAACTTATCATTTTCTTTATTAATTTTGTCAAGCTGTTCCTCCACATCTGACAATGTGGTTGTTTCTTTCCCGAGTATATAATAGAGCTTCTTGTCTAATCGCAAAACTTCATTATACCGTTTCGCTACATCCTGGTGCGCTTTATACCTTTCATTCATTGTTTTAATTAATCCGTCTAGCTCCCCTCTCACTTGTTTGTCTTCCAGTCTTTTCTTTAATTCATCCAATTTAGAAAATTCATCCGCTGCTTTTTTCATCGCTTCCTGTTCAGCAAAAACTTTTTCTTTACGGTCATTTAAATTCTTTTCTGCCTTTTCCTGCAGAGCTGACCACCGCTTTTTCTCTTTCCCGCTGCTAGTCATCATTTTTTTGTAAATGCTCATTTCTTTCTTCTCTAGCTCTTTTAATGGCTGCTGCTGCTTAACAAACTCTTCTTCTGCCTCTGCTGTTTTTTTTAAAACAGCAGAAATCTGTTTCTCGGTTGATCCCCCGCAGCCTGTTAACAAAATAATAGCTAGTCCATAGGAAATCATGCGCTGTTTTTTCATTTCAGCCTCCCCCATTCAATCACGTTCACACTTTTCTTCATATGTATCCAGAGCGGTCTTGCTGTTTTCCTTACATATCCTTTTTTTCTTCTGCCGAAACATCCAGCTGTTTCGTTAACAATCTGCTGTTTTTTTGATAAACTATTCCCTAAAGATCGCCCCACAGAAAGAAGGTACACATTATGATTACAATGAAAGACATTGTTCGGGAAGGACATCCAGTATTAAGAGAAAAAGCGGCTGATATAGCGTTGCCGCCAAGCGAGGAAGATAAAGAAATAGCTAAAAGCCTGTTGGAGTACGTTCAAAACAGCCAAGATCCGGAAACAGCAAAAAAATTCGGTCTTCGGCCTGGTGTTGGGCTTGCTGCTCCACAAATTGGTCTATCCAAACGCATGATTGCTATTCAAGTAAACGATGATCATGGAGAATTAATTAGCCATGCTTTAATCAATCCAAAAATTGTGAGCCACTCTGTAGAAAAGGCTTACCTAGTTTCCGGGGAAGGTTGTTTATCAGTAGATCGAGATGTGCCCGGATATGTGCACAGATATGCACGGGTAACAGTAAAAGCTGTTGATCTCGATGGAAAAGAAATAAAATTACGCTTAAAAGGAATGCCCGCTATTGTGGTCCAGCATGAAATTGATCATTTAAACGGTGTCATGTTCTACGATCATATCGATCCAAACAATCCTTTTTCCGTTATTGAAGGATCGACTCCCATTGAACGCTAATAACCAAGCGGGCTGCCCCGCTTAACAGCAAAAAACTAAGCCGTCCCCTTTAAAGAAACGGACCGTATAAGTACCATAAAAATAGTCAGTCCGGCCTGAATTTTTTCAGGCCGGACTGACTATTTAACAATAAAGCTCCTTTTCAAAACAGCCGCTTCCCTGTCTGCTATATAAGCTCTAATTTTTTTAGAGCAAGATAAATGCCGTCTTCTGCTACATCGCTTGTCACCATGTCAGCAATTTCTTTTACAGGCGGAAGCGCATTTCCCATAGCTACCCCTGTGCCAACAAGCTTCAGCATTTCAATGTCATTTAATCCGTCACCAAAAGCATAGACATCCTCTATCTTAAAGTTTAACCGTTCCATCATTTTTTTGATCCCTTCAGCCTTCGATCCTCCTGCCGGCAGGATATCAAGAGAATGAGGATGCCAGCGAATGAAAGTAAATTCCGGGAACTGCTCCCGGTAACTCTCCTCCTCTTCTTTCCCACAGAAAATTAGCGTTTGATATAGGTCGCTGCCTTTATAAAAATCAGAATGGATTTCTGGATAAGGAAATTTTAAGCTAGCGAGGCTTTCCTCCACATACGTATCATGGGAGCGACTGGCCTTCATCATTTTTTCATTCATATAAACAAGTGAATGCCCTCGCTCACTCGCATACTTATTTAGCCTGTCCAGTGAGTCAGTCGCCAGAGGATTAATATAAATCACCTCATCTTCAAACACTACATATTGGCCGTTAAAGCTGACAAATGAATGAATATCGAGCTCTTTCCGCAAATCGGCGAACATAAACGGCGCCCGTCCTGTGGCGATCGCTGTGTACACGCCTTTATCTCTGAGTAATTGTAACGCTTCTTTTGTTTTTGCTGGCAACTGTTTATTATGATCCAGCAAGGTTCCATCTATATCAAAAAATACTAATTTCGTCACACAAACAGCCCCTTTTCCTTTTCACATCTTTTCCCTCTCAAAGCTACCTTAACTCCCTGTTAAAGTCAACGAACCATGCCCTTTGGCGTTTTTTACCACGCCTAATTAGACATAGCTTTATCCATACTAACTAACAGGTGACGGGCAGTATCTTTCCATTTTTCTTTTTATTTAAATCAACTTATGTTAAAATAACCCTAAGGAGTGATCCACTATGTTAAAGAAGCTAAAGAAGAAGCTTGCCAAACAGTGGAGAGACATGCTCAGAAGAAAATCAATCGCATAATAAAGAATGGTGTAGCCCTTCCTTTATGAAGGGCTGTCTTTGTGTATAAATACAAAAATTTCATCTATTTCTATTTAAACAAAAGCAAAGATATGAAAAACATGAAAAAAAATTAAACATTCTTTATAATAAAGAAAAGCGAAAAGCGGACTGATTGCCAAAGGCAGTCATGATAACACGAGAGGAGCTGTCCCTGAAGCTTTTCAGGTGTGCAGTTTTGATATATTAATCGGACAAGGAGAGAAACAAATGATCTTTAAAGTGTACTATCAAGAAAACAGAAATGAAGTGACTATACGTGAAAATACAAAATCCCTCTATACAGAAGCGGCTTCGGAACGGGAAGTACGTCAGTCACTAAAAAACCGCCCTTATAATATTGAATACATCCAAGCGATTGAAGGACCATACTTAGCTTATGAACAACAATCGCCAAATTACCGATTGGAGAAGCTTTAATTTATGAAAGCCGTTAAAAATGATCAAACAGCTGTTTTTGCCCTTGGCGGTTTGGGTGAAATCGGAAAAAACACCTATGCGGTACAATTTCAAGATGAGATTATCTTGATTGATGCTGGAATTAAATTCCCGGAAGATGAGTTACTGGGTATTGATTACGTCATTCCCGATTACACATATTTAGAGAAAAATGCCGATAAAATTAAAGGGTTGTTTATTACCCACGGACACGAAGACCATATCGGCGGCATTCCCTATTTGCTTCGCCAAGTAAATGTACCGATCTATGGCGGCAAGCTAGCCCTTGGCTTAATCAAAAACAAGCTGGAAGAACATGGATTGCTGCGCCAAACGAGAATGCATGAAATCCATGAAGATGATGTGATTAAGTTCAGAAAAACGTCTGTGACTTTCTTCCGTACAACTCACAGTATTCCGGATTCCTATGGTATTGTAGTCAAGACTCCTCCAGGTAACATTGTACACACAGGTGATTTTAAGTTTGATTTTACACCAGTCGGTGAACCGGCTAACTTAACTAAAATGGCTGAGATCGGCAAAGAAGGTGTGCTTTGCCTCTTATCCGACAGTACAAATAGTGAAGTTCCAAATTTCACCATGTCTGAACGCCGGGTCGGTGAAAGCATTCAGGACATTTTCAGAAAAGTAGAGGGACGCATTATTTTTGCTACATTTGCTTCCAATATCCACCGTCTACAGCAGGTCGTAGAGGCAGCTGTAGAAAACGGCCGAAAAGTAGCTGTATTTGGCAGAAGCATGGAAGCAGCAATTAACATCGGCCAGGACTTAGGCTATATTCGTTGTCCAAAAGACACTTTTGTCGATAATCAGCAACTTAACCGCCTGCCGGCTGATAAGGTAACGATCCTCTGTACCGGCAGCCAGGGAGAGCCAATGGCTGCTCTATCCAGAATCGCTAACGGCACCCATCGCCAAATTCAAATTCAGCCAGGCGATACAGTTGTTTTTTCCTCGTCACCTATTCCTGGCAACACGATCAGCGTGAATCGGACCATCAATGCTCTCTTCCGTGCAGGAGCGGAAGTTATTCACGGTTCATTAAGCAATATTCACACATCTGGTCACGGCAGCCAAGAAGAGCAGAAACTGATGCTGCGCCTGATTAAACCTAAATTCTTTATGCCGATTCATGGGGAGTACCGGATGCAGAAAATGCATGCTCAGCTAGCTGTTGACTGCGGGGTTCCTGAAGATCATTGCTTTATCATGGATAACGGGGAAGTCCTTGCCCTTAGCAAAGATTCTGCCCAGCTTGCTGGAAAAATCCCTTCAGGCTCTGTTTATATTGACGGAAGTGGAATTGGGGACATTGGCAACATCGTGTTGCGCGACCGCCGCATCCTCTCTGAAGAAGGGCTCGTTATTGTCGTGGTTAGTATCAATATGGAAACGTACAAGGTAGAAGCAGGCCCCGACATTATTTCGCGCGGATTCGTCTATATGCGTGAATCAGGTGATTTGATTTATGAAGCACAAAGCATGTTAAACAAACACATTCACCGCATGCTCAACCAGAAAACCACTCAATGGTCTGAGATCAAAAATGAAATTATCGATACGCTCGCTCCTTTCCTCTATGAGAAAACAAAACGGCGTCCGATGATACTTCCAATTATCATGGAAGTATAATGAAATAAAGCCCGCTTATAGGACTGGCTCGAAACGAATGCGCCGGAGCCAGTCCTTTTACTTTTTCTTATCAAACAAAAAGATGCAGCTATTGGCTGCATCTCAGTTTGTCGACAAAAGGGGTTCGGAATAGTCTTATTCCGAACCCCTTTTGATTTTTCGGTAGTTTTAAAGCCATTCGAGAGAAAGATAGACCTCTCCGAGGTCATCATTTAAGCCATTTCTGGTTCTCGCCAAGTCCAGCTGGCCATTTTCTTGAGATTCATGGCAGCGAAAGTAAGCATCGCTTGCATCGACAATTTTTTAAGTCCCCTTAACGTTGTCCAACGCATGCCATGCTTTTCTTTTGCATCTGCGAATACACGCTCAATCGTTTCTTTTCGCTCCGCATAAATCGCTTTAACTTCTTCGTGGTGGCGAAGATGGTCGGCCTCTTCCATATATTTCTGCCAAATATGGCGTGTCACCACTTTTTGATGATTTCTGCTTTCCGTGCATTTAGCTAAAAAAGGGCAGGAGGTACAAACCTGTTTGGGTGATCTGTATTCACGATAGCCTTCCTTATTCGTCGTTGAGTAATTCAATACTTCCCCTGTCGGACAAAGGTAACAGTCAAAATGTTCATCGTACACATAGTCATGCTTTCTGAAGAAGCCCTCTTTTGTGCGCGGCCGTGTATAAGGCAAAGCAGGTGTCATGCCGTTTTCCATTAAATAACTGGCAATGGCAGGTGTTTTGTAAGCTCCGTCTGCACCAACAGCTTTAGGTTTTCCTACCTTTTCTATCACTTTCTCCATTAACGGCTCTAAGATTTGGCTGTCATGTGTGTTGCCTGGTGTGACCATTGTGCCAATTACGAATCCCTTACGGTCTGCGGCCGCGTGAAAGGAATAGGCAAATTGTTTGGTTCGTTCGTCTTTAACGTAGTAGCCACTGTCCGGATCGGTTGTACTTTCCTTGATTTCTTTCGTTTCTTCTTTATCGAACTTATCTGGCGGGAACGGCTTTTTTCCATGATCCTCTCGGTCCTGATTAATCTCTTCTTGGAGGCGTTCCTGATACGCGCGTGTTTCTTTGCGAACCATTTTCTTTTCAAATTTACGCTTATTCGCGCTAGCTTTTACATGAGTGGAATCCACAAAAACGTGCTCCGCACTAATGAGCTTTTTCTCGGCAGCTATTTTTAAGATACGATAGAAGATCTGTTCAAACAGGTCGGTATCTTTAAAGCGACGCTCGTAGTTCTTACCGAAGGTAGAGAAATGCGGCACTTTATCATGGAATCCATAACCGAGAAACCAGCGGTAGGCCATATTCGTTTCCACTTCCTCGATCGTCTTGCGCATGGATCGAATGCCAAAGGCATATTGGATAAATGTTAGTTTAATTAAAATAATTGGATCAATGCTTGGGCGGCCCACTTCCGCATACAATCCTTCCACCAAGTCATAAATAAAAGAGAAATCCATCGCTGCCTCCATTTTACGGACCAGGTGATTCTCTGGTACAAGCTGGTCTAGAGCGATCATTTCTATTTGATTCCGTTGGATTGGATTGTTTTTCGAAAGCATCTTTCTCACCTCAAGTGTTTGATCTATTTATTTTAAAACAGGTATGGTTGTACGGCTACTCTAACTTTGTAACCCCTGTTGATTGAAATGGATGGCGCAAAGACTCCTGCGGGATCAGCGGGACAGGTGAGACCCCGCAGGCGCTTTCGCGGCGAGGAGGCTCACCGCCCGCCCCGCGGAAAGCGAAGCGCCTGGAATGGAAATCAACAGCCCCCATTCACAAGCAAAATAAAAAGGACTGTAGACAAACTCTAGAATTTCATTGAGTTTGTCTACAGTCTGAGATGCAGCTATTGGCTGCATCTTTTTGTTTGATTTACTCTTTTATGTTTTTATGTTTGTAGTGGTTACGCGTTCATTACTTTCTGCTCAAAACGATTAATATCGGAATCAGCGCCAATGACAATCAGGATGTCCCCTTCCGCTATCTTCTCGTCAGCCTGGGGGGAAACGAGGATTTCTCTTCCTCTTTTAATAGCCACAATGTTGATGCCATATCTTGCTCGGATATCTAAATCAATCAATGAATTTCCTGACAAGACCTTATTTGCCACGATCTCCATGATGGAATGCTCATCAGATAATTCCAAGTAATCAAGCACATTATTAGAAATCATATTATGGGCGATTCTCCGGCCCATGTCCCTCTCCGGATGAACAACATGATCCGCTCCGATTTTTCTAAGCACTTTTTCATGATAGTCATTTTGCGCTTTTGCTGTCACTTTCTTGACGCCAATTTCCTTTAACATTAACGTCGTTAAAATGCTCGACTGAATGTCATCACCAATCGCTACAATGACATGATCAAAATTGCGAATGCCAAGACTTTTCAACACCGACTCATCCGTTGTATCCGCTACAACAGCGTGTGAGGCAATAGCAGCAAATTCATTGACGCGGTCCTCGTCAACATCGATCGCCATCACTTCCATTCCTTGTTCTGAAAGCGCCCGACAAATGCTGCCGCCAAAGCGACCAAGGCCTATTACCACAAACTCTTTTTTCACATGAATTCCCCCACTAGTTCATCGAAGTTTCATTACCTGACCATTCTATCACAGAAGATAGAGCGATACGATAGTGTACTTATTGTTTTTTCCCCTTTACATACTCCGCATCGAATAGGAATAGCTTCATTAACAAATAGAGAGAGGGAATTAACAGCAGCAGCCCTAGCACAAAAACAATAACCAGCGCAACAGCCATTGTTTCATTCGTTACACTTTCATGCAGGACAACGTGCGGATACAAAATATATGGTAAATGGGATGCTCCATAACCAAAGAAAGCAAAAAAGAATTGCAGCATAACTAAAATAAACGCCGTGCCGAAATTTCTCCTTATATAGATCAGACAAGAGGCAATGATAAAGCAAAGCAGCGATAACGCAAACATCCACCAGTACTCACTCACTGCCTTATGAAAATGTTCAGGGTTATGTTCCCGCAGCGAAACAAACACAAGGAAGCTGGCCACAATTGTCGGCGGGCTCCACAGCAAGGCAAATTTACGCAAGATCGTCCGTGCCCCTCTATCATCTGCCCGGTCTGCATAATAAGTTAAAAAGGCAGCACTAATGAATAAAACAGAAACGATAGACAAGATTACTACACTCCAGGAATAGGGACTTGCAAACAATTCTTTTGCCAAAAAAGTAACCTTATCCCCTTCTACTTTTAAAAAGCCCCCTTCAGAAATGGTTAAAGCCGTTGAGAGTGAGGCAGGAATTAACAGCCCTGTCGCTCCGTATAAGAATAAATAAGCCGTACTGCTCCTGGAGCCATAATTATTGAATGCATAAAACGATCCACGGATTGCTAACAAAATAATCGCTATGCTGCCGGGGATCAGCAAGGCTGTTCCAAAATAATAAGCCGTGCTTGGGAAAAAACCTACGATCCCGACAAAGAAAAAGACAAAAAAGACATTCGTTACCTCCCATACGGGCGATAAGTATCTGGAAATTAAATCATTAATCAAGTGATCTTTTTTCGTTATTTTTCCATAATAAGCGAAAAAGCCGGCACCGAAATCGATGGACGCAACGATCAAATAACCGTATAAAAATGTCCATAGAACAGTAATACCAAGAAGTTCTAAATTCATGGCTCTCATCCTCCTCTAACTGATCAAAGGTTTGGGAAACGCTGTTCCAACTCGGCTTCTGCCGGTGTATGTTTAAACATACGAATTAACACAAAGACACAAATAACTCCGAGCACCAAATAAAGAAGAGCAAATAGGATAAACGTGAGCCCCACCCCATCGCCTGTCGTCGCAGCTTCTGACACCTTCATATATCCGTTTAATATCCATGGCTGACGCCCTACCTCCGCGTAAATCCAGCCAAATTCAATTGCCAGCATAGAGAGTGGCCCACCGGCTGTAACCAACCATAACAGCGGTTTATTCAGTTCATTAAACCGTTTAATTCTATCCATCAATATATATACGCCAGAAACCCCCAGGACAAAAAAGCCGATTGAAACCATAAGGTCAAACATATAGTGCACCCATAACGGCGGACGTTCATCTTCTGGAAACTCATTCAACCCGATTACTTTCGTGTCAAATGAGCTGCCGGCTAAAAAGCTTAAAAACCCTGGAAGGCGAATCTCATTCTTTATTTCGTTGTTTTCATCGAGTGTGCCAAACAAAATAAGATCGGCGCCTCTCTCTGTCTCAAAGTGCCATTCTGCAGCCGCCAGTTTCTCAGGTTGCTCTTCAGCTAAGAATTTCGCCGATACATCTCCAGCAAGCGCTGTAAGTATAGAAAAGATAAATGTACAAATAAGTGTTAAACGTAAAGCCTTTCTCTCATACTGTCCTCTTTTCCCTTTAATAATCGCAACAGCCGCGATAGCTGCCAGCACAGCAGCAGCCGTCATATAAGAAGTCGTTAATACATGGAAGACCTTGGAAGGAGTAGCCGGGTTTAACATGGCAGCGATCGGATCAATATTAACGGCTTTTCCATCCTCAAGTTCAAATCCCTGAGGTGTGTTCATAAATGCATTAACGGTGGTAATAAACAAAGCTGAAGCGGAAGATCCAATCATAACTGGAATGGTTAATACCCAATGTGTCATTCTGTTTTTGAATCGATCCCATGTGTATAAGTAAATCCCTAAGAAGATAGCTTCAAAGAAAAAGGCAAATGTCTCCATAAATAAAGGCAGCGCAATCACTTGCCCGGCTACCTCCATAAAACTCGGCCAAAGAAGCGACAATTGTAATCCAATCGCTGTTCCTGTTACAACACCAACAGCCACTGTAATGGTAAATCCCCGAGCCCAACGTCTTGCCAACAGTAGATAATAGGGGTCATTTCTTTTAATTCCAATAAATTCGGCAATAGCAATCATTACAGGAACCCCTACACCAATTGTGGCAAAAATAATATGAAATGCTAATGTCATTGAGGTCAGCATCCGGCTGAGCATGACACTATCCAGTTCCATTAAGAGACCTCCTTATTTTTACACTATTGAATTTATTTTACCTCTTCTTTTCATTCTAAACACCGGGCACAAGAAAATGAAGGAATCTTACCAAAGATTTTGTGATTTTTTTCACAAATTTATATAAATAAAAACCAGCTCATCAGCTGGTTCGTTTTTTATTGTGCATTTTTCTCTGTTTCATCTAATACGCGATTCACACGCTTTTCCAGCATTTTCATGCCGCTTCCTCCGGCTTGGAAATGGCGGAGATTGCCGTCTTTATCAAACACATAATAAGCAGGAACATATTGGTTTTCAAATGCTTCTGTTAATTTATGCTCACTGTCTACAAAAATCGGCTGTGTAATTCCATGCTCTTCTGCTACAGATTTAATTTCTTCAAGGTTAAGATCATCTTCAGAGCGGGGCATATGTACAGCCACGACATTCAGTTTGTCGCTGTATTCATCGCGGAATTCATTTACTTTTGGCATTGCTTCTTTACATAGATGACAACTGATAGACCAAAAGTGGATAAGTGTTGGTTTTTCACCAACCAATTCATCTTTTGTCACTTCGCCATTCAACCAGGCAGTTGCACCGTTTAATTCCGGCATTGGTTCTCTTAATTTCATTTAAATAGCCTCCCTCTTATTTCTAAAAAAGACCTAACGAATAAGTTAGGCCTTTTTGTTTGTTACGCTCAGTTATTTCTCTGTAAAAGATCTTACAGAGTTTTTTGACCTGGCTTCCAGTTTGCAGGGCAGAGTCCGCCTGTTTGAAGCGCTTGAAGCACACGAAGAGTTTCATCTACATCGCGGCCGATGTTATTGTGGTTTACTACTTGGTATTGAAGTTCGCCTTCTGGATTGATGATGAATAACCCGCGAAGTGCTACGCCTTCTTCTTCAATTAATACGCCATATTCACGGGATACTGTGTGGTTTGTATCAGCAGCAAGTGGATATTTCAGATCGCCAAGACCATTGTCTTTACGGTCTGTATTAATCCATGCTAAGTGAGTATGAATTGTATCAGTAGAAACACCAATTACTTCTGCATCCAAATCTTCGAACTCATCATAGCGGTCAGATACAGCAGTGATTTCTGTTGGACATACGAAAGTAAAGTCCATTGGGTAGAAGAATAATACTGTCCACTTGTCATTTTTCATGTTTTCTTCAAGACTTACTTTTCCAAACTCCTTATTAGCCAATACTGCGTCCATTTCGAAACGTGGAGCTTGTTTTCCTACCATGCGTTCTGCCATTTCTAAAATCCCTCCAAAATAGAATTCAATTATAAATGAGAAAGTAAAAGATTATTCTCAATTACTTTCCTTATCACAGTTATTATAATAGATGCAAATATCGGCGTCAACAACTGTTTATAATAATTTTAAAAAAGAAATTAATACAAAAAAATTCTGCAGGCTTTCTAAAAAAACACCCTCTATTGTTGTTCCCTGCCACGCTTTTTTTAACGCTATCATTTATATCCAGTGTATCATGTTCTTTCCTTACAACCAAATAATAACCCCTCTACAGCTATCCTGGAGGCCTTATCGACAAGAGTAGGGAGAATGGAGCGGCTGTTAAGTAAGCGTTTTAAAATAATTCGTAAGCGCATCAATTCCAACTGTAATCGCTTTTTCATTCGGATTCAGCTTTGCGTGATGAAGTCCGTGTTCAGAGCCTACCCCAAGCCAAAACATTAATCCCGGAATCTCTTTCAGCATATAGCCGAAATCCTCGCCTGTCATCGCCTCTGTGCAAATAACGAGTTCAATGTCCTTCTGGCGTTCCATGAAGGAAATAAAACGTTCGGAGACATGAGAGTCATTATTTACTTGATAATAGTTACTGCCATAATCGATGGTAGCTGTGCATTCAAAGCCCATTTCGATCCCCTTTACAAGAGCTTCGATCCGTTTTTTTACTTTGAGCATTGACTCCGCGGACAAAGTGCGAATTGTTCCTTCGATGCGTGCGGTTTCCGCAATCACGTTTTGAACGGTTCCGCCAGTCAGCTTTCCGACTGTAACTACTGCACTGTCGAGTGGATTCACATTCCTCGACAC
This sequence comes from Pseudobacillus sp. FSL P4-0506, assembly GCF_038003025.1. Classification (NCBI taxonomy): domain Bacteria; kingdom Bacillati; phylum Bacillota; class Bacilli; order Caryophanales; family Bacillaceae; genus Pseudobacillus; species Pseudobacillus sp. FSL P4-0506. Next base: position 3,592,802 of record NZ_JBBOOI010000001.1, read on the forward strand.
AACCGTTTGCAGCTGGGTAATTAAATGGGCCGCTGCAACGACCATATCCTTTGTCTCATGTGGAAACGCCGCATGTCCTCCTTTTCCAGTTAAATCGATAAATAACTCAGAAGTGTTTGCGAATAATAAGCCCTCTTTCGTCGCGATTGTCCCTGCCGGGTATTCAGGAGCAATATGCAAGGCATATATTTCATCTGGCATCCACGCTTTCATCTCTTCACTTTTTATCATCGGCTCTGCTCCTCCGGGTCCTTCTTCAGCCGGCTGGAACACAAACAGCAGATCAGGGTCAATTTCATTATGAACAAAATAAGTAAGTACCCCTAAAGCAATGCTCATATGCACATCATGACCGCAAGCATGCATCATCCCCGGATGTGAGGAGCGAAATGAGAGGCCTGTCTGCTCTTCAATCGGCAGGCCATCCATATCCGCTCGGTAACCAATTATCCGGTGGCTTGTTTTGCCTTTGATTTTAACAAGGATGCCAGTTTTCCATGTCTTAACTTCTAATCGCTCTTGTGGAAGAGAGTTCAGATACTGAAGGATATAGCTTTGTGTCTTATACTCATTAAACCCTAACTCAGGAATTTGATGGAGGTCTCTTCGGATACTTATAAACGGACTGCTTCCCACTTTCTTCACTCACTTTCTTTAATAAAGAAGCACGGGCTGCAGCCCGTGCTTCTCTTGAATTTCTCCTACATGCTGCTTACAGTTTGCGTAATTCCTGCATGATTTCTGTTTTTGACTTTGTTTTATCGTCAATTTGTTTAATGACTTTTGCCGGTGCCCCGACTGCTACTGAAAACGGCGGAATATCTTCTGTAACGATTGCTCCTGCCGCAACAACAGATCCTTGTCCGATTCTTACACCTTCTAATACTACTGCATTTGCACCGATTAACACATCGTCTTCCAGAACAACCGGTTGTGCAGAAGGCGGCTCAATAACTCCTGCCAGCACTGCCCCAGCACCTACATGACAGTTTTTCCCAACAGTAGCACGTCCGCCAAGCACCGCATTCATATCAATCATCGTACCTTCACCAATAACTGAGCCGATGTTAATAGAAGCGCCCATCATAATTACGACATTGTCACCAATTTCTACTTGATCGCGAATGATTGCTCCCGGCTCAATACGCGCTTTGATCCCTTTTAAATCGAGCAAAGGAATCGCTGAGTTGCGGCGGTCATTCTCTACTACATACTCTTCGATTTTGCCTTCATTTTGTTGAATGGCTTCAGAAATTTCTGACCACTCACCGAATACTACACCTGAACGGCCTTCGATAAATGTTTTGGAAGAAGAACCAAAGTTAATGCCTTCGAGTTCACCTTTTACATATACTTTTACTGGCGTTGATTTTGTGCTATTGCTGATAAAAGAAATAATTTCATGTGCATCCATCATTTTCATGCTATGTATTCCTCCTACTAATCATATGTACTGCGAAAAATTTTAAAATTTTGCTTCGCATTTCTTCTTAATTTATCAGAGTAAAGAACATTTCACAAGAATATTTTTACACGCTGTCCCTTCATTTGCACTCTTCCACGATCTCAATAAATGCTTGTACCTGCTTTAATTCAAAAGCCGCATCATACCCGAGAAGCCATGTGTCTCGGCGAAGAGGCCGCTGTTCTTCATCAAGCAAAGGCAGTTTATATACATCTCCTTCAGCTTCATCCAACGTAATTGCCGGTAAAATCGCATAGCCAATTCCATTAAACGCCATCTGCTTGCACGTTTCTATCTGGTCAACAATGATCGATTGCTTCGGCGCCATTTGAAACTGACGATGCCACCATTCTTGAATCTCTTGGTAATAGGTGGAATCGCTTTTAAATTGAATAAAAGGCTTATCCGAGGTTAATATCTCCTCTACATTACGGATTTCTTTATCTACTAAGAACAGGCTATCCTCAAATAGATGAATTTTTCGCCCTTTCCACTCGGGCGTTCCTCTGATAATGCCAATATGTACTTCCCCTTCATAAAGAGCTTTGGAGATTTCACTGCTCCAGCCTGTCATTAAAGAAATTTTGGCATGGGGATATTTTTTTACGAAGCGTTTTAATACCTTTGGCAGCCACTTTTGACCAACAATGGACGCACAGGCAATCTTTAATGTACCGTGGACTTCCGATTCTAATGCGTGAATATTTTCAAGCACTTTCTCCCTTTTTTCTACGACTTCTGCAGCAAATTGAACAATGATTTCTCCAGCCGGCGTTAGAGACAAACCTTTCGTCGAGCGATTAAAAATTTTCACTCCCCACTCTTTTTCAATCGTTTGCAGCCGCTGGGACAGCGCCGGCTGTGAAACAAAAAGCCGTTGCGCTGCCTTTCTCATATTCATTTCCTCTGCTAAAACCTTTAATAATTGAAATTCCGAAAATAGCATATTGTCTCCCTCCGAACAACGAACGAATCATTCACCCTTTTTTAACAATAATAGGAAGAGAAAAGAAAATACAGCAAAGATACATACCACTACATAAACAGCATGCAACGAACCCGCCAATCCTTCCTGAAGCATGTGGAACATTTTATCTGAAAGCTGGCTTTCCTTGCCGCCCAGCAGTTCATTAATAGAATCAACGGAAAGGGACCTCATCTCTTCATCCGGCTGATTGTGTAAGAATGATTGCAGCCGACTGTTTAAAACACCACCGAGCAAGGCAGCCCCTACAGTATTTCCTAAGTTCCTCATAAACATATTGGCAGCAGTGGCTGCCCCACGCTGATCCCACTCTACGGAGTTTTGAATGGAGACAATGAAAGCAGTTGATGTAAGTCCCATCCCTACCCCAACAAAGAAGGAAGAAACAGCCGCCCACCAAGGGCCGCTTTCTGCATTCATGAAGATAAACAAGACGCTGCCTAAAATAAGGGACAAGCCACCAATAATTGTTGTTTGGCGATAACCGATAGTCAAAAGCATCTTCCCTGAGAGCGTTGAAGCAATCGGCCACCCAATAGACATCGCCGTCAACGTAAAGCCAGCTACTGTGGCACTCTCCCCCATAACTCCCTGCACATAGGTAGGCAGAAAACTAGAAATGCCGATAAGCATCACACCGGTCGTTAAGGAGACAATATTAGCGATTAATATTGAACGGACCTTCCATAGGTTGAAAGGCATCATCGGGGAGGAAGCTCGTCTTTCCACCCAAATAAATAGGATAAAAGCTAGCGCTGAAATAGCAAACAATAGAACACTCTTTCCTGAAACCCAAGGAAACTTGGAGCCGCCTTCTACTAATAAAAACATGAGGCCAGAAATTGAAATTAAAAATACGAAAGTACCAGCGTAATCAATTTCCGGCTTTTTCTTTTCCATGTTTTCATGTAAAAATAGCCATAAACCGGCAATCGCCAATACACCTAACGGTAGGTTAATCCAAAATACAAAGCGCCAGCTAATAAATTCCACGAGCAGCCCGCCAAGTGCAGGACCAGTCACTGCCGAAATTCCCCATACACTAGAAAGATATCCTTGCACCTTCGCACGCTCTTCTTTCGTATAAATGTCGCCAACAATCGTTGTGGCAATTGGCATGACAGCCCCGGCTCCAATTCCTTGAACAAGACGAAAGAAAATAAGCTGTCCCATTGAATCGGCCAAGCCGCATAAAAAAGAGCCTATAAGAAAAATTAAAATACCGATAATCAGTACCGGCTTGCGCCCAAAAATATCAGACAGCTTCCCGTAAATAAGCACGGTAGCTGCGTTCATCAATAAATAGGAAGAAAACACCCAGCTATAGAGAGAAAAACCACCCAAATCCGCCACGATATCAGGCATAGCCGTAGAGACGATTGTCGCCTCAATCGCTCCCATGAACATAGCGAGTATAACTGCCGCTAACACCAAGGGCCGCTTTGTCAATTTTCTTTCTTTACGTAGGACATTATCCAACTTCCCTATCCTCCTTACAGACCTACAAAAAAACCGGGCCTTCACGAGAAAAAGCAGAGAAGCTTTCGCATTTCTCATGCTTCTCTGCCTGAAGGGAATCCGGTCAGAAATAAAGTTTTATTTATTTAAGCTGATCCACATGGTAATTCAACTGCTTGAGAATCACTCTTCTGGTCAATATGCCTTGAAATTCCCCTTCCTCATTGGTTACACATAAAAAAGGGTGATTGATTAATAGTCCAAGCGCTTTTCGAAAATGATCATGAATAGTAAGCCATGGCTTATCTGTCGCCATCACTTCCTCCACTCTCATATGTTCCAGCTTCTCAAACTCAATTCTCTCCAACCCAAGGATCGCTTCGGTAATCATCGGTGAGCTAATTAGCCCTTGAAGCCTATATTTAGCATCTAGTACTGGAATAGCTGTATATCCGCTTTTTGTTAAGATCAACAAAGCATGCTCTAAATTATTCCCAGGTTGTACATGGGCAACTTTTTCGGCAGGAATAATATAATCCATAATGTTCGTATGAAGGACATCTTTACTTTCAAAAGAAATCATCTGATTACTACCCCTTTACACTTTTCTGAGAGATGTCTTTTTTATGGTCATGCTGATGGCACTCCCATTCGTTCAAGGCGCTTTCTTTAATTATAGCAAATTCTCCCCATACATTTCCATGATTGCCAAAAGCCCCGCTTAAATGTAAGCAGGGCTAGAGTATGACTATTACTGCTGTTTTTCTTCCTGGAGAAGTTCAAAAATTTCAATAGCAGTCATGTCAATGTCATCAAAAGGATACTTATTGCCCTTTCCGTCTTTATCATATACTTCCAGTTCAAATGTATCTTTTCCCGGGAAAAACTTAACCTGGCAAAGCGTCTTGCCGTTTACCTCGAACAAACGCTGTTGCACCTCTCCGTTTTCTCCGCCCTCTTGCAATGATTTTAATCGTTGAATAATGCCTGTTAATTGTGACATAAAATTGATCGGCCCCTTTCACCTTGTACTATTCGATATTTATTTTGGTTTTGACTGTCCCGTATCTGTTTGATATAAAATAAATAGGCAAAAGAAATATACCATACATCTATTTTATATCCAACTATTTTATTTTTAATATTGTATTCAAAAGAAATAAAGGAGAAACTGAATGAAGCCCATTATTTTATATACCCAGCCTGACTGTCCGCCATGTCAAATAATCAAACTATTTCTAAAGGATCGCGGAGTGGGCTATGAGGAGAAAAATATTTCTGAGGACCACCTGGCAAGGCAGGAGTGGGAAATTAGATGGAATGCTTCCTCCACCCCTACGGTAGTCGTTCACGACGAAGCAGTGACTGGCTTTGACCTTGAAAAGTTAACGAATTTGTTAGAAAAGCACGGAATGTAAGGACACTTCATAAAGGATGGCAGTGATAATTCTCTGTTTCATCCTTTTTTCTTGCAGTTATTTCACTGACAATCAAGGAATATAGTAAAGTGATAAAGATGGACAAACCAATTTCATGTAAAATAGCACTGTCTCCCTATATGAAAGAACAAGCAATGAGCGAACAAAAGAACGGACATTGTTCAACCGCCTAATGCAAATTAATTTATTAAATCTCTTTTTTTCACTACTATAAAGAGGTCGAACTTCAGTTGAAAGAGTGAAACTATATGGCAAAAAAAATTTCTCGCCGGTCATTTTTAAAACAATCTCTTGCATTCTTACTCTCTCTATTCGGACTGGCAGGAGGCGGCTATTCCTATGCTAGATTTATTGAACCGAAACGTCTGCAAATCATTGAATTAGATATTTCCCACGAATTAATTCCACGAGCTTTTCATAATAAACGGATTGTACAATTCAGTGATACTCACCTAGGCTTCCAATATACGTTGCAACAATTAGAGGAGCACGTCCAAACCATTCATTCACTCGATCCAGACTTCATCTTCTTTACTGGTGACCTGTTGGATAGACCGGATGACTATCAATCATCAAAGACAAAGGAAGTCATCTCTATTTTGCGCAAACTAAAAGCCCCTTTAGGCAAATTTGCTGTTTACGGGAATCATGATCATGGCGGATATGGAACTGATTTGTATAAGTCAATTATGGAGAAATCAGGATTTACACTTTTAAGAAATAACTCGGTGGAATTAAGACATCTTAATGAAACGATTTATCTACTTGGCATAGACGATGCTTCGCTGGGACAACCTAGCTTTAGTCAAACTACAAAGAAAGTCAAAAAAGACCAGTATCTTATTCTGCTTTCCCACGCACCAGACCTTGCCGATGAGGCGGCAGATGCCGGCATTCATTTGCAATTGAGCGGCCATTCCCACGGTGGGCAAATCCAGCTGCCCTGGTATGGAGCATTGTACACTCCTCCCTATGCGGAAATTTATAAAGAAGGACTATACAAGATAAAAGGTAATCCCCCCCTAACTCTCTATGTGAATCGCGGCTTAGGTACAACAAGGCTTCCTTTCCGTTTCTTATCTATTCCGGAGATTACCGTATTTACGTTAAAGTCTATAAGGTAACGGAGAAAGCTATTTCTACCGCTTTCTCCTCTTTTATATAACAAAATTAAAATTATTCAGATACTTTTCAATCAACTAAAAAAAGGTTATAATGGGTTAAAATTAGTCTGAAAGGAGTCTTTTCATTGAGTACTCATAGAGAATCTCCTGCCCATTCTCCATCTACTTCAAACCTCGCTAAAGCAATCTTTACTGTCAACCGGCATGCTAAGACAGCTATAAACCCTAAATATTTATATTTATTAAAGAAAAAAGCACTTTTGAAGATGATACAGGAAGGACGGGCGGAGAAAGCCGGCCTTCACTTTTCCAATAATCCAAAAAATAGTCAGCAGCAGTCCGATGTCCTTGTCGTATGCGGCGACTATACGTTTCACATTCCGCCTTGCAAAGAAGACTTTGCGACTCTTCCTCATTTCGGTAGTTTGGATAAGAAAAAGCGGAACCCGAAAACTTATATGAATTTAACAGAGGCAAAGAAACTCTTACAATTATATACCGGCTTTATGGAAAAAAATGAGCCCTCTGTTCCCCGCAAAAAACAATACCATAAACCGGTATTTAAACCGCTCGGCCAATCTTACTAGCATAGGGTCTAAGCTTCTCCATTCAGAGTTTTCAACTAACTCTTTCTTTTTTGGGAAACCCTGAATGGATGAGAATAGCCTCTATCCTAAAAGATGCCTGTGATTCCCCATTAGAAAAGCATGCTGCCAAAGAACTTTATATAGTGAATATAACAAAAAACACCGGGCGTGATGACCCTGGTGTTTTTTATGTTATATGTTTAGAGAACGAGTCGATCAATATGCTTGATGAGTTCTGCGATTTCTGGTTTGCTTACTTGGGCATCAGCCCCTACTTCGTCTCCTTTGTGGCGCAAGTCTTCAGTAATTAACGAAGAAAAAATCACAATTGGAAGATCTTTCAGCTGGGTATGTTCCTTTACCCGTTTAGTTAAATGGTGACCATCCATTTGCGGCATTTCGATGTCTGTAATTAAAAGCTGTGTCCCTTTTCCGGCAGCTACTTCATCTGCCTGACTCTCCAAGTATGACAAAGCTAGCTTGCCATTTTCAAAAAATTCTACAGCATCATATCCCGCTTCAGCAAGTGTATCACTGATCAGTTTTCTTAATAGCGGAGAATCTTCTGCTACAACCAGTCTTTTGCCCGAACGCTCCCTTTTATCAAGTTGCTTGATTTGCCCAACATGAATACCAGATTGCGGGTTAATGTCTACAATGACTTTCTCGAAGTCGAGCAGTAAGACCATTTCACCATTTATTTTAATAACGCCGATTACTTGGTTGCCGCCTCCCTGGTACATGTCAGATGGCTTTTCAATGTCTTCCCACGAGATTCGGTGAATTCGGGTGACATTCTGAACATGAAAAACGACTTTTTGCTTGTTAAATTCAGTAACAATATACTTATCCGTCTGCCCTGATTCCTGACCAGATAATCCCAAAACTTTTGCCATGTTTACTAGCGGCAGCACTTCCCCGCGCAGCTGGATAATTCCTTCAATATGCTCATGGGCATGTGGAATAAAAGTGACAGCTACCGGCTGAATAATCTCCTTTACTTTAATAACATTGATTCCATATTTATTGCCATGCACTTCAAATTCAACGATTTCCAGTTCGTTTGTTCCACTTTTTAATAGAATTCCATTTTCGCTATTCATTCATTTATCCCCTTATATTTCAATTTATCTTATCATTAATAATGTCGGTTTCTTTCGGGGAATATTTAGACAGATCCTATAGAACAATCACAAATCCTTATTTAAATCGCTTCTTTTTCTTTTTATGCAACTGAAGCCATCCTGCTTTTACAAATATAAAAAACATAGATACGGCAATTACACCCATAACGGCAAGAACAATAAAATACCCGTAAGAAGTGTGTAATTCAGGCATATGATCAAAATTCATGCCATAAATCCCCGCGATAAATGTTAAAGGCATAAAAATCGTTGTGATGACCGTCAATGTCATCATAATGTTATTCATTTTATCCGAGTTTACGGACAAATAGCTGTCACGAACGTCTGAAGAAAATTCGCGGTATGACTCCAGCATCTCCACCAATTTCATTAAATGATCATGAATATCACCAAAATAGATGTGCCGATCCTCTATATATTCGAGCCGGGTTGAGTTCAGCAGCCGATAAAGAAGGTCTCTCATTGGGATAATGGTCCGTCTCAGTTTTGACATATCATGTCGGATATCAAATAATTGGTCAATTAAATTATTCCCTGGATTGGTATCCAGCTCTTCATCTATGCTGTTTAAGGCATCCTCCACATGATAAATCAGCGGAAAGTACTCATCCACGAATCGGTCAATCAATCTATGCAAAATAGCGACTGGGCCCTGTTGCAGTCTCTCATTTTCCAACAGACTTTTCCACACTTCATTTATTTCGGCTATAGGCTGCAAATGAACAGTTACCATCATTTCTTTATTCATGAACACGCCAGTTTCTTTTCCCTCAAGCGTTTGCTGATCAAGAGCATGGATAAGAAAAAAAGCGTAATCCTTATAAAAGTCTAATTTAGGCCGGCCACTTTGATTGTCAAGGCAATCCTCTACCGCCAGAGGGTGAAAACGAAAAAAACGTTTTAGCACTTTTGCTTCCTCTTCATCTGGATTGAAGAAGTCTACCCAATACCAAACTGTATCTTGCGCTTTTACCTCTTCTAGAGAGGAATCAAAGACAAGTTGACCGTCTGTTTTTAAGATACAAATTTTAATCATATTTTTCTCCATTGTTTTCTTCATTTTCACTGGTGTCTGTCTCGTTCAATGCTACAATATATTATATCCATACAGAAAGGCGGAAACCTCATTGGAACACCTTATTAATAAACAAGTAAAAAACATTCAGATTTCTGGAATCCGCAAGTTCTTTAATCTGGTCGGCGGTGTTGATGACATGGTCTCTCTTACAATTGGCCAGCCTGACTTCCTTACGCCAGAACACGTAAAAGTAGCGGGCAAAGAAGCAATCGCTGATAACTTTACAACCTACACTCATAATGCTGGTCTCCTTGAATTGCGAAAAGCGGCAGCCGATTATGTACATAGTAAATACCATTTATCGTATTCTCCCGAATCAGAAGTCATTGTGACCGTTGGAGCTAGCCAAGCAATCGATATTACCCTGCGCACGCTGTTGTCACCGGGTGATGAAGTAATTTTACCAGGTCCCGTTTATCCTGGCTATGAACCAATTATCCAGATGTGCCAAGCAACTGTACGCACAGTTGATACACGGGCAAGTGGATTTAAATTAACTGCAGGGTTGATAAAAGGAGCCCTAACAGATAAAACAAAAGCAGTGATTTTGCCCTATCCGTCTAATCCAACCGGTGTGAGTTTAACAGAAGCGGAATTAAAAGAGATCGCTGACCTTTTAAGAGGAAAAGATATTTTTGTTATCGCAGATGAAATATATAGCGAATTAACATTTGACGCTTCCCATGTGTCTATTGCTTCTTTTTTAAGAGAGCAAACCATCGTATTAAATGGGCTGTCTAAGTCACATGCAATGACAGGCTGGCGGATCGGCTTCTTATTTGCGCCTGAAGAGATCGCCAAGCATATGTTGAAAGTCCATCAATACAATGTATCCTGTGCTTCCTCTGTCTCACAAATGGCTGCGTTAGAAGCTGTGACAACTGGCATCAATGATGCTCTACCGATGCAAGCTGAGTATAAAAAGCGGCGGGATTATGTATTCGATAGGCTTTCCAATATGGGGTTGGACATTGTAAAGCCAGACGGGGCTTTTTATTTCTTTATTGCTATTCCTGATTGGGTGCAAGATTCTTCTTTCGACTTTTGTTACAAACTGGCAATGGAACAAAAAGTAGCTGTTGTTCCCGGCAGCGCCTTTTCCGAGTTCGGTGAAGGGTATTTCCGGCTTTCTTTTGCTTGCTCAATGGAAGAATTACGTAAAGGACTTGATCGCATCGAGGCATTTTTAAACAAAACAAAAAATTAAAAGCGCTTGGAGCCGGCCGGTCAAGCCGCCTCCGAGCACTTTTTCCACCTATCCCCAATATTTAAACAGTGCTTGTGTTCCGCTGGCTTCCTCCCCTCTTGAAGCCAGCTCTTCATACATCTTTTTAGCCAGCGATAGGCCCGGCAGCTCCAATCCCATTTTTTCTGATTCTTCGATCGCTATTCTCATATCCTTTATGAAGTGCTTTACATAAAAACCCGGTGCAAAGTCTCCCCGGATCATTCGCGGGGCCAGATTAGATAAAGACCAACTGCCTGCTGCCCCTGTAGAAATGCTCTTTAACACGCTATCCAAATCAAGTCCAGCCTTTTGTGCATAGAGGAGCGCTTCGCAAACACCAATCATATTTGTTGCAATAGCTATCTGATTGCTCATCTTTGTATGTTGCCCTGCTCCCGCTTCTCCTTGATAGATGATATTACTCCCGAGCGTTTGAAGGAGCGGCAACACTTTTTCAAATGCAGCTTTGTCCCCACCGACCATGATAGCAAGCGTTCCATTTCTTGCACCTGTATCTCCGCCCGAAACTGGTGCATCCAGAGCATCTATTCCTTTTGCTTTTGCTTGTTCATAGATTTTTCGAGCAAGGCTAGGCTGCGAAGTGGTCATGTCGATCACCACCTGGCCTTTCCTTCCTCCTGCCAGGATCCCCTCTGCTCCTAAATATACTTCCTCTACATCATGAGGCTCGCCGACAATCGTAAATACTGCATCTGTTTGACCGGACACTTCAGCTGGCGTTTGGCACCATACAGCCCCTTTAGTGAGCAATTCCTCCGCCTTCTCTTTTGTACGCGTATAAAGAAATAATTGGTGTCCTGCCTCCTGCAAATGGTGCGCCATGCTTTTTCCCATTACTCCTGTACCGATAAACCCAATTTTCATTGTCTGCATCATTTTCCCACCTTTATATTAAAAAACCAGCACCTACCTAATGTTAGGCAGGCAACTTTTACTAACGAATAATTATTTCAAACATATATGTTCTACGGATATACAACAAAAAAAAGACCTGCCATTCAGCAGGTCCCAAGAAAAGGGGGTTGTGAGTGAGAATCTCCAATTGATCATGCTTGGTTATATACTTCCCACTATCCTGCCGAATTAAACCATAAAAAGAAATTTTTTTGTTGTTAAATGGATCGAATCATGCCGCCATCCACCAAGAAACTGCTGCCTGTCATGTAGGTGTTCGCATCAGAGGCTAAGAAAGCGACTACATTAGCAAACTCTTCCGGTTTTCCATACCGGCCAAGCGGTATTCTTTTCTTTATCTGCTCACCCAATTGCTCAACGGAAATTCCTTGCTTCTCAGCATTAATCTCATCTAGATATTTCAGACGATCTGTAGCAATGCGTCCTGGTGCCACTGTATTAACTAAAATTCCATAAGGAGCCAGCTCTTCTGCCAGCGTTTTAGAAAGGCCTACAATTCCTGTACGAAATGTATTCGATAAAACCAATCCGGAAATCGGCTCTTTAATTGAAGAAGAAGCAATATTAATAATCTTGCCTCCTTGTTTTTTCAAGTAAGGCAACGCTTCTCGTATTGTCCGTATGTACGATAATAAATTCAACTCAAATGCCTGTTGCCATTGCTCATCTGTCATGTCGACAAATGATCCGGCTGGTGGTCCCCCTGCATTATTAACTAAAATATGAATCGTCCCAAATTTCTCAATCGTTTTGTTTACTAATGACTTAATTTCCTCTGGTTTTGTAATATCGCAAACACTATAATCAACCTGGCTCACATTCTCTCTCTGCAGCTGCCGTTTTACCTCTTCCAATTTACCGCCGTTTCTGCTGGCAAGCATAACATTTGCCCCTTCTTCCGCCAATTTTGTAGCAATGGCTTTCCCAAGCCCCTGGCTTGAGGCAAGAACTAATGCTGTTTTTCCTTGAAAAGATCCATCCATCTTAACAGCCTCCCTTCTTCTCTCTATTATTATAGTATATTTCGAATTTTCCTTCATTTGTTGTCTCCTAAGATAATCAGAAAAAGTGTAAATGAATCATGTGGGCAGTACGTTGTGCACTTATAAAAATGTAAAATGATCTACTTTCTCTAAGAAGATTCATGCACGTAAAAAAGGGGGTGTGAACAATAAAAAAATCCGGACAGTAATTTGTCCGGATTAAAATGGGGGGAAAAATGAGAATGAAAAGGCTTGAGTAAATCCTATCATGTACTGTTACTTATTATTACCCGTCTTCTTCGGTTTAAACATTTTTTTGATATTTTTATTTAATGAAAAGCGATTCATCAGCTTCTTGGCTCTTTCATATAATAATATATAACAGACCCCCCCCGTTGTGCCACTCCCCTAAAGTGTTTAAAATCTTCTCTTTTTACCAGCTCTCGTTGAAAAATCAGAAAGTGCTCGTTGCTTACGTGACACTCATTAATTTCACCGTTTTTCAATTGATCCATCAGGTTTTTTGCATCAGTGGCCGTCATATTTTCCCTTCTTTCTGAATTTTTCATCTTATTGGGCAAAATACTTTACTCTTTTACAAAAATAAGGCAAACTGTAAAGTAATTCTTTTTACCATTTATTATAATGCAAAAATGATTGACATCTTTTCCTGTTAGGCCTTACTTTCAAAAGCTTAATATAAATACAACCGAGAAACAACAAGGAAAGCTTTTTAATTTAATCTGTGAAGGAGAGATAAAAATGACGAAAGCAGAAGTGGGGAATGTGATTAAATTTAAAAATGGGTTACAAGGAATTGTTGAAAAAGTAAATGAAAACTCAGTGATCGTTGATCTAACGATTATGGAGAACTTCAGAGAATTAGAAATGGAAGAAAAGACAGTGGTCAACCATAAAAACTATACAATTATCCAATCTTCTGTAAACGCTTAAAAAAGCAGCCGTATATAAGTATACGGCTGCTTTTTTAAGCATCCTGCATTTTTCTTACACATTGTCAATCTTCTAGGCCCTGATTGTACAGCTATTCTCTTTTGGGCTCCATCCGCCCCTATCAATCTTCCTCTTTTCTTCATTTCAAGGGATTTTCATTCTATTTTTTACATCCTTTTGTTAAAATAAGTGCTGTATGAAAAGAAAGGAGTTCAGAAAGATGGCACTTATTAAGGATTGGCGGCTACTTTTGAGTATCATTCTTGCGCATGTGCTGCTCTACATGACATTCTCAGATCGTGATATATTTTGGTATTTATATACAGCTGCAAATCTTTTCTTCATTAGCTTTGCCATTATTAGCGAAAAGATAGATGATAAGCAAAAGACACGCAGTTATTTAAAATATGGTGTTTTATCCGGACTGCTGTTATATGCTCTCTTCTTTGTGGGGCATCTCCTTCTGCCGGTCCTTCCTTTTTCATGGGAAAAACAAGTAGCCAGTATGTACAAGTGGTACTCTCCCCAGTTCTCCTGGCATTATATTGTATTAATACTAGTTTTTATTCCCGGTGAAGAGCTGTTTTGGCGCGGATTTATTCAAAAACGCCTTTCAGTCTATTTCAATGATTTGACAGCAATCATTGCCGCTTCCATGCTGTATGCTTCCATTTTCCTCTACTCAGATAAATTCATTTGGGTTCTGGCAGCCTTTGTTGCTGGCTTGTTCTGGGGGTCTTTGTATGTGTGGAAACGCAGCATTCCAATGCTTATCATCTCTCATCTTGTGTTTGATGTGCTATTAATTGTGCTGTTTCCGCTTTTATAATAAATAGCCACATCAGCAGGCAATAAGGAAAACAGCTGCTTTCTGTGATAAAACGGACTGTAACAGTCCGTTTTATTTCTTCCAGAGCAATACAAGAAAAACTAAACTGATGAACCCAAATAATGGATATAAAAACCCAAGCAATGCACCATATGAAATTTGACTAAGCAAAAAGCCAGCAGAAAATATGATAACTAATAGAATAGCCGGCGCCCATGAAAGATGGACCTGTAACTGCTGTTTCAATCCATACACATTTCCGATTACAGATGTAAAAATTTCTCCGTAAATAAGAAAGGCATAAACAAAATGAAACGCTGGAATGAGCCATTCAACAATCTGTGCCATAGGTATCTCATAATTGGCAACGTTGACTAATTGAATTAAGCTCACATGGCTTGCGAGCATTAAGCAAGTTAATATTGCCCCTCCAAGAAACGCTCCTCTTTTGATCGTCTGCCTGTCCTTTATCTCAAAAGCTAGCGGCACAAGAACAGCTTGAGCCAAGGCTAAATTAAATGCAGCGTAGCTGAATGGAGAAGTCCACAGCTTCCACGAGTGATCGGCTGTTCCCTCCTTAAAAATGGTTTGCCAGAAGTCCGGCTGCTCTACAGCTTTTCCAGCCGCATATATATGAAAAATTACCATAAGCGGGACAACGAATACATTGACAGCAAGCAATCCTGATATTCCCTTTTTCATAATCAAAAAACCGGCGGCTATGCTTAACAGGATGCCTATATTAGCCGGGATTTCGAATCTTTCCTCAAATAATGCTCCTGTTCCTGAAAGCATAACCCCTGTGACTCCAATCAGCATAAAGAATTGAACAAAAGTGGCCACTAATCCAAGCTTCTCACCAAAAAGATAAGCATTAAACTCTTCAAAGGACTTTGCCTGCACATCAATGGCTGCCAGCATAATTTTGGCTCCCAGAAAGATAAACAGACCACCACTCACCATGATTCCAAGCAGTCCATAAAAACCAAATTGAGAAAAAAACTGAACGATCTCTTTTCCAGTCGCAAACCCCGCTCCAATGATGGTCCCTATGTAAACTGCCGCTATTTGGCAGGCTCCAATCCACGACTTCAAAAGCATCCCCCACTTTAAACGTGTTAGTTCACCTTATGCTTGTCTTCAGCTTTCAAGAAGAAAAAAATATTTTTTAACAAAATAGTTGAAAGTCAAAAAAGGTCAGAGTATAATAAAGTCAAAGTTAGTCAAAGTCAAAAGCTACTTCACTTATAAAAATAATAAACGGAAAGGAATGAAGTGCATGTTGTGTCAAAATTGTCATCAACATCAAGCTAATGTTCAATTCCGTATGAATATTAACGGAAAAACAAAACAACTTTATTTATGCTCAAACTGTTATCAAAAAAATAAACAACAAATGGGAGATGGTGCGATGAACTTTCAACAATTTGGAGGATTTCCCTTTGACGATTTAATGAAAGGTTTCGGTTTTTCTCAGATGAATGGTCAAGCAGCCCCTTCACCAAAAATGCCGACACAACAAACGGGTGGCAATGGCGGAAACGGTTTTCTGGACCAGTTTGGACGTAACCTAACAAACATGGCCAAGAGCGGTTTAATTGATCCAGTGATCGGTCGCGATAAAGAAATCAGCCGTATTATTGAAGTATTGAACCGCCGCAATAAAAATAACCCTGTATTGATCGGTGAACCAGGTACAGGGAAAACAGCCATTGCGGAAGGCCTAGCCGTCAAAATTGCAGAGGGCGATGTGCCAGCTAAATTAAAAGAAAAAGAAGTGTACTTGCTAGATGTAGCTTCTCTTGTGGCTAACACAGGGATTCGCGGACAATTTGAAGAAAGAATGAAGCAATTAATTGCGGAGTTGCAGCAACGTAAAAATGTTTTGTTATTTATTGACGAGATCCACTTAATCGTCGGTGCCGGCTCTGCTGAAGGCTCGATGGATGCCGGCAATATTTTGAAACCCGCTCTTGCTCGCGGCGAATTGCAATTGATCGGCGCAACTACTCTGAAGGAGTATCGTCAAATTGAAAAAGACGCTGCGTTAGAACGCCGCTTCCAGCCAGTTCAAGTAAGTGAACCAACAGTAGAAGCAACGATCCAAATCTTGACTGGCTTGCAAAAACGCTATGAGGACTTCCATGAAGTCACCTTTGCAAAAGAAGCGCTGGAAGCTTGCGCAAAATTGTCCCATCGATATATCCAAGACCGCTTCTTGCCTGACAAAGCAATTGATTTGCTCGATGAGGCTGGCTCAAAACTGAATTTAACGATTGATACTCAAGATAAAGAATCAATCAATGAACGCCTTGCTCAAATTGGAAGAGAAAAAGAAGCGGCCTTACAACATGAAGACTACGAAAAGGCAGCAAAGCTGCGTGATGAAGAAACAAAATTAGAAGAAAAACTGCAAGGAGCGGAAGAAACAGTTGAACGTCCAGTCGTAACAGTTGAACATATTCAACAAGTAATTGAAGAAAAAACAGGTATCCCTGTCGGCAAGCTTCAAGAGGACGAACAACAAGCTATGAAGCACTTAGAGAAAAACTTAGCAAAAAAAGTCATTGGACAAGCAGAAGCTGTTCAGAAAGTAGCCAAAGCGATCCGCCGCAGCCGTGCCGGCTTGAAATCACAAAACCGTCCCATCGGTTCCTTCTTATTCGTCGGTCCGACTGGTGTGGGGAAAACAGAACTAACAAAATCGCTCGCTGAAGAATTGTTTGGCTCTAAAGAGGCCATGGTCCGTCTTGATATGAGTGAATTTATGGAAAAACACAGCGTGTCTAAATTAATTGGTTCCCCTCCAGGATATGTTGGCCATGAAGAAGCAGGGCAGCTGACAGAGAAAGTGCGGCGCAATCCGTACAGCATCATCTTGTTGGATGAAATTGAAAAAGCTCATCCCGATGTACAACATATGTTCCTGCAAATCCTCGAAGACGGCCGGCTTACTGACAGCCAAGGACGTACAGTCAGCTTTAAAGACACGGTTATCATCATGACAAGCAATGCTGGAACAGCGCAAAAAACTATTACTGTCGGTTTTGAGAAAAATAATGCAGTAAAAGAAAGCTCTATTTTAGATTCACTTGGCAGCTTCTTTAAACCAGAATTTTTGAACCGTTTCGATAATATCATCGAATTTAAATCACTTGAAAAAGCCGATTTACGTCAAATTGTTAATTTGATGCTCGCTGAATTGAACGCTACTTTGGAGGAACAGTCTATTACACTCGAAGTCACAGAAGAGGTCAAAGAACGGCTAGGTGAATTAGGCTACCATCCAGAATTCGGAGCCCGCCCGCTTCGCCGTGTGATTCAAGAACAGCTTGAGGACGGAATTACCGACTTTATCCTTGACCATCCAGAAACAAAACAATTAAAAGCTGTATTAAAAGACAATGATATTTATATCATCGCTGCTTAAAACTCAAAAAGCGTCTGAAGCTCCTTCAGACGCTTTTTTTATATTTATTTGTGATTAGCTATTAACTGTTCCCCTGCTTGGTGAAGCCACTTTTCAATCGGTTCAATGACTCTTTCAATACAGCCTTCTTCAAACGGAGAGATTAAGCCAGCTAGTTTGACTATCTCTGTGAAAGACAAGCTGCCCCCAACCCGGCAAATTTCCACGTAATCCTCCCACGCTTCCTTGCGGTCTTCTCTCATCCGCTTCCAAAATTGGAGAGCACACACTTGAGCAAGAGTATAATCAATATAATAAAACGGTACTTCATAAATGTGCCCCTGGCGCTGCCAGAAGCCCCCTTTCTCTAAATATGAAATGCCATCGTAGTCACGGTGTGGCAAGTATGCTTCCTCAATCTCTTTCCACACGGCTTTTCTCTCTTCAGGAGTCAAATCTGGCTCTTCGTATACTCGATGTTGAAATTCATCCACGGCTGCTCCATAAGGAAGAAACAAAATAGCTTCGCTTAAGTGAGCATATTGATACTTATCTGTATCCTCCTTAAAAAACAATTCCATCCACGGCCAAGTGAAAAACTCCATGCTCATTGAGTGAATTTCACACGCTTCATAAGTTGGCCATAAATATTCTGGAACGGTAAAGTCCCGGCTCGAATAGACTTGAAAGGCATGCCCCGCTTCATGCGTCAATACATCAATATCCCCCGAAGTTCCATTAAAGTTAGAGAAAATAAATGGAGAGCGGTATCCAGGAATATATGTGCAATATCCTCCGCCTGCTTTTCCCTTTTTTGCTGTAAGATCCATCAACTCATGATCAAGCATAAACTGGAAAAATTCGTCCGTTTCCTGAGAAAGTTCCTGATACATCTTACGGCCATTTTCTACAATCCACTCTGCTGACCCCTTCGGCTTGGCATTTCCCGTCGTGAATTGATAGCCCTCATCGTAAAACTTTAATTCCTTTAAACCAATTCGGTCTGTTTGAGCCTTTCTTAGCCTTGTAGCAAGCGGAACAATATATTTCTTGATTTGCTCGCGGTAGCCTTTTACCATCTTTGCATCATAATCCACTCGATTTAAACGAAAATAGCCAAGCTCTACAAAATTTTGAAAGCCCAGCTTGCGGGCAATTTCTGTACGGATTTTTACTAATTCATCATAGATGGCATCAAATTGGGCTTCATGACGAGCAAAAAAATCAAAGCGAGCTTTTGTCGCCTCTTTTCGTACAGAACGATCCGCAGCTTCTGTAAAAGGTTCGATTTGGGCAAGAGTGAATGTTTTTCCCTGAAAATCAATTTGAGCAGAAGCAACAAGCTGTGTATATTGCGAAGACAGCTTGTTCTCTTTTTCAAGCAGCGGCAATACCTCTTGTGAAAAAGTTTTCACTTGTGCTTCAGCTAAGAGAAAAAGCTGTCTGCCAAAAATGTTCTCAAGTTCATCTCGAAAAGAGGAAGCCAAAAGGGCTTCATTTATCCGCGAGGAAATCCCTTCCATCCTTGGAGAGATTTCGTCCATATACTCTTGTTCCTGCTTGTAAAATGAATCATTCGTATCAATTGTATGTCTGATATGGCAAAGATCCATCATTGTGCTGAGATGGCTGCGGATCTCATTCATTTTATGTAAGGCATCTACTTGCTCTTCCACATCCTTTGCTTCCTTAAATTGTTCAAGACTTTGATCAATCTCTTTTTCCGCTCGTTCAATATCAGGACGTTCATACGTGTATTCACTAAATTTCATACTTGTTGCCTCCTTTTATTCTTTGCTCTTCTATATTTAATAAACGACTCTCCAATTGTGATTAACCTCTGCTTTAATTGTTCCATGGCTTTTTATATAATTAGCGAGCAATTCTGCCATATCGTCTTGGATTTCTTTAATTACTTTTTTCCCTTTGAACATAAAGTAGTCACCACCCCCGCCTGCACGATAATTATTCATCACTACCCGGTAGAGACGGTCTGCCTCAACAGGTTCCCCATGGTAGGTCAATTTCTCAATTCGGCTGCCTGGGGCCTGATGGACATTAATCGTATAATTAATTCCTTCCCACATATCATAATTATAATGCTGCGGCTTAGGGTAAGAAAATTTCGAGCTCACCCCGGCTCTTCCGTCTGGCAGTATAGTAAAGTAAGAAGCAGAACGCTCCAACGCCCTCTTCATCTCCTCACCAGTAATCTCGATAACAGCTAATGAGTTAGGGTAAATATAGTTTGAGACAATGTCCCTCATTGTAGCCTTGGATGGAAGACCCTTGGCTTCATTATGGAAGAGCGCCGTACAAGAAATATCCGTCTGTGCCGCCTCCATCTGTACTCGATTAACCAGCTCAATAAGCGGATGTTCCTTCAATCTTGCTTGAAAAGGATCATCAATCTGCATGTCCCCCTCTATTGTGCCGATCACCTCATCGAGCCATTGCTGTGCTTGCTTTTCTTCTTCTTGGGCTAATTCAAGGATCGCTCGGTCAGCTTCAAAGTCCTTGGCTTCTATAATCTCAATCGAAACGTTCCCCAGTTCTATTTTTTCTTGCGATACATGAAACTCAGCGGTTACTTGGCCAATAGCTGTTCCGCTAAATCCAGGCTGAACGACAGCCACGCCATTTACGAACTCAGCAGCTATCCGATGTTGATGCCCGGTGAGCAGCACATCAATCCCCTCTACTTCTGTGCAAATACGATAAGCCTGATTTTCTCCCTTTTCTTTCATTTCAATTCTTTCTTTCTTCGAAAGATCTACTTCAAAGCCGCCATGATAAGAAACAATCATCATGTCCGGCTTTTCTACTTCTCGAATATAACGAACCCATTTATCGGCAGCAGCAACTGCATCGGTAAAAATCAATTCAGAAATATGTTCAGGCTTTTCCCAGTTAGGAATATATCCTGTGGTAATGCCAAGTACAGCAGCCTTGATGCCGCCAGCAAAGCTTTTTATAATATAAGGCTGTCCGAAATAAGGCTGATGTGTTTTTTTATGTAAAGTATTTGCACTTAAAAAGGGAAAATTGGCGTCTTGTGAAGCTTTATCTAAAATTTCCAATCCGTAATTAAATTCGTGGTTGCCTAATACCGCTGCGTCATATTGGAGAGCATTCATCGCCTTAATCATTGGATGAATACCGCGGCGCAATGAACGGAAATAAAAGCTAGCTAGTGGTGTTCCCTGAAGAAAATCTCCATTGTCTATTAAAAGCACATCATCGCTTTCTTTCCGTACTTTTTTTATAGCAGTGGAGAGCCGCGCCAGACCGTGAGCAGCTGGCTCATTCGTTCCGTAATGGATGGGAAAAATCGCTCCGTGTACATCACTTGTCTCAAGGATCTTCAGCTGAATCTTTTTCATTCTTCTCCCCCTACAACCGTTATTTATTCTTTTATTCAACTTACACGTTTTTCTTCCATTTTAAAAGAGTCGCCTGATGAAAATTTTTCCTTCACGTAAAGAAGAGAAAATAATAATAGTTTGCTATAATGAAACAGCAATGACTTTCTTAAAAGGACGAAACCGAATGAATAAACGTGAACGATCGATATATTTCTTTATTGTGGTGCTCCCAGCGATTCTATCTATCATTGGCTGTTATCACTTTCTCGCTGAACGTGCTGTTGAACAGCAGCGGGAAAAACTAGAGTGGGCGGCCACCCTTCATCGGAATCAGCTGGACCAATTCATTAACGAAACAAAAGTCAGCATGGATATTCTCGCCGTCAGTACCGAAGAGGAAGTTCAAACTTTAGGTAAAAAAATACAAGCATCAGATAAAGTGCAAACCATATTAAAAAGAATGGTTGGAAAGGACCCGCGTTACGGAGGCATTTATATACTGGATTTTGAAGGTAATCTGCTCATCGGAACAAACGATTTACTAAAACAATACAACCTCAGAAACAAACCATATATCAAAGAAGCCCTATTAACGAAAGACACAGCTGTTTCCGATGAAGCGGAAACATTGTCTAATAATCAGCCTGTGATTGCTATTGCCACACCAGTAATGAAAGATGAACATGTAGAGGCGATTCTCGTGTCTCATATCCGGCTCGATTATTTGAAAAATATTATAAGAATGCTAACACCCGAGTATTCCGTTTCTATCGAGAACGCAAAGCAAATACCTATTTTTGCTGTTAACGAAAGACTGAATTCCGAAGAGATCGAACAGACCGTCGAGTACCCTCTCGCCCAACTGCCTTGGAATTTAATAGTCAAGACTAATAAATCTGATGAAAATCATCTGCTTCCTCTTACTCTACTATTTGGTGTAGCCATTATTGTCCTTCTTCATATCATCTTTTTACTTGTAAAGTATATGATGTTAAAAAGACAAACAAAGTTTGAAAGAATGCAGCAGGAAGCACAAAAACTGGAGTTGATTGGAACGTTAGCCGCGAGTACAGCTCATGAAATACGCAATCCACTAACTGGAATTAAAGGACTCGTCCAGCTGTTAAATGAAAAATACAACCATCCAGAAGATGAATTTTACTTTGATGTAATTAATAAAGAAATTGGACGCATCAACCAGATTGTCAGTGAATTTTTGATTTTAGGTAAGCCAACTGCCCAAAAAATCCAGACTGTTGATATGAGAGAAATTATTTTTGACCTAAACCCGCTAATTCGTTCCGAAGCTAATTTGTATTGTATTGAGTATGAATTAACGCTTCCCGAGCAAGAACTTTGGGTACGAGTGAACACCGATCAGATGAAGCAAGTCCTCCTGAATCTTACAAAAAATGCCTTTGAAGCGATGGAAGAGGGAGGAAAATTGAGCTTAAATGTCTTAAAAGGAGAAGAAAATTGTTACATTACTATTGCCGATACAGGGTCTGGTATTACAAAAGAAGATTTGGAATTAATTTTCAAACCATTTTTCACTTCAAAGGAGAATGGGACGGGACTCGGCCTTGTCGTTTGTAAGAGAATTATTGAATCGTTTGACGGCGTCATTGAAGTAGAAAGCGAATTTGGTTTTGGTACTGTTGTAAACATTATTCTTCCTCTTCAACCTCCTTGTCTTGCTGAATAAATGCTTTTTAATAAGAGACCATTGCAAGCTATACTTGCAATGGTCTCTTAATTATTTATGTAATTTTTATGTTTATGTTCTCTCGAAACAGGTTATATAGCATAGGGATACCTCCTTCAGAAAAACACTTAAGAGAAATAAAGGAGAAAGAGACATGACTAAGATAGGATGGAATGAAGCGGCATTGGAATGGCACAGTGATTTTTTAAAAATTTATGACCCGTCTATTCACACATATAGAAAAATTCGTTCTCTTGATGAAGCAAAACAATTGATTAAACAATCCTCAGAGCCTTTTATTCGTACAGCTGCTGCGATTTATGCCTTGTCTATGGCAGCAGTACGCGCAACCTATACAGAAACGCAGATTTTCATTGCAAAGCTTGAGAGAGAGTCTCGTCGATTAAAGAAAATGCTTTCCTATTCTCCATTTTCCAGAGAATTGCTTGATCATTTATTGGAAGCAGGAAAGAAATCTCAATCAATTAATGG
The DNA here is from genome assembly GCF_038003025.1 of Pseudobacillus sp. FSL P4-0506. NCBI lineage: Bacteria > Bacillati > Bacillota > Bacilli > Caryophanales > Bacillaceae > Pseudobacillus > Pseudobacillus sp. FSL P4-0506. The sequence goes on from NZ_JBBOOI010000001.1 coordinate 3,615,984, forward strand.
GATAAAAACGGATATTTACCATGAAGCAATCCGCTTATCTATCAAAATTGAAGATTATTTTAATATAGGAGAAAGCTTAAAACGCCGGGCTTGATAGCCGGCGTTTTTTTAAAAGATTTATCACTTTTTCGTTTTATTCATTTGCCTTTTCCCATAGAGATGTTTATATTTGGCTGCATGCTTCCTTTTTGCATCATGGCGATTTAAACAGTTTTCCTGTATAATGCTATGTTGTATTTAAAATGATGTGGCAGCCGATGGTTACATAATACTTTTAATTAGGTGGAATTTATGTCTAAAAGAGATTATTATTTTGATAACGCAAAATTTATTTTAATTGTTTTTGTCGTGTTCGGTCATTTTATTCGCTCGTATATCGGTGATAATCCTGTCATCTTCGCTTTGTATACAACCATCTACTTGTTTCATATGCCAGGGTTTATTTTAGTATCAGGTTTTTTTGCTAAAAGCTTTTACAAAAAGGGCTACGTGAAAAAAACGGCCCAGAAAATTCTATTGCCCTTTTTTATTTTCCAAATTATCTATTCCTTTTTTTATTTTTACTTATACGAGGATAAAGCGCTCCATCTCGACTTGCTCGTACCTCATTGGTCCTTATGGTTTTTATTGAGCTTGTTCTTTTGGAACCTATTGCTCGTCATTTCGGTTAAATGGCTAAAAATAAAGCCCGCGGTTCTGATTACTGCCTCCTTCGTTGTTGGTATTGCTATCGGCTGCATTGACGGCCAGCTGGACGTGTTAAGCTTTGCCCGTACGTTTATTTTCTTCCCGTTCTTTTTAATCGGGTATTATTTGAAAAAGGAACATTTCAACCTTCTCGCTCATAAATCTGTTCGTGCTGTTTTATTTCTCGGAGCGCTTGCCGTCTTCTATACGGCTCTTCAATTCCCAGATTTTGACCAGAGATGGCTGCTTGGTTCTTTCTCCTTTGCAGATTTAGGAAGTTCCAATGCAACTGGAATGCTCTACCGGATCGGTATTTATGTGTTAAGCTTTATCATGATCGCTGCTTTTTTCACTTTTGTGCCAAAAAAGAAATTCTTTTTTACCGACTGGGGTAGAAATACACTGTATGTTTACTTATTGCACGGCTTTGTAATCAAAACCTTCCGTGAAAGTGAAGTGAAAGAATCAGCTGAATCCATCGTCCTGCTGTTAATCGCTTCTTTATTTTTAACTATGCTGCTCTCTTCATCAGTAGTGACAACTGTGGCGCAACCATTTATAGAAACAAGATGGTCCAAGCTAAAAAAAGTATTTTCTAATCGATATGAGGAAAGTAATATATCAGAAAAGCTATAAGGAGAATTTTATTAATGAACGTCGTTCTCAGCACATTAAACGCGAAATATATTCATACGAATTTGGCCATCCGCTATTTAAAAGCTTTCGCAGAACCAGACTATCAGGTGGAGCTGGCTGAATACACAATCAAGGATCCTGCCATTAACATTGTCACAGATCTGTATAAGCGCCAACCCGACATATTAGGGTTCAGCTGCTATATTTGGAACATAGAAGAAACACTCACTGTCATTAAAATGATCAAAAAGGTGCTTCCTGAAACAACGATTATTCTTGGAGGACCAGAAGTTACTTATGATGTGCCCTATTGGCTTGAGCGGATTCCTGAAGCCGACTTTATCGTCATTGGTGAAGGGGAAGAAACGTTCAAACAGCTGCTCAGTGAAATAGACGGGAAGCAAAATTGGAGTGGTGTCAGCGGAATCGGTTACCTGGAAAATGGACAACCGAAGATTAATCCACAACGAAATAAGTTAGATTTACGTGACTTGCCTTCGCCCTTTCGGTTTGAAGAAGACAAATCACAACTATCCAAGCGAATTACGTATATAGAAACAAGCCGCGGCTGTCCGTTCCGCTGCCAGTTCTGCCTTTCTTCCATTGAAGTGGGCGTCCGTTATTTTAACCGTGAGGCTATTAAAGAGGACATTCGCTATTTAATGGCCAATGGAGCAAAAACCATCAAGTTTGTCGATCGAACATTTAACATTAGCCGCAGCTATGCGATGGAAATGTTTCAGTTTCTTATTGACGAACATGTTCCCGGAACCGTTTTTCAATTTGAAATTACCGCTGACATTATGCGGCCCGAAGTAATTGAATTCCTTAACGAAAACGCACCTAAAGGATTGTTCCGGTTTGAGATTGGAGTACAGTCAACGAATGACACAACCAATGAGCTTGTCATGCGCAAGCAAAATTGGTCCAAGCTCGTTCGCACGGTCACGATGGTGAAAGAAGGCGGAAAGATTGATCAGCATCTTGATTTGATTGCCGGTTTGCCTGAAGAAGACTATCACTCTTTCCGTAAAACATTTAATGATGTCTTTGCACTCCGGCCAGAAGAACTGCAGCTTGGCTTTCTGAAGATGCTGCGAGGCACTGGCCTGCGTATACGGGCAGCTGAACATGATTATGTTTATATGGATCATGCACCATATGAGATTTTAGGTAATAATCTCTTATCTTTTTCAGATATTGTAAAAATTAAGCAGGTTGAAGATGTGCTTGAAAAGTACTGGAATGATCACCGCATGAATGAAACAATTGAATATCTCGTGACCCATTTCTTTGATACACCCTTTGACTTTTTTCAGTCTTTTGGGGCTTATTGGGAAGAACAAAGCTGGGGCAGAATTGGCCATCAGTTAGAGGACTTGTTCAAACGTCTGCAAAAGTTTTTGCTTGCTGTCCATCCAGAGCGTTATCTAGAAATTGAAAGCATGATGAAATACGATTATTTAATGAACCAGCGGTACAAACCTAGAAAGCCTTGGTGGGAACCTGCACTAAAAAAACAGGAACGTTCTTTTCTTTATCAAAAAATCTTACAAAATCCTCTCCTCCTCGGCCCTGAATTTGCCAAGCTCGGTCTGACAGAGAGAGACATATATAAACATACGATGATTGAACCATTAACGATGTCCTTCGTAGACGGCAGCTGGTTGAAGCGTCCTAATTATCTTGTGGCTTATTTTGAACCAACAACTGGCCAGCCAACCATTTTCTTCATGGAAAACGAAGCAGCAACAAAGGCAATCTAATAATAAACTTTCCTTCATGCCATCAGGCTGATTTCCTCTTGTCAGGAAAATCAGCCTGATTTTTTTCGCAATTAGGAGGAGCCAACAATTTTTTCCCCACGTGGCTCGATACTGTATTGATCAGGCTCGACTGTAATGCCAATCTGATCAAACTTCAAATCCTGCGCAAGCTGATATGTCAATATTCCGGCTCCACTTTCATCCGGTTTAAATATGCCAGCGCTTTCCCTCTTGCCGTTATTTAGCAGCCATACTTGGTAAACTTCTGACCCGGCCAACTGCGGCAAATGGTTCACTTGCACAACCAGGCTCCTTGTCTTTCCCTGCTGCAATATAACAGCAGAGCCATCGGTGTTTAGATGTTTAACTCCAACCTCCGCAGCCTGGAGAGAGAATGTAGATACTACTCTCGCAGGCTGTTCATTGTTTCGGCTGCTTTGAGCCATTTCATTGCGCAAATGACTATTGGCAAATACTAAAACAATGACAAGCCCTGTTAATAAAAGAACGGTTATACTAGCTGCGGGCGGGAACTGTTTAAAAAGTGCATTTGTCCATTCATTTATATAAGCCCTCCCTGTTTTCTTTTCATTTTTTTCTTTCTCATCAAAAATAAAGTCCATCACTTCTGATTTTAACGTTTCCGGTACCTCTTGTTCCTCTATGTCTAAATATAAGGAATGCCAGACATCGGTCATTTGCTCATACTCCTTTAAACAGTCAGGGCAGCGCTGCAAATGCTCTTTGAATCTTCTCTTTTTCCTTTTGTCCAGATCATTGGCAATAAATGAAAGCAGGTAGTCACATTCCCTGTCCATCTACAAATCCTCCACTTCTAGATACTTTTTTAATTGTTTTAAAGACTGATGCAACCTGCTCTTCACCGTCCCGACTGGTTCATTCTCCATTTGAGCGATTTCTGTTAAGGAAAAACCTTTCCAATAAAATAAATCAATTAATCTTTGTTGTGCCGCATTTAGCTTGTTTTTCGCAGCTGATACCGCGTTGGAAGTTAATCTTTGTTCTATTTCATCCACAGGATTAGTCCATTTTATAAAAGTATGCTCATAAATTTGCTCATTATTTTTAATATGTAGACTATCTTTTCGAATGTAATCCACACACACATTCCGTGTAATCGTCAAAAGCCAACTAGTAAATTTTCCTTTCGTAGAATTATAGCTGCTCTTTGTCGTCCATAGCTTGAGAAAAACCAGCTGAACCATTTCCTTAGTCGAGTCTGCATTCCTATTTGAAAATTTAAACGCGAAGCTATAAATCAATTTTGAATAACGGTCATACAGCTCCTCCAGGGCAGGCCGGTGTTTGTTCATCACCAGCCTCATTAACTCCTCGTCGCTTTTCCCCTTCAATTAATCCCACCCTCCTTACAGTAGCCAACTATTCCCGGTTCATTAAGTTCCCTATACAATAAAGAACCGCCGCTCCTGCGGCCGTTCTATGAATCTATCTTTCCCTACTGAAAATTAATATTTTTATTTACAATATACCAAACGCCCTTTACTCCCTGTCCTTTTCTATCTCCTTCCTGTTTGTCTCCGGCAAAGTAATAAAGCGGATAACCTTTATATGTTACTTGCTCTTGCCCGTCATCCTCTCTTGTTATAGACCCAAAATCTTCTTTCTTGTATCCTGTTGGCACTTCAAACTCCTTTTCTGTAAATGGCGGCCATTTTTTTAAGCATTCACCGCTGCAATTGCTTGTCCCCTCTTTATCCTTTTTAAAATAATAAAGAGTGATCCCTTTAGAATCAGCGAGATATTCACCAACCGATTGATCTTCAAGTAGCCTTAACTCTGGTGCTTCCTTTACCGGGGCATCTTTGACCGTTGCTGATTCACTCGGGTTTTCTGCTTTTCCACATGCTGACAAAACGACTAAGGCTGAAAATATACATAGGAGCCATCGTTTTTTATTCATTCTTTCCCCTCTCCTTTCATTGCTTATTTCCATCCCCATTTTTGAAACACTTGATGGGACTCTTCAGTCTTTAAATAGTTAATAAACAATCGGGCTTCTTTCCTGTTATCTGCTCTCTTAGCCATGCTAATTGGTGTCCCTCTGTACAGCTTATCTTGCTCGGGAAGTTGTATTAGATCGGTGGCATCTTTCAGCCGATAATGCCACGATTCATAAGTAATCCATGCATCGTACTTAGAGTTCTTTTTCCATAATTCAATCGCTTCCGCACTTGTTTTAACGGATATCCTGATGTTTTTTCTGATACCTGGAATTAATCCTTTTCTCCCCGCTAAGTCTTCCCAAAGCCCAAATTGGCCTGCTCCATTTACATCAATGATTTGAATGCCTTTTTTCGTTAAGTCGTCCAGCGACTGAATATTCTTAGGGTTACCTTTTCTAACTAAAATTCCTGCCGGACGTGTGTAAAGCTCTGTCCTTGTTTTTTCGTCAATTATATTAGGGTAGCTCAGCATAAAATTGGTGAGCATATACTCTGAACCGCCATAAATGATATCCGCATCTTCCTTGGCTTGATCGATCCATTTTTCTTCCGGCCCGCTCGTTACTTCTACTTTTATTCCCGTTTCTTTCGCAAATCGAGTGGCAAGTTCATCAATTGGACCAAAGGGGCCACCCGGTCCATAGACTTTTACGCTGTTTTCTTTGTTCATGGCCTCTCCTTTTTTAAGTACAGCTGAGGGAATGATCCCAAATAAAGCAAGCAACATAACTAACAATCCTGTTAACCACACACCTTTTTTCATTTTTGCCCTCCTCCTTATCGCTTTGCTCCTTTACATTAAATAACGATTAAAAACAAAGAACGGTTTTTATTCATTGCTTATTTCAAAAAATGCAGCTATTTCTATAGTCCGATAAATAGATTCTTTTTATTGCATAAATCGTCAGAAACAGCTGTATTGGTATGAAAAACTTCTTAACCAGACTCTTCAAAACTCATTGATATTTATCAAAAATTGGATATTACTAAACCTAAGAAACTGTTTTTCACGAGGACATCCGTGTTACTGCGCAATTCTTTTAAATTTTATCCAGGCAGGGTTAATCCCCCTTATTAATATAAGAGCCAGAATTCCTGTAATAAACTTACAGGGGCTTCAAAAACAGTAGTCTTAGACTTGCTCTTTTCCAAGAGATTCTTCATTGGTACGATAGGATGCTGAAAATAGACAGCGAACTAGCACACGAAACTCAGGCTAAACTCTTTCTTTCAGTGCAGCTATTATGTAATGATTTTTAAGCTTTTTATTATACTTTTCTCCTCTTTATTTTGTATAGTAAAATTATGAAGGGCATCCAATAAAAGGAGGTGAATGGCAACTGGGTGTAGAAAAACATTTACGATATCTATACTCTTATATCTTCTCTGAGCGGATGCAACCTTTTGCCTGACCCAGCCATTTTAATTTAGGCACTGCAAGTCACAAAAGCAGCAGAAGCTAATGAAAGCTCTTTTCCATTCTCCCCCTTCTTGTCTTCTGAGGCGGTTATTGTGACGCCGATAGAACTTGTAGGGAGACAAGCAATCTAAACAATTGTCTTTAAGAGAGGTGGAATGGATAAGCTCTTCGTTGTTTATAAAACAATGCCCCCTCTTCTCTATTTGTTCATATGTAAAAAAGAAGGAACAGGGAGAAAAGATAGGAAAAGAGGGTAATAGATACAATATCAGCTGGATGACAGCTGCTGAGACGTGCAAGAGGGATGCCGGCAGGCTGGAAGATCAGAGAACTATCAAGGACTCTCTCTTTTAAAAAAGGAATAGTGTTTGCTATCGGCGTGTATCCAGAAAAAATTGAAAACCTATAGAAGCAGGCTCTCTTTTTATGAAACTCGCCTAGAAAGAGAGAACAGTAGCAATGAATAGCAAAGCGGAACGGGGCTTATCCAGTCTAATGCAGACAGCTGCTCCTTAACAAACTAGCTGGACCATTCATGTGAAGCTACAATTACTTTAATGATGACAATGGAGGAATGTAAAATGAAAAAGAAAATAGTTGGTTTCGGATTAGCAACAATGATGGTATGTTCTGCGGGTACTTCAGTATTCGCTTCATCTCCTGCTGCACCTTCACAACAAACGGCTCAAAAACTCACACCCCAGCAACAAGTTAAAAATATTACCGATTATGCTCTTAAGCTGAAAGGTGTGCCTTTTAAAGCGGGGGGAACGACAATTAAAGGTTTCGATTCTTCCGGATATGTTCAACATGTCTACGGAAAATATGGGGTAAAATTACCACGCAACTCAGCAGAAATCTATAAAAAAGGAAGTCCAGTTGCTAAAGATCAGCTTAAAAAAGGCGATTTGGTTTTCTATAACACAACGGGAAAGAAAGGCAACACAATTAGCTTTGTAGCCATTTATTTAGATAAGGGTCAAATGATCGGTGTTTCCACTAAAAACGGAGTATCTATTATCGATATGAACAACAGCTATTGGAAAACAAAATATGTAGGTGCCAAGAGAATCATTAAATAACCTCTCTATTATTCGATGATTTTCATTATTTCTGAACTCACATAACTAAAGCGCAGCCGGTGGCTGCGCTTTAGTTTGTAGATAGAATTTATCTTCAACTATCATTCATTTAAGTGTTGACGTCATGATTTATTGCTCGGATATGTTAACTGGTCCTTTTTTTCTGGCAAAGATATAACCTCCGAGAGCAAGAGCCACAAGAACAATCCAGAATGTTAATTTCCATGGAGTAGATTCAGGGAAATGCTCATCAAGAATATGCACTTTCGGATGGGATAAGGTAAAGACTGCTAATTTTACACCGACCCAGCCTACAATCATAAAGGCTGCTGTCTCTAATGTTGGATAATTTTGCAGCAACTTAACAAACCACGTAGCAGCAAAACGCATAATAACTACACCAATTAATCCACCAAGGAACATAACAATGAACTGTCCGGCATCAATTCCGCCAATATGGAACCATCCAGTCGGCTGCAGAGTAACGGCTAAAGCTACAGCTGCCAGCATGGAATCAATCGCAAAAGCGATATCTGCTATTTCTACCTTTAATACTGTCACCCAGAAAGAAGAGCCTTTTGATTCTTTCACTTCATGCTCTTCCTCCTCACCCTTTCCTTTGTTCTTCCATGTTTTATACAAGTGGTTAAAAGAGATGAAAAACAGGTAAAGGGCACCGATGGCCTGTACTTGCCACACTTTCACTAGAAACGTAATGAGAAATAAAGCGATAAAGCGGAAAATAAAAGCTCCGACCAACCCATAGAATAAAGCCTTCTTTTGCTTCTCTTTTGGCAAGTGCTTAACCATAACCGCCATAACCACGGCATTATCAGCGGCAAGAATCCCCTCAAGCGCCACTAGTACGAGTAGTACCCAGCCGTACTCCAATAACATTGCTGCATCCATTGATAAAATCTCCTCCTGTAATCCTTTAGTATTTTTCTCCAATTTCTTCAAATTTAAACAACAAAAAAGACCTTTGCCTTTAATAGGCAAAGGTCTTGCTGGACATGCTTCTACTCATGTCAACAAAGCCGATGGATACCATCCATGAATTGACGACTTTGTTTTAGGTAAGATACCTAACGCTACTCCCCTTTGACTTGCGTCACTGAAGATTCTGTTGTTTGTATCTTCAGTATAAATCTTCCTAGGCAGCTTGTAAACATTTTTTTATTTTAATTGTCTTTTTTTATTTCATTGCCTTTTTTCTTATTTAGGTTTCTGGTTTCTTTGTCAAAGAAACTATAGACAACAGGAATAACGAATAGAGTTAACAATGTACTCGACAATAGGCCGCCGATCACAGTAATTCCCATCGGCTGGTTAATCTCCGTACCCCCTCCAAGCCCTGCTGCCAGCGGAACAAGACCAAGGATGGTTGTTAAAGCCGTCATTAGAATTGGACGCGCCCGATCTTTCGCCGACTCTATAATCGCCTCATAACTGTTGAGCCCGCTTCTCTTTCTTTGGATAATGTAATCCACAATCACGATGGCATTATTAACGACAATGCCGGCGAGAATAAGTATACCAATTACGGCCGGTATACTTATTGGTGTTCTCGTCATTACCAGGGCAAGAGCGACGCCAACGACCATAAGCGGTACAGTAAACATGATAACAAATGGATACTTAAATGATTCATACTGTGCAGCCATGACAATGTAAATTAGGACAATGGCCAATACAAGCGCAAGAATCATATCATTAATAGAGCTTTCCAATAAATCCCGATCGCCACCAAATGTAATCGTTGTGTCCTCAGGTAGATCAAGTCCAGCTATCTTTTCATCTACCTTTTCAGAAACAGCTCCCAAGTTCGTACCGGCTGTATACTTCGTTGTAAACTGTACAGCCTCCTGTTGGTTAATGCGCTGAATCACTACCGGCCCTTGTTGCACTTTAATATCTGCCAATGTCTCCAATGGGTAAAAGTTGCCTGCCGGAGTCTTTATGAGCAATTTTTTTAGCTTATCTACATTTTTCGTTACTTGTTCATTATAGCGGACAACTACCGTTTGGACGGCAGAGTTTTTATTGATAATTTGTGTAGCAGTGACCCCTCTCGTTGCATCATTAACAATGGAAGCAATTTGCGCCGGAGCCAGCCCTGCTGCCAGTGCCTGATCTCGCTTGATCTTTATTTGTATTTCTTTTACAGTTTCTTCTCTATTCGTTGATACTTCTGTAATGTCATTGATGCTGGCAACGGCTTTCTCTACTTTTTTAACTGTGTGATCAAGCCGTTCCGGATTCATATCACGTACGTTAAACGTTAATGTTTGCGGGCTGGAGCCTGATGCCGACTGCATCTCGAATGTGACTTCCGCCGTCCGGTTAACAAGACGGGCAGCCTTCTCGACATCCGGTTTCACGTCATCAACAAACGCAAAAACAGAGCGTTCTCTTTTTTCAAGCGGCTTTAATTTTACATATAGCTCGGCCTTATTGGAAGAACCGGTGCCTCTAAAGGAATCTTCCTGAGTCGAGCCTACAAGGCTAACATAGACGTCTACATCCTTCTCTTTTCCTAATTCTTTTTCTATCGCTTCAACAACTTTATTTGTCTCTTGTAAAGAAGTTCCCTGCTCCACTTCCATTCGAATGTTAAAAAAGCCCTCATCGGTTGCCGGGAGAAATTGGGAGCCAACCGTTGTCAGCCCCCATCCACCGACAACAAGCATAACAAGCGATATCAGAATGACGAGCAGCCGATGGCGCAATGACCAGCGAATGGCCGACTCATACCGCTCGGCAATCTTTGGTTCTTTTTTTATGTTTTTCTGGGACTCGGGAAGCTTCAGCCACCGGCTGGCCATCATCGGAATAACGGTCAAGGCGACGATGAGGGAGGCTGCCAGGCTAAAAGAAATGGTCAAGGCAAATTCTTTAAAGATTTGACCGAGAATTCCCGAAATGAAAACAACCGGTAGAAAGACAGCCACTGTTGTTAATGTGGAAGCCGTAATGGCTGCTCCTACTTCCTTCGCTCCATCGCGGGCCGCCTGTCGGGAATCTTTCCCCATCGATAAGTGACGGTAAATATTCTCAATGACCACAATGGCATTATCAACAAGCATGCCGATCCCCAAGGCGAGTGCTCCAAGAGTCATAATATTCAAATTAAAGTCGGCGAAATACATAAGTACAAATGTAACGATCACCGAATAAGGAATGGCTACTCCAATAATAAGAGGGCTCTTCACATTCCTTAAAAAAGCAAACAAAACAAGCATGGCTAACACTCCGCCCAAAAGAAGCGAACTGCCGATGTTTCCAATAGCTAGACGAACGTAATCCCCCTGGTCAAACAAAATATCCGCTTTAATGCTTTCGTAGCGCTTTTCTCCCATCAATTGGTCAAGCTTCTCTTGGAATTGTTTAGATACTTCTGCTGTGTTGGCATCAGCTTGCTGCAAGACGCTTAACAGAACAGCAGGATGCTTATTGGCTCTCGTAAAGCTGCCTGTTTCTTTTTTCTTTGATTGGACAGCAGCCACATCACCAATCGTAATCTCTTCTCCACTAAGTGGATTAACTGTCACTACTAGATTTTTCACTTCTTCCACATCTGTCAGTTGGCTGACAATTCTCGTGGTCAGCGACATGCCCTCTGATTCAACAGGACTGCCCGGAAGAGAAATATTATTCGCTTGGATTAATTGCACAATATCAGACTGTGCTAAATGGTATTGTTTCAGCTTTTTCTCATCCAATTGAATGACAATCTCCTCATCAAGCGTGCCGGAAACGTTTACACTAGCGATCCCCTCGACTGTCATTAAATCTTTCTCCAACTGATCAGCCAGCTCTTGCAACTCTTTTTCATTTCCAACGGACTGCAGAGATAATTGAATAATAGGAAATTGAGAAGGGTCAAACTTCATAAATTGAGGCTTGCTTACATCTTTCGGAAGAGGCGTCCGATCAATTCGCTGGAGAACATCCGATTGAACATCATCAATGTTTGTGCTCCAGGAAAATTCCATGAGAATCAAATTAGAACCTTCTCTCGTTGTCGATGTAATGTTCTTGATCCCTGGAAGGGTCGATAAGCTCCCTTCCAGCGGTTTTGTTACTTTTTCAACAACCTCTACCGGGCTTGCCCCTTCATAAGAGGTGACAACAACGGCAATCGGAGGATTAATATCAGGAATCAATTTCAATGGTATTTTTAATAAAGAAACTACGCCGAGAATGATTATTAAAAACATAACTACGGTCGTAAAAACAGGTCTCTTGATAGAAAAGTTGCTGATTCTCAAAATAAATCTCCTTTCGGCTAGTTTTCACTTTTAAATGATTTGTCCTTTTAACTATAATGCACTGCTATATACTGTTCAACTTTAATGGCAGATTCATACAACTAAAGAAAAATCCATAAAAAAGAAGAACGCACAGTGCGTTCTTCTTTTTTATGTGACTACTTTTTTGTTAATGTCCACCCAGTCATCCCATACAAAATAGTAAGCACTGGACTTAATAGACAGAAAAAAGCAAATGGTGCATAATCGATAGTCGCCACGCCAAGCATCTTCGTTATAAATACACCACATACGCCCCAAGGAACAAGTGGATTAATAACTGTGCCGGCATCTTCTAATGTTCTCGATAAATTTTTTCGCGCCAATCCGACTTTCTCGAATTGATGTTTAAAAGCTTCTCCTGTTAGTAGAATCGATAAATATTGCTCACCAATAATAAAGTTAATGCCGATCGCAGAAAAAGCGGCGGCTGCCACTGTGCTGCCCACTTTTCGTAAATACTGCTCAATGGCTTCAAATAAGCGAGGCACGATGCCAAGCGAAAATAAAAGTCCACCCAATCCTAAAGAGAGCAAGACAAGGGAAACAGTAAACATCATGCTGTCAAGTCCCCCTCTTGTCAGCAAAGCATCCACATCCGCATTTCCTGTCTTTGACACAAAGCCAGAAAATAGGATGGTCCATACTTCAGCAAAAGATTTCCCAGAATGGAAAAAAGATAGCAGCACGCCGAATACGGAGCTGAGGGCAAGTGTAACAATTGGCGACACCCTCTTCAACGATAAGACGAAAAGCAGCAAGAGAGGCAGCCATGCATACCAATGAATGAGATCCATTTTTTCTAATGCCACCTTAATGGCCTCTACTTTCGGAAATTGTGTCTGTTCCACTTGCGGTGAAATAACACCGAATAAAACAAGTGTGATAAAAAAAGCGGGAACGGTTGTCCGGCACATATTACGTATGTGCGTAAACAAGTCCACACCGACAATGGATGCTGCCAGGTTCGTCGTATCTGAAAGCGGGGACATTTTGTCTCCAAAGAAAGCGCCGGATACAATAGCTCCAGCTGTAATGGCGGCTGAAGCATCCACAGCCTGGCTTACCCCTAGAAAAGCAACACCAATCGTAGCAACAGTGGTTAACGAACTTCCAATTCCTAGTCCGACGATCGCTGTCACAATAAAAACAATGCTATAAAAAAAGTGCGGGGTAACAAGGTCGAAAGCTGTATAGATCATTGTAGGAATTGTACCTGACAACATCCAACTGCTAATTAGCACACCAATAAGAAAGAAAATAAAAACAGCACCCATTCCGCTTTTTGCCCCGTCAATCATCCCCTCTTCCATTGCTCTTAACGGGATTTTTTTAAAAGCACCATACGTAAGCAACACAAAAATAGCAAGCAGAATAGGAATATGCGGCACAGATTCAAGTTTGATGATCGAGAAGCTGATCAATGCTACGATCATTATCGTTAAAATAAGTGCAGCCGACAAAGAAGGCTTTGCCTTTGATTCAATTCTAAACATTATGTCCACCTCAAATGTTGTCCCTAACTTTTTTGCTTGAACGCTTTTATGCGTTGAAGTAACTCTATTCATTATTAACGACGATGATTTTACTGTCAATCGTTTTTTTAAAATAATAACTTTTAAAAAAATAGTCTGTCCTGAGGACAGACTATTTTTTATACAACTATTGCAATTAATGTGTTTCTTCTTCCAGTGGATGATAAAGCTTAATTTGTTCATTTTTATCCTGAAACCAGCGGAGCGCAAATTCATTCTCAAATAAAAAGACGAGCTTTCCTTGTCGGTCTTTCACGAGTAAGCTTCGTGAACTGGACAGGCTTTCTTTCACTGCCTCTTCATTTTCCACCCAGCGGGCAATTTTAGATCCCATCGGCTCCATGATCACCTCGGAATTGTATTCACCTTTCATCCGATGTTCAAACACTTCAAACTGCAGCTGGCCGACCGCACCGAGAATATAGTTTTCGGTATGCAGTGTTTTATAGAGCTGAATAGCTCCTTCCTGAACAAGCTGTTCAATGCCTTTATGGAAGCTTTTTTGCTTCATTACATTTTTAGCGCTCACTTTGACAAATAGCTCAGGAGCAAACTGCGGCAGCTTTTCGTATTGGAAGAGTGGCTTTCCACCCACTAGTGTGTCGCCAATCTGATAGTTCCCTGTATCGTACAAACCAATAATGTCCCCGCTAACCGCTTCGTTCACGGTACTGCGGTCATCTGCTAGAAACTGTGTTGACTGTGACACTTTTGATGTCTTGCCTGTTCTTGTCAGCGTAACACTCATCCCCCGCTCAAATTTCCCTGAACAGATACGGAAGAAAGCAATTCGATCACGATGGGCCGGGTTCATATTAGCCTGGATTTTAAAGATAAATCCAGAAAACTGTTCGCCGGCAGGATCAATTTCCCCTTGGTCGGACTGACGCGGCTGAGGAGGAGGAGCAAATTGCAAGTATGTTTCTAAAAACGTCTGAACACCGAAATTAGTTAAGGCACTGCCGAAAAAGACAGGTGTCAGTTCTCCTTCTGCGATTCTTTCTTTAGAAAATTCATTGCCCGCTTCTTCCAACAGCATAACTTCTTCAAGCATTTGATCATATAAAGCAGATTTTTTAATTTCATGGTCCACTGCTAATTCTCCCTCGTCATTGAGAGGAAGAAAGCGGTCTTCTTCTTTCTCCGTACGAAATTGTTCGATCCGTTCGTTGAAGCGGTCGTAAATACCGAAAAACTCTTTTCCCATGCCGATTGGCCAGTTCATCGGATAGGATTCAATACCGAGCACCTCTTCAAGCTCTGCCAGCAGTTCAAGTGGCGGTTTCGATTGACGGTCTAATTTATTAATAAACGTAAAAATTGGGATGCCCCTCATTTTACATACTTTAAATAGTTTCTTTGTCTGTGCTTCAATCCCTTTAGCCGCATCAATAATCATGACGGCACTATCCACCGCCATAAGCGTACGATACGTATCTTCACTGAAATCCTCATGCCCCGGTGTATCAAGAATGTTCACATGACAATCTTGATAATGGAATTGCATAACGGAAGAGGTAACGGAAATTCCCCGTTGCTTTTCGATTTCCATCCAGTCTGATGTAGCAAACTTTCCAGTTTTCTTTCCTTTTACTGTCCCGGCATCGCGGATTGCGCCTCCAAACAGCAGCAGTTTCTCAGTCAATGTCGTTTTCCCCGCATCTGGGTGGGAAATAATTGCAAATGTTCTCCTGGAGAGAACTTCTTCTTTTAATGAAGCCATATGGTAGCCAATCCTTTCAAAAATAAAATCCGTTCGCCTGTTGTTCACTTTCTACAAGAAATTAATATAGCGGAAAAAGTATTTTACGTCCATTACATTTCGCATGTCCATTGATAAATGCGCTGGGCTATTTCCAAAGCCGCCTGTTCATCCAAAGACGTGCGATTCAAAGAAGCTGTAAGTCGCTCTACCAATTGCTCTCCTGACTCTTCATAAGTAAAAGAATTCGACCATTCAATAGAAGGAACAGCGATAACAAATGTTTCCTCTTTTTTATTCTCATAAATAAATACTTTTATTTCTTCACCGTTTGAATAGCTTTTTCTGATTTTCACGTTGAATCACCCTTATTTAAGACTATATACATATACTTAGACATTTTATCCATTTAATGAGTTACCCTCTTGCTGTCTATCTAATCATTCCATTATAAACTATACACTTGCAAGGCTGACAAGAAAAGATGAAGAGAGAAAAAGTATACATGATCTTTGGAGAGTTCTCGACTTTGTTGCTATTCTTCTCTTCCCCTTCTTTTAGAAGGAATGAAAACCTTCAATGGTCATGGTGTTCATCTGAGCAATCAGTCCTTTATAGACAGCTTTTGATACCGCCTTTTTTCCCTCCAAAAGCGTTTACGGTATATGGTATACTCGGTTGTACGACAAAATGAAAAAATTCAGGTGGTTTTATGCATATTTTCCGACTTCCCGGCAGCCGTATTATAAAAACAGGGACGGCTGTTTTTATCACAGCTATTATTTGTGAAGCCCTTAACTGGCCTCCCGTTTTTGCTGTCATCACCGCGATTGTTACAATTGAACCGACAGTCGCTGCTTCCATTCAAAAAGGACTTATTCGTTTTCCTGCTTCTATCATTGGAGCAGCTTACGCTATGCTGTTTACCTATTTATTTGGGCACAGCGCACTGACATTTACACTGGCAGCCGTGTTGACTATCTTTACTTGCTCAAAACTTAAACTTGATGCCGGTCTGCTCGTTGCTACCTTATCGGCCATAGCGATGATTGAAGTAACAGAGGCCCACTTTGCACAGGCTTTCTTTACACGTCTTGGCACCACAAGCATTGGCCTGATTGTTTCGACACTGGTGAATTTATTTATTATGCCTCCTGATTATTCAGCCGAGATTTCAAAGAAGCTACATGTACTTCATACGAAAACGTCACGGTTATTAATCGATACAGTTGATGCTCTTTTAGAAGAGAAACATGCAGATAGCTTTAAGTTCATTTATCAGTCAGACCAACATTTATTTGAGAAAACTGAAACACTTTGTCATTTTCAACGAGAAGAATGGCGCTATCACCGTTCTACACAAGAAGAGCGCCGAAAAGTTCACTTTCACGTAAAAAAACTAGAGACACTGCGGCAAATTCATTTTCATCTTGGAAATTTACTCACTCTTGATCCTGAGCCTCTCTTCTGGAATTACACGCAAAAAGAACGTATTCGTCAGTCTGTATTGATACTAGCCTCTTTTATTGAAGATCCATCTAAACAGTTAGAGCGCCCATTACATGAGTGTATGCAGCCTATTATAGAAGAGTTCTGGTATGCTAAAGCGGAAGCAGGTGCAGAATCTGAAGAAATGAACAGACTTTTTTCCATTGAAATCTCTCTTCTTTATGAATTGCTTGCTATTTTTGAATTAGCAGAAGAATTGGAGTCACACTCTATCTTCCTGCAAAAGCAATCATCCCCTCCTTTGTATGATTATAGGAAATAAGCTTGTTGCTTTTTCCCACTTTGTGAAATTATAAACCAATTTTGGAAACTTTTTTTCTTTTTTTAGTTGACTTTTTATGTTTTATATGAATGAATCCGGGAATAAATAAAGCAAGCACGGAACATAAAAAAAGTAAGGAGGAAACAAAATGGGCTTTATAATGTTTTTAATCGTTGGAGGAATCATCGGCTGGTTAGCCGGACTTATTTTAGGCAAGGACATTCCAGGTGGCATTATTGGTAACATCATTGCTGGTATCATCGGCGCTTGGATTGGTGGTGCACTTCTTGGAGATTGGGGTCCTGACATCGGCGGTATGGCGATCATCCCAGCTTTAATTGGTGCGATCATTCTTGTATTCGTTGTAAGCTTTATTATGAAGAGCATGAGTCGTGGCCGTGCTTAATTCTAATAAAAAACGGAAAGCTAACGCTTTCCGTTTTTTATTTTACAAAGAAATAGGTAATTTCACAACTTGCAAGGCTTCTTCAAAGTCATTGATTAAATCCTCCACAGATTCCAGGCCGACCGACAACCTTAACAGTCCGTCTGTAATCCCTCTCTTATACCGTTCCTCCCTCGGCATAGCGGCATGAGACATTTTTGCCGGATAAGACAAGATTGACTCTACTGCTCCGAGGCTGACAGCAAACACGGGAATCTTCACCTGATTAACGAACTTACGCACAGCCTCTTCATCTTTTAATTCAAAGGAGAGCACAGCTCCCGGACCAGTTGACTGGTAAGAATGAACGACGTGTCCCTCATGATCAGATAATCCTGGATAATAAACTTTTTCTACAAGCTCATGTTTTTGTAAAAACTCAGCTAATTTTTGTGCGGATTTAGAAGACTGTTCAAGCCGGACATGAAGAGTTTTCAAGCCTCTCAGCACAAGCCAGGCATCTTGCACACCAAGAACGGCTCCAAATGAATTCTGCAAAGCATACAAGCGATCACCCAGTTCTTTGTCTTTTGTTACAGCCAGGCCAGCTAGTACATCGCTATGTCCCGATAAAAACTTAGTAGCGCTGTGCAGAACAAGATCTACACCAAGATCAAGCGGACGCTGCAAAGCTGGTGTAAGAAATGTGTTATCCACAAATGTCAGGCAATTATTTGCTTTAGCCAATTTAACAATTCCCTTTATATCCGTTACTTTCAGCAATGGATTGGACGGCGTTTCCATATAAATTAATTTCGTATTCTCTTTTATGTTTGAGGCCACTTCATGCAGATTCGTCATGTCCACAAATGTATGTTCAATACCGAAACGGTTCAAGACACTTGTGACCATGCGATACGTGCCGCCGTATACATCTTCTGTAATTAATATATGGTCTCCTTTAGAAAGCAAAAGAAAGGCCGTAGAAATGGCTGCCATGCCTGATGAAAAGGCAAAGCCCCGCGTGCCGCCCTCAAGTTCAGCAATGGCAGTTTCTAACGCTTCTCGCGTCGGATTCCCAGAACGGCTGTAATCATAACTGCCAAATTGATCAAAGTCCTTTTGATGGAATGTAGAAGCATGCTGAATCGGTACACTGACCGCTCCGGTTCCTTCATCGAATTTATGGCTGTTATGCAATAGTTTTGTTTGGAAAGAATAATTATCACTCATATTTTTCACCCCTTCATGTTCTTGAAAGCTTGTGTCAAGTCATCAATTAAGTCGTCTGCATGTTCAATTCCTACTGAAAAGCGGAGCAGGCGGTTACAAACACCATTTTGAATGCGAACCTCTTCAGGCACATCCATATGTGTCTGCGTTGCCGGATAAGTAATGAAACTCTCGACTCCCCCAAGGCTTTCAGCGAATGTAATAAGCTTCAGATTTCTTAAGAAGTCGTCCACCCATTTTGCTGATTCTAACCGAAAAGAGAGCATTCCCCCCCGTCCCGGATATAAAACATCAGTGACCTCCGGGCAACATCGCAGAAATTCCGAAATTTGCTTTGCGTTTTGCTCATGTTGTTTCATACGCAGGCTCAGCGTTTTCATCCCCCGTACTAACAGCCAGGAATCCAGCGGGGCTAAAACAGCTCCGGCAGCATTTTGCATCTCTTCCACTGAAAGCGCCAGCTTCTCTCCTTTTACTGCGATCAAGCCGGCCAGCAAATCGTTATGGCCTCCTAAATACTTCGTTGCACTATGAATGACAATATCAGCTCCCTGAGTTAGCGGACGCTGCAAAAGCGGCGTGTAAAACGTATTGTCAACGATCAACAACAAGTCATGCTCTTTTGCCAATGCTGCCACTAGTTCAATATCTACTTCCTGCATAAGCGGATTAGTCGGTGTCTCCAAAAAGATCACTTTTGTTTTTTCTGTTATTTTCTTTTTCGCTTCACTGATATCCTGAAAACTGTCATATACAAAAGATAAGCCGAATTTTTTCCATCCTTTCTCAAATAACCTATATGTGCCTCCATATAGATCAGCAGAGACGAGCCACTCATCCCCAGGTTCAGCCAATGCAAGAAGTGTCTGGATGGCCGCCATGCCTGAGGCAAAAGCAAAGCCTGCATCCCCGCCTTCCAAATCAGCAATCGCTTGTTCGACAATTTGTCGTGTTGGATTTCCTGTGCGTGTATAATCATAGCCGGTTGAACGGCCAATTCCCTCATGACGATAAGCAGTTGAAAAATAGACAGGTGCATTCACTGTTCCCGTTGCTGTTTCGCTGCGATTCCCAATTTGTGCTAGCAATGTATCAATGTGTGTATGTGACATGTTCTTCTCTCCTTTATGTATGCGCGAAAAATAAAAAAGCCTTCTTAAGAAGAAGGCTTTTGATTATCTTCCTCTCATCTTCCGGGATGAAACCCGCTGGAGTTAGCACCTTGACTTTACGTAGCCGGTTGCTGAAGCATCATCGGGCCAGTCCCTCCGCTTCTCTTGATAAGAACCTATGAAATTTTAACTTTTTTTAAATGTACAGTAAAAAGATAGAAATGACAAGAGTTTTTTCAATATTTTATTTTTTGGCAAATTGATTATCAATCAAAGCAGTGAAATCAGGCTGTTTTTTTAGGAATTTCAAGTCATATGAAGAGTCAGCAAATTCCTGCACAACTTTTTCATTTACGTCAGCTGTGTACGTAATTCTTTTCCATGCACTATCAACCACATCTTTTGCCAATTCTTGTTTTGTATCTTTTTTAATCGCTGCAATCGTTAACTTTTTCGCTTCTTCTGGATTATTGTTAATAAAATCAATCGCTTTTTTATGAGCATCTACAATATCTTGCACAAGTTCAGGATCTTCTTTTATTAATTTACCGCTCGTGGCGAGTACGGAGTTAGGCAATGTCGTACCGAAGGCAATTTCATCACTATCCACAATAATCTTGGCTCCCTCTTCTTTAACAAGCAAGGAACCCCATGGTTCAGGAACAGCAGCAAGATCTACTTTGCCTGATTCAAACAGACCTGCATATTGGGCCGGCTTGCCTGTTGTATGCTTCATGCTACCACCAATCCGGTTTGATTCAAGACCGAAATCTTTAACGAATGTTTCCATTTGGACGTCATGTGTACAGCCAACACCTGGAGTAATAAATGTTTTGCCTGCAAAATCTTTAACAGAATTAATTCCGCTGCCTTTCCGGGCAACGATCACTGTGCCACCTGAAGAACTGCCGGCGACAATTTTCACGTCCGCTCCATTAGTAAAGTTGTTCATTACCGGTCCAGGCCCGACAAGCCCTGCCTGAACGTCTCCTGTTTTCAGGGCAACCATAAATGCCCCGCCATCCGGGAAGGATTTATATTCAACATCTACATCCTTACCAAGCGCTTCCTCGTAATACCCCTTTTCCCGGGCAATCATTGCCGGCACGTGGTCAAGGTTGGGAAAATATCCAATGACGACTTTCTTTTTCTCTCCAGATTTTCCTTCTTCCGCTGAGTTGCAGCCGGCCAGTACACTCGCCAACAAAAGCAGAATGAAGCCAAAATAACCAAGCTTCTTTTTCATATTCTCTCCCTCACTAACTAAGAATGTTAATTTGTTTCAAGTCCCCAGCGCCGCATAACATTTTTCTCTACTCTTTGGAAAAACGCATAATCTACGATGCTTCCGATAATACCAATCAAAATCATGACAGCAATAACCAGGCTCATGTCTCCAAAATCAGAAGCATATTTTAGTGTGTATCCTAATCCTGGTCCTGTGCTCAAAATTTCAGCAGCCATTAGAGCGCGCCATGCAAACGCCCATGCTAGCCGAACCCCTGTAACCGCATAAGGGATGGCCGCTGGAAAAATAACTCTTATGAATAAATCGATTCCTCTTGAGCCCATTGTTTGTGCAGCCCGAATATAGAGCGGAGCCACACTTTTGATTCCCATTCGCATATTAATTGTCATAACGAGCGTTCCGCCAAGAACAACAATGAAAATAACGGATTTTTCATTCAATCCAAACCACATAATAGCAAGCGGCAGCCAGACAATACTCGGTACGCTTTGAAGAGCTAAAATAAGTGAACCGAGTGTTTCATCAGCAGTTTTTGATTTGGCAAGCAAAATACCGATGCCCACTCCCAGTACTAAAGAAATAAGCAGGCCGACGAACAAGCGCTCAAAGCTGGCAACTAAGTCAAAAATCAAAGTTTTATCTTCAAAGCCGCGAACAAGTGCCTGCCAAACATCCGTCGGCTTCGGCATTACATCCGGTGTCCAGCCGCCAGCTCGCACAATTCCTTCCCAGGCAATAAACAATACGATAAAAAAAACAAGCTGTTTAATGATTCGCTGCATAGGCCAGTTCCTCTTTTACTACTTTATCGATTTCATTTTTCAACAACAGGCTAATTTGCTTTTCAAGCTGGATAACTTCTTTCTGATCAAATTTCCGTGGCCTTGGTATATCCACTGGAATGTCAGCAATGATCGTCCCTGGCTGTGTTCCCATAACAATGATGCGGTCAGATAGCTTAATAGATTCAGAGATGCTATGGGTAACAAATAGAATTGTTTTTTGTGTTTCTGTCCAAATCTTTTCAAGCTCTGCATGCATGCGTGCCCTTGTCTGTTCATCCAATGCACCAAACGGCTCATCCATAAGCAATACTTTTGGATTCATGGCAAGTGCCCGGGCAATCGCTACCCGCTGCTGCATTCCTCCCGACAGTTCATGTGGATAATGGCCAGCATAATGGGAAAGTTGGACCATTTGCAAAAACTGGCGAGCTGTTTCTTTCGCTTCTTTTTTATTCATTTCTTTTTTAAGAGGGAACATGACATTTTCCTCAACATTCAGCCAAGGAAATAAAGCTGCCTGCTGGAACACCATGCCTCTGTCTTTTCCGGGTTTTTTGATTGTTTTTCCCTCGAGCTTAATTTCACCGGATGAAGCTTCACTTAATCCTGCGACCATAGATAATAATGTTGATTTTCCGCAGCCGGAAGGCCCAAGTATCGAAACAAATTCACCCTCATTTATTACAGCGCTCACATCAACTAATACATCATTTGTAACTTTATTATTCGTAAACTGTTTATTGACATGGTCTATGTGTAAAAACATGTAATCACCATCTTTTTTATTAATCATATTTATCTAATCGGATTTATTTGTATTATATACTTTATGCTTGGAAAGTCAATTGTTTACTAAAAATTTTTTCTTTTAGTTAATTAAATTTTCTGATTCTTCTGTTGATTATCTTTTTAGGATGTTATAGAATTAAAAACATTACTTCGTAGCGTAACTGTAGCATGAGCGTGATTAATTAAGGAGAAGAGGAGATTATGAAAAACTTAAAACAAGAAGCACTGGAAATTCACCGAAGCCACCAAGGAAAGCTAGAAACAAAGGCTAAATTAAATGTTAAAAATTTAAAAGATTTAAGCCTGGTTTACTCTCCTGGAGTCGCCGAGCCTTGTCTCGCCATTCAAGCAAACAGCGAAAAGATTTATGATTATACAATGAAAGCGAATACTGTAGCTGTCATTTCTGACGGCACTTCCGTATTAGGGCTTGGAGATATTGGAGCAGACGCCTCTTTGCCGGTTATGGAAGGCAAAGCGATTCTGCTGAAAAACTTTGCCGGTGTGGATGCTTTTCCTCTCTGCCTTGATACGAAAGATCCCGAAGAAGTCATTAAAACTGTTAAGTTACTCACTTCATCTTTTGGAGGAATTAATCTGGAAGATATAAAAGCACCCCACTGCTTTTTTATCGAACAGCGCTTAAAGGCAGAACTGGACATTCCTGTTTTTCACGATGACCAGCATGGTACAGCGATCGTCACACTAGCTGGTTTGATTAACGCCCTTAAACTTGTGAATAAGACTTTCGACGAAATAAAAATTGTTATTAATGGGGCAGGTGCAGCTGGCATCGCCATTGCAAAGCTTCTAAATAATTTCGGTGTAAAAGAAATCATCATGTGCGATACAAAAGGAGCTATTTATCAAGGCCGCCCATGCGGAATGAATCCGATCAAAAAGGATGTCGCCTCCTTTACAAATGCCAAAAAGGCAGAAGGACCGTTAGAAGAGATCGTGAAAAATAGTGATGTTTTTATCGGTGTCTCCGCTCCTGGGGTATTAACACCTGAAATGGTTCGTACGATGGAAAGAGATCCAATTGTTTTTGCGATGGCTAATCCTAATCCAGAAATTACTCCTGCTGAAGCAAAAGCAGCCGGTGTAGCGGTGATCGGTACAGGCCGATCAGATTTCCCTAACCAGGTAAACAACGTTCTTGCTTTTCCAGGGATTTTCAGAGGGGCGCTTGATACGAGAGCCTCAGACATCAATGAAAAGATGAAAGCAGCTGCTGCCTACGCTATTGCTTCTCTTGTTTCCGAACAAGAACTGTCAGCAGATTATATTATTCCTTCTCCTTTTGATGCACGTGTCGCTCCTGAAGTGGCTGCCGCTGTGGCACAAGCTGCCATCAGTTCAGGTATTGCCCGTAAACATATTGATATTGATTCCTTACGCACTAAAACGTATCAGCTTTCGGCGATTCAAGTAGAGCCGGCCGAAGTTGTTTTTTAACTCTATACGCTCAACCCGGCAAAACATTCGTGAGCCACTATATAGGCAGAAGCTGAAAAGAAGAAATGGTATTTGTCTAAGAAAGTGCATAAAAAAGAGAAGCACCTCGGTGCTTCTCTCAGTTTGTCGACAAAAGGGGTTCGGAATAGTCTTATTCCGAACCCCTTTTGATTTTTCGGTAGTTTTAAAGCCATTCGAGAGAAAGATAGACCTCTCCGAGGTCATCATTTAAGCCATTTCTGGTTCTCGCCAAGTCCAGCTGGCCATTTTCTTGAGATTCATGGCAGCGAAAGTAAGCATCGCTTGCATCGACAATTTTTTAAGTCCCCTTAACGTTGTCCAACGCATGCCATGCTTTTCTTTTGCATCTGCGAATACACGCTCAATCGTTTCTTTTCGCTCCGCATAAATCGCTTTAACTTCTTCGTGGTGGCGAAGATGGTCGGCCTCTTCCATATATTTCTGCCAAATATGGCGTGTCACCACTTTTTGATGATTTCTGCTTTCCGTGCATTTAGCTAAAAAAGGGCAGGAGGTACAAACCTGTTTGGGTGATCTGTATTCACGATAGCCTTCCTTATTCGTCGTTGAGTAATTCAATACTTCCCCTGTCGGACAAAGGTAACAGTCAAAATGTTCATCGTACACATAGTCATGCTTTCTGAAGAAGCCCTCTTTTGTGCGCGGCCGTGTATAAGGCAAAGCAGGTGTCATGCCGTTTTCCATTAAATAACTGGCAATGGCAGGTGTTTTGTAAGCTCCGTCTGCACCAACAGCTTTAGGTTTTCCTACCTTTTCTATCACTTTCTCCATTAACGGCTCTAAGATTTGGCTGTCATGTGTGTTGCCTGGTGTGACCATTGTGCCAATTACGAATCCCTTACGGTCTGCGGCCGCGTGAAAGGAATAGGCAAATTGTTTGGTTCGTTCGTCTTTAACGTAGTAGCCACTGTCCGGATCGGTTGTACTTTCCTTGATTTCTTTCGTTTCTTCTTTATCGAACTTATCTGGCGGGAACGGCTTTTTTCCATGATCCTCTCGGTCCTGATTAATCTCTTCTTGGAGGCGTTCCTGATACGCGCGTGTTTCTTTGCGAACCATTTTCTTTTCAAATTTACGCTTATTCGCGCTAGCTTTTACATGAGTGGAATCCACAAAAACGTGCTCCGCACTAATGAGCTTTTTCTCGGCAGCTATTTTTAAGATACGATAGAAGATCTGTTCAAACAGGTCGGTATCTTTAAAGCGACGCTCGTAGTTCTTACCGAAGGTAGAGAAATGCGGCACTTTATCATGGAATCCATAACCGAGAAACCAGCGGTAGGCCATATTCGTTTCCACTTCCTCGATCGTCTTGCGCATGGATCGAATGCCAAAGGCATATTGGATAAATGTTAGTTTAATTAAAATAATTGGATCAATGCTTGGGCGGCCCACTTCCGCATACAATCCTTCCACCAAGTCATAAATAAAAGAGAAATCCATCGCTGCCTCCATTTTACGGACCAGGTGATTCTCTGGTACAAGCTGGTCTAGAGCGATCATTTCTATTTGATTCCGTTGGATTGGATTGTTTTTCGAAAGCATCTTTCTCACCTCAAGTGTTTGATCTATTTATTTTAAAACAGGTATGGTTGTACGGCTACTCTAACTTTGTAACCCCTGTTGATTGAAATGGATGGCGCAAAGACTCCTGCGGGATCAGCGGGACAGGTGAGACCCCGCAGGCGCTTTCGCGGCGAGGAGGCTCACCGCCCGCCCCGCGGAAAGCGAAGCGCCTGGAATGGAAATCAACAGCCCCCATTCACAAGCAAAATAAAAAGGACTGTAGACAAACTCTAGAATTTCATTGAGTTTGTCTACAGTCTGGAGAAGCACCTCGGTGCTTCTCTTTTTTGTTATTTCCTTATACTGATAACAGCCCATAATACGGTCATTCTTTTACTTGTCACGATGTTTTTTATTGAAAGTGTGGCTCATCTAACTGCTGCTTAATGGTTGAACGCTTACATTTCAGTGTTTCTGAATCTTCCCTAATGAAAGATTTTAGGTCCACAGTATGATTGGCTGTTCTTTCCCCTGCAACGGTAAGGCCTTTCCTCTTTAGATCCCCTCTTAATTATAAGGCTCTCCATGAATATACCAACTATCATTAATATTGCCTTATGAAAATCTATACCATTTATTAATTTTCTTCTGTCCCCTCCACTGTTTACAGTACACAAAAAAACCGAACTCACTTTTTTACTGCGTTCTCTCGTTTCTTCCTTTTATAATGGCTTACTTATTA
Source organism: Pseudobacillus sp. FSL P4-0506 (assembly GCF_038003025.1). Taxonomy (NCBI): domain Bacteria; kingdom Bacillati; phylum Bacillota; class Bacilli; order Caryophanales; family Bacillaceae; genus Pseudobacillus; species Pseudobacillus sp. FSL P4-0506. The sequence goes on from NZ_JBBOOI010000001.1 coordinate 3,642,179, forward strand.
CCTCTATCAACAAGCCTCTTTATTTCGCCTCAGGCCCAAACTTTCCTTCCTGAAAATCTTGAAGAGCCTGACGAATTTCCTCACGGGAATTCATCACAAACGGCCCATAGGATACGATAGGATCTCCTTGTGCCTGGCCAGAATAAATGAGCACTTTTGTGCGTTCTGCTGACTCCACACGGAAGGACGAGCCTTTTGTTAAAGTAGCAGCATATCCTTGCTCAAGAATGACGCTGGTTTCACCAAATGCTGCCCGTCCGGCAAGAACGTATATAAAGGCAGTGTCATCGACCGGCAATTCGTGAATGTATGTCTCCTTTGCCGGAAGCAAAATTTCAGCCATCGAAAAAGGAATGAGCGGCTTCATCGGTCCTCCGTCACCGGCAAACACACGCACCATTGCAGAACCTACTTTTTTTACGGGAACATCCTCTGCGTAAATGTCCTGGTAAAAAGGAGTGGAGTTTTTCAGCTTAGCCGGTAAGTTGAGCCATAGCTGAAGGGAGTGAACAATGTCATCATCTACTGCTTCTTCAGCATGCCGAGCTCCAGCGCCTGCGTTCATATATTGTACATCACCTGGCCCAAGAATGCCTCTTCCACCTTTATTATCTATATGTTCAAGTCGGCCATCCATTACATATGTCACAGTTTGAAAGCCTTTATGGGGATGGTCAGCAAACGTTCCTCGTTTAAACCAATCTTCGGCCAGCATGATAAACGGATCTAATTCATGCATTTTCTCCGGCGGCAGAACAAAAGCCTGCTGAATATGAGGAAATCCTCTCTCATTAAACTTTACCTTCCATGAGTCAAGTATGCTGCGCATGATACATTCCCTTCCTTTGCTTTATTTTAATATAGAAAGTTACTCACACTAGACATTTAGCTTTTTAAATATTGAGCAATCAGATCGTCCAGTTCTTCCCTGTCATCAATTGCCCGGACCACAGCTTCTATAATAGCAATGCGAGGCTCTGCGCTACTTATTTCATTCTGCAAAAAAGTCAGAAGCTCACTTTGATTAGGACTGGCTTCTTTTTGCAAAGAGCTGATTTCTTGCATAATGGCACTTTTCTTCTTTTCCTTGGATAACGTAGATTCAGGAAACCATTTTTCAAGAAATCGCGCCCCAAGGAGAATATCTTTATTTCTTTGCACATCTTCTACCGCTGTATCCATTCGGCGCAGTCCATAAGCAATGATTCTTTTCAGATCTATCGTTTCTTTTTCCGTAACCATTGATAAATGAATGAATTGTTGAATAGTCCCCAAAAAAACAAGCGTAAGATCCAAAGAGTATGGCTTTGCCTGCTCGCCATAAAGCTCAATAATACGGCCTTGCATCCACTTCAATTCTTCTAAGTAATGCTGCTTGACAAGCTGTTTGAGTTCTTCTTCTTCAGAGGCAAATACCCCCTGAAACAAGGCAAACAAATTATTTCTTTTATTAACCTCCATCGTCATAGCCAGCTGATCACTGAACCCTTCACGATCAGCTACTGGCCGACCGGCAAGCACGGCTGTTCTCTGCTTTTTTATTTCTGACTTAATGTTCTCGAAAATATTAATTAATAATTCACTTTTAGAAGAAAAATAATTGTAAAAAGTTCCCTTAGATATATGGCTTTCATCTAAAATATCTTGAATGGAAGTAGCGGCAAACCCTTTTTCTACAAAAAGAGAGTGCGCTGCCATCATAACCTGGCGTTTACGATTGTTCATTTCATCACCTGAATGTTATTGTTTATACTGCCTGTACAAGTTAATCGTAGCTCATATTGTTATAAGAATCAAACTTATGAACAAAACGATATTTTTTTATTGATTTTTTTATACCATCGGTATATGATTAAAAATTGTTAGAACTAGAGTTCAAAAACTATACACCTTGTATGGGAGGAATTTATATGAATACACAAGGAGCTGTAGAAAAGCCGCCTTATGGCATGATTGCGATTTTATTTATCGGGGCTTTTGTTTCTATTTTAAATGAAACTCTTTTAAATGTAGCTCTTCCATCTATCATGAAGGAATTCGATGCATCTGCATCAGCTGTACAATGGCTGACAACCGGTTATATGCTAATTAACGGTGTGTTAATTCCCGCCAGTGCTTTTTTTATTCAGAAGTTTACAAATAGAAAACTGTTTATTTTGGCCATGAGCCTGTTTACAGCCGGAACATTGCTGGCCGCTTTCTCTCCGTCGCTCAGCATACTTCTTGCTGCCCGAATGATCCAAGCAGCTGGCTCTGCTATCATGATGCCGCTTTTAATGAATGTGATGCTTTTTAGTTTTCCGGTCGAGCGCCGCGGCGCTGCAATGGGACTGTTTGGCCTCGTCATGATTACCGCGCCGGCCATCGGACCTACGTTATCCGGTTGGCTTATTGAGCATTATTCATGGCGCACATTATTTGATGTCGTTCTTCCGATCGCAGCCATTACACTTTTGCTTGCTATCTTTAAATTGAAAAACATTACACCGCAGCGTGATATCAAACTTGATATTCTTTCACTCATTTTATCAAGCATCGGTTTTGGCGGCCTGCTGTACGGTTTCAGCTCTGCAGGAGAAAAAGGCTGGGGCTCCGTATATGTATATATCCCGATTGCTGTGGGCTTCATTAGCCTATTGTTATTTATTATCCGCCAGCTTCGCTTGGATGAACCGCTTTTAGAATTTCGAATCTATCGCTATCCGATGTTCGCACTTTCTTCGGCTATATCGGTGGTCTTAGCTATGGCCATGTTTTCTGCTATGTTGTTAATGCCTATCTATGTGCAATCTTTACGTGGCATTTCCCCGCTTCATTCGGGACTATTAATGTTGCCTGGGGCACTTGTTATGGGTGTTATGTCACCGATTACCGGCAAGCTGTTTGACAAATTCGGCGCCCGTATTCTGTCTGTTATTGGTTTGATCGTTACGATTTACACAACACACTTGTTCAGTGACTTAACACTCGAAACATCTTATGGCTATTTAATGATGCTATATACATTGCGCATGTTCGGAATGTCCATGGTTATGATGCCTGTCATGACAAATGGCTTAAACCAGCTGCCTCAAAGCATGAATCCGCACGGTACAGCGATGAACAATACGCTTCAACAGGTTTCAGGTGCGGTTGGCTCTGCTTTTCTCGTCACTTTGATGCAAAATCGCACAGAATCGGAAGCAGAAAAATTGGCTGATGCCGCAGCGAAAAATTTAACTGCCGGTGCCCAGCCTGACCCTGCTCAAATAGCTGAGATGAAGACACATATTATGAATGAAGCCATGCTTAACGGCATTAATTTCTCTTTTTCAGTATCTGTTTATATTGCCCTCATTGCTCTCATTCTCTCTTTCTTTATAAAACGTGTTAAACCGGCAAAAGAGCTTGGCGCAGCAGATCGCTGATTTGAAATATAGCTGTTTAATAAAAAAGCAAACAGGGCATCTGGAAATCTAAGTTTCCGGATGCCCTGTTTTTAACTTATTGGCCCTTATAACCAAGCCGTTTTGAGATGGCTTGTCCTGCTTGAATCATCCGGCTACTTAACGAGCGCATTCTTTCATCGGTCATTCGCAACGTCGGGCCAGAGATGCTTACCGCTGCCGCTACACTGCCTGTATGATCAAATACAGGAGCAGCTATGCAGCGAATCCCTATCTCATTTTCCTCAAGGTCCAGCGCATAGCCGTTCTCTTTCACTTTAGACAACTCTTCTAGAAAAGCGTCCTTCTCCACAATGGTAGAAGGTGTATGGGCTGGCAGGCCCTTTCTTTCCATAATAGCGAGCACATCTGCCGCAGATAAATGAGAAAGAATGGCTTTGCCGACTGACGTGCAATGAACAGGCGCTCGTTTTCCGACCTTTGAATGCATGCGCAACGTTTCGTTGCCATCAAGCTTTTCAATATATACTACTTCTCCTTGGTCATAAACAACAAGATGAACGACTTCATTTGTTTCATACTCAAGTTCTTTCAGTACAGGCTGCGCTTCAGTCCGGACGTCAAGAGAGTCGAGCAATTTGGAGCTAATATCAAGAAACATATAACCGATCCGGTATTTTCCTGTGGTCTCATTCTGTTCAATATAACCGTACTGACTCAACGTAGCCAATATACGAAACACTGAACTTTTGTTGATATCCATTTGTCTGGAAATCTCTGTTACACCGAGCCCTTGTCTGGAATCGCCTACAAGTTTGATAATATCAAGCGCCCGTGCAACTGACTTCACCATATTATCCCTTTCCAATTGACAGGCCCCTTTCAATGAAAATAAATAATTTTATTTATCGCCGAAGAGGCTAGCCTCCAATCGGCCAGCCTCTTTGTATTATCTCTTATTAGAAAAAAATAATAAACCCTACAGACTTTATTGAGTAACACTGTATTTCTCTTTTGCCTCAAGACGCCGTTTATGCAGAATGGGCTCTGTGTATCCATTCGGCTGTTCACATCCTTTAAATACAAGTTCACATGCAGCCTGGAATGCCACCGACTCTTCGTAATCCGGTGCCATTGGACGATAATCCTCATCTCCTGCATTCTGTTCATCCACTACTTTTGCCATCCGCTTCATCGTTTCCATCACCTGCTCTTCCGTACAGATGCCATGGCGCAGCCAATTAGCAATGTGCTGGCTGGAAATGCGAAGGGTCGCCCGATCTTCCATTAGGCCAACATTGTTAATATCTGGCACTTTTGAACAACCAACGCCTTGCTCTACCCAGCGGACAACATAGCCGAGGATGCCTTGTGCATTGTTATCCATCTCCCGCTGAATCTCTTCCTTACTCCAGCTTGCCTTCTTTTCGAGCGGGATTTGCAAAATCTCGTCTGTGTACTCTTGTTTATTTTGTTTCACTTCATTTTGTACCTGCTGGACATTTACCTGGTGATAATGAAGAGCATGAAGAACAGCAGCAGTCGGTGATGGCACCCATGCCGTATTAGCTCCCGCTTTGACATGGCCAATTTTCTGCTCCAGCATAGCTGCCATCATATCCGGCATTGCCCACATTCCTTTACCTATTTGAGCATGCCCCTGCAAACCTGTTTCCAGTCCGGCAGCAACATTTGACTTTTCATAAGCCGTCAGCCAGACAGAGGATTTTATATCCCCTTTGCGAATAACAGGTCCTGCTTCCATAGACGTGTGTATCTCGTCTCCAGTTCTGTCAAGGAAGCCTGTGTTAATGAAAGCAATCCGCTCTTTAGAGGCCCGAATGCAGTTTTTCAGATTAAGAGACGTCCGACGTTCTTCGTCCATTACACCAATTTTTAATGTATTTCGTTGTAAGCCCAATAAATTCTCGATCCGGTCGAACAATTCACAAGCAAACGCTACTTCCTCCGATCCATGCATTTTTGGCTTGACTATATAAATCGACCCTTGGCGCGAATTGGCAAGCTTTGAACCGCCAGAAATCGAATGCTTAGCAATAGCACTTGTAACGACCCCGTCCAAAATGCCTTCAAATACCTCCTCTCCATTTTCATCCAGAACGGCATTGATGGTCATTAGATGACCGACGTTGCGAACGAACATCAAGGAGCGGCCAGGCAATTTTAATGTACTTCCGTCCAATGCTGTATAGCAGCGGTCCTCATTCATCCGGCGGGTGATGGTTTTTCCGTTTTTCTTGAATGAAGCACTCAAATTCCCTTTGATTAATCCAAGCCAATTGCGGTAAACAAGCACTTTATCTTCCGCATCGACAGCAGTCACCGAATCTTCACAATCCATAATGGTTGAAAGCGCAGCCTCCATTAGTACGTCTTTCACTCCCGCTGTATCCGTTCTTCCAATTGGATCATTTTTGTCGATTTGGATTTCCAAATGGATACCGTTATTTTTCAGAAGGACAGCAGAAGGAGCTCCTGCTTCTCCACAAAAGCCTTGCAGCTGTTCTTTGTGTTTTAACCTCGTTTGTCCGCCGCTCTCTAGTGTAACGATTAATTCTCCACCTTCAATGGCATATTTTACACTCTCTTTGTGGGAACCTTTTTCAAGCGGCACCGCCTGATCAAGAAAATCCCGTGCAAAAGCGATCACTCTTTCTCCCCGTATAGGATTGTAACCCCCGGTTTTCTCAGCGCCGTCTGTCTCGGGAATAGCGTCTGTTCCATAGAGCGCATCGTATAAGCTTCCCCATCGGGCATTAGCCGCGTTGATTGCATAGCGGGCGTTATTCACCGGTACAACGAGCTGAGGACCAGCCTGCAAGGCAATTTCTTCATCCACATTTTCTGTCGATACTTCAAAATCTTCTCCCTCCGGCTCTATGTAACCAATTTCTTGTAAAAAGGATTTGTATTGATTAAAATCAAATAAATTTTCCCTGTGCCATTTATCAATTTTTTCCTGAAGTTCATCGCGTTTTTTTAACAGTTGACGATTTTTGGGTGTTAATTCAGCGACAATGGCGCTAAATCCGTCCCAGAATTGCTCCTTTTCTATGTCTGTTCCCGGCAATACCTCATTATTAATAAACTGAAGCAATTGCTGATCAACTTGTAAAGTCCCTGCTTTTACATAATTCATTTTCATCCCGCCCTTTGTTTCTTATTACGCAACAGCGTTTCTTAAATATCTAAAAAAAGATTAACACAAAAGTCTGAAAATTACAATTAGTTATTTTGAAAATCAGAATCGGGTGAGTAATCATGCTTGATGATAAGACACTAAAAAGCCATCGTTTTTATTAACGATGGCTTCCAACCATAAAATCTTATCGTACTGCTAAAATACCCGCTAGAAGGCTCTATTAAACAACAAATCATAAACCGACTGGTTGGTTTTAAACGAAAACAATCTCCTTCGTCATTCTAAATTCTCTTGGAGTAGCTCCAACAAACTTCTTAAAAGTTGAACTAAAATAATTAGGGGTATTAAAGCCGGTTAAATCAGCAATCTCTTCTATTGTATAATTGGTTTGCCTCAGCATTCGCACTCCATTTCTTAGTCTCACGAAGGTAACGTACTCTGAAAAAGTATTACCTGTTTCTTTTTTAAATAGCCGAATAAAGTGGGAATAGCTCAAATTGACATGCTTCGCTACATCTCTTGCCGTCATCTCTTCTCCAAAACGATTATGAATGAATTGTGTGCTTTTTTTGATATCCTCCTCTGTAGATATCTCTTCGTAATAGCGGAGGGAAACTTCGCGAAAGGGCGGCAGGCTTCTCGCAAGTTCTGCTTCTTTAAAGGAATGATGGAGAAGATGAGGATCATTATATAGAGAACCGACCCCTATATAGATTTGAATTCGGTGCTGTATCAGCAGATTCTTTATAATCTTCTCAAATATTATCCTTCCTTCATCCCAGTCCTTCAAAGAACAAACACTTTCCGGCTGTCGAAACAAAACAAGCATAGATTTACGAAAAGGAATGAAATACAGGCGAGAGACTCTGCCTGCGAACGCTTTGTTAAAATACGAGCAAATCAGCTGAGCTGAGAGGTTTTCATCAGCGGGAGTACAATCTAGATGAGAAAACCCCTCAACATAACAAACGGCATTTGGGAAAGTATTCTCTTTAAAAACGGACAGAGCATCTATCATTATGTTTTCCTGTTGAATGTTTTGGTGCAAGAGTTGTCTTAGCACGTAATTTTCCAGCGATTCGTTCTTCTCTCCATCGTACGCAGGAATCACTTTCTTTCCTTCCAACTGAAAAAACACAGCCGGCTTTTTTTTCAACAGCCTTAACACATCATCTATGCTGCGGATAAAAGCAGATTTTTTCATAGGATGCAGGAGGAGAGAATGAACTTGCAGCTTGAGGGCTAATGGTGAGGTATGATAGTAGTTTCGATCTAAAAGTACTATGTAAAAACAGTTTTGGCGCTTCATTAAACGGGATACTTTCAACCAATCGCTTAATTCACTTATTTGGCAAACTTTGATATGGGCTTCTTCATCATTACAGAATGGGCTCTGAATAAAAAATTGCTGTTCGTATTTTTCGTCAATCCACTTTTTTAACAAGGCATAAGATGTTGGTTTAACATTCTTCAGACAAACCGTGTATTTCATTCGCTACCTCCTTTCCTCCCATATTTTAACATCCGCATTTAGCTAAAACAAGCAATTTTTTATAATATTCAGACATTATTTTGTAAGGGCTTACACTTCCTCGCTTAGTATACTAGTGGTAAGGAGGGATGGCTCTTGAAAAAAGAATATGAGATGACAGACCGTTCAATGGGAACCATTGATGTAGACAACCTTCAGCCGCTTGATAAAGAAACTCGACACATCATGAAATCTGAACTTCAAACAGGAATAGGACTTTCAACGGCTTACTATGCTTTTATTTTTTTTATACCGGTCATTAACTGGTATGCAGAGGATTTCGCCTTCAGCAAATTTTGGGGCGGCATGTCTGTTACATGGTTTCTGACTACTATCGTTGGAATGGTGATGGCCTTTGTGATCGCTTATGTTCATACAAAACGCTATGAAAAAAGACTGGCCCGCTATGATACATCTTCAGAATTACAGAAGGAAAAGGCAGATAATAAAGGAGGAAATAGCGCATGATGGAAGCACTATTGGAACCAAAGTATTTTTTCACCTTCCTCTTAATGGGTACGATTGTCTACATTACTTATTTATCGAAGAAAAATTCTAATGCCAGCGAATTCTTCGTCGGTGGGCGTTCGTTCGGCTGGTTTACAAATGGTTCAGCTATAGCAGGGGACTATTTGAGTGCAGCCACCTTCCTCGGGCTCGCCGGTTTGACCTTCTCCATTGGTTATGACGGGGCTTTTTATACGTTCAGCTTTTCCATTGGTTTAACGTTGCTCGCTATTTTTGTTGCAGGTCCGCTTAGACGTTTCGGTGCTTACACGGTAGCAGATTTTGTGGCTTACCGTTTTCACAGCAAACGTGCCCGGTTGGTAGCTGTGCTCGTCGTTCTGTCTATTTCTGGCTTTTATGCTGCTCCTCAGCTGCTCGGTGCAGCACAGATTTTAAGCATGTTCTTTGGCACTTCCTATGAATTCGGCATTATTTTCACATGTGCTGTAATGATCCTGTATGTCGGGGTCGGCGGTATGAAAGGAACTACTTTAAATCAGGCTCTTGAGCTTTGGATCCGCCTCGGTGCCTTCATTTTAATGGTCGGTGCAGCTATTTATGGCGGTTTGCATTATGATAAAATTCTTTCTGCTATTACAAACTTCAGCGGCTCAGTAGCCAATACGGCTGCTTTCACTGAAGATGGAAAAGAGGTGGTGGCTAACGGAGAAGCATGGGCAACTTCTGGAGTATTAACACCTAATTTTCTGCATACCGTCTCCTTAATTGTCGGCCTGTCACTTGGAACCATCGGACTTCCTCACATTTTATTACGCTTTTATACAAATCCTAGTGCAAAAGCAGCACGTAAATCGGCTTTAATGGCTATTGGAATTGCCAGTGTCTTTTTTTTATTCGCTGTCTACTTGGGGGTTGTCGGCCGAGCCCTTTTCCTCGAAGGAAATTTAAATGCTGAAGTAATGAAAAACCTTGTCACCGGTGGAGACAATATGGTCGTTCCTTCCATTGCAGAAGTGCTCGGGGGCAAATGGCTGCTCGGCCTTGTAATTGCAGGAGCATTTGCGGCTATTTTTTCTAATCTTTCCGGATTATTTATTGCTAGCTCTGGCGCTTTAGCCCATGATCTATACGCTTCCTTCTCTAAGAAAGAACTGTCACAGAAACAGCGCGTAACAGCTGGAAAAATCGCTATTTTAATTCTTGGCGTTTTATATGGGGTGCTTGGCCTATTAGTAAAGGAAGCCTCTATTGGCCACCTTGTTGCTCTCGCTTTCACAGTAGCAGCTAGCACTTTTACACCGATTTTTTTGTTTGGAATCTGGTGGAGGGGCATGACAGAAAAGGGAGCGATTGCTGGTCTCCTTGTTGGATTGGCTGTTTCCATGATTATGATCTTCTGCTCCCCTATTCTTCCTGAGGCTTTACAATTTAAGGTACCAGGGATTATCACAGTGCCGATTGGCTTCCTAACAGTATACGTCGTTTCAAAATTCGATCGGAAAGTTCCTGCCGATGTGAATGCCTTTATGAAAAAAGTCCACTCAAAGGAAAGTGAAGTCGCTTAAATTGGAAAACACAAAGGACTGTCCATCCCTGCATCTATCTTACTGTTTTCTGGACAGTCCTGTTATTGTTTACTCTTTTCCAATCTCTCTGCCCGTAGCACCAGGCGCCATGTCTGTGTTTCCTTGGCCATTGGCATCTTCATCATTGATTGTCGGCCTTTTCTTTGTGCTACCGACATATACAGATTTGTGTTTTGCTTGCTGCTTTCTAAATGATTCAAAATCCCAGTTCACCGTTATTCCCTCTCCTCTCTTTCTTCTACGTAAGGATCATGTTCAAATGCTGGCAAGTCACCAAAGGTCGTCATGATTCCTTCCTCATCTAAATCTTCCTCATATTTTTCATGTTGCTCATTGGGATAAATGATAATATCCCTTCCGTTAATATCTACACCGACGAAGTTTTCATAATCCTCTACGTAGCCAACATTTTCATCCGATTCGATATACATATCATTGTAATGATCAGGCGGATCGATGAAATCGGACGGAGATTCAGATGTCCCCCATCTGGCCACGTCCTGCCACGCATCCTCTGCATCAAAAACAACCGATTCATCCGCACTATCATCGAAGTCAAACTTACCAAATGGTGGCATAAGCACCCCTTCTTCTACTGGACGGTCATGGGATATGATTTTATTCTGTGAATGATCAATACAGTAAGCCGTGGCAGGGAGTGCTTCAAGACGCTCTAGCGGAATCTCTTCTCCGCAAATCTCACATTTGCCGTATTCGCCACGTTCTATTGCCTCAAGGGCTCTTACCACATTTTTCAATTGGTTTTCTTCATGTTCATTAAGCGCTATATCTTTTTCTCTTTCAAATAATTCCGTTCCTTCATCAGCCGGATGATTATCATAAGAAGACAGCTCGCCCGTTGATTCATGAGAATGAGCTCTTTCCAATCCAAAATGTTCATTTCCCTCAAAGCGCTCTTCCAGCTCTTGCTTTTCTTTTTCCAACTGAAGACGCAGTTTAGATAATTGTTCTGCTGTTAGCATATCGCACCCCCTTCTTTAAAATGTCGACTCATTATGTAGTATGAGTAAAAACAAATAACTTAATCAAAAAGCTGAAGAGAGCGTAAAGGAGAAGTAGCGTTTGAACAATAAAAATAAGGAAATAATAAAGTAAAACACCATTCAATGAAAGGAGAGCTTAATTTGAATGAAGCCTTCCTGCATTTAAAACACCGGCCGCTCCCTCTGCCTCCTTCCCATTGGGTGATGACGCAAACGTGGTCCAACGTATTATTTATGCACTGGCCTATTCATCCAGTCACTATGAAAAACCTGCTCCCTCCTTTTCTTCAGGTTGACTTATATGGAGGCATGGCATGGCTGGGTATCGTTCCATTCCAAGTATCCAGCATGCGTTTTCATGGATTGCCCCCCATTCCGTTGCTGCGTTCTTTTTTGCAACTAAATGTTCGCACATATGTCATGCACAAAGGCGTTCCAGGAGTTTATTTTTTTAATTTGGACGTAAATCATTTGCCTTCTGTTATTGGGGCCCGTCTTTTTTATTCACTGCCTTTTCGCCAATCAAACATGGCAGCCGTTGTAAATAACAGCTGCCATTTTCAAAGTTCTTATTCTGTTGGACAAAACCGGGAAGAGCTTGATGTTTTTTACAAGCCTGTGTCTCCCTCTTATTCAGCAGAGAAAGAAACATTTGATTATTGGGCATCGGAGCGCTACTGCCTCTTTACAGAAAGGAGAAATAAGCTGTATCGGGGGGATATTCACCATACAAGATGGGCCTTGCAAAAAGCAGAAGCAACAATTTTTCGTAATACGATGGCCTCTTTCCTTACACATCATTATTTTCAGCAGCAGCCTATTCTTCATTTTTCCAAAGAGAAAAAGGCATTTTTTTGGCCTTTGCAAAAGATGTAAGGATAAAAGAAAACATGTACTTGCTCGCCACTTCTTTATGAAAGATTGTAAGTGGAAGGGAGAAGCACACGTGCGGTGGTCCCATCTCCTTCCCTGCTTGTAAAATGAATGGTGCCTTCATGATTTTCAATAATTTTGTAACACATCATTAGCCCCAGCCCTGTTCCTTTTTCTTTGTTTGAATAAAAGGGTTCACCTAAACGTTCTAGACGCTCGATCGGCATGCCAGCCCCTTCATCTCTCACTTCAATCGCTACTTGGCTGTCACTCGTTATGCTGGTAGTTAAATAGATATTTCCTCCTGAAGGCATGGCATCAATGGCATTTTTTATTAAATTTATAATGACTTGTTTGATCTGTTTAGGCTCGCACTGTACAAAAGGAAGATTCTTATCAAAATCCTGATGAATATCCACACTGTATAAAAGCGCTTCCGGTTTCATGAAGACTACAACCTCACTCAGTACTTCATTAATATTACTGAGCTTCATCTGTACATCCTGATGAGGCTTTGCCAGTATTAAAAATTCATTCATAATAAATTCAATTCTTTCTAACTCGGACAAAATAATATCTGTATACTTATTATTCGTTTCTTGAGCGAGCAGCTGCATAAATCCTTTTACAGATGTAAGCGGATTCCTAACCTCATGGGCAATGCCTGCCGCTAGTTGGCCGACCGCGCTTAACTTATCCCACTTCCGGATCATCTGTTCTCTTTTCTTTAATTCGGTAATATCCCTGCTAATGTTAATCCAGCGGTTAATAGTTCCATCCTCATCCGCAATCGGTGTCACTTTTGTCGTCATCCACCCTGGCTCTCCTGATTTGTTCTTTAGTACCCGATATTCAAGCTCCTTTGTCCCGTTCGTCGGTTTACAAAAAAATTCAACGACATTTGGCAGGTCTTCCGGGTGACAATTTTCCAATATGATCTCCGGCTTTTCGTACAACGTCTCTATATTAATATTAAAGAACTTTTCGTGGGAAGGACTAATATAGAGAAACTTATTTAACTTCAAATCAAAAAGGCTGATCATTTCAGTAATATTCTCTGTAATATCTAAAAGCAATCTTTCTCGCTCAGCAATGACTTTATTTTGCAGTTCAACAAGCCGCCTTGTTTCATAATACTCAGTTAAGTCTTTCGTTAAAATTAAGCAGAGAAACACACGGCCAGTCCGTTCATAAATAGGAGATATAGTGGCAGACACCGGAAAAGTAGTTCCGTCTCTTTTTTTTCTGACTGTTTGAAAGGTAACAGGCTTTTTACTTTTACGCACTTCCTCAATTTTCTCGTGCCATTCATGCCAATGGTCTTTGGGTATAACTGGAGAAGGGCGTCCGATGATCTCCTTTTTTTTCCAGCCATATAGCTGTTCGAATGCTTCATTTATCAAAAGAACTCGCCCGTATAGATCAATGATATATCCCGGGTCCTCTGTATGATTGGCCAGAAAGTACAGCCAGCTGCCCTCATTCTCTTCTTCAATAGGTTCAGCGATCACTCGTATCCATCCTTCCTCTGTTTTCTCCGCTTCTTGCCAAAATAAATGTCCATACCTCCCATTTTTATAAGAATAACGGCTCGTGAAAGGAGTAAATGAAGTGCTTTTCTCTAAAAATAAAAGCCGACTAGCTGCCTCCTCTCGATCTTCTTCATGAATGAAATGGAAAAAGGACTGATTCGTTCTGTCTGAAAGAGAAAGAGCCATCAGCCTTTGAAAAGCTTGATTAGCGTACTTGATATTCCCTTGTTCATCTAGTAAGAGCAATATATTTCTTGCCTTCTCTGCGAACCATTTTACTGTTTTATTCGCAGCAGCCTGTTCTGTACACATTTCATCCATCACCGCTCCCTTTTTCCTTTATTATGTAGGAGTTACTATTCGATATCAGCAAAAATTATTCGACAAAATTATACATAATCCTTTAATTTTTCATATAAAAAATGCTTTGAATAAGAAAATTAATTTTCTTATTCAAAGCAGGAGTGTCGTTTATCTACTTTCTTGAAATAGCTCTTCTTAATTGCTCTGCTGCCTCTTTCGGCGATGGCGCTTGGCTAATGGCCGTGATCACTGATACTCCATTCGCTCCATTTGCTACTACTTCAGCTGCATTGCCTGCATGAATGCCGCCAATCCCTACGATGGGTATAGATATGCCCGCAGCCCTTATTTCTTCAATTAGACTGGTTCCTTGAACCGGTTTTGTATCAGTTTTAGTAGAGGTAGGAAATATTGGACCAACCCCTAAATAATCTGCCCCATCCTCAATGGCTTTTTCAACTTCCTCCATTGTATGGACTGAAATTCCAATAATCTTTTCGGGCATTATTTTACGGACAACTGAAAGAGATTCATCCTCCTGGCCGATATGTATGCCATCGGCCTCTAGTTGAACAGCCAGCTCGACATCATCGTTCACGATAAAGGGTACAGAATGATGACGGCAAACCTTCTGAAGTTCAGCTGCCAATTCAAGTTTTTTCTCACCAATCAAGGCATTAGAGCCTTTTTCACGAAACTGAAAAAAAGTAATGCCCCCGGCAATGGCCTCTCTCAGGGTCCTTATCGGATCTATCAAACAATTAGCGCTGCCCATAATAAAATAAACTTGAAGAAATTCTTTTATGCGCTCTTCACTAATAGGCCGCATCGGTAGGCACCCCTTTTCTTTTAAATGCCCAATGGTTGGTTGGGCCATGTCCTTTTCCAATTTTCAAATCCATCTCAATGGCCGCTTGTACGTAGTTGACAGCCACATCAACTGCCTTTTTTATCGCTTGTCCCCGAGCAAGCTCTGCAGTCATAGCTGCAGCAAATGTACAGCCCGTCCCATGCGTGTTTTCAGTTAAAATGCGATTATTTGTGAAGTAAAAAAAGTCTTTACCGTCATACAGAAGATCTATTAGTTTCTCGTCATCTTCTGCATGTCCTCCTTTAATGACTACATGTCTGGCTCCTAACTTATGCAGCTTCTCGGCAGCCCGCTTGCGATCATCAAGAGATCGAATCATCATGTTTGTCAGCACCTCTGCTTCTGGAATATTGGGAGTCACAACCATAGCAAGCGGGATCAAATACTCTTTCATTGCTCTGATGGCGTCTGTCTGCAATAGAGAAGCCCCTCCTTTAGCAATCATGACCGGATCAACGACAACCTGTTTCCAGCCAAATCTCTCAATCCCGCGAGCTACTGTTTGAATAATCTCGTCGCTGAATAGCATTCCGGTCTTCAGAGCATCCGTTCCCATGTCCTCACCGATTGCTTCAATTTGTGCCTCTACTGCTTTCGGGGTCATTGGGTAAACACCATGCACACCGAGTGTATTTTGTGCCGTGACCGCGGTCAGTGCAGACATGCCGTATACGCCAAGTTCCTGGAAGGTTTTTAAGTCGGCTTGAATCCCTGCGCCCCCTCCGCTGTCAGAACCGGCGATCGTCAGTGCTTTGCTCACTTCCATTTTCTCCACCTCCATTAGTTAAAAGGGTTTCTATTTTGGCAAAGGCTTCAATATTCTTTTCTTCGACCTTAGCCAGCTGGTTTAAAAATTCTATTTGAAAACTTCCGGGCCCTTCCTCACCGCGAATCTTCATAGCCGCTTCTGCTGCTACTCCATATACTGCGACGGCACTAGCTGCCGCAATTCCTATATTTTTCTCCACGGCACAGAATGCACCGATCACCGCACTTAACAAACAGCCAGTGCCAGTCACTTTCGTAAGCATCGGATGGCCATTACGGACAACGAAAAGCGAATTCTGGCCGGCGATAATATCTGCCTCCCCTGTAATAACCGTGGTCATTTGCCATTTCGCCGCTGCCTCTTTAGCAAGCTCTATCAGGTTCCCCTGGTTTTTCCCAGCGTCTACCCCCTTAATCGCCCATTTCTTCCCGATCACATTTGCAACTTCCGCCGCGTTCCCTCTTAACACATCGACCTTTACCTCATTGATAATTCGAGAAGCAGCTGCTGTCCGGTAAGCCGTTGCCCCTGCTCCCACGGGATCGAAGATAACCGGCACTCCTGCCTCATTGGCTGCTTTTCCTGCTATGATCATAGATGCTACTTTTTCTTCATCTAATGTACCAATATTTATCACGAGCGCCCCGGCGATCCTTGCCATATCTGCCGCTTCTTCTTTTGCGTGCGCCATGACAGGAGAAGCCCCGAGAGCGAGCAATCCATTGGCTGTAAAATTTGTAACAACTACATTCGTAATATTGTGTACAAGCGGGCTTTGCGCTCTTACTTGTGCAAGTGTTTGACTGACGACTCGATGATTCATTTTTTCGCTCCCTCCGAAATTACTAGTAAAAATCAAACTAAAAAGCACGGAACCGGCGCCCGTGCTCTTTTGATCTCCACACTTCCCTGCGCTGGCATTATCCAACAGGTTCACACGGTCTGCAGCGGCATAGCTGTACTCTCAGCCGGCATCCGCCAGCTCCCGGTTTCCAATATTCTTTTCATGGCATTTATTCTTTAGCTTATTTAATAGCTTTTACTTTCTTATCGATCTCTGTGCTGATAATACCGTGACAGCTCCATAATCAGGGCTCCCATTCTTTCCAACTCCGGCACAATCATACGGGTAACGCCTTCTTCTGCCAGCGCTTCAGCCGTTACTTTTCCGACCGCGCCAGCTAATGGCCCAGAGGCAAAGGCAGCAAGCAGTTCTTCTACCTTGCCTTTTTGCTTGGCATGTTCAAACAGCGAACGCACTTGAATCGCCGTTGTAAAACAAATGGCCTCTATTTCTTTGTTTAAGATTTCATTCAGTGTTTTCTCTACTACTTCCTCATCAGGTGCGTGATGACGGTAAGGCAATAAGTACTGAACGTGTGCCTCTTTCTCATGTAAAAACTTCGTCAATGACGGTGCTTTTTCACCGTGCAGTTGAACAGCAACACGTTTCTTTATGAAATCTTCTTTTTCGAGTGCCCGAATCAATCCGGCTGTAGTCCCGTCATCATCTACTGCAACAGGGCTTATGTCTATTTTCTTTAAAGCGGCTACCGTTTTATAGCCTCTAGTAGCTACCTTTGCCTGTTGCACCACCTGCAAAAATTCGTTCCTTATTCCCAACTGATCAGCAGCATTTACTAACGCTTCCGTGCCGATACCTGTCGTGAAAATAATCCAATCCGCCGGCTGGCTGATCAGTTCTTTAATTTCAGGTCCAACTGCTTCCTCTGCTAAAAATACCGTTCCCTGTAAGGGGCGGACGAGAGGCAGACCGCCTTGCTTTTCAATGATCATACTCATTTCTTCTGTTTTCCTTGAGCCCGCAATGACAATTCTTTTTCCTTCCAGTCCTTTTCCCACGCCTGCTTCCCCTTTCAAACTTGCCTTTTCTTCATCCTAACACAAAAAACCAACTAAATCGCTAGACTTTTTATGTTTTAGCAAGTTTGATCACTCAGCAATGTTTATAAACAGCTCTTCTAATTTAGGCTCTTTTTTAATCAAGCCCGTTTTCTTCATCCATTCGGCTGTTTCTATCCACGGCTCTTTCGTTTGGCTTCCAAAGCCTTTCTCTGACTTCATTTTTGGAAGAAGAATCTTAAGACTTTGTTTTTCCACCTCTTCTATAAGCGGAAAATTAGCCTCATCCTGCTTGCTTAATAAAATTTGCAAGGCTTCATCAGGGTGCTGTTCGGTATAATTAAATCCTTTTTCTGCCGCCCGCCAAAAGGCTTTGATGGCATCTTGCTGTTTCTCCCACGTTTCGTCACTCGTAACTGCCACCAGCTCATAGAAATTAGGTACGCCATACTTTGTTGGGTCCAAATTACTTGTTTCATATCCTTCATGCTTTAACAGCGGCACTTCGTGGTTAATATAGGCTCCGACCACTGCATCGGCTTTTTTCGTCACAACAGCCGAGTTTAGTTCAAAACCAACATCAATCATTTTTACTTTTTCTGGATCCCCTTTATCTTTTTCCACCATTGTGCCAACGATCGCTTCATTTAGAGGAATACCAGTAAATCCGACTGTTTTTCCCTCTAAATCCTTGGGAGCCTTGATTGGGCTGTCCTTTAAAAACATCACTCGATTTAATGGGGATCGGACGATAGCACCGATAGATTTTACGTTCACTCCCTGTTCTGTCCGCGCCATAATAACGTCGGGTTGATAAGAAATACCAAGTGTTACTTTTCCAGTAGCAGCTAGATTGATGGGATCAGTCGGGCTGGCTGGAAACTGAATATCCACGTCAACTCCTTCCTCTTTAAAGTAGCCTTTTTCTTCCGCTACGTATAAGAAACTGTGAACGGCGTTGGGATACCAGTCAAGCATAATTGTCACTTTTTCTTTCTGTTTCTCTCCGGCTCCTGCCGCTGT
The DNA here is from genome assembly GCF_038003025.1 of Pseudobacillus sp. FSL P4-0506. Classification (NCBI taxonomy): domain Bacteria; kingdom Bacillati; phylum Bacillota; class Bacilli; order Caryophanales; family Bacillaceae; genus Pseudobacillus; species Pseudobacillus sp. FSL P4-0506. Next base: position 3,660,551 of record NZ_JBBOOI010000001.1, read on the forward strand.
TTTCTTTTCACTTGCATCGTTAGAACTGCAGCCGGCAAGCACTATCACAAACAATGCCAGTAACCATTTTCTCATTATGACTTCCTCCATTTTAATGATTTTTGCTCAATGAATTTTACAATGACAAATAGAACAATGCCGATCGCCGACAGCAATACAATCGGAGCAAAAACAGCCGCCCCATCAAATTGAGTCATCATTCGTCGGCTGAAATAACCGAGACCAGCCTGTGCTCCAAGCCATTCTCCGATGGCAGCTCCAATCACGCTTAATGTAACAGCTACCTTCAGTCCTGAATAAAAATGAGGCAAGGCGGAAGGAACAACTAGCTTGGTAAATATCTCTTTCTTCCCTGCCCCCATTGTCATCATTAGCTCTTTCAACTCTTTACTGGCTGATTGCAGCCCATCATATGTATTCACCGTGATAGGAAAAAATGTGATCAAAACAGTCACAACTACTTTGCTCCAAATTGAGTAACCGAACCAAAGAACAAAAATGGGGGCCAGAGCAATAATCGGGATCATTTGTGAAGAAATGATCAGCGGGTAAATCACTTTTTCAGCGGCTGGGCTCACACTCATCCAAACAGCCATTCCGGCGCCTAGTAAAATGGAGATAGTTAAGCCAATTAAAATAATGACTAGCGTAATTGGCAAGTGTTCAATGAACAGCGGTTCTCTTAATTCCCACAGCTTACTGAGAATGCCGGTCGGAGGCGGGAGAATAAATAGCATATTGACCATTCGTGCCGTGATTTCCCAAGCCAGGAAAAATGCTAAAATTGTCAAAGCAGCTGGCCATGTGCCCCTGTTGCTTTTCATAGAATCACCTTCCCTCTCAGCTCCTCCAGCAAATAGTCCTTCCATTCAATCATGGCTGGCTTGTTCAAATCTTTTAAGCTTCTTGGCCGGTCAATCGGAACAGTCACTTCCTGAAACGCCCGAACCGGTCTTTCTTGAAAAATAAAAATGCGATCCGACAGAAAAAGCGCTTCACTGACGTCGTGAGTAATCAATACAATGGTTGCTTTTCGTTTTTCCCACTGGGCCATGAGCCACTCCTGCATAGCCAGCCTTGTAATCGCATCCAGGGCACTGAAAGGTTCATCAAGCAAAAGAATGTTTGATCCGCTCAATGATGTCCGCAAGAAAGAAACGCGCTGTCTCATGCCTCCAGATAGCTCATGAGGGTACCGCCCCTCTGTTCCTTCTAAACCAAATTCTTTCAGCAAAAGATGAACTTGCCTGCGTGCTTCTTCTTTCCGGATTCCTCTCAATTCAAGAGGAAGGGCGGCATTTTCGATAATTGTCCGCCACGGCATGAGCAGATCTTGCTGAGGCATGTAACCGACCTTTCCAAGACGTGATTCCTGCTCTTCCCCATTGATTAAAATTCGTCCCTCATCCTGATTTTCAAGCCCGGTAATTAACCGGAATAGTGTACTTTTCCCTGATCCGCTTGCTCCGATAATAGAAATGAATTCGCCCTCATAAACCTCCGCATTTATCCTCTGCAAAATAGGAACAACGTGCCTGTTTTTTTTGTCTTTATAGGAAAAGGTAACATGTTGAAATTCAAGAACTTTTTTATTCTTCTCCCGGCCACATTTGCTCATGAAACGCCATCTCCCAGAACATATACTCATAACGGGTTGTATTTAAGAAAATTTCTTCCAGTCTCGCAAGCTCTCTTTCACTCTTTCCTGCTGTATGCTCATCTAAAAGCTCAATACACCATGTGGCGAGTTCACCAAACTCTTTAGATGAATACATTTTGATCCAGCCACCATATAACTCATGCTCGCTGGCTCCTGGAATTTCATTTAGCTCTTTGCCGATCTCCCAATAGCTCCACGCACATGGAAGAAGAGCGGCAATCAACTCGGCAAGCGTGCCATTCTGACTGACATGAAGCATGTAATGCGTATAAGCAAGCGTAATTGGAGACGGCTTGGCCTGTTCAAGCTCTTCCTCAGAAATGCCAAAACGGGCTGCATACTGGCGGTGAAGTGCCATTTCAAAATTAAGTGTTTCATTCAGCAATGAAGCGAATTTCCCCATCGTTTCTACATCTGTTGCTTTGACTGCTCCAAGGGCAAATACCTTAGAATAATCAATTAAATATAAATAATCCTGAACCATATAAAAACGAAACTTCCGCTGGTCGAGCGTGCCGTCCCCAATTCCTCTCACGAAAGGATGATGATGATTTTTTCTCCAGATCGGCTGAAGTTTTTCATGAAGCCTTTCACTGAACTTTATATTCGTGCTACTCACTTTCATATGTGATTCCTCCTCTAAAGATCATCTATACATATTTCTGTTGTGCCTATAGCTGTTCACAACCCAGAGTATTCATCTTACCTATCCATGCTTCGGTGTGTGACACCAAGTGTAGATAAACGACAAAATCACTTTCGTGTAATCGACAAGCTGTTCAATCGACAGCTGCTCATTGATCGAATGAGCATTCATTAAATCCCCCGGTCCATAGATAACGGTAGGAATACCGGAATCAGCAAGCCATCCCCCATCTGTAACAGTTGGGGAAATATCAATCATCGGAGCCTTACCAAGCACATCTGAGTGAGACTGGGTGAGAATTTGTACAGCAGCGTGACTCCCATCTACTTCAAAAGAAGGAAACACTTCTCCCCTTTCTTCAATCATTGATGTGCCACCCCACTTAAATGAAGGAGGGTTATGCCTCATCCATACATCTCCGTTTGCTACATGACGAATATGATCTTCCACCTCCTTAGCTACCTGTTCATAGGTTTCATTGGGATAATAGTGAACAGTAATCCAAAGCCGGCATTCGTCGGCAATAAAAGCGGCGTGTCTCCCGCCTTCAATAACAGCGGGATTAATTGTATTTGTCCCCGGCGAAAATCCTGGATAGCTTTTAGTTACCGCCCAGTGGCGCTCCAATTCCTGCAGCCCTTCAATGATTTTCATCATTTTTTCTATAGCACTGGCTCCAAACAACTTTCCGCCGGCATGTACCATATTTCTTCGAGTCGCATCGTGATACGTTTGGTTGCTTTTTAAAGTAATCCAGCCTGTAATCACGCCTCCCTGCCCTTGTATATGTAGATCACTCGTATCAACAACTACCGCAAAGTCCGCTTTATAGCCCCGTTTGCAGCACTCCAGCGTACCAGCTTCACCTACCTCTTCACCGATAACCGATTGAAAAAGCACGTCCCCCGGAAGCGTCATTCCTGCATCATGGAGCAGCTGTAAAGCGAATAAAGCACCAGCAAGCCCTCCTTTCATGTCAGCGGCCCCGCGTCCAATCACTGATCCCTCCTTGACAACAGCCTGAAATGGATCGGCTTCCCACCCCTCATCTTCATGTATTTCTGCCACGTCTATATGTCCATTAATAATTAAACTTTGGTACTTCTCAGCATCTGTCCCTGGCCATCTTCCAACAACATTCGGGTCATTTGGGTGCACGTCCCATCTATCTACCGAAAAATCTAAGCCTTTTAAAAAATCAGCTATAAACGACTGGGCTTCTGCAGTATTTCGTGCCGGAGGAGCAGGCGTTTCGAAAGAGATCAGCTTCTTCAATAAATGAACGATCTCTTCCTGACGGCGCTCCACTTGTTCCAGGAGTATATCTAGCTTTTTTTCCATAGCCATCCCCTCTCTATTGACATGTAGACTAATATTATTACCTACACGTAAAAAAACCGCTCCTCATCAAGGGAAGCGGCTGTATAATTTTTTATCTTGCTGCAGGATTAGAAAGACTGCAGTTCAATATCAGGATACGACCTCTTCCCTCCGCTGGCATTATCCAGTTCAGGTAATAAGGGTTGAGGCCATTTACCTCTCTCAGCTTTTGCAAGCACCCCCAAGGACCAACTATTCAATTAGATTCTGCTGTTAGCTTGATCGTAATCACCAGTAATTTTCAATAAAATTTATGCTATTTAAATAGATAGTATTGATCATTTATTTTTCCCAATAGCCGTATATTAATAGAAGAGGCTAAAGATAAAGACTCCTCTGTACACATCAGGCTAATTGGAAAAAATCATCTTGCAAGGACCGTCACCTCATACGGAACGAAGTGGCCATCGGGTCATGAGTTCTACAGTAAAACAGATAACGAAGAAAGCAAGCATTTGTTAATGGCTGAGAAGTCTTACTTTTTAGGAAGGAGTGACACCGGGTTGTATTATTCTTATCCGTTTCAAAATCTTTACATGGCCCCGTTTGCAGGCACTTATCCTCACCATCGAGCCCTTCAACCAGTGGCCTCATGTCATCCTCCGTCCTTAAGGCCTTATCCTGAAGTGAATCCTGCTTTATTTAAACAATCCGCTCAATCAATCAAGCAGCTGCTGAATGAAACAAATTTGCTGTTAAATAAATTAACAGATAGCAGCGACTTTGCTCTTCGATTAATGACTGCTGCCCAGGCTGCCAATCGGCAAGAAGTGGAACGGCTGGTGCGATCAGCTGGTATATCAAGAAAAACAAATATTTCATTTAACCCTGATTCCTTCCGAATTGAGCTCAGAACCACTGCAGCAAACTTAGAATGCTGCAAGTTGGCTATTGCCCTTCGGTGGCGTTAAGGCTCTAACCGATATTTCCATGCGTTCAATTTAACTAGTCGCCTTACGAGCAAGAGACCGATAATTGATCCTGACAAGCTGCTGACGAGAAAAGCTGGCAAGAAGAAAAAAGCACCAGCCGCTGTTCCCATCAATATCTTTGCATAGGGAACGGCAAATAAAGGAGCAATGATTCCTGACCCAGTCATTTCTCCGATAGAAGCGGCCCATGTTCGGCTTGTTTTTTGATAAATATAGCCGGCGAGAAATGCACCAATCATGCCTCCCGGAAATGCTAGAAGTGAACCGGTTCCCATTAAATTTCTTAATAAACCAGTAACAAAGGCGATCATTACCGCCGGCCCCGGGCCAAGCAGCACACCGGCAATGACATTTACCGCATGCTGGACAGGGTAAGCCTTCGCTACACCGGCGGGAAACCAGACTAGCGAAGAGCCGAAGGTGGCAATCGCAGTAAATAAAGCCATATAAGCCATTTTTTGTACTCGATTCATTCGCATTCCCCCATACGAAAAAGCCGCATCCTCATCTGGATACGGCTGCAGTAAGTAAAATAGTGATAAATAATCTACTTTCCTACGCTGGTATCAACCAGATCAGGTTCAAAGAGTTGAAAAGCCATGTGCTTTTCTCTCAGCCTCTAACAGGCACCTCTAGTAGCTTCTTAATATTAACTTCTCTTTTATTATAGATGGAAATGATGAAAATGGAAAGAGGCGTCAGTAAGATTCTCTTTTTATTTTGAAAACTTTTCCGGATAAAGGCCTTCTGCTAATGTCTTCAGTGCTAATGGTGCACGTATGCCTTCCGCACCAGCCGACAAAGGCATAGTTATAATTCGGTTATTTTCAATAGCCTCTACATCAGCCAATTCTTTTTTTGAGAGCAGAAATTTTTTCTTTTGCTCTGCCGTTTGATCCCCGTAATCCATAATGACAATAACATCTGGATTGCGCTCGATTACCGCTTCCCAGCTCACACTCGTCCACCCCTTATTCACATCCTGGAAAATGTTTTTTGCCCCCGCCTTTTCAATCAATTTTGTTAAATAGGTATTGGCAGCAGTAAGCGGTTTGTCTTCTCCGCTGTCATAGACAAATACTTTTAATGGCAGACTAACAGTCCCAATTTGCTGAACTGTTTCGTCTATTTCTTTTTTCATTGAACTAACAAGATTTTCCGCTCGCTTTTCGATGTGAAAAATCTTTCCGATATTTTTAATGTCGGTATATACATCTTCCAATGTCGGGGATGTTTTGCTAGAAGACTGCTGAACATAAACAGGAATACCTGCGGCCTCCAGCTCTTCCGGGGTGCCGAGAGTCTTTTCTGTGAAGGCACTTTTCCACCCGGCATAAGCAAAATCAGGTTCAGCAGCAAAAAACACTTCTTTGGACGGGTACTGTGCCGCCAATACTGGCACTTTTCTATACGCCTCCTCCAATTCGGGAAGAATGCGATCATCCAGATAAGCTGTGCCTACCATAGAGTCTTCAAGCCCAAGCGCAAGCATGATTTCAGTTGCATGCTGATTCAATGCTACCGCTCTCTTTGGTGCAGCTGCCGTTCCCCATTCATCTGTTATCTTCTCCGCCGTTTTGCTGGCCGAACTCGAACTCTCATGATTGAAGCTCGCAAAGACCCATAGTGCAGCTATGCAAATAACTCCAGTTAAAATCCATATATTTTTTTTAATCATTTTGTTTCCCCCTTTTCACACATGAGCCAAAAATGTAATATGCGGTTTGTTTGTCCGCGGATGTATCTGGATCTCTCCATCTACTCCAAACACTTCTTTCAGCATGTCCTTGCTTAAAACCGCTGAGGGTGTTCCAGAACAAATCATGCGTCCCCCATTCATAACGTATATATAGTCGCAATAGAACGCGGCCAGATTTAAATCATGCAGAGCAGCCAAAACAGTAATCGGCAGCTTTTTGACAAGGTCGAGCAGTTGCAGCTGATGTCTGATGTCTAAATGGTTGGTTGGCTCATCAAGAATAACCATGCCCGCCTTCTGAGCAAGTGCTCTCGCAATAAACACCCGCTGTTTTTCTCCCCCAGATAACTGCTGAAAGCTACTTTGGCCATACTCGACCATGTCTACATAAGCTAAAGATTCGTGAATAATCTGTCGGTCCTCTTCTGTTTCATGTTGAAAAAATTTTTTATAAGGGTGACGGCCCATTGCTACGATTTCTTCAACGGTAAAATCAAATGGCACAGCAGCCTCTTGACTTACGACAGCCAGTTGTTTTGCTGCTTGCTTTGCCGGCATTTCATGCAGCCCTTTGCCATTAAGCCATACCTTTCCGCTATCTGGTGTTAAAATCCGAGAAGCGTTCTTCAATAAAGTGGATTTCCCACTTCCATTAGGACCAATAACGCCAATGAACTGTTTATCAGCCGCTTGTAGTGAAATATCGTCAATGATAAACTTGCCGTTTGCTGAATAACTAACATTCTCAACGAGTAGTTTCATCGGCCGCCTCCCCCAAACGAATAGGAGCTGTGCCGCAAGAGCCAAATAAAAAATGGCCCTCCACAAAAAGCGGTAACTACACCAATCGGCAGCTCCTCTGGCGCAAGCAGCAAGCGGGCTGCTGTATCTGACCAAATCACAACGAGCATGCCAAGCAGTGCACTAACTGGAATCACACGCTTATGGTCGGAACCGAGCAATAGCCGGGCTAGATGAGGCACCATTAATCCTACAAAGCCAATAGAACCACTCACTGCCACTACTGCACCGGTAATTAAAGAAGCAACAACAATAAGGATCTTTCGAAAAACATCTGTATTTACTCCAAGTGTTCCTGCCGCTTCTTCCCCCATTAACAAAGCATTCAACGATGAAGAGGCAGATAATAAAAAGAGGACACTGCCAGCAATTATTAGCGTCGGAATCGCTAAGTGTTCCCACTTGGCTCCAGCAAGGCTACCCATCATCCAAAACATGACTTCTCGAATCCCCGATTCTTTCGGTGCTAATGTCACAATAAAATTGGTTACAGCGGACAGCGTCATCGAAACAGCTACACCGGCCAGCAATAGGCGTGTCGTGAGAATCTTTCCGCCTTCCTGGGCGATTATGTACACGGCTCCCATTGCTATCATGGCACCGGTAAAAGCGCCAGTAGTTAAGGCATATTGTCCAAAGACAGGCAGAGCGCCAAATAAAATAACGAGCGTTGCTACTACTGAAGCACCTGAAGATACGCCTAAGATATAAGGATCGGCAAGTGAATTTCGTACCAATGCCTGAATGACAACTCCTGCTACTGCAAGACCCGCTCCTGTTACAGTTCCGAGCAATACACGCGGCACCCGAATGTTCCAAATTATGTGTTCCTGAGCCTTATTCCAGTCTGCCTCTATGTAATTGCCCACCCAAGGTGCATGTGAAAGGATGATCTTCCATGCTGTAACAGCTGGCATATTAACCGGCCCTAGAGTAATAGACCATGTAATAGAAAATAAAAGGAAGACAGCAAGTCCCATGAGTAAATACAAATAACCCTGCTTGTTCGCGCGGAAAACAGCTGAGAAAACAAAGGATGATCCTCTTTTCTTTCTTATCCATCCTGCAAACGCTAGCTTCAATGTTCCATCTCCTCTCTTTTTTATCAGCACAGAAAGAAAGCCCTGTTCTTATCGCTAAGAACAAGGCTTGGGTGTGTGAAAACAGCACAAAAAAGCAACAGAGACTGCTTTGTCTTCGGCCACCTTTCCTTTCCGCGAAGGCATCATAGGGGATCAAACCTGGGTAGGTCTCCTGGCTTACGGATCTGCGCGCTTTTTTCGTCTTCCCTGATTTCTCAAGTGACATCAATGAAAAAAAAACTTTCCGATTACAGTGGCGGGACCGCTCGGGATTTGCACCCGATTCCCTGTTACCCTTTGCTGTCTGTTGCAAAGGCACCCGGTTCTCTTATATAAAGTTTTTCATTGCTTACCAGTGTAATATAGTTTCCATGAATAGGCAATGCCTTTTCAATGCCCTCTCGCTTTTCTCATGCGTCCCTCTACTTCATCCCAACAAACAATGTTCCACCAATTATCAATATACTCCGCACGCTTATTTTTATATTTCAAGTAGTAAGCATGTTCCCAAACATCAAGTACAAGTAAAGGAACTACATCCCATTGGCTTAAGTTTTGATGTTTTTCAGCTTGCAATATTTCTAATCGCTGAGCTTGCGGCGACCATACGAGAATGGCCCATCCCCCTCCCTCTACTTTCTCGGCGGCTTTGGAGAAGTGTCTCTTAAACCCATCGAAGCTGCCAAACGACCGGGAAATCTCTCGGTTTAATTCACTTGAAGGCTTTCCCCCTCCGTTTGGGCACATGATTCTCCAAAAGATCGAATGTAAATAATGCCCGGCACCATTGAAAGCAAGCTCTCTCTCCCAATGCTTGACGAGCTCAAAGTCATTATTTTTTCGTGCCTTTTGCAGCTCCAGCTCTGCTTTATTCAAACCTTCTACATAGCTTTGATGATGCCGGTCATGATGAAGCCTCATTGTTTCTTCATCAATATAAGGCTCTAAAGCATTGTACGCATAGGGGAGAGGGGGAAGTTTGTGGCGGCCAATAGGAACCTGTTCAGCTCTTTCTCGCTCTTCCTCCTTCTCTTTTTCGTTTTCTTCAGCAAACAGCCCTTCATGAAGCTGGCGCCACTCCTGATCTAATCCCAAAATCTCACTTTGGATTAAATGAATCTCTTCTTCTTTCATATTCGATAAACGATTATCCATCTTCTCTACCTGGTTTTTCCACTTTTCCACCTGATTAAGGTCAATTAATTCATGCTGCAAAGCACATAAAGCCTCACACCATTTTTTAGCTTCCTTTAAATAACTGCGGTATATCTCCATCTGCCCTCCTCCTTTCAGCTCGTAATTTCAACATATGCATTGTTTTTATATGCGTTCTTCTTTCATACTCTTCCCTCTGCCTAACAAAGCAAATGAAGAGGACCGTTATCAAAAAAGAAAGAGGGGCTATGCAATCCCTTGGCAAAACAAAAAGCTGCCCACCAGTTGGTGTTCACTTAACTGGTGGATAGCTTTCTTATTAGCTTGATATCTTCATTTCATTCTTAAATGGTTGCTTAAATCTAAGCCAGGCGAAAATAACACCGATAATTAAGATCAAACCGAGGTAGCCAACAATTGGATACAAGGTGCCTACTAATTTAACGAATCCGACGAAGCTTGCCAGAAAAGCGGCCAATGTAGAAATAACTACTGCCGGAGTAAAAGACTTACGATGGGCCGGTACGATTCGCGCAGCAAAAGCATATATCATTCCGACAGACGTATTATAAATCATCGCTAACAATACAAATGACATAAAATAACCTGTGATTGGCGAAATATCATTGGCAATGTGAACAATCGGCATAGCGGCCTGCTGACTGGCTCCGAAATCTAAAAGCATTGTCAAATTAATTAATAAGATCAATAAGCCAAGGCCAATGCCTCCAAAAATACCTCCAAGCCCAGCCGTTCTCTCATTCTTTTCAGCTCCTCCCATCAATGTCAAAATAGCTGCTCCAGCCGCAATGTTGTACGATACATATAAGATGGCTCCTATCAGCCAATGAGAGGCTGCCGTATTTTCTGTTTGGCTGATTTGAAAAATATCCGAAACATTCCCTTCATAACGGAAAACAGAGTAAATAAAAACGATAAAAATCATGATAAATAGGAAGGGAGTCATCAAACTAATCGCCGAAATAACTTTTTGAAAATTGAAACATAGAGTGACAGCAGTTAATACCGTCATTATAAGACTTCCATACAAAGGAGCGATACCAAATTGCTGTTCGAAAATCGATCCGCTGCCGGCAATCATTACTGCCGCAACGCCAAATAAGAAAAAGGTGATAAGGGCATCAACAAACATCCCTATCCATTTCCCGCAAATTAAATAAATAACATTTTTATGAGAATCGGTTTTAAGACGAGAGCCGATTTGCAGCAATTGCATGCCTAAAAAAGCAAATAGAAGAGTAGCCATACATGTTCCTGCTATGCTAATCCATCCAAAGCTCGTAAAAAATTGCAATATTTCCTGTCCGGAAGCAAATCCTGCCCCTACAATGACTCCGATGTATGCGCCTGCAATTTGAAAAGCTTTTTTCATTCTTCTCCCTCTTTCGTTTGAATATTCTGAATTCACTAGGTGTGGACAAGAAAACCTGTTGATGCCAGGTTTTCTTAAATGTCATACTCGCCAAATTACAGTGAATAGGCTTTTTCTTTCAATGTAAATTGCTTCACCGCTTCGAGATCAATATCATAGCCGATTCCTGGCTTGTTCGGAACTTGAATAACCCCATCGTGCACTGTTACTTCTGGTGTGACAATATCCTTCTCCCAATAACGGGAAGAAGCAGCCGTATCACCCGGGAGTGTAAAATTACTTAAGGTAGTTAATGCCACATTATGCGCTCGTCCTACACCCGCTTCAATCATTCCTCCGCACCAAACAGGAATATTGTTCTCCTTGCATAAATCATGAATCCGTTTAGATTCCGTCAATCCACCGACACGGCCAATTTTAATATTGATAATTTTACAGCTGCCGAGCTGCAAAGCTTTTCTGGCATCTTCATAGGAATGAATGCTTTCATCCAGACAAATCGGTGTTTTTAATTCTTTTTGAATAACCGCATGGTCAATGATATCATCCGATGCAAGCGGCTGTTCAATCATTGTTAAATTGAATTCGTCTAGCTTCTTCAATTCTGGCAGGTCCTCGAGACGATAAGCTGAATTGGCATCAGCCATAAGTTGGATATCTGGGAAAGAGCGACGGATCTCTCTGATGACATCAACATCCCAGCCCGGCTTAATTTTCACTTTGATTCGTTTATAGCCCTCTTCAACATGCTCTTTAATAATAGCTAAAAGATCATTCACCGTATCTTGAATACCGATGCTAATCCCCACATCAATCGTTGTATTGTCTCCTCCTAGGGCCTCATAAAGCGGGATTCCTTCCCGTTTAGCGTGCAAATCCCACACCGCTCCTTCAATGGCCGATTTCGCCATGTTATTTTTTCTGATCGGCTCAAATATCTCTGAAATTTCATCGGGATGAGAAATTTCTTTGCCTTTTAATAAAGGAATCAAGAAATCTTCTATCATATGCCAGTTTGTTTTTAGCGTTTCTTCATTATAAGAAGGAGAGACAAAAGCAACAGATTCTCCCCAGCCGGATACTCCCTCTTCATCTTTTACCTCTACGAGAATAAATTCTTTGTTTTCGATGGTTCCGAAGCTAGTAGTAAAAGGAAATTTCATTTCCATCTGTAAATGACGTAAAATAATTTCTGTTAATTTCATTTTTCCTCTTCCTTTCCTGCAAATTGAATATTCTTTATGAATAGATAATAGTTCACCAGTTCTTGCGGACGTTGAATGAGTTTTACAGCTGTATATCCGTTAGCGAATAGTTGTAGAAAAACTTTCCGTGTATTCATTCTCCAATCCAAAGCTAAATCAAATGATTGGCTTTTAATCTCTTGAAATTTTCGAGGAATCGGGACGAGCAATGCCTCTTCTCTTTCTAAATAATCAGGATGATGGAGGGACATTTTCGGCCATCCTTCTGTTGTTCTTTCATATTCTGCGAAAACTTTTGCCTTTTCTTCTGTAAAAGTAAAGGAGGTGTTCACGTAATCACTTTGAATCCACCAATCCACCTTCAATCGATCCGTTGGAAGACCGGCATTTAATCCATCCTCCATTTTACCGTAACAATTCACTTCATATGTGGAACAAACAGCTTTAAGCTTCGTTAAATTTAAATAAGCGTTTACGCTTTCGAGCGGATCGAACGTCCATGTTACCTGCTCATATCCAAGACGAGAAGCCTCTTGTTTTTGGGCGTTTTTCAACGCTTCACCAATTCCTTGCTTTTGATAATCAGGATGGATGCCAAGCATATGCGAACATAAGTAAGAAGAGCCATTTGAAAAACCAGCAAAGCTGTAACTAAAGCCAATTAATCGTTCTTCTTGAAAAGCACCTACTAACAAACCGCCATTTTTATGGGCGGTGAGCGTTTGATGGATCGGAATCGGCTCCATATTCCACGTGTCTCTTTCCAGCTGCTGCATTTTTTCAAAGTCTGTTCGATCATTAAATAACCGAATATGGTAATCTTGCACGTTTCTTCACCCTTTCATCCGTTCAAACGTTTGTATAATTGTTTCAGCCAATATCTCAATTCCTGGATAAAGAGCGTCTATCTGAAAAGTCATTTCAGGATGATGCAGACCCGGGCTTAAATCACAGCCTAATCCGAGCATCGCTGCCTTTACTTCCGGCCGCTTCACTGTGTAAAAATGAAAATCCTCTCCTCCAGTTGTCACGATAGGCGGGACGACATTTTTTTCCCCCAGCACTCTGCTGATCGCATTCTCCATTATATTAGAGGCTTCTTCTGAAACGATAGCCGCTGCCGTTTCGGCTTTTGTTTCTAAATGAATAGACGCTCCGTGAACAACTTCTATTCCTTTGCATGCCTGAACAATTTTCTCTGTCAGTGCTGCCATCACTTCGTTAGTCTGTGCGCGAACATCAATTGAAAAGGTCGCTTTTCCTGGAATAATATTACTCGATTCACCGCCACTTTGAAATTTCGTCATTTTCACTGAATAAGGAATAGACGGATCCATATGGATTTGCTGCATGGCTTGAATGAGCGAGGAACCGATCTCAATGGCATTCTTTCCGAGATGTGGCCTGGCACCATGAGCATCTTCTCCAATAATTTCCCCAGCAATAAACTTGGCTGCTCCATGCCGAATTCCCGGAGAAGCCTGTCCAAAGGATAACTCTTGAATGGGCCGCAGATGAACACCGTAAAGAAAATCCAAGCCATCAATAAGTCCCTTCTCTATCATTTTTAAGGCTCCGGTTCCTTTTTCCTCAGCTGGTTGAAAGATAACGACTAATCGTCCAGGAAAGTAATAATTTATTTTTTTCAGTAATAATAAGGCACCAACAGCCATTGTCATGTGGGCATCATGGCCACACGAATGATTGGCTTGAAATCGGCCGTTGACTTCCTGCCAGAGAGCATCAATATCACAGCGTAGTCCAACTGCCGGTTTCCCTTGGCCCATTTCTACAATGAGACCTGGACAGTCATCAAACGTTCTTACCGTGAACCCTTCATTTGTTAAATAATTGGTTAAAAAAGCGGTTGTGTTGACTTCCTGCCAGCTAATTTCCGGATGAGAATGCAAATAATCATATAATTGCCGTATAGCTGGTTTTAGTTGTTCAAGCTGCTTTTTCATAAAAAACTTCCTTTCTACCGATACAAAACAATGAATATTCAGTTTTTTCTATTTTAAGTAATTAATGATCGATCAATAATAAAATAGATGATCGGCATTTACCTGTTCATATTTTCGCTGTCGCTCCTTTACTTCCTCTGGGTATTGAACATACAAGCTTGCCATTATGGCATTAAGCAAGGAAAACAGCGGAGGAAAAACATCCAGAGTCGATCGCTCCTGGCTTCCTATAGCAAAAGTTAGGTCGCTGAATTCAGTGATCGGTGCTAGTCCAGAATCGGTCAAGCTTATAACAAACGCTCCCCGTTCCTTTGCCTTCTCTGCTATTTGAACCGTCTCCTTCACATATCTATGAAAAGTGATGGCAATAAAAACCGAATGTTCATTCATACTTTGTAGGACAGTTACAAGGTCATCAATCCCAGGCTGCACTAACTTCACCTCATCCCGTACAAGGCCCAATGTAAAAGCAAGCCATTGAGCGGGAGCAAAGGAGGTTCTCATTCCTGTCAAAAAAAGCTTGCCTGCTTCCATTATCCTGCTAACAGCCAGCTGAACGTCTTCTTCCTTAATAGTATCAATAGCTCTTTGGATGTTCTCCGCATCCTTTTCCATCACTTGAGCGAAGAAATGAGGCTCCTGAGCCATTTCCATCTTGGAAGAATAATAGCGGTTTAAGCTGCTTTTATGCTGAATAAGGTATTCGCGAATAATGGATTGCAGATGAGCATAGCCCTGTAACTCGAGCGAATAACAAAAACGAATAACTGTTGTTTCGCTGACAGCAATTTGTTTGCCCACTTCACTCGCAGACAATAAAGCAATTTTTTCAGGAAAATCAAGAACGTATTTCCCTACCTTTTGCTGACCTTTTGACAAGGAAGCATATCTTTCTTTTACTTTAGCTAATATTTCCATGTCCACTTCTCCCTAAATTGAAGCGTAAACAACATTTTTGTTTTCGGTGAAGCTTATGCTTCATAATAGAATATAAATTATCACAATTTTTGTTTATTAACAAGGGATTTTTTTTCAGATAATTTCGTAAAAACACACTTCCTAAAAAAACGAAGAATATTTTTAGACAATCAGGGAAAAGAGAAAGCAATGAACTTCGCTAGAAAGGAGAGAAAATATGCAGTCAAAGTGGGTAAAACTAGCAGCTGGACCCTTCCTTACTGTCATGCTTCTGGGAGCATGCAGCGGCAATGAATCAGAAGAAGAAAAACCAGTAATGGAGGAGCCGACGGATAAAGTTGAGGAAGATGAAGATAATCAAGGTGGTTCCACTGAAAAAAATGCCGAAAATGATGGCAATTCTGAGGAAGATGAAAGAGAAGAAGATCCAGGTATTGATAAGGAAGATACAAAAATGGACGGAAATTAACAGAACAGCTCTGCACCGTATTTTACTAAAATACGGTGCAGAGCTTTTTTAGTACAGGCTCTGTTATACTTGCGTGTTGATTTTCACTGCAGGCGGACGCTTTCCGCGGGCAGTCTGTGACCCTCCTCGTCGCATGCGCGCTTGCGGGCTCTCACCAGGACGCTCTTTTCCCGCTGGAGTCGCTGCCTTCCGTTGCAATCAACGATGGAAAAAACAATATTCATCTTTAACAGAGCCTTAGTATAAAAAAGGGAAGAAAAGAAAAACTAGCCTAGAGGTCAACTAATATACGGAAATAAAGGTGGTCCTATGTACAAAGCCGATTCCATTACTCCTTTTCAACTTATTTTACTGGCGATGACGGCGATCGGTTTAAAGAACCATGTATTTGCTATTTCCCCTTTAGTTCAAACAGCAGGCCGCGATGCATGGATTGCTGTAGTGATTACAATGGTCCTTGCTTTTATTTGGATCCCACTTTTTTTATACATACAAAAAAGAACGGATAAGCAGCCTTTATTTAAATGGCTAGGAACAAAAATCGGCAATAAAGCGACTGTAGTCCTTGCCATTATCTTTATCGGTTACTTGGTTTTAATGGCAGCTGTTACTGCGCGGGAAACGATTACATGGGCAAACATTATGTTTTTGCCTGAAACACCCGCTTTTTTTCTCATTGTGCTATGTAGCTTCGTTTGCTGGGTAATGGCCACAACCAATTTAAGAACATTAAATATCCTCAATATATTTCTATTGTTTTTCATTGTCATTTTTGGCTTCTTTGTCGCCATTGCAAATATTCAACATAAAAATTACTCTTTATTGCTGCCGATATTGGAACATGGCTATGATCCGATAATGAAAAGCCTCATTTTCCAAGCATCAGGGCTTGCTGAAATTTTTATCTTTTTGCTGCTGCAACACAAAATAAATGCCCCGCTCCGTTTTCGTCACTATGCAGCCATTATCATTATTTTAACCGTGCTTACGACCGGGCCACTCATCGGGGCGATCATAGAATTCGGTCCGGTCGAGGCGGCTAAACAGCGCTTTCCAGCCTATGAAGAATGGGGACTTGTGTCGCTTGGTACATTTATTGAACACGTCGATTTTTTATCTATCTATCAATGGATGTCCGGTTCATTTATCCGAATATCACTTATTTTTATTTTAATGAAAGAAATTCTTCCTCTAGAATCAGAAAAAAAGAAAAATATAACGCTCCTATTCATCGCTCTTGCTGTGACAGGGCTGGTTCTAATCCCGATAACTGATTTCACCTTTTCCAAATGGCTCATTTTTATTGCTTTGCCGGCCAGTTTCTGGTTTTTCTCCGCGTTTACTGTTTTGTTCGTCTTACTCGCCATTTTTTTCGGAAGTAAAAAACGGGGGTCTACAAATGAAAACAAAGAAAATTCGACTGAAAAACGTTGAAGAATTAGTGAAACAGAAAAAGAAGGAGCGAACGCCGTCAGCTCAACACTCTTCGCTTACGGTAAGCTCTTTAAAAGATTTGTTCCAAAAAAATAAAGACGTTCAATTTACAGAATTAGCTTTTAATGACGATCCCATTACGCTTGTCTATTGCAGCGGATTAGTCCATGCTGATCTTCTTAAATCAACGATCCCAAAAAGGCTAGAAAAATTTTTTGCAGTCCATAACGGGGCAACAAAAGAGAACATTCACTCGTTGCATGTCCCTTCCCTGCAAATAGTAACGGAAAAAGAAAAAGCGGCAGAGGATATTTTTTCCGGCATGCTTCTCATTGTTTTTCCTGCCGACAAGCTGGTTGTTTCCATAGATATTGCTGATCGGCCGCAGCGAAAACCCGAAGAAACAAATACAGAAGTCAGCATTAAAGGTCCGCGGGATAATTTCATTGAGGATATTACAATCAATCACGCATTGATCAGAAAGAGGCTAAGAACGGTTTCATTGGCAAGCGAGTCGTTTGAAGTCGGAAGAAGATCAAAGACAAAAGTTTTAGTTTTGTATATGGACGATATATCCGATAAGGCGACTTTGGAACAAATTAGACAGCAGATAGAGAAGATCGACATTGATGCATTAGTAAGCGGCACACAGCTGGGAGAATTAATGAATGATGACCCTTACGCCTTTTTCCCACGCCACTCTTATACTGGAAGACCAGATTTTGCTGTTCAATCCTTATTGCAAGGCCGGTTTATCATCTTAATTGATGGTGTAGCCTACGCATATATTACTCCCGTCAATTTATTCTTTTTGCTGAAAAGCGCAGAAGATATGGAATATCCCTATGCCTTTAATTCATTTGAACGCTTACTAAGAGTGGCAGGCATATCAATCGCAACCTTTCTTCCCGGCTTCTGGGTGGCGCTCACTTCCTTCCATCAAAACCAACTTCCTTTAACCCTGCTGGCAACAGTGGTGGAATCTCGAAGCGGCGTTCCCTTTCCAACAGCGTTGGAAGCCATTTTAATGATGCTGTTATTTGAGCTGTTCCGGGAAGCTGGCTTAAGAATGCCGCTTGCCATCGGACAAACACTGAGCGTTGTTGGCGGCTTAATTATTGGGGATGCAGCCATTCGCGCCGGCTTAACGAGCCCCTCTATGCTTGTCGTTATCGCCGGTTCCTTTGTGGCCATGACTACGCTTGTTAATCAGTCATTTATCGGGGTTATCTCGCTTCTTCGCTTTTTCGTTATTATTCTCGTGGCGCTATTTGGTTTTTTCGGTTTCTTTGCTGCAATCTTCCTCATTGGTATTTACGCAGCACGAATTCGCACCTTTGGTGTCCCTTATTTAGAGCTCGCGACCCGCTTAAGCTGGAAGAATATTCTTAAAGCGATGATGCGTTTGCCTGCACAAAAAGACGATAAGCGAGCAAGCATGCTTGATCCCATCGATGCTACTAAAAAGGATGGGCGGCGATGAAGAAAAAAATGAGACGATTTTCGTACACCGGATTGTCGGCCCTGCTCCTTCTTTTGCTAACAGGATGCTGGGATTCCTATGAGCCTGATCGCATGGTTTATGCCCATGCCATAGGGATTGATTATAAAGATGGCTATTATACCATTTACCTGCAGCTTCTTAATTTAGGGATACTCGCTAAACAAGAGTCCGGGTCAGGCAGTGATGAAACAAAAGTAGAGGTTGGAAAGGCATCAGGCAAAACAATAGATCAAGCGATATTTAATTTGTATGAATCTTCCCAGCGCCGTGTTTTCTGGGGGCATTTAGCCGCCATTATTTTCACAGAAGAAGCCCTGCGAGCGCAAGCCGTAAGTCATGCAGTGGACTTATTTGACAGGTATCGTGAAACCCGGTATCGGATGTGGATGTACGCAACAAGAGAGCCGCTTGACAAATTATTAACCACAGTGCCTGTCATGCAGCTCTCTACGGCTCTTTCCAGGCTGGTTGATCCATACGCCTCCTACGATCAACGTTCCATATTAAAACCGGTAGATATGAGGGAACTGCTCATATTTTTAAATGAACCTCCACATGAAGCGATCATTCCATTAGTCGGCACAAACGAAAATAACTGGCGAACAGATAGCGGGAAGCGAAAATCTATTCAGTTAGAAGGAACCGCTATCGTCACAGCAAATTCCTTAAAAAAAGTTTTGCCACTGGAAAAATCAGCAGGACTAAAGTGGGTCAATAAAGATTTGAATCGAGAAGACTTACGAATAAGAAAAGGAAAATATAAGCATACGAGCATTTTAATTAATCACTTGGATGTGCATATAAAGCCTATTGTCAGGAAGGAAGGTATTCGCTTCACAATAAAAGTGAAAGCGAAGGGAGACCTCAGGGAATTAGATCAGCTTGCAAACCTTGCAGAGCTGGAACGCGAGGCAGCAAAAGTGATGGCACTGGAGATAAGGAACACCTTCAAGACAGGGCTGGAGGCTGATGCAGACGTACTGCGCTTATCGGAAGTTTTATACAGAAAAAATGTGCAAGCATGGAAGAGAGTGCAGCAGCAAGGCTCGATTCCATTAACAGAACAATCGCTTGAAAGCATACATGTCGGAGTTAAGATTGTCGAAGGAGAAAAACAGCGTAAGTATCCTACTTTAAAATAAAGATTAGTGAAAAAGCTGTCGTAAAACCGACTATTTAGTTGGCTTCATGACAGCTTCTTTCCTCATGACGATTGTATGGATGACTCTTGTCTTTCGATCATTTCTTTAATGATAACGCCACGCTTTGCCATTTCCTCCATGTACTTGCCACCAGGAACAATTTGCTCTGGAGGATAGACACCCGGTTTATTAATCGTTCCATTTCCAATCATTTGAGCAACAACGGAAATTGTATTGGCCGTTGCTCTCGCCATGGCGGTTACATTGTTAACAGTATCCTTGTATGTGATCATTTCATACGTACAGCTGGTCTTATGGTCTCCTTTTATCCCTTTTGTTTCGACTCTTAACAATACCACATCTTCTTTATCTCTCAAATTCACAATTGGATCGAGAGCTTTCAATAACACATCACGTGGTTTGATTTGCGTACCATTCACATTTACGGCGTAATCTGAACGTGTCAAATTCAAATCAACAAGTAATTTGAATTTTTCTGCATGCCCTGGATAACGTATCGTTTTATATTCCAGACAGTCAAGGGTCGGATAGGAATAGGAAAGCGTCGACGTTCCCCCTGCAGTATGAAATGCTTCTAAAGGACCGAACTTATCAAAATAAACGGTTTCCACTTCTGACAAAGAAGGAATTTCTTGTTTCTTCCCATTCCTAATGATAAAAGAAGCATCCGTATAATGATCAAATACCCCCTCCATTGAAAATACGTGATTATATTCAAGGGGTGGTTCCGGCCGCAGCGGAATGCCTCCTACATACAGCTTGATCGATTCAGTCTTATCAAGTTTACTCACACCGTATCCTGATAAAATGTTAATCATTCCTGGAGCCACACCAAGATCAGGAATAAGTGTAATACCAGCTGTCTTCGCTTCTTCTGACATTTCCAACACCCGTTCCGTTGCCTGGCCAATGTGACCACCTAAATCAACTGAGTGCACACCGGCTGCAATGGCTGCCTCTGCTACAGATACGTTAAACGAATAGAAAAGCGCGTTAATAACAACATCATGCTTTTTCATTAAATGAATAAGCTGGCTTTTATTAGAGGCATCCACGAAAGCTTCAGTTAACTTTGAAGATTGTAAGATTTCACATGTCTGCTTTGCTTTTTGGATATCGTAATCAGCCAGCGTAACTTCGGCCACCTCTTTACAATGCACCAAGTCTCTCGCGGCTTCTTTGCCCATTAGTCCGGATCCTAATACTAAGACGCGCATGTTTGGTTCCTCCTCATTTTTACTTTTTACACCACAGTATATGAGTTAGAATCCATTTCTTGCCCTGGAACATTATAAACAAGACAATTATTCAGCCCTGTATGAATTCGCTGCCGGACCCTCTGCTATTACTTTTCTTATTTTTCTCTTTCTTAAAATAAAGACAAATAAGGATCATTCAATCATTGTAGTCACAATTCCAAGAAGCGTGCTCTCTATTCGTCGAAGAACAATATGAACCAACGCTGACAATGATGGCAGCTCGCCTGGTTGAAGAAAGAATAGTTGTATCAGCTCTTGGCGAACAGTGATCTCCGAGTACGTCAGCCATCCTTGCCGCTCACTTAATAGCCATACCCATCGCGTAATTACCACCATGATCATTACAAATGTCGATGGAAGGAAAGAAATCTTCTCTTTACTTATCGCTATGCCACCTGTCCCATCCGCTTATAGCACACACTCTTTCTTAGTATCTTACTGAAAAATGCTGAATCCTTATACAATGTTGTAAATATACATAATTGGCCTGATAAAAAGAGCATGTCACCCATTAAGGTTTCACATGCTCTTCTTTCATCCCTTCTTTTTATTCCATTCATTTGTTTGACTGTGCGTTTTTAGTACTCCCTGTTACCTCACAGCCTTCCTCTGTGCAAACCGTTCCCTTTTCAATGACTTCGGATGATTGTTGCGGCCTAAGCTTTTCTTCAAGCTCTTCTTCCCATGCCTTCTGCAAAACAGATGCAAACACTTCAACCGGCTGTGCACCGGAAACTGCATATTTGCTATTAAACACAAAAAATGGGACACCCTGCACACCAAGTGTGCGTGCTTCTTCTTCATCAGCTCTTACTTCCTCGGTTAAACAATTTCCCTTCAGGAACAAAGTCACTTCTTCTCGGTTCAACCCCACTTCACTGGCAATTTCCGCTAATACATTGCCATCACTTATAGGCAATGAATCAGTAAAATAAGCCTTCAATAGTCTCTCTGTTATCTCTGCTCCCTTGCCTCTTTCTGCAGCAAATTTAGCTAGGCGATGGGCATCCAGCGTATTCACCGGCTTCATATTTTCAAAATTAAATAGCAAACCGGCTGCTTTTGCTTGTTCACCAATACTAACATTAGCCGCCTTTGCCTGCTCAATACTCATTCCATATTTTTCAGCAAGTATTTCATGAATGACTTTGGAAGGTTCTTTCGGTGCATGGGGGGTAAGCTCATAACTTTTAAACCGGACGTTTACCCGTTCCCTGTATGGAAACTTATCTAATGCTTCTTCCAAGCGACGCTTACCGATATAACAAAATGGACAAACAAAATCTGACCATATAACAATCTCCATCTTTTTACTCCTCTTTTTTTAAATTTTCACTTCTTTATCATAACCGACAGAGTTCGTAACAAAAAGTGGGGTTGTTTGACTATTTTCCCATTTTAAGAAAGTTCCTCTTGGCAAGGTAAAAGTAATCCATTATTATAGTTATTTTAGACATCAAAAACAAGGCATTTTACTATAAAAAGAAGGAACTATTTTTATGAAAGTATCTTTCAAACATTTAATTTTATTTGTTACTCTTGCCTCTGTATTGTTTACTCTTTCTGTCAGTCTGTATTCAGGTTATCGTCTCGAAAGAGAAACGCTCGTGAAGAATGCTTTGGAAACTAATCGCGTGTACGCTGAAAAGCTGGCGCGAACAACAGAGGATTATTTAAA
Source organism: Pseudobacillus sp. FSL P4-0506 (assembly GCF_038003025.1). Taxonomy (NCBI): domain Bacteria; kingdom Bacillati; phylum Bacillota; class Bacilli; order Caryophanales; family Bacillaceae; genus Pseudobacillus; species Pseudobacillus sp. FSL P4-0506. The sequence goes on from NZ_JBBOOI010000001.1 coordinate 3,682,893, forward strand.
ATCCACCTTGCAAGTTTTACAGAATAGTGCTCAAACGGTTGCCCCTTCCATGAAGGGAAATGAGGAAGCCCTTTTAAATGAAGTCAATCGTCTGAAAAGCCAGTCAGATATGTTCAATTCTGTTGCCGTAGTGGATCAAACCGGTAAGATTTTAGCTGTCTCGCCAGAACACCTTAACCTGAAAGACAAATTATTCAGCGCATCGGGCGCTGTGCAGGCGCTAAAAGAAAAGAAACCACTCATTTCCAAGCCATTTATCTCAATTACCGGGCGTTTAATTATTATGATTTCTTATCCTATTTTTAGTGAAAGTGAAGAGTATCTTGGTTTCGTGGGCGGGACAATTTATTTAAAAGAAAGAAGCATTCTCAATCAATTGCTTGGTGAACACTTTTATCATGATGGCTCCTATGTTTACGTGGTGGACGGCGATGGCCGGGTTATTTATCACCAATCTCCGGACCGGATCAACGACATGGTCTCTAAAAACCCTGTCGTTCAAAAATTAATGAACGGACAAAGCGGGGCTCAGCGGGTGACTAATACACAAGGAAAAGATATGATAGCCGGCTATGCAGCCATCCCTGTGGCTGAGTGGGGAGTGGTATCACAACGCCCTTCTTCTGCTGTTCTATCTCCTTCAAATAAGATGATACAACGGATGCTTCTCACATCTCTACCGCCTATTCTTATTTCTCTGGTTATTATTTGGTGGATCCTAATCAAGATAACTCGTCCTTTACAGCAGCTTGCTTACCTGGCAGAAAATTGTTCGGACAGCCGCCAACCACAAGATATCAAAAAAATTCACGCTTGGTATTATAAAGCGATTCAGTTAAAAAAGGCATTATTGAGTGGCTTCCACGTTCTTCATGAAAGAGTCAGTGACTTCCAACAGCAGTCATCGACGGATCCGTTAACCGGATTATATAATCGCAGAGCTATGAATGAACATCTTGTCCAATTGGCTGCAAATAAAACTCCTTTTTCTATTATTCTTTTAGACATTGACCATTTTAAAGTCGTCAATGATGTATACGGTCATATGGTTGGCGATGAAGCGCTTGTCTTTCTTGCCGATTTCATCAAAAGAACAGTTCGCGAAGAAGATATTTGCTGCCGCTATGGAGGAGAAGAGTTTTTAATTATTCTGCCAAATGCGGATCTTAAATTAGCTAAGCACATAGCGGAAAAATTGCGAAGCTCTTTAGCAGAAACAAACAGCCCTACCGGCAAGCCCCTTACTCTCTCTGCAGGAGTAGCCCTCTTTCCGGACGATGCGGTTGTCCCTAATGAACTGATCCATTTAGCTGATCAATGCCTCTATGAAGCCAAGCAAGCCGGAAGAAATAAAGTCATCGCTTCACATGGTAAACGTTAACTGTCACAAAAGAAGCAACGCTGGTCTATATTGTTTCATCCTTCATTATCCGGGTATACACAAAGCAACGATTTATTTAGGAGGTGCTTGTATGCCACACACAGGAGAAACACCCGGAAAAGGTGAGTATAAATGCGAAAAATGCGGACAGGTCCTGACGCTCGACGAGGATAAAGACCGCCTTCCTCCTTGTCCGGAATGCCATGACACCGAATTTGAAGCAGTGTAATCGGTAAAGCCTCACTCCTTATTTTTTAGCGGGTGAGGCTTTATCTTTGTCAAGCTGTCCTTTTACTTTTCTTATGCTGCCGTTCTCTTCCCGTCCTCAACCTCTCCTCGTTTCTTAAAGCCTGGTCATATTCAGGAAGACTGAGCCATTTCTGCTGCTTCTTTGAGCTGGTCAAGTGCTTTCTGTAAATCTTCCCAAATGTCTTGCTTCGCTTCCAAACCAACAGACAGGCGGATGAGCTGGTCAGAAATCCCCATTTCCCTTCTCGTTTGTTCCGGGATACCCGAATGTGTCATAGTTGCTGGATGCTGAATCAATGTTTCTGCGTCACCTAGACTTACTGCGATTTTAATAAATGACAGATGATTAAGTAACTGCTGAGCCTGTTGTTTGCTGCCGTTAATTTCAAAGGAAATTAACCCTCCGCCCTTTCTCATCTGTTTTTGCATAATGTGATAGTCTCCGCCTGCTTGATCACCTGGATAAAATACTTTTTTCACGATAGGATGTTCTTTTAACTGTTCGACAATATACTCCGCATTCTCACAGTGACGATCCATGCGAACCGGAAGCGTTTTCATTCCTCGCAATAACAACCAGGCATCGAAAGGTGAAATCACTCCTCCTACGTCTTTCAATGTCGTTCTGGCAATCGTTTGGATCAACTCTTTTTTTCCGGCTGCAAGCCCAGCAATGACATCTCCATGCCCACCAATATATTTTGTGGCACTATGCAGAACAATGTCACACCCTGCTTGTAAAGGCTGCTGCAGATACGGAGAGGAAAAGGTATTATCAACCACTACCGGAATGCCATACTTTTTGGCAACCTTTGAAACGAGCTCTAGGTCAATTAATTTCATGGTTGGGTTAATGGGGGTTTCTACGTAAATACAAGCCGTTTCTTCACGAATCAGCTGCTCCATTTGTTCTTCCGTTTCCATCCCGCAAAAGTCATGAGTGATTTGATATTTTTCCTTCATCAACTCAAGAAAACCGAATGTACATCCATAAACGCCCTGTGAGCATAAGATGTGATCGCCACTCTTAGTCAAAGCCATTAGTACAGCAGACACTGCTGCCATTCCCGAACCAAAGGCAAGCCCTGCTTCCGCTTCTTCAAGTTCTGCTATTCTTTCCTCCAAAGCCCTTACTGTGGGATTGCCAAGTCTGGAATAAATAAATCCCTCTTCTTCTCCCGCAAAGCGCTGCTCCCCCTGTTCGGCGCTGTCAAATGTAAAAGTAGAGGTTTGAAAAATAGGGGGAGTGAGACTGCCTAAATGTTCTTTCGCATCATAGCCTGCATGGATGATCGCTGTTTCCATATTTTTAAACTTTTCTGCCATCTTATTACGCTCCCTTAATTAATCATACGTTTCTATCATCTCTTTCTCTTCCATTTTATAATAAAATGAGAATTTTGACAGTGTTTTCCACTTAGTAAAAATGACAACTAGTTAATTTAACAGAAAAAGCAGCACTGTATAAGTGCTGCGTCTAATTTTTCGGAACTCTTCGTTTGCTCCATTTCTTCACTAAACAGGCTACCAAGGCCCTGTCATTATTTAAACAGTTCTATGATTCATCGCTTTTACTTTTTCTCGTACTTCAGCAATATTTTTCATTTTATTATCCCAACAAGCTTGGCTTAAATCGACAGGATATTCTTCAGGGTTAAGGGATCGTTTATGCTCTTTCCATAACAATTGGAGATTTTCTCTGGCGAACTCCCGTATTTCTTGGACATCCGGCTGAACGTAAACTAATTGGCCCTTTTGAAAAATGCATTCATGTAGTTCCCGAGCTTCAAAATTAGTAACAAATTTACTGATAAATGTATGCACCGGATGAAACATTTTTAAATGGTCTTCCTCTGATGGATTTTCATACTCCATAGCTAAATAATCGCCTTCTGACTTGCCGTTTTGCTTATTGATAATTCGATACAGGCGTTTTAAGCCAGGCGTCGTTACCTTTTCAGGATTGCCTGAAATCTTAATTGTGTCCTCCATTACGCCTTCCTCGTTTTCGATGGATACCAGCTTATATACAGCCCCTAAAGCTGCTTGATCAAACGCAGTAATTAGTTTTGTACCGACTCCCCAGCTGTCAATTTTTGCGCCTTGTGCTTTTAAATTCATGATCGTATACTCATCTAAATCATTTGAGGCAATAATTTTTGTATCGTAAAACCCAGCATCATCCAGCATCTTTCTCGCTTTTTTAGACAAATAAGCTAAATCCCCGCTATCCAGTCGAATGCCGGCAAAATTAATTTGGTCCCCCAGTTCTTGCGCTACCTTAATTGCCGTCGGAACCCCTGATCTAAGCGTGTCATAAGTATCAACTAGAAAAACACAGTCTTTATGACGCTCTGCATATTTATGAAAAGCTGTATATTCATCTTTATATGTCTGAACGAGTGAATGCGCGTGCGTACCGGAAACAGGAATGCCGAATAGCTTGCCAGCTCTTACGTTACTAGTTCCGTCGAATCCACCAATGTAAGCCGCTCTCGTTCCCCAAATAGCAGCGTCTAGTTCATGAGCTCTCCGGCTTCCAAATTCCATCGCTAATTCCTCGCCAACCACTTGTTTAATACGGGAAGCTTTCGTGGCGATTAACGTTTGATAGTTAACAATATTCAATAAAGCCGTTTCGATAATTTGCGCTTCTGCGAGTGGAGCTTCCAATCTTAAGATCGGCTCGTTGCCAAAAACCATCTCTCCTTCACGCATCGCTTTTAATGTGCCCGTAAAAGTCATTTCTTTTAAGTAGGCAAGAAAGTCTTCTGCATACCCCAACTCATCCCGCAAGTAGGCAATGTCACTTTCCGAAAAGCTAAAGTTCTTCAAATACTCTATAATTCTTTCCAAACCTGCAAAAATGGCATATCCATTACCAAAAGGAAGCTTTCTAAAGTATAATTCAAACACGGCTTTTTTATTGTGAATGCCATCATGCCAATAGGTTTCTACCATATTAATTTGATACAAATCTGTATGCAAGGCCATGCTGTCATCTTCAAAATGTTTGTTCATGTCTGCTCGTTCCCTCCACAATTAAATCACTTTTGCCGCTAAACAATCTTGAAAATGACGCAATGCCCATTCGTGGCCCGTCTGATTGAAGCTTGCAACTGCATTTTGGTGAACAACAATAGAATAACCTTTATTGTAGGCATCAACTGCTGTATGCAACACACAAATATCTGTACATACACCTACTAAGTGAATCTCAGTAATTCCTCGTTCCCGGAGTTTAATATCCAAGTCGGTTCCTGCAAAAGCCGAATAGCGGGTTTTGTCCATATAATAAAGCTGTTCCGTATTCTTATTTTCCTGATAGACAGCTTCCAGTCGTCCATATAGCTCTCGCCCTTCTGTTCCTTCGATGTTGTGGGGCGGAAACAGTTTCGTTTCTGGATGATAGGGGTCATCCTTTTTATGTACATCAATTGCCAGCACAACAAAATCTTCATTTGCCAAAAATTGTTCTGTCAGCGAGACAATTGCCTCTTCAATATCCATCCCCGGCTGGCCAACTGGCAGTGCTCCGTTCACAAAATCAATCGTATAATCCACATTGATTAGTGCTTTTTTGCCCATCCTTCCTCATTCCTCCTTATGTGATGTTTTTCACTTATAAATGCTCTTAATTGGATTATATTCATTAAAACGATAAAGTGTAGTTTTAAATTTAGAATTTCTCTGTGTCGTTTTTGGACTGCCATCTTCGTTCAGCACTTTCTCGATAAATGGAAACTTGGGTGCTTTTCGCCAAAAAAATGGTTCTGATTTAACTACTTCTTCGACGAGATCTCCCGATACACATAGAATGATGTGCCGAAGCTCAGATAAGGTAAATTCCGCTGGAAGAAATTCTTTCGCCAATGTCGTTTGCAACATCTCTAATTGAATTTTCTCCAAGGCGTCTTTAATAATGAGTTTATGGTCAAAAGCAAGCGGTAAATTAAGCGCTTCTTGGACATTAAATAACTGGACGTCCATCGCATCATCACCGGCTTTTCTCCCCTCTAACAAATATTCCGGAACGGCAGCATAATAAGCATTAGAAATCATCCAACCCCTCGGATCACGACCTTCCTTGTCATACACGGCATAATGTTTCAAATAGATGCCGTTCAGACCTGTTTCTTCTTCCAGTTCTCGCATCGCTGCGTCAAGGGCTGTTTCATTCGGCGCTACGAAGCCTCCAGGCAGCGCCCACTTTCCGCCTTCAATATTAGGCCGTCCTTCACTATTTTGCAAAGCTCTCTTAATAAGGAGAAGATGAAGGGAACCGGAAAATTCTGCTTTCTCATCTTGTTTAATCGTAAAAATAACAATATCGCTCGTATAACCATCTGGAGTACGATACTGTCTACTATCATACTCCTTTAGCGCCTCTCTGTGGGAGATAAATTTGTCCACTTTCTTTTTTCACCTCAATAATTACTTTCAATTTATTAATGATTAACCAATCGTTAATCAAAATATACACGAAATACGCAGCTAATACAACATTTCTTATAAAAAGACAAAAAAAATGAGGCTCTTATGCCCCTGATACTGCCTGTAATTTATGCTCCTTTTTTAACCCTTGGCCGTTGGCTAATAGCTTTTAATATTGACATCTTATCTTGAGCGGTTAACATTCTCCAACTTTTTACTTTGATTTTCATGTTGAATCCCACCTTTATATGATGTTGAAATATTTTATAATCCATTATTCATGTGATGGCTGTTTGCTCCTCTTATTCTATAATTACCGTTTTTCAGTAAAAATAAAACAAAATTCGTTCCTCAAAAAATGACTAAAATCCGCAAAAAATTTATTTTTCAAAAAAATAGGTTTATTAAGAAACAGGACGGGTAAATAAAAACCACAAGGCGGAACTACCGAAAGAAGGGACTGGTAAACATGCGTTTACAAGCGACTTCACAGGATGAATTGCACAGCCTTGGCGGAAAATTTGCTTTGCTGACGAAAGGCACACTCGTCAGGAACCGATATATTTAGGTTCCACCGGTAAGCGTTCAATCAGTAAGTGTAGTTTTTTGCAAAAGTGCAAGTGGAATGCAGGTTAATGGGAATCCACCGAAGAGAATAGTAAACGATTGTTTACAAATACCTTCACCGGATGAACAAACTGCATCGGTAAATGTAAGTTGATCTGGCGATGAGTCTTCTCGTCGGGATGAACAAATTTTAAAGACTGTTCAACGGATAAAATTTTCCGCGTGCAACTCCCTGTCACAGGGACGAGAAAAGCATGCTCCGAATGGAGTGTGCTTTTTTCGTTTTGTTAAAGCTGTCAGGTCGAGCGAACAATTGCTTTATTCTATCGTCTATTTTTCCTGCTTGGCCTTCTTTATGAGGCGGCTGTTTATCATACTCTGTCTTGCTGATGCATAAGATAAGTAAAATTTAAAAATAGGAGGAGTTGTTATGCCCTCTATTATTAATATTTACAGCTTAAAAATTAATAACGTTTCCAACAACGGATCAATCAATATTGGAGATGCTCTTCATAACGCCCACACAGCCAATACAAAATCCCAAGGATCCAATGCATCCTTTGGTGATATTTCTCCTACAGAATCCACTATGGAAAATGTGTTTATCGATCCCGATGTAAACGATATGGGAGATATCGCAAACCCAGCTAACGTCAATTCCTCTCAAATGTAATAGATTTGGTTTATTGATTTTTCGAAGTGCGAAGTCTGTCGAGAATAAGAGAACGAGTAGCAACAAAAAGGGAGTGTTTGTCATATTTCGGTGTAAGTATTCTGTATTTTCTTTTCTGTTCCTCTTTTATTCCCTTCTCATATAGTGATTAGTAGACTCACAAAGGAGGAAAATTGATGCCCTTTGTAATCAATATTTTTAACATTAAAACAAACGGAGTGACACAGAACGGAAACATTGATGTCGGCGGTACTGTTCATAACAGCCACACAGCGAATACTAAATTTGTTGGCGGTAATATTTCACTAGGTGATTTTTCACCTTCTTCTTCCTGTATGGGCAATGGAGTGCTCGATAGCGACCTAAGCGATCAAGACCAAATTGCTAATCCATCTATGCCAGTGGCTAATCAGTTTTAACCAAAAGAAAGGAGCGCTGTTATGTTTCCTTTTCAATCCCCCTTTCCTGCAATGAATGAATGGCAAAAATGGCTCAATCATTTAAATGAGAAAGACGTTGAAAAGTATGTGCAAAACGTTTTATCATCTTCTTTACCGTCATCATGGCAAACGAATGAAAAAATGCAGGACTTTAGAAAAGATGAGGATAACTATTCGTATCGCTCTTCTTCAAGTGCAGAAGCACCTTCACTTCGGGAGGCTGTTTTTGAAACTCATGAGGCGGTCTATGTGAAGATCTCTATTCCTGATCCTTCTATTTTTGATCATTTAAAAATTTTCCATACATCTAATCAGACAATTCTGGAGGGCTTGCCTGCACCCCATAACAAAAAAGTAATTATCCTCCCAGCTATCGTAAAGAAAAAAGGTGCAGCCGCTAATTACAAAGACGGGATTTTACAAATTATGCTTCCTAAAGAAGTTGACTTTCAATATACAGAGATAGATGTCCGTCATTTGGATTGACCAATCCTACTGATCATTTACTATTCCTCAATAAGAAACAAGGAGGAAGGATACTTTGGACTTTGAAAAATTTAAACAATGGATGGAGTTTGCCCAGAATTATCAAACCGGAGAGTTTTGGAATTCTGTCTTGGATCCCTCTAAGGCAGATATAATGAGTAGAGAACCTGTTGACCCTACGCAAAAATTTCCGCCTGTCGATATGTTTATTGATGAATCGAGGGTCATATTAGTCATTGAACTGCCGGGCTTCACACAAGAAGAAGTACGTCTGCTCGTTTCAGGGAACACTTTAACCATTGAAGGAACCTCCTCCCCTGCCTTTGATATGAAGCCGGCTATAACCGAACGTTACCAGGGTGAGTTTAAGAGAACCCTTCAGCTCCCCGAACCAGTTGAAGGCAAAAATATTTCTGCCAGATTTCACAACGGCCTGCTGTTTTTAAGCTACTTTCGTACCCGGATCAAACAAGAAAGAATTTTTATCGAATAGCTCTTTTTAACAATTGCTCCTTTATGAGATAATTTACTACAAAAAAAGCGTGGGGATTTTATGTGACAAATATATCTGATGAACTCTTAAATATGATCCAAAAACTTGATCAGAAAATACAACATGTCACAAGCCAAGTGCAAAAAATCAAACAGCGCACAAACGACCCTATTATCATATCCCACTCTCTACCTAATAGCTGGGAAAAGCTTATTGCTGCAAAGGTGAAAGAGAAACAGTTGGAGAATAACCTTTTATTAACCGAGCAGCTAAAACAGACACAACAGCGATTGGTTGAACTAGAAAACATAACAATCCCCCACCTGCAAAGTAAAATACAGGCGTTGGAAGATCAATTATCCCTCTTTCAAAAATATTATTCATCAATGTCCGCTGTACAGCCTATTGTTTTTCAGGAATTTTCTATTGATCGAGTTTTTTTGGATAAGTATGAACAAACAAACAACTTAGGTCAGTTAGGCATTAGAGAGTTAAATGGAAAGCTACATATTGGCGCTGTTTATCCTCCTCATTTCGAGACTGAAAAAAATGCTGAAGATAGCGAACAGGCGAAAACAACGAAAGAGGAGGACCGGTCTGAGGGATAACTTGACCGCTTTGCTAAGCTATTAGGCAAACAAAAAAATTGTCCCTCTACCTAAAGAACAGTCTCGTCAATTGGCTTTAGGAAAAATACTGTTTTATTTACATGAAAAAGGGTAATTTAATGAGGACGAGAGTACACTTTAATTGCCGATTAGGCGGTTTAGCATTGATTATTAATAGGTAAGGAGCTTACACTTATGTCCCTCACACCCGAGCAGCGCGTTGAATTACACGGCTTTAACAACTTAACAAAAACACTAAGCTTTAATATGTATGATATTTGCTATACGACTACCCAGGAAGAACGGGATGCTTACATTGAATATATCGATGAGCAATATAACGCGGAACGCTTGACAAATATTTTAAAAACAGTAGCTAATATGATTGGGGCTCATGTTCTCAATATTGCCAAACAGGATTATGTCCCGCAAGGAGCGAGCGTCACTTTACTTGTTTCTGAAGGACCAGTCGTTGAAGTGCCGGCTGAATCCCTGGATGAATCCCCCGGCCCGCTGCCCGATTCGGTTGCAATGCATCTTGATAAAAGCCATATTACTGTTCACACTTATCCTGAGTTTCATCCATATGAAGGGATTAGCACGTTCCGTGCAGATATTGATGTGTCCACCTGTGGAGAAATCTCACCGCTTAAAGCGCTCAATTATTTAATTCATTCCTTTGATACCGATATCATGACTATTGATTATCGGGTACGCGGATTTACACGTGATAAAAATGGTCACAAGCTATTCATTGACCATGATATCAATTCCATTCAAAATTACATTCCAGAGGAAGTCAAACAGCAATACGATATGATCGATGTCAATGTCTATCAGCAAAACATTTTTCATACAAAATGCAAACTAAGAGATTTTGACTTAGACAACTATTTGTTTGGCCACTCACCTGACGAACTTTCCCCTCAGCAAGTGCAGGAAATTACGGAGAAATTAAAGATTGAGATGGATGAAATCTTTTACGGACAAAATATCCGGCAGCCAAACAATCCATAAATAAGCAGCCGCTCTTCTTAACAAAGCGGCTGCTTATTAGTTATTTAATCATTTTTTCCTACTCATGATACAAGCGAAAAATAACCTGTCCTTTAATCACTTCTTTTTGATTTTGATTAACAGCTACCGTATCAAAAAATCGCCTACTTTCAGACTTTTTCGCTACCTTTGCTCGCAATGTCAAGATATCGTCCAGCCTCACCATTTCTTTGAATCGAATAGAATACTCCTGAATAAATCCTTCCTCATAATAAGGGGTAAATATCTTTGACAGATTTCCCATTGTCCACATGCCGTGAGCGATAATGCCCGGCAGACCTGCTTTCTCTGCCTCTTTGTCGATAGTATGAATCGGATTAAAATCTCCTGAAGCACCGGAATATTGGATGAGGTCCATCCTTGTGACAGGTGAAAGCTGCACATCTGCCAGCAGTTCACCTACTGAGTAATCAGTTAATCTTTTCAAGGAAGCATCCCCTTTCTGACCGACTCATTAAGAATGATAATTTGCTTAGCGGTAAAAAGAGGATTCCCCACAGCATCTTCTCCATATTTAGTTAAAAATAAAAAGCCCAACCTTTGATTATTTCCTGCTTTTTCTACATAGTTTTTCACTTCCATCCAACAATACACCGTTTCTCCAACAAGAAGCGGCCGTTCATAGCAAAAGGTTTGTTCTCCATGAATAAGTCCCTTATCCGGCAATTGAAAATCAGCAATGGTCCCATAATTAAATGTAACAGGAAAGGTGGGAGGCGCCAGGTTTTCTTTGTATCTTGACTGTTTTCCCACTTCTTCATTTGTATAGAGAGGGTGAGGGTCGTTAATTGCTTCGGCAAACTTCCTGACTGCCCCTCTTTCCACATCGTTTTTTATTTTTCCTGATTTCTTGCCAATACTGTGACGCAGCACAGCTCCACCTCCTGTCAATTTTCAGGACCGCCCGCTACATAAAGAACTTGTCCATTAATAAAGGAGGAACGCTCGTCAGCAAAAAAGGCGACTGCCTGAGCAATGTCTTCTGGCCTTCCAATCCTCCCAACGGGAATTTCATTGGCCTTTGCTTTCGCTAATTCCGCAAATGGGACACCAATTCTTTCAGCTGTTGCTTTTGTCATATCTGTTTCAATAAATCCTGGAGCTACAGCATTCACTGTAACGCCGAATGGGCCAAGCTCAATAGCTAATGTTTTGGTTAAGCCCTGGATTCCAGCTTTAGCTGTTGCATAGTTTGCCTGTCCACGGTTGCCAAGAGCAGATGTTGAGGAAATGTTGATGACCCTTCCATATTGTTGCTTTACCATGTACTTTTGGGCGGCACGGCATGCGTAGAAAGCTCCTTTTAAATGGACATCCATAACGGTCAGCCAATCATCATCTGTCATTTTAAATAATAAATTATCCCGAAGGACCCCTGCATTATTAACTAGAATATCAATGGCGCCAAATGCCCCATAAACTTCCTTCATTGCCTGCTCTATTTGCTCCTGCTCTGTCACGCTCGCTATTTTTGTATAAATGGGAAATCCTTTTTCTGCAAGCTCTTTTTCCGTTTCTACGACGGCCTGTTCATTCACATCAATAATAGCTACGTTGGCTCCTTCCTCTGCAAATCGCTTAACGATTTCTTTACCAATTCCCCGGCTTCCGCCTGTTACAAAGGCTGTTCTTCCTTTAAACCTTCCCGTCATGCCCTCTCCCCCTTATCTAGACTTGCAGGCTGAATCAACTTAAATGTTCCCGTTCCCTTAGCTATCAGCTTTCCTTCCCTATCTTTCATGGTTCCTTCAACGAATGCCATTTTGTGTCCTTTGGAAATGACCTCCGCTTCAGCGAGAATCTCTCCGCCCGTTACTGGAGCAACAAAATGGACCGTTGAACTCGTGGTCACACACCGCGTCTTCGTTACCGAACGTAAATGCATGCTTTGGATAAAGTCAAGAATAGAGGCATATACACCGCCGTGCAAAGTATGGTTCGTATTCAGCAAATAGTCTTTCATACTCAGCTTAATTTGGACATTCCCTTCTTCAAATCGCACAATTTCTAAGCCTAAATGGTGAAGAAAGGGACATTCTTCAAATTCCTTCAAAATGTCTTCAAGCAGCAAACCATATCCTCCTTTCAATCAATCTGATTACATGAAAACTTTAAATCTCCTCTCTCTATAATAATTGGCTTGCTCTTACCCTTTTCCTCCTTATCTCATCTGATTTTTCTAGAAGCTAAAAACAAGGAGTAAAAAAGAGCATTCTGTATGCACAGAATGCTCTTTTTTACTCACAGTACTTTACTTAAAAATGCTTTTGTACGCTCATGCTGTGGATTAGAAAACAATTCCACCGGTTCATTCTCTTCAATGATATAGCCGTTATCCATAAAAATGACTCGATCGCCGACTTCTCTTGCAAATCCCATTTCGTGTGTAACTACAATCATCGTCATTCCGTCTTTGGCCAGCTGCTTCATTACTTCAAGCACTTCACCGACCATTTCGGGGTCAAGGGCAGACGTTGGTTCATCAAATAACATGACCTTCGGCTCCATTGCCAACGCACGGGCAATCGCCACCCGCTGCTTTTGGCCGCCGGATAGAGAATCGGGATAAGCATTGGCTTTGTCTGCAAGCCCCACCTTTTTCAGAAGAGCGATTGCTTTTTCTTCAGCCTCCTTCTTCTTCATTCCTCTTACGTTGATTGGAGCAAGTGTTATGTTTTCAAGAATGGTTTTATGAGGAAATAAGTTAAAGTGCTGGAACACCATGCCGACATCTTTGCGAATTTCATTAATATTTGTTTTCTTATCAGTTAAATCTTTTCCAGTTACATATACATGACCGCCAGTAACCGACTCAAGTAAATTCAAGCAGCGGATAAAGGTTGATTTTCCGGAACCGGACGGACCGATAACCACCACTACTTCCTGCGGCTTCACTTCGAGGGAGATATCTTTCAATACTTCATTGTCACCAAATGACTTTTTAAGGCTTTTGACGGAGATCATTGTGTATTCATTCTCCTTTCAATGTAGTTCATTAAATAGGTCAGCGACAAAGTTAATATAAGGTAAATGACTGCAACCGTGATATACGGCTCCCACACCCTAATGTATTGTCCTTGGGCTGCACGTCCCCAATACATTAACTCTGGGGCAGCAATAATTGCTGCCAGCGATGAATCCTTTAATAACACAATAAATTCATTGCCAAGCGGCGGGATCATCCGTTTGACAGCCTGTGGCAAGATAACGAGCTTCATCGCTTGGACATGACTCATGCCGAGCGACCGAGCAGCTTCCATTTGTCCCTTATCAATAGACTGAATGCCTGCGCGGAAGATTTCTGCAATGTAAGCAGACGCATTCAGCGAAAGGGCAATAATGGCAGAAACGATCGGATTAGACGGAGACATGAACAGCGGCACGACCCCAAAGTGAATCAATAAGATTTGTACGAGTAACGGAGTCCCCCGAAAAAAGTTCACATACCAGACGAACGGAAATTTCACCAGTTTGTTTGTCGACATCTTCCCTAACCCGATAAGCAAACCAAGAATGAGGCCGATTAAAATTCCAGCGAATGATAGTCCTAAAGTTAACAGTGTGCCTTTAATGAAATATGGCATATAATCCACGATAATATCTGTGCGGAAATTCATTTTACTTCCCCCTTTCTGAGACAAAAACGACTGTCCTTAGGCCCAAGCCTACAGCGGACAGCCGCAATTCATTCCTTATTGTTTCGCTGCTTCTTTTAAGGAATCTACGTTTGGCTCTTTACCAAACCATTTTTTATAAATCTCAGCATATTTCCCATTGTCGTATATCTCATTCAGTGCTTTGTCAAAGTCTTTTTTGTATTCGCTGCCTTTAGGGAAGACGATACCGTAATATTCTGGCTTAAATTTCTTTTCATCTCCAACTGTTTCAACACCGCTGTCCGGATTGTTTTTCACATATTCCAGCGCGACTGCAATATCTGTAACAGCTGTTTCAACATCGCCGCTTTGCAAAGCCTGGAACATGAGCGCTGCTGTTTCATATTTAGAGATCGAAGAAGAATTCTTTCCAACTACTGCTTCGGCAGCAAATTGTCCAGTCGTTCCATTTTGAACACCAATTTTCTTTCCTTTTAAATCATCAGCATTTTTAATAGAGGTGCCTTTTTTGAAAGCAATCATGCTTGTTGACTCAAAATAAGGAACAGAGAAATCATAGGATTTCTTACGCTCATCATTAATCGTCACACCCGCCATACCAATATCAAGCTGTTTGCTTTGAAGGCCGGCAAACATGGCATCCCAACCAGTGTTTTCAATATTCACTTCATAACCGGCTTCCTCAGCCGCAGCATTTAAAAGGTCTACATCAAAGCCGCTTACCTTCCCTTTATCCATAAATTCAAATGGGGCAAAAGTTGCTTCTGTTCCCACTTGTAATACTTTTTTGTCTTCTGATTTTTCTTTTCCTGCAGAATCTTCCTGTCCCCCGCTACAGGCAGATAGTAAAAGTGCACATCCAGCTGCTACAGACAAAAGAGACTTTTTAATTGAAATATTCATGTTGCTGACCCCCTAAATATTTTTCTTTTTCTGTTTTTTGATAAACCAAGAATAATAATTTGCTCAGTTCTTGTTCTTGTTATCTAGTAAAATAATAGCGTTTACAACGACAATTTTCAATCTATTTTTACATTTTAACTCTTTCTGATAATTATATTAACACAATTTCTCTTATTTTCATGCACATTATTTAAATAATAATAATATAGAAAATCTATTCTTTATGCTCTATTCTCGAAAAATTTAATGGAAATAAATCTATACATGCATAATAATTCATCATTTATAATATTCTATATATTTTAAATTTTCACTCCTGATAAAATGAGCGGCAGTCAGATGGAAAATAGGATTAGCACAAATAGAAACAACAGAGAAAACCCTCCAAACTAAAAAGGAGGTTGCCGGAAAGGGCAACCTCCTTTTTAGTTAACTTTCTTTTCTCATAAAAAATGGGTTCTTACAAACTGTTCTACTTCTTCGGCTGTATCCATTTGCAGCACTTCTTCCACTCTCTCACTAATGGATGCTTTTGATAAGCGAGAGATAATGCTTCTAGCTGGTAAAATAGATGACGCACTCATACTGAACTCATCAAGGCCAAGACCAAGCAAAATTGGGATAGCCGCTTCTGTTCCTGCCATTTCTCCGCACATGCCTACCCATTTTCCTTCTTTATGCGCAGCATCAATTACCATTTTAATCAAACGAAGGATAGCTGGATTATATGGCTGATATAGGTAAGCTACCCGCTCATTCATTCTATCTGCAGCCAAAGTATATTGAATTAAGTCATTGGTGCCTATGGAGAAGAAGTCAACTTCCTTCGCAAAAATATCTGCCATTACAGCAGATGAAGGAATCTCTACCATCATTCCGACTTCGATGCTATCAGAAACAGTGATTCCTTCTTGTTGCAGCTTTTCTTTCTCCTCTAACAAAACTGCCTTCGCCTGCCGAAATTCTTGAAGCGTGGCAATCATCGGAAACATGATTTTTAAATGGCCATAGGCGCTGGCACGAAGAAGTGCACGCAATTGTGTACGGAACATGTCCTGCATCTCTAGACACAAGCGAATAGCCCGAAAGCCTAAAAACGGATTCATTTCTTTCGGCAAATCTAAATACGGCAATTTTTTGTCCCCGCCAATATCAAGAGTCCGGACAACAACCGGTTTTCCCTCCATGCGTTCAAGGACTTTTTTGTAAGCTGTAAACTGTTCTTCTTCCGTTGGCAACTGGTCACGTCCCATATAGAGAAATTCAGTACGGTAGAGGCCAATCCCTTCTCCCCCATTTTGAAGAACACCGTCTACATCCTCAGGTGTGCCAATATTAGCAGCCAACTCCACTCGACAGCCATCTGCGGAAGCTGTTGGCACATTTACAAGCTCAGCAAGCTCTGCTTTATATGCTTCATATGCCGCCTTTTTCTCTTCATACTCTTTAATAACAGTCAACTCTGGATCAATAATTACCTTTCCCTCTTGACCGTCAATAATCAGCATCATGCCATTTTCAATATCATTCAGCGCTGTTTTTGTACCGACAACGGCTGGAATTTCGAGGGAACGTGCCATAATCGCTGAATGGGAAGTGCGCCCACCAATATTAGTTGTAAAGCCCTTGACAAACTGTCTGTTTAATTGAGCCGTATCTGACGGTGTCAAGTCCTCTGCTACAATAATGACTTCTTCAGAAATTAAACTCGGATTCGGTATCTCTACTCCAAGCAAATGCCCGATAACCCGCTTTGTTACATCACGGATATCTGCCGCGCGCTCTCTCATATATTCATTGTCCATGGATTCAAACATGGAGACGAACATATCCGATACTTCTTTCATGGCAAATTCAGCATTAATACCTTCTTGGTTTATTTTATCCTTTACTGGATTAAGCAGTTCAGGATCATTTAAAACAAGTGTATGCGCTTCAAAAATAGCAGCCTTATCTTCGCCGAGCGTTCCTGCCGCGTGTTCTTTAATTTTTTGCAGTTCACCTATTGATTTCTCAATTGCACGATCAAAACGTTGAACTTCTGATCCTTTGTCAAGTACTTCCTTCTTTTCTGCGACCAGATCAGGTTCTTCCAAACGAAAAGCCTTTGCAATCGCAATTCCTGCAGAGGCTCCGATTCCTGTTAACCATTGATTCATTTAGCTAATCCTTCTTTTTCCAATACTTCTGTGATTGTTTGCATAGCTTCTGCTTCATCCGCACCAGATGTAGTTATTTTCACTTCAGCACCAGAAGGGATACCGAGAGACATAATACCGAGAATAGACTTTAAATTTACACTTTTTCCGTTATATTCAAGACTGACATCCGCCGAGAATTTGCTCACAGCCTGTACCAAAATACTTGCCGGACGTGCATGAATTCCTGCTTCATCTATAATTGTAAATGTTTTTTCCATTATCTCATCAATCTCCTTTACACAGTTAATGTAAATTAAATCATACCATTTTTTTTATTTTGTCAAAACAATTAGCACTCGCATAAAAAATTTTCTAATTTTATAAATACTTTATATATGTACTCCCCCTGAGGCACAGACTCATACCGGATAACAGTAAAATCATCCAATACGAGCATCCTTCATCCTCCTTATAAAGCATCGCTTGTCAATCATCGCCTTCTTTCCCGGTGATTCAGGGGTACATTTATTTTTTATAGTGCCACGCACTTAGAGTTCTTCCACTAGTATGATCAAATCTGGCTTTACAAGTCCTATAAAAACAAACCTGGCGTATATTGGGCAGCTTTTTACTCATTTGATAGGCTCATTAACGATTATTTGTTCTATTTTCTCACACCGATTGGGTGAAGCTCCCCGTCCATTTACTTCTTCTTACTTAAAATGCAACTTCAACTGGCGAATAATATAAATAGACAGCAAAGCAAAGGCTGCTACTAACCCTTCAATAATCCAAATGCTTGTAATCGTACCTACCTGGTAAAGCGCAACGAAGAAATCAATGAAAAGGTGAAGGCCGATGGCATATAATACATACTTAAACTTGCCGCTCCGTACTCCAAGCAGTACCATCACCGAAAACATAATCTGCATAACAATGGCTCCTGCCCGCTCTATACCAGCCAGCAAATACGATCCAAAATTGGTTTCGATTATCTGCATTTTCAACTGGCTTATCTGCTGTGAAGGCAGTACACTAAGATTAGTTTCAAATGTGCCATTATTAATCATGATTGCATATACAAGTGCATTAACTGCTCCGACGGCACCAATTAGCACTGCTTCTATTCCTCCATGGCCGATGCCAAGTGACACGCCATCGCCAAATTCACGGCTGCGTTTTAATACCAATAAAAAAACAAAATAGCGTCCTAGTTCCTCAAACAATGCAGCTGCAAGTCCTCCATACAAAGCATAGGCAAAAGGATTATCCGTCATTTTCAAGGAAGGGCCCGAAGGATCAATCATCATCGCATGCAGTCCTCCTTCGAGTATTTGTGCAAATATGATAAATACTCCTACTCCCGCCCAAAACACTCTCCAAGAAAACTTTCCTTTTATCCGCCAATAAATAAGTAGAGCTGTCGGCAGTAAGATCGAAATGAGTAACTGAAAAATCATTCCCGCAAATGCATAGGATCCAACCATATATATCACTCCTTATTATTATCATTATTAATAATGATAATAAAATAATCTGATATAAAGATCAATCCTCTTTTAGAAAATTATTCATCATCTTGTAAGAAAAAAGCGAACATATGCTATTGATACACGATGAAACTCTTTGTAATTAAGAAGGCGGTTCTATAGGAACCGCCTTTCTTAGTTGCAGTGATCTCCTTTACATGGATAATCAGAAAAGTCAATTTGAATCGTTGTATGTTCAATATGAAAGTCATCATGTAGTTTCTTTTGGATTTCCTTGAGCAGCGGCTGTCCTTCTATATCTGGACTAGTGACTACGTGACAGCTTAATGCAGGAAAGTCAGAAGTGATCGCCCATACGTGCAAATCATGAACATCATTGACCCCAGGCAAACTAAGCAGGGCCTCCCTCACTTGCAAAACATTAATGTTTTCCGGTGCCCCTTCCATTAAAATGTGGAAAGAATCCTTTGTGACCCGGATGCCGCTTATAATAATCAATATAGCAACAATAACACTCGCAATTGGATCAGCCAAATTCCAGCCAAAAAACATAATCATTAAAGCAGCGGCTATCGCTCCTACCGAACCGAGCAGATCTCCAAGAACGTGTAAAAAAGCACTGCGAACATTTAAGTTTTCGTCTTTGTCGCCTCTCATTAGAATATAAGCCGCTCCAATATTCACTAACAGACCAATGACCGAAACAATCAGCATGCCAATGCTCATTATTTCTGGAGGAGTCATAATCCTCTTGTACGCCTCAATAAAAATATAAACCGAAATAGCAAGCAAGGTGAGGCCGTTAATAAAAGCAGCCAGGATTTCAAACCGCTTGTAGCCAAATGTCTTCGATAGTGTGGCTTCTTTTTCACCAAATTTTAAAGCCAAATAACTGAGGCCCAAGGCTGCCGCGTCGCTCAGCATGTGCCCCGCATCCGACAGCAATGCCAAGCTGTTTGTCAAAATTCCTCCCACCACTTCTACGACCATGTACGTCGCGATTAACATAAATGATAGTTTTAACGCTTGTTTGTTATTTGTTGAGTGATGGTGATGTCCGTGCCCATGGCTATGGCCATGATTGTGACCGTGACTGTGTGAGTGTCCCATTACATACGCTCCTTTATATGAATATATGATCATATACTTATATTATTTCAGACATACCTCTTTTGTTCAAGCTTTTTGTTAAAATATTCAAAAATTATTACAAGAACAGGTTATTTATTGTTTTAAAAAAGTATAGTACCCCTCCCCTTTTTGGATAAACAGGATTTAACACTCTTTTTGCGGGAAGAATAAACACTAAAAAGGAGGTTGGTCTGTTTGAAGGACGAAGATAAACAAATATCAGAAGGATTAAATCAAATTTTTGAGATTATTAATGCTAAAGGTGATGAAGGAGAGCTAAAGAGAATTGTCGGTAACGGCCATGAAGACAGCTTTGTATGCAGCGATGAGCTGTTTCATAAGGATTTAAGAGCCATTGTTGACGATACTATGCGTGAGAACGAATAGGCGAAAGGCCGGACACTTCAAGAGGTGTCTGGCCTTTCTGTTAGGTAATATAAAAGCTGGACCCATCCATGATTGTTATATCCGGCTCACCTCTGACCGCTTCTATTAACGTAAACAAAGCGTCATCTTTTCTCTTTGCTTCAATCATTATATCTATTTGAGAAATGCTTCCTTTTACTTTCCGCAAAAATTCAAGTAATTCCGTCTTGTTAATGAAATCCGCGTGGGCTTTGAAGTCTTTCTCTGACCTCGGGCTAGAAATATGCATCTTCAGTGGAAGCTTGGCACTTGTCCAGGTGCTAACAACTCGCTGCCAATCCTCTTCCCAGGTTTCTCCTTCTTCATGGTTCGCCCGATGATGATGGTAATCAAAAACAAAAGGAATGCCTATTTTTTCACAAAGATATAACGCATCCTTTACGGTAAAAGTAGTATCATCATTCTCCAGCATAATCATCTTTTGCAAAGACGGAGGGATGAGTGCCCAATTATGGATAAATTGTTCAAGTGCTTTTTCTTTATCTTTATATCCTCCGCCAACATGAAGAACACAGCGATGTTCAGGATCGATTCCCATTCCTTCTAATAACTTTTTATGCATAATAAGCGTTTTTAAAGCCATTTGAAAAGCTTCCGTATTCTGTGTGTTCAAGACGACGAAATGTTCGGGATGAAAGTCAATCCGCATAGTCGGATGTTCATCTAAATAATCACGAATAGCTGCTAGATTTTCTTTTAAAGGCTTTATAAAATTCCAATCCGGCAAATCCGGATGATTAGCGAGTGGGATTAATTTGGAGCTAAGTCGAAAAAAGTGGATATCATTTGCCGCATTGTGCCTCAGAAGCCGCAAGCAGTTCATTATATTCGAAGCCGCAATTCTTTCGAGCTTTCTAATAGCCGCTTCCCTGTCCTTTATCTTGATAAATTGTGTATGAGTCATCGTTTGAGAAGGAGAGCTGTTTTTTACATTCATGCTCATCGCTGCATAACCAAGACGGATTAATGTCATCTTTTACACCCCTTATTCAATAGTTTTACCCTACTTTTTCGTAAACTGAGCTGCAATGAGTGTTTTTATACTTCAATTTTCTCTCTTTGGGTAACATACTAAATACAGTGAGGTGAAGGTAATGTACAAATTGTTAACACACAATGATTTAGACGGCGTCGGCTGTGGCATTCTAGCCAAGCTTGCCTTCGGAAAGGAGGTACAGGTCCGCTACAATTCCGTATCGGGTCTTGACTATGAAGTAGCATGGTTTTTAGAACATCAGGATAAGAAAACTTCTTTACTTATTACTGATTTATCTGTTAATGATGAAAACAAAGAAAAACTGAATGAATTTTATCTGGCCGGTGGGAAAGTGCAGTTGATTGACCATCATAAAACGGCTCTTCACTTTAACGAGCATGAATGGGGACACGTTGTCGTTGAAGATAAAGAAGGAAAACTAACTTCTGCTACTTCATTGCTTTATGAGTATTTGCTGGAACAGGAGCTAATGGAGCCCTCTAGTGCAATTGCTGAATTCGTAGAGCTCGTCAGGCAGTATGATACATGGGAATGGGAAAAAAATGATAACCAGGAAGCACGCAGACTGAATGCTCTTTTCTTTTTAGTATCAATAGAGGAGTTTGAAGAAAGAATGATGAGCCGGCTTCGTTATCATGATCATTTCTTTTTCGATGAATTAGAAGAAAAAATATTAGATATGGAAGATGACAAAATCGCTCGTTACATCCGCCGGAAAAGACGGGAACTTGTGCAAGCTAAAGTTGGAGAGCATCTGGCAGGAGTCGTTTATGCGGAATCATATCATTCCGAGCTCGGGAATGAGCTCGGGAAGGACAACCCCCACCTTGATTATATTGCGATCTTAAATATCGGCGGAAAGCGGCTCGGCTTTCGCACAATCCATGATCATATCGATGTCTCAGAAATAGCCGCCCACTATGGGGGCGGCGGTCATGCGAAAGCAGCCGGTGCTTCTATGACAGAGGACGCCTACAGACAGTTCGTCACGGAAACGTTTCACTTGATGCCGCTGCGGGAAGATGCCAGAAGAAACCGCTACAATGTAAAAGAGTCGTCATTCGGTTCCCTTTATGAAAGCCGGTCTGGAGAGACTTTTCTTTTATATGAGGCGGCTGAAAATAAATGGACGATTAATCGCGAAGGCACCATTTTACCAGAAGCTTTTCCGGACTTTCAAGCAGGGGAAAACTTCTTAAAGAGAACCTTTGAGGCTTCGCTTGCCAGAGATGATGTTTTTGTCCGTTATCTGCAGAAGCTGGTGAATAAAGAAAAGTAGCCTTAAACGGCGAAAATTTGTGAAATTATCAAAGGAATGGTAGCTTTTCTTGGCATTTATGGTACGCTTTATAGAGGAATAGGAGCGATTGCAAATGATAAAAATTGAAGTACCTCAACCAGATCTAACCATTATAAAAAAGAATTCTGAAGGAGACACGAGCGAAGCGGCAATAGCCAGAGAGTATGGCTTTATTGACTATCACAAAATCGCCCGTGATAAAGGGGGCATCTATATGTACTATGATGCTCGCGACGAGTTAATGTTCGTTGGAAAAGCAAGAAAGTTAAGGATGCGCATCCGTAAAAGCTTTGAAGACACAGCTTCTCCGATTAAACTGCATAGAGATGACGTCTATAAAATTGAAGTCTGCTATGTGGATGATCCAATGGAACGGGAAATTTATGAAACGTATATTATTAATCAGTTTCAATCGAAATATAATATCGAGAAAGTATTTTTCAAATAATACTCTCACGAAAAAGACAGCCAGAGGAAGACTCCTCTGGCTGTTTCTTTTATCCCAATTACTCCCACAAACCTTCTCTATTGGGCAGAATTGGTACTTTTGATTTTACATTTTGTAATAAGCGGCCTAACGATCAGCAGAAAAGCTCTCTATTAATAGCCAGCAGGGATAATCCCAGTGTCTGTCTGATAACCGGCAAGCGGATACGCTGGAATGTCTTCCCAGCGGTTAGGGTTCGCGTTATTTACCTTTCCAGAAGCAATTCCTTCAAGAAGCGCTTTTAACCCTAAATAATTTTGCTTGGTTAAATAACCATTTGATTTTTGTCCAAGGCCACCCTCCCTTGTATTCCCTTTTGTCTCAAAGAAAATCGCTGGATTGCTATGCCTTGTCGGGTTAAGATTGTTATAGTTCAAGCCGAGCATCATAGCCGAAACTACTCCGCCCTTGATATCAATTTCGTATCTCTGATCGCCGCTTCCCACTTGATAGCGATCAATGTGTGTATATCCATAGTCTTTTAGCGCATCATAGACGTATACTTGCATTTGACGGGTAACCTCATTGTAATTTTTCACGCTAGGCAGTGTTGGACCGTTTGGAGCAAGCGATACACCAAGCGACATCGAAGTTGACTCGTTTGTACCGTATACCGTCTTAAAGCCTTGGTGATGCAGATCGACCGCATAATCAGGCTTTACATCCGCCCAATACTTATAAAATGCTAACGATTCTTTTGCTTTAAATCCATTCTCTGACCAATCACGGTTTAAATCGGTCGTTAATGGCTTGCCCTCTCCGCTTAGCTTTGGCTCCCCCTTTTCATACAGCGTTGTTGTCCGCGTATTCATGATGCTGCCGTCCGGGTTGTACATTGGAATGGCATAAATGGTTACATTGTTCAGGATTTCTTTTACATCCTTTGCCCCGCTGCTGCCAAATGTTTTTAGCAAGTCCAAAACAGCCCGTGTTGTCAGCTTTTCATCTCCATGAATTTGAGCCTGTATCCAAACCTTAATTGGGCCTGTCCCAACTTTTGCTGCATAAAAGCTTCGATTCTGCTCACTTTTCCCATACTTATCTAGAGTAAGTACTTCTACCTTTCCTTTGCTGGTCTGCTCAATGTCCTTCAACACCTTAATCATATCCTCATATGTAACAAGGCTGTTCAAATTCATTTCTCCGTTAGTAGAAGGTCCACCAGGCACTGTTTCTGCTGCCATTGCAGCAGATGAAAACCCTGTGGAAAATAGCAAAGAAATTCCTAAAAAGAATACCATAAATTTTCTCAAAACATTCCCCCCCCATCACTTTTATAATACGTCCCCATTATACTTAATTAAATATTCTGATAAATCAGCCGAATAGACGATTTACCCTTGACTTTCCACTTTAAAATATAGGAATAAAGTCTGAAAAAGGCAGTTTTCGACAGTTTTTACTCACTAAAAGCCTTCACTTGGCGAATATTGCCGAGAAATCACTTTCTCCTTTTCTTGCCTTCTTTAGCAGTGTCTGTTATGTTTAAAGAGAATTATTTTTGTTCGAAGAAAAAGGAAAGTTAAGTACTTTTCGTCTAATGAATTTGAGCAAGGATAGTACCATTGATGTGCTTTTCGCACAAGAGGAGGATACAAAATGGAACACGGTAAAGTAAAATGGTTCAATGCAGAAAAAGGATTTGGATTCATCGAGCGCGAAGGCGGAGACGATGTATTTGTTCACTTCTCAGCGATCCAAGGTGAAGGCTACAAATCTTTAGACGAAGGTCAAGCAGTTACTTTCGAAACAGAACAAGGCCAACGCGGCTTACAAGCGTCTAACGTTCAAAAAGCATAATTATTGCCTAGATGCTCATTTAACTAAATAGAACAGTAAAATTCTGCTCTAAACAAACAAGCAACTCACCTTCAATCTTCTATTTGAAAGTGTAGTTGCTTTTTTGATGTTCATATGAAACGGTGATCTTTTGTTTTTATTTATTTTAACAGTCCATATCGTTACCGGCTTTATTTGTTTATTTACAGGGCTATTTGCTGGCTTTTCTAAAAAGAAAAAAGGGAAGCATACGATCTCCGGTGAAATTTATTTTTGGTCCTATGCACTTGTTTTTCTTTCAGCTCTCATTATGGCCATTATTCATTGGGAAGAGAGTGCCTACCTCTTCTATATCGCCCTCTTCTCCTTTTCATTTGCTTTAATTGGTTATTTTTCTGTGAAGAAAAAGAAAAGAAATTGGCTAAACCGGCATATCGCTGGAATGCTCGGCTCCTATATTGGAATAGTTACAGCCACACTTGTTGTTAACAGCCCACACATTCCTTTTTTAAATGACATTCCCATACTCGCTATTTGGCTGTTGCCAACGATGATTGGCACACCCATTATTATTAAAATTGGAAATAAGTATACGCCAAATCGAAAAAAGATAGCGAGCTAACTAACAGCATAACAAAGGCCTTCCCAAATCCACAAAAGATTGGGAAGGCCTTTATGTTTATCATTGAGTGCTTATAACCCCACAAGCTATGCGGGTGCCTGCATCACCAGCTGGTTGAGATTTGCCATCATCCGCCTTTTCATGAACAACAAGAGCTGATCCGTCTTCATCTATTAAAGAATGATCTTCTCCACTGTTAAGTGTTACCTCTTTTGCAATCATTTCTGCTTTTACTGTTCCGTCTTCCCCTACGTTAAGATTTGGCAAGTCGCCGGCATGTGGTCCCTTTTCGTGATTCATTCCGTGGCTGGCATTCGTTGGGTTAAAATGACCACCGGCTGATTCAAAGTCCGGTTTTTCACATTTTCCTGTTTCATGAATGTGAAATCCATGCTCACCTGGTGGCAAATCCGAAGCCTCCACCTTAATAGATACCCCTTCATTCGTTTGTTTCAGTTCAGCTATCCCTACCTTTTTCCCCTCACTATTTTTTAAATCAATCACTTGGGAGTCATTATCTTCTCCATCCTCAGAAATGGGCTCATCCGGAGATGTAGGGGCCTGTTTTTCAGTAGAGGTTTCTTCACTTGGCTGTTCTTCTGTGGCTGTGGAATTGTTTTCAGATGTCGTTTCGTCATTTTTTTGTTTGTCTGCTGCCTTATCCTCTCCACCGCCGCATGCACTGACAATTAACATGACCGCTAAGATGGAGAAGAAAAAGAATATTTTCTTCATACTCATCCTCCCTTTCTAAAAATTATGTACACATACACTCACTTTACACAGGTAAGAACTTATTTAAACTTCTTTACTCCATTTTCATTCATTCGACCTAAGTCTTCAATTTTTATAAATGATTAATTTTGAAAAAATAAGGTAAAGTAAAATGAGGTGATCATATATGAAACAAACACAGGATCTGGACGAGATCATGAACCTCGTTCGGTCTCAACAAGAAAAAGAAAAAATCTTCATTTCTCATCAGGAAAAGAATCTTTCCGATATGTCACTTGGAGATGAAGACACGGGAGGAGCAGCTATTGAAATCGAGGTAAAAATATTAATGCCTGAAGAAGCTGTCTATTTCGACAAGGTGTATACTCACTCTATTGAATATGAGGAGGCCGTATCACAAATCAAAGAACTTGAACAATTGTCCGCTCTGCAGAAAATCAGCCCGGAGGATATGGAAAAGAAATACAGCACTCCATCATAGAACCAAATACAAAAGGAGCGCTCTTTAACAAGAGACGCTCCTGTACGGATGGTAATTATTTACGTTTGCCATTATTTACTATCCAGCCGTTCTACTTCTCATTCAATATCTTCATTTAAAAAATAAAATGTTTCTCTTCAACCCGAAGCAGCTCTTCATGATATTTTTAGCCAGCAGCAATCAATCTCTTAAACAAACAAGTTAGCAATGAGCAGGGACACCAGAGCAGTTAACCATGCTAATGTTGTCGGAACAGACCAAACGAGTATTTGCTCTTTTACATTTTTAATGCCAAGCATCCGGTTAACCACCCAAAATAAACTGTCATTAAAGTAAGAGAAAATCATCGCACCAAGTGCAGCTGCCTGGGCTGCGAGCGCCATATTGATATCTAGATTCGCCACAATAGGCGCGGAAATGGAGGCTGCTGTGATCATCGCTACTGTTCCGCTTCCTTGAACAAGGCGGACAAGTGTCGCAATGAAAAATGGAATTAAAATAGCTGGTAATGGCAAAGAAGCAATTTGCTGGGCAATATAATCTCCGGCTCCACTTTCACGAAGCACTTGCCCTAACGCACCACCGGCTCCTGTCACAAGTAAAATAATACCGGCTGTGACCATTCCTTCCTCCATGCGTTCAAGTGCCTCCTCACGCTTCATATGTCCTGCCAATGCATAAATCGCTGCCACCAATGACAGTCCTACAGCAATGATTGGCTGACCTAGGAATAACAAATAGTCAATCCATCCTCCCTTGATCTCCATCGCACTTAATGTTGTATTAATGAAAATTAAAACAATCGGCAATAAAATAGGCAGGATTGAACGAAATAAAGAAGGTAACTCTTTGCTTCTTTCAGCTGATAATTCCAAAAACTCCTGATAGGCCTGTGGAGCATCTGGACGGACAAAGTCTGCCCCTTCTTCAGCAGGAAGCTGGTAAATTTTCTTGCCAATCCACTTGGCATAAGTGACACCAACAATAATGATTGGAACGGCAAACACTAACCCCCAAGCAATCATTAAGCCAATATCCACTCCGAAAATACCGGCTACACCCAGTGGTCCTGGCGTAGGTGGCACAGCATGATGCGTAGCAGCCAGCCCGATGGCCAATGCGACTCCAAGCGTGACAACAGACTTTCCTGTTTTGCGGGAAAGCGCCTTAACTAATGGATTTAAAATAACAAATGCTGAATCGACAAAAATAGGAATAGACACAATATATCCGGCAATGGCCATCGCCCATTCTTCTTTTTTCTTTCCGACAAGTTTAATTAAACTGTAGGCGAGTCTCTCTGCTGCACCCGATACTTCCAAAATCCGGCCGATCATTACGCCAAAACCAATAACAATCCCAATCGATCCTAACGTACTTCCAAACCCTGCAGAGATTGTTTCCGCTACTTTAACCGGGTCCATCCCACCAATAATTCCAGTTAAAGAAGCTCCGATAATCAAAGCTAAAAATGCATGAATTTTTGTTTTTAACACAAGTATGATCAATGCGGCTACACCAATAATCAATCCGACGATCATTTGCGTTTCTGGTGTCATCCTCTGCAACCCCTTTCAATATAGGTAAAAAGAAAGGGAGAATCCCCTCTCTTTTGGTTCTCTCTATTAAAGCGACTCTCGTGTGAATTTTGGTGCGTACTGTGCTGCCAATTTAATGCATTCTTCCATACTGACACTGGAAGCAATATTTTTCCAAGCGATATCAAATGCCGTTCCATGATCAACTGATGTACGCAAGAAAGGCAAGCCGTTTGTAATAGAAATCGTACGATGAAAATCTGTCATTTTAGCAGCGATATGTCCCTGATCGTGATACAAGGATAGAACGGCATCATATTTGCCATTTAACGCCTGGAAGAAAACAGAATCTGCCGGCACTGGTCCGTAAGCGTTAATTCCGTCTCTTTTGGCCGCTTCGATTCCCGGTCCAATTTCTTTTACTTCTTCATCGCCAAACAAGCCGCCTTCTCCGCTATGTGGATTTAATCCAGCCACTGCGATCGAGCGATTCTCAATTCCAAGACGCTTCAACGCTTGATCACATCGGATTAAATAGTCATGAACGCGTTCTTTTGTCATCTGAGTAATCGCCTCTTTTAAAGACACATGACGGGTTAAGAAAAAGATACGCAGACTGCGCACTTCAAACATCGTTAACGGATCTTTGGAATTCGTCAGGGATTCTAGCATTTCCGTATGACCGATAAATGGTACATTCGCAGCTTTCAACGATTCTTTATTAATCGGTGTAGTAGCAAGAGCGGCTACTTTCCCATCCATCGCCAGCTGAACGGATTTTTTAATATATTCAAAAGCTGCTTGTCCACATTGAGCCTGGACCTTCCCAGGTTGAAGGGCCTTTGCATCAATGTTTGCCAAATTCAATACATCAATTGTGCCGAATTCATATTTCCCCTCTGCTGGCGAAGACACTTCATTTACTTTCAAATTAGTTTCTGTTACTACAATCGCTTCGCGTATGGTTGCTGCATCACCAACAACGAGGGGACGGCACATAGAATAGATTTCCTCTTTGGCTAATGATTTTACGGTAATTTCCGGTCCAATCCCGGCTGCATCTCCCATAGGGATAGCGATAATTGCACGTTCTATTGTCATATTAAACACGTCCTTCATGATTTTTTGTTCTTAGATAATTGACGCACTGATAAATTGATTGTTTGTCGCCGACCATTCCGCCTTTTGTCACAACCGGAATGCCGTTAAGGGCCCCACCGATAAATTTTCCATAAGCAGCGAGCGGCAGTACTTCATCCTCCAGTTGAATGGCCTCCGCTTTGCTCACTGCACAAAGAGCAGCCGTTACATCTCCTCCACTTGAAAAAGTGCCATTAATGGCCGTGCCCCGCTCTTTAAACACTCCATAGGTAATTTTAGCCAACCCGTCCGTGATTCTTTTAGCCAGTGTTTCCTCTGTTGTTCCTTCTTCTTTTGCTATTTCTGAAAGCGGCAACACTATGGACGCGGGTGACTGTGTTGTAATAATTAAAATTTCTTCCTCTTTTAGCTTTTCTAACGCTTCCTTTGTCGCCCGCTGCACTTCTTCTTCCCATGAACCTGTTAAAGATGCGAGATTCGCCGCATTAACATACACAGGATGTGAGTTGGTTTTATCGATTAAATAGCGAATTTGCCGTCCTGTTAACGGAGTCACGCTTCCTACTGTGACAATCCATTTATTCAGATGTATGCTTTGTCTTGATTTGACACGGCCGTAGGCAGCTGATAATGGACCAGGGTCTACAGGGATGATCGTATACTCATCAATAGCGGCCATCGATTCTGCAATATGGTCAATCTCTTCATTCGTTACTGCATCCACGACAATAATTCGTTTGTTTGCAGCCATTAACGCCTTCATTGCAGGTAAAATGGCTTCCGCTCCTTTTAAAACCGTCCCTAGCCCAATATGGCCGACTTCATAGCGGCTTTGCTCCTTTATAACATCTGGGACATAAGAGCTTGCAATGGGGTTCATCGGATCTTTTGCTACATCTGTTGCTTGAACAGGCATCCCTTCTACAAGCAAATATCCGCCGGAGGTGACACGTCCTGAATCCGGATAGGAAGCCACTACAACAGCAATACTGCCAGGACCAATCGCATCTAACAGAGCGTCTGTTTCTGCACCTAAGTTTCCGCGAACCGTGCTATCAATCCGCTTGGCTACTACATCCGCTCCCCAATCTTTTAACTGTCGATAAGCCTTTTGAACACGATACTTAGCAGTGTCTGGCTTTATATAGCGACTATCTGTATCTATACTAATAGCAGTAAAGTTTCCTGATGTGGGGACTCCTCCTCCGAAAACAACAGCGGCACTTACAAAGCCAGCTTTCGCAAGCCGAACACCAGTCGCATTCGCACCCGTTAAATCATCTGCAATAATTCCTATTTTCATCCTGCCCACCTACTTTGCTATTACTATATCTACGTATTCCTCATAGGATTTTCGAATTTCTTCAGATATATATCTGTCTGTAATAACGGTCGTGACAAAGTCTAAATCGCATACTTTAGAAAACGCCTTCTGATGGAATTTAGATGAATCCGCCACAAGCACAACTTTTTCTGCAGTTTTTATCATCTCTTGCTTAACAGCCGCTTTTTCGAGTGTGGGGGCTGTAATACCGAATGCTGAATGAATCGCATGGGCTCCCATAAAAAAGAGATCAACATGCATATTTCTTAATGTATTTTCTGCAAGAGAGCCGAACAAGGCACCGACGTCATTTTGGAGCCGCCCACCAATTACAATTACTTCCAAATGGCTATCCATTAACTCAGCAGCAATTTGTATATCGTTTGTTATTACGGTGGCTGGCACATTGCTTTTCAACAGCCGGGCAATTTCCAGTGTGGTGGTTCCTGAATCAAGCAAAACGGTCATATTTGGCTTAACAAGAGAGACAGCTTCTAACGCAATTTGCTTTTTTTCTTCAACGGCCGATCCTGCTTTGGAAGCAAAAGATTGTTCATTAATTAAAGCCTGTGGAAGAACGGCTCCTCCATGTGTGCGGATTAATTTTTTTTGCTTTTCTAATAGATCGAGATCTCGACGAATCGTCATTGGAGAGACAGATAAAGCTTCTGAAAGCTCTGTAATCTCGACCTTTCCGTAAATGTGTAACTGTTCAAGAATGCTCTTTTTTCGCTCATAAGACGACATTGCCAAGCACCGCCTTCATATCAAATAATCTTTTGTTACTTTCAAACATAATTATGTTACTTTAAAACAAAATAGTCAAGTCATATTGTTCGTTTTGAACATATAATGGTTCTAAAAAGAAAAATTGTTAGACTATGACTGTTCTAGTATGCTGATTTTTTTTATAGTTTCATTCATGATAACCATTGAACGTTTTATGCGACTTAAAAGAGGATAAAATAGAAGTAATGAATTTATATTTTAAGAAATAGAGGAGGACAAAAAATGAACCCGATTATTTTATTTGATGGTGAATGTAATTTTTGTGATTCAAGTGTCCAGTTCATTATAAAGAATGACCCTAAAGGCATCTTTCACTTTGCCTCTTTGCAAAGTGACACCGGGCAATCGTTATTGAAAAAACACCGCGTGCCATCTGATATTGATAGTATGATTTTGATTGAAGGAGACAAAGTTTATTACAAATCAGCCGCTGCCCTTCGTATTTGCAAACATTTAAAGGGAGCATGGAAACTGTTATATGCGCTGATTATCGTGCCTCGTCCAATCCGAAATATAGCTTATGACTTTATCGCCAAAAACCGTTATAAATGGTTTGGCAAAAAAGAAAGCTGCATGCTTCCGTCACCGAGTGTGCGGGCTCGCTTTATATAAAAAAGGAAAAGCGTTTTTCGCTTTTCCTTTTTTTATATAAAGTTAGAAACTCTCCAAAATTGATCGGCCATCGTTGTCGACATCCATTCTAAGCCTTTGCTCTCTGCTTGATGAAGAGGCTGCCAATAAGGATGACTGCTATTCTTAATGTATATTTCATGATGAGGAGATTGGTCATGTATCCCGCTAATATCAAAAAAACCATTGCTGAACAGCAAAGCCCGTACTTTATAATCAATTGCTGGGGAAGTAACCAATGGATTTCCGACTGAGTGAGTAAGATGAACAATGACTTTTTCGCTTGTTGTGTTTACAGTTTCTATCTTAATACCGTCCTCTGAAGCTGTTTCTTCTTTTTTCAGCCTTCTCATCCACCCATAAGCTTTTGTTTTGCCAACATCTCTTGATAAATGAACTTGAGGACTTTGTCCATTATAGTTGACTCGAATGTCCGCTCTTGTTCGATAATCTTGAGAATCAGGGTCAAACCCGCGGTTATCTCCTTTAAAATAACGAAGCGGGGAAAAGAAGTTGGGGTTTTTCAACCATTTATTCTCTAAAAACGTTGTGTAACGAACCATCCATTCTGTCTCTTCAGACAGCTGTTCTACTGGCTTTAATACATTTTCAATTGTGCCAATTCGTTTAGTTAGATTAAATCTTTCCAGGACTGCTTCCTTTTCCGATGCTCCCTTTTTGAAAAAGCCGATAATCCCTGCTATGGCGAATTTTTCCTCACTCATCTTCTTTTCTGACAACACTAGGGGACGGGCCGCTTGAATAGAATACGTATAATCCTTGTTGGCTTGAACATCATTATCAATAAAACGACAATCCTTTACCTTTGCTATTCTTTCTCCGTTCCGGTAAACTGAATACTCTTCAATCCCTTCAATCGGCTCCCATTCCATACTAACAAGCGAGTCTGTTACAATAGTTGTAACGATTAAATCTTGTAAGACATTGACAGAGCTCTTATCTTTTGCCGCAGTAGCAGTAGCGGTCTGTATTTTTATTATCTTTAAAGGACGGTTTCCTGCCCTTTTCTTTTCGATTGTATATGAATATGGCTGACCTGGAAGAAGTCCTGTATCCGTCACTTCTGTATCTGATCCTGAATAGACGAGCTCCCCCTCCCTGTACAGGTTATAGGACGCCAATTCTCCTTTCCAATGAAAGGTAATTTCATTTTCCTTCTGTTCAATGGATTTGATCATCAGACTATTGATGCGAGCCAACCGCTGTTGACGTCGGGTTTTTAAAGACAAGAAGGCTCCTCCAGCCAAACATAATAAAGCTATAGAATAACGATAAAACACTCTTTTCACCCCATTTTTTAGCATTCCACTGCTGCACTGGATACTACCTTTTGTTATACCCCAAATAGCTTTTCCCCACACCTTCCACGAAATCGTTGACATCACATTCAATCGTCCTCATTGTGTATAGCAGCTATTGCTAAAACAGCATGGAATTTGTATTTGCATAGTTGGCGATTAGGCATAGTGACAAGTAATGGCCTAATATTTTCATCATGCCAGCAGTAAGACAGCTTGGCTTTTCATTTATTTTGCTGTTCCCCCTCTGCTGAATATAAGCGGGACGATGATTGTCAGAAATATAGAGATAATCCTGCTCATTCAGCAATCAATTTGTTGTGTACGCCTTTCACCACACCTAATATATAAGCTTGTTCTTGCCAATAAAAAAAGACCGCCTTCTTTGGCAGCCATTAATGGGACGCATGATGGATTCCACCGTGCTTATTTAACAGTTTAGCTGTATCAGAAATTCTTTCTACCATTGAATGGAACTCTTGCGTACTAGCCGATTGTTCTTCTGTTTGGGCGGCAATTTCATGGATAGATTCATTAATTTTTAAAATTTCTTTCTGAGTTAATTCCAACTGCTTTTGTATATCTTCAGCCGCCGAATTGCTGTTAGCGGCCATTTTACGTATTTCATCAGCCACAACTGAAAATCCTCTTCCATACTCTCCAGAACGAGCAGCTTCAATTGATGCATTTAACCCTAAAATATTTGACCTGGAGGAAATCTCCTTTACTTGCTGAATAATTCTTTCCACACTCTTCATATTATTTTTCATCGTTTCTGATTGCTGAGACAATTCCTGGAGTTTATCTGCCGAAGAATTAGTGATGGAGGCTATTTCTTCTGAAAACGTTGTCATTTGGCTAATAACCGCGCTGAGTTTTTCCGCTCCTTTGCGAAGATCCTCCATCTTTTGATTTGAAACGACTGCCGCAAAGGCGCCAATCACTTGTCCATCTTGCTTGATTGGTGTACAAGTTGATACGTAAGGAATGCCAAGCATGTCTGCAGGTATTTCTTCACGAATTTTTTCACCTGTCTGCAACACTTTATAAGTAGCAGATTTTTTATATTTGGACATGCTCTCGCCGACTTTTAACTTTAAATCAATTTCCTTTCCTGGAAGATAGCCAATGATTGTTTCCCTGTCACTTAAGATCAAGCAAGTATCCTCTGGATAAGTCTGTTGAATAGTTGATAAATGCTCCACTATTTCTCTTAATGGATGTAACATTATTCTCCCCCCTCATTAACTATCTCAATATTAACACTACTCTGTTAACAAATCTATGTAATTTGTTGCGAATAAATAGACCTATATTCATCATAAAAAAAACCTGCGTCTTTAGAGGATAATGGGCAATCGGGCACTTGAACTGTAATGGATTCTCTGTGATTCCCCTACCTCTATGTGCGCATGTTTACATCGAATCTGGAATAAGACGTCGTTAAAGTCTTTCTGTCATGGCCACACTCATTCTGCTGCCAAACATTCATTTGCTTAAACCACTTCGTTTGGAATCGCCCTCCCGCCGTTATAGCGGGAGAGCAAATGTTAACGCTTCGTATTGCTATGTTTAGCTCTATCTTCGAGCTCTGACTTTGGGCTCGTATCTCCTTTTCCTCCTCCGGCATACCCTTGAGGATTTACACCGCTGAAAGCTTTATTGCCCCGATTCCTATTTTTGCTCATATTAACACCCCCTGTATTTACTATTTGCTTAAAACACCAGCTGTAGTATGGAAAAATGTCACATGCAAACTTCTCGTCCTTTCAATCTTTGGCTTTAATAATCAGAAATAAAAAAGGCAAAACTAAAGGCAACGGCAAGCTTTTATTACTTGTCGCAAGGAGAGGATCTGCATGGCAACAAGACAATCTGTCGATGAATGTTTGGAGCAATGTCAAGGGGCAATTAATTATGCTGAAGAACAATATAAGCAGGCAGCTCGGCAAGAGCATAATAATGATGGAAACTTTTCTCAGTCTCAATTGATGTTGGAGGATGCTTACAATCAATTGGATAAATTGTTACTTAGTGCAAACGAGCAGCAAAGAGAACAGCTTCACCGAATGAGACTGCAGCTTCAGCAAATGCAAAACAGCATGATTTTATTGGATCATTAACAAATAGCTGACCCATTTGCATGATGGGTCAGCTCTTGAGGTGATAACCCTATGAACGTGAATCAGATGGTGAATCAGGCAAAGGAAACAATCGGACGGACTACCGCCTATATAAAAGAAAAAACATTTGAATTAACAGGCATACCTTCTGCCTCTGTTACAGAACTGGCAGCCTTCATTCCCACCCATCATGATACAAAGAAAGTGACTAAAACTTTTTTAGGGAAAACCTTCACGTTCTACGACCTTGAAACAATGGGCATCCATTATTATTTGGAGATGAAAGGGCCACAGATTTTACAATTAGACGCCCGGACAACCGACCGGAGCATTGTCGCTTATCGTTCCTATAAGGACCAGCATAAATCAAACATTCC
Source organism: Pseudobacillus sp. FSL P4-0506 (assembly GCF_038003025.1). NCBI lineage: Bacteria > Bacillati > Bacillota > Bacilli > Caryophanales > Bacillaceae > Pseudobacillus > Pseudobacillus sp. FSL P4-0506. The sequence continues at coordinate 3,718,590 of NZ_JBBOOI010000001.1, forward strand.
TATCCGATTTCCTTAATAACTGTTCTTTTATAAAAAGCCATCATCCCTCTTAAGAAGGATGATGGCTTTTTCACAAATCACTATAAACTGCTTACTTCCTTTTCTGCTTTTCTTTTTTCTTCCGGAATGGCCAGATTTAGAAGAACAGTTGCCAGTGCACCAACTGTAATACCAGAAGATAAAATATAGTTAGCCCAGTCAGGAACACTATTGAGTACTTCTTTCGGTAAAATGGTAACAGCAATGGTTAATAAAATTGGAAGGCCAATCACGATCATATTGCGGTCATCAATGATGATGGGTTGAATAACTTTCATGCCATTCGTAACGATAGCTACACAAACGATGCCAAAGATCCCATTGATTACAGGCTCAGGGATACACGTAATCGCTGTGGACAATTTAGGAATAAGGCCAAGAAAGACAAGAATCAGTCCACTTGCCATGATGACCATCCGGCTTGCCACACCGGTAATAGCTAGGAGGCCCGCATTTGATGAATAACCCGTCATCGGCGTGCTGCCAAATAGAGACCCGACCAAACAGCCAAGCCCTTCTCCAACAGAAGCTCGATTCAAGCGTTTTTCGTCCAGTTCTTTTCCAGTAACAGTAGAGACAACGAACCAAGTACCTGTTGTTTCCATTAAAATAATGAAATAGACAAACACCATTGTAATAATAGCACCGGCATCAAATATCGGCTTTCCAAACGGAAATAAGGTCGGCAGGGCAAACCAGCTCGCTTCTTTTACTGGGGAAAAATCAACTGTGCCAAAAAAGCTGGCTGTGATTGTACCGGCGACAATGGCAATAATAACAGAGACCAAGCGTAAAAACGTGCTGAAACCATTCTTTTTACGGCCAAGCAGCATACAAATAACGAGCACGATCGCCGAAACAGCTGCGATCAAAATATTGTCCCCGATGTTTCCTTCTGAGATAAACACATTATTAAGCCCGACAGGCATTAAAGCGATACCTACAATAATGATAACCGTACCACCGACAAGTGGTGGAATAATTCTTCTAACTGCTTTAGCAAACCACTTTAACGGATACCCAAGAATAGCAATAATGATGGCACCAGGAATGAGGCTCCCTGCAATTGCGCCAAGACCGAGCTTACCGCCAATTGCAGCGATCGCACCAATCGGCACATAAGACGGCCCTTGTACGACTGGAAGCTTGATTCCTGCACCTGTTTGAATTAATGTAGCTAGTCCTGTGGCCAAGAAGCACATTTGGATAAAGAAAGATGTATTCTCTGTACTTAACGCAAGTAGGCCTGCAATGACAATTGGGGCAATATATAAATCCATAGCCAGCACATGCTGTAATCCAAGGACAAATGCTTTACCGGGGCTAACTTTATCATCTACTCCGATAATAATGTTGTTTCCTGACTTGTTTTCCACTGCAACCCTTCCTTTTATTCGTTTTTTATTTATTTTCAAGTGGATTATATAAAAAAAATTCTTTTTTGTATATAAAAAACGAACATTTTTTAAAAAAAATATAATTTAATTCGTATTTTTGTTGACCTACTACTCTCCTATTATTAAAATAAAGGCATGATATTGATTCGGAGGGATAAGAGATATGTTGCAAGACGATGTATTACGGCAGGACTGGCTAGTAGCTTGTCGTTCAGAGGATGTAAAAGAAAAGCCTGTTCAAGTCATTCTTATGGGAGAACGTTTGGCTATTTTCAGAAACCATAACGGCGTGCACGCTTTTAAAGATTTGTGTATCCACAGAGGAGCTGCTTTATCACTCGGAGAAGTCAAGAATGACTGTCTCGTCTGTCCTTATCATGCTTGGGAATATAATGATCAAGGCGATTGCGTGAAGATCCCGCAGCTGCCGGAAGGAAGGGCTATCCCTAAAAAAGCGAAAGCGGTCTCCTACGCTTGTGTGGAGAAATACGGCTTCATTTGGGTCAACTTAGCGAACAACCAACCAGAATTTTTTCGATATGAGGAAATGGAAGGCACAGACTTTCACAATGTCATTTGGGGACCGCAAGAAGTGCAAGCAAAGCCACCGCGCATCATTGAGAATTTTCTTGATGTCGGCCATCTTGCTGTTGTTCATCAAGGGTACTTAGGGGCAGAAACGCATCGGGAGATCGGGGACTATTCCGTCCATTGGGAAGGCAGCCGGATATTCTCTGACGAAATTGCTATTTTCCAGCCTGACCCAGACGGATCTGGCATACCGAAATATGTTTACTACACGTATGAAATCATTCGTCCATTAACGGTAAAATTCACGAAGAAAGACCGTGAAAATGATACATTAATGACGATTCTCTTAACAGTCCGCCCTGTTGATGAAATAACTTCCATCGCTTACGGTATTCTTTCTTTCAATTACGATACCGGGCTAACAGACCAGCAGCTGGTCGAATTCCAGGATGAAATTTTCTCTCAGGACAAACCGATCGTCGAAAACCAAAAACCAGAGGAGCTGCCGCTTGACTTGCAAGTTGAGCTTTCATTGATCTCTGACCGCGTGAGCATCGCTTACAGACAATATTTGAAGAAGCTCGGCGTCACCCTAGGGATATCTTAATAGCCAACAAAAAATCGGGCAATTTGCCCGATTTTTGTTATCCATTAACTGATAACCTCTTTTGATTGTTCACTTAACATAGCTATAAAACTCAGCCGGAATTGGACCGAAACAACGGCGATGATAAAGCATTGGATCTTTAGTTTTATCAAGATGGATATTGGTCACATTCCCAATCAATATCGTGTGATCTCCTGCTTCAACAGCTTGAGATGTTTCACATTCAAAGACACCAAACGCCCCTTCAATGATTGGCAGTCCATTTTCAGACATCTCCCACTTACACTGACCGAAGCGATCTACTCCTTTTGTGGCAAAGGTTTTACATAGTTCTTGCTGTTCACCAGCGAGAACGTGGATAGCAAACTTTCCTCCTTCTGTAAATGCTTTAATTGTTGACACTCCATGGTCAATAGACCAAAGCACCATCAAGGGGTCAAGCGAGACGGACGCAAATGAATTCACGGTTAAGCCAACCGGTGTTCCATCCTCAGTAACTCCAGTTACAATCGTTACTCCCGTCGGATAGTTTCCCATCACTTCTTTAAATAAATTCTGCTTTTCTGCTTTGTCCATTTATTCTCGCTCCTTTTATATTGTTACATGAAATTTGTTTATCTTTATTTCTATAATTCTTGCTTATCAAATTACTGCGCAACTGTACGCTCCACTTTCTTGGAAAGACGTAAAAACTGGAATAAACAAAATTTTAAATATTCAATCAAATAGGATTATTAAAAGATAAAGAGGAAACGCTCTACTATATCTTTTCGGTGATTTGCTCCTTATTTTCTCGCTTCCAAACTGTCTTTATACCGCTGATGCGCCACCTTTAACGCTACGATTACCGCCTGCTGGGACGGCGCCAGAAAATCTTCCGTGATCTCTTCGATCAGCGGTTTAAGATCTTTGCTAAAGTCATAACCAACAATCATTCTCTTAAAGTAATCCTGAGCAAGGTTCGTTAAGAAGGTAAATTCGGCATTGAGGACAATATGACTTTCTTTATGAATTTCAAGCACGATTCCCGCGTATTTATAATTTTCATACATGCTTGTATTTTGCGGTGCTTTTGCATAAGCGGTAATCAGTACACTTGTCATTCTCATACAACTACATCCTTTCAAGATCCCATGTCTATGTGGCATTCACCATGTAAGGGAATTATTTTTCCCTTATAAGTTTATACCATATACACTTCTCTTGAATAATGTTTTACTTTTTCTTTATCGATTGTCATCCCAAACCCTGGCCCGTTCGGCACTTTTACTTCAAAGTTTTCATATTCAATTTCGTTAACCGTCACATTATCTTTAAATAGCAGCGGACCAAATAGTTCTGTGCCAAACGTCATTTCTGAAATAGTGGAATAGAGCTGCGCGCAAATGGCCGTTCCGAGCGAGGATTCGATCATCGTTCCGCCATATAACGGTATTCCAGACGCTTCCGCAATAGCGGCCACCTTTTTCACCGCTGTTAAACCGCCGGCTTTGGCAACTTTCAAAGCAAATACGTTCGCTGCCCTGCACTTAGCCATTTGATATGCTTCTTGAATCGTGCCAACCGATTCATCGGCCATAATCGGCACTTTGAAACGAGCCGAAAGCTTCGCCATGCCTTCATTGTTCCAACGGACGAGTGGCTGTTCAATGAGGTCCACGCCGCCATCTTCCAGTGCTTCAATACAATACAAAGAGGTCACTTCATCCCACGCCTGGTTCACATCAACCCGGACACTACCGGACTCCCCAATCGCTTCTTTGATCTTAATCACATGAGCCACATTCGTTTTTGGATCCCCCTTTCCAATTTTTAATTTAAAAATATTATGCTTTCTTTCTGCCAGACAACGCTGCGCCTCTTCAATGTCTCTTGCTGTATCACCACTGGCCAGTGTCCAGGCGACAGGTAATGAAGCGTGGCATTGCCCGCCAAATAATTCGTAGGCAGGAACGTTTCTTGTTTTAGCAGTTAAATCAACCATTGCTGCTTCAATGAGCGCCTTTGCATAGTAATTTCCTTTCACATACGTACCGATTTTATAAGACAATGCCTCAAAGTTTCCCGCACTCTCCCCAATAATGAGCGGCTTAATATATTTTTCAATGTTAAACTTAATGGCTTCCGGACTTTCCTCCGAATAAGACGTGCCACCAATCGTCGCTACTTCCGCCCATCCTTCTATGCCATCCTCACTCTTCATACACGCCAATACAATGGTTTGTGTGACAATCGTATGCATCGCTAAATGATGAGGACGAATGGTCGGCAGGTCAACTACGTATATATTTAGCGAATGAATCTTCATTATCATCAATCCTCTGCTCTATAAATTCTGCTTCTGTTTTTTCTCGTACCATCTCTATTGTCGCTCCCGGCATTAACTCGATTAACTTTAGTTTGCCGTCAGCTACTTCAAAAACAGCCAGCTCGGTAATGATCATATCTACACTTCTTGTTGAAGTAATTGGGAACGTACACGCCTTTAACAGTTTGCTTTTTCCGTCTTTTGTTGTATGTGTCGTTGTGACAATTACTTTCTTTGCTCCTACAAGTAAATCCATCGCGCCGCCTACTCCCATAATGTTCTTCCCCGGCACAGCCCAGTTAGCAATAATACCTTTTTGATCCACTTGCAATACACCAAGGATGGCGACATCAACATGACCCCCGCGAATCATAGCAAAAGAATCTGCACTGTTGAAAAATGAGGCACCGATCGTTTCACCAACTGGCAATTTACCTGCATTCACCCGGTTCGGATCGATCTCATCTTCTTCTACATCCGTTACACCAAGCAGGCCGTTCTCCGTATGAAAATAAACATCTTTATCATCAATATACTTGGCTACTAATGTTGGAATTCCGATCCCCAGATTAACAATACAAGGACCTGTTAATTCTCTGGCGGCTCGTTCAGCGATCACTTCCTGAATAGTATGTTTTTCAGCCACAACTGACCACCCCGGCTTTCGTCAATATTTTCTGTGCCTTCACGATTCCATCGACGAATAAATGAGGCGTTACAATTTCTTCCGGTGACAGTTCGCCTGGTTCAACAATTTCATCTACTTCGGCGATAACGATATCGGCTGCTGTGGCCATTAACGGATTGAAATTACGAGCTGTCTTGTAGTAAACAAGATTTCCAAGCGTGTCTGCTTTATGTGCTCTGATTAATGCCACATCTGCCCGAATGGCCGGTTCAAAAATATACTTCACTCCGTTAATCTCCCGTTCTTCCTTTCCTTTAGCTAATTCGGTTCCAACACCAGTTTTCGTATAGTACCCGCCAATTCCTGCTCCGCCCGCTCGCATGGACTCGGATAACGTCCCCTGTGGCAACAGCTGCAACTCTATTTCTCCTTTTTGATAATAGTCGCCCACTTCCCGGTTGCTTGTAAAATAAGAGCCGATCGCTTTCCTGATTTTGTTTTGTCTAAGGAGAATCCCCAACCCCCGGCCGACTTCCCCTAAGTTGTTGCTAATGATCGTCAAATTGGATACGTCTCTTTCAGCCAGTCCGTCAATTAATGTTAGAGGCGCTCCGATTAAACCAAATCCGCCGACCATAAGCGTGTGGCCAGACTGTACACAAGACAAAGCTTGCTTGATGTCCTCATAGATTTTCGCCATGCTTTTCACCACCTCTTCCCCTTTATTTTTCAATTAATGAATCACTGGCTTCAAACCAGGCCGGAATGCCTGCTGTTAATAAACAAATCAATCCAACATCGGCTAATTCCGCTTCGGAAGCTCCCTGTTTTCTGGCCGCTTCCACCCACTCCCCTGCTTCCTTTCCTTTTAGTTCGGTAATATAAATACCTGATATTAAAAGATGCTTCATTCTCCGGGAAACTACTGCATCGCTTACTATTTTTTCTTTTAACTGCTCTTCTTCTCCCGAACGAATCAAGGCCAACACTTCTTCCGCGAACTGTGTGTCTTCATCCTCCATTAATTGAATCATCCGATTCAGCAGTTCTTCCGCTGTTTGTGCATTGTTTTTGAAATCAGGAACCTCTTTTCCTTTTAATGACAAGGCATACTCTAACGATTTGGTAGCTGTTTTTAATGCTTTCTCTCCGTTATATAAATAGGAAACCAACAAGTATTCTACTAATTCCGGTATAGTCGCTCCGCCATCTAACGCTCCTTTCGTGTGGTAGACCATACTCCGCTCATACAGCCGTGCTGCATTCATGCCGACTAGCAGAATATCTTTTTCTTTTCTTGTTAGGGCGCTATCATTCATAATGCCGCCGCGCAAACTTGTGTAATGCTCAAGCGCTTCAGGGCTATAATCATGCATTTTTTGTACCCAGCCTGGCACTTTATCGTATACTTCTTTGAAATATGCTAATCCTTTGCTCATTTTCAACATCCTATTCCATTAAATTGTGAAGGTAAGATCGATTGAAAGCTTTACACCATTGCCACAAAAAAATGGCTGCCTTAAACATTGCTATCTCATGAGATAACAGTTGTTTAAGACAGCCATTTGTTCATTAGGTAGTATTAAAAAGGGTAATTTTTAATAGCTAATGAATAGGCAATCGCTCATTTAATTCATATTTATATTTTACACTAAATTCTAAATATTACAACTAATTTAACGAATATTCTGCAAAAATTCTTTTACTATCTGATTGATTTCTTCTCTGTTTTCAAATACCATCGTGTAATGATTGCTGTCTGAAATCACTGTCTTCATATTCTTTGTATATTTTTTTGTTTCATCGTAGTCTGCCTCGTAAAACAGAGGAGGAAATGGTCCGATTTCCCCTTTGGCATATACCAATAAAACTGGGCATTGAATTGCTTCACATATCTCTTTAGGAGAATAGGAATAAAAACTTTCAAAGTCAGATAAAATTTTTGCTTCGCACGATTTATGTTCCCAATGGCCCTCCGCTTCCCGAATTTCATACCGGACCGCCTCTTCTAATACCGGGGACCACTCTACACCTAAACGCTCATAAATTCCTTTTGTTTCTTGCACATACCTTTCCGCTGACTCATACTGCTTACTTAACCTTCCAAGTGACGGCTTCACAATATCGCGCTGATGATCAGACATTAAAGCGGCGCCATCTAACAAAATAATCCCTTTCACAGAATTTAATTTGCTGGCCACAATAGTCGAGATAAAAGCACCCATCGAATGGCCGATTAAAATGGGATTTTCAATTTTAAGCTCCTTTATTAAATCTATAATATCTTCTGCATGCTTGAAGATCGAAGGCTCCTCATCCATCTCTGAACTATTGCCTCTCCCTCTTAAATCAAGTGAAATAAACCGGTAATCTCCTTTTAACGACTCAGCGTAATAATGCATATTTTTGTGCGTGCCTGTTAAGCCGTGAATCGCAATGATCGTCCCTTTTTTTCCAGGGTAGTCAGCCAATTGGAACCTGCGGTTATTAATCTCTTTCATATACATCTTCATGATTTTCACTCCTTATAATAAAAATTGGCTGCCTTAAATAGTGCTATCAAATTTTGACAGCAGTTATTTAAGACAGCCAGTTCTTTCACTAGTTTCAATTAAAAAAGGGCATCTTTTAATCGCTAATGAATAGGCAGTTTCTTATTTGTTAATTTATTCTATCATATAGCGCTCAACGTTTCGAGTATAACTTAAATCGTCTATAGAGTATCAGATACTTAGCAAACACTTTTCTGGCTCTCTTTTATTCTTTTTTATAAGGTTTTTTCGTCAGCTTTGCGCTATTCAATAAATAAGAAGAACGGATTTACTCCCTCAAAAAATGGTTGAATTTTTTTGAAATAGCTTTTTTGTGAGCAAAGAAAGAGAAGAGGCAGTTATCCCCCTTCCCTCTTCAGTAACTTCTTTCTCATTCCGTCCGCATAACGAAGTCCAGTGAAGCTTCTTTATGATCACCTTTGTCTACAAGCTTCGTTAATAAAGAAGAACGGACGCCGTTGGCTACATCTGTATCGAGCCACTCATCACCCTCAAAGAATACTTGCGTAATCAATGTTTCATGGCCCTCTTTTTCAAATTTCATGTGAATATGAGCTGGACGGTAGGAATGATAACCAGCCGCTCTTACAAATTCTCCGGTTGGCCCGTTCGTTGGAATTTGATAAGGAACCGGTACGATGGAGTGTACTTCAAACTGGCCATTATCATCTGTATAGAAATGTCCTCTTAAATTGTAGTGGGGAGCATCAGAATCAAAGTTAGAATAATAGCCGTCCGCATCATCCTGCCACCATTCTACTCTCGTATTAGATAAAATCGTTCCATTTACGGAGCGGACACTGCCACGGAATACAAGCTTATCCCCTTTTTCATCCGGTCTTTGCGGGACGGCGAAAGGTTTCTCTTTCAGTAATGGAGTTCCTTCTACAAAATAAGGGCCAAGAAGCGACGGCTCTGTTCCAGGAAGGCCCTTATATTTTGCTTCTAATACATATGTTTCTACGAATACATCTAAAAACAGAGGAATTTCCCCGCTCGTGCCTAAACGGTTTGCCCACTTCACAAAGTTTGTATATTCTTCATGATTGATTTGCTGCTCATCCAAAAAATTCTTCATATGCTTAACGAAGCTCTCATAGATTTCCACCACTCGTTTACTTTGGGCAACAGATTCTATCATTTTAATTCCTCCCTATTTCAATTTATTTTTTTATAAGACTCTTTCGCTCAAGAATCACTATATTTAAGCGCCGGCAAACAAATCTCTTCCGAGAAGCTCATTTGCCAGCTTTTCTTCCTGCTCATCAAGTAAGTTTCTTATTCGTGTAGAAGAAACCGGTTGTCCGTTTGCACACTTAACCAGCGGATGAATAAATGTATGAAAACGGGCAGCCAATTCTTTCGTTGTTCCTTGTTTGCCTTTTCCAAATTGAAAATTTGGCCCTATCCATACCTCTTGTGGAGACAAGGCTTCCAATTCTTTTAGAAAGTCTTCAGCACTTCTTGCCACGTAATCTTCATCAAATCTTGCAATAATGGCATAATCGATACCAAGCTTTTTTAAAAATCCGACTTTTTCCTCCACAGTCGTTAAAATCATTTGATTTTGAAAATAGGGTCTAGGAGGAGGATCAAACGTATAGACTACCGCAGGAACATTTAACTGGCGTGCCCGATTGACCGTCTTCTTGATAAGCGACTGGTGCCCAATATGAATGCCGTCAAAAGCGCCGATCGTCACGACAGATTGCTTCAGCTTTAAATTATGGTTTTTGATTACTTCCATAGAAGTTCCCTCCATATCCTATGATTGATGCAGCGTCTCCTTAACGGCCTGTTCACTTCTCCTCCAATAGAGCTTTTTTTGAAAACAGCCAGTGAAACTCTTCCGGACTCTCTTACTGGTCACTTTGAAAAATAGCTGACATCGTCGGGGTTTATCCATGTGTCATTTTTCCAGCCGTCTAAGTCGTAATCATTCATACACGCTTCAACGAATTTCTCCATCCTCTCTGCCTCTCCGCTGCTAGTAGCGACAACGAGGTTTTCAAGCCGGATATTTTCGTGATTTCCAGAATAATTTCTTTCATACAATTCGTGTCTGCCGCCGTATTCTGTTCCTACTACGTCCCAAAGCAATTTAATGAGCTTGATCTTATTTAAGGCATCTACATCATTGGAGCCTCTGTACAGCTTATCGATGATAGAACGGAGCTCAGGATTTTTAAAGTCTCGTACGCTGGAAGGTTGAACGATTAAGCTGCCTGCCACGACGTTTTCAATAATCTCTTTAATTTTCGGCCAGCCTTCTGACATAAAGACCCGATAGGCGAGCCCATAATTTAAGTTTGGCAGCACCGTGCCATTCTTTCCTTCATTTGGATTCATCGCCATGGCGTCACTTAAAGCCCAGAACATATTTTTCCAAGCAATAACCTCTCCGACATTCGCCTGCACACCGCGGAATTGGTCGGTTCCATTCACCTTAACCGCTTTGATCAATAAGCCGGCGATAAAGTCTAGCTTTACTGCTAGTCTTGTAAGGCCATGGAAAGTAAAACGATGTAAGAATCCGCTCTCTGCAAAGAAGTTATTAATCTTCTTCACATCTTTATAAATTAAAATATTCTCCCAAGGGATTAAGGCATTCTCAAACACCAGCACGGCATCATTTTCATCAAAGCGGCTGCTCAACGGATAATCAAATGGGCTGCCCATAACAGCCGCGTTCATTTCGTACGAAGTCCGGCACACTAGTTTGACACCTGGCGTATCCATCGAAGCTACAAAGCAAAGGGCCATGTTTTCATCCTTAATAGGAGCTGCCCCGTAATGAGCCACAAAGTTATAGTTGGTTAGAGCGGAGCCGGTGGCGACCATCTTGGCACCGCTAACGATGACCCCTTCCTCTGTTTCTCCCACTGCTTTAATAAAAATATCTTGCACCGCTTCTAATGGTTTGTTACGGTCCACTGGTGGATTAATAATCGCATGGTTGAAAAATAAGTTCTTTTCCTGTGCTTCCTTGTACCACCTTCTTGCGTTATCTGCATAAGGAGCATAATAATCAGGATCAGCACCAAGCGTTGCCAAAAAAGACGCTTTGTAATCGGGAGACCTTCCCATTTGCCCATAAGAGAGCTTTGCCCATTCAGCAATGGCATTGCGGGAAGCTAAGAGATCCTCTGCTGTTTTATCAAATTGGAAAAATTTTTGAGTGTATCCACCGTTGCCGGTATCCGTTTCGGCCGTTAAAACATTTTTTGTTTTTTCATCATGCAAGGCATCATAAAGCCGGGCGATTGAACGGGCCGAGTTACGAAAAGCGGGGTGAGTGGTGACATCTTCTACTTTCTCGCCATAAATCCATATTTCACGCCCATCTTTTAGACTTTCCAAATATTCTTTTCCTGTTAAAGGCCGGTTGGTGGTTGCCGTTTGTTGTGCATTCATTATTATTCCTCCTTATTTTGCCTCCTTGTTATAAAGCGCTTTCATGTTGTAAATATATTATCCTGAATAATTAGAATAGTTTGAACTGTAAAAAAACGTGGTATATCTCTAGTTTTGTTTCATATTTTGTGGTTTCGCTTTTAAATGAGAGTAAAGTATAAATTTTGTCCTATTCTTGATCCAACGAAAGCACATAAAAGCCGCCGATCGGCTCCAAAAGGAACGGACAGGCGGCCTTCTCTATTTATATTTTTAACGCAGCAAAAGGGGAATCTCCCTCAATGATTCTCAAGGCAAAATACACTTGGACAGCCAATTGACAATTAAAACGACCAATGCCAGTCTTTAAGTCAGATCGGCAAAGCGATTCGATCTTTTCTATCCGATAACGCAATCCTGCAATTGATAAATGTAAGTCATCTGCTGTTTGCTGGAGATTGCCATTATGCTCTAAATAAGATTTTAATGTAATCACTAAATTCCCCTGATTTAATTCATCGTACTCAATGATATCTCCGATCGTCCTCTTGCAAAATTCGATCAGCTCTTGTTGATTACTGCCTTTAAAAAACATAATAACCGGCTCTAATTCTTCAAAGCAGGAGATCCTGCTATCAGTCGGATAGGCGGCCTCGATAAAATCACAAATATGGCAGGCATCTTCATAGCTTCTTGGTAAGTCTTTTAGATGATTTACCTTACGCCCGGCCCCTATGTATATCCTTATAGGCTTGAATTCTTTTTGAATAGCGGATTGCAGCTTGATTGAAAACCTTTCGATTTCCGAGTAGTCTTCTTCTGACAATATAAAAGTGATATATTGATCCTTTAAAAACACATCCGTGTCTGGATACAACAAACAAATATGATGAAGAATTTCTTTTCGTTTTAAATCGGTATCGACTTTCAGTGTAAGAATGCGGCTTGAATTTTTGGGGTTAAAATTGAAAATATGTGTGTACCTTTGAAGAGTATGTTCATCGTAATTATTATTTAATATTTCTTGAAAAAAATCTTCCTTTTTGCTCCAAAGCGCTTGTGTCAACTTGCGCTGATGAAACATTTGTATCGAGAAAACGGTAAGCGCCCGTTCAGTAATCATTCGTTCTTTTTGACATAGCTCTTTGTCGCCAATAACGACCAGACTTCCGAGATTTTCATTGTGAGCCCGAATGGAAAACGCATCAATCTGCTTTTGTCCTTCCTTATAAACGCCTTTATTCTCTCGCCAGTTTTGATAGGTCTTTTCATCAGCTAAGCAGACAAATGCACACTCTAACTTCTCAAAGTAATAATCAATCACTATGCTTTTTTGCAAAGTATTGGCAAGAAATCGAATCGTATCTGTTATACTCTTATCTTCGAGCAGCATATCTGTTAATTGCTTTTGAATTTGTTCTGATCGGGTGATATTTTCGTTTAACTGCTGCACTTCTTTGTAAGCATGATCTAGTTCAGACAGCAGCGATTCCGCCTTATAATAGCGCAAGTCCTGTTGATGGCGCTCATCCTTTTCATCAACGGTTTTTGCAACAAAGCGGCAATGTGCGTCCCCTTTCCCCTGGCACTCTTCCTCAATGACTAATACTTCCTTGCCAAACGTTTTAGTTAAATAACCGCTTGCATAACCAATCAATGTCCAGCAAACTGGGTCCTCGCTGCAGCCATAGTGATCAATATGCTCCACAGCTTCAAAAGAATTTTTCCAGAATCCCGTAAAATAAAGAACTTCCTCTGTTAGTTCAATTACATCCTGCTCGACGGTGGCGATCCCTTCTAAGGTGTGCAAATAAGGTCCTGCCAGTATAAGCTCTTGCTTTGAGTCCCAATCAAACATTTTTTCAATGGTTTCTCCGTCTCGATATCCCCATGCCCACCCGTACCTCATTAAAAATCCCTTTGCCCGCTCCATGCCTAACGTATTAACTAAATCTCTGCGCAGAATTCCTAATGCTTCTACAGGCACGAGAGCCATTCTTCTGTCGCTAAATTTAATTTCTCCAGTACGGGGATTTACATCAATTAAGTTCTCAAATAGCAGCTGATACGACTTCATTTCTCCCCACCCTTTGCTGAACAAAATATTTGCGCTTATAAATGTTCGTATCACAAATATTAGCAATATTCTTTCTATTTATAAACCACAAAAAAGTATAGCTCCAAGCTACTTTCATATACTTTTTTACAGTTGATAAAAACTTATTAAGCCTCCTGTCTTTGACTTGCCTGTTTGATTTCTACTGCCCTTTTCTTTTGAGCCCAATAATAAACAAAAAGTCCGAGCAAAATGTAGATAGAACTGCCTGCATATAAAATACCAATATCAAGCTTTTCTGTAAATATCCCAGCAGCGAATGAACCGCCGCCAATACCAATATCAAAAATAGATAGGAAAGTAGCGGTTGCTACGGATCGCCGATGTGGTTCAACCTCTTGAACAGCAATGGTCTGGAAGCTTGGAAAAAGCGTACCCCAGCCCATACCAATAAGTCCTGCTGCAACAAAAAATAAAACAGCTTCTTTTGCCATTCCGAGACAAAACATTCCTGATGCGAATAAGAGAATCGATGGAAAAACAATAACATTTTTTCCATGCGCATCAAACCATCTGCCCGTAAAAGGTCTGCTTATCATTAAAACAGTGGCATACACAGCAAAAAAATAACCCGCTTCTCTCGCTAGTCCCCGCTCATCAGCGAATACCGGCATGAAAGATAGAACAGAAGAATAAGCGAAAGAAAAAAAGGCTCCTGTAATGGCAATCGGAATCGTCGTTTTTTCGAAGGCAAAAAATTTTTTTGAGCCTGGCAATGGTGTAACTTGCTGTTCTTTAGGCAGTCGTACTGTACAGCCTAAAAGAAAGGCAGACAAAGAAAAAAATGCCGACACAAAAAACAAACTATGAATACTAAACCCATCCAATATCCTTAAACCGATGAAAGGCCCTATCACCATCGCTAAATTGGATGACATAATAAAATAACCGATCCCTTCCCCCTTCCGAGAATCAGGTACAATATCAGCGACAATAGCAATGGTGACAGTAGTGGCAATCCCAAATCCAAGTCCATGGATAAATCGAATAAAGAGCAAAGGTATAATGGAAGAAAAAAAACTATAAGCAATCGAAGAACAAACGAAAATCAACAATGAAATAAGGAAGATAGCCTGCTTTCCATGTTGTTCAATCCAGCGGCTGGTAAACGGCCTTACGACGATAGCGGCTCCCAGTAAAACCGTTGTAAACAGTCCGGCTGTTGCCCCTGATACATTATAGTGTTGGATGGCGGCTGAGGGGAGCGTAACGAGCAAAGCATAATAAGCTAAAAATAAAAAAAAGTTGGCGAGTGATAGAAATAAAAAATCTTTTGTCCACAGTGCATTTCTCCCCATATCTCCATCCCTTTCAAAAAATTAGTAATTCTATTATCTAGGAAGAAAAAGAAGGAAGAGCTTCTCTTCCTTCTTTTCCCTTCCTTATTCAGTTCGCATAACAAAATCTAACGAAGCTTCTTTATATTCTCCTTTATCTATCAGCTTAGTAAGCAAAGAAGAACGAACCCCTTTAGCTACATCTGTTTCGAGCCACTCATCCCCTTCAAAGAATACTTGCGTAATCAGAGCTTCATGACCTTCTTTCTCGAATTTTAAATGCAGGTGGGCCGGCCGATAAGCGTGATAGCCGGCAGCCCTTACAAATTCTCCTGTTGGACCGTTTGTTGGGATTTGATAAGGAACCGGTACGATCGAATGCACTTCAAAATGACCATTTTCATCTGTATAGAAATGACCTCGTAAATTAAAATCAGGCGCATCGGAGTCAAAATTAGAATAGAATCCGTCCGCATCATCCTGCCACCATTCTACTCTTGTATTAGGCAGCGGCTGGCCATTCACAGAGCTGACATTTCCACGAAATACTAGTTTTCCCCCTTTTTCATCTGGTCTTTGCGGGATAACAAAAGGCTGTTCCGTTAACAACTGCGTTCCTTCTACAAAATATGGACCAAGAAGAGAAGGCTCTGTTCCTGGAAGAGTTTTATATTTTGATTCAAGTACATGTGTTTCAACGAACACATCTAGAAACAAAGGAATTTCACCGCTTGTACCTAGGCGATTTGCCCAATTTACGAAGTTTGTATATTCTTCATGATTGATTTGCTGTTCATCCAGAAAGTTCTTCATATGCTTAACAAAGCTTTCATAGATTTCCACAACACGCTTATTCTTAGCAACAGACTCGATCATTTGAATTCCTCCTCTAGTGAATCTCTTATTTTAATTTATTGATTTATATCAACCAGGCTAAAAGCACAATCCCTGCATTAAAAAAGATAAATCCCTTTCAGATTGCTTCTTCATACTTCAGTGGATTTCCGTGAAAAGGGACATCTGCTACTTTTATTGACTCTGTTGGACATCCTTCGTATGCTTCTTCCAGATCATCGATCAATTCTTCAGGCACGTCCATCGTTCCTTCATTTTGATCAAGAATTACATAGGAAATTCCTTCATCGTCATAATCAAAAATTTCAGGGGCGGCCGCTCCACAGGCCCCACAGGCGATACACGTCTCTTGATCGACGATGGTATACTTCGCCATTAGTCTCCCCTCCTTTACTCTAAAGTGCCGTATTAAACGAGCCATCATGTTAACGCTTTCAACATTGTCTTAAACTTTACTTATGATTTCATTCTAAATTCTCAAAACAGTTTTCACAATATACTAACAGGTTTGATAATTCAGATAATTTAGTATGAAACAGTTGGATTTTCTGTCTGGTTCGATACATCGCCGGATGCTTTAGTGTAAAGATGCAGCAGACGAAATTTCCCTCTCATGTTCTTCCTGTGCTTCCTCCGCTCCAGCATAGCTTTTAAGTAGAAGTGAGGCGATGAACGTAACGATGGCAGCGAAAACAATATAACCGCTAACAGCATAAGCAGTGCCGAATTCATGTAAAAGGAATGTACAAATAAGCGGTGCTACCCCTCCGGCGATAATTGATCCAAATTGGGAGCCTAGTGACAATCCGCTATAGCGTAATCTAGCAGGAAAGCTTTGGGCAACTAACGCTCCTTGAGGCCCAACTTGCATACTATGAGGAATCATGGATAAAGCAGTAGCTAAGAAAATGACCATAGGAACACCTGTATTAATCAGTCCAATATACGGGAATGCCCAAAGGAAAGTAACCGCTACGCCGATTAAATACATCTTCTTAATCCCAAACCGATCAGCCAGGTAACCGAATAAAGGAATACAAAAAACCATTACACAGCTTGCTGCTGTGTTAGCGTTCACTAAAAACTGCTTATCGACCGCAAATGTTTCGATTCCATAATTGATCATCAATACAGTATAGACATAAAAAGGGCCGTTTTCAGATAGCCGGACTAAAGCAGCTAAAATGATCTCCTTTGGATGTTGTTTGATTACATCTACTACAGGCATACGAGACACTTTTTGTTTTTCTTGTACATTTCTGAAAGAAGGAGTTTCGGGTATTTTTGCTCTAATAATCAACCCCATGACAAGCAGAACGACGCTAAAGAGAAAAGGTATGCGCCACCCCCACGTATAAAAACCGTCACCCGATATATACATGATCAATGAAATAACGAGAGAAGATAATAAAAGGCCCGCGGACACTCCCATTTGCGGCCAACTGGCCATTAAAGCCTGCCTCTTCTTTTGTCCCCATTCCATCGAAAGCAAAACTGCTCCTCCCCATTCTCCTCCTACTCCGATTCCTTGAATTAAACGTAACAGAACGAGCAAGGTAGGTGCCCACATGCCGATGCTGTGATAAGTAGGCAAAAGTCCCATAGCCAAACTGCTGAATCCCATTAAAAACATCGTCAGCACGAGTGCATTTTTACGTCCGACCCGATCGCCGAAATGACCAAAAATTGCGGCACCAACCGGACGAGCAAAAAAGCCGATCGCAAATGCTCCAAAAGACTGCAAGGTTGCTAGATAAGGATCGGCATCAGGAAAAAACACCTTTGGAAAAATCAATGCCGAAGCCGTAGCATATAAGAAAAAGTCATACCATTCAATAACGGACCCGAATGTCGCAGCAACAGCAGCACGTCTTCCCATTTTCTTATTCGTCTCGCTTTTCATAGAATTACTCACCTCTCAAAAATTATAGTGTTCTGAATTGAACCACTGACGAATGTTCACTAGCATATCTCCCATATTTTAGTGTTTTTTTATTCCCTCCTCCCTAACCGTAAGAGAAGCTTCTTTAGGGGAAGCAATGAATCCTAGATGCTGCAGCAAATCAATAAATTTTCGCAAAGTCTCTATTTGATATTCATCGACATTCTGATCATCAAATGAATAAAATCCTCGCTGTGCTTTCATCCCAATATCTCCTGTTTCCATTTTGTTCTCAATTATTTTCGGTGGCGCAAATCTGTCTTGCTTCAATGAATTTCTTAAATAATGACTCGCATGGAAAAGGGTATCGGCACCGCCCCAATCAATGAATTCTAATAGCCCAAGCACGGCAAATCTCAAGCCGAAGCCAATCCGGGAAGCTTTATCAATGTCTCCAATGGAAGCGACGCCCTCCTCTGCAAGACGGGCAGCTTCATTCATGGCCAACGCTTGAATTCTTGGAACAATAAAGCCTGGAGAAGGAGCACACATAACAGGCACTTTTCCCACGCCTTCAAGAAGCTGGAACATCGCTTGCAACGCTTCTTCACTCGTTTCATCGCCTGGACTTACTTCAACCAGCGGAATTAAGTAGGCGGGATTGAGCCAATGTGTATTCATAAATCGACCTCTCTCAGTAACAAACCCCGCTAAATGATTTACCGAAAAAGAAGAGGTTGTTGAAGCGATAAGCATATTCTCTGGAAAGAGGGGGCATAAACGAGCAAAGACTTTTTCTTTCACCTCCAATATTTCAGGCACTGCCTCAAAGAGCACATCAGCCCCCTGCAAGATATCCATTTGGTCTTGTATAGAACCAATCGAAATCTGATCTAATAAAGAAGAAACAGATTCCTTTGGGAACACATTTGCTGCTGCTAGAAGGTGAAGCTGGCTCTCCATTTCAGTAAATGCCGCTAATTTTAATTGCTGGAATTCATTCTCTCCTCTTTCTTTAACATCGATAAGACCCACCCGATACCCTTGATAAGCAAAAGTTAAGGCAATCCCTCTCCCCATTCGTCCAGCTCCGGCAATGGCAATGATTCCCCTAGTTGACTTCATATTGAACCATTCCTTTTCGCAACAGCTCTTGTACTTCGTCTTTCGTTTTATTGGCAAGTCCTAAGCTTTCAATTGTTCTTCCAGTCCCTCGCAGATTTTCTCCGATTACACTTGAAGCAATGGCCAAAAGCCCAGCCGCTGTTGGAACGGGGATATTCAGCCACTCACCAAGCGACACAAGAAAAGCAAGACCACAAGCAACGTCCTCTCTCATATAGCGATGGGTCTTTAACTCGAGCGGTTCGAACCAATCTTCTCCATCTACAAGCTTTTCATGGGCACCGTTTCCATACATCCATTCTTCACCGTCTGGATTATAATGATCGTCGAGTGGAAAATGAGGCGCTTTGTATCCTAGCGCTTCACGAATTTTAATTCTTTCGGCATCGAGGGCCTTATGAACATTTCGAATCGCTGGCTGTGTGCCTTCATCATGTATATCCCACTTGTCAAAATGCTCAATGGGACCGGCGTTCATTAATATTAAGGGTGGGTGAATAATAGGACCGGCATTCATCAGCGCCCCATCAAGTGCATCCTCGATAAGCTCCACCGCTGGATAAGCTTCTTGTAATATTTCAAAGGCTTTGCTGAATTGATCACTTGGAAATACACCGGTTGGAAGCCGTGTTGCCCGGCCGGAAACGGAGACTGTTCGTTCATCATACTTTCTTGCCAGATAAGGCAGCGTGCCTGTTTCTGCAAATAGAACATTTACTTTGCAGCCGGCTTCTATTAGAGTTTTTGACATGACATAGCTGCCGAATGTTCCAGGTGGCAGGAAAATCACTTGCCCCTCTTCAAGAACGGGAGCAAGCTGCTTGGCGAGTGACTGCTGGGTAGTAGCCGGCAAAGGAATGACAATAAGCTTTGCCCCTTCAATAGCTGACTTTAAGTCAGGTGTAGCCAATTTTAATGAAACATCTCGTATTCCTTTTGCATCCTTTAACTGAATAGATTGTGTATTTAATACCTCTTGGAATGCCTGCTTGTCTCGTCTCCATAACCGAACCTCATGGCCTTGCTCTGTTAAATCGACCGCGGCTGCATAGGCGCCATTTCCACCGCCAAGTACGGCAATCTTCATCTCATTCTCCTCCTCATTTTCTTTTTTTGAAAAGTTAACTATCTTCCAATGAGGCTTAGCCCTTATTAGCTGCTCGCTTCTTTAGAAAAATAATGCGTATTTCCTCTCAATGCCTTCGCCCATTGTTCCGATTTTTCATAGCAATCTCCTATTTGGAGAACTTTTTGATCAGAAAAAGGTTTCCCAATTAACTGAAGGCCAACAGGAAGATTCGCTTCTATGAACCCACAAGCAACAGATAAAGCAGGAAAACCTAATATATTGGCAAGCGGCGTTTTTCCAAGTGTGAACATATTGCTGATTGCCTGCTCTGGAACCATCGTGCCGATTTCAAAAGGAGGCTTTACGTTTGTTGGGCCGACAAGCGCGTCTATTCCTTGCATTTGTTCCAATGTTTTTCTGACAAATTGCTTCCTTATCCGCTGAGCATTAATGTAGGCAGTTGCAGAAATATCACGGCCGAATTGGAAGCGGTATTTTAAGTCCTCTCCATAAAGATCTCCGTATTTTTTTAGCAGCGGCTCATGGAAAGAGACCACTTCTGATTGGGCAATCACTTTTAGTGCCTCAAGAGCCCGCTCTATTCCCGGCAGTTCAATCGGAACAATTTCTGCTCCCAGCGCTCTTAAATGTTCGAAAGCCCGGTCTATCACCCTTCTGATGCTCTCATCTATTCCCGCAAACATATAAGCTTCATGAAAACCGAGTTTGATTCCTTGTAGATCTGTCAATGAGTGACGGAACAGCACTTCTTGATCTTTTTTGACAGAGGAAAAATCTTTTGGATCATATCCTTTCATTGCCTCAAGCATAATGGCAGCGTCTTTTACAGTTCTCGTCATCGGCCCAATATGGTCGAGTGACCAGCTAAATGGAAAACATCCTTCTCGGCTGACAAGGCCATATGTTGGTTTGAATCCAACCGTCCCGCACATAGCTGCCGGCAATCGAATCGACCCCGCTGTATCTGTTCCGACTGCTGCAAATGCCATCCCTGTTGCTGTTGCTACGGCCGATCCTCCGCTTGATCCTCCTGGTATCCTTGTAAGGTCCCAAGGGTTTTTTGCACTCCCATAATGGGGGTTTTCCGTTGTCGCTCCCATGGCAAATTCATGCAAATTTGCTTTTCCGACAATCACTGCTCCTGCTTCTTTTAACTTTTGCACAGCGAAAGCATCTTCACTAGGAATCCACTGTTCAAATATTTTTGATCCCCCTGTTGTTCTAACTCCTTTTGTTTGCAGCAAGTCTTTCACAGCAATTGGAACACCATGTAACGGACCTCGCCAATTTCCTTTTTGTATCTCTTTTTCCGCTTCCTTTGCTTGCACAAGAGCTTCTTCTTTCGTTATGGTGATGAAAGCGGAGAGTCCTGGTTCATGAAGATCAATTCTTTCAAGCGTTAGCTTCGTTAACTCTACTGGCGAAATTTTTTTATTCCTCACTAATTCCCCAACGGTTTCAATTGTGTCAAAAAGAATATCACTCATTCTTCATGCTCCTTTAACTCTTCCAACAAAAAAGCAAAAGCAGGCTCTTCCCCTACTAATTTCAGTTCTTCTTCCTCGAGGATGTCTTGTAAAAATTCCATTAACGTCACTTGCTCTTCCTCCTTTTTTATTGGCTTTGTTATACTTGTTTGTTGATTTTCACTGCAGGCGGACGCTTTCCGCGGTCGGTCCGGTCCGTGAGCCTCCTCGTCGCATGCACTCCTATGGGGTCTCACCAGGACACGCTTTTCCCGCTGGAGTCGCCGCCTTCCGTTACAATCAACGATTAAAAAACAGCATTTACCTTTAACAGAGCTTTTTATTAAAAACAGAAATAGATCCTGTCCCGCGAATGGAGAGTTGCCAGGTCAATCAAACAAAAAATAAGATGATTTGAGGAAAAAGAATCAGTAATCCAATAAACAGAATATACGTAACCAAAAAATAAGAAGCTCCTTTGAATACGGTCGTAACAGGAGTCTGAGGGGTTAACCCCTGCACGACAAAGACATTGACACCAACTGGTGGAGTAATGGCTCCCATACTCGTTACGACACAAAGTATGACGGCAAACCAAACCGGATCATATCCGAGTGCAACGACTGTTGGATAGAAAATAGGAATAGAAATAATTAAAAAGCCAAGTGCATCCATGATGGAACCGCCGATGACATAAATAAGCAAAATCGCAAGCAACACAACAATCGGCGGAACAGGAAGCTGATTAACCCATTCAGCCACAGTAAATGGCAGCCTTGTAATCGTTAAAAACCGGCCAAATACCATGGCTCCAACTACTAACATCAACACCATGGCAGAAGACTTAAGAGTACCGGACATTGCTGTTTGAAATTTTCTCCATGTTATTTTTTTCATGACGATAGACAAAACAATCGCTCCGAATGCACCAAATGCACCAGATTCAGTGGGAGTAAACCAGCCTTTGTACAGACCGCCGATTACGAATACGAACAGAAGAGCAATTGGGATAACATCCCTGAGCGAAGCCATTCTTTCCTTCATAGTAGAACGCTCACCAGCAGGCCCATATTCCGGATTTCTTCGACAGATAAACACGACTGTCATGATCAAGAGAATTGTAAGCAAGAGTCCCGGCACGATGCTTGCCACAAATAATTCCTTAACGGACTGTTCCATTTGCAGTGCCAAGACGATCAAGACCGTGCTGGGGGGAATAATAATGCCAAGCGTACCTCCTGTTGCAATACTCCCTGTACTAAGTGCCTTATCATACTTATACTTATCAAGTTCTGGAAGGGACATGGTCGCCATAGTGGCAGCCGTTGCTGAATTGGAACCGCAAATGGAAGCAAAACCAGCACTAGCTAGAATAGTCGTGCTCGCCATTCCCCCCTTCAAATGACCAATCCATTTATAGGCTGCCTGAAAAAGTTTTTCGGTAATACCTGTTCGAAAAACCACTTCACCCATTAAAATATAAAGCGGCACAACACTTAATGAATAACTGGAAAATTGATTCCATAAATCAGCGCTTAATACGTTGTAAGCAGCTTGTGGAGAAGCAACGAGCAAGATGCCCACAAACCCTACGATGAACATGGCAAAGCTGATCGGCATTCGCAGAAACATAAAGACGAACAAGACAGTAATCCCTATGAGGGCCAATAGATTAGGGTCCATTATGCCACCTCCCTCCAAATCAAAATAGTTTCTTTCAAGATTGCCATTACTAAACTGAAAAACCCCACAGAACAAAGAATGACAAGCGGATAAAAAGCCACCTGTATCGTTTCAGAGACAACGCCGCTGTTCATTAGATCCAGCCCGTATGAAACAATCTGCCAAGCGGCTATTAAGAAAAAGCCCATACTGAGCACATTCATAAACGAATGAATAATTTTTTGGCTCCTATTTGGCAACTTATTAACGAGGAGATCAATATACACATGGCCTCTATGCAGTTGGGCATATCCAAGCGAAAATACGGCCGTGATCGCACCAAGCCAACTAACGAGTTCCACCGTACCTGCAATTGGATCAGAATAAAGCCGCTTAACGGCATTAAACACTACTAATAACATCATGCAAACGAGAGCAAGACCGGCCAGAATGGCCAAGCCTTGGTTTAAACGGTCTATCATTTTAAAAAACACATTCGATTCACTTTCAAGGTTCGCTGTCTCCTCCAAATCGATCGGCTGAGATTTTTCTTCCTCCAACGAAATCGCCTGTTTATTTTCCATCTGTTCACCTCCTTGTACATAAATGATTATTTGCTTTCTTCGTTATGCTTCTTAATTAATTCTTCCATCTTGCTAAAATATTCATTAGCCGGCTGACCTTCTTTTTCGGTTTTCCTGACATATTTGATTTGCATATCTTTTAATTGTTTATCCCATGCCGCTTTCTCACTGGCAGACAACTGAACAATTTTGTGGTCGTGATTTTCTTTACTCCACTTGAGAGATTCTTGCACATGATGATCCAAATACTCGCCAGTAAAATCGGTCATTTCTCGATTTAATTCATCAATAACTTGCTGTACATCCTTTGGAAGACTATCCCATTTGTCTTTATTCATCACCGCAATAAAGGTATTTAAAGCAAGCGGATAGTCAGTTGTATAGCCTACCATTTCAGCTAACTTAGAGTCTTTTAAAATTTCTCTTGAAGAAACATAGCCGTCAACAATCCCTGTTTGCAATGCCTCGGGCACTTCCGCCTGTGACATGCCGACAGGCGCTGCTCCTAGTTTTTCCATAATCGGTGTTAAGGCCCCGGCAATGCGAAGTTGTTTTCCTTTGAGGTCTTTTAATGAGGAAATTGGTTTTTTACTTTGAATGTAAGCTGGCTCAGTGGCAAATGTCGTAATAATTTTAAAATCCTTTAAAGCCTCGGGTGGATACTGTTCAACCAAATCGGCTACTACTTTGCTTGCCACTGTGGCATTTTTATAACCGGAAGGCATATCAGAAATAGCTAAAAGAGGAAAGCGGCCAGGCTCATAAGAAGTGGAAGTTAAGCCAATGTCAGCTGTACCGCTGGCCACTCCATCGTACATATTATTGGCCTCTAGTAAAGATCCTCCATGAAATAGTTCTACTTTTACTTTTCCATTCGTTCGCTCTTCTAATTGTTTTTTCCACTCCTCCATTTGCACAGCTGGAAACGTGTTAGCAGGTGCGAAAAAAGCATATGTTAGTTTAATAGGGCCTTTTCCGTCGGAAGCTCCAGTTTTTTCATTGGAATTGCAGGCTGAAAGTAAAAACATTAAAAATATTGCGAAAATAAAAGAAAGAACTTTCTTCATTTCCCCACTCCTTATTTAGAAAACCGAAGAGAAGATCGTTGTTTTTCTCTTCGGTTTTTTGTTTATTTATTATCTTTCTAATAAGAAAAACGGCCGACCGATGGAAGCTTCCAGACGAAAATAACGATCAAGACCTGCTGCACGAAAAGAATGCGTCATATCTGTCACCGTTTGCAAATTAGGGATATCGTATAAAAAGCAAGCGTGCCAGTGGACAGGTCCTGCATGCCCGGCTGTTAAAATATCTCTATCAAATGTTCCTAACAGCTTTGATCCATTTTGTTTCCAGCTTTCTAAAATCTCATTAAGCTGTGGCAAAATCTCTTTTTCTTTCTGCTCTTGATTGGTATCAAACCAGCCTGTCGATTCAAATGTCATAAATACCCGTAATGGTGTTGGAATTTGTGGTGCTCCATGTTTAATCTCTCCCACTGTATGAACCCCCTTTATTTGTTTAACGCATAAGCAAACCGCCATTGATATCGAATGTAGAACCAGTAACATAACCAGCTGCATCTGAAGCAAGATAAGAAACCATATCCGCTACCTCCTCTGATTTCCCAAATCGCTTAACAGGAATTCCTGCTTTCATTTTTTCTAGAACATCTGAATCCATTTTATCCATCTCTGGTGTTTCAATGGCTGCGGGCGCTACCGTATTGACCGTAATTCCTTGATCTGCCAACGATCTGGCAAATACTTTTGTTAACACAAGCTGACCTGCTTTGGATGCACAATAATGCGCTCCAGAAGTCAGAGGGCCTGCCTGGCCGCCAAAAGATGAAATATTAATAATGCGCCCCTTTTGCTGTTTTTTCATTGTTTCCAATACAGCTTGAGAATAGAAAAACGTACCGCCGAGATTAACGGATAAGATAAGGTTCCATTCTTCTTCTGTAATGCCTTCAATCGCTGTTTCTTTGCGGACACCTGCATTATTTACTAAAATATCAATCCGGCCCCATGACTCCACAATCATTTTGACACTGTTCTTAACCGCTTGAACGTCTGCCACATCGACTGTTAAAAACATAGAATGGGAAGGATCATAGTCTGTTAGAAAAGAAGAGGAGCGTACTTCATTTAATAACTGTTCATTCACATCCACAAAAACGACTTTCTTTTCTTCCGAAAGAAATTTTTTCGCAATCGCCAGACCTAATCCTTGTCCAGCACCTGTAACAATAGCTACTGAGCTTTCCACTATTTGGTCCCTCCTTCCATTAGGTTAATACTTTCTTTATGACTCTCATCGTATTGCCTCCAGCTGCCTTAGCAATGTCCTTCTTTGAATAATGATTTTTTACGAGCCAGCCGATCATGTTTTTCATCGCTTCCGATGGATTTTCTAATCCTTCTACATAGGAGGACTCTGTGAATTCTTCTCCGCTATGCGAAGCAGAAATGCCCAGCATGTTATCAAATGCATGCTGTAAGGCCACATGATCACCAAAGAATGTATCCGGCCCCATTCCAACATGATTGATGCCTACTAAATCAGCAATGTATTCAAAATGCTCCATGACAGAATGAATCGTGTGAGAAGGCGAGCTTTTCGTTAATGTCGTATTCGGCGCCGCGCATATTCCGATGACGCCGCCCTTTTCTGCACAGGCTTTCAATACATCGTCTGGTTTCATTCGAGGGGTATGCCATAAAGCACGGGCTCCCGCATGTGTCATTAAAACAGGGTCATCGCTTGTTTCGATGACATCCAGGCTCGTCTGATCTCCACAATGGGAAATATCAATTAACATACCAATCTGATTCATTCGCTTGATGACCCGGCGGCCAAAGTTGGTTAATCCGCCATCATGCTTCTCGACGAGTCCCGAACCGAGAGTATTGGCCTCGTTGTATGTAATGCCCATGCATCGAATGCCGAATCCATATAAAATATCCACCCGATCCACTTCATTTTCCAAAATGCTGGCCGCCTCTAAAGACGGCAGGAGTGCTACTTGCTTTTTTCTTTTAGCTTTTGTGAGATCGTTATAGGTGCTGGCGATATAAACAGTCTGTTGCTTTTGGATATCAGCATACCGAATGCCAAGCAAGTAAATAACATCCTGCCACTTCAGGCCATTTTTGGATGTAATAGTAGAAATGCCATCCATGAAATTTTCAAATATCACATCCACTCCCGACTTAGAAATTCCTTCATAATGAAAGGAGGTGTGCAAATCACTGCAATACGGGAGAATGTCTTTATACTGTCTTGGTACGATAAAACCGTGATCGCGCATCGAAACAATCGGATGTTTAGTGAAAATATCCTGTACCTTTTCTTCTTCCTCCACTGTGAGCTCTAAAGAGAAGAGCGGAACTCGATCGATCTCATCCGCCAAATCATACAGTTTATAGTCTTTGTTCGCTTCTAAATAACGGAATGATGTATAACCAGCAAATCTTTTCTCATTCATTATGATTCACTGTTTCGCAGCCGCTTTTATGTTAAATTGCTCTTTCATCGGAAAAGCTTCCTGCCACGTCTTTTGGTTATCATCATATAGTCCATCGCTATATAGCGTTTTTAATGATGGATTATCCAATTGCATCGGTTTTTGGCCTTGTTGGAAGGCTTTTAACTGCTGAAGCAATAGCCTGCGCATATGAATAATTGGCAGGTCACTCGTTCCAAGGTGTTCAATCGAGCGGTCAACAATGGGACCCATCGTTTCCGTAGCAGCATGATCTTGGTTGGCAATCCCGCGAATGCCAGTGAAATTGCCTGTTTTTTGCAGGCCGCGATCTTGACCATACTCATTTTCCATATTTATTTTTTTCCTAAACTCTTCATCTAATTGTAAGCCGCGGCGATCATGCTGCGCTTGAACATCAATGGCTCGGTCATGGGAAAATTGAACGTCCCAGGACCAGGTGCTGTAATCATCCCGGGGGATAAAGGCATGCCACATGCCATCTTCCCCACCGAATCTTGGCGGGTATGTGTAGAATGGAAAAATATAATGGATTTCCATAAAAGCATTCTCTTCTTCTGTACCGATTCCAACGGCAATACAGCGTTTACCGTAATTTGCGTCTTCTACGGCCTGCTTAACCGGAGGATTTTTCACGAGAGGATGATCAGGATCGATCCCTAAATCACTGCTTAAAATACCTTCCTCTACTGTTTGCTTATTATGGGCTTTATGCAGGAACGCGGCATGGACAAAATCCAAGTCATTTTCCATTACTTGGGCATAGTTGCATTCCTGCCAAACCCGTTCGACTAACTTATTTTCATTTGGAAGATTCATCCAATAAAATTCTGGAAATGGCGGCTGATCTTCTTGCGGTCCCATGTACGTCCAGATAATGCCGCTCACCTCTTCCACTGGATAGCTTTTTAGTTTGATAGATTGTCTGAACTTCCCATCCTTCGCTTCAGAAGGAATTTCTGTACAATCTCCATTTGTATCAAATTTCCATCCGTGATACATACAGCGAATACCACAGCCATCATTAATGCCAAAATATAAAGACGTGCCGCGATGCGGGCATCTTTCATCAATCAAACCTACTTTTCCTTCGGTGTCACGAAAAGCAACTAAATCTTCCCCTAACAATTTAACGCGTTGCGGCTTCCCATCCTTTTCTAATTCATCAGATCGTAAAGCCGGAATCCAATATCTGCGAAACATTTCTCCCATCGGTGTACCTGGCCCTGTTTGAGTTAATAATTGGTTATCCTCTTTACTTAACATTTTTCTCCCCCTGCTGTTCGTTAATAATAGTTTTTAATACAATTGAGAACTCTGATGGCCATATCATCAACTACATATGGATCTTTCCAAGCATTAATAGAATCTGAAGAGCTAGTTGAATTTCAAACCGGCAGCTGGAATCTGCTAAGCTCAAATTGAGCAGCTCCTCAATCTTTTGCAGCCGATACCTCATTCCACTAATGGAAATGGACATTTTTCTGGCTGTTTTATGTAAATTAAATTCATTTTGCGAATAATAAAACAGCGTAACAACAAGCTCTGAGTTTTTCTTTTGATCGTAATCCAAAATGGAATACAGTTTTTCCACAGCAAATGCTTCCAGTTCTTCTGGGGCCCTTGCACTTAAAAATAAAGTTAAATGCCCTAATTCACTTGCTAGGATTACCTTCGAACTGGAATATCTTACTTTAGCCAGCTCTACTGCTTTTTTCGCTTCTTCTATTTTTTTATGAAATTCTGAAACGTGGGTCGTTTCCTCGCTGATTCCAATATAGATTTGCTGATGTGTACCTCCAATCTTTTGAAGCAGCCTTTCCCCCAGTTTCTTAATGGTTATCCCTTCTCCATCAATATATTTTTTTGAAACAATCGCCTGTACGGTATTTAATTTGGGGAGCATCAAAGCATGGCTTCCATTTCTATTTAGTTCATGATTAAAAATATCTGTTAGTTTGTTGTATATTTTAAAATATTCTGAATTTAGCGAGGTCTTTTTTGTTTTATTCTCACTTTCTATTTCCATGTGAATAATATAATGGGGTTGCGTAATGTCATAGCCAAGCAAAGAAAGACGGGCATGTATTTCCTGAGGTTTTACTTCTTTATTATTGAGCAGCTGCTCTAATAAATCTCCTTTTAAGCGTTGCTCCGTTTCAACCGCTACTCGCTCATTTTGAATATATAAAGCAGCAGTAGTCGCTGTACGCTCAAGTAAATCTGTGTAGAAATCGTCGTTTTTCTGATTTAAAGCGATGGTAATATAGCCATAAACGTTATTTTTCATAATAATAGCTGTTGTTAGAAGCCTAAATGTTTTGTTCTTCAGTTCTCTCTCAATGACAGAGTGGTTTCTAAGCTCATCCTTAGCCTTCTTCTCCAGATTTTTCACCGTCATATATTGATCGAGCCCGGGGCTTACACTATATTGAGCAATGGATTCAAAGTCTTTGTTTTCAATCAGCACTTGGCAGTGAAGGCTCTTTCCTAATATTTCAGCAAAAGCAGGCAGTCCTTTTTCTTGGAGCATCGCTTGTGTCAGGCTGCGGCTTAACGAATAGCCAATCTCTAATCTTTCTTTTTGCTGTTCCACTCTTCGATACATTTGATCGAGTTCAGCTGACATATCTTCATCTTGATAGTAAAGGAGATCTTCTTCGATTTCCTTTCCCCATTCTTCTACTGTTTTACCCACATAGCTGCAGTGGTCATCACCTTTTCCTTTACACTTTACTTCTTTAAAAATAATCTGCTTTTCCATGCATTCACTGGTGTATCCGCTGGCATAACCGACTAAATAGTAACAAACTGGTTCAATATGTTCCGAAAAATAGGCAAGATGCTGCTTGGCTTCATAGGAATCATTCCAGTATCCTGAAACATCAAATGTACCTTTTTTCATATCAACACGGAAGGTATCCGGATAAGAAAAGGCCCGCCCCGTTAACTGGTGCATTTTAGACCCGGCAATCAGCCATTCCAAAGCATCTTGCCACTGAATAGCCTCCTTCAATATTCTTGCTTCGTGAGCCCCACAGTGATAACCGTATCTAAGCAAAAATCTTTTGGCCCTTTGGATGCCTAATGCATTAATTAAATCTCTGCGAAGCAATGCAATGGCATCTGCACTAGTAAGTGTTAGCTGTAATTCTTTCATTCTCATGCCAGGTCTTTCTGAGATGCTTATAAAGTGGTCTAAACTCAAATCGCTTGCTTTCATGGCTACAATATCACCCTCATTATTTTGTTTTTACTTATTTTAAACATTGATTTACAAAATAATAAAGGCTCTTCTTCACTCCGCCTTTTCCGAATTGAACATACATTTTTTTGGAATCCACCTTATTGACAGTATGAAAATGTTGCAAAAACTGCACCATAGTTTGCCGCCTCTGTAAAATGTTCGTCAATCCATAATCAAAAAACCAGCGGTCAATAACATTGAACACCCCCCGATTAATGGCATAATGCTCGCCACACCAGTCGACGAATTTTTTGTCAGGCAAATGAATAATCTGTTCAACTCGACACCCGGATGCCCGTTTTTGCAAATCGGCTACGTGCATAGGCAATATCCTCCTTTACTTGAGTAATTAAATCTTCCACAGAAGGAAACTTTTGCTCTTCCCTAATAAAGAAGGCAATCTCTGCCTCAATCATTTCACCGTATATTTGTTTATTAAAATCAAAAATGTGAATCTCTATTGAAGTGGGAAACTGGTCATGAAACGTAATCTTATTTCCGATATTCATGATGCCCGCATATCGTTCATTCCTAAGCCGTATAATGACGCCATATACCCCATTTAGTAATTTACAATGACAAAGAACATTGGCCGTTGGAAAACCAAGATGTTTTGCTTTTCCTTCTCCCTGAATGATTTTTCCTGTTATTAATTGGTTCACGCTTTGTCACTCCGTTCTTTCTTTTTGTTCAGGCTGCCTCAACACGTCCCTCTTCTTGAAGCAGCCTTCTATTTTGTTAGTAACGAACGAGTGCTTCTTCTTTATTTTCTTGAAAATGAGGCATAATTTGCTGGCTGAATAAATCTTGTGTACGGATTGTTTTCCAATGCTCCATTCCCGCATACGTACAGAGCAGGGCAATTTCCGATAAATCAGGGCAAGCTTCAATGACTTTCTTAACTTTTGGTTGAATTTCATCTGGAGATCCAACCCATACATACTCGTCATCAATTAATTTTTGATATGGAATATCCGCTAATGACTCTAAGGCGCCGCTAGCATAGAAGCCAAAGTCCTTTTTGATCATTTCTTCTTTAGGAGGAAGCTCTTTTGCCGGTGACACATTTCCTTTCATGAACTGTAAAATATATGGTTCTGCTTCTTTCCTGGCTCTCTCGCCGTCGTCATCGAGATATAACGCTTGAACGTAAACGATGTCTGGCGTATTTCCGTGCTCCTTGCATGACTTGCGATAAATATCAAGCTGGCCTAATACGTGCTCTAACGGCAGCATTGGGGTGATCAGTACCCCCCAGCCTTTTTTCCCGGCAAGCTCATAATTATGGTTGCTCGCTCCGCCTGTAAAAATTCTTGGTTTCTTCGTTGGGCGCGGAACTACTCTCACATTCTCTACGTCGTAATACTTTCCGTGATAAGAGAATACTTCTTCTTCCAATGCTTTTTCGATAATTTCAAGCGATTCAACAAAGCGGCCTCTTGATTCTTCTAGCGGGATAGAGGCTTTAGGGAACACCCAAGCATGACCGCGGCCTACTGCAAATTCAAATCTTCCCCCTGTTAAAATATCTGTTACAGCGGCCTGGCCGGCAAACACCATCGGGTTATGCAATGGAAGTACATGTGAACAAGTTCTAAAACGAATATTGCTTGTATGCTGTGCCGCTGCTGAGTAAAGAGCCATCGGGTTCGCCGAAATCGAGAATTCTTCAAACCAATGATGTTCAAGTGTATTAAAGGTACTAAATCCCCGTTTGTCTGCATGCTCAATTTGTTCTAATATTTCTCTGTATACTTGCGCATGTGGCTTCTTATATT
Source organism: Pseudobacillus sp. FSL P4-0506 (assembly GCF_038003025.1). Classification (NCBI taxonomy): domain Bacteria; kingdom Bacillati; phylum Bacillota; class Bacilli; order Caryophanales; family Bacillaceae; genus Pseudobacillus; species Pseudobacillus sp. FSL P4-0506. Next base: position 3,750,635 of record NZ_JBBOOI010000001.1, read on the forward strand.
GTTCAGGGTTTTGCATCTCTACATAAATACCAAAATTCATTTTCTTCAGCCTCCAATAATTTAGTGAGAATTTACTGATTCATTTAAATGAATGAGAACGTTTTCAATATAATTGTTGAAATGTTCTGAATTACTTTCCGTATTCAAATAATAAAAAAATAAACGATTGCAAACAACAGCCTAATAAGTTTGAATATTCTAATTTTTTAACCCTTATCATGCTAATTCATATAAAAAACCACCTATTCAATCCTATTAGGAAAGAATAGATGGTTTGTCTGTAGTAAAAGCAACGCCCTACTCTATTAAATATTTATTACGCGATAGCAGCAAATCTTACTGCACTTCTCTTCTAAATTCAACCCATTGTGTGCCTTCATGAGTTTCCATGCGGAAGCCCTTCCACCCTTGCTTAAGCAGCTCTTGCTGCCCAGCCGTGTCGTCCATTCGGCGTGTTGTGAATGTCCACTCTTTTTCGGTGCTGTCTTTCTTCAGTTCCTTTACAAAAACATAACGAAGCCGGCTGCCATACTTTTCTTTTAACGCAGCAATTTCCATTCCTTGAGCGAATTTGTCTTTTAAGCTCGGAATATTAAATGGCGCTACTGTACAGCAAACGTACTTGTACTTTGGCTCAAGTAGATCTAGCTCTTGCATGATGCAGGCAGCTAAAAGCTTTTGCAAGCCATTTCCGCGATAATCGGGGTGCACATTCGAGATTTCCTGATAAATTACACCTGGCAGCTCTTCTTCTGTCAATCCAATATCCCACCCGAGATGCTCCTCATCTATTGGCGGCACCAGTAACGCTCGGAAAGCAATCAATTTTTTGTTTGTAAACGCCCCAATCATCAAGCCCTTTCCCTCAAGGATATACTGAAATTCCTCATAGGAAAGCGGCTGCAATATCTCTTTGTTTTCCAAAACTTCAATGACCGATTGCTGTAATTCTAAAATAGGCTCTATATGCTCCATAGATAGCCGCAAAACATTAAATGATTGATTGTTCGTACCTAATCTTCCCTCATGAATGACTCTCACTAAAATTCTCCCTTCTGTTAACAGACTGTCGCTTCAAAAACAGTTAGCTCCGTTAATGTTTTTTCATCTACTTCGACACCAAGCCCCGGATGTTCCGTTAATCTAATAAACGGAACATCATAATGAAGGTTCCCTACATCCTTAGAAAACTTTAAAGGACCTGTTAACTCAACACTTGTAATTACCTTTTTTGAAAAAGCAACATGGAATCCAGCGGCAGAACCGATAGACGATTCAACCATCGAACCAACTTGGCACTCAAACCCGGCCATTTCGGCTTGATGGGCTAATTTTACCGCAGGATAAATGCCGCCGCACTTCATTAATTTAATATTTACTTTATCAGCTGCCTGTTTTTCAATGATCTCTCGCATTTCCCGGGGGCCTTTTAATCCTTCATCAATCATTAAAGGAATATCCGTCTTTGATCTGATAAATGCCATGCCATTGATGTCATCCGCTAAAATTGGCTGCTCCAGCCAATCAAGATTTACTTCTTGAAGGGCACGCAGCGCCGTTAGTGTCGTCGCGCTGTTTGTCCATCCTTGATTGACGTCTACCCGAATCGCAATATCCTCTCCTACTCTTGCTCGTACAGCTTTTATTCGTTCGACGTCCTTTTTGACGTCGTTTCCGACTTTCATTTTAAATGATCGATAACCTTGATCGACCCTAGTGGCTGCTTCTTCTGCCATATAGTCAGGCTCGGCAATGCTTAATACGTGTGTGATTGGGAATTCATCGTGATAACGGCCGCCAATAAGCTGATAGACAGGCTGTTTTAGCTTTTTGCCGAGAATATCAAAACAAGCTATATCGATAGCCGCTTTTGCAGCTGGTGCTCCATAAACGGCCTTGTTCATAATATCGTGTATTTTTTCAATCTCCAGCGGTTTTTTTCCTAATACGGCAGGAGCTAGAGTATTTTTAAGCGTATAAAAAGCTCCCTCCCACGTTTCGCCTGTTACGTGTTCATCCGCTACAGTTTCTCCGTATCCTGTAATTCCTTCATCTGTTTCTACCTTCACAATAATAGATGGCATATAATCATAAGTATGATAGCTTACGATAAATGGAGTATGCAAAGGGAAATGTGTAGCGTATAAATGGATGGCTGTAATCTTCATCAAGTTTTCTTCCTTTCAGTTTACAATTGTTTTTTTTATTTGATATAGTTATCGTTAAATAGACGCTAAATAATAAAAATTTTTTATTCATATAGGAGCTGGAATTATGACCATTAAAATTGCTGTAATCGGTTCAGCTGATTTTATCCGTACTATTTCTTCTATAGCCCCCCAAGTCGGAGAAGTTGAGATTGAGCCATATGTATATGATCGGCCAGAAGAAGCCACCGAGCTGGTCAAACAAGTAAAACCTTGCGATGTTTTATTTTTTTCAGGAGCTTTACCTTATTATTTTTCAAAGGAAGTTCACGAGTCAATGCCGATTCCCTCTCTCTATTTAGAACAGGATGAAACGGCTATTGCCATTTCTCTTCTTTCTCTTATCTCTCATAAGCAGATTTCCATGGAGCGGATTTCCATTGATTTAACTGAATCCTCATTTATTAAAAACATCCTTGCTGATATCGGCTTTCGCAATGGCCCTCTTCATGTGATTGATTATGCGGATAAACTGCCCAATAAATTTGATATCAATGATATTGTCCATTTTCATTATTCCCGCTTTCAAGCTGGAAAAATAGAACTGGCGTTAACAAGTATTCATGCTGTGTATGACAGGCTCCAACAGCTAGGTGTTCCCGCCCAAAGAATGATCGATCCCGTTAAATCATTGATACATGGCTTACAAGATGCCAAAGCTCGAGCAGAATTAACCAAAAGCCAATCCGCTACAGTTGCAGCCGGCTATATTTCCTTAGAGAAAACAGAAGATGTTCAGGAAGAGTATTTAGAAGCGTTTGCGCATAAAATGAATGCTTCTATTCAACAATCAGCAGAAGCTACTTTTTTGCTATATAGTACTCGCGGCGATGTTGAAATCATCATGAACAGCGACGATTTCTATGAATTCCTTCTCAAGTGGCAGAGCCCTGTAACAGTAGGCTTTGGATACGGATTGACAGCAGCCGAGGCCAGTCAACATGCAAAAATTGCAAACAGTTTTGCGGCCCATCATGAACATGAAAGCTGCGGATACATTCTAACAGAAGATAAAGAACTTCTCGGACCTTTTCCAAAAGAAAAGAAAACACAACGGTTAAAAAACGATCATCCGGCATTGCTTCAAATAGCAAAAGAAACAAAGCTGAGTCCTGCAAATATATCGAAGGTTATTCAATTTGGCAAATCCCGTCCATCTCTTCACTTTACAGCTGCCGATCTATCAGACTATTTGCAAGTCACCCGCCGGTCAACGGAGCGGATCTTAAAAAAACTCGTCGATCATGGCTTTGTTAAAGTTGTTGGTGAAGAAATGACTTACCAACAAGGGCGGCCTCGCTCTATTTATGAACTGAATATCCCTATCTATTAATTGAGGGAAAGAAAAAGTTCACATAAAGGAACTTTTTCTTTCCTTTATTCTATTGATTTAATGTCGTTTCCTCTTGCTGTGCTAAGGCTAATTTCTCTTCATCTGTCAGCTTGACAATAGAGAATCCAGTTAACGCATAAATAATAGAAAGAATTGGCACCACGAAATTCAGTATCGCGTACGGCGCATAATCAAATGTATGAACACCAAGCGTTGCGAGTATGAACACTCCGCACGTATTCCATGGAATGAACACGGAAGTTAGCGTTCCTCCATCTTCAAGAGCACGCGAAAGATTTTTCGAATGAAGCCCTTTCTCCTGATAAGCTTTTGCATACATTCTTGAAGGAATAACGATAGAAATATATTGTTCGGAACAAGAAGCGTTTGTCGCAAAACAAGAAACCACCGTTGATGCCACAAGCGTTTTTCCTGTTCTTGCCAGCTTTAAAATTTGTTTGACAATGGCTTCAAGCATTCCTGTATACTCTAGAACGCCTCCAAAAGTCATAGCCACAATCGTCATGGAAACGGTATACATCATTGAATCTAAACCGCCGCGGTTAAATAAGTTATCAACCATCTCGTTTCCGGTATCAATAACAAAACCGCTTTGCAGGGCAGCAATCGCCCCTGTAAAAGAGCCTCCTTGAATAAAGACTTGAGAGCCAAAACCGAGGATAATTCCGATAATAAGTGCAGGAATCGCAGGCACCTTTTTGGCTACCAACACAATAACGAGTAATGGAATAAGCATTAAAAATGGTGAGATGACAAAGCTATCTTGAAGCACCGTCATTGTTTGTTGAATGTCAGCTGTATCCATTCCGCTTTTACCAAAATCTTTTCCTAAAAACGCGTATACAGCTAACGTGATAATTAATCCCGGGATCGTCGTATAGAACATGTGGCGAATATGAACAAATAAATCCGTATTCGTTAAGCCCGCAGCCAAGTTCGTTGTATCTGAAAGCGGTGACATTTTGTCTCCGAAATAAGCACCAGAGATAACAGCCCCTGCAATCATCGGTGCCGGAATTCCCATGCTTAGGCCGATCCCCATGCCTGCTACGCCAATTGTCCCCATTGTAGACCAAGAGCTTCCGATCGCTAAAGAGACGACGGCACAAATGATCGTAATGGATACTAAAAATAATGACGGTGTAATGATTTTCAATCCATAATAAATCATCGTCGCTACAATGCCTCCACCGATCCAAGCCCCGATTGTCAAACCAACAAGCATAATAATAACGACAGCCGGAAGCGCAAGGCGTATCCCTTTATACATAGCTTCTTCAATTTCGTCCCACTTAAAACCTGAACGCCAGGCAACAAGTGCGGCTGTCGTCGTACCGACAATCAATGGAATGTGCGGTCCCTGATCTAAAGCTATTACTGCTATCGCCATGACAGTAATCATAACAGCCAGCGGAATAATGGCTACCCAAAAAGACATCTCTTTTTTCATTATCTTACCCCAATCCTTCTTTTTTCGAAAACTTTCAATTGTCGCATAATAGACGTTAATAGGGTAATAATAACTGGTCAATGGCTGTACGTCAATTCGATTTTTTATTTTTTCACAAAAACTTTTATTCTGCTAAGCCCTCTTAAGTGCTTCTGCCAAAATTTGCGCACCTGTATATAATACAGAGCGGTTAAATGTCATATGGGGATGGTGCAATCCTGGTACTAAATCCGCTCCCACACCGATCATCGTCGCTTTCACTTCCGGATGCTTAATCGTATAAAAATGGAAATCATCACTTCCAGAAGTAACGACTGGTGGGGCAACAGCCTGGTCTCCTGCTACATAACGAATAGCTTCCTCCGCAACAGATGCCGCTTCTTCTGATACTTCTGCTCCCGGAGTATAGTCAATCCAATTCGCTTCTATCTCCACACCATAGAGCGTTTTTAATCCTTCCAAGCCTTCTGTCAAGCGTTCCTGAAGAACTCGCAATGTGTCATTTTTCTGAGCGCGTACATCAACAGAAAACTCAACCGTCCCCGGAATAATATTAACACTTTCTCCCCCGGCTACAATTTTTGTCAATTTAGCCGAATAGGTTTCGAATGGTGACAGGTAAATGGACTTGATCAATTGATGAAAGGCAACAATCACATCAATGGCATTTTTTCCTTGGTGAGGACGTGCTCCATGGGCATCTACTCCAATAATTTTTCCTTCCAGGAAAATGCCGGCTCCATGATAAATAGCAGGGGCAAAGTGTCCAAATGAAAGCTCCTCTGCCGGACGTACATGCACACCAAAAAGATGTGTCACTTCTTCCATTGCCCCGCGTTCAATCATAGCGACCGAACCATTGCCTTTTTCCTCAGCCGGCTGAAAAATAAAGCGTATTCTCTTATTGAGTGGTTCATTTCGCAATTGAAGAAGGGCACCTAATACCATCGACATATGAGCATCATGCCCACACGAATGATTGGCTTGGAACACCCCATCCACTTCCTGCCATAATGCATCAATATCAGCACGGACGGCCACTGTTTGATCCCCTTCTCCAATTTCTGCAATGACCCCTGTTACATCAGAGAAGCGCCGGTAAGACACACCTAATTCATCTAAAATCTCCGTGATTTTTTGTGTGGTGCCCTCTTCTTGCCAACTCACTTCAGGGTGCTGATGAAAATAATCAAACCACTCTGCAATTTGCTCTTTAACTTGCAATTTCATAGACTTCTCTCCTTTTCAACTACGTATAGTACTTTAAAAATCAGTACTTTATCAGTCTGTACTGTATAGATATTTCGCTACCTTTTCAGCTTATTTAAATATTATGACCTTTTCAAGTACATACTTTTGTTTGATGGACGAACCTTTCTAAAAAATGAGAACTTACATCATTTCATTTAAATCATTGACATAGAGAAAAGAAGACCTTTTTTGTATGTTAGATTCACCGTAAATGCCTCAAAGAAAAAAGCTTCCTAAATCCATCCGAGAAATTTATATTTAATTAGATTAAAGGAGGGGGTAAATAAACAAATAAAAAATATATGAAGCAGAAAGAACACTCCCCGAGCAAAGAAGCATCAGGATGCTTTCTCGTTTGAGGAGCGTTAAGCAACAATAAAGGTGCTTAAAAAATAGTAAAGTTGTTAAAAAAACCCCAGTTATGCTATTCAGCAATCGGGCCATTTAGTGTTATATTCGATTATTTCAAGTATGGATATCGCTGTTTGTATCATCTCTTCGTTATCTAGAAGTAAAGTGTATGCGACTTAATTTATTTGAAGAGGCGATTCTAAGCTTTCCACTTGATAAGCTGCATAAAATGCATAAGTACTTTGCCACGATTTTTAACAAAAAATGTTCCGAACTGTTGATAGATTTCACCTTCATCCTTTTATATATTTAAACATATAAGGAGATGAAAGACATGATTGGTATGAATATTCGTATTTTGCGTAAAAAGCATAAACTAAGTCAAGAACAATTAGCTGAGAAGTTAAACGTATCACGACAGACCATAGCAAAGTGGGAAAACGAAGAAGCCGCACCCGATATTTATAAGTGCAAGATACTTGCTGATATTTTTCAAGTAACCATGGATCAATTATCTCGTAATATGAGTGAGGAAGAGGTAAATCAGCTCGGGCCCAAAGGAAAGCAGTTCTTTGGTGTGGTAAAGGTAGGGGAACGGGGACAGATTGTGATTCCCAAACAAGCACGAGAAATGTATCAAATTCATGCTGGTGATAAGCTAATCGTTTTGGGAGAAGATGCGACAAAAGGAATGGCTATATTAAAAAGTGAGAGTTTCCTGGAGTTTGCGGAGATGATCCGAAAAGCTGAACTGACGGAAGATGAGTCAGAATGAGCAAAATCGTATTTTTCTCGATACCCGCGCATGGTCATACTAATCCGACCATTCCGGTGGTAACCGAGCTAGTAAAAAGGGGCCATCAAGTTTGGTACTACTCCTTTTCAGAATTTCAGGAAAAAATAGAGAGTGCGGGTGCCACGTACATTGCTTGTGATAAATTCTTGCCTCAATTATCGCAAAAAGAATTGGCCCGTAAGGCTGGTAAAGATTTTGCGGCACTGATTGAAATGGTTGCTGATACGACCATTGCTTTGGATGAAAAGGTATGCAAAGAATTAAAGGCTATTCATCCAGATTGCATCGTATTCGACTCTTTATGTCTTTGGGGCAAATTATTTGCCCAAAAATTAGGAATCCGATATATTTGTTCGACTACTTCTTTTTCTTTTAATCAGCATACAGCAAAACTGATGAAGCCGAGTTTCCTGGAGTTATGGAGAATGGTCGTGGGCATGCCGCGAATTAACAAAAAAATTCACTTACTAAAAAATCATAGTTATGAAGTAGAGAATTTTGTGTCGATTGTTCAAAACGATAATGAAACGGACACCATTGTTTATACGTCAAAAGAATTCCAGCCGATGGCTCATACCTTTTCTGAGCGATATGCTTTTGTTGGGCCATCCATTAGGCAGTCTTCGCCGGTGCAGAGCGCTAAAAAAGATAAAAAGGTCGTCTATATTTCCCTCGGAACTGTACTTAATCAAAATCAGGATTTTTACCAAAACTGTATCAAAGCATTTGCAAAGACGAACTATGATATTGTGATGTCAGTTGGTGAAAAAACTGAGATTTCTTCTCTTGGTAACATACCAGAAAATTTCACAGTAAAAAACTCCGTAGACCAGATATCGATATTACAGACAGCAGACGTATTTATTACCCATAGTGGTATGAACAGTGTAAATGAAAGTCTGTATTTCGGAGTTCCAATGGTTTTATTCCCGCAACATAGCGAACAAAAATTAGTGGCCGACCGAGTTGCCGAACTGGGTGCAGGATTGAAACTAAAGAGGACGACGCCAAACTATTTAGCAACAGCAGTAGCTGAGGTGCTGACAAATTGGACATATAAGGGAAATGCACAGAAACTGTCAGAATCCTTTCAAAATGCCGGCGGTGCTGTAGAAGCAGCTAATGTGATTCTGACTAAAATTGGGGAGAAATCTTAATGGTTTTGTGGTTTTTATGAAAATGCGCTTTATACTGGAACCAAACTTTAACAATCGGGCGTAACAATGGAATAATATTTAGATTTAAATAACTGTATTGTTATATTTTTAAGTAAAGTGAAGGATCTTATATTAGAAATGAAACAACTATATTTTATCCCCGTCCTAAATTTAGAACGGGGTTATGCTTGTTTGAGGTTTTAAAATAACTAAACTTATTGTCACCTTATAACTCGAAGGCTATAATCAATGCTTCACCAGACCATGCCGTTTCCAGCGGCATGGCTACTCCTTTGTCCAACGGATCATTTAGTCTTTTACTAATATTTATTTTTTCTTTGCTGGCATTAACTAGATTGCATCTTCATCCTGCAGTTGTCATTATTCTTTCCGGTCTAGCCGGAGTGGCCCTGTACACCTAACAGCAGTATGGGCTCCCCCTCGCTAGCCGTTCATCTGCATCTTACACCAGCACTTAACTGATGAGCTATAGTAGGCCCGTCCTCTATCGCTTTAATGGTTTATTCAACTAAATAAAAAAGCTATTTCGCTAGCCTGTGCTCTTTCACTGTAAATGCTTCAGGATACCCGTAACTGCCATGCTCACTTAAATCCAGACCTACGAGCTCTTCTTCTTCCGTCACTCGCAGTCCATTCATCATTTTTTTCAGGATCACTAAAACAGCGAATGAAACAGCAAATGCATAGGCTCCTGATACAGCGATTCCCATTGCTTGTACAGCAAGCTGCGTTAGCCCGCCACCATAGAGGAGACCGGGTTGACCAACAGTTGCTAGCTCTGGAGTGGCAAACAAACCGGTTGATAACGTTCCCCACACACCAGCAACTCCGTGGACTGAAAGAGCAAAGATCGGATCATCCACTTTTATTTTCTCAAAAAATCTTACACTATAAAATACTAGGATTCCAGCTACCAAACCGATAGCAAGCGCTGCCCACGTTTCGACAAAAGCACATGAAGCTGTGATGGCAACAAGTCCGGCAAGCGCGCCATTCAACATTGTTGGGACATCAGGTTTTCCACACACAATCCACGAAATGACTAAGGCACTAAATGCTCCTGCAGCCGCAGCTACGTTCGTATTCAGAGCGACAAATCCGAAAAAACCATCTTCCACTCCTAGTGTGCTTCCCGCATTAAAACCAAACCAGCCAACCCATAAGATGAGCACGCCCAAAGCAGTGAACACTTGATTATGCCCAGATAAGTTGTTAGCCGTCCCGTCTTTATTATATTTACCAATTCTCGGTTTTAATAGAATAGTAGCTGCAAGAGCAGCCATCGCTCCCGTCAAATGAACAACTGTTGAGCCGGCAAAATCTTGCTTTCCGTGCGCAGCCAGCCAGCCGCCCCCCCATATCCAGTGAGCTACAACAGGGTAAATCACCGCTGAAAAAATAAGAGCAAAAGCCAGATAAACGGAAAGCTTAGCCCGCTCGGCAAATCCACCGAAAGCAATCGTCAGAGCGATCCCTGCAAATGCCAGCTGAAACATAAAAAATACGGCAGTGGAATAGCTTGTCGCCTCTACTTCATAACCGGAATAAAAAAAGTCAGACATCCCAATAAAAAAGTTGGCATCCTCCCCGAAAATAAAACCGTATCCTGCCGCCCAAAACACAATTGAAGCAATTCCAAACGTAAAAATCGTCTTTCCAGCGATGTGTCCCGCATTCTTCATTCGTGTTGATCCAGCCTCCAGCAAAATAAAACCGCCTTGCATTAAAATAACTAAAATGGTCCCTAGCATGATCCATACACTATTTAACCAATACAAATCATCCATTCACATTCCTCCTTTATTTCAGGTCAGCTCACCACTGCGGTAGTGCATGGGCACAGTGGGAACTGACCCTGTTTTTTAGTTATCAATAATATTAATGTTGTAATGTTCGAGCCATTCATTGATTTGAATAAGATGGGCAATGAGCTGCGGCCCTGTCATAAGCTGGCCAAACCAGGGCACTTTGAAGGAGGAGCCATTTGAGTGAATAATGTCTGCCACTTTTGTTTTTGAGAGCAGTTCAAGAATAGGAGATGATGGAGTATCGATGATGTTCGTTAACTGTTTCTTTACCCGTGCTGTGTATTCTGGATGATAGGTTTTTGGGTAAGGGCTCTTTTTCCTGTAAAGCACATCATGAGGCAGCACTCCTTCTAAAGCGCGACGTAGAATTCCTTTTTCCCGCCCGTTCAGCATTTTCATGTTCCATGGAATGTTCCAGGCATACTCCACAAGCCGATGATCAGCGAACGGAACTCGCACCTCTAGACTCGCCCCCATGCTCATGCGGTCTTTACGCTCCAGCAGCGTTGTCATAAACCATGTCATATTCAAATAAAACATTTCCCGGCGGCGTGCTTCCAATGAGCTTTCTCCATCTAACTGAGGTGTTTCCCGAACAGTCTCTTCGTACCGGTCTCTTACATACTTTGTGAGATCCAGTCGCTGCTGCCAATGCGGAAGAAGCAATTGCTGCCTTTCATCTTGTGATTTCATCCACGGGAATCCTTTATCATTCAGCAACTCTTCTCGATAAAACCATGGGTACCCCCCAAAAATTTCATCTGCACACTCACCGGATAAAGCAACCGTAAATCGCGGTTTAATCTGTTCGCAAAACCATAACAAGGAAGAGTCAACATCCGCCATTCCTGGCAAATCTCTCACTTTTACAGCATCCATTAAATAGTCAGCCAGCTGATCGTTTTGAATGACAGCCGCATGGTGGACCGCTCCTAAATGCTGCTGCATCTTTTCAATCCACGGTCTGTCTTCATCAGGCTGGAAAGTGCTTGATTGGAAGTAATGATGATTATGAACATAATCAATCGAGTACGTATGGAGTGCCCCATCGCCCTTTTCTTTAAAAAAGTCGGCCGCAAACTGGCTGATTGCACTCGAATCGACTCCACCAGATAAAAACGTGCAAACCGGTACATCAGCTGTCAATTGCCGTTCAACAGCGTCTTTTACAAGGAATCGAACTTGTTCCACTGTTTCTTCTAATGATTGATCGTGTTTTTTACTCATTACATTCCAATATCGCCAGATCTTCAATCCTCTCCGGGAATAAGTAAGCGCATGGGCTGGCCTTAGCTCATTGATTCCGCGAAAAACCCCCTGACCTGGAGTGTGGGACGGTCCTAACCCAAACACCTCTTGAAGGCCTTCTCTGTCTACCTCACTTTTCACTTCCGGATGGGCTAGAATCGCTTTCAATTCAGAACCGAATAAAAATGATCCATTCCCTTCCTTGTAGAAAAGCGGCTTCACTCCGAGACGATCTCTTGCAATAAAAAGCTGCTCTTTTTCTTCATCCCAAACAGCAAAAGCAAAAATTCCATTTAAATAATTTACACATTCCTCTCCCCACTCTATATAAGCCGTCAGCAGCACTTCCGTGTCGGAATGAGAGCGAAAAACATGACCTGTCTTCACTAATTCTTTACGAAGGTCTTCTGTATTATAAAGCTCTCCATTGTAAACGATTGTATAGTTTTTCTTATTTACCTCTTTTGCCATCGGCTGGCTTCCGCCAGCAGGATCTACAACAATAAGCCGAGTGTGACCGAAAGACACATGACGGTCGCTCCACACGTTCGAAGCATCTGGCCCGCGTCTCGCCAATGTATGTGCCATCTTTTCCACGATGAATGCTTGAGTTGTCAAATCCTGATGCCAATGAATCCATCCTGTTATCCCACACACTCGTGATCACTCTCTTCTATGAAGTTTTTCGGGGACAATCCCCACTTTTAATATTGTGTGATATACTGTTCGCGCTCCCATGGGTGCACTTGCGTACGGAACAAATCCCATTCAATTACTTTCGCTTCAATGAAATGCTCACACAAGTGAGGACCTAAAGCTTTGGTCATTATCTCATCCCCTTGAAAATTTTTAATTGCCTGGGCAAGAGTAGCCGGCAAATCAACAATATTGTTGTCTTCCCGCTCTTTTTTGGACATTCCATAAATATTTTGATCGACAGCTTCCGGTGGTGTTAATTGATTTTTAATACCATCCAATCCGGCTGCAAGCTGGACGGCCATTGCCAAATATGGATTAGCCGCAGGATCCACACTGCGCACCTCTACCCGTGTACTCATTCCGCGGGAAGCAGGAATGCGAATCAAGGGACTTCTATTTCTAGCTGACCAAGCTACATAACAAGGAGCTTCGTATCCAGGAACTAATCTTTTATATGAATTAACTGTCGGATTGGTGATAGCAGTGAAGTTTGGAGCGTGCTTCAAAATCCCAGCCACAAATTGTCTGGCAGTATCACTCAGCTCCAAATCTCCATTTTTATCGTAAAAAGCATTTTCCCCATCCCTGAATAAAGACAAGTTGCAGTGCATCCCAGAGCCGTTCACACCGAACAGTGGCTTCGGCATAAACGTCGCATGCAGACCGTGCTTACGGGCAATCGTTTTGACAACCAATTTGAATGTTTGTATATCATCACAAGCTTTCACAGCATCGGTATACTTAAAGTCAATTTCATGCTGGCCAGGTGCGACTTCATGATGGGAAGCTTCGATCTCAAATCCCATTTCTTCCAGCTCAAGCACAATATCACGTCGGCAGTTTTCGCCTAAATCTGTAGGAGCAAGATCAAAGTAGCCGCCACTGTCATTTAATTCAAGTGTTGGTTCTCCTCTTTCGTTCAACTTAAACAGAAAGAATTCTGGTTCAGGCCCAACATTAAAATTGGTGAACCCTAATTCTTTCATTTCATTTAGTATCCTCTTTAAATTGCTGCGGGGATCTCCCTCAAAGGGCGTGCCATCCGGATGATAAATGTCGCAAATAAATCTGGCAACTTTCCCTTTTTCGGCCGTCCAAGGAAAAATAACGAATGTATCTATATCTGGATACAAATACATATCTGACTCTTCAATTCGGACGAATCCTTCAATAGAGGAACCATCAAACATCATTTTATTGCTCAACGCTTTCTCTAGCTGCGATGAAGGAATCTCCACATTTTTAATCGTACCCAAAATATCTGTAAACTGCAGACGGATAAATTTCACATTCTCTTCCTGAACTAATCTAAAAATCTCTTCTTTGCTAAACTGCGCCATATTCTTCTCTCCCTCACGTTGCATTTTATTTATAGTTGTGCTGCCTTTTCCATCAGATAGCGATCACATTCCCAGGCTGCACTGCGCCCTTCTTGGATAGCCCAAACAACCAAACTTTGTCCTCTGCGTACATCCCCAGCGGCGAATACTCCCTTCACATTCGTCGAGTATCCTCCTGCCGGTGTTTGCACTGTGCTGCGCTTATCTTGTGTCAATTGAAAGGCCTGAATAACGTCTTCTTCAGGTCCACTGAAACCAACGGCAATGAATACAAGTTGCGCTGGCCATACCTTCTCACTTCCTGGTACTTCCCGAAGAATGAGCTGACCCTTTCCATCGGTTACTTTTTGCACTTGAACCGTATGAAGCTCTTTGACGCGTCCTTGTTTATCCCCGATAAACTTTTTAGTAAGAATAGAATACTCTCGCGGGTCTTTTCCCAGTTGAGCATTCGCTTCTGCATAGGCATAATCAAGGGAAAATATATGAGGGTACTCTGGCCACGGATTGCCCGCTGGCCGTGTTGTGGGTGGCTGCGGATGCTTGCCGAATTGAACCACGCTTTTACAGCGCTGACGCAAAGCGGTTGCCACGCAATCTGCTCCAGTATCTCCCCCTCCAATAACAATGACGTCCTTTCCTGTCGCTGAAATAGCCTTTTCCTTTAAAGAGCGCTCATTCAGCAGTTTCTTCGTTGCATTCGTTAAATAATCCATTGCAAAATGAATCCCAGCCAGCCCCCTGCCTTCTATCGACAAATCACGGTGTTTTTGAGCACCGGTGCACAGAACAATAGCATGATATTGTTCTTGCAGCTGTTTAACGCTCATATCTTTTCCTACTTCCTTATTCGTAACAAACTGAATCCCTTCCGCCTCCAGCAGTCGCACTCTGCGGTCTACCACTTCCTTTTCAAGCTTCATATTTGGAATGCCGTACGTAAGCAGGCCGCCAACCCGGTCAGAACGCTCAAAAACAGTAACAGAATGCCCTTTTTTATTTAACTCATCAGCACAGGCAAGCCCCGCGGGACCGGAACCGATCACTGCAATTGTTTTTCCTGTTCGAAATCTTGGCGGCTTCGGAATGATCCACCCTTCTTTAAAGCCTTTATCAACAATCGCTTTTTCAATACTTTTGATCGCTACGGCCGAATCACTAATGGCCGCTGTGCAAGAACCCTCGCATGGAGCGGGGCATACTCGCCCAGTAAATTCCGGAAAATTATTCGTCTTTACCAAACGATTCAGCGCTTCTTGCCAACGCCCTTGGTATACAAGATCATTCCATTCCGGGATTAAATTGTATAGAGGACAGCCAATTGTTGAATGAGACCATTGGACCCCCGTATGGCAAAAGGGAGTGCCGCAGTCCATACAGCGAGCCCCTTGTTTTTGCAATGTTCCCTCTGGCAGCGATTGTTGATATTCTTTCCAATCGCTTAGCCGAGCGCCTGGATCCCGTTCGCCCGGCACTTCACGTTTATACTCTATAAATCCTGCCGCCTTTCCCATATCATAGCTCCTTTCCGTGGGCTCAGTCCTCCAGATGCTAACGCGTCAGCGCAACAGGCGATTCCCCATCTTCGATCATTCGCTTATATTCTTTCGGAATGACTTTCACCCATCTTGTTAAATGTTTCTCCCAATTTTGCAGAATACGCCAGGCACTTGAACTATTGGTATAATGATAGTGGTTCAAAATAAGCTGCTTTACTTCTTCTTGTTCTTCATTCACTTGCAGCGATTCAAGATAAACAAGTTCCTGATTGCAGTTTTTCAAGAAAGTGGCTCGTTGTTTTACATAGACGTAAGCCGTTCCTCCCGACATCCCTGCTGCAAAATTTTTGCCGACAGATCCAAGTATGACGATCCGCCCTCCGGTCATGTACTCACATCCGTGATCGCCTATCCCTTCAACGACTGCACTCACACCGCTGTTTCTCACCCCGAAACGCTCGCCCGCCAAGCCGCCGATATAAGCTTCTCCTGCTGTTCCTCCATAAAAAGCAACATTGCCAATAATCGTATTTTGTTCAGGAACAAAAATTGATTTTTCAGATGTTTTTACAATGATTTTTCCGCCTGACAATCCTTTGCCAACATAATCATTCGCTTCCCCCACCAGCGTCATCGTGGCGCCATTCGGCAGGAAGGCCCCAAAACTTTGGCCAGCTGATCCAGTAAATTTCAGCTGTATCGTATCTGCGGGAAGCCCTTCTTTTCCGTATCGCTCTGTTATTTCACTGCCTAACATTGTCCCCACTGTCCGGTCAACATTTTGAATGGAGAAACTGGCTTTGACTGGCCTCTGCTGTTCAAGAGCTGGCTGACAAACTCGTAACATCTCCCTGTAATCAAGCGACTGCTCAAGACGATGATTTTGTGTACGGCAATTGTGCATAGCAACAGCTTTTGCAGAAGAAGGGGTATAGAGAAGCGCTGATAGATCAAGATCTTTCGCTTTCCAATGAGTGTTGGCCCTTTCACTTTTTATTAATACATCTGTCCGGCCGACCATTTCATTAATCGTTCGGAACCCCAGCTCTGCCATGATTTCCCGGACATCTTGCGCAATGAAACGCATGAAGTTTTCAACATGTTCTGGCTTCCCAAGAAACTGCTCACGCAGGGCAGGATTTTGCGTCGCAATTCCAACTGGGCAGGTATTCAAATGGCAGGCACGAACAAGTACACAGCCAAGAACGACGAGAGGAGCGGTTGCAAAGCCATATTCTTCAGCACCAAGCAATGTGGCCATTACGACATCTCGGCCAGTCATTAACTTGCCGTCCGCCTCTACTACCACCCGATCGCGAAGATCGTTCAACAGCAAAGTTTGATGCGTTTCTGCCAATCCAATTTCCCACGGTATGCCCGCATGTTTAATACTCGTGCGCGGCGCCGCTCCCGTTCCGCCTTCCGAACCGCTAATCAGGATCGCATCCGCTAATCCCTTTGCCACCCCAGCAGCGATCGTTCCCACACCTGCTTTGGCTACAAGCTTCACGCTGACCCTCGCATAAGGATTTGCACTTTTTAAGTCATGAATGAGTTGGGCAAGATCTTCAATCGAATAAATATCATGATGGGGAGGGGGAGAAATTAACCCCACTCCAGGTGTAGAGCCGCGCACCTCCGCAATCCACGGATACACTTTACTTCCCGGCAGCTGTCCACCTTCTCCTGGTTTGGCTCCTTGGGCCATCTTGATTTGAATTTCATCCGCATTCATCAAATAATGGCTCGTTACACCAAACCGGCCGGATGCAACCTGTTTAATTGCGCTGCGACGCAAATCACCGTTTTCATCAGGAACAAACCGGCGGGCGTGTTCGCCACCTTCTCCACTATTGCTTTTTCCGCCAATCCGATTCATCGCAATAGCCAGCGTTTCATGCGCCTCTTCACTTAATGAACCATAGGACATCGCGCCTGTTTTAAAACGGCGGCAAATCGCCTCAACGGACTCTACTTCATCAATTGGGATAGGGGAGGTTTTTTTGAATTGGAGCAATCCGCGAAGAAAAACAAGCTGCTCTTCATTCGCCTTCTCTGCATACTTTTTGTACAACTCATAGTCGTTCGCCCGACAAGCTCGCTGCAGCAGATGAATCGTCGTCGGACGAAAGGCATGAGCCTCACCACCATGGCGCCATTGAAAATCACTCCCGGATTCAAGCGTTTCACTTTGCTCTCTGCAAAATGCTTTTTCATGACGCATGAGTGTTTCTGCGGCAATCGTTTCTATTTTGATTCCCCCAAGCCGGGCGGCTGTACCTGTAAAATAGTGCTCAATAACAGACTTGTGAACACCGATAGCTTCAAAAATCTGGGCTCCCCGATAACTCTGTATCGTCGAAATCCCCATCTTCGACAGCACTTTTACAATCCCACTTGTAGCTGCTTGAATATAGTTCTCAACAGCCTCAGTGCAGCTAATCTGTTGAATCTCGCCCTGCTTTACCATTTCTTTAATAGAGGCATAAGCGAGATATGGATTAACCACATCTGCCCCGTAGCCAATCAGCAGGCACAACTGATGGACATCACGCGCTTCACCGGTTTCAGCTATAATACTGACCTTTGCGCGCGTCCCCCGGCGCACTAAGTGCTGGTGCAGCCCGCTAACCGCCAGCAAAGCCGGAATCGGTGCTAGATTTTTACTAACAGGCTGATCGGATAAAATAACAAGTGTTATTCCTTTTTCAATTTCCTGGTCTATAGAATGAAATAGTGTGTGTAATGCCTTTTGTAATGTTCCTGTTCCTCCTTCTGCTTCAAATAACATCGGGAAAGTTTTGGCCTGAAAGGACTTCATCTTGTTATCACGCAGCTTTGCCAATTCCTCATTTGAACAAATAGGTGTTTTTAGGCGGATATGACGGCAACTTTTCGATTGCGCTTCAAGCAAGCTTCCCTCCGCTCCAAGAAAGGTCATTGTAGAAGTAACAAACTCTTCACGGATCGCATCGATAGGGGGATTCGTCACTTGAGCGAACAGTTGTTTAAAATAGTTATATAAAAGCT
Source organism: Pseudobacillus sp. FSL P4-0506 (assembly GCF_038003025.1). NCBI lineage: Bacteria > Bacillati > Bacillota > Bacilli > Caryophanales > Bacillaceae > Pseudobacillus > Pseudobacillus sp. FSL P4-0506. The sequence goes on from NZ_JBBOOI010000001.1 coordinate 3,768,846, forward strand.
GGGGGGCGTTTGAGAGTACGGCTAAAGGAGTGTCATTGCCCATGGAGGCAATCGCCTCTTTCTTTTCAACTGCCATTGGAATTAAGTGTTTGACCAGTTCTTCATACGTATATCCAAAGACCTGTTGCAGTTGTAAGAGGTCAGCTGTAGACAGAACGGGCTGCTTGCGAGGGGCCGGTAGCTGTTCTATGTTGAGACATTCCTTATTAAGCCATTCACGATAAGGACCACTCGCCGAAACTTGTCGTTTTACTTCCTCGTCCTCTATAATCCGCCCCTCTGCTAAATCAACAAGCAACATACTCCCCGGGCTCAGTCTTTCTTTTCTGCTAATCTTCTCCTCTTCTATTTCAATCACACCGGCCTCCGAAGAAAAGATGATCATATTATCTTTTGTTATATAGTAGCGGGCTGGACGCAGACCATTACGGTCCAGCATCGCTCCAATCTGAAGCCCATTTGTGAAAGCAAAGGCGGCCGGGCCATCCCACGGCTCCATTAAATGGCTGTGATATTCGTAAAAAGCTCTTAATGCGTCATCCATGGACTCATCTTTTTCCCACGGCTGCGGAACCATCATCATGGCAGCATGCGCGAGGGAATGGCCGAATATGGTTAAAAATTCCAGGCAATTATCAAAGGCAGACGAATCGCTTCCATCTTCATCAATAATCGGTAAAACTTTGCTTATATCTGTGCCAAACGGGTCTGCTGTCAGGAGCTGTTCACGCGCTCTCATCCAATTTACATTGCCTGTTAACGTGTTAATTTCACCATTATGAATCAAGTAGCGGTTGGGATGGGCTCTTTCCCAGCTCGGGAACGTGTTTGTGCTAAAGCGGGAGTGGACAAGTGCAAATGCTGATTGAAAAATAGGATTCTGTAAGTCCAAGTAAAAGGCAAGAAGCTGATCCGGCGTCAGCATGCCTTTATAAACAATTGTCCGGGCAGACAGACTGGAAAAGTAAAAAGTTTCGTTACAGGGCATTTCTTTCTCCCTAACAGCTTTTTCTGCTCTTTTGCGAATTACATACAGCTTGCGTTCAAAGTCCTGCTCATTCATTTCGCTGTCTGATTTTTTTATAAAAACTTGTCGAATAGCGGGCTGGCTTCTCTTTGCTTTTTCTCCAAGCGCAGTGCCATCAGCAGGTACCGTGCGCCAGCCAAGCACCTCCTGCCCTTCTTCTGCAACAATGTCATTCAACATGTTTTCATATTTTCTCTTTTTTTCAGACTCTCTTGGCAAAAAGAGCATTCCAACACCATATTCTCCTTTATTCGGTATGCTCAGTTGTGAACAAGCTAGTTGAAAAAATTCATGTGGAAGCTGGACCATGATCCCTGCTCCATCTCCTGTAAGTGGATCACTTCCCTGGCCGCCACGGTGCTCTAGGCGGCAAAGCATCGATAAACCTTGTTTAACAATACTATGGGAAGCCGTTCCTTCAACATGGGCAACAAACCCGATGCCGCATGCGTCATGTTCAAAGTCTGGGTTATAAAGTCCTTGTTTTGGTGGGAGCACGATCCATTTCACCCTTTCCGCTAGTTAATATTTTATTTTCTTTTCTGTTGGATTATTTCAAACTGCTTTAGAAAATATTTTGTCTCTTCTTGATAATTATTGTATGTGCTAACGATCAATCCAAACAATATATTGTTTGGATATAATTAATCTATTTTTGAGAATGATTAATAGAAACCCTTCTTTTAAAAAGCTCTCGAAAATTTTGTGATCCTAGATAGAAGCCTTAATTGTGCCACATTCACCTCAAACCTTGACAAGCACGCAGGCCTGATACACATTCATTAAAATTTTTTAAACAAACAGAAGTTTGTTTCCTGATAATCTATCAGAAAAACGGGAATATAGATAAAAAACAAGGAGGAGTTTTCAAATGAAAAAAAATAAACTCATTCAGAAAGCGAAAGATACATTCAGTCAGGCGGCAGATTACGTAAAAGAAAAAGCAATAGAGTTAGCTAACCCGCCCGCTACTTCTATTGCCAAACTGGAAGAGTATATTTCCACACATCCTGAGACGAAAATAACTACCAAAACATGGCTAGGAACCACATTTAGCTTTTATAGGTTAGAGGACAAACAGGCCTCCTATTATATGGAGAAGAGAGATTCCTACCTCCTGCAGCTGGATGTTACTAATCGGAACGGTGAACTTCTCGCCTATCGCTCGTACAAAAATCGTCCTGATCTGCATACATCTATTCCTTCTATTTCTCAAATAATTCACTTTAAAAACAATAAAAAAGCAGGCTCATTTGCACAATGAGCCTGCTTTTTTAATTCACATGGACTTGGGACTGTTCAATTGTGTGCTCCAACAGGAAAAAATCTTTAACGAGCTGAAACTTGCATTTCAGTCATTGGAAAATATAAATATACTACGCCGATAGCGGAGAATAAGCAGCATTCTTTTTGCAGCAATACCCTTTCACTTCAAAGCCATATTTTTTCAGCTGTCGAATGCTTAAATTACGGAGCACTTTATCCGATACAATAACGATTACTGCTTTTTTAGAAATCTCCCTGTGCTGCCGCGCTAAATAAGGCAAAGGAATATGAACAGCTGACGAAACCGGGTTTCGATTGGCTTCGTGAAAATCGCGAACATCAACCAATAAGACATTCTCGTTTTTAGTACACTCATTCACCTCTTCTGTTCCGGCAACCGGTACGTAACGCTTATATAGTACAGGCAGCATCAGCAACATGATCACGCCTAGAAAAATAACCATAGTTCCCTCCAGCTCAGTTGATACGTATATTTTAAGGGAATGTTAATAGCCGTTCAGCACACCGCATACCCCCATATGTATGTTAAGACAAATGAAATAGTTCGTCAAGAGCTTTGCCGTTCTTCTATTTGGCAGCTCATAATAGCGATATAAAATAGACACCAAGCATTAAAACGAGGATGCTGACAGCAACAGTGACAATAGCAATCATTATGGCTGATGAGCGAAAAGAGGCCGCGTTAATTTCTTTCCGTTTAATAAAATAGCTAAATGCCCCCGTAAACAAGATAGCCAGGCCGACAGTTATCGAAAATATCATCATAAGCAAAGATATTTCATCAGTTACTTTGCTCACCTTCGCTTCATAATTAAAGTGCAGTGTTACCGCCAAAAAACCAATGCCTACCACAGCAATGCCTGTGCGTAGCCAGGCAAGAAAAGTCCGTTCATTAGCTAAGTGCTGCTGAATGTATTTAGACTCATCCATTTTTTGTCTTGTCATTATGATCTCCTTACGATTAAATTTCTTTCACTGCCTTGCCTCCTCTTTCTCTAATTCCATTTTACCTTTATGAAATTAACTTGCAAACTCTCTGCCTGCTCGTTTTTCTATAGAAAAGATCATAAAGAAAACCTGCTCTAGCAACAATTAAGAGCAGGCAAAGCTTGTAAGCGGGGATATAAAAAACAAGTAAAACAATAAATGATCCCTTTCCTTAGCTAGTGAAGATCACGGCAGGGAATTGAGCTTGACTAACCAAGGACTCTATTTATTTTTAAACTTTTAAGCCGATTTTTTATGCTGCTGCACTTTCTGATTGCTTAAGGATCGTTCCTGCCGAAACGATTTAATTAAGGCATAGGACATAAATAAAAGGACAATACCTAAAGGCAGAGCACTGACAATGATAGCAGCTTGCATTCCAGCTAGCCCGCCTGATGCAAGTAAAACCGACGCAATGGCCGCCAGAACTACTCCCCAGCTAAGCGTGACAAAGAATGGCGGATTTAAACTGCCGTTCGTCGTTTGCATACCAAGAACAAACGTGGCAGAATCGGCCGACGTGACAAAAAAGGTTAGAATGAGAACCACTGAGACAGCTGATAGCATTCCTCCGAGAGGCATGTGATTATATACAAAGAACAAAGAAGTTTCAATACTTTGAGCAGCTACATTCGCTCCTTCTACAAAATCAAAGTAAATGCCTGTTCCTCCAAAAACAGCAAACCATAGCGAGCAGACAACTGTCGGGACAATCAAGACAGCCATAATAAACTCACGGACAGTGCGCCCTTTAGAAACACGTGCGATAAATGTTCCTACAAAGGGTGTCCATGAAATCCACCAGGCCCAATAAAAGATCGTCCAATCTTTAATCCATTGATTGCTTTCCTGATCAAACGGGGTAAACCGCAGCCCCATGCTCGGAAGATTTTGCAAGTAGCTACCAAATGTAGTAGAGAACAATTCTAATAAATATTGAGTTGGCCCAAGAAAGAGAAAAGAAACAAATAAAATAACAGCCAGTGCCATATTCGTATTACTTAAATATTTAATCCCTTTTGAAACACCTGTTCCAGCAGAAATAATAAATAGGATGGTTGTGAAAGCGATAATAACGAGTTGAATATTAAAGCTGATAGGCATACCGAATAAATAGTGGAACCCGCTATTTATCTGAGAAGCGCCAAGCCCTAGTGACGCAGCAACACCAAATACAGTCGCAAATACAGCAATAATATCAACCGCATGTCCAATCGGCCCTTTCGCTTTATTGCCAATGAGCGGATACAAGGTGGCACTCATTAAGCCAGGCATGTTTTTACGGAATTTATAATAAGCTAAGGCAAGCGCTACGACTGCATAAATAGCCCAAGCATGAAATCCCCAGTGCAGATACGTATGTTCCAAGCTTATTTTTGCGGATTCAATCGATTGAGATGTTCCATATGGAGGAGAAGCATAATGAGAAATCGGTTCAGAAACTCCGTAGAATAACAGCCCAATTCCCATTCCTGCACTAAATAACATCGCAAACCAAGTAGGTGTACTGAACTCGGGCTTATCATCGGGTTGCCCAAGCTTAATGTTTCCGAAGCGGCTAAAAGCAAGGCATAAAGCAAAAATCAAGAAAAAAGTGGCTGAAAACTGATAAAACCAGCCGAAGCGGTCTAATAGAAAGCTCTCTGCTGAAGTCATGACAGCCATTAAATGATCCGGTGCTGCTACACCCCATGTGACGAATAATAGACTAATTCCTATGGAAATCCAAAAAATAGATGTTGTTTTTTTCACGATCTTCCCCCTTATATTTCCTAAATAAAAAAACGAATCACACAACCTAGTCCCCGCTCACCTATATAAGTGTAAACATACTTCGTTTACTTTTTCAAACCCGCAGAGAGAAATGATTTGGCAAAAACCCTTATCAGATCATTGAGAATCAGGCAGAGGCCTTCTCTATTTTCTCTAATAAGCTTCCTTATAAAAAGCAAGCAAAAAAGCTTTCCTAAAGCGGCCTATTGGCTCACTTTTGGAAAAGCTCCCTGTTAAATCTATACACTGTTTATTCGATACCAACTGCTGTTTTAACATATGCAGCAATAACACCAACGGACAGCTGCAGGTTGTTTGTTAATAAACTGTTCTTTATATAGGACAGCTTATCCCCTTCCACTGCATAGGACTGGATATTTAAAATGTTGTCAATATAAAGAATCCCTTTGTGGGTAATCATCGGTTTCGTAATTTTATCTCCACCGTTTTCTACCGGAGCAGAAGGAATGGCATCTGTTCCATTTAGCAGTCCTTCTCTCGTCAATTGCTCCATTATGGATGGGTATGAGGGCATCCCCTCTGTCATAATTTTGTGCAGTTCCGATATATCATTTGGATCATTTCCTAAATAATATTGAACATAATAAGCGAGGGTGACTTGTTCTCTTTCTGTTAATGTTTCCATTTTCATTTCCTCCTTTATCCTTTTATTATTCGACAAAAAGAGAAAGATTCCTGCAAGAACCCCCGGTACCTTTTTCGCTATATTTCATAGGACGAAAGAAAGAGAGAAATGTTTCCGCCCCTTAATCACCTATATAATTTCCGCTCTTATTCATCCACCTGTCGTACGTTGCTCTTTTGGCACAACTGCTGTCTCCAATGCGGCTTGCTTGTGCAGCCGTACGGATAAAATAAAACTTAAGAGCAGCAATCCACTGCAAAGCATAAAGGAAGAGGGAATTCCACCAACATGATCAACCATCCATCCGCCAAGGCCTGGACCAAGCAGCTGGCCAAATGCAAAATATACCGTTACATAGCCAAGGGCAACAGGTGCATAAGATGGATGGATTTGCTCCGTTGACAACGCTTGAATAAGCGACAGCATGCCAACAACTGTCGTTCCCCAAAGAATCTGGCTGATGATAAATCCGCCGTAAACAGGTAAAACAATGGGAACAGCCATTGAAACGGCGCCGATCAAAAGAGTGATAAGCAAAGACTTTTTCCTGCCAATCCTATCTGAAATCGCTCCCCACAGCGGCCCGCTAAAAATAGAAAGCAAGCCCCCGACAGCCATGATCTGGCCAGCTGTATAATCATTAATGTGTGATTCTAGCATAAAGCTAAATAAAAAACTTTGCGGGATTAAATATGCAAAGCCTATCAATCCGTAAATAAAGGCCACTAGTAAGACTCTCTTATGCAAATATACTTCCCGGAAAAGCGATTCCTCTGCCTGTAAATTCTTAGGAGCAGAAATCGGCGGATCACGCAGAACCATATGAGCCACAAGAGCGGAAAGCAGAGAGAGAAGTCCATACAGCCCCCATAGATATCTCCAGCCATTCATCGAAAACCAGGCAGTAAAAAGCGGGATCAGTGCACTGGAAATCAATGTGCCTAATCCCAGACCGCTGACGAGAAAGCCAATCATCATGCCTCTCTGCTTCGGAAACCACCCTACGACAATATTCACGAGAGGCGTATATGTAAAAGCAGTGCCGATCCCCAGGCTAATCATTCCCGCCATACAGGAAAAGAAGTCCCGTACAAAGGACAAATATAACAAACCGGCGGCGACAAGCAGTATCCCCATCACTACTAACCGCTTTGATCCCCACTTTGCAGCCATAATGCCAGCAAAGAGCACCAATCCCAAATATCCTACCGAAGTAGCCGTACCAAGTATTCCTGCCTGTTCATATGTAAGCGATAAATCTTCTTTCATAAAAGGCATCAAAATCCCATAAGACATTCGGCCAAAGCCCAGCGTGCTAATAGTTACCGCTACACATGTGAAGGCATATTTCCAAATCTGCCGCTCCTGCTCCATACGCTCCCTCCTTCATTATTGCTATTTCCTGGGCATGTCCAGCTATAAAAAGATTAATTATGAAGATCTACTAGCGCTTGCTGCAAATCAGCTTTTGTCTGGATAGTTTTAAAATCAACCCCTAGAGAGGCTAATGTATGAGCAGTTTCTGGCTGGATACCGGTGATAATTACTTTCACTCCAAGAAGCTTTAAGGCGCTAACAATTTTAAAAATTTGATCAGCTACCATTGTATCGACGGTCAAGACACCGGATAAGTCTAATACCAGATGGGAAAGCTGCAATTTTTTCGCTGAAATGAGAGCTGTCTCCATTAATAGCTGAGCGCGCTCCGTATCCACGTTTCCAATCAACGGCAGAACCGCAATCTCTTTAGTGACAGGGACCACTGGTGCAGATACCTCTATAAATGCCCTTTTCGCTTCGTCAAGCATCCGCTCATGAAATTTGACAAAGGTTAAACTAACATAGTAAACCGCTTCATCTAAAAGCGTATCAATAATGGCACTGGCTTCAAAAACCGTATTGATGGCCATCTGGTGTTTTTCCACTTCTTCTCTCACTGCTTTCCAGATAAACGTCCGATAAAATTTAGTATCTCTCAATGCTTCATCAAGCGGTATACCCATTTGAAAAATGATTTCCCCTATTTCTTTGCCCCAATTAGCCATTCTTTGTTGAAGCGATGCTTCATCAAAAGAATTAAGAAGAGCTTCACCAAACAACTGGATAAACTCAGCCCGCATTCTTAAAATTTCAGCTTCTACAAACGCCAACTGTTCTCTTTCAATTTCACTTATCCCCGCAAGCCTTTCATTATGTATTTCCTCGGCAAGTGCCTTTGTTCTTTCGATGATGGTCTTTCCGAGAAATTGAATCTCACTTTCCATATTTCTCCCTCCTGAAACTGTTAACCTTTTATATGTTATATATATTTACCTCGGTAAATTTTAGTAATATAAATTTTGAGGGTCATACTCCATTAGTGTAACACGAAAATTTTCTAAATTGTCAAAAAACAAATTATTTTTCTAAACGAGAAAAAGCTGTGTTGGACTATCCAACACAGCTTCTCCTTATTATTGCACCGCACGTAAGCACTCTTTGAGAGTTTGAGCGATAAAAGTAAAATCTTCTTCAGTGATGCTTAATGGCGGAGCAAGCTGCAATATGTTATTGTAACCGGCTACAGTGTCGCCGTTTTTGCCGATGATTAATTTTTTCTCCTTGCAGAGCCCGATCACTTTATTTACCAGATCAGAGTCTGCTGGTTTTTTCGTTTGTTTATCTGCCACTAATTCAATACCGATGAGAAGCCCTTTTCCCCGTACATCTCCGACAAATGGCAAATCCTTAATTTCTTCTAACTCTTTAAGCATCCGCTCTCCAAGTACTTGCGAACGTTCAATTAATTTCTCTTTTTCATAGATTTCCATATTCTTTAGCGCCAGCGCACAAGCTGCCGGATTGCCGCCAAATGTGTTAACGTGACGGAGACGATCGTACTGGCCGCTGCCACAATAAGCCTCATAGATCTCTCTTTTTACCGCTGTGGCAGATAACGGCAAATACGCGCTTGTAATTCCTTTGGCCATCGTGATAATATCGGGCTTTACGTCATAATGCATAAAACCAAATGGCTTCCCTGTCCGACCGAAACCGCAGATCACTTCATCGCAAATAAGCAGGGCACCATGCTTTTCGCAAATTTCCTTTACCTTTTTCATGTAGTTTTGCGGCGGAATGAGGCAGCCTCCTCCGGTGATGATCGGCTCCATAATCATAGCTGCCACGGTTTGGCCTAACTCCCATGTCATCACTCGGTCCACTTCTTCTGCACTCTCGAGCGTCTGCTCATCATCAGGGCGGCGATACATATCCGGCGGGTTCACATGGATAAATCCGGGAGCAAGCGGCTCGTACTTATATTTTCTTTCTGCCTGGCCTGTCGCTGCAAGGGCTCCCATTGAGTTGCCATGGTAAGCACGGTAGCGAGAAATAAACTTATACCGACCGTGCTCTCCTTTTTGCTGATGATATTGGCGGGCAATTTTAAAAGCTGTTTCATTCGCTTCAGAACCGCTGTTGGAGAAAAAGATGACATACTCTCCACCAAGCCATTCATTTAGCTTTTCAGCTAATTTAATAGCAGGAATATGACTTTGGGCCATTGGAAAATAAGGCATTTCCAGCAATTGCTCGTAAGCAGCTTCTGCTAGTTCTTTCCTCCCATAACCAGTATTTACACACCATAGTCCAGATAAACCATCCAAGTATTTATTGCCGTCTATGTCTGTCACCCAGGCTCCTTCCGCTTTCTGTACGATCAGATTCGCGGGGGCAGGAGCTGATCCTCTCATTGCGTGCCAGACAAAGCGCTCATCCTTTTTTTGTAAATCCTGTTCTTTGTGTGTTACCTGCATGCCTCTTCCCCTCCTTTTTTATTCACTTGACTTTGTTTTTTCACTGCAGGCGGACGCTTTCCGCGATCCGTCCTTGAGCCTTCCCGTCGCTTGCACTTCTGCGGAGTCTCGCTAGGACTCGCTCTTCCCGCTCGAGTCGCCGCCTTCCGTTGCGATCAACCATTGAAAAAACAACATTCACTTCAACAGAGCCATTCACTTAATAACGGGCGGTCATCATCTTTTTACGTGTATAAAACTCCACTCCATCTTTCCCATTCGCATGAAGGTCTCCATAGAAGGAATTTTTATAGCCGGAGAACGGAAAGAAAGCCATTGGAGCTGGCACACCTAAATTAATACCGAGCATGCCCGCGTCGATTTCTTCACGAAATTCCCGGATCGCTTTTGCACTATCTGTATACAGACAGGCTCCATTCGCAAACTCGGATTCATTTGTGATGGCAATTGCTTCTTGAAGGCTCTCGGCGCGAACGATAGAAAGCACTGGAGCGAAAATTTCATCCTGCCAAATTTTCATGTCTGTTTTTACGTGATCAAAAATCGTCGGACCAATGAAATACCCCTTTTCATTCTCTCCTTCTTTTCTGCCGTCGCGAACAAGCACAGCTCCTTCTTCTTCACCGCTGTCAATATAGCCAATTGTCCGCTCCTTATGCGCTTCGCGGATCACCGGTCCAAGAAACACATCTTTGTCCATGCCGTTGCCCATTTTAATTTCATCAGCTTTTTGTTTCAGAAGGCTGACAAGCTTGTCGGCACTGTCACCAACTGCTACAACAACAGAAGCGGCCATGCACCGTTCACCAGCTGATCCGAAGGCAGCACTCGTAATGTTAGCGGCCGCATTCTCTAAATCAGCATCTGGCAAAACAATGGAATGATTTTTCGCTCCTGCCAACGCCTGCACTCTCTTACCATTGGCAGCTGCCGTTTTATAAATATATTCAGCTACCGGCTGAGAACCAACAAAGGAAATCGCCTTGACATCTTTATGTTCTAGTATTCCATTGACAACATCATGCGCCCCATGAACAATATTTAATACCCCATCAGGGAGACCTGCTTGTTTGAACAGCTCAGCTAGACGATTCGCCAAAAGCGGTGTCCGCTCCGACGGCTTTAAGACGAACGTATTCCCACAGGCAATAGCAAGCGGAAACATCCAGCACGGCACCATCATCGGAAAGTTAAACGGCGTAATACCGCCGACTACACCGATCGGATAGCGGTACATCCCTGATTCGATTCCCGCAGCGATATCCGGCAGCTGGCTGCCCATCATCAGTGTCGGCGCTCCAGCAGCAAACTCTACACATTCAATGCCACGTTGAACTTCCCCATACGCTTCTGTGTAGCTTTTTCCGTTCTCAAGCGTCACAATTTCGGCTAGCTCTTGCCAATGCTCAACTAACAACTGCTGATAGCGGAACAAAATACGGGCACGCTGAGGTACCGCTACTTTCTTCCATGATTGAAAAGTTTCTTTAGCGGCTGCCACTGCTTGATCGACATCTTCCTTAGTCGAGACTTTAAGTTTTGCAATCACTTCTCCCGTTGCTGGATTGGGCACTTCTTCTACTTTTTGACTCGATGACTCTATCCATTGTCCATTAATAAAATTTTTTACCGTCTTAACATCTTTCATAACTACCATCGCAAGCCCTCCTGAATTTTTTAAACTATGTGAGTAGCTTCATTATAGAGTCATTAGGGAACGCTTTCATTAGACAAAAAGTAAATTATTTAGAATATTCTTTCTACATTTTGACTGGTTGTCAGTTTCTTTCTTACATTTTGTCTCTGCTCAAGCTTCTTGATTGACTGTTTCAAGATATTCATAGGCAGCAACAGCAAACTCAATCGCCTGGCGTTTTGGCGGTTCCATAAAGTCCTCTCCGAGCAGCTCATATAACTTTTCCAGCCGGTGATAAAGTGTTTGTCTAACAATATACAGCCGTTCTGCTGTTTCTTTTTTCGAGCCGTTGCACTCCAGGTAGATTTTTAGCGTGTTCATCAATTTGGCTTGCTGAAAGCTGTCGTACGCAAGAACCGGCCTGAGATAATCCGCCACAAATTCATGAAGCATTCCCTGTTCTTGGACTGCATAAATCAATCTATATATATGTAAATCTTCATAAAAATAACCAGGTATTCTATGAGAAATTTTTTCCTTTATAGCAGCTGCTATTTTTGCTTTTTCATAGCTGCGTTTTACCTGCGTCAATTTATCAACGATCGTTCCGGCACTGATTTTCACGGGTACAGATGAGTAGTTTATAATATAATCTGATTTTTTGATATGATCGATGCCCATCTGTATTCGTTGTTTACATGTATCTTCTTTTCTTTTATCGAGCAGGATAAAAATTACTTCGTTTTTAGAGACTGTCGATAGCAGAAAGAAACCTTGCTCTTGAAAAATAGACTGCAGCAGCATCTTTAAATACGTCATGCTCGAACTTTCCGTATCAAGCTTATTTGCCTGAAGCAAAAAGACCACTGCTCTTTTCGGTTTTAATCCCGGCTCAATCTCTTTCAAAAACCGATTAACCTGCTCTTCAGTGTGCTCTCCGTTCAACCATTTCTGAATCCAGTCAGCTTCCTTTGCCTTCCTGCGCTCCTCGGTCCATAACTCGCGCAAAATAACTTGGGCAAGAGCGGTAGCTGTACGATCTAGAATAAGTGTTTCAAACTCGGTCATTTCTTCTTTTTCAGAAACGATGATCAATTCTGCGAAGCTTTGGCTCCATATATGAATAGGCTGGCGTGCATGGTGATAGCCTGTGCCTAATTTATTTCGGCTCACTGCTTCAAAAAGCTCGCGCTCCTCTCTTTTTGTCTTATTAGACACAATCTCCGGTTTCCCTTCTCTTGGAAGATAAATGACAGGCAGTCGAATTTGTTTATGCATTAGCCTAAGCACTTTCTCTCTTGGCTCTGTTTCCAGCAGCACTTCATTTATTCGGCGAGAATAGTCTTCTAAATCTGCAATCATTTGATATTGCTTCTTTACAATAAGTGTATGGACACTCTCTGTAATATCGACGAACCGCACCTCTTCCTGAAAGACAACAATGGGAAAGTCATGACGGTCTGCAAGCTCGAGAATTTCTTCAGGAATTTCATCCATATATTTCCCCAATTCTATGCAAAGCCCTGCTGCCCGGCAATCAATTAGCTGCTGTACGAGCAGCATCAGCGTTTCTTTCCCTGCCTTCCACCCTACGCCTGTAGAAAGAATCAATTCATCCCCATTAAGAAGGTTGCTGACATCGGAAACTTCCATGACGTGAACCCATTTCACTGCCCGATGCCGGCCATTTCTTCCAGCTACCATATTTGCCTGTCGAAAATGGTCCAGCTCCAAAATCTCTTGGACTGATAATTTAATCTCATTCTTCACTTCGCCACCTCGCACTCCCAAAAATTGATTCTATTTTTATCCAGTTTAATATCAAATCTAGCAACATTCAATTATATGGAAGAAGATTCACACAGCCCAAAAAACCTGAAAAAGATTTTTTCAGGTTTTGAGACTCGTATACAAAATAGTTTTTACCAGAACATTTTAGTAGTTACACTTAACGATTCATTACAATGTAAACTGTCTTACCAAACCATTCAATTCACCGGCGATAGTGGCTAATGTGTCCGCCTGGCTCTTTACATGTTCCATTGAGCTATTGACCTGTTGAGCTGCAGCCGATGTTTCCTCAATGCCGGCAGCCGACTCCTCAGATATAGCGGCGCCATTCTCAATGATCAATTGAATATCAGCTGTTTCTCCATGTATTTGCTTTAAATTAGATGAAATAGTGCTGATTTTTTGCACGAGAGCTGAAATGGCTTCTGTTATATCCTCAAATGTCATACCCGTCATTTGGACTTGGCCTGCTCCCGCCTCTACCTTTTCAAAGCTCGCTTGCAAGGATTCCACAACTTCTTTGGAGCCTTGCTGGATTCCATCAACCGTATGCGTAATACCGCTAATAGAATCCGTAACTTGTTCTGAAAGCTTGCGGACTTCACTAGCGACTACAGAAAAGCCCTTTCCATGTTCTCCCGCTCTTGCCGCTTCAATTGCTGCATTGAGTGCCAGGAGATTGGTCTGTTCTGCAATATCCTGAATAACTTTTACCATTACCGAAACATGCTTCGCCTGTCCGTCTAAGTCTTTCACTTTAAGCACCGATTCTTTAACAATCTCGCGGATTGTATGCATATCCTGCACAGAAGCATCCATTAATGACTTTCCTTCACCTGTTAAAGCTAGCACCTGCTCAGTTGTCTCAGTCATTTCTTCTCCATTATGGTAAGCAGCCTGGATGCTTTTTGAAAACTTCTCCATCTTTTCGGCAAGCCCTGTAGATGAATGCACCTGTGTTTCTGCTCCGCTGGATAGCTCTTGCATAGTAGCTGCAATTTGGCTGCTTCCTTCACTAACCTCATTAGAAATGTTCTGCAAAATGCTGCTCTGATTTGTAACGATGTGCGTAGTATCAGAAATGCGTGTCACCATCTCTTTAAAATTACTTTGCATGGCAACAATAGAGTGCATTAATAGCCCAATTTCATCTTTTCTCTTTTTCCCTTCAAATGTTACATCTAGCCTGCCTCGAGCAAATTCATCCATAAAATAAGCAGCCTGTTTAATAGGCTTGGAAATAGAACGACTGAAAAGAAACGCAACCGTGATTAAACATAACAATGTAATTCCACCAATAATTAACGTTAGAAAAATCATTCGTTGATCCGCTTGAGCGATGACGGATATATTCTGAGACATCTCCATCATGCCAATGACTTCCGTTTTTGTAGGATCAAATATCGGTATGTACATTTGCAAGGACTCTCCTTCCTTTGCGGAAGCTTTCTTTCCCGAGAGCACTTTATTCATAATTTTTGGTTCATCAAATTGCCCGCCAATGTTATCTTTGACAGATGAAACAACAATTTCACCAGACGAATTATATAAATTAAGCTCAACACCTTGAGCCGTCTCTGTTAATTGCTTTAAAAAGCTCCCATCAATCCCCATCTGAATTGTTCCTACAATCTTATTATCTACTTTAAGAGGGGCGAATGCTCGAACGGCCAGGCCGCTGCTGCCAAATTCAAATCCCGATACTTCTTTCCCATTTAAGGCATTCTGGACAGCGGGAAGACCACTTTTATCATCTCCATATTTTTCGGGACTATGGCCTCTTAAAAAGACGGTGCCATCCTTGTTTCCAAATTCAAGTACACTAATGTGATGTTCTTTTTCCAGGCGCTCAAAGACCGGCAACACTTTTGCCGAAAGGATTTCGCGGTTATTCGTCTGAAAAGCACTGATTAGCTCTTTATCCTCGCTGTATCTCTTTGTCAGATCCAACAGTTCAGTCGAAGTAAGCTCCAGGCTACGGACTACCGACTGTTCCATCGACTGCTGGCTTTGTTGAATAAGCGTCGAAAAAGTTTGAGTCGAATGATAAAGTAAAATAGCACTTAAAAGCAATAATGGAATAATAGAAACTGCCAATAAAATAATAAATAACTTAGTGCTTAACATCCTCAGCTTAGACAAGTCTTTTTCCTCCTCGTTCCCCCCAAGGAACAATTTACTAGTATAACAAACCGAAAATATTATAACTTAAGATCTAGAACATTCATATGTATAGGTCTTTTTATTTACAAAAACTTAATAATCCACGTATTGCTTTGACCAACCAAAAAAAGAGCTGTAAAAAAACAGCTCCCTGACAAGTAATAAATGATCTTTCATCGTTATCTCTTTCTTAAAACAGCCGATAAACGTTTTCACATTCTTCACCCGTTGGTTGGTAGAAACAATGAAGCTTGAAACGGGCAACTAGCGGTTGATCATACCACGTTGGCGGGCAATCTCCTTCCGGCCTGAAATACCATAAAGCATATTTAGAAGGCCAAATTCTCTCTCCAGCTATAGCCCGTCGTGCTAACCTTCGCTCACTTTCTCGCGGCCTTTGGTAGAAATATCCTTTTTGTACCGCTTCAAATGCATGTGGTTGGTACACCATTTGTGGAATCGTGCGCAATCCTTTAAAATCAGAACAGTTCGCCCTGATTCTGTTGATTCCAACGTTTCCAACCATCATCATTCCCTGTTCACCCTCTCCTTCCGCTTCCGCCCGCAGAAGCCTCGCTAGCAAATCAACATCCGATGATCTATGTTTTACGACTGCCATCTCTTCACCTCCGGCAACTCTTTCTTTGTATTATATTCTTCATTGCTCAAATGATGAAAATCAGGCGGTAAATAATGCTTTTCCAGGTAAAGCTTCTTGATTTCAATGGTACCGGCCAATAAAATAACAATATGTTAGAAAATAAAGAATAATCGGTCACACTAAGTGTAAGGAGCGAAACGATGAGCCATCCGGAATTTTTAAACCAAGAAAATATAATGATAAAGCCACTTGGCGATACAGCTATGACCGTTCAGTTTGGAACTGATATTACACCTGACTTGCATCAAAAGGTAAAAGCGCTCTCTTCTAAATTGAACAATCATTCATTCCCAGGGTTTATTGAATATATTCCTGCTTTTGCAAGTGTCACCATTTTCTACGATCCTCTTGTCGTTTACCAAGCTTTTGGCGGCTCTCCTTCTCAAGCTGTTTATTCTATTCTTGCAGATATGGTGTCGCATTTGCAGAAAGAAGATGCTCCAACACGGCAGATTAGGGAAATTCCCGTTTGCTACGGTGGTACACTTGGACCTGACTTGCAATATGTAGCAGATTATCATCAGTTATCTGTGGACGAAGTAATTAGTATTCATTCTAGTGTAGAATATTTGGTTTATATGATTGGCTTTGCTCCAGGCTTTCCATACTTGGGCGGTCTTTCAAAAAAAATCGCCACTCCCCGGCGCTCTTCTCCCCGTGTGTCCATTCCTGCCGGTTCAGTCGGTATAGCTGGAAGCCAAACAGGCGTGTATCCGCTTGAAACTCCCGGGGGCTGGCAGCTAATCGGCCGGACTTTCCTTCCGCTTTTCACGCCGAATAGCGAACCACCTACCTTTCTTCAAGCAGGAGATATAGTAAAGTTCATCCCTATTTCTGAAAAGGAATACATGTTAAGGAGGCGATTTTATGAGCTTGAAAGTAATTAAAGGCGGCCTGCTCGCCAGCCTCCAAGATCTGGGAAGATTCGGCTTTCAAAAGCACGGCGTTGTCGTTGGCGGAGCAATGGATCCCCTTTCCCTCCGTCTATCTAATCTATTAGTCAGCAATCAGGAAGGCGACGCTGCTATTGAAATAACGATGACGGGAACTTCACTGCAATTTGAAAAAGAAGCACTAATAGCTATTACTGGAGGAAACTTATCTCCTCAAATAAACGGAAAGACAGTACCAATGTGGCGGCCGGTTATGGTTAAAGAAGGAGCGCTACTCGAGTTTAAATCTTGTCAGTCCGGCTGTCGAGCCTATCTAGCTATTGCCGGAGGCTTCCGTATTTCAAAAGTTATGAACAGCAAAAGCACCTATCTGCGCGGAGCTATCGGTGGATATAAAGGGCGCGCACTCCGAGCGGGTGACCGACTTATATTTGAACATTCCCTTGCCTGCCCTCCGCTTTCTAACCATACGGATACTTTTCCATTTGCAGCAGCTGGTTGGCGGATTGCCGCAGCTCCCTTCACAAATGCAGATCACGTCGCTATCGTGAGGGTAATGAAAGGACCGGAGTTTGATCAATTTTCAGACAACAGCCGAAAGCAGTTTTTTAACAAGGAATTTGTCGTTACACCACAATCTGATCGGATGGGGTATCGATTGGCCGGCCCGACTCTCGCACTTGATGAGCCGTTTGACATGCTTTCAGAATCAGTCACAAACGGAACGATTCAAGTGCCCGAAAATGGTCAGCCCATTATGCTGCTCGCGGATAGACAAACAACAGGTGGCTATCCACGTATTGCTCAAATAGCTTCTATCGATTTGCCGGTTGTTGCTCAACTAATCCCCGGCAAAAGGCTTCGCTTCCAAGAGATCACATTAGAGGAAGCCGAACAGTTATACATCAAACGAGAAAATGAGATTCGTCAGCTACAGATAGGACTAGCATTAAAATTGCATAGAGGAGAAGACAAATGAAAATTGATTTAAATTGTGATATAGGAGAAAGTTTTGGGATCTATTCTCTCGGCCGGGATGAAGATATTATGCCTTATATCTCTTCAGCAAACATTGCATGTGGTGCTCATGCTGGTGACCCGGAAGTGATGAAACGCACAGTCGGCCTTGCTATTAAGCATGGTGTTTCTATTGGCGCTCACCCAGGGTATCCCGATTTAGCAGGCTTCGGAAGGCGAGAAATGTCGTTGACGCCAGAAGAAATTTATTCACTCGTTGTCTACCAAATTGGCGCGCTAGCTGCCTTTGCGAAAGTAGAAGGGGGGGCCCTCCATCACGTAAAGCCTCACGGAGCGCTCTACAACCAGGCGGCAATGAGCAAAGAGATTTCCCGGGCAATCGCCACGGCAGTGGCCGATGTCGATCCTTCCCTTGTTTTGTACGGCCTTGCGGGAAGTGAATTAATTGCAGCCGGAAAAGCAGTCGGCTTAACGACGGCTAATGAGGTCTTTGCCGATCGCACATATGCACCAAACGGTACTTTAACACCACGTCGTCTGCCAAATGCACTTCTGACAGATGCGGAAGCCGCTGCTGACCAAGTTATTCGGATTGTAAAGCATAATGCCGTTCAGACAACAGATGGCACTGATATTCAATTGGAGGCAGATACCATTTGCCTTCATGGTGATAGTGAGCAGGCAGTCGCCTTTGCCCGTTTTATTCACCGAAGGTTGCAAGCGGTTGGCATTAACATTGCCACTGTCTAACAGCTTTATCCAGATGACTTTTCATTTAAAAAGCCACTAAAAGATCCCTATCTTGCGACATTTAGTGGCTTTTTATATTCACGTTTGATCGTTCGATTGTTATGTATGAATTCCTTCTCTTCATCATACTGATTACTATGAGGCAGCAAGGAGTTGATGTAATTTGTCCTTCATCGGCTTTGAGTTAATATCCTTGAGATCGTTATCCATATTGCCTAATGACACTTTTCATACGTCTATTTTATGGAATGAAAAAAAAATTTCCTCTTCCATTGGGAAAGACCGCTATCATGAACAGGGACTTATCCTGCCCAATAAACCCTTTGCGGCAACTGGCAGGATCCATCACTTCCCTACAAAAACCAGCATGCCTTTTCAGTCTTGGCAAACCTCCCCCTGTCTGCTTATCCAGTGTCCTGCTGATCGTCCATTCTCTCTTCATCTTGAAGTCTTCTTATCAAATAAACGGTTGATGGGAGTGCTTGAACAAAGCATTAGCTTGTGCTTCTTACGAAAAGACGACCATTCTATCGAACGAATCCCTATCTATTTAGATCCCCAATCTGTCAAAAAAAAGCAACCATGCAACCTTTTGATCGACCTCTCTTTTCTCACTAATAAACACTGGTAATTAAGCAGCATGGAATTAAGAAGGTGCAAAGCAGAAAGAAATTCATGCACCTTCACTCTTCTCTATAATACAACTCTTCTTCGCCTGTTTCTTAAGTTAATATGGGAGTCAAGAAATAAACAATTAGAAAAGCAGTTACGATTCGCATCGCAATTCCTAAAACAGCAGCCCCCAATGCTTCCTTTTCACTTAAGTCGGAATGAGTCCCCCATATAACTGGAACTTGTCCCAATACGGTAGCTAAAGGCAGCCCGGAAGAAGCCAAAATAAACGAGCCAATGACAAGGCGAGGATCGATGGAAGCAGCAGTTTCAGATAGCTGGGCCATAGCAAGTGTCGGGGTAGCCAGAATAGAAAGAATGCCTGTTTCAGGATGAATGCTTAAAGCTAGCAAGACTGTCGATAGCCCTGATTCAACAGATGACCAAATACCAGCATATTCTAAAACCCCAATCATAGCAAAAACAACAGCGACAGCCGGAATGATCAGAAGGAAAACGAGTTCCGCTCCTTCACGAGCAGCATTGAATACTGTCGGCAAAGCGCCGGTATTAGGAGTAAACTTGGGTAAGCTCTCAAGTTGAACAGCTTTCGTATCACGGTAGAGAGTCTTAGAGAGGATGAAAGGCACGATAATGACCGGCATAAATACAGCTAACACTACTACTGCAAAAGCATTTGCTCCAACGGCAGTTAAAGCCATCATTCCTAACATAAATGTAGAAAACGATTGCTGGGATTGCACCATTGTGGCCACAGCAATTTTTTGTTCATCCTTTGTCGCTCCGGATCTAACCAAGATTGGACCAGCGATCTTCCCGGCTGCATTAATATCACCTAAAATATTGTAAATGCTCGGAATAACAACGGCTGAGTTGATTTTTAACAGCTTAGTAATTGGCACAAAGACTCGAATCAATGCATCGGTAAACCCCAGTCTTTCTAACGTCCTCCCTATGATTACGCTGACGATAATAGTAACGCCGACAGTCCCTGTTAAAAACACATTGACAACAACTGAAAATACTTGATCAACGATAGAATTAAACAGACCCGATAAGGTGCTTGGAGACACTAGCATGACTAGCAGTGAAGCAACGACTAAGGCTAAGCCTATAAATTCAATTCTTGACCATTTTCTCCTGTCAGGAGTGGGAATGACTGTTTCAGCATCTAAAGCGATAACATCTTCAGCTACTTTTTTTACTTCACTCACATCTTCATCTCCTTATCTTACTAAGATAATTGCACCGATTTTTTATTTACAAGATACTTGCCGGCCATTTGTTTTGCGTATTGTTTCATTGGCAGAGTACCCATTTCATGCAAGGCAGTACTCGTTACTCGCTCCCGAAAAACGACTATTTCTACATCCGTCAGCAGTTGATCTAAGGCATAAGCTAACGGCAGGCCATTTTCAAGTATTTCTAATACGTGGCAATTCCCAATGATAAAATTCAGTCCGAGTTCCTTTGCCATCTCAATCAGTACGTGGCCATCATAAACCCGGCTGATGGAAGCGAGAATTGTATCTGCTTCAGGATGTTCTTTTGCTGCTTGCCGCAAATGTTCAGGAGAAAACCCTGTGTGGGGAAAAATATGCAAAATGTTGTTTACCGACGTATGTTCATCCCCCAATATAATCCTTCCTCGCGTAACGACACTCGTTTCAGTCAATGAGGGAGTATCGCGTACTTCTTTTTCTGTGAATAAAAGATCCTCTTCATGCTGCAAACCCATAAAATTATCTAGTCGATTTAGCATATCACCGAGTGTCTGTACTTCAGGAAAAGCCTTTCCTACAAATAAGACGTTTCCATGAATGCCCCCATAATTGATTTCGGTCCGATAAACTTCATGTCCATGCAGAAAAGAGATGCCTGGATGAAGCCCGTGAAAAGCTTCGTGCAATTCGAATGCAGCCACATTGTAGAGATCCAAATAATTTTTTAATGTAACCCCACCTGAGTTGGCCGCTTCTGCTATGGGATGATGAGCAACAATCGCATCTACTCCAGTAGCTCCAGCCAGTTCAATGCTTCCTTCTGTCATTGTCATGGTTACAGCAACCTTTTTTACTTCTCTTTCTAAATCACCGTAGACAAGGCCTGGTGTCTCAATTACTTCTTTCCCTGGGAGATTAGAAGATTTCATGACAACAAAAGGATGCTCTCCCCTCGTAATGTCTGATAATGACTTTACTACTCTCCCTCCAGTCATCTCATCCAAAGCATGCAATACGTCTTTTACTGTTTTCATTCCATTGCCCCCTCTAGTTTTTATAATAAAAAAACCGCCAATACAAATCATGCAGACCTAAATCTACATGAATGTACTGACGGTTTTTATGCGCTCTTAAGAGTTCACTTTACCAGTCATCCTATTAAACTGTTTATTTTGACATGTAAAAACTGACATCTTGGTCAAGGATAATTACTGTAGCTGAAAGTTCAGTGAAAGGATCATAATCTTTTAAAATGGAAAGTACCTTCATTCCGTACTTTTCTTCAATGATTTTTTTCAGGTGCTCCTTGTAAGCATCAATGATAGCCATATCTGTCATCCGGGTAATCGAGCGATTGGTCTCGTCCAAAAATTTAAGAGTTGGAATTCTCTTATGATAGGCGAGAATCAATACTTTATCCCCCATAATATCAACCTTTTGACGTTTAACTCCAATGTCAAACATCCGAAGATTAATATTGTTATAGTCTTTGATGAGCTCCTGCTTAAAGGGACCAGCCGTCCAGATCATCTAACTACTCATCCCTTCTTTTTCGAAATAATCTGAATTATTCGATGGTTTTAATTTAGCACAGTTACACAACAATGTAAACCCTTTCATAGAAATTATTCAAATTCTACTATCATCTCTACTTCTACAGGCGCTCCTCCAGGCAATGAGGACATTCCAACGGCTATACGCGCATGCTGATTTTCTTCTCCGAAAATATCGTTCAGCAAGTCAGAGGCTGCATTAATCACTAGGGGATGATCTTTAAATTGGCTGTCTGCCGCCACATATCCATTTACTTTAAGTACTTTTGTCACTCTATTCAAGTTCCCGAGAATTTCCTTTAAGGAAGCTAGTAAATTCACTACGCATATCCTTGCCCCATCCTGCGCCTCCTCCATGCTGATGCCTGACGTACCGACCACCCCAACATATTTTTGACGGCCATCTATCTTTGGGGTTTGTCCTGACAATATAACCGTATTTCCTGAAATTACACCAGGAATAAATGGGTGTGGATTAGATGGCGCATCAGGCAGTTGAATATTTAATTCTTGCAATCTTTTTTCAATGTTACTTTTTACTCCTTTGTTCATCATGACAATTCCGCCCTCCTGCTTTCATTACTCGAACTTGTTTGGATCCCCGTCGAACGATGCATCAGAAATCCGAATAGACTCCGTTGGACAGCCATCAAATGCATCTTCAAGCCCTTCGGTTAAATTATCTGGTATGGGAGTTGTTCCTTGATTATCGTCTAACAAGACGTAGGAGATTCCTTCTTCATCATAATCAAAAATTTCTGGTGCTTCTGCCCCACAAGATCCGCATGCAATACAAGTTTCTCTATCCACAATTGTATATTTGGCCACCCTTAATCTCCTTCCCTTTATCTATTTTCCTATCAGGACTGCTTCAGGCAGCCCTATGGATGTGCTGTGAAGCGGCTGCACTCTTGCCTGTGGATCCATATAAGCCTTTGCATTATTAACTGCCGTCGGAGCCTCACCAAAACCTACTGCTATCAGCTTTACTTTGCCAGGGTATGTGCATATATCTCCTGCTGCATAAATCCCCGGAATATTTGTTTCCATTTTGGAATTCACAACGATACTCCCCTTTTGAATATCAAGCCCCCAGTTCTTTATTTCTCCCAGACTTGATATAAAGCCAAAGTTTACGATTAAATCATCTAATTCTATTAGTCTTTCTTCAGATGTTTGGTTATTAGCAACAATAATTTTTTCCAATTTTCCCTTTCCTCTTAACTCTTTAATCTGATAAGGAGTTAAAATATTGACACTCGATTGTTTCAATTGATTGACGCTATGTTCATGAGCACGAAACTTATCTCGCCGATGAATAAGAGTTACTTCTCTGGCAATCGGTTCAATCATTAATGCCCAGTCTACAGCCGAGTCTCCTCCGCCATTAATGACAACCTTCTTATCAGCAAACTGATGAAGATCGTTAATAAAATAATGAAGGTTTTTCGACTCATATAAACCAGCTGATTCATGCGGCAAGCGTCTCGGTTCAAAAGCTCCTGCTCCGCCTGTAATAATAATTGTTTTTGAGAAGTGGACGGCTTTATCCGTTGTAATTTTAAAGCCATCCACTTGTTTTTCAACATGTAGCGCACACTCTTCAAGTGCAACAGCCGGATTGAATAAGAGAGCTTGCTCCTTTAAAGCATCAATAAGCTCTTGAGCACGAATTTTCGGAAATCCTGCTACATCATAAATAAATTTCTCGGGATAGAGTGCGGCTAATTGTCCGCCTAATTTAGGCATGCTGTCAATGATTTTAACGGAAGACTGGCGCATTCCTCCATAGAAAACAGTAAAAAGTCCAGCAGGCCCTCCGCCAATTACCGTGATATCATATAATTTGTTCTGGTGATCGTTCACCGAAAGATCCTCCTATAATAATGATTTGAATGACTGTTTACTTCTTATTAGTGTTTATACTTTAAAAAAACTTTTCGAATGAACGTTCATCGCTGCCTAATTAGTATGTTGACTCTGTTCTACTTAATTGTTGATTTTCCCTGCAGCAATCCATCATCCTCTGTGTCACGTGCGCTCCTATAGGGGCAATGGCCGCCTTTCGCTCCAATGATCTGTTAAAAAACGTTTATCTTTAACAGGGACATTATTTTAAACAGATTGTTTTGGCTCACTTTTTGTTAAGTAATAGAGTGTTTGCTTGCGTTTATAGCTAAGAGGCTCATGTGCATAATAGATTTTGGCCACTGCGCGATCATTGCAAAGAGAACATTTAATTTGATAAGGAGTTTTACTGATATGAGGTGCTTCTAATAATGTTAACGCTTCTTTCATATGACTATTGCAGACCCACATGCTGTCACCTCTTATAAATTGATTTTGTCAGGGATTCTCAAGAAGTAATTGGATAAAAGCATTTATTTAGTCGTGGATACTTCTTTTTTCAGTTTATCTGGTTTTCTCTTTTTCACTTGTTGAGTGACTTCCTCATCCCAGGAAACAGCAATATCACCTGTAGTCACAAATGTCTGGCATCCTAATCGATAGCCTTTTTCCAGCCACTCTTCTCCTAATTTTCTTCTTTCCTGTATTTTTACGTTATCGAGAAATTCGACCCCTTCTTCTGTCTTAAATACACAGGTACCACAAATTCCGCCGCCGCAGCGATTTGGCAATTCCCCATCATAGCGGAGAGACATTCTTAAAATATTAGAGTGTTCCGGAACTTCCAATGTTTTTTGGCTATTAATAAAATGAATGTTAGGCATTTTTTCTTCCTCCTCTTTTGTTTGGTATACAATATACCATATTACCAATTTTCTAACAATATAAAAATGTCAGAATTTTTACGTATAAACTGTCTATACACTATTAGTTTTTCGTTCTTTTTTCTTTCACTTGTTGAATATAGCTGATATATGCTTTTTTAGAGTTTTCAATGTGTATTCTCATTAAGTATTCAGCCATTTCTATTTCTTTATTGCGTAGAGCCTTCATAATATCAAGATGTTCTTTTAAGGACTCCTTTCTTCTTCCGGGCGTTTCATACCCCATATTTGCTGACATATGAATATAATCTGTTAAACCCGATAAGATCTCGAATAATTTTGGACTCTTGGCTGCCTTATTAAGAAGATGATTCATCTGGATGTGTTCACTATTAAAATCTTCTTCCCCTTGTTCTTCTAGCTTTAATAACTGTTGGATTTTTCGTCTAATTCTTTTTGTGTCTCTTCATCCATCCTCTGTGCGGCTAATTTTGCTGCAAGCACTTCTAATGAAGAAAGAATGGTAAATACTTCAATAACCTCTTCTTCAGAAATCTCTGAAACGACAACACCTTTTCTTGGCACTGTTTGAACAAACCCTTGAGATTCGAGACGAAATAGAGCCTCACGGATCGGTGTACGGCTAATGGCTAACTTTGCAGCAAGCTCTCTTTCAATTAGACGGTCCCCTGCTTTATATTTCCCTTCAAGAATCCGTTCTTTTAAATATAAATAGGCATACTCCCGTATGGATAAAAAACTTTCCTCTTTCCAATTCATCTCCATATAATCACCCGCTTTTTATTTCAAGCTTCCTTACTCTCCATCATGATAAAAAAAATCCCCCGTAAAAAAGAGCACAAACGATGACTAATGACGGATGGACCTTTAGTTTTCCAAGTGTCAAATAACTGGCTAACGTCAATAATAAAAGGTGGAATACCCCGCTATCTTCAAAAGCCGTTAAAAAAAATTGATAAGCCATCACTGCGAGTAATACAGCAATAATTGGCTGAACTGATTTTGTCATCAACTTAACCTTAGGGGAATCTTTAAATAAGTTTATAAACTTAAATAAAATAATAACGGCAATAGCAGAAGGAAGGATTGTCGCCGCTAGTGCTATCACGGCACCAAGAACACCCCCTAAATCATACCCGATAAAGCCTGCCAGTTTCGTTGCGATGGGGCCTGGCAGCGCATTGGCAATCGCTAACACATCGGCAAAGTCTGATAATGACATCCAGTCGTAATTTTCAACCACTTCATTTTGAATCAACGGAATGGTTGATGGCCCGCCTCCGTAGCCAAGCAAATTAGCAATGAAGAATGCCCAAAAAATATCCCAATAGATCATAAGCTTTTTTCCTTTCTTTGCATGTTGTTTTCATTCGCACGAGCTGCTTCCTTTTCCTTGTAGGAGGCAATGAAGAAAGCGGTAGCGAGGAAAACAGCGATTAAGATACCGGGATGCAGGCCAAGCGGTTCTACAAATATGAGGGAAGCGATAGAAAATATAAGCATTCTTGATAGCCCTAGCCCCTTGCGTCCATTTTCAAAAAAACGATAAGCCATTTCTGCAAGCATAAATCCAATCACTGGAGTCACGCCTTGAACCATCCCGCTCACTATTGGCGACTGTCGAAAAGTATACAGTGCTCCCAATAAGAAAATCATCGCCACAATAGATGGTACAATATGCGTAAGAATCGCCACAGTTGCTCCTAAATTTCCTTTTACTTTAAACCCGATATAGGCTGCCATTTTCGTAGCGATCGGTCCAGGTAACGTGTTAGCAAGCGCTAGTATTTCTCCAAACTCCTCTTCTGTCACCCACTTGTACTTTTCTACTGCTTCGTAC
The DNA here is from genome assembly GCF_038003025.1 of Pseudobacillus sp. FSL P4-0506. Taxonomy (NCBI): domain Bacteria; kingdom Bacillati; phylum Bacillota; class Bacilli; order Caryophanales; family Bacillaceae; genus Pseudobacillus; species Pseudobacillus sp. FSL P4-0506. Next base: position 3,795,237 of record NZ_JBBOOI010000001.1, read on the forward strand.
TCAATTAGCGGAATAGTAGAAGGACCGCCTCCATAGCCGGTTACACCAGTTCGGGCAAACCCAATAGCTAAATCCACATAAGCTTTCAAATAAATCTTCCTTTCTCTCTAATAAAAATGAATGGGGCCTTCAGCCATTGGCGAATAAGGACCTCATCCACCCTGGACAGGTACTATGAATGAGGTCCCCGCTATGTTTATTTTTTTATATCAGCTTCTGTGATTACCTCTAAGCCGTCTTTTTCAAGGTGCTGCTGCAAGGCTTGCAAAGCAGCGGTTCCAACCGCCGTATCCTGTTCTCCATTCCCTCCGCTAATGCCGATTCCACCAATTACTTCACCGTTCACCACTATTGGAAAACCACCGACAAATACAGCAAACTTACCCGGGATCATCAATTGAATGCCAAATGCTTCATTTCCCGGAAGAGCAGGTCCATTTGGTTCTTTATTGAATAGATGGGTAGACCGCTTGTGACCGGATGCCGTATAAGCTTTTGCGATGGCGATTTCCGGTCCAGTGATTCTCGCTCCATTCATCCGTTCAAGGGCCAGAAGATTCCCTCCGTCATCAACTATGGCAATGGTTTCGAGCACCTGTATTTCTTCTGATTTTTGTTTTGCTGCTTCAATCATTAATTTCGCTTCTTCTAATTCTAGCTTTAATACTTTTTTCATTTATGTTCTCCTCTACTTTTCTTTATTAATAGCCGATATAAACTGTTTTCACTTGAGTGAAAAATTCTAACCCCGTTCTACCCGATTCACGGAATGTAGAGGTGCTTGATTTTTTCAAGCCTCCGAAAGGAGCATTCATTAAGTTACCGGTGGTTGTTCGATTTACTTTGACTGTTCCCGCTTGAATTTCTTTTGTAAATTGATGGGCAATCTTCAGGTTATTTGTGACGATCGATGCTGATAACCCATACTCGACATCATTGGCAATTGCTATAGCCTCTTCGTATGTTTCTACTGCTATAACCGCCACAACAGGTCCAAAAATCTCTTCTCTTGCAATTCGCATATCCGGCCTGACATCTGTGAAAACAGCCGGTTGCACATAAAACCCATTACGATATTCTTTTCCCGTCAGCTGTTCACCGCCATACACTAAAGAAGCGCCGTCTTCTTTTCCATAGGAAATGTATTTCAAAACATTTTTAAGCTGCTTTTCATTGGCGAGCGGTCCAATTTTTACTCCATCCTCAAAACCACTGCCAATTTTCAACTCACTTGTTTTCTCAATTAGCTTTTGAATATAGCTTTCTTTCACGTCCTCTAGAACAATCACTCGGCTCGTTCCAGTGCACGCCTGTCCGGTTAAGGAAAATCCACCATTAATCGTTAAGTTCACTGCTAGTTCAATATCGGCATCATCCATAACAATAATCGGGTTTTTTCCTCCCAATTCCATTTGTGTCCGGGTAGTAAAGGATGATTTCCGGTGAATATCCTCTCCTGCAGCCGTTGATCCTGTAAAAGTAACCGCCTTTACCGAAGGATGGGTAACAAGCAGATTGCCTATGTCCGATGACTTTCCTGTAACGAAGTTAATAACGCCTTCAGGAATGCCGGCATTATGTAATGCCTCAACGAGACGCAAAGCAATGAGCGGGGTATCAGATGAAGGCTTGAATACAACCGTATTTCCAGTAATCAAAGCTGGCGCAATCTTTCTAGCGGGAATAGAAAGCGGAAAGTTCCATGGAGTAATCACACTAACCACACCAAGCGGTTCCCTTTCCGTTGACACGTTCATATGAGGATCATCGTTCGGAAAGGTTTCTCCGGTAAAGCTCTGCCCCTCTACCGCATAGTAGCGAAATGTTTGTGCGGATCTTATGACCTCATTTCTGGCATCCTTAATATGCTTTCCTTCTTCTCGGGTTAACTCCTCCGCCAGCTTATCTGCATTTTCTTCCAATATACTTGCTGCTTGATTCAAGATAGCTGCCCGCTTGGAAGGAGCTGTCTGTGCCCACTGCGGAAAAGCTCGGTTGGCCGCTTCAATAGCAAGCTGTATATCTTGATCGTTTGAGGCTTGAAACGTACCAACGATTTCTTCTTTATTAGCAGGATTAAGACTATCGAATGTTCGGCCGCTTGTAGACTCTGTCCACTGGCCATTAATGTAATTGCTGAACGTAATTACTTTGGTTGTCAACACAATTATCACCTTTTCTTCTTAATGTCTTTCCTTTCTTGCGAAAACAAATTCCCTAAGAAAAACGGACCGTCACTCACAACCTCGATTTCACAAGATTAAATTTGACGGTCCGCTATAAATGCTCATCCAGTTAAAACCTCTTTATTGAGCTGATTGTTTAATTGTTCATTAAGATTGGACTAATGCTCCAAGATCTTTCTCCAGATACTCTCTCCATAAGCCATCCATATACATCCGCCGCATCTTTGCCCCTACACGAACGATTTCTAGGCAACGTTGCTGGAGTTCAGGTGTATCGGCATGGTCGAGTACAATTTTGTAACCGCGCTCTCCATGAATCTCATCCGATACAATATGCAAATCGAAGAATTCAATTTCTTCATCTGTAAATCCGTATGCCTCACGTAAAGCTGGTGTTTGCTTTCTATAAATATCAGGAACTTGAGATTCTAAACCGACAACTAAAGCTGCAGTGGCAACAACAAAATGTTCACGAGCCGCTACTGCATAGCACCAGCTTTGGAGGCCCAATGTAGTAGGTGCCATATTATTTGGATCCATTACGCGTTCGCCCGTTGTTCCACAAGCTTCTGCAAATCGAATGAGCAAATCAGTATGGCGATCAGCAGCGATTTCTTCTTCATACATGTTTTGTAAAGTAAAGTCTTTTGCAGAAGTGTATTTGGGATTATCAGGAGTATTGTGATAAATGTAGGCCAGGTAATCCGCGAACGGCCCGACGTAATGGTAGTGATTTTCAGCCCATTTAGCAAAATGCTTTCTTTCCAATTTTCCTTCAGCCCAAGCAATAGTGAATGGCGCCTTTTGGCTGTGATTGCCCTTGATCGCTTCTTCTAACTCTTTCCGAAATTCGTCTTTCGATAACAAACCTGTCATAATGAATCTCCTCCTTAGGTTTATTGGTGCACTTAAATTGGTATTTGATATTTTGTATACCAAATATGTTTAAAAATAAAAAGATTGGCTCTTCTATCCCTCTCTTTTTGAACTATATTAAACTATTTGGTATACCTCTAGAACTGATACTAAACTATTTCACTTTATTTGTAAACATAATATTTCAAATTTTTTTAAAATTTAACTCATTGATATTCACTCTCTCTAAATCTAACAACTCCAAAAGCTCTTCCGTCAAACGGTTAAGCGCCTCCTCGACAATCTTTTCTCCTATTTCACGACTCGCCTCCATGGCATTTCCAATACAGCCGTTTTTTGTCATCTCCTCATAACGATAAAAGCCTTGAATAGCACCGCCGGGCCTTAGCTGCCGCCACCTTCCCTCAATTTGAATCTCTCCCTTTGTTATCTTATCTTTACGTACAAGTTCTGGAGCTAAATAAAGGGCTTCGGACACTTCTCTCTCACAGCTGTGTCCAAATAATGGAGAAGAAATATAACTTTTTATAGATTCTTTTGCGGCAGCAGTCGTTTTAGCATAATAAACTTCCACTTCAAATTCTTTAGACAAAAGTGCGGATGCTGTATTTAGGGTAGCCATATTTCCACCATGCGCATTTAAAAACAAGAACTTTTTAATACCGTGATGTTGTAAAGACGAGACAACATCTCTTAAAATAGCGATTAACGTATCTGGCTGCAGAGAAATTGTCCCAGGAAAATTCAAATGATGTGGCGATACGCCCATACTAATTGTTGGAGTAATCAGCACGTAAGGAAACATCCTATCACCGAGCCGCTCAGCCATTTTCTCTGCCAGTACAGCATCGCAGCTTTCTGTCATATGCGGTCCATGCTGTTCATGAGCACCAACAGGTACAACTGCAAGCTGAACAGTTTCTAACGCTGACTCCACTTCTTCCCACGTCATTTTCGTTAAGTTGTAACACTTCATTGCCAATCAACTCCTGAACAGCTTTTGACTTTTGGCATTTTGTATACCTTTATTGTTAAAAAATAAAAACTACTTCATCGTAGCAGTGGTTCGTTTTTTGGGCGGCTTTATTGAAATGTTTTCTTGCGACAATTCAACATCACCTGTGATTGTTAACTGACAAGTTAGCCGGTAACCCTCATTTACTTTGTCACCGAGCATTTTTTCTTCTTTCCAGTTTGGCGGTCCGAGAGACTCTGTACCTTCAATCACTTGACAGGTGCATTTCGTGCATCTACCCATCCCACAACCATACTTTAATTTAGGAAATTGTCTGATCGCTGCCAAAACGACTAAATTAGCATTGTCCTTTACTTCTTGTTCTACAATGGATCCATCTACATGAAGTTTGACTTTCGGCATAGCACTGCTCCTTTTCTGTTTATTAAATGAAAATGGATATCTGCCCAAATTATAGCCTTTCCAAAGAAAAAAAGCAAATATATATTAGAATTATTAAAATATTTAGAATACATCTTGAACTTTTGAAAAATATCGTTTAGACTGGGATATAGAATTATTTGGTATACAAAACACCAAAAAAAAAGATAGTTACCTTTCTTTGTCTTCCTTTCCAAGAGTAGTTTAAATTAATTAATCTAATGAAGGAGTGTTGAAAGTGGGAAAATATGTAGTATTAACAAATAAAGATACGTTCCAAACCGTACTCGATAATGAAGGATTAAAACCGGTTGAAACTTATCACTTTTATTTCTTTGATAATCTAAAGGCTAAGTATACCATTGCGGAAGTGTTAGATGACGATATGAAAATTCAGTTGTTTGAAGAATATGAAGGAAAAGAATACGTCAATCACATTGGCATTAAATTTTTTGAGAAATTTGAAAGCATTGAAGCAGCGCGTGAAGAATTAGATGAAATTGTTAAAGCTTCTGGGAATAGTACCGATTCGATGCATTCTAAACTTGTTAAATCAGAACATGTAGCTGTTTAGCTAATCGTGTAGACAATCGGCTTCCCAGTCGGAGAGAAAAACTATTCTCTCCGACTTTTTTATTTACCTTCTTTTGAAGCATCTATGTATAAAAATAGGGCTATTCAATGGAATAGCCCTGCAATTCTTTAGAAATTAAGTGTTTTTCTCAATCTCAATAATTTTTTTTCTGCTTTCTCCATTGCTCTTTTAGAACCAAATAAAAAGTTATACATTTTGACCCCTCCACTGATTAATTAGTTTTATTATACTATGAATATTAAAAAAAACAATAAAATTGTATACCAAATACCAAAATTATTATATAATTATGAAAAAACTAAGAAAACATTGCTTGAACAGCCCTTTTTGGTATACCTTTTTCTATAAAAGAACGTTCCACGATTAAAAGAGTGGTGTTTCGAATTCACATTACACCGGGGTCCGCTCTATTATTAAAGGCTAGGTGATCATATGCTCAGATTTTTGTTTTTGGTTCTTATCACTTTCTATTTATTCTCTGCTCTCTTCCCCCAGTGGGATATCCAGCCGCTTCTCTCTGTTCTTTGTCTTACGGCGGTGGCAATTACATTTTGGGCAACCAAAAAATTCGTTCAAATATTGGGAAGTATTTTTCTAGCCTCTGGCCTATGGCTGCTTTGGACAAGCGGGGCATCTTGGCAGGAATACCTTCTCTCTTTCGGTCCGATGCTCGACTTGCTAACCATGTTTGTACTTATTCCTATATTAGGCATACCTATTCGACTTGGTGAATATGGAAGCAGTATTCAGTCTCTTATTCAGAAGAAGGTAAAAACACCTGGACACCTTTATATGCTTACTTCTGGTATCTCTTATTTTTTTAGTATTTTTATGAATTTAGCTACTTTGCCAATGACTTATCATTCCATTAGGCCCGCCCTCAGCATTTTCCCTGTTCAGCATAAAGAGCGCTTTATGAGCCGGGCAATTACACGCGGGTTTGCCATGCCTTTAACATGGGCACCAGTAACCCCTATCGTTGGAATTGTAATTGTAATGACAGGTGTAAGCTGGGTTTCTGTTCTTCCCTACCTTATTCCATTAAGCTTATTTGGATTGCTGATGGATTGGTACATAGGCTCCCGCAAAGCCAAAAAGATGCCCCTCTCTTCTGACAGTATCTCGATGCATGAAATGGCTGTCAGTGTAGAACAACATCCAGCGAGTCGTGCGGGCCGGGTATGGCAAATTTTGATCGCTATTCTTATTTTCAATGTAACTATTTCTATCGCTGAACTGCAATTCTCTTATTCCTTTTTAACTCTTGTATCATTAGCAGTTATTCCCTTTGCGTTTGTCTGGTCGCTCTTATTAAGGAAAGGAAAAGCATTTGGCAAACAATTATTGGAGCATTTTAGAGCTTTTTCTATTGGCATGAAGGATCAGTTTTTTATTTACCTGTCTGCTGGTTTTTTCATTTCAACCATCAAAATCTCTCATACCAATGAATTGCTATATGATTGGATTACAAGCCTGATCAATGTCATTGGCGTAGAATTCTTTTTAATATTGCTGCCTCTTATCCCTTTGGCTTTTGCCTTTATCGGTTTGCATCCTGCTGTTACGCTCGCTCTAATGGCAGAGGCTTTAGCTCCTGATGTCATTGGAATTTCTCCAGCCGTTCTGACTGTTGCCATGCTTGCTGGGGCGGTGTCTGCATTCTTAGTAGGACCGTATAATGCAACGATTGGTTTGATGTCCAATATTGCAAAAGAAAGCTCCTACAAGATATCTAATTGGAATCTTGGGTTTACCTTCCTTTATATTGGGTGTGTGGCGATATACCTATTTATGTTGCAGCTACTGACCCCCTAAATATTCAAAAAGACTGGCTCGTATGCAAATAAACTTCACATATGGGCCAGCCTTTCTTTTATGCCTTCCCTTTTATGTCCTGTCGAGAATACTTCTACGCTCCCTCTGCAATTCAGCTGCGACCTCTCTCCCGAAATGACCAAGTGTTCCTTCACTGTAAGAACGCAACACTTCGGGAGCAATGGAAGTTAACGCTCGTTCGACATATTTTATATCAAGTTCTTTCTTTGTGAATTCACGTTCAATGTCTAAGGCTGTTTTAACTGCATGATAAGTTGCTAATTTATTCACTTGAACTAGCCGCTCTTCACTATCCTGCTTGATTTCACCGAGAAATTGAAATATTTTTTGGATGCTAGATGGCAATGGGGACTCTGCAATAAATAGGCCATTCCCCCGCTCCAGTAACTCTCTGCTATGGCCCATAAACTTTACCCCATAAATGGATAAGTGGGGAAATTTGTGTTTTACTTCTTTCGTATAAAGAGTGGTAGCCATGTTAACGACATGCATGCTGGAAGTACCGATTTCTTTAGCTATAAATTGCTCAATAAACGGAATGACCTCTTTCGCCGGCAAAGCTAGAACAAGAATATCTAAGTTTAGAAGATCTTTCTCCATGAGTACCTGTCCGTGTTGATAATGTTGAACAAACTTTTCTGCTTTCAACTTGTCTGGGTGATATACTGCTACTGTTTGATTGCTGTCAGACCAATGCTTCATCATGGCCATGCCTAATTTTCCTATCCCTATCAAACCAACTCTCATAATCTCACTCTCCTTTCTTTCCTACTTTAAAACAGGACGATCCAAAAGAACAGTTGGTTTCTGTCTTTCAGGTCGTCCTGCGTGCTAAACAATCGCCTTTGAAGCTGTCATTACCAAATTACAATAGCCAGCAATGTCGCAATGAATAACCCAACTATAACCGGGATAAAATTCTTTCTGGCCAGTTCAATCGGCGACAATTGAAGAAAGCCTGCTACAGCTACAAGTGAAGACCAGGCAACAATGGTTCCTCCTCCCCAGATCGCTCCCATTTGTCCAATCGCGGCCATCGTTGACGGGTCCATCCCTACTCCATCTGCTAATGCACCAGACAATGCCCCTGTTAGTGGAAGACCAGAAAATCCAGAACCATCCAATCCAGTAATTAAACCTACAATAAGAATACCAATCCCAGCAAATAGAGCGTTCTGAGGAATAAAAGTTTGACCTGCCTGTACCATATCAAAGAGAAAGGCTGGCGTAGCAGCTCCTTCCTTTAAAGAGAGGATCGAGCCTGTGAATTCTCCACTACCCATAAAAAAGAAGCCAGCAATCGGAATAACAGGAGCCATCGCTCGAAAAGCAAAGACAAATCCTTCTGTTAAATGGTCACTAATTTTATCAAGCGCATGAATGCGATTAAAAGCAATCGTAGCTAATATTAATAGGATAGTCGCTACCCCTCCGACAAAAGCCGCTCCGTCTGTTCCTTCAAATCCAGAACCGCCAACAAGCTTTGTTGAAAACATATAAATCATAACCGCTAACATTGATAAAGGAACGATTACTGCAAATACTTTCCCCCATGTTTGTTTTCGTTGAACGATTTCTGCATTTTCATCTACCGTTGCAGCTAGTTCATCAGCGACATTGAAGTAAGCCTTTTCCTCTTCATTAAAATCAGCTTCCGATCTAGCAGCTGAATTTTGTGAAATCGCTTTTCGGGCTTTCATATAAACAATGGAAAGGGCGCTCAAGCCAGTCACAAGGGAAAGAACCAACACTTTATCAGTAACCAATAGTTTATCAATTCCCGCTGCCTTTGCGCTGAGCATAGGGGCGACCTGGATAATATAATCGGAAGAAAGCGCCATTCCTTGCCCTGCAATGACAATAACCATTCCGGCAGTCATCAATGGAAGGCCTGCCCGGACAGCTGCTGGTACGAGCAAAGCACAAATGAGCGGCACAGCAGGAGTGGGCCAGAAAAAGAGTGAAATAACATAAGTGATAATAATTAAAATAAAATAAGAGACATGTCCGTTTACCATTACTTTTTGTATAGGAGCAATTAATTTCTTATCAGCTCCTAAGTCCTTTAAAGAATTGAGGAGAGCAATCATTAAAGAAATGATAAGAAAGATGCTGAAAAGTTCTTTAGCTGCTACAAGATTCGCGTTAAAAACTGCTTGAAATCCAGAAATAACATTGCCTTTATATACAATAGCTACTAAAAATGTACCAATGATAACAGGCAAAACAACCCCTTTTCTAAAGAGCATTGTAGAAATAACTGCCACAGTAACAAGCGCATAAAGCCAGTGAGCTAATGTTAGTTCCATATCTTTCCTCCAATGTTTAATAAGATAAAAAGCCAGGCAAATCAATGCTTTATTTCATACTCATTGGCAAGAAGGAAGAGTTGAGCAGCAAAAAATACTTGTACAAAAGCAACTCATTATATTTTCCTTTTATAGACAAAAACAGCAAATAGAAAGCGCTTTTATTTTTTTACAGAGATAGTATTCTCTCTTTAATCTTGTTTTTCATCTTTTTGTATACTGTGCATTGTATACCAATATCTCCGAAAAATTATTTCTTGCCATTTTTCAGCCTAATCTCCAACAGGCTGATGGACAAGAATTCCCTCAATCGGCTTTTTATTCTCTGTCTACTATCCAAATCCCTTCATCTTATCCCTCCTTCTTTTAGTATCTCTAGTAACAAGTCAAAAAGATTAAAATCAATATATCACTAAAGATAGTTTTTAGTCAAATGATTTTAAAAATTTAGACAATTTCAACAAACTATTCCTGTTCCTCCGTTTGCAAGTCTGATAGTCCTCATACATTGGCTATATAATAGGAATGATGTAGCTTCTCCTCATTTCAAATGAATGAAAAAAGAAGGACTTCTATGTCCTTCCTGATCTTTTAGAGTTTTTCTTTAGCTTTTTTGTCTTGATTGACTGCCTCTATATAAGCTTTTTTTGAATTTTCAATGTGGATTTTGGTTAAATACTCTGCCATTTCAGCTTCCTGATTAATGATTGCCTTCATAATATTAAGGTGTTCTTCCATAGATTGTCTGGGTCTTCCCGACTTTTTAAATCCTGTTTTTGCAAAAGCCCTTATGTAATCGGTTAAGCTGCTTAGCATTTCATGTAGTTTGGCATTTTTTGCAGAACTGTATAACAAGTAATTTAATTCGGTATGCAAGTCCGAAAAATCTGATTCTTTCTCATCTTTTAGCTGTGTTTCTACCTCTTCTATATAGTGAGCAAACTTTTGCTTCGTTTCATCGTCAAGCTTTTGAACAGCTAACTTCGCAGCCAAGACCTCCAAAGAAGAAAGGATAGTGAATACTTCAATAATCTCTTTATCTGAAATATCTGCCACAATAACACCTTTTCTTGGCACTGTTTTTACAAAACCCTGTGACTCTAATCTGAATAAGGCTTCACGGATCGGTGTGCGACTAATATTTAGTTTTTCAGCCAGCTCCCTCTCTACTAGACGATCTCCCGTCTTAAGCTCACCGTCCAATATTAAGTCTTTTAAGTACAAATATGCTCTTTCGCGTATAGAGAGCAAATTCTCCTCTGACCAATTGTTTGCCAATTGTCCATCCCTCTTCCCTTTATTGTATATCGTATACCTTATAAAAATTATAACTTACTCTTTCTGTAAAGATCAAACCCCTTCTATTACACTGGAAAAGTACAGATAAATAGAAAGAATAGCGATTTTGCAGAGCCAAAAAATTTTTACTTTTTATGTTAATGAAATCCTTTCAGTAGAAAGTGTCTTAGTGATCACTTTCGTAATTGCTTTTGCAAGATTGATCACTGTGTAAAGCCGGGTGTTATTTAAAGACTGTGCAGGTGATAGCGGATCTAAATAATTCACTATTGCCCTCAAATGCAAATCCCCTACTTGAGGCAAAGCTTTATTAAGAGCGTTTCCCGGGATAAACGGTTCTTCTTTAAAGAGAATAAAGCCAATTTGATGTTCATCCCCTAAACAAGCATCAATTCCAAACACCAATGGATCACTATGTGTTTTATAAATTTCCTTTAAAACCTTTTCTAAATTTAAAGCGTGGACAGGCTCTTCCAGCGTACCGTATATAGGATAGGGAATTTTTTCTTTTTTCAGCATCGTTCCAACGAGAGGGCCGAGCGAATCTCCTGTCGAACGATCGGACCCGATGCATAAAAAAATAATTTCTTTATTAACTGAATGCTGCAGAGCCCATCTTACTTTACTAGACAAAATCTCTATTTCCCTCTCATCGATTTGGTCTTTGGCAGCCATGTAGTATCCTTTTTTTGCCTTTACTTCATTCTTTTTTCGCTTGGGAAAAGGCCACATATTCATCCCTATCCTCTCTATCTATATAGGTGTCGTAGTAAAAATAATCAAAATCTTATGTTCTATTCTATCAGGTATTTGTTATTTTTCACATCCTTCCTCTCCTTGTTCAACGATTGTTCATCTTATTCTTATGATAGAAAGGGGGTAATAAAAGAAAATATCGGCTGCTTTAAATTCTTTTCAATTTTTGCAGTGCCTTTTCTTCTGCAGGGATTCGTACGAAAAGCAATAACAGTGCATTTGCAACAGAAAAAATTAATGCTGTTCTCCATGCTCCGAAGATGAGCGGAAGTGTGACAATCTCAGTAGCTACTACTACATAGTTTGGATGGGAGATCCAGCGGTATGGACCACGTTTTACTCTCCATGCTCCTGGAAGAACAAGAATTTTTGTATTCCAAAATGGACCAAGAGACGCAAGAGACCAGATACGAAGTACTTGAGCAATTAAAAAAACAGTAAAATACCACTGCCACCCCCATGCCAGCTCTGTTCCCAAATAAAGGGCTTCTGCTAGCCAAGAAACAAAGAATAGGATGTGGAGCCATACAATCCATTTATAATGATCCGCTCCTATTTCTATAGCCCCCTGAGCTCTCATTCTCTTTTCATTGGAGCGAGCATAAATAACTTCCAACAGCCGTTGGATAACAACAAAAATGAATAGGATAAAAAAAAAGTTCATGATTGCTTCTCTCCCCATTCCATCCAGATCATCTCTGAACTAAACCCCGGTCCAAGCGCCGTGAGTAGTCCCTGTTCACCAGAAGCAGGCTGCTGACTCATCACTTCCTTTAAAACGTATAGCACTGTCGGAGAGGACATGTTCCCATGAGAGGCTAACACGTTTCTTGATGGGGCCGTTTTCTCTTTTGGAAATCCTAGTGACTTTTCGTAGGCATCAATTACTTTTTTTCCACCTGGATGGGCAATAAAGTGGTCGATTTCAATTAATTCTTTGCCGAGCTTACCTAAAAAAAGAGCGGCATTGGGCTTTAACCAGTTTTCAATAATATTCGGAATATCCCTAGAGAAAACGACGTGCAGCCCTCCTTCTTTTACATCCCAGCCCATAACGTCTTCAGCATCAGGCATTAGTGTGGACTGTGTATCTTTAGTAAAGAATCCTGCTCCCTCAACTTGTGCCTCTTCACCAGTAACTAGCGCACACGCTGCACCATCGGCAAATAAGGACGTGCCGATCAAATTGCTTTTTGACATATCAGCATGCTGAAAAGTTAAGCTACATAATTCGACGCAGAGTACGAGCACTTTAGCGCCCGGATAAGCAAGACAATAATCATGTGCCCGGCTGATCCCTGCTGCACCACCTGCACAACCGAGTCCCCAAAGTGGGATTCTCTTTATATGAGCAGGAAATTTTAGTTCATTCATAATACGGGCATCAATAGTCGGTGTCGCCATTCCCGAGCTGGAGACAAAAATTAAGGCATCAATGTCCTCTTTATTGATCTTGGCTTCTTGCAAGCACTTTGTGACAGCTCTGCTTCCGAGACGGACAGATTCTTCAATATATTTCTGATTTTTTTCCTCTAATCCTCTCTCTTTCTCAAACCATGATAATGGAGCTGCAAAATATCGGCTTTCAATTTGTCCGTTACCGAATACCCGCAATAGTCGCTCAATATCGGTGTAATGCTCTCCAAACAAACTCCTTACAACTTTTACTACTTCTTTTTGATCAAAACGATACGGCGGATTCTCAGTCACTACACTCCGAATAAACGGCATCTCTTTCTCATCCCTTCTGCCAACTAAATAATTTACTTGTATCTTTCCCTCTTTAAATGGCTCATACACCCGTCTGTATTGGTTTTTGAAGAGTTTGTTCATCCTCTGTGCCGCCACATTAATTTATCCTTCTAGTGTATAAATTCAATGTAACACTCTTTTTACGATCGTTCATTTAATGTTAATGCAGGAGATCTAGCATACGTTGACGAATAGTTTATTTATTGTTTTGAAAGCGCTTATTTATATAGGAGGATGGATAAGAATGATTAAGACGATTAATTTAAATGAAGTGATCCGCGGGGAAAGTGCTCCACCGGCCTGCGATACAACACTTGGTGTAAAAGTAGTGGAAGCAGGGGAAGGGTATTCAAAAGGAACCTGGTCGATTGAGGACCGGCTGCTAAATGGGAATGGTGTCATCATGGGAGGTTTCGTAGCAGCGGCGGCTGATATTATGATGGCTTATGCCATTACTCCGTTATTGCATGAAAACCAAACGTTTGCGTCAATTAACTTGCAAACAACTTTTCACCGCCCTACCTTTACCGGCGAAGTGGACATCGAAGTCAAGGTAGAGAAGTTCGGTCGCACGGTTTCCTATCTGACTGCAGAATTAAAACAAAATGGGAAATTGACTGCAAGTGTGACTTCTTCTGTTATGATCATGGAGAAAAAGTGAAAATCAATTACCTATTTACCTGCTACTAGCGATATGATTTAAACAAGCGAGGTCTATTTCTACGACATAACAGCCCCTTTGACGAAGCTGTCAGAGGGGCTGTTCCTTGTTCTTTTAATAAGAAGAAATTACATTCGATCCATGTAAACCGTTTTAACCTGTGTATAAAACTCAATTGCCGTTTTGCCTTGTTCGCGTGAACCCGTGCTGGATGCTTTACAGCCGCCAAACGGAACTTGCGGCTCAGCACCAGCTGTTTCTGAATTTACATGAATAATCCCTGCTTCAATGTCATCCGCAAAGCGATGAGCAAAGGTAAGATTATTTGTACAGATAGCTGCACTTAAACCATATTCTGTATCATTAGCCATATCAATTGCCTGTTCATAGCTCTTTACTTTGAATAAGGCAATGACAGGTCCGAAAATTTCTTCCCTGGCAATTCGAGCATTCCGAGATACATTTTCAAAAATGGTTGGCTGCACATAAAAACCGCTGGCAAGCTCTTCATTCGCTGCCATCTCGCCTCCGCACAGAAGAGTCGCTTCTTTCTTGCCAGCTTCTATCATAGCTAGCACGCCGTCTCTTTGGTTTTTTGATACTGCCGGTCCCATAAATGAATCTGCTTCAAGGGGATTTCCCACTTTTAATTCTTTCGTACGTTCAACTAAACGATCACGAAATGCTTCATAGATTCCCTCTTCGACAATCACACGACTCGTTGCCGTACATTTTTGTCCGGTAGATTTAAAAGCGCCATTTATAGCAATACTCACAGCTTTTTCTACATCAGCATCTGCGAGTACGATCAATGGGTTTTTTCCACCCATTTCTAACTGCGCCTTTTTCCCATTTGCTGTTGCTTGATTTTGAATTTGCAAACCAACCTGATTAGAGCCGGTGAAAGAAATAGCTTTGATTCCCGGGTTTTCTACAAGCTCATTGCCGACTACCGACCCTCTTCCGAATACACAGTTTACAACACCCGCTGGCATCCCAGCTTCGTCAAAGGCTTTCATGACGTGATAAACAGACTTCGGAGTAAGATCTGCTGGCTTAATCACTATTGTGTTTCCATAAATAAGAGCTGGTGCGAGTTTCCAAACTGGAATAGCGATTGGAAAGTTCCAAGGAGTAATTAATGCAATTGGGCCAAGTGGGACACGGTTCGTATATAAAAGTGTGTCTGCATTGGCAGATGGAATCACGTCACCGATTGGCTGAAGACCTTCTGCTGCGTAATACTCTAGAATACTAATGGCACGCTGTGTCTCTCCAATTGATTCTGCAAGTGTTTTACCTTCTTCAAGCGCCAAGTCCCGCCCTACTTCTTCTATATTTTCACTTAAGATCGCTGCTGCCTTACGCAGATAGGATGCCCGTGTTTGGGAAGAGCATTTTTTCCATGACAAAAACGCTTCCTTCGCTGCTGCTACTGCTTCTTGAACATCCTCTTTTGAGCTAGAAGGAAATTCCCCTAGAATTTCTCCATTATGAGGACTTGTATTTTCTTTGTATTCCCCTGTAATTGGTTCTTTCCACTGTCCATTAATGTAATTTAAATAACGCATTGTTTCTCCTCCTCTTTCAACAATAATCACTTATACTGCTTTATCAAAAAAGCAATCGGGCATCTGTTCCTATCAGTTTGTCTATCTATCGTTCACTCGCAAATGAGTGGCAATGTTTCCCCAGACTATGCCGAAAAGTGAGAGGGAATGCGGATTCTACATTTGGTAAAAGTGTCGTGAATAGTGGAACTTTTTTTAGTTTAGCATATTTTCAGTTATTAGAAATAGCGAAATGGTTGTCTTGCAATCAAATGTTAGATGATTTTTCAGAGACCTGTACTTCATTCTGATTTCCTTCCTCTTCAGCTATGTATGAGCTTTTTAAAAGGAATGCTTTTATTAAGATAAACCGTCTCACCATGTAAAAGAATTAACTCTTTTCTTCAATATTCGCAATTAATTTTTGCGCCTCTTGCTTTAAGGTCACTTTATCCACTTTTCCTTGAACTAAAGGAATATCTTCCAAAATAAAAATCTTATCCGGAACCTTGAAACTGGCCAAACGGTCTCTACAATAATTGTAAATCTCGCTTAATGGAATTTCTTTCTTTTTGATAATAAAAGCAATGACTTGTTCGCCAAAGATGGCATGAGGCATTCCTAAAACCGCTGCTTTTTCTACTGCTTCATGCTTCGTTAGCATTTGTTCAATTTCGCCCGGGATAACCTGTTGTCCGCCTTTCTTGATCATATCTTTTTTTCGACCAACGACTTTAATTTTTTGCTCACTCGTGATTTTCGCCAAATCTCCTGTACTAAACCAGCCTTCTTTATACAGTTCTTCTGTTAGCTCCGGGCATTTATAATAGCCAAGAAATTTACAAGGTGTTTTAAAATGTAATTCACCTACGCCTTCTTTGGATAGATTCTCCAAATTATACGCCACTCCAGGTGTTAACGACCATTCTACTCCCTCCCGAATATCAGACTCTGTGTACATAAGGGCTCCTAATTCCGAGAGACCATACATACTAGTGATTTTACAATGATGTAAGGGGTCAAGTCCTTCAAAAAATTCGGCCGTAATCATTTCCCCAGCCAAGCTTACTTCCGTTAGCGATTTAAGCACAGATATATCACTAACTTTGTCAAACATACATAAAGCTTTGAATAACGAAGGACTGGTCACTAGTTTATTCGCAGGATTCCACTTCATTAGTTTTAAAATTGCCGGAAAACTAAATGATTCAGTAGCAACAATCGTGATTTGAGAATGAAGCCCCGCCAGCAGCCAGCAAAGCCCATACAACACCGATGTTGGAACCACCAGGAAAACCTTGTCTTCTTTTGAGAGGCTAGCCCCCTTAGTTAGTGCCCTTTCGGCAAACTCAAAAAAGGCTCTATCAACTATTATTCCCTTTGGTGTTCCCGTGCTGCCGGATGTGCACCCGATGATGTAAGGCGAGTGGTCCGCTTCCCTTCGTTTTGGTTTCCCAGCAATGATCTCCGTTTTCCATTCATGACCATCGGCTGATTCAATGATCGCAACCTCCTCACCCACAGAGCCTGCCCATGCCCGCACAGTTTTTTCTAAATAGAAACCGTTGTGTTCCTTGACTGTAAAGACGATATGCGGATCAATAAAGGATAGGATTTGAGTTAAATCTTCTTTTCTTAAGAGTGGGCTTATCGGGACAACTGTTCCGCCTAACTTGTTCACCGTGAGTAAGATACTTAAAAAAGTAGCCACCCCTGGTACAATGATCGCTACTTTTTTCCCTTTGATATCACCCATATCTTTCAAAATTGAATGATATTCTTTGACACTTTTCTTTAGGTCTCCTAACGTGTACGTCCCTGTTTGTGTAATTAGAGCTCTTTTAGATAAATCTGCTTCTTCACAAAAAATCCAATTATATAAATCCGTCATACGGACCTTCCTTTCGTAAGAAAACGTGCCATCTTTTCTAACATGTATAGCATGTATCAAAAAGAATGAACGCTGCTTTCAATTTCCTTTAAATTTAGACCATCAAGCACATTAGACAACTCTTGTTTTACGTTGAATTTTTATTAGTAACATAAGTTTTAAGCAAGCTTTCTATAATTAACTTTAACAGAGCAGCTTAACAAAGAGGGCGCCTTTTAAAAAAACATATTTTTTGATGCTTCGATAAATAGTTGCATGAACGCTTCTATTCTTAGAGAGTTTTTGTTAACTTATCTATTAAAAATTAAATTCCCTCTTAATATTCCGCATCTTCCCCCTACAATTTAGTGAAAGTCATACAAAAAGGCCTGCCAAAGATTGGCAGGCCTTTTTGTATCAGGGTACTCTCATAAAGAGCATCCCTGATTTTTGCCCAATCCTCTTTCTGTAACCAGGAGGCCATAGCTAAAAAATAACCGCAGGCCCTTAGCTTTGCGTCCTTATCTCTGGACAAGCTTTCCATCCTCGTTTGTAAATACAGCTTATTCCTGACAAATCTTAAGTCACAGAGCCTTCTCATGGTTATGATAATCGTTCTAAAAGTAAATGTAAACATCAATGTATAAATTAACCATTTCTTGTTCATATTTGACGAAAAGACCAATTATAGTTATTGCTTACTTCATATTTCTTCGTAGCAAGCTCTTTTATCATCGACGCTCACTTAGCTTATAAGCCCCCAAAATACATAGGCTCTTTCATTAACATTCATTAACGAGTGATGAATGGTAGAAAGAATGAAAAACTCCGGTACGTCTTCTCAGCCTATGAGTGAGCAGTTTCCTGCACACTCTCTTTTCCCTTTACTTTGTCAATCTTATCGATGAACATTTGAAACACTTTTTTCTTTTCTTCCAAATCCTTGATTTCTTCCTTTAGCTGATTAAACCTCTTTTCAAAAGGGGTATGATAAAGCTCACGGATATTGCGAATAATGTCTTCGTTAATTGTTGACTGAATCACTTGTTTAGTGATGCTGAATTTATAAGAATACACCTGTAGTTCCCGCTTGATTTCCTCGTATTCCTTATCTATATCTTTTAACAATTCGCCAATCTCGCGTTTCCATTCTTCTAAAGACTTCTTTACATGTTCCTCCATGTGTGGACTCCTTTATCCGTCATAGTATGTATCTTATTTATTGCTACCTTTCATTGTAGCAATTGAACTTTTCATCTTCTTTTCTATGAAATTACATGGAAATAAAAAATGAGTAACATCTTTTATTTTTTACCGTAACAGAAAAAAAGATTGCTGTATTTTCTTAAATCTTTTTCCTTCTATAGTAGAATGGACCCCTTATCTTGTTCTTTATTTTCTGTTACGATTAATCGGTAGATGAAAAACTATCATATTATGGAAGATTACAAAAATCATAGGAAGTTTTTTGAAAGAAAGGAGTCTATTATGAGAAAACTAACTGCGTTTTTCCTCACTCTTTTGTTGGTTCTCCCGATTATACCCTCTCCCTCTGCCGCAGATGACATCAGCGGTGCATTAGAAAAAGAAATGAGAGCGATGGTTGAGAAAGGAATTGTCTCTGGCTACGGAGAAGGACGCTATGCCCCAAAGGAAAAAGTAACAAGAGGACAATTCGCTGCTTTCTTAGCGCGAGCTCTTCATTTAAGTGGCGGAACGACAACATTTTCTGATGTTCCCCCTACATTAACACTGGCACCAAGCATCAATGCAGCAGCCCAAGCAGGGATCATTTCTGGTTATTCAAACGGGAAATTCGGTCCTGATGACTTTATCAACCGGGAACAAATGTCCGTCATGATCGACAATTCGCTTGATTTTCTTAAAGTATCGAAAATAAGAGGATCGCTTGATTTTACTGACGCCAATGAAATCACCTCCTCTATGTTCCGGTTAGCTATTGCTCACATGGTAGGACTTAATATTACCGCTGGCATTCCAAATGTTGATAAAAACAATAACAATCTCGGAACCCTTAGGTTTGAACCGAAAAGCCACACAACACGCGAACAAGCGGCGGCTTTTATTTATCGAATGCTTAAGGTTGCTGAAAAAGAAGAAGAGCCCGAGCCGGATGGGCCATTTAGAGTGGGAACAGTGGACGCAAACGGCAACCTGAATACCGGCGCTAAAAGCTTTGATACATACGAAAAAGCCGCAGCGGCTATGGCAAATGATCCGGCACAAGTTATTATGTCCGGCAACCAAATCGTTAAAATGAATGCCGGCATCGTCGTTGCTAAACCGACCGTTGAACATGCGGCCACATTAATCTATGATTCTTCATTAAAAAACTTTTATTTCAATGTGGACGCCGGAGCTTATGGTACTCCTCCAACTGAATTGGAATACGTCACATCGGATGCAGAAAAAATAGAAATCAAAATTGCTGGAAAAACAGGTTTTGTCAAGCACAGCGATGCCTACCTTTTGCCTCAACCAATGATTAAGCGTCGAGCTTATTATTCAAAAGAGAACAACGGCCAATTGGTTCATCATTTATATAACTTTAATACAGATAAGTTTGTTACATACAGCGTAGGCCCTGCCCCTTCATTCATGAATTCTGGGGTGGAATATTACAGCTGGGATGGTGTTCATTTTAGAACGAAGCAAGGGGAAGCAGGAGCAGCTTATCAATATTTCAACATGCTATCTGCCCGTGCTAAAACAAATTATACTGCAGCTGACTTAGATCGGTATATTGATCAGGAGTTAGCAAGAAGAGAACAACTGCCAGGCTCTACATATAAGGACGCCACAAAGCTTAGCAAACTAAAAGGAATGGGCTCTTATTTTAAAGCAGCCGAGCAAAAATACAAGATTAACGCCCTGCTAATGCTTGGTATCTCTATTAATGAAAGCCAATTCGGCATGAGCGGCAATGCGTTGCAAAAAAATAACCTGTTTGGCCTGAACGTAACGGATAATAATCCGGAGAACGGCGATGCGTTTAAAACGCCTCAAGACAGCATCAATAGTTTTGCCAATAATTTCTTGAATAAAAAATATATCCCTATCCCACAAGATGGCCGGTTACTTTATCAAAATGGCGCTCACCTTGGCAATAAAAATAGCGGAATCAACGTAAGATACGCTTCTGATACAAACTGGGGCTACAAAGCAGCCGGTCATATGTATACACTGGATAAGGCAATGGGCGGCAAGGATTTTGTTAACAATCCTGCTCCATATTCAATCGGATTGACCACACAGTTGGTAAATGTGAGAAGCGGAGCTGGAACAAGCTTTGCCAAGCAGTTCACTTACCCTTCAGCCGGCTATTCAGTCGTCATTGTTGACACGGTTAAAGGAACAGATGGATCAACCTGGTATAAAGTTCTATCCGATAGTTTGGAAAATGAATTTTCCTATATTCATTCGGACTATATTAAAAAAATTAATATTGCCCGTTAAATAAAACAACGGTACGCTTTTCATTTGCGTACCGTTGTTTTGCCATTATCGCTTCTTTGTAAATGTTTTATTGGAGGCTTTCCTTCATTATTACGATATACCTTTTGTTCTAGATAGAAATTGAAAAAGGAACTGAACCATTTTCCAAACAAAAATAGCGCTGCTCAATTTGAACAGCGCCTTTCATATATAAAGTGCCTAAATTTGATCGCCAGCATCATTTATAGCTTTTTTTCATTGCGTTTAAAATACCGATAAACTTCATCATCAGACCAGGCGAGCCGCTTTTGCAAAACGGCTGTGTATAGCATTAAAAGGAGCGGCCCATCCGAATTACTTTGAAATTCGGTCCCTCGCTTTTGAAAAGCTTCCATTAGCGGAAGAGCAAAGTCCATTCGACCGTTTCGATAATAAAAATCTACTTCTGCATGTACTTCTTTAACAAATTCCAAAAGTTCAGCCTTTTCTAAAAGTGGAATTTCCTCCTCTATCACTTGGTAAGGTACATCAAATAACAAATCAATGGTTTCATTTGTAAGTTTTTCTCTACCAATGAATAGCCGGTTCACATCTTTTTCCAAATCACGAATCAGCTTAAACTCCCCTCTTCGTGGCTTAAGCTGTTTTACAATATTTGAATAGTACCAGTGTTGATTGCTTTTTCCTTGATTAAAATGCTCCCATGCTTTCGCTCCTTCTTCTTCCATTACCTTGTGAATGCTGCGGACATTATGAATCTTGTCACAGACAATAACTTGAAGTGCCTCTTTCGACATAAACGGCAAAGCAGCAATCGTTGCCTGTTTTCTCTCTTCCCAAGATAAGGATTTATCCTGCTCTGAAGCTGCTCTCACAATATCCGCTACCCGTCTACCAAACTCTGTGACTAGCTGATCATACGTGGTCTCTGTGTCCTCCAGAGTATCATGAAGGATTCCTGCTGCAATGACTCCCTCAGAGCAGCCTGCTTTTTGCAGCATCATCCCCACGGCAAATGGATGAGCAATGTAAGGAATAGCAGCCGCTTTACGCACTTGCTCCCTATGAGCGATTGCAGCAAAGTTGATAGCTTTTTCAATAAGTTCCATTGTATTTCCCCCACCTTTTGAAAGATTTCACTTTTCTATTCTTATACCCTATTCAATCGATATTTTTCAGGAAGAAGACCTTGATCTATTCATTATAAACCTTCCGTTTCAAAGAGACAGATACAGTTCAGAGGAATTTTGAAAATACTCTGCGAGGTGAATGGAGAAGAAGAAGAGAGGTAAACGGCCGCTGACAGACATGGCAGAACAACTATTATCATTGCCATGCCTGTTTCAACAGCTCACTTTAACAAACAGCTGACAGATTATCATTTAAACAGCTGCCTGTGTCCAAACTGATTAATTAGTGAGACGAAGTCTTTAATTCTTTTGGGCCTTTATAGCGAGTAATCTGGTCCGGCGTCTTTGCATGAGGAAAGGAAAGATTTTTATATACGTCTGCATTCTCAATGCCGTTTCTATAACATTCGTCCACATTACATCCCTCTTCTTTAAATTCCTTTAACATTTTTAGAAAACCAAACATCCCGCAGGAACCATTTTCTCTCACACGTCTCACTTCCTCTAAGTTTAAGTGAACGAAAGTAAAAGACTCCGCAATGCCTAACTCTTCAATGATTCTTCCTTCTGGATCAACTGCTACTGAATTCCCCATCCCAACCGGTGACGGCTGATTAATGCTGACAACAAAACACTGGTTTTCAATTGCCCGGGTAATCGCCACCGGTGTATGATTTCGCAACCCGCCAATCCACTCTCCTTGAAGAGTAGGCTTAATAATCACTTCTGCTCCCTTTAAAGCAAGGTTACGCGCCGATTCTGGATAATGACCGTCCGCACAAATCAAAAAGCCGATCTTTCCAATGTGAGGGATTTCAAATACAGGAAATTCGTTGCCCGGAGAAGACGGCTCTAACGGGTAAGGAATGAATACCTTTCTATACTTGGGAACAATCTCTCCCTGAGGAGAAATTAATATCATTGTATTGTACACTTTTTCATCTTCACCCAGCTCAAAGAAGGAACCTGGAACGAGCCATTTGTTTATCTGTTTCGCTTTTTCTATCAGCTTTTGTACAATCGGGCCATTTGGTATTAGCTCTGCCATTTTTCTCCATTTTATAGGTTCTACTCCACTCAAATACAGTTCTGGAAAAGCGATCAGATCAATAGTCGGGTTTATAAAACAAACTTGATCGATGTGCCACATCATTTTTTCTAGATTTTCTCTCTTTTTCTCTCCTGGATCAGAGCTCACACTTGGTGAGGCTACTTGAATGATTGCCATATTTAAATAACTCATTCTATCCTCTCCCTTCTTTTTTATCATAAAATAGATAGAATAGTATGAATATTATTCGAAAGTGTAATATTCCTTCTGTTATATCAACAACGGATTTAGTAGGAATGTACAGAATTTAACGAGGTGAGAACATGGGAGAAATACTGTTCAGCACTTGTAAAGATATGCTGCTTCAGTTGGATGATCTGGAGACACTCTCAGAATTCCGGGAACAGGTACTATTTTTATTCGATAAATATTTTGGGCTCGAACGCTCAATTTTCTGGCTATGCAGGGAGGAAGGAGAGATTTACAGTCCTGTCACTAGAAATACACCCGAACAATCCCTTCGCCAATATATGAGTGACTATTCCGACAAGGACCTTCTATTGCCTATACGTGTATCTTCCCTGCTATCCAATACAAGAGTGCTAAGAATAGAAGATATGGTATCTAAACAAGAATATGAAAATAGTCTTTTTTATAATGACTTCATGAAGCCCGGTAACATTTATCATGAAATGGGCGTTTATTTGATGAATCAAAACAAGCCAATCGGCGGCCAATCGGCGGAATCTCTTTTGTAGGAGAACAAGAAAACGCGGGCTTTAAGGATGAAGCGGCCAAAAGCATCGATCTCCTTTCACACTTTATCTCGATGAAGCTTTACTACATTTTGAAACACCCCTTTAGGAATATTCCGATGGAGGATGTACATTTAACACCTAGTGAAGAAAAAGTTTGCAAACTTTTACAAACGGGTCTCACGAATCAAGAAATGGCTGACCATTTATTTGTCAGCTTACATGCGATAAAAAAGCATCTGCAAAATATTTATAAGAAGCTCGGTGTAACAAACAGAACAAGCCTTTTATCCTTTATCATGCATAAAAGTTTATCATAGGGATATTTTCCTTCTATATGGGGTAGCGTCAGGAAAATGCGGATTTACAACGATAAGGAATTTCCAATATAAAAAGCCTGATTTCCCATCACCTAAATTGAGAAATTAGGCTCTTTTTTCGTTACTCCATAAACAGCATTCTATTACTGAATATGTAATTTACTTCGGGATAACAGGGACCCAGAGTTCGTGTCTTGGTTTATGCTTCGGACCGTAATAACATTCTATACACGGTAAATTTGCAAGTTCATACTCGGAGGTAGGGACCCACTCGGAATATAAACGTTTCCATGCATCCACTATGTTCGGAAAAACTGCCCATGTACTTGCGGGAATAATAAGCGTCTCCATATTTTCTGGGGATTCCCCATCGTATCTTACGCCCATGAAATAGGAAAATTGTTCATCTGTTATGGCAGCTTCTTTTCCGCAAACCCCCAGAAGGCTTTCAAGCGTGCATTTTGGATTTTCCCATGACATATCTACTAGTTCTTGCATAAATCCATCTTTTTTCGCAGTGTTCCAAAGCGTAGGGATTGTTTTAAATGCTCTGCTTGTTTTTACTGGCTTACTTTTTCCAACAATTCTTAATTCAAAATCAAGGTTTTCAATTCTGTACTCCATCTCGGTATCTCCTTTAATAGAAATTTGAAAGGAAATTCTGGGAAAGGCTTTTAACTGTACCCCTCTATTACGAGCATTGGAAGGGGTTACTCCATGCATTTTTTGAAAAGCACGTGAGAAAGTATCAGAAGAAACATAACCATATTTAATTGCCACATCAATGATCCGAATATCACTTTTTTGAATTTCAAATGCTGCGAGTGTTAACCGTCTACGTCTAATATATTCTGATAGCGATATACCTGAGATTGAAGAGAACATTCTTGAAAAATGAAACTCAGAACAATTAGCTGCTTTTGCAATCTCTTTGTAGTCTATTTCTTCATTCAAGCTATTTTCAATGTAGTTTAACGCATTGTTCATTCTTTCTAGCCAATCCATAAGTTTACTCCCTTTCAATATTTACTTTAAAACAAAATAGATAATAATTGCCGACATTTCATGCCTAAAAATGTTGGTATCAAAAAATAAACCTTTTGATAGAATCAGGACAAACTATTTGTTTCCTTCCGATAGCCTTCTATATAATGAAGCCCTAGACACATTAGTAATTTCGCAAATTTGATTTACAGTCATACCGCCTTCTTTATATAGTTTTACTGCATATTTCATTCCTGCGTGATTTGTATGATATTTCTTTAAACGACCCTTAAACTTCCCTTCTTTCTTAGCCAGCTCAATCCCTTCTCGTTGACGCATACGGATAAGATCTCGTTCTAATTGGTTCACACCAGCCATTACTGTAATTAAGAATTGGCTGTATGGATTATCCTCTGATAAATCTAGCCATGTATCCTTGAGTGATTTTAAGCTTGCCTTTTTCCTGCGTATTAAATCAATCAATTCAAATAAGTTCTGCGTACTCCGAGTGATCCGAGTTAAGTCTGTAACATAAATAATGTCTCCTTCCTGTAAATCCTCTAACATTTTTTGAAGTTGCTCGCGATCCTTTGCTGCCCCAGAAACTTTTTCTTCAAAAATAATATCCATACCGATTTCGTTTAATTGCTGAAATTGTCTTGAAGGATTTTGGCTAGTCGAACTGACACGTATATAACCGATTTTTCGCAAAATATCACCTCGTTTTTGAGACAAGTCTTATGAGACACTCTTAACTATGATTTTATCAGTCTACTACACTTGTATCAATAGAGTACACTCTATTGATATATAATTGAACTAATTAACTGAATAATTATGGAAATGGGATGATACTGAATGAAAATTGCGAGAGGTAGAGAATTGCTTACACTGGAACAGAGGCAGGATTTTATGCAAATCCCTGAAGATGAATGGATATTGGGGACCTACTTCACTTTTTCCAAACGGGATTTAGAAATAGTTAATAAGCGAAGGAGAGAAGAAAACCGTTTAGGGTTTGCTGTTCAATTAGCTGTTCTTCGGTATCCCGGTTGGCCATACACTCATATCAAAAGCATCCCGGAATCAGTCATACATTATATATCGAAACAAATCGGTGCCACTCCATCTTCGATTAGTCTTTATCCTCAAAGAGAAAATACACTTTGGGATCATTTGAAAGAACTTCGAAGTGAATACGACTTTGTAACTTTTACTCTAAGAGAATATCGAATAGCATTTAAGCATCTTCATCAATTAGCTTTTGAAAATGGCGATGCCATACATCTACTACATGAATGTATAGATTTTCTAAGAAAAAACAAAATCATACTGCCTGCTATTACTACACTTGAAAGAATGGTGTGGGAGGCAAGGGCAATGGCTGAAAAGAAACTGTTTAATACTGTTAGTCAATCTCTTACAAATGAACAAAAAGGAAAGCTTGAAGAGATCATTACTTCGCAGCATCCATCCGAATCCAATAAAACGATATTGGGTTGGTTAAAGGAACCGCCGGGTCATCCTTCACCCGAAACATTTCTAAAAGTAATAGAACGACTCGAATACATACGAGGAATGGAATTAGAAACGGTACAAATTAGTCATTTGCATCGCAATCGCCTGTTTCAACTATCTCGCTTAGGCTCAAGATATGAGCCATATGCATTCCGTGACTTTCAAGAAAATAAGCGATATTCGATATTAACCGTCTATTTATTACATCTTACTCAAGAGTTAACGGATAAAGCTTTTGAAATTCATGATAGACAAATACTTAGTCTGTTATCAAAAGGCCGTAAGGCTCAAGAGGAAATTCAGAAACAAAACGGTAAAAAGCTGAATGAGAAAGTTATACACTTTACGAACATCGGACAAGCTTTAATCAAAGCAAAAAAGGAAAAATTAGACGTTTTTGAGGTTTTAGAATCCGTTATCGAATGGAATTCTTTTGTCTCTTCGGTCGAAGAAGCTCAGGAGCTTGCACGTCCTGCCGACTATGACTATTTAGACTTACTGCAAAAACGATTTTATTCTCTTAGAAAATATACGCCAACCCTATTAAGGGTATTGGAATTTCATTCCACAAAGGCGAATGAGCCACTTTTACAAGCTGTAGAGATTATACGAGGAATGAACGAATCTGGGAAGCGAAAAGTACCTGATAACTCACCTTTGGATTTTATTTCAAAACGGTGGAAAAAGCATTTATACGAGGATGATGGTACAACAATCAATCGGCATTACTATGAAATGGCTGTTTTAACAGAACTTCGGGAGCATATTCGGGCTGGTGATGTTTCTATTGTGGGCAGTAGACAATATAGAGATTTTGAGGAATATTTGTTTTCCGAAGATACATGGAATCAAACGAAGGAGAATACAAGATTATCGGTTAGTTTATCATTCAAGGATTATATTACAGAGAGAACTAGCAGCCTTAATGGGAGGTTACAGTGGTTAGCTGCTAATTCCAACAAGTTAGATGGAGTTTCTCTTGAAAAAGGAAAGCTGTCACTTGCACGATTAGAAAAAGATGTTCCAGAAGAAGCAAAGAAATTTAGTGCAAGCCTGTATCAGATGCTACCAAGAATAAAATTAACTGATTTACTCATGGATGTGGCTCATATAACAGGATTTCATGAGCAATTCACTCATGCTTCCAATAATCGAAAACCAGATAAGGAAGAAACAATCATTATCATGGCTGCTCTTTTAGGAATGGGAATGAATATTGGCTTGAGCAAGATGGCCGAAGCCACACCTGGACTTACATATAAGCAATTAGCCAATGTATCTCAATGGCGCATGTATGAAGATGCAATGAATAAAGCCCAAGCCATTTTAGTAAACTTCCATCATAAATTACAGTTGTCCTCCTATTGGGGTGACGGTACAACATCCTCGTCAGATGGTATGAGAATGCAGCTAGGTGTTTCATCACTGCATGCAGATGCAAACCCTCATTACGGGACTGGAAAAGGAGCAACTATCTATCGTTTTACTAGTGATCAATTTTCTTCTTACTACACAAAGAT
The DNA here is from genome assembly GCF_038003025.1 of Pseudobacillus sp. FSL P4-0506. Taxonomy (NCBI): domain Bacteria; kingdom Bacillati; phylum Bacillota; class Bacilli; order Caryophanales; family Bacillaceae; genus Pseudobacillus; species Pseudobacillus sp. FSL P4-0506. The sequence continues at coordinate 3,823,057 of NZ_JBBOOI010000001.1, forward strand.
TATTCATACAAATTCAAGAGATGCGATTCATGTTTTAGATGGATTGTTGCACCATGAGACGGATCTAAATATAGAAGAGCATTATACAGACACATCTGGTTACACAGACCAAATATTCGGGCTGACTCATTTATTAGGATTTAAATTTGCTCCTAGAATAAGAGATTTATCAGACTCAAAATTATTTACAATAGATAAAGCAAGTGAATATCCAAAATTAGAAGCCATTTTACGTGGACAAATAAATACAAAGGTCATTAAAGAAAATTATGAGGATGTTTTGCGATTAGCTCATTCTATAAGAGAAGGAACAGTTTCAGCATCCCTTATTATGGGAAAACTAGGTTCCTATTCAAGACAAAACAGCTTGGCTACGGCCTTACGTGAGATGGGCCGAATAGAAAAAACGATCTTTATTTTGAATTATATATCGGATGAATCATTAAGAAGAAAAATACAAAGAGGATTGAATAAAGGCGAAGCCATGAATGGATTAGCAAGAGCTATTTTCTTTGGAAAGCAAGGTGAGCTTAGGGAACGAACCATACAGCATCAATTGCAAAGGGCCAGTGCTCTAAACATAATCATCAATGCCATCAGTATTTGGAATACTTTACATCTAACAAAAGCAGTTGAATATCAAAAACGGTCTGGTCGTTTTAATGAAGAATTATTGCACCATATGTCGCCTCTAGGTTGGGAACATATTAATTTACTAGGGGAATATCATTTTAATTTGGAGAAAGTGGTCTCGTTAGATTCTTTAAGACCATTGAAACTTTCTTAACGTTGTAAAAAATGGGGGAATCGTCCCGAAAATGTGCTTAGCGTTGTAAATCCGCATTTTCCTGACGGTACCCCTATATGAATAATGACAATCGGCTAAACCGTCCTCCTGTAGAAAGACGGTCAAGCCTTCAATCTCACTATTTCACCTTGACAATCACGAAATTTTCCTTGTAATTACGAAGCGTCACCTCTTCAATTGTTTTCTGCGCTCATACATTTGATGTTCAGAAAAACAATTAAGATCTAATTTACTCGTGACTGTAACTGTCAGGCTCCTATCAAAAACCCCCGAAAGAAAATGTCTTCTTTCGGGGGTTCTTTCAATTAACGGATGAAACAGATTGTTCAAACCTGCAAAAAACGAGAAGCCTTCCTCTGTCTCCATCCTTTACACTTTAAACCTCATAATCAACTGCTGCAGTTCTTCGGATATCTTTGCTAGAGTCGCAGAAGCTGTGGAAATCTCATCCATCGAAACTAATTGTTCTTTTGTTGCTGTTGAGACGCTTTCATTGCTTGCCGCTGACTCTTCAGCTACATTTCTAACGACATTCATTGAATCGGCAACTTGAACAGTACCTGAAGATAGTTGGTTAATCGCGCTAGCAACATCTTTAATTTGGGAGACGACTTCATGAATGGAAATTTCGATTTTCTCAAATGATTCTCCGGCTTCCTGCACTACATTAAGGCCTGCTTCTACTTCTGTTGCCGCAGAGGTCATAGATTGTAAGGTTTGTCCTGTGTTACTTTGAATGATTTGAATCAAATTTGTAATTTGCTCGGCTGAGGCTGCTGATTGTTCAGCAAGCTTCCGTACTTCATCAGCAACTACAGCAAACCCTTTGCCTGCTTCTCCTGCTCTTGCTGCCTCGATGGCAGCATTTAAGGCAAGAAGATTGGTTTGAGCAGCAATCGCTGTAATCACCTCATTAATTCTCCTAATCTCACTTGAGCTTTCGCTAAGTTCTTTAATCGAAACTCCTAACCCTGTAACATTTTCATTGATGGAATTCATCTGTTGCATAACTTTTTCAATCGACTGCTTTCCCTCAGAGGACATATCAGACGTTTGGGAAACTTTTTGTGACACTTGCTCAGCATGAACAGTGATTTTCTCTGCATAACCTGCCATCTCATTAATAATTTTTGTGCTCTCTTCCACACTTCTTAATTGGCGGCTTGATCCTTTAGCCAATTCTTCAATATTAGTAGATACGCTCTCGCCAGCGCGGCTGCTTTGTTCGGCGCTTGCGCTTAATTCTTCAGAAGAAGCCGCAACCAACTCAGATGTTTCGCTCACTGTTTTAATAATTTGCTTTAAGCCATTAATCATGTTGTTAAAAGAGGACACCAGCTGGCCGATTTCATCTTTAGAGCGATAGTTTCCTTCAACCGTAAAGTCTCCGTCTTCCGCCCTGGACATTAAAGATTGGATTTGTTTGATCGGATTGACGATAATTTTCGTAATCATGAGCCCAATGAAAATCGAAATAACGATTCCCAACAAACTAACTGTAATTAAGATCAGCCTAGCTGTTCCCAATTTCTCGTTGTTTTTCTCTTTAATTCTCTTCGCTAATTGCTCATTGTAATCTTGAAGGTCATTAATTGCCTGATTGATTTGCTGGCGTTTCTGAGAAGCTTCTCGATTATAAAGAGCATATGCCTGATCGTTCTTATTTTGAGCAGCCAAATCAAGCACTTTTTGCCTCAGCTCTCGAAATTCAAGCAATCTTTTCTGAAAAACTGCTAATCCTTCTTTCTCTTCGGAGGATAATTCTGTTTTTTTGTATTGCTCCATCCATGCATTATTTTCCTTTATTGCTCGATTAATGCTATTCATCAACTCTTCGTATTTGGCCGGGTCCTTAGTGACCATAATTTCCAAGGTGAAAGCATCGATTGCACGGTTATTGGCATTTATCCTCCCAAGCCAATCAAGCGGCTGCAAGTGCTCCTTATACATTATCTCTGAACCATGAGCCATCTCTTTCATATTTTTATATCCCACTACACCGACAATGCTTGTAATAACAGCAAAGAGAATAATCAGGGTTAATAATTTCTGTGATATCTTCAAATCATGTAGAATCTTCATTGTCTAGCCCCTTTTTTGTAAAGTTTTTATTAAGTTATATCGGACATTTATCATCTAAATATAGAGCTAGTCTCGTCTATAAAAAAAATTTTTTTGGGAATGTTTAAAACATGACACAAATTCAGTAAAAGACATCTAAAACAACTAAAAAAACGCAACTAGAAAAGTTGCGCTTGATATTTTCATGACTGCCATGCCATCCAGCTTTGCAAGGAATGAATAGAGAAACCTTCAAAACTTGAAAGATTGCCGTAATAAGACTTAACGATCGCTAATTGCTCCCACATATATGTCTCGCCTTCTTCAGAAAAAGAAACAAAGTCAGCTTCCGTGGAAGGAACTGTTTCCACTCCAACAGAAACTTTTTTATTCTTTGCTGCAGCGTTATTCATCTCATTTCGAACGAGCTCCATTATTCCGTTCGGGCTGCCAGCAGTATCCCGATAAGCCATAATGGTAATGGCATCCGTATTTGCAATGACCCACTCTGATAGCTTTCCTTTTCCTAAAGTGTTGCTGTAATTTTTTTCATCAAACCAAAATGGAATATCTACTGCAAGAGGCAGACCTAAGCGCTGGGCGGATTGATGGGCCTCTATCAAAAGTGTTTGATAAGCTAAAACTGTTTTTTTATATTGACTGTTCCATCCCTCATATAAATACGGTTCCACATCTAAATGAATTCCCTTAAACTTTTCTTCCGGCAATGCTTTCACCTGGTAATTGGTTACCCAGGAGAAAAAACTTCGCTGCTGGGCAAGCCCCTTGCTGGAAACCCAGGAAGGAGCACCGTCCAGCGCATGCACTTGAATTCCTTTTGCTGCTGCCTGTTTAATAAATTCTTTATAATGCTCTGTTGAAATGCTCTGATCAATCTGCAAATATACTCGTCCCACTTGACGATCCTGCATAAACGCAAGCAGTTTATCTTTGCTTGTAACAATTTCCTGTGTATCCCATAGCCAAGTTGACCGCGGCTCCGTCACTTCATTTGCTGCCGCTCTGTCACTTGTCATCAGAAATACTGCACTTCCTGCCATGAATGCCATCACTATCAACAAACACACATTCTTTACGCTGTACACACCGTTCTCCCCCTTTTGTTGAAAGCCATTGCTCTTCAATGCTGAGGAGAATGGCAGCCCGGCGGCCATACAGTCTCTGCTGCTTAGGTCCGTAGCTTTGCGTCCCTGCCTTTCGCCAGGTTTGCCTTTTACACCTTTATTATCGGTGGAGAAGAAAGGAATGTTTAAGAAATGTAGCAAAAGCAATTAGTTATCTAAAACTCACTGTGTGACACCCACTTTAGACAAGCTCTGTGCCTAGAGGAGGCGACTTTCGCAACGGCTCTTCCCGATGATTGTCTAGTTTCTGATCCCCCCCTATTTGCTGCTCCACCTCCCGGAGGATGTCGGCAAGTGGCGTAACAACCCCCTTATCGTCTTTGTATGCAACATGTTGAGGTTTAAAATGTACAGGCGACTCTAAGCCGGCAGCTGCTGCAAGACGGAATAATCCTTCCCGAAGGGTGATCAAATAGTTGGCTGTCCGGTATTTTTTCTCATCAATGACAAGTGCTTTTTGTAGATCTGGATCAGTGGTGGCCACTCCAACCGGACAAATATTCGATTGACACTTCAATGTTTGAATGCATCCTACTGTAATCATGAATCCACGCGCAATATTAACGAGATCAGCCCCCATCGCAAGAGCAATTGCAATCCGGTCAGGGGTAAACAGCTTGCCGGAAGCGATAATCTTTACCCGGTCACGCACCCCATATTTCTGAAGAGTAGCTACAAGAATAGGCAAAGCGGATTTAATCGGCAACCCTACACTGTCAATCAGTTCCTGGTACGAAGCTCCTGTGCCCCCTTCTCCTCCGTCCACTGTAATAAAATCAGGTCCTTTTCCGGTTTCCTTCATATATTTAGCCAATTCTTCTACACTGTTATTGCTGCCGACGACAATCTTCATTCCCACTGGTTTCCCAGTATGGTGGCGAATTTTCTCAATGAATTCACATATGGAGGGCACATCGCTAAATTCCCGAAAACGGTTTGGACTATCAATTGATTTATAAGGTTCAACTTTACGTATAGCGGCAATTTCGGGTGTTACTTTTTCGGCATCAATATGTCCGCCTCGCGCCTTTGCCCCTTGTGCCAATTTGATCTCAAACGCTTTAATTTGCGGAATTTCACTCTTTTTCTTTAATTCTTCCCAGTCGACTGCTCCTTGTTTATCGCGTATGCCAAATAAACCAGGACCGATCTGCATAATAATATCGACTCCGCCTTTTAAGTGATAAGGGGATAATCCGCCTTCTCCCGTGTTCATCCAAGATCCTTTTCCTAAAGCTAACCCTTCGGATAAAGCGGTAATAGCCTTGTCTCCCAATGATCCATAACTCATGGCTGACATGCCAATCTGTCCTTTTAAAATAAACGGATGCTTAGTAGTTGGGCCAATCACCACAGCCTCCTCATCATCCAGCAAATAAGCGAGTGCCTCTTCATCCTCCCGCTTTTCCTCTCTTTGCATAAAAAGAGGATCTTTTAATAAAATATATTTTTTTGTTAACACTTTTTCTTTTCTGTCTACTTTCAGTTCCTCTGTCAGCTTCGGAAACATATCATTTCGTATGAAAAATCCCTCTTCCTCAAAGTCACGTTTTGATCCAAATCCGACAACATCACGGCTGTATTTTGCACTTTTAACAATATGTTCGTAATCCTCTCTAGAGAAAGGCCGGCCTTCCGTATCACTATTGAACCAATATTGTCTCATTTCCGGTCCAATCTTCTCAAAAAAATAACGAATTCTTCCAAGAAGTGGGTAATTCCTTAAAATGGAGTGGCTTTTCTGATTCCGATCAAATAACATCATATACACTAGAAAAGAAATAAATATAATGAAAATAACGGCCAGCAGCACGGATCCTAAAATAATTAAAAAATCTGCAAGGTTCATTATTATTCCTCCAATTTATGACGGTTCAGGTTTCCTTAATTTGCACGTACGTCGAGGAATATATGCAGGGAAGAGAATTTCATCAGACGCTTGTTATTTCAGTAAAGAAAAGAGCCTCCGAAAATGGACCATTCCCATGTTTTTTCGGAAGCTCTTTTATATTAATTGTTATTTATTAGCGACAGCGTTATCACGTAAAAAAGCAGCCCCAGCAATGCCTGGCTCAGTCATCTCAAAAGGATTTAAAATAAGCTCAATCTCTTCTTCTGTTAAAATTCCCTGCTGCAAGCACAATTCACGAACCGATTTTCCGCTCGCGATCGCTTCTTTGGCAATTTGTGCAGCTGTTTCATATCCAATATGAGGATTGACCGCTGTAATGATTCCCACACTTTTTTCTACGTATTCTTCCAAGCGAGCCACATTGGCCTCAATGCCAGAAAGACAACGGTCTGTAAAGGTACGGAATCCATTCTCCATGATATTGATAGATTGAAGTAAATTAAAAACTAACACAGGTTCCATAACGTTCAACTCAAACTGTCCTGCTTCAGAAGCTAAACAAATCGTGTGATCATTACCTATCACTTGAAAAGCGATTTGATTGATCACTTCTGCCATGACCGGATTGACCTTTCCAGGCATAATCGATGAGCCAGGCTGACGTGCCGGCAGGCTAATCTCAGCAAGCCCTGCGCGCGGACCCGAAGCCATCAACCGAAGATCATTGGCAATCTTAGACATATTAATCATACAAATTTTTAATGCGGCAGACACTTCCGTATACGCATCCGTATTTTGAGTGGCATCAACAAGGTGTCTCGCACTCATTAAAGGAAATCCGCTCAATTCCGCAAGATAGTTAGTCGCGTTTTTTATGTAGTCAGGATCGGCATTCAACCCTGTTCCTACAGCTGTGGCCCCGATATTGACTTCATACAAGTGCGTGCGTGATCGCTGAATTCTTTCCATATCACGTTCTACGACACTGCTATAAGCTTTAAATTCCTGGCCCAGGCGAATAGGAACAGCATCTTGGAGATGGGTACGGCCCATCTTTATCACATGGTCAAACTCCGCCGCTTTTTCCTCAAATACTTTATGCATCTTGCTCATTGTCACAAGCAAACTTTCTAGTGATGCCAATACAGCAATGTGAATAGCAGTAGGAAAAGCATCATTTGTTGACTGCGACATATTTACATGGTTATTAGGACTTAAATAGCTATAGTGGCCTTTTTCGTACCCTAACAATTCCAGGGCACGATTGGCAATCACTTCATTGGCGTTCATATTGATCGAAGTACCGGCCCCGCCTTGAATCGGATCTACAATAAACTGGTTATTCCATTTTCCTTCTATTACTTCTTCCGCTGCCTGTGTAATGGCCTCACCAAGCTCTCTATGTAAACGGCCCGTTTCCATGTTTGCCAAGGCAGCGGCTTTTTTCACTATTCCTAATGCTTTAATCAAAGATCCATGAATGTGATAACCAGTAATAGGAAAGTTTTCGGAAGCGCGCATTGTTTGAATGCCATAGTATGCATCTGCTGCAATCTCTTTTTCACCTAAAAAATCTTTTTCAATTCTTACTTTATCTTTTATCATTATCATTCCATTCCTTTCAGAAACATTTCTCCTGACATGCTGTACCTAGAGTAGTTCTCATCATTGATTCTAAAAAAATGTCTGAAATAAAATATACATTCTTTACATCATAAACAACCTTCTTTTTTAGAACAGTCGACTCACTACCATTTTAAGGAATTATTCCTAAAATATTCTTAATTAAGAATACAACCGGATTATGTATAAGTCAATGTTCCTAGAAAAATATTTTTGGGCTTTATGAAAATTTCGCTCCACATCCAACTATAGCATATTCTTATCTATCTATATCATTTAAAAAATATAAAAAGAAGGAGCTGGCCACTTGCAAGAGCCTGCCCCGTTATAAAACAAAATGCTATTATCTGTTAGCGGCTTCGCTAAATATTCCCTCTTTTATATTGTTTTGTGATAGCTCTCGATCTATGTTTATAATACCTTGTAACATTAAGTTTCCTGCCTTTTCAATATCTTCAGCCAGGCTATTTTCCTCGGGACAATGGCTTTTTCCGTCTATGCTCTTTACAAAAATCATTGCTGACTTTGCAACAGCAGCCATATGGGCAGCATCATGAACGGCCATACTTGCCATGGTGATATGTGGTTCATTTGTTTCCTCAGCAGTATGCTGTAAGATTTTGACGATACTTTGATCCAGATCAATCGGATTCTGATCTAGAAATGTATTCTCGTCAACCTCGACTTGCCGTTTTTGGGCAATCCCCCGCCAACTTTCCCGAATACTTTCTACAATTCCCCGAACTTTTTTGCCGTCTTCTCCTCTAACTTCAAAATTAAATTCAACCTGCCCTGGGATGATATTTGTAGCATTCGGGAAAACCATCAACTTGCCAACTGTACCGACTAAATCTGTTTGGTCTTCCCGGCATAACCGCTCCACTTCAAGAATCATTTCAGCAGCAGCAGTTAGGGCATCATTGCGATGTTCCATCATTGTTGTACCCGAATGATTTGCTTGTCCGCTTACTCGGACGGAACTGCGATACATGCCAACAAATTTATTAATCACAGCTACAGAAAGATCTCGGCTTTCCAATCTCTTGCCCTGCTCAATATGGAGCTCTATAAATACCTTTTTCTCTTTTGCTATTTGCTTCATTTCAGGGAATTTATCCAACCCTCCGCCAACCTTCTCTAATTCTGTTTTAATAAGGACTCCATTTGAATCACTCACGTTCTCCAACATATCGGCCGTTAATTTCCCGGCAAACGATCGACTTCCGAATGTGGATAAATTAAAGTCGTTTGACTCTTCAGCAGTGAATGAGACAATTTCTAAGTCATGATTTAAAGTTATATTATTTTCTATCAAAGTCTTAATAATCTCTTTCGCTGTAAGGACTCCTAATGGACCATCATATTTTCCGCCGTTTGGAACAGAATCTAAATGTGAGCCAATCACAATCGTGCCTTGTTTTTTTCCTGTTCCTTTTTTTCTTCCCCAAATGTTAGCGGCTCCATCAATGGTGACAATTAGTCCCATATCCTTCAGTTCTTTAATAAATCTTTCTCTCACTTCATAATCAGCCTTTGAAAAACTCGGTCTCGTGATACCTCCTTTGTCGTTTTTTCCGTATTCGGCGTATTTTTCGATATCGCTTAATAAGCGTCTTATATTTATTTTCATGTTCGTTCTGTTCCTCACTTTCTTTTTCAATTGAATATGTAAATCTTTTTATTTGCATAAACGCCGCAAATGCTGCTGCCATTCTTTTGGGCTTTCTAGTCTCTCTTTTGCCTGTTATCCGCCGAGCCAATGAAAATATGCTGTCATCGGATAATTATCACCGATTGCTGATGTAGTCTTTTTTCTTTGTTTTCGCAACAATAGGGAACTTCCGTATTCCTCTTCAAACCTTGCGATTACATCAGGTAATCATACAAACTGGTATTTGTAATCCGTTCCATCTAAGTGCAAAGACAACCGGTGTTTTGTCGCCTCATCAATCGATACAAACAGTTGTTTAGCAGAGGACTAAAATTCCTTTACCGATTTTACATACCATGAACCTGCCCTACATTTACTTTTGGCGTTAAATTCATCATATAATTCCTTATTTGATTTATTGAGATACCACCCTCTATCGAAAATCATCTCACTTCTTATTGTTTTTCAAATAAATGAAAGAAACCGCAAATCTCTATATTTTAGAGTATTGCGGTTTTGCTATTCCTTTTGATCAGGATTACGTTATCCTATTAGCCTTCATTGCTCTCTTCGCTAATCACAGCCTCAACATCAATTTCCATTAACATTTCGGGCATCGCAAAACCGCTGACAATCAAACCAGTGCTGCAAGGATAAACATTTTTGAAGTGTTCAGCTATTACTGGATAGACTTTACTGCGGTCTTCTCGCTTGAGTAAATATACAGTAATCTTGCAAATATCATTAACCGTGCCGCCCGCTTCTTCAATCAGTTGTCTGACGCACTTACATGCCTGGTCTGCTTGCTTCGCCACGTCTCCAATTCCATGGAAGTTTCCCTCTAAATCAAAGCCAGTTTGTCCTCTTAGGAAAATACGATTTCCCGCCCGTACAGCCATACTAAACTCATTTTTAATATGATGCTCCGGCTTCCCTAAAGTGGAAGGATAATATTGGTCTGTTTTGAACTTTCTAAATCTTTTAATCGCTGGGCTTTTTACCTCTCCTTGTAATGACATAACTGCCTATCCCTCCTGATTTAGTCATTAAGGAATTTTTCCTTAAATGAACCTTATTTAAAATATACTATCAATTCATCCAGCGGTCAACAATGTTATAAAATATTTCAAACAATCAGAATTCTTAACTTTTAAAAGTATTCAACGATCTAAGGAAAAGGCAATACAAAGATTGAGAAATAATACTACACCTATGGCTAATATAACTCCCCGACCAGCAACAGCCGCCGCCAAGCCTATCTTTCTTTTTAGTTGTTTAGTAATCCTCCCATTGTTAAACAAGACTTTTAATACGTTACTCAAATATCTGCGTTACTCTATGGGAAGTTTTCATTGAATCAATTATGTTTCACTTAAGCTGAAAATCTGTCCGACATTTAGATATCAATTGCTTTTTTTACGTTAACATCTATTTCTTTCGTTTGTTCTTCTAATGGCAGGCGGTTAATCTTTATATTGAAATAACCAAAAATAATTGCTACGAAAGTACTGATATAGCAAAAAAATGCATAAGGGGCATATTCAACTGCAGAAACGCCAAGCACAGAGAACATAAAAATCCCGCAAGTGGTCCAAGGCATAAGACAGGCTGTTACTGTTCCGCAATCTTCTAACGTACGTCCAAGCAGCTTGGGATGCAGCCCTCGCTGTTTATATTCATTTAAATACATGCGTCCCGGAATAATAACAGACATGAATTGATCGCAGCCGACAATATTGGAGGTAATACATGTACCTGCAGTGGCCGCTATTAGGCTGCCCGTTCGCTTGACTTTACTAAGCAGCGGGCCGAGAATCGCTTCCAATATCTTTGCTTTCTCAAGTACGCCACCAAATGATAAAGCAATCAGAATAAGAGAAACCGTATACATCATTGCCTGAATGCCGCCTTGGTTTAATAATTCATCGGTTATATCATATCCTGTATCGGCAGTATAACCGGAATTCATGACGGTGATTATATCTCCCAGTGAAATGTGCTGGACAAAAAGAGCACAGAATGTACCAACAAGAACGCCGACAGTTAGACCAGGAATAGCTGGTATTTTTAATACAAAAATTAATACAATAACTAAAAGCGGAAGCAATAAAAACGGTGAAATAACAAACTGATCAGAAAGAATTTCTCTGATTTTGACAACTTGTGTTAAATCGGTACTTTCTCCACGAAATCTAAATCCAAGGAATGTATAAATTAAAAGCGAGATAATAAGAGTAGGAACTGTAGTGTTCATTAAATTCCGAATATGTTCAAAGAGGTCTACATTTACAACTGCTGAAGTGAAATTTGTTACATCTGACAACGGACTCATTTTATCGCCAAAATATACACCCGAGACAACTGCTCCGGCAACCATCGGTAAAGGAATCCCTAAGCCATGACCAATTCCCATCAGGGCTACACCAATGGTGCCAGCGGCAAACCAGGCATTTCCTGCTATACTGACAAGCACTGAAATCAGGCAGGCAGTAACCAAAAAATACGTTGGAGACAGAATCCCTAAACCATAATAAACCATTGAAGGAACAATACCAGAAGCTACCCATGAACCAATAAACGCTCCGATAATCACCAGTATAAGCAAGGCCTTGATTGATACACTAATTGTTTTTGTTAAGTGCTCTTCAATTGAATTCCATTTATGTCCTAGCCTTAAAGCAACAATTACTGCAACCACCGTACTTAATAGAAGAGGAACATGCGGATCAGTGCCAAAAACTCCGATCCCTATTGCCAGAGCACAAGCCATAAATATAATCGGTACTAATGCGATCCAGACAGAAGGGTCCTTTGTCGTGTTCTTATTACTTTCTTGATTCATTGTTCTCACTCTCCATTTATTTTCATTGTGCTCCTGGCAACCGTTTCTTCAGAAAACGCTCCGTTTGGAAAACGTTTCCATAATAATTAAACGGGATAAAAAGCTGTTTAAAGAACATCTATCGAACAGTTCTTCGGAACAGCTTTTTCCATTTCATACTCTTTCCATAAAATTGTCTTATCCAATTTATCTTTTTATTAATCTAGACTTACCCATACACTTTTTACTTCTGTGTAATTTTCCAGTGCATAAGAACCCATCTCTCTTCCGAATCCCGATTCCTTATACCCGCCAAATGGAGAGGCTGGGTCGATCGCATCATAGCAGTTAATCCAAACACTTCCTGATTTCAATTGATTCGCTATATTATGGGCTGTTTTTAAGTTTTCTGTCCAAACACCGGCACCTAGCCCATAGGCTGAACTGTTTGCCCGTTCAATCACTTCTTCTACCGAATCGTAAGACATAACAACAACGACCGGTCCAAAAATTTCTTCTTTGGCAATCGTCATATGCTCCTCTACATCTGTAAAGATTGTCGGTTCAATGAAGAAACCTTCTTCCCTCTTCCCACCGCCTGCAGCTAATTTCGCTCCTTCTTTGATTCCAATATTTATATACTCAAACACCCGGTCTTGTTGCTTTTTAGATACAAGAGGTCCCATCGTTGTTTCTTCATCAAGTCCGTTTCCAAGCTTAACCTCTTTCGCCAAAGCAACCATGCCAGAAATAACTTCTTCATATTGGCTTTTATGAACATATACTCTTGAACCGGCACTGCACACTTCTCCCTGATTAAACATAATTCCGGTAAATACACCTGGAATCGCTTTTGAGAGATCGGCATCTGGAAGAATAATATTAGGGGACTTTCCACCTAATTCAAGCGTCAAACGCTTCATCGTGTCCGCAGCCTGTTTCATCAAATGCTTGCCAACAGCAGTAGAACCAGTAAACGCCAGCTTGTTTACATCTGGATGTTCTGCAAGCGCTTGTCCGGCTATCTGGCCAAATCCAGGGACGATATTCACTACACCAGCTGGAAATCCTGCTTTGTGAACAAGCTCGGCAAAATACAGAGCGGAAAGTGGTGTTTGTTCGGCAGGTTTCAATACAACTGTACATCCTGCTGCTAACGCTGGAGCAATTTTCCACGAGAGCATATTAACAGGGAAGTTCCATGGAATAATCTGCCCGACTACACCAACAGGTTCATGTCGTGTATAATTTAAGAAGTTTCCGGAAACAGGAATAGTCTGTCCCATGTTTTTTGTTGTCCAGCCTGCAAAATATCGGAACATTTCGAATGTACCTGGTATATCAACTGTCCTGCATTCACTAATTGGCTTTCCATTGTCCAGCGTATCCAGCTGTGCAAACTCCTCTTTGTTTTCTTCAATAAGATCAGCTAGTTTAAAAAGCAGCTTAGCTTTTTCAGCTGCACTCATTCTTGACCAAGGACCTTCTTCAAACGCCTTTTTGGCTGCTTTCACAGCAAAGTCAATGTCTTTTTCGCCCGCCTCATACACTGTTGTCAGTACTTCACCTGTAGCCGGATTAACTGTTTCAAATGTGCGTGAAGACGCAGATTCCACAAATTCCCCATTGATAAATAGCTTTTTTGTTCCCTTTAAAAATTCGCTTACTCTGCTGCTTATTTCCAACATCTGATTGGTCATTTTAACCTTTCCTCCTTAGTTAAAAAATAAGCATGACAGAGAGCTGCTAAGCTGGTATATTCTCTGTCATGCTGTCATCATGTATTACTTAATTGTCTTTTCAAACTGAGTTACTGCTGCATCAATAATATTAATCATCTCTGAAACTTCTTCTTTGTTAATGATAAGCGGTGGCGCAATAGCAACAATATCTTTGCCTTTTTCAAAGTCTGCCGCTCTTAAAATTAAGTTGCGCTGGAAGCACTGCTCGACAACATAGGACGCCGGTCTGACTGTTTCTGCAAACGGGATATCTGCATCACGGTCTTGCTGAAGCTCAAACCCGGCAAGCAGCCCAACCGCTCTTGTTTTTGTAAAATAACGATGTTTATCTGTTAAATATTCAAAGCCTTTTTTCAGCTCTTTTTCCATATTGTTTACGTTTTCAAGAATGTTGTCGCGTTCAAGAATTTCGATTGTTTTTAATCCTACGGCACAAGCTGTCGGGTGTCCGCTGTACGTAAAGCCGTGTCCCAAAATCTGGTCGTATTGGACGATCGTGTCTCTAATCTCCTTGTTCACTAATACTCCGCCTAACTGGGCATAGCCACTAGTAATCCCTTTCGCTACGCTCATAATATCAGGAACAACATCCCAGTTATCCACACCAAACATTTTTCCTGTTCGGCCAAATCCGCAAATCACCTCATCAGAAATCATTAAAATTTCATTTTCTTCACAAAGTGATTTCACTGCTTTTAAATAACCATCAGGAGAGACATGAACACCACCTGCACCTTGAATTGGCTCAAGAATAAGAGCAGCAATAGTGTCAGCTCCTTCTTTCGCAATCACATCGCGGATACACCCTTCATAATTTGGATCGCTCGTATCGCCTAGCTCACAATTCGTTAAATGTGATTTCGCTCTTACCATATCAGGGTCTTTTGAACCTGAAAAACTATGGAAACCGTCAATGCGTGTAGCAGTGCCGGCTGAAACTGTAGCACCATGATAACTGCGGCTAATGGAAATGATCTTTTTCTTGGCTGGACGGCCTTTTAAATTCCAATAAAAACGCGCCAATTTAAATGCTGTATCATTCGATTCAGATCCGCCGGAAGTAAAGAAGATAGCTTCTAAATCCCCCGGTGCAAGGGATACTACTTTTTCCGCGAGGCGTACTGCCTTTTCATTAGAATAACCGTAGAAAGAAGAACTGTAGGCAATAGTAGACATTTGATCGTAAGCCGCCTGGGCAATTTCTTTATTTCCATGCCCTAAGTTAACATTCCAAAGCATAGAAGCGCCATCAATATATGATTGGCCTTTAATATCCTTTACACGGATTCCTTGGCCCTCAGCGAAAATAATCTTAGGACCGTTTTCAATAAATGTTTTTGGAACTGTCGTTGGGTGTAAATAATGCTTCTTGTCTGCTTCAATTAACTGTTCAACGCTTGATAATTTTTGAGAAATAACCATGTTTATGCCTCCAGTTCTAATATTAAATAGAATGAGAGAAGTAAACTGCTCTCTTAATGAATTTTAAAGGAATATATAAAGAATAATTCCTTAATAAGAAAATACAGACTTTTCAGATAAGTGTCAAGAGTTTTTTTCCTATATTTCTTATATCGCTTTCTTAATTGATTTCGGTGAAGAATGATCTTTAACCTTCTCAAAAGTGTAATACAAACTAAAGGAGATGAGGATTCCTACTAACCAGGCAACATCTAATCCATCCATCATTTTAGATATAGCCCCTTGATAGATTCCATTGTTGATAAATGGGATCTGACAGGCAATAGCTATTAGATAAATAGTTAATGAGCTGATTTTTAACTTTCTAAATGGCCCTTCTTTATCCATAAATTCATCCGGTTTATGGTCCTGACGCCGCAACAAATAAAAATCTGTTAAATTAATAACGCTCCATGGCACGATGAAGAAGAGAATAAACCCTAAATAGATTTGAAAGTTATTCATAAAGTTCCCCGCCCCAACAGTAGCTGCAAGGGCAAGAAGAACCCCAACGATAATACAAGTAAACACACGTATTTTAATGGTAGTTGCAAATTTGAAGAAGTTACTTGCTATTGATAAGGCAATAATTCCCGCCCCATAAATATTTAATGAATTAATAACAATTAATCCAAGAGATAGCAAAATAACAATCACTATGCCAATGCCATCACCCAATTCCTTTATTTGGGCCATTACGTTTCCATCTGCAACCATGCTTGCCAGGGCTGCCCCTAGAAGCATCAGCCAGACAGAACTCAAATAACTCCCTAAGTAAGTATAGACAAAGGTTTTTTTAGATTCACTCGGGTGCATATATCTGGAGTGATCAGAAACATAGGGACCATAAGTAATCTGCCAAGTAACTGAGATCGAGGTAGCCAAAATAAACTCGCTAAAGGAGAAGCCTCCCCGGTTAAGCATTTCCATAGATACTTGACTGACTACAAGTATCGTCAGTGCCCCAAAAATCACCGTATAAGCAATGGTATACAACTTCATCGATTTCTGAATTAATCGCTGGCCGTAGATCGCTAACAGCACCATTGGAATTAAACTGATGATAACAGTTAAATTAAGAGGAAGGCCAAGCGTCTCGTAAATTCCCTGCCCTACTAATACTGTATTGCTTGCTCCATATCCTAAATACATCGTAAAAATGATCAGCATCGGCAGAATAACCCCAAAATATCCGAACTGTGCTCTGCTTTGCATTACTTGGGGAATGCCCAGCTTTGGCCCTTGAGCGGAATGAAGCGCCATTACTGTTGCTCCAATGGCATGCCCTAATAAAATCGACAGAGCAGCCCACCAAAAATTCAAGCCAACAATAACTGCTAGAGCTCCAGTTATGAGGGTAGTCGAAACTGTATTCGCAGCAAACCAAACAAAAAACAGCTCTTTCGGATTTCCTCTTCTTTCGTCTAACGAAACATATTCATAACTTTTCTGCTCTATTGAATTAGAGTTAGCACTCACCTATCATTCCCCCCATCGCTTTAAAAGCTGTCCACAATATAGAGACACTAATTATTTTAAAGTTCATTCGCACAGCAATTATTACACCTGAACTCGAAGATTACTCCAAAATTCTGACTGAATATCGATAACATGATTGATCGCTTCTTTTTGATGATCATATACTTTATCAGGATATCCGTTTGACCCCGCAATGAAAGGATCTTCTACATTGCTTTGTATTTCACTTAACTCTTCAATAATACGGAGTGTACAAAATGGAACATAAGCATTGCTGTATCCGCCCTCATGACAAAAAACTAATTTTTTGCCACAGTGTTTCGCAGCGATCTCCTTCATTACTTCCGTCATTTTTCCAAATCCTTCGGCCGTCACCCTCATTCTTCCCAGCGGATCAAATATGCTTGGGTCCTGCCCCGCTGAGACAATGACTAGTTCCGGTTTGAACTCGTCTGCTAACGGACGAATAATCGATTCAAAAACACTTAGGTAACCAGCATTGCTCATCCCCGGGGGCAAAGGGATATTCACATTATAGCCGCGTCCTTGTCCCTCTCCGACATCTGTGGCATACCCCGTATTACTCGGAAAGTTTAGGTCTTCGTGAACAGAAATAAACAAAACACCAGAGTCTTCATAAAATGCCTTTTCTGTTCCGTTTCCATGATGGACATCCCAATCAAGAACCATGATTCTTTTTAGTCCATATTTTTCCCTTGCATATTTTGCAGCGATTACTACATTGTTAAAGAGGCAAAACCCGATTCCTTTGTCTGCTTCAGCATGATGTCCCGGCGGACGGGTAAGTGCATAAACATTTTCCACCTCTTCCCTCATAACCGCATCAACTGCTGTTAATGCGCCGCCTGCAGAAAGCAGGGCAATCTCATAAGACCCTCTTCCAACGATGGCATGGTCTCCTGCATCTCCGCCTGTCGTATCGCTCAGCAATTTAACCTTATTTATATAATCCGTTGTATGAAACAATTCAATCTCTTGTTTAGTGGCTGACCGCGGTTCAATTTTATTTAGCTTTTTCATCAATCCGCATCTTTCTAGTAAATTGTTCACCCGTCTCTTCGTTGCAGGATCTTCGGAGAAAACATCCTTCTCTAAATAGCCGCCAGAGGGCAAATATAATGTGCCACTCCCCGTATCGTGCCAGAAATAACTCTCATCATAAATATATCCTGTTTTCATTTTCACACCCCTCAAACCTTATTATTCTATTTAAGCCCACGGGCTCTTTACCCCTTAGATGCGTCCACATATTCTGCTTCTTGCTCCATAGGGGAGCTCTCTGACTGCTTGCTATACCTACTGCGTAACATATAAGCTATCAGAATTGTCGCAAAGCTGGTCAGGCTTAGGAAAACTTGTGAACGTGTACCTGAGATCCATATCATCGCTCCAACCACTGTCAACATCCATGCAATAGTTATATAAGACAAATAAGGAAATAACCACATTCTCAACTGTAATTTCTCAGGTGCTTCCTGTTCCAGTTTACGCCGCAAACGAATTTGAGCAAAAGCAAGTATTAAGTAATAGAACAGCGAAATGGCTCCCGCTGAATTAATCAAAAACAGAAATACAGTTTCAGGAAAGAAGTAATTTAAGACAACACCTACATAGCCAAAAACCGTGCCGGCAAGTATGGCCCTTACCGGTACTCCCCGTTTATTCAATTTGACAAGGAACTTCGGAGCATCTCCTTTCTTAGTTAGAGCAAATAAGCTTCTAGAAGTTATATAAAGACAAGAATTGAGCGAGCTAAGCACAGCAGTTAAAACAACCGCCTCCATAATGAATGGAGCAAAAGGAATACCTAATTGTTCTAATGCAATAGCAAAAGGACTTTGAATAGCAACGCCGGCAAACTTAAAGTTCCATGGCACAATGGCTACAATAAAAAAGACAGAAACTACATAAAAGAAAAAGATACGATACATGACTTGATTAGTGGCTTTTGCAGCATACTTAGCAGGCTGGTCAGATTCTGCAGCTGCAATAGTAGCAATTTCAGCTCCTCCCATTGAGAAGAGCACTGTCACACTTCCAACTAATGCAGCAACAGTTCCGTTAGGGAAAAAACCTCCCGCAGAGTATAAGTTTGAAAGACCTGGTGATTCATCAGGCCATAATCCAAGCAGATAGATGGCACCAAGTGAAATGAAGAAAATAATCGCAAATATTTTTATAGAGGCAAACCAAAATTCAGTTTCAGCAAAAGAACGCACCGAATAAAGGTTTGTTAAGGTAAGAACAACTAACAGTATGAAGCATAGAAACCAAGGAGGTATATTCGGAAAATAGTTTACTAGAATGCCAGCCCCTGCTACCGCCTCAATCGCAGCTACAATGACCCACATATACCAATAAAGCCAGCCGACACTAAACCCCGCCCAGTTTCCTAAACCTGCCCGGGCGTATTCGGAAATAGAACCGGCAGTCGGATAGGCCACCGCCATTTCACCAATCATACGCATCACTAAAAATAACAGCCCGCCAGATAGGATATAACTAACAACTGCTGCTGGTCCGGTGGCATTAATCACTGCTCCGCTTCCAACAAAAAGCCCAGCCCCAATGATCCCGCCGAGCGCTATCATTGTTACATGTCGGTTCTTTAACGTACTTTGCAGCTGTCCTTCTGTATGGAGGTCTTGCTGGATACGATTGTTCTCCATTACTCCCCCTCTTTTCTCTAGCTTATTTAATCAAACAATTCACTCTCTTCATATTCTGCATGGAAGAATCCGCTTACAATATTTAAGTCAAAAAAAAACAATATTCAGTCTAAATCAAAGACAGTAAGTTTCCTGAGGCTCTTGATTTATTACTTCTCTTCTCCCTTCTTTTAATTGAGTTTTTAATAAAGGAATAAATCCTTAAATGTTCCTTATAAAAATCATACATCCCATTTTTAGCGGTGTCAATATTTATTTGAATATTATAAAAACTTAAACTTGCGTATTGTTGTCTCATATAATGCTAAATTTTTTTCTTAAGCAGCGCTGCTTTGGAAATTCATGGTTCAGTCATTTCACAAGGGTTTAAAATAATATCTAACTCCTCGGTTAATTAGGCTCCTCTATTCGCACTTTATTCTCTAGCATCTTTATCCCATCCTGTTTTTTGTATTTTAAAAAGATACTAAAAACAGGGAGCTGGTTTTTCATCCAATATACCAGCTCCCTTCCTATTTAAAATGAGAAGCAGAATACAATAACATGACCGCTTTTCTACTAGATATCTCTTTTTACCGTTCTTCTACCATTGATAGTTTACCAAGACCTCCATCTGCCCCGCTGCCTTACTTCTTTCCCGACTCTTTTATTTTAGCCGGCTCTAAGTATTCACAGCATATCTCCTAATTATTTCCAGATCTATACTTTTCAATTCTTTAACCACTCATATGGATTCTTTGCAATTATTCGTCACCTTTTACTCCATAAGAAGGTGCGCGTTCCGGCTCAATGGCTCTAATCTTATAATCCATTGCCTGCGGACTGTAAATCTCCCACAGCTTCTTCAAATCCTGAAGCGGATCTTCACTGTAATCCACCCGTAGATCAACATAAGCAAACGGCGCATCTGGATGATAGACTAAAAGAGCAATAGAATGCTCATCATCTAATTCCCCGCCCATATTAAATCCGAGTTCGATCGCCGAAATTAAGCGCTCAGGCAATGGAAGATCTTTACGATCCATAAAGCGCTGGCCCATTGCAATTGGAATAGATGGATCGCTTAACAAATTACCAATGCTTGCTACGTCCTCGGCATAAAACTCTCCATGCACACCGAGCGCTTTTTCACCTGTAAATACACTCGATCCACCTTTTGCATCGACAACAGCCAGCTGTCTGAATTCTGGAAAGTCCGAAGCAGCCATCATCGTGCGGATCGCTGCTTGTGCATTATATCCCTTTTCCATAGCAGATAGCCCGATAGCTGCCAGACGTGGATCGGTTACATTCTGCGTGAGAATAACTCCTACATTCGACTTGACCCAGGGACACCTTGCCCCAACAGATGGACTGCTGGAAGTTACGACCGCTCCTAAGGCTCCTGTTGCTGCACAACGTCCCGCTACAGAAAATGTACTCGTTATCTTCATTTTGATTTCCTCCTTAAAAGATAAGGAGCAACAAATATAGCTCTTCCTAATGTTGCTGCTCCAGCCATGCAATTATAGTGAAGCAAGACTGCTTGGCTTACTTATCGTCGCTGATGATAGCTTCTACATCAATTTCCACAAGCATTTCAGGAAGAGCCAGCCCGTTAACAACTAACCCAGTACTTACCGGGTATACACCTTTAAAATGTTTAGCAATGACACTGTAAACATCTTTCCGATAATTCCGGTCCGTTACATAGGTTGTGAGTTTACAAACGTCTGTCATCTTTCCCCCAGCTTCTTCAAGAAGCTGCTTAATGCAGCGACAAGCGTTTTCTGTTTGGGCAATAACATCGTTCTCTCCATGGAAATTCCCGTCTAAATCAAATGCTGTCTGGCCTCTCATGAATATGCGGTTCCCAGCACGAACAACCATTGAAAACTCATTGGCTACATGATGAGATTCTTCTCCCATATGAGAGGGATAAAACTTGTTTGTTTCAAACTTGCGAAATCTTTTAATTTCCACTGTCTCAGTTTTCATCGTTTTCCTTCTCCTTTGCTTCTAACATAAATTAGTACAA
The DNA here is from genome assembly GCF_038003025.1 of Pseudobacillus sp. FSL P4-0506. Classification (NCBI taxonomy): domain Bacteria; kingdom Bacillati; phylum Bacillota; class Bacilli; order Caryophanales; family Bacillaceae; genus Pseudobacillus; species Pseudobacillus sp. FSL P4-0506. Next base: position 3,844,407 of record NZ_JBBOOI010000001.1, read on the forward strand.
AAAAATGAAATTTGACCTTTATGAATTTGCAACATAAGATTTTTCCAAAATAGATCCATTAAAGCGCTCTTCCCCCAGCAGCTTTGCTGCCTGAGAGAATTTCCCCTGCTTTAACAGGCCGCGTATCCGGGTGGAAGAAATCATTTCTCCTTGCTCACATGTTAACGGCTGTACAATACCTATATTGAAGTAACGGCGCAACACTTCGATTGTGCCTTTTCTATTTTTACCAAAGAGAAAATTTGGGCCCTCCCATACTTCAAGGGGATTCATTTCTTGTATTTCCTCAATAAAATCTGGTACTTCTTGTTTCATGAACGCCTCATTAAACGGGCCGACAATCACATGGTCAACCCTGAGCATGTCAAGCCGCTGCAACTTTTCTTCTACTGTCATTAAGAGCTGGCAGCCTGTAAAAAACACTTTGGGAGGAGGATCAAAGGTATAGACAACAAAAGGTACCTCAAGCTTTTTAGCCCGTTCTTTTGCTTTTAGTAATAAGGCCTGATGTCCCCTGTGAATCCCATCAAGAGCGCCGATTGTCAGAACAGATGCAGGCAGCTTCAACGTACCTGGTGTATGAATATCCAATGAAACCTTCCCCTTTCTATTTTTAAGATTACAAATTAGTAACAGCTATGGAGGGCTTCAAATCGGCTGCTTTACGAACAAGCTCACGCTGGTTTTCTGCATCGAAGTTGCTGAAAACAGCCATTTGCTGAGCGAACGGCGGGCTTTGTGCAAACAATTCAAACGTTGTTCTATGCCCTGCATAGGAAGAATTTAAAAGGTCCCTTGCAAAGTACAGTAATTTCCCTCTCTCTTCCGGACTCCATTCACCAACAGAATAATACTTATCGATATATTCCTGGACTGACGGATCAGCCATCGTTGTTGAATCCGGTGTTACAGCTAATTGCCCACCAACGAGCTCTCTCGTTAAATGAGCCATGGCCGGGAAGTTCGACAAGGCAAACACACGTCCAGTGTAAAGCAGAGATTGATTCGGCATCATTAAACCGCCCGGGCTCACTTCTGCATTGGCCACTGCCGCTGTTAAGTGAGCATTGATACTTTCACGGTAATTGATTAATTGCGAAACTTTTTCCTTTACTGCTTGGAGTTGAGTAAGTCCTGTTTGTTCTACGTTAAGCAAAGCTACTCCAATTAAATAATCAGCTCGGCGCAGCATTCTGAGTGTATAGTTAAAGGCAGAATAACGGTGCAATGTTGAACGGATGTAAGCAGCTGATTCTAAAGAACGGTGAAACAACACATTTTCCCATGGAATAAGCACATTATCGAAAATAAGTAGCGTATCAATTTCTTCAAATTTAGTTGCGATTGGATAATCTGTTTCATTTTTATTGGTGCCGAGCGAAGAACGGCAAATGTGCTTCAATCCAGGCGCTCCCATGTCACAAATGAATCCGCACGCGAAAGGAGCCATTTTTTCTGACCCTGCATTCCAATCCAAGATGGTTGGTTTAACGAAAGCCTGGTGAGCGTAAGCAGCTGCTGTTTCGAATTTAGCTCCTTTTACGACAATACCTCTGTCGTTTTCTTCAACAACATGAAGCAAAGTGCCGCCGTCTTCTCCGCTGAACAGCTTGCTGCGATCGCCCTTCGGATCTGTATTAGCAGAAACATGGAATAAATCCTCTCTTGCCACGCGATCGATATGATAATCAATGTTCTTTGCATACGTAGGGTCAATTTCATTCAATTTGTCCTTCGCATCGTATAAAGACCACATTTCACCGATCGTTTCATCACCGACACGGTAAACGACCCCGCCAAGATCATCCAGTACAGTTTCCACGTGGGTACGGATTGCTGTTAAATCTTCTTTTGTTTTCGGTGTCTTATATGCACGAGAAACAACTTCTCCATCCTCCAGTGTCGTTGTTAAAATATCCTTATATTGCGCTTCACGAGCCATATCATACATTCTGGCTTTCACATCAATAATTGGCTTAAACGATGGATGTTCTGCCACATTTGTAACCTTCTCACCATCAATGTAGATCTCCCGGCCATCATTCAGTGATTCACGATATTGTTTGCCCGTCATTAAGGCCATATTTTTTTCCTCCCTATATATTTAGCTTTTAATCTTCTTTAAAAAGACTTATAGATCCTAAAATATTTAACACACTGCTATTCAGCAGGTTTAAATTTGCCGAACTTTCCTCTGAAATAAGCTAATGGATTTCCGTCTTCTGCATTGGCTTTTTGAACTTCCGCAAGAAAAACGGAATGGGTGCCGCCAGCTACTTCTTCGACTACCCGGCATTCAACTTGTGCCAGCGTGCCATTCAACACCGGATTTCCAAGTTCACCATAGGACATCTCCACACCTTTAAACTTCTCTGTATTTGCTTTTGCAAACTGCATTGCCAGCTCACTTTGCTGCTCTGCAAGAATATTTACAGTGAAAGAGCCTTTTTTAGAAATGGCGTGACATGTACCAGTGCTTCTATTAGCGCAGATAAGCAGCATTGGTGGATCTAGCGAGACAGAACTTACCGCACTGGCTGTAATGCCGTAATCCACTTCCTCGTCTCTTACGGTAATGATCGATACACCGCTAGTAAAATGGCCAATTACATTCCTAAACTCTTCAGAGCTTACTAACCGCTTAGAACTATTCTCTTTGGAAGAAAGTGTACTCATTCTGTTGCCTCCTTTTTAATTAAGGAATTATTCTTAATATGTTCCTTAATTAAAATATATAGAGTTTCAATTAGAAAGTCAACGAAATTTTCTAAAAATTCTATTTCCATTTTCTTTTTAAAATCTAGACTTTTTGTCGAATGTCCAGAAAGAAGAAGGAATAGTTGAAAAGCATAAACGTTTATGCTAATAGTTCCCGTAGTTGTTATAATTAAAGAAGAGTAAATATACATAATTTTGAACGAGGTGGTAGCAAATATGAAACCAAGAGCGGGCATCGTCGGACCGAGCAACTCTGTCCAGCTTATATCTGACATTGCAGAAGAATACAGCGACAAACTCCTTCCTATTCCATTTGTTTATCAAAACACTGAAGAAACCACTCATATTTTACAAGAAAACCAAGACCAGGCGGATCTGTGGGTATTTGCGGGTCCCGCCCTCTATACCCCTTCCCGGAAAAGCGGAGCGAAGCAGCCGTTTTTCTATCTTCATTTGGACGGATCGAGTCTTACGAAAACGCTTGTGGAGATTGGCTATAAAGATAAGAAGAGCCTCGAGCATGTAAGTATTGATATGCTATCAAAGCGTGATGTATATGAAACCTACCGAGACCTTAATATCCCTATTGAGCATGTCTATGTTCATGAATATTCACATGATACTCCCATTGCAGACCTTCTAGCTTTTCATAAAAAGCTATTTAAGGAAGAGAAAGTAGAGATTTGCATTACTTGTTTGCGTTCTATATATGAAGATTTGTGTTTAGAGGGGATTCCTGCCTACTGGGTGACTCCGACACGAAGTAATATTCGCGATACCTTAACAGAGGCGATTCAAAAATGGGAGACTATGCATTTTAAGCAGTCACAAATAGCTGCGTTGCTCGTAAAGGTAGAGATTATGGAGAAAAAAGCAGATTACCATATGGTATCATACGATCAGCATCGCTTAAATTTAGAACTGCAATCGGCCGTATTGAATTTTTCAGAATCGATATCTGGATCATTCATGTCTCTCGGTGTTGGTGTCTTTATCATTTTCTCGACGAGAGGTTCCTTGCAGGATTCAGAACAACAAATCGGTGCCCTGTTAGAAAGGTTAGCATTAATTACGGAATTGCCGTCTAATATAGGCATTGGCTATGGAGACACAGCACTTGTAGCAGAGGAAAATGCCCGGCTTGCCTTAAATCATGCCCAAAATTACGACGCATTTTGCGCTTTTCTCGTTGACAACAATGGGACAATTGAAGGTCCACTTAAGGAAAGAGAAAATATCTCGTTTGGATACCGTACAGAAAACAAGGAGATTAGTGAAAAGCTAACACGCTGTGGAGTAACAATTACTACGTTTAACAAAATTTTGTCTGTACAAAAAAGAATGGGGAATCATTCCATCACTGCTGCCAATGTTGCAGAGTGGTTAAAAATGACACCAAGAAATGCACGTCGGATTCTTAATGGTTTGGTAGATCAAGGAATCGCAGAAATTATTGGTGAAGAAGCCCCTACATCGAAGGGACGTCCAAGAAAAATATATCGGGTGAGTATGGAGTAGAACGACTCTCCCACTCGTCTGTGAACGGAAAAAGGTTTTTCACAAATCTAATCTCGATTTGTGAAAAACCTTCTCTATGAAAAATTTGGATTTTATAGTCTATTTGCCGGCAGAGGATGCATTCATGTTAATCCTCTCCGGGCACGTATACACATTGAACGATTGATTGCGGACAAATCCTACAGCTGTAATCCCTAATTCTTCGGCCAATTGTAAAGCGAGTTCTGTAGGCGCCGACTTTGTCAAGACGACTTCGCAGCCGATTTTGGCTACCTTCGACAAGATTTCCGAAGATAAACGGCCACTGAATACAAGGACTTTATCGCTAATAGAAATTTCATTTCTTATGCAATAACCATAAATTTTATCAAGCGCATTATGGCGGCCAATGTCCATTCGGCTTAGTATTATTCCATCTTCATTACATAAAGCAGCGTTATGAACACCGCCTGTCTCCTGAAAGAGAGCGGCCGACTCCTGCATTTCATTCATGAGGCGAAAACAATCCTCAGGCGTGAGAGTGACGTGAATCCCCTTCATTTTCTTAGCGGTTAACGCATCGTTAACAAAAACAAATCCTTGTCTGCTCATGCCGCAGCAGGAAGTAATGTACCGTTTGCTCTGAAAGCGCTGCGAGTAAGGATTTAACTTATCCGTTTCCACATGAACATAGCCTTCCTTCTCTTGGACTCTCATCTCTTTAATGTCCTCGTAACGACGGACAATTCCTTCTGACGCCAAATAGCCAATTACCATGTCTTCAATATACTCAGGAGTACAAACCATCGTTACGAACTCTTCTCCGTTCATCTTGATCGTCACAGGGTATTCGGTCACAATGCGGTCCTCGACTTGCTCTGCCTGTCCGTTTGCAAAACGGAGAATCTTTCGTTTCACCTCTGTTTTGTTCACTGCTTTCACCTTCTAAATAATATTTTTATCAAAGACAAATACAGAAACAGCAATATCTTCTTCTACCTTAATATCAGAAAACAAATGAACGAGCTTTGCTCCAATCAGCTCTTCCAATCCCTCGGGTGGATTAGCTGCGTATACTTCTTGAATCAACTTTGTTCTGGCTGCATGCACCATCTCTTTTCCCTCTGGTGTTTTGGCAATGAATTTCTCTGTTGGCGTCAGATTGCCGTATAAAGTAGAAATAGCCATATTTTCAACGAACACACTATGAATGCGATCTGGTCCTTTTCCCAATAAATCTTTACGCAGCTTGCGAATGATATCATTAAATTCATGGATTTTTTTAGACATACCTTTAATCTCCCTGCCATTCACTTTTTAACTGAGCAATTAATATGCTCCCAATGATCTCGTACAGCCTTCCATCATGCTTTTGTTACAAAATAGTGCATCTTGTTTATTTTTCTTCTAAACACTATAATAGCTAAGAAGGACTTAGAATATTGACAATTGTTCTGGCTCTTTCTATTTTAACATTTAACTGGATTGGCTGTTTAGTAAGAACTGCTAAATAACTATTCCACCATGAGCATATTATGTCTATTAACCAGGCATAATTTCATGGTGGATTTTTTTATTTCTAAGAAAGGGAGGAAACATTATGGTAACAATTATGATCAATGGAAAAGAATACATAACAGAGCCAGGGTCAACTATTCTGGAGACTGTTAATCAACAGAATATCCCTCACCCACAAATTTGTTACGTCCCTGAAGTAGATCCTATTCAAACATGTGACACTTGCATTGTTGAAGTTGATGGAAAGCTCGTCCGCTCCTGTTCAACCGTAGTGCAGCAGGGGATGAAGATTGAACTTTCCTCTCCTCTCGCTAAAGAAGCTCAAACAGAGGCGATGGATCGTATTTTAGAAAACCATTTGCTCTATTGCACGGTCTGTGATAACAATAACGGTAATTGTAAGCTGCACAATACAGTCCAACAGATGGAAATCGAACATCAAAAATATCCTTACGAGCCAAAAGTGCCTGCTTGTGAGGTCGATATGTCTCATCCGTTCTACCGCTATGATCCGAATCAGTGCATTGCATGCGGACAGTGCGTGGAAGTATGCCAAAATCTGCAGGTAAATGAAACCTTGTCGATTGACTGGGAAGCTGAGCGGCCACGTGTTCTCTGGGATAAAGGAAGCTCAATTAATGATTCCTCCTGCGTTAGCTGCGGGCAATGCGTAACCATCTGCCCTTGTAATGCTTTAATGGAAAAATCTATGCTCGGCGAAGCCGGCTTTATGACCGGAATGAAGGAAGAAATCCTCACTCCGATGATTGATCTCGTCAAAACGGTTGAGCCAGGATACAGCGGTATTTTTGCCGTGTCTGAAGCAGAAGCGGCCATGCGGGAAACGCGCACGAAAAAAACGAAGACTGTCTGCACGTTCTGTGGTGTCGGCTGTTCATTTGAAATTTGGACAAAAGGGCGTAAAATCCTTAAAGTTCAGCCGACTTCTGACGCACCAGTAAACGCTATCTCTACCTGTGTAAAAGGAAAATTTGGCTGGGACTTCATCAATTCGGAAAAACGTCTGACAATGCCTTTAATCCGTAAAAATGATGAGTTTGTGGAAGCAACATGGGAAGAGGCATTAGAACTCGTTGCAAGCAGACTCGGCACCATTCAGCGGGAGCACGGCCCGGGTTCTGTCGGATTTATTTCTTCTTCTAAAATTACAAATGAAGAAAACTATCTTATTCAAAAACTAGCTCGGCAAGTATTTGAAACGAACGATGTGGATAACTGCTCCCGTTACTGCCAATCCCCTGCGACAGACGGATTGTTCCGGACAGTCGGCATGGGCGGCGATGCGGGCACGATTCAAGACATCGCTAAAGCAGGACTCGTCATTATCGTTGGGGCCAATCCTGCTGAAGGACATCCAGTTCTTGCTACACGTGTGAAACGTGCCCACAAGGTTCATGGTCAAAAGCTTATCGTAGCCGATGTACGCAAGCACGAAATGGCTGAACGCTCGGATATTTTCATTAGCCCAAAACAAGGAACCGATCAAGTATGGCTAATGGCTGTCACAAAGTATATGATCGATCAAGGTTGGCATGATCAATCATTCATTGAAGAAAATGTTAATTTCTTTGACGAATATAAAGAAGTCCTCCAAAAATATACGCTTGAGTATGCAGAAAAGGTAACCGGCATTGCAGCGGATACTCTTATCCGTGTAGCCCAGATGATTCGGGATGCAGATGGCACCTGTGTGTTATGGGGAATGGGTGTCACGCAAAATACAGGAGGTTCCGATACATCTGCAGCGATTTCAAACTTATTGCTCGCTACAGGCAACTATCGCCGGCCGGGCGCTGGCGCTTATCCGCTCCGGGGCCATAATAACGTTCAAGGAGCCTGCGACATGGGTACGCTTCCTGGCTGGCTTCCTGGCTACCAGCATGTTACAGATGATGCCGCCCGCGAAAAGTTCGAAAAGGCTTATGGGGTGAAAATTTCCGCTGTTCCGGGGCTTGATAATATCCATATGTTAAAATCTGTTGAGGCTGGCAACATGAAAGCAATGTATCTTGTAGGTGAAGATATGGCGCTTGTTGATTCCAACGCCAATCATGTACACGACGTTTTATCAAAGCTTGACTTCTTTGTTGTTCAAGATATGTTCCTTTCTAGAACAGCCCAGTACGCAGATGTCATTTTGCCGGCTTCCCCATCTCTGGAGAAAGAGGGAACGTTCACCAACACCGAACGCCGTGTCCAGCGTCTGTACCAGGTTCTCCCTTCTCTCGGCCAATCCAAACCGGACTGGTGGATCGTACAGGAAATTGCGAACCGCCTTGGCGCGAGATGGAACTATAGCGGTCCAAGCGATATATTTAATGAAATGACAGGCCTCGTTCCCCTTTTCAGCCAGGCAAGCTATGACAAATTAGAAGGATGGCAAAGCTTTCTTTGGGGAAGCCATAGCGGAGCGAGCACTCCTCTTCTTTATACAGATGGCTTTAACTTCCCTGATAAAAAAGCGCGTTTTGCTTTATCGGATTGGGTGCCGCCTGTTGAGTTTCCAAAGGAGTATGACCTTCATATTAACAATGGCCGGATGCTAGAGCATTTCCATGAGGGCAACATGACGAATAAATCAACTGGTATCCAATCAAAGGTACCGGAAATTTTTGTAGAAGTATCCCCTGAACTTGCCGACGAGAGAGGAATAAAAGATGGAGCGCTTGTACGTCTTGTTTCTCCTTTTGGAGCATTAAAGCTGCCTGTTTTAATTACCAGCCGTGTGAAAGCAAATGAGTTATTCTTGCCGATGAATTCTGTTGATAAGGACTCAGCCATTAACTTTTTGACAGGGCCTGCTGTTGACCAGCGTACAAATACCCCTGCTTATAAGCAGACAAAAGTAAGAATGGAAGTGCTCACCAACTGCGGGGAAACACCATTGCCAAGAACAAATCCTCGCAACAAAAAGCGGCATCCTCAAAACGGTGTGGAAGTACAACGCAAATGGAAACGCCCTGGATATGTTCACTTAACGACTAACTAATAGAAAGGAGATACATTTATGGCAGCACCGATTACTTCGATCAGGAAACAAGAGCAGACTGAAGAAGAACGCGCCCAGCAGAAATTGACTGACTTGCAAAAGCTGTTGGCAGAGAATGAAAATGCCTTAAACAGCATTCTGAACATTATCAGTGAATTAAATGACATGGGGGCACTGGAAGCAGCCAACTCCCTGCTGCAGGCAAAAGAACGCGTCGCTAGCATTGCCATTCATCAAGTCTCCCGTGAGCCGGTAACCAATCTTATGAATCACTTTCTCAGTGTAGCGGACACACTGGCCAGCACAGATCCTGACATGATAAAAAAGCTGACAGGAAGCATCACAGCTGGCGTGGAGGAGGCCAACGAACATCTTCACAGCAGTAAAACAATTGGTGTGATGGATTTACTGAAAGTATTGAAGGATCCCGACATCAATCGGGCGATCCGATTTGGCATGCACTTCCTTAAAGGCATGGGAAAAGAATTGAAAGAAGAATAATTGATTGTATTTTATTGTCTATAGGACATTCAACTACTAACTTTATATAACGCAAAAAGTGTTCCAAAAACCATTGGAACACTTTTTGTTGTTCTCTTCTTCCCTCCCTCTGCATGCAAGTTCACAAAGAAAGTATAGAGAGATTTAACGAATTAAGAATAATAAAAAGAGGAATTTTTCATATAAACTATAAATATATAGATTATATGTTTAAAAGCAGCAAGTTATTTGCAGGAGGATTTATAAATGATGGAAGAGAATAAAGTAATTGAACTGGAAGAAGTCACCTGGAAAAGAGAACAGAACAATATACTCAGCCGCATTTCATGGAGTGTTAAAAAAGGAGAACACTGGGCCATCCTTGGATTAAATGGCTCAGGAAAAACATCCCTTCTGAAAATCATCACTGGTTATCAATGGCCAACGAAAGGAAAAATTTCTGTTTTAGGACACTTATTTGGCAAAACGAATATTCCTGAGCTTCGCAAAAGCATTGGCTGGGTGAGCTCCTCACTGGAAGAAAAATTTCATTCCCGACCAAATGACTCTGTCCTTGAAGTCGTCTTAAGCGGAAAAAATGCCTCTGTCGGCCTGTATGAGGAGATAAACGAAGAAGATATTAAAAAAGCCAACAACCTTCTTCAACAATTCAGAATCGAGAGCTTGGCTGACCGAGCTTTCTATTCCCTATCACAAGGAGAAAAAAAGAGGACGATGATTGCCCGGGCACTAATGCCGTCTCCAAAATTGCTTATCCTAGACGAGCCCTGCAATGGATTGGACTTATATTCAAAAGAAGAACTGCTTTCTGCGATTGAACATATGAGCCAATCATCTGAAGGCCCAACTCTTTTGTATGTGACTCATCACATTGAAGAGCTTATGCCGTCTTTTACACATGCCCTCTTAATTAATCAGGGAAATATTGTTGCCGCCGGCCCTAAAAGAACAGTTTTAACCGAAGAGCTGCTCAGCAAAACTTTCCGTCTCCCAATCTCATTGGACTGGGAGGATGAACGTCCCTGGATTCATATTAAGTCAACGAACAAAATATGAATTGATTAGCAGATTGCAATCAATCAACTTCTTTTTCTATGGATCTTCCACTGGAAGTGTCCATAGACGTCCACCATGAATGTAAGCGCTTAATTTCCTTCTTTTTACCTTAACTAAAAATCCCAAACCATAATCAACTGTTAATTTTTTTGTGTAAATGAACACTTATAGAGGGAGGGTTTTAATTGGAAAGAAAAGCTTACCGAGGAGTCAGTTATGGAGAAGCGAAAAGAGTCATACTCAATCAAAAATATGAGCGTGGGGAGTGGCGGGCTTTTAATAATGGAGTAGCTGCTCGTTCATTATTCGGACAAGGTATTTATCTGATTAACGATCTCGGCCTGGCGGCACAGTATGCCTTTTGTCATGCAGAAGTGGAAGGCGATGAAACAGCTGTCGTATTAAACCAAAAGATTTTTTTCCAAAATCCCTTCATTTTAAACTACCAATTCAGCGAAGCCCGCTTAAGAAAGGAAGCTCTCCGCTGGAAATATGCAGGGAAACATTTTCCGGATCATCAAGAATTCCGCAGTTCATTAGAGCTCTCTAGACAAATCGGAAACAGCGTAAAGGACTATCTTTTATCCCGCTCCAACGATGGCATTATTTATCACATTGATGATGAAATTATTTATTATGTTTTATACAATCAAGAAAGACAGATCAAAGACATAGACGTAGAGGTAATCTTCAATATTCAAAGACCCCACGAAGTAGAACGGGGAAATAAACTTCCTCTTTAGATATTAATCTGCTGTTAAGTATTTCCCCGCCGAAACAACAAATCTATATCTAATCCGGCGGGGAAATATTGATTGATCGTTACATCCTAATTGATCAATTACACTAACCTTTCTGATTGGCCATAATCAAATTGGAAAAATACTTTCGAGCGTCCGCTGTCAAAATTTGCAGCTTTACCTTTTTCTCTGTATTCTTTAAATCTAGAGATGACCGTTCAAATGTCAAAAAAGCCCCGCTTAAGTTTTCCTCTACACCGGTGATTGTGTATCCATTTTTATAAAGTTCATCAATCTTCTCTTTTTCCTTTACAAACTCTTTATAAGATGACATTGGTTCTCCTCCCAACTCGCTAATGTCCTTTAGATAGTGGCTTGCTCCTCATCTGTCCGGTCATCCTCTCCGTTCGCAATGACCCAATCGCGTCCTGCAGTAATGCCTAAATATTTCTCATCGCTTGGATCCTCCAGTTCAGCCTGTTTGTATTTTTGGAACCACCAATATTTTGACAATACATAGTAACTAGCAGCCGAAAGCAAAAAACCGACGATAAAGGAATACTCCGAAAATATAACCGAAGCTCCTCCTCCTACTGCCCAAGCAATAACTCCTGCCCAATTTATCCCCATATGATAACTATACTGACCTGCTTGCTCATACAAATCGGGCACATTTACTCTGCGCTTGCGGATAACATAATAATCCGCAAACAAAATACCAACGATGGCGGACAGCAGCCCACCGCTAATCAGCAGAAAAGGCATTAATGCATCAAAAAGATTCCATGGCTGCGTGACCATTCCGATAATCCCTGCTGCAATAACCCCCACATAAAAAGGCACTTTCGGCCCGCCAATATTAGAGAAAACAGTAGCTGCCGGTACTAAGTTAGCTGCCGTATTAGTCGACCATTGGGCGAAAATAATCATCAACAACAAAACTCCCAATATGAGCCCGCCGGCAGCTTCCTGCAACGCCACAATTGGATCATAATTACCTACAGCAATGTAGGCCACTCCCCCGATCGCAACAACAAATGTTTGTGTCAGTGGCAAGGCGATCATACTCCCAACTAAAGCCCCTTTATTTCTCTTAAACCAGTTTTTTTCATATTTCGGAGCTTTAATAAACCTGGAAATCGAAGAGATGTCTGCACACAGTGTAGACCAGTATCCCATATTTCCCAATACTACCGTCAAGAAAGCAGCGAATAGTGCAGTTCCTGATACAGGATTTTCAATCCATGTCCATACGTTCTTATCTGCAGCGCTCGCTCGATCAGCTAAAGTATAATACATCCAAATGGAAATCAAAATAATAGTCGGGGCTGCCAAATTCGCAAATTTTTCTATCGCTTTAATTCCAATAGATGTGTTAATGACCTGAGCTGCTACAAATAAAAGCAAGCAAATAAACCAATTGTCGAACCCCATCAGAATGTTTAAAATGCCATTAATGGCCGCGGCGCCAAAATAGGAGTTAATGCCAAACCAAATAGAAGCGGCTATTCCACGAAGAAGAGAAGGAAAATGGGTTCCTAATGTGCCAAAAGGCGCTCTTAAATAAATAGGAAAGGAAATTCCATGCTCGATGCCTATGTCTGCTATAAGAGTAATGAGAAAACCAATTATGAGACATCCGACAAAAGATGCTAGCAAAACCCATGTCAGCGGCATAGATTGTACTCCCGCTCCGCCAATCGCAAAGGCTGCCAGTACAACTGCCATACCTACCCACATTACTGAAAATCCAAGCGTACCGATTTTTCTATCACAATGAGCAATAGGAAGAAGATCCGGAGACTTTAAATACTCACTATTTCTTTTCATCACATATCTCCTCGATTCATTATCTGAGTTTCAGGAATAGCAGTGATGGCAAAGGAAGAGAGAGAACGCCTCCCTTCCTTAATTGTCAATTAGCTTTTAAATGAGGGAGCGAGAGATTTATCTGTAGTTAAAGTACTTGCTCTGCTTTCTTCTTCTTACTTCCAAAACGATCTCTCTTTAAGTACTGGCCTGCCCCCGGCTTCCCAACAAACTCCTTTTCACGAATGACAAATTCGCCTCGCGATAAAACAGAAATAGGTTCTCCTGTTACCTTCATTCCTTCGAACGCGCTGTAATCTACATTCATATGATGAGTTTCAGCTGATATTACTCTTTCCTTGTTCGGATCGAAAATGACAATATCAGCATCGCTTCCCACAGCAATCGTTCCTTTTCTTGGAAAAAGACCGAACAGCTTGGCGATTCTTGTTGATACAATATCAACAAATTGATTAATTGAGATCCGTCCTTTTTTGACACCTTCCGAGAAAAGAAGACTGAACCGATCCTCGATGATTGGGCCTCCATTCGGAATCTTAGTGAAGTCTCCCAGTCCCAGCTCCTTTTGCCCTTTAAAGTTAAAGGAGCATTGATCGGAACCGAGGGTCTGCAGCTGTCCATTCTTCAGAGCGTTCCACAGCACTTCTTGATTCCATTTTTCACGAAGAGGCGGGGACCAGACGTATTTTGCTCCCTCAAAATTTGGTTTTTCTAAATACGACTGGTCAAGCACCAGGTATTGCGGGCACGTCTCTCCCCAGACCTGGTAGCCTTTCTTTCTGGCTTCTTCAATTCTTTCCACCGCTTCAGCACAGGACACGTGAACAACATACAGCTGAGAATCAGCCAGTCCTGTCAGCTGTGCCGCTCTTCCTGTAGCTTCTCCTTCTACCTCCGGCGGCCTGGTTAACGCATGGTAAATCGGATCGGTATTTCCTTCTTTTAACGCCTTATTTACTAAAAAGTCAATGACGTCTCCATTCTCTGCATGCACCATAACAAGTGCGCCATGCTCTTTGGCAGTCAGGAGTGTGCGGAATAAAGTTTCATCATCGGCCTGGAATACATTTTTGTAAGCCATAAATACTTTAAATGATGTAATCCCTTCCTCCTCAATGACACGTGGAATTTCTTCGAGCACATGATCATTGACTTCACTGATCATAAGATGGAACCCATAGTCAATAACCGCTCGGTCCCGCGATTTCTTATGCCATGTTTGAATAGCATTTTTTAGCGGTTCCCCTTTGTTCGTTAAGCAAAAATCAATAACCGTTGTGGTACCTCCATAAGCTGCTGCGATAGTCCCTGTCTCAAAATCATCGCTTGTAACTGTCCCACCGAATGGCATATCTAAGTGTGTATGGGGATCAATTCCTCCAGGAAATACGTAAGCTCCCTGGGCATCAATGATTTCAGCTGCGCCCTCACTTAAATTCCTGCCAATGGCAGCTACTTTCCCATTTTCAATTAAAATATCTGCTTCATAAAGATCTGTTGCGGTCACAATTGTTCCATTTTTTATTAATTTCTTCATTCATTGTTTCCTCCTCTTTATCTATGAATGGCAGATCGGCAGTTTAATAGCTGCTTGACGCTCGTTCCATGTCATTGGCTCTCCGTTCGGTATTTCGACCATGTCAATCGCTCCGTCAACCGGGCAGACAATAGAGCATAAATTACAGCCTACGCAATCTTCTTCGCGAACTTCAAGATAAGCATTTCCATTTTCTGCTGTCAGCATGTCGATGCACTGATGGGACGTATCCTCACAAGCAATATGGCATTTATTGCAATTAATGCAAACATCGTTGTTAATACGAGCTACAATCTTATAATTGAGATCCAGATTTCCCCAATCGGAATATTTTTGAACGGACTGGCCAATAAGACCATCAAGAGAAGCAATCCCCTTGCTATCCAGATAATTATTCAAACCATCAATCATGTCTTCAACAATACTGAAACCATGGTGCATAGCAGCCGTGCATACTTGAACACTTCCTGCTCCCATCAGCATGAATTCCACTGTATCTCTCCATGTTGATATGCCTCCGATTCCTGAAATTGGAACATTAATTTCAGGATGCCGTGCACACTCAGCAACCATGTTCAAAGCAATCGGTTTAACGGCCGGACCACAATAACCTCCATGTGCTCCCTTTCCGGCAACATGCGGGATCGTCAGCCATGAATCGATGTCAACACCAGCTAAGCTGTTGATCGTGTTAATCATACTGATAGCGTCTGCTCCGCCTTGCACAGCTGCATAGGCAGTCGCAGTAATATCCGTAATATTGGGGGTCAGCTTTACAATAACAGGCACTTCTGCCGCTTCTTTTGCCCAATATGTCTGTTTTTCAACTAGCTCCGGCACTTGCCCTGATGCAGAGCCCATGCCGCGCTCTGCCATGCCATGCGGACAGCCAAAGTTTAATTCAAAGCCATCCACGCCAACAGCTTGCACCCTCTTTACAATTTCATGCCACTTTTCCTGTTTAGGCTCCACCATCAAGGAAGCAATTACCGCATGATTCGGAAACTTCTTTTTCGTTTCATAGATTTCCTTTAGATTCTCTTCAAGCGGCCTGTCAGTGATTAATTCAATGTTATTGAATCCCATCACCCGCTGGCCGTTGAAATGAGTCCCTGCAAAACGGGAGGATACATTTAAAATCGGTTCTCCCAAAGTTTTCCACACCGCTCCGCCCCATCCAGCTTCAAATGCTCTCTGTACTTGATATCCTGAGTTTGTTGGCGGGGCAGAAGCCAGCCAAAAAGGATTAGGTGATTGAATCCCTGCAAAGTTCACACGCAAGTCTGCCATTTAAATTCCTCCTGTCCCAATTATGGATTTATTTATACGCGTTCCAGCGTAACTTTATCAGCAATGAATTGTTTATGAATGGCATGAGCGGTCAATTTCCCTTGCTGGGCAGCCGTTACAACCATCGCCTCTCCTTGGCCGTCTCCAAAAATCACATCACCGGCAGCATATACTTTCGGGTTCGAGGTTTGATGTGTATTCATATTAATTTTGACAACTCCGTTACGATGGTCCACCCCCAATTCTTCAATTAAAGGAACATAACGTGTTTGACCGATCGCTTTCACAACAGCATCCGCTTCCATAGTAAATTCTGAGCCAGGAACAGGGGTCGGGCGGCGACGTCCGGAAGCATCCGGTTCCCCAAGCTCCATACGGACACATTCTAAAGCTGTTACTTTTCCGGCTTCATCTTTAATAATTTTTTTCGGCTGTGTCAGCCACCTGAACTCCACCCCGTCTTGCTTGGCAAACTCATATTCAAACTCATAGGCCGTCATTTCCTTTTCCGTTCGGCGATAGACCATCTTCACATCAGCCGCTCCTAAACGAACCGAGCACGTAGCCGCATCAATCGCTGTATTACCCGCTCCAATAACGATTACTTTCTTTCCGATAAATCGCTGGTCAAGAGGCGGAGTTTTTGTGCCTTCCACGAAATCAATCGCATCAAATACACCCTCTGCCTCCTCTCCTTCAATGCCTAGCATTGGCACTTTTGACATGCCTATAGCTAAGACAACAGCGTCAAAGCGATCAATGATTTCTTTTGCCTGAATGTCCTTCCCTATCTTTGTATTTGTTTCAATTTTCACCCCTAGCTTCTCCACTTGCTCAACTTCCCATAAAGAGACCTCTTGAGGAAGACGGAACGAGACAATCCCATAAGTATCTAATCCCCCCGCTTTTTCCTTCGCTTCAAAAAGGGTTACTTCATATCCGAGTCGAGCCAGCTCGCGGGCTGCGGATAATCCTGCTGGTCCTCCTCCGATAATCGCTACCCTTTTCCCATTTTTTTCACCGGCCTGGAACAGTTGCTCATTATTGCGGATAGCCCAATTTGTCGCGTGGCGCTGCAAGTTACCAATCATAATCGGCAAAGAAGCATCATTTAGCACACAGGCCCCTTCACATAATTCTTCCGTCGGACAAACACGGGCACAGCTGGCCCCTACTGGGTTTGCCTCCATGATGACACGGGCTGATCCTTTCAAATTTCCAGAGGCAATCTTTTTTATAAATGATGGTATATTAATGCCTGTTGGGCAGGCTTTAATGCAAGGTGCGTCGTAGCAGTAAAGGCAGCGATTGGATTCCTCGACAGCTTCCTTTGCAGTTAAATCCGGTTCAATTTCCTGAAAGTTCAATCGTAAGTTGTCCAACGAAATTTTTTTGTTCTTTACCCTGTTCAAATGCATGCCTATTACCCCCTCACTTATTTCCACACGTCTTCACTTATACCGTTTTATGCGGCATCCACTTCCTTAACCAAAAATAAGATGATAAAAATCCCTTATTTTCTTCGGTCCCCCTCAATCTTAGATTGAAGATTTAGCAAGATGATCAAAAATATCAATATTCTAAATATTCCTAAAACAATGGTATGATATTAAAAAGTTCATGTCAATATATTGATTGCATTTTTTACTCTTAATATAATGCAAGCAAAATAGAATGTATGACATTTTAATTCAATAAAATCCTCTTCTTTTTCACTCAATCTAATTCATTTACTACATGAAAATAGTGTAAAATAAAAATATATTTGAATTGTCTAGCATCATGAGAAAGGAAGGCGGGAAAGTTTTTGAAAAGAACAGAGTTAGAAGCACTGCTAAAGAGAACAGAGGAAAAAATACAAGAACAGCAACTGCTTCTTAAAGACTTGTCTAAACGCTTAGAAGCGTTGGATAAGCAAGAGAAGGAACGAGAAAATTATATTTCTTCCAAGGAAATTATTGACCTAATTTTCAAGAAAATTGGCAAAACAATTAACATGTCCACCATCAAAAGATGGGCAGATGAAGGGTACTTGGGAGAAGTCATCGACGAAAAAGAGAAATTTTGGGCGTTGCACTCTAAGCAAGGAAAGAAAAGATTTCTTTACCCTAAAGTCAATACGTATCACTTTTTATATGAAAAAGGTTATCTGCTTCCTGAATTTGAAGTGCTTGACCGTGTTCTTGTAAAAAAGCAGTCTAATGATCCAATTATTGGAATTATTATTGATTCTCAGCTAAGCAAGGGACAGTTTCTTTATACTATTCAAATTGAAGGATCTTTTGAACTCATGAAAGATGTAAAAGAGAGTCATTTGACAGAAGTATCGGAGGAGTTGATTAGCGAATGAAAGCGAAAATCAGCCTGCTAAACACCGTGCAAAATCAGGAGATCGCCCGTAAGATTAAACAAGCTAACCAGGCAGCCAACAATACGCTCGATATTTCCTTTGAAAAGGACTTATCCAAAATTTTTTTTGAAGGAGATTTCATATTTATTCCTGACAAGTCTTGGCTTTCTGATGACATGGTTATAGAAGGTCAGACAAAAGAAACGGAAAAGGGCTACGAAGTCAGACCGAAAGATAAAGGAAAAACGATTAACCTTCACTTGGATGCAGAGTTAGTGGCTGAGTTAAACGAAATTAAAAACCACGTAATGAGTAAAACCCAGCATGATATTATCCTTGATTTGTTCAAAAAAGGATTGGATCAGTACAATAAAGAGAATTCATAAGAAAAAACAGCCGTGTACCTTCTCTCCCTTAACTTATTTTCACCACTCTGCCTTATGGGCTGCTTTTGTCCAGAAGAACTATCGCATGAAGTCTACTGTCAGCAGCCCTCTCCTCACTGGTAAAAAAGATAAATATTCTTTTTCTCCTAAAAAAACGGCTACATCTCTCACCTCTCTTTTTTCTAAATTAAGTGCAGCAATTGTAAATGTTATGCTTGTTTTTCTTTTACTTAGACCTTGTTAGCTAAAAACGTTGCTGTTCGTTCCTTAAGCGTCTACGGGATTCTGCGCGGCTTTTAATCCCAGTTAACTCTATAACAATCAACATGGCCCTTTAACAAAGATTTCGTTAAATTGTCTAAAAAGAAGGAATATTTAGTATTTAATAGAATAATTAAATCAATATTAGAATCATTTATTTACTGATATCATTTTCGAGACAAATATAACCAGAGAGGTGAGCAATGTGTATAAACAAAAGATAGCGGTTAATGGAAAACGCTTAAAAGAAACACTTGAACATTTTGCGGATTTCGGCCGCACAAAAAACAATGGAGTAACCCGTCTGTCTCTATCTGAAGAAGACCGCTTAGCCAGGGATTATTTTCGTTCCTGCTGTGAAGAATTAAATATGACTGTCCAGATTGATGATATGGGCAACATGTATGCTACTTTAGAAGGCATCGAAAACAAACCGCCAATCGTTGTTGGTTCACATATGGATACCGTAAAAAAAGGCGGCCGCTTTGATGGGATTCTCGGGGTTGCTGCCGGCTTAGAAGTTGCCCGAACTTTAGTAGAGAATAATATAAAGCCACAAGTCCCTCTTACTATAGTAAACTTTACCAATGAAGAAGGAGCTCGCTTCGAGCCTTCTATGATGTCCTCAGGGGTTCTTTCAGGAAAATTTGAAAAAGCTGTAATGATGAAAAAGACAGACACAGAGGGTATGACTTTTGAGGAAGCCCTCCATTCTATTGGTTATGCAGGCGATAGAAAATACCGATTAACAGAAGCCACGGCTTTTTTGGAATTACACATTGAACAAGGGCCGATTCTTGAAAGAGAATCATTAACAATTGGTGTCGTTGAGTGTGTGGTTGGAATGGTATGTTATGAAATCGAAGTAACAGGAGAATCTAATCATGCTGGAACCACCCCTATGAACATGCGGAAAGACGCTCTCTTTACGGCCAATGACCTTATAGCGAACGCTCGCAAAAAACTTAGCTCTCTTGATAAAGAACTTGTATTCACCATAGGAAGAATGAATATAACCCCTAATATACACACAGTCATCCCAGACAAAGTTGTTTTTTCTTTGGAAGCTAGACATAAAGATCCCACCGTTATTAAGCAGGTGGAAGCCATTATTCGAGATTTAACCCAGTTGCCTTCAGAACAAGATTGCACCGTTAAAGCTGAAAAATTGTGGGGGCGAGATACCGTTTGGTTTGACGAGAGTATCTGTCATGCGCTCGAACAATCTGCAAGATCTCTTGGCTATCCATTTAAACGAATGGTAAGCGGCGCCGGCCATGATGCGCAATTTATTGCCAGCTATATCCCTTCAGCCATGATTTTCGTTCCAAGCATCAAGGGGAAAAGTCATTCTGAGGATGAGTTAACTACGTGGGAAGATTGTGAAAAAGGTGTCAATGTACTGCTCGAAACTATTTTGACATTAAAGTCTTAATTAGCATAATCACTTTCAAAAAGCAGAGTCACGAATCGTGACTCTGCTTTTTTCTTAATTATTTATTTCCCGGGAAGCAAAGGATTACATCTGTTTCAGCCTTATTCGCAAAGGATATTCTCTATAATGATGCTGTTATTGAAAAGGAAAGGCTCATTCTTTGCCTCCATCATCGTATAGACATTTTCAATATGCAACTATATAATTACCTAAGTAATTATCATCAATATACTCGTGCTTTTCATATATGTATAGTTATTCCTGCTGTTCCGTACCTGGAGAGCGCTCTTACATATGAAATAATTTCTGCTGAAGAAAGGTGTCATGCGGGTTGAATAAAAAATTAATTGTATACGTCGTAGCTTTTGCTGCTTTTTTCGGTCCTTTTACACAAACCATCTATGCACCACTCATACCGGAAGTACAGCAACAGTTTCATACCTCTGAATTTGTAATCAATTTAACTATTTCTATTTTTACTCTCGTACTAGCTCTTATGCAAATTGTTTATGGGCCTCTTGCAGACAAGCTGGGGAGACGAAGGATTATGTTGCCGGGAATTTTAATTTACATAGCTGCATCGATTGGAGCGGCTCTTTCCCCTTCTATTCCATCTCTTATCTTCTTTCGCGCTGTTCAGGCAGCCGGTATTGCAGTCGGCTCTGTCGTAGCTACTACTGTAATTGGGGATTTATTTACCGGGAAACAACTGGGAAGATCAATGGGGACTTTCCAAATGATGGTATCTCTTGGTCCCGTTGTAGGCCCAGTAATTGGGGGAATTGTTGGTGAGGTCTCTGGATTTCACGGGGTTTTTTGGGTACTTGCTGCTACTGGAGTTATCATGTGGCTATTGACATATAAGTTCTTACCCGAAACAAAGATAGCGGGAGAAGAAAGTGGGAGAATTTCTCCCCGAGACTTTTATTTTATTTTAAAACACCCGATCGGTTCTGTCGTTATTCTTCTAGGGTTTGTTCAGTACTTTACATTTTATAACTTTTTGGTGTTTATGCCTCACCTGCTTTCTGACTTTTATCAATTATCCGCAAGCGAAAAAGGACTTATTTTTCTTCCTATGTCGCTAGGTGTTGTTATCGGCAGCTTTGCAGGCAGTCGTTTGCAGGAGCACTTTAATACAAAAAAGTTTCTTATTTTCAGCTCTTCATTAAATGTTGCAGCTACAATCCTCTTTGTCATCATAGCTGCCGTCTCGCTGCCGCTATTGGTTGGTAGCATTACTTTATTCGGTCTTTGTCTAGGGCTTTCTCTCCCTGTTCAAACCACCTTACTAAGCCTCGCTTTTCTCCATAATCGGGCGACAGCGATTGGGACATATAATTTTTTTCGCTACCTCGGCATGGCAGCTGGTCCCATGATTGGTGCAGTATTTTATAAAATGGGGAACCGAGTGGAATTTCTTTTTGCTGCCTTCCTTTTTGCATCTGTTGTTTTATTTGCTACAAGGCAATTTGCTCGCGCAAAACAAAATGTATCGGCTTAAATCATCTCTATGCCCTCCTCAAGGAGGGCATATTCTTTTAAACAGTAAATTTACACACTAAGCCATTAAGGTCCTCAGCCAGTTTTGACAACTTTACGGCATTTTCAGCAATCTCTTCCATTGAGCTGCTCGTTTGCTGAATCGAGGCAGAAGTTTGTTCAACTCCAGCTGCCGATTCTTCAGAAACCGACGCAATATTTTCAATCGATCTGTTCATCTGTTCACTGCCCGTTACTATTTGGTTCAAATTTTTGGAAACAAATTGGACTCTCTCTGTCATTTCAGAAATAGAAGCATCAATTTTTTCAAACATTGCTCCTGTTGTCTGAATTTGACCCATCCCCTTCCCAACTTCTATGTAACCAGCTTCCAAGGAATGAGCAACCTCAGATGACTCTTGTTGAACATCTGAAACAATAGCTGTAATGTCTTTTACAGAGTGAGAGACTTGGACGGCTAATTTGCGTACCTCAGCTGCAACAACAGCAAACCCTTTTCCATGTTCACCTGCCCTTGCTGCTTCAATCGCAGCATTTAACGCCAATAAATTCGTTTGTTCAGCAATGGCCTGAATGACTGCTACTAATGATGAAATTTCTTGTGATTGACGATCAAGTCCTCTTACTCTTTCAACAGAAGCCTGCATAATTTTGTCAATCTCTCTCATCTGATTGACAGAGGAACTCATTAAGCGTTTTCCCTCAGTAGTTAATTCTGAAACAGCTTTTGAGGCTATATAAATGTGTTCGCCGCTGCTATTTGCTTCTTGAACCCTTTCAATATAGCTGGCCATGACCTCTGAAAGGTCATTTACCTCATGGGCTTGGGATTCGGCTCCCGCCGAAAGTTGTTGCATAGTAGCTGCTGCCTGCTGGCTGCCCGCTTTCACTTCACTAGCCGCCTCGGTCAGCTCTCCACTTTGACTGGTTACTATTTCAGATGTAACGGTAATTTTCTGGATTATATCCTGTAAGCTCTCGAGCATTTGATTCATAGCCGAGCTGAGCTGGGCAATCTCATCTTCCCCTTCATAATTACTTTTCTTGATCTGTAGATTCCCCTCCGAAATACTGTCGGCCATCTCAACCACCCGGTTCAAGTGATGTCTCACCAGACGATTGATCATAAAAACAGCTGCCGAGCCAATGGCTGCAGATAAAATAATGGAGAAAATTAATACAGTAATCGATTCATTCAAACTATGCTTTGCTTCATTAGACGCTAACTTTCGCTGTTCATTAATCATGCTTTCCAATTCTGCCAGCTTTTCGACCGTTTCACTTCTCAAAGCCTGTGTTCTTTGTCTGGCGAGCAATGTCTCTAATTCATCTCCACTTTTGACAGCAGGTATAACTTTATCATGGAAAACCTTACTTACTTCTTTATTATTTCCTTTAATCCACGCAAAAACCTCTTCTTCTTTCTCTGTTTTAATTGCTGCCTCTAATTCTTTTTCAAGCTTAGTAAAGGCTTGTTTCCTTTCCTCAAATCCTTTGACAAACCGCTCGTCAGGGTGATTAATATAATCCGCAATTCGAATGTCTTGTTCGCTGAATAACGAAGCCATTTTTGTCATTTTGATAGCTCGGTCTCCCTTTTGCTCAAGAGCGGCAATATTCTCTTTAACATCTACCAGCTTTACGTAAACAACTATGGCAGAGAGACAGAAAAGTAGAATAACCACTCCTAAAGCCAATCCGTACTTTTTTCCAATACTTAAATTTTTTAGCAGCTTCGATACCAAGACTTCCCCCTCCTTCTGTCTTTACAAAAATAAAAGAGCTCCTTTCGTCAACGTAAATCCAAAAATAACTTTACGCGGACGGCCAGAAGAGCTCTTTGTAAAAAAACAGTTCGGCAGCCCGGCCATCATGGTACATTCCATGTTTTAGACCTGTGGCTTTGCGTCCCCGACTTTCATCGAGTTTGCCAGTATAGATAATATAGATAAATAGTCACATATCCCTTTTCTCAATCATACATAATTTTACCAATTTAAGCAATTATAACTATTTGTTCTATTCTGTCTTTTTCATAAGTAATGTGGTAGTTCCATCCACTATATAATCTAATCAAGTGAGATAGTTGCGAAAAACAGCGCCAATCAAAAACCAATTTATATAAGTACATGCATATGAGTATAAATTACTAAATCAGTTACAAAAGGAGATAAAATGAAGAGTGGATAATAAAAAAGGTTCAGCATATCATTATTAGCTGAACCTTTTCTCTCGTAATATTATTTCCTTACACAACAAAATAGTAAATGATTCCACGCTATCCACCAGATATCTCCTTCATCCGTTCTGTTACTTCCATAAACCATTCTTTCTGATTTAAATCCACTGTTAGTCTAGCTAAATCAAGAAGTTCATCCGCTGTTAAATCGTCATTCATCAGTGTCAACTGATGATAGCTGTATCTGTGTTCTCCAACTGGCTTTCCATTTCTGATCACAAACACCATCGCACCATGGTAGCTTGCTTCCAATACAAATCCAACGGCATTTCTGTTTTTGATTTTTACCCAAGCTCCTGCTTTATACAAGTTAATGCCCCCATACCCCGCCTTCCGCGAGTTTGTTTTCCCGTCTAATTCCCGCGACATGATGAGCAGCACAAACGAAAACATGATTTACACTATTATATTCAGCTGGCGCTTTCAATGACAACCTGGCTATTATATTTCATGCTTCTATTGAACAATTCATTGACAGCCTTGTTTTTAATCCCCTTATAACTGTTCCCTTGTAAAAGTTTTTCTTATACATATAAAGACAAAGAAATAGAGATGCAGTCTTTATCCTGCACCTCTATGGAATCATCAGCTAGTTGCTTCAAGTGGATCTTCAGCTGCTGTATTTTGTTGTTTCTTTGTCTTGTTCTCTAACTTCTCCAGCCGTTCAATCTCCAATGCTTTCGGGATAGAAATCCAGTAGCATAGAAGAATCGCCAAAACAGCACCAAGAAACTTACCGAGCATTACTGGGATAATAATTGTCGGCTGGAAGTTAGCTGGAAATGCCAATTGATCCCCGATCATCCATCCACCTGAAATGGCATAAGCAATCGTTAATACTTTATCTTT
The DNA here is from genome assembly GCF_038003025.1 of Pseudobacillus sp. FSL P4-0506. Classification (NCBI taxonomy): domain Bacteria; kingdom Bacillati; phylum Bacillota; class Bacilli; order Caryophanales; family Bacillaceae; genus Pseudobacillus; species Pseudobacillus sp. FSL P4-0506. The sequence continues at coordinate 3,869,127 of NZ_JBBOOI010000001.1, forward strand.
TGCTGGCATGTCTTTAATAATTTTAAAAAGTGCCAGAGGATTGGCTGTGGCTGCAATTACCCCTGCGCTGCCGATGCTGCTTAAACCGAGCAGCTTGCCGAAGAATTGCAGCGGCTTTGCCAAATACTTTTGAATGGCATAAACCATCGGGAAAGCTCCTGCAAGCATAATACCGATATAACCGGCAATTTCCAGTCCTCTAAATTGATCTTTTGCATCGGCAATAATTGGATCGAATCCCCAATGGCCAAATATGGCAGTAAATACGCCGGTAAAATATTCGACGATCGTACATGCCAGTACGAGTTTCATAGCTGTGCTCATAAACCACCCAATGGCCATAAAGCCTTTGATCATCAGATTAGGAAACATTCTCAAACCGACAGCAATAAATATTCCAACCGCCGTTAACGGAATAAGATTAATTAAAATTGTCCCAATAGACATGGACAATTGATAGGTCGGCTCAGCCGTCGTGCTGATTGTGTCCCTGATCTTCGTTTCTGTCAGTGCCAAAATGCTCGTTGTAATAAAAACGCTAATCGGTACAGTCAAAACGCCGGACATCATTCCAAGCGCTAAATATTTATGATCGCGCTTTTGCAACATAGCAAGTGCAACAGGGATAGTAAAAATAATATGAGGCCCCATAATAATGCCGTTAACAGTGGCAATAATCCAATTTTCACGATCACTAGCCAGCACATCAGCCAGCTGATAGCTCCCCATGTCGCTTGAAATAAGGGTAGTGGCGGCCATAGCTGGATCAGCCCCAATTGCAGAAAAGAGTGGACCAAAAGCAAATTCAATAAACTTTGATAAGTACGGAATTGATGCTAATGTAGCAGCAATCGGAATAAAAATCGGTCCAATTGTGTGAATCCCCTGAATGAACTCTTTGCCCATTCCTTCTTCTTCGTTGCGCACAGCTGCGATCGCTCCGATAATAACAAAGGCCATAATTACATAAATCACATAAGTACCGAGATGCTCCATAGACATTCTCCCTTTCAGTTGCAAAGTGGTCGTGCGGTTAAAAATTTCCACACCAGTAAAATAAATACATAAAAATGCTTTTTTAATATTTGCAATTTTTATGCCTGAATTCACAAAAAAGACAAAATTTAGTTAATTTTTGTTTCTTTTTCGCTTCTATTCCTCCCCTCATTTCTTAAATCATCAGTAAAGAAGGCGTTGTTCAACAGCAGCTGCTTCTAAAAGTTTTTAATAATAGACAAAATAGCGCTTTCATTTTTTGAGTGTTTTTTATGAATTCATGCATAAATAATTCATTTCTTCATATTTTTTGTCACTTTTGGTTACTTTTACTCTCTTTCTGTCATGATTCTTGGGAAGTTATTTCACTGTGTTCATTACAGAATAAATAGAAGGCTGCCCAACACCTTGTTTTGGGGCAGCCTTTCTTTATTTATTATTCAAATTTTCGTATCCCACTTAACCTTTTGAAAGGGACTATGCCGAGAGGAGAGCAATTTTATGATCGCAGGCTCCTGTACCATAATATACTGTGGATTCTTTAATTGAGCACTGTCCACAAATTGTACACCAATCGTATAAGCCGTAATGTATTCAAGCCAGCTTGAATACGAAGATTGAGCGAGACGTGCAGCTTTCAACATATAGTCGTAAGCTTCTTCTGAATCTAGATAACCCACTTTCCAGCCAAATCTGCTTAACACAATACAAAAGGCATAATCAAAGGCAGCTATATTTTGAGGTGACACTCTTCTAAAATATTTATTAGTAAAATCTGCTTGTTTCTTCAACTCTCCGTCATCGGGTAGTGAATGGATACCCGGCTGGCGATTGTCCTCCGAAAAAATGGTCAATTGATTTTGAAGCTGGCTAAACTCCTCTTTTCTCCCAGCATCTATTAGCCAGTCAAGCACTCTCCTCATGCTTTCATGGTCGCTGACATCCCATTGTTCCAACGTTTTTCTCATTTCCCTCTTTTTGAACCCATACCTTTGATTAATCGCGTAATAGTAAGCAAACTTTCCACTGAAACATACAGCCGTCAGTGCATACAAGTAACGATGAGTCCTTCTTTGTTGTCTTGAAATACGCAATACCATCTTTCCCCTTCTCCTCTCAATAACGGGCGGCCCGCCAGGACTTCCATAATTCTCTTACAACTCGCCATGTTGTCCAAATAAAAAACGCAAACCATGCATAGGCTCGAAAATCAAGAAAACTTAAGTCGATACTGTCTGTAAAAAGAGAGAAAAAAAACACCAAGGTAAATAATAAAGGATTTATGTATACAGCATTTTCAAGTTCTAGCCAACTATAGACCAGCAGGCCAAGAAGAAACAGAATTTTAATTTTAGGAAGGTAGAGGAAAAGGAAGGAGATGTTTTTGAGCAAACTAGGTTTATTCAGTTCTTTGCTCAGTTCCCTTGCAGAAGGGCGCTGCCTCCTCTTTTGTTCTCTTTTGTTCTCTTTTGCCATGAAGGCATGAATGCTTGCTAAATAAGAGATCGCTTCGCTGTCATAAGCTTCCTTTTTCTTTATTCGTTTAAATATATCTCTTGATTCGTTCAGCTTTCCCTGTTCGTACAAACTTTTGCCGTAGATACTAAGTGTGTCAAGATGATCTGGCAGGAAAGAAAGAATTTTTTCGCATTGTGCAGCGGCTTCTTGCAAATGCTTTGATTCATAAAGAACGTAAGCAAGCATCACCTGTGCGTCTATATCATCAGGGCTGATCTTCACCGCCCGGGCAAGTGCCTCTATGGCCTCCTTCATACGGCCCGTCCGAGAAAATAGACTTCCCTGTAAGCGGAGAAGTTCAGGATCATCCGAAAAAATCGCATAAGCCTTATCAAACCATTCCTCTGCTTTTTTTAGCTTATTTTCCATGAACTCTTCCACAGCCAATTCCCTGTAGGAAAGATACGCATCGTAATTCATCTCACCGGCTTGAAGCAAACATGTGTAAGAAAGCTTTGGATAAAAATCGGCTAGCTGTTTTTTATAATAAGAAGTAAACCAACTAGAGGTTCTTTCTTGAAAATCTTCTTCGTCTTCTGTTATTTCATGACTCCATTGGAAGCTATTATCAATAAGCTGCCAAATATTATTTGGCAAGTAGGGGTGCTCGTGTAAAAAATCTAGCAAACGGTCACTCACTTCTTCTTTAAGCTCCAGGTTCCAAATGACATCAGAATTTAATAGTTCTGTCCATTTATCTACACTTATACGGTCAGAGAAATTTTCATATAACTCTTCAGCCTTTTCAAGAAAACTCTCTACTAATTCTTCATTTCTACGAAAATGAGTTTGCGAATCTCTCCAATCGATCCATGGGGGAGTCTGCACATACACCTTCTCTTCTTCGTAGCTGTCCTCCCATTCATGTTCTTCATTCCCTAGCCATCTCTCGTCTTCCTGCACTGCTGTTCCTTGGGGACTGAATGCTATTTGTTTCTGATGCTTCACCGCCCAATCATAGGCTTCTCTTAACTTTTGGTATCCTGTTGGATCCTCTTCGGGATGATGCACTTTCAACTTTTTAGCATAGGCCTTTTTAATGACAGTCAGGTCATCCGTCGGTTCAATCCCTAGCATGTCCCATGCTGTCATCAATAATCAGTCCACCTTTCAAAGGAAGCTAATTCGGCCTTGAAAACTTGCGCCGCTTTTTTTATGTCTATTTCATTTTGTGAAGCAAGTACCTGTTCGAATCTTTCTAATAAGAAGGCAATTTTCTCTCGCTTATCTCCTAATGCTTCTTCATACAACCTTTCTCCTTTAGCCAACAGCAGCCTATTTTCGGTTCTCTCGCGAGGATGAATTTTAATCGATTTTAGCTCTTCCATTCTCGCTTCGATCTCTGCTTCGGTCAGATGTCCAGGATTCTGCTCAATCAGCATCGTCTTTTTTTCACCCGTACTGATGATCGTGACTTCGACTTCTAGTAAACCGTTCAGATCATACGTGTACCGAATATCTATTGCTTGATCACCAGCGGCAGCGGCAGGAACCTTTACTTTTAGTTCATCAAGCTTTAAGTTATTTTCTACACGGCGGCTCTCTCCCTGATAAACATCCACAAGAATTTCTGTTTGTAAATCATGCATGGTGTAAAATCGTTCTACCTTGCTGACCGGTATTGGAGTATTACGCTCAATAATAGGTTTGAAGTGACCATCCTCTATTTGCTGATGACTGATCCTTTTAGATATACTCGTTCCCAATGTGTACGGACAAACATCTGTTAAGATCAACTCTTGCAATGCTTCATTTCTTTCTTTAAGAGCCACTTGTACGGCTGCTCCCATTCCAACTGCTTCGTCCGGATGAATAGTGGAGAAAGGAAGCCGTCCGAACATCTTACTGACAATCGTCTTAATAATAGGCATTCTTGTTGCACCACCAATAAGAATCACCGCATCAATTTCATCTATGTGAAGGGAAGCGTCTCTCAACGCACGCTCAACGGGCTGCCGGAGTCTTAAAATTAACGGAGCAGCCAGCTTTTCAAATTCACTGCGGCTGACTGCAATTTCGTACTCCTTGCCGTTATATGTATAGTTCATTCTTCCTGTATGCCCCTGGCCGAGCGCACGTTTACACAACTCCGCTTGTTTAAATAAAACGGAGCGAGCATTTGCATCTAATGCATTCAGGTCTAGTTTTGTCATTTCGATAAAATAGGAGAATAGTAAACTTGTAAAATCTTCTCCTCCAAGAAAGTTATCTCCCGCGATCGATTTAACCTCCATGATGCCTTCAAAAAGCTCTAAAATAGATATGTCAAAGGTGCCGCCTCCTAAGTCAAATATAAGAAACTTTGTATCTGTCTCTTCTAAATGAAGACCATAAGCGAGAGCCGCAGCAGTTGGTTCACTAATTAACCGGTCTACTTTTAGACCGGCAAGTTCCGCAGCTTTTTTCGTAGACTTACGCTGCCTGTCGTTAAAATAAGCTGGCACACTAATAACGGCTTCAGTTACCGGCTCGCCAAGAAATGCCTCAGCATCACTTTTTAGAGACTTTAAAATAAAGGACGAGAGCTCCTCTGGAGAGAACGTGTAAGAGCCTAATGAATAAGCTTTCTCGCTACCCATGTATCTTTTAAAAATAGAAGCAGTCAAATCCGGGTGCGAAATCAGACGCTCCTTAGCAATTTGTCCAACTAGTATTTCACCGTTATCATCCACACTAACGATGGATGGAGTAAGGTGTTCTCCAAGTACATTTGGAATGATTACCGGGCCATTGTCAGACCAGTAAGCAGCGAGACTATTAGAAGTCCCCAAGTCAATGCCAATCGTTGCCATATATGTTTCCCTCTTTCCAACAGCTTTTCCACTATTAATTATACTTTACATTATTTAGTATAATTATAAAAAACAGCCTAATGAATAACAACTGATACCTGATTTATCATACGAATGGACCAGAAATATAACAAAATAGATCATTTTACCTAAAAGCTTCTTGAATCAAAAACAAAAGGCATGCTAGATCTTAGCATGCCTTAGATGATGGCCAACGGATGGATAGTTGCAAACCTTTGTCTTCCTTTTGATTATTATTGATGATTCAGCCGATCAATAAATTCTTGCAGTTTATCGAGCGTCGTTAAGTTTTGATTACACTTTTCGCTATCCCGGCAAATATAGTTGCCCCTTTTTGTGAATGTTCCTTTTTCTGCTCTCTTTACTTCAGCAATAAACATACCGGTCTCTTCATAGCCGTTGCACAATGCACAAATGCCTTTTTGATTGGCAGGAGTAAAGGTACCTTGCACCCCCGTAAGTTTTTCATTATGATAGGCTACTAAATATTTTTTGTTTGATCCTTTATCGTACCATCCAAGGTAGGAAATTTCCCTTAGATCTATGTTTTCCATGTCCGGCAACTTCAGCTTCTTTGCTTTAGGAAACAATTTTTTCAAGCTCTGTTCTGTGATTTTCTTAAAAGGAATCACATAAGGCTTGATCCCCGCTAAGAACTTCTCTGCCTGCTCTTTGTTTTCCACCCCTGTAATAGGACTGAGCAGCTGTCGCTGTTCCTCAGTGAGATCGGTAAATGCCTCAGCTATATTTTCTTCAGCCATCGCCTTTAATGCCTTTAATACTCCCTCATGTTGAGCAGCCGCATGGCCATTAACAAGGTTTTTAGCCTGTCTTTTAATTAAATTATATTGGTCATTTCTTATGAAAGCTTCCATGTTCTTCACTCCTGTTCATTCTTCTTTCTACGTTAAACGATTCATCTTTTTTTTGAAAGGCAAAGAATGACTAGGAAACAAATTTGCCATAAAAAAGCACTGATTTATCTAAAAGATAGTCAGTGCTTTCCTGAAGTGCATTATTTAGAGTAGACGATTTTCTTAATGGTTTCAACGGAAAGACAATACTCATCTGCCAATCGTTCAATCATCTCTCCATTTTGAAATGCTCGCCGAATAGCAGCATTTCGATCGTCAATAAACTTCCTTCCTCCAGAACGGGATCCCCATTTTTGATACGCCGTTTTAGGTTTTGGAATGTAAATGGTTTCCCCTTGCACATATTTTTGAATTTCAATGATTAATTGTTCTGGTAAAATAGCAGTTGCTTTTACATATTTCACTTTTGCCAGCTCCTTATTCTTTTTTAGAAATAAAATAAGGTGCAAAGCCAAAGGAAGATAGAAATACGGCAACTCACTCAGGCGATGATTTTAAAGAATCACCCCATGCAAAGTATCGCCCTTTCTAAACCCAGGCTTTGCATGAGACGCTGCAAACTTTGGCAATTTGCTCTCGATCGCCATACCATCACCTCCCTGCTATTTATTGTAAATCCTTTGTACAGTTTCATGCCAGCCTTTCATGTTCATTTACAAGAAATTTTTTAATAGGCGCTCCAGCCAGCATCTGCAGCGATCGCTACTCCGTTAATATAAGCGGATTCATTAGAGGCCAGAAATAAAGCAATATTAGCGATATCCTCTGTTGTTCCAGCTTTCGGCATTAAATTCACACCACGTGTGGCTACTTTCATGCCGAACTCATCAACGTTCGTCATGAAAGCAATCTCCTTGCCGATACCGGCTGCACTTCCAGTTATAATCGCTACTTTGTTTTCAAGCCGTCTCATAATGATCACCTTTTCTAAATTGATTGGACCTTTTTTGAAATATATAACCGCTAAATTGACTACAGATAAAATATAAGTGAGGAGGTATACTTGAGCAAAAATTATGGTTAATTGTTTATGGATGTACGTCCCACTTTCTTTACTCATTAAAAATGATAGCTATTTTAGCTATCATTTTTAATGAGTATACATCATGCTTTTAGTGTTGTTCCTAACACTTGATTTTCCTTCCGTACCTTTCGGATATTTATACGGATTAATAAAGAAATCAGAAGTGCTGCAGCAAAAGCAGCGGTAAAAATATATAAAGTCAATGAATAACTATCGGTCACTTCACGGATATTCGAAACAACTACCGGACCAACGAGACCGGCCGCTGCCCATGCGGTTAATATATAACCGTGAATGGCACCGAGCTGCTTTGTGCCGAATAGATCTCCAATATAAGCTGGAATAGAGGCAAAGCCACCACCGTAACAGGATAAAATAATAAAGATCATTAACTGGAATAAGAGAGGATTTGTTACATTTGGAAGAAGCAGAAAGGAAATCAGTTGGATAGCGAAAAATGTTGTATAGACGTTCGGACGGCCAATATAATCAGATACAGTCGCCCACCCAATCCGGCCAAAGCCATTAAACAATCCCATAATCCCAACCATAGTGGCAGCTGCAGCAGCCGATAAACCAGCAATTTCCTGCGCCATCGGTGAAGCAACAGAAATAACGGCAATTCCGCATGTTACATTAATAAATAGCATAGACCAAAGCGCCCAAAATCGCATGGTCTTTACTGCTTCATTGGCTGTTAACTCGGACAAATCGGCGGTTTTCCATCTGCTCTCATTCTGTACATTTTCCATTCCTTTCGGGAGCCATCCCGCTGGAGGAGGAGACAAATACAGAGAAGATGAAATCATAAGAAGAAAATAAACCGTCCCTAAGAGGTAAAAAGTATTGCTGATGCCAACCGCGTTAATAAGCTGGTCAATGATGGGGCTTGCAATTAACGAAGCAAAGCCAAAGCCCATAATGGCAAGTCCGGTTGCAAGCCCACGGCGATCCGGAAACCATTTAACAAGAGAGGATACCGGTGTAATATAACCAATTCCAAGCCCAATGCCGCCCATTATCCCATAAAAAAAATAAAGTAAATAAAGTGATCCAATGCTATTGGCAAATCCGCCTCCAATCATGCCCATAACAAAAAAAGCTGTTGCAATTAACCCAGAAGCTCGAGGTCCATATTTTTCGACAAAATGGCCCATAAAGGCGGCTGATAACCCTAGAAAGAAAATAGCGATACTGAATGTGAGTGAAATCTCTGTTAGTCCCCATCCATGTTCTTTATTCAGCGGATTCGTAAAGACACTCCAAGAATAAACCGATCCGATTGAAATGTGAATACCGACTGCTGCAGCGGCGATCAACCACCGATTTTTTACTTTTTCCATTCCCCTATTCCCCCTTTCTTCCCAATTGTATTTAAAGCGCTTTTATTTTATGAGCAAAAAACGAGACAAACCGGTACACTCGCTAAGCGGAGTACCGGCTTGCCCTTCTTTAATTTAACCATCCTTTTTTCTTTAAGATTAGAAATCCCGCTAGAGATAAGCCAGCAGTCGCCAACCATCTACTGCGTCCTTTTTTTTGCTTTTGTGTTTTCTCCGTTTCCATTGCTCCTTTTAAAAAAGAAATCAAAAAGAGCAGCGACTCTTTCCAATTTGTCTGTTTAAAAAGCTGAGCGAGAGAGCGGTCTCCCTCACTCCATTCCGCTACCTCATCCAAACCGCTATTCAGTCTTTCAATGATAGGGCCAAGCTTCTCAACGTTTAACTGACCGAGCGTACCAATTAAAAGCAGCCCGTTTTTTAGCGTTTTTGCCGCTCCCGGATTATCCATTGCCTTGACGAGCACATCAAGCACTCTGTCCCCTTGATCAAATAGGCCAACCGCTAAATCCATGCCGCCGCTTTTATAGACTTTATCCAATACATTCATAAAGGCCTGAACCGCCTCTTTATGCTCAATCAGCATCGCTTCTATTTCCTGTAAATCTCGCTGCCGCTGCTCTTCTTCACTTAGCTCCATGCGTCGGATCTGAGTAATTGCTTTAGCCACGCTTTAGCACCCCTTTCTTTACGAGATCGCCAGGAAAGATATAATCAGGACGTGCCCATTTTTTCTCTACTTCTACACCAATCTGCGGGTTTGGATTGCCTCGTCGGTGATTGATACGCGGAAGTGGATCTTCGCCTGTTTGTTGGATAATCTCCATTTTAGCTTTTACTTCTTTATAGGCTGGTGTGTCCGTATCTTTATCGGCCCGACTGCTCGTTAAGTAGTTAATGGCGCCTTCCCCTGAATCATTCATTGGCAGGTACACTTCTTTTCCTTTTACTCGGTCGGTCACATGGCAAGGCACCTTCACACTTCCGTACGGTGATGTTAAACGGACAACTGTTCCATTCTCAAGTCCTCGCTCTTTGGCCAACTCTGGTGACACTTCCAGGAAGACACTTGGAGTTTTGGATGAAATCCCTCTTGATTTGTACGTTAAATTTCCCTCATGGAAATGTTCAAGGAGTCGACCATTATTTACTTGAATATCATATTCCTCTTCATATTCTATCGGCTTAGTCCACTGTACAGGGAAGAGTTTCGCTTTTCCATTCGGGAACGGGAACTCCTTTTCAAAAAGGAGCGGAGTGTCTGTTCCGTCAGCTGCTACCGGCCATTGCAGCGTATTGTATCCCTCTAGTCGTTCATAGGTCACTCCTGCGTAAAGTGGCATTAAGCTTGCAGCTTCTGCCATAATTTCACTTGGGTGATTATACTCCCAGCCAGCGCCGAGACAGTTAGCAATTTCCATAATAATCTGCCAATCCGGTTTTGACTCACCAAGTGGTTCAAATATTTGATACAACCGCTGGATGCGGCGCTCTGTATTTGTAAATGTACCTTCCTTTTCAAAAGAAGGAGCGGCAGGGAGTACAACATCCGCAAATTGAGCCGTCTTGGAAAGAAAGATATCTTGAACAACGAAGAAATCTAGTTTCTCAAACGCTGCATGCACGTGGTTTATGTTAGAATCAACCATCGCCATCTCTTCGCCTTTTATATACATGACTTTGACGTTTCCGTTATGAATCCCTTCTACCATTTCATGATTGTTCAAGCCTGGCTTTGCCGATAGGTTTACGCCCCACCCTTTCTCATATTTAGCGCGAACTGCATCATCCTCTACCTTCTCATAGCCTGGGAATCTTTCTGGCATGCTGCCGAAATCGCTCGCTCCTTGTACATTGTTGTGTCCACGTAAAGGATAGCTTCCTGCTCCTGGCTTTCCATAGTTACCGGTTACAAGCAATAAATTCGAGATAGCTGTGCTCGTATCGCTTCCGCCAAGATGCTGAGTGACACCCATGGCCCAGAGGATACAGGTGGAGGAGGCTTCATGAACGGTTTCAGCAATCTTGATGATCTGTTTCTTTGGAACACCGGTAATTTTTTCAGCATATTCCATTGTGTATGGCTTGAGGCTTTTAATATATTCCTCCCAACCATCTACACGTTTTTTGATAAACTCTTTGTCTGCCCATCCCTTGTCAATGATATATTTCGTAACCGCTGAAATCCAAACAAGGTCCGTTCCTGCTTTTGGTTGAATAAATAGATCAGAGCGCTCCGCCATTTCATGCTCACGCAAGTCAGATACAATTAACTTCTGCCCTTTTAACTTGTGCGACCGCTTCACTCTTGTTGCAAGTACCGGATGCGATTCAGCCGTATTTGACCCAACAATTAGAACCAGACCAGCTCTCTCAATGTCCTTGATTGTTCCTGAATCCCCGCCGTAGCCAACCGTTCGGAAAAGCCCCATCGTTGCCGGTGTTTGACAATAGCGTGAACAGTTGTCGATATTATTGGTTCCAATAACACCACGGGCAAGCTTTTGCATTAAATAAGATTCCTCGTTCGTACACTTAGATGAACTGATAAAAGCAAAAGAATCCGGTCCGTGCATTTCTTTTGTTTCTGTAAATTTTCTCTTTATTAAATGAAGCGCCTCTTCCCAATCTGCTTCACGGAATGTATCACCTTCTCGAATAAGCGGCTTCGTAAGACGCTCTTTACTGTTTACAAAATCCCAGCCGAACTTCCCTTTCACACAGGTAGAAATCCCATTGGCCGGTGCTTCTACCTGTGGCTCAACTTTCAAAATTTCCCGCCCTTTTGTCCAGACATCGAAACTGCAGCCGACCCCACAATACGTACAAACTGTTTTAGTTTTTTTCACGCGGGCCTCTCTCATAGCTGATTCCATATCAGAAACCGGCATGATCCAGCTATAGCTCGTCTCTATATTTTTCGTTAGTTCAATCATTGGGCGGAGCGTATCTTTCGCAAGGCCTGTTAAATAACCTGCCTCGCCAACCATTCCTTTTTCCATCATGGCGTTGCAAGGGCACACCGTTGAACAATGCCCGCACGATACGCAGGATGACTCGTTAATATCAACACCGTGATCCCAAATAACGCGCGGACGTTTGAGGCTCCAGTCAATCGATAGCGTTTCTGTTACCTGGACATCCTGACAGGCCTCTACACAGCGCCCGCATAAAATACACTGGTCCGGATCATAGCGATAAAAAGGATTTGAGTTATCTACTTCATAGGGCTTTGGCGTAAATGGCTCGCTCTGATGTTCAATTTTCATTTGTTTTACCGTGTTATGTACTTCGCAGCGGCCATTATTATAATCACACACCGTGCAGTACAGCTCATGATTATATAAAATACGATCCATTGCGAGGTCTTGTGCCTTCTTTACCTCTTCAGAAGCCGTATTGATCACATCTCCATCGTGAATAAAAGTAGAACACGACCGGACAAATTCTCCATTTACTTGCACAATACATGTATCACAAGTTTCAATAGGCCCAAGGGAAGGGTGATAACAAACACTCGGTATATCGACCGATTGCTTCTTAAGCGCTTCCATAATGGTCATTTCTCCTGGTATGCTTACATTCTGATCATTAAGCATAATATTTACATAATTCCCCACAGAAAGAACCCCCTCTTTTTTATGATTTTGCTGCGAATGTCCCTTTATTGCTGACGAATGGTCAAGCAAATAAATAAGTCAAAACAGAACAAACATTCTGTTTTTTGCCCATACTTTTTTTAAAAGTACCCTCTTTTATAAGCAATAAACAAAAAAGACAGCAATTGCCCGCCTTTCTGAAAAAGGCGAACAATTGCTGTCTCGTATACACTTATAAAGTGGCGGCTTTCAAATCTGCTCTCGCTTCAAAGCGACTCATTTTTCTTTCAAGTCTTGAAAAAGCAATTTCACATACTAAACAAATTGTCCAATAAATGATAGATGCTACCAAGTACATCTCCAAAAAGCGATAGCCATCATTGGCAATGATCCTCGAAATCGCCAAAATCTCCATGACTTTTACTGCAAAGGCTAAAGAAGTTGCTTTAATCAAATTAATAAACAGGTTGCCCATGTTTGGCAAAGCGACTAGAAATGCCTGAGGAAGAATGATCCGATATAACCCCTGGGCTGTCGTCATTCCAACCGAATAGGCAGCTTCCATTTGTCCAGCGCTTGTTGCATTAATGGACGCCCGGAAAATCTCGGCCTGGTAGGCTGTCGTATTGATTGTGTAAGCAATCAATGCATAAATGAGCGGGGAAATATTATCCGCGTTCAATTCCCAACCAAAACGAGGATTCAAATAATCGAGCAGCACCGGAACACCATAAAAAAAGACATACAGCTGAACGATTAATGGAGTTCCTCTTATAAATGAAATATAAAGAATAGATAGCTGATTTAACACAGGTACTTTGTATATTCTCAAAAGAGCGATTCCTAAACCGAACAGCAGCCCTAATGCCATGGCAACGATGGCTATCGTCAATGTCCACGGTACTCCTTTTAATACAGCGGGCACTTGCTCTAAAGCAAATTTAAAGTCAATAATAGCCACAACTCATCACTTTCCTTAGAAAAATATTACTTTGATAAACCGACATGTCCTTTTTTAAACATTTTTTCGGCGAAGCTGATAATCATTTCGATGACAATACAAGCTCCCCAGTAAACGAGAGAAATGACGATATATACTTCAAACATTCCCATCCCGTGATTGTTCCCCAAAATGATGCGCACCTGCCCCATGATATCAATGATGCCAATTGTGAAGGCAAGTGACGTATCTTTTAATAACTCAATTATGTTGTTGCCTAGGTTCGGTAAAGCGATCACAAACGCCTGCGGCAGAATAATTCTTCTTAAAGCTTGCGAGTAGCTCATCCCCACACTATAAGCTGCTTCTAACTGTGCTTCACCGACAGCTAAGTAAGCTGAACGGATCACTTCTGATAAATAAGCAGCCGTATGAAGTGAAAAAGCAAGAATCACAAAGATTAGACGATCCCAGCTGTTAATATCAATATTAAATACTAGCAGCAATTGCGGAAGCCCGAAGTAAATAAGAAACAACTGAACCAAAAGCGGCGTGCATCGGGTAAATGATAAGTAAAAAGTGGCGATTTGATAGAGAACGGGCTGCTTTTGTATGCGGATAATGGCTATCAGTACGCCTAAAATTAAAGCAAAAATCAATGAAACTCCCATCATAAATAACGTTAAGGGAAGCTTGTCCAGCACTTTAGTAAATAAATCAATCCAATCTTGCAAGCTTGTACTCATCTTTCTCTCCACCTAAACAGATCATTAAATTAATAAGATAAAATTCACAAATATAATTTTCCGGAGTAAGCGGCAATCGCTCATTCCGGAAATGATTATTTTTTATATTCAAAGCCTTTTTCGTTAATGTACTCAAGATCCTTAAAAATATCGATATCGAACCACTTCTCGGCAAGCTTAGGAAGGGTGCCGTCCTTAATCAGTTCCTCTGTCGCTTTATCCATTTCCTTAGCCAATTCTTTATTTTCTGAATCAAACACAACATAAATCGGCTCTTTAGAAACAACTCCTGCCACCTTTAAATCCAAATTCAGATCTTCCTGAACCGCATCAAATGTAGTTTTATTAAGAAACACTGCATCTGCTTTTCCAGCTGCTACACGCTTTAGGTTATCCGCATTTGAAGGATGATCGATGCTTTCAATTGTCACCTGGCGTTCTGGATGGCTCTTGTTATAACCGTTTAAGATCGAGCGCAGTCCGCCGCTTGGAGACATAGGCGCGAGTTTTTTACCGACCATATCATCCATTGTCTTAATGTCTTTTCTATCTTTCTTTGTAATTAGCGTGGTAAGAGAGTAGCCGTACTCATGCTGCGGATAAAGGAATTTTTGTTCTCTTTCCGGATTTTTAAAAAACCAATTAATCGCAAAGTCAAACTTCCCTGTATCAACGCCGACTAAATTCGACTCTTCTTCACCAAAGGTGTATTCAAACTTATATTGTGGCAGCTTTTTTTCTATTTCTTTTAAATAATCCATATCGTAGCCGATCGGATTATTCGATTCATCCGTATATAAAAACGGCGGATTGACCTCATCACTTAATGCCACTTTAATAATTTGTTTTCCATCTTTCGTTTTTCCACTTTCACTGTTGGAGCAGCCAGCAATCACAAAAACGGAAACGGCTGCTAAAAAAACTGTCAACCAAATGCGCTTCATCTCTATGTATTCCCCCTATTAAATTTCATATTCTGGCTCTCTGACAAGCCTTTTCAAAAATTGCTTTGTTCGCTCATGCGTTGGATGGGTTAATACTTCATCAGGCGTTCCTTGCTCGACAATCACCCCGTCAGCCATAAAAACAACACGATCAGCTACTTCTCTGGCAAAATCAATTTCGTGAGTGACAATGACCATCGTCATTCCCTCACTGGCGATTTTTTTCATAATAGAGAGCACTTCACCGACCATCTCAGGATCAAGAGCAGATGTCGGCTCGTCAAACAAGATAACAGAAGGGTTTAAGGCAAGTGCCCTGGCAATGCCGACCCGCTGCTGTTGTCCGCCGGAAAGCTGGGCCGGATAATCATTTATCTTCTCACTCAGACCTACCTTCTGAAGCAAATTAACACTGAGATCGCGGGCTTCTGTGGCTTTCATTTTCTTTGCGACAATTAACCCCTCCATTACATTTTCCAGAACAGTTTTATTTTTGAATAAATTATAGTGCTGGAAAACCATGGCTGTTTTACGTCTCAACGTCAAAATGTCTTTTCTTGAAGCGTTTTTTCCTTCAATTGAAAACCCATCGACAGAGATGGTCCCTTCATCTGGCCTTTCTAAATAATTAATGCAACGGAGAAGAGTTGTTTTCCCAGATCCGCTCGGCCCGACAATAACCAATACATCCCCTTTATTCACTTGTAGGTCGATCCCTCTTAAAACAACATTCTTTTTAAAGCTCTTTTTAATATTAGTTAATTCAACCAATCTAACTCCCTCTCTATCAGCTCAATGAATATATCCAAACATTAACATAACAATTCCGGGTTGTAAAGTTGGTTTTTAAAATCTATAATAGAATTGTAGAATAATTGGGAATTTAATTGCTTGACGTAGGAAACGAATAGGTCTTGAATGGAAAGTAATTGAAGTTAACCGATTTTATTAAGGAAGTGTGGAATGTGTCCAAGGAATTATTTATTAGAACAAGCCTGCAAAGAGAGTGGCTGGAAAAATTATTGAAGTATGAGAAAGATTTTAAAGAAGATTCACAGGAAAACGATAAACAATCATCCTTTCCTAAAAAAAATGTCAACAAGCTGGTTGAAATGGGTTATACAAAATTAACCTTGCCTGTCGAATATGGGGGCGAGGGCATCAGGGTGACTGACATGGTACTTCTTCAGGAAACCATCGCGAGCTTGGACAGTGTAACAGGATTGGCGATCGGCTGGCATCAAGGGGTTGTTGGCGAGCTGTATGAAAAAAAACTCTGGGAAAAAGAAAAGCTAAAGTCCTTTGCTCAAGAAGTGTTGAACGGCGCTTTAGTGAACAGGGCAGTAAGCGAAGCGCAAACCGGCAGTCCGACCCGTGGTGGCCGTCCTGGAACTAATGCAGTGAAAAAAGGCAGCAAATGGGTGATTTCCGGACAAAAGAATTTTACAACAATGTCACCTGTATTAACGCATTTTCTCGTATCCGCATGGGTCGAAGAAAAACAAGGAATTGGCTTTTTCCTTATTCCGAGAGATTCCAAAGGGTTGTCTATCAAAGAAACCTGGGATGTCATCGCCATGAGGGGCTCTGAAAGCCACGACCTTGTATTGGATCATGTAGAAGTGGTGGAGGAAAACTTCGTAGAATTAAATCACGGACCAAGAGGTGACAAGATAAATGGCTGGATTCTGCATATCCCCGCCTGTTATTTAGGCATCGCCCAATCCGCTCGTGATTATGCACTGAAATTCGCTGTGGAACATTCACCAAATAGCATTAGCGGATCGATCAGCCAGCTGCCAAACGTGCAGAGTTTGCTCGGTCGCATTGATCTGGAACTAATGAAAGCACGCCATTTCCTCTACAGCGTAGCGGAAGCTTATGACGATGCTGAGCGCCGGTCTCATATAACGAATGAACTGGCAGCTGCCAAGCATATTGTAACAAATTCAGCTATTACGATCGTTGATTTGTCCATGAGACTAGTCGGTGCTAAAAGCCTGCAAATGTCTAACCCACTCCAAAGATATTATCGGGATGTAAGAGCTGGGCTTCATAACCCGCCAATGGATGACATGACGATCTCAAAACTGGCGCAAACCGCTATTAAAGAAGCAGAAAATAAATAAACCGTCCTTCTCGAGGCAGCTAAGTCTGTGGAAAAACTAGGCTTCAGCTGCCTGTTTTTATTGGGGGTATGATTTATTCTCCTTCCAGGATAATTGCTCGTCTCTTCTCAGAGTAACCGCTTGAAGAATCTTCAAAATGGGCCGAATAAGTAATCGTGCACAGCGAATAATAAACAAAATTGTGCCTGCTAATTTAGCTGTTTCCTAAAGAAAAAGAATACTTCCTACCAAAAATCAAATACCAATCATGATTTCATTTGCTAATAAAATCAAGTGATAATTTCTATTAAAAAACAGTCCGTACTTTCCGGCCTTCAGCTCTATGTATTCTTCTGTTTCTTTACTTTTGGCATGTCACTCCGCCCTTCCCCCTGTCTATCTTTATAAACGATTTTTCTCTCTGATTTTTTAGAAAGATGCCGCTTTTCACATCTCTTTCAGATAAAAGCTTTGACATCCCCTCAAAAATGAGGTACATTACCTTTTGGACGAACATTTTTTTAACAAAAATATTTAATATTCGTTTTTAGGGGTGTTAATCATGGAAAATGTGTTTGATTACGAAGATATTCAATTAATTCCGGCAAAATGTGTTGTAAATAGCCGCTCAGAATGTGATACAACTATCAACTTTGGCGGGCGGACATTTAAGCTGCCTGTCGTGCCTGCCAATATGCAGACAATTATAGATGAAAAAATCGCTGTTTACTTAGCCGAAAACGGTTACTTCTACATTATGCACCGCTTTAAGCCAGAGGAGCGTCCAGCTTTTATTAAAGACATGCATTCACGTGGACTATTTGCCTCTATTAGCGTAGGCGTCAAAGAAGAAGAATACAGTTTTGTTGAACAGTTGGCTGAAGAACAGCTTATACCAGAGTATATTACGATTGATATTGCCCATGGCCACTCTAATGCGGTAATAAAAATGATCCAGCATATCAAAAAACATTTGCCTGAAAGCTTCGTTATTGCAGGAAACGTCGGCACACCAGAAGCGGTCAGAGAGTTAGAAAACGCTGGTGCAGATGCAACAAAGGTTGGCATTGGACCAGGTAAAGTATGCATTACTAAAATTAAAACTGGATTTGGAACTGGCGGCTGGCAATTGGCTGCGTTGCGCTGGTGTGCAAAAGCAGCAAGCAAGCCAATTATCGCTGACGGCGGAATCCGTACCCATGGGGATATCGCTAAGTCTATTAGATTTGGCGCATCCATGGTAATGATTGGCTCATTATTTGCCGGACACGAAGAATCTCCAGGAGAACTTTTCGAGCAAGATGGAAAGGTTTATAAAGAATATTTTGGGTCCGCTTCAGAATTCCAAAAAGGTGAAAAGAAAAATGTAGAAGGCAAGAAGATGTTTGTAGAATATAAAGGGCCTTTACAAGATACGTTAACTGAAATGGAACAAGATCTTCAATCCTCTGTTTCTTATGCTGGAGGAACGAAGCTGGAAGCTATTCGCAATGTGGATTACGTCGTTGTTAAAAACTCTATTTTCAACGGTGACAAAGTTTACTAATTAGCGTTTATATAGGGCCAAGAGCGGCTCTCCCTATCTAAGGAGAGCCGCTTTTCATTGTTTCATCTTATCTTTGCACGGCCCTTACTTGCGCCTTTCGCTGATACAATAAAATGCTGACAAAGACCAAAAATTCAGATGCTGGAATGGCGAGCCAAATACCATTCACTCCTAAAAGCGGCGGCAAAATGAGCAAAAAGACGAACATCACAACAATTTCGCGGGCAGCTGTAATCCATATAGCCATGCGGACATTGCCGACAGATTGATAGTACGTCATCATTACAAAATTCGTTCCTGTAAAAAGATAGGCAATGAAAAATAATTGGATGCCCAGAGTCGCAAGAGCTGTTACATCGGAGGAAAAATCACCGAATATTGAAACGATCGGCCCGGCCGCCAACTGACCAATAAAGAAAAAAGCAGCGCCTGCCAATATAGCAGTCAAACTGGCTTTTTGAACGGTTTCTCGCTTTCGCCTTTGATTATCAGCCCCATGGTAATAACTGATGAGCGGCTGTATCGCCGATCCCATCCCGAGAAACATCATCAGCATGACACTATGCACATAGTTAAGGATAGAAAAAGCGGCGACACCGTCTGTCCCGGCAGTCCGTTCAAAAGCAACGTTGTGGGAAATAGTAAAAACTGAGATACCTATTTCAGACAGAAAACTCGGAAAGCCGATCACAATAATCAGCCAAAACAGCTTTTTATCAAAGGTAAAGCGCACGATTCTTAAATTGCCTGATTTCTTCAAAAAGTGGCTAGCCAGCACGAGAATAGCAAGAAAGGCTGCGATTATGGTGGCGGAAGCAGCACCTGCCACTCCAAAGTCGAAAATATATAAAAATATATAATTAAGGATAATGTTTGCAGAGGCCGATACGACAAGCGCAGCCATCGAAAGATTTGGCGCCCCATCATTACGGACAAACACACTAAACGTATTTTCAATAGTAAATACAAAACCAAACAATAAAATGACATATAAATAATCCGACACATATGGAAAGGTATCTTGATTCGCACCAAGCGCATAGGCAAGAGGATCGCGAAGTAAAAAAGCAGCCAATCCAATTAGCAGCGTAAATAGAAAGATTGAAAACAGAGCATGTGTAAAAATTACCCGGGCCTCTGCTACTCTTTTTGCTCCCATAGCCATGGAATACTTCGTGGCTGCTCCAATACCAATCCAAAGAGACAGCGCTACGAAGATTGTGTAAACAGGAGCAGCAATTCCCACTCCCGCTAAAGCTTCAGGTCCCAGCCTGTTTCCTACCATAATTCCATCGGCCACAATATTAACAGCCATCAATAGCATGCCAATCATAGACGGAAGCAAATAACGCAGAAATATGCGTCCGACAGGCTGTGTATCTAACTGATGAAATGCAGAGGTTGATGAGCTCATTCTATGCTTCTCCTTACTACGTTAAGTTCCATAACAAGTCCACAAACTAAACCGGCTTCATCCTTTTCTCCATTTAATGTAAAACCAAACTTTTCATATAAATAACGGGCTTTTGTGTTTCCGGGATAAACACTTAAATATATGTGATCGCAATGGTAGTGCTGTTGGATTTCTTTAATTAAAGGTGAAAGAAAGCGGCTTGCATATCCCCTGCCCTGATACTTTTGATCAATCATAAAGCGGTCGAGCCATACACGTCTGGTTGTTTTATCACGCCCGTACATGGCATATCCAACAAGCCGTTCACCATCATATAAGCCGACAGACTTCCAATGCGGTTCAAATTTAGATTGAGCCAAAGAAAACAAATTACTTTCAATAAAATCTTTTTGATGATCATTAACTGATAAGGAGGCTACTTCCATCCAGTTATCAGCTGTTACCTCACATATACGGAGGCTCATACTTCCATCTCGCTTTCAAAATAAATGTAAAACAACAAAACTATTTTTGTTTTATTAGTTTTTTATGGGAGGAAAAAAACCGGACTAAAAAGCCGGATTCTTCATGCTCGATCTTTTTTAACTAAGCCAAATAATAAAATATCCACAATGGAGTCTAACGCCTCCGTAACCGTTATACTATTTTCCAAGAAAAATTGACGGTCAAGAGTAGAGTTTGTTGCATCAATAATCAGTTTAATAAGCAAAGAGACATTTTGATCAATAATCAACCCTTCGCGAATCCCTTGTTCAATCAATTGACGGAGCGCATCCCACTGGTTAAGCGCAGTATGAATTCTTTCCCATTGCTCTGGATAAGACTTCTTCATTTGATCTAAAATCTTCCAGTCATAAAATTCATTATATTTAGGAACGACAGTAATAACCCCTTTTATTTTTTCCAGGAGTGACAATTCTGGATCGCGAACAATGGCTTCGGTTTTTTCATCAAATTCAAATAAAGTAGAATCAATGATTGCATCTAAAATTTCCGTTTTTGAAGAAAAATGTTCATACAGCGTGCGCTTGCTAATACCTAGCCTTTTTGCTAAATCATCCATCGTGAATTTCATGCTTTTATCATGAATCTCTTCAAGAAAAGCTTTCATAATACGAGATTTCATTTATCATCCTCCTTACAAGAAACTAAAAAAACAAAAAAAGTTTTCATCGTTTAAAAATAGTATAAACCATCCTTTCGGAAGATGCAATGAATCACTATTCCTACAAACGATCCTCACACAATGTCAGGATCGTTTGTAGAAGTTTTTCTCTTAGACAAGCTGGACATTCTTGATGATAAACCGGCTCTCAGGAAGGGATGGAATTCTGCTCATATCATAAGTTAAATCCTGCTCTGGCACATCGTATGCGACGTTCTTCGTTAAAAACTTCAGACTTTCCTTCATTACAAGAACAGTAACCCACTCTCCCGCACAGCGATGTCCCATATAATGGTCCCCTCCGCCTTGCGGTATGAAGGAAAATGGACTCTCCTTCCACTCTGCAAATCGCTCTGGCCGGAACTCTTCCGGGTGATCCCAAAGATCTGGATGGTGGTTTGTTCCGTAAATATCAAGCAGTACCAATGTTCCTTTTTTAAACTCGTAATCCTTCCACTTAAAGTCCTCTCTCACCCTTGCTCCCACAAACGGGCCAAACGGGTAGAAACGGCGGACCTCCTGAACAAACAGGTGGCTGTAATTGTCTTTATCCGCTTTTACTTTTTCTCTTACTTCCGGATAATCATGCAAAGCAAGAGCTCCAAACGTAACGAAACGACCGATCGCAACAATAGGTCTTAAGATATTGATCAGTTCAATGGCGGCCATTCGATCGTCAAGCATTTTCCCATTTAAGTCCCGATGCCAAGCGATAATGTAAGCCGCTGTATGTTCAGGAGGTTGCAACTTTTTAGAGCGAATTTGCTTAATCACCTTTTCAATCCATTTTTCTGATCTCGCACGCGCCTGCTTTCCCTCCCGATATCTTCCACCAACAGCGGCAAAAGTATCAATCATTATTCCAAAATCAGCCGCTCGCTGCTTCACTTCTACTTCTGTAATCGGCACTCCTGCCCATTCGCAGGCAATCCGGCACATCACTTCCTCTGCTTCATGAAACAGTACGATTTCGCCTCTCTGTTTCCATTCAGGGGCTTTCGCCTGCCACTGCTGTTTAGTAATGTTTGCGAGGTCATCGAGACGTTTAGGTGTCATCATAGATAGAAACATCCGCTTTCGCTGTTTATGCTCCTCTCCATCCATTGTTTGAATGGCCTTCTCCCCAAACAACGTTTTTTGTACACGCTTTGGTGCCGCTCCCTTTCGTGTAAACAAATTTTCATCATAAAAAACAGCAGCGGCCTCCTCGCCAGCTATGCAGATGGCCTTCTGTCCAAGAATACGTGTTTGAAAAATATCAGACTGCAGCTCGCTGCGTCTTTCAGGAATAAACTCATACCCTTCCGCCAATAGAGCGAGTGTATGATCAAGCCCTTTTTCTTTAGGAATTGAACGACTGGATGCCATTAAGATCAGCTCCTTTAAAATTAGTTATGTACCTTCTTGATGCACAAACAGCCTTCTTCTCTGTAAACAAGCTGCCAGCTCTACAAAAAAGCAGCTTAAGCATTATCTTACCCTGACTTCTTCTTGATAAAACGAAGGTTCCCGCCAATAAAAAAAGACGTAGAGAGCTGAGCTTCTACATCTCTTTTAACCCATTAAATTTTCTCGATCTGATAAATGCCGCCAAATAAGCTAAATGACTCGCTCTTAATTGGGCTGGAAAGGGCTACTTGGAACGGTCTCTCTCCTCTCTGGCGAAGGACATCTGCCACGATTCCCTCACCGATCGGGCTTCCAAAAACTAATCGCCCGCCTTGAAGCTCTAATGACTGACATTTTGCCTGTAAGACCTCATCAATAAAGACCTCGCCAGCTTCTAGCTTCAGCCACTCCGCCCATTGTCCAATCTTTTTTTCCAAGTCACGGACAGCAAATGTAACATGAGAAAGTACAGCTTTAGAAGGATGCGGCTGGATGACCTTCCTCTCTATCAGCTCCTTCTTTCTCTCGGCGTCTTCCTCTTGCCATTGAATAATAAACGGCAGCTCCATCCCGCCGGCCGGATCCCCTATATAAAGAAGCTGCCATTCAACAAGGCTGCCATCAGGGCGCTTGCGGCTAAAAGACTCTGGACCATAAATCGTTAATCCTTTGTTCTTGAAGTGCTTTGCTGCGCCTTCAATATCCGTTGTTCGAATGGCTATGCGGGAAAAGCCTTCAGTGAATTGTTCTTCGGCAACTGTTTCAAGGAAGCTATGTCTGGGGTGCTGCGTTTGCCGCACAAGCTCTTTGTCATATGTACTTAAAAGTTCAATATAGCTTAAATCAAAATAACTGACCGCATTGTATGTTCCCCTGTTTTCGTGCACCCCGCCTTCAACAGCTGCAATTCCTTTCTCTTTCAAAAAGGCGATCGCCTTCTCTGGCTCTTCCACAAAGTGAACAAGATGATCAAACATAAAATTCACGGTAATTCCTCCTTTTCATCCCAATCAGAGCTTTTCTTTATTATACTGCTTTAGAAAAACAGATGGTTTTTTCCTGCTTGAAATCCCCCTCTGCTCATGACTCTATTTAACAAGAATAGAAAAAGCACTGTATACCAATAAGGCGGCCATTACTGCATTAAATGATCGTCTGTATTTTACCAAGAACTTTTGAAAAACCGAACCAAACAGGCTCCAGCTAAATGTGCTCACTATACCGACCATTCCTAAAAACAATGAAAAAAGAAAATAGCTGGAGTAGGAAGTGTAGTAAGGAAGAATGAAGGTGGAGACGACTGTAATACCAAAAAGGATGCCTTTCGGATTGACAAATTGCACCAAGACGCCTATCAAGAAAAAGTTCTGTTTATCTTGATTATTACTATTAGTATTTCCCTTACTCGTAAGTATTTTAAAAGCTAAATATAGCATGTAGACTACACCAAAAATAGTTAAAGGAAATTCAATGATTGGCATGACAGTTGTAAGAAAAAGATTAAAACAACTACATAATAACGCGATAATAAAAAACCCAACACCTACTCCTAAAGAGAATTTAACTGTTTTTTTCATTCCATGTTTATTGGCAAACGCCATTGCCATAAAATTGTTAGGTCCCAGGGTAAAACTGGTAATAATCACAAATAGCAAGAAGGAAAATACAGGCATTTCAAGCTCCCCTTTCACGATATATGTTATAATGTCTGAAACAGACAATATAACGTCGTGCTTTTTATTATACAAAATAAACGTTATAAAGCACAATATATAGGAGGGATTTGATGGAGGAAATTCATCTTATTCTTGCAAAAAATTTAAAGGCTATTAGGGAAAAAGAAAAATTAAGTTTGGAAAAAGTCTCTCAATTAAGCGGAGTAAGCAAAACAATGATCGGGCAAATTGAAAGAGGAGAGTCAAGCCCAACACTAACAACGATTTGGAAAATTGCTAACGGATTAAAGGTTTCCTTTACCTCTCTCATTAATAATCCGCAGCCTGATACTAAAGTAGTTTTAAGAAGTGATATTCAAGTGCTGGATGAGGACAACGGCAGATATAGAGTATACCCATCCTTCCCCTTTCAAGAGGACAGGCGCTTTGAAGTTTACTCTGTTGAGATTGAAAAAGAAGGACGATTAAATTCTCAGGCTCACAAAGAAGGAACCGAGGAGTTTATCACAGTTTTCGATGGAGAAGTAACCATTTGTGTCAGCGAAAAAAGCTATAAATTAAAAAGCGGCGATTCAATCAGATTTAGAGCTGATAAGCCGCATACTTATTATAATTCTGGAGAAGCATTAACCCGATTAAGTATGACTATCTATTATCCAAACTGAGCAAATTCTCTTCTTCTTCTCTTGCTCAACAAAAAATATAACCACCCAAAAAAGCCTTACTTCCTCTAAATGAAAGTAAGGCTTTTGATTAAATTTTTATGATTCCTTTACTCCTAGCTGTTCTATTTGCTCAACGTCTTTTTCCGCAAATATCACAACGGGATGAGCCCTTTATCAGGAAGCGTAGCAACGATCCCTTTCTTGAACCATGACTCCAGCTCCCTGCTCTTTCTATTCTCTGCTTCTTGAAAAGACTGTTTATTCGATGTCTTTTCTTTCGCGTTTACGTTACTAGCTTGAAGTGAGAGCATACCCTGATTCCAGCTACTAGCGTTTTTCATATTACATTGCCTATTATTTGCAAGGATGGACCTATACAAATAAAAAAATCGCTCCACATTGTCTGGGCGATAAACCTGTTCATCTTTTAGTTGTTTTATATGAAATAATGGATGAGTCATTCTCAATTCAAATAATGATTAGGCCTTCGTACATCTTGCTCTTTATTTATAAATGTTGGAACCCATTAAAAATATACAAGAAGAACATTGATCTTCAATGCCTGTGCATGTAGTGACTACGTCTTTCTTTCCCGAGGCCTGGCCAGTGTACGATAATTCTTGGTTAACAAGCTGCCCGACACACGGACAATAGGTTGTCCAGCGCCTTAATTTATATTTTTCCATCATTTCCTGCTTTTCTTCTTCTCCCCTTTACTTTTTATTAACACTTCCTTATACCCGGCCCCTCTCAAGATAAACTCCTTTCTCTTATTCGCTCAGCCCTTTCTCCAAATAATAGAGTACCTTAATCGCACCTTATTTTACATTAGGCAATAAAGGCTGAAATTAACCAGAAGGTTTACAGAGCTACTTAACAGTCAATTTTAATAGGTTAAGTGCCATATCAAAAACCGCAACACCTTGTAAAAGGCATTGCGGTCATCGTAAACATCATCCTTGATAAACAGGAACGCAAGGAACTAAGAATTAGATTAAAACTATATTTCTTTGATTCATGCTCTCTTATTCATCCACATAGCAGTCATTGCTATAATAGCGAGAAGTACCAATTGGGGAATAATCGTTTCCCATGTCGGATAAAAGCCGATCCAGCTAACAATCGGCAAGCTGTGTATTTGTGTCGTTCCAATATGGCCGGTTAACTGTAAAGCATGAATGCTCATACCTAATATCTTAAACGCCAGGAAATAAATTAAAATGGTGGCAATCTTAAAGAAAGGGCCAACAGCAATTTTTGTACTGTAACGGATGAGCAAAAAGGCGAATACACTCAAAATAACAAGAGCAAGCAAAATACCGGCAAGCAATTTGCCTGTACTTATTGATGGGGCCATCCCCATGTAGAAGATAACCGTTTCTGCTCCTTCTCTAAAAATCGACAGGAAGCTGACTAACGCCATCGAGATAATACTTCCTGTTGAAAGAGCGGTTCCCATTTGCTTTTGGATATACTGGTTCCATGCTTTCATGTTCGATTTTTGATGCAGCCAGACACCGACACCGATCATCATAACAACGGCTATAATTCCAGTTACTCCTTCAATCGTTTCCCGATTAGCCCCTGCTGTGGCTGCCGAAAACATAATATTAATGACTACAGCAGCTACAACACTCATAATGATTCCTGCAAGAGCACCGAGCCAAATCCATTTTTGATGTTGCGAAGCATTAGCTTTTCGTAAAAAGGCAATCAAAGCGGCTACGATCAGCAGTGCTTCCAATCCTTCACGAAGCATAATCAATGCAGCATCCCACATGGTGTAACTTTTCCCCTGCAATAGCTCAATCGATTGCTTGTACTCATTGATCTTCTTTTGCTGTTTTTCCACCACATTTGCATCAGAAGAAGAAAGCTTTCCGGCAATGATCGGAATATCACTTTCCAGCTTGGTATATAAACCGCCGTTTCGCGTTCGAACGTCCCCTTCAACTGACGGCCAAACTGTTAAGAACTCCTGCAAGAAAGAAACAGCTTCTTTAGGCTGATTATTATCAATGGCTTGATCTGCTTTCCCTAACAAATCAACTAATGTGTGTAAAGAGTAATTGTTATTGTTAGCTTTTATCTCCCTGCCAGAGACAAATCCATCTACCGCTTCTGCCAACTTGTCGTAGATGCCACTAATTTGCTCAAAGTCTTTCTCATCTTGTAACAGTGCTATTCGGAGAAAGCCCAACTGGGTTTCGATTTGCCCATAATAAGCAATACTTTGTTCGCGCACAATACTTTCGTTCCGGTTCCATGTCGACAAACACTTTTGGTATTGGGCATAGGCTTCCTCTGCATCTTTGTTTTTAATAGCTGTTTGTAAATCAGCTAAAACAGGCATAAATGCCGACTTCACCTCAAGTCGCTGTTCTTCTTCATCGACTGGGTTTTGTTCCTTATCAAACGCTACTAGCGCATGCGACATATCGGATAAAGCAGCGAGCATCGGTTCTTTTTTATGTTTGCCTGCTACTTTATTTACCTGCAAAAGGGCTTTATCTACTTTTTTTGCTTCCTTGCTGTCCGTTTGATCTACTTGTTTCCAATCTTTATTCAATTGAGCAACAAGTGCATCTACCGCTTTCCAGTCCTCTGCTTTTGTTTTCATCATGGCATCGCCGACTGAGATAAATAAATCGCTGTAACTCTCCTCGGCGTGTACGGGTTGTATAGGAGAAAGCATATACAACAGCAAACCGAATAGGATAACAATCTTTTTCATCTAACCCTCTCCTTAACCAAACAACTCCGCTCCAAGGTAGCTCCCCTTTTTCACGCCTGGAAAACAGGCAAATAGTGCACTTCCACGATGCGTAATATATTCGTTCAATTTGTCCGCTCGGCCAAAACTATTTTGGATATTAATAAATTGTTTCGGATGCTTTTGAAACGATATAAACAACAATCCCGCATCGAACGCCCCCGTATTCGGATGGATTCCGTCTGAGTAGGAGAATGAACGTCGCAATAGACGGTCCTTCACTTGCCTTGCCAGATATACATGAGAATCAACAGGAACAACAGGCTCGCCGTTTTCTTTGCGTTCAAGTCCCATATCTTCAAATTCGTCCTCTTTCCCAAGCGGGGCGCCTGTGTCACGGTGCCTGCCAAATGTGGCCTCTTGTGCCGATAAAGCCGTGCGATCCCACGTCTCCAAATGCATTTGGATTCGTCTCGCTACTAAATAAGTCCCCCCGGCCATCCAGCTTTTTGATTCTCCCGGCTGAACCCAAACGACTTCATTCATTTCTTTCACATTGTCCACATTTGGATTACCAGTGCCATCTTTAAACGCAAATAAGTTGCGCGGCGTTAGTTTCTTCTTATTTTTCATCTCATAAGAGTTAAATCCCGTTTGCGACCAGCGCATCGTTACTTTTCCCCTTGCTGCGCGGACTAAATTACGCACCGCATGAAAAGCGACCTGTGGATCGTCTGCACATGCTTGAATGCAGATGTCACCGCCGACATAATTTGGGTCCAACTGATCTTTTGGAAAATGAGGGAGGTCCACTAGTTCTTTCGGCTTCATCTGTTTCAACCCGAGTTCTTTTTTCTCAAACAGGCTCGGTCCTACCCCGAATGTCAATGTAAGATGGGAAGCATTAAGCCCTGCTGCTTCTCCCGTATCTGCTGTAGGAAGCAGCTTATTCGCCGTATAAGGCTCCACCAGTTTGCCATTCATTAATTGAACACTGTAATTTGTCCATAGCTGAAACATTTCCTTCAATTCTTTTTTAGACTTCGCGGTGCAGTTCAGCGAGACAAAATAGACATGCTCCGGATTCTTCGTTAAAATACCTGGCTGGTGCTTACCGTAAAAATTAATTTTATTAGCTGCTGTTTGATCGTCATCAATAAACGGGTTCGCTCCAAAAGCCGTTAACGCCCCTGTCAGACCAGAAGCGCCGAGGATGACCCCGGCTCCCCCGATTCCGGCAAACTTTAGCACGTCACGCCGAGACACTTCTTTTTGCAAGATGGATTTTTCCTCTTGATTGCTCATTTATCTCACTCCACAACAATGGCCATTTGGCTTAAAGGTTCCCCTAAATGATCGACAGCTTCCGATAATGCTTTCGTATCTTCTTTCGTTAATGTTTCGTAAGACACATATCCGCCTTTTCCATCTTCGTACTTAGCTAGTAATCCATTTAATGTTCCAAAGTTTTCTTCTAATGTTTTAGCAAGCTCAGCATCTTTTTCTTGTAATTTCGGCTTGAAAATCCCGAAAATTTTCTCAGCGCCTTCAACGTTGGCTTTAAAGTCGTACAAGTCAGTATGAGAATAAATTTCCTCTTCCCCTGTAATTTTTGATGTAGAGACCTCATTTAATAAATCAACGGCCCCAGTAATCATTAAATCCGGTGTTACATCAACTGTTTCAACTTTTGCACGAAGCTCTTTTACATCTTTTAATAATTGATCGGCCACGGCCTCATATCCTTTAGTCGTTCCGTCAACCCAAAGACCTTTTTCAATTTTATGGTAGCCGGACCACTCTTCTTCTCCTTGCCCCTCTTCTTTCACGTCTGCCAAACGAGCATCAATGCGTGGATCCAGATCGCCGAAACTCTCTGCAATAGGTTCTGAACGTTCAAAATACATCCTTGCTGGTGCGTACAGCTCTTTCGCTTTCTCTACATCACCTGCTTTGACTGCTTCTGCAAACGCTTCTGTCTGAATAACAAATTGGTCCAGCTGCTCTGAAGCAAATTCCTTGTAAGTATTGACTTCTTTATCCAGCTTGTTCGCTTGCTCTGCTTTCGAGCCTTGACTCGCTTCTTTGCTTTCCGAGTCCTTTGACCCGGCATCTCCACACCCAACTAAAAGACTGCTTGACAGCAATAAAATCCCTACATTTCGGACTATTTGATTCATTTGTGAGACCCCTAATCTTGTATTTTTGTATTCTGATGATTATTAATGATAATCATTGTCAATTATGTTGTCAATGTTGTTTTTTACCGGTTATTTTAAAGGAAACAATCTATCTCATTCTCTCTTTAATTTCCTCTCTTCGCATAGGGTCAGCCACTTAAAAAAGGAGGGCAACAGTCCACTTATTATATACTTGAGTGTTGATTTTCACTGCAGACAGGCGGTCCGTAAGCCTCCTCGTCTCGTGCACCCGTTCGAGTCTTCATTGGGAATCGTTTATCCCAGCTGCTGCTCCCTTCTTCTATACTATGGGCTAACTTTAGAGCTTTAAATATTACACATGCGTACAAGTAATAGAAAATGAAAAAGCAGCAAACAGAGAAGTCTCCTTTTCTGCTTGCTGCCGGTTATCCAAACATCCTTCTTTCTTATCAAAGAGTTGGAAAAAACCCTCTTCCGCATTAAAAACCGTACGGTGGCTTTATGGAAGTCCACTTATTGCCACACACGTTTTAACTTAAAAAGCTCTTGCAAATATCCCCATACAGAAACTGGAGACATAATCATTTGATAACAGAGAATAAATAAAATGAATCCTCTCTTGTTTTTTCTTACTCTTAAATGAAGATTTTTAAATACATACTGTTTCTGGTAAATGTACAATGAGCCGTAACTGACAATAGTTAAAGGTAAAACGAATAAAGTCATAGGACCCACAATCCAGTAAAAACCAAAAAAGGCTAAAATCAATCCAGGAATCCAACAAAATGTATAAATGAAGTCTAAATAAGGCATGATCAAGTTAATTCCCGTTAAATATTTGGTATATAATTGTGGCTGATTCCATGGCTTCACTTCAATTAGTCCTTCGATCATCCCTCTTGCCCACCTAGAACGCTGCTTAACAAAGTGATTAAACGTAGGAGGCACATCTGTAAAAGCTACAGCTAAAGGTTCAAAATACACCTTCCACTCGTTACGTAACAGCCTCCAAGTTAATACGATATCTTCGCCAATTGCATCAGGCCACCCTTGAACTTCTCGCACACATTCTGTTTTATACAAGCTGAAAGCCCCCTGTGCGACGAGTGTACCTTGATATAACCCTTGCAATCTCTTTATTGAGGCAATTCCAAGAAAGTAATCCCACTCCTGTATTCTCGTCCAAATTGTTTCTCGGCTATTGCGAACAAGCATCGATCCAGCTACTGCACCTACATTGGCAGGGCTGCTTTCTATCCTTGACACTAGATAACGAATAGCTGATGGATGGAGCAGCGTATCTGCATCAAGAGTAATAACATAAGGCGTGGTTACATACTGCAATCCTTTATTCAACGCATGGAACTTACCAGGCTTAGCCTCATGCAAGAGGGTAAGATTTAAATTCAGCTCTTTCTTCGCCCTCATAACTTCCTGGCAGGTATGATCTGTTGAGTTATTATTGATGACAACCGTATAGATTTCTCCATCATAATCTTGATTAGCTACATATTGAAGGGTGTCAAAAATCGTCGCTTCTTCATTGTAAGCGGCAATAAGCAAGGTTACCGCATCAGTTGGATGTTCATCTTTTAATGTTGGCTGCCGGTCTAGTAATAAGCTCATTATTAGAAAGGCATTCATGTAACCTGGAACGTAAGCGATTCCTCCAATAATGAAAAGAGCTACAGGAAAAGAAACAATGGAAGACAAGTTCTCCAGCCAAGGCAATGAAAGATAAATAGAAAAAAGCATCCATCCAACAGAAACAGCATGGCTTATCCAGAATTTCATCTTAATAGATATGTAGAAATGATTAGCTTTTGGTTTAAAACTAGGTCTGATAGGTGATAAATTCGGTTCCATCCCTTCCCTCCTTCGTGTCTTTTAACCTAACCCATTCCCTTATAATGGAACTTAATGACTATCTTAACACAGAACATCTCCTTCCTTACAGTTAAAAAATAAAGTTTTTGTCTGCACAAAAAACCTCCTTATTTTAATAAGGAGGTTTTTATAGACAAAGCCTGGCTATATCATTTGAAAAAAGCTTACTTCTCAGTTAAAAAGTATTTCTCAATATCATCCAGGAATAAATTAGCTGCTACTACGCCGCCCGCTGTATTCCAGACAGCATCGTCCACTTTATGGATGTTGTTATTTTTTACGACATTTAAGTTTTTGAATAGCGGATCGTTAACCCATTCTTCTTCTAACTTCGGTGCCTCCCCTTTGCTTTCTGCCGGGTCATATGTGAAGTAGAAAAGAATGTCTCCATCCATTGCAGGAATACGCTCTTTCGTTACATTTTTCTCAGCGAAATCCGGCTGCTCCTGGCCCTTCGGACGGGCAAAGCCTAATTGATCTAAAATAACGCCGGAGAAAGTATCCTTGTGATAAATCCGAACATCACCAGGCATGAAACGGACAATAGAAACTTTTTGGTTCACTTTGTCACCAAGCTTGCCTTTTAATTCTTGGACGCGCTTGTCAAAGTCAGTAATTACTTGGTTGCCTTCTTCTTCTTTATTTACTGCTTTCGCATAAAGTTTAAAGTTTTCTTTCCAATCACCGCGCAGCGTTTCTGAGTAGACCGTCGGAGCAATCGCGCTTAACTGCTCGTAAATTTTTTCGTGTCGCATTTTATTGCCGATAATTAAATCCGGTTTCAATGAAGCAATAGTTTCTACACTTGGTTCACCTTCATTCCCAACACTTTTAACACCTTTCATGTCATCCTCAATATGTTTATACCAAGGGTTGCCTGTCCATGATTGTACAGCACCTACAGGTTTTACTCCCAATGCCAAAAGGGCTTCCGTGCCTTCGTTTGTCAGAATGACAACACGTTTAGGATTACCTTTGATTTCTGTTTTTCCCATGGCATGTTCTACGGTGTAAGGTTTGCTCTCAGTTGTGTTTGCTTCATTCGACGCTTTATTATCTTTCGAAGGTTGCTTTTCTTCATTGCCGCAGCCCGCCAGTGCAAAAACAATGACTAGCATGAATGCTGCCAACAGCGATGAAAAGCGGTTGCGTGTAAAATATGTATGCATATATTTTCCCCCTATATGAAAATGATTTTCATTTACATGTAGATATTATGGGATGGGAAATGTTTTGTCAATGAATAATTGAAAATGATTATCAAGATCATTGACAGTGCTTTTCTCATCTCTTACACTTAAAGAAAAATAGGTATATTGGGAGAGAAAAATAGATGCTGTTGAGACACACGGAGGGAAAAGCCTTTGGACTGATAATTAGTGGAGGAATATTACTTATTTGTATCGGTCTTAGCATCGTCATGGGCTATACAAATACAAGCATAAAAACAGCTGTTCAAGCATTTCAGCATTTCAATGGCTCAAATGAACATATTATTATTCAAAATGTACGTCTTCCCCGGGCATTAATCGCTGCTGCCGTAGGAAGCAGCCTGGCTATAGCGGGGGCGTTGATGCAGGCATTAATGAAAAATCCGCTTGCTTCTCCTGATATTCTTGGAATCAATGCAGGGGCCGGCTTTTTTATTGTAGTTGCATTGATGGTGTTTTCCGTTAACTCTCTTCATGCATTTACATGGATAGCATTTGCCGGAGCGGCATCTGCTGCTTTTATCGTCTACTTCTTCAGCGGGACAGGAGGCGGCGGACTTACCCCCATGAGATTGACGCTTGCAGGCGCGGCCATCGCAGCGCTGTTTTCCTCTCTAACCCAGGGGCTGCTGGTAATGGATGAGTCGGCTCTTGATCAAGCCTTATTTTGGCTTGCCGGATCTGTACAAGGTAGAAAACTAGAAATTCTTCTTTCTGTTCTTCCCTATCTTGCAGCAGCTACGATCGTTGCTTTTTTCATGGCTCAGAAGATTAACATCTTAACGATGGGTGAAGATGTAGCGAAAGGACTTGGCCAGCAGACAGGCGCAGTGAAACTCATTGTTGCCATTTCCTTCATCCTGCTCGCGGGCGGCTCTGTGGCTGTAGCTGGCCCGATTGGGTTTATTGGTATTATCGTTCCTCATATTGTTCGCTCATTAGTGGGCAATGATTATCGCTGGGTATTGCCTTATTGCAGTGTAATAGGCGGAATTTTACTTTTGGTGGCTGATATCGGTGCCCGCTATGTTATCATGCCAGAGGAAGTTCCGGTCGGAGTAATGACCGCTTTTATTGGCACACCCTTTTTTATCTACATTGCACGTAAAGGAGGCCGTGCCTCATGAAGAAATATTCTCCGCTTCGCTTAGGCAAAGGAAACATTTCATTGCTTCTTGACTGGAAAGCACTCTGGATCAATATTGGTTTTATTTTCTTACTGCTGGCTGTATTTCTTGTCAGCACCGGAATGGGAGAGCAATTTCTCCAGCCATGGCGTGTTCTCAATGTACTGCTCGGACAAGGAGATGCTTTTGAGCAGCTGATCGTTAATTCCTTCCGTATGCCCAGGATTCTGATCTCTGTTCTCGTCGGCATGAGTCTGGCGGCGGCAGGGGCTATTTTACAAGCTGTTGTAAGAAACCCTTTAGCCTCTCCTGATATTATCGGGGTAACCGGCGGAGCGTCTGTAGCTGTTGTTCTTTTTTTAGTCCTCTTTACTGATAGAAGCAATGCTCTGACAGTCAGCATCCATTGGCTGCCGCTAGGCGCCTTTATCGGTGCAGCCGTCGTGACCTTTCTCCTTTATCTACTAGCATGGAAGGACGGTCTATCTCCAGTCCGCCTTGTATTAGTCGGAGTGGGAATGTGGGCATTGATGAAATCGTTGACTACTTTATTTATGATCTTGGGGCCTATTCACCAGGCAAGCCAGGCAAATGTTTGGATTACAGGCTCTGTTTACGGATCAAACTGGAAAAATGTTTGGATATTGGCACCTATCACCATTTCCCTTCTGATCATTGTGCTTGTAATGATTAGAAACATTAACATTCAAGACCTTGGGGAAGAGATCGCCACAGGAGTAGGAACGAATGTACAAAAGCAGCGTTTTCTTTTGCTGCTGATCAGTTCTGCTTTAACCGGAAGCGCAGTTGCGTTTGGAGGCGGTATCGGCTTTGTTGGCTTGATGGCTCCCCACATCGCCAGAAGACTTGTCGGCTCCTCTTTTGGAGCGTTGCTGCCTTTATCCTCTATTATTGGAGCCATATTAGTCTTAATGGCGGATTCAATCGGGCGGACATTTTTCCTCCCTGTTGAAGTTCCGGCAGGCGTGTTTACTGCAGCTCTTGGAGCCCCTTATTTCATTTATCTTTTATATAGGCAGCGAAATGCTTAACAAAGGAGCGGAAAGTATATGCCAGCACTAGAAACGAAGTCGCTTACATTGTCTTATGGAGATACAATCATTATTGATGAATTGGATTTACACATTCCTAAAGGTGAAATTACGGTCTTTATCGGCAGCAATGGGTGTGGGAAATCTACGCTTCTTCGCTCGTTAGCTCGCTTGCTGAAACCGCAGTCCGGTTCTATTTTGATCGAAGGAGAAATGGTATCAAGTCTTCCTACAAAAGAAATTGCCAAGCGGTTAGCCATTTTGCCTCAAGGGCCTGTGGCTCCTGAAGGGCTGACTGTTTTACAACTCGTCAAGCAAGGACGCTACCCTTATCAAAAGTGGTACCGCCAATGGTCTGAAGAAGATGAGAGGGTCATCCATAATGCCCTGCAAGCAACGGGAATGGAAGCTTTATCTGACCGTTTAGTCGATTCGTTGTCGGGAGGCCAGAGACAACGTGCCTGGATTGCAATGACGTTAGCGCAGGACACCGACATCATCTTGCTTGATGAGCCGACAACGTATTTGGACATGACTCATCAAATTGAAATTCTTGATCTCTTATTCGAGCTCAACGAACAAGAAGGACGTACCATTGTCATGGTGCTTCACGATTTAAATCTTGCTTGCCGTTATGCCCACCACCTCGTTGCTGTAAAAGACAAGAAAGTCTATGCTCATGGAAAGCCAGAACATGTCATGAGCCCTGAATTAGTGAAAACCGTCTTTAATATGAATTGCGAGATAACCGTCGATCCCCTTTTCGGGACTCCTATGTGCATCCCTCATGGAAAAGGGAGATATGTGGCGGCCGAGGAGAAGAAAGACCATGAACTCATTTACTAATGAAGAATTGGCTGTTCTAGAAGAGAAGTATCGCTTAACCACACGGACTGCTTCTTCCTCCTTAACAATTCAAGCAAACGGTCTACTCGATGATCAACAACTATGCTCTTATTTACTGCAAGTCAAAGATAAAATCAAAGCAGCTAACACGACTGTGGCTGCTTCTCTTTTTATCAAGAGGTACAGTTTTGCTATATTAATTGCCCTCTATTCGATGAGCGTTCTCAATAAGCGACTGGACTTTTCCTTTCGTAATATATGGATTGAAACGTTGGATGAAGAAGAGCCATTATGGCTGCCTTCTTTCAGGTTTTCTCATTTAGCCGCCGATGAACCGGGCAATGTCGACCGTGTGAAATGGAGAGAAGAGGCCATTCAGCAAATATTCGGAGGCCATATTGATCTATTGTTCACTCATGTAAAAAGGCAAAGCCGTCTGTCCAAGTTAATTATGTGGGAAAATCTCTATACTTATATTCGCTGGATGTACGAAAGCCTGCTAAACACCCCAGAGTATCATGGCCAACATGAGACTCTTGCCAATGATTTTCATTATCTTGTTAAAGAAGGAGCTGGATCACTGTTCGGCTCTTACCATCAAAATCCATTGTTAAGATGCGAGAGTTCACAACAGCGCGTTGAAAAAAATGGAACAGTCATTCAGAAGCGCAAAACCTGCTGTCTTTCTTATTTAGCGGGATCGAAAGGCAAGCGTTGCAGCGTATGCCCGATTGATTGTACATCTAAATAACGCAAAAACAGCCAGTTCATGAAACATGAACTGGCTGTTTTTAATAGTCCTCCTCTTAACTCTGTTGCTTTTCCCCAAACTTAATAAACATCATTTCATCTTCAACTAAATTGCAGACCGCACAATGAATTCTGCGTTCGGGACCGTTATAGGTTGCATGGAAAGGACCAGGATCACTTGAGCCTTCGAACCGTTCAATCACCTCTCCTGTCTGAGGATCTAGTTTGACTCCATGAGCGACCTGTTCGACAATGTTGAATCTGGAACGGTTCGTCCTGCAGTTTGGACAGCAATAACGCGTACTCATAAGAACCCTCCTATGCATAATTATGTCAATTATCATGTCCATAAGAAGTTTCTATTATTCATCCGCTTGAACAACGAATAAGAGGATCCTGTCAGATCCTCTTATTCGTTGTTCTCTATTTATTCGTTAATTTGTTCTAATCTGCTTTTTACTTCTTCCTCAGTTAACCCTTGTTCTTTTACATACAAGTTATTCGGATGTGTTCTGCATTCATGCGTACATCCGCGCAAATATTTATGCTCGTTTTCTTCCGTACAAAAAATCCGCTTATCACATTCAGGGTTGGCACAATTGACGTAACGTTCGCACGGTTCACCGGTAAAGTGATCCCGTCCTACTATCACATGTTCGACACGGTTAATGGGGACACCAATCCGGTCATCAAAAACATAACACTGTCCATCCCATAGCCTTCCCTGCACTTCGGGGTCTTTTCCATACGTCACAATCCCCCCGTGAAGTTGGTTTACATCTTCAAATCCTTCCTTCTTCAGCCAGCCGGAAAACTTTTCACAACGAATGCCGCCTGTACAATAAGTTAGAATCTTTTTCCCTTCCAACTCGTCTTTATGCTCGCGTACCCAATCGGGAAGCTGGCGGAATGCCTGAATATCGGGACGAAGAGCTCCTCGGAAGTGCCCTAAATCGTATTCATAATCATTTCTTGCATCGATGATGACTGTATTCTCTTCTTGCATCGCTTCAAAAAATTCTTTTGGACTTAAATAATTTCCCGTCAGCTCCTGCGGATTCACGTCATCATCAAGCTGCAGTGTCACTACTTCTTTTCTCGGACGAACGTGCATTTTTTTGAAAGCATGTTCATCTGCTTCATCTATTTTAAATATCATCTCTGCAAACCGAGGGTCTTTTTTCATCGTTTGCATGTATTGTTCTGTTTGCTCAACTGTTCCGGAAACCGTTCCGTTAATTCCTTCCGCCGCTACGAGAATGCGGCCTTTTAAACCAAGCTCCTCACAAAGCTTCAAATGCTGCTTGGCAAACTCTTCAGGATTCTCAATGGGAACGTACATATAATACAGCAATATTCTATATGGTTTAACATCATTCATCTTATTTCTGCCACCTATCTATTTATATTTGCAGGATATAAATACACTAAGCAATATACTCCTTAAATAGGCTGACTGCAAGTGGAATTTATTGATACTAATCCTTCCTCTTTAAATAAGCTTAGTGTATTGACTCCGTGAGATTAACTTATCGCCCTCTGTCTCCACGGCATTTGTTTTCATCTAGCCCATAAGCTTCTGGTGTTTGAATAAAGACGGCTCATTACAGTTATAGTCGCCGATTCGTTCATACTTATCATTAACTTTTTCTTTTCGTGTCTAAGGAACAGACTACTTCTTTCCATCGTCCATTTTACCAAAAAGCTGATCGGCTTCACTGTTTACTCGTTGAACAGGAAATAAGCCGTCCTTTGATAAGGACGGCGCCGATTATAGAAAAACTCTAGCTTGTACACCATCAAGATGATTGTAATATCTATGCTTCCATCTTCATATTCTCCTGTTCGGCCTTTCTAGAAATTCATTTTAGATTGGCCGCCGTCTACATTAAGGCTTGCTCCCACGATCCATGAAGCTTTGTCAGATGCCAGAAAAGCAACGACGTTAGCCACTTCTTCTGGAGTGCCGAAACGCCCCGCCGGAATATCATTTTTCACAAACGCTTTAATTTGTTCCGGATTTTCTTCAAGCCGTCTCTTCCAGTTGCCGGTTTCATGGAGTATGCTTCCCGGTGCCACGCTGTTTACACGAATCCCATCAGCAATGGCTTCGTCTGCAAAAGCTTTTGTAAAACTGATCAAAGCTGATTTGGCATTGTTATATGTCACCTTGCCGCCGCTCTCTCTTCCATATACAGATGTGATATTGATGATCGCCCCGCTCTTTTCCTTCTTCATATGATCGGCTGCTAGCTTGCTTAAATGAACAGCTGAAAAATAATTCAGCTCCAGCGCTTCATGGAACAGCTCCATCTCCGTATCCATTGCCCTTCCCCCGTTGCTGCCGCCTGCATTGTTGACCAGAACATCAATTTTCCCCTTTTGCTCCATAAAAGATTCCATGAGCTTCTCCCGTTCTTCGGGATTTAAAATATCCGCTTGAAAAATAGAGACATGATGATCCAGCTCTTCTTGTGCTTTTTTCAATGATTCTATGCCACGGGCGGCGATCGAAACATTCGCTCCTTCACGTATGAAAGCTTGGGCAATGGCTTTTCCAATTCCCTTCGAGCCCCCGGTGATCAGTACGTTCTTTCCTTGTAAGTGCAAATCCACCCATCTCACTCCTCTTTGCTTTTATATTAAGTAACGATTATGTATGCTAGCTGTTTTCATTATACCTGTGTCAGCGACTGATTTACATTGATAGCGCTTGTCTTCTTCCTATACATCATTGATAAAAGTCCCCTCCTCTTACTGTATACTTTGAACTGACGTTTCTATATTTTATTAAGCCCAATTTTTATGCTTCCTGCACGAATGATGCATTTTTTATTGCCAGGGTTTGTTAAAGAGCCATGTTGTTTTTTTAATAGTTGATTCGAACGGAAGACAGTATTCCGGCTGGAAAAGCGAGTCTTGATAAGACCTGCAGGAGCATATGAGGCGAGGAGGCTCGCGGACCGCCCACGAAAAGCGTCTACCGGCAGAGAAAAGCAACAACCAAGTGTAACAGAGCCTGTTACTAAAAAGATTCTTTCATAAATGATAGGAAATGACCCTTTCTTCCGTATTAATCAGTGAAAATGTTTTTAGAAAGGTGGTAAACCAATGGATGATAGGATCATCGTTAAGCAAATTACTCGTAAAAAAGACATAGGTTTGGAAATGTTAATCGATCATTATGCCGGTCTCATCACCGCTATCGTTCGAAAACACTTAAGCGGTTTGAATATGTATGAGGAAGAGTGCATCAATGATGTGTTGTTATCTGTCTGGAACAACATTGAAAGCTTTGACCAAAAACAAAATTCGTTTAAAAACTGGATTGGGGCTATCGCTAAATATAAGGCGATTGATTATAAGCGCAAGTATATGAAAGAAAGGAAAAATATTAGCTTATCACAAGTCGATCCCCCGGCCTCTGCAGACTCCCTTCTCCTGCAGCATGAATTGCAAGAAGAAATCGAGGAGTTACTCAGCCATTTGAATGAAAAAGACCGGCATTTGTTTAAACAATATTACTTAGAAGATGTCCGTTTGGAGAAGATCGCCAGCCACACTCAGACGACGAAAGATAATTTGTATAACCGGCTATCAAGAGGACGAAAAAAATTGAAAGAAATTATGAGATAAGGTGGTGCCATGATGAAAAATCCATATGAATTGTTAAACCAAGTTGATAGCAGATCAGAGCAATACGAAGAAGTACAATTAAATGCGGCTGAGAAAACGAGACTAAAGCAATCATTACAAGCAAAAATCAAGCCTCTAAAAAAGAAAAATCGAAAACTTTTACTTGCAGCTGCTTTTATATTGGTAACAGCAGGCCCTCTTATGCTGAGCAATGATCAAGTATGGGCCTCTCTATCAAAAGCTGGAAAGCAGATTGAATTATTTTTTAACAAACCAGAAAATGAGTTTACCGGCTATAAACAAATGATAGAGAAAACAGCTGCAGACCAAGATGTCCACGTTACACTAAATGAATTAATGCTTGATGACGGCCAAATCCTGCTCAGTCTGAATATAAAGTCAACAGACCCGAATAGGAAGACCCCTATTCAGCCAGGAGAACTTCAAGTAAAAATCGGAGAGCTGGCATTCGCCAATGCCGCTTATACTCTGCATAGGGAGAATAAAGAGACAGAAGACGGCAGCTGGAACTACTTATACTCCTTTGATTTAGATCATATCGACACAAATGGAGACGGCGTGAATGACAAAGCCTTCCAAATTCTCGATTATATGGATTCACAAAAAGATTATCCTGTAACGATTACTTTTCAGACGATGGAATATGAAAAGGAACATGGCACTAAGTCTGGGAAATATTCTGATTCGTTCGGGGAAATTAAAGGGCACTGGGCCTTCCAAACGACGGTCAACGGCGCCAATATTCAGTCTGACACAACCGTTTATCGTGTAGATAAAGAAATAAATATTAATGAAAAAGGCATTGAAGGAACGTTGAAAATAAAAGAAATCCGCGTATCCCCTGTCTCTGTAAAAATACATCATACGTTTGAATATAAGAAAGGTACAAGTGAAAGCCACGCTATCCACCTTATTCTTAAAGATGAAAAAGGCAAGCTTCTTCTAGGAAGCGGAACGGGAGAAAGCTCACTCACCCTATCCGAAATGAGTGAAGAGATTGAATTAGACCATAATATTCGTAAAATTAGCATCACCCCAAGTATCTTTAATTATAAGACAGAATCTCAACAGCCTTTGAAGGATCAATCGTTTGAAGTAGATGTAACAAAGCAGTAAGGAAATGAACTGTTCATTGTTTGGCATTTCTTCCTTACCCTATATTTTTTACACAGCGAGCGTGTCTAACACTGCTCGCTGTTTGTAATGGATTGAATCATTCTATACACAAATAAATTAAGCATAACCGGGGGATAATAACCGATAGTTTAAATTTCTTTAAAAAGGAAATGATTCTGCACTCGCTACGGTGCAGTGAATTTCCAAGGCAGTAAATGATAGAAATGCTCCATTAAAGAAAATGAAAAATACAACTTGAGGTGCCAGCATGCAAAGAAAAGGAATAATTGGATTATCTGTCTTGGTTTTGGGCCTTGCAACGATAGCAGTATTAAGCTTTAACAGACAGCCGGAAGACGAGGCGGCCCGCTTTAACAGCGAAAAAAATGTCCGGCAAATGCAAGTGCAGAACTTGCAGCAGGACAACCCGCGCATTTTAAAAATAAATGCCATTCGCGCCAATGATATTACTAAAAAAAAGCTGGATAACGACCCTTCTGTTAAGCTGATCCATCATAACAAGCAGGATAAAAGCCACTATTATGACAATGAGGTAGTTGTAGACTTTAATGCTTCTCCGAGTGAAGCCGATATAGCGAAAATCACTCGCGATATTGACGGCGAGCTGAAAGAGCAGCTGGATTCCGTCTATATTTTCAAATCCAGCAGTAAAACACCGGCTGAATTGATGGAGTATTTCCAGCAAAGCCCGAATGTTACGTATACGGAGCCCCATTATATTTTCTTGCAAAATGAAGTGAACGATACCTATTACCAAAACTACCAGTGGAATCTGCCCGCTATTCGGACAGAAGTTGGGTGGAATGTTACTCGGGGCTCCAGAAAAATAAAAATTGCCGTTGTGGATACCGGCGTAGACCTGAATCACCCTGATCTTTCTCACCGGTTGACGAAGGGCTACAATGCGCTCTCTCATGATGATCCACCAAATGATGATAATGGGCATGGTACCCATGTGGCCGGAATTATCGCTTCTATCCCGAATAATGCTGAAGGGGTCGCAGGGATTACATGGTATAACCCGATTATCCCCGTAAAAGTGCTTAACTCCGATGGGTTGGGCGGCTCCTTTGATGTTGCCCAAGGAATCCGATGGGCAGCAGACCATGGGGCCGACGTAATTAATTTAAGCCTTGGGAATTACCAGCCTTCCACTGTTATGCAAGAAGCCATTCGCTATGCTTTGAAAAAAAATATCGTTGTTGTCTCTGCAGCTGGAAATGATAACTCCAGCCAGCCGAGTTTTCCGGCTGCTTATCCCGGTGTGATTGGTGTAGCTGCCGTAGACTGGGAAGGCAACCGTGCTCCCTTTTCAAATTATGGAGATTATATTGACATAGCAGCACCTGGTGTCCACATTGCCAGTACATTTTCTCAGGGACAATACGCCAGCCTGTCAGGTACGTCCATGGCTGCTCCACATGTAAGTGCCTTAGCAGGGCTGATTCGCTCCATTGATCCCAATTTGAGAAACACAGAAGTAATGAACATTATGACAAAAACAACACAGCAGGCAGAACAAACCCGTCCGAAGATCTACTATGGCAATGGAGTCATTGACAATAACAACGCTTTGCGGGTCGCGTACAGAAAAAAATATCCATTAGGAAGGACAAGCGAGTGGATCGATCAATTTTTTGCACGATAAAGCAAGCAGTTAATAATTGAATACTTGTACTGTCTGATAAGAGAAATAGCTGGGCGAAGCCGCCTATAAGGTCTTCGTCCAGCTACGAAAGGACAGATTAACAAAAAAAGAGACCAGATATCCTTCTGGTCTCTTTCCTATTATTTCTTCGGTTTAATATACGGGACGATTTGCGCA
This sequence comes from Pseudobacillus sp. FSL P4-0506, assembly GCF_038003025.1. Lineage (NCBI taxonomy): Bacteria > Bacillati > Bacillota > Bacilli > Caryophanales > Bacillaceae > Pseudobacillus > Pseudobacillus sp. FSL P4-0506. The sequence continues at coordinate 3,912,252 of NZ_JBBOOI010000001.1, forward strand.
GTAGCCCCTACAGAAGCACCTCGAATAAAATCTTGATTTTCCAAAGCCTTGAAATTTTGGGTTTGCCCCGTCAGCATTGCTCCTAAAATTTTCACTTCATCAAACTGTTTATTTTTATTTAGATTTAAAAACTTCTGGATTGTTTTGTTATCTCCAGCTGCATCGTATTTTTTGAGTGAATCAATAAAGCTGTTGTATGCCTCTTCCGGTGAATTAGATGGGTCAAACCCATAAACTGGCATGCCAGCAGGCCCTTTACTTTCATCTACCATTGGTGATGTCATATACAACCATACAATGTTTAAATTATCAGGAATTTTTGCTTGAATTTCTTCCAAGGTATAAGGCTGATTAAAGGAAATGGCAACTTCCGCAACATAGTTCTTCATTCGTGAAATGTCCCCTAGTTCATTTTGTACTCCATCATAATACTTTTGAATAGATGGATGATAAAATGTCGCAACTTTGTTCTTTGTTTGTTTATCATACTCATAGAACTCTCTGTCAGACCAATAAAATCCTGGTATTAACTCATTGTAATCAACTTTGGTACGAAGCCAATCATACGAACTTGTAAGTGTGCTCCATTGAACTAAATAGCCATTAATATTTTTAGAACGATTTGTCACAATGTTACCACCAAACATGGATGAATTGCTCGTTACCTGAGAATCGACTTGAATATTGGGTTCAGCGATGGCATTATGTAAGAAAAGCTCGTCATGAAGTCTTTCAGAACTTTTTGCTGCAAAGTAATTCCCCGTTTTATAAAGAATGGGCAATGAAATGAGTACGACAATAATTGAGGTAATGATAATTTTTAAGAGTTGTTTTCGTTTAGCTCTTTTTAAAGCTCCATTTAACGAACTATCCATTAATATTTTCCTCCTATTTTTGAGTGAATAAATTTATGTGCGCGATATAATTTTTGCTTTACACTATCTACTTTAATGTCTAAAATAGGAGCAATTTCTTCATAGGAAAAACCATAGTAATACTTTAAAAAGAAAATTTCTTTATATTCCTTTTTTATGTCTTTTAGTAAATAGAAAATATCATCCTTATTTAAAATGGCATCAAATTCATGATCTGTATGTTGTAACTTTAAATAAATCTTCTCGGTTAAATAGATGTTTTGTTGCTCCTTTTTCCTTTTCAAGTCAATGTATTCATTGAGTGCTACTCTAAAGAACCAGGGACGGATATTGTCCTCTGTTAGGTCATCCAGCAATGTGTAAACTTTATAAAAGGTGTTTTGAATGATATCTTCTGCATCTTCTTTTTTAGCTCCTTTCGCTAGTAATAAATCGAACACTTCCTCTCCTAAATTGATAAGATAGGAGGCTAACATATTTTCTTTTTTCATCTTTTGTCCTCCCTATACTTATACAACGAATAAGTAATAATAAATGTATACACTTAAATGAAGTAAAGAAAAATTTTTGATTTATCAATGGAGGCTATGGGGCTATATTATATAATTCGATGTCACCGGTGCGGAAGAAGCATTCCCCATCGAGTTTCATGTGCACCTGTTTATTCTCATCGGGGCGATTATCGTAATCGAAAAATACTCGCGAACCGCAAACAACGAGCTCTCCTCCTTGTCCTGTCTGGCGGATTAAAGTACCATGATTTCTGATAAGCCATATTCCTCCGCATAACGCTGCCCTGTTCGTTCATAAAGCCGCTCGCCAATAACCACTGGCACTCACTTCTAGAGAAGAAATATCATAATCCGCCAATCGCGGGTTGGCTAAAAAGTCTACTACCATTGTGCTGATGTCTATCCAATGTGTCCCCTACACTCTTTGCTATTGCAATTAAAAACTTCCCCTCCTGACTATAAAACTCCTCAAAGCTTTTTAACTGTTAATGATGTAGGATAAGGGAGAAACCCTTTTAAATAACGGCAGCAAAACTTATGATTATGGTGAAAAGGAGACTCCCAATGAAGGCAATGATATTTGATATGGACGGCACTTTGTTTCAAACTAATTTAATTTTAGAAGGAGCATTGGAAAAAGTTTTTGAAGAACTTCGTAAAAATGGCTTGTGGACTGGTCAGACACCGATTGAGCAATATCGTGAGATTATGGGTGTCCCCCTGCCCGTTGTATGGGAAACTCTTTGTCCCCATCACTCTATAGAAACCCATCGGCAAAGCAATGAATTTTTCCATCTTCAGCTTATCGAACTGATAAAAGGCCAGAAGGGAGCCCTCTACCCTGATGCTGAAGACATTTTGGAAGCATTGAGTACAAAATATACTTTATACATAGCGAGCAACGGCCAAAAAGAATATCTACAAGCCATTACGGATACCTATAAATTAAACCGATTCATTAAACATACATATAGCATCCAATCTATCCCGTCCGGACATAAATCTGACTTGGTTAAAAGAATCATTTTAGAAAACAGAATTAAAAACGGAGTAGTTGTTGGAGATCGGTTATCGGATATCCAGGCAGCAAAAGACAATGGCCTCCTAGCCATTGGTGTGAATTTTGACTTTGCTCATCCGTCTGAATTAAAGCAAGCTGATCAAGTGATTAATAGTTTGAAAGAGCTGTTAGACTTAGAAATGTAGAAATGAACAAGTCTACTTTTAAAAATTTATGGAATGGTTTTCAATCATGGAAGAAAACTGCTTTTTAAAAGCTTCTTCCCCTTTCATCTATGTACCATTTTCTGCTATAAAAAAGAGCCCATTAAAATAATGGGCTCAAAAACCGCCTGAATCCTTTACCTAGGCTCCTTATAGTTTTTGGCTTGTTCGCTATCTGAGTAGCCTTGGGTTGTAGGATCCTGTACGATCCCTAACATGGCAAGGACAACCAATACAGCATTAACAACTCCCAGGAGCCAGGTGTCTATTTGATCAGTCCATGTGAAATCAATAGCACCCATTTGATTTAATCCTCCAACAATTAGCTGTGCAACGATCAATAATTGAGCAACAAAGCTCATGACCCACGTTGGATTCTTAAATCTTAGTTTCCAGTTAATCACTTCTCATCCCTCCTGATATAAGATATGTTCCAAGAAAAAATTTGAATAATTAATGAGTCCTTAGGAGAGACGAAATTTCGTTAAAATGATTATTTTAACTAACTTATTTGTTGGAGCTGCCTTTCACATAAAACAGCAAGCTTTCTGCTATCGTTTGAAAAATGTCGAGCACAAAATTTCTTGCTTATTACGCATATTAATGTGCTGGTGTTACCCAACTGCTCCTCAAATGATATCTGTCAACTCTTACTAGCCAGAGATAGCACCTAGACGGTTCTTTATCAGCTTAAAGGCCGCATATAAACATACGGAATCCCAGCTTTTCTCTATACTTTATTGTTAAATACTCATGCTCTTGGAAAATCTCGAAAAACTCCTCGTCAATATGTTCTGACAGTGAAAAATCAGCTGCCTGTTCTAGATCCTGTTCATCATCATGCGGTTGGTAGTTTTCAATGGTTACACGAGTGAATCCAGCTTGTTGAAAGGCAGTCGACCAGTCTTCTTCCGTAAACAAACCGGTAAATCCATAAAAGTCTGTTATTTCTCGCTGCTCTTCTTTGAGAAGTGGCTGCTCGCATACCATTTCAACCGCAAGCAATTGGCCGCGCGGCTTTAAAACTCTTTTGAACTCTGAAATGGTTGAGCCCAGATTAGTGAAAGCAATGACTGATTCAGAAAGAATCACATCGAATGCGGCATCAGGAAACAGCAAATTTTGTGCATCGCCTACTTCAGCTGTAACTGGTAAATCCAAAGTTAAAAATCTGTTATTTGCCTTCTCTACCATTACTTTGCTTGAATCAACAGCCGTCACCCGGCATTTGTACTTTTCGGCCATGTATGCGGAAGTTTGGCCGGTACCACAGCCAATATCAAGAACAGTCTTTGTTCTATCTATCTCTACCTTTGCCAACATCTTTTTGGTTAATTGAAGTCCTCCCGGATGCGCTCCTCCTACGCCCAACATTGCCAGACAATCAAGATACGCGTTAGCCAACCCGTTTCCCCCATCCTTTAGCTAGCTTATTAGCTTCTGTTATCCTTGTCAGTTTTTTAGCTTGAAGCGTATATTCCTACCTTATTTCTTCATAAATTTAGAGATCATCGGGCTTACTTGGCTGTATATCCCATTCAATTGCCGGGCAGTTGCTGTAATTTTTTCAAAATCATAGTTCCCCTCTTGATCCTGCAGCAAAGACAGTAATCCTCCCCGTGGTCGTTGTGGCGGTTGTTGAGCCCTTCCGAGCGGGCGCCTTGAAACAGGCGAATAAGGAGCCATTGGGCGTCTTGGTCCAAAAAACATTAGCATCGCACCTCCTTTTTATGCCTTATTCCATAGTATTCAAGTGATTCGTTTCTGAAAGGGTATGTACCCCGACGTTCCAAAAATTACAGTTTGGCAAACGGGAACACTTATCAAAAACAAGCATATCTTGTTAGATAAATTGACTGTTGGAGGAGAATGGATGTGAGCGTTATTCGAACCGATGAGTGGCTGCTAAATTCATATAAGAAACCTCTGGAAATATGCGAGAAGATAACGGATTACTTTAACGGAGTTTCAGCTGCTGAAATTTATGATTATCTGACACTTCATGGGATGTACCGCCAACCAGTGAAAAATGATCGGGCGTTTTTAACAAGCCTGCAGAAAAATAATGTATGGAAGATGGTTGAACAGGAAGAACAGCAGCTTCAAGCAAAATGGCAGGGCCCCGAAGTCCCTATCTTTATTTTGCCGTTAAACATGAAGGAACGGAGAAACTCAAACAAACCGAATGAAAAAGCCGGCTTAGCTTTTAAAGATAAATTGTTTTTATTTATTTCTGAAAGCAATACAGAAGAAGAGATAAAGGCATTGCTGACTCATGAATACCACCATGTTTGCCGATTAGAAAAATATAAAAAAGATGAAGAAGATTTTAGCTTATTGGATACCATGATCATGGAAGGATTAGCGGAGCATGCTGTTCGGGAGAGATTGGGAGACGGACTGGTTTCAGCCTGGACATCATACTATTCAAATAAGGAGTTAGAAAAAATCTGGCAGAACATTATTCTTCCCAACATACATGTACCCAAGTCTCACCGCAAACATAACAGCCTGCTGTATGGCTTTCGTTTCTATCCAAAAATGGCCGGTTATTGCATTGGCTATTACTTGGTGCAAAACTACCTTAATGACACCGGGCAAACAACTGACGAGTTAATGGAACTTCCTTCTGAAGTCATCGCTAAAATCTCTCCGGACTTATGGAGAAAATGAACATGCCAAATAAGCAGAAAGATGTCTTTAAAATGCCGCCTGACAGACACCTTCCTGCTTATTTTTCATAAACTACATATAGCTAAGCGAATCCCTCTATGTGCACAACATTCTATTTGTGCTTTCTTGATGCAAGGCAGTCCGCCTAATCCGTGAACAAAAACGGTATACATATTTATTACCTTTTTGCATTGGTTTATCGAATTACCAAAAGAAAAATGGAAGTAAAGCAAGAGTAGCAATGGCGCCTAATGCAATTCCATAGCCAAATCCTGAACCATAGCCGTACGCTCCATAACCAAAACCGCCTAAGTTACGTGCACCGCTAATAGGACGGATAAAGACTTTATGATTATTCGCGTGTTGAATAATCCCTCTGTGCATTCTTCCATCATGTGTTCTAATCTCAACAGCTCTTCCTCTATATCGTTGGCAAAGTCCATAGTAACGTTCAACTGACATGTTCTCACCCCCATACCCTCATACGCTATACGGCAGTATATGTCACTCTTCAGTTATTGGAGTGGACAAACACAATAGGATAGATGCGGAAAAAGCTTATCTAATCAGGAAACATCCGCCCGGTTATTGATCATCATATGAGGATGCTGAGTGAGTCGGTAATGGGTTGCTTTCATTTATACCATGATAGTCATTCTCGATTTTAACTGATTTGACACCTGGAGAAGATAGGAAGTTCAATAAATCGACCGAGCGAATTTCTTCCTCGCCTTCCCAATGATATCTCCACATAGCTTCATCTAAAAAGAGCAGACAATCTCCCAGAAGATTTGCCCGCTCTTTTTATTTAAGAAATGAAAAACAAACAGTTTATCAAACTAACCAATTCATACCGCTTCTTTTAGGGATTTTCTCCGGATCATGAACTCATGGTTCTTTAAATATTATGCTCTTTGCAATAATGGTTAACTAATTCCTCTATTTGATTATGTTCAGCAAAGTCTCCAGAGAAATCAAAGAGAATCTCTTCTACGAATTCTCCCTCCCGGTAGACGTGAATAGCCCCATTTTGCTTAATTACGCTGTATTCCGGCACAAACCGATAGCCATTGCGTTCAATCGCGCCCATTTGTTAGCTCTCCTTTCCTTTTCCATTAGTATAGCCAGCAAACTGGACACTAGCCTATACGATAACAACTTATCGGGCATAGTAACATTGAACAGCTAAAAGGAGGAATGCATATGTCGAGAAAAAACAAAATTCTTGTTCCTGAAGCAAAACAAGCGCTAGACAACTTGAAGGCAGAAGTCGTAAATGCCAGTGACCCGGCAGCTGCCAAGTTTGAAGCCGCAAAAGAAGTAGGGGTTCCGCTAACAGAAGGATACAATGGCAAGCTTACTTCTGAAGAAGCCGGTCAAATTGGCGGGCGCCTAGGCGGTTCCATGGTCCGAGAACTGATCAACATGGCAAAAAAGAACCTGCGTTCATAGGAATGAGGTGAAGAGGTGGAAATGAAACGCGTACTTGAAGTTCTAGAATCGGAGAAGGATATCCCTGTTCACTACAGTGGCATCCCTGTTTGGATTGAAGGCGTTGATAAACATTCAAATCTGGCAACCATTCAAGCAAGGGGGACGCATGACGTCAGCCGTGTTGTATCTATTGAGGGCCTTGAGGAAAAGTAATTTTTAAACATCGGGTGCTCTCCCAAGACCACTTAAACAGCAAAAACGGGCTGCTATAACGGCAGCCCGCTCTTAGTTATTTGTGAATCCATACGGCCCCTGCCGAGTTGTCTTTTGCTTCGCCGATAACCTGGAATTTCAAGCCGTAGTTTGGCACGTTACGGCCAGCATCTGGAATCATTTGATTGATATACTTTCTGGCATCGTCAAATGTAGGAACACCGTTTAATCCTTTATAATGATAGAATCCCCGTGTTGGAGAATCGATTGTCCAGCCCGGTGCTTTGTCTAGGCTGAAAGCCGCGTCAGCGATTTGATAGCGCGTGCTCTGATTAATGCTCGGTTGTCCGTTTAACGTGCCGACAATGGCCTCCGGGTGGGAATCCACTACGCCGAGAAATCCGTCTCCAGGATGAACACCTGTCCAGTTATCCATGTAGCTGTCATCCCCATACCATACGACGAGCCCGGTATTATAAGCTACTCCCCGAGAGTGCATCAGGGCCTTGTCTGAACCGTTATAATTTCTCCACTCTAAATAATAGTAATTGGCTTTCTGGAATGTTCCGTTGGATACTTCAAAGCCATCAGTTGTGAACTTAGGCGTTCCTTCCGCATCATCCGCAAAAACTACTTTGCCATCAATTGTAAGCGTGGCGTTATCAAGAGCGAAGCCTTCAAGAGACAAACCGCCATCTGTCACATATTCAAAAACAAGCTTTACCTTTTTACCGGCGAATGCGCTCAAATCATAAGACTTGTCCACCCACTGTCCCTTAGAAGATTCAGCTCGGGTATCGCCGTCTGTATCTTCATCGCCAATAGTATCAATGATAACTTCTTGTCCATCATTCGTAACGGCCTTCACATTCAAGAAGTCATAGTCAAATTCAATATCATAATAGGCTTTATAATCAAACACGGCTGTTTTGGCTGCCGTTAAATCAAACTCTGGTGAAGTTAACGTTGTGTGAAGGTCATCTCCCTTTGTGCTGTAATAATACTTTTCACCAAATTGCGGGGCAATGCCTTGGACGGTTTTCTGTGGCAAATTCACTTTTACAATGCCTGGATTTTTGGACTTGGTCACGCTCTGGTCAAGAATAAAAGCCAGGCCGCTTTTGTCTATATCCTTATAATCCACTTCAGTTATATTGGCCCAATTGCCACCCATTACTTTTTGGAAAAATTCTTTATTTTGCGGGGAAAAGCTTGTTGGCTCGGTACCGGCGATTTTTCCGTTCCAGCTACCGCCGCTCATAATCGACCAGGAGGCGATCGGTTCGCCATGCCCTGTATACTGGGTATCATATTCGTCCGGCAACCCTAAATCATGACCGAATTCATGCGCGAATACACCAACAGCTCCGTCTTCAGGCTGGATCGTATAGTCAAATGCAGCCATGTTTCCACCCCAATAATCCACCTTCGCTTGCGAACCTTGAACAGGATAAACTCCATCAAGCGTCCAGCGGTGTGACCAAATCGCGTCGTCACCAAGTTTGCCGCCGCCAGCTTCCTGACCGGTACCTGCATGAATAATCATTAAATGATCAACGAGTCCATCCGGTTCATTTAAGTTTCCATCTCCGTCGAGATCATATTGGTCAAATTGATCATATTCAGATAAATCAATACCCGAAGCGACCGCTGCATTTAAAGCATCTTTCACGAGGTCACGCGGTCCTTTTGGATCCATATTATCATGACCGCCGTTTGGATTATCATCTCCATATTCCTTGGCCGTTCCCGGAAGTGTTAACCAGTCAGATACCGTGCCGTCTACTGTGTAGCTGCCCCCGGACTGCTCCTCGTAAAATTGTTTAAACGTCTTTACTTTATCTCCGTTAAACAAAGTAAATTCCTGATCGCCAAACATTAATTTTTCATAATGCTCTTTATTAAAATCATCCGCAAACATATAACCATCTTCTTGAACGACATTATTATGTTTAAAATCGCTAAACTCAGTTAATAGAACCAACACTTTATCCTGGCGGACGCTCCCATTATAGTTTGCTTGTTTGGCAGGATTTACCTTCACGGCGCCGTTTGGTTTTCCTTTTTTAAAGTTTTCATGGCCTTTATTAAGCTGCTTCGCGAGTTTATCTTTTTGCTTTGTTAAAAAATCCTTCGTTTTTTTGTCAAATTTTTCGTGTTTTTCATCTGTATATTTCTTATGATTGCCAGGCTGTTTTTCCCCTTGCTTTTTCTTGATATATTGCTTTACTGCCTTCTGAGTTTCTGCCGAAGAAGCATTTTTCGCCAGCAGTCCCTGATCTTTTAAACTCTTGGCAATGCGATCTTCGTTAATAATATTTACATCTATGTCTGGAGACTCGATTGCCGCTGCAGAGGCAGCTGAAGGATGAATGTTAGCGCTTACAAAACCTCCCGTAAATATGGCCGACGCTGCAATAGCACTGGCAGCCCAACTTGAAAGCAACGTTGAATTCCGCTTCTTTTTCCCCATGTTTACCCCCTAGTAAGCTATTATTTTGATAGTCGAAACAATTTGATTATATAACTCGTTAATAAATGGTGTAAATATCCAAATGATATTTTGGTAAAAAATGATAAAATATACTTAGCATAGTTGAGAAGAGTTGAACTTTTTCAGGTATTTATACTAGCTAAAATAAAAAGTAAATAGGCTGGATGGCGGTTATTACAAGGAATAGAAGCCCTCTAAAAAATGAAAATCCGTTCCTCTACTTATCAAGTATTTATGACTCTAATGAGCCTTGTTGCTCCTCTTTTTTTCTCTCTCCCCGATAAAAAATTCGTTGGATAATGAGCATTCGTTAAAATGAACAGTCATTGGGAGAAAACAAGGGGTTCCTTCGTTTTCTTCTAGACCTGCTATTTTTTTTCCCTTATAATCACTAGTATGAATCTATAAAAACGAACATTAAGGTGATAATCATGAAAAAATATATGGATATTTTTCAAGGAACAGCTTTTTCCAGTACGTCTCCTAAAGACATTCAAGTTTTAAAAGATTATCTTTTCTGTATTAACAGTGACGGCATGATTGAAAAAATTGTTGCACCGGAAGAGGCGGACTATCAACAGCTGGTGGATGCTTATGAAGGAGAAGATCACTTTCATCATTTAGCTGAAGGGCAGTTTTTCTTGCCGGGTTTTATCGATTTACATGTGCACGCCCCTCAATGGGCTCAAGCAGGAACGGCGCTGGATCTCCCGCTCTATGACTGGTTACATACATACACCTTTCCGCTTGAGGCCAAATTTTCAGATCTGACTTTCGCCGAAAATGTCTATAACGACTTAGTCAGCACTTTGCTTGCGCATGGAACCACGACCGCCCTTTATTTTGCGACTGTGCACAAAGAGGCTAGTGTGCTGCTGGCTGAGATCTGTGCGAAGAAAGGACAACGAGGGCTCGTCGGGAAAGTTGTCATGGACAATCCTGAACAAACGCCGACCTATTATCGTGATGCTGATACGCAAACAGCACTAGCTGATACGGAGGAGTTTATTTTAGCTGTTAAGGAGTTAGCAAAGACCGCTAAGCAAGGAGTTTATCCGGTGGTGACCCCACGCTTTATCCCAAGCTGTACAAATGACACACTAAAAGGTTTAGGGGAATTGACGGCCAAATATGATACACATGTCCAATCACACTGCAGCGAAAGTGACTGGGCGCATGGGTACGTGAAAGACCGATTTGATAAACATGATGCCTTTGCTTTGCATGAGTTTGGTCTGTTGCATGATAAGTCGGTAATGGCCCACTGTAACTTCCTAGATGATCATGATGCAGAATTGTTTGCTGAAACAGGAACGGCCATCGCTCACTGTCCAATATCCAATGCTTACTTTGCCAACAGCGTCATTCCCATCGCTCACTTTCACTCGAAGGACGTTGAGATTGGCTTAGGATCTGATATTTCTGGCGGTTTTTCACCTAGCCTGTTTGATAATGTAAGGCAAGCAATCATCTCATCGCGAATGTTAGAAGATGGTGTGAACCCCGCTCTGCCTGCTGAAGATCGCGGTGTGCCGCAATCACGTATTACGATTAATGAAGCCTTCTATTTAGCAACAGCTGGCGGCGGCGAAAGTTTAAGCTTGCCCATCGGCCGCCTGCAGGAAAACTATGTGTGGGACGTACAAGTCATCGATACGAAAGCGGCAGCTGCCAAACTGCCTATCTTCGACGTGAATGAAGACTTGCATAATGTCTTCCAAAAAATCATGTATCTCGCCCGTCCGGAAAACATCCGTGAAGTCTGGGTTCAGGGGAAAAAGGTTCATTCAAAGTAATCCTGCTTACTCCTTGACATAGTTTAGAAGGCCAATCCAAGTGGATCGGCCTTCTGATCTTTAAACTAAATGTGGAAGTTAGTACAACAGAATATATCCAGGTGCTTTTATTGTACGGGACCCCTCTTATGGGATTAAAAAATAAATCTTCTAACTGACCATGATACAAACCGCTTGGATCTATCCCGAAGCGGCCTATCTAACAAGGGAAGGTGAATCCTCACTTCCCCTTTTGAGCTATTTCTCTATTTATTTGCTTGTTACAGTTTTTGGCTTATCCTTCAATGGCAATGGATCGATACTTTGATCGTTGGCCGTTAAATCAATGCCATAATCTTTTGCAAAAACCATATATGTATCGATGAGAACATTTTCTTTCTTTTCATCTAGATTGAATACTCTGGCCCCGCGCAGTCTATTTCTTTCTACCCCGGAAAGCCCGTAAGCCCCGAACCCGCAATTGCCCGCGTAGCCAAGCATTACTCCATAATAATTCCCTGCATAGGTGTTGATATGGTCATGTCCACAGAAGACGCCCTTTACATCCCCGCGGTGCAAAATGGCTGAAAACATGCCACTATTGAATGGTCCTGGACATTCATTTTCGTTTCTTTCCCCTGTGATACTATGTTTTTTCACAGCTAACGCATGCTTTGATTCTGACATTTCCTCTTTGCTGGCAAACCACATATAGCGATGTTCCCATAAAGGAATATGCATGAACATAAGGGATGGAACTTTGCGATTCAATCTTTTTTCTAATTTCTTAGACGTTTCATAATACCAGTTCACCTGATCAAAGCGCAACCAGTCCCAATGAGGATAGCCTTCAAAATCCTGCCCGGCGATTTCCTTTGGCGCATATCTTCCACTATCCATTAACCATAAATTAAAGGCAGGTGTCGTTCCTTTAGAATTATTGATAAGCAGATAGGAATTTCCTGTTCCTGTTACACCTTTTTCACTCGGCTGGTTCCTATTGTACGGATACGACATATAGATTTTGAGCATATCCTCCTCATCAAGGCCATTTTTTGGCGTGGCATCTTCATCATGATTTCCGAATGTCACCGCCCACTGAATCTTTCTCTTCTCCATTGGCTGAGCAAGATTATTAATCGCTTGCTTTACTTCCAATGGAGTATCAGGCCCGCTTGCTAACATGTCTCCATTGATCACTACAAAATCAGGCTTTTCAGCATCTAAAACCTTTTCCATTAACTGAATGGTTCTGCGATCAATTCGTTCATCGTCTTGTGGATCATTAAATTGCACAATTTTAAACCTTCCATCAGAATTAAATTTCAATTTGGCTGCTTGATTGTCTTTGGCTAATGCTGTCGCATTGCCGAATAAATCTCCCGGCATCCCAGCAGAGGCAAGGGTTAAGGCAAGGGTACTCATCCCACCAATTTTAATAAAACTTCTTCTGTCTAACCCTTTACTCATCTCTTCATTACTCATTTAGCATACCTCCCCATTCTTTCATCCTGCTTGTCATTGATAGAGTGTTCTGTCCTCTTTTCTCCCTTTAAGCTTAATCTACTAATATTGGTGGATTATGAAGTTAAGCCAAAAAATAAGTAAAGAAAACAAAAGCATCAAAGAAAGCAAACTATTCATGGATCCAATCATGGCACCCTTTCTAAGAATTAGGAACCATCATGTTCATAGTCGAAAAGACAGATAAATCAGCTGATGTCTCTTTTGTTTTACTAAATATTTTTGAAAAATTAACGAAACTGAAAATCTTTCTTTATAATTCGTTTTTACAATTAAGAAAGACTAAGAAAATTGTAGAAGTGTGGGAGAAATAGTATGAATAAGTCTTTACTATCAGAAAGACATAAAATCATTCTGCGAGAACTTGATGTGAAAATAAAAGTCAACGTCATGGATCTAGCTTTAAAATTAAACGTCACACCTGAAACCATTCGGAAAGATTTAAGTGCCCTTGAGGAGAAAAAGAAATTACGCAGAATCCATGGTGGAGCGGTTAAATATGCTGGGATAAGCAATGAGCCTGATTTCAACCATAAAGTTGGCATCGCCCATCATCAGAAGCAACTCATAGGAGAAGTCGCCGCTTCCTTTATTAAGGATGGCGAAACCATTGCTCTTGATGCCGGCTCAACCACCTTACATGTTGCAAACTCGATTAAACACGTAAGAAATGTCACGATTGTAACCAATTCTTTAGCCGCAGCTGTCATCTTAAATAATCGATTAGAAGCTAACACTTTTAACGGGAAAGTCATCATACTTGGAGGAACATCTAATCCACAGCAACGTTCGATCAGCGGCTCCATTACCAATCAGCTGCTAGAATATTTTTATTTTGATAAAGCGTTTATCTCATGTGGAGGAATAAGCCAGGAGGGAATTTGTGATTTCGATGTGGATGAAGCCACTGCCTCTTCCATTATCATTAAGAGATCAAAGCAAATATATGTTGTGGCCGATTCTTCTAAATTTAATCAAAGGGCTTTGTTTCATATTGATTCCTTGTCATCTATCGATGTTGTCATTTCAGATCAAGAAATGCCGACTCAATGGTCAAAAGATGCGAGCACGAAAGAATTAAATTGGATAAAGACTGATGAAAAGGTCGTTTTCTGATTAATTGACTCTTCCTTTTACTATTCAAAAAAATGACTGCCAAGTCCTCATTATCCAGGCACTTGGCAGTCTAAGAATTTCACTATTTATTCTTCCCTCTCTAATTACCCAAAACGGCCGGTGACATAATCTTCCGTTCTCTGATCCTTTGGATGTGAAAAAATATGATTGGTTACATCATATTCAACAATTTCGCCATTTAAGAAGAAAGCGGTTTTGTCGGATACACGCGCTGCCTGCTGCATATTGTGAGTAACGATAACAATTGTATAGTTCTTCTTCAATTGTGCAATCAATTCTTCTACTTTCAGCGTAGAAATCGGATCTAATGCCGAAGTAGGTTCATCCATTAATATCACTTCCGGCTTCATTGCGATGGCACGCGCAATGCAAACACGCTGCTGCTGACCGCCTGATAGTCCGAGAGCTGAGGATTTCAGGCGGTCTTTCACTTCGTCCCAAATGGCCGCACCGCGTAAGCTTTCCTCCACAATCCGATTCAATTCTTTTTTATTTGTTACTCCCTGCGCCCGGGGTCCGTATGCGACATTATCATAAATGCTCATCGGAAATAGGTTGGGCTTTTGGAAGACCATTCCGACCTTTGTGCGGAGCTTAATCACATCGTTAGATTGATATATATTTTCATGATCAATGATAATATCACCGCTAATTTTTACTCCAGCGATCAAATCATTCATTCGGTTTAACGTTCGCAGGAAAGTGGACTTCCCGCAGCCGGAAGGACCGATTAAGGCTGTCACCTTCTTTTCTTCAATATTCATTGACACATTATAGAGTGCCTGTTTTTCTCCATAAAATAAGTTCAAATCTTTTACACTAATTTTCGTTGTTCCCTCTGAATGCTGTTTCATTGGCGGGAACCTTTCCGCCTTTACTTCTGCGTTCCGCTCCATCATTGCTACACTCATATATCACACCTCATTTAATAGTCAGCTTTATTTAATTTCTTTGAGATAAATGTCGCCACAAAGTTGAGAACCACGATCATCACAATTAGTACAATCCCAATGGCCGCTGCCAGTTCAATGTCTCCGGCCTCCTGTGTCACCAAATAGGAGTGGACCGTTAACGTTCTGGCAGATGAGAAAATACTTTCAGGCATGGCTGCTACCGTTCCAGCTGTTAAAAATATGGCAGCCGATTCACCGACAATCCTCCCCATTGAGAGAATAATTCCCGATAAGATCCCTGGCATGGCACTTGGCAAAATCACTTTATATAAAGTTTGCAGCTTCGTTGTCCCTAATGCGAGAGAGCCTTCTCTGTATGACTGCGGTACCGTCTTTAAGGCTTCTTCTGTCGTTCGGATGATGACCGGCAATACAATAATAGTCAGAGTCAGCGAGGCCGCTATGATCGACATGCCTAATTTCAACGTAGTGACAAAGAATACGGCTCCGAATAATCCATAGATGATAGAAGGAATCCCTGTTAAGCTTTCTGTAGCAAAACGAATGACATTTACTAATCGGCCTTGTTTAGCGTATTCTTGCAGATACACGGCCGCCAAAATCCCGATTGGTGTTGCAATTACTAATGAAATAATAATGGTATACATAGTTGTCACAATCATCGGCCAAATACCGCCACCGCCCGTTGGTGAATAATCACCAAAGATGAACTCAAAGTTAATTAGCCTAACCCCTTTGTAAAAGATGAACCCTACAATGACCACAAGGACGGCAACAGTCAAGATGGCTGAGAACCAGAGAAGCCCATGCAGCAAGTTATCTTTCCACCTTTTCATTTTACTTACCACCCTTTGCACTGATTTTTGCTAATACGAAGTTTAACAACAAGATAAAGGAGAATAAAATAATACCAGTCGCAAACAGCATCTCTTGATGAACGCCGGATGCATAGCCCATTTCTAACGCAATGTTTGTCGTCAACGGGCGGACACTATCTGTTAAGCTTGCAGGGACGATTAGACTGTTCCCCGCGACCAATATAACAGCCATTGTTTCTCCAATGGCTCTCCCTAATCCCAATACAATGGCTGCCATAATTCCTGATTTGGCTGCTGGTACAACTACTTTAAAAATCGTTCCAATTTTTGAAGCGCCAAGAGCCAAGGACCCCTCACGGTATGTTTTTGGAACGGCGCGAATGGCTATTTCAGCTACCGTTACAATCGTTGGCAGCATCATGATAGCTAACACAAGAATGACAGCCAATAAGCTTTGCCCTTTGACTAACCCCAGGTTGTTCTGCAGCAAAGGAACGATAATAGCCAATCCGAATACACCATATAAAACAGACGGGATCCCTGCCAGCAACTGTACAGCCGGCGAAATAATTTTTGCTACGTTTTTAGGGGCAATCTCTGATAGAAAAATCGCTGTAAACAGACCGACCGGCACACCAATCATTAAAGCGCCAATGGTCGCATAGATTGATGCCACAATCATTGGAAATATGCCGAATTTATCTTCACTTGGTACCCAATCTACTCCAAAAATGAAATCTATAAAGCTATAACCTTCTTTTATAAATGGATAGGAGCCTTTATAAAATACGAATCCAATGATTAGCAATAAACTGACGACTGATAGAAGGGCACAAAACAAGAAAATTCTAGATGAAACCTTCTCCATCACATATTTATTTTTATTTGATTTACCGTTATCTATGATTGGTTTTTCCATAAGCGGGCTTGTCATGCTACATTCCTCCCAGATCACTTTTAGATTTCCACGATGTTAGATATAAAATCTATAAACGTTAATTTACTGGTATAGCCCCTGTTTCGGAAACAATAGCTTGTCCCTCTGAACTTAAAATATAATCAACGAATTGTTGTCCTGCATCCGTCAGCTGATCTTCCTTATGGACAAATAAGAAGGGGCGTGACAGACTATATTTCTGTTGAAGGACATTTTCCGCCGTCGCTTCCACTCCATTAATCTTTAGAGAGGAAACAGAGTCATCCATATATTCAAAAGAAATAAATCCTATTGCATGCTCATTTGTCGCAACAGTCGTTTTAATATTGCCGTTGCCGCTTGCAATAATGGCACTTCTCACTAATTCGCCTGAAGTGTAGCCGACAATTTCTTGGAAGGCATCACGTGAGCCCGAACCGTCTTCACGAGAAACGACTACTATTTCCTTGTCCTCTCCTCCAACTTCCTTCCAGTTCGTAATCTCTCCAGTAAAAATTTGCTTTACTTGCTCCGTCGTAAGATTATTAACTTTGTTGCTAGGATGGGCGACGACGACGATTCCATCATAAGCAATGACTACCTCTTTCAGCCCGCTAGCTTTTTCTTCCAGTTTCAAATCACGTGAAGACATGCCGATCTCTGACACACCGTTGATTGCATTTGTGATACCCGCAGAAGATCCTATTTGATTAATCTCTATATTGACATCGTTCTTCTCTTCATATTTAAACGCTAACTTTTCGGCTAATGGTCCTACAGACGTAGACCCCGAGATAGAGATTGTAGCTTTCCCTTCATTTGCCGACGCTATTTCATCGTCTTTCTGTATTCCACACGCTGATAAAACGGCAACTAAGGCTAGCATTACTAATCTATTCGTTGCTTTTTTTATAAGCCTCATGTTTTTACCCCCAAGATGATTTATTGGCAAGTTAATTTTGTTGAATGTTGATTCTTTGTTAAGAATAACGTCTTTTTGTTAATTTCCATTGAACTCTTTGTAAAGGTTTTGTAAATATGTTCAGAAAATTAAGGGCTTTATACAAACAATTTCCAAACCGTTGATTTTTGCCTGTTTTCTTACGGCTATTCAAAAAAAGGAACGGCTTAACTTAGTTAAGCCGTTCCTTTTTTTGAATATTTTTGTTGTATATTCTTTACTTTCCAATCATTTGACTTCCTCAATATGGATTAGAAGGTAATCATAGGAATCCAAGCATTCGCTGTAATGCTTTTAATTTTGCTTCAACAAGCCGCTTATAAAACTATCAAGAGTTTGGCCTAATTCGTTCAGTTCTTCTGTAACCTGAGTAAACGTTTCCGTATTGGAGCTTAATTCAGTCGATGACTTCTCAATATCCCTAATACTTTGCGTTACGGCTGTGATCTGTTCCCTCATATTTTCTAAGAAGGTACCAATTTTCTTGGAGGCTTCTCCTGTGTTACTGGACAGTTTTCTTATTTCCGTTGCCACCACAGAAAACGTCTTGCCATATTCTCCTGCCCTTGCCGCTTCAATGGAGGCATTTAGACCGAGCAAGTTGGACTGCTGGGCCACATTGTCTATAAAAGAAATCACATCATTCATTTCTTCCGCGTGCTGCATCGTATTCTCTGAAGAGGCAGAAATTTCTTCAATTGTAGCTGAGAGCTCCTCTGCATGGGCGGTAATGTTTTGGGTTCTTTCTCCAATGGCATTTGATATTCCATTTAGATTGGCAATAATGTCTCTGAGGGCATACTCTTTCTTCAAACTAATGCCAAAGCCTAATGATCCAATAAAATTTCTATTTTCATCAAATAAAGGATAGCCAATCCCTTTAAAAGGCGCCCCATATTCAGGAGGAGTTAAGATTTCTACTCTTCTCAACTTCTCTCTTACTTGGCCAAATAAATCGTGATCGAAGAAAGGCTGTCCACTTACGATTCCCGGATCTAAAAACTTGCCCGGCGTCGCGTAAAGGTATTTCTCTGTATCCGTAACCGCCACGATAAAATCTTCGTCCTTAAGCAGCTGTGTGAGTATTGGTGCCACAGACAAAGCTTGTTCTAAGCTATTCATTTCCCATTCTCCTTTGTTACTGTAAATGTATGCATATAAATGTACTGTTCTTTTATCGGCCAAAACATTTAGCATTTGACCGATTTTTGTAAATTTTTAATGACAATCACTCAGAACACAATGAAAGCTATTTCGTGCGGAACGGTTGCCCTTGAAAAGATGTAAAGGGGGAGCCTTCTCCACTTTAATGCCGAAAAAAGTAAAATGCCTCATGCAACTACATGAGGCTCCCTTATCTATACCTTCAATGTATTTAGTTCCTTTTCAAGCTCCGACACAACATCCTCTAGAGATTCACTTTCCCACTCTTGATCCGTATCATTTCTCCAAATAAACTTGCCGTTTTCAAAGGAGATGTTCCAGCCCAATTTTGGGATATTTACATACTTTTCACCATCGCGTCCTAAAGAATGATAATAATCAGATTTAATATTTTTTTCTTCTAACGCCGCATGCAGTGCATAGCTGTAATATTCTTGGCAATATCCATTCGTTGCACTGCTTTCTAATAGAAGAATCTCATTTTCATCGTTATAACGAATAAATCTTTTCGAACCGCATGTTTCATTCAAAATCATTGGATAGTTTATGAAATAACGACGCCAATCTTCTACATCGGAATTTTCTATGATACTCTGTAAACTTGCCTCGATATTATGTATATCTACTACATCGAACAAGTCTTTCAAATAACATACATTCTCCTCTCGCAACAGTCGTTTCCAACTAATATCACGATCAAACCCTTCTGTTAAGAAACTATAGTTGCGTCCCTTCTTCAATGTGTAATCACCGAATGTTAATAGCGCACGTGTGAATAAATTCTTATCAACATTTAGTTTTTCTGATCCAAAAATAGCAACCGCACGCTCATAGTAAAATATAAATTGTTTTTGAGCCGTTGCATGCGTTCCCTCACTCCATTCAGCAATTTCTGCTGCGGATGTTACCCCTGCAAATCCGAGTAAAAAGCCGATGTCTCCCTTAAAATAAGGATAATCCTCTGCTTTTTTGAGTAACGGTCCCCAATCGGCATGCGATAATAGCAATTGGGCCTTTTTTCTCTCCTGTTCAAGTTGCGCTCCATAAAATCCTTGAAGCTTCGTTGCAGGCCTTGCTAAATACGTATAGAAGTCATCGATATGTGACGCAAGCTGCTGGATGGCACGCGCCGAGTTTATGTAATCCGTAACAGAATTATAAAGTGTACTTTCCGTCACATTACGTATAAATCTCATCCAGGTGCTGAGAGTTTCCTTATCAACATCTGACACTTGCGACGCATATACCGTAAACGCAAATAACCGCAGACGATCCGCATAGGTAATTTCACTAGACATTGAACGACGCACTAATTGTTCGCCATCTATAACAGCCATTGGAATATGATCTTGTTCCCTGCGAATGAATGCATCCACTGTTGCTTCTAATCTATATAACCAATCTGTGTCATCCAACTGTGCCTTCACAATCTCTTCAAAGCTCACTGCATGTTCTTGGCTGACAAGCATTGATACCCGCTCATTATTTTCTTTGTGTAAGGCCAATTGATTTGTAATAACAACTTGAATAAACTGTAAATATGCCTGATTATAAAGTTTCTTTTGGCTTTCCCAGAAGAAATCAGCCCATTGATTATCCATTTTCAACAGAAGTTGTTTCGAAAAATGAGTGGTAATTTTGTCTTGGCTCACTAGTTGCTCCATGTATGCCTGCAGCTTCGCCTTGAAGTTTTCAAAAGGTGTTAGCGGCTTTCCTCTTGCATTCATTTTAATATAAAGCGTATCTTCTAAATGGAATGTATCCAAGTCGATAAATTTAAACTGAATAGGGCAATCATTCGTCAATGTGTCATACAGCTTGTTCTCATACAACTTATGAATAGCATCAAGCACGACAAGCATCGCCTTCACAGTCGGATCCTGATTCCATATTAAGAAGAAATCTGGTACATTTTGAATTTCCCTGCTAATGGTCGCTTTATCAAAATCAATACCTTCTAGTTGCACAAGCATACGACAAAAAGCTTTGCTGCTACTGCGAGTTTCATACGAAAACTTTGCTAAAATGCCACGAGCTTCATCCATTCTTCCTTCACGCATCGCACTATACCAATGCAGAAGGTACAGTGTTGTTAAACGCTGCTGACCGTCTAAAGGGGCAAACACCCCTTGTGCATTTACCGTACCGTAAATGAAATCCAGCTCAATCGTTTCCTTCGTCTCAAGGCTCTTGAATAATACCTTCAAAAAGCTGTCACGTACCTGCTCGACATCTTTTGTTTGTCGCCCCTGCGCATAGTCTCGCTGGATGATTGGAATCTCAATGCGGTTAATGTGCTCTTCTTGAATGAGCTTCCAAAATGCATATGTCTTTGCTTTACTCATATATACGCACTCTCCTTCACGCTTGGTATCACGGTACTAAGCGCCGTAACCATTGCATTGATATAATGCTCCCGGTCTTTCTTCCCCCAGTAATTCATTTGTGTCACGTCAGGGTTGTAGTATTTTAAGAAGACATTTCTCGTGCATGCCGGAATATAAACACCTGTTTTATCACGTTCAATTAAGATTTGGCGTTTTTTAGGGAAAATGGCGTTTTTATAAGAACGGTTCGTTGTGGCATCAAGTAGTGTTAAATTTGAAATGTTATTCGTCTCATCATCCCCAAATTCATCTACTATGCGCTCAAATAACCCTTCGAATTGCTCTTGGTCATAGGCAGCTAAAAAAGAGTTGATAGCCAGGCGAAGCTCTTCATCCTTCACATATGGAAGTGCTTCGTTCAGAAATTGAGACTGCGCTTCCGTACTATGTGGCTTCTTCGATTTTACTGCATGAATGTGCTCAATATCCCATTTTTCTTTTTTGTAACGTTCAAAATCAAAGCGCTGATTCGATAACACGTCATTTTGCAATGTCAAAATATTAAATAACAGCAGCACATGGCGTACCTGCTTGCTATCCTCATACATTAATCCAACAATATCAACATCCTCGAAGGAGCTGCGAATCATTTCTTTTAAAATCTCCACAAAGGCATCTTTCTTCATGTTATTAGACTTCTGAATGATGCTCTCCATTGATACACTTGTCGCAAGCAAATAACCAATGTAATGATAGAGCTCTCTATTTTGATACCACTCCGTCACTTTCATGTAAAGCTGTTGAACCTCTAACCAAATCGACTCAATAATAGCATGCTTTGATTTATCCGCTTCTGATTGATTCTTCATCCATTCATTGAACACATGGAAGGTATAATAAGGGATATTCTTTTCGACTCCCATCTTATAATCACTGGCTATAAGATCAAATAGCCACTCAATCCGGTTCTGATAATCCGAATCCGTATCGTTTTGTAAGAAATACCATAGCTCATCATTTTGCAAAGCATATTCCATACGATCCCATTCATTAGAAATTTCAATTTGCTTTAAGCGTACAATATCTTCATCGCCTTCATTCTGACTTAAATGGTTTTTGCTTAAGAACAATGCCTTGATCAACTCCGCATTGGTTAATGGAATCCTTCCAATATTGATACGTGAGAAAATATCAATTGCATCATATGAATCATCCACTTCATACCACATGACTTTGACCTGCTCACGCAACCGCTGTGCTATAAACATAACAGCCTGGGGCTTATGCTCTGCAAACCATTCCTGAATCATCTCATAGGCTTCATACATGTGGTAAAAATCAATGTTATCATCCTTCATATTCTCACCGGCAGCTATATCCCTCAAGAAATCTGAACTCTTTGGGCGTGTCTCATAATCAATCGAAAAATAGTGATCTACTAAAAAAGGAATTTGCTTCTTTATGTATTGCAACAAAATTAAAATTGTCGTTAAACGTTGCTGTCCATCAATGACTTCCCAAGTTTCTTCATTCTTTTTCACAATAATTGGCTGAAGCCAGTACACCTCATCTTTTGCCGGATCCTGCTCATGAAACTCCCATAAATCATCCAACAGCTCTCTAACCTGTAACTTAGACCAACGATATCCTCTCTGATATGAAGGAATATAAAACTTTTCTTCTGACTCCATCAAATCTTGAATTGCTTTAGCTTGCAGAACTGTCTCCAAGTCCCCCACCTCGATTACCCTGTTTATTGGAGTTATATGAATTCATCATACATGGATTTCAAAAAACATCCAGATAAATAGTAAAATTAATTCAATATTTTTTTACTATCTAATCAAACCTATCCAACCTTCTGTTTTTTCGCCGACCGCTTTTCAACAACCTTTTGATTCAGCCTCTTTAATAAAGAAGCCTGATTTGTAGCAGATAACGAGCAGCCCATCGGCTGGATTTTCTTCCCCTGGCAGCTTAAATGAATGGTTCTTTTGTGAAGGCTCCTGGCTTAAAAACTTCAATATAGAACATACACGAGAAAAAAATAAACCGTATCCTATAAAAACACTCTCTTTGCAATTAGCTAAGCACTTTCTCTTTATAAGTTTTCCTATGCCCCACTTATTCCGCCCTTCTATTTTCATGGTATTATAAATCTATAATCATCCACTAAATGGATTACAATTCAAATTAAGGAATTAAGAGTCTTAAATGTAAAGCAATATTTATCTTATTCTCTTTAATTATGAAAATAAAAAGGGGCCAATTGAATGAAGAGATTATTTAGTCTACTGTTAGTTTGTTGTTTAACTTTTACAGGCACTACCTTTGCTTCGGCTGCGTTTAAAGATGTGAGCCGTGATTATTGGGCAAAAGATGAAATTACATACTTAACAGACAAAAAAGTCATTAACGGTTTTTACGATAATTCATTTCGCCCGCAAGCACCGGTTACTCGATTGCAAGCTATGATATTAATGGCGAGGGCTCTAAATCTAGATTTATCTAACCGACCAAATCCAGGCTTTAAAGACTTATCCACCATGAATAGCGGCTATAAATATGCGGCAGCTATTGTAGATGAGGGAATCTTTCCAAAAAGTGCGTATTTAAAACCAAATGAACCGATGACTCGTGAATTAATGGCTAGAATGCTTACTTCTGGATTTAAATTAAAATCAACGAAAAAGACTAGCTTTAAAGATGTTCCTCCAAGTTATTGGGCTTATCCATACATCTCTGCTCTAGCTGAGAATAATATTACTCTAGGGTATCCAGACGGAACATTTAAACCAAGTACAACACTTACACGTGCTCAATTTTCTGTTTTTCTAGCCAAAGCTTTAAATGACAATTTTAAAACCTTTACTTTTTCTAATGAGAAATACCACTTTAAATTAGAATTGCCTAACTACATGAAATCTCAAGTCGTATTTGATGATGGATTAGGTATAAATGAGGATAAAGTGTTTTCAGTTAACTTTTATTATAATAATGATACTCATCTTGGCTATACACCATTCGCTGGATCGATTCATATCATTCCTGCTTCCTTATGGAAAAACTTCTTTGAAGATGCACCTTACTATCTAATTAAAAAGATAAATAACTATTATTATTGTTACCAAGGTCAAAGTGAGGATCCTTATTACGAAGTAGGCAAACAAGGCTCTAGAGAAGTTAAAACATACATGGGTATCCATGATCGACTTGAGTATGCAATTAAACATATGAAAATCAATTAATGAACAAGCCCGCTGGTTAGCTGCCAGACGGGCTTTTCCATTTTTAAAGAAGAGTAAGCAGGTTCTTCGGGTACCTTATCAATTGGTCAAGAGAATCATAGTGCGCTAAATGAGAAATCTTGCTCAACAAACAAGCCCACACAAATAAAAAAGCGCCAGAAACGCTACTTTCATAACGTTTTGACGCTTGCGTATGATTCCGACTGGGTTCGAACCAGCGACCTCTACCCTGTCAAGGTGTCAATGTAGGCTTTTTCATAAATTTATAAAGGATAAAAAGCCTTATTTAGCAATACTTCTAAACAATTATGACAGATTAAGAATCATCAAGAATTATTATGTTGGTCGGCAAGATGTCGGCAAAGCGCCGGCAAGGAATTTATAAAAAACATCTAAAAGATAATTAATAAAATTATTATGAAACATATCCTCCACAATAACTTCTTCTCCTAACGTCCTTTTTCAAATAGCAATAGAAATTCTTTCGAACGGGTTGAGCTACACTGATAATTTGATTTTTTATATTTAATTACAATATCCTATCATTAAGGTCAAATAAAAAAGCCCTTTCTAAAAGGGCTTTTTTATTAATCATTATTAGACGTAGAATTTCTCTCGTTTCTATCTAAGCTATTTTTATCATCTAAAGATTTTTTTTTATAACCATCAGAGAAACATCTTCCGGTAAAAATTCTTCAAATAACTTTAATTCCATCGCTTGTTCTTCTGTTACATCTTTGACAATAGCTTTACCTACTATTGAATCCTTTGATTTATATATTTGTACATTTATCTTTCCTTTCTCAATAAAAGGAAATCTGCTAAACCATTTCAAACATTCCTGTCTTTTCTCAGATATTTTTTTCGTAATTTCTACTCTAGCTGTGTTTTCCTGTTTATGATACAAATACTGAACTGATAGCATTATACCTAAAAGCATAGGAATTAATAGCCTAGTTATTGATAAGAAGAAGTAATCATTATTAATTATAAAGATTAATTCCTCTATTATTAACGAAAGAAACCAACTCAAAGGAAAAAGTAAAAGAAACACGAATCGCAATATTGATTTCTGTGTTTGTGGAAATCCCACTTTCCACAACCTAAATTGATATACTAATCCCCAAAAGATAAACCATACAAAACCAACAGTTAATTGAATTATCAACCATGTCGGCATTTGAATTCCACCCTATTCATCTTCCTCCCTTAACAACAAGGTGCTTTCTCTAAGAGGAGGAGAAATATTTTTAATGTCTGTTATTATTAATTTGTGCTTATATTTTCTAAACAATTCATCAACAGTGAAACTTCCATAGAAAACTCCGTCTTTTAATTCTAACGGGATTTTTGTTTCCTTTAATTGACTCCCAACCCGTATTGGTTTTAACCGGGCAACTGGATTTGTTGTTGTAACTTTTTCTTTTGATCTATCAGTTAATAATTCGAATGAAAAAGTATACTTTTGCCCGATATCTAACAATTCTGTAGGTGGTCCACTGAAATAAAGTGCATATTTCTCTGAGAAAAATACTTCTAAATGAAAATCCTTTGTTAAGAAAAGTACAGACCTCACATTATCTCCTATGTCTACGGTCGGGTCCAAAGGAGTATACTTGCTTTGTACTCTTTGTTGAATTTGTATGTCATTTGCTTCGTCTATAGCCTTTGTATTACCTGTTACATTTCTAAAAATCATTTTTGCAGTGACAACCGAGGTTTGTTCACTCCACATTAATGTTTCTAAATCCCTAAACGCAAATTCAAATGACTTAATTTCTTCTTTTAAGCCAAATTCATTCTCTGAAAAATATTGAATCGACACAGATTTATTTCGGTTCTCTCTAAGGCTTTTAATGACTGAATACGGAACATCCACTTCTTCATCTTCAGGTTTCTCAAGTATATTCCATCCAACTTCCTGTGTTTCCTTATCGAGCTGCGAATCATTATCTATAAAGCGATAGAACGTTTTAGCCTTAGATTTGGCTGTAACTACATCAAAAGAAAGATTTGAGAATTCCGGGGTAACTGTTAGATTCAATCTTGTGAAAGGAGCGCCACGATCGATATTAATGGTCACTTTTTTACTTTGTATAGGCCTGTTAAAAATATCTTTTCCGAATACTTGAATATCAAACGTACCCGTAGCCAAATCTAATAGTACTTTCTCTTCCGTAATCGGTGCAATTATCTTGTTATTTATTGAATAAATAAGCTCCTCTACCTGATTCAGCTCATCAGATTTAACAATTAAATTAACAGGGCCGGAATAAGTTGGTCGGTGCGAAGCCTTTATGGTTTCTTCTGCTTTTTCAATTTTTATATCTATTGTTGGACTATCGGCGTTTGGCCGCGATACTCTATCCTTCTTTCTCACTTTCGGCTTAAGAAGTTTTTTATCATATAGCAACTCTACCTTAATGTCATGATTGTCTTTGTCAATATTTCGTATTGCTAATTTGGCATTTTTTTCTGGAGAAACGATTATCGTATTAAATTTCAATTCTGTTTCTTCTTCACCAAATACTTCAACACCAATTTCAGCTATACCTTCTTCATATGCATTAATATCAAAATTTAGTTCTTCTGTTTCCTCTCCATTATTAAGATATAGATATTTGGCTTCACCGATTTGTAAATAACGAAGATTTTCGCTTTTTGCTAAGTCACTATAATCTGACACGCTTGGATCAATTACGCCGGCCACATAATTTTGATTATTGTCCAAAATCGTAGTTTCAACAGGACACATAATATGTGTTACTATGCCTTTTTTTAGTTTTGTGTTTTCAATCAAAGCTCTTTCCTCAAAATGAGTTTCAGGTAATTCTCCTATTCCAAGAGGTCTTGAGCCTTCTTTACCCTCCCTTACCCATTTTATGAAATCCAAAACAGATGGGTGCGAACACTGATTTCTATGCAAAGAATTAACATAGTAAATATTTGCTTTATGATTTGGTAACGCACTGTTAAATGGCACAACACCATCACCATTCTTTATTAAAGCATTCGCTTTATAAAGCCTAAGTGTTCTGAACCCTTTTTCCGGGAAAGTGTAGAACGTTGGCTCGTCTATCCCTATTAAACAATCATGCTCTACTGGAAGAGGCTCACTCATTGCTTTGTGTAATGGATCAATATAGTTCTTCCAGACATCAAATACCGCTTCATCTTTTGTTTTTTTGTTTTCTTCATCGTAAATATGTTGAATTTTACTTTTAACATCCTCGTAAGTATAGTCATCTGTCTTTGCACTAATAATAAAATTACCATAAGGATATTTAAAATATTCTTCAGTAGGCATTAATTGATAGACAGAAGGCAGTTTTCTTGCTAGTGTCCGTGTTTTTTTATCATCGAAAACTCTAAACACTTGGGAGAATTTGTCATAAATTCCAGGTTCTCCATACTCTAAAACTTTAAACGCATCCGGCGCGCCTTTCCAAGGAGTTCCTATAGTTACTAATCTATTAATTATATCTACTCGTCCAATTTTCTCCAGTTCTAATATAGCCAATTTACATAGTAGACCACCCATACTATGCGCTACAAGAACAATATCATCCTTCTTTTCTTCTGCTACGCTGATCATAAAGCGAACGAAAGGTTTCGCAGTTTCAATTAATGAATGCCTCCAATCATACGTATAAGGAAAAAAATTATCTTCATTAATAAAACTATCGATAACACCTTGATACAAGGATTCAGACAAAAAAAAGAAAGCGTTAACTTTGCTTAATATCTCACGTGGTTCTAGCTCATTTTCAAGTGATAATGCTTCCAAATCTCTAGCTGTTGCTGGAAACCATCTTTTATTATCTCCCTCATAAAGCTCAGTCCCTTTTATCCCAGGAACAAAAATAGTTACTGACATCTTAATCCCCCAAATCTCTGGATAGTAATTATTTTATACATTATCACAAAAAATGGTTTATAAGTCATAATTTATTAAAATATTCAGCTTCACCAAAGATTTTTTAGGTAATTTGTCGCGATCATCGACAGGTTTTTATTTCACATTTTTCAGGTGCTGTAACATAACCCAGACTTCTTCTCTCGTCACTCGACATTGCGGATATGTTCCGTCGGAAATGCCGTTTGCTTTTATCCAATTTTAAATTTCTTTGAATGTTGGTGATGCAGCAGCATCTTTTGCATATTGTTCAGCCACCCTCCACTCCCCTTTTATCATTGCGTAGGTACATTTCTACATAAAATCACAAAATACTTTCGCTAATTAAAAATAAAAAACTCTCTCAAACAAAAAGGACTTTTTCATGTCTCTTGTAAGGTAAATACATAAGAAAAAACCTGACCACAAATAAAGGGCCAGGTAATTGTTGCATATTATAGTTCACTTATGAATGACCGAATGGATTTTTGTTATTTTCGGGATCTTAATGCAAGGACGAGCGTGATCAGCGAAATAATTAGCGCTATGGAGCTGATTGTAATAATTAAACCATCCATAATACGCCACCTCCTGTTTTTATGTTATACTTTTTATCGAGGGGATTGGCGACCGTCAAATCACCGCACCCCTCATTGATTAGTTCGACATCGGCTTAATCGTCGGTGTCTTTTTCTTTTGTCTCTTTAGCAATCAGAACCGCTAAGTTGATTAGCGCTGTTATCAGGTTCGTTATTGCTATCAGTAGTAGTATCCATTCGGTCATTTCCCTCACCTCCTAATTATATTATACGATATCGTATAATATATGTAAACGTTTTTGACTAAAATTATTTGATATCGTATAATAAATAATAGCTAGTATGGAGGTGTTATTTTGTTATGTTGATCGTTAAACCTAAGCTGAACTTTATTCTTAAAAATCGTGGGATTACTCAAATGAAACTTGCTGAAATGTCTGGAGTTCCCCAGGGGTCAATTAGCCGATTTGATAAAAATAACCGACATGAAGCCGCCCATTTATTTGCTATTTCTAGAGCACTAAATTTGCCCATAGAGGATTTATTTGAAGTAACGGAAGAGGAAGAGTAATTTTCTCTTAAAATAAAGGCTCTGTTAAAGTACGTTGTTGCTTTTTTGGATAGTCTTTCTATTATTACAATAATGAAATTCTTGGAGGGGACGATGAGAAAATTCCGAGGCAAAAGACGTTATTTTCGTAATTTGCAAGAGCTGGCAAATGTACAAACCAGTTATATTACTCTTGATAAAGATGCTTGGTTTGACTTTTGGCACACACACCTTGATTTTGAAGGAATTGGCAACGTTAGATTGAAATTCAGGAAAGAACATGTAAAAGCACATTTAAATTTTTACAAAAGTCTTCTGGCACAAATAGATTCCATCAAAAAACCCTATCAATCTTGGATTTATATTCACATGGATGATGCAGGACAGGATGCGGTGTATATTCACACACCTAATCCTAACAGTGACAACTTCCCTTACGAAAATGACGATATAGATTGGAGTTGCAGTGTTCCCGATTTCCTGAACGACCTTATAGACTTAAATACGTATTATGTAGGGTATTTGAACTCGACATATGAACAAGCATACTATATTCAAGCCAAATCTTGCGGTGTACCTTTACGAAAGCAAGAATGAAAAAGTAAAGGAAATACAACCTCGTTAGGCTTTTTTCTCTTGAAAATCAACAACATACTTTAACAGAGCCAAAATAAAAAAGCCCCTATCCAAACGGACAGGGGCTTTGCTGTTATCTATTCTTTTCTTACCTTCGGATTGTATCCATACTTACCATTGATATAAGCACAAGCCTCTTCGGCTGCTTCCAGTGATGTAAAGATACCGGTCCATGCTCTCAAGTCTTTTGCAAAGGCATTAAAGCCAATTTCTTTCGCTGCGGTTTCTGCTTTTTCATGAGTGCTAAATACCCCAGTATAAACTCGGAACTTACCAGGAGTACCAACCACTCCTTTTTCTTTGATTACTTGATCAATTTTTGCCAGCGTTGCTTTCCCTGCAATTCCATCAACCGCAAGCCCTGTCCGGCGTTGTAAAATCATAACAGCATTAGTTGTTCCTTTGCCGTAAATGCCATCGATACCGTTTGTATCTAACCCCAGCTTAACCAGTTTTTCCTGTAATGCTTTTACCTCTTCTTTACTTAGCGTGTTAACTGGGACGGCTGCAGCTGTAGTTAGATGTTTATCTGTTCCATATCCTTTGTAATTAAACTGAAGATGCGGAGCGTCCCAACCCCATCGATAACCTGATTCAAAGCCAAGTTTCTCTGCGTATTTAATCGCATCGATAAACGGTCGTTTCCCGTATTCTGATTTTGCCCATAAAGCTTTTCCATTTTTAATAGGTACAAAATCAAGCGCTTGTCCAACAAGATGATAGGATTTCATTGTTTTTGAAGCGCCTTTTTTTACGTTTTCACGCTGTTGCGCTTCTGTTCGAATGGTTTCATAAATCAAAACATCTATTTTATTGTCAATACAATACTGGTACCACTTCAACGCCGCCGCTTTTGTATTCGGGGCCAGATCCGCAAGGTTACCAAGATTGCGTTGATGGTATGTTGGAGCCCAACTCATTTCAATCCCTCCCTTTTTTCCTCCTCTATTTGCTTAATTTCTGTTGTTGTCGTAACTTCTAACTTTGACACTGCTGCCTCTTCGTTTTCCTCTTTAAGCTGAGCAAAGGCATCGCTGATTTGTTTAGGCACCTTTACGCCCATATAACCAAGATTCTCAATAAAAGAAATGCCTTCCATTCCGATTAAGAAAAGAATCATCGCGTTTCTCATAAAATGACCGCCGCTACCGGCAACGAGATCCAGCTGATTAGCTACGATAATCGCCGAGAGCATAGCTGCTTTTTTCATTAATCCTTTGAATGCTTTCTTTGACTCCACATTTTTCTTGAAAAAGAAAGCGACTATTAGCCCACTAAGATAATCAGCGGACATAATAATGATCAAGGCAATCACAAAATGATCAATACCTCCAAATAAATAGGCAGCACTCATAAAAGCGCCGCCCATTACTGTGTTCCATAAAGTATCTGTATTGTGCTGCATTCGTTTTCCTCCCATTCTGGGCAACTCCTTTCGTAAGTTCCCCTCACATATCCCTTTTCTTTGCATAAAAAATACACCTATTCTGTTAGGTGCTTTAAGCCTGGCTGTATTCTTCATCGGTCAATGTTTTGTATTCTTCCTCTGTAAGATCGCTCAGCATTACCGCCATTTTTAAGTCTTCTTTATCAGCATATTTATTTTCATACGCCCATTTCCAGAAGTCCATAGATGCACGCCCCCTATTTCGATAAAATACTTAATTTTAAATCAACGAGCTGCTGCCCCATTTCTGCCATCTTTTTATCGGATTGCAGGCGGGCGATGCGCTCTTTTACAAGCGCCGTCCCCATACTTTCTACATCGTTCGGAAGCTGTTTTTGGATACCCTGCTCGCGCCGTACTTCCTGTAGGTCAGTTTGTTTTAATGGTTTCATCCTGAAGCCCCCCTTAATCAAAGCTAATCCCGAAGCCGTAAAATTCGATCGGGTCTAAGCTGTCGTTTGCCTCGAAGATCGCCCGAATATTAAAGCCCCAATTTTCAGCCGTCTTCTGATCGTTGGTAAAAATGTGATACTCGCCTGTTTTTATGTCGTCTGTGACGTCTTCCCAGGTCGGGTTTTCGTCGAACGCATTATTACACGCCTCAAATTTGACCGTCGCAGGGTTCGCGCCGTCGGTTGCCAGCGTATATTGTGCTCGAATGAGAAGCCTATGGATAGCGGCGGTCGTCGTGACCGGATTCTTAAGACTGACGTCGATGCGATTTCCTACGCGGATACGTCGGACAGCGGACCACGTACCGCGTGCGCCTGTTGTGGCGTCAATGCCTGCCATGCGCCAGTAATAGGTCTTTCCTTCTGTTAGCTCAGCGGACCAAGTATATTTGATGGTGCCGCCTTCATACTCAGCGCCGACCCCCTCAGCTGGAAAAGGTCCATACACGCCGTCTTTTGTTTTGACCTGCCAATCGCCCGCAGATGTTTCACTGTTGCGTTCTTGGACGTTCTGTGTGAAGCTGCTGTCCTCTGCGATCTGAATAACGAACTTTTGCGGGTCGTCTTCGACGTCGTTCCCGATCGTTCCCCAGAAGGTAGGGCGTAAGCCTGTCCTGTAATTGTCTACCGGGTTCTCAGGAACAACAGCGCCCGGCGGTTGGTTTGTAATGAAGTACAGGCGCGGGGTCGGGTAAGAAACGTTGTTCACATCGGTTACAGTCAATTCCCAGCTGTAAGTCTTGCCGCCTTCGAGCGTCCCGCTAGGTACTTGATAGAACTTTTCTGTCGATGTGACCAGACCTGAGTCATGTACAAGCAGCTCTTTGTTGTCAAAAACTTTGACTTGATACTTTGCTTGAATGAAGTCGCCCGAATAATCCCAGGTAAAGAGCGGCGCCATGCTCGCCCCTTCTGGCTGCAGCTGATCTAGACTTCCAGGCTCGCGATTAATGACTGTCGGCGGGTTGGATACCTCTAAAATAGTAATTTTGACAAGCCCATCGCCTTCGCGTTGACCGGACAGCGTTTCTCCGCCGCTTAACGTACCGATGTAAGATGAACCGCCACCGCCTGGCGAAGTTGAACTGCGAGAACCGCCGCCACCATAGTAGCCGCCACCGCCACCGCCGCCTGCAGTATTACCTGCAGTTGAGCTATACCCTGACCCGCCGATACCTAGCTTACCATCTTTCTCTCCGCCAGCAGTTTGAGTTGCCCCATAGCCTGAATATGTGTGATTTGGGTTCGTTTCTCCTACAAGACCGCCGCCCGCGCCGCCATTTAATGTGACGCTTGTTCCAGCAGCCGCCCCGCCGCCTCCTGCTGCGACAAGTATTCGACTTTCTAGTGTAGCAGCTGTACGTACATCGGACGCGCCACCGCCGCCACCGCCGCCATAAGACGTTGTGCCTGTTCTCCCACCTTCTCCGCCGCCGTTCCATCCACCTACGCCGCCCATCGCTGTATCTGTCGGACTGATGCCGCCTTTTCCTCCGACGTAAATGTTCAATACTTGTCCGCCGTTTACGGCTAGTTCACCTTTCGCGTAACCGCCTTTACCTCCTACGGTTAACGTACCTGCTTTCGAAGATGTGCCGCCTTGACCGCCCCAGGCTTCTAGTTTGATCTTCATTACATTCCCAGGAACCGTAAACGGCTGAGCTGCGCCTGTGTAATTAAACGTGAACACATCGCCTAACATAGCCTGGTCCGTCAGTTTAAAATACTCAGGGCTAGACCAGGAACTAGGCTCGGCCATCATGTCATATGTTTGAACTTCCCAATAATACAGGACATTTTTCTGTATTATTCCAGCTGGGACAGTGTAGTCAGTCACATCCCCACTCTGCCACCCTGAGTAATGAATGATTGACCCATCCGACGCTTTTTTAATTCGTAATGCAAACCCCCCTTGCTTGTCCCCAGCATCAGGATCACTGAAAGACCAGTCAAGCGTCGGTGTCGACGTCGTGAGAATCGCCGGGGCTGCTTGTGTACCTTTCGGGTTGTTGATCGGCGGCGTGTTCGGTGCCTGGTTTGTAATAGGTTCTAATAAAATAGCCTTATTTGCTGAGGTTGTCGTATTAGGAATAGTGATAGACCAATCACTGTTTTCATAGCTCGTTTTATCATGATTGTAAGTTCCTTGTACATATATCGACCGCGTACTTCCTGCGACGTCCGTCAATTCTTTAAAGCTGAGCGCAGGAGAACCGTTCGCGCTCGCTGCTTGTGCTGTTGCTGTGAGTACGTAAGATTTTTTACGTAAGCCGTTTACAGGGTTTGGATATGGAAAGTTACTTGACTCAATTATGTTTGCAGGCCCCAAGTCGATTACATTTCTTACATTTCTAAAAACGTGCTGTGATGAAAATAACTGCACAGGCGCTACATCAAAAGATAATGTCAGTGTAGTTTCTGTACCGTCCGCTTTTTTCCACAGAATAGCGAAATGATTTGTACTAGTAGCAAATATGTCGTCTGAAAGTAAGTTCCAACCTTCTGGCATTACTAGATTTACATTCCCTGCGTATTCTACGTAAGAAAAAAGAACATCACCTGCCTGAATAGCTGTAGGTAAAGTCACCACGTTATCTTTACCTATAGAAGACGGGGACCAATTATTCATACTTACAAATTCGACCTGTGTCTTTTTTGTTTCGGGTAAAGAATATTCGATCGTTAAAACTGGTCTGCCTGTCGTAGTCGAGCTTTCATTTGAATGAAAGCCCCAGCCCGTAGTAGACTCGTTTAATATAGCTATTCCGTAGTTAGGTTTGCCATTTACCCATTCTTGTACTAAAGATTTCAAGTCAATGTTTAAGGGTCCTGATCCTACAGTTAAAGCAGTCGCGTATACTGTTTCCTCATAAATTGGTTTATTGTTCCATGTAGCGGTTGACGGTGCCCAGGATTGACCCACAGCGAGTATTTTTAGCGGCAAGTCCCTGTTAGTGTTTGTAGATGTGATAGCTAACACAGCCGACGTTATAATAGCGTCGTTTGGGATTAGACCTAGATCGAATTTAATTAGCGATTCTGTAGCGTCTTTGCCTACACTCAGACCGCCCGCTGTACTGTACTGAGAAGTAGGGGCGGATTTGTTTAGGTAAGTATCCGATATTTTCGTATTGTTATAATCTAATTTAATTACAGGCACTTCCTCACCCCCTCATTATTTAATGACTAGCATTGTATTCCCTGGGTCATGAATCCCAGCTGTAAGGTTAATATCTAGAACACTCGTAAAGTTTTCTATGAACATATTCGACGTCATTCCGTTAAGAGTAGCCCCCTTTAGTAGCTCAGTTTCCAGCGCCAGGTCTACCATATTCCGCCGAAGGTCTTTGATCGCCTGCAGCGTGTCGCCTTCGAGAGTCGCGTCATTATCTACAAGCTGCTGAAAAACGTGATTAAAATAATCCGCGTGCGCATCCGTCGAAGTTGTAAAGCCGTCAATCGTCGTTCTAACTGCGTTCTGTCTGCTGCCTGTTAGGGGCTGCAGCTTCGTTTCATCGATAGGCATACATTAGCCCCCTTTCTTAAAATTCCGCGTCATAATCAAATTCGATAACAGTACGAGTTTCCATACCCTTATTAGTAAAAGTCTTCATAGCAATTAGATCACCGTCCGCATCAATCAAGCCCACTTCATTGATATTCTTACCGATCAACTGGTCAACATCGG
Source organism: Pseudobacillus sp. FSL P4-0506 (assembly GCF_038003025.1). Classification (NCBI taxonomy): domain Bacteria; kingdom Bacillati; phylum Bacillota; class Bacilli; order Caryophanales; family Bacillaceae; genus Pseudobacillus; species Pseudobacillus sp. FSL P4-0506. The sequence goes on from NZ_JBBOOI010000001.1 coordinate 3,947,668, forward strand.
CGTCCAACGTGCACGTATAGCGAGCCGTGTACGGCGTAGGAAATGTTTTTATCACCTGTGCGCCGGTCTTTTCAATTGCTTTTGAGAAAAGAGCTGTTTCTGAACCTTTCAAATCGCGGGGCTTCCCGCTGCTGTCTACTCCCCCTGTACCAAAGACCATAGTGACTACGGCGGGAAGTGAGGCCGTCCCATTATGTGCTTTAGCCATCTTCTCGCGACCTTTATTCGTTTTTATGCTTGCCATAAGAAAAGCCTCCTTTATACTGTGACTGTTTCAATTAAATCACCGTCTTTATATGTCTTGATCGTTAAGCTCTCAGACTGATTAAGATAGTAATGCTTTCCGCCAGGTGCCCTTCCGTCAAGGACATTTTGACCGTCCAAACGAAAAGAACCATCCAAAAATAACCCATCAACGGGATCTACTGAATATTTGCTAGGCACAAGATAGGAAGCACGTACCTTCATTCTTATGCTGCTGGTTTGCTCTTGATCGTAAACGACAGAATAACCTAGTTTTAACTTTTGTCCCGTGGTCATCACCGGGCCCATCGGAAGATGAATTAACAAGCCTAGCACATATTGCCGGTGGGCCGGTAGTATTTCCCTAATAGACCTCTGTACGTCTGTCAAATTAGGCGGAAAACCTTGAGCATCGATAAATTTAACAATTATTCTCGATTTTCCTTTTATGGCCTTTACTTCAGCCGAACCATTTTGAAAAGACTCAGCTACTCTTTTTATTAAACTAGCGCTCACTCTGCCTATGCCGCGTTTTTTCGCTTTCAATGCAGAACGGCGCTGATCAAGTGGCTTATCGATTTCTGTGGGAATCTTAAACTCCTTTTCCATAATCGTAATGCCCCATGTAGCATCATCAATAAATGTGTTATTGAACACTTCATCGATATGACCTTCCAAACGATCAAAGATTTTCCCCTGCACTCTGGCCATTTCCTGAAATTCCGGAGATTCACGAAGAATAGCCGGTAAATCTGTAAGCATTTCTTCTTGGCTAGACACTTAGTGTCACCTGCCCCACAACTGGCACTTCACTTGCAGACAGAATAATATTAGCCGCTTGGCCGTTAATTAATATATTGGAATAATCAATCACCCCAGGGATTCCAAACAATAGTGAACCAACTACCCGCTCACGTACAATTGGATCAACATCCTCTTTGAAAGAAATAGTTTTCAAGTGCTCTGCTAGCAACTGTTCAAATTTCACTTTCACCTCTTCTATTGTTGTAGAAGAGTTAATTTCTACTGTTGCTGAAACGTTTACGGTGTATGCCGGAGCACTTTCCACAGTTACAAAAGCACCAATAGGAGCCAATCCTTCTCCCTGACCAGGCACGGGGTCTAAAGCGGTCTGAATCATCTGCACTAATTCAGGAGAAGCCGGCATAAATTCAGAGTTAACAATAACCACTTTAACCGTGTCTGGACCATCCCAATTCGGAAATACTCTGACAGCGCCTACTCCCTCAAATTCTCGCACCCACTCTTTATAGTGACCGATATTTCCGCTTGTCGCTGGTTCAGCTACCTTCTCTTGATACCGGACAAATAGGGATTCTTCTTTCTCTTTCTCTCTCCCTGGAATAATGATTTCTCCCAGCAGAGCCGTTTCTAGTCCCTCGATTGTTTCAACAGGAAGTAATTCTGTTCCTGCAGGGAACGTATTTCCTATTTCTCCTTCTTCCTCGCATAACAACTGGATGCCGTTTTCATTCTCTGATACTACAAAATAAACATCTTCCACAAAAAAACGGCTCCCCACGGGAACCGAAATATTGAACTCTCCTCTGCGTATGGCTGCCACTGCATCTCTATAATAAACATCCATTTCAGAGGTTCTCTTTTCTAGATAGTCCCCCTCACTCGTTGAGGCAAAAACCAGCTCTAGCACTCTTTCCAAATACCGATAAACCTTTGCTGTTTGATTGGCACTAGCAGCATAAGATGCATAAAGAGGAGATGTCTCACTTACATCAAATTCAGGCTTTGTGTCATTGATCATTTCTTGCAAAAGGTACTCAGAAGTGTATTGTTCAAACATCAGGCTGATAACACCTCCTTTATCTCTATTTCTCCAAGCGCTGTATCTACTTTAAAATTCACATGAAAAGCGTCATCAATATGCTCAATAACGAAATCATAGACTTGTTCAATTCGCGGATCATAAATAAGCGCCTCTGTCACAAGGCGCTCAATCTCCATAATTTTAAAAGCAATGGTTGTCTCATTATCAGCTAACATATCTGTCAATTCATTCCCGGTCTCGCTTGAATAAATTGAGTGAGCATACCGTGGAATATATAATGCAAACAGAATAAATTGCTTAATTGCTTCTAGTCCGCTTATTAGTTCACTCGTCAACCGTTTGGTTTCAAAATCAAAACGGTAAGTCTTCAATTCCAAAAGCTCATTTATACTAATCTCTTCTGTCTGTTCAATATTTATTTCAGGAGATAATGCCATACGTCACCACACCTTTATTTTCCTTTGCGGCCCAAAATATAATAAGACCCACCCCCTTGAATTGAAACAACAGTGAGCTCGTCACCCGCTTTTAAAGCATTTAATATTGTATGGGTTTCTGTTCCTCGGGGCGTTTGTACTTGTACAGTGTGGTCAGTAAGAGATTCTGGAATGATAAAAAACTCTTCGGAAAAAACCAGCTTGTTATTTTTCATTAGCCGGATACTTAAAGGAGAATCGGAAATAACATCCGCATCTAAAATCCTGACAGGGCTCTCTGCTTTATTAGCATCATTAGCTATCTTCTTAATAGTGTTCCCTAACGTCATTTTCTTGCTTGCTCCCTCCTTTAAAGTACACGATTAATTTGCATAAACTTAGGTCCCCAATAAGTATTATTACTTCGTAAATATCCATGTTCTTTGCATCCGCTGCTTCCTAAGCTCACACAATAACCAGGTTTTGTGACAATACCAACATGCGAAACACCCGTCCGATAAGTTCCCTTAAAGAAAACCAAATCGCCCGGTTGTGCTTCGTTGACTCCAACTTTCTTTCCTCTTTTCACTTGATTGGCTGTACCGTCCCCAATGTCTATGCCGACCTTTTTATAAATAAACTTCGTAAATCCAGAGCAGTCACCGCTTCCTCTAGCAATATTCTTTCCTCCAAAATCATATTTGAGGCGACCAACATAGCTTTTAGCAAGGGTAACAACTTCTTGTGCTTTCGGAGATCCTCCTGTTGCACCTGTACTTGTACTTGAACCTGAAGATGATGAAGAAGTTAACTCTTCCATTTCAGGGAAGTCATTAGTTTCTATTAAACTTAAATTCATCGTGTGTTTATTTCTATCGAATGTATGAACATCCGTATCAATATACATGGTCTTTTTCACACGAATGTCATCAATAATGGCATAAATAGCATTACCACTTGTTACAGATTCAATGCCTAAAGCCTCTAAGTCCAGTTTCTTTTTAACTCCTTTTTTCTCGTTCAGAATCTCTTTTCCTTTTTTGATCAAGGCCGACTTACTTAAGGTTTCAGAAACTTTTTCATAATGCTGCAGCACACCGAATTGCTTTTTGCCTTCCTCGTCTGTGACAACGGCTGTGACTGTTTTACTGCCTTCTCCAGATGCTACTTTCACTCGAGTAACAGTTTCTTCAATAGAGGTATTGTAAGTATAATCAATCACATTATTTCCAACTTCTAATACCCATTGAATGTCTTGTGCTTTCAATTCAGTTAGGTGTATCTTTCCAAGCCGGGAGTAGATATGAAACTTTCTTTTAGAGGCTTTATGCGTATCGATCATTGCTCGAAGTGCAATATCGTAAAGAGGCGTTTCCTGATCAATTATCTTTCCTACCTTTTCTTTCGTATTCACAAAAGAGCCATGTGGGACTTCGAAGTCTTTACACATACGTAATAAAATTTCATCCAGCCGCTTTCCGGAGAAGTTGTAGATATCCTTATTTTCCAAAAAGTATTGCAGCATATCATAAGCCGTTAGTGTGAGCATACCGCTTTTGCTACGAGAACGGTTAAAAACGGTGCCGCGAAACAACTCATTTCCCTTCCACTTAAAAAGCACTGTATCTCCCTCTATCACCTGCTGATAAAAGTGTAGACCTGTGTCGCTATACAATATATTCGCTTCAAGTTTACGGGCTGCCTGATACCTCTGACCGGACCATGTGACGGTCGAAACTGGAATGGCCATCATATAACTTGGTTTAACTAAAAACAATTCAATCATGCTCATACCTCATTTGCGAAGGTTTACAGATACAGTTCCATCCTGAGCAATTCTAGGACTCGCTCCAGTTACGCCTGTACCCGTTTTCTTTTGTGGAATTTGCAAGACCTGGCCAGGATAAATATAGCGGCCCGGATGCTTTACATTCCGTTTGTCCCTCTTGATGAGCATTTGTTTATTAGCTTCCCAAATGGCTTTCCACTCCGCACTATTTTTATAAAGTGTTTTTGCAATTCCTGTTAGAGTATCCCCTTTTTTCACCTTATAAGTTTTTGGTATCGGCTTCGTATCAGGTCTTTGCTTATTGCCCCCGTTAGCACTTGGCTTCTTCTTCTTTGTATCAATCTTTCGAGAAGTGACAAAGGTATACTCTTTTAATGTAATACTGTAATCAAGATCTCCAATGTCTTTATCTCCTTCTTTACAAGAAAAATCATCGATGGATACAGCAAAATTAATTGGAGTGCCGGTTACAAGAAAGCGAATAGGCAGTTTACTCTCTTGCCATGCTTCCAACCTTTTCACATAATTCCAGGGCAAAGAGAGTTTTGTTGGCCGGACCTCGCAAAGCGGACTCCATTTCGCCGGAAAAAAAGACGAAAACTGAAATGTTTTCGCCGCTGGCTCCTGTAATATTGTTATCTCGCCAAAACCGGCAAGGTCTATACTTTCATTTTTTGAGGAGTTGCTGATCTCGATTGAAGAAGGGAGGACAGGCAGCTGGAATTTTTCTTTTCCATTCTGCCAGGATAGCCAAATTTCATATACACTTTTAGTCATACACCGCCATCTCCCCTCCAGCAAAGTATTCTTCTTCTAATTGTTGTTCCACCGCTTTTACCGCAATCTTTCCAACCTTTTCAGCGTCCATTTCATTGTGATAATGACTTTCTCCCATGATCTGCACAATAACATCACGTATCCCCTGCTTCATTGTTTGCATAGGACGGCTCATGACATTTCGGACGGCTTGCTTTTCTTCTTCAGGCAGAACAACTGGCGCTGAGTTCCCCATATCTGCAGTATCTGCTCCTACTAGAGTCGGCTGAGGAGATACACCAAGTGCATTTTGAGCATACTCCAATAACCCCAGGGCCCGGTTACGGTACTGTTCAAGCGGAATGATGACCTCTCTCTTATTTCCTTCACCAACACGGGCAATATGATCATGCGTAATAACACCGCCCCGCTTGTACGGTTTATAACCGCCCCCGCGGGATCTTGATTTAACACCCGGATGATTTTGAATTCCTCCATAACGTCCATTAATATAGCGAATGGCCGCGATTGCTGAATGGAGTGGATTTCTTCTATCATTCATGCCTGGGAGTTTCCATCGCTTAAATGTCTCTCCGATGATCTGGAATAGACCAACAGACGGATCACCACGCCGAGCATTAATATCCCAATTATTAATTGCATTTGGATTAAATCCAGATTCCTTTTGAGCGACCCACATAAGCGGCTCTAGCCAACTCATAGGCATACCAGTGATCTGCAACGCCTGCATAATCGCACTGCGCGCCATTGCTGCTCCACCGCCACTAAAGTTTCCGAATGACCCCATCAACTCGCCAGCTTTGTTTTTAGCAATCTTAGAGACATCCACACTACTAAACCCTTTTACAACTCCCATCGCTGACCAATAACCGAGATCAGCCATGACACGGGAAGGTGAATGAATGCCTAGTTCTTTACGGAAAGCACTTTCTACTGCTTTGGCCAGTGATTTGGCTTCGGCCGATACATCCGCTTTTTTGTTTCTCATACCGGTAATAAAATAGCCTATCATTCCTTGGCCGAACCCCTGACCGCTTGGGATAAACTTCAACATAGGCTGGGCTACATGGTTATTCAGCCACACACTCATTCCCACTGGCACTGCTTTAATGCCATTTTTGAAACTATGAACTAAGGAAGACCCATATAGTTTTGCCCCTGCAGCTGCTTGATTAAGTGGTTGATAAATATTTGAAGTGACCCACGAACTCACAGACAGCGGGCTGTTCTTCATTCCTGAGACAAAGCCATAGCTGAACGCGTAGCCAAAATGCTGGGCGCTCTTCACTGCACTTCCTACTGGAATATAAATCTGTTGGTTGATCCACGAATACACATTCACAGGAGCGCTATTTAATCCTGTTACAAAACCGTAGGAGAAAGCGTAACCCAGATGCTGAGCATTCTTCGCGGCACTGCCAAAGGGCACATAAATATTTTGATTAATCCAGGAGTATACATTTACGGGAGCACTGCTCAAACCGGCAACAAATCCGGCAGAAAAAGCATAGCCTAAATTCTTTGAGTTAGTTGCGGCACTTCCTACAGGTTTGTAGACTTTCTCGTTTAACCAGCTCGTCACGTTCATTGGCGCTGAGTTTAGACCAGCCATGAAGTTTGTACCGAAAGCCTGGCCTTGAGTTTTGCCATCATTAGTTGCTGTTGGCTGTGCGGCTGGTTTATTTTCCTTGTTCTCTTTATCTCCGAAAAAGAGTTTTGATAGGGCGCCTTGTCGGTCTTCCGCGTATGTTCCAGCATCTTTAAAAGGATTACTGAGCAAGCCATTAAACTTTTCCTGTCCAGCTTTATGGCCGAACAACCAATCTCCAATACCAGTTCCTGCCTGATCTACTGCCATGAAGGCTGCAAATGTGCCAAGAATTCCGAGTCCCTTGCCAGCTCCGCCTAACCCTCTTCCTCCTCCGCGTCTGCCTGAACGTGTATTTCTATTTCTACCAGTCCGGGTATCATCACCAAAGAGCGGGTTGTCTGCAGGTGGGCGTACTTTAAAGAGGTCTTTTAACTTGTCTGTTAAGCCTCTAATACCGCGGGCTCCTCTTCTTGAGCGGCGATCCATGCGGCTCATGCTGTCATTTATATCGTCTAATCCGTTATCCCTTGGCGGGCGTGTTAAGAGCCCTTTAGCAAATCTAAAGGCTTTAACCGCAGGAAGAACTGTTGCAAGGGCAACACCTAGACCTGTGATCGCTATAGCAGCTCCTCCAACTATAGGAGCTATTACTTTAAAGTGTTCAATACCAAATTGGATCGCCGGTACAAGGACACTCCCCACCTTTTCTGCAAAGTCACTAATAGCTGTGGTCATATTTTCAATAGCTTCTTGACCTTCCTTTGAATCCATCCACTCATTGAGTTTTTCAAAAGCAGGAGCTACATTTGTGATAATTCCAGTTCCAATCTCTGACATGACTTGGCTCAGCCTTCTCCCTGCATCACTAATCGGTGTCATAGGGTTATTATTTCTCATATCGTGGAACTGCTTATTGAGTTCACCGGTCGCATATATAGGATCATTTATTGCACTGGCCATATCCAAGATAGGTTGTTTTAAATCCTCATACTTTGTGCCAATAAGAGCTGTGGCCATTTCAGCGCGTTTGCTTTCATCTTTAATTTTAGAAAGACCATGCGCCAATTTATACAAGGCCTCTTCCCCAGAGTAGGCCCCTTCTTTGAATCCTTTAAACATTTTCTTAGTCTCTGCAGGCCCTAATGCTTTACTAAAAGCGGCTACCTGTTCGTCACTCGCTTCCAGACGCTTAATATTAAATTCACGCACCGCATCCGCCATGTCATCAAAGTTTCGGGCCCCACCTTTTGTTCCTGCCACAAATGCCGCAGAAACCTGCTCAGGTTTTAAAGACATGTCCACGAAGCTTGAACTGTACTCATTAAACGTATCTAAAAGGTCCTCGTATTGATCCCCTGCATTTTTAAATACATAAGCTATATTATCTCCTGCTCTTGTAGAATCGATCTTGAAGTTTTTCATCATACTAGATAATGAGCGATCTACTTCAGGAACATCTTTTTCGTGAATCATTGCGATTTTATTAGAGATTTCAGATGCAGTTTTTAACTGATTGCCTTTCAGGTCGGTTTGTTGTGCTATATTTCGAATTGATAGGGACACTTCTTCTCTTGAATTTCCAGCCTTTTCTTTGTAAAAAATATCATTAGTCATTTTTTTGATAGTTGCCACATCAATGCCCGTCACTGCACTGGTCCGAGCATTTTGTTCCATAGAGGAACTTCCGCTGCCAAGAACACCAGCTCCTGAAATCCCGGCTGCAGCACCGATTGTTAAAACTGTCCCCTTAAGCTGATCTAAACGCCCTTGAATGTTTTCAATTACTGAAGAAGCCTGATCCTCTGCAGTGATTTCTGCTGTGGCCCGCTCGCTATCCACGCCGTCTAATCGTCGCTCAATCCGCTCTAAAACACTGCTTAATTTATCAACAGCTGCAATTTCTGCTGTAGATCGTGCGCTATCAACACTATCCAGCCGCCGATCTATTTGATCTAGTGTACCGGTCAAACGATCAATTGCCTCTATAGTTGGAGCAGCGGTTGTGCTGTCTAGTGTTGAAATTCTTCTCTCTACAACCCGAATAGTGCCTGTTGCTGTGTCAATCACCTCAAGGCGGGGATTCGCTCTAGCTCTATCAAGTCTTCGCATAGCTGTAGTTGTAGATTCAGTGATTGATTCAATACTTTCTAGGTTGCCATGCAGCCCCCTTAACCTTCTTGAAATATTATCCTTCATTTCAAAGACAGCTGTTAATTTGGCCAAAGCGATCACCCTCCTTTCGGCTTATGATCTTTTAAGTATTTTTCAACTGATGCATAAAGGAATGCTTTTCTTTCCTTTGGCATTTCCCATAAGTCGCGCAGATCACGAGGTTTGTAATTCCTCTTGTGAATCAAAAAATGGATGTAGACCGCATCGCGATCTCCATCCTCAATCAGTTTTTTGCGTCTTCAACTAACTCCTCGAAATCTTCATCGTATCCATTAATACGCTGTGTGGCATTCATCCACTCTGCAAACTCTCCACCTACTGACAATACTTTTTTTACTGCCTCCACTGGATCTACTACGCCATAGGATTTAAGGAGTTCTTTATCTTTAAAGTCCGGATACACCGTTGACTCGACTCCCATACGGGCGATCCAGCGAGCACGGTTTAGTTGCTCTCCTACTTTTTTGCCGTTCTCTTTCACTGGCTCAACACAATCTTTCTCAAGCTCTTCAATCCGCTCAGTTGTAATAGGCTTCATCACAAAAGGAATTACTTTACCTTGATCGTCCTTATAGCGTTTGGTAACAAATACTTCTTCCTCTGTTACTGCCTGTGCTTTACCTGCCATAAAGAAATTCATATCACGTTTTGTCATTTTTATATTCCTCCAATTAATTGTTTAATTTTTTATTTTCAAAAGAAAAAGAGCGACTATTAAAAGTCGTCTCTTAATTCTTCCGGCATGTCGATATCTTCCCATGTGAATGGAAGCTCTTCCTCTAACACTTCACCCTCTGCATTCAATCCGCCAACTTTAGCGCTGTCGAAGTTCACATCATAAATCGTCACACGCTCTGTTCCACGGCCAGAAGATTTGTCATCAAGAACTTCCTGGAATGTGAAGTATTTGTCTTCACCGTTTTTCACATAGTCCATCATAAGACGGACAAACCTGGATGTAACTTTGTAAACAGTTAAAGTTCCAGTACCGCTTGCTCCGACAGTTTTATGCCCTGTCATACGGCGGCCAATTATCGGCACTTCTGTTTTGTTTTTCTCAATGTTTGCTTCGAACGCCTTAACATACGCTAGTTCCTCTCCATCTAGGAATAAGCGGCCTTCTTTTCCGCTAATTGTATTACCTGAACGAAAAGCCATAAGTTATCTCCCTCCTTTTTTTATCGGATTTCCATTCCGAAATAGAATTTCTCTGCACTATCGGTCGGTTGTACACCAATGTTAATGAAGAAGCCATCGCCGTCTTCATTGATAGCAATTTGAATATCATTCTTTGAATCAAAGTTTTTAAGAGCGCCTCCTGCTTGGAGGGCATTCATATAAATGGTTGCGAGTGTATTAAGAATCTGAACACCATCATCATTTACTGGAATATCTGTACCGCGCTCTTTTCTTAACTTAATTTCTTGTTTGATCTCACGTGTAAGATCATTATTAATTGCATCAAGAATACGAATGATCTTATTCTTTTGGAACTTTTTATCTTTTTCTTTGGTGAAGGAAACAAAAGAGTTAATGTCTTTTTCGACTGTTACTGTTTTATCACGAGCATCAAACGTTAGCATGAATTCGCCTTTAGCCAACCGTTCAATAATCTCATCATTATCAAGCCGTGGGGTAACATCGATTGCTCCTTCATATTCCACGAATGTTAATGATTGATAAATTGTAGCTCCTGCAGCAGCACCTGCCACCCAAGCAACTGTTTCGGCTGGTGTTAATGTTTTCTCCGGAAGTACTGCTCCTACAGTTACATTGTCAATCCCTTCATAATCACCCGCATAATTAGCCAGAACCCCACGAATTTTCACACCTTGTTGCTCACGCACTCGCTTAACAAATGAGACGAATGCTGTTTTCAACTGCTCATCATCCACCGGAAGGGCAATGACGTCAAAATACTCTGTTTCAGCAGCGTCTAGAAAATCTGTGTAATCTAGGTTGGTTGGAACGCCGTCTGATCCACCAGTTAATTTAATTCCGGCTGAATCGGTTAATTCTCCAGCACTCGCAAACGTTACCCAAGCATTTGCTTTTAGTTCGCTTGCATTGGCAACCGTTTGTTTATCGACCGCTTTTGCACCGATAAAAGTTGTTACATCTTTTTTAGTACTTTCCAACACATTTGTTGCTATTTTGATAGTGATATCATTGCCTTTTGTGCCGCCAAATGCCGCCGTTGCAGTAATATCTGTCGCTAATGTTCCTTTTGCTTTTGTGCCTTCATTCACTCGATAAACAAGAACCGTTTTGCTTTTCTTTTTAGCTTCACGCAGCAAAAGAAGTGAGGGATCATTAATATCCAATCCAAGCTTTTTCTCAACATCTTCGGCTTTAGTGACCTCAGTAAATTTCTTTGGTTCTCCCCAACCAAGTGTGAGCGGAAGAGCTAAACGCCCACGTTCGCCAACAGCCAAGCGGTCATTCGCTGCGGAAGTGAAGCGAAAATAAATCCCTGCCCGCTCTTTTTCTACGCCAGGTGTAAATGTGCCGCCATTCATTGTTTAACCTCCTTATTCAAAAAGGCCTTAATGCGTGATTCAGCCTCTTTCTTTGTCATTTGAATTTCCTTAAAACCAAAAACAGCACCATCAAATACTTCTGGTTTTACACCAAATAGTTTTTGAGAGTGCTCTCGCAATTCGTGCAAGTAAAAAGTAGGTTCATTACCTGCTGTTTCAGTTGTCTTTTCTTTTGCCATCATTTCACCCCACTGTCCACGCCAATATTTTGAAGCGGCGTGTATTCTTCTTTTTCATAAAAATAGCGACTATCCCATGTTAAGTGGATAATCGCTACTCCTGTATCTGCTATTCGAGTTTCAGCACGATTTATTCGCACGTATTCGCCTGTTACAGCCCCTGTTTTATCAACTAGGGGTATAAGCCCTTTTTTACTATTAACAGCGTCAGCGATTCGCTCTGCTTCGTTATTTGCCTGTTGTGAGTCCTCATGAAACAACTTCACCGGCAAACTATAAGTCTTTAGAAAAGTTGATAAGGTGTCGTTACCGTTAAGAGCAAACGGAGGAGGGAAGTACATACTCGGAACAGCAAAACTTTCCGGCACTTCTTTTGTGTAAACTTTACAGGGAAATAACTTATAGAAATAAGCCATGATTGATGCAGCTTCCGGATTCAAGGCATCTCCTCCTAAAATGTTGTATCTAACCACTGTTGCAGGCGACGCTCCAGACTTCTTTCAAAAATCCTTTCGAAAATAACAAGAGCATTGTCCCAATAATGAGAGCCTTCTACCCACTTTTCTCTTAGCATCATGCCGGTATTAGCTCCTGGATCGTAAACAAATCGATCGCCTCTCCAATATCCAGGCACAAAGCGTTTTCGTTGAAAGTGACCGTCGTTTGCGTAACCGGCATACTTCAAGTTCGTTCCAATTTCCAACGTTAATCCGCCTGAATTTATGGACCAAACACTTTCAGAGTCCCCTCGGCTAAAAGAGTTTAATAATCTTCGTGTATCTACTGTTTCTGTTCGGATAATCTCATCCTGAATCAAAGCAAGAAAATCCATCCCCATGCCTTCTAGCCATAAGCCAAACTCTTTTTTCAAGTCCCTATCAGCTGCTTTTTCCACCTGTTTCATAAATTGTTTTAAGCCGCGTATCTTTATGCTCATAGGCGTTCACTCCGAATAGCTGTGACTTCGATATGATGATTCTTGATCTTTTTTGGAATCTGTAATGTAAATTCGATTCCGTTCCAAATTACTTTGTCATTCAATCGGACATCAGCGGTCGGCAAAAAGTGAATAAGGAATGATTGGATCACCTTTGGATCCGGTTCACCTTGCACGATGGTTTGATTCTTTTCCGTAAAGTAGCAAGGAACAGCGGAAAGGTCTGGGACATTGCTATAGGAGAATTCTTCTTCTAAGTCCTCTCCCGGTATCCCCCATGCCCCTTCACTTTCTGCCCTCACTAAATGGTAAATATCGCATTCATGGGTAAGGAGACTACGATAACTCATAAGGACCTCAACCTCATTCGAGCAGTACCCGGATCTGCTGGTTCATCCTTTTTGATAAAGGCAGAAAGCAAAGCTGATATATCCGGCTTAGCATTACCGCTCTCCTCTGATGCAGTATAAGAATAGTCCCCGATCTTTTCGCTTTTGATTCCTTTAGACAAGGATTCATCCGAATTAACCAACGCGTAATACTGGGCAAGCTTCTGCAAAGCGAGCTTCACTTCTGCCGGCAGCGGTGTATACTCTGAATCGGAAAAATCGTGGCCTGCTATTCTTCTAACCTCTATTTCAGCTTCCAAAATATCTTGCTCTAGTAACTTTGTGTCTCTACTTTTTACCTGTTCAAAGACTGAATAGCTTATAACGTCATCAGGAGTGATCAGCACAGGCTATCACTCCGTTTCTTTTTCTTCATTTACAATTTCAAAGTAACCTGTTTTAACCGCTTCTTCTGCTTCCTTTTTTGTTTTAACCTCAACAATGGGATTGCGAGCATCTGCACTCACAATCCCGCTGTAGGATAAAGCATTCTTCAGTTTTAGTTTAACCATAGAAAGCTCCCTCCTTATGCCAAGCCTGTAACAAGAACTGCGGCATCTTTTTCCTCAATGATTGGATCAAAGTCCAAATGAACAACATAAAAACGCTTATCTTGCATGATCGCATCTTTACCTTCAACCGTCTTACGAATTTTCACATCATAGGAGTTAACAACGATCAAGTTTTTAGGGTTAGTGAGAACAATTTTATCTTTCGGCATTCTTGGAACAGCTACTGCCGGGATGCTGGCAGGTGCATTTAAAATAGATTCAGAGAGCCCACCACCATTTTTAATATTTTCATTCAACAGGTAATGCTCCCACTTTTGTTTTGTGGATGGAGCCATTAACCAACGTAAGGTACCATTGTTATATTTGTCCGGCATTTGAGCTAATGCATCATAAAATACATTAAGAGAAATGGCGCCGGCTTCTTTTGCGGAACGATCCTCAACATGCGATCCTGTTGTTAATTGCTTAAGCCAGCCATTATTAATTTTCAAGAAGTCATAATCCGGATCTGTGTCGAGAGTCGCTTCGTCTCCGTTAATATATAAATCCTCAAGATCAATACCAAGTTGAGTAGTCATAAGCTTTGTGACTGTATCTTCAAATCCTTGTCCCTCAATATTTTCACGCAAGGATTCTTCTGTAATTTCCCAAGGGAGACGAACAGCAGTCGTAGCGTATTCTACCTTGTCAAAATTTGCTTTCTGGCGGTAGCCGTCATCTGTATTTTCCGTTTTCTTTCGAAGAATACGAGAATCAATGCCGATCTTATCAATCTCACCTGTCTTTGCACGGCGCATTTCCTTGCGAATAAGTCCTCCAAGGACAGTAGATTCGAAGGTTTGCTGGATAAACTTTTGAGATTGTTCCGGGTTTAGTAGGCCGGATGTGATACTTCCTGTAGTGATCGTATTTTTCATAATTTGTTGATTAGTTGTCATTGAACAGTCCTCCTCTTATAGAATCCCTTGTAAATAATGTGAGTCCTTTTGAATATGCTCTTGCTCAGGGTCAGAATTAGCCTGCTTAGAAATGCCGCGCGCCTTCTCTACCGCTTCCAAACGGTCAGTAATTGGTGTCAGCTTTTCATCTAATGCAGCTGAGAACTGTTTTAACAACTCCTCTTCAGCAGACGGTTCAGCGACATTACCCTCTTCTTTTTCAATTGCATCTAATCGTTTCGTGATCGGTGACAGCTTTTCATCTAACATTTTTGCGATATCCTCTTTTTTCACTTCTTCTTCCTCCTCTTCTTCCACTTCTGCTTTTAACTCGTTAAGAGCATCAAAAGCAGCATTAATTTTATCCATGCGAGCGGCTGAGATTTTCTTACCTGCTTTTTCGATATTCTCAGGCGGTTCACCGATGGACTTTGCAACATTTTCAGTCAATAAAATATCGTTGAGAATTGAGACATAATCTTCTATTGCTTCGCGAAGTTTTGCTTCATCTGCTTCAAATTCAAAATCATCTGTTCTCCAGTTATAAGAGCGGATAGCACTTTCGAAGCTACTTTGTGCGGCCCAGAAATCCCGGTGCTTCTTTTTTCGCTCAAAGTCATCCCGAACAGCGCCTTTTTGAACCTGCTCACCTGTAAAAAAGCTTTTAAGCATATTAAAAAGCCCGGCTTCTCCTTTATCTGGGATAACAGCGGGCTTTTCGTTCTGTTTTTCAATTGTCTCAGCAGTACCAGCCATTGAATAGCCAGTGATAGCTCCTTTTTTAATCTCTTCCCAGACTTCATCAGATGCTTTTGTTACAAGTACCCAGGAACCCTTTGTAATTGTTTGCTCTCCAATCGTAAAGTCAGCTGGCGCAATGTAGGACTCAACTACTTCCCCAACACCTGCATTAAAATCATGCTGCTTGTCGATGTTTCGAGCATCCTTCATGAATCCATGAGCAGCCTTTTCAATTTCAGCAGCGGTCATGAAGTCACCGTGTGAATCCTCAACGTCCGGCTCGTACACAAGACCGTAAACAAGTTGCTGCTCCTCTTCTTCTTTGTTAATGAAAAGCTTCACTTCTTTTTGGAAGTCTGGCTGCTTAGCCGATTTTGTGAAAAAGAATTGCTTCTGATTGGCTCCTTTGTCAACGTAAGAAACATGTGTGATGTTAGCATTAATTAATTCTCTTCCCATTTATTTTTCACCTCCTCTCAATCGATTGTTAATGGCTCAAATCTACTTTTAGATTTATCTAAGGTTGATTCATCATCGACATACGGCCAAAGACGAATCGAAAAAGTAGGAACCTCTGTCGCGTTTAATGTAAAAAATAAGCCATACAAATTATGTGACGGGATATTAAACCTTTTGCACAACAGCATAACTAGTTCGTCGGATTCTGCTGCCCCAAGTTCAATCTTCTCTTTTACAATCTTGTCATCTTTGGGATGACTGATATGGATTGTTGTGCTTTGTTTATCTGCAGAATAATCATAACGAAGCCTTAAAATGTCCTTAAATCCCGTCTTTAAATAACCTTCTATCTCTTTCCACACATCTACTTCTAGAGGTATTTTGCCAGCCCGAAATTCCTTATCATTCGATGTTTTCTCCACTTCTTCCTGAAAATAATTTACTGCAGAAGCCACAACCAAAGGGATAACTTTCTCGTTCTCAAGCTTTTTAATATCTGCATGAGAATAACCATTCAATAAAAGAAAACGATGAGCAGCAAGCTTTGCTTCTTTTTGCTCACTCTCATTGATGCCTTCGACCTTATTTATTATTTTAATAATCTCTTCCGGCGTTCCCTCAAATGTTTCCTCGCATTCTCCAACTCTACGTGTATAATACATCATTCGCCCTCCCCTTATTGATTTACAATGGCCATTCCGCTTTCAAATTCAGCGATACATTCACCAGTATCTGTGTTCATAAGTTTCACGTTTTTCATTTCAACATGCTTTTCTTTTAATACGTCACCGATCTGTGAAAGAGCGGAATAATCTCTTATAAAATTCCCTCTCCATAAATCGTGTATATCCTGAATCTTTTTCAATTTCTCATCGGAAACGCTCATTGAATCTCCTCCTAACTATCCAACTCTTCCAACACCTGCCGCCGCATCTCTTCTTTTTCTTCCTTGCTCAATCCAAGAATGGATTCGCTAACTACAGGCGAAAGCACACAGTGGCAATTTATCCGTTCACTGGCTGGCAATGAGGGATCTCTTGGATAATCCGCTTCATGGCCGTTTACATCAAACTTTTCATCCACAGGGATTTCCTCCCCGTCTAAGTCTTGATGTTCTTTACGCGGCTTATTTTTCTTTGATCCTGAATGTCTCCACCGTTTTTTCTCCACCGCTGGGCTTTGACGATAGGACTCAACTTGAGCAACAGAAGAAGCGGTCAATACTTCTGTTATAGCTGTTGTTCGTGCACGCTGCCGATCAAACTGAGGCAAATCCTTTATGGCCAGCTCAGCATCTTGAATAGAGCCGCCTTCTTCAATAACTTTCTTTAATTCCCTTTCAAGCGCTTCATGAGTATTCAGCTTCATCAATTCGCCCAAATCCTTGGACCATTCTTCGATCCAAGTGATGCTTCGATTAGATAACACTTCAAAAGGTACGTCTTTATCTATTGAATCCATTAACTCGGCGGCTAATCCCGCTACTGTTAACTGAAGAAAGGCGGATGTCTCTTCCTCCATTTCTTCGGCAAATTCATCCTCTGCAAATAGATTGGCTGTCAGATAGATCAGCAGAGCCTGCAATGTAATATCTTTCCCTACATAGGATTTCACACCATCCAGAAAGTGTTTCCGCTGCTTCCTTAGCAGTTTAGCTATCTTTTTCTCATAATCTTCAACATAGCCAGGTATACTTTCTAAACCGGGGAAGTCAGGAACAACATCCGTCAGCTTTTCATCCTCGTCTTCCTCGGCTTTAGCAATGTACTCATTGAGGCTTTTCAACAACTTATCAACCTTGCTCATGACTTTATTTCCTCAAGAACATCACGTAAGTCTTTCATGATGTTGATTAATTCATTGTTTGGTGCAGCCTTCGACTTTGCCAAGGCTATAAATGGATTCGACTGCTGAGCTTGCTGCAAACTGTTTAAGACCACTGGGAATGGCACATTATATTCGTCAGGAAGCGCCTCAAGCTCTTTCCCTAACACTTGCCCTAGCAAGTCCCTTAAATCGTTAGGAACAGCAGCTCCAGCGTTAATAAACGGGGTTAATGCATTGGCTGTTTCTATCGGATCACCAAAGTTTGGACCTTTTAGCGCAGCTTTAACATAATAAATCTCTAAATCCGGAAGAAAAAGTGTATTCAGCTTCCCTGTAATGGCTTGCCGCTCCGGTTCAAAGACCTGCTCTTCTGTGATTTTTCGAGCGGTGTCTGCGGTCGCTTTGTTATAATCCTTTGATTCTCCCGTATAGATCGGTGGCAGACGAAAAGCAGAGCGCAGCTTATCACGGCTTTTTGTATCATACTCAAGGAAAAGAGCGTCTTGCTGCAGAATCTCGGCCAAAGATTTGATTTCAACTTTCACCGGGGTAGTAGACTCATCCCCTGGCTTTAATCCCTTCTGTGTAATCCCCTCAGCTTCTAACACAAGAAACTTATGAGCATTGTCAACTCCTTGTATATCATTCATGTATTCTTGGAGTTGTGTGTAAGAGTCCTCTGTCAGCATACCGTTTGAGATAGTAATAGCTGCTGGCGTGTGCCTGCCTTGTTTAAAATACAGATAGTTCAACTCTTCTGCTTTCCTGGCACCATATTGATGAACAATATGCCCTACCCAGCGTGGAATTCCGTATGTGCCGCTGCCAATCTTAAAATGAATGATTTCTGTTGCCCGTAAGTTTTCCGGTGTACTTTCATCAAACTTCCCATTGGTCAAATTCATGATTCGCGGATCTCCATACTCTTTGAAGTACACTTTCTTTCCGTTAATCATCTGGACAAACTTACGAAACGTCCGCCACCGTTTTATTTTTTTCGGCTGACCATTTTCTGTAATTGTGTATTCTACTTCTTCCGGCACTGTCCGCTTACAAACGCGGACATATTGGCCATCTATATATTCCATGCCAGCCGGTCGATTTAATCCGTCCCTCAATATTTCCACGTAGCCATTACCCATCTTCTCGCGGTCCTCTAAGGCATATCCTAGAATCGTTTCTGCTTCTTCGTCGTAATTAAGATAGCGGTAAAACTCTTCAAGTCTAGTCCATTCAACATCAGCTGCTTTCTTCTGTTCGTCTGGCGTATCTTTCGCATTGTAGTCAAATCGATAATCTGGCACCATACCAAAACCTAAAATGTTTACGCGGTATGCTTCTACACATTGTTGCAGTATGGTTGAATACTCGCCAATCAGTTTCAGCTCTTTTAAATTATAAGGGGGCTCAATCACATCGTCTCCATACGATGATTGAAAAGGATCATCATAAATCTGTTTTGTTGTAGTAGAAGCGTCCTCCGCTTTAATAACCCGGGCTTTCATTTTGTTAGCCATCGCCTACCTCCTTTCTCTTTTCGGTCTCTTACGGCTAGGCCGTTCTCGTTCCTTTCTTCCATACCGCTCGTCATACCATTCAAAATACCTTGCAGCCACTTGGCGGACCTGGAGAGCAATAGCATACGCCATAATCCGGTCGTCATGACAACTGGTATCTGCTTCCTCTTTGCCGTTGTTGTCAATAAGGGTTAAGCACTCTTTAAACAGTTCCACATCGTAAATGGCATAGAGCTCATCCCGTATGGCTTCCTTAAAGTCACTCATCATAATTGGGCGTGTTGCTTTGTTTGTATTCCATCCATAATCTTGCTTGTTATAGATATACATGAGTGGATATTGACATGTATTTTCTAAGGTGTTGATCACTGAATGGCCGGTATTGTTTTCCTCTACAGCAAGTAAAGCCGTGTTGTAATAGCGACCCAGAACATCCAATCGCTTACCGTATTGGTCAGTGTCCCAGTGCCCATGTAAAGCAGCACACATTTCACCGGTCCGCCATTCAATCACATAAGCAGCTTGATAGTCACCCGTAGACGTTCCTTTTGAGGTATCCGCTCCGATGACGTATCGCTTTCCCTCTTCTGGCAAACGGAAAATAAGCAACTTACCTTTTTTCTTTTCGGCAACCTGCTTTTTCGGTATATCAACATCATAATGGGTTGGAACTTCAGTGATTGAGTTCATCTTGCGCTGAATCTCTTCGTTATCAAATACACCTTCACCGGACAAAAGGAAAGCTTCCTCCGGTATAGAAGGATATTCCTGACGGAACTGCCGGACATCACCGTTAAAATCATTTCGAATCGTATAGCGACGCCATTGCAGCTGCTCATTGTCCAACCCGTACTGCTCTTTTAATTCCTCTTCTTCTGCTGTTAGTTCGAAATCGTCCGGTACCGGCATCCGATAGCTCGGCATTGCAAACCAAGGGAAGAAGAGCGGCGTATATTCATTCTCGCCTTTCTCTGCTGCATCCCACATTTGTTTGAAGTCTTCCATACCATTTGCTGTACTCTCAATGATCCCTATTGTGCCAGGCTCCTTAGAAAGAGCGGCAAATAAGGAAGTGGAATGCTTCTTCTTTTTACTGGCTGGCCAGAAAGCATACTCAGAGGCATGCAGATAATGAATCGTTTCAGAACGAGCCAGAACTTTATTTTCAGCGGATGCAACCGTGATTTTTGATTTTAATCCTGGATTCTTCTTCCGCTCATCCTCTTTAATAGAGGGATTTTCAAAGGTTAAGCGACGCGCATTGTTCCGCTTACGCATTGGTTTGATGTTGTCCGGTATATTCTCATAATAGAGACGGAACATATCATATAAGTTTTCAGAAGCAGCTGAATCCTGCGCCACAATGAAAGCATTTTTCGCTTCCTGGAGAGACGACAGGTAATAAATAATGGCTTCTGTCACTGTAGAAAAACCCATTTGGCGGGCTTTAAGAATGATGACACGAACAGGCTTGCCAGAGATCAATCCTTTTAGGACGATATCAGCAAACTTCTTCTGTGCCTCATTAAGCAAGAACGGCAGCAATTCACCGCTTTTGGTTTTGATCTTTAAGCACTTATTACAAAAGCGCTCAAAGTCGTTTAGTGTTAGTTTCAGGTCCTTAACACTACCTGGCTCTAATGTGGCCAGTTTCCGCTCATGCTCCTGTGCAAGACGAATATAGGAAAGATCATTCCATTTATTTTCTTCTTTTGGAGCGGATATTTCTGCATCGGCTAGGATTTGATTGTGAATTTTAGCTAACACATTAGCCGTCACCCCTTAAAAGCTCTTGTTGTTCCACTATCTTTTGCATCCGGGGATTAGCTGCTATCTTTCGAATTGCAAGCGTGTATGCCTCCGGGGATGCCTCTTTAAAAATGTCCATAAATAAAGAGAGATACTCCTGAACTAAACTAAATTCAAAAGCCCTCTCTCGAAGGTCTGCAAGGAATTTCCCGTTTTCTCGCAGTTCTCTATTTAAAGTTGTTATTTCATATACTTTCCGTTTTAATTCTCTTTCAAAATCTTCGCGCCACATTTCTAAGTATTCCGGGTCCGCTCCGCCTTCAACAATTTTATCAATGACTTCATCCATCTGGTCCTTAAAATATTCAGGTAGATCGTCTATCAGTTCAAACCGCTTGAACAGGCGCTCAGTAGTCTGATATTGCATTTGGATAATATCAAACTCTTGATTGACATGTTTCAATACACGCCGTTGATCCTGCTTGATGACTTCTTTCTTTTGTTGCTGCATTTGATTAAGCGATTCAACATAACGGGCTACAGCAGTATGTGAAATAGCTTCTCCCGCCCATTCAGAACACTCTTTTGCAATCTCCCTGGTAGACTTCGGTGGATCTGAGCGGATGCCCCTCAAAACGATTTCCTCGCATCCGAATTTCTCTATTTTTGATTGGCGTGCCATTGTAACGTTACACCCCCCTTCTGTAACGACTGTAACGCTAAGTTTTAACGTTACAAGCGCAACAGCTGTCTGGACATTAGATGAAGCAATTTTTTCATCAGCTGTTTTTATCTCTCATTTTTGTAACGTTACAGGTTGTTTTAGAGCAAAGAAAAAAGCACCCATAAGGATGCCTGTATTTTTTCTATAAAACAATTTCGAATGACACTACGTCCTCATACTTTCTGATTTGAGGCTCTTTAATATGATTGCCTTTAAATTCAAATTCACTTTTATTAACCATTGCGGTTCTAATGTTCTCAACTATATAATCAAATTTTTCTAATTCTTCTTCAGTGCCGAGGTCCACTTCTTGCTTCTCATCACCTTTAAGGTTTACAACTAATTTCATAATAACACCTCCTTTTCCTTACATTTCCACAAATAGGGAGGTTTTACCTCCTGCCTTGTTGAATATTGTAACAAAAGGGGGTGGAATGCATGTCAGCAAAAATTATCACTTACGACTTGGATTCTCCAGGACAAAATTATCAGCTTCTTATCGCTGAAATAAAACGTTATCCAAACTGTGTTAAGATTACCGAATCCTGCTGGGTCATTAACAATGATCAAAGCTGTGTCGATGTTCGAGACAACTTAAAAAGGTTTATTGATGAAAATGACCGATTACTCGTAGCTAGATTGAGTGGAGAAGCAGCTTGGATTAATGTTATATGCGGCACAGAGGCTTTGAAGAAATCCCTTAATGCGTAAAAATAAAGGCTTGCTGAAATAGTAAGCCTTTATTTCCTTCTCATTCTACCGCCTACCCGTTTAAACGTAGGACGGTGTTTATCCATAAGCTCTTCCCAATCCTTTCTGGAAGAAGGATCTTTTTCTTCACTTGAAACAGCTGCTGGTTTCTTCTTCGTTTCTATCGACGTGTTATTTGTCGCTTTCATAATATCGACTCCTCAGTAAGCACCGCCTTATGCTATTTGCTTTTATATTTTTTAAATATCCCGTTCGTACACAATCACCCGAGAGGCTGGCTAGGATTGCAGCAACGGTCGTTGTCCACATCGACAATCGGTCGTTTTGCAAAGGAATCTCACACTTTGCTTCCCCGTGGCTATCGCACGCAATACAGCTAGACTCCAGTTGCTCCCCTCGTAACTTCTGCCGGCAACCTTCTCAGTCATTCGATACACCCGAGTACATCATTGATAAAGGAAAGATGCGTCTCCTACCAGCCAAATAACTAGCTGATAAGAAAATCTTACCGTCAATAGAAAAATAAAAAGGTACCCAAAATGGTACCCATTTTGTTCGATTTTTGTCCGGAATTTGTCCGGTTTTTGTTCGGTTACATTCCAAAAAAACAATAAGAACAGCGACAATTAAATTATATAATTTTAAATCTTCCAACATGTATAACCCCATTCTGATTTTAGGACGGGGTTAAAATAGGGTCGTTTAAACTTTTTATTTAGTTAATCTCCAGCTGCCATTGCATCTTTTTTCGTTTTATGAACTGTACCAAATGGGTGGTTGGGAGGAGCATATATCGAGTAAAGTTTTAGTGGAATATTACCTGTATTGGTTACATTGTGCCATGTTCCAGCAGGTACCATGATTGCAGAATCATCATAAATATTTCTTACAAAGTTTAAATTTTCTTTACTCTTTCCCATTCGAACAATCCCTTGACCTTGTTCAATGCGTAAGAATTGATCCACGTTAGGATGTATTTCCAAACCGATATCTTCGCCAACATTGATACTCATCAAAGTAACTTGTAAATGTGTTCCTGTCCATAAAGCAGAACGGTACGTATTGTTTTGCTTCGTTGCTTCATTGATATTAATGACAAATGGTTCTTTTCCATAATCCTTTAATAAAATGCCACCTTCATGGTTTGAAGAGTGCAGAGAAGCAAATCGGTTTACATGCTCTGTCTCATGAGGAACAGGCCAGTAAACAGGCTGCCTTTCATACCTATACATTGGCACGTTAACGTAATAAGGATACGGAGGCGTATAAAGAGTATAGAACATTTATCCCAGTCCCTTCACATTTTTATAAAATTATTCTATGCAATATGTTTAGGGAATGTACTTCGATTCATAATGTCTTAATTTAAGGAAGTTCTTTGTAAGCTTAAAAGACTTCCTCCAATTATGTGAATCGGAAAATGGGCAGTTCAATAACTTTATGGCCAGCCAACACACCCCTCAAATGATCCCCAATGCTGTAGCAAGTCGATATATGGCCGCTCTTTTCTTCTCATAGTATTTGCCTTTCTTCAAGCCCAGTTCTAGATAAATATTAATGTCCTTCGTCTCCTGAGAAGTAAAATACTTCATTTCAATGATTCTCCGCTCAATGAAGTCCAGACTGTTCTCTAAAGCGCGTTCGATTTGCTTCACTTTCAATTCATTGAGCCGATCCTGCTGCCGTACAGAGGGAAACAAATTAATAACACCGGCTGCTTCTTGTTCTTTTTTATTCTCTATTTGAACTTTCAGCGCCCGATATTCTCTCAGCTCCCCGATAATCAAGTTTTGTACTTCTTTTTCATCTATATCTCTAAAGAATTTTAATTGTTTTGCATCCATATCCCTTACCCCCTATAAAAATAAAAGAGGACACCAAACAATAAAGCAGCTGCAACCTGCCTTAAAGTTTTGGTGCCCTCGGTTTTTCCGTTAGGCTATCTATTGAACTGTTATATTTTCAACGAACTGCAACATTAATTTTTCTTCTGTTTAATCATTTCCGGAAAATGTTGTCTTGCAATTTCGTTTAACGGATTGCCGCATATTTTGCAAAAATTAGCTTTTTCATGATTTACAGTCTTGCAATTTTCGTATTTCATCTCGCTTCCCCCTTATTTCGCATTTTGTGTCAAATAACATCCTGGCCAGACACCCTAACCCGCTGGCTTCTTATCACATCAAGCACCTTCCCATCCTTCCAGATGATTGTGTCTTCTCCGAATTGTTTAGGCGTCACTTTCGTCAATTGTCCGTCGATAACTACATACGCTGCATTTTCCATCAAGTCGATTTCTGCTGTGGTTTTAAGTTTAGAATCTTTCACCAAGACGCCCCCGATCTGTTAAAATAATATTGTCAGCATTTTTTAAAGGGCCGGGAGCTTTCCTGGATTTTTTTGTATATCCAGTTCATTTGTGGGTATATTATAAGCAATCAAGGTCACTCCACCATCTCTTTCATACTGTACGAATTACACCTTGACTGGCCAGGAGCTTTTCCTGGCTTTTTTCACATTTATTTTGTCCTTGAATAAACTGTTTTTATATTCAATGGTACTCCTCTATTACTTAATTGAATAAGACTATTGATGAGCCAGGCAAAGTCTGGCTTTTTTTTGTATATTTCCTTTATCTTTGGATAAATTAATCGTAATCAAGGTTCTCTCTTTTATATCTGTGTACACCCATGGCATAGACCTTGATCAGCCGGGCGAATGTCCGGCTTTTTTGTATATTTTCGTCCGATTTGGAAATAATGTTTAAAGTGGCAACCATCTGTAATCCCCCTTAGAACATATACAGGCTGATCATTGTGCCAGGGCTTCCCTGGCTTTTTTTCTATTTTAAATTTCCACTTCCACCTTTAGTTTCATCGGAATTTCTTGAGCAATCGTTACATCCCGTTGTCCAGCAGCTACTAATTCTTTTACAACTTCCTTTGCCTCATCTATCGTTTCGTACTTTCCAACTCTGCAGCCACTGAAAGGCTGTGTGGCAATAACTAAATACATATCAATTCGCTCCTCTTCTTTTCAATTCTTCCTGAACCAAGTCCAATATGTAACGCTGATTTTGAACATACTCCTCAACTGGATCGCCACCGGCAACATGAGAGCCAATACGCCTTTCTGCATCTTCCACCAGGAGAATTAGTCCCTCAGTCCGAAGGCTCTTAATCTGCGATTCTAGTAAAATGCTCATTTAAAACCCTCCTTCGCATTTCCAACGAACTGTGCATTAACCTTCTGCTTCTTTTTCTTGAATCATTTTATAAAAATCACAATCCTCTACTTTGCTTTCCTGTCTCTCTTTACGAAATTTATCTCTTAGCCATTGGCGTACCTCATGGCACCAATCGGTATAAGGGCAGTTGCATATCTTAGGATTCTCCATCTCATCACCTTCACGAACTGTGACCTTAAATATTCCTATAATGAACTTGCTATAGCATCCAACTCGGCACGGGCATCTTCTTCTGAATAGTCCTTTATCACGTCAAGTGAATAACCGCATCTTAGCAAGTCAATATGATCAGAAGAAAGATTAGCAGGAAGTTCTTTTACATCGTTGATTTCAAATTCAGTGTTGTTATAGTCCCAATGCTCATGATTCATGTTATCTGCAGCATATTTGGCAGCTTTATCAATACTAAGATCACTTTTATCTTTGAACTCACCCTCCACAATTACTTTTGTGGTGAATGTCTTAGTGATAGACAGTTCTACTTCAAATTTTTTCATGGGTTTTCCCTCCAATTTTGTTTTTAAGACCTGCCGGGGCTTACCGCCAACGAATTCACTGATATATCCTTCTTTTTCTAGTCGTTCAACGATCCTTGCTGCAGTTGTATATCCAATCCTAAATTTTCTTGAGAAAAGCGATACGGAAGGATAGGTAAACGGTAAATCTTTAATTACAGCCAAGAACTCTACTGCCTTTTGGTATTGTTCTTCCTCTAAGTCATTCATTGAGCTTCCTCCTTCTCAACGGTTGCCAAATTCCAAAGAAATTGTATTTTAGTTGCAGAGACATGCTGCGCTTATTCAACGTAAAATCTGTGATAAATCTACTTCTCGCAAATCCCCACGCAATAATTGATTAGCATGCTTTCTTAGAGTTGGCAGACCACCTTCACCAGCATACTGACAGGCTCTAATGAATTGCTCATACCGTTCAACCTGCTTTTTCAATTCGTGAATCTCTTCTGCCAGTTCGGTTTGATTAGCAAACCACTCTCTAGCATGTTCTACAGACTTTTCCAAACTTATGGCCGATCCGCTCATAGACCATTCAAACTGGCGTTTAAGCTTTTCTATTTCCACTTGCTGTTGTTCGACTGTATTAACGACTTCTTTCATTGATTGAGTATCAAAGAAAAAACCATACTCTTCTGCGCGTTCTATTTCAGTTTTCCAAAACTGGATTTTCTCGTTTAGATCCACGATTTTCACCCCTTCGCATTTTGTGTCTACTGCGATTCACTAGCCAAAACCGCCCATCCTATAGCTTTAACAGCACTAGCAGTCATGATCGCCCAATCCTGCAGCAGGCCGGATGCTAAGACAAGATAGAGGGCGCCTGCTATGTTTGCGATTGCCCATTTATGAAAAAAGCTGAACATCTATTTTCACTCCAATAAATCTGGGTTTTCGTAAATGTTACCGATGACTTTAACATCTCTCTCATTCCTAATCAGTTTTCCTAATTCGTAAGCTAAAACATTACCTAGATGTGTCCCATCTAGAGCTGGACTAAAATCTGTTTGAGCAACAAAGGAACCGTTATGGAATGTGATTATGCCTTTTTCTGTTTCTTCGTTGCCATATAAATCAAAGAAAACAATATCCCCTTCATAAATCTCCACACCGTTTTTGTCCTTTAATCCGGTGTATTCACTAACAGACTCATAAACTACTTCATGCCCGTTGATATAAGCTGTTTTTTCAGCTCGATTGATATAAACCTCATGGTATTCTTCATCTAATGAAATCCACTTTTCTCCACTTACTAAAGGCTCGATCACCAGCCCTCGATACTTAATCTCTCTCATTTTGCTTCCTCCTCCAGTTGCTGTTGCTGCTTAGCTTCAGCGAACATTTCACAAAACCGCTCCGCATCCTTCTCTTCAACAACAAGATCGACCACTTCAAACTCATTTTCATCGACATTTCTAAGTGAATGTTTATTTGTATAAACAGAACCATCTCGCATATAAGCTTTTACAATAAGGTGCCTCATTCGATCCTCTCCTGCTATCGAAATAACCAATTTAGAGTTTGAATAATGCCTAAGAGTGTAACGAATAACATGCAATACAGGGCATAGAGGGCAAAGCCGCCAGACAAAGTTATTTCAAACTCCTGTATAGCTTTAAGTAACTTCATTTCGCTTCCCTCATTCTTTCCAGTTGCCGCTCGATCTTCCGCCGACACTTTGAATGTTTGGTATAAGCTAGTTTCCTTTCTAGAGAAGCCCTCACACGTTCTTTTCGATGCTTTTCATTCTCTTTTCTAAAGTAGTCCACCGATTGGATAAGAAACTGAGCAAATGAATTACCTCCGGCAGCTGCCTCTTTAACAGCCCTTGCAACTTGGCTGCATGATGTTTGTTTACGTTTCACTTTGCGTCCCCTCCATTTCCTCCGTAGCCCATTGTTCAAACTCTGCTCGCTTACGTTTTGCCCTGTATTGTGACAGTAACCGCTCCCGCTCTTCCGGTGCCGGTTTAGGGTTAATTTTTCTGCTTAAATCAAGCCATTGTTCCATGTATTGTTTAGGAGTTAACCCGCTCATTTGCTCCCCTCCAACGCTTCATTTGTGAGTGACTGAAACCATTCCCGATCATTTGTATCCAGTGCCATATTGATATGCAGCTGCTTCAATTCTGCTAAGTCCTCTGCTGTTAACTTGGTATATTTCCAGGCTTCCTTCTCCATTGGTGAGCCCTCCCTTATTTTCAGAGACTATTTATCAAAACAACGACATCTGCTCAAAATTAGCTGCCTCTTCCTCAACAAGCTTCATTTCAAAAGACTCTTCCAATGCTTCCTCCTCAACCAATTGAAAATCGGTAAACCAATGAAGAGGGAAACATCCACCCAGCTGCTTCCATTCCCGATCTTTATAAAAAGTCGCGTTTTTCTGATTGGCTTTCGGAAGGATAAAATACCGATCCTTTAATTTGTGATACGTAAACTGTTTCTCCGGCTTCCAGATAAATTGCGCGCTGTACATCTTGCCTGGCTCTAATGAGGGAAGATCAGCAGCACTCGGTTCAGGCGGCCATCCCTCAAAAGGCTGGAATTTGTCAGCTTGAAAGCATCCCATGTGAGCGTCTTTGTTCGGAAAGCGGGAAACATAATAGTTTAACGGTCCGTTTGGAAAAAGATACACGGTTTTAGGAAACTCACCGGAAAGCTCCGGATCAACGCACCTTCCTTGCAGCACGCTTTCTTCCCCCTCTCGATGCCGTTTTCTTTCTTTTGTAAGCCTGATACTCTTTTGTTGGTAAAAAGCCCTTGTGGTCCTGGCTGTATGTAAGCAGGCTCAATGTGTGGGGATATTTAAACTCAAACAGTTTTTTCTTAATCTTAAAGGCTTCGGTTTCCACTCCTTTAATGTCCACCACTTCAATACTTCCGTCCCTCTTGTGGACCTCGAAATCAGCTATATACTCAATTTTCCGGTGTGTTACCCCGTTCTTTTTAAAAGCTTCTTGTAGCAAGTACCTCGGCTGGATCCGGAAGAAAAGAATTTGCTTATTTGCTTGCAGCCATTTCAGCTGGTCATAGTATTTGGCTTCTGCGAGACTATCAAAAACATGACCGTCTCGCTCCACTTTCTTATTTCCGTACTTGGATTTTTGATTAACCGTCATTAATATCCATTCTCCTGTCTGGTATGGTTCACGGCATTCTTATTCATGTACGCTTCTTCGATCTGCTCTTCTGTGAATTTAAAGCCAACCAACCCGATTGCAACGAATAGGAACCAAGCACTTTTGAAGTTAAATTCTTGCTTTGTAATAGCAAAATACTGTTCGATCTTTTCATCTCGATCAATTTCCATGTACGACTTTAGAAGAAGGTAAGTCATTTCATTAAATGCACCGGTCAGTCCACCCTGGAACCCTTCACGTTGAATATCCAGTACTGCTTCTTGATGAATATAAAGGGATTCTTGCCAGCCTTTTTCATTGGCGATGGATAAGAAGAAGCTAAGGCAATCCACGTATTCTTCTAAGAGCAAGTTCCTTGTTACTGGCGGCTCTCCATGTCTCTCGTATCTCGTAACAGCTATTCTCGGCTTCTGATCATTGCTCCATTTCTTAAAGCCACGCCAATTGTTTGCTAGTTCTCCGATTTCAACAACCAAAGCAAGTGTTTTCCACGAGGTGTTACCTGTTTCTTCAAGCCCCTTTTCTTTAGTGATATGCGCATCCAACTCTTGCTGCATAGCAACCAACTTTTCTAAATTCATAATCAAATCCCCCTTTTTAATACCGCTACCGTAAGTAATCGCCGTAGTTCGATGTATCTCATTTCGTGGATAGAAACATCCTCACTTTGACTGATCCCCATGTCTTGTAATTGTTCAATGACAGACTGTCGTTTCAATTCCTGAACAGTTACTTTCTCTTTAGTTCTCATCAGCTCACTTCCTTCTTAGCAGGTGCAGCCTGGCGCTTAGCTTCCTGAAATCTCTTTTTAAAATCAGCCCAATTTTTCTCCCGAATTTCTTTCGGCATTGGTCCACATTTCGGACAAGGTTGGACAAAACTCAAAGAGCCGCTGCCGCCTTTATCAACATAAGTACCTTCGCACAATTCACACATTATCTTTTCAACCTCCAGTCAATTCCTTCTGCATCCAACAGATATTTTCCGCATTCCCCGATCAGCCGGCTGGCCCCTGCATATCCAATCTTGTCAGCAAGCGTCCCTCGATCTTCATTACTGTTGAAAACCACGGGTTTTTTCTTGCGGTACCGCTCGTTAATAATCGTGTAGTACATTCGCTCGCGTGGCTCCGTCCAATTGACTTTTCCAATATCATCCCAAATGAGTACATCTGCTGATAAAGCACCGTTTAAGAGGCGGTTATACGTTTCTCCACCATCATCCATCTTCTTCGCTTGCATAAGTTCTTCCATGAAGGTTACATCCGATACTGTCAGCACATTAAACCCTTCTTTGATCAGTTGTTTAGCCAAAGCAATTTGTAAATGAGTCTTACCAATGCCGTAATTGTTATGTTTTTGTTTCAAGGCAGCTCGTTCGGCAGCAGGCATGTCTTTCATTCGCTGTTCCCCAAAGACTGCGAGTAACCCGAAATTATTAGACGGAATCACTTTTTCTTTCTTGTCACCGTTTTTGGTGATCTTAAAGAGTGATCGATATTCCTTGGTTAATTCCAACATTTCGTTCTGAATGGGCGAGGTAGTTTCATAGTTTTCAAAGTTCGCTTGGGTAAACTCCTCTGGAATCAAGGACTGTTTGAACCGGCGTCTCCAGGCTTTTCTCTCCTGACACTCACAAGGTTTAGAGAAGGTATACATCAAGTTGTTCGTTGATTTCTTTTGGTAGTAAATTAGTTCCGTATCCTTGCAAATAGGGCATTCATACTCATCCGCCCCAGGCTCTTCTGGATTCTTCGAGTTCTCGATAGACATCATCCGTTGATTTGCCTTTTGCTGTAGATCCGCCATAACTTCTGCGATGCTGGTAAACTTTCTGGCCACTCTCTTCACCCCGTTTTTTGTTTTTGTTAGGATTCTTCAAAATGGATTCCACATATTTCAGGTTGCGGGCACCATATAAAACTGCTTCACCCATTGCATGTAAAACTAAAGCTTCTCCATAATCGTCAATCAAGCTTCCTAACGTATCTGCTACAAATCCGCTAAGTTGGCCAAACCCTTCTTGTTCGTAAAAATGAAAAGGATTAACCGACACGCGCGCATCTTCTTCATCATCTTCTGTATCTTTTTGTTTAGTTTTATTTAGTTTAATTAATGCGGAACTAGGTGCGGAACTAACCTCGGCACTAACTGCGGAACGAAGTGCGGAAATATTTTCCGACCTTTGAGGAAGTTCGGAATTATTTTCCGTTCTTTCAAAGGAAATGATCTTGTAAGTAGGTGCTTTTCCTTTTCTAGAAGCAAAGTCAATTCGACCTTTTTGCTTCAATTCATTTCTCACTTTTCGGAGGGTGCGATCTGTTAATCCTGTTTTGACGCATAACACCGATTCAGCCACCGTAAATGTTTCTGCCCATCCAGCCTTATTATTTATGTGCATGAGTGCATACCATAAATTAATTGCTGATGGTGACAGTTCATTTATTTCGAGCCAATCATAGAATGCGTTCATTTCTCTGATGTAGTTCACGCTTACTCCCTCCTTTCACAAATAGCGAAGCCTTTCTCCACTCTTTTAATTTCATAGTTTGGGTAACACTTTTTCATATATTGCAAGATTAATTGTTTCAGCTGCTCCTTATTTTGAGCTTCATTCCATAGCCTCTGAGGAAGAAGGACGCGGGTTTGTATGATCATTGCCAGATCAACTCGCCAATCTCTATCGTGTCGTTGAGTTGCTTAGTCATTCGGCAGAAATCACATTTCTCGCACCGAATCGGATCTGCTTTCCCAGCCTTCACTTCAATCATCCGTTCCATTTTCATTTCAATATATTCATACTCAAAATCGAAGCGGGTTGCATCGAAGTGTAGCACTGCCTTATTCGGCGGGTTTTCCTTTGTCACAGCAACGATATAAGGTGTATAAGTGGTTCCTGTGACCTCCTGTAAAACACGCCTATACAGCGCCATCTGGAGCACATAGTCCCAGGCCTCCACAAAAGAAACCCAGTTATCGTATTTAACTGACCAGTGACGCTTATAAAGGTCCTGTGTCGTTTTCAAATCACTGAATGCGCGGCGGCCATGATGAATGCTATCTACTTTGATTTTCCAATCTGCTCCAAATAAATGAGCTGTGTAAATCTCTTCTTTGTCGCCTTCCATAGCAAACATAGCGAAGGGATCAGCCTTCAATGTTTCAATCATTCGGTCGGCTGTTTCAAAGTCCGAATACTTGCCACCACGTGACTTGAAGATTGCTCCATTGTTTTCTTCAAGAAATTTTTCAAATGCCTCATTACTCTCAAAAGCTGCATGAACATAGGAGCCAACTAATAAGGCGTTGGAGTAGGGCTCTGTATAAGCCCCACTCAGTTTTGCCATTGTTTTTGCTTCACACTCTACAAAGTTTTTAAATTGTGAAACGGAGAAGAATTCCTGATCAGCTTTGTTCGAATGATAGTTCTCCTTGGTCAAAGTCCATTGCTGTGTCTTCGGCACTTGGCTTCACCTCTTTTTCTGGTTTGGCCTCTTCTTTTTCAGAAGCGGCTGTCTCCTTATTCTCACTTTCGAAAGACTTAGCCAGATCGCTTTGCTTATTCTTTTTAGAAGCACCTTTATCGAACCAGTCTTCCACTTTTGACATTCCATCTTTTAAGGAGTTAAAGATTTTAATGAGTTCCAGGTAGTCGTATTCAGTGAAAGAATCTGCGTTGTAGCCGAACTTATCTTCAATCATTTCTTGCGTGACACGGTGTTGCTCTTTAAAAGTTTTCAACGCGCTTGCTACCCTATCTTTTAACGGCCCTTTGCTATTTCCTCGAAGTGTGTCCTCACAGGCAGCAATCGCCTTATCAACGATGTCACCTGGAATAATTCCCAAGATGCAAGCACGCAAGCGGCGCGAACCGTCATTTGCTACTTTCTCGTAAATATCACGTGGATCATCTAACTTCTTAATAGATCCCTTTGCTTTCATAGAATGTGGAACAGTGAATACTTTTTCCTGACGGACATTTGTTTCAAGGTCCCATGCATAAGCCATAGCAACTGATTCTCCTGGACGCTGTTCTAACTCCTTCACACCAAATGAAATGTTGCCCCAATTTTGAGCAAGTACTTCAGCTAATCGAATAGAAGGTCCGGTAACCTTTGTTCCTCCACGCGGATATTGATACATGGCAACCTGCGCTAAGGCAGGTCGCTTGCAAGAATCTAAAATACGTTGTTCGGACTGGAAAACGTTACGTGGAAATTGTTTGGCTAGGAAGATCGCACCTTTAACCTCTTCCATTTCACGGGATGCAGATACTTGTCCAAGTACGCTTGGTTGTTGCTGCTGATTAAATTGTTCTGTTAACTGATTCACTGGATATCCTCCTTCGCTTCTTTTACAGTAATGTGAGTTTCCTCTGAAAGAGTGAGTGTATTTGTATCGCCACGTTGTTTATATCTAGAAATAGCTGTATGAGCATCTGTTGCTTCTACTTCTGTTTCAATAACCGTTTCTTTAATTTCACTAATGATGAACTTTGGCATTTAGATAGCCTCCTTCATGATTCCTGATAGTAAAGCGTTATATTGCTTCACAAGTTCCTTCAAATCCTCGTGTGTACCCACTCCAGCAACCGCTTGACTTATCCCTATATACACAGAGTCCAACGCTCTCTTATCGTCCATATCCGGAAAAGTCCGCTTTACCTTGGCAAAGTGAGCCTCTAAACAGATGTTCATTTGGATTCGCTCCTCTTGATTCAATTTTCAAAGTTCGGTACAATAGAATAAATTAATTTTGTTAAAGACCTGACTCGCTCTGCTAAGCGAGTCTTTTTCATTCCGCTGTTTTATACTGCGCTCCGCAATATTCAATCAGATAATCCTCCAAGTTACTTTCCAGGATGATTTCACCGTTGATTTCGATGATTTCATCTCCTGCAAGAATTTCATCGCCCATAGCATCAATGCCAACGTGTTCTGGCTGACTGATTATGTTTGCATAACCTGTTTCCATAGTTTGAGTAATTGCTGGATGTTCGATATTCATTTGCTTCACCTCTTTCTGATGGCTTAATGTCCATCGTCAGCAGCCCGAACCATCAGGCACAGGGGGAGAAGCCCGTTCTGGCCGCTGACGATGAGCACCTAAATAAGTGCCCATCAGTTGGAAAATGTGTTATAATAAGGTTGTTCAGTGGTCTAATGCGGTGAGCTGCCCAAAGCTTGCCGCTTTTATTTTTGATCTTTTTCTGATTCCCCGTTGGCTAATCCCCAATAATATCCACCTGTAAGTGCTACAAAGATTAATAATGCTGTGGTCACGTCTCACCCTCCTATACAACCTTGATTATTCTTTCTGTTAAAACCCCTTGCTTGTTCAAATGTTGAACTACTTCCTCTAGCCGTTTCCGATTCTCTTTTGCGTTCTGCATCTTTTCTAGTTCTTCAATTGATTTTTCCAAATCCTTTATAGAACGCTTTGCCTCTTTTAAATCTCCTGCTACCACGCATTCTTCAATGCGATAAATGAGACTATGTGCGCATTTGCGTTCAGCGATTTCCTGTTTGATAATATTGCTCATGATCTGCCCACCTTCATAGCACGTGATCTTGTTTGAAAGAATCCCTCTCTTCGAATTTCTTCAAATTTACTAACAGACGGAACAATAACTTGATCAGCCAAGGCCTCTTGAATCCAATTTTTCACTACCTTGCCAGTATCCAAATCCCAATTAATTCGCATCGATGTTAATGTAGCAGTGGCAGCTTGTTTTAGATCCAATATCTCTTCTGCCAAATTCAATATTTCTAAGTTGGTTTGCTCTGTTAAAGACCGACCAGGCCGCATATCTTTACTAATTTTTTGGAGTTTTTCAGCAGCAGATATTGCACCTTTTGCCTGATCGATTAAGTTTGTTAACTGGCGGTCCACTGATTCCAAAAGCCTTGGATCAGTTGCTGGTAAATCAACTTGGTAAATGTGTTTAATCTTATCCAGCGCTGTTTCATCCTCAACCAAGCGGCACCAATCATAAGCAAGTTCAAATTCCGGTTTCGAATATCCCGCTTCAATGTTATTTAAGCGTTGCAAGGTAATGCCTAAGTGCTCTGAAATAAACCGCTTCGTTCGCCGTTCCTCTTGACAGGCTCTTTCTCTTGCGATTTTTAATATCTCCCCTATCTGTGAGGGGGAATATAAACATACTTGCGTTAAAGTGTTCGACACTTTGTTCGCCTCCAATCATTTAGTTTTCAAAGGTACAATTGATTTATAAAGTTAATTCATGGAGCTAAAACCCTTAGTTTCCCATATTCTTTTTCTTGCTTTGCAGCAGGTTGATTTATGATCATTGGTTGCGATCTCTCTTCGACCCACTGATCGATTAAGTCTTTCTTAAAAAGCCATTTACGACGACCTGGAAAACGAAGAACCGGAAGCCCTTCTTCATGAACATATTTTCTAACTGTCCCAATAGAAACGCCGATATACTTGGCCGCTTCTTTTGTAGTTAGAGTTTCCATTACGACACCACCTTTCTAGGAATCCAATTTTCTACATATCTAATCGCTGATTGTAATTCTTTCTGCTTCACATCCTTATATGAAGCAACAGCAAAGCGGTCTTTTATTTCTCGATATAACTCACGGAATAACTGAGGTCGGTGCTCTGGATTTGATTCAACTTCATACACTTTTGCGGCAACTGCTTTTTGTAAGCGTCTTTGCTCACCAGACGTAAGAGTAATTTGTTCTTCGACTTTTTGATCAATCTGAGTAACCAACTTCCGAATTTCATGTTGCTCTTCTTTAATTGCTTGAGTATCTTCCACCAGGTCAGCAGTTGTCCGAAGAACTGTTACAAGAGCCTGGTCCTTTGAAAGTGGAATAACATTATTTTTAATTGTGTAATAGTCATCTACTAATGCTTCGTAAGCATTCCATGCTTCATCTGTATTAAGTGACTTCGCGTGCATCCAAGCACCTTTTTCAGTCCAGAGATACAAACGGTTAAGGTTTGGCGAAAAATCAATTTGATTTTTTGCTCTGAACTCTCTTAGGTAATCGCCAGTAAGTAAAATGAAATGTTTACCTTCTTTATAACGATCTTTATTACGATTGAAGTTGTTTACTAAAATTTGAATATCCGTTCCGTATGCTTCTGCAAGTTGTAATGTAGTTAAAACTAGTTGGTCATTTTGAATGATTGGTTGAATTTGACTCATTGCTTTAATTCCTCCTTAATTTGATTTAAGAAATTATAGCGACCTCCACTCCGTTTCCAAGTGGAATTTCAAAAAAGCAGCAATTAATTTTCAATCTAGCTTAGCTGTAGTCACTAAATGTTCCGTATTTTCTAGTATGTCGACGATTGCTAGAAGTTCTTTCAGCACTTCCTCTTTACTGCAATCATCTTGGAGCATGACAGCTGTTTGGAGGACCTTGAACTTAATTTCAGCCCAGGTACATTTTTGGGATAAATCCATATGATGTGCCTCCTTTTGTTAGCTGACTTCTTTTGATTTATTACTCTTTTTGTGTAACTTTTGTTCAAAAAAAAGTTCTTCTACATCTACGCCTAATACATCGGCAATTAATTTTGCTTTCTCAAGAGAGGGTTTTGTTCGCCCCATCTCGATATTTGCATATCCGCTGGGGAACTTGTATCCAAGCTTTTTAGCCATGAACGTTTGCGATTTCCCTTGTGATAGACGTGTTTGACGAAGTTTGTTTAATGTCATAATTGACACCTCCTTACTCAAATTGTGTAACTATTGATATCATCATACATTACTCATTATGTGTAAGTCAACTATTTTTTATTCTTTTTGTGTAACTTTTTATTTTCTCTGTGTAAAACATGTTAGTATAAAGATATTAAATTGGAAAAAGGTGTTCATATGGAAAATATAACTCCGAAAATACTACAACAGTTACGTGAAGAAAAAGGATGGTCTAAAACAGAAGTAGCAAGACGGCTAGGAATCAAAACAGTCTCTACGTATGCTAACTGGGAGTACGGAATTAGACAACCAGACAAAGATATGCTGGCCAAGATTGCTGTTCTTTATGATGTAACAACGGACTTTTTGATAACAGGAGAGCAGTCAATTAGCTCTTATAGACCTGAAAGCATGCCTCAATTAACTGAGAAAGACGAACGCGATATCGCAAAACGAATGAAGAAAATGAGAGAGGACCTAACAGAAGCAAAGGCAGACGGTGACGGCTTAAATTATATGGGGGAACCAATGAGCCCGGAGGCAATTGAATCCTTGTTAGAAGCTTTAGAACATGCTGAGCGTATAGCTACTCTTGCAAATAAAAAATACATACCCAAAAAGCATAGAGATAAAGATTAAGCTTTAGGAGGGTATAAATATGTCTCGAATCAAAGAAGTCACTAAAGAGTTAGTGAAAAAATACAACTCAAATAATCCGTATGAGATCGCTGCAGCTAAAAACATTATTATTATGGAACAGAATCTTCACGAGAGTATATTCGGATTTTACAAATACATAAGAAGAAATAAATTTATTTTTATTAACTCTAACTTACGCCAGGAATCAAAGTTTTTTACCTGTGCGCACGAGTTAGGGCACTCTGAGCTACATCCCCGAGTAAATACCCCTTTTCTGAAAAGAGGTACTTTATTTTCTGTCGATAAAATCGAAGTAGAGGCTAACACTTTTGCTGTTGAATTATTGATGCCCGATGAAAAAATCTATGAATATAAGTATACTAATCTATCCTTGTGCGAAATTTGCAAAATATTCGGTGTTCCTAAAGAGTTATCCCACTTAAAAACTTTAGAGGGACACCAAAAATTTTT
The DNA here is from genome assembly GCF_038003025.1 of Pseudobacillus sp. FSL P4-0506. Taxonomy (NCBI): domain Bacteria; kingdom Bacillati; phylum Bacillota; class Bacilli; order Caryophanales; family Bacillaceae; genus Pseudobacillus; species Pseudobacillus sp. FSL P4-0506. The sequence continues at coordinate 3,985,377 of NZ_JBBOOI010000001.1, forward strand.
CGTTTTTTGACTGGTACCATTTTCAAGATATGTATACATCAAGAAAAGGGAGGATAATCACAGGTGGGATCATCAAAGTACTTTTTTGGTTGCTTTAATGGTTGTTTAGGTTTTATAAGTTTAATTATTTTTATTATCCTTAGTATCGCCTTTTGGCCCTATTGGTGGGGAAAAATCTCTATCGTGATCATTTTAGGATTAATGTTTCTAATTGTCTATTTAGCAGTGAAAAACAACTCATCTACCTAGGTAAGATAATTTTTTACCTACATATAGGTTCTTTTTTCACATGACATACCACTCATTTAATAACTAGGAGGACGAGAAAGGAGTATTTAACAATGAACTTAAAAGAAACACTAGAGATGTTAAATAAAGTTGCTACTGACAATAAAGACTTAATAAAAAATGAGGAATCAACAAAACAATTTTTAATTTTACCATTGCTTAGAGGGCTAGGTTACGATACCTATAGCCCACAAGAAGTTACACCCGAATTCACTGCTGATTTTCATAAAAAAAATGAGAAAGTAGATTACGCTATTTTCATAAATGGCGAACTAAAAATTTTCCTTGAAGCTAAGCCAGTCACAAGCAAAATTACTAAAAGCGCTCCTCAGTTAAGTAGATATTTCAGCACCTTCCCTAGTGTACGACTAGGTATCCTAACAAACGGGATAGAATATCATTTTTTTACTGATTTAAATAATGCTAACATAATGGATTCCAAGCCATTTTTTATTTTTAATATAACCAACTACAACGAGGAAGATTTCAGTTACCTAATTAAGTTTTCTAAGAATCTATATGATTACGAAAGTATAAAGGCTCTAGCTGAGTCTATGATGTACTCTCAAGCTTTCAAATCAGTTATTAAGGAGATCTTTGAGAACCCAAATGATGATTTTATTAAATTTGTGATAAAAGAACGTTTCAAATTTAAAGTCACTCAACAGTTTATAAATACTGCTCGTCCCTTAGTTCAAAAGTGTATTCAAGAATCGTTAGCTGAAATCATTAGCGAAAAATTCGATGTCAACCAAGCAATGAGGGAAGTAGCCCCAGAGGTTGAAGAAATACAGCAAGAAGACAAGAAGATTCGTTATTCTCCAGAAGAACTTGAATCATTAGGTACTTTTGAAGAGTTCGGAGGCGTCAAGGTAGTGCTACCAAATCCGGAATCTTATAGGAACCAACTAAAAATTCCTGTAGAAGAATACTCAGTCGAAAGAGGAAATCCTTTAAGTGACTTTTTTGTTTCGTCAGTCCTTACACAAGGAAACGCAATTGTCGGTTATCTCATCGGTCAGTATTACAATAACCAAACCGACACTACGCTATATACAGTAAAATCTAATGAGATTGCTAACTTTTTGGAAGAAAATCCCGTGGTTAAAGAAACTGGATTTATCAATGCGCGACTTGGGTCTCGAACAAATAAAATTACTAATGAAAAAACTTACTATCTAAAGAGTTGTTTGACAAATCTTTCGTTTAGAGATATCCCAAACCTTGTATCAAAAGTTGAGAATATCGATGCATTCTTCAACAGTATTCAATAATTCTATTTCAAATCTGAAATAGAATTATCGAAAGGATTTTTTATAGAAAGTTGTTTGGCCCTCTTTGGGCTTTTCTTTCACCCACAAAAAAGAACATACATTCGCATAAAAGGAGCCCTCAAATATGTTGTCTGAATTTGAAATTAAAAGAGCTGACAAATTACAGCAAAAAGCATTTAAAAATCCAAATAAACATAAGTTGATTCGTATTCCGATCTTTGAACGAATTTACGAAAAAGACGGCGAATTATTCTACAAGATTAGAGGAGAGGACATCCCAAGGAAGCTCAGTGAGTATAATCTTGAGGATTTTCAGCCTAGTAAGGATTAATTTTTAATTTCACGAATGGAGTGAGCATATATGGCTAAAGGACATTTTAGATCAAGAGGTAAAAATAAATGGCAGCTCGAAGTTGACCTTGGCTCTTACGTTGATCCGGCAACGAAAAAGAAGAAGCGAAATAAAAAATATAAAACAGTGCAGGCAAAGGGTTCTCGAGAAGCAGAATTAGAGTTAGCCAAGTTCGTTGTAGAAGTAACAGGAGAAAATTATTTTGAGCCTAAAAAAATGATGTTTGTTGACTTTGTAAAAAATGAATGGCTTCCCAAACATGCCGACAAACATCTTTCTCATACAACTAGAGCAACATTTCTTCAACACTTAGAAACCAGGATACTTCCCGCTTTTCAATACTTGCGAATGGATCAAATTCAACCGATGCATGTTATCGATTTTCTTCATAATCTTCAAGAGAATGGTATGCGCCTGGACGGAAAAAAAGGAAAGCTCTCCAGTTCCACAGTTTTTTATAACTATCGAATCTTAAATAACATCTTTAACTTTGCTGTTAAATGTCGGATCGTTGAGAAATCACCTGTAAAAGAAATAGATAAACCAAAAGTTGAGTACAAAGAAGTAGAGGTTTACACACTGGAAGAAGCAAGCGAATTGTTAAAGTGCCTAGACGCGGAATTGCTACATTGGCAAATTATTATTAAACTTGCCATTACTACAGGGATGCGCCGATCTGAATTATTTGGCCTGGAATTTAAACACATCGACTATGAAAAGAAAATCGTTCATGTTAGACAAGCCCTCACCTATTCAAAAGCAGAGGGTTATCAAGTTCATGAAATAAAGAAAGGCAGTAGGAGCGCAAAGAAGCGGGATATTGTTATATCTGAAACTCTGATAGAGCCTTTAAAAAGTTTAGAATTACAACGAAAGAAAGAACGACTTGCAGCGAAGATTCTATGGAAAGACGGAAAACATAATTTTTTGTTGGCTGATGAAAACGGAAAGCCGTATCATCCGGAGTCTTTGAAAAATTGGTGGGAACGATTTATTAAGCGTCATAAGTTGAAATATATTAACATTCATGCTTTGAGACATACATCAGCCACCCTTCTCATTAATGAGGGTGTTCACGCAAAAATTATTTCGGAACGCTTAGGCCATTCTGATATTACGACCACAATGAATATTTATGGCCATGCCTTAAAACAGGCCGACGAAATTGCTACACAAAAATTAGATTCTGCACTATTAGGAACCAAAGAAAACCATTAAAAATCATTATGTTATCACGTTTGGTCGGCAGAATGTCGGCAAAACAAGCGTGCTTCTTTGATGATTATTGATAATCAAAGCAACAAAAAAGAGCGAAAACCCTTATATACTAAGGATTCTCGCTCTTTCTTTTGGTATGATTCCGACTGGGTTCGAACCAGCGACCTCTACCCTGTCAAGGTGTCTAAAATCAGAATCATTATGTATCAATGATTTAAGTCAATGTTTATAGAATAGAATACACTTCACAATAGTAATTGATAGTTTTCATTATAAAGTGACTATTTAGAAATGTAAAGTGGTTAATCTTCCTATGCCTTAGAAGCAATTCTCTCACACGTTAATATAATCAATCCTACCTTTGTATAATCCTGATTCAACACCTTCCAACGTTTCCCCATCAAATCAAACTCTTTATTGACTACAAAACCCTTCTGATTCTTCTCGTTATCCTGAACAACTATGATTATCTCATTAACTGGCACTCTTAATTGCTTTCCATCAATAGAGAAATTTTTATTATCTATGATAGAAGGAACTAAAGTAGGCTCACCTTGAATATAATCATATTCCGGCATACCATAATCATCTAAAACAACTTTTCCATTCTCATCTCTTACTAAAACTTCTGTTACTTCCCCCGGAATCTCAAACACATGATTACAATGTCTCATAAGTGTTTTAAACTTTCCATGACGCTTAGTAACACTTTCAGCAATTACAAGATAATGTTCACTCTCATATGTAACTTTATCGCCCTGACCGATAACATCAAGAGTATGTATATATCTTTCTTCAAATTCATTGATTGCCGGATTAGTTATGATTGCTTTCTTGTCAATGTCATTCACTTTAACGTTTACGGCTGCCATGTTAAAAATTGATTCAATATCCGTCATTTCAAACATGTAAATACCTCCTTGCATATATTTAAAAGATATGGTATATATTAGATATTAGTTAGGGAATAAACTTTCTATCCCCTAACCTTGTGAGCTTAACGCTTCATGCGTCGCCTTCTTCTATTGTGAGTAGAGGAAGGCTTTTTGTTTGGCTTTTTTCTTTAAAAGTTAATTATTAAACAGAATAAATACATTAGAATTATTGGCTACTTGTTCATCTGTTTTCAGTTTTCTTATCTTTCTTTCCAATTGATCTATACGATTCATCAAATTCTCATGAAAATCACTAACAGTCATATCATCCAATTTAACTGACTTCATAAGAGCAGGATTATTGGCAATAGATTCAAGTACAGATAGAGCCGATTGATAAATCCTCTTCTTATTAGTTGCTGATTGAGGATTGTATTCATCAAATGGTTTCAATTCATTCTCTTGCAGGTAAATCGTTAATTCATCTTGCTCAAGAGAGATTCCCTTAGTTTCTAATTGAAGCCGTTGCAAATTATTCATTTATATCAATTCCTTTCTTTTAGACAAATAAAAAACACCATCCATAATTGGACAGTGTTAGTTTCGGTTAAAATTTATTGAAGCATTGTAAGCTTTTCTAGTTTATATGTATCATCCTCACTAATAAATTCAAGTTCATAGCCTTTAAATCCACCAGTTTCATTTGATCGACTTCTAGTAATAATTCCACCGTCTTTTTTTATAAACATTAAATCCTCTACCTCTGAATCAGCCAAATCTTTATGCTGCGCTCTAACTATCTCATTTATTCTTACTAACTCTTTATACCAATTTACAACTTTGTCATAGTCAGATTCAGAAACAAATGAATTGTCGGCAATAATCTTTTCTATCTCTGAATAAGATTTACTTTCTTTAGCACCCTCCCATAAATAAGCTTCTGCATCCTCAACACTTTCAAATTTAACTATTTCCTTTTTCGGTTCTTCCTTTGCATTAACTTCTTCCTTAGTTTGATTATTACATCCTGCAATAAGAAATAAAAACAATAAACTCATGACTATATACATATTTTTCATGATTAATCCCCCTTCATTTCCTATTACTTTCGACACAAAGGAGAACCATACCTTCCAAAAGAGGATAATATTTCTAACTAGTTTGTGCTGGATATGCTTCAAGGAATAATTGAAAACCTTTTATTGTTTTATCTCCCTTTCGTTTAACAAACCGATTACTACTTATATACCGCTGACACATCATTATTTTCTTTTCATAATCATAATATGAATGATCTTCTCGCTTATAAATACGAATACAATCTAATGCTTCTCTTAATGTTAGGTCAGGAAAAACGGCAAATAAATGCTTTGTCTCATAATCATAAAACTCTACATAAAACACAAAAAACACCCCCTATTATCATGGTTCGACAATTGGAAGGTGTTTCCTGCTATTTATAGTAAAATTTTCGTGGGTGTGAAGATTGGTATGTTTGGGAAACTTTTTGCAACATTGGGGTATCCAGTAGGTTAATAATCACTTGTAAAATTTCAAAATAACCGGCATATAAGACTCATTATATACCATTTTATCAACTAGTTTACATAATGTATGTTATGAGAAGTTGATTTGTATACTGCCACAAGTATTGATGTGACGCTACTTTTCAAACTTTTTAGCGTTCCATCTAGTTTACAATAATACATTATATTTTTAAGGAAGTCAACTATAATAACAGGTGCGTGAAGTGTGATATATACTTCACTATACTAAAGCGTATCATATCAATGTTTCCATCAAATATACTCACACTCCACTAATCACATATAATCCTTTACTTGACTAAAGCGTTATCCTTCCTTTTATCCTCACTCATATTATCATTCCTATTCAATACACCTTCACTCTTCAACTTATCTAATTCTCCTGCAATATCCTGAATATAAGGTGTCTTACTAATCACTGTTTCCGTACTAATACTATTCATATCCTTCAACACTTTTAGATTCTCAATAATCTCTTTATCATTTGCAGGTTGAGCATAATGATACACATGATCTAACGTATCAAAATCATCATCACTAAACTCTATCCCTTTATATTTCAACAATGTTCTAATCTTATCGAATCGTTGTTCAATACCTTCTCTCATAAACTGTTCATTTACTCCGGCTTTTACATTAGCTAACGAGAACAATAAACGAATACTGACTTCTGAAAGGTTACTTATGTCGGTCTTACCCATACTAACAGCAGGGGTGCTTGAAATATCAAGTAGGGCTGATTGTAATGTCTTATATGTATTCTCAAAACTCTTTACATCTAATTGGGCTTGAAGATACTTTGCTTCTCCACCGTCATCTAAATGTATACCTTTCCCAACAATATCAGCAGGCAATGATTCTTTAATCTGTTGTCCAATTGATAAAAATATCGGGTCAAGGAAAACTTCAGTCGCTTCGGTATGTTTACTTAATAACGATTCCATATTATCTAATATAGAAACCCAATCAGACAACTCGCTGCGTCCTTCTGTTTCACTTAATTCATTATCAGATGTATAAGCTACTGGCAATCCTGATAAGTTAGCATATCTAGCCGTTAGTCTTAACTCGCCACCTTTATTATCATATCTTTCTACAACATCATCTGTAAAAACTGTATAGTATGATATTCCATCATTCACAAACATTTGAACAAATGCAATCATCTCATTCTCTTCGTTATACAATGGATAACCTTCATCAGCACCAATAATCTTACTCTTAATCATTCCATTGTCCATATATAAATACTCGTACGCTTCCCCATACTTCAATACTTTATCGAGAATCTTCATGTTCAATCTATCATACTTACCTTGCTTACTTACCTTCTTATATTCACTGACAACTTTCTCATTGCCAATCAATGTAATAGGCGTTTGAAGTAAATAACTCTTCTGAAATGACAATATAGTTTTAGCATAATTTAATACAATCTTCTTGGCATGATACTCTTTTCCATTATGCTTAAAGCCCTGACGTTGAAGAATAGCATGATCTCCATTAAGATAATTCTTTAATCTTTCCACTTCTAAAACTCTGGCTTGATTATGATATTCATTAACAAATTCCATAAACCACTCATTACTGTTATCATATTTTTCTTTTATGTATTGATTTAACTTTGTCATCCTCATTCCCCTTTCCTAAATATCCACATAATACTTACCTTGCTTCATGGCTTGTATTGACATTGCTGTTGCAATAACTAAATCGTCATGGAGATTAGTCCCACGTTTATTACCTAACTTTCCGTTATTGTCTTGATATATTTTCATTTCCTCTAACGTCTGAACACATTCAATATTAATCATGCCTAATTCAAAGTTTTCCTTCATGTCCTCTATTAAGATTGGCTTAGTAACATTAGTTGTCTGAAAGCCCAACTGTAATTTCTTCTTACCTTTTTCATTGAATATCTTCTGTTTTAATAAATTCATGTACTGATACTCTTTTCTTAATCGTTCCAATAAAGGAGTACCATAACTATTCCTTTCTACACAAATGAAGGCATAATTAAAAAACCTGCCTATAGAATCCACTATTTTAGCGAACTCATAGCCAGGAATATCATTTGCATAAAAAGAAACCATTTGTTGACCTTCTGCATTATATACACTCATTGTTGAATTATCATTATCGCCACCTGAACCGGAAGCAACGTCTACACCTGCATACATCCTCATACCACGTTTAGGCATATGGTAAATGAATAGGTTTTTATTTATGTATGGCTGTAAGATTTCCGGTAACTCATCGTATATTTCATTTGTTGGCAATGGTTCAATAACATTCTGTAAACGTTCAATAATCTTCTTCGTATCAAATACTGCCTTATTAGATTCTGCAAAAGCTTCATGTGGCGTTGTAGGAAACTCTCGCATAAACTTCTCTAAACTATTTGTTTCTATGTAATATCTTCTAAACATCAACTGTCTAAAAGTAGCCCCATACTTTTCATGAAGAATCTTTTCATCATGTTCAAGGTCTTTCTTGCTCATTCTAGTCCCTTTATTATGTAACTTGAACCATGTCTCGCTTTCATCAAATGAATGTTTAAATTGCTTACTATATGCTTCTGCAAGCCATGAATAAAAGTGTGCTTTCCAAACAGATTCTTTCCCTCTATATGCTTTCATAAATAACTCTTGATAGAAGTTATAACCCATTGCTGTACTTTCCACGATAATCTTACTGTTAGGATTCTTAGCCAATGCAGGAATAGCAGTAGCCATTATTTCCTCTTGGGCTTCGTTCGGATACTTAGCCATTTCGGAAAAGTGGATTAATTCAAATGTGTTTCCTGAAATTGAATCCTCACCGCCAGCCGTTGCCACCATAATATTACTGCCATTGGACATATATAAACCATCACGATTATTCAATTCAAGTTTAGGAAACAATTCAGGATACTTGTCATGAGGTAATGATTTATACATTTTCTTAATCTTCTTCAATAACGACTGTGTAACCTTATTATGATGAGTCATGATTAAATATGATGTATCTGGCTTAGTGGTTGCTGAATAGAGCATATAAGCCAATGACCACGTAGTAAACATTCTGTTACTTTCACCTGTATAGGTTACTGACTACAATTGTAGCGGTAAGGCACTTCAACCTTACTCTATATGTTTCCATATAGTTCGGACTATCGCTTCACTGAAATAGTGTTTCCTCGCTTAGTCTCTCACGCTGTATTTAAACTTGCGCCCTGTCGTCCTCGGCTTTACGTTAGGATTTCCAAGTCAATTAGAGGAAATTTAAAATCGGCATTACTGTTTACCGATCTGTCTGCCCTTCAAAATTACATTATACTTAGTCATTTCCTTAGTGAATTGTTCTTGTTCAGGATTCAATATAAAAGGAACAGATTCACCGTTGTTATCGATAATCTTAATGAAATTCTTTGCAAATAATCGAAAATCACTCATCACTTTTTGCAATGCTTTACTATTGGATTTCTTTTTGACTGTCATTCACTCACCCCCAATCAACTTAAATCTAATCCCTCATCATCTTCCGGCTCATCCTCTACAACTGAATGAAATGTCTTACTAGCTAATTTTGCATTTTGTTGAATATCTTTCTGCATAGATAAAAAGAGACGGATTGATTTCTCATCCCCCTCTTTAGCCTTATCAGATACAATTTTATAAATCTCATCAAAATCATTAGCTACTCTGGATTCTAACAGTAATAATAATAACCCTTTATATTCTTGACTTCTTTCCCATTGCTTAAATGAGTTTAATGTTTTATTTCCTATCGTTTTCAAAAATTCTTCTTCTGTTTTAGGTGGTACTTCTCTATTGAAACGAATATCATGCTTCCACTTAAAATATTCCTGTTTTTTATACGAGACACTTTTCAAAGCTTCATGGATATTCAATTTAATTCACCTGCCCCTTTTTCTGACTTAGCCTTAAATGCTTCTAATTCCTTAATAATCATTTCATTTAAGATTGCCATACGCTCAACATTTCTATTTGTCGCATCTATGCGACCTTTAAGAGCAATAAAATTTTCATTTAATTCCTTCATGTTATCGTTGATTAAAGTTAGAGTATCTTCAAACTTATTGGATGACTCTTCTAATCCTTTAACATTTTCTTTCAGATTATTGACTTCTTCTTTATACTTAAAAATTTTAAACATTATAGATTCCTCCTAGAATAATTTTTGATTGGGACTTCCATATACTTGCATTTATAAAAAATTTAAAAGGTTACATTTTTACACCATATATAATATAAGACTAATGATATTTGAATTATTGTATATACATTAAAATTTTAAATAATAATCATCCTAACATTTAATTTAATCATCAATATTTGAACTTATATTAAATATAGTGTAAATTTGTAACCTTTTGAAAAAATAATTTAGTACGGTAAAGCGTCTACTGGAATATCCGCCTTCTTCTTATCTCTTTCTTCTTGTTCCTTCTTCAATTTTTCAAAGTATTCTTTCCTAGTCATAACCTTCATTGTTTCAACTTTTTCATCCCCAACTTCACAGAAGAAATCATGGTCACCTGTTATGTATGTATTGGCTTTACGATCTTCCTTTCTCAATCCAACAACAAATGCTTCTTGATTATGTATAACTTCAATCATTCTATGTTTTCTCAACAACTTTAAATATTCACTTAATGACTTCTTGGAGATTCCTGTTTCCTCTGCAAGTTTTTCTAAAGGTATATCAAAGCCACTATCATAAAATTGATTGTTCATTTTTAAGTAGCTCCATAGGTAAAAACCTGTGCAGCCAATTTGCTCATTTTCCATACAAAATAAGAAAACCTCAAACGGAATAAGAGTCGTATTTGAGACATCATAGAACGTACCGTCAATATAATCATTCTCATAATCCTCTTGTGCTTCCTCATCATTCACATGTCTAGTAAAAGCACGAATGGGCTTCTTAATCACATATCTGTTAGGGAAATTCACTCCGTACTCATTCATTTCTGCATCATATTCATAATAGTTAAATGCTAAATCTTCTGAAATATCATATTGGAATGAATGTCCCATTTCCCAAGTCGTGGGAATTTCATTTGTTGTTTCAAGATACTTCATTTGTTCAAGTACGCCATTCTTTTTGATTAGATAATCAACTGGCTTATAGATTGGACTATAGCCTAGAATCTGTTTCAATTCTTTTTGAGTAAGTAATTCAGCAACAAAGCCATACTTTGCATAACGATAAAGCCAGTTCGTTAGATAGTAATAAGAAAAAGCAAATGGAATATGATTCTTCTTAATTGTCTTGAAATCCTCGAAAATCTCATTAGGGATAAAAATATCGTTTTGTTTTTCGTCAAATTGTAAATACTTTCTTAAATCTTTCATTTTGAATGTCTCCTTTTGAAATAAAATTTAGAAAAAGAGGACTATATCAGCCCTCTTACTTTTGTGATCTATATTCGTCTAACGCTGCTTGTAACTCATCTGATTTAATGTACAAACTAAACATTTTGTCCGTCTTATGATTAACTGCCTTTGTGATATAGTGGAAACCTTTATATTTTAAAAATGCTGATAACTTATAATTGTAACAGAAGAAAAAATCCTTTTCAGTTAAATTTTTCATTGTTTATCGCTCCTTTATTTTGTTGTAAAACTTACATAGTCGTTATTTGTATAAGCTAATGAGATTAATTGGCTTCTTTCCGGCATTTTCTTATTGATGTTTTGCCCACAACGATTATACTTTTTAAATAACTGGAATTGCTTATTTGGCAAGGTAATCTCCCAATCAAAGTATGGCTGCAACTTATCAAATTTAATATCTGATTCGAGGAATCCTTCTTTGTTGATTGATATTTTTCCGTTGAGATTTAACCCTTTCTGAATCCGTTTATAATAACTATCATTATTTTTATTTAATCGGTCAATAAGCTCCGTAAAGCCCAATCTCTCTAGCCAAGTTGTATGTATATCTTTAAAATATTTACTTGTCGCATAATGTCCCTTATGGGCTGAATCAACGGCAAGAATAATATCCTTACCTATATCACTCTTAGGCATTGGTATATCATAGAGTGCCATGATTAGCATTAATGTACTAAAAGGGTATTTTTTATGATATGGCTTGCCAGTTGTAATATTATAGACAAGGTTAGGATTAGCCATATAATGATTCTTAGGACTGTTTATGTATTGTTGAGTGATATGATTGTCAAAACATCTTGTATTCTTTGCAAAAGCCATATCTACACCTATTGTCATTAGTTCAGTTTCTTCATGACGATGAAAATTTTCAAAGTCATAAAAATAGTTTATTTTCCATTTACCATCTGTCATTTCTTCTAACAGATTGCACGAAAATAAACTATCACTGTCATCTCCTACAATTAAATCCATTTCTAGCTTTAAATCTTTTACTGTCCATTCTGGGAATTTATCTTTTAATACTTTCTTCATATTCTTAGTGAAAGAAAAACTCTCCCACTATCCTTTTAGGGTAAAACATCCTCTGACAACAATTATCTGTCGCCTATAACCGTCAAACATACAGACATCTGTACATTTGACTTCCTCCTTTTATTCCTAGACCATATTTGATTGAAGTTGATTCCTTAAATTTCTCCAATCGGTCATATAAAATAAAAGGAAGTGGTTATGACGAATTTCTTGATACTTTCACACATTCACCTCCAAATTTTTAGAATAAGTTTTTATTGATTATCTTTATATGTATCTATGTATTCTCTATATCTCTCTATTTTGTCTTTGCTCATACCTGCTACACCTGTCTCATATTTGGATAATAGCGACTGTGAGCAACCAACAATTGGTGCTAATACTACAAGTCGAATACCTTTTCTCCTTCTTTTGAGAAAGTATTCTTCAATTTTAGGATTCACTTTACTCACCTCTTAAAAATTATGAATAAAAAAGAGATAGCCCCGAAAGACTATCCCTTCTTAATTATGTATTTGTTTATGCTGTTACTGTCATAATGCCTACTGCTTTAGGTGAAGCAACCTTTAAAGTGGCTTCTGCAACAATTTGAAGTTTGCTATTATCTCCACTCTTAGCAAGTGCTTCTACCTTTGGCTCACGTAAATAAGCAAGGTCAACATATGTATCTTTAAAGAATACAACCTTATCAGCCGGAATATGTGGAGACAATACAAAATGGACACGACCATAGTTAGTATTGATAGAATCAACAATCAATCCAAAATCAGTTGTAACATGGTTATATCCATATTTATCAACATAAATAGAATCAATTTGTTCCTTTAGATCAGCATTTACAAAAGCATAAACTGTTCCTGCACCTGTATTCTTATCCCAAAGATTACGCATTGCTTTCTTAATGTCTGCTTCTGCAATTGCTCCTGTTACTGCTACTGCATTGGAAGTGTCTGCTTGTTCAAGTAAACCTGCCATTTGACGTTTAAAAGGTGCTTTGCTGCCATCATTCTTAATTCCCAAGATGAACTTTTTCTCCATATTCACTTTCAGTTCAAGAAGGCGATCTTGTACCTCTTCATTAAGTTGAGTTGATTTCATAGCTTCCGCCGTTCCTGAAATTTGTACTCCAACTTTAAAAATTTCCAACACGTTAGATAGTTCTGCTCTGGCGCTCTCAAAGAAAGTAATATCATCTGAACCCTCAACGGCTGAAAGATCACCAAGTGTGTTAAGTGTCTTTTCTCTCCATGTATAGATAGTTGATAATGCCTTCTCGATGTTACCTTTAGCCATAAGCATAGATGTGAAAGGAGTCTCTTCAACGCCAATTACTGCGATCTCCTTAGCAAGTGAAATTTGTTCCATATTAGTAAAGTTAGTAGATTTAAACATATTTATCATTCTCCTTAGTTTCATAATTTTTAATTACTGAAATAATTTAGCAAGTTTTGCTGAAAGCATACCGCCAACATCTTTTTTCTTTTCTGCTTCTGAATAGGCATCTTGCTTAGCATGTTCCGATGGCACATAACCAGTAGATACTTTAATCTCATTCACAATCTTTTTTAATACATCAACTGTTGTATTAAGTTCATCAGAATTAGAAACTTTGATAATCTCGGCAAATTGTTCAAGACCTGATTCTTTAAGAGTTAAATTGACCTCTTTCTGAAAAAGTTCCTTTTCCTTTGCTTCAATTGCTAGTTCACTTTCTGATTTCTCTTGTGGAAGCTTATTTTTCAATTCTTCCATTTGAGTAACCAATGAATCATACTCCTGTTTAGATACTGTTTCTTGCACTTCTGTTACTTCTTGTTGTTGCTCAATTACTTCCTGATTCTCTTCCATCGTATGACCTCCTATAAGAATTTGATTTTTACCGAATCCCTGACAAGAATCGGCTTATTATTTACACTGCCGCCAAACTCGAAAATAAATTCGTCCAATTCAACGGCAGGTGTATAGTCATAAAAAAAGACACCTACATTTTCCTTGTGAGTGTCATCTAATAAAAACTCTTCAATTTTTGTTTGATCTGGTTTATAAATCGTCAATTTCACATTATCAGGATCAACTAAACGACCTGACAATGATTTAAAATGAACTTTGAGCCTACATGTATCCCCTTTATACATTATTCAATCACCTCCACACTTGAAGGATTCTCAATGATGGATAAATCACTGTTGTTAAAAATTTCGACCGCCTGTGAGCCGTTTTTAACCACTTCTACATAAGCATTAATAACTTCATTCCTAATTGGTATCAATACGCTTAAATCAACTGATAGAGGCTTCATATGACTTGTCAAGTTAGTAACCTTTACGACACTCCTATAAATATCAGATGAAATTGGCTTCATAGTGGAAATTAAGTCTATTACCCTGCTATTGATTGTCCTATGAGAAATATCAACTTGTGAATGAATTGGAAGGGAATAACCTTCAACGCTTCTTTTAGTTGATTTTCCTAATGAAACAATAGAGAAAATAGGATTGATAGTTGATTCAGGTGTAATGACCTTCTTTTTCTTCAAATTTACTGAACCTATTAGATTAGATAGATTAGACGATAAATTGACGGTCTGTATCTTAGCAGGTTTTTCAGGCACTCCAAATATTTGTAAATAAGGATAGTCGCCATTGATTCCCCACGTATTAGTGAAATCCCAACCAACATAAGAAGATTGCTGTTTCATTTGTACTGTGGTTAATCCTGTACCTGCCGGACTTGTTGGACAAATATCTTTGTTGAAATATGAATTAGTTACATTAGAAACAGTTGTTCCTAAATCTCCTATCAGTCCACCTGGCGGATAACTTGTATTTGTAGAAGAAACATTACCATAAGCATAAGAATTCTTTATGTAGGAAGTTGCAGAAACTAAGTTTCCAACTAAACCACCTGCACGCCCCATACCTGAAACATCCACATTAGACCAACAATTTTCAATTGTTCCTGAACTATGCCAACCAATTAAACCACCTACTCCATATTGTCCCGATGCTGTACCTGTTGAGTAACAATTTTGAATAAGAGTGGTTCCAAATGCGTAACCCGAAAGAGCACCAACATAATTAACCGCATTGCCTACTACTTGAGCATCAATCAATGCTACGTTTTTAATTATTGCATTTTCTACAAAAGCAAATAAACCAATGTTAGCAGTAGAGGAATTGATTTTTAAATTCTTAATCTTAAATCCTTTACCGTCAAATGTTCCCTTAAAACGTTGGGAAGAAGATGAAGTACCAATGGGAACAAAGTTAGGATAAACTGATAAGTCTATATCATTTCCTAGTTCATAATAAGCCGTAAGGTTATTTCTAATACTGTTTAAGTCAGTTGGTGTTTGAATAATATAGGGATTGGCTAATGTACCTGCCCCTAACATCTTAAATCACCTTTGGCACTTGGGTAGTATGTATAACCGTTAATTCATCTTGATCTGACTCTATTGTAAAAGGTGCAAATGTTTCAATTGAGTAAGGAGTTCCACCTGTTGCTACATCATAAATCACACTCTTTGCAAATGTCTTAGGTGTAATAATATCGCTATCTGAACCTTTGATAATTACAGTAAGTTTTACATTATTTCCTTCAATCGCAGAAGCTACTCGATTATCAGTAGTTGTTAGCCTTACAATTTTAGCCCCTGTCTCATCTTGTAACTCAATGTATTTCCAATTTGATTGAACATAATTTCTTAATGCCGTATAAGCAGCCGTTGTAATTTCAGCCATTGATTATTCCCCCTTATTTTTAATATCTAATACATCTTTCTCTAATCGTTGTAATGACGTAACGATCTTTTCATTGGTGGCATTTTGTTTTTCAATTTGAGCCATGAGTTTACCTTCACGTTCTTTACTTTCTGTCATGGTAAATCTTAAAAGCCACACAAATAAGGCACAGAATATTCCCTGTACCCATAATTCAGGAGGAAGGTTTGTAAAATCCATGTTACTAACCCCCTTTTTATAAAGTTAAAATTATGAATAAAAAAATATAGAGAGTAGGCGGTGAACCCACTCTCTAAAAATTTGGAGGTCAACCTGTGAAAGTTGACATAGGAGTAATAAAAAAATGAATAAAAGATAGCAAAAACTGTAGTTGTACGTCTGTGAAGGGATAACCCTTCAATCAATGTCTATACTGGATAGGCACTCATTGAAAATTTATCCTTTATCATAACTAGGGAATTTTAAGAGGTGTCTGAAAAGTTGAAATACCAATGTTTTAGATAGACTTCTATTTCGAACACTCTATATCCACTCTGAGATATAAGTTCTATTTCAAACATCTTCTCTACCATTAACAACAAGATTTTATCGAATGCCCACAAAGCCAGTCATATCAAGGGTTTCAGCGTTTTTCTATTTGTTTACATTTAAGTATTTCTTGCTTTTTTCATGCTTAATTTAAAACCCTTATTTTATACGCTTATCCATACTGATATATAAGCTCTAATTATACACGTTTTTCTCTTCCCTAATAGACCATTATCTCCATGTTATAAATCCTGATATTTCAATGCTTTCATTTTTCAATTTATACACTCATGCCGAATTTTTACGTTTTTTTTTCTGTTTTTCACACTTATTCCATTCTGATAAATACCAAATAACTACTTTAGCTTTTTCTTCCTTTAGGGGATATTAAGAAAAGTACCGTAAACGTTGATATAACAGCATTTATAAAAAATAAAAATATTAAGATGTTAATATATCAATGGTTTAACTCTTATCCAAACTTGGACATTTTTCTTCCTTTAGGGGGTATCCTACAAAAAGCCTTGAAAACGTTGATACGACAGCGTTTTTTGTGTGTTTTCTCTTTCGAAATATCAGTGAGTTGTTGATGTAGCAAGGGTTGAAATCGTTTCTAAACTGTCTTAAATTTTCTTTTTCTTCCTTTAACGAAGATTATCTTTTCTCAAAATTCGTATACCCCTAAATGTTGACATGACAATGTTTTTGAGTGTCTGACTTCTTAAATTCCCCTTCAAAATATCGGCATGGCGTTGATGCAGTGCGGGTTGAAACGATTTTAAAATGGTAACACACTACCAATACCCTATATAGGTATATATCATTTTCTTCCTTTGTAGATGTATTCATCAAAAGTGTCACGAACGTTGATATATCAAGGTTTATTAGACGCTTGGTGAATTTGTAATTGCTAAAACCTTATTAAATCAGGGTTAAAACAGATGTAAAACCGGTAGCGTATCATCTATATTTATGTTTATTTTTGTGCCATTTTTCACGCTGTCTTTGCTTTTCTCTTTTTACACTACAATCATTACAAAATTTCTTGTTTCTTGATTCCTTTTGAATTCTTTCTCCACAATCAAGGCACTGTTGTGTTTTTCCTAGATTAACTCTAATATTTTTTAATATCTCATCTCCAAAACATCCCCATAATGTCTCTTTATTAACTGAATTCCGTCTACCATATAGTTCTTCAACTAATACATCAACTAATACATTTACTCTTGGCTCAATTTTAAGTAATTCATCTCTGATATATTTAAACACATAAAGAGTACCTTCATTTCTATCCTTAATATCACTGTCATTTCGTCTACTGTTTTTTCTTCGCCAGTCGATGGAATGGTATGAGATTTCTCAACAAATTCTTCTCGATCCACAAATTTTGGTAGAGAAAGCATTTCAAAAATCTTTCCAGATGACAAACCTTGCGATATCGCAACATTTCCAAATTGTTCACTTGCTTTAATCATTCTAGTTGCCATAGAAGAATCGAAATCACAATTGTCTTTTGCCCCCTAACTCCTAACGATTATCCAGTATCAATTTTAATCCGTTATTTCTATGTAATCATATATAAAACAGAAATTCTAATGTCATCCTAGTGTATTTGTATGGTTGTGATGATACGTTAATTTTTCTAATGAGTTTTATTATAAATTTGAGGAAATAACTTGACTTGGCTTGTTTGTCTTTGATACTTTTTCTTGATTCTATGGACAGACGGCTTTTGGAAGCAAGGTTGTTGCCATATGTCAAAGACTAAAAAAATAATCAATGACAATAGACAACAACGCTGAACTTTTCCGTCATCTTATGGTATCCGTATTCCGTTTAGCCCTTGTTTGTTGAGGATTATTCATCCTAACATCCTACTGCAACAGATAGCCCTAGCAGGTTCACTAACTTGAATCGGTCATCATCAAATTAGCTACTTGTGAATGTCTTGCAGGTATATCTACCTCTATCCTTCCACTCCTGACCGTTAATGGTCGTCAACACCATTCAGATACAACGAGAAACAAGGAACTCGTTATTTGTATCCTATCCCGAAATTTGCAGTAGGTCGGTCAACCTTGACGTAATTTATTATAGTGTGCTTAACGGCTACTCACACTGAATACCCTAAAAAAGACAGCACTTAATACACCTTGCAATATCAATTTTTTTTCGATATTATAAGGGTAGGGTATCCGTATTCAATTGTACGGGTTTATATTTGAAACAGACGGGGTTATGTGCTACCAACACATAGCCCCACTTTTTTGTTTAAATATCTAAATTATTCAAAGGATTATACTTATCATTTTGCTCTTTTAAATCATTGCCCCACATTGCTGCATATCGTTCTGTAACTGCAACAGATGAATGTCTCATCATACGTTGAACTGCAAAGACACTCATTCCCGACTGAATACATCTCTGGCAAAATGTATGTCTGAATGTATGACTTGAAAGGCGAACTTCTCTAAAATTCATGATCTTTGCTAATCGTTTAAAAATATTCTGGACAGCATTAGGAGTTAAAAATTTATTCAAAGAATTAGTAAAGACGTATTCGCTTATTGTTCTATTTTTAAAATGACCTTCAACATAAACCTTATAAGCAGATAGCTCCTTCACTAACCTCTCCGTAATAGGAATTGTTTCTCTTCTTCTGTTTTTACCGAATACATTTAAAGTTTGTTGCTGAAAATCAATATCCGACCATTTGAGGTTGCACAATTCTGATAGTCTTAGTCCCGTGGAAAGTAAGGTAACAATTATTGTGTAGTCTCTATATGCAAAGAAACTCTTTTCACGTTGTTTAATTCTGCGGTAATAATTCAGCATTTGCTTAATGTGATAGTCAGTGAATACATCAATTCTTACATCTTCTTTAGCTCTTTGAATCTTCTTAGCAGGGCTTTCCTTGATAACTTCACATTCCACCATGTAATTAAAGAACGCCTTAATACGTTGTAATTTCGTGTTAGTAGTACCGGCATTATTACCCTTCTTCTGATAGTGCAGAATGTATTTTTTGATAGTGTTTTGTGTAATGTCTTGAACATTAACTAACTCGTTTTCTATGCAAAATTCTTCAAATTGCTTTAAGAGAATCCTGTATGTTTCCATTGTCGTCGGAGAAACATTTTTAAATTCCCTATCATCTAAAAAATCCTGAATAGCAAATTTCAACAACAAAAAAATCCACCTCACATTTTCGTGAAGTGGATTCCATTTGTCGAGTAAATTTCATTCTCGACCACTACATAAATGTAGTCTATAAAATTGCTTAAACCGTTGGTACAATAACCTTTATGATTCCGACTGGGTTCGAACCAGCGACCTCTACCCTGTCAATGGGGATAACACTATCGGAAGGTATCCGAATGTTTCTTCTTAAACCTTATAATATCAACTATTCTAAATGCTCTTTATGATTAATTAGGAGTGTTTCCACTTGTTGTTGACGGTTTTAGTCAACAATTCGTCAACAACCATCCCCTGTCTATTCAACTCCATATAATAGAGCCTTGAGAAGAAATAAAAAACCCTCTCGAAATGAGAGGGATTACACAGTAACTGCAGTGCTGACAGCCAATATATTTAGGAAAGGAACTTTCTTAACACTTCCATATTTCTCTTCTACATGAATCAATTTCGTTTGACCATCCATCTTTATTATTTTCCCTTGAACCGGCTCTTCTTCTTTCCAAACTGATAAAGCTACCTCTGTTTTCTCTTCCATTGCTTCTGTTAATTGATATGCAATTTCCTCTAGTTCAAATTCATCACGACTTGGACGCTGGGGCTTACTTTGTTTTTTAGTTTTAGTCATTTTAATCCTCCTTAATTTTCATTTTTTCTCATTATATAGAACATACGTTTCTTTTTCAATAAAAACAAGAACATATATTCTGAAAAAATAAAAAAAGACGGCTTAAACCGTCTTTAAATCATTTTTACACAGCACAGTTATATTCACTTTATGTTCATCCGCAGCGCGTTGCAAAAGTATCCTACGGCTCTCTGTTAGTGTATAAAAAATAATAGTAGGTGGATAGGCAAATTGTTCTTTAAAAACAGGGATAAGCTCTGCATATCTAGCTAACTTCTTTTTGTTCTCCGCCATTGATTGTGTACGATCCACCTCCAATAAACAAAATTTATCTTTATGTGAAAAGTGAGCATCTGGACGAATAACCTTTTCCACTCCGTGTAATTGGAATGCCAATTCTACCTCCGTTTCGAAATCGTCCGGGCAGTTGAAATGAATATACACATCATTCCTCATCAGGTAGTGCTCCACTTCACTTGTGTATTTCCTCTCTAGCTCGCATCCGATCATCTGTCTTCCTTCTTTATTTAAATAGTACACATTGGCACAATCTCTTTCTGGATGGCGGCGAGTATGCAACCACTGTGACATGCTTTGTAAGACTTTTAAAGCGTTTCTCTTTTGGCCTAGCGGATGAATCTCCTGCAGCTGCTCTCTAGTTGCGAACCCCAACTTTCCTAAACTGGATAAGATCCTTTCTTGACGCTCCCTTTTCCTCGCTAGAAGTGTGGACATGTACGCTCTCCCCTTTGCTTGATTGTTCAATTACTTCACGTGGCGGCTCAACAGAGACAGTCGGCATGAAATGATGTTGCAGGCGTTCCTCCATTTCTTCGTCCGAAATAAATGGTGCTTGCACCTCTTGTAGACGTTGGGTTTTGTACAACGCCCTCCCTTTGAAGTCATCTGGTAAATCTTCTGCACCAGTTACGTCCAGTGCTACTTTACTTGCGGTAGCGTCGCCCAATCGAAAAGATATTTTTGCATCAGCATTGACCTTTATTTGACGCGGAACCGTTATAGCTGTTGGGTATTGAGTGCAATAAAGCATCCGATAGCCTAGCGCCCCAGATATACGGGCAATCTCACATAACTTCGCTTGGCAGAAATTCATGAGCGCTTTCGTTTCCTTATCCATATATTTTTCCGCGACCAGCTGTGCCGCTTCATCCACAATAATAAACGTGCGTTTCTTTATAGGTGCGTGTATAACATTTCTCCACTTATTTGCCCGGAATCTCTTTTGCTCTGCTTCCACCTCTTTAAACAACTTCTCTATTAATAAACCAGCACTGTATGGATCGTCCGCCACTTCCTTGATCTGCTTCAAGTTTTCCAATGGCCCAAATTCTAGCCCGCCTTTTAAATCGATGATGTAAAATTGTACATCATCTGGATTGTTTTCGATCAGCCGGGTCATAGTGTTTTTCAGAAAAACAGTTTTACCGAATCTAGTTGTGCCGGATACAATCATATGAGGAATGTGGTCAAAGTCATGAAGAACTGTTTTATCAAAACCAACACCGACAGGGATTTTCCACTTGCTTGTTTTCGGTATATCAGCATAGTTGACCAACTGAGGAATTTTCGTATCGTACACTTTCACTTTCAGCAGATCTTCAACGAACACACGAACAGTTTTCTGCAGCCCCACTCCTAAAATGTTTTCTTCTGCAAATTTATTTATTTTGGTTTCAGACATGCCGAGAGGAAGCGCAAACCAATATTCCATACCAACCACCTTTTTGCCATTCAAGATTGGCCGCTTACTCCGAAAGTCAGGTACAGTTAATTCTCCCTTCTTTTTCATGCCAAACTCAGCCGCTAAAAAAATGGCATTTATCTTCTTCAATTCATCTTTTTTACTCGGCCAGAGTGCAGCGGTTGCCATTGCTACTGGAACAGCTAATAATTCAAGCACTGGATTTCCCCCTTTCGAAATTTCCATGACTTCTATTCGATCAAGGAGAGAATAGGAGTCAGAAATGTGATGAATAAGAACATTTCAGTTGCGATAAAAACAAATGATTAATTGGGTGTAAAAACGCATAACAGCAAGCAAACGAACGGACCCGGGTAAAGACTGCCCCACCACTGAACCGGTGCCCAAGCATGCGCTGTGGCGCGGGAACTAAAGAAACTTCATTAACTGGACAACCAGGTAACCGATTGCCCCGTATTTGACTAGTTCCCCCGTGAACGATAAAAGCCGATGGTTGATGGTGACTCCCGCCCGTTCCAAGGCCCAGACCCCCGTCAACGTTATTCCGACTGAGCCAACAAAGACTAAACCGAATGTGTAAATATCCATAAGATCATCTCCCTTTGCGATAAATTCTATTTCCTAACAATCAGAAATATTCGCAATTAGTTGCGATTTTTCTTTTAAAGGGATTGTCCTTTTTTCGCTGAATAGTATGTATAAGGGGAGTGATAACGTGAAATCACGGATAGGAGAATTGATAAAAACAAGCAAGTACAAGCGAGAATACATTTTAAAAGAGTTAGGAATAGCACCAAACACTTTAACTAGCTGGTCTCATGGAAGATCCTATCCCCGCATGGATCAAGCAAAACAACTGGCAGACTTGTTAGAAGTGGGTATTGAGGAATTATATGAGGAAACAAAAAAAGACCGCTGACAATAGCGGTCTTAAACGTATGGAAGATTAGCAATCTGTGAGTATTGCTGTTTCGTGCATTCAATATGAATTTCATGCTCAATGCCTTCTCGATCTACAAGAGTTAGAAAGGCAGTAGACTCATCTTTCTTTTTCCCTCCGACTGCTGCACCAGCAATCGTTCCAAGTGGGCCCGCTGCCAAAGTTCCTGCAATAGCTCCAGCTGCGGCTTTGCCTGCTGATCGACTAGAAGCTGGTTCCCACGAGATCCCTTTGAATGTAAACGGCTTTTTGTCACCAAAAGGTATTTGAGAAACAACCGTTCCTTTTTCCTCACCTTTAAAAAGTGTCGCATTTTTAATCGGAACATTTAACTCTTTATCCGTCAGTACATGTCCTCCGGCAATGATCTTAATATCCACTCGTGGTTTCATTGCATCTTTAAAAGCGTTCTTTAAAAACCCCATGCCGATAACCCCTTTTCTCTTGTTATTATCCATATTATCGGATATAGAGGAAATTTATTCAATCCACAGTTGCCTTAAATCAATAAAAATAAGCCCCACTCAAACGAGCGGGGCTTTTCTCATTGTTCTTGTCTTATTTGCGGATTGAAACCAAACTCACGACGGATGTTCTGTTGAGCAATCATAGCGGATTCAAGGCTAGTGAATTGTCCTGTCCAGACTCGTTTGTCTTTCGGAAACGGCTTGTACCCTAGTTTCTCGCCAATTAGTTTGGCTTGCTTCTCTGCTTCTTCTTTAGTTTTAAAGGCACCGGTGTAGACGCGATACTTCCCAGGTGTGCTAGACTTCGCTTCTTGTTCAAGCAATACCTTGATCTTTGCCAATGTATTCTCTCCTGCAATCCCATCTGCAGCAAGTCCTGTACGGCGTTGTAAGACCATGACGGCATTGGCAGTAGCTTTACCATAAATGCCATCCACACCGCCAGTATCATAACCAAGTTTGACGAGATCGATTTGCAACTGCTTCACTTTGTCACCTTGATCACCTTGCTCCAGATAAGATTTCTCCGCTGCTGTATAGTTACCGTTAGCAGGCGGCGTCCAGTTGCTTTGCACTTCAAAATGGGGCATATCAGGCGTGCCTTTCCAACTTCCTCCCCAAGTAATACCCAAGCGCTTTGCTATTTCTCCTGCTTTTTTTAAAGTAGCATTATCATATAAATCTTTAGGTGGATTAACTGCAATATCCCATGCCAAGCGACTTGTATGGCGGCTTTTCTTTGTCCATGTCACCTTCTGACCAGGTCGGGAGCGTCCTTGCTCGTAGAGGAAACTTTGACGCGCTTGTGAGCGGTAAGTTTCTGTAATAAAAATGTCTAATCCTGCTTTTTTACACTCTTCTAAAAACAGGTTACAAGCTTTCTTTGCAGCTGGTAGCAGCTCATTAATATCTCGGCATTGTGTGCTTACGCTCATTATTCAATCCCCTCTTTCTTTTCTTCTCCTACCTGCTTAATCTCCGTTTTTGTTGTAACCTCTACCACCGCTGAGGCTGCATCCTCGTTATGCTCCTTCAGTTGAGCAAAAGCATTGCTGAGCTGCGCTGGAACCTGTACCCCCATGTGACCGAGATTTTCTATAAAAGAAATTCCCTCCATACCGATTAAAAAGAGAATCATCGCATTGCGCATAAAGTGGCCGCCGCTGCCAGCGACAATATCAAGCTGGTTAGCAACAATAACCGCCAGCAACATAGCCGCTTTCTTCATCAATCCTTTAAATGCCTTTTTCGACTCTACATTCTTTTTAAAGAAAAACGCGACGATTAAACCACTTATATAATCGGCTGCCATTAGAATGATTAAGGCAATGACGAAATGATCGATTCCTCCAAGCAAATAGGCAGCACTCATAAAAGCGCCGCCTGTGAATGTGTTCCATAATGTATCTGTGTTATGCTGCATTCTTTTTCCTCCCATTCAGGGCAACTCCTTTCGCAAGCTCCCCTCACATATCCCTTTTCTTTGCATAAAAAATACACCTATTCTTTTAGGTGTTTTGTGTTGTGTTATCTTCCTGATCTGCATCTAATAAAGCTTGTGTAGCTGCACGCCATGTTAAAGGTACAGCGTCAATTGTACGTAAATTCAATTTGATTAGATCATAGTAGAGCTTTGCCATGTTATGCACCCCCTGCAATAAATTCAGCTAATTCAGCAATTGCTAGTTGCATGTTTGCCCTTTCCATTGCTTCCGTTTCAGCTGTTTCTGCAATTGCGAGCTTTAATTCAGTACTCTGTGCTTCCAGCTCTTCTCTCGTTACTATGTCCTCCTCCTGTCTAGTATTATCAGCAATAATTTGATTAATGTGGTTTTGCGCCGACTCTTCTACAGTAGCGCCTGGGTATGGAAAATAGTCATCTTGCACGATCCATGGTCGATTATCTTTTAAAATAGTATACTTATTGTTTTCTACTTGATAAGTTAGGTTCACTTTTATCATCCTTTTTTATTTTATGGCAAGTAAACATCTACTCTATCCAAATAATGACTTATACCGTTATATACTTTGTTCCCTCCGGTGACATATATAAGTCCATCAATAACAGTAGCACCATTATTATCTCTTGCAGCAGGAATATCAGCTTTAGGTGTCCACGTATTTGTTTTATAGTCGTATAAATATAAGGATCTATGCGGATATCCTTCCGGTTGACTTGAATACTTACCAATGTAATACACCTTGTCATCAACAGACACGGCTGAATCAGAGGAGCCGCTGATTGGAAGGGGCGCTACTTCTGACCACGTGTTTGTTGCGATGTTATACGCATGAACAATTTGTAAAGGAGAGGATGAACCTCTTGAATGCCCTCCCATTACATATATTTTACCTCCCGCGGTTGCGGCGCATAAGTTATGTCTATCAATCGGCATATTTGCCAATGTTGTCCAAGTATCTGTTGAGATGTCATAACAGTAGTTTGAGTTCCTTATAGTAGAACTACTAGATGTATACCCACCAAGTACATATATTTTACCGTCCAAAACAACTGATGCATGGTTATAAACACTTGCAGGAATAGGCGCTTTCTGTGTCCAAGTATCAGTAGAAGGATCGTAGCAATCAACTCTAGTACCTGATGAGTTGGTTCCGCCCAACACATAGATTTTACCTTCAAAGGCAACGGCATCTGCCGAAGTTCTCCCAATAGGTACAGGTGCTTTAATTGACCATTCGCCTGTTACAGGATCATAACAAAGATTATCCGTTACATTAGAATAAACCGTACTACCCTCTCGACTGCTACCAGTCATAACATACATTTTACCCTCTACTGATGCACAAACATGGTTGAATAAAATTTTGGGGAGTACAAAAGGCGAAAACCATATATCATTTGGCTTAAACCAATGAACATTACCAACGGGCACATGTTTAATTTGATTGATTTTATCCGCTAATTCTTGCCCTGTGTCGCTACTGCTTGCTGGAATTCCTTTGCCAGTGATAGCTGTAGCGACTTTGGTTTTTACATCACTGGCACCAATAAAAAGCTCACTTAATGCTTCTTCTACATTCGTTGCTTTAAAATGTCCCGCTGTATCTTCAACCTTTACATTACTTGCTATCATTTCCGCTGCCGAAATAACGCCGTTTTCATCGACTGTGATAGTTGTCCCATCCGGTTTAACATGCCCTAATTCTGTCTCTGTCGCTTTTTTCGTCGAATGTGCAGCAAGCTCTTTCTTAGTAGCAAGCGTGCTCGTATCGACATTCAACTGCTCTGCTGGCACTTTTCCGTCTGGTCCTAACGTTGCCACTTTCGAATCGATCTTGTCCCAGTTATCGTTCATCATTGTTTTTATATTAAATGTATCGGACCCGTCTACTAATGGATCTTTCTTTAGCAAGCCGAGCCTTGGTGTGTTGCTAGCCATATCATGCACCTCCTGCAAATTGACTCAATGGAATATCTTCTATTTGTGCAAGTGTTTTCTTTTCATGTATGTCTTTTATCAGCAGGTAAGAGTACAACAGATAGACTTCTAAATGTGCCGGGATAATCTCACGCAATGCTTTCTGAACGTCTGCTACATTCTCTGGCACCCCTAAATTAGAGTTGAATTTAACGGATATTCCTCCGTCTACTGGTTTCACATCCACTTGACCGTTATACCAGGACTCTGCTGTTCTCTTAATTAACTCTATCGTGACTGTTCCAACTCCACGATGTTTAGCTAATACAACAGAGCGTCGTTCTTCCAGTGGCTTGTTCATATTAATAGGGATTCCATACATGACTTCCCACTTAATTAACTTTTCACTGTCAGCAGTCAAAATAGAGCGGCTGTCTACATAACGAAAAAACTCCACAGCAAATAGCGCCAGTTCATCTGCCGCTCGGTCGTGAAGATTCTTCATTTCTTTAATATCTTGCCAGAATGGTTGAATAGCGAACCTTAGCCGCTCACGGATTTCCTCTCTAGAGAACATTCAAATTCACGCTCCCTAGCACTGGAACCGAACCAGCTGGGATAACGATGTTTCCCGTGCCGCTATTTAAGGTGAAGTTTGATATATCTTCGACTCCGTATACATCCAATAAGAGGTTTTGCAGGCGCACAATCCGGACAATTCTCTCTTCATCAAATCCTGGTGCTCCTTCTGTTTCCCCTGTAGCAAGCTCTTGTAAATAAGCTGTTACGGCCGCTGTGTACTCGGTTTGAACGTCCATTCCATTGGTTTGAACATCCGCTGTGATGCTGATTGGGATTTCTGTTGCTGCTTCTACTGTAATAGGATCTGTTTCACTTCCGATCACTGGCCGCACGCTGTCGATGTATGTTTTGACCTCGGCTACTTTTTCAGGAGTAGGCGCATCGTAGTTTGAGGACAGCACAATCACTTTAACGGTGTTTGGACCATTCCACACCGGAATCACATAAGCATCTAAGATGCCAGGTACTTCCGTTGCCCATTGATGATAGTGATTCGGATTGCCGCTTGTGGCTGGTCTGCGCCGATTGTTCAGAAACCTTGTCGCTAGTTCATCATCGGATTCTTCATCAAATCCTCCTTCGGTAGCTGTTGGGTTTGTAACAGTCAGAACATCCGCTAAATCGCCTACAACGCCGGTAATTGCATTGGCTGATACATTCCCGTCTGCCCCTTCGTAAACGGCTGTAATCGGCACGCTAACGCCTTCTGAAGTAGCAATCACATCTACATCTGTCGCAAACAGAACATTCAATGTGGCAGGCGCAAATACTTGTGTTCCAGCTGGTACAGGAGTCGATTCTGCGGCATATAAAAATACTCCGCCGGTTGCTTTTCCTCCTGGCTTTCTTGTTTCTCCCCACGAGACAATCCAGTTATCTAGCTTTACTCCTGACATAGTGATCTCGCCTGCTTCATTTACAATGAAATCTTCATCTTCTTGGGCTGTTTTCTCTGCATAGAGCAATGCTAACTCGTCTGCAATAGCAGATGCGGCTATATAAGTAGGTGTCCCTTCTCGTGTATCAATGTCTGAAGGAGTGTTATCAAGCATGTTTGTCAGTATTTGAGAAGCTAAACTATCATCCATTGTATAGATCATTGACCAATCACCACGCTTTCTTCCTGCCCATTGATGACAATATCAATGAACGCTTTCTTTCCTTTGAAATCAACAGCAATCTGAACGTTTTCCAAGTCCTCATGCTGTTCCGCTAATTCCTGAATCCCTCGTACAATTTCTCCCTCTATCACTTCTCTAGGGAGCTGCTGTTCAATCAATCTTTCGAAATAAGCACCAAACTCTTCAAAAATCGGATGCTCATACTTTTCTGTCATACAGCCGATTTTCAGCCATTGCACCGCCTTATCTTGTCCGGTGATTCTTTGAGAGGTCCAACGCCCTGTTTCAAAATCTACAAAGAAGTCAGATTCACCATAAGTTGGATCAGCCTCTTCATTTTCGAGGGATTGAATGTCTATTTCGATGAGTTGTATATTCTCTGGAACGAGTGCCATGCTTATCCCTCCTTGCTCAGAATAAAGCCAGTTAGTTTATTGCCTGAGTCATCATAAATCACTTGAACTCGATCATCTATTTCCAATGAGTTATCAATCATAATACTTACTTCTCTATGCTCCATTGTGTCTTGAAAAATAATGTGAGCTGGATAATAAGCTGACTGCAAATGATCCGGTACTATAAGGGAGGTAGTTTCGAGCCCGTTTCCGTCCAATTTCACCTTTACTGGTGATATACCTGTGACTGTGCCGGTTGCTAGTTTTACATCCTTGTTGTAACCTTGATCTTTCATCAGCTTCGCAAAGTCTGTGAACGGATCGCTTTTTTCTCTTGGTACGTGTCTCATACTCTCCCTCCTTATAGCACCCGATTGATTTGCATGAAGTGTTTGCCCCAAGTTTTATTCGTGCTTGGTAAAAATCCATGTTCTTTACAGCCAGACGATGCCAAGCTCACACAGTAACCTGGTTTAGTCACAATACCGACGTGACTAACAGCATTTGCCCCGCGGGATTTGATAGTACCTTTGAAAAAGACTAAATCCCCAGGCTGTGCTGCAGATGTAGCAATTTTTTTGCCTTTCGTTATCTGAGTCATTGTTCCATGACCTAAGTCCACACCGATTTGTTTAAAAATATAATAAACGAAACCGGAGCAATCACCTTTCCCAGAAGGGATGTTCTTTCCACCCCAATCATATTTCAATTTCCCTTTATAACTTCTTGCAAGTTCCACAACCTTGTCCCTCTTTGGATCGCCGGTCTTTCCGCCTTTTCCGCCTTTTGAACGCTGATCCAGTTTCTTTTGCCACGCCGCTTTAATACTGCTCCACTTTGCCGCTTTCGCTCGGGCATCTGCTGCACCTTTACCCTTCTCAAGTATGGCTACTTCTACATTACGACGCCCAAATCTGGATGTGTTTGTTCGCCCTTCAATAAGAACATCCACTCGTTTCCCGCCGTTTTCGTTTCGGATCGCTCCTCCGGTGTCTTCTGCTAAATACAGACCCGTAAACTCCGGCATAGTTGGCACGTTAATGTGAACAATGGAACCATAAGGGATAACCTTCGGCGCTACAGCAATGGTACGTTTATAGGCCCATTTTGTTCCTGTAGCTGTCTTGGAGTAATCACCACTGCCGTTAATGCCTCCTAAGCGCGGATCATAAGCGGTGCCAATAAAGCCGGACATATAAGAAATGTTGTCTATTTTGCTGTCTAAATCAGCAGAACCGCCGCTTTCTGTCTTATCTTCATCTGGTTTTTCATACGGCACAAACTCCGGATTATATGACTTGGATAGTTCTAGCTGCATCGTACCGTAGCCGTTTTGTCCGCTATGAGAATGAGCAGTGACAAAGTAATAATCATTCATACCCGTCATTTCATCGTAAGCTTCAATAAGCGTACCGGCTGAAATGTTGTAATCGGCTAACGCTTCAACAGATACATGATCAGACGGCTTTTTCATCTCATCCAGAAATCCTTGCGCAATCGCAGAAAGACCGCCGGAACCGTACACATCTTGTGTATGTTCCACAGCGGTCAAGGTCCCGTATTTCTTTTTAGCAGCGGCATCCACTTTCACTACTCGGGTGTTTCTTTGTGATTCGCCGCTTGTCATGATGACTTGTGTTTTCACTTCTTCAATAGATACTTCCCGGGAAGAGCCAATCAGGTTTCTCCCGCGCTCAATAATCATGCGGTTTGGTGACATGGTGACTTCTCGTAAAGACAGCTTTCCATACTCAGAACGGATGTTGTACCGCTTCTTCGTGCGTAGGTAGGTTTCCGTGAGCACCGTTTGGATAATCTCCCAAAGTGTTTTCTCGATGAATTCCAGCTCCGCAAACACGTAGCCGGTCTTATCCATGTAATTGACACCCACATCAGCCAGCCTGCAAACCTCTGCGATAATTTGATCGGCTCGCATGTTTTTAAAGGAACGAGTGATTTCATTCTGCTGTAGGTACCAATTGTAATCATGGACCCGTAATTGCTCTGTTCCATCGCCGTTAATGGTACGAGCAGCAATGACACCCCTGAATAACTCTGTCGGCTTCGGGAAGCCTTTACCCTCTGGATACTCCAGCATCACTTTTACCATGTAGCCCTCTTCATACGGGAGCCAGCGGCGGTCATTCTTTAATTGCTTGTTGTAGGTTGTGATTTCAAACGTTTCACAAGCAATGTTAATGTCACCGCTCCATTCATGTCCTGTTACAAACTCTGTAAAATCATAACGATAATCCGGTGTATATAAATAAAAATGAAGCGTGGGCTTCATGCGTTCATCAAGCTCTTGATATACCCGCTGTAAAGCCATGGCCCACCGTTGCCAAAACTTATAAAAATCAATAAGCTATGTTTGGTTCTTGCTTCTTTGTGCCTGCTTTTGCCGAAGCTACTTGCATTTGGTGTAGCACTCCACAAGCGTAAATTCCGGTACAACGAACCGTACACATTAACAGTATCATGTTAGTGATTAAACTGTTAATTGTCCCATCTTAGCTAAATTCAAAGCGGCATTTAAATCCCTGTCTATTTCCAACCCACATTCACATGAGTATTTACGATCGGAAAGTTTTAAATCTTTCTTGATCGTTCCGCACGATGAACATGTTTTTGAAGAGGGATAAAAGCGGTCAACTTGTATGAACTCAATTCCGTACTTTTCGCATTTGTATTTCATTTGTCGGATAAATTCATACAACTTCTGCTTTTGGATTGCTTTAGATAGGTAGCGATTTTTCATTATTCCAATCACATTTAAATCTTCCATTACAACTCTGCAAGGTTTGGTTTTCACAATTGCATTCGTTGCTTGGTGGATGTGATTTTCTCGAATATTTTTTAATCGCCTGTGGAGGAACCGTATTTGCTTTTCGATTTTTATAATATTGCGAGTTTTGACGTAACGGTTTCCCTCCTTCCCCATTTCGTATTTGCGAGAAACTCTTCTTTGCAACCTCAGAAGACGTTTTTCGATTTTCTTTACTTTCTGTCTTTTATTTATATTTTCAATTACTATTCCGTTTGAACAAACAGCTAAATCTTTGATTCCTAAGTCGATGCCGATGACTTGTTTTGTGAGATTTTCTTTAACTGTTTCTTGTTCAATTCCAACAGATAGATACCAATACTTCCCGTCAAATGTAATTCGAGGGTTAGTATACTTAACATCCATCGGAATTTTTTCTTTTACTTTCATCCATCCTACCTTTTCTATCAAAACCAATTGCTCTTTTACTTTAATTTTCGCTGTGTCATTATAAAAAGAATTTTTGTTTTCCTTTTTGCTTTTGAATTTTGGTTTCTTAGCTAAACCTTTAAAAAACTTTTCATAGGCATTACATGCATCCTTAACGGCTTGTTTCGCTACATTATTCGATACATCCGCAATCCAGGAGTACTCTTTTGTTTTCTTTAGTTCTGTGATTTGCTTTCTCAAGACTCCATTAGAAATAAATTTTCCTCCCGCTTTACGGTTCGCCTCTTGCGTATTGATAACCCAGTTATAAACCCATCGCGCTGTCCCTACGGATTTCCAAAGTTGTTTTTCTTGCTCTTTTGTAGGAATAATCCTCACTTTTTTCGCTAATATCATGTCGTCACCTCCTTATTTATATTATACATTCAACTACATTCAATTGCAACTTATTGAATTGTATAATATAATCTCTCTGAGGTGATGCAATATGAGCGAAAATCGTGGATTAAAAACAAGAAAAGCTTTGTCGAACGCTGTAAAGATCGAGCTTTATGAGCAACTTAAACAACTTTCGGACGAAACTAAGATACCTATGTCTAAATTGTTAGATGAAGCTATAGAAGATTTACTGGTTAAAAGAAAGCCTGCTAAATAATAGCAGGCTTTTAATTTTTCGAAGAAACTTTTATCATCCCTGTCCCCACCTCCTTCGGCGTAGCTGTCACGCCTGTACCTACTGTTTTCTTTGCTGGAATAGTTAGCTTCTGACCAGGAAAGATATTGTACTTTGCCTTAATCTTCGCTTTTTTGTTAGCTGCATCAATCAGTTTTTTATTAGCGTTGTAGACAGTCACGTAATCCGCCGTGCCATAGTAAACCTTTGCAATGCCACTTAATGTTTCACCTTTTTTCACCGTATGCACTGCTGGTAACTTAGGCTGTGGCTTCTTGCTTGTTGACGGTGCTGGCTTAGCCGGAGTCTTTCCATTGCTCTTTTTAATCGCCACTTTTCGGAATGTTGGCGGCTTGTAATTCACAAACTCTACCGTAAACCATACATCCCCAATGTGACCGGCCCGCTCGTTGTCATAGTTTAATTGAGTAATCACCACAGAACGATTAAGCCCTCCTGCTTTGGAATAGAGCTGCAGAGGGACTTCTTTATCACACCATTCACGGAGCTTGCCGATGGATAGCGACGGTATTTTATAGGTGCCAGGTGCATTGACCACATAAGACGGATCATAATGATCAGGGAAGAAAGATTCCAGTGTAAAGCGGTCTAATTTCGAACCGCCAAACACCGTCCGCTCTCCTGCGCCGAGTATTTCAATCACTTCTGCCTTGCCTCCAACTTCTGTTGGAAAGCTTTCTGGAGGCACAGGAAAAACGACGTTGGATGATGAATTGCCGATCTCCCACGCCGATACATAGATTGGTTTTCTCATTACGCACCACCTGCACTAATGACATGCTGGATTTGTTGAACCAGTTCTCGCGCCATTTGTTTTGTTGTTTTCTGCGCTCCGTTGATTGTGATACCGCCGTTAATGGTGATATGCTGTTTTGTTGGAGCGGCTGTTCCTGTATTCTTTGTAGTGGATGCGCTAGCCTTTTTGCCGTCAAAGGCAGAAGTATCAAGTACCGGCCGTTTGCCATTAGACCTTAATACCCCGAGTTTGCGTAGTGTTTCTGATTGTTGAGCTGTTAATACCGCTTCATCACGGTGAAGGTTTGCAGGGAAATTGTCAAACGGCACTCGTTCTAGTCCTGTTGCAAACCCTGGTCTACCAGGATCCGCAATTGTTCTAGGAACAAAGCGAGGTTGACGAGTCAGTGGCATCGGTTTAACTTTCTTAGGTTTATGGTTCTTATTCCCCTTCGGCCTTTGTTCTCCCCAACTAACCTTACCTACTTCACCGATGTTTACACCTGGTATCTTATTCATCCAATTAATCAAACTGTTGATCTTTTCTATAATCGGATTGATAGCCGCTGCTGCTGCACGTTGCATAGCAGACCACACATTCTCCCATACTGAACGGGTTTTATCCCATCCACTAGCTAACTCTGCTGCTGTTCCGACCAATAGTTTAATAGGGGTTAAGGCAATACCTACAACGCCCTCAGCTTCTTTAAGTTTGTTCCATAGTTGGATTGTTTTCTCTTTAACTGTATCCCAATTACGATACAAAAGAATACCTGCAGCAACAAGCGCAGCAATCCCTGCAACAACCCATGTGACCGGATTGGCTAACATAGCAGTATTTAGCCCCATTTGAGCAAGCGTCATAAGAAGTGTTCCTGCTCTCCACGCTTCAATTAACCGGGTAACAGTTCCGATAATAGTCATTCCGATCATAACCGCCTTAAAAGTAAGAATGGCAGTAGTTACGCCGATAATTCCTTCTTTTAATGGCCCCCACACTTTCATAAACTTATCAAAAGCAGCAGGGATTTTTTCAGCTAATTCAGTGGCTTTTTCAATAATGCTGCCTAAAGCTGGCTGCAACTTATCATAAATAGATATAGCAGCTTCGGACATAACCGATTTGAAGATTTCCCACTTACCAGCAACATTATCAAGTTGTTTTTCCGCCATTTTAGCTGCTGCACCATCAGCATTTTCGAGCTCTGTTGTTAATCCTTGCAGTTCCTTGGAACCGGCTTTTAATAAGATAGCCCAATGCTTGAATGATTCTACACCGAATATCTTTTTCAGCGCTCCGAGTCTTTCTTTCGTCGTCAAGCCATCGAGCTTTTCTTCTAATTCAGCAATCATTTCTGGTAGCGACATCATTTCGCCTTTCGCGTCAAAAAATGAGATTCCAAGGTCCTCCATCTTTTCACGTGCTGATTTGGCCGGTTCTGCTAAACGAGCTAATGAAGAAGCGAAGGCTTGTCCAGCGATCGTACCTTTCAAACCTGCGTTTGCTAGCACCATTTGAGAAGCAGCTGTTTGTTCTAAACTCCATCCAATCGTATCAGCCATAGGAGCGATATACTTCATAGCCTCTCCCATTTGCTCAACGTTGGTGTTTGCGTTGGCTTGTGCATAGGCGAATACATCAGCGGAATGAGTGGCTTTGTCTGCACTCAAACCGAAGGCTGTCATCACATCAGATGTAATGTCTGCAGCCCTATCAAGTTCCATTGCACCAGCAGCCGCTAAGTTCAACATACCTGGCATAGCTGAAATAACTTGGTTGGTTTTCCAACCAGCCATCGCCAAGTACTCCATACCTTCTCCTGCTTGAGTAGCTGTATATTTTGTCTCTTTGCCAAGCTCTCGGGCTGTTTCGGTCAGTTTTTGTAGTTGCTTATCAGTGGCACCACTAAGAGCGCCTACACGACTCATTTGTTTTTCAAACGCCATGCCCGTACCAATGATGCCTCCACCGGCAGCAAGAGCACCTGCAGGAGCACCAATAGCAAGCCCTATCTTTCCTAAAGCTCCAATGGCATCGAAACGGCTCTTTAATTGTTCAGCTTGCCTGTTTACTATTCTTAACTGTTGGCTAGATTGCCTTAAGCTGTCTCGTAAGTTATCAGACTGACGTCTAGAATCACGCAGGTTGTCGCTTAAGCGCCTGTCTGGCCTTGGCGGTCTAACTCTTGATGTTGAATCCGAAAGACGCTGCGCATTACGTTGTGCGTCTCTGAATGAGGATGATAGGCGACGGGTTGACTGAGTAGAGCGGTTGACGTTTTGCGTCACTTTGTTGATAGTCTGTCCTGCTTTCGCCGCCATTTGATTCATTTCACGAAACTGCCGGTTGATTCTCTCAACCTGCTTAAACATCTTTTTCATTTCGTTTGAGCTTTTTTTCACTACAGGAGAAAAACTATCCTGTAGCTTAAATACCGCTCTTAAATCGAAAGCCATGCCGTCACCTACCTTTTATCACCACTATTTTTTCTTACTTCTTCTATTTCTTCAGCCTCTAATATAAGAGAAGCGACCAATGTGCGACGGCGTAATGGATCCATTGTTAAGAAGTCTATAATGTCGTATTTATTCTTGGTGTTTATCCTAACGTTGTGTGCCATTCGCATCATATAGTCGCTTTTCATTAGTTTTTTAGCTCTTCCACCTTTTCAATTTCTTCTTCCTCTGATGAACCGGAGATTTCATTAATGGTCTCAAGAATTTTGTTAATCTCGGCAATTGTGAACATACGACTTATAGCTTCATTTGTATCCTTGAGACCGTTTGCTTTGAGGGTTTCTTTATCTCGTAGGTTAATAGGTTGCCCGTCAATCGCGACAATGTGAGAGGCCATCCAAGCGGTCGTATATTCTTCTTGAAGGAACTTAGTCTTGCCACCACCTAAAACAATCGTGTGTTCTTTAGTCAGTAGTTTTTGTTCGTCCCAAGTAAGGGAAGCTAATTCAATCTCTTTCCCTACACGCGGGAAGTACTCTTTCTTGCGTCTGCGTACATCCTTTTGTAACCATTCACCTAAAATCGCTTGACTCATATTGTTTTCCTCCTTGTTTTAAACAATAAAAGAGCTAGCACTTTACCAGCCCTTCACTTCATAAAAGAAGAGTGTGATTATAGATCCTTCACACTCTCCAAAATTTCGTAATCTTCTGCTGTAAATTCAAAATCATGTTCAATAACTGCTCCGTGTTCAGCAATAAACACCGGCCAAGATGTAAATTTAATGCCTGTGACTTCCACTTTGTATGGACCACGAGCGGCTGGGTCTTCATTGACCATCGTCATATTAGTAACAAGCGGAGGAACAGACGGGTCTTTCGCTGCAGATAACCGCTCGATGAATTCAGAGCCATATTGTGACCCTTTCATAGACCCTGTAATTTCGAATCCCACAAACTTTTTACCTGCATTTAATTTGCCGGATTGCGGAACGTCATCATACTTCGCTTCCACTTTTACTTCGATTCCGTGGAATTGAGCCAGCCACCGTCCGTTTTCATATATTTTTGCATATGTGCCGGAAAAGGCTTCATGAGCTTGGTTTGGATTGGTCATTGCTTATTACCTCCTTGCGACACCGTGATATAGAATTCCTCCATTGTTTCAAGGTCAGTAGCAACCACATCTACAATGACTTGTTGTTTTTGAGGTCCTGGGAGGACTTTCAGCGACCAATCTGAATCAATGACTTCTCTATCTTGGTATAGCTGCATATATTTTGATTTCAGGTTCCCTTCCGCTGACAATCGTTGATTTGGACCATTCGGAACCTTACCAATGAACACTTCTTCCAAATAGAATTTAATGTCACGGGTAAACGCCTGTTTAAATGCTAGATTTTTAAGTGAGGTACCAGCAGTTGTAACCCCTCTAACAAGGCGCACCTTACGCCCGTTGTATTCGAATACCATTGCTCCTTTGGATAACGCCTCAACGATCTGGGCGTTTGTCAGACGAACAGACACATCCGTTGCTCCTTCTACCTCTGCATATGTGAGAGATTGAGAGAGTGGCGTGGATGCAAACTTGCCAGCGAGCCAGTTAGCCGCTTCCCAAGACTTCCAAGTTACATCACCAAATACTGGCGCATTGATTGCAGTAGCCACCAGTTCACTTTTATCAGCAGCAGCCCGAGCAATCCCTGCTGTTGTGTCTGTGTCATCATCTACGCCATAAAAAACAGGCAAATACCGTTCCTCTGTTGCTTGTTTTGTCGCCCAATCCTTCCAACTTGTTACGGCTGTAGTATCGAGCGGATGATCAAATGACACGCCTTCAAAGAAACGCAAAGAAAGCGCCGTTTGGGCGCCTGTATAGTCGTATTCTGTTGCTGGTTCTTCTGGAGCTTTCAATGTGTATACAATTACTTTACTAGCCCCACCCGTAAACGCCCGTCGAATATCATCTATTTTCGATATTCCAATGACATTCTTGGCTTCTGTTAAATTAGTAAACTCATAAGCCTTACCCGGCGTAGCAGTAGCATTGTAATCTTTCTTCACAATCGCCACCGCTCCGTCCGATCCTTCAATGGCTTCTTCAACTACTTGATTGAAGTTGAACCAAGCGCCCGGCCGGCCTTTATCCATGTTTGTAAATGACATCATCTAACCTCCTTGTTAAATGCAATTTCCTGCATCGCTTCAAACCGCTCAACCGACAAGACATCACTTGTCACGGTTTCTAATTTGCAGAGAATATAATTTAAGTCGCTTTCGTTTTCGTTCATCGGGCTTGGATTGAACGCCTGAATGCGGATATATCGCATCGTTTGTTCATCCATGAAGGGAATAGTGATGCCATGCACAAACGCTCGACGGAGTTTATCTGCACCTTCTACCACTCTTGCTGCGTGACTGTGAAAATAAATCACATCCCACGTAGTGACGATGCGTGTCTGAATGCCATTGATCGTTCTTTCCTCTGGCACAGGATTCATCATCACTAATAGGTCACTCCGAGGAGTTTTTGGAAGGTTTAAGAGCGCTATCTCTGTTGTAGGTAACACCTGCTTACAAAACAGCTCTAGCGCGTCTAATAACGTCAGTGTTTTCATGCAATCACCATCCTTTCCCTCTCATTTTTTGTATGATTGTCCGCTCCACGGTTTCGAGAGAGCGGTCAGGATCGTTCGTTACTTTCAGCCATTCAAGAGATTTACCTGGCTTCTTTGGACGATAACCTTTCTTGCTACCGACTTCATGCTGATAATAGGCATAATTAAAATTGGTGCTCGAATAGGAGTTTGAGATTAACGCACCTTCCATTTGAGCCCGGTTTATTTCAGTTTCTATTTTGTTTTTTAGGTTACCAGTATCTATAGGAGCTACTTTCTTTGCTTCCATCATCCATTCCTGGAGAGCGGCATGCATTCCATCTACAGCGGCGTTTTTCAACTCATAAGGCAGCCTGTTTAACTCCCGCATGGATTCTCCGTAATTCTTAAGCTCAATCATCAGCAATACACCTTCGTATACACTGTTTTTCCGTCTAATCCACGCTTCGGTTCATAACTAAGCGGCAGGCGGGTGAATACATCACCATTTTCATTGATATAGGTGATCTTATCGTCATAGCCCACCTTTACCAGCCCTTTCAATAGAAAGTGCATGTTGCTGATGACTTCTTTGCCCAGCTGGTTCTTTACTTCCTCGATCTTATCCGTCACTCTTGCTTGATACTCAACAGGCGGATCATAAATGGTCTCTCCATACTTGTCCTCTCCCGCTTTGTGTTCGATTCGGATTGTTTGATTCGTGATAATCATATTAACCGACCTACATAAGCACCGGGATTCAACTGTTTAGCAAGGAGCGCAAGTATATCCGGACAGACGCCGGGATAATTCGCCCACCATGATTGATAGGTAGCAGAGTCAGAACCAGCAAAAGTGACAGATACATCTTCAAGCGAATAAGATTTGACACCTTTCTTCTGCAGCTGGTCGATAGCCGACAGATCACCGTCATTGCTTTTCAACGCACACATCACCTGCATGGCGATAATCTTGGTTGTAATAAGCGGTTCTGCAATGTAAGTGACAAGCAATTCATGAGCGGTAAATACTACCTTCTCCCGCTCTGCTTGGTCTAGCGCTGTATAAGCTTCTGTATAAGCGAGTTTGTGCAAGTAATCATCGACCTCTTGAAAGCTGTACATTACTCGTCACCTTCTTTATTCCGTTGCTTCCGCTGTTTCGGCTGCTCCTTTTTCTCGACTAGTTCACCTAAAGACTCTGCTTGTTGAGCGGTTAAATCCACTTCTTCGCCAATAGGAATGATTTTGCCGTTATGAAGAAGAGTTGTTTTTGCGATATACATGTTCTAACCTCCTTTACAAAAAGAAAAAGAGCCCGTTTAAAGGCTCTTACAGTACGTTTAAATGTACGATTGCTTGCGGTCGAGTCAATGCAGGGAACGCCGCTTCACCAATGATGATTCCTTGCCCCGGAGGGTTTGTGAAGATTTCTGGTTGAACAAACTTGCCAGGCTCATAATTATTTTCAACTGTTGGACCCAAGAAAGTTTTTCCGATGTCAGTACCGATCAAAACAATTCTTCCATCTGGTAACAAAGGTTTCTCAACGCCATTTTCAACAATCACGTCATCATTAATGGCGTATGGTGGCAACCCCAGAGAAGTAATCACATTCTGCATTTGTTGACTAGTAACAAGACGCCCTTTGTTCGCTTCTCCGTTAATCTGTATAGAGATTTGCTCGTTTTGAAGCAAGAGTGCCTCTGTAGCGGATGTCATGTGCATGACAATAGGTTTTTTACGGTTGTTTTTGGATTGGAATTGCTTAACCGCCGCTTGCAGATCAGATAAAGGTTTTGCTGTCGCTTGGTCCCACTTGGTTGTAACTGTGATTTTGTTGCCAGCAGGGATATCGAAAACAACATCAATTTTAACGTCATTTTCTTTGTCTTCGTAATGCAGCTCTCCTTCGTAAATAGCGGCCGCTCGAAGAGATTCTTCCCGGTCATCTACACCTTCTGATAATCGGTCCGTCATGTTATATACGTATTCAATGACTTGGGCGCGCTCTGCATCTGAACGAGGGCGGTTGAATTTCAACAGTTCATACTCGTCAAGTTTTTCTTCGTGTTGGATTTTCGCAATCTCCCCGTACACACGAGCAAGTGTTGGCTTGTCACGCAAAGGAGCGGAAGCATTCCAGCCTGTGATGCTGGCAGCTTCTGCATATGCACCATCAATCACGTTGTAAGCAAATTGCATGTCGTATGTCCGCTCGATCGGCAAAATGTTTTTCAGTAAATACTCACGAGCCGGAGGGATATTCTGCACATATCCTGTCAATTGTTCTTTTCCGAATTCATCTAAATGTAATGGCATATTCTCTACCTCTTCCCTTTGTTAGTTTAATTAAATATCGAATGTTAAACGGCCTTTTGTAGCCGCTTTGAAGTTATCCGTTACACCTGTACACTTGGACTCGATAGGATGCCCACCCATCACACCGCCGACAACAGGATTTACACCAGCAATGACTTTTACATCATGGGATGTTAAGCAAGCAGCAAGCATTGTTTCTGGTGTATCTGCTTGAACAGGCTCAAATAAGCCGCTCGTTTCGTTTTTAAATACCGCTGTCCCTGCTTTTACATATTGACCGGCTGTAAATTTAGAAGCATCCAGCGTTAAGCCAGCAGTCTTAAATTCCATGCCGACAGTGTTTCGTAAAAATTCCTTTTGACCGATAATCGTGTCACGTTGTGGCTGTAAATTCATTTATTTTTCCTCCTTTTGGTGTCGCTCTAAGGCTCTTTGTTTTCCTGCTTCATAAGCATCCTTTGGTTTTGGATTGTTTCCACGTTGCCCGCTGCCTGGTGTGTATCCACTTGGCTTTGGCGGTTCTGCTTCTCCTTCAAACAGATAACCGTCAGACTCCCTCAACTTGTTCAGCTGGTCATCTAAACCAAGAAGCTTATCGCCATCCAGCTTAATGGCATCCGTATCCAACAAAGCTTTCACAGCGAGCGGATTGCGTGCCTTTGCGCTCATGAGTGCGCGGTCTAACGCATAGTCATAGGTTTGTTTCTGCAGCTTCTGCTCGTACTCAGCGGCTTTCGCTTGGTTTGCTTGTTTCAACGCCTCAATTTGCGCTTTCAACTCATCGTTTCCAGTTGCTTTTCCGCTTAACTCCTCCAGCTGCGTATCACGGTCTTTCAGTTGATCTTTCAACGATTTCACTTCTGTTTGAGCGGTTTGTAGCTCCTCTTTAGTTGTGTTCACTGTCTTCCCGTGTTCAGCCATAATGGAATTGATAGCTTCCTCTTCTAGTCCCAAACCTTTTAAAAATTCTCTATTCATTTGTTTCATTACCTCCTACATTTTTTAACGATGTATTGTCACCGATTGGATTACACACGTAACGCCTGTGCGGTCGATCCACAGCTTTTAGAGTCATCATGGATTGGACATAAAAAATAGCCGCTATCTTAGCGACTTCACAAAGCTTCTATGCACTCGTTCACCATGATTCATTTCCCTTGACCACATTCTCAAGAAAGCGGATTGTTGTTGTTGAAGCAATTGAATAATTGGTTTCATGTGTGTGAGCCTACGTCAGTATATTTCTGAATGTTCTTCACTAGTTCCCGCGCAATTTCTTCGGGGGATTTGTGGTTGCAGGTGCAGTTGATTGTAATGTTCATCGGTTTATCCGGAAATGCTTGGAGCGGCTGATTCTTAATTTTATCGAACTGTTCCATTTGCTCACTAGTTAGGACGACTTCTCCTGTGTGAAGTTTCTCCGTAAAGCGTTCTGGATTCTTTTCTACAAAGCGAGCACCAGCATATCGAATATCTTTACCAACATAGTCACGAATAGCTTCATAGTCAACCCAAACTTCCGCTCTTTGATGCCCTATGCTCTCCCAATCCCACCTAATAAAGTTGCGAACATCTCTCTTTTTCAGATCTGACTTTATATCCTCAATTTCCTTTTGCATCTGCTCATATTCTTCGAGCGGCATAGTGATTGTTTTAGTCATTTCTTTTCCTCCCACACCGGATTAGTTTTGAATCGTTCCCAGCGGTTGTTTTCTATAAAGTAATCATGACCTAACTGTTCGAATATCTTGTCTAGCATACCGTCATTCTGGAATACGATCTCACCCTCGTTGAAGTTGGCATTAATGGCTGTTATCAACTCTTCTCTTGTTAGAGCCTTCATTCATCTCCCTCCACCCAATCATCAAAGTCAACGCTATCCGATATGCTGATGATCTTTAAGTAACAGCGGCAGTTGCAATCTTCGGACGGCATACCAAATAGGCGCGGGGCTCTTGCTCTCGCGCCTGCTACATAAAAATAGCCCTCTTCATCTGATTTCTGGCCATGTAAATATCGGTGTGACGGGCGTGTTCTTGCATCCCTCAAAGCACACCATTGGGTTTGTATTCGTACACCCTTTTTCTTAGCCTTTTCAATGGTTTTTATTTGAGCCAACGACTGCATCCGTCCCGTTTCATGCTTCACAATATTCTTGATCCGCTTCTTATCCGAGCCGATAACTTCTTCCACTCGTTTCATGAGCTGGTCCTGTGTTTCACCTTTCTTCCAACCTTCCTGAAAAGAGCGGCGCAGCTGTTTGAGTGTTTTTCTTCGGTTGTAGGTCATCGTTTTGTTGAGCGGATACCCCTTCTTCATTTGCTCCTGGATTGTTTTCTCTGCCAGTTCCCGACCAAGTTCCCAGCCGACTACCTTTGAGTATTCCTCCATGTACCGCCCATAGGCATGTTTAAAGCCGCCTAGTGCTTTGTTTAACACCAATTCTTTTACTTGGCTGTAATGACTCGCAAGAGTGGTTGAAATGGACTGGAAGAACTTTTTCTTGCGATTCCGCTGGTTCATTTCACGATTAGATAAGATGCCGTCTTTTGCATAGGAGCGATAGGTTTTATATACCTGGATAGAGAGAGCAGCAAGGAGAGCGGCTGCAAGTGCTTTTGCTTCGGGTGAGTTTTGATCTTCTTCCAGTTCATCTTGTAAGCGTTCGTTGTCGATCATAGCTATTCACCATCTTGCCACTCGGACAGTGGCACAAATTCAGCTATCCCCTCAGTCCACCAGATAGCATAGCGTTCATTTGTCATGCCGTCGATTACATAAAAGAACTTCTCTTTTTCTCTTTCTTCGTCAACCTCATGAATATCGCCATTACAGCTCCATCCACCTCTGACCTTGTCATTCAACATGAAATAGTAATCGAAATCAGCACCACCGC
The DNA here is from genome assembly GCF_038003025.1 of Pseudobacillus sp. FSL P4-0506. Lineage (NCBI taxonomy): Bacteria > Bacillati > Bacillota > Bacilli > Caryophanales > Bacillaceae > Pseudobacillus > Pseudobacillus sp. FSL P4-0506. The sequence continues at coordinate 4,028,983 of NZ_JBBOOI010000001.1, forward strand.
CCATTATTTGACCAGTTTCCATGATCTTTACTGCTTCTTCATAGTTATAGTACCGGGTCACCTTCATCCCCTCCATCATCCGGGTAAGGATTATCGTCAATTTCATCCTCTGCTTTGATCCGCTCTATTTCTTCCTGTATCCAGTCATCAGCGGCATGAGGGTGAATGGCTTTGATTGTTGTTTCAAGCGATTGTATGCCATCTGTGTAAGCTTTGGAATTCTCTTCTAATAGTTCCTGTCTGCTGATTGGCACCATAGCCTTTGTGTGAATCTCTGGACGCTCAATGAGCACCGCTGGATTATCTTGATTGGCTAACCATAAGCAGTTTTCAATCAGGTTTTGCAGGAAGTAGACATATTCCTTTTGAACCTGCTCCGCTTTCGTCAGAGAGACAAACAAGTCGTAAAACTTCGCTATCCCCGACTGAGCGGCTTGTTTGCTTCCTTCACCTAAATAGAAGTCCACTGCTTTTTCAGATGTGCTGGTTTCCATGAGCATGAGTTTCATTAAGTCTTTCACCCATGTAAGATCACCAATCTTGGTTACATCAATTTGAATGATCTCCATGGCCTTCCCTTCGTCATCAAAGGTGACAACTTCTAAATCTCTGTGATCGATCCTGCTTTCGCCGCCTGGACCGTATCTTTGTAGAGCGGCATCCTGTAAAGCTGTGAAGATTTCTTTTGATACAGCAATACGCGGCTTTCCATTCCGCTCAAATGTGATAGCATTACGAGTTAATGTCCAGTTAATTTCATCCTGTTTTCCCTCTTGATTTTTCAAACACGAACGACCGAGCGGATTCATGAATGTTTTCTCATTGGCCCAATACTCTACAAAAGGGCGGGATCTGCCTTCAAATGTTCTGTCCAGCAATTCGATGCCGAGCAGTCTCTTTGCTGTCATTTCATCTACTGGAGTTAATTGGTCGCCACTCTTCGGCAGGCTATACAGACGGTTGGACGTGAGTAAGTTCCCTTCTTCCACCCGTTCTCTGTACACATGTAAGTACCGGTCACCGTCGAATTCCCGCTCATACACTAGGTCTACGCCTTTTCCGTCATCATGAGGAAAGTAGACATCACGCTGTTTGAAATCAATCCGGATTCCGTCGTCATCCATCCATGGAACACCAACTAAACCGCCGTCTAATTGTTGCTGCACGATGTTTGTCCAATGCTCAAAGGTGAGGTTTGAATTTTTAACAATCTGCTCGATTAATTCCTGCTGCAGATCATACACCGTGTTGTTCGCTTCATCACCTTCTGGCCCGTCTATCAATCCGGCCGTTTCCTTGTTCATTGCTGCTAATTGTTCCTCTTTTGTATTCAAAGAAGAGTTAATCTGTCCAATAGAGCGGCTAACCAGCATAGCAGGAATTTCAGGGATTAACCGTGAGATATTCGCCATGATGTAAGGAGTCTGCACATTCTGTGCTTTCTGTGGTCCTTCCATAATGTTGTCCACGATTTCTCCTTTACTAATCAATTCCTTTGCTCTGGAGAATATTTGTGCATGGTTCCCCTCGTATAAATCCCGATAAAAAAAGACGTTCCCATGAACGTCCGTAATCGTGTTCTTATTCCATTCTTTCTTCTCCCAATTGATCATGATTTTATCACCTACCTTAAAATTCTTTATCCTATCTTTACATTTCTTTTAGACAAGTGTCGTATTGAATTAATATTGAATCCTTATACTAATAATCAGGTAGGATAGCACGCGTGGCTATCATGGTATTCGGCGAAGGTGGGGCCGGTACTTTTTTTTACCAAGCGTTGACTCCGCTGATAAATGCCCGCTTATTGCTCATTTCACCTTCCAATGCATAACGCAGAGCATCTATAATGTGATTGTCTTTATCCTCTAGCTTCGGCTTAGGATTGCCGTCACGATCCGTTTGATAGTCAATGTTTTCAAACTCACGAGCGGCATTTGGTGTGCGGTTTGGATCAATCACAATGGCTTCTAAATCATCTAGCCACTTTTCACCATGTTCTACTGAGCCTGGACCTTTCTTTGCTCCGGTTGCCCGTCGAATGCCATGTTCACTCTTCAGCTCGTTAATGGACTTTGGTTCCGCTGAGTCACAAACCACTTCAAAGTCTGTGTATCCCTTCTTTTTAATCCACTCAGCCGCTTCTCTGTTGGATAGTTTCACTTGATAGAGTTCATCCATCAGGTACAAAGTACGCCGCTTTCTGTCGTAATGACAGCGAACAAAAGCGAGCGGATCAGTAGCATACCCAAAGTCCATTCCTTGTTTGATGTTATCAAAGTGGTTATATTCTTCATCGGTAATTTTCCTGAATTCAAGGTTGCTGAACGGAACAACACCGCTTCCGATTGGTTCGCCAAGGTATTCCCAGCGGTACTTAAATTCGTTACGTCGCTTGGCTTCCTCTGCTTCTTCGATAAACTCATCTGCGATAAACGGGTTATCTCGGTAATCTGAATGAAGCACGAAAGTGTTATCTGGCAGCATAGAGGTTTCAAACCGCTTGTTTACCCAAGACTGCTTTCTTTTCGGTGGGTTATAGGTGAAATGAACTTTGTATTTTAAGCCGCCATCCAACTTTCCACGCAAGATAGAGTTAATAATCGTTGTCACTTCATCCTCTGTCTTAAATTCCGCTAGTTCCTCTATCCATAGCAGAGTCAGCGGAAACTTAGGAGACTTGATTGACTTGATACGAGCAGGATCTTGAGCACCCCTGAATAATATTTCATTCCCTCTAGGTAAGAACGTCAATTTGAGCGGCGACTTATTCGCTTTCCATAGATGACTAACTTGCAATTGATCGATTGCCCATAGAAGCTGCGAGTACACCGATCCTTCCAACGTATTGTCTACCTTACGAATAGCCAGTGCGTTAATCGGCTTCTCCATCATATCGAGAATAATATCCATCGCCACATCAGATGATTTGCCGCTCCCCCGACCGCCTTTATTCACGTAGTAAAGATATTTCTGTTGTTTACTCGCTTTCAAGAACGAGCGGAACTTAGGAGGAAACAGCTTTACTGGATTAATCACTTTCTCCATCTTCATCACCAAAATTGTATTCAAACTTCACTGTTGCTTCACCGCTGACCTCTTGCTTGTCTGTCCACATTGCATAGCGCTTACCTAACAGTTCAGCAGCTTTAATTCTTTCTTTGGCTGACACATCTATATCATCAATCGTTTGAGCTCCTTCACCTACGCCGCGGAGAACCTCTTCCTGGTGCTCTCCCCTCATAACGCTGGTTAGATAAGCTAATATCTCATCTTGTTTAGCGATCCGCTTTTCGTCCTTCTCTGCAATTCGTTTGTCTATATATGCACGAATGTTATCATTTGCTATCAAACGAGCAGAATTCGCCCTTGCTCCTTTCTCCCCATATCCAGCGCGCTTATACGATTCAGTAGCATTACCTGTCTCGATATAGTAATCAGCAAACCGCTTCTGTTTCTCTGTCAGTTTCACATCGTATCAACCCCTTGTGTTAATCACTAAATAAAATAAAGCAGCGGTTAGGCTGCTTTTAATCGTTGAATGGACTTATATACAACCCTTGGGCTTTCCAGAACTCCTCTTCCCATTCATCCTTATAGACAGAAACTCGCTTGCCATCACCTCTAACGATCTCAATCTTTTCTCTCATGATTGGTGTGACCATGGGTTGTAGAATAGGATCGACAATTGATTCTGTTATTGGGTGAGGCACCTTTATGACAGCTTGCATTTGCTTTATACCACATTTAGAACATATTTGATCATTCGTGCTGTCCTCTATATCAACCCACTCATGTTGGCATTTGTCCATTCTAATCACTCCTTATGCTAATTGCTTTGTGTATTTGGACATAAAAAAGAGCACCCATGTAGGATGCTATAAATCACTCAATTTTCTCGTAGTTCATAAAATGTCTAGGAGCTTTCCAATTGATTCTAATAAACTTTACTCCTCTTTCATCTGATTCAGCATACGCATGAATATTACCAGGGTAATCCTCGGGGTTATTGTTATAGTAATCTTTGTGATGATAGCTGATCGCATAATAAGTTAAATTGTCATCTGAGTTTTTTAACTTCTGAATTTCCGGCGATTCATAATATTCTTCTAATTTCTTTTTCTTGGGTAAATAGCTCTTGATTATCTTTAGTGCTTTTTTATCCGTTATTCTTTTCTTTTTTGTATTTTCAATATAAATTTCTATATTATTGACACATTTATCGTCGGTATCATCAATATGCAATATACGTTTATCGCTATTGTCATAGTCACCGATAGTTATTAAGCCTTTTTTTGTCTTTTTTCTATACTTCTCAAATTTCTTAACACCGTCACAATACCTCGGATGCTTTTTATTTGTTACTACAGATAGCCCCGATAACTTTTTTTCTTTAGCATAAACTGAATTGAAGCTAGTAAATGTTATCGAGAAAATCATACAAGTCATAATAAGTAATTTGATATATTTCATTTCTTCCTCTCCTTTCGTCAGCTTACTACTTTCGACAAAAGAAGTGATTTCCCCTTTCTGGTCCTCATGCTAAAATAAGCTTTGGACTCCAAGGAAAGGTGATTCAGCATGGAAGAGAAGAAAGAATATGATTTAACGATTGTTTATGATTACAAAGACCACCCCGACATCATATCTGGCCGCTGCGACAATTGCGGTAATGCTCAGTTTAAGAGTTCAATGAAAGACGGCATCTTTCTCAGAGAGTGCCGCGAGTGTGGGATGAAAAAGATTATTTAATCTCTGCTGGTAGTGTGATTGCTGCCAGCTTTTTTATTTACCAAAAGACTGAACCCTTCTGCGCATATCCTCGCCTCACTCAAATTCTTGCATTTTAGCAAATTCCAATAATCCTAAAAGCTCCGTAATGCTTAATCCTGTGTTGTACCGGTATAACATCTCGTCTTCACCTTCTACCAACACAATAAGAGATTTCGCACCCACTTTTTTGATGATATCTGCCGCCTGCTTTAATACATCATCTGGAGTATAATCCCCGTTTTTACGTATGCGATGTTTCTTTAGATCGTCCATCCTACTTCCTCCTAATCCTGCCATTCACCCGCTTATAGGTGTCTTTCTTGCTCATGAGTTCTGCCCAGTTGATCTTTTCTTCTTTCTTCCCCTTAGCCTGGCGCTTCTTCTGTTTCTCCCTTAGTTGCTCCCCTATAGTCATCGTTCTCACTCCCCCTGTATTTTCTTCTCTGCTGGTATTACTCAGGGAATAATCTCAGCACAAAAGAAAAACACCCGCCTAAGCGAGTGCTCTCTACCCATCACGGGCCAACGCAAGCGACTGCCACTTTATTAGGAGCGTGAGCTCGGTAGTGACAATCGCTTATAGTGCCTACTTTCCGCTTTAGTATAGCGGCGACCAGGATAACCCCGATCCTTCGGCTGATGTGCGCTATTCTGTTCCTGATCGACCGAGCCATCTTGTCAGGTAAGATGTTTATCCCGGCTAAAATGCCGCATCGGTCAACATTTCGCGCATAAGTGAAGGTGAGGATTTGCACCTCACAACTTGGCCTTTGCTATATGTGGTCTGATATGGAGTTCCGTCTCTGCTCCGAGCATCAGTGGCCGCTAACGTTCAATACTCGGAAAACATATAGCATTCAACTGTCTACCTATTCCAGCACTTCACTAGAGGTTTCTCCATCTAAACTGGACACTCGCAAGTGGGGGATGTTACTCACGAATGGACAGTTTACAAGAAGAAAAGCCGCCATATAGACGGCCTGTATTAAGATTGCTTTTAGTTGCATGGATGCGTCTCGTTTTCCAGGCGAGTACGCTAGTTTGATTATCGACCGTGTGAGGATTTCCCTCATACTCTTATTTTCGCACCTGCCAAACAAAAATGCGAAGATTACCCAATTTACCCATTTAACCCATTGCGCTTGAGTTATAAATGAACACTATCACTTGTCACTGAATTTTGCTTTTAGTCTTTCGTATTCCTCTCGTTCTTTCTTTTCCTGAGCCATACGAAACTCTTCCTTTCTCTTTTCTGCAAGTTCTCTCTGCTTCTTTTTATACGCTTCAATATCAAAGATTCCTCGTTTGGATAGTTCTTCTCTAAGATACTTGCTGCCTTCGATATATTGGACTGCATAAGGTTTTGGCAGTACCTTTGTTCTCTTTGTCTCTCCATAATCCTCATCCAAATCCTGTGTAATGACTATTACACACCCATCCTCAGTAGCAATGGTAACGTTATCCGCAAATTGTGCAATATGAGTAAAAGCGATTGTCTTGCCTTCTAACTCAGGAATGTTTTCATATTCTAAAACTCTCATTTCCTTCTTCCTTTCTGCTTTTTATTCCGCCAACTTCGATACAATGTCATCATATAGCCTTTGCGCCGAGCTTTGAGACAATCCCAAATGCCTGCCTGCAGCTGTCACGTTATATCCATCTAGCAAACAATCAAGCATCGCCTGTTCTTTTTCATCCACTACATTATCCAGTCGATCAATGATATAGCCGATCTCCTCTTCGTATTTCATCACTCTCTGGCGTTTGCGTTCCCTCCTTGCACATTCCGCTTCCACTGGACGCCCGACACCGCTTCCCTTTGGCATGCTGGCTTCTATTCCGTATTGCGCTGTGCTGCTGCTTTCCACGCTTTCTAATTCATTCTTGAGCCGTTGGACTTCTTTAATCTTCCAGTGATAGTTGCGTACAATGTCATATACTTGGTATTTGTTGATTTTAATTGTCCGACTCATGCTCATTTCCCCTTTTCTTATTCCGGTTTATTTGCTGCCTTTTGTAGTTTTAACTCTTTTTCATACCGCCCGATCTGATTCCACATATCATATTGCTGCGTTTCTAGATACCGCTGTTGCCGCTGTATTTTCTTTAACTGAATCACCAGAGAAAAGAATCCTAAGAGTAATACTGTGATAGTTGCCCATATTCCGATCATGAAATTTTCATCCTTCCTGTTTATGATCCGACCTCATTCTGATATTTAGCCACGCTCTGTAAGGCGTTTATTTCTACCTTTAACGCTTCCATTGCACTCAGTGCTGATTTGTATGTCCCCTCTGCTAAATCACGTTCTAGCTTAAAATAAGAGGTATTTCCACGGGCCATATCCGGTATTAAAGTAGTCGGTATGTTTTCAGCCCGCAGTTTCATCATTTCTTCAGCGAGTTTTTGGCGATATGCATTTTCTGTCACAGCTTTTTGCTCTGCTAGTTTGAATATTTGACGTTGAATCTTATCCAGCCGTTTCGTAGCTTGATAGATTAGTTGCACTACAGATGTTAACTCCACTTACTCACCTTCTTTTATGGTCACTCTACTCATTTTTCCTAAATTTAAAATGCTTTTATCAGGCAAAGTAAGATGCCCGGGTTTATCATCTGCAAACGCAACCTCAACAAGCTCCTCTAACCCTTTTATTGCTTCCTGTGTTATTTCAGTAAACGGACCATACTCTTCTTTAACTCCGTTGTCGTAAAGGACCTCTATAGTACATTTCATTGATTTATCCTCGCTTTCAGTAGAGACCTAAAACACTTCTCACAGTAATGTGAACGTGGATTGGTTTTCTCTTTGCCGCAATCAATGCAATGTTTTGTTTTCATCTTTTCCGCACCCGCTCTCTTCTTTACTTCCAGCTACGTTTGCAAATTCGATATATTTCCATTAGTTCTTTTTCTGTTAGTTTTTCTAACCTATATTGGTTCCAATCCCATCTGCCATACGATCCCGAATATTCTCCGCACTTGTCTATAAGTGGGTGATCCATCACACCGTAGTTAGGTTCTGATCCTTTCACCAAAGAAACTAAATCTTCTTTTTCTAACTCAAGTCTTAACTTTACCTTCTCTTTCTCTTCCGGTTGAAAGGTTAATTTAATTTCAATCGTCTGCCAGCCTGTATATTGCTTTGCGTTTTTATATCCACCATTTGCATCTTGATAGTGATATTCGGAAGAAAATCCCGCTTCATGAACTGGAACGCCGTTTTCTAAACGATTAGCTATGTCTCGCAAATAAGCAGTTGCTTCTGCTTTCTCTTTTTCACTTAATCTGTCAAAAAACCTCATCTCCGCCGCACCCCTTTATTTAATTTTCTTCAACACTTCCTGCTGCACCTTAATTGGCTCGTATTCGCCTTTTAAACCCCTTCCGATCTGCGCTAACACATAAGCATCAGTTATATTGTCCGAATCACTGTAGAAGCCCCAGCGCTTATTTACTTCCACTGCTACTTTTCGTTTATCTGCCTTCCCGCTGCCTGTTGCATATTTCTTCAGAGCTGTTGGTGCAACCACATAAAATGGGATGTTTCTCTTGGATAATTCCATTCGTATTGCCCAACCGATGCCACCGAGAAGGAATCCGGTCTTGCTTGCATAACCGAACCCCTCGATGACCACAACATCTTTTTCACTTATACAATCCATTACATCGAAGATGAGCAATAGCATATCGTCTGGAGTTGTGATGTTTTTATAAACAAATTCCTCTTCGTAAAGCACCTCGCCGCTTGGCGAAAGGATGCACACTCCTGTTTTAGTTGATAAATCCAATCCCACATATCTCATATCAGTATCCGTTCTCCTGTCTGGCGTGGTTGACTTCTTTCCAAATACGCCTTGCTTCAATGTTTACCACTGTACATCTTTTCAATCCGAATACTTCTGCAACTTTCCCTTTATCGAAACCTTCATCACATAACACTCTGATCATACGAACTTGCTCTTCGTCTATTTTGGTTGTCCAAGGTTTACCTGTATATCGTCTTCCTTTAGCAATCATGTCGTGCATATTATCTAATTGAGTACCTATAAATAAATGATTAGGATTTACGCACTTGCGATTATCACATTTATGACAAACCAATTTATCTTTAGGGAGATTCCCGTAGTGTAATTGGTAAGAAAATCTGTGAGCATATACATTTTTTTGTTTTTCTTTTAATTGCCCATATCCATTGGGCGTGATATAACCTTTCCATTCCCAGCATTCATTATCATCACCTTTTTCAACGCGTTTCCAAAAGGCTGATTCGGTATCATAATCTTTTCTAACTCTTGTGCGATTGCTATGTCCTTTCAAAAATTTAGGCGGATATTTCTTATGGTGTTTTTTGAAAGGTATTTCTTTATTACATCCACATTGACAAAAGAATTTCTCCAAAGAAAACTCCCCCTCAATATCCATTTTCCTGTCTCAAGTGATTGATCTTATTCTTTGCCATATAACTTTCTTCAATCTGTTCCCATGTGAAGCCGAGCATTTGACCAAGACCATTGAATATTCCCCAAATCCATTTGTAATTCAAATAATTATTGAGCTGTTGAAAATCACTTATCGCTTTAAAGAGGTGATGGAATTGTGTAGTTATACTGCCTGAAACTAATGTTTTTTCAAATTCCACGCCATTCCATTTACACTCCACACCAATCGATAAGATGAAATGCAGGCAGTCCACGTATTCTTCTAAGAGTGGGTTCGCACCTTTTACAACGCCCCAACCATTGCATTGTTTGCAGATCACCTTATTTTTCTTTTCTTTCATGTTTTTAAATGTATTGTAGTAACCACCGCTACCTCGACAAGATTCACAAATAACTGCTGTTCTCGGCTCTTGATCATGACTCCACTTCTTAAACCCGCGCCATTCATTCGCACATTCTCCAAGCTCTACTTGCAGGGCAAGGGTTTTCCAGTCAAGGTTGTCTTGCCCTCTTAATTCTGGATGTTCGTCCATAATCCGCTCATCAAGCACCTTTTGCATTTCAAACAGCTTCGTTAGATTCATTCTCCAACACCTCGTCTATTTTGATTTGGATCTTCTCAAATTCCGCATCTTCTTTCTCCTGCTTTTTCTTACAGACAGGTCCCATACCTGCATCCATGCTCTTTTGTGATCTCAAAGGACGGTTGCAGCGTTCACATAGTTTCATTGCGCCTTCCTCCCATCGTTTAAAAAACCTCTGTTTCGTTTCTTACGCTTTCGCCATTCTCCTAACTCATGCGGTTGCACAGTAGGAGTGTTGATTGCTTCCTCCATGGTCCAGCCGTTTCTATTCACTCGGTTTAGTACCGTGACTTTTTTTAACCCATTCTTTTTCATGATCTGCAGTTGTTTATCAGTAAATCGTGTTGCTCTCTTGGCGTTCTCTTTTCCTACTTCCTTACGGCTCATAGGAGGAACGGAAGCTGCTTGTTCTTCCGTCCACCCTAATTCCTTAATACGCCGAGCATACAGCCTTCTAGATACACCATTCTTTTCAGCAAGTTTTACCATGCTCTCATTCAGTTTGTTTCTACTCAATATCGGTGTGTTAACAGCACGTTCTATATCCCATCCAAACTCCCGTACTCTTCTTTCAAGCGTTCTCTTGTTTATTCCGTTGGCTTCTGCTCGGGCGTAATCATCAGGAGTAATGTAATAGTGACGCTTCATGGTTTCACCTCTTAGAATGGCAAGTCGTCCGAACTCACATCAAATGGCTCGCTATTTCCCTGGAAAGGGTCACCTGGATCAGCGTTGTATCTTGGGGCTTGCTGTTGACTGTCGCTATTTCTTGGTTTCACCGGCAAATCAAAGTCCCTCACATTAATTTCATGGACTTTAACTTTCCTACCTTCGTTATTCTCGTATGTTCTTGTCTGTAATGGTCCGCTGATCGTGAAGTGATCACCTTTCTTCACATAATCTGCTAATACTTTCGCGCCATTCCCCCAGCAAACAAAATCTAGAAAGTCAGTCGGGTACTCTCCCTCAACTTTGTAATTTCGTTGTACAGCGATTGTGCCGCTGGCTACCGACTTCCCCGCTGGTGTAAACTTAATTTCAATTTCCTTGACACTCCTGCCGCTTACGATAATGTTATTCATTCTGTTTCCTCCTCGGTTTCCATTAAGTTCCCCTTGTTGTTCGCCTATCCTTGACGATATATTTATATTGGTGAATTATTGTCTTTTTCGGATTGATGCGTGAAAAGGTTGTGTTGTTAGCCTACCGCACTACGCCATTAAACTCTGGCTACATTTAGATAGTCTTCAAAGCTTTTTCCGGTATTCTTTTGCCATTTCTTGAAATTCTTTTTGTCCAATCTCTCCATTTTTCTCGTTGCTTTTGGGTCTTTACCAAAAAGACCTAACAGATAACACCATCTTATCGCTTGACCATATACGGGTGTTCCGTCTGCCGAAAACCATAACTTTAGATAGAGCACACAATCACTCCTTTGCTTTTCGTTTCTACTCCTCTTTAAACTCCCACACGTTACCTCGCTGGATTAATACATCATGCGTCTTGCTATATCCGCTCATTTTCTTGATAGCTTCCTTGTTGATTCCCTGTTCAAAAATAGTGATAATTCTCAACTGCTCGTTATCCAGTGTGGCTGCTTTAGTTTCCACGACCCGCCTAGTCAACTTTCTCCACCCCTTCAAAGAATCGTTCAAACAATTCATCTGTCGGCCGCTCGATCTTCCCTTCTTTCCAGAGATCGTATTTATCTTTGAAATAGTCCTCTGAAAACCGTTCTCTCGCTTCTTCTCTTAGCTTTTCTGCTAGTTCTGGCTGTTCATGTACTTGGCGATGATGAAGGTTGCATAACGGCGCTCCGTTGCGTGGATTGTTTCTGCCTAGCCCACTTCTGAATTTTCGGTGATGGTACTCAACATAAGGACTGTAGCAGAATAAACAACCGTCGCCGTATAGTTCGATGATTTTTTGTTTATCTTTCAAGGTGAACTCGGACCGCTTTGCTCTGGACGGGATCTTGATACCCTTGTAATCTACTTTCTTTGTTTGTCGCTTTCGTCGATTAAATCTTTTTGGCTTGTATTTAGGCGTATCCTTCTCTCGCTGATGACCCGCCAGCTGCTGCTCTTTTGAATAAGGTTGTAACTCGAACTTCATGCGATCCCCCATTCTCCGACTAATAACTCTCGCATGAGTTTGCTTTGTTTTGTTGTTTTTTCAAGTCGGCGAGATAAATAGTTATGAGATTCTTTTAAACTCTCCAACTCAGCCGATTTTTTATACAATTCATTTTTAAGTTCCGAATTCTCCTCTTTTACTGTTCTTAATTCCTCTGCGATTTCTGAAGCTTTTTCGTTCACTTCTTTCAACTTTTGATTCTCTGTCATTAATTCCATGTTTGATTGTTTTATAGATTCATGCTCATTATCAATATTCTTTAGTTGCTTCTCTGCTTGTGCTGCTCTATATTGCCATTCGGCTTTTTCTTCTTTTAACTTTTTGATTGCCGCTTCTAACACATCGTATTTCTGTTCTCCTGCTGTTTCCAATGTTTCTTTAATTACTTTTGTAGCTTCACTATTTGTTTGTTTTTCTCGACGTTCCAACGCCTGTTTAATAGCTTTGTCGTTCCTTTTCACCCAGTTGTGTACGGTCACATCCGATACACCCTTTAGTTTTCCGATTGCTACAAAAGATTTCTTTTCAACGTGTTTTAATTGAACAAATTCATCAACCGTCATTTGTAATTTTCCCACTTTCTCTTCTCCCCTCTCGTAACTAGTCCAGTAGTTACCTAATTTCGCTGATAACCTTGATACTTGAACCTGGCTAATCCCCAGAATCTTTCCGATTTCCTTTTGGGTTTTACCTTGCATCCGCAACTCAGTGATCTTTCTCAATTTTTCAGGTAGCGTTCTTAAAAAGTCATCAACAATTACACTTGTATCATCTTCACAATTTCCGATTGTTTCGGCTACCAAGGAAGTATTCTGATCTTTTCCTGGAATCGTTGCGTCTAAATGAGTCAACTCTACAGACATAAATTCAAGCGCCGTTTGTGCATCTTTAATGGAGCAACCAATCTTTTCGGCTATTTCTTCCGGCGAACAATCCCCCAGCTGATGAACACCAATCTTCATAACCGCATCTTTAACTGGCCGACTTACCTTAAAAAATCTGTTCTCGTCCCTAAAAAGCCGCCTGATCACTCCTTCTACCCAAACACCCAGAAAAGTGATAAATTTAACACCCGCTTTACTGTCAAACCTCTCAAAAGCCTTGATCATTCCCTCTTTAGCAACAGTCATTAAATCATCCAATTCTAGCCCGTATCGGTGTGCCCTCTTTAGGAATTTGCGTGAAATTTTATACAAAAACTTGTAGTACTTTTCCCACACATCCTCCAAAGACATAAGCTCTCCATCAATCTCCCTTTGCACAGCCTCACTTCCCTGCTATGATTTCTTTTATCAGGTCTGTATTCAACTCTTTCATCATTTTCAAAGTTCTTACTCTCGCTTTTTGTGACCGTCTATACTCAGTTAGTCGCCGTTGTCGCTCCTCTTCGCTCGGTTTCGGATTAACTGAAGCATTTAAACTCTCCCATTGACGTTGGTACTGATCCCTTGTTAGCTCGTTTTCAAATAATTTGTTTTGTGTATTTTGCATATTGTTATCTATGTTCACTTGCTTTCCTCCGCTTCTGTCAGCTGCTTGAGCCATTCCCGATCATTTGTATCTAAGGCCATGTTAATGTGCAGCCGTTTTAAGTCGTCCAATTCCCCTGGCAATAACTTGTCATCACTCCTGGATAACTGATGATGTTGAAACCGCTGTTCTCCTTTGATTTTTCCGTCCTGAATGACAAACACCATGGCATCGTGGTAGGTTGCTTCTAAGATGAATCCTGTGGCGTTTCTGTTTCTGATTGAAACCCAATTACCTACAAGGAAAACAGATTGATACATTTAGTATCCCTCCACGCATTTATTTTTTCGATTTGCGTTTTCTTGGCGGTGTTGTTAAAGCCTCTTTGGGTGTCATGCCGTCTTTCATCCGACGGAATACCGTCGCATAGTTCATTTTGTATTCTCTGCACCAGCTTGCTAGAGTTTTTGTGACACCATCAATTGTGATATGTCGACTCTGGCGTGTGTTGCTCGCCTGTTCCTGCTTAGTTATCCATGAACAATTACTCGGTTCATAATCTCCGTTGCAATCTTTTCTCTCTAAAGTCAAATTGTCTTCATATCCGTTCGATAGTGCCCACTCTCTAAAGATTTCAAAGTCTTCGCTCCACTCTTTACAGACTGACACCCCTCTGCCTCCATAATTCTTATAATCTTTTGAATTAGGATTATTGCACCTTGATTTCATTCCTGCCCATATCCTATAAAGGCGCGTTCTACTTTGAAGGTGGATGCTATTTCTTTTAATAAGATTCTCTCTACTTAAACACCCGCAACTTTTAACGCTTCCGTTTTTTAAATCGTATATGGACACAACTTTTTCTTTTTTGCAGTCACAAACGCATTTATACTTTTTTATCCGATTAATTTTAGAGTGAAATTCGGTGATTGTTAGACGACTATATTTTTTTCCGATATTCTCGTCTTCTATCATGGTTTGTCACTCCTTTTTATTTTTCAATCGTCCACTTTCCTGAAACGAATTCAGCAATCGTTATGCTTTTTTCAACAAAGTCTCTAAAATAATTTTCAGTGCTAAAACTATGTGTCGTATATGTCGTGTATAAGGTAACAACCTTTCCTTCTTTTAAAGCCTTCATTGCTTCTTCCAAGCTGACGTATTGAGGAATGATTCGCCATTTTCGTTCTTTGTACAGTGGAATTATATCCTTGAATGTATCCTTGTCCTCGTCTACGAATGTAAGGCCATACTTCCATGAGACTGTGTATTCTTCTTTTTCATCCGTCGCTATTTCGTTTGGTTTTAATTGATCAATAAGCTGTCCGATCGTTAGCCATTCGCTCATTGTTTAATCCCTCCACTTAAATAGTTACCGCTTCATATTCCGTCCACTGTTGACCCGCTCTTTTTAGGATGTTTGCTACATGCTGGATAGAGGAGCCGATTTGCTCGCTAATTTCTCTGTATGTCTTTTCTTCCATTCGCCCAGTTATAACCGCTTGATAATCTGCTGGAAGCCTAGCAATGAAGTTATTCACCTCTACCGCTGTGTTATCTTCTCTTTCGCCAATTACTTCATGTATCAGCAAGTTACCTCGTTTATTTGCCGGACTTTCCAACTTGATATATTTCGTCTGCAAGAATCGCTCGATGCCTTCTGCTACTTGTTGGCTGCACTCATACTTTTCAGCGATTTCCGCCGCTGTTAAGTCCGTATCTCCGTTATGTTTGATTAACCGGATCATTTCATAAATATGATTTGGAATATAGAGCCGCTGGTTTTTATGACACTCTCTCATGATTCTTGTCCGTATGGCTGTTCCTAAGTAGGTCAGGAACTTGCACCCTTTGCTTTCATCAAACTTGCCGTAACAGACAACCAGCGCTTCTGTCCCGATGCTTATTAAGTCGTCAAGGTCCAATCCTGCTTGTTTTCCGATGATTCTGTATTTATAAGCCATCATTCTGATAAAGTTGATGTGCTTGTGATATAGCTGTTCTACGCTTATTTGCTCGCCGTCAATTGTTTTCATGATTCACCCTATATGATCTTTTTGATCATGTTGGTTCTCCTTTTTATTAATTTTTTAATACTTATCGCTTTTTGATTTAACCGTTACATTTGCTTCAAACGTACAAACCACTTCAACTATCCTGATATTTTCCGCTTTGTGTATGCCACCTTTAATTAACGATTCGCATTCGCTTTGCGCTTTCTTTAAATCATCAAAAGAATGAGTGTAATTGTTCCAGTCCTTCGCGTTGCCCGCACTATTTATAATCGCATCAAACCCTCGTAAACTATTTTCTTTTCGTGTTTGGATTAAAAACTTCATGTTGGTTCTCCTTTCGGTGTTTTCCTCACGAACTTCGCCTTACTTTATTTCGTCAACCACATAAGTTTTCGGACCTTCATACTCGCTGATTTTGTCAATGATGCCATTTAAAACTCTTATTTCATCCGCGTTTAACACCTTTTGAGCTGTCTCTCTATTTAGAACTAAGTATTCAACTTTCAAAATGTTCACTCCTTAAGTTGAGAATCCCATATTGGTTTATATTGCATTAGCTCTCTTCTGGTCATCTTTTGCAGTTGTCGTGTAGGATCGTCGCAACGTTCAAAAATGATATAACCTTCTGTGTCCTCGCCCCACACATGTATCAGTTCTTGCTCTTTCTCGTTTTCGTATAAGCAGATGATTTTTTTAACGAGCTTTAGTTTCATTTAAGGTACCAACCTCTTCGACCATGTTGGTTCTCCTTTCGGTGTTTTGTTAACAGAACACGAACTATTTTTTGTTCAACAAGTCCTCTAATGCTTTCTTGTATTTTTGATTTTCTTCTTTCAATTTGTCGTATTCTTCACGCTCAACCCATTCATCATCAGTTCTAGGTGCAACTATCGGAAAATAAACAGAATTATCATTTGCTAATAATTTTAAAACCTCTAGGTAAACATCCATTTTTGTGTGACCGTATACTACATATCCACGAAAACGACCTCTGTAATGCTTTGTTCTGCTGCCGACTGGACAAAATTGTTTAGTGTTGTGTTTGCAATATACATAAGAATCGAAACCTTCTTTGTTATGTTCAATTTTTAATTTGTGATTTCCTAACACAACTAAAGCGAGTTTAGTGATTTCTTTTTGCACCTCTGCTTTTAATGCTTTATCAGCAAATATCCTAGCTCTCCATTGCAAATCTTCACTCATCTTTACATCTCCTCTATTTCATTATTTGTATCTCATCCGTTCTACTTCCGCTCACCGCTGCATAGGTTATAGAAAGAGGGGCTAGAGACAAGCCCCCTTATTCAAAACGGAAGATCGATTCTCCGTTTATCTTTTGTTTCCTTAAACACGATGTATTGCGGCCTTCTAAACAGCCGAGAAACCATCTTGCTATCATAGATTTTGAATAATTCTTCTCCACTTAGGTTAGTCGTAACGATTGTAGCTTTGTCTTGTCTGGTTGTCGTAATGGCGTACAACAACCGCTGAACAAAGTCTGTTGCCTGCTTGTCCGTGCCAATCGCTCCTGTTTCTGCTCCTAAGTCGTCCAGTGCCAGAAAGTCTACACTCGACAGCAACTCTATAAAGTAGCTTTCCGTATACTTGCTGTCTTTGTTGCTAAAAGAGTTTCTAACTCGCCTCATCATGTCCTCTATGCTGATGAACAAACAGGAAACTTCTAAATCTGATTGGTTAATCTCTCTCAGTGCTGCATAAGCTAAATGACTTTTACCAGCTCCGGGATTCCCTTGTAAGATGATGTTGAAAACTCGTCCGGCTTTCAAATCGTTCGTGAGATCAATCATTTTACGTTTGTTCTCTGTCTCTTCTGGTCCATCTTCACGGTAGTTAGAAAACTCAGCCTTTGAAATGGTGTCGTCCGGCACGATGCTATCTCGATTAAATACTCTTTTCTTCTTCTGGCCCTCTGACATTACATATTCCGTTTGTTCGTATCTCTCCGTCTCAATCTCCTGTAGTTTGGCTGTTTCTCTTTCAGCTTCACACCGCGGGCAAACAGCTTGTCCGTCCACTAAGATCATCTGGATACGCTTCACAACTTCTTTCCCACCTACTTTGTATTTGTGTTCGCAGTAATCAGAATGGAAGGTCATAGTCTTGAGCAAGTTGCTGGGCATTCGCATTGGCTCCATTGCCTTTCACCGCCTTTTGGTTAAGGTAAGATTCAAACTTGGGTCCGAACAAAGTCTCTGGCCGTAAGTATCGATTCATTTCTTTGTTGTTCAACCACTCTGCTGTTTTGATGTCGATTACTTTCTTGAAGTCATTTAATGTGAATCCTTCTTTAAATCTGGCTTTAATAAGTGATTGTGTCTTTTGGGTTGTTGATTTAAAGTTCGTTCCAGCCTTTTCATTCAGATAATCAACTATGTCAGAGAAAGGAAGCGAAGGAGCCAAAGCGACGTTATCTTTCTTATCTGTTGTATTCTTCTGTTGTAATCTACTGTTGTATTCATCTGTTAAGGTTTCTGACATTTTGTCAGCATCCAAGGAATCTGACATTTTGTCATTTTCCATACTGACATTTTGTAATAATGGATTCTGACAAATTGTAAGAATCGAATCTAACAAATTGTCGAATTCCAATTTATAATGCAGCGTTGGCGCTCCGTTAGCTTTCTTCAACTTAGTTGAAACAAAATCGTTGTCTTTTAGTTTCTTTACTGCATATCTCACTTGGCGTTCAGAGAGAAAAACTTCTTCTTGCCATTCCTTATAGCTTTTATAAAAGAATCCATCTGCTCTCTTTGACTTGTCCGACCAGAAAACAATTTGGTTAAGCACGAGTGCAGTCGTTAAGTCTCCAGTCAGTTCGATGTACAGTTTCGGAATTGTAATTGTGTTATCTTGCCCACTAATCTTCTTCATCAACTCTCGTATAGCGATATAATTACTCATGCTGGCACCTCTTTTATTAAAGAGGGTGACTTAACACCCTCAGTGTGGTATAATCTAATTAACAAAATATTTACGAACGGGTTTTTCAGAAGCTTGATGCTACCAACATCAAGCTTCTTTTCTTTTTTCTAAGAGTAACCGGAATGTTTCTTTACCTTTTGGCGTGATATAAGTCTGAACACCAGCCTTTTGGTTTCTCTCCCAATCCTTCATATCAAACAACTCTGGAACATATTGCATGTATGGTCTTAACTTCTTACTTTGATCGCGATAGACGAACTTGTTATCAAGCAACCAATCTATTAATTCTTTTTGACCGACTTTCAATTGCTTTGCTGTATCTCTGAAGTTAGTTAGCAAGCTACGATCAACCAGAGCATCAAAATATTCTGCTTTAGGCTTCATAACCGCTATTTCTTCATTCAATTTCTTTACTGCTCCTAACGTTGTTCGGAACATCATTTTCGTTTGCTCATCCGCATGTGGTAAATACGTCTGAATAAAGAGATCATCATTCGCAACGTATCCGCCTGTTTTTCTGATAGTTGGTAATACATCAGCTGTTAGCCAACGTTTGAACCGTTTAGCTTTTTCTTTAATCTCTTTGTTGTTACCTTGCTTGGAAGCTCCGATGATTAAACTGTATAATCCAGATTCATTAATGAATTTTTTATTCTGCTTTCTACCCAAGTTATCGATGACCTCGTGGATCGCTAGGTCATCATCATCAACGTGATTTTTTAAAGCATCATAAGGATTTCCAAAACTCAGTGATTTTGCTGCATCAGTTGCACCAAACCACTCGATCCCATCGATAATAATTACAGGAAGTTCTCCGAAAACATCATGCTTAAAAGTTTTCAGTTGATTCATTCAGCCCTCTCCTTTTCGTGAGGCTAGCACCGCTCTAGACGCCAGCCTTTTTCTTTTTTTCGATAAACATTAAATCTTGAATACTGCAGTTGAAAAGATCACAAAGCGCTTCGATCAACCCCCCATTTACACGTTTATGTGTGCCGTTTTCAAATCCACGGACAGTGTGATAGGGATAACCCGTTTTGTCGGCGACTTCTTGCAGCGTTTTAATTCTGTTTTTCGCCATGAGGGTTCTCATGTTGTTATGAATGGCCATAGCTACCCTCCTTTCAACCTTTCATACCTAAATTTTAACCTTTTGTACCAAATTTATCAATGGAAAAAGGTAGGCACAAAGACTTATTTTTAATATCATTGGTGAAAAAATACTACCTAAAATATAAAAAAGTTGTATAATAATATCTAATAATACATACGATAAGGTAAACAATGAAAAGGAGAGAGACTGTATAATGATTAAGAATCGTTTGTCAGTACTCATGGCTGAGAAAGGAATCAAGAGTGTGTCTGAATTACATCGCATGACTCAAGAAAAAGGGCTTTCGATCAGCCGTAAGACACTGGATAAATTTCATAACAACCAAAACAACAACGTTGCATATGAAACTCTTGAAATACTTTGTGAAGTTCTGGAATGTGAACTCCATGAATTATTAGTTATTGATAAATCCAGCAAGGAAGATTAAGCTCCATCGAAGAGCTTTTTCTTTTCCAAATTTAACCAAACACATGTTCTTTCTGAAAGTGAAAAGAAAGAAGGGTTTCCCCTCCTATATCACCTCCTTCAAAGCCGCTGCTCTTCTAAGTTGCACAATCTTCAATCTGATAGCCTTCATCTTCTTCATACTTTCCAACTTGCGCTCCTCAATCTCTTCTTCTGTTAGATTTGGGCACGGTTGAATCATCCAGGCATATCCCAGATCGTTGACAACATTTTCATTTTCGCTGTGTAGGTTACACATGATTATTTCTCCTTCCATGATTGATTAACGTTCAATTCAATGTATCCAAATGTCTGATCTGTTCGGTCACTAATGGTGATTACGTCGTTGACTGATCCTTTTTGACAGCCACCACACCCAACAACTATTTCTGTATCAAAAGGAAATTTAGCTAGCATTTCAACAAGCTCACCTACAGTCGTGCCTTTCATTCCATCCCCTCCAATGCTTTTCTGGCTAAACTACCACCGTCTAGTTGTACAGCAGTTGTTGTTGAGCTGTGATAATGGTGCTGTTTATACATTTCAGGATAAGCGTAAAACTCTAAAGCCTTCTTGTACTGTTGAACCTTCGCTTTCTCCACTTCATACAGACACCACCAACATTGTTTTGGATCAATATGACATGTGCATGCACTACTCATTCTGATTCCTCCCAAACATCTATGTTATATGCATTAATAGCTTCCGATAGTTCATCACAGACGCCGCAATAGCCTTCTGCACTCGCCACTCTATAGGCAGCACTAATGGCTTTTTCATAGCATCTTACTTTTTCTGCAAGTGCTGTAATGACTTCGACTGATTCTTTTTCGAACTGTTCATTCTCTGCTTCCAGCTGCTTATTTCTCTCTTTCAACCGCTGGATCTCCATACGTGATTCATATATGCCGTTGTTCATGATCAATCCCCCTGTCGCTGTGCTTTTTCAACAAACTATCCACTAATGTCTACATCGTGGTAACAGTTATAACAAAACGCCTCTTCCTCTTTTTCTACCGCTGTTCCTAGCGGTGAATCACAAACGATACACTTGTCGTATGGCATTTTCGGTCTCCTCCTTATAGCGCGTTTTCCACGAACTATGTCATAACCATTCGTAAATCAACTGACCTATTATCCATAGCCCTGCTAATGTAAATGGAAGCTGAATAAGGGCTAATATAATCCAAATCATACTTTCACTCCTTCGCATTTTGTATCTACTCACTAGCACTAGCTAAGATCGCCCAACCGATCGCTTTAACCATACTGGCAGCCATAAGCGCCCAATCTTGCAACAGGCCGAACACCAGAACAAGATAAAGCGCACCAGCTATATTGGCGATTGCCCACTTATTAAAAAATCCGAACATCATTCCTACTCCTTAACCTCATGACAGCAGCATACATAGACATCTAAGATCATGGTGAGCCTCCTTTTTGGTTAATCTATAGCTTGCGGATTATCCTTTTCTGTTTTTTGAACTCGAATATCGTCTTCTACCCAAAAACCAACTGGCAACTTCTTATCAATTGCTTTTGCGATAAGGGTGTCTGATTCATATAAGCTCATTACTTTTTGTGAAATATCATCAGCCTCAACAGTTACCTCATATCGGATAGTTACTGTGCCTGTTATTTTCATACATTTTGACCTCCTTATTTCTGTTTCCATCACCCTTCATACTCCACAGCTTCCATAAGATACTGGCAGCCTGGACATTTCTTCATGGGAATGATCTTCGTGTGAAACTCTGACTTATCGCAATCCGTGCAACGGTATTCGATCATTTTTCTTCCCCCTATTTCGCTATCGCTTTCTTTTCTAAGTCATATAAGAACGACTGCATTTTCTTTTTGTTAAATTGATATAATTTATTGCTTTTAGCGAAAGGTTTGCTTAAGCGCAAGCCATTTTCAGCTATCGCTAAATATCCATTGCCATCTAAATATCTATCGTAGTATTCAAAGTAATCAGAACCAAAGCTATCACATTGTTTGGCTGCAATGTTCGGCCATGCTTCATTAGCTGTTATTTGTATATAAGTTTTCAATTCGTTGAATGTTATGTCGTCAAACTCAAATAAATAATCAAATGAACCATTTGTTGGTTCGTTGTCTGATTCAAATATCACCGCAGACTTTCTGTTTTTAATAGTTAGAACCAATCCTTTGTTATCTTTAAATGTTTTTGTTTGCAAACTTAATCATCCTTTCTATGTGAGCCAGCACCCCGACGATGAAAGTCGGGGCTAGGATTAGTAATAGGTGCATGGCGGCCTCCTCTACTCTCTGTTTGATTTAACAAACCGGAGTAAGTTGCGAATGCCTCTGCTTCGCCGCTTTGTTTTGCGCTCGATGATTAAACCGGTAGTCGCCCAAAAATCATGTGTTGGCTTTTCTTCAGAATCTAGAATGATAAAGTGACCATTTGGTTTTTCAATGAACTTCACACCATTGTTTTCCAGTGATCTTTTATTTTGGGTGTAATTATTCTGTTTCTTTTCTGCTTTATGCTCCTTTATATCTCGCCAGAAATCGCCCATATCGCTCATTTCAATCTCTCCTATCCCGCTATCGCTTTATTCACAGCAGCAATCATCATCAAATTCACCGCAACTAACACACAACTTCTGAATTTCAAAACCTTTAAATTCATAAATAGGTTGAACCCTGTACTCAATGCCGCAAGCTTCACACTCTACAATGTGGCTGTCGTCCTCCCATTGCGCATAAGCATCTTCAACTTCATTGGCACAGTACGGGCATGTTTGAGTTTTAAGTAATTCCATATAGTCCACCTCACTCCGCTATCGCTTTCTTCGCCTGTTCTACCGCTTCTAACACTTCTGCTTCTGTTTTATATGGACCAACCGTGTATTCTCTGCCTAAGTAAGTGAAATAGCCTTCCAGCATCGTTTTACCGTGTTGACGGATGCAGGGACGCTGGTTCTCACGTAAGATGCGTATTTCATTTTGTAACTGTATAATCCGCTCGGCTTGATGTTCGTTCACAAGCTGGAACTGTGCCATTTGCTTTTTCATGTGCTCATACTTTTCTTCCAGCTGGTCATAGTCGAATTGCAGGCGGCCGAGTCTGTGTTTGGCACGGTGCAAAGGATCGTTGAATTTATTGTTTTTGCTGGTTTTGGCGATCATGACTCTATTTCTACTCCTGCAGCTTTCAAAGCAACCAAGCAAATAGCCATTGGCGCTGTTTTTGCGAATGCCTCATAACAATTACCTAATGGTTGTTTGTTTATTTCAGCCCAAACACTCATTTCTGTCGGTGCTCCTTGTTGAGGACATACAGTAATATAGAGTTTTTCTGCCACCAACCAAGCGTCACGCATATCTGTTGAAGGCTTCCACATTTGATATAAAGTCCATCCACCCTGACTATCCATCCAAGCAGAAGTTGCTGTCATTTCCTTTAAAGTCCACCCCATGACCTTCTCTGCAACCAGCCGATCTATTTCACGATTATTCATTCCGCATCCTCCTTCATATCCTTTAGGATTCCGAATATTAAGACAATACAAATCAGCGCACAAACCGACACGATATAGACTGTCATCGTTTCTCCCTCTTTCCTCGGCTTATTTCCGTCGGAATTTCCCGCACCAACAAGAACCATTTGCTTCTAAATCCATTTTGCAAGAGAGCATTTTTTTAGCTGAATCTCTTAATTCAACTCTTTCTTCTCTGTCATCACATACAGCCATATCGTATAAATCCGACCAACAATATTTATCTGGATTCTTTTCGTTAAATTTGATTACTTTTTCTAATCGGCTTAACTTCTTTTTGCTCAATTCGTAATTTGACATATCGTTTCTCCTCTTAAGAGGGAGCATTAAGCCCCCTGCTGTTCTTCCTTCGCCTTAGTGATCCATCCATCAAGGGTCTTGATCATGTCGCTTGCATCTTTAGAAGAAAGAGTTTCAAGGTCAGTTACCGTAATATTCAATACTTGATATACGTCCTGAGCTGTTCTTCCTCGAAGTTTTGCATATTCCAATACTTTCGCCTTTATCATTCCGACTTGCTTACTACTGGCTTGTTTAGGTGTATTTTGAGGTGCATTGTCTGTTGCTTCGTTTCCGTCATCATCTACATCAGAAACAATTCCGAATGCCGCTGATAATGCATAGCGCTTGCTATATGTCAGCCCACTTCCTACGCCTTGTGCTGTCTTTTTATCAAGAGGGAGTATAAAAGGATCAAACTCAATGAACTGGCCGCTAGTGTGGAAAATGACAGTCACTACACCCACGCCACTCTCATTACTTACTGGCATTTGTGTGTAAGATAATCCATGCTTCGGCGCACATTCATGAATGGCTTTTACCGTACCATCCAACGTAACGTATTTACTTTTGAAATGAGGATTCGTCCCGTCTTTTTCCGGTTGTTTTACTTCTGATTGGAACATCGCCAACGCCTTAGCAATTTCATTAATGCTTTCGCTTGTTTTCATCAGTCGATCAACTCCTTTTCATGAATCTCAATCCGTGCGCCTTGCTCCTGCCACTCAATCAATGTGGCTAATGCTACTTCCTGCATGTTAGGAAGAAAGAATTTATTGTTAGCATGAAAGACAATCATGTTCGTTCGCTCCTTTATGTGGTAAAATAACCACAGATTATGTTTGTTTACGGACTGACTATTTGCTTGGCGGCGTAGTTAGTCTATTTTTAATCCAATTTGATTTCAAACTTGTCATCACGTTCCACCACTTGAATCCCTGGTACTACTTCACCGTTTTCATCCACCATGACACCATTCACAACCTGGCACTGTTTCTTCAATTCAGCCCAATCAGTGGATTCTTTCACCTTGATAAGCCCTGACTGTTTGGCATATTCAAAAATCTTTTCTTCATCCTTCACGAATTCCGGTTGCTGTTTCTTCAAGCTGATTTTTCCGTATGGCAGCGTTAATGTCTTTTTCGGTTTCTTGCCTGCTTCCACTTGTCTTTCGACTTCCGAGCGCAAATATTGCTCTAATGTGGCTGTATAGTAGGATTCTTTTTCGATGAATTCTTTCTTGGCTTCTTCGCCCCATTCTTTGATCATTTCGATTTTCTTGAGAAACGGCTCAATCTGTTTTTCAATGATTGCATCAATTTCAGCCTGACGATCTTTGAAATAAGACACTCGGCGTTGTGCTTCTGCTGCATCTTCTAATGTAGTAACAATAAAACCTTGAAATGTTTGTTCTTCCTGCTCATTTAAGTTGGACACTACTTCTTCGATTGGTTTCATATTAAATCTCCTCCATTTCGTAATGTGGTACATCAATTTCCATAAATCCTTGATCACTCATCCATTCAGCGAGATCATTTTCCAGTGCGGCCTTTTCCTGTTCGGTCGGTGGGAAAAATATCGTGAAGCGCAGGTTATCTTTTTCCGCGACCATAGCACTGTAAGTTTCGCTACTATCAAACCGGAAATTTAATCCAAGTTTCGTTCTGGCTTCTGCAAAGTATCTCAGTGCCTCCATGTCAGTTTGAGCATCGACATTCACTTTGCCCCAAGGCTTATTAGATGCCAGAATCTCCTCAGCTTGCTGGATTTCTTTCATCATTCCTTCCATCCCTCCATCTTCCATTTTGGTAATAGTTTTTTTGCTCGCTTTTTAACAGATATGCCGTATTCTTTTTCGAGCGCTACGTTCAAGTTGTCAATAAAGCATCTTGCTTCTATTAGTTGATCTATTAACTTTTCTACGCTCTCCCGCTCTTTTGCGTTGGTGGCTTCTGGCTTCTTAGCAAGAGATACTTTTTGAAGCACATCAAGCGTTTGTTTCAAACTGATCGCTGTATGGTCTCTCATAGCCAGGCGATGCTGTTCCATTGTTTCTCCACGGAATACAGGAGATGTAAATCCATCTGAAAACTCATATAACAGATCCAACATGTATTCTGGTGAATCTTCATACACCTGTAATGAGTGTTTGGCTACACCTTGTTGCATACGGCGCCGATTGTTTTTAATGTGACTGCCCATTTGACTGGAAATATTGAGATCTGCTGACATACTTTCTATTGTGACTGCCTCCTCTTCAAGCAGCGTTTTTACAGCTCTTCCTACATATGCCGCTTTTTTGATAACCACATTTGCTTCTCCTTTTGTATGGAATGACCTACAACCAATACACAACCTTCCTGTATGATTTAAGAAACGATTCTTTGTTCCTGTTCATGAATCCAGTTGTCTATTGCAGTAGTAGTAAAGAAGATACGGCGGCGAACTCGAAAGTGTGGAATTTGTTTTTCCTTGACCATGGTGTAAATAGTGTCTGTGTGTACACCTAAATAATCAGCAGTTTCTTGAACTGTCATTGTTTGGCGGTTCATTTCCATTTCTCCTTTCATTACATAATCATTCGATCGTTGCTATTTTAGCAACGTTTTGATCAAAAAAATCTGTGATGTTACACTTTAAATATCTGGCCAACAAAGGAAGTTGTTCAGCTTTAAATGAATACGTTCCTTTCTCGTACTTCATATAAGTAGAGCCATTCTTGAATCCCATTTTATTAGCCATTTCTTGAAGAGAAAGATCTAATTCTTTCCTTCTCTTCTGTATATACGAAAGATTTAGTGTTTCCATAACCACCCTCCTTTTGTTTCTAAAATAGCAACTCCTTGATTACATATTATATTGCTATTTTAGAAATGTCAATAATAAATATTTCTATTTTAGAAATTTTTTCATTTCCGTTTTAGAAACGTGTTATCATAATATTGCTGAATTAGAAAGCGGTGAGAAAATGAGTGTTGGTCAGAGGATTATAAACGAGAGAGAAAAAAAGGACTGGAGCCAACGAGAATTAGCTAGAAGAGTTGGTTTGAATCCGAGTGTTATGAATAGAATCGAATCTGGAGAAAGACCAATTAAAGATCATGAATTAGCAAAAATCGCCGACGTTCTAGATGTATCTACTGATTTTCTTTTAGGAAGAACGAACACTTCTGACATAGATGACTTAAATAATCCTGAATTCATTGCTTTTGCTGATGATCCAGAGCTTGAGCAGTGGTATAAAGAACTTCCTAAGAACCCAGAAGAT
This sequence comes from Pseudobacillus sp. FSL P4-0506, assembly GCF_038003025.1. Classification (NCBI taxonomy): domain Bacteria; kingdom Bacillati; phylum Bacillota; class Bacilli; order Caryophanales; family Bacillaceae; genus Pseudobacillus; species Pseudobacillus sp. FSL P4-0506. Next base: position 4,055,980 of record NZ_JBBOOI010000001.1, read on the forward strand.
CGGTTGCGCAGATTAAAGAAAATCTGGGACGCTATTAAAGATGATGAATAAGCACGCCTTGAGCGTGCATTTATTTTAACATTAAACAGAACACATATTCTTATCAGTTGAGGTGAGTCGCGTGAAATATTATCCTACTTTGTTAGAAGATTACATTAAAGAGTTATATACAACTATCGGAATATACACTCCTGAACAATTAGATTTACAAGGAATTGCGAAGGAGATGAATATCCGTGTCATTTATTGGGATGAACCCAGTCAAGCTTTAAGGAGTCGTGGGAGGCTTTATATAGCACTAAACAAATACTTAAACTTACCTCAACAATGGCAGGATTTTAGTCATGAGCTTTGCCACATACTGAGGCATGTTGGGGATCAATCTTTTCTCCCTCCTGCTTTCAAATATCTCCAAGAATGGCAAGCAACTAATTTTGCTCTGAATTTTTGTGTTCCTACTTTTATGTTAGAGAAAATGACATTCCCTTGGAGAAAGCAAGAGGTCATTGCTGTTATAGCTGATACATTCAATGTTGAATTAGATTTTGCTGCATTTCGCTTAGAAAAATGGTTACGCAAAAAAGAAGAAATATACTTTTTTGATCACGTCATTACAAGAGAGAATTCTTACTTGCACAGGCGATAAACCCTTCATGGGTTTTTCTTTTACGTGAAAATAGAACATACGATCTTATTTTTTGTATTACTTCCAACCTTTCATCATACATAAGCAACCTAAATCATTGAATTAAAGGAGTGAACCAAATGGCTAGTATCCAAAAAAGAGGAAATAATTCGTTTTTATTAGTAGTTGAAGCAGGGTATGACGGCAACGGCAAAAGAAAAAAACGAACCAAAACGGTACGCGTAGAAGACTCTTTATTAAAAACAAAGAAAAAATTGAATGACTTTCTACAAGCAGAACTATACAAATTTAAAACGGAAGTAGAAAGTGGAGAATATATTGCACCTGAAAAGATGAAGTTCGATGAATTCACAAAAGAATGGGAAAAGAAATACGCAAAAAACGAGCTTTCTCCTGGAACTTTAGAAGCTCACAGACAAGCTTTAAATAATCATATTCTCCCTCAGTTAAAAAACAAACGACTAGACGAAATCAAGCCGATCCATGTTGTTAACTTATTGGATAGCCTAACAAGAAAAGACGGCAAGAATATTCCACTTTCATCAGGGACAAAACAATATGTTTATAGAGTACTCCGAAACATATTAGAGCGAGCAACTGAATGGAAGTTAATTAAGGAAAATCCCGTTGCTTCTGTTAAAAGACCTAAAAATACAGGGGACTTAAAAGAAATAAATGTATACAGCGAAAAGGAAGTTGAACAACTTTTTAAGGCTGTTCAAGAAAAGCCGTTCCATTGGCGAGTTTTTACTACATTAGCTTTGGCTGCAGGTCTTCGTCGCGGAGAGTTGCTAGGATTAGAATGGAAACATGTGGACTTTGAAAAAGGAGTATTATCCATTAGACAAGCAATTGTTCGTGGTGAAAACGGTGAACCTTTATTAAAAAAAACAAAAACAAAAAAATCTATGCGTATGGTCACTCTCCCACCTTCTGTTTTAGAAGAACTGAAGACTTTCCAGCGATACTGGAAAAAGGAGCGCATGAGACTATACGATAGATTGGAAGAAAAAGAGCATGAATTTATATTCTGCAACGAAAATGGTCAACACTTTTATCCAACCACCCCTACAACTTGGTGGCGACGACTTTTGAAAACGGCAGATGTCCGCTATATACGACTTCACGATCTACGCCATACATCAGCCACGTTATTAATCAACCAAGGCGTACACGCAAAAATTATTTCTGAGCGTCTTGGTCATGCTGACATTCGGGTTACAATGGACACTTACGGACACGCTTTGCAGTCAGCCGATCAAGAAGCTGCACAAAAGTTAGACGGGCTTTTTTCTGGCAAAAAAAACAAAGTAAATTAAATTTCGTCAACAATTCGTCAACAAGCCCTCTTTTGGGGGCTTTTTATAAAAATAGACAAAAAGAAAAACCCTTGATACACAAGGGTTTTAGTTATGATTCCGACTGGGTTCGAACCAGCGACCTCTACCCTGTCAAGGTAGCGCTCTCCCAGCTGAGCTACGGAATCGTTCAACTGACAAGTTCTATTCTATGAAAATTCTGGTCAGTTGTCAACGGATATTTTGTTTTTCTTGGAGAAGTTTTCTATTGGTTATTAATTTACTTTTTCCCTCATCAAAAACAGACTTCTTAATACTATGAATCCAATAATCACGTAAGCTACACTCCAGACAATCCCTACCGGATGGTCATACATTCCTTCTTTTATCGTATTGGATACTGCCGTCACAGGTGGCAGGATAAAAACGATCCACTTTAATGCTTCTGGAAGCACATCCATGATTTTAGAGCCAGCAATGGCCGCACAGACGACAAAGGCGCTGCCGCTCCACGAGTATTTTTTCCCGCCCATGCTAGTGGCGCTAAAGAGACTGCCTGTAAAGAGACCTAACATCACAAAAACAATGTGACCGTATAAAAAGAGACCTATGCGTTCGCTTGTGAGCGGTTCTGCGAAGATTCCTAACACTATCGGCATCATAAATGAAACAGCCGCGAGTATGAGGCCGCCCAAAAAAACGACGACCATTTTGCCGTAAAGAAAGTGTTCTCTTTTTCGCATATACGAGAGCAAAATGAGTTTTTCACTGCCTTTTTCCAAGTTAAAAACGATCATGGTGAGCCATACCACTACTGGATAGAGAAAGAACGCCGAGATCGAGTGGCTGTCAGCGATCGGCAAGTTTTGATAAGAGTATTGACTAAAGAGCCAGGCTACATACAAAATTGCTGGCGGCATCCATTTCAGTGAGTGAAATAGAGAGAGCATCTGATAAGTAACAAATGTTTTCATCGTGCTTCCTTCTCCTTCACTTCGATAATATGCCCGCTGTTTTTCAGAATCTCGCCGATCGTTTTATCTGACTCTGTTTCTTCAACAGTCAGCCGGTAAGTATCACCCACTAATTGAACAGCCTTCAGTCTGTTTTCATTCATTCGATAGGTAATCTCCATCAGATGGCTCGTTCGCTGTACAGGTGAGAGTGAGGTAAGATGACCATTCTCTAGAATAGCGATATGTGTAGCGAGCTGATAAGCCAGCTCGGTTTCATGAAGGGTGAATACAGTTGTCCCTTTCCACTCCATCAACAAACTAGCCGCTATCTGAACACTGCTTTCATCCATGCCGGTGAACGGTTCGTCGAGAAAAAGCACCTCTGCCTTTTTCATTAAAGCCTGGATAAAGCCAGCTTTTTGCTTCGTTCCCTTCGAACATTTTTTTAATGGAGTATCTAGAAAAGGTTCAAGCCCGAACAGCCTCGCATAGTGAGCCGCCTTCTCTCCTTCCTGTCTGCGGTCCATCCCGGCGAGCAGCTGCAAATAGTTCTTCACGGTGAATGAAAGATGCTCAGGAAAGTGCTCCGGCACATAGGCATACGAGGTGAAATTCCGTTGAATTCTTCCAGTCTGCGGTTCGCTGATTCCTGCCAGCAGCTTAATAAGTGAGCTTTTTCCTGAACCATTGGCTCCCATGACAGCAACAGACACTCCCGTTTCTACCTCCATCGTTATCCTCTTTAAAATATCTTTCCCATTCACCGAAAATCCAGCTTCTGTTGCCTCAATTATTTTCCCCATGTCTTCCCCCTTAATGTTGTTATTTGATTTGCATAAAGAACGCATGTTCGTGTATAATAAGAACAAGGAGCTGATCTTACATGAATGCTTTATTACTGCGAAGCCAGCGTGAAAATTTGCCTCTTGTCATTATGTATCAGGCTCAGGACGGCACGATCACAAGACGCAATATTGTTGTGAAGTCCCTTTCGTCATCTGCTGTCTATGCCTACTGCTTTTATCGCAAACAAAAGCGGCGCTTTTTGCTTTCTAATATACTTGCGGCTTATCCTGCTTCCATTTTACGAAGAAACAGCCAATCCGCCTAATTTTTCTCACGGCTTCTCTACGCGTAGGCAAAAGCTGATTGAGAACGCTTATTTTTCAATCCTAACGTTCATAAGCAACAAGGAAAGCGCGTCTTTGTTAATAGTCTAAGCCGGCCTGATTTTTCAGGGCGGCTTTTTTATTTTATTATAGTAAAAAAATCCATTTGTGAACAATGCTGGATAACCGTTAAGGTACAGATACTGCAACTATTCCAATTACGAGCGGGTAGCCCTTAGTTTAGGAAGGCTTCATCCCTTACTGCCCGGCTCAATTGTGCTAAAATCAAAGATGGATAACTATTAATTATTTGGAGGTTCGCTATGGCGATAAAGCGCGGCACAATCACAGATGAAACGATTTATTCGAAGGAGCTTGATGAGGAAATCGAGCTGCTTGTATACCTTCCAGCGAATTTTTCCCCGTTATATAAATATTCGCTGTTAATTGCCCAAGATGGGAAAGACTATTTTCAGATGGGGCGTATTCCGCGTATAGCCGATGAACTGCTCGCGGAAGAACAAATTGAGAATCTCATTATTGTCGGTGTTCCTTATCGAAATGCGGAAGACCGATGGCAAAAATATCATCCGGACGGGCAAAAACAGGAAGCGTACATTCGCTTTTTAGCGCACGAGCTCGTGCCATTTCTAGATGAAAAGTATCCTGGCTATCATGTTGGCTACGGACGGGCACTTGCCGGTGACTCACTGGCAGCTACGGTCTCCCTAATGGCTGCCCTGCGCTATCCGCATACGTTCGGGAAAGTAATTATGCACTCTCCACATGTAGATGACAAGGTCATGAATGCTGTCAGTGAAGCAGAGGATTATAAACACCTGAGCCTTTACCATGTCATTGGTCTGGAAGAAACAAAAGTTACGAGAATGAATGGAGAAACCGATGATTTCCTGACACCGAACCGCTCGCTTCACGACCTTTTTTACGAGAAAGGCTTTGAGTGCTTTTATGATGAATTCCAAGGGGGACATACATGGAAATTTTGGCAGCCTGACTTAAAACGCGCATTGCTCACAATGTTTGAATAAAAACATTTTCGCAGAAAAGTGTCTTTTCTATGGAATATTGAGAAAATTTGTTATAATAGAAAGATGATTCATAATTATTTTTTATTTATAAGGAGTGAGAAAGAACATGAAACTAGGTATCGTTATTTTCCCATCAAAAAAACTTCAGGATCTCGCTAATTCCTACCGAAAGCGATATGACCCTCACTATGCACTCGTTCCGCCTCACATTACACTAAAAAGTGCATTTGAAGCCGATGAAAGCGATCTAAAGCACTTAACAAGCCAGCTAGAAGAAGTCGCTAAAAAACATCAGCCATTCTCGTTCCACCTCAGCAAAGTAAAGACTTTCCATCCATTGAATAATGTGATTTATTGGAAAGTTGATCCAAGTGATTCATTGACTGCCTTGAATGAAGATTTGTATCAAGAGGATATGATTGGCGGCAAGCCTGAATATGCCTTTGTGCCTCACCTAACTATTGGACAAAAGCTGTCAAACTTGGAGCACGATGATGTGTACAATTCTTTGAAAATGACAGACATTGACCATGAAGAAACAGTGGATCGTTTCCATTTGCTTTACCAGCTGGAAAACGGTTCATGGACAGTATATGAAACATTCTTACTCGGAAAGGGATAATCACTAGTGAAAGTAATTACTGTAAAAAACGAGCAGGAACGTGAACACGCTTATGACGTCCGCAAGAAGGTCTTTGTAGAAGAACAGCGTGTTCCTCTCGATATAGAGATTGATGAATATGAAGATTCCGCGGTACATTTCGTTTTATATGATGAGAACAAGCCATGTGGAGCCGGACGTTTCCGCATAAAAGACGGCCTTGGCAAAGCAGAGCGTATTTGTATTTTACCTGATTACCGCGGTAAAGGAGCCGGACGTCTAATTATGGAAGCCGTCGAGGCGCAAGCGAGAGAGCAAAAGGTCCCAGCTTTGAAACTCGATGCCCAGGTGCATGCCATCCCATTTTATGAACGTCTCGGTTATGAAATTATCTCAGAAGAATTCATGGATGCCGGCATTCCACACAAATCCATGAAAAAAGATTTTTAACTACAAATTCTCTCTTATCTATATAAGAACCAGATGCTAAACAAAAAAGCTGTTCCACTTAGACGAGTGGAACAGCTTTTTTCTATGGACCGAAAACCTGTCTTTAAGCTAGGCAAACCTATCAATTTGTACACCTTTGCCGCTTATTTTTGCAAGGTGGACCTGGAAAGCTTCATATTCTTTTTTCTTTGATAGACGGGCCTCTGTACGATCATCCGAAGCCATCGTTGCATCAGAATTGTTATCAAGTATCTTGCCAAAAGAAACTCTTTCTACAGGATCAATGGATGAATAGCTATCACCAACATGATTCACTACGCGTTCTTGATACTGATTGTATTGATATTGCGGGATCGGCAGGATGTAGCCCATTTTTCTTTTCTCCTCTCTTCACAAAACTTTTTTCTTCTTTACCCAAGTTTTAAATAAATTAAACATTTTTTTGAATTTTCCTTCTTTTATTTCTTTTTATTTAACATATCTGTAATTGTTTGCATATCAAGCTTTTGTCCATCTTTTACAATTGACTGTACAATCTGGTCTTCGAGCTGTTGCGGTACAGGCTTGTTAGCAAGGGCTGATACCCGTTTAATAATCCCCCGAACTGTCCGTTCATCTTTAAAGTTAGCATTTTGCAAAGAATTTGCCAGTTCCATGATGTCCTTCATCCGCACGCCTGTTTTTTGTTCAATATTTTTAAAAAACCCATTTTCCAACTTGGTTCATCCCCCTTCTGTTCTTTTTCATCTTATGCTCCATTTTCAAAAAAGTTCATCATGATGAACACAGAAAAACGGCCTGTCCTTTGCTTAGAAAAGAGGGATCTTCTATTTATTGAAACAGCAAAAAAGCTAACGTAAATGGAATGTTGCATGGTCCGTTTACGTCAGCTCGACAGCCATTAGCAGGCGTAAAAGCTTGCTCCGACAATAATTAACAAAATGAAAAGCACCACAATCAACACGAATGTTGATGTACCGCGATAACCATAGCCGCCGTAACCACAGCCGCCATATCCGTAACCATAGCCCATCTTTATCACCTCGCTTTTCATCTTTACACTGTTACTATATGAGGAAAACGAGGATGCGTTTGGGCAAATGACATGAAGATTAACCTTTTGGCTTAAATACAGCGGCACCGATAAATCCAAAAACAATCGCTGCAGAAATCCCAGAGCTCGTGACTTCAAACATACCGGTCAGAACACCGACCAGACCATGCCTCTCTGCTTCCTGCATCGCTCCCGCAACAAGCGAGTTTCCAAAGCTTGTAATTGGAATGGTCGCCCCTGCTCCGGCAAAATCAATTAATGGCTCATACAAGTCAAAGCCGGCAAGAATAGCCCCTGCCACTACCAATGTGCTAAGCGTATGGCCTGGTGTTAGCTTGCCCACATCCATCATTAGCTGTCCGATCACACAAATCAGACCGCCGATGACAAAAGCCCAAAAAAACATTGCCAGCATTTTTTCTTCTCCTTCCTTATAATGAATTACAGCCCGCCCCACTGCATCAGAATAGTCTTGATTAACGCTATAACAAATGCGGCAAACACGCCGAACAGTATAACCGAACCAGCCAGCTTAAACATATTCCCTCCGACCCCTAACACGAAGCCTTCTGTTCGATGTTCGATCGCTGCAGAGATCACCGCATTTCCAAACCCTGACACAGGTACAGAGCTTCCTGCTCCAGCATACTGCCCCAAATGATCATAAATGCCAAACCCCGTCAACAGCATAGCAAGAAACACCACAGTGGCTACTGTTGGATTGCCAGCTGTTTGTTCAGTAAAGTTAAAAAAGTAAATAAAGAAATAAGTAATCGCCTGACCAATCGTGCAAATCACTCCACCAACAAAAAAAGCACGCAGGCAATTTTTAAGAACTGGCCGCTTTAACTCATGCTTCTGATTGAGTTTATCGTACTGTTGCTGGGTAGGTGTCTTTTTTTCATTGTTGTTAGCCATAGGTCCTCTCCTTTATGTCCGCTCTTGTTTTAATTTAATAATTTCATGAAGCCGCTTGTCCGCTTCTTTATCATTTGTTTTGCCGGAATCGATATCTTCGCGAAGACGGACCGCTTCAAGAAAAATTTTATAATCGCTTGATACGATAAAGGTTTCCTGACCATATTCCTTTTCAAGACGCTCTTTTAAGTTTTTTTCAATTTTCTTCATTTGAAAACGGTCCAAATGACGGACTTTGTAAGCAACAAGGATATTATGGTCTCCTTTAATAACAGCGGCATCGTAAATTTCTTTTATCGCTTCTACTTCTTTACGGATATTTTCCACAGAAACCCCGTTTTTTTCAATTTGTATTGGCTCCGGATTCGTTGTTTTTAGTAAAGCAAGCCGGCTGTCGTCCCTTTCTTTCTGAAAGCCACATCCCGCCAGTAGTACAGCTGCCAATACATAAATGACCGCCTTCATGTTCTTCCTCCATTCTTCTTTCATTTACCGCTTAGTTTTTTCTGTTTTTCTGTTTTTATTTATCCAAAAGAAAAAACCGCCCTCATTGAGACGGTTTTTTTTTCTTTTTCTTCTTTCCTGTACAGCCGCATGATGATTTCTTTTTCGGTTTTTTATTTCCGTAATTCGGGTTTAGATACTCATTCATTCATTGTTCACATCCTTTTCTCTCTATCACATTATTGTATGATGTCACATATAAATGAGTTAATCTGATTCCCTAATCAATCGCTGTACAACCGACTCAATTAATGCGGCACCACCGGCTACAGCAAGAATAATTAAAAAGAACCATCCAATTGGCGGAAAAAATAGATAGAGCAAGCAGCAAAAAGCAGAAGCCCATACTCCAGTGCACCAATAGCAGCTCAGCATGCGTCCAATCCATCCCCTCAACCCATGGGGCCTTGGCACAATAAATAGTTCCTTTTCCCCTGTTTCTGTAGTTTCTTCTACTTCAATAAAAAAGGGAGCTCGAAACCTCTCCATAATATCATCGAAGACGAGCAGTCTTGTCAGCCTGAAAGACGAAAGGAAAAGAACAACAAGATCGAGCATTGTAATAGTCATCGTTTATCCTTTCTTTTCATACACAAATTTTCCTGTTAAACACGGCAATTGTCCGTACCCATTTGGCATAAACGCCATATGTTAATAATGTAAGAAAATAACCCGAAGAAAGGAGCTTACTCATGAGCTGTAAATGCAACGATAACCATTCTAGTTGTGTTTGTGAAGTTCTGCGAGCTATCCAAGATCTTCAAGATGCAGCAGACCGTGATGATTGCAGGGGCTGTAAAGATTGTTTGACGGAACCTCTTGGCGATTTAGCTGGTGTCCGCGATATAGCCGATACCCGTGTTTTCACATTAACATTAAAAGACGGTTCCCCATTCTTTGCTTTCTTTAAGTCCAAAGACTCTGACCACGGCCACTGTGATGCTTGCGTTTCTATATTCTTCCGCGTGGAAGAGGTGTTCGATAACTGCTGTGCGCGTCTTCGTGTGTTGAAACCAATAAAAGATCATAGAGCAGTCAATCTTGCAGAAGGATCTGGTATTGATCTCTGCAAGGTGTGTGAAGTGGAAGATTTCGAAAAAACATTCAGCTGCATTACTGTTGATTTAAATTGCTTCTGCGCTGTTCAATGCATCAAAGATATTGATTTAGATATTTGTGACTAGTGAAAAAAGAAAAGCAGCGGTTGTTGCCGTTGCTTTTTCATTTGTAAACTGGAGCTCCATCCATTCATATTCTGATAAACCCCTCTTAATTATTTACGATTCTAAAGAGAAGAACCTATTGATCCAGGGCGCTCATTTTTTACAACGGACCAAGTAATTGAATATGCTGCAAATCTTTTCGTTCAATGATGACCGTTTCACCCTTTAATGTTTGTACTTTCAGCTGATCTGGAGAGACTTCACGGAGTATGCCTTTATGAGAAACCTCTCCACAATCAAATACACAGGGAAGGGAAGTAAACTGGGTCATTAAGTGTTGAAGCTTTTCATCCATCTCCATGTCATAAAATCTCTTGACTGGCCTCATGCCTCTCCAGACAGGCTGTTCCCCAATTTCTTGCTTTTCTTCCACCAATGGTTCACTTTCTACAGGAGCTGTCTCCGGCTCTTTTTTTCTCTTTTTGCTCTCTGCCATCATCGGTTTTTCCCTTTTCACAGCTTCATGAATTCGGTTCTCTGGCTCTTTACTCTCCTGTTTATCTTCTACCTGCTTTTCTTTTATTTGCTCTGGCTGACTTCTCGTGTGATAAGTGCTTTGCATTACAGGTTCCGGAAAAACAAATTCGGGCTGATGAATATACATAAGCGGCTCGCGCTTTTCTTTATTTTTCTTCATACTTACACCTCCTGCAAGGCTTTCTTTTCATTTATATGCCTGTTCTCCTCATTTCATGAAAAAAACAAAAAACCCGCCTTGGGTGGGTTTTCAGACTGTAGACAAACTCAATGAAATTCGAGAGTTTGCTGCAGTGTTTTTTATTTTGATTGTAAATGTGGGCTGTTGATTTCCATTCCAGGGAACGATTAATGAATAATAGTAAATTCAAATATAGTTTCAGATGCTAAAACCAGGTATAATAAAAAACGTATATAAATTAACTATCAATAATTAATTGGAGGATAAAATGGAAGATTTACTTAAACTAGAAGGAAAAAACGTGGTTGTGACTGGGGTAGCCAATGAGCGAAGTATTGCTTGGGGCATTGCACAATCTCTTTATAAAGCTGGGGCAAATGTAATTTATACATACCGCTTAGACAGATCCCTGCAAAAATTGACCAAGCTATTAGAAAAAAACGGGCACCCAACAGATTTGATTTTCCAATGTGATGCAAATGATGATGAAAGTATTCACAAAGCATTTACAGAAATTGGCGAAAGAGTAGGAGTCATTCATGGAATCGTGCATTCCATTGCTTTTGCTCACGCTGAAGATTTACATGGTGAGTTTATTCATACATCAAGAGATGGCTTTGCGTTTGCACATGATACAAGTGCATATTCATTAATTGCCATTGCAAGAGAAGCGAAGCCTTTTATGACAGAAGGTGGCTCTATTGTGACCATGAGTTATTTAGGCGCACAACGTGCAGTTGAGAAATACAACCTTATGGGGATCGCAAAAGCCGCTCTTGAATCAAGCGTAAGATATTTAGCGCTCGAATTAGGAAAAGATGATATCAGAGTAAATGCTGTTTCTGCTGGAGCTATTAGAACACTAGCAGCAAAAGGCATCCCTGGATTTAACGACATACTAAGAATTATTGAAGAAAAAGCACCTTTAAAACGCAATGTTACACAAGAAGAAGTTGGCGACATGACAGTTGGGATGTTAAGCCATTTATCACGGAGTGTTACTGGACAAGTCATTTACGTTGACTCCGGTTATAATATCGTAGGTTAACCTTTTGAATCCAAAAAAGCATCGGTTTGTGTTTTCTCAACCGATGCTTTTTATATGAAAAATTCAAAGAACAGGAAAATCTTTAATTGAAAAGCATCGGTTTAAAATTCGGCCAATAGCCAAAAAATAAGCGCCCAAAGCCTTTCAGGACGCTGTTACATTTCTTTTTGCATTTAACCGCCGTACTCTAATTCCACTTTCAGCTCATCTACATATTCCTTTGATCCAGTTAAAATCAACCGATCATGCAGGCGGAGCTCGGTATCCCCATGAGGAACAATGGATTCGTTACCCCGGAATATCCGAACGAAGATCACATCGCCGGTGAATGGAAAATTCCTAAGGGTTAGACCTTCGTAATTGTCATTCATCAATTCTACTTCATATAGCGAAGTTTCTTTATTCGTCAGGATGCTAATGATGCTCGGCGACTCAATCAGAGCACGCAGAAGCGCTTTGGCAGAAAGGAAGTAAGAAAAGGTTTCGATGCCTTCTTCTATTAATTTTTTCTCTGTTTCTTCTTTTTCCACGTGGGCAATAACACGTTCGGTTCCCTTGGACTTAGCTGCCATCGCCAGCTGTGCATTTTGCTCTAAATCACCGGTCGCAAATACCACAATATCAGCAGCGAACACACCGGTATTCTCGAGCGTATCAACCGTAAGATCATCAAGTTCCTCGACATCAAATAATGAATTGCTTAAGTTATTCTCTTCTGCGTCTGATTTTTTCCGGTAAACAACGGTATCATATAGAGCCGACTTTAATTCTTTAGAGATCGGCATTGTATACTGGTTGGCACCGACAAATACAATGTTAATCCGCTTTTCTTCTTTCATATAAGGCGGAAAGAGCTTTTTAAAGACCACTGGCGTAATTAAGCAAGTAAGCACCGCTACAAGAACGAGCAGACCACTCATTTGGGAAGTGATGACTCCGACCCGTTCAGCGATTTTGGCCGCAGCAATAACCAGTGATAAAGTAGATGTCAGCAAAAAGGCCGAAGCCATTACCGTTTTCATGTCGTACCATTTTCTTAAGTAAAGAAGCGGCAGAATCTTAGAAATAAAAAATGCAATCATTAACAGGGGAATAAGCAGCAGCATCTTCTTATCGCTTAGCAGTGACCACAGATCGAGTTCGACCCCGACCATCACAAAGAAAATCGGGATTAGAAAACCATAGCCGAACGAATCCAGCTGACGAACGAGTTCATGGTTGGGAGCGAGCAGCGAAACAAGAACTCCGGCCAGAAAAGCCCCAAGGATATTTTCCGCCCCTACATATTCTGACAAAGCAACGAGCACAATCATTAATGTGAACACTGCCCTCGTGCCGATCTGCACCGTGCTCGTAGACAACGCTTCAAAAAGAGGTTTGTTTTTGAAACGCTTGGCAATGAAATAAAGAAGGACTCCAACAGCAAACAGCACGAGCAGAAGCCACATGTTTCCCCCATCCGATCCATTTACCGACACGAATACAGCGAGCAAAATCATCGTGACGAGATCGGCAATGACGGCGACAAGCAAAATGATTTGTCCAATGACGGTTTTCATCAAATGAGCTTCTTTTAATGTCGGCACGACCACCCCAAGAGAGATTGTCGAGATAATCAATGTCATTAAGAAGGCGTCCTCAATTAAATGAAGCAGGACAAATAAGTAAGAGAGGCCGAAGGATAGCACTAAGATGCCGGTAAAAATCATTAAAGCAGCAGCAAAGGCATTAGGCTCTTCTTTCCCTGGCAGCATTCTCGATGTTTCTTTTTTCTTGTTGGAAAATGCCGAAAAATCAATTTCGAGCCCGCTCAAAAACATCAAAAAGAGGAATCCGAGCGTGGAAAGTGTTTCCAGCCAGACATCTTGATCAACTATATTAAAACCGCTTTGTCCAATGATCAAGCCAACAATAATTTCCGCGATAACAACTGGGATAAAGTTCAACTTCAACCGGTGCAAAATAATAGGGGTTAAAAAAGCGGCAACAATAACAATAACTAATGAAATCAATGAACCATGCTCTTCCATGCAATCCCCTCCTTTTCCATAAAATTGTTGTGCCTTTCACTACTATAGCAAAAGGAGTGTAAATGTTCTTTTATTATAACTTGCAGTATGATAAAGATAACCATAAAAGGAGTGCCTCTCATATGAAGATTGATATTATTGGAGATATTCACGGCTGCTTTACGGAATTGAAAGAGTTAACTAATAAATTAGGTTATTCATGGGAAAGCGGACTCCCTGTTCATCCCCACAACCGTGTGCTTGGTTTTGTCGGCGATTTAACTGACCGCGGTCCAGACTCTGTCCGTGTAATTGAAACGGTCTACGGCTTATGGGAAAAAAAGCTTGCGTACTATTCCCCCGGCAACCATTGCAATAAGCTATACCGAATGCTGATCGGCAATAAAGTAAAAATTAATAACGGATTGGAAACAACAGTCGACGAGTTAAATGCGTTGGATAACCGTCATTACAAGCGGGTAAAAAAGCAATTCATCACCCTGTATGAGCAATCCCCTCTTTATCAAATTCTTGATGACAGCAACTTAATTATCGCCCATGCAGGCATTCGTGAAAAGGACATTGGCAAATACACTTCTAAAGTAAAAACATTTGTCCTATATGGTGATATCACTGGCGCTGCCGACATTGATGGCTTTCCGATCCGGCGCGATTGGGCCAAGCATTATCACGGCGAGCCGTGGATCGTCTATGGACATACTCCAACACGAGACGTACGCATCATCAACCGCACGGCCAATATTGATACAGGTGCCGTTTTTGGCGGATCATTGACCGCCTTTCGTTATCCTGAAAAACAAACGGTCTCTGTGCCGTCCTCTATGCCATTTATTGCCGAGAAATTCCGCCCAATTGAATAAACACAAAGTGGTCCGCCAACAACCTTCCTAGGGGGACCACTTATCGTCACCTCTGCTCTTGTTAGGGCAGAGGTATTTTATTAATTAGTTATCTTACTTATCACTCTGGTCAAGCGGTTCAAGATGGTCTCGCTTGATCGATTACTGCTTGCATATCCTTCGGTAGAGAGCGTTCAAAGTGCAATAGCTGCTTTGTAATCGGATGCGAAAAAGACAACTTGCCACAGTGAAGGGCCTGCCGATTCATTTCTTTTATAGAGCCTCCATACAATTCGTCACCGAGCAATGGATGGCCAATATAAGCCATATGAACACGAATTTGGTGAGTCCGGCCTGTTTGCAGCTGAAGCGCCACCCGTGTAAAATCTGAAAATGACTCCAGCACGTTAAAATACGTGCATGCGTATTGTCCGTCTTCTCTTACTTCTCGCTCAATAATACTTGTTTCCTTGCGCCCGATCGGCTTCTCGATGATGCCGTTTTGCGATAGCAATCTTCCTTCAGCTAACGCCTCATAGGCTCGGGAAATTTGATTATTTTTCTGCATTTTGGAACATAGGTGATGAACGTGCCGATGCTTCGCAATTAGCACGAGACCCGATGTATCACGGTCAAGTCTCGTAACGATATGTATAGTTGCATCGATTCTTTGTTCCTCATAATAACCAAGCAGTCCATTGGCGAGACTGCCTGACGGATGCTCCCGGGAGGGGATGGTGGTCATCCCTGCCGGCTTTTCTACAACGAGTAAATAATCGTCTTCATATATAATAGAAAGCGGGAACCGCTCTTTCAATATGCCCTCACTCGGTGTTTCTCTCGGAAAAAGAACCTCTACTTCATCTCCTGCCTTTAATAAAAAGCGGACATTCTCTTCTTGACCATTCACTGCAATACGGCCGCCGCCGAATTTAATATCTGTCAGCGCCCGCTTAGAAATTTGCTGCTCAGCTAAAAAATCCCTTAACAGCTTTTGGTTATCTCGTTCTTCCGCCATCCATTTCAGCTGAAATCTCATTGTTTCAACTACTCACGAAAGAATCGTGCACTCTTTTCCAAAATGGGAAAGGACGGAAGCGGGCAAAACGAATTTTCTCATTAGCCACCCGGTACTGGATCGACTTTACATCTTTATGAAGCAAGGTTAAGTGATCAATCGTAACGAGAAAGTCAGACCGGTTAACCGGCTTCAGCATACACGTATGATGAGCGGGCAAAATTAACGGCGATCCTACTGTCCGGAACACACGGTTGTTAATGGAGGCCATTTCAGCAAGCTGCAGCGCACGAATAGATGGATGCAAAATGGCGCCCCCCAAAGCTTTATTATAGGCTGTACTTCCCGATGGAGTAGAGATACACAACCCATCGCCCCGAAAGCGTTCGAATTGATCTCCGCGAATTTCGACATCCATGACAAGCGTGCCATCCACAGCCTTGACGGTAGACTCATTTAATGCCAAATACCGCGTTTCTTTTCCACCGTGCTGGTAACGGATAATGGCCTCTAGAAGCGGATATTCGATAATTTGATACGGTGTGCGGGCGATAGCGATGACGAGCTTTTCAATTTCATCCGGCACCCAATCGGCGTAAAAGCCAAGATGCCCGGTATGAACGCCGACAAAGGCAGTTTTATCCAGACGCTCAATGTAACGATGGAAAGCGTATAAAAGCGTCCCATCTCCACCGACAGAAATGACAATATCTGGCCTGTTCTCATCATAGGTTAACTTAAAGTCGAGCAAATAGGCCCGAATCTTATGCATTAACGCATTAGATTTGGCATCTCCCTTGGATGTTACTGCAAACTTCATGTAAAACCACCTTCTTCCTATTCTTTCGTTCTGTGGTCCTTCACCTGCTCTTTTTTCTTCGTAAAAAATGCTTGAGCTTCTTTAATCTCCTCACGAATAAGCGACATTTCCTCGTCCAGTCGGAAAGCAGCCTCTGCCGCTCTCTCCAGCCTCATTAAAATTTCTTCTGGAAATTGTCCATCATATTTATAATTTAATGAATGCTCAATAGTTGCCCAGAAATTCATTGCCAGCGTCCGGATTTGAATTTCGGCCAGGATTTTCTTTTCGCCGTGGATGGTTTGCACCGGATACTCGATGACCATATGGTAAGAACGATAGCCGCTCGGCTTTTTATGGGAAATATAGTCCTTCTCTTCGATGATCTTAAAGTCTTTGCGCATGCGCAGTTTCTTGACGACTTTAATAATATCATCAACAAACTGGCACATCATACGGACGCCAGCAATGTCCTGCATCTCCGTTTCAAGCCGGTCCAAAGAAATGTTTTTATCTTTCGCTTTGTCAAGAATGCTGGCAATCGGTTTCACGCGTCCTGTAACAAATTCAATCGGTGAATGCTCATCCCCATATTCAAACTGTTTTCGCATTCCTTTCAGCTTCACTTTTAACTCATCCACCGCTTGTTTATAAGGTATTAAAAACTCATCCCAATTTATCATTTTTCTTCCCTCTCAGACATAGCTGCATTATTGATGATGTAAAAAGACAGCCTCTACCTTCTTCACCATTTCTTCTCCATAATTGCTGTTGCCTTCGATATTGTTAATTAAATAAATAAGCTCTTCTTTCCAGCCAGTCAGTTCGAGAGTGGTGTCTTCGCCTGCTGCAAAGAGACAGGCTTCTTCTTTTAACGCTTTCTCCAAATCTCCCCATGCTGTTTCATGTATGTATAAATAAATAAATTCATCCTTTTCTTCTGCTAAATAAACAAAAGCCATTTGATCGGAATCGACGATCATTTGCCCTGCTGCTTTAATACCCTCCATCTTTACAGGTGAGTCTGCATGCAGTTCAATCCCATCGCCATTCCATTGTGCTTTCGTGAAATGAATTGTTTTTCTCATTCTCTCTTTCCCCTCTCCATGCCTGCTATGTTAAACTTTAAAAGCGGAAGCGCCTGATCTGCCGCAATAGGCCACTGATCTAAAAAGCAAAAGGCGGGTAAACACCATTCTGCTACGCAGGTGGAACAGCCTCATTGCCTTGCGGTACCTGCAGACAGGCTTTAATAAAAACTCATTTCATATTTTAACACATCTGTCCATTTCAAATACAGAACTATGGATATACGAAACTAAATTAGGGAAAGAGGAAAAAAGCATGAGTCAGGAATTAGAAATCGAGTTTAAGAACATGGTAAGTGAAACAACTTTTAAGCGTCTAATGGATGCCTTTCAACTGCAGCCGGCAGATTTTCACATCCAACACAATCATTACTTTGATACAGAAGACTTTCTTTTAAAACAGGCGGGTTGTGCTCTGCGTATCCGTGAGAAAAATGAAGCCTTTGAGTTAACTTTGAAGGAGCCGGCAACGGGTGGCCTTCTCGAAACCAATGAAACACTTTCCCGTTCAGAGGCAGAGATGCTTTTAGCAGGCGGGGCTTTTCCTGATGGAGCAGTAAAAAGAGCCCTTCAATACTTAATAACCGATTTAACTAAGTTAAAACCTTTTGGGACATTATCTACAAAAAGGGCAGAAGTGGTGCATGAAAGCGGACTGCTCGTTTTTGATCATAGCTTTTATTTAGGATGCGAGGATTATGAAATTGAATACGAGGCAGCAGAGAGACAAAGCGGAGAAGAAACCTTTAATAATTTCTTAAAAAATTATCAAATTCCTTTAAAGCAAGCCGATAATAAAGTAAGAAGATTTTATAAAGAAAAGTTACGCCAGACAGCTGGTGATCAATAAGGAGCGAACGATGAGCAGCAACCCATTCCAAACTATGTTTGCCACAGGCATTATGCAAAGTATGTCTACGTACCCGAACACCACGACCTCTGTCACAACAGCTCCGAGCCAAATATTTGGTGCTGTTCTGCAACAGGCTTTAATGCAGGGGCTTGAACTTGTCGGTGGAGGATCTGTCGCTGATTCTTTGGAAAACACAGATACCGACACTTCCTCCCCTTCAGCTTTGCCGTCCGCGCTGCTTCCAACAAAACCAGGAGCGGACTTGTTAAAGAACATCAACACAACAGTAAAGACGGATTTTGATGATATTATTACCCGAGCTGCCGAAAAATACAACATACCGAAAAAGCTTATCCAGGCAGTTATTCGCCAGGAATCGAATTTTAATCCGAATGCGAGAAGCTACGTTGGTGCAGCTGGCTTGATGCAATTAATGCCGGCGACTGCGCGTGGACTCGGTGTGAAGAACGTTTATGACCCTGAACAAAATATATTCGGCGGCACAAAATATCTCCGGCAAATGCTTGACCAATTTAACGGAAACATTAAGCTGGCACTTGCTGCCTATAATGCCGGAGCAGGCAATGTCAAGAAGTACGGCGGCATACCGCCATTCAAAGAAACACAAAATTATGTTCAAAAAATTACTTCCCATTATTATGCCTAATGCCCGTATGTTAAACAGACCGTTGAATGGTCTGTTTTCTTTTATACCGGGACCATATTCCTGCGCAAGCTTGTAAAAAATAGGCATAAGCACTTTGTTTGTGTTATAACAGTCCCCTTGATAAAATAAATTTAGACTACAAGGAAAAAAGGAGTTATTGGTATGGGCGAAAAATCAATAGCACCATTTGAATACATCGGTGAAAAGAAGCTTTCAGAACTAGTTGACACGTTTTACTTAAAGGTTAGTCAGCATCCTGATTTATTCCCAATTTTCCCTGACGACTTAACTGAAACAGCCCGCAAGCAAAAGCAATTTCTTACTCAATATTTGGGCGGGCCTCCTTTATATACCGAAGAACATGGCCACCCGATGCTTCGAGCTCGTCATATGCCTTTTCCGATCACTCCGAAACGTGCCCGCGCCTGGCTTTCCTGCATGCAGGAAGCGATGGACGAAGTGGAGCTTCACGGTGATTTACGGGACTTCCTTTATCATCGGCTTGAGTTAACGGCAAATCATATGGTTAATCAGCCGGAAGGACCGGGTGAAAACTATTGAAACCATCATTACTGCTTAACCGGATGTGTTCCACTCAGCAAAAGCCGCTGGAGATCTATTTATTTGTTGATCCGCTCTGTGCGGAATGCTGGGCACTTGAGCCATTTATCCGAAAATTATATATCGAATATGGTCGTTATTTCCGTTTGAAGCAAGTACTAACCGGGAATCTTGCAGCGCTGAATCTCCCGGAGTCTAAGGTTCGCAATTGGGAAGCAACTGCTGCTAGAACTGGCATGTCATGTGATGGTGCTCTATGGATGGATCAGTCTATGTCCTCCCCTTTTCTTGCTTCTGTTGCTATTAAAGCTGCAGAACTGCAAGGTCGCAGAGCAGGAAGCCGCTTTTTAAGAAAGCTGCAGGAAGTACTATTTATTGAAAAACAAAATGTTTCTGATCTGGCGGTCCTAACCGATTGTGCAGAGGAAGCTGGACTGGACAAGGCAGAATTCTTGAACGACGTTCACTCTTCCAGTGCAGCCAAAGCCTTTCAATGCGATTTAAAGATCGCTGCCGAGATGGAAGTAACAGAAACACCAACGCTTGTTTTCTTCAATGAAAACATTGAAGAAGAAGGCATCAAGATTACCGGACTCTATTCTTATGATATTTATGTGCAGATTATTGAAGAAATGCTTGATGAAATACCAGAACCGCAAGAGCCACCTTCTCTTGAAGATTTTCTAAAACAATTTCGGTTCACAGCTTCAAAGGAAATTAGTACGGTGTACAATTGGACAGAACGAGAAGTTGAAAAAGAGATGAAAAAGCTTCTTCTTCAACGAAAGGTCCGTAAAGTACCAGTAAAGTTTGGCTCGATATGGGAATTTATTGATGAATGATGGTGCTGGAAGCTCGTTCCAGCATTTTTTCGATAAACAGCCTCGTCTCAAAGGCTGTTTTTTTATTTGAAATAAAACAGCAAAAAAGAAAAGGCCTTGTATAATTACAAGGCCTTTTCTCACGAACAAAGGGGATGGGAGAAATTTTTCACGGTCAAACAAAGGGGTATATGTTTGTATGTGATCAACTTCACGTTTTTCATCTTATCATGCATAAACCCTTAAAAACAAGTGTTTGTGCTTAATTTCACACATTTGTCATAACAATGGAATAGAAAGCGTAAACTAACATATAATGGTACTTGCTGCAGGAGGTCTTTCTATGAAATGGGTTGCCTTTTGGTTTTATGTTTCACTTATAGCCGCTGCCTTTTTCTTTAATTTACTCGGTCTGCTGAACTTATACCCATTGTATGTAACAGCACCAGCTTTATTCTTTGTTTTATTTATTCCCGTATACGTTATGAATCGCCAAAAAAGATGAACACGAAAAAGAAAGAGAGTACCCGGACGTCCGGACACTCTCTTTCTTTTTATGACAGCAATTGCTCCATTTCATTTAATTTCTCTTCAAACACTTTGCAAGCTTCTTCAATTGGTTGAGCAGTGGTCATATCGACTCCTGCTTTCTTTAATACTTCGATTGGATAATCAGAGCTGCCTGCTTTTAAGAACTCGTTAATATAACGGTCTACCGCCGGCTGGCCTTCCTCTAAAATTTGTTTGCTGAGCGCTGTCGCTGCACTAAAGCCCGTTGCATACTGATACACATAGTAATTGTAATAAAAATGTGGAATGCGCGCCCACTCAAGGCCGATCTCTTCGTCAATAACCATGCCGCTGCCAAAATATTTTTTATTTAGCTCATAGTATTCCTTCGTTAAAGAA
The DNA here is from genome assembly GCF_038003025.1 of Pseudobacillus sp. FSL P4-0506. NCBI lineage: Bacteria > Bacillati > Bacillota > Bacilli > Caryophanales > Bacillaceae > Pseudobacillus > Pseudobacillus sp. FSL P4-0506. The sequence goes on from NZ_JBBOOI010000001.1 coordinate 4,077,079, forward strand.
TCCGCTGTCAGCGCTTCTCCGTTTTGAGCCTTCATGTGAATCAGGTGCTCGAATTCAGCAAACATGGTTTGACGGAAAACGGTACCGCGGAACCCTTCAAGATAATGATTCAAAATATAAAGCCGTTTCTTCTCATCATCTAGATTTTTAAGCATATAGTCATTCAGCAGTGCTTCATTGCACGTAGAAGCCACTTCTGCCACAAAGATGGAGTAGTTGCCATATACGTAAGGCTGGGATTCTCTCGTGAAATAACTGTGCATGCTGTGGCCAAATTCATGAACTAATGTAAATAGATTGTTCACATTGTCCTGCCAATTCATCAAAATATACGGATTGGTTCCGTACGCACCAGAAGAATACGCCCCGCTGCGCTTCCCTTTATTTTCAACCACATCGACCCAGCGGTTCTCTAGGCCACTTTTCAAGATCCGGCTGTATTCTTCTCCCATTGGAGCCAATCCATTGATCATATACTCTTTCGCTTCATCATAAGTCACTTTCATCTTTACATCTTTTACGAGCGGAGTATATAAATCATACATATGAAGCTCATCAACACCAAGCACTTTTTTTCGGAGTTCCACGTAACGGTGGAGCAAATGCAAATTGTCATTTACTGTGTTAACAAGGTTATCATACACCGCTTCCGGAATATTATTGCCTGCCAATGCGGCTTCTCGCGCATTGTTATAATGCCGCACACGCGCATAAAAATTATCCTTTTTCACTTGGCTGCTAAGCGTGCTTGCAAACGTATTTTTGAAGTTCCCATATGTTTTATAGACCGCTTTAAATGCTTCTTCTCTTACACGGCGGTCACTGGATTCCAGAAATTGAATATAACGGCCATGCGTAATTTGGACGTCATCCCCTTCTTCATCCTTAATGACCGGAAATTCAAGATCGGCGTTATTCAGCATGCCAAAAGTATTGCTGGCAGCAGCTGTGACTTCTGATACTTGAGCTAATAAATTCTCCTCCGCCGCCGATAATACGTGCGGACGCTGTAAATTGATTTCTTCAATCGCCTGTTTGTACACCTTTAACCCTTCATAGCTACCTATGAATTGCTTTAACTTTTCTTCATCAATCGCTAAGATTTCAGGCGTTGCATATGAAAGAGCACTTCCAATTTGGGTGTATAAATTTTTCGCGCGATCGTCCATTCCCTGATAGTGAGAATTTGTTGTATCTTGATCATAGCGCATATGAGAGTATGTATACAGTTTGCCCATGCGCTCTAATAACTCATCTTGATAAGTGAAAAAACGATAAAGATTTTCTGCACTTTCTCCGAGTGTTCCCCGATAGGTTTGTGCTTGTTCTGACAGTTTCTTAACCTGCTCAAATTCCTGCTCCCATTGCTGGTCATCTTCAAAGATATCTTCGAGCCGCCATGTTAGCTCTTCCTGTACACTATCCCTTGCCGGAAGCTGCTTTACTGCTTGTTCGTTCGTCATCTTTAACCCCTCCAGTTTCCATAATTTCTCTTCCTCTTAATCATATTATTGTATGCCGAAAAACTCAAAAAATAAGCCGGGGGATGATAAACTCTTCAAAATCATTTATAAAAATTTTTTCTCTCTCTGTCCGTTCAAATACTGTGCGATTTACTCGTTTATTCTCCGTTCCCACCGCTTGCCAAAGGGATAAATATTCCGTCATAAGACAGAGAATTCCCGGTGATGGACACAATGGAAAAGTATTCATCTGCAGCTCTCCCCGCTCTATCCTCTTCTCAATCACCGCTACTGCTTCTTCTGCTACTGCGTTCTTTTTAGAGACCAACAAATCGTTCCATAAATAAAATTGCCATTCAATCGGATGATTTTTAATAAGTGCCATAAATCGAACCGGCATTCCTATACAAAGGGGCAACAAGGACGGGTGATGACTTGTTTTATATACTGCGCTGAAAAATGAATCATATAACCCTTGTTTAAAATATAGTTGTTTTTGCAGCCAGCAATCTCTTTGGCGAAACCAGTCGGACAGGGAAAAAACAGCAAGTGTATGAGCTTTAGTAAATGTTGGGGGATAGGATAAAGAATAGAGCGGTATTATTTGGACAGAAGCTGAATAAAGAGACGGGGACATTGGAGTAAGTTGAGAATAGAGAATGAAGTGCTGGCGATCTGGACAGTAGGCCAGAAACCAAAAGCCAAAATGCGGAGAATACCGAAAAAAGAGGCGATGAAAGGCGGAGATTTGATAAAGTCGATTCTGTCTCTTAACCGGCGGGCCTCCATATATCCAGAACGGAACAATGTCATTTTCTTCATATCCCTTTGTTCTTTTGGCAAACAGAGTAGCCGAAAGAGGAGAACATTGATATTCGATCGCTACTTTTCCTTCTACGAGTAAATCAGGGCGCTGGGCCATTTCTGGCAAATAGGCCTCCAGCTCTGTTTTATGAGTGCGACTGATCCATTTGTATAAATCAGCTTTCCCCTTCAAATGGCGGTCGGATTCTCCTTCAGAAAACGACGCGCATGCACGCAATGACTGATGAGCAAAATGGGGCATCTTTATAGCCCCTGCCTTCAAAACCACTGGCTGTCGGCAAGAGGGACAAAAGTAAGAAGAATCGCGGATTTTCCGAATCACTGATTCTTCAAGGCGGCTTTCCAGGCTGATCACCTGACCGAATTGATTAATAGCCACTAGCATAAATTGACACTCCTTTCCTCCTTACCTTTATTCGCCCTCTTTCTTCCCGTTCCTTCCGAAAATGGAAGGAAGTTATATTTCCCTGCCTCTTCCCCATTCACAAAAAGAGCAAAGCCTTAGGCTTTGCTCTTACAATAATGGCGATAGGAGCCTCGATGTTGATTCAATGAGACGATAACCAAGGTGACGCCCATTAAAGTCATCCAAGTTGATTTCATCAGAGGCATGAATATCGTTGATGTATTCCCTCACGAGTGATTCGATGCTGTGAGTGTGGTACAGGAAAGCATTCACCTCAAAGTTCAAATGGAAACTCCTCATGTCCATATTTGATGTACCGATGGAAGCTATCTCGCCATCCACGATAATAAATTTACTATGCATGAATCCTTCCCTATATTCGAAAATGCGCGCCCCGGCTTCAAGCAATTCCGGGAAATAGGAACGAGAGGCATGAAAGACGATCCGCTTGTCAGGGTGCTTTGGCACTAATAAGCGGACATCTATCCCGCTTAAAGCAGCAATTTTTAATGCTGAAAAAATATCTTCATCCGGGATGAAATAAGGGCTAGCAATCCAAACAAACTCCTGTGCCGATGTAATCATGGAAAAGAAAACATTTTTAATGACGCTCCACTCATTATCTGGGCCTCCAGCGATCATTTGGACTCCCCCTGTTCTCCGTACCTTTTTCTCCGGTTCAGGTGTTAAATATCCTGGTGTAATGAAGCTGTCATTCGTCATGTAATACCAGTCCTGAAGGAAAATTAACTGCAGCGAACGGACCGCTTCTCCACGTACGTATAAATGAGTATCGCGCCAAAATCCAAACTGGGGATCTTTCCCTAAATATTCATCACCGATATTTAAACCACCGACAAATCCCACTTTGCCATCAATAACAATGATCTTACGATGATTGCGGAAGTTGAACTTGCTGTTTAGAAGCGGCATTTTTACTGGACCAAAGGCCACCATTTCAATGCCAGCTTCCCGCAATTCCTCAATATAGGCTTTCGACAGCCTCCAGGAACCCACCGCATCGTATAAAAAGCGGACCTTTACACCATCTTTAGCTTTAGCAATCAGCACATCCTTAATTTCGTTGCCAATGCCGTCTGCGCGTACGATATAGTACTCCATGTGAATATGATGACGGGCTTTTTTCAATTCTCTCAGAATGGAATCATATGTTTCCTCGCCATTTGTCAATAATTCGGTTTCAGTGTGAAAAGAGATCTCCATATTGCCGAGCCTTTCCGCTAGGGCATACACTTTATGCTCTCCATACTTCTGGAAATGCTGCCTTAAATCTTCCGGTGTATGGGTAAAGTTGTATTGTTGATATGTTTCTTTATCCAGAATATATTTTTTCTTAAACATCCGTTCTTTCCGGTAGCTTCTGCCAAATAATAAGTAAAAAATAAATCCAAAAAGCGGAAAAGCACCTAACACGACAAGCCATGTAACTGTTTGCGTCGGGTGCCTGTTTTCAAAAAAGATTAAAAAGCTAATGACAATTACAGAAAGTGTTAACGCCACGCTCGTATATTTCAATAGCCCGTTCATATAGTGATCCGCCCACAATATATAGAGCACAATCACAGCTAACACAAAACCGGCTACTTTTATCGTATGTTTCATTCGTTTTCTCCTGCCCCTTCTACTCCTGTTGCTCATTTCCTGCTATTATACCCTTTTTTCCCAAAGAAACGCCCGCTCTTCTTTTTATTTATTCATAAAAAAAGCGCTGATTTCCAAAGAAATCCGCGCTGGCTTTATTAATTGAAATATTTGCGAACAGTTTCAAATACATCGCTTTCCATCACGCATGTTCCATATTCCTGAAGGCGATGGACGGTCACTCCTGATTCATCTGTATATTCTAGCAACAGGCTTAATGTATTTTCCACTTTTTCCTCATCCAGAGTCCCCTCTGGAAATTCCACAAATAAATAGTATTTATTATTGTAGGCATACAATTGTGTTGACAGCTCATCTAGATCTGTCCGCTTGCTTAATTGTATGAGATCCTCAAAATCATTAAATGAAAGCATAAATTCCAGCATAGGCTCTTTCGCTTCGGCATCTTCATTTGCCTGAAAATGTTCATCGAGCAGTTCTTCCAAACGATCGTCAACTGGGAAATCCCGGTACTTATCTCCGGGAAGCGGCAGCTCAATTCGTTGACCATCCTTCGTTAGATTCGCTTGTGTTACCAATATTTCGAGCCCCTTGTCTAAGGCTTGAACTTGAATCCATAGCGGTCCATCGACTGTAAAGTCTTCTTCATCATGTATTTCTTCCATCATGTCCCAAAAAAGTTCTTCACTTCTCTCGCGATTATACCAAATTTCCTCGCGATCAAAGCCTCTTTCCTCTATATCCAAGTATGAAATGTAAAACTTAACTGTGTTGTCGTTAATACGTTCAATTTCCATAACTACCTCTCCCTTCCGTCTAAGGGTACCTGAGGACGACTCCCCTTATTATTAGGCATTGCCCCAAATAGCTTGATGATATACATCTACCTGATTCTATTGTATGCTAAACGCAAAGCAAATGAAAATATAATGATTCTAAAATAAAAAGAGTGTCTCGCTATTCTATCTGAATTTTATAAAAATTACAACCCGGAAATAAAAATAAAAACCCCCATACTTCCGGTATGAAGGTTCTCTTCTTTAGTTGACGAGCCGTTGCGCTTCCTTCAATTGGAATGTACGCACTTTTCTTGGCAAGAATCGGCGAATTTCATCCTCGTTATAGCCTACTTGTAATCGTTTCTCATCCAGAATAATCGGACGGCGAAGCAGCCCTGGATTAGATTGGATCAGCTCGAATAAATTTTGTAGAGGCAGCGCCTCAAGATCTACATTTAACTTTTGAAAGATCTTTGAGCGTGTGGAAATGATTTCATCCGTGCCATCTTCTGTCATTCGTAATATCTCTTTAATTTCTTCGATGCTCAAAGGCTCGGAAAAAATATTTCTTTCAACGTATGGAATTTCGTGTTCTTCTAACCATGCTTTTGCTTTGCGGCAGGAAGTACAACTTGGTGAAGTATATAAAGTAACCATTCCTCAAACACACTCCTTAAAGATTAAAATATAATACCTGTTCTTTCATGAGGAATCTCCATTCATGAAGCAGTCGATTTGAATAATTTCAAATGCCCGGCTACAATATATATTATACATGATGGAACAGCTCATGAATACAGTTTTCATTACATTGTAATAATAATTACAAATTTTTTTCATTTCTTCTTTATTTAAAAATAATAGACATACTTCTTATTTTTACCCTTTCTTTTTCCCCTTTAAACCACTTATAAATGTTTTACTAAACAAGCAAAACAAGATCCCAAACGACCAGTTTCCCTCTAATCACTAGCGGATACCATGCAATCTGACAGTAACTGGCCTTCTATTTGGGACCTACCTCTCGTTATGTTAATTCCTTTAGTATATCTTCGTCTCTCGTTTCATCCCTGGATAAAACCTCTTGAACAGGATCAAATGGTTCTCCATACAATTCTTCATCTTTATACTTATGGATGAGCCGATACGTTTTTTTCATGCTTTCATAGATCTTTTCCTCTGTTTCATCCTTTGATGTCCAATAAAGAATTTCCATATCGTTTACTTCATTAGTAGCGAGGGAACGACGGGAGTAACCGATGGTTGAAGCATGATTGAATCCCTCTCTCGCATAAAAACGCAAGCGCTTCTCACTGTCTGTATCTTCGTAGTTAACCGGTTCCACCTCTAAGATGATCGCTTTCCCTTTTGCTTTTAGCTTGTCGATTAGCTTATGGCCAAGCCCCTGTCCGCGGGCATTCTTTGATACAAATAAATAATCAACAAATATAAAATCATCGAATTCCACATAAATAAGCACATGATTAGGGCCTTCATCTTTATGATAAATATCGCTTTGCTCTTCTAAAAGTAATTCGATGTGTTCTCTTGATTTCATTTCTTCAATCGGAAAATATTGATTTAGCTTTTCATACCAATGCATTTAATCTTCCTTTCTTTTTAAGGGTGTATAATCCACATCCTGCGTATACTTATTGCTAGCATTCCACAATAAAAATTCATTTATGCCATTTTCATTTAACGCGCGAATTTGTGCTTCTACCTCAGCCTTGCCGTAAGGACGATAATTGCCGGTTCCAAGCCAAGAAGCTGTAAAGTCTTGCAGCCACGGTCTCGAAAGCGGTGGAGTTTTCAACTCCTTCAGCTTCTTGTTCTCCACCTTAACATATTCTGTAATTAATTTGTAGGGTTCCGTGTCGGGTTTGGCAATCCCAAAATAAGAGGTCCAATGACTAGGGTAGACCATTGAAGAAATCACATCCACGTTCTCGGCAATTTTTGAAAAGTTTTGCCCAATTCCAGGAGCTTCCGGCAGCGTAGCGGAATAACCGAAAATATCGACAGACACTTTTACTCCATAAGGCCTTAGTTTTTCTCGCGCATAATGAACAAAGTCTGTTACCGCCTGTACCCGTCGATGAACAGCATCTTCTTTTGAGTTTGCATATTCACCGAGATTGTAAATGAGCTGCTTATCCCGTTTCTCAAATCCCTCTGGAAAGCGAACATAATCGAATTGCACTTCTTGGAAACCCATTTTTGCTGCCTCAATGGCTATGCCTACGTTGTAGTCCCATACTTCTTTCATAAATGGATTGACGAAAGATTCCCCACCGCCATTTGACCATACCTTCCCATTTTCAGTAAAAGACCATTCCGGCTTGGCTTTTGCCAGGTTAGTATCCTTAAAAACAACCACGCGTGCAATCGGATATACTTGCTTTTCCTCCATTTTCTCCAGCAGCATTCTCGTATCTTTAATAAACGGCTGGCTGATTCCTTCATATGGAGAGTCACGCTTCGGTTTGTATGTAAGATTTCCATGATCGTCCTTTATGTCAATGACCATTGCATTTAATTCCGTTGCTTCCACCATTTTGAGAAGCTTATCAAACCGAGCCCCTCCTGCTGAGTGACCAGTCACATAAATCCCCCGAACTGCATCCGGATAAGTAAAGTGCAAATCAGACCTGCTTTGGAAGCGCGCCACTTTGCTTGGAACTTCTTTGTTTAAGGATGGTATGGGCCGTTCTTTAAAATTCACTTCTTCCTGTGCTGTGCCAGTTGCTCCAGGAAGAAGAAGCATTCCAATTAGAAGAACAGCCGTTCCTATCTTTTTCCATCTCTCCATACCTATTCCTCCCTCCTATCCTTTTTTCACCAGTCTCGTTATCTTTTATCCTCTTACACTTACTTTAAACAGAAAATCTACAACTACTTAAATATTGTTAGTCATTGATTCAAAAAAATGAGGCCCTCTGCAAGCCAGCCATAGATAGACTGGGCAGAGGGCCCATTTTCTTTTAATAATTTGCCTTGTATTGTTTAAACTCTTTTTCAGAGCAGTATACCCAATGCTCCGGTGCTATCTCTCTCATTCTTACTTCTTCACCGGCAGCATAATTATGAACCGCTGGGTCGTATGTTTTTCGTGTACGATTTCTTTCATAGTCCGGATCCGGAAGTGGAATAGCCGAAAGCAGAGACTGTGTGTACGGATGAAGCGGCTTTTCATACAGCACATTGCTTGGTGCGAGTTCCACCAGCTTTCCAAAATACATGACACCGATACGATCACTGATGTACTTTACCATTGACAGATCATGTGCAATAAATAAGTATGTCAAACCTTTTTCTTTTTGCAGCTTCTGCATCAAGTTCACAACTTGCGCTTGAATCGATACGTCCAGCGCTGAAATCGGCTCATCTGCAATGATAAAGTCCGGCTCTACCGCAAGGGCACGTGCAATCCCAAGACGCTGGCGCTGGCCGCCAGAAAACTCGTGCGGGTAGCGATTGGCATGCTCGCGGTTCAAGCCGACCGTCTCCAGCAAACTATATACTTTATCCATTCGCTCTTTTTTTGTTTTTGCCAAACCATGAATATCGATTCCTTCTGCAATAATATCCGCTACCTTCATACGCGGGTTAAGTGACGCATAAGGGTCTTGGAAGATCATTTGCATCTTACGGTTGAATTCTTTTAAATCTCTTTTCGACTTCTTGCCGTGCACATCTTTTCCATTAAATAATACCTGTCCCCCAGTAGCATCATATAAGCGAATAATTGTCCGCCCAGTTGTTGACTTCCCGCATCCTGATTCCCCTACTAATCCGAGTGTTTCTCCGCGGTAAATATCAAAGGATACATCATCTACTGCTCGCACTTCATTAGGAAATCCGATATTAAAATACTGCTTTAATCCTTTGACTTCAATTAATTTCTCTTTCATTACTAAACCCCCCTTACCATAACCGGCTTCTCAAACGTTCCCGCTAATTTCTTTCTAATTTTAAGGACTGCTTCAGGAGGGTCCACTCTTGGAGCGTCAGGATGCAGAAGCCAAGTTTTTGCAAAATGTGTAGGTGATACCTGAAACATTGGTGGTTCCTCTTCATAATCAATCTGCAGAGCGTAAGGATTTCTCGGAGCAAATGCATCGCCCTTTGGAGGATTCGTTAAATCAGGCGGCGTTCCCGGAATCGCTTCCAATTGTCCGTCATCTACAGTCTCCAGACTAGGCATAGAAGCCATCAGTCCCCATGTATATGGATGGCGGGGATCGTAAAAGATCTCATCCACTGTACCAATCTCTACAATCTGTCCAGCATACATAACCGCTACCCGGTCTGCTACATTAGCCACTACGCCTAAATCATGAGTAATAAAAATAATGGAAGACCCAACTTCTTTTTTAATGTTCTTCATCAGCTCTAGTATTTGAGCTTGGATGGTTACATCAAGTGCTGTTGTGGGCTCATCGGCAATCAGTAGTTTGGGATTAGCCGCCAGCGCAATCGCGATCATTACCCTCTGCCTCATCCCGCCGGAAAATTGATGGGGATATTGTCTAACCCGTTCTTCAGCTTTCGGGATGCCAACAAGCTTTAATAATTCAATCGCTTGTTTATTGGCTGCTTCCTTGCTCACATTGTTATGCTTCAAGATTACCTCTGTAATTTGGGCTCCTACCCTCATCGTAGGATTTAAAGAGGTCATTGGATCCTGAAAAATCATGCTAATATCTTGTCCGAGTATTTTTTCCATCTGTTTAGAAGTTTTAGGAACCAAATCTTCTCCTTCCAGAAGAATTTGTCCGTTTTTAATTTCACCGGGAGGCATAGGTATAAGCTTCATAATTGCCTGTGTCGTTACACTTTTTCCTGACCCAGATTCACCAACGATTGCCAGTGTTTCTCCCTTGTTCACATCAAAACTGATACCTCTCACAGCATGCACATAACCACCATAAGTCTGAAATCCGACCTCTAAGTTTTTAACTTCCAATAACTTTTCCATCGTATACGTCCTCCTATTTTCTTAACCGTGGATCAAGCGCATCTCGTAAGCCGTCCCCAATCACGTTAAAAGCAAAGATTGTTAAACAAATGAATGTTGCCGGGAAAAATAATCTCCACGGGAAGTACTCAAGAGCCGGCAATCCATCGGAAGCCATTGTTCCCCAGCTTGCTAAAGGAGGATTTAAACCTAAACCAAGAAAGCTTAAAAATGCTTCTGTAAATATAGCGGTAGGAATAGTCAGAGTAAGGGTAACAAGGATAGGCCCCATCGAGTTAGGGATTAAATGTTTGAATAAAATTCTTTTTGAATCGGCACCCAGTGTTCTTGAAGCCAATACAAACTCCTGAGTTTTCAACTGCAAAACTTGGCCGCGGACAATCCTAGCCATCCCAATCCAGCCCGTAATAGTCATTGCTAAAATCATCGTACCAAGGCCTTGACCAAGCACTACCATTAAAATAATAATCATAAGAAGGTTCGGAATACCGTACAAAATGTCTGCAATCCGCATCATAATTTCATCTACCCGGCCGCCTTTGTAGCCAGCAATTCCTCCCCAGATAATTCCGATAAGCAAATCGATGAGAGCAGCAGCAATCCCGATAAATAGTGAAATTCTCGCTCCTTCCCATGTACGTGCAAACACATCACGGCCAAGATCATCTGTGCCAAACCAATGTTTCGCAGACGGCGGCTGGTTGGAATTCATCAGATCGTTAGTAGCATAATCATATTTCACAATATGGGGTCCAATGATAGCCATGAGGATTAATACAATCAGAAGGAATGCGCCAAACATGGCCAATTTATTCTTTTTAAAATGAATCCATGCTTCTTTCCAAAAGGACAAACTCGGTTTATCAATTTTTTCGGCGTTATCTATCTGTGATCCGACAACTACAAATTTATTGTTCTTTTCTGGCATCGCGCTCATTTCAGATTAGGCTCCCTTCTTGTGTGCTCTTAGTTTGATTCTTGGGTCAATCATTCCATAGATAATGTCAACAATAAAAATTGATAGAAGCAATAGAATGCTATAAAACACAGTTACACCCATGATGACTGTATAATCGCGGTTTTGAATACTTGTTACAAAGTGTGATCCTAATCCCGGAATACCAAAGATTTTTTCAATGACGAAGCTTCCTGTGATAATTCCTGCAGAAAGTGGGCCAAGATAAGACACTACTGGCATCATCGCATTACGAACTGCGTGTTTAACAGTAATAACTCCACGGCTTAACCCTTTCGCTTTAGCTGTTTTAATATAATCATTAGACAACACCTCAAGCATGGAAGAACGGGTTAGACGGGCAATAAACGCAAGCGGAGTAGTCGCTAAAGCCAGGGCCGGGAGAATTGTGTGAGCAAAAGAATCCCAACGGGCTACAGGAAGTATCTGTAGCTTAATAGCAAAGATATATTGCAAAAGAGCAGCCATAATAAAAGACGGTACTGATATGCCAATGACAGCTAGAATCATTGATGAATAATCTTGCCACTTGTTATGATATAAGGCAGCGAGTACTCCTAACAAAACACCTAAAGCTAGAGCAATAAAGATAGCTTCTATTCCTAGTGCTAACGAAACTGGAAAACCTTCACTAATAATGTCATTGACGGTTTGGCCTTTATATTTAAAAGAAGGGCCAAAATCCCAAGTAGCAATTTTTTTCAAATAATCAAAATACTGAATATACCACGGTTCATTAAGCCCGTAATGAGCATTTAAGTTGGCTTCTATTTCTGGGGGCAATTGTTTTTCAGAGGTAAATGGGTTTCCCGGAGCAAGCCTCATAAGAAAGAACGTTGCTGTAATGATTACTAATAAGGACAAAAACATGTAGAAGAATCTCTTACCAAAATATTTGATCATTTTGTACACCTCCAAATTATGCATAAAACTCAAAACTCAAGGGTACATGGGAACCTGTCCCACATACCCTTGATTTAGAAATTAATTACTCAAAGTGAGCCCATTTCAGCTGCACGTCGCCTAAACCGGACATAACTACATCTTTTAGGTTCTCTCTCTGTACCCAAGAGTTCGTATAGAAATAGATTGGAGCTACAGGCATTTCATCAATAAAGATCTTCTCAGCATCTTTTAACATTTGAGCACGCTTTTCAGGATCCATTTCTTTTTGTGATTCCACTAAAAGTTTCTTGAATTCTGGATTTTCCCAATTTGTATCGTTGTTTCCGCCTTCTTTCTCACGGAACAATTCAAGGAAGTTAATTGGATCATTAAAGTCTCCTAGCCATCCCATACGTCCAACCATATAGTCTCCAGAGTGAAGTTTTTCAATATAAACAGCCCATTCTTCGTTTCCAAGCTTCGTTTTAACACCTAGTTCCTTCTTCCAAGTATCTTGGATTGCCTGAGCAATTTTTTGGTGAGCTTCATCCGTATTATAAGAAATTGTAATTTCCGGAAGTTCTGAAGCGTCTTTCAAGCCCAATTCTTTTAAACCTTTTTCTAAATATTCTTTTGCAGTTTTAACATCGTGATCTTTGAAATAACCTTTTTCATTTTCTTTAAACATACTAGGAGGTACTGCAGCCATTGCTGGAATCTGGCCACCTTTTGTAATCTTCTCTACAATGGACTTTCTGTCGATCGCATAAGTGAGTGCCTTGCGGATATTCACGTTGTTAAGCGGTTTCATTTCTGTGTTGAACTTATACCAATAAACCCCAGCGATCGGTTCAACGTTTAATAGTTTTTCATCTTTCAAGCTTGACATAGCATCTGTCGGTAAAGAACTGAACGGCATACCTGCCCAGTCAAGTTCTCCCTTTTTAAACATGGAGAGTTCTGTATTTACATCATTAATCATAAACATTTGAATTGTATCAAGCTTTACAGTGTCTTTATCCCAATACTGGTCATTCTTCTTCAAAACAATTTTGTCGCTATGTTCCCATTGGTCCATTACGTATGGTCCATTGGATACATAATCTTCACCAGCGTTTTTATACCAATTCGGATTTTGTTGAGCAACTTTGCTGTTAACAGGTAAGTAAGTATAAAAGGCAGTTAACTCTAGAAAATAAGGCGTAGGGTTTTCTAACGTTACTTGAAGCTTTTTCTCATCTAACGCTTTAACTCCTACCTCATCAATTTTAGCTTTTCCTTCATTGGCAGCTTGGCCATTCTTTAAATAATAAAGTTGGTAAGCATATTGAGATTGATTCTTTGGATCAAGCGCCCATTTCCATGCATATTCAAAATCTTTCGCAGTGACCGGATCACCGTTTGACCATTTGTGATCACGAAGTGTAAATGTATAAACTTTGCCATCCTCTGATACGTCTACTTTTTCAGCTGCTGCATTTTCAGGTTTGTCGTCTTTGTTAATTCTTGTCAGCCCTTCAAAAGTATTTCTTAAGACTGATCCAGACGTACTATCATTTGCTAGGCCTGGATGCATAGAAAATGGCTCGGTTTTAATATTAATTTTTAATTCATTTTTGTTGTCCTCTTTTGCATTTTCTCCAGCTTTGTTACCGCCGCCATTGCCGCTACCGCCGCCACATGCTGCAAGAAACATACTCAGCACAAGCAATAAAGCAAGAAAAAAAGTATAATTTCTTTTCTTCATCTAAATCCCCCTTAATCATTATTTTCTTCCTAATTATTCAGAAGATTTCTTTACTAATTATAAACTTTCTTAATTTTTTTGCAATAATTATTTTTCAATTCCTTTTAAAAAGTATATATTTTCCTAATTGAGTAATTAATCCCCTTCCAATAGCCCTAAATGGCATTTTTTCATTAAATTGAATAATAATTCACTTAGATAAAACGCTTTCATTTATTGGTCATTCCAAACAAATTTTCTATTGTTATTTTCATAGTATAGTTTCATCACTTAAATCTTCTTCTTTTAAACCTGATTCACAGAAAATATGGGGATTATTCCCTTCTCTTTGTATGTTTATTATATAACGAAGGCTAATTGTTTATTTCCCCTTGAAAAGGTGACAGGTGTCACCTGTTGAATTATTATTCATTTTTATGAATTTTATCTCTTTTTACGACTATAAAATCCAATTAACAACAGTTTTGTATTTTTTAAAGCCTCTTCAATTCAATGACAGAAGCTTACAATTTAAGTAGTTATAATTACACTAGTTGTTTTATAAGGGTTTAGAAAAGAAACACTCCATATATTGTTTTTTTTCGCTTTATATTATATCTTCTACTTTTATATGCTCATTCTTTCCTTATCTTGAAAGTTGCAGAGTATTTGTTTATAATTTTGTCAACAAGAAGTGAGGGATTATGTGATGAAAACAATTTTTTCCGGCATCCAGCCGAGCGGTACAATTACTCTTGGCAACTATATTGGTGCTCTCAAACAATTTACTGAACTGCAGGACGATTACAATTGTTACTTCTGTATCGTTGATCAGCATGCCATTACGGTTCCCCAAGACCGTCTAAAGCTGCGTCAAAATATTCGCAGTCTGGCTGCTTTATACATAGCTGTTGGAATCGATCCTAAGAAAGCTACTTTATTCATTCAATCAGAAGTCCCAGCTCATGCTCAAGCTGGCTGGATGCTTCAATGCGTCGCCTATATCGGTGAATTAGAGCGAATGACGCAGTTTAAAGATAAGTCAGCTGGCAAAGAAGCGGTTTCCGCGGGTCTTTTGACTTACCCGCCGCTCATGGCTGCTGACATTTTGCTATACGGAGCTGATTTGGTGCCTGTTGGGGAAGATCAGAAGCAGCATTTAGAGCTGACCAGAGATCTTGCAGAAAGATTTAACCGTAAATACAATGATATCTTTACGATTCCTGAAGTTCGCATCCCTAAATCGGGCGCTCGGGTTATGTCGTTGCAGGATCCAGCGAAGAAAATGAGTAAATCGGATCCGAATGCTAAAGCCTTTATCTCTCTGCTTGACGATCCCAAACAAATTGAAAAGAAAATTAAAAGTGCCGTTACTGATTCGGACGGCATCGTAAAATTTGATAAAGAGTCAAAGCCTGGCCTTTCTAATCTTCTTTCCATTTATTCTGTGCTTGGTGAACTATCTATTGAAGACATTGAAAAGCGCTATGAAGGCAAAGGATATGGTGACTTTAAAGCCGGACTAGCTGAAGTTGTTGTCCGCCATTTAGAACCGATTCAAAAGCGCTATTATGAGCTTCTCGATTCTGAAGAGCTGGACCTCATTCTAGATGAAGGTGCCGCTAAAGCCAATCAAGTAGCTGGAAAAATGCTAAAGAAAATGGAAAATGCCATGGGGCTGGGTAGAAAGAAAAAATAACAAATGCCCGACTTGTCTGGCCGCTCTTTGAAGGCAGACCATCCATTCAATAAAAAAGCTGAACCTGATGAGGTTCAGCTTTTTATTTGATCGATTCATTTTTGGATGTGTGTTCCGTTTCCCACAGCTTTTCAAAAAATGGCTGTCCTTTTATGAGGTTTTCACAGAGACGATCATGCCGGCTTGTCCATCCTTCCATCGTCTCTTCAAGAAAAATTCTTTTAATGTCTTCCACGTTCATCGTTTGGATATCCTCATAACGCTCAGGCATCCACTCTGTGTACCAATAGCGAATCTCGGCTGAATTTTTTGAAGAAAACAATTGATCAAGCGCCATAAACAATAGTTGTTTTAGTTGTCTTTCTTTTCTTGTTAAACCTTTCATGCTTTCAGGAGAAAGCGATAAAATATGATATTCTTTTTCTTCCATTTCCCATGCAAGCTCATAGGATGTGATTGGATGCACTTCAAACATTTCGAAAGCTAACTGTTCCTGTCTTGGGACGAGGCGGCTTTTGCGTACGGGAATCGTGTATCCCATTGTATCAACAGCCAATATCCCTCTTCCATCCGTAACGACAAAACAATGCTCCAACTGGATTCTTTCATGATTTCTTCTCAAGAAAGCTTTTTTACGTACATCCTCTAGGAGTTGTTTTGGCAATTCCGCTAAATGATTTTCAATATAATAAAATAATTTCTCGTCGATTAAAAGCAAAGGTACCTGATCTAATAACTCAACAGCGTCCTCTTTGCGCCATTCGTGATAGTGGCATACATTGTACCCGTTCTCCTCCCCCTCAAACCAGTTCACCCAGACATCATGAAGATATAACATAATGAACCTCCTCACTTCTTCATCTATTTGTCTTAAAGTATGGGCAAAGCGAAGTAAAATTATTCCTTGAACGACTATTTTTTCTTTATTGCCTCGTTGGAAAGTAGAGAGCAGCTGTCATTAGTAAAATACCAGCCGCCAATAAGTAACATTCCACCCGCTCGAAAACAAATTGGACATACTCTTGCACAGTGAACCCGGCTGTCAGCAGATTTAAGTACATGATGCAGCTTACTCCACCGAGAATGGATAAGCCAAATCCGGTTAAAAAGGCAACTAGGCGTAGGGCCATCTTCCTCTTCCTTTATCAATTGATCAGGCTGCAGCAGCTTGTCCTATATATGTATGTCCTTCAATAAAAAAAATGCCAAAAAAACAGGGATAGACAGATCCCTTTACAACTTTTGCAGGCAGTCGGCTGCTGTTTTGAACGCGTGGAAAATAAAAAAGATGAATAAAAGCGGAGCTTTTATTCATCTTCGGCGTTGATCGCTTATTCTGATTTGTATTTACGTAAAGCAATGGTCGCGTTGTGACCGCCAAAGCCAAGGGAGTTGCTGAGTGCAACATCAATTTCTTTTTTGCGCGATACGTTCGTCACGTAATCTAAATCGCATTTCGGATCTGGTGTTTCATAATTAATCGTTGGTGGTAACATATTGTTCTTAATTGCTAAAGCCGTAAAGATCGCTTCTACTCCCCCGGCCGCTCCTAGTAGGTGGCCTGTCATGGATTTCGTTGAGCTAATGGCTAAATTGTAAGCATGCTCTCCGAACACTGTTTTAACCGCTGCCGTTTCAAATTCATCGTTATACGGCGTGCTCGTTCCGTGAGCATTAATGTAATCTACTTCTTCAGGATTAATGCCTCCATCTTCAATCGCGATTTGCATCGCTCTTGCTCCACCTTCACCATCTGGTGCTGGAGCAGTGATATGATGGGCGTCTCCTGTAGAGCCATACCCGACAATTTCTGCGTAAATATGAGCGCCTCGCTTCTTAGCGTGTTCAAGTTCTTCTAATACAACGATGCCCGCTCCTTCTCCCATAACAAAGCCATCACGGTTTGCATCAAATGGACGGCTTGCTGTTTTTGGATCGGGGTTCGTTGATAGAGCGGTGTTCGCACAGAATCCAGCTACGGACATTTGCGTAATTGGCGCTTCGCTTCCTCCAGTAATCATCGCATCTGCATCTCCACGCTGAATCACTTTAAAAGCGTCGCCAATAGAGTTCGTGCCAGTCGCACAAGCAGTTACTGTACAGGAATTCACTCCTTTAGCGCCTAAGAAAATGGATACTTGTCCCGCTGCCATATCGGGAATCATCATCGGCACAAAGAACGGGCTGACGCGTCGATAGCCGCGGTCGAGAAACGTTTTAAATTGATTTTCGAATGTTTCCATGCCGCCAATCCCTGAACCTACCCAAACACCGATGCGATCTGCATTGGATTCATCAATGGTTAAATCTGCATTTTTCACAGCCATCTTTGCTGCAGCGACCGCATATTGTGTAAAACGGTCCATTTTGCGGGCATCTCTTTTATCCATAAAGTCTTCTGGATTAAAATCGGTAACCTCTGCAGCTACCTTTACCGGATAATCATCTGGATTTACTCGAGTTAACGGTTTAACTCCGCTGACTCCACTTAAAATATTAGCCCATGCTTCTTCTACTGTATTTCCAACAGGCGAGATAATTCCAAGCCCGGTAATAACTACTCTTCGTTTTTCCACTCTTTCCACTCCTTCGTACTACTTATTCAATCACTATATAAGATTAGCGTCCCCATCTCATAGCAATTGCACCCCAAGTGAGTCCGCCGCCGAACCCAACCATGATTAATAGATCATCGTCTTTAATTTTTCCTGCCTGTAGTTCTTCGATTAAAGTGAGCGGGATGGAAGCAGACGATGTGTTTCCATATTTATTAATAGTAACCGACATTTTTTCTTTTGGCAGATCAAGCCGCTGACGTGCTGCTTCCATAATGCGGATATTTGCCTGATGAGGAAGCAAAAAATCGACATCTTCCTTTTGAAGGCCCGCTTTTTCCAACACATTCACACAAGATTCTCCCATTTGGCGCACAGCAAACTTAAATACTTCGCGTCCATTCATTTTGATATAATCTTTTTGATACAAATGCTTTAGTCCTGAACCGTCCGCTCCGAGCTCAAAAGCTAAAATGCCGCGGCCTTCTGATACTTGGCTAACAACAGCCGCTCCAGCCCCATCACCGAATAAAACAGCTGTATTACGGTCAGACCAATCCACTGCTTTTGTCAATTTTTCTACACCTACAACGAGAACATGCTTGTAATCACTCGCTTCGATGAACTGCTTTGCTGTTACAATTCCATACATAAAGCCGGCACATGCAGCACTAAGGTCCATAGCCGCAGCTTTTGTAGCTCCGATTTGGTGCTGTATCATTGTAGCTACAGAAGGAAAGCGATAGTCAGGAGTGACGGTTGCCACGATAATTAAATCGATCTCTTCAGGAGAAATCCCTGCATTTTCAACGGCTTGTTGCGCCGCTTTTACGGCCATGTCAGATGTATCCGTCTCGTCCCCTGCAATTCTTCGTGATTCGATTCCTGTTCTTGTTCTTATCCACTCATCTGATGTATCCATCATCTTTTCCAAGTCAAAGTTTGTTAATTCTTTTTCAGGCACAAATTGGCCCATTCCAATAATTCCTGCGTTCATCAGGACCCCTTCTTTCAACTGCTCTATTAGCATATAATCAAATATTAAGACTTGGTACTAATTTTACTTAAAAAGGGCTCATTTTGCAATAGATGAATCTTGTCGCATGTTGCTTATTCTTACATCATAGAAGTCACTGTTGTACTTGATTGTTGAGCTCCGCTACAACCAACAGATGAAAAAGCATCCACCTTTAACAAGTCAACAGAAAAGAGACGGCCCCACGATCATCGATGAATCGCGGGGCCGTCTCTTTTTGATTAATTATTCTCTTGCTGTGCTTCTTTTTTACCTAACTCGTATGCTTCATTCATGACGTTAAGAAACATCCCCATGAATGGTTCTATTAAATCCATAGAGAAATCTATTCCTGATTCTTTTAATTTTTCTTGTGCCTCCGGTAAGTACTTCATAGCAATTTGCATAAATTCCATATTTTTATTCTCGTTCATCTTTATTCCTCCGATTATTTATTTGGCAATTTGCCTGTTTTGATATATCGGTTAATATCCGCATTTATTTTCTTTTGGAAGACTTTGTCCACTTCCGGACTGAAAGGGCTTAAAGAAATAACTCCATCTGCAAAGTCAAAATGAAGATTACCAGATTTCAATTTTCCTTTCACAAATTGGTCGGCAACGAGTACATACAGCTGGTCCACGTGTTGTACTGTACTTGTCAAAACCGTGTCTTTGCCAAGATCCGACTGATCGGATACATAACCGATAGCATGCAAGCCATTTGCCTTTAATTTGTCGATAACAGGTACATTATAGCCATCCCCAGCTGGATAGACAACATCGGCGTCCTCAGCAATTATTTTGTCAAGCAGTTGCAGCGCCTTCTCTCTGTCATCCCAGTTCTCTACATATTCTGTTGCCACGCGAATATCGTTGCGTTCGAATTTCGCTCCTTCTACAAATCCTTTGACTTCCGGCTGCCATTTGTGTGTTGCTACGATCCCGATCGTTCCTGTTTTTGAATAATGGGCTGCTGTCATCCCCCCAAAGAATCCCATTGCATGTGCTTCAAATTTTAAGCTTGTCGTATTTTTTTCATCTGCATTGCCATTAAAGCTGACAAAATGTATATCAGGATAATCTGGGGCTAGCTTATTGAAATAATCGGCGTATTCATTGCCGTGACCAAATACAATATCTACACCTTTATGTGAAAACTCCTCTACAGCTCGTTCTACTAATGCTTGGGAATTAATATTTTCCTTGTAGAAAATATCCGTTCCATAGGCATTCTGAATTTTTAACATGCCTTTATATCCATTTGTTCCCCATACTTGATCGTTAATTGTATCAGGAACGAGCAGACCGACTTTCTCCAGCTTTTTCGATTCTTGTTTTCCTGAACAGCCTGCAAGAACCATCATGAAACAAATCCCTAGTATAGCTAGTAATCTTTTGTTGAACATTTTCTTTCTCCTTTTATATACCAACACCCACCTTCCTTTATCTTAACTGTATTTATTAAGAAGAAAAAGTTTTTTCGAATAAGATAAATAAAAATGTTAAAAATACTGACAAAAATTCATTTCAAACTGTATCTCTACTGTGCTATGATTAATGTTGGCTTATATACATATCTTCTTTTGAAGGAGGGATATTTCATGCAATTCATTATGACTTTCTTCTGGACTTTCTTATTGACAGAGATGTTAACATACGTTGTCAGCTCAATGAACGGCGCTGAATTCAGCTTCATGACAGGCTTGATGCTCTCTATTATCGCAACTATTATCCTGTTTGTTCTTTCTACATTAATTACAGACGATCATGCTGAACAGCATTAAATTACAAAAACGGCTGCCCCAAGCAGCCGTTTTTGTTTTTATAGCCGAGCTTCGCCTATAGCACCAGGCTGACTAAAAATGCTTGTCTTTTGAAGCGCGGAGGTTTGTTGCTGTTATAAAATAGCTGCTTTCCGTTTACCTGATAATTAGCTCTCCGTTCTCCACATCAACAATCGCTTCACTGTGAGGAAGGATCAATCCGGAAATAATCGCCCGGGCAAGCTTCGTTTCAATTTGGTGCTGGATAAAACGTTTCAATGGCCGCGCCCCATATACCGGATCAAACCCCTCTTTCGCGATAAATTCTTTCGCTTCTTCTGTAAGCTTCAGATTGATTTGCTGATCTTCAAGCCGCTTCTTTAAATCATTAACCATCCGCTCGGCGATGCCTTTAATATTTTCCAAGCTTAACGGTTTAAAGAGAACAATGTCATCTACGCGATTTAAAAACTCAGGACGGAAATGGTTCCGCAGCTGCCGCATGACTTTCTCTTTCGTTTCTTCCAGGATTTCGTCTTCATTTTCTTTGCGATCAAGCAAATAGTCAGAGCCGATGTTAGATGTCATGATAACCACTGTATTTTTACAATCGACAGTTCGGCCCTGCGAATCAGTTATTCGTCCGTCATCAAGCATTTGCAGTAAGATATTAAACACTTCTGGATGCGCTTTTTCAATTTCATCAAGCAGTACAACGGAATACGGCTTTCTGCGCAATGCTTCTGTCAGCTGTCCTCCTTCTTCAAAACCGACATATCCGGGAGGTGCACCGATCAAGCGGGAGACCGCGTGTTTTTCCATATATTCCGACATATCGATACGAATCATTTGCTCTTCACTATCAAACAATGTATTAGCGAGCGTTTTGGCCAGCTCTGTTTTACCAACACCAGTTGGCCCTAAGAAAATAAATGAACCAATGGGCCGATTCGGATCTTTAATTCCTGCACGTGCACGGAGTACGGCGTCGCTCACTAACTGAACCGCCTCGTCTTGCCCAACAACCCGCTCGTGCATAATACTCTCTAAGCGCAACAGTTTTTCCCGTTCTCCTTCCACAAGCTTTGTTACAGGAATACCCGTCCAGCGGGCGACAATATCAGCAATCTCTTCTTCGGTCACTTCTTCACGCAACAAACGGTTATCATTTTGATTGGCTCTTTCCATTTCCTCTTCCAAATGGACAAGCTCTTTCTCAACAGCTGGAATTTTACCGTGGCGCAGCTCTGCAGCTTTGTTCAAATCATAGCGGCTTTCCGCATCCTCCAGCTCTCTTCTCAACTTTTCAAGCTGCTCCCGCTTTTCCTGTACTCGGCCAATGGCTTCCTTTTCTGACTCCCAGCGCGCCCTCATTTCATTCGCTTTTTCCTTTAAATTAGCGAGCTCTTCCTGCAGTTGCTCAAGCCTTTCTTTGCTTGATACATCCGTCTCTTTTTGTAATGCTGCTTCTTCAATCTCCAACTGCATAACACGGCGAGTCACTTCATCCAGTTCACTCGGCATCGAGTCAATTTCTGTACGGATCGTAGCACAGGCCTCGTCAACTAAATCAATCGCTTTGTCAGGTAAAAAACGATCGGTAATATACCTGTTAGATAGGACAGCAGCAGCAACGAGCGCCCGGTCATGAATCTTTACTCCATGATGGATTTCAAACCGTTCCTTTAAGCCCCTTAAAATTGAAATCGTGTCTTCCGGTGTCGGCTCCTGAACAAGTACTTGTTGAAACCGACGCTCTAATGCCGGATCTTTCTCAATATACTTCCTATGCTCTTCAAGCGTTGTCGCCCCAATACAATGCAGCTCTCCACGTGCAAGCATCGGCTTTAACATATTACCGGCATCCATAGCCCCCTCAGTTTTTCCAGCTCCAACAATCGTATGCAGTTCATCAATAAACAGCAGAATCCGTCCTTCACTCTTCTTTACTTCATTTAAAACTGCCTTTAGTCTTTCTTCAAATTCTCCGCGAAATTTTGCTCCCGCGATAAGGGCACTCATATCAAGAGCAAAAATCGTTTTATCTTTTAGTCCTTCCGGTACGTCCTTGCGAACAATTCTTTGTGCCAATCCTTCAACAATAGCGGTCTTTCCCACTCCCGGTTCACCAATCAGCACTGGGTTGTTCTTTGTTTTTCGGGAAAGGATCCGGATAACGTGACGAATTTCGTTGTCACGTCCAATCACTGGGTCCATCTTTCCTGAGCGGACTTCCTCCACTAAATCACGTCCATATTTCTTTAACGCTTCATAGCCTGCTTCTGGCTGCTGTGATGTCACTTTTTGATTCCCCCTTATCTCTTTAATGGCCTTATTGATCTTCCCTTTTGTCAGCTGTTCTTTTTGTAGAAAACTTTTTGTCGCATAATCAGCTGCATCGGCAAGAACAGAAACAATATGTTCAACAGAAAGGTACTCATCTTCCCACTTTTCCTTCAGCCGTTCTGCTTCATTTAAAACAGACTGAAGGACGGTCGAAAGGTAGGCCCCATACTTCACATCAGTGCCAGCAATCGATGGCTGCTTTGAAAGCTCCTCCTGGAGAAATGCCCGCCATCTTGCATCATCACTACCCGACCGTTCAATAATCCGGGACATCAAGCTGTCCGGCCGATCAATAAGCGCCAGTAGAAAATGGGCAAGATCGATTTCCGTATGCTTATTTTTCTCAGCTGCCTTTTGAGCCTGAGCTAGTGCTTCTTGTACTGACAATGTCATTCTTTCAATGTCCAAATCGCTTTCCACCTCTCTTGACCTTTTTTGACCTTTTCTAAATTATATGGCTTTACAATGTAAAAAGTAAAGCATAAAGCCAGTAAAGGAAATATTGTCCACAAACGAATCATATATAAAGAATATCTTTATACTTTCTTTCCCAACCATGCTACATTATAAAAGTGAAAAGAATTAAATGGAGGAGGCTGTATTGGAAAACACTTATTTGCTACTAAAATATTTGTTTTTGGGTTTGTTTCAAGGCTTTACTGAACCGATTCCGATCTCTTCAAGCGGGCATCTTCAATTGGCCAAGCACTTTTTTGGCATCGAAATTAAAGGGCTGTCTTTTGAACTGCTCGTTAACTCGGCGTCACTGCTTGCTGTGTTGGCTGTCTATCGCTCAGACATTATACGGCTCGCTGCTAACGGATTTCATTACATAAAAGACCGTAATCCGGAGGATCGCTCCGAGTTTATGTTTATCGTATACTTGCTTATCGCCACTATTCCCGCCGGTATAATCGGTATTGTATTCGGCGATTTTATTGAAGACAAGTTGTCGTCCGTACGTACGGTAGCTATTACGCTTATCATCACAGGAATCGCTCTCTGGACGATTCGTAACTTAAGAGGACGCAAAAATGACGGCGATATGAGAGTAAGAGATGCCGTGATTATCGGCTGTGCCCAGGCAGTGGCTCTTATCCCTGGAATCAGCCGTTCTGGAGCAACCATTGTTGCTGCTATGGGACTTGGCATGAAGCAGGAAACAGCTCTTCGTTTCTCTTTCCTTCTGTTTATTCCTGTCAGTGTCGGCGGCATGATTTTAAGCTTTTCAGATATTCTGCAAGACCCTAACTTGCATCAGTTGGCTATTCCCTACACAGTGGCTTTTATTGGCTCGTTTGTCATGTCTTATTTCTCATTAAAATGGTTTATGAACATTATGGCGCAAGGAAACTTGAAATACTTTGCCATCTACTGCTTTATCGTTGGCCCACTCGTACTGCTGTTTCTCTAATTCAAAACATTGATTCTAATCCGAACACAGCTCGCCTTCTAACACCTAATCTCAGGTTTCTTAATAGGAAAATAGAAAAAGCACCCGCTTGATCAAGCGAGTGCTTTTTCTTTATTACTTTATTATTGAATACCAAGAGCAATTTTAGCATAGCGTGACATCATATCCCGTGACCACGGTGGATTCCAAACGATATCAACTTCTACTTCTTTTACCTCGGGAATATCTGCGAGTGCAGCTTTCACTTGGTCAACGATAATGCCAGCAAGCGGACAGCCCATTGATGTTAATGTCATCGTTACTTTTGTTTTTCCTGCCTCATCCATATCAACATCATATACCAACCCAAGGTTAACGATGTCAATACCAAGCTCCGGGTCAACGACTTGCTCTAGCGCCCCTAAAATATTTTCCTTTAAATCCTGATCCATGCTTTTTTCCTCCTTCAAGCTTTGGCTTATCCCTATCATAACAAAGCAGTGGACAAATTAGCACCTTCCATGCTTATTTTCCAACAAACAGGTAAATTTCATGTAAATATCTATGCTTCATTGGACATAAGTATTAAATTAAGCGTACACTTAAGAAAGAGAAACCATGAAAGGGAGTGTCTGCGGGTCAATGGCTGAAAAACATTTAATTGTCGTCGATTTAGATGGAACACTGCTTACGGATGATAAACAAATCTCCTCCCGTACAAAAGAAGTGCTAAAAAAAGCAATGGAGCAAGGACATGAAGTAATGATTGCTACTGGTCGTCCTTATCGCTCCAGCGGACTTTATTACAATGAGCTAGGTCTTGTAACACCCATCGTGAATTTTAATGGGGCTTTCGTCCATCATCCTAGAAATAATAGCTGGGGAATCTACCATGAACCAATGGACTTGAAAACAACTTCTGAAATTGTGGAAGCCTGCCATAACTTTGATTTCCATAATATTATTGCGGAAGTGCAGGATGATTTGTACTTTCACTATCATGATGAACGGCTGATTAATCTGTTTAATTTAGGGGATCCGGCTATTACTAGCGGCGATTTGCGTCGGATGCTTAATGATGACCCTACCTGCATGCTGATCCACGCCACTGAAAAAACAGCTCCGCTCATTCGTGATCACCTAAGCGAGGTTCATGCAGAAGTCATTCACCATAGACGCTGGACTGCCCCGTGGCATGTGATTGAGCTTGTTAAATTAGGACTAAATAAAGCAGTCGGCATTCAACGGGCCGCAGCTGATTTGAACATCCCTAGGGAGCGGATTATTGCTTTTGGCGATGAGGACAACGATTTGGAAATGATTGAATATGCCGGAACTGGAGTGGCCATGGGCAATGCTATTAATGAACTAAAAAATATCGCCAATGAGGTCACATTAACGAACGAAGAAGATGGGGTGGCTGCCTTCTTAGAGTCCAAATTAAATCTCGCCATAGATAAAAAATCTGCGATTTAAAGAAAGCCGGGTTGCACGCTATGCTTGCGTACAAGCCGGCTCTTTTTTAATCCTTTCTGAAGAAACCAAAAATTCCTGCTGTTTCTACAATATTGGTAAAAGCATTCGGATCTACTTCTTTTATGATTCGTTCCAAATCGTAAAGCTCGTATCTCGTAATAACAATCATCAGCATTTCACGTTCCTTACCTGAAAAAGCTCCCTTTGCCGGCAGGGCGGTGATCCCCCGCACAAGTTTGGCATGGATCGCCTTCTTGACCTCTTCGGATTTATCAGTAATAATCATAGCAGTTAATTTAGCGTGACGGGTATGGATCGCATCGACTACACGTGTGGAAACGTATAACGCTACCAATGTATAGAGGGCTTTTTCCCAGCCAAAGATTAAACCTGCGAGCAAGATAATAATCCCATTCATGACGAGAAAATAGTTTCCGATTGGCCGGTCCTTCATCCTTGAAAGAATCATGGCAACGATATCGAGACCGCCAGTTGATGCCCCCCACTTTAGCGTTAAGCCAACACCGGTTGCTCCAATGACTCCACCGAAAACTGCATTTAAAATAATGTCTTGTGACACAGCTTTTACAGGGATGAGTTCAAGGAAAATGGTAGAAACAACAACGGACAAAAAACTAAAAATGGTAAACGTCTTTCCTACTTTCATCCAGCCAAGAATCGCTACCGGGATGTTTAATAAGATGAGTAAAAATCCTACAGATACATTAATCGGTGTGAAAGAAGTAAAAATGTTTGACAGCAGCTGAGCCACGCCTTGAAATCCACTTGCATACACATTAGCTGGGATTAAGAAAAGATTCATGGAAAGCGCGTTTAAAAACGCCCCAATAATGACGATAATGACTTTCTTTGATAAACTCCAAACTGATTCTTTTACCAATTTCTCTCCTCCTTGTTCTACTGCCAGGCAGTTCAGATTAAATTTAATTGTTATTTTTCGATGAAGCCTTTACAATTATTACAGATAAAGGGGGTATTCAACAAATGAAGCTATTCGCTGATTCAGGCTGTGATCTGCCGCTCCATTTTTTCGAAAAACATCAGGTCACACTCATTCCGCTTCATGTTCATTTGTACGGTGAAGATTATGAAGATATAAAAGGCATCGATCCCAAAGAAGTATACCAGGCTATTCGCCAAGGTGAAATGCCAAAAACGTCCCAAATCTCCCCACTTTTGCTTGAAAAATTATTTACGGAACTTGCCGAAAGTGGAGAGCCCGGTATTTATCCTGCCTTCTCTTCTGCCCTCTCCGGTACATATCAAACTGCTGTGATGGTTCGCGATCAAGTAAAAGAAAAATATGCTGACCTTGACTTAACCATCATTGATACAAAGGCTGCTTCCTTAGGCTATGGATTAATCATCATGCAGGCAGCCGATTGTCTGCAAAAAGGGTGGCCGAAAGAAAAAATCATATCGGATATTGAATTCCATTGCCAGCACATGGAGCATATTTTCACCGTTGAGGATCTTGGTCACCTTGCCAAAGGCGGAAGGCTCTCCAACGGAGCTGCTTGGATTGGCGGGCTATTAAATATTAAGCCGATTCTACATGTAGAAGAAGGCAAGCTTGTACCTATCGAAAAAATCCGCGGCCGCAAAAAGGCGTTTAATCGCATGCTCAATATTATGGAACAGCGCGGCGAAGATCTTAACAAACAACGGATTGCTATTAGCCATGGTGATGACCCCGAGGCAGCAGAACTGCTTAAATCAATGATTAACGAGCGTTTTCACTGTCAAGAGATTTTTACCCATATTATTGGTTCAGCAATCGCTTCCCATGCAGGACCCGGAACAATTGCCTTGTTTTTCTTAAATAAAACACCATCCTCATAAAGATAACAATAGAAAGGCGGAAAAGATATGTCTAAAGAAAATTCATTTGATATTGTTTCAAAGGTAGACTTTTCAGAGGTGTCAAATGCGATCACTCAAGCATTGAAAGAAATCCAAACCCGTTATGATTTTAAAGGGAGCAAAAGTGATCTTTCCCTCGATAATGAAGAAATTGTTCTCACTTCAGATGACGAGTTCAAGCTTGATCAATTGAAAGATGTTTTGCTCAGCAAATTGATTAAGCGGTCTGTACCTGTAAAAAACCTTGATTACGGAAAAATAGAAGGTGCATCAGGCGGCACTGTTCGCCAGCGTGCCAAACTCGTACAGGGAATTGATAAAGAGACAGCAAAGAAAATTAATTCCTTGATTAAAGACAGCGGGTTAAAAGTAAAATCACAAATTCAAGGAGACCAGTTGCGTGTCACCGGAAAAAACAAAGACGACCTACAAAAAATCATGGCTATGGTCCGTGAAGCAGATTTGGCTGTAGACGTACAATTCGTGAATTTCCGTTAATGTTCATTTTGATCGGTTGGGGATACCCAACCGGTTTTTTTATGATTAAACCTCCACACTCTGGGTAAAGATACATTGGATATAGAATTTGTACAAGGAGTGATTGGATGAGTCAACAAGAACAAAAGAAAACCTTTCCGAAACAGCATCAGGACGTTCATTCGGGAAAAACAGAGTTAATGCATCCGAAACCTGATCATATAGACAGCAGCTATAAAGGCAGTGGAAAACTTGAAGGCAAAAAGGCGTTGCTGACCGGAGCTGATAGCGGGATTGGCCGGGCAGCAGCTGTTTATTTTGCCCGAGAAGGTGCAGACGTTGCTATCGTTTATTTAGAGAATCACGAAGATGCAGAAAAAACGAAGAAACTGGTTGAAGAAGAAGGCCAGCAGTGTTTGCTTATTTCAGGGGATATCGGCTCTGAGGATTTTTGTAAAGAAGCCGTCCAAAAAACGTTAGATGCCTTTGGCAAGCTCGATATTCTCGTCAACAATGCCGGTGAGCAGCATCCACAGGAAAGCTTGCTTGATATTACAGCAGAGCAGCTGGAAAGAACATTCCGCACGAACATTTTCGGCTATTTTTATATGACAAAAGCTGCTCTTCCTCATTTAAAAAAAGGAGCTAGTATTATTAATACAGCTTCTATTACAGCATACAAAGGAAATCCGTCATTAATTGATTATTCGGCGACCAAAGGAGCCATTGTCTCATTTACTCGTTCTCTTGCCGGCTCTCTTGCTAAAGACGGCATCCGCGTAAATGGCGTAGCCCCTGGTCCTATTTGGACACCATTGATTCCTTCTACCTTTTCAGCTGAAAAAGTAGAAAAGTTCGGTGCTGATACACCGTTCGGCCGTGCTGGTCAGCCGGTTGAACTGGCACCTGCTTATGTCTTTTTAGCAAGCAATGATTCAAGTTATATTTCCGGACAAATGATCCACGTAAATGGTGGTACTATTGTAAACGGATAATACAAAAAAGGACTGCACAAAAAGCCAGGAATGATCAGCTTTTTGGCAGTCCTTCTTTACTAAGAATTGCCTTAATCCTGTTTCCGGGATGCTCTTCCCCGTTTCCATACAAGATAGAGAAAGACCATAAAAATAACATAAACTGCAGCAAGAGCTGTGATAAATAATTTATTCACTCCGGCTTTTTCAGTAAGTGCATAAACTTCCGCTTTCTCTCTATCAAGGATAAGCGAAAACTTCTCTTCTTCTGGACGGGCCAGTCCCCCTTCAAGCAACCCTCGCAATTCTTTGTTGCGGTCGAGTTCCTCAGCAGGAATGGTAACCTTTTGAGTTTTATTTGAATTATTGATAGCGACGATTAACGTTTCATCTTTGTATTGACGCTTAAACACTGTCATTCCATTCTTGTCATAAATCGGTTCATAAGAGCCGCGGGTTAATGCCGGAAGTTCCTGGCGCAATCCGCCGATTTTTTTTATGTAATCAACGAGCTCCTGATCTTCTTTAAAACCAAGCAGGCGATGGCTTGTTGGTCCTTCTTCACCGTTAAGCGCTACTTCCGACCCGTAATAGACAACCGGTACTCCTGGCATCGTATACAAATAGGTTAAAGCCAGCATCCAACGTGTACCTGGAAACATATTTTCCTCTACTGTCTTCTTTGTAAAGCGCGCCGTCTTGTTGGAATCTAAATAGTTCGCCGATAGTAAGGCTTTCTCCCCCGCTGCCTCCTTGACAAGTGCCGCACTTTTGTCAGACGGCTGCTTGATGTTTTTAAATTGCTCTTGAAGCTGGGCAGCAAGATTCGTATTCATTACACTATCGAGCCCTGATTGTTCAAAACGTTTGATATCTGTCTTTTCGTTGTTTCCGCCAAGTAAAAAGAAGTTTTTCTTTTGCTGCTTCAATTCG
This sequence comes from Pseudobacillus sp. FSL P4-0506, assembly GCF_038003025.1. Lineage (NCBI taxonomy): Bacteria > Bacillati > Bacillota > Bacilli > Caryophanales > Bacillaceae > Pseudobacillus > Pseudobacillus sp. FSL P4-0506. The sequence continues at coordinate 4,107,260 of NZ_JBBOOI010000001.1, forward strand.
GCAGAAAAATCGGACAAGAAAGAAAGAGGCGCATCAGCAGAATCACTTATGTAGTAACCGTCTACCTTTGCTTCCTTCATCCACCATTTACCGGCTTTGACCAGCTCTTGCTTGACTGCCTTATTTTCAAGATTTAATACAGCCATTTGTCCAAGCCATTCTTCCTCTGTCTTACCGCTTTTCGTTACAAACCAATCCGCCTTGGCTGATTCCTTCGTCCACGGATGAGATGGACTCACTTTCGTAACAGGGAAATCGACAATAACTTTCATGTCACGGTCGTGGGCTTCTTTAATGAGATGATTCAATTCCTTTATGGAACCAAACTGCTGATTCGGTTTATAAAAATCGGTAATCCAGTAACCATGATATCCACCCTTGGCATTCTCAAAGACCGGGCTAAGAATAATAGAAGTAAAGCCCATATCCTTCAGATAATCTAGCTTATCAGCTGCACCGGCGAAATCTCCACCTTGATAAGCACGCAGATCATGATTATTAATCTCTTTATCATTTTTGCTATCACCGTTATGAAAGCGATCGGTCATTATATAATACATTGTTTCATCTTGCCACGTTCGTTCTTCTTTTTCTACAGCGCTAACAGGAAAGGCGTATAAAAGAAGAAACGGCAATAAGACGAGCGAAAATAATTTCTTTTTCACTTCCGCTTCCCCCTCCGATAAATGATCGTACCGCTTTTAAGATTACGCTTTTCCGGGACAGCCGTCAAACGCAAAAAAGAAAGTTCAACAAATCTACAATAAATCAGCGAGAAAACAGACAGTTCCTAAAAAGGTTTTATCTGTTATTCAATTTAAGAGGCAGTCTTCCCCCATAGAGTCTATCTTCTAATACCAGACCTGTGCTCTTCTATTACACCCGTTTAATTAAAGCATATAAGAAAAAATAACTGGCTGTTCAACAGCCAGTTATTTAAAGTGTACCTTATTTCCCCTTGTGTTTATTTTTAGCCTTTTGGATTTTCAGGTCTCTTTTAAACTGCTTGAGCTCATCTTTAATTTGTTTTATTTTACCCGATTTTTCTTTCTTGCGCTGGGCATATTCTTCTTTAATGGCTTCCTGGGCTTTCGTAGAAATCCCCGACTGTTTCATTTCTTTTGCGACCATTCTCTGAAGCCTTTTCGGATTTACTTTTCTTGGCGCATCCTGTTGAATGGTTATTCCCTTTTGATCGTGCCTCTCAATGAACCTTAGCAAATCCTTGTTAACAAAATCCATTATTTCTTGCTCTTTCGGTTCTGCGCCAAAGATATAACGATAAGCTTTAAGGGTGTTTTGAGATACCACTTCAATGATCCCTACATAAAATTGACCATTATAAGAAATGGTTAGTTTCATAATAGGTCCCTCCTCTAAAAGTAATTAGAACGACGGACATCCCGAGGAGGGGAAGGTTACTTACAGCAAGGACTGCTGCATCCGGACTACCAACCGGATCGTGTTTTTTCATTCCAACTCTATTATACAATTAATTCCATTATAGTAAATAGACTCTTGTATTTAGATAAAAATAACAGCCGTATGAGCAGGCATTCCTGGAACGATAAAAGAAATACTTTTTTATGAGCAGCTCTGCTCAGCCTGCAATATCTTGAACAAAAAAAGGCTGTACCTGCTGAAATAACAGGTACAGCTTTCTTGATATTAGGCAAAGAAATTCAAGCCCATCGGCAATTTAAACCCTAAGTAAAGAGTAATAATCAGCAAAACAATTGCACCGATCAATACCTTGCTCGTGTCTTTTCCTTTTTTCTTGCGGACAAGCACCATTTCCATTAGTCCGATTGTCAGGATACCAGCGAGCATTTTCATGCCATAGAGCATGTCATTAATGCCATGGTGTCTAATAAAGAGCAGAAAACCAGTTATTAATACCAATACATAAAACAATCTTAATGCCATATGAGCACCCGTGGAATATCTGCTAACAGCGATAAAAAATAAAATAATCGCGATCACCCAAGTTGTAATATGTAAATGGGTACTGTTAAAAAATAAGCTTTCCATGTCAGCCCCCTCCTTTCTGCTTTTCTTTTCTAATAGTATCATTTTGGCAGAAGAGAAGGAAATATTGTGCTAAGATTATTGGACTTTGTTTGATAATGTACCAATTTGTTCAATATTAATTTCAATCGTATCCCCTGACTTCAAAAGACCTGGAGGATTCATCCCCTGTCCTACTCCTGCCGGTGTACCTGTAGCAATCACATCTCCGGGCTCGAGGGTCATGCCTTTTGATAGCGTGGAAATAATGTCATCAATCGGGAAGATAAAGTGCTTCGTGTTCGATTGCTGACGAACTTCTCCGTTCACTTTCGTTTCTATATCCAAGTTGTGTGGATCTTCAACTTCGTCTTTCGTCACAATCCACGGTCCCATTGGACAAGTACCATCTAAGCTTTTTCCGAGGAAAAATTGCTTGTGCCGCTTTTGGAGATCACGCGCTGTCACATCATTAATAATCGTATAGCCAAAAATATAGTCAAGTGCATCCTCTTTTGCAATGCTCTTGCCTTTTTTGCCAATGATCACTCCAAGCTCTCCTTCATAGTCAAGCGCATTGGACAATTCCTCATAAGCCGGAATTGACTCATTGGCTGCAATCACAGCAGTTGGTGCTTTCGTAAATACCATGAGTTCTGTTGGAACACTTTCTTCGCCACCCATTTCAATGGCATGATCACGATAATTTTTACCAATACACATAATGTTCTTTGATGGGCGCGGGATTGGAGCGAGCCATTCCACCTCTTTTACAGAAACAGCTGCCGCTTTCTCTTCTCCTTCTCCGGCCGCTTCCATCCACTGCCTTACTCGTTCTGTAAGCTCCGCTGCTGAGGCAATCGCTTCAAGCAGTGTATCAGGAAGCGTTCTCTCCCCCGTTGCACTTTCTTCTAACGCCTGCAAATTCCAAATTGTCTGTTCTTTCTCCACATAAACACCATATGTTTCCCTTTGATTAACACGATAACTGACCAATTTCATCACTTTATCCCCCTTTAGTGATCATCTTTTTTTCTTCTCTTTGGGACCCATAAGTAAATTTCCTCCACAAGGTTTCCATCGGGCCCCTCTTAAACTTGGACAGCCAAAACTCAGAAAAGATTACTTGACCGGCAAAGATAGCAATCGCTATCCAAACACCCGTTGAAAGCTGTATTTGTCCATATAGGCCCATCCCGTAATGATAGAAAATCAGCGTGCCGATTACCGATTGCAGCAAATAATTAGTTAATGACATTCTACCGGCCGCCGCCAATGGCTTCAAAAGCCTACTTGCCTTATCCATGGAACTGATTCCTATTACAAGTGCTGCATAACTGACAGCGAGAAGCGGTCCTCCAATCGAATCCTGAATATACACATAAGCAAGATTAGAATCAATCATATAAGGCAGCGCTTTTAAAGTAATTCCTGCTACAAAAAAAGTAATAAAAGCAGTAAAAGCAACTTTAGGACGTGCCTGTCCTTTTGTAAAGACCCTTAGTTTTTGAGCGCCTGCCCCGATCAGAAAATGTGGGAAGATGGTGATCAGCTGTACCCAAAAAGTAGCTGGTTCATTTCCCATAAGCCAGTCTGCCGCCCTCTGTTGCGTGATTTCAGCAAAGGTGCCGCTGCCGTAAGCAGCAATCGAATTCTCAATGCTTGCTATATCTGTCCAGTGCACAGCACTCGTTGGGTCCACTACTGACGCAAGAACGAGCAATATGCTAAGAAATACGTTCGGTAGTAAAAGCAATATGCTACCTATGATAATTAATATTTTTCCAGAAAGCCGTAAAAACAGCAACAGAAAAAGTCCAAAAACAGCGTAATTTATTAATATGTCACCTGGCCAAATTAGAAAAGCATGGATCATTCCAATGACTAATAGAAAAGAAAAACGACGGATACCTGCCGGCACAAATGACTGGCCTCTTTCCACGGCATTCTCCCTTTGCATAGCCGTCCCGAAACCAAACATCATTGCAAACAGCGGATAAAAACTTGCCTGCACAAAAATATCAATCCAACGGTAATGCCAAAAGTTTTCCGGTTCCTTCCACCATTCGAAAGGATCATAGTAAAAATAAGGTGAATGAAAAGAAATCATATTAACTAAAAAAATCCCCAAGAGTGCCAAACCACGCAAACTGTCTAATGTGGTGATCCGCTCTTCGTGTTTCAATGGAGTTAACTGCACACTCGCCTTTCCCCTTTCCTCTTTCCATTATCGTTTTCATCATATCATTAAAATGAAACAAACAGGAGAAGTTAGTTTCTCTTTAACTCTCCCTCATAAAAAAGCTGCCCCAAGCCTATTAGCTTTAGGACAGCTTCAATCAACCTATCAATCTATTGACAACAAGTGGCCTCCATCGAAGAAGAAGAGCAGCTTATGATCTACTTTTCGCTTCCAGATTTGTTCAATAGCCTGAGCATATAACTGAATTTGCACACGGTAGCGTTTCTCCAGAACCGCACGGGCTTGTTCAAATCCTCCCGAAAAGCGTCCGGCGATTTGATCTGTTTTATAATCGAGCAGATACAATTCCCCGTCTTTTTCAAATAAGCAGTCAATTACACCTTGAACCAAAACGGCTTCGTCAGAGCCATTCCAGTCAGAATAGATCTCATTGGCTCCTATTCCCATATTGAACGGTGTCTCTCTATAGACTTCTTCGGCCTGTAACAATTTTTGTCCAATGTCAGTTTGAAAAAAGAAAACAATCTTTTCTGGATCGACAGCTGCGGCTTGTTCATCTGTCAGTAATTCCCGGGAAATGAGTGTTTTCAACAGCTGTTCAACTTCTGCAAGCTCTGGCTCTTTACCAAGAGAGACATGCTGCATGACCGTATGAAGCGCCGTTCCCGCTTCGGCTGCCGTAATCGTCTTTTTCTGCATAAATGCCGGCCGCCGGAAAATCGGCCGTTGATAATGGCGGGCAAGATCGTTGCTTGCTCCCTCATTAAAAATTTCATTCATGCGTTTTAAATCAGAGACAGACTGCTTTGAGCGCAAATGGGTGGCTGGCTCATACTTATATGCCCAATTCATCCGCGCTTCTATTTCATCCTTAAACAATGATGAAATAGGCACATGCTTGTAGTTTTGAACCTTTTCAAGCAAGCCCCCGCTCTCTTCTGCCTCTTCAAATCCCATCGGCTGAAGTGTCTCAGCTCCAACTGTTTGAACGGTCCATTTAGATGAATCATTATCAAATATTACCGAGCGGCTTTGCGCTGTTCCAGTATAATCAAGATGGCGGACGAGCGATGGGCCGATCCAATCTAAGTAAGATTTAGCTGAAACTCTTGATGCATTGCTTAAAATCCATTCTGGGTTCTTTGCTGCCCTTTCCCATTTATCCATCTCTTTGGAAGCACTCTTTACAGAACCAAGCAGGAAGAGCTTTTCTTTCGCTCTCGTTAACGCAACATACAATACCCGCATTTCTTCAGCAAGCAATTCAAATCGTTTTTTTCGCTTTAAGGCAAGCTGCGGCAACGAAGGATAGCTGATCCGCTTTTCTGCATGCACATATTTTGTACCGATGCCGAGCTCTTTATCTAGCAAATAGCTTTTAGATAAGTCCATCGTGTTAAATGGCCTGTTCAGGCCGGCAACGAAAACAACCGGGAATTCCAATCCTTTGGATGCATGGATCGTCATCAGGCGGACAACATCTTCCTGTTCACTTAAAGCACCCGGTTCCCCTAAATCTTCTCCTCGTTCCTGCATTCGTTCTACGAAGCGCAGAAAACGAAATAACCCACGGAAGGAAGTGTCTTCATATTGGCGCACACGGTCATATAAAGCATGTAAATTGGCCTGTCTTTGCTTCCCTCCCGGCATACCGCCGACAAAGTCGTAAAAGTGAGTATCATGATACAGCTGCCATACAAGGGCAGACAAAGCGCCATGACGACCAAGCGAGCGCCAGCCTGACAGCTTCTCAAGGAATTTACTTACCTTCTCATGCAATTCTCCATCATGCGGTTCAGGCTGACTGGAGACAAATGATTTTACCGCTTCGTAATAAGAACCAGATTTGGACGCAAGCCGGATCACTGCTAGATCATTCTCCGTACAGCCTACAACCGGAGAGCGCAAGACGGAGGCGAGAGGAATATCCTGGTAAGGGTTATCAATTACCTTCAGCAAAGAGATCATAACAGTAATTTCCATAGTTTGAAAATAACCACCTGAAACTTTGGCATGAAGGGGAATGCCTGCGCGCTTAAATTCCTCCTTAATAGCCCCGGCCCACGTCATAGAGCGTAGCAGAATAACAATGTCACGATATTCTATCGGCCGCTCACTTTCTGTTTTCGGATCGTAGACAGGATGCCTTGATTCAATGAGTTCCTTAATCTTCCCTGCTATCCATCTTGCTTCCAACTCAGACTGCGCTGCATCTTTCATCTCCGGATCTTCTGAATGCCCCTTCGCCTCTTGATCAATAATGGTTACTTCCACTGGAAATGGCCTTTCCTCCGGATAAGCGGCTCCTTTCACCAATTCAGCCTGACGATCATACTCAATTTCACCGATTTTCACATCCATGATCTGCTTAAATAAAAAATTCGTTCCTGACAGCACTTCTGCACGGCTGCGAAAATTTTGTGCTAAATCGATGCGCAGTCCGCTGTCTTTCCCGTCAGTTGAAAACCGACGATATTTGCTTAAAAATAAATTCGGCTCCGCCTGACGGAAGCGGTAAATGCTCTGCTTGACATCTCCTACCATGAAGACGTTGCCGTTTTCTTCTCCGCCTGTTTTGAGCAGCTGGACAATTGACTCTTGGACGATATTAAAATCCTGATATTCATCGAGGAAAATTTCTTTAAACTGCTGTTGATAAGCATAGGCCGCTTCAGAAGGCCCTCCGTTCTCTCCCGTCAAAATAGCGAGCGTAAAATGTTCAAGATCGCTAAAATCAACGATGCCTTTTTCCAGCTTGACTGCCTGAAATTTATCGGCAAACCGCTGGATAAGATAAGCAAGCGCCGCAATAATTCCCTTCATTTCCTGCATGTTGCTTACATAGCTTTCCGGCTGATGCGAAAAATATTCCTCCTGCAGCTTTTCAACAATCTTTTTTGCTTCTGTTCGCAAATGCTTCGACTGTTCTTTCAGCTCCTCGTCATACTCTTCTCCCTTATAACTCTTTAGCGTCTTGAATGTAACTGCCTGCATCTCCTCATAAAGCTCTTGCCAGGAAGGTAGCGCTTGACGGAGTCGGCGGACCATCTCTCGCTCGTTCATAAACATTTCTTCTCGCGGAGCGGGACCTCCCGGCATTTGGGCCATTTCAAGACATTCTGTCAGCATCTCCTCTGCCGCTTCAAGCTGGAGGCCTATATAGAACTTTAACGTATGAATAAACGGAAGGTCATCAATCGCTTCGGCTTCGCCACTTACATCGTACATTTGTGAAAGTCCATTAAGCCATTCATCCGGACGTGGGTGCGACTGAGAAAAGTCATATAGCGTTTGAATCATTCTTTGAAGTTCTTCGTCGCTACGATCACTGGAGAAAGAGTCAACGAGCCGGTAAAAGTCTTCATTGTCTTCTTTCCCGTATTCCTCTTCCATAAAGTCATCCAGCACTTCGTCACGAAGGAGTGTCAGTTCTCCTTCATCAGCAATTCTAAAAGCAGGATCAATATCAATTAAGTAATAATACTTACGAATGACTTCCAGACAAAAGGAGTGAAGGGTGGATATCGGCGCTTTATTCAGCAACGTCAGCTGTCGGCGCAGGTGATTCGATGACGGATCTTTTTCCATTTCCGCTTCCAATGCAGTGCCGATCCGATGGCGCATTTCAGCAGCTGCTGCATTCGTAAAAGTCACAATAAGCAGTTCATCAATATTCACTGGTGCTTCCCGGTCAGTAATTTTGCGAATGATCCGTTCTACCAGAACAGCGGTCTTTCCGGAGCCGGCTGCGGCAGCAACAAGGATATCCCGCCCCTTTGCTGTAATAGCTTTCCACTGGTCATCCGTCCACGAAACATCTGTCGGCTTATCAGGTATGATTAGTTCACTCATACTTTATTGGCCTCCTTTCTTTAAATCTTCGAGAATATCTTTCTTAGGTAGAATAAGCCGGTAATTGTTCTCTTCAAGCGCCTCATCGAATTGGCAAACTGGACGGTATGAACAGAAACCACATGGCGTATTCTCTTTATATTGATAAGGGGCAATACTCACTTCTCCACTGACGATCTCATCCCCTGATTGCTGATATAGTTGACGCACGTGCTGCCTCATGCCATCGAATGCTTTCCTATCAGCGGTTTTTGAAAATCTTTTATCGAGCTTGCCTGTTTTCGTGAAAGCAACGGGAATAATCGGAGATGCCCCTTCACCTAAATCAGCATCCATAAGCTGGAGCGCCTCATCTTCTCCAAGAATCAGCCCATTCATTTTAAATCTCTTAAATAATTCACGCTCAATTTCATCCAGAGTCAGCAGCTTCTTACTGCTAATGAAAGGATTATGCACATGAAAATACAGCACTCCTGCCGGATGGGCTTCAGTCCCAACAAGCTGTGGAGAATACGTCCAAATAATATCCAAATACGTCAGCATCTGCAGGGCAATTCCGTAGTAGACCTCCGTTAGATCCAAATCGCGTCCGCTTGACTTATAATCGATGACTCTTAAGTAAATGCCATCCTCGCCTTTGGCCTGGTCAACCCGGTCAATACGTCCGGCGAGCGCCATTTTTGTGCCATTTTTCAACGTGAATGCGAGTGGCGGCAGCTTTTCTCCAGGGCCAAATCCAAGTTCAAGACCGACAGGAGAGAATCCGCTCGCTTTTGCGTGTCCACTCAGCGCATAAGACGCCCTCCAAATAATTTGTTCCAGCTTCCGGGTTAAATAAAGGTGACGGTTAGAGCTCAATAAAATTTGGTTCTGCAATTGTGGGGCCAGCTGTTTTACCGCTTCGCCGGCTAACTTCCGGCACTGTTCTTTTGACAGCTGAGACCATTTTAACCCCCGCCTTTCCACTTCATCAGCAATCCACTTTAACGCTCCATGGAACAAATTGCCGATATCCGGTGCCTGCAGCCGGAAAATCTCCCGGTCTCTGAGCTTTAGTCCGTGCTGGGCAAAATGAGAGAATGGACAGCTATTAAACATTTCCATTCTTGTCACACTGGCCAGTATTTCTTCCCCATACAACTCTGTGCTGGTTGTCTCTTCGAGCGGCTCTGTATCATTTTTATAAAATAAGCTGGACAGCACCCGCTTCGCTTTTTCCTTCTGCCCGGCGTGATCAATGTAAAAGTTATACACATCCCACCAAAAGTCATACATTGGATAATGAAGACGTTTCAATTGCAGACGGGAAGCTAAATAAGACAGTGTAGGATCAGGATGGCAGACGTATTGCAGCTGTTCCGCTTCGCTCAGTTCAGACGGTTCATTAACAAACAGCCGTTCCTTCATTGTCGGGAATAACTCTTTTATTCTTTTAATATAAAAGGACGGCAGCAGTGTTTTCCCTTCATCATCTGCAATTGGGTAAGAAATATAAAGACGGTTAGCTGAAACAGTAAATGCACGGTAAGCTGTGAACTCTTCATCAAGCATTCTTTGCCTGCTGCTGAGCGCAAGCTTCATTCCATCTGCAAGCAGGCGCTCCCGGTCTTCATCTGCTAAAATCCCGCTTTCCATTTGTCTTGCTGGCAACACACCATCATTTACGCCGAGAATAAAAGCCGCCTCTACATCACTAAGACGGGAAAGCTCTAGATTCGCTACTGTCACTTGATCCGCAGCCGGTGGTACGATGGCAAATTCCATTGCTTCTAGCCCCGCATCGATAATGGCAGAAAACTTTTTCAACGTCATTTCTTCCTCGCCAAGTACCTCTACATATTGATCAATCATTTCCATGACTGCGTTCCAAGCCTGGTTATGTTCTCTCGCTGTAACGAGGTCGCCCCCTTCTTCTGCTTCCAAACTAAACGCTTCGAGTTTCTCAGGGATATAGAGCTCTTCCAAATACAGATAAAGCGCCTCCCCGTATTCTCTGCCTGTCTTCGCTTTCTTAAGCCTGCGGGACAAACGAGAAATGGGATCGGCAATAAGTCGTCTTACTTCATTTAACTCAGCTTCTGTTTCTCTTTCTTCATCCGTTTGCACCTTATTTATCTGTTCAAGCCCTCTGAATCGGCGATAACCCCAATTTTCCTTCTCTGCCCAGCGCTCTCCTTTGATTCCGTAAGCAAGTACGTAGTTCTCAAGACGGTCCGCCTTTTCGCGAAGCACCTGCCAATTTTCATCTTTCGGGAACAGTAAATCCGTTTTTACTACGCGGAACACAGACTCATACCGCCAATTGCTGTTGATTGTCTCCACAGTGGCACGGATCAGTTCAATGAGGGGATGGTTCATCATTGGACGCTTCTGATCAATGAAAAATGGAATCTCATAATCTCGAAACACGGTTTCCATCAGCTGCTGATAGTCTTTGCCATTACGAACAAGGACAGCCATTCGCTTGAACCTCACCCCTTCTTCACGAGCAAGCTTGCGAATTTCTCTTGCTATTCCTTCCACCTCTGCTCTTCTGCTTGCCGCCTTAATTAGACAGAGATTATCAGATGGTCTAAATGGAACAGGCGGACGACGGTCAAAGTAGGCTTCCAAGTGTTTCAAGCTCTCCTCCTTATACCGTTCTCCTTCTTTTAAAATAATATCTTTCTCCACTTTAATACCGTTTGTCACTGCCAATTCATACACACTGGCATATGTATCACCAGTCAGGCGGAATAAATGTGTATCCTCTGGCGGCGCCGATCGAAACGGAGCATCCACTGTTAACGCAATAGTTACCTTTTTTGCCTGCTTCATTAGCTGCTGCAATACGGCATATTCCTGCGGAGTAAAGCTATGAAAGCCGTCCACATATATTTCTGCCTTTTTTACATAGTCAGAGACAGTTGCAGCTTCCCCAAGCAAGCGTAAATAATCTTCCGAGTCTACATATTTGCCAATTAGCGCTTCTTCAAAATCACTGTAGATTGTCTGCAAATCATGAAGCTTATCGGTTAGCGCTTTTGCTCCTCCGCTTCTCTCAAGCTCTTCCTGCTTCTCGGCTAATTCCTCCGGTGTCACACAGTAGCGTTTAAACTCCGTGAGCATGTTCTCCACATGGCTGATAAACCCATTTTTCCCAGCTGCCCCAGCAAATATCTTTAACTCCTCTTTTTTGTCTTCAATAATTTTCCGAATGAGCATATTTAAACCTGAAGAAGAAATATGCTGCCTGCTCATTCCTCCCGTTTCCTGCAGCACGCGCCAGGCAAGCCTCGTAAAGCTGTAAACTTGAGCGCGAATGATCCCGCCAAGCTCCGGATCTGATGCTAATGTGTATTCTGATAAAAAAGTCATTTGTTCCGGCACAAGATAAATAATAGGATCACCAATCGGTTGTTCTTTCACTCTATCTTTTATTGTTTCAAGCATTCGTCTCGTTTTGCCGGTACCTGACCGGCCAATTATAAATTGGACAGACACATTCTTTCCCTCCAGTAAGTTCCAGACACTCTACCTATAGCTGCATAGCTTATCCTTTTATCTTAATACAGATCATACGTTCTGTCACCTTCATTGACTAAAAAGCAAAGAGCTCAAAAAAAGAGCTGACTGTTTAGCCGCTCTTTCTAACCTCTTTCTCTTTCTCTTTCTCTTCCTTCCTTTTGATTCAAATGCCTCTCCACTTGTTTTCCAACTGCCCACAAAACAAAAATGACAACACCTAGAATAGCCGTACGCCCTGGCTCTTTGATCAATGAGAAAAAATCGTAGCCAATAAAACTAATAGTAAAAATCATAACGGCCTTTCCTGCCATTACCGCCAACAAATACTGCCTGACGCTGATATGGGATAATCCTGCGACAATATTGACAATAGCAGAAGGGGTAAACGGAAAACATAAAAGTAAAAAAACGGGTCCAAAACCATGGCGGTCTACCCAATTCATTAATTTTCTCACTTGGCGGTGTCTATGCAAAAAAGAGAGCAGCTTACGCTGGCCATAATTCCGAATAAATAAAAAAACAAGAAAGGCACCGGTAACCGATCCTCCCCATGACAGCAAAAATCCCCACCATAATCCGAAGGCGCTAGCATTTGCCATGACAAAAACAACAAGAGGCAAAAAAGGAAAAAACGCTTCAATTAGTGGAAGAAAAAAGCCGGGAATTGGCCCAAATGATTCATATTTTTGAATAAGATCCATTATATTTTCAAGTGTAAACCACTCTTTCAGGCTGGTAACATTCATGTTTGGTGTACCCCTTACATCCGTTGACGTTCGATTTTTTTTATTTTACCACAATGAAAGGTATAACCTTAATTGAAGAGTCTTAAACAGACTTAGAGCCAGACATTTATTCTATTATCTCAATAATAGTTTTCTAAATATTTTAAAAGTTTTGGTTGATTACTTTTGGGGTATCACATATAATAAGAAAAAGGTATCTGAGGTGATGAAAATGGAAAACAACAATTATTTTGCCGAAATGATGAAGTCCCCGATGCCGCGTGAACAAGTAAAAAATGCAACAGCTGCTTACATTGACAATTTGCTTAATGACATTTTGTTTAAACAGGAAAAACACAAGCTAATGAAAGCGATCGATCAGTCCCTGGATGAAGGAAACCGTCAATTATTTATCGAATTATCAGCCCAGCTAAATGAATTAGAGGAAAAATTTAAAAATAATTAATCCTTCTCTAAGCTAATCCTCTTTAATATTAAACTCCCCTTATGTCGATAAGACACTGGATCGGAGGCTGATTCGAAGAAAAACAAATACATGGCACCTCTTTGTAAAGAGGCGCCATGTATTTGTGGGTCAGTCCCGGCTTTTTTGAGCGCTTGCACCGCTTCTCTCTTCCATTTTCTTTCCCTTTTGGTCCGGTAGCGGATAAGTTTCTATCATATAAAGTCTTTCAACCATCGCTGGATGGCTATACCTAAATATTTTCACAAGCCCTGGAGGCTCTACTTCTGACAGCCCTTCCCGGGCAAGCTTCTGAAAAGCGCTAATGGCGGCTTCTTTATCACGAGTCATTTCAATGGCATAAGCATCAGCCTGCCGCTCTTCAAATCGGGAAATTGCATTCGAAAGAGGGCTCGAGGCAAATACCATGAACGAAACCACAAGTAAAAACAAAGGCAGGGTCCTTAGCTGGGACAACTCCTTAATCTTCAGCTTCTCCCCATGTTTTCCAACCGCCCACTCCATCCATTTGGCTGCAAGCCAAAATCCAAAAAAAGCAAAAACCAGGTAGCTGCCGATCCCAATGTAAATATGTTTTTTTACGTAATGAGCCATTTCATGAGCCATCACAAATAAAACTTCTTTGTCATCCAGTTTCTTTAGCGTGGTATCCCATAAGACAATCCGGGCATTTCCCCCTATTCCGGTAACATAAGCGTTCAGGGTATTGGTTTCTTTCGACTTATTTACTTCGTATACGTGATCTGCTGGAATGGCTGCTTTATCCGCAAGGTTCAAAATTTTCGCCTCCAACTGCTTGTCTTTTAACGGGTAAAAGTCATTGTAAAGCGGATCAATTACTACCGGCTGCACATACATCATAAAGATGGTAAATGGCACAAACAGTGCCCACGCAGCCAGCCACCATTTTTTCTTGAATTTCTTCATTAAGGCGTACAGGACAAACACAAGAATGAGCATAATGGCGTAGCTAACCCAAAAGTCGATGATTTCATTTCTCATCCATTGTGGAAATGTTTGAGCCGAAATTTTGTAAACTCTTGAAAAGTGGTAACCAATATACTGGAAAGGAAATGCAAGCAAAAATGTCAGCACCGATAAATAAAACAGGTAAATAGCTGTCTGTCCAAATGAAAAACGTACAGTTTGCTTGGACCATTCTTCAAATTTCTTTGAAAGGCCGAAAATCAAGATAAAGAAATAAACAAGCCACTCATATGGGACGCTGAGAAAAAATAAAAAGTTCTTCACTGTTGAATATTCTTTTCCTAAAGCTTGTTCTGCCTTGCTCAAGAAAGCAGAAGGGTCGGCGCTTGTCCCTTTATAAATCTCCGGAAGTTGTCCAGAGGCCATTCCATATAGATAATAATAAATGGCCAACGCAAACAGACCATACCCAAGTAAAGCTAATACAGCCCACTTTTTCAATGCCCGCCTCACTCCTTTCTGTATCCTCTATTATATTTAATATACAAGCTGTCCAGTTAGAACAGAAAAACAGAATTGTTCACCCAAGCTGTTTATTAACTGGGGGCAAATGAGAGATTATTCTAGCACTTTGTCCACAAGCATGTAATCTTATTCATTCTTTCACCCAATCAGCCCATTCATCTTTTTTCGCCATCCGTGCTTTAATATAACAAAAACTGCCTAAAAGCGACTGACGCATGCTCTTTCAGGCAGTCCTGATCTTCCAATGGTTCAATTTTGCAGCACTTGCTTTTTCAACGCTCTTCTTAATATTTTTCCTGTCGTATTTTTAGGAAGCTCTTCCAAAAATTCGATTTGCTGCGGCAGCTTGTAATCGGCCAAACGACGGCGACAGTAATCCATTAAATTTTCTTTGTTCAGCTCCTTGTTTTTTGGAACCACAAAGGCAAGTACTGCTTCCCCATAATTCGGATCTGGCACACCAAGCACCGCTGCTTCAACCACATCAGGATGATTATATAACACTTCTTCTACTTCACGCGGGTACACATTATAACCGCCTACAATAATTAAATCCTTTTTACGGTCAACAATATAAAAATAGCCTTCCTCATCTCGTCTGGCCAAATCTCCTGTATATAGCCAGCCATCTTTAATCGCAGCAGATGTATCTTCAGGCTGCTTGTAATAACCTTTCATTACATTTGGTCCTCGAACGACTAATTCGCCTACTTCGCCAGCTGGCAATTCTTCTCCCATTTCATTTACTATTTTATTCTCCACATTCATGATTGAACAGCCAATAGAGCCGGCTTTTCTCGGCCGATCCAGCGGATTAAATGTTGTTACAGGACTTGCCTCTGACAGGCCGTATCCCTCAGATATTTTCACATTGAACTTTTTCTCGAAATTTTCAAGTAAGGCAACCGGCATGGAAGAACCGCCTGAAATACATAAACGCAAGGAAGCAAAGTCCTCTGAATGTCCCTCACCCGATTGATAGAGGAAGTTATACATCGTCGGAACACCGGCAAAAACTGTTGCCTGATGTTGCTTTGCCTGTGCGAATATTTCTTTGGGGCTGAATTTTGGAAAGATGATCATGGTGGCTCCACTAATCAGTGGTGCATTCAGACAAACGCTTAAACAAAAAACATGAAACATTGGCAAGACAGTAATGATTCTGTCTTTTTCACTGAATTGCAAATAAGAACCAATGTCACGAGCGTTAGAATATAAATTTTTATGACTTAACATGGCACCCTTTGGCTTGCCTGTAGTACCAGATGTATAGAGAATAACCGCTGTATCATCTTCTGAAACAGCAGGTGGATGAAAGGGCTGAAGGCCTATATCCATCACTTCAGAAAACGTTTTCATTTTCTTGTAAATCGAAAATTCCTCAGGCTGTTTTTCTTTTGTCCGTTCCTCGTTCATTTCACAAACGATATAATGCTCGACAAAAGGCAAAGTTTGGTCAATCTTGTTAGCAAGCGGCACTAAAATATCCAATAAAATAACAGCTTTAGCATCAGCGTTTTGAACGATATAGCTGATTTCCTCTGGTGAATATAGAGGATTAATAGGTATGACTGTTGCCCCTGCCCGCAATGCTCCATAAAGGGAGATAATAAACTGCGGCGAGTTACCCGTAATTAATGCGAGATGATCCCCTTGCTCAATGCCTAATGCTTTCAAACCGGATGCAAATCTGTGAACTGCCATGTTTAACTCTTCATATGTAGCAGTCTGATCAAGAAAATGATACGCCACTTTTCCCCCTTGTTTGGCAGCAGCATGTTCTAATGCTGTTGAAAGATTCATTTCATCCTCTCCCTTTGAAAATATGAATGAATAGTCATTCATATTTGAATTTTCAATATTTATTATAATTCAATTTTTTCCAGCCTGCAAGAAAAGAGAAAACTGCCCTTTTTAATTGGCAGTTTTCGGAAACATCAATATAGTAAATCTACAATTTCTTCTTTTGTTACTTTTCCAAAATAGCGCGGTACATCAATCGAATCTAACGCCTCTTTAATCGCATTTTTGTCATATCTAATCCCTTGAAGTCCATTCTCGATCTCTTCTATATCGCCCACTCCAAAAAAGTCGCCGAATATTTTGCAGTTTTTGATAAGACCATTTTTCACATCGAGCCGAATATCAATTAAACCCACTGGGAAGCGGTGAGAACGCTGAATGTTAAACGCTGGGGATTTTCCGTAATTCCAATCCCAATTTTTATAACGTTCCTGCGAGATTCCTTCAATGATTCGCCAGTCTTTTTCATCGAGACGATATTCAGGAATATGACTCTCTCCCTCAAAAATATTTTTTAATAAAAATTGCCGGAACTCTTCAATTGTTATCTTTTCTTCCAATAAATCAGCGATATTTGTCACTCTGCTGCGAATTGACTTAATTCCTTTTGATTCGATCTTATCTTTTCTCACTTTTAATGCTGCCACTACTTCATCCATGTTCGTTTGAAACATTAAGGTTCCATGGCTGAACATTCTTCCTTTTGTAGAAAACTGTGCATTGCCGGATATTTTTAATCCGTTGGCAAGAATATCATTTCTTCCGCTCATTTCTGCCTGAATGCCTAACTTATGAAGCGCAGTAACGACAGGCTCAGTGAACTTTTTGAAATTATGGAAACTGTCTCCATCGTCTTTGGTAATGAAACTGAAGTTCAAATTGCCCAAGTCATGATAAACGGCGCCTCCACCTGATAAACGGCGGACAACATGAATATTTTTTTCTTCTACATAATCAATATTAATTTCCTCAATTGTATTTTGGTTTTTCCCAATAATAATGGACGGTTCATTAATGTAAAAAAGCAAGTAGGATTCGTTGATATCCAAATATTTTACTGCATACTCCTCAATCGCTAGGTTCACCCGCGGGTCGTTAATTCCTTTATTATCAATAAACAGCATGATACTTCCTCCATTATAATCCTATTTCTAAATCTTCTTCAGCTAAGAGCACTGTACCATAAAACTCTTCCTCCGCCTCTTTTTTTAGCTCGGTGATATCCCCAAAATGCGGAAGATGAGTTAGTACAAGCGTATTTACCTCTGCCAGACGGGCAAGCCTGCCAGCATCTGTGCTTGTCATATGGCCAGCTGCTTGTCCGTCCATACCGCTGTAAAAGTTGCTTTCACAAAGAAGCAGGCTGCTTCCTTTCACAAACGGAACAAATGCTTCCTGATAAGCAGAATCAGCCGTATAAACGACAGACTGGCGATGATTAGAAATTTTCATTGCATAACAAGGTACAGGATGAACTGTACGCAAAAACTCCACTGTAAACGGTCCAATAACGAGCTTCTCCTCTGGGCGATAAGCTTTTCCCACCGTTAGATCTTTATATGTAAGAGCAGCAAAACCCGTTTCATCTTCTTGATGCCCGTAAATCGGCAATGGTGAAACTTCCTTTCCCATATGCTTGCCGATTAATAAAGCATGCTGCAAAACTCCAATATCCGCCACATGGTCAGCGTGATAATGGGACAGTAAAACAGCGTCCAATTGTTCAGGGCGAATGTGGTTTTGAAGATGCGAAAGCACCCCGCTTCCACAATCAACCAGCATCTTAAAACCACCTTCTTCAAACAAGTAACCTGAGCTTGCTTCATTTACTTTCGGATAACCGCCCCAGCAGCCAATAACAGTAACGTTCATGAAAAGGGCTCCTTTCCATTTCTTTAATTTTTATCTTCATACGTATTGTATTCCCCAAACCACTTTCCTTCAACTTCATGAATTGTTTGATTTATTTTAAAATTTGTTAAAAACATATTGACGTATAAAAACTGTTATAATACAATTAATAAAAATAAGGAATCAGTTATATAACAAAAAGGAGGAAACAGCAAATGGTTAAAAACATCGTTGACTTTTTCAAAAACTTACCCGCTAAACAATGTGCAAAATGTGGCTCTTATATTGACGAGCAGCATGAATGCTACAGCCATGTATGCGATGAATGCACGGATATTCAAGACCTTTAATTTAATTGCCGCTACTTCATCTTCCAATTTCATTTGATATAAAAAAGCACCCGCTTCGCCTTGAGCGGGTGCTTCTTTTTTATCCTGTTATTCTTCCACTATCTGCGTATTATATTGCTTTTTGAACAACCGCTTAAAGAAAAGACATGTAATGAGTAGACAAACGGCTGCAATTGAAAGGAGGACTCCTTCGTTTGCCCACATAAAATGGAAGTCACCGCTTGAAATCACTGTCTTAAACGCGCGAACAGAGTAAGCCATTGGCAAAATAGAGTTAAATGGCTGTAATGCTGTCGGAATTAATTCCAGAGGGAACGTACCAGCACTTGCTGTTAATTGTAAAATCAAAATTAAAACAGCTATGAAACGTCCTGGATTTCCCCACATGGTTGTTAGCATTTGGATAATAGCCATAAAGGTTAGACTAGTAATAATTGTAGTTAAAATAAACAAAGGAACACTCTGTACCTCCATTTTTAATCCTAACAATAGGACTGCTGAAACAAGAAGTGACTGTGCAAGCCCAGCGGTGAACATGATTCCCGTCTTACCAATGAACCAGCGAAAACCGCTTGAAGGCTGCTCCGCCGGTTCTCTAAGCGGGAAGACAATGGTTAACATCAATGCTCCAACAAACAGACCGAGAGACAAAAAGTAAGGAGCAATACCAGTTCCGTAGTTTGGTACGTGATGTTTCACTTCTTTATCTACTTTAACCGGCTCTGCCATCATATCATACGTTTCTTTTTTTGCTTTTACTTCATTTGCTTTGTCTGCTGCTTCCCCAAGCTTTTCATGCAGCTCTTCTGTTCCTTCTTTCAGCTTAGTCGAACCGCTTTCCAGTTCTGTTGAACCTTTTGCAAGCTTGCCGGCTCCTTCTGATAGTTTCTCAGAACCGCTGTTCAACTCTCCCAAGCCGCTGTTTAATGTTTCAGCTCCAGTTGCCAATTGGGCCGATCCATTTTTGGCTTCTGAAAGCTTTTCACCTACTTTGTTCATTCCTTCACTCAGGTTCTTTTCTCCATTTTGCAATTTTCCTGTTCCAGAAGCTAATTGGTTAGATCCTTCTGCTAATCCATGAACGCCTGCTTGCAGCTGTTGCTGACCGTTCTGTACTTTGCCAAGTCCTTCGTTTAATGACTTCATGTTAGGTGCAAGCTGTCCACTAACCGCTTTATTGATCTCTTTAGATCCAGCAGCAAGCTGCTTGCTGCCTTTTTGCAACTTGCCTACATTGCTTCTGATTTGCTCAGCCATTTGCGATTGCTGCTGTTCAACTTTCTGTTTAATCATGGCAATCTCCATCGGAGAAAACCTTTGTTGCAGCAATGGCATATATTGTTGTAATTGTTGATTAATCGTCTCGTTCATTCCAGCAATCAATTGTTCTTCGAATTGTCCAAGCCCGGTATTTAGCTGTTCAGCTCCAGTTGCCAATTCCTTTGTTCCCTTTGCCAATTCAGGCAGTTTATTTTGGAATTGCTGTACGCCCTCTTTCATTTCTGTTGTGCCCGAATTTAATTCCGACATTTTTCCATCTGCTGTATGAAGACCAGTTTGTAAATTAGCAAGGCCTGCTGCCAATTCGTTCGTGCCCTTCTGCAATTCTTGACTGCCTGCTGTAAGTTTATTTTGGCCTTCTTCAAGCTGAGCTAAACCAGAGTTTAACTTTGAAGCGCCGTTAGCAAGGTCTTTTGAACCGTTCCCTGCTTTTGAAAGCCCCTCTGAGAACTGGACAGAGCGATCAGCAAGAGTAGCTAGATTTTCTTTTAATTGGGCTGCTCCTTCAGATAGCTTGCCTGCGCCCTCATCAACTTCTCCAGCCCCCTTGTTGGCAGTTGCAAAACCTTCACCCATTGATTTGATTTTATCAAACATTGTTTCTGCATATGTTTCAGTAACACTTTTTTGGACGGACGCCTGAATTTCCTTCATTGCTGTATTTCCCATTTGGGAAGAAACAAAGTTGTAGCTTTCATTCGGCACATACTTTAATTCTAGTTTTTTTGGAGTATCATCAAGCAGCGTCGTAGCATTTTGTGAAAAGTCTTTAGGAACTTCAATTAACATGTAATATTCTTGGTTATCCATCCCTTTTTTTGCTTCTTTTTCGCTCACAGTATGAAAGTCAAAATCATCGCTTTTCTCAAGTTCTCTCGTTAATTCCTTGCCAATCGCCAACTTTTCTCCATCGTAATCAGCACCGGTATCTTTGTTGACAATAGCAACCGGCAGTTTATCTAGCTGAGAGTAAGGATCCCAAAAAGCCCACAAGAGCATACCGGCATATAAGAGCGGGATAAGTAAAATAGCGATCATAGAAATGAACAACATTCGATTTCCAGCAATATTTTTTAATTCTGCTATAAACATAGATCGTTTCATAATTGCCTCCGCATTTAAAAATATGACCATTTTAGTCATTTGGTCAAAAAAGTGTAAAAGAGAAGGATTTTCCTCAGGTGGATAATCCTTCAAATAAATAAAGCTCAAACAATCGAGAAATTTCCTCTTCACTCAAAGGCTCTTTTCTTTGCTCCCAATCAAAGATTAGGGAAATATAAAGCTTAAGCATAACAAAGGCCGTTAATTCAGGATTGCATCGTTTAATTTTACCGGTTTCGATCGCCAACTGAATCTTTTCCCCAATGAATGAAAGGATGGCTTCCTCCATCATTGCCATGACCTCAAGGACGGCTGGTGTTCCCATTTCTTTTCCTTCTTGAAATAGCTTGATGGTCAGCTGGTGCTTCTTTCTAAATTGTAAAATTTCAAAAAGAGCTCTGTGCACATTTTCATGGAATGTCTGGGAAGGATCAATTGCTTTTTCAGCCACCTCTCTCATTTCAGTAATGAGCGTCTGGATAATTTCATCAAACAATTCTTCTTTATTTTTAAAAAACGTATAAATCGTTCCCTTTCCGACATTTGCCAATTTAGCTACTTGATCCATTGTTGTCGCTTTATAACCAAATAATGAAAAGGATTTAGTAGCCGCGTCAATAATATGCTTTTTACGGTCAACAGCCATCCCTCTGCCCCCTTTTTTGACCAAATGAACAATTTAGTCATTCGATATAAGTATCATACTCTAAACAGTTGAAGATAGCAAGATCTTTAAATATGGATAATAAAAAATTCTGCACGTTACCGTACAGAATGTAAGAATAGAGGTCATTGGTTGAAATAACTGCTCCATAACCTATAAGGATTCGGCAATAGTAAATGCTATTGCTTTTTATTTTTTCGTTCTTCAAAACGTTTGTTTCTTTCTCCTCCATCCGCTAGCTCCTCTGAAAATTCTACAGGCTGTTGTTTATTTTTCCTGAATGCCTTCTTTATTTCAGAAGAATCCATGTTATTGTTCGGAGCCGCTTGTTCATTCCATTCTCCCATCGTATGTCCCTCCTTTAGATGATGAAAAAGCCTTTAGCATGGCTTCTGCTATTAGCTGTTCTTATTCCGGTGACCGATATTCCGCTTGATAAGAATTGTTTCCAGCATGAACAGAAAGCAGCGTGTCAGCATAGCCGACAAGACGATTAACGATTTCATCAGAAAGTGCATAAACAAGCGGATAAAGCTTCGACTCTCCTATCTTCAAATCCATAAAAATAATCGTCGTATGAATGAATATCTCGCGATTCCCATAAAGATTGTAATGGATAATCACTTTTCCTGCTGCGCTGCCCTCTTGCTCTGCTCTAAATCCGGGAAGAAAAAAATACCATTCTTCTGCTGTAGCTGATCGAAAGTTTTTTGTAAACTTCAGTCCCGCCAACTCTTTATCAATACGTTCTCTTAAAGAACGGTCTATCGCTTCTACCACTTTGTTATTCGCCTTTTCATTCATACTTATTGTTAGATGAATCCTGTTCTTGCTCTTCATTAGCTTTGAAAAAGGAATGATGATTCTCCAGAGCACCTTCTTCTGATTCCCTTGGAACAGGTTCAAGTCCATATCCGGTTGAACTAATTTCTAACACTTCGTCATTCGCCTCTCTCTTTACATATAGGCTTGCCATGTCACGGCGGATACCTAAATTGTCTTTTTCCATACAGGAACCTCCCTTGCTGTGTGTTACTCCTATTGTTCCCTATGTCAGCAAGTCATACAGAAAAGTTAGTTGAGCGATAATAAAAAAAGACTGTCTCCAGAAGCAGCCAAGCGGGCTTGCCTGCTGTTTTAAAAACAGCAGGCAAGCCTCCCCCCATGTCTCTGGAACAGTCCTTGTTAGTCTTTATTTTGTATAAATGAAGCTGCTTTTTGCGCAGCCTCTTCTCCTTGCTTGATGCAGTCAGGAATGCCAATCCCTCTGAAAGAGCTGCCAGCAATAAAAAAGCCCGGCAGTTGTTCGCGTATTCGTTCTTCAATCGCCTCTATCCGTTCATTATGGCCAATGGTATATTGCGGAATAGCATTTTTCCAACGGCTGACAACCGTAAACTCCGGCTCTGTCGATAAAGCGATAACCTTCTTTAAATCTGCCATTACAATTTGTTCAATTTCAGCATCTGACAAATCAACAATTGCTTCATCGCCCGCTCGGCCTACATAACAGCACAGCAATGCCTTTCCCGGAGGTGCTGCATGCGGCCACTTTTTGTGTATCCAGGTACACGCTGTAATAGTCACATCACTGTTTCGCGAGACGACAAATCCAGATCCGGTGATAGACTGCGAGATGGCCGCTTCCGGAAAAGCCATCGTTATCGTTGCAACAGACATGGCCGGCATCTCTTTTAATACATCGAAAAAACGATGTTGTGGCATCATGGCAGGGAGGGTAAAATGCGGGCTAGTAACAATCACTCCATCAGCCAATACTCGTTCACCGTCATTTAATGCAAGAAAAAACTTACCGTCTTCCTGTCTTTCGATCTGCCTGACACGCAAGCCTTTAAGAACTGAACCGCCCTCGAGTCTCCCTTCGATTGCTTCTGCCAGCTCCTCTAACCCATCTTTTAAAGTTAAAAGGCCGTCTGATTCATTGGTCAGCGCAGAGGCGATCTCCTTTAATCCAAGTATTAAGCTGCGATGTTTTTCCCCGGTTTCATTTAGCTGCGGCAGCGTGGCCCTCAGGCTAAGTTTATCAATATCCCCGGCATAAATTCCTGCTAAAAGCGGTTCAATGAGATTCTCTACTATTTCATCACCAAGACGGTGCCGAAAAAAGCCACCAAGCGAGGTATCATTCTTTAAGTGATTGTTAGGCAGAAAAAAATCTGCGCTGGCTCTAATTTTTCCTGTAATAGAAAAAAGGTTGGTTGTAATAAAAGGAAGTATCTTAGTCGGCACTCCAATCACGGAACCAGAAGGTATGGGATGAAGCTTATCATTTACTAACACATATCGCTGGCCCGCTCCACTATGCACCAACTGATCGCCAAGTCCGACGTCCTTTACCAGCCGTACCACACTTTCTTTTCTTGCCAGGAAAGAATCAGGCCCTTTTTCAATAACAAAGCCGTTCTTTTTAATTGTTCGAATTTTTCCGCCCAGGCGAGGCGTTGCTTCAATTAACGTGACAGCTAATGGAAGCTGGCTGGTTTTTGCTGCTTTTTGCAAATAATAGGCTGCTGCTAGTCCCGTTATTCCGCCGCCTACAACAACAACCCTCTTTTTTTCACCCAGCACAGTTTCATCGCCCTCTTTTTATTATTTTGTGTTTTCTTTATAAATGCTTTAAAACCACTTCACCAAGAGCCTCAATGAATTCCGGACGGGCATTTGGCATAGGCGGACGATAATACGCTGCGCCGATTTCATCAGTAATTACCTTGCATTCATAGTCATTGTCGTATAGAACTTCTAAATGGTCTGCCACAAACCCTGCTGGCACATAAAGAAACGCCTTATAGCCTTGTTGCTCGAATAAATCGCGTGTCAAGTCCTGTACATCCGGTCCAATCCACGGCTCTGGAGTATTTCCCGCACTTTGCCAGCCAACCTCTACATTAGCCACACCTGACGCTTTCGCAATCAGTTCTGCTGTCTCTTGTAATTGTTTCGGATACGGGTCGCCCATGGAGATAATTTTCTCTGGCAAACTGTGAGCAGAAACAATCATTACGAAGTTCTTACGCTCTTCTGCTGACATGCTGGCAACCGTCTCTTTTACTTTTCCTGCCCAATAATCAATAAATTTCGGCTCCTGATACCAGCTTTCAATAGATGTGATTGCCGGTCCGCCAATTTTTTCCGCTTCTTCTTTCGCTCGGCTGTTATAGGATTTCACACTGAAGGTGGAAAAATGAGGAGCAAGCACTAGAGATACGGCTTCTGTTATCCCATCCATTTTCATCTGCTGCACAGCGTCCTCAATAAACGGCTCAATATGTTTCAGGCCAATATAAAGAGTGAATTCAATATCATCCTGTACGGCATTCAAATGCTGTGCAAGCTTTTCCCCCTGCTCTCTTGTAATCGAAGCAAGCGGTGAAATCCCGCCGATTGCTTCGTAACGAGAGCGTAAATCCTCAAGCATTTCCGGCGTTGGCTTTCTCCCTCGGCGGATGTGCGTGTAATAACGTTCAATATCTTCTTCTTTGTAGGGCGTTCCGTATGCCATGACTAATAAGCCCATTTTTTTCTTTGTCATGTCTCTCACCTCTGTTGCATTATTTTCGTTTTTGTGCGCTATATTCATGTACAAAGCTTGTTAGACGTTTTAGTGTGTCCGGATTCACCTCAGGGAAAACACCATGTCCTAAATTGAAAATATGACCTGGCTCCGCGAGTCCCTCATCCAAAATAGCGCGAGCTCTCTCTTCGATGACTTCCCAAGGAGCCAACAAAATAGCCGGGTCAAGATTTCCTTGCACAGTTTTTGTCACTCCCATAGCTCTCGCTTCTTTAATAGGCAGGCGCCAATCAAGACCAACAACATCAAGCGGCAAATCATGCCACTCTTTCGCCAAATGGCTTGCGCCTACTCCAAACATAATTAACGGAACATTTTCTTCGCGGAGTTCATTGAAAATGCGTTCCATGACCGGCTTAATAAATAAACGATAATCAGAAACGTTTAAAGCCCCTACCCATGAATCAAAAATTTGAATCGCCCGAGCACCGGCTTTCACTTGCGCGCGTACATAAGTCACTGTCATTTCTGCCAGCTTGTCCATCAGTGCTTGCCATGCTTTTGGTTCCGCATACATAAAGGCTTTTGTTTTATTGTAATTTTTTGAAGGTCCCCCTTCGATCATATAGCTAGCAAGCGTAAAAGGGGCCCCTGCAAAGCCGATAAGAGGAACATCAAGCTGCTCCTTTGTCAGCAATCGAATCGTATCCAATACATATGGAACATCACTTTCCGGATCGATTTGGCCAAGTTTTTCGACGTCAGCTAAAGAGCGAATCGGGTTATCAATGACCGGCCCTATTCCCGATTTAATATCGACATCCACTCCTATAGCAGGAAGCGGTGACATAATATCCTTATAAAGAATAGCTGCATCGACATTATATTGATCTACCGGAAGTTTGGTGACGTAAGCGCACAGTTCAGGTTGGTGGGTAATTTCGAAGAGGGAATATTTCTCTTTTAATTTACGGTATTCCGGCTGGGAACGACCCGCTTGGCGCATATACCAAACTGGTGTATACTCTGTCTTCTCCCCTTTTGCCGCTTTTAAAAATGTTTCATTAATTTGTCTCATAGCTGCTGCACATCCACCTTTCATTTCCTAAAAGTCGATCTATCACTTTATATACAATCCGTAAACGGAAGTAAGCGAAGAATCCTGTCTATTTATACGTTTACACTATAGTTGTTTTAGGCAAAAAAGTATAGCACAGACCCTCAAATGTCATAAATTCTCCAAAGAAACCAGCCAAACGCCTGCCATAAAGAACCGACTGCCTTCTTTTTTGCCCATACAATAGTTTAGAGAAGAGTAACTAAGTGTAAAGTAATATAATAAAGAATAATTAACTATTGTTGAATGAGGTGGAAGCATGTATATTTTCATAACAACCGGCACATATAACTTCATGAAGAAGTTACAGGAAAAGCACGCATCTGAAAAAATCCTTTTAATGGAGAATGCAGAAGGTGCTACCCTTCTTCATGAGACAAATAATAAAACAGTATTCCAATCCCCTCGTAAATATGAAGTAATCGACACGTCGGGAGAATTAGCCGATCACGGCTTCGTTGTATGTAATAATATCCCTGTTACTGACGAAGGACGCCCTATTTTCGAATATCGCTTTAAAGGCAGGGCGCGGGCGATTGAGAATACGCCAGGATTTATAGCTATTCGTGTGCTTCGGCCGCTCGATTCTGATACTTACGTTATTTTAACACAGTGGCAAGATCGGGAGTCATTCACAAACTGGAAAGACTCTAAAGAATTCAAACAAGCCCATGAGATGAAAAAACCAGAAGCAGGCGTAAATGAACAGCCGCATATTTTCTCAAGCCCTTCTTATATAACTACGTATATTGTCCCTAATGGAAATGATTAATTTCATTTTTTCTAAAATAGAATGGCAGCAAAAAAACAGCCTGACACCCGTGTTTTTCGGTGTCAGGCTGTTTAGGCTGATTATCGAAACATTTTACGCAGCCGTGCTGGCGCGTACATCTTTGCAAAAAACAAAGCAAATACTATTCCAGCTACAACGACAATGCCCCCTTGACTCACGGAATGGCCTGCCCATGCCGCTAAGCCGAAAATAATCGCCTGCAATAAGAGCAGCCGGCCGATTAACTCTAACAATGAAGCACTTTTTCTTTCAGGAGAGACCGGATACAGGGATACCCATATCTTTGTTTCATGGCGGCGGATCATTGGCAAGAGCTGAAAACCTGTTAAATAGATAAACAGCAAAGCAATAATGAGCTGCAATACAGCCTGTCCACTAAAGCAAATAATAAGTGCTGCAATGACCGTAAGACGAACGTACAGTCCAAAAAACTCGTTCATTCGGACAAATGTACGTCGGAATAGATACGTGTACGTGTTTGCTGGATCAAATGGTATGTAGCCGAGCAACTTGTCCAGCCATTTCCGGCGCTTGACCGTTCCCCGCAAATGAGGAACATCGGTAAATAAATTAGCCATCCGGTAAAAAGCAGCCATCCGCTTCTCTTCTAGTTCCACGAGTGTTTCCCATTTCAATGCCATACGCCTTGATATTTTCCGGAAATAGAGATAATAAGCAGCCATAACAACAGCCACTGCTAAGGCAAACAGGACAGCTGCCTTTGAAAATACAAAGTAAAGCAGCAATATGTTCAAAGCTAAACGGACTCCCCAATCAATCTGTCTGCTCTCTTTTTCTTGGATTTTAAGCACATGCCAGCGAACAACTAAATTCCAGACCTTTATGATAGCAAGGAGGAGAAGCCAAAAGAAGAAAACCTTCATAGAACCGCCTCTTACCTGCGTATACAGTGGCATAAACAAAGCAAGCGCTGCAATCAATAAGTAACTCTGGGACAGAAAGCTCGTCCAGATAGCCTTATGAAAGTAAGGAACCATTCTCTCTTCAAGCGGTAGTAAAAAGACCGTATCCGCTCTCATTAGAAATGTATATACCGGGCTCCATGAAAGCAGTGCGCCTAAAAAAACAGCCATGATGAACGGCGCCGGAAATGTTTCATCCAATGTCTTTACCCAACCGCTGTAATAATATAAGGCGGCACCGAGACCAAATACAAGGACAAATAATAAATGATCATTCAGCATGTAGCGCAGGTACTTGCGCAACTCTGAATAATAAGCGGCTATTCTTGATTTCCATAACTCTTCTACTTGCCTCATTGCTCTTCTTCCTTCGTCAGCTGAATATAAATGTCATCTAGAGAAGCACCCGGCATTTGAAATTGCTCACGAAGCTCTGTAATTGTTCCCTGTGCTCGGATTTCTCCGTTGTGTAAAATAATGAAGGAATCACAATATTTCTCCGCTGTCGCCAGTATATGGGTTGACATTAAAATGCCCGCACCACTATTGCGCATTCGCTTCATCCACTCAAGCAGCGATTGAATGCCCAATGGATCCAGACCAACAAACGGCTCATCAATAATATAAAGAGAAGGCTCTGTTAAAAAAGCACTCATAATCATTACTTTCTGCTTCATGCCTTTTGAGAAATGAGCGGGAAACCAGTTCATTTTTGAATCAAGTCGGAATTCTTTTAGTAGTGGACCGATGCGCCGCTTGTATTCCTCCTCTGTGAGACCGTATGCCATTGCAGTTAATTTCATATGCTCTTCAAGCGTCAGCTCTTCATATAAAATCGGTGTTTCTGGAATGTAGGAAAATTGACGCCGGTATTTCTCTGGGCTGTCCTGCAAAGAAAGTCCGTTAATGGAAATCTTCCCTTTTTTCGGTTCCATGAGGCCGATAATATGTTTAATCGTCGTACTCTTTCCCGCTCCATTCAGACCGATCAGCCCGACGATGCTCTCCTGATTAATTGAAAAGGAAATATCGTTCAGTACCGGCTTGCGGGTGTAGCCGCCAACTAGTCCTTCTACCGTTAATAAAGACATAAAAAAACGTCCTTTCTCGTAAAGTCATACGCTTATTTTAACAAAATATTAGCAGAATCTCATTGTTAAGTGCCCCTTCTATACTTGTCTATTTAATAAATATATCTTTTATGATAAAATTTTGGCAATTATACATAGGAAGGATGAAGAAAATGAGCGATTGTATTTTTTGTAAAATCATCAACGGAGAAATTCCCTCTGCCAAGGTGTTTGAAGATGAAGAAGTGTACGCTTTTCTAGATATCAGTCAGGTAACAAAAGGCCATACATTGCTCATCCCAAAAAATCATAAGAAGAACATATTTGAGTTTTCTCCGGAAGAAGCAAGCCGCCTCTTTCAACGTGTGCCTATTGTTGCAGAAGCGCTTAAAGCCGCTTACAACCTTGAAGGGTTAAATATTTTAAACAATAATGGCGAGACAGCAGGCCAAACGGTTTTCCATTATCACATTCATCTTATTCCTCGCTTTGGGCGTGAAGATGGATTCCATCCTATCTTTAAGGTAAACGACCTGAATCATACGGGCGAGGAGCTTCAGGAAATTGCTAAAGAAATCTCGGCCCATATTCAAACTACCGCTTAAAGAGGAGAAAAAAAGCTGATTGGTTGACAGAATATTCAGCTTCCTTAGCACTTTTCGATGTGCTATACTTATACTATCTTTTCGCTGACAACAACTAGCGTATGTCAGGAGAAGCTGTTTTGAGATGAGATGAGAAGAGGAGAGATGAGAAATGAATACAAAATCTTTAGTTACCCTGTCACTGTTAATAGGCATGGGGGCTGTTTTACACACCGTGATGCCCGGACTATTCCTTGGAATGAAACCCGATATGATGCTGACAATGATGTTTTTAGGAATTTTATTGTTTCCAAATGTGAAAAGTGTGCTGTTGGCCGGCCTTGTAACCGGAGTGATTTCCGGCTTAACCACTTCTTTTCCAGCCGGATTGATTCCTAATATGATTGATAAACCAGTTACTGCCCTTGTCTTTTATGGTTTGTTCATTCTATTTGCCAAGTACAGCAAGAATACTTTCGGAGCGGTTGTTTTAACAGCTATCGGCACGATTGTTTCCGGAGTCGTTTTCTTGGGTTCTGCACTCGCTATTGTCGGCCTTCCAGGTCCATTTGCTGCTTTATTCCTTACAATTGTATTGCCTGCCTCGGCTGTAAATGCTGTGGTCATGCTAGTTATCTATCCAATTGTACAATCTGTGCTAAAGCGCTCAAACCTGGTCGAACAGGTGTAAACAGTCCAAAAAGACTCCTTTTAAAACAAAGGAGTCTTTTTGTGATATACGTCCATCACCAGTACAGCATAAGCACTGCAATGACTAAAATAAAGCCCCCTGCAATTCCAAGAGTGCGAGCTCTTTGAATTAACATAGGTCTTGACATGGAAATGCCTGGCCTCCATATAGAACGGATATGATGGATCATGCTAATCAGAAGGATAAAACTCAGCGCAAATAATCCAAAGATGATCCCTTCCATCTGTGACACTCCTTTAACGAGAATCAACCGTTTGTTTTTCGTTGCTTAAGGGAAATATAGCAAAGCGGGGTCCTTTTACATACTATGCACCTTCCAGTTGGCAATGTACCTGTCCCCATCAAATTAAAGAAACTTTATCTATTCAAGGAGAACTATAATCTAACAAGAGGTGAAAAAAGTGAATAAAAAATCATTGTTAATAGGCATGATTGCCGGCACGGCCGCCGGAGCAGCTGCTACTTTGCTCAACACTCCTATGTCAGGCCAACAAGCCAGAGAAAGGTTAAAAACAGCACAGGCAAGCTTAAAAAGCAATGCCAGCGTCATTAAAACAGATATTGGGCAAGTCAAACAAGCTGTGATGCATTTAAAAGACGTCAGCAAGGACAATATTGGCGAAGTAGCAAACGGTTTGAAGGTGAGCGCAGGAATCTGGAAAGAAAGTACAGAACCAAATATTGAAAAGTTACAGAAAGATATTGCTGAGGTACAAAAAACTGTAGAAGACTTGCAAAAAACGCTGCCCGCCAGAAAGTAAATGGAGAGCCAACAAAGGCTCTCCATTTTTTTCGAAAATTTAGTTAATTTATATCTTTATTATTTTTTACTTTATTGGCATAATAATATTAATAATCTCTATAACTGGCTATCAATTAGGAGTGAAAGAATTCGGAAAAGAAGGTGCAAAAATGACAAATCATCAATACTCAATGAAAGAAGCGCTTATTTTCAGCCAACGAATGGCTCAATTAAGCAAAGCATTATGGAAAGCAATAGAAAAAGACTGGCAGCGCTGGATTAAGCCCTATGACTTAAATATTAACGAGCATCATATTCTCTGGATCGCCTATCATTTAAAAGGAGCATCTATTTCTGATATTGCTAAATTCGGAGTTATGCATGTCTCCACCGCTTTTAATTTTTCAAAAAAATTAGAAGAGAGAGGTTATTTAAGATTCTCTAAAAAGGAAACTGATAAGCGGAATACGTACGTGGAAATCACTGAAGAAGGAGAAAGGCTTTTGCTTGATCTGATGGAAGACTTTGATCCCAATGCCAATTCTGTCTTTGCAGGCAGCGCGCCGCTGCGTGAATTATTCGGTAAGTTTCCCGATATGATGGAAGTAATGTCCATTGTAAAAAATATTTACGGCGAAGACTTCGTTGATATATTTGAAAAGTCCATGAATAATATCGGTGAAGATCTCGATGAAGAAGATGGTAAATTGCGAAAAAAAAAGCTTGAACAAAAAGTTTAAGAGCTTCTCCTTTTGACGGAAAGCTCTCACTTTCTTTTCTTTAACCACCCTCCCGTTTGCTTTGCCTCAAAACTTTACTTAATTTTAATAAAAAACGGCTTGATTTTTCTTCGAGCACATCGTAAAGTGATTAGGCAATAGCAGTTTTAACGTCAAACGGAGGGATGATTCCGATGAAATGCTGGCGTACATTTGATTTTGAAAAGAGATACGGATCCAATAAAATCCTCATATTTTCTCTTTTGCTGACCATGCTGGTTTTTTCCTTCAGCTTTGCTCTCATGCAATCGCTCTTTTCGAAAACACTGTATTCAGGTTATTTTCATTTTTTTCTTATAGCTTTGTTAGCCATTTATCCGCTTCATAAACTTATTCATCTTCTGCCGATTTTGCACTATTGGCGGCAAATGAAATGCCAATGCAAAATCACTTGTTTTTGTATGCCAATTATTTCGATTAACATAAAGCAGCCTGTTCCTAAAAAAACATTTATGGTGAGCCTTTTGCTCCCCTTCTTTACAGTTAATCCAGCTCTGCTCGTTTGTGGAGTAATGTTTCCTCATTATATTCACTATTTTACTATGCTTGCTGCTTTCCACACAGGCATGTGTGCAATTGATTTGCTTTATTTAAAAGCGATGGCTGCTTCGCCAAAATATGCAGTCATTGAAGAACACGACAGAGGGTATGAAATCCTTATCCCTCAATAAGATGCTGGCTCATTTAGTCATTATCCCTTACATGTAAAGCAGAGAATCTCTTCTCTGCTTTCAACTATTTTTCTATCTTTTTAATATAATTTTTGTTATGTTTATTACATATGAACATAAAGGGAGGGGGATAAAGTGATCTCCGTTATTACCGTATTTATTATTTTTTCAGCATTGATTCTATATAATATCAATCGTATGACTAATATTCTTTGCGTTCAAAAAGAGATCCCCGAAGAACGCCACCCTAAAATTTTTCGCACGATCAATATTTACATTACCATTTTATTGATTTCCTCTTATGTGGAAATTTTGTTTGCATAAAAGAGCCGCTCTATGAAGCTGGCTCTTTTTATGTAAGCCGAAAAGAATGCAACTTAGTGAATAAAACAGCTTTTATTTCTATGGCAAACGAGATTCTTTTACTTTTCTGAATTGAATTTTTTGGCTGCTTCTTAAAAATATGATATAGTATGTCCTGTATAAAAATTTGAAAAAGCCGTTGCTGCATTGAAGGCCGGCTGATTAATCAGGGAGTTGTTTAAGAAATGAAAAAATGGATCCTGTCTGCTTCTTTACTCGCAGGGGCTGTCGGCCTAGCTGGATGCGGCGCCGGAGGAAATGATGTTGTTGCTACTTCGAAAGCAGGCGATGTTACACAACAAGAATTATACGATGCTATGAAGGAAAAGTACTCTCCTCAAATGGAGCAAGCGCTTCAGGAGGCTATGTATAAAAAGGTGCTTTCCGAGAAATATGAGGTGTCGGATAAAGAGCTGGATAAAGAACTAAAAAAAGCGAAGGAACAGCTTGGCTCACAATACGAAGCATTCCTGGCTCAATATAACCTTGATGAAAAAGGTTTCAAAGAGTTCTTAAAGCTTGAACTTTTAAGAGAAAAAGCAGCGCTCGCTGATATTAAAGTAACAGATAAACAAGTAAAAGAATACTACGATAAATGGGAAGCGCCAGTTAAAGTACGGCACATTCTAGTAGAAGATGAAAAGAAAGCGAAAGAAGTAAAAGACAAGCTGGCCAAAGGCGGGAAGTTTGAGGATTTGGCTAAGGAATACTCCACTGATACACAATCTGCCCAGAATGGCGGAGAACTTGGTTGGGTGGATAACGAGGGACGTGCACAATTTGTTCCAGAGTTTTCAAAAGCACTCAGTACCTTGAAGAAAGGACAAATCAGTGAGCCAATCAAATCAGACTATGGTTACCATATTATTGAAATCACAGATGTAAAAGAGAAAAAACCATTTAAGGAAATGAAAGCTGAATTAACAAAGGAATTAAAACGCTCTAAAGCAGATTCAGCAACTATGCAGAAAAAGCTTGATAAAGAGATGAAAGCGGCCGATGTGGAAGTAAAAGATAAAGATTTAAAAGGCGCTTTTGAAGGTTTATCCGATTCTGACAAAAAATCAGAAAAATAAAGATGATCAAAGCGTCTGTCCTGTAAATACTTATTATTTACAGGACAGACGCTTTTTTTAATTTTTAGCTTTTAGTTCCCGCTCTTTCTCCATTCTTTGTATATAAACTTGTCCTTCTTGTTCAATAAATTCCTGATCTACTTTTTTGTCTGCCCTTGATGTCTTAATCGTCATAAATGCGCTGAACAAAATCCCTGCTACTACTGCATAAATCCATAATGGAATAATCATCCTGATCCCCTTTCTTGTCCGCATTTGTAACCAGTGTATTCATGCAAAGAAAAAAACATGCCCAAATTTGGACATGTTAAGAAGAAAAATGCGGCTTATAAAAGGCCCGGTTATCAAGAGCAAATACGCGCTCGGAAAATTCTCCCGGCTTTGTGCGCTCCAATGCACGGTCTAGCATATTCATTTTCGCATCAAGATTATCAATATAGTGAAGAATTTCGGCCTCTTTAACCATTGGCGGCTTCGGGCTTCCCCACTCTGCTTTGCCGTGATGAGAAAGTACAACATGTTTTAGAACAGTAACCTCTTCCCCTTCGATCCCGAGTTCTTCCGCCGCTTTGCCAATTTCATTTACCATGATCGTAATATGGCCGAGCAAGTTCCCCTCTATGGTGTAAACAGTCGAAACCGGACCTGATAGCTCAATTACTTTTCCCAGATCATGCAAAATAACACCAGCGTACAACAAGTCGCGGTTCAGAGAAGGATACAGGTCAGCAATAGATTTTGCCAGCTTAAGCATGCACACGACATGATAAGCTAGACCCGAAACAAATTCATGATGATTCTTCGTTGCTGCTGGGTACTCCAAAAATTCTGTATGGTATTTATTTAATAAAAAACGGGTAATACGCTGGATATGAGGATTTTCCATCTCAAAAATAAACTGAGTGATCATATCTGCCATATCCTTTTGGCTGAGCGGAGCTGTTTCAATAAATTCACTAACCTGCTTTCCATCCTGCGGGTTGGCTGGTCGAATTTGTCGAATTTTCAACTGCATTCGACCACGGTAATTTTGAATTTCTCCCTTTACTTTGACAATCGTTTGGGGCTGATATTGTTTTTCTGTCTCTTCCTTCGCATCCCAGAGCTTCGCTTCAATATCACCGCTTTTATCCTGCAAGATAAGCGTTAAATAGGGATTTCCATTTACCGCTATACTCTTCGTTACTGATTTAATTAATAAATAACTCTCTACGCTTTGCCCTGCTTCATAATGGGTAATCCCTTGCAAATTGCTTCCCCTCCTTAATATTCGTGAGCTAATTATAACATAACAGCTTTTGGAATAATTGCTCTGTGCGGGATCTGGAATAAATCAGTTATCTCTTGAAAGCTCTATTGCTTTTTTCATATCCTTTAACGAGTTGGACTTTCCATACATTAAAACGCCGCCTTTGTAAATACGGGCACCGATGACACCAAAAACAAGAATAGCCGCGATTAAAATACCGAAGCCGAGTGCTACTTCCCATACAGGAATACTAAGCAAGCTAATGCGGACAAACAAAATCATCGGTGTAAAAAACGGCACATAAGAAGTAACTGTAATTAATGGAGACTCCGGATTGCTGAGACCGTACATGGAAATAAAGAAGCCGACCATTATAAGCAGAGTTAGCGGTGTCATCATCTGCTGAACGTCTTCAAGTCGACTAACGAGCGATCCAAGCAATGCAGCTATGGTCGCATACAAAAAGTAGCCAAGAATAAATAAAAGAACCGCATACATAATCATAGAAACAGAAATAGATTTTAGTCCGAGTGAGCCGATAAGTGATCCTTCAGGCTGATTAGATATTGTTATATAAGCAACAGCAAACCAAATAACTAATTGAGTAAGGCCGAGAAGACCGATGCCTAGTATTTTGGCAAACATCTGCTTGACCGGCGATACACTCGAAATCAAAATTTCCATTACTCTGGAAGACTTTTCAATCGCTACTTCAGAAGCGATCATGTTGGCATACATAATAACAGAGAAATAAATGAAAAATAAGAGAGCATATACCAGAATCTGTGCCTGAATTAACTCTTCTTCTGATTTGGCGCCTTTTGCTAGAGCAATCGTATCAAACGAAGCCGGTGCATTCCATAATTGTATCTGCTCACTTGTTAATTGCAACCTGCCCGCTACTTCCATTGTTTTTAGAGATTGCAACGCTTGCCTAATGCTAGAAGTAATTTGACTATTAGCTATATTTTCTGCTTTGTATGTAGCTGCTGGCAGCCCATCTCCTGTCCTCTCTAACAATAGATACCCCTTATATGTTCCTTCTCCAACTTCCTTCTTTAATTGATTCTCTGTTTGGTCTGTTTGTATAACGGTTAAATGATCTGCTACGGCTGCAAGCTGCTCCTTAAACGGCTCATACATCGTTCCTGTTTTATCAATAACCGCAATTTTCGTTTCCTTATTATCATCATCAAAATAGGAGAAAATCTGCTCCATGTTAGCTGCAGCAATAATGACCACCGCCACAAGCAGCGTCGTCACGATAAATGCCTTTGTCTTAAATTTATTTATGTAAGACTGTGAAAGTATCATCCAGAAATTATTCATAGGAAGCCCCCGCCTTTTCAATAAAAATGTCGTTAAGTGATGGCTCTTCCAGCTCAAACTTGGTGACAAACCCTTTTCCTTGCAAAGCGGAGAAGATGTGCTGAGACGTCTCTTCTTTTGCGATTTGCAGCAGCATGCCTTCCGCTGTTCTTTTTGCCCGCAGGACTCCGGGTATATCCTTTAAAAATTCAAGATCAAAATCTGCTTGAACAGCTACATTTTTTTTGCTGAATGAACGCTTAATTTCACGAAGCCTGCCATGAACAACCGGGCGTCCGCGATGCATCATACATAAATTCTCACAAAGCTCTTCCACATGTTCCATTCGATGGCTTGAGAATACGATTGTCGTTCCGTTTTCTTTTAAATCCACCACGGCCTCCTTCAATAATTCAACATTGACGGGATCGAGACCGCTGAACGGTTCATCAAGAATAAGCAGCTGCGGCTTATGAACAACAGAGGAAATAAACTGGATTTTCTGCTGGTTCCCTTTTGATAGCTCCTCCACTTTCTTTCCTGCATAATCCGGGACATGAAAGCGTTCCAACCAACGGTCCGCCTCAGCTGCAGCTTCTTTTTTATCCATTCCGCGAAGACGGGCCAAGTAGATAATTTGATCTTTCACTTTCATCTTTGGATAAAGCCCTCTTTCTTCAGGTAAATAGCCTATAAGAGGACTCGCTTTATAATTAATTGGTTGTCCATTCCACTGAATCATTCCTTTGTTCGCCTGTAAGATCCCTAAAATCATGCGAAAAGTGGTTGTTTTTCCCGCTCCATTGGCACCCAGAAAGCCAAATAGCTCTCTCTCTGGAATTTGCAAAGACAAATCGTCGACTGCGGTGAAGTCATTAAACTTTTTGGTTACGTTTTCTAGAATAAGCATATTTTATCACTCCCCTTTTAACCATACGCGCAAATCCCTAAAAAGTTCCATAAAATTATTTTGTTATAAAATATTTTGAAAAGTTCTAAATTTGTGTACAATAAATAGGAAGCAACTATAGGGAGGGGAAAAGATGGTTTATAAATTAACGGTCTTTGAAAAAAATGGGGAAAAGTTACTCGACCAATCGTTTGAGGCCCAGAACGATGAAGAAGCAAAAGAACGAGGGCAACAGCTGCTTCAGCAGCATGCGTATGAAGACTATACCCACCGCTGCACCTCACCGTTTGGCAAGCTCGTTTTATTTCATGTGTAAAAATCAATAAGCTGCTCAGACACAGCTGAAGCAGCTTATCTTCCTTTTACGCTCTCCTCCTGTCCCCAAAGCTTGCTCTTCTCTCTTTTATCTAGCACAATGAAAGACCTCCACCCTTCCAAATGGTATAACCACAGGACCTTTTTCGTTTCGTCTCAGCCATAAAATATAAATAAACGAATGAAGCGTACTACTGCCGTAAGAGAAGCTTTCGGATGACACACCCTATTATCCAAGTGAGTTAAACAAAAGGAAAAGACTTTATACCATTTGTTATTGCTAAATGGTATAAAGTCTTTTTATTTAAAAGTTAGCGGTTCTTTTAAATACACCTGAGTCGTATAACATCTGAACAATTATGAAAATAATTTATCCAATTTATTAATTTTCTTTTCCGTGTACTCTGCAAAACGTTCATTATAGGTTTTAGGATCTTTGGGATTTGCAAAGTGTTCAATCTTCCCTGTCTCCCGGTCAATAAACTTGCTCGCTGCTCCGCATCCGATACCAATAATGGTTTGTACTTCTTCCATGATCATAATATTATAAATGCTTTCCTGCCCCGGCTTTGAATAGCCAACATTCTCCAAATTCCCAAGAATATTTTTTTGACGGTACAAGTAGTAAGGAACATAGTCATGTTCCTCCGTCCATTCCTCTGCCATATTCATCATTTTTTCTACTTCTGTGCGATCTGCCACTTTGTACTTATCTTTATTAAGCGTCATTTCAGAAGCACGTTTAAATGAAAGGGTATGAACGGTTAAAGATTCTGGCATCAGCTTTTCTGTTTCAGCAAGAGAATGTGCGAACTCAGCGGTGCCTTCTCCAGGAAGACCGATGATTAAGTCCATGTTTATATTGTTCATCCCGTGCTCTCTTGCCAGATGGTACTTATCAATCGTTTCTTCGACAGTATGGTGACGGCCAATGGCTTTTAATGTTTCTTGAGTGTAGGATTGCGGGTTAATACTAATGCGATCAATGTTCCATTTTTTCAATACGTCCAATTTTTCCGGAGTAATCGTGTCTGGACGCCCCGCCTCTACTGTGATTTCCCGGATGTTATGCACGTCCGGAAACACATCATACATCAATTCATATAACTCATCCATTTCCTCTGCCGTAATAGCTGTTGGTGTCCCCCCGCCATAATAAACAGTGGTAATTTTAACGCCTTTCTCTCGCAGCCATCGACCAATCTGCTCCATTTCATAATGAAGCCCGCTCAGAAAAGAGGATACTCTCCCCTGCTTTCCTTGAATGGCATAGGCCGGAAACGTACAATAGGCACATTTTGTCGGGCAAAATGGAATGCCAATATAAATGCTGACTTCGTCTTTTACCTTATATAAGTCTGGAACCATCGTAAGCTGACGGTCGAGGATTCTCTCCATTAATTGAACTTTCTCTTCAGTAATCATATATTCTTCTTGAAGCTTTCGGCGCGATTCTTCTGCCGGTACGCCAGCCTGGTGTTGCTTATGAAGCAGCTTTGTCGGTCTCATCCCTGTTAAAATGCCCCATTTTTGTGTGATTTTCGTATAGTCCTGAAGCACATGGAGAAACACATGAGAGACGATATTCTTTACTTGCTTAAAACGCTCCTTCTCATCATCAGCTGTTACAGCCTTCCCGTAGCTTGCTCGGTATTCTTGCTTGCCTGCTAGCAAAACTGCTGAGGAAACAATTTGTTCCTTCTCGTAGGTCAAATCAATTTTAACAACGAGTTCCTGATCAGGGTGCTCATTCATACAAATTTCTGTTTCCTCAAAAAATAAGTTAGCGATCAATTGAAGTGGACGTACAAAGCGTTCATCTTCCAATCCTTTTATATAAATTAACACGATCATTCACCTTTCTCTTTTTCCTTCCCTTAGCATACTGAATCCATTATCCTGTGGTCAAGACAGAGTTTACTAAAACAAATCATGAAAAAAAGCGGCATGGTTTCGCCGCTTAATCGAATTTATTCACTTCTTCCTCTGCGCTTCTTCTTTGATGTCTAAGCAATTCTTTAATCACATAAGCAATCCCGTCATCTTCTTTTGTCCTTGTGATCCAGTCAGCTGCTTGCTTAACATTTTCCGGTGCGTCACCCATAACGATTCCGATGCCTGCTTCTCTTACGACCTCTTCATCATCTTCATCCACACCGATAACAGCGATTTCC
Source organism: Pseudobacillus sp. FSL P4-0506 (assembly GCF_038003025.1). Classification (NCBI taxonomy): domain Bacteria; kingdom Bacillati; phylum Bacillota; class Bacilli; order Caryophanales; family Bacillaceae; genus Pseudobacillus; species Pseudobacillus sp. FSL P4-0506. The sequence continues at coordinate 4,146,864 of NZ_JBBOOI010000001.1, forward strand.
GAGCGGCGAATCATCATTCTTTCTGCCAAATATAAAATGCTGTTCCATTTCGTCACTCCGAAAGCAGTGATTTCGATTTGATCTGTTCCTTTCTTAAGAAAAGATACTTCGTTGAACATATTTTTCAATGCCTGCCATACCTCGTCTCTTTCTCCAAATTTAAAGAAAGTGACCTGAATGGACAAAGGTGAAATCGGCTCCTCAAATAAATGGTCAGATAAGGAATTAACGAAGTATTGGGAGTAAAGAAACTTTTGAGTGCGCTGCCACATGCTGCGCTTGACTAACGTCGCTGGCATTCTCCCTTTATTGCTGACAGAAAATTTTTCAGTCGACAATGTGATCCGGCAGTCAAATGACTCTAGAAATTGAACCATTTCATGCGTGGATTCTTCATTTACCCGCTGAATATAAACAGGCTTATCAAGCTCAGAAGCTATATAAGCCCCGTTATGAGCAATCAAACAGCTTTCCGGGATTAAAGACTTTGCCGTTTTCTTTACAAACGGCAATTCGCGGTTGGAGTAAAAACAAACCGATACTTTTTTCTTGCGGGCATAATGAATTGCATCCTTTGTGGACCTTGTTATCCGCCCTTTATTTTGGCCGGCAAATGCATCTATATTAATTGCTAATAAACGGTAAGCCATTTCCATTCCCCCCTCACGTTGTCCTTTTTAAAAATTATGAAGAGGAAACAGGCTTTAGAACAAGGCTTTAAAAACTCCTCTTTATTGCCTCCTAAAGAGCAAGAAACAGAAAAAAAGTGCCAGTCATCTTCTCTAGGGAAGATGACTGGCACTTAAAAGCTTTAAAAATTATTTTCGACCGTACCATACATTTCTTCAAGCGGCTTCATGATGATTTTATTGATATCAGCAATAGCCACGCTCATTCTTTGCTCAGCCTCCATCAATTTCGAGATGAGCCCATGCTGCTGAACGAGTGCCATAGTCTTCTGAGCCTGCTGTACCTCTTCTTCAGTAATATCTTGGCCCGTCATTTGCTTCTCTTGTAATCTCATCTGCACATTACGAAAATTTTCGAAGATTCCTCTTGCTTCTTCATTTGCATTTACCTCTTCGTATAATTTTCTCAGTGCAGTGTATTCTGGACTTTCACGCAGTGACTTCTCCATTTCATATGCGAGATCATATAAATTTACAGCCATTTTTTCCTCCTTGATGATCGACATAACTTCACTCTAACAAACTATGCAAAAGTTCGCGAGACTTTCCTAAAACAAACCAACCACAAGTCCTTGAATTAGACCGATGGCCCCTCCAAGCACGCCTCCTAGGAGAGTAATCATCTTTAACTCACTGCGGGCAATATCCAATACGAGCTGTTCAAGGCGTTGAAGAGAAAAAGTCTCTACTTGCTCACGAACAATATCACCGATCCGTAGTTTTTGCATAATGACCGGTATGCGTGTTGCAACAATTGATCCTGCCTTTTCCACGAGGGAAGGAATAACTTCGCTTATGATCTTCTCTTCAAAAGGCTGTAAAAAAGCTGCAACTGGCTTTTGAAATAAAGAAGGCACATCTAACTGGCGTAAAATAAAGCTCTTTCCTTTCGCCAGGGCTTTTTCATCAGGAAATTGTTGAAAGACGTCCTCCCATTTCCAGTCAAGCAATTTCTCCCACTCTTTTGACAACAGGGTGTTCAGTAAGTCTTTCGTTCCTGGGCTGCTTAAAAATTTCACTATTTCTGGCTGGATCTTGTCCTCAAGCGACGTGTTGCCTAAGATCATTTGCAGCATGCTGCCAAATTTTCCCCATTCAGCCAGAAAGTCATCCGTCATTCTTTTAACTCGCCATTTTCCTTCAAAGCCAGAAAAATAATCAATGCCTTTCGTTAAAATATAACGGGAGATATCAGGGATTTTTTCTTCTGCAGTGTCGAGCCATTCTGCTGGCAATGATTCTCTAACCGTTTGGTGAAGATAGAAATTCTTAATACCGTTATATTTATCGTCTATCCAGCTCTCAATCCAGCGCTCGGTTCTTTGTTCAGCCTCCTTAAAATGAAGCTTCTCCAAAATTTCCGCGACTGTCTGGTCAGCAGCAAGCAATGGCTTGACCTCTTTCTGCAGCATAACAGTTACATCTCGACGAAAGTCTGGTTCATTTAACTTGCGCTCGATACTCTCTGGTGTAAGCAGATGCTCTTCTACGGTCTTGCCAATTTGGCGGGCAAGCTCCCCTCTTCGTTTAGGGATTAATCCCGGTGTAAATGGTAATTTCCACTTGCCGATATATTTAGCTTCATAAGGGCGAAAAAGCATTCGGATAGCAATAGCATTCGTGATTGCTCCAATCGCGGCTCCGATCACAACCATAAAAACAATTAATGTAAATAAATTCATGCGCTGTTCACCTGCCATTCATTCATCACCAGCTAAGCCGGCTCTTTCATTATAATGGCAATTCGCAAAAATTAGCAAATATTGTCGTCCTTGTTCAGCTGCAGTATGATGAAGAAAGGGGTGAAAAACATGTTGCTGCATTTTCAATATAAACCGCTTTATAAAGAAAAAAAACTGCCCGGCTGGAACTTTTCTTTTTATCACAAAAAACAGCGTCTGCTAGGAAATTATCTTCCAGATGGGACGATTGAATGGCTTTCAACGGTCCCTGAAGAAACTGAGCGCAAACAACTAGAACAACAAATACATGATCTAATGCTTTATCATGTATACGACAATTAACTTAAATTGCCGGAATACCCCCTTTCTTTTGCGTACATATTATGATAAAGGAGGGGGTAAGCAGTGGATCCAAAACACAAAGGCCTTTCTTTTTTGCCTGATATGCAGCCTGAAGGAAAAGATCAAACAGATGTAGATATTGACAGAATGATTAATGAGGGGCTATCTGGAGGCTCCGTCCATATGAGAGATGATGCGATCACTGCCAATATTGAGGAAGCCGCACCTTTTCCGGAAGAAACACCTCCAACTGAATAAAAATCATTAAAAAAGCTGTCCTGCGCGTGCCGGACACCTGCAGTCATTCTGTTTAGGAGTCTGGCACGTTCGGACAGCTTTATCTGCTTTTTACGATCATATTAACAGCTTCTTGAATCGCCTCTTCTGCATTTTGCCCATTCTCGTTTGCTTCTCTAATACAGCTTTCTAAGTTTTTGGCAACAACCAATCCGATGGAACGATCTACAGCTGAGCGGATAGCCGACAGTTGAGTAACCACTTCTTTGCAATGCTTATCTTCTTCCATCATTTTGATCACGCCTCTTATTTGTCCTTCAATTCGGCTGAGACGATTTTTTATATCGCGGTTGTATTCCATGATCCCTGCACCTCATTTTCTCCTATCTAATACCATTTAATTTCACATGAAATATGTATCATCAGTATAGCATACTGATTCAGAAAACACCTTTCAAACGCTAAATAAAACAGGTATAAATTCCCATATAATATTTTTGAATAAACTTTTTAAAACCAAACATACTAGTACTACAAGCAGCAACATTTCAAACCGGTGGACCTAACCAGATAGTCTGGACGCAGTAATGCGTACTGGTGCAAGTCCAGGAGGTCCAGCCAAAATAAAAACAACAGGAGATGACAAAACATGGCAAACAACAGCAATAACAACCAACTTCTAGTTGCAGGAGCTCAACAAGCTATCGATCAAATGAAATTCGAAATCGCTTCTGAGTTCGGCGTACAACTTGGCGCAGATTCTACATCTCGTTCTAACGGTTCTGTAGGTGGAGAAATCACAAAGCGTCTTGTAGCAATGGCTCAACAACAAATGAGCGGCTTCCAACAACGATAAGTTAGTTTTACAACTTCATACAATTGGCTTGAGCCCCTGAATTCTCAGGGGCTCTTCTGCTTCTTTATAGATTGACCATTTTAGCAGGATCAATCCATTCGTCATACTGCTCGGCCGTTAAATACCCTGTTTCAATAGCCGCTTCTTTTAGGGTTAATCCTTTTTTATGTGCCAGCTTAGCAATCTCTGCGGCTTTTTCATAGCCAATATGCGGATTAAGGGCTGTCACTAACATCAGTGACCGTTCCATTAGCTGCTGAATCACTTCCCTGTTCGCTTCGAGTCCAGACGCACATCGTTGATCAAACGACTGAATACCGTCAGCAAGAAGCCGAATGGATTGTAGTGTATTATAGATGATCACTGGTTTGAAAACATTGAGCTCAAAATTCCCTTGGCTGGCAGCAAACCCTATAGTAGCATCATTGCCAAATATTTGGGCAGCTACCATGGTGATTGCCTCGCTCTGTGTCGGATTCACTTTTCCTGGCATTATCGAGCTGCCCGGTTCATTAGCCGGAATAGTAAGCTCTCCAATGCCGCTGCGCGGACCGCTTGCGAGCCAGCGTACATCATTGGCAATTTTCATCATATCGGCTGCCAGAGCCTTTAATGCTCCGTGAAAATAAACAAGCTCATCATGACTCGTAAGCGCGTGAAACTTATTTGGCGATGATTGGAATGGATATCCCATTTGCTTTTCAAGCTGTTCAGCTACTTTGCCGCCGAATGAAGGATCCGCATTGATCCCTGTGCCTACTGCTGTACCGCCAATTGCCAAGTTAAGCAAGTACTGCTGTGACTGCTCAATCATTTCCATGCTGCGATCAATCATCGCACGCCAGCCAGAGATTTCTTGACCGAGTGTTAACGGGGTTGCGTCTTGTAAATGAGTACGTCCTATTTTAATTAAATCCATATATTGCTTTTCTTTCTGCTCAAGTGTTTTCCTAAACTGTTTGAGCGCTGGCTTAAGGTGTTGCTCTGTCTCATGGTAAGCAGCGATGTGCATAGCCGTTGGGAACGTATCATTAGAGCTTTGCGACATATTCACATCGTCATTCGGATGGATGAAATGCTCTTTTCCGGCAATTTCACTTCCTCTTCTGGCGACTACTTCGTTCACATTCATGTTAGACTGTGTGCCGCTTCCTGTCTGCCAGACAACGAGCGGGAAATGTGTATCCCACTTGCCCTGGATAATTTCATCACAAGCATCGACAATCGCTTCTTTTTTTTCGTCAGGTAGCTTTCCTAGCTGCCCATTAGCGATAGCGGCAGCTTTCTTCAGCTGGGCAAATGCATGTGTTACTTCAATCGGCATTCTTTCAGTTCCTATTGGGAAATTCTCTTTGCTGCGCTGTGTTTGTGCTCCCCAATATTTATCAGATGGCACCTTCATTTCACCAAGTGTGTCGCGTTCTATTCTAAATTCCACTTCCATACCTCCTCATCTCATACTCCTGTATCACTTTTCCCTCTTTATAAGCAAATCATTCCTTTAAATTCCATGGATGAGTAAAATATAAAAAAAGACTGCAGCACGCCACAGTCTCTCTTGAAATGTTAACTAACACCTTCGATTTTTTTCTCATAGTTGCTGATCTCATGATCAAGATTGAGTGTAACAGCAATCTCATCCCAACCGTTTAATAGCATTTCCTTCCAGTAAGGATCGATATTAAACTCAGCTGTAAATCCTTTGCGATCAGTAATATCCTGTTCTTTTAAATTGATGAACAAGCGATAGCCTGGCTCTTTTGCCTTTTCCATAATTTCACTTACTTCCTCTTCAGTGAGGCGAATCGCCAAAATACCGTTTTTCACACAGTTATTATAGAAAATATCGGCGAAGCTAGGAGCAATAACGACTCGGAAACCATAATCAAGAAGCGCCCACGGAGCATGTTCACGGGAAGAGCCGCAGCCGAAGTTCTCTCCTGCTACTAGAATTTCTGCATTTTCATATTGCATTTGATTCATGATGAAGTCTTCTCTTTTATTTCCTGCATCATCAAAACGCCAATGATGAAACAAGAACTGGCCAAAGCCCTGCCGTTCAATCCGCTTTAAAAACTGTTTCGGAATAATTTGATCCGTATCAATATTTACACGGTTGAGAGGGCAGACAATGCCGTTAAATTTATTGATTGCTTCCATTCTTCTTCCCCCTTATTGATGCACTTTAGCTAATTTGCGCACGTCGGTAAACTTTCCAGTGACTGCTGCCGCTGCTGCCATCGACGGGCTCACTAAGTGTGTTTTTGAACCATTGCCCTGACGTCCCTCAAAGTTGCGGTTTGAGGTAGACGCACAACGTTTGCCGGCTGGAACGATATCATCATTCATCGCCAGACACATGCTACAGCCTGACTCGCGCCATTCAAACCCGGCCTCGGTAAAAATTTTATCTAAGCCTTCTGCTTCTGCGACTTGTTTCACTGTTTGCGATCCAGGGACAACAATAGCCGTAATTCCTTCCTGAACTTTTCTTCCTTTCGCTACCTCGGCAGCTGCCCGTAAATCACTGAGCCGCGAGTTTGTACAAGAACCAATAAATACGTAATCTACAGGAATATCCTCCAGCTTTGTGCCAGCCTCAAGCCCCATATAATCTAATGCCCGGGCAACTGATTCACGATCTGCCTGGCGTTCAAACTGCTCAGGATGAGGCACAGAAGCGCTAATGCCACTACCCATTGAAGGATTTGTTCCCCAGGTTACTTGCGGTTCAATCTCTTCTCCAGCAATTTCAAGCGTTACATCATACTCTGCTCCCTCATCTGTTGCGAGTGCCAGCCAGCGTTCTGCGGCTTTTTCAAACGCTTCTCCTTGAGGAACATAGCGGCGCCCCCGCAAGTATTCAATCGTTTTCTCGTCTGGACTAATCAACCCAGCACGTGCTCCTGCTTCAATAGACATGTTGCAGACAGTCATTCTTTCTTCCATGGACAAATTGCGAATCGCTTCGCCTGTATATTCCATAATATAGCCTGTCCCTGCATTCACACCGTATTTTGCAATAACAGCCAGGATTAAGTCTTTTGCTGTTACTCCAAAACCAAGCTTTCCTGTTACTTTAATTTGTAAAGTTTTAGGGCGGGATTGCCAAAGAGTTTGCGTAGCAAGTACATGTTCTACTTCACTTGTACCGATACCAAACGATAGAGCACCGAAAGCACCATGTGTAGAAGTATGACTATCGCCGCATACAATCGTTTTTCCCGGTTGTGTTAAACCAAGTTCTGGCCCAATAACATGGACGATCCCTTGATCAGGATGATGAATATCGGCTAATTCAATCCCAAACTCTTTACAGTTTTTCTCAAGAGTAGTCATTTGTGTTTTTGAAATTGGATCATTGATAATGTGGCGGTTAATCGTCGGAACATTATGATCCATCGTAGCATACGTTAAGTCCGGACGACGCACTTTGCGGTTATTCATACGCAGGCCTTCAAATGCTTGCGGAGAGGTAACTTCGTGCACTAAGTGAAGATCAATATATAAAAGATCCGGTTTTCCCTCTTCTCTGTGTACTACATGCTGTTCCCATATCTTTTCAATAATTGTTTTTGGTGCCATAAAACAGCCCCCCACTGTCTTTTTTTAAGAATCTGTTATAATTGGTTGCTGGTTTTCACTCCCATCAACTAGTTAACAGAACCTTTTTGAAAAAAGAGGGATTCCAATCTCCTCGCGGAAAAAACGGAATCCTCTTTGATAACATCCATTGATTTTTACATTACATATAAGCGCCCATAATCGAAGAAATAGCTGAACCTTCTTCTACATGCTGAACAATAATCTTAATCATTTGTTCTGTGCCCACAACTGTGCTTCCAGCAGCTTGAAGGTCAGGCGTCCGGTAACCGGCATTCAATACTTCTTGAACTGCCTGCTCAATTGATTCTGCTTCTTCACGCAAATTGAATGAGTACTTCAGCATTAAAGCTGCTGAAAGAATCATTGCCATTGGATTAGCTTTATTAAAGCCGGCAATATCAGGCGCCGAACCATGAACTGGCTCGTACAAGCCAAAGCCGTCTTCCGTCAAGCTCGCTGATGGCAGCATTCCAAGTGAGCCAGTGATCATAGAAGCTTCGTCACTTAAAATATCGCCAAATAAATTTTCCGTTACTACCACATCAAAATCTTTCGGACGGCTGATCAACTTCATCGCCGCAGCGTCAACATACATATGTTCTACTTCTACCTGCGGATACAAAGCGGCTTTTTCATTAACGATCTCACGCCACATCCGGCTTGATTCCAGTACATTCGCTTTGTCGACGGAAGTAAGTTTTTTGTTGCGGATCACAGCAAGCTCAAACGCTTTGTCTACAATTCGCTCAATTTCTGCTCTTGTATATTGCAGCGTATCAACAACGGAATCTTGATTCGTCCCGCGCCGTTCGCTTGGCTTTCCAAAATATAATCCGCCAGTCAGCTCACGTACAATCATCAAGTTCACATTTTCTGCAATTTCGGGCTTGAGTGGTGAAGAGTGCAGCAAGCTGTGAAAGCCAATAACCGGGCGAAGATTAGCGAACAAACCAAGCTCTTTGCGGATTGCGAGCAATCCACGCTCCGGACGTATATGAGAAGGCAAGTTATCCCACTTTGGCCCTCCTACCGCTCCCAAAAATACGGCATCACTTTGCTTACAAAGCTCCAATGTTTCATTTGGGAGAGGATTATTTGATTCATCGATGGCTGCACCGCCAATGTTCGCATATTCAAATTCAAATTCATGGCCAAATCTTTGACCGACTGCTTCTAACACGGCAGTGGCCCCTTTCACCACTTCCCGGCCGACTCCGTCTCCAGGCAATACTGCAATGTTCTTTTTCACGTTAACCCCTCCGTTACATCAAATGTGTACTTTCTGTACTTCTGACTGCTGTGCTTCTAACGTCAATACCCGATTAACAGCATTTAGATAAGCCCGTGCAGAAGCTTCGAGAACGTCTTGTGCTGTACCTCGCCCACTCGTTTCAATGCCTTTATGCTTAATGCGCACATACACTTCAGCAAGAGCATCACGACCAGCACTGACTGAATTAATTTTGTAATCGTGCAGTTTAACCGGTTCATCCAGCAAACGTTCAAGCGTATTATAAATCGCTTCAACGCTTCCTGAACCAGTGGCCGCCTCTGTCACTTGCATGCCGTTTGGAAGCGTAGCAGAAATAGTAGCTGTTGGAATATTTTCTGTGCCATATTGAACTTGAATGCTATTCAACTCGTAATGACTAACATCGACTGCTTCTGTTTGTTTATCAGCAAGAATGGAGAAGAGATCTTCATCCGTGATTTCCTTCTTCTTGTCTGCCAAATCTTTAAATGCTCGAAATGCTTCGTTTAATCTTTCTTCTGTTAAATCAAAGCCGAGGTCGATTGCTTTATTCTTAAAGGCATGACGACCAGAAAGCTTGCCAAGAACGAGTTTATTGGACTTCACACCGATTAGCTCTGGTGTGATAATTTCATAAGTCGTTTTTTCTTTCAATACGCCATCCTGATGGATGCCTGATTCATGAGCAAAAGCGTTGTCGCCAATAACCGCTTTATTGGCAGGAACGATCATGCCTGTTAACTTGGATACGAGGCTGCTCGTACGCTTAATTTCATTTAACTTCAAGTTGGTAGTCGCACCGTAAAAATCATTACGGATATGAAGAGCAACAGCCACTTCTTCAAGCGCTACGTTACCAGCACGCTCACCGATTCCATTGATGGTGCCTTCAACTTGACCGGCTCCTCCTTCGATGGCTGCTAATGAGTTTGCTGTTGCCATGCCGAGATCATCATGGCAATGAGCAGACAAAATAGCTTGATCGATATTTGATACGTGGCTTTTTAAGTACATAAATAGTTCTTTAATTTCTTTTGGTGTGATATAGCCGACGGTATCCGGGATATTAATAATTGTCGCACCGGCTTCAATGGCAGCCTCTGTTACACGAGCCAAAAATTCTGGTTCTGTACGGCAGGCATCTTCAGCGGAAAACTGCACTTTCGGAAACTTTGCTTTCGCATACTTAACGGCTGCTACCGCTCTTTCAACAACTTCATCTTTTGACATTTTTAACTTATATTCGCGATGAATAGGTGAAGTAGCTAAAAAGACGTGAATGCGTGGTTCCGCTGACTCTTTTAGTGCTTCCCAGGCTGCATCAATATCTTTTTGATGAGCACGAGCAAGGCCAGTAACTGAACTATTTTTCACAGTATTCGCAATCAGCTTAACCGCTTCAAGGTCGCCTTTTGAAGCGGCTGGAAAGCCCGCTTCAATGACATCGACCCCAAGTCTTTCCAGCTGCTTGGCAATCTCTAACTTTTCAAGAGTGTTTAAGTTAACACCAGCTGTCTGTTCCCCATCTCTTAACGTTGTGTCAAAGATCTCAACCTTTCGCACCGGCTGACACTTCCTTCTTGGATTGTTTTTTTACAAATGGCATCATCGCACGAAGTTCTCTTCCTACTACTTCAATTGGATGTTGTTTTTCACGTTCATTGATTGCTGTAAATTCAGGACGGTTTAATTGGTTTTCAAGCAGCCAGCCTTTTGCGAATTTACCAGTTTGGATATCTTTCAGCACTTCTCCCATACGAGCTTTCGTTTCATCAGTGATTACGCGTGGACCTGATACAAAGTCGCCCCATTGTGCTGTATCAGAAATAGAATATCTCATTTCTTCAAGGCCGCCCTCGTACATTAAGTCAACGATTAATTTCAGTTCATGCAAGCACTCAAAGTAGGCAACCTCTGGCTGATATCCCGCTTCTACTAATGTTTCAAATCCAGCTTTGACAAGAGCAGATACGCCTCCACAAAGAACGGCTTGCTCACCGAATAAATCCGTTTCTGTTTCTTCTTGGAAAGTAGTTTCCAATACACCTGCACGAGCAGAACCAATACCTTTCGCATAAGCAAGAGCAATGTCTTTCGCCTCACCTGTCACATCCTGGTAGATAGCGATTAATCCTGGTACACCCGCTCCTTCTGTGTATGTGCGGCGCACTAAATGACCAGGTCCTTTAGGGGCAGCCAAGAATACGTCTACGTCTGCCGGTGGAACGATCTGATTGAAGTGAACGTTGAAGCCATGAGCGAATGCCAATGCTTTTCCTGCATTCAATTCAGGCTCAATTTCATTTTTATAAACAGCTGTTTGGTATTCATCCGGAAGAAGAATCATGATTAAATCTGCCTCTGCACTTGCTTGGCGAACTGATTTAACATCAAATCCATCTTTTTCTGCTTGATCCCAAGACTTTCCTGGTCTTAAACCAACAACTACATCTACGCCGCTTTCACGTAGGTTTTGTGCATGCGCATGTCCTTGTGAACCATATCCAATGATTGCTACCTTTTTATTTGCTAAAACTGCCTCGTTGATATCTCCGTTATAATATACTTTTGCCATTTTCATCATCCTCCAAAATTTTGTTTGTTTATTTTAAGATTGAATATTGCTTCAAATCTGTTACCTGTTTTTGTGAGCCACGCGTTAAAGCCGTTTGGCCTGTACGCGACAACTCTTTGATGCCATAAGGGCGAAGCAATTCGATCATCGCTTCTATTTTTTCGAAGTTTCCAACAACTTGGATGGTTACACTATCCTTAGCCACATCAATAATTGTGGCTCGGAAAGGTTCAATAATCACATTGATCTCAGCTCGGGTTTGCGGAGTAGTGAGAACTTTAATTAAAGCGAGTTCTCTTGATACAACGGCCTGATCAGTGATATCAGAAACCTTTAAAACATCTACTTGCTTATTCAGCTGCTTTAACACCTGCTCAGCTGTCCGTTCATCTTCTACGTGAACGATAAATGTCATTTTGGAAATGCCTTCTGTTTCTGTAGGCCCGACTGTGATGCTTTCAATATTGAATTGCCGTTTTGTAAACAACCCGGTAATTCTATTCAATACACCGCTTTGGTTAAGTACGGTTACAGTAACTGTGCGTTTCATGGTTTCACCCCAATCATCTCATGAAGTCCTTTGCCTGGTGCAATCATCGGGCATACTAGCTCTTTCGGTTTAATCCGGCAATCGATTAGGACTGGCTCGCGGCTGTTTAATGTTTCATTTAATACGCTTTCCGCTTCTTCTTCTGTTGTAACAGAGTAGCCCTTAATTCCATAAGCTTGAGCCAGTTTTACAAAGTCTGGCTGGCATGGAATTAACGACTGCGAATATCTTTCTTCATAGAAGGCTTCCTGCCATTGTCTAACCATCCCTAGCGCCTGGTTGTTATATACCATAATTTTGACTGGCAAGTTCAACTCAGCAACAAGAGCCAATTCTTGTAAAGTCATCTGGAAGCCAGCATCTCCGGCGATCGCAACAACCGTTTCTTCCGGACAGGCAATTTGCGCACCAATGGCAGCCGGGAAGCCGAATCCCATTGTTCCAAGACCACCTGATGTCACCCATCGGTTTGGACGGTTGAACCCGTAATACTGTGCAGTCCACATTTGATGCTGGCCAACGTCTGTTGTGACAATCGCCTCGCCATTTGTAATTTCATGAATCATTTTCGTTAATTGCTGAGGAGAAATACCTTCCCCCTCTTCAGAATGCCAAAGCGGAAACTCTTTTTGGGATTCTTTCAGCTGCAATCTCCATTCATTGGCATCTGGTGCAATTAAGTCCGTTTCAAGCAGTTTCTCCAGAGCTTCTTTTGCATCGGCTACGATTGGAATATGGGTGTCCACGTTTTTACCGATTTCTGCTGGATCAATGTCAATATGGGCTACTATGGCTTCAGGCGCAAAGTGCTGTAAATTACCGGTTAACCGATCGTCGAACCTGGCACCTATGTTGATCAACAAGTCTGCTTCATACATCGCCATGTTGGCTGCATATGTTCCATGCATACCGCCCATCCCTAAGAATAATGGGTGATCTGCTGGAAACGAACCAAGTCCGAGAAGGGTATTAACTACCGGAATATTCATTTCTTCTGCAAGGGAAAGCAGCTGTTCTGAAGCATGAGCATGAATGACTCCTGCACCAGCTAAAATAAGCGGCTTTTTCGCTTGAGCAATCGCATCTGCAAGCTTTTTAATCTGTAAAATATTAGGCGCAGTGTTTGGCTGATAGCCTGGCAAATTAACTTCCGTTACGAATTTAGGGGTTTCGCCTAATGTTGTAGCTATATCTTTCGGAATATCGATTAAAACGGGACCAGGGCGGCCGGTTGTTGCAATATGAAAAGCTTCTCGAACAATTCTTGGCAATTCTTTCAAGTCACGCACTTGATAGTTATGTTTTGTGATTGGCATAGTGATTCCGATCACATCCGCCTCCTGGAAAGCGTCTGTTCCAATAACCCCTGTTGCTACCTGTCCTGTGAAGACAACAAGAGGAAGAGAATCCATCATGGCGTCTGTAATACCTGTCACAAGGTTCGTTGCTCCTGGTCCAGAAGTAGCAATGACGACTCCGGGCTTTCCTGATACTCTGGCATAGCCCTCAGCTGCATGAATAGCAGCCTGCTCATGTCTCGCTAAAATGTGCCGAATGGGGTTTCTATACAAGGCGTCATATAGTGGCAGGACAGCTCCCCCCGGATAGCCAAACACAACTTCGACTTCTTCTTTCTTCAATGCTTCAATAAAGAGATCTGCTCCACTCATGGCCTGAGTCAACGGTTTGGCTTTTGTTTTTACTTTTGCATTCATGCAATTTCCCTCCAAATTGTTGTTTTCCTAAATCGCAAGAGTGATTTTGGGCTCTTTAAGTAAAAAAACAAAAAGAAAAGTCTTTACACCCTCACGCCTACTAATCTGTTAAGCGCAGGGGTGAAAAGACTTTTCTTTTCACGGTACCACCCTGGTTTATGACATTTTCACAAATGTCACCTCGTGGACAATTTAAAATAATTGTCCTTTTTGATAACGAGTAAATGATACTCGACCGATCCTAATTGTCCCCGTTCAGACCGGCACTCAGAGGGGATGTCGCTGTAAGGGGTATGCCGGCTCTCAGCCCCGCCGGCTCTCTGTGAATACCGTTTCTTACAACTTTTTCCTCGTCAACGCTTTAGTGATTAAATTTTCATAACTCCGCCTGTGTTTGCAGAAGTAACCAGCTTTGAATATCTTGCTAAATAGCCTTTTTTAATTTTTGGCTCTGGCTGCACCCAGTTTCTCTTTCTTTCAGCCAGCTCTTCCTCTGTTAAAACTACATTGATGGTTCTATTTGGTAAATCAATAATAATTTGATCTCCATTTTCAACGAAGGCAATTGGTCCTGCTTCAGCGGCCTCTGGTGAAATATGGCCGATAGAGATTCCTCTGGAAGCTCCTGAAAATCTTCCATCTGTTATTAATGCTACTTTTTTATCAAGACCACGGCCTGCGATGGCTGATGTTGGAGCAAGCATTTCAGGCATTCCCGGTCCTCCTTTAGGACCTTCGTAGCGAATGACGACGACATGTCCTTCTCTTACTGTGCCGTTATCAATGCCTTCCTGAGCTTCTTCCTGAGAGTCAAAGACAATCGCTTCTCCCATAAATGTCTTAATGGAAGGATCAACAGCTCCAACTTTAATGACTCCGCCGTCCGGGGCTAGGTTCCCGAACAGGATGGATAGTCCACCAACCGGGCTATAAGGATTATCGCTTCTGCGAATGACTGCTTCATTCGTAATTTCTGCATCTTTTACATTCTCGTAAACAGATTTTCCTGTAATCGTGATACGTTCTTTATTTAAAGCATCGATGCGGCAAAGTTCATTAATAATGGCACTAATGCCTCCCGCCTCGTGAACATCCTGCATTGTATAATCAGAGGCCGGACTAATTTTAGCTAAGTATGGCACCTTTTTAGCAATTTCATTGATTCGTTTCAAGTCGTAATCAATCTCTGCTTCGTGGGCAATAGCAAGCGTGTGAAGAACCGTATTCGTTGAACCGCCCATCGCCATGTCAAGCGCAAATGCATCATCAATGGCTTCTTTTGTAATAATATCTCTTGGCTTAATATCATTTTTAATTAAATCCATTAAGTGATGAGCAGCCTGTTTAATTAATTTGTGACGCTCTGTTGAGGTAGCTACGATTGTAGCATTTCCTGGCGGTGTCATACCGAGCATTTCCATTAAGGAGTTCATCGAGTTGGCTGTGAACATTCCTGAACATGACCCGCATGTTGGACAAGCATTGTTTTCAATTTCAAGCAGCTCTTCGGCTGACATCTTCCCTGAACGGTGAGCCCCGACCCCCTCAAAAACAGAAACGAGAGAGAGATGTTTTCCAGTACTTGTCTTCCCGCCCTCCATGGGTCCGCCGGAAACAAAAACAGAAGGGACATTCGTTCTGGCAGCTGCCATTAACATGCCGGGAGTAATTTTGTCACAGTTAGGAATGTAGAATACTCCGTCAAACCAGTGGGCGTTAATAACTGTTTCGGCAGCGTCAGCAATCAACTCCCTGCTCGGCAGTGAATACCTCATTCCAATGTGGCCCATGGCAATACCGTCGTCTACCCCAATCGTATTAAACTCGAAAGGAACCCCTCCGGCTTCGCGAATCGCTTCTTTAACGACTTCCGCAAATTTGTTTAAATGTACATGGCCCGGGATAATATCAATATAAGAATTACACACCCCGATAAAAGGCTTATGAAGATCTTCTGTTTTTACTCCAGCTGCATAAAGCAAGCTTCGGTGAGGGGCACGATCAATCCCCTTCTTTATCATGTCGCTGCGCATAGTATCCCTCCAGGTGTTCTCTAGCTGCATAGGTTGCTAAGATGAATGTGATCTGTTTTAAAAGTAGACTGTAGGCCAAAAGAAACGCCGGCTTTTCGTCTCAATATTTCATTACTTATTTATCATTCAAATCTGAAAATTAAGTTTATGTTGTGGTCAATCATATCCTGCTTTTTCTTGCAGGTCAACACCTTTTAATAAATTTTTAGACAATTAAAACTATTAATTTCTAGCGCGCCGAAGATGCAATCGCTTACAAAGCTGATATCATCGCTTTTTGTTTTTTCAAAAAAAATTCGTAATTTTTTTTATTGATTTTTGTCTATTTCTAATGTAATACCTATTCTGAACATTTTTAGCCTTTTTCTTTTCATGACGTTCAATATACTAAATAAAAAACTTCCCCAGAGTCCATCATAAACGGCTCCAGGGAAGCTTTATTAAAATAATTCATTCCACTTATCTATCGCTTTATCAAACCAGTTTTTCTCTTTTTCCTTTGGCTTTTCTTCCTCAATGGATTCCACATCAAAAGAAGTGCCGTCAAGTTCTGGAAGGGTTTCCTCCATAATTTCCTTGAACAGAGGAACCGCTCCCTCGGAGCTATTGGTAGCAAGATGATTACTTTCACTTGCCTTTTCTACGCCAATCCATACGGTACCTACCACATCCGGTGTATAGCCGACAAACCACTGATCTTTCGTCCCACTTACCCCTTTAATTGGCACCTGAGTAGATCCTGTTTTACCTGCCAGCTCAGTTCCTGGCACTCTCGCTTTCTTTCCAGAACCATGCTTAACCACATTTAGAAGCATCGCATTGATGTTATCCGCCACTTCTTTTGTCGTCACTTTTGTTTCCTTCGGCGTCCATTTTGGTTTAATTTCGCCTTCCGGACCAATAATCTTTTGAATAAAGAAACTGTCTTTGCGCACTCCTCCATTTGGGAAGGTTGTATACGCTTGAGCAATATGCAAAGGAGCTACTCCTTTGGTCATACCGCCTAACGCAATCGATAAGTTCTCATCGCTTTTTTCAAACGGAATTCCGAACCGTTCCAGTGCATTTAATCCCTTCGACAATCCAATTTGATCAAGAAGCCAAACAGTAGGTATGTTAATGGATTTCTCCACTGCTTTATTCATTGTTACTTCTCCCCGATAAACGCCTCCATAGTTGGTTGGCTCATAGTCTCCGAATTTCATCGGTTCATCAGGCAGCATGGATGTTGGCTCATAGCCTTCCTCAAGAGCAGGCGTGTACACAACAAGCGGCTTTAATGTCGAGCCTGGAGAAGATTGCATTTGTGTAGCATAGTTGAACCCTCTAAATACGTGTTCTCCCCGTTTTCCAACGATCGCCATCACTCCGCCTGTCTTTGGATCAAGCAAGACGGCTGCACTTTGAGATGGCTCTCCATTGACTGAGTCAGGAAATAGCCAATCTTTTTTATATACCTGCTCAAGTCCAGATTGTACTTCCTGATCCATTGCAGTATAAATTTTATATCCTTTGGTTAACAGATCATTCTGAGTCAAGCCAAAGCGGTTAATCGCTTCGTTGATCACTGAATCAGTATAATACGGATACTTTCCTTTCAACGGATCACCGCTTCTATCCTCAAGATCTGGGCGCGCCTGTTTGGCTCTTTCCGCTTCTTCATCTGTAATGTAACCATACTTCGCCATTTGACTGAGCACGACATTTCTGCGGGCGATAGACTTATCCATATTCTTATAGGGATCAAGTACAGATGGCGCTTTGATAATTCCCGCCAGCATAGCAGACTCACTAAGCTTTAGCTCGTTGACATCCTTTCCAAAATACTTTTTCGATGCATTTTGAACTCCCCATGCTCCGCTACCAAAATAAATCGTATTTAAATACATTTCCAATATTTCTTTTTTGGTGTAAACTTTTTCAATTTCAATAGCGAGGAATAATTCTTCTACTTTCCGCTTATACGTTTGCTCCGGTGATAACAAGGCATTCTTAGTCAACTGCTGCGTAATCGTGCTTCCCCCTTGCACGACACCTCCGGAAAACGTATTTTTAACGAGTGCCCGGCTCATCCCTTTTAAATCAAAGCCATTGTGCTCATAAAAACGGTGATCTTCAATCGATACAACAGCATCCTGTAAATACTTTGGCATTTTGGCAATTGGCACGCTATCTGAGCGGTTAGCCGATAGCTTGCTCGCTTTATCTCCGTTCATATCGTAAAGAGTAGTTGATTGCGACAACCCCTTCTTTAACGTTTCCACATCCGCTGACTTCATAAAATAAACGATAAATCCAAGGCCGCCTAAAATCATAACCGCCATGACTAAAATCATAATTTGTGTTAAATGAAACTTTCTCCACAAATTTTTGATAAATCTGCTAATCGCATTCATACTTCTGTTTCTTGCCTCCTGAATGAGCAAAATTCCTCTCTGCCTTTAAGCTAAGAGTGCAATTTGATTGTGCCCTCTCCCTTACTTTATCTTCTCCAACAATAAGCTTCTCAGACACAACCAGAGCTTTATTATACCTGATAGGCCCTAAATCGCCAATCTTCAGCTAAATATCAGCAAAACAGCGCTTTTTTGCTTCCTTTTTTGGCAATAAAAGCAACTTATTTACTTTCCTTCAAAAAATTACACCGCTTACTGCAGTGGCTAAGGATAAAATGATAAAGAAAAAGCTAACGGTCAAAAACCGTCAGCTTTTATCGTTTGTTTATTTCAATTTTTTCTCTTCGTCTTCATCCTCCATAATACCTTTCATGCCACGCTTAAATTCATGCAGCGTCTGTCCGGCTGCTTTACCGAGCTGCGGAAGTTTGGAAGGGCCAAAAAGCAATAAGGCAACAATAAGAATAAGAGCTATTTCTCCGAAACCGAGATTCATATACAATTATCTCCTTTTGCTTTGCAAGCTGTTAATAGCGCTATTATACAATAAGAAAAAAAAATGTAAAACACCAAACAAGCAAATGTCCCTTTTTTGACATGCCTGTTATGTCCCCTTTTTAGGCGCCTGCCCGCTGTTCCTTAATGGTTCTCTTTTTCTCCGTTTCTGCTACATAAACTGCACAAGCTGCATCCCCAGAAATATTGATAGCTGTCCGTGTCATATCCAGGATACGGTCGATTCCTAGAATCAAGCCAATCCCTTCTACCGGCAAGCCAACACTGCTTAACACCATGGCAAGCATAATCAGGCCGACACCTGGCACACCGGCTGTTCCAATACTAGCTAAAACAGCAGTGAGTACTACAGTAGCCAGTTCACCCACTGTTAAATCAATACTGTATACTTGTGCAATAAATAGTGTTGCAACCCCCTGCATAATCGCTGTCCCGTCCATGTTGATGGTTGCACCGAGCGGCTGGACAAAAGAACTAACGGACTTTGGCACATTCAAACGGTTTTGCGCTACTTCCATGGAAATGGGAAGTGTGGCATTACTGCTTGATGTGCTGAAAGCGACACTCATTGCCGGGGCAAAGTTTTTGAAAAACCATAGAGGGCTTTTTCTGGCAAGAAATAAAATGGTCCCGCCGTAAGTTAAAACTCCATGAATAAACAAGGAAGCAAGCACACAAACCATATAAATGCCCATTGCCCGGATAGCGTCCCAGCCCTGGCTTCCAATAGCCGAAGCAATCAACCCGAAAGTACCATACGGAGCAAATTTCATCACAAAGCTGACAAGATACATCATAAGATCATTGCCCTGCTCCACTAATTTCAGCAGGCCCTTTGTTTTTTCACCTAAAGCCGTTAAAGCCAGACCAATAAAAAGAGCAAATGTAATAATTTGCAGCATGTTGCCTTGTGTCATGGCCTCAAGCGGATTTTTCGGAATGATATTCAACAGAGTTTCCCCGACAGGAGGAGCTTTTTCAGCAGAAAACTCTGCATTTTTCACGTCAAACTCTCCTGCCTTACCAGGCTCTACTACACCGGCGATAATTAATCCGATAATAATAGCGATTGTAGTAGTAATTAAAAAATAAGAAATCGTTTTCAATCCAATCCTGCCTAACTTTTTCGGATCTCCAAGACCCGCAGCTCCCAGAATAATAGATAAGAATACGATTGGTACGACGAGCATGCTAATGAGGTTAAGAAAAATGCGGCCAAGCGGAGTAAAAAAATAAGGATCTAATACATCGTAGGCATTGGGTGCGAATATATTGAGTAGCAGCCCTACTACAGCACCGGCAATTAAAGCAATAATAATTTTCCCAGTAAGTTTCATCCCCGTTCTCCCTCCCCAAATTCAATAATCAGTCACAAATTCCATCATAACTGACAATTTCAAAAAATACAAAAATATTCAATATGATTACATTTACCTCAATTTCCTTACACTCAAACGCCGTCTTACTTGCTTTACTTCATGACAGTTGTTTTAGTTATTTGATACGATAAGATTAAACTGCCTCTGGAGGAAAGCTATGAAAAAGAAGAACATCGAACTAGATGAAGAAACCTTATTTATTGTGTCACAAACCTTTAAAGCTTTATCAGACCCTACAAGGCTTCGAATTCTAAACTTGCTTTTTACTGGGGAACACTCGGTAAATGATATTGCTGAAAGATTATCGCTGCTCCAATCCACCGTCTCACATCAGCTCCGCTTTTTAAAAAACTTGCGGCTTGTTAAGTACCGGCGTGAAGGCACCACCTTGTTTTATTCACACGATGATGAACATGTCATTGACCTTTTATTCCAAGCTATCGAGCATGCCAAACATCATTAGAAAGATTACCGTTTAACGAAATATTCCATTAGTCCTATATCTTTCGGTTACTCGCTTACTAATTTTTTTGACATTTAGGCATATTTTTAGAAAAAGGGGGTAAAAAAGAAATAGAAACGACGGCAAAGGGGCTTGAATAATGGATAACAAAAACATATTATTTCTTTCTACATCAAATGACCTAAGCATCATGGCTGCAGGATGGGCCTCTAAGCTAGACGATCCTTCACTAAACTTTGTGAGCGCGTCCTTTATCGAAAGCTCGGAAAATGAATTGTTAATTGAGGCAATGAAAGAAGTTAATATAGATATTACAGACAAAGAATTAAAACTAGTCGCGCCTCACTTGATCACAAAAGCTGATCTGATCGTGAACATCTATGATTTTAAGCACGATCGGGAGCCTGACCTTTCACTTGCTCCTAAAAAGAAGGTCCTTCGTTGGGATATCCCAAATCCGGAACATTATGATGACTCCACAGAGAAATGGGCAGCTTATCAAATCGTATGCGATGAGCTAGCGGAGCATGTAAAGAATTTAACGAATGAATTAAACTAAGCCTCTTTACCTGATTAGATTCTAATGGTAAAGAGGCTTAGTTTTTTACAAATATATAAAATAAGCAAGAAAAGCTACAAAGAGAACATAGAGCAGTGGATGGATTTCTTTTGCCTGTCCCTTCGCAATCATCGTAATCGGATAAAGAATAAATCCAAGAGCAATCCCACTAGCAACACTTGAAGTGAGCGGCATCATAATAATCGTCACAAAGGCAGGAATAGTAATCTCTGGCCGGTCCCAACGAATATTCTTGATCTGTGTTGCCATTAAAGAGCCCACTATAATGAGTGCCGGCGCTGTTACTTCTGCCGTGATAACGGACAGCAGCGGAGAAAAGAATAAGGCAACAGCAAATAAAGCAGAGATGACAATAGAAGTAAAACCTGTTCTCCCTCCTACCGCAATGCCGGCGCTTGATTCGACCATCGCCGCTGTAGTAGAGGTTCCAAGAACAGCGCCGACAACAGTTGAGGAAGAGTCAGCTAACAATGCCTTCCCAGCGTTTGGAATTTTATTGTCCTTCACTAGTCCCGCTTGACTGGCAATCGCAATAAGCGCCCCAGCTGTATCAAAAAAAGCAACAAAGAGGAAGGTAAAAATAACCGCGAGCATCTCCGGTGTAAAGATACTGTGCAAATTAGAGAAAACAACACCAAAAGTAGGAGTCAGGCTTGGGATAGCTCCAATTACTTCTCCAGGAACACGGATTAACCCGACCAGCATGCCAACAACTGTAGCAATGGCCATACCATAGAAGATGGCTCCACCGATGCCTCGTACCATCATAATTACTGTTATGATAAAACCAAATATCGACAGCAATACTTCTGGTGAATGCAAATCGCCAATACCGATAAACGTGCCCTCATTTGCTATAATGATGCCAGCATTTTTCAAACCGATAAAGGCAACGAAAAATCCGAGACCGCCAGCAATAGCATGCTTCAGGTCCTCCGGGATAACATTAATAATCGCTTCACGGATTTTTAACAAACTTAAAATAACGAACAAAACACCTGAAATAAACACGCCTGTCAATGCTGTTTGCCAGGGAATTCCCATGCCAATGCAGACTGAAAATGTAAAAAATGTGTTTAATCCCATGCTCGGTGCTATGCCAATCGGGTAATTAGCCAATAGCCCAATTAATAAAGAACCGATAATAGCTGATAAGGCAGTAGCTGTAAAAATAGCTCCCTTATCCATTCCGGACTGACTTAAAATGATCGGGTTAACGACGAGAATATAAGCCATGGACAAAAAAGTTGTAATACCGGCTAATGTTTCTTGCTTATACGTCGTTCCCCGTTCTTGAAAAGCAAAAAAATGTTTCATTGTGTGCTCCCCCGCTATATGGATTTCAATAAAAAAACTTCCGTCTAAAACGGAAGCTGCCGGCTGACAAGGGGGATAGCAAATTAAGTAAACGTAAGGTTGCTACCCCTTGTAGTCAGGCTATTTACGGCAGCCTGGTAGAAACGTTCAAGCCTTATTCTTGAACATATACAAAGGATTTATTTCATTCAATTGCGAGAATTATATCAAAATGCAAATAACAAGTAAATTCACCTTCTTATATTCGCAATCATCTGTTTATTGAAACCTTATACGTACCGTTAACGTACATTAATTAACATACCAAAAGGTGGGATAGCTATGGAAACGAAAGAACAATTATTAGCTGAGCTTGAATCAATCAATAAATGGGAACAAGAACAGAAGCACTTATGGATCTGGGATAAGATTGCCCGCCTTCCTTTTAAACTGCTCGATAAAGTGACCCCAAAGATCATCCAGGACAAAATCGCTCTGCTGCTTGATGAAATTGGCAGCTTTATTCAAACAGGCGGACAATATCTCGTCCAGGAAAAAACTGTTTTGAAGAGAGTGCAGGAGGCCCATCCCAAATTAACGATTGAATCAGTGGAGGATGTCGGGAGAGTGAACCTTCAAACGATGGATGCCATAGCCGAAGAATTAAAAAAATCCCGCGCCAACATGGCAACCGTCCAGGGAGCTTCAACCGGGATCGGCGGTCTATTCACTTTAGCTGTAGACATTCCTTTGCTTCTTGGCTTGTCCTTGAAAACCCTTCAAGAAATTGCCATTGCCTACGGTTATGATCCAAAGCAAAAGGCTGAGCGTATCTTTATTATTAAATGTTTACAATTTACTTCTTCAGACGTTGTTGGAAAAAAAGCCATTTTAACTGACTTGTCCGGCTTCTATGAAGGGCGGGGGCAAAGCCGGGAAATGATGTCACAGTTGCAAGGCTGGCGTGAAGTTGTCTATACATACCGAGATCAATTCGGCTGGAAGAAAATGATGCAGCTTATACCGGTAGCTGGAGTGATATTTGGGGCTTTTACAAACCGCTCGGCCGTTCTTGACGTGGCAGAAGCAGGTAGCATGCTATATAAAAAGCGGCGCATAATGGAGCGCCTGCAAGAAACCAATAAACAAGCTGAAGGCTCATACGACTGAGCCTTCAGCTTGTTTATTTAAGACTATCTGCGTACAAAGGTGAAGGATGATGGAGAGGCCACAGGTAGCGGCCAATAAAAAATCCAGCCTTTACTTACAATGAACAGCTTATTGCCTTCTAGTCTGAAGAGCTTTCAATTCTTTCATCTGCCTTCAGGAACTTCTTTTCTATTTGTTTTTTATTTCCATAAATGAACAACTGATCTCCCTCATGGATCTTTTCTTCATCCAGCTTATTGCGAATATTCACTTTGCCGCGTTTAATAAATAAAATGCTGATGTCTTCATCACGTTCCACAAGGTCTACTGCTTTCCGGTCGATGAATTCAGAATCTTTTTCAATGACCACATCCGTTACCAAATCATCCTCGTCTAAGTACAGCGCATCTTTAATAGGCAGCTCTGAGATTTCTAATTTTTTTTCCATTTCCCTGTTTAATTTCTTTTTCAGCCGCTCCTTAATAAAAGGGGTTTTCCCGATCATCAAAAGAATGAGCAGAATCACATTAATTATCGTCAATTCTTTTACACGCAAGTCATTTGATAGTATATTGGTGATGGAAGAAATTACCACCGCAAGTGAAAAAGCCCCAAATAAAATAAGAAACATACTCAGCCGCCTGCGAACTGGATGATCAAGGACCAACTGGGCTTCATCTGTAGTAAATCCGGTATTTGTGAGCATAGAGACCACTTGATAACGGGAAACTGCTGTTTCTAATCCAGTTAAATTAAATAAAGTAACAGAAATTTCTATAACAAAAGCGACAATTAAAAAATAGAGAACCATAAAAACTAATCCCATTATTTTCTGCTCTCCTTCCGGAAATTAGCTTCAAGAAATATTTCCCCTTCCGTTCGCAAATAAAACTAACATACGAACAACGGCTAAAAAATTTGGAATGAATAAAAAAACGAGTGGCCGGAAATCCGGACACCCGCTCGTTATAAATACTTACGCTGCACTTTGTGGCCACTAAAGGTAAAGAGAATTTCCCGGTCTTCCACCATTGTTTCCAAATGAACGGTTCTTCCCCATAACGTATATAGGTGCGGCAAAACCTTTTCTAAATACTTCAGGTCCAGCTCAATTCCTTCGTACCAATGTTTAATATACAGTTCTCCCGCTTTCATATAATCGCCGTCATTCACTGTCAAATAAGGAAATCCGCCGTTCACTCGCATGCTAACGAGTTGGTCGCGCACGTTTGTCCATTCTTTATCGATTATCTTATAATCTTTCCCTTTTTTCTGGAATAAATACATGTCTTCTCTTAAAACGAGCTCTTTCGTTAAATAATTGCGTAAGAACGAAATATCAGACTCAACTTCCCTGACTTCAAATATTTTTTCTCGTCCTGATCCTGCTTTAACTCCGTGGCGCTTCATTTCCTCCGTTGGGTTATTGTACCGTTCTTCAATATCTTCAAACATTTTCAGTCCTAAATAATAAGGATTGATCGACGTGCGCGACGGCTGGACGACACCCGCGTTTAGCTTAGCAAACTCAATTGCTTCTCCCGGTGTTAAATCAAGCTCACGCACGATACGTTGGTGCCAGTAAGAAGCCCAGCCCTCATTCATAATTTTCGTCTCTAACTGCGGCCAGAAATAAAGCATCTCCTCTCTTACCATTGTCATAATGTCACGCTGCCAGTCCTCAAGGTCTCGGCTATACTGTTCAATGAACAGCATGACATCTTTTTCCGGCCGGGGAGGAATTGTTTTCTTTGCTTTTTTCGGTGTAATTTCAAATGTGTTTGTCTCATCAAGCAGCCAAAGATCATCATAAGGCCCCTTCTTCTTCTCCTGCTCCACTTCTGGTTCGTCTGTTTGCCAGTAGAGCTGCCGTCTTAGAAGCGAAGGATCGATGTGCTCCTCAATGGCCAGCACAGCGTCCAAAAACTTTTCTACCGTTTCCTTGCCATGGTCCATTTCATATTGATGGATTCTGTCAGCTGTTGCAGCCATACTTTCTACCATATGTCGGTTCGTTTGCTGGAAACGGACATTATTCTTAAAGAAATCACAATGAGCCAATACGTGAGCTACAATCAGTTTGTTCTGAATTAAAGAATTCGTATCAAGCAAGAAGGCATAACATGGATTTGAATTAATTACGAGCTCGTATATTTTACTAAGACCAAGATCATATTGTAGTTTCATTTTGAAAAATTGTTTGCCAAAACTCCAGTGAGAAAACCGGGTCGGCATGCCGTAGGCGCCAAACGTATAAATAATTTCCGCCGGGCAAATTTCATATCTCATCGGATAAAAATCAAGGCCGAATCCCGTGGCAATTTCAGTAATTTCATCAATGGCATACTGAAGGTCTTTCATTTCTGCCTCATTCATTTTCGCTTCCCCCTTTTGCCCTTTAACAAATACTTATGAAAAAAAGCAAAGGGTCATACCCTCTTTTCCGCCAAATCCTTATTCAATTTTTAAACGGGGGCTATGCCAGTATTTACAGAGAGAGTTTTTTGAGGGGGAACATATACTATAGATAGTTCCTCGAACAAGGGGGGATAAGCAATGGATTATACAGATTATGACCGTGTACTGTACTATGTTCATCGTTCAGACTGGACAAATCTGCTCATATTGATGGTGCGGACAAAAGATCATTTACTGTCGAAGAAAATTGAACATTTTCTCCATGCCCGCTCATTCCCTAATTCTTATTCTGCTGTGGAAAAAACTTTTTATACATTATTCCACTATGTGGAGCATGCCAACTCATTAAATGCCTAGAGGAATTCCACCAGTGATAAGCAGCTGGGAAGGTAAAAAAAGCCTTTCCAGCTGCTCTTTCTCATGTCTCTTTGCACTTTTAGGACTGATTATTTTACTTTTTTCAGCTGCTAATACTATAATCATTTAGAGAAATTTATATAGAAAAGGAGAATGTATGAAAAAAGAAAACCTGCTTTTTATCGCTTGGGGCGCTTCCTTTATTGCGATGCTCGGCAGCTTATATTTTTCAGAAGTGATGAAATATGAGCCTTGCGAGCTTTGCTGGTATCAGCGGATTCTTATGTATCCACTTGTTTTAATCCTGGGGCTTGCCATCATAAAAAAAGATATGGCTGCTGCCCGCTATTCCTTAACCCTTTCAGCTATCGGGGGCTGTATTTCTCTTTATCATTACGCTATTCAAAAAGTTGATTTTTTTACAAACAGTGCTCCAGCATGCGGAAGGGTACCGTGCACAGGAATGTACATTAACTGGTTTGGTTTTATTACTATCCCTTTTTTGGCACTTACAGCATTCATTATTATTTTTATAACCAGCCTCCTCGTTATTAAAGGAAAGGACGTTGCCTAGCATGAAAAAAATTATTATCTTTGCGGCTGTTATTTTAATTATATTTGCAGCAATTGTTTTCCTCACCAAATATCAGCAAAATGAAGCGTCAAAGGACAATCCTTATGGTAAAAAAGAGCTTCATCCCGAAACGATTAAACAACTTGATGATCCAAACTACAGCAACCTTATCTTGCCGGATGAGTTGGACAAGAAGCTAGAGGACGGAGAAGACCTTTTTGTTTATTTTTATAGCCCAACCTGTCCTCATTGTCAGGCTACTACGCCAG
Organism: Pseudobacillus sp. FSL P4-0506; assembly: GCF_038003025.1. NCBI lineage: Bacteria > Bacillati > Bacillota > Bacilli > Caryophanales > Bacillaceae > Pseudobacillus > Pseudobacillus sp. FSL P4-0506. The sequence continues at coordinate 4,173,798 of NZ_JBBOOI010000001.1, forward strand.
TTCTTATGCCGCTTGCTAAAGAAAAGAATACTCATATCAATCAGTTTAATCTTCTGGAATTTGAAGATGGATGGGATCATTACCAGATTGAATCAACACCAACTCTTGTCTACTTTAAAAATGGCGAAGAGCAGGAGCGCCTCGTCGGCAGCCAGCCGAAAGAAACGCTTGAACAATTTTTGGATGCCCATAAAGAAAAATAAAAGAACTCCCCTGTCTCCAATGGCAGGGGCTTCTTTTATGATCGCTTGTTAATTATAATTTTAAAACAGAGGCTCTGTTAAAGGTGAATAGGGTTTTTCAACAAAAAATCGGAGCAGAAATCAACAATTAGGGATAGCCGAGCCCTAATAAAAAAGCCTTCTGGTTGCACAGAAGGCTTACATCAAGTATGTGTTGGACGGGGTAAGAGAAGTTAAATAGGGGATCAGACTTCTTTTATTGGTAAAATGACTGAGAAAGAAAGGAAAACTAATATCAAACGCTTCTAAAATCGCTGTGTTTCTTTCAAACATTTCCTGATAGTGCGAGGGCAGACTAGCAGGATCGTTTGTTTCAAGGATAGATAAAATTGTTTGAAGACTAGAGATCACTTGAAAAGCATCCTGGAGAGTTCCAAAAAGCTTAAAGTGACTATCTGTCAATTCCAATATTCCAAATTCATACATGATTCTCAGTTCTTCTTCTTCAAAGAAGCGGGGGAAAACTTCCTCCTTTAATTGCCAAATTAATTCATTAATTTTTTCTTCCTGCTCGGTAGTGGAGGCAATAATTACTTTCAAAAAAACACCTTCCCTGCTATATCCTAATTAATGATCTGATAGATAGTTCAAGAATAACATATAACCTCATTTAATAACGTTGGTAATTTTGTGAAATGGGGTAAGATAACCTAAAGGTGGGAACCATTTTGTATAAGACAAAGCGCAAAGGTACTATTTACGAAATTAGCATTCCTTTGGAGTGGGAAGGGGAAACCGCTTATTCTATTTTTAAAGAAAAGTGGAAGCTGCCCAAAAAACTGATTCATCAATGGAGAATGGATCAAGCCATCACATTAAATGGAAAAACAGCTGATTGGCAAGCTGCTCTCAGGGAGAATGATGCCTTGCAGATTCCGCTATTCCTTTCTTCCACAGAAAGCCCTGTTCCTTCGTTCTTTGATATGGATATTTTATATGAGGACGACCATTTGCTCGTTGTGAATAAGCCAGCTGGAATGAAAACTCACCCTAATCAGGAGGAAGAAATCAACTCTTTACTCAATGCAGTTGCTTATCATGTCCAATTATCCGGAGAGTGTGGTTTTATCCGCCATGTTCATCGTTTGGATGAACAGACGAGCGGTGTCGTTCTATTTGCCAAGCATGAAGCAGCCTATACGGTTCTCTCCCACCTTCTGCAAGATCGACTTATTAAACGAACTTACGTCGCTGCCGTTCACGGCATCATGCAAAAAAATAAAGGAACGATCAACAAGCCGGTCGGAAGAGATAGACATCATCCCACGAGGAGACGCATCTCACCATCGGGCCAATCTGCTCTCACTTATTTTCGTGTGCTGCAGAGAAATAAAAGCCGCAAGCTCTCTATTGTAGAATGTCAGCTTGCGACTGGACGAACTCATCAAATTCGCGTTCACTTTTCTGCCAGCGGTCACCCTCTTGTCGGAGACCGTCTATACGGAGGAGAGCCACTCGTAAAAAGACAAGCTCTTCATGCGGCTAAAATCGAAATTCCTCATCCGTTCACCGGTGAAACAATCGTTTGCCAGTCAACTGTTCCAGATGACATTCGCTCTCTCTTCACTTAAATTGGCTGAACGGTCGCTGGGCGAGCGCCTTGCGCTTTTAGCTTTATCCAGCTTCAGGCTCTAGCGTGTACGGCGGTTTCAGAATGTCTGTTGGCGTCAACGAACGACTCCGACAGACATTCCTCCAACCTCCTATCACGCTGGGCGAGCGCCTTGCGCTTTTAATTTGCAAAGCCATTTTCAAATTGGTCGGGGTCGGGACCGATTCTTTCTCCTTTGTTTAAGGCGTTGATATTTTTCATGTCTTCAAGGGAAAGTTGAAAATCAAAAAGTTCACTGTTTTCTTTCATCCGTTCAGCATGAATGGATTTTGGAATAACGACTGTGCCATTTTGCAGGTGCCAGCGTAGAATAATTTGTGAAACTGACTTGTTGTGTTTTTTCGCTATGTGGTTCAGTGTCGGTTCGTTAGCCAGCCTATTGCGAGCGATTGGCGACCATGCCTCTACCATAATGTTTTTTTCCTGGCAGTACTTTCTCACTTTTTCCTGAGTCAAGTATGGATGATTCTCAATCTGATTAATGGCCGGCACCTCGTTGCAGACAGCAAGCAATCCTTCCAGATGGTGGATTTGGAAGTTGCAGACACCGATCGCTTTAACGGCTCCTTCGCTGTATAACTGCTCGAGTGCCCGCCATGTTTCCCGGTACTTCTCTTTGGATTTTCCAGGCCAGTGAATTAAATATAAATCCAGATAATTCGTTTGCAGTTTATTTAATGAGGTGTCAAATGCTTTCAGGGTTTCATCATATCCCTGATCACTGTTCCACACTTTTGTAGTAAGGAACACTTCTTCACGGTTCACGCCGCTTTCTTTTATAGCCTGGCCAACAATCTGTTCATTTTCATAAATAGCTGCCGTGTCGATGAGACGATATCCCATGCGCAGGGCCGACTGAATGGCAAAGTTCGCCTCTGCCTCATCCGTCATTTTATAGACACCGAGTCCTACTTGCGGGATTGCCAGTCCATTGTTCAAAGTTAGCGTGCCTTGGAGATTTTCAACAACTTTCATTTTTATTCCTCCTTTCAGATTTACTTGTATTTTACCGTCAAATAAAAGCAGAATCGACCATTTAGCTGGGGAAAGCCGTTTAAACAAATAATTTTTCTGCCTTTTTTCGACAAACTCTTTTTTCTTGGGCTTTATTCAAGTAAAATAGTGCTGTTAGCCATTTTTTATAATTAGGAGGCTTTTCGAATTGTTTAAACACAAAAAGGATAAATTCACTATCTTGCTTAATTCAATTGCAGTCAATTTGAAGGAAAGTGCCGATTACTTTGCTGACTACAAACTAAAGAACGCCAGCGATTTAAAAATCTTTTACAACGAGATGAAAACGTTCGAAACCAAAGGCGACGAATTAATTCACGAGGTTATTAAGGAATTGAACCAGTCGTTTATCACACCGATCGAGCGGGAAGACATTTTAGCGCTTGCGATGAGCATGGATGATGTCCTTGACGGTCTTGAAGAAACAGCAGCGATGTTTGAAATGTACTCGATTATTAACGTCGATGAATATATGCTGAAATTTGTTGAAGCCATTCGCGGTTGTTCAGTTGAAATTGAACGGGCCGTTGACTTGCTTGAGACGAAAAAGCTACTGCCAATCCGTGAGCATGTCATTAAAATTAAAGATTACGAAACAGCTTGTGATGGCATAAGACGCCAATCCATTAAACATCTGTTCGCCACAGAGAAAGACCCAATTCAACTCATTAAGCTAAAAGAAATTTATGAGAGCTTAGAACAAATTGCTGATTTCTGTCAGGATGTGGCCAATACTCTCGAAACCATCATTATGAAAAACGCTTAAGGAGCGCCCTATTTATGGATTCTCTACTCATTGTTACAGTATTAATCGTTGTCTGCGCTTTATCATTTGATTTTATTAACGGCTTCCATGATACGGCAAATGCTATTGCTACCTCCGTCTCCACGAAGGCTCTTAAGCCCCGCCATGCTATTATACTGGCAGCTTCTATGAACTTTCTTGGGGCCATGACATTCACTGGAGTAGCAAAGACCATCACAAAGGATATTGTTGATCCATTTATGCTTGAAAATGGTTCGACCGTTATTTTAGCGGCTTTAATTTCTGCTATCCTTTGGAATTTACTTACATGGTATTACGGAATTCCGAGCAGTTCCTCTCATGCCTTGATTGGTTCTATTGCTGGGGCGGCGATTGCAGCTGCCGGTGTGGGAATTTTGAATTACAGTGGCTTCTTAAAAATTATTGAAGCACTGATTCTTTCGCCAATTATTGCTTTTATTGGCGGCTTTATCGTATACAGCATATTCAAAGTGGTGTTTAAGGACAATAACTTACCGAAAACAAACCGCCGGTTCCGCCACTTTCAAATTTTTACGGCTGCCTTGCAATCATACACACATGGTACGAACGATGCCCAAAAAGCGATGGGGATTATTACAATGGCACTGATCGCTAACAACTTCCAGTCGACAACGGATATTCAGTTTTGGGTACAGTTTTCCTGTGCGGCTGCCATGGGAATTGGGACTTCTATAGGTGGCTGGAAGATCATTAAAACGGTTGGCGGAAAAATTATGAAGATTCGTCCAGTTAATGGTGTTGCGGCCGACTTAACATCCGCAGCCATCATTTTCGGTGCTACATTTATCCATTTGCCAGTCAGTACTACTCATGTCATTTCTTCTTCCATTTTAGGGGTAGGCGCTTCACATCGGATTCGCGGTGTTAAATGGGGAACGGCCCAGCGCATGTTAATTACGTGGGTGATCACATTGCCAATATCGGCTACAATTGCCGCTTTAACCTACTTCATTCTTGATTTATTCCTATAAAAAGCTGTTCCGCTATGGCGGAACAGCTTTCAGTTTGTCGACAAAAGGGGTTCGGAATAGTCTTATTCCGAACCCCTTTTGATTTTTCGGTAGTTTTAAAGCCATTCGAGAGAAAGATAGACCTCTCCGAGGTCATCATTTAAGCCATTTCTGGTTCTCGCCAAGTCCAGCTGGCCATTTTCTTGAGATTCATGGCAGCGAAAGTAAGCATCGCTTGCATCGACAATTTTTTAAGTCCCCTTAACGTTGTCCAACGCATGCCATGCTTTTCTTTTGCATCTGCGAATACACGCTCAATCGTTTCTTTTCGCTCCGCATAAATCGCTTTAACTTCTTCGTGGTGGCGAAGATGGTCGGCCTCTTCCATATATTTCTGCCAAATATGGCGTGTCACCACTTTTTGATGATTTCTGCTTTTCGTGCATTTAGCTAAAAAAGGGCAGGAGGTACAAACCTGTTTGGGTGATCTGTATTCACGATAGCCTTCCTTATTCGTCGTTGAGTAATTCAATACTTCCCCTGCCGGACAAAGGTAACAGTCAAAATGTTCATCGTACACATAGTCATGCTTTCTGAAGAAGCCCTCTTTTGTGCGCGGCCGTGTATAAGGCAAAGCAGGTGTCATGCCGTTTTCCATTAAATAACTGGCAATGGCAGGTGTTTTGTAAGCTCCGTCTGCACCAACAGCTTTAGGTTTTCCTACCTTTTCTATCACTTTCTCCATTAACGGCTCTAAGATTTGGCTGTCATGTGTGTTGCCTGGTGTGACCATTGTGCCAATTACGAATCCCTTACGGTCTGCGGCCGCGTGAAAGGAATAGGCAAATTGTTTGGTTCGTTCGTCTTTAACGTAGTAGCCACTGTCCGGATCGGTTGTACTTTCCTTGATTTCTTTTGTTTCTTCTTTATCGAACTTATCTGGCGGGAACGGCTTTTTTCCATGATCCTCTCGGTCCTGATTAATCTCTTCTTGGAGGCGTTCCTGATACGCGCGTGTTTCTTTGCGAACCATTTTCTTTTCAAATTTACGCTTATTCGCGCTAGCTTTTACATGAGTGGAATCCACAAAAACGTGCTCCGCACTAATGAGCTTTTTCTCGGCAGCTATTTTTAAGATACGATAGAAGATCTGTTCAAACAGGTCGGTATCTTTAAAGCGACGCTCGTAGTTCTTACCGAAGGTAGAGAAATGCGGCACTTTATCATGGAATCCATAACCGAGAAACCAGCGGTAGGCCATATTCGTTTCCACTTCCTCGATCGTCTTGCGCATGGATCGAATGCCAAAGGCATATTGGATAAATGTTAGTTTAATTAAAATAATTGGATCAATGCTTGGGCGGCCCACTTCCGCATACAATCCTTCCACCAAGTCATAAATAAAAGAGAAATCCATCGCTGCCTCCATTTTACGGACCAGGTGATTCTCTGGTACAAGCTGGTCTAGAGCGATCATTTCTATTTGATTCCGTTGGATTGGATTGTTTTTCGAAAGCATCTTTCTCACCTCAAGTGTTTGATCTATTTATTTTAAAACAGGTATGGTTGTACGGCTACTCTAACTTTGTAACCCCTGTTGATTGAAATGAATGGCGCAAAGACTCCTGCGGGATCAGCGGGACAGGTGAGACCCCGCAGGCGCTTTCGCGGCGAGGAGGCTCACCGCCCGCCCCGCGGAAAGCGAAGCGCCTGGAATGGAAATCAACAGCCCCCATTCACAAGCAAAATAAAAAGGACTGTAGACAAACTCTAGAATTTCATTGAGTTTGTCTACAGTCTGAAAGCTGTTCCGCTATGGCGGAACAGCTTTTTAAAATACATATTTTCTTAAAATATTTAAAAATAGAACGAAGGCAATAACAAACATGAGAATGATGAGTATCTTTTCCTGCTTGCTTCCAGGCATTTTATCTCCCCCTTCTAAAAAATGGTTTCTTCCTTTTGATTAGGCTCTGTGATACTTAATGGTTGATTTTCACTGCAGGCGGACGCTTTCCGCTACAATCAACGATGAAAAAATATCCTTCTTTAACAGAGCCTTTTATTAAAAGCCCGCTAGCCAGTATAACCATTCGTTCACTTGCACCTTCATCTTAACCGCGTATTCTTTTTGCCTCAATAGAAACTTTGGATATCTTGCTTTTTCGCTACCATAATAAGAAATAGCTCTCCATTCACGCACTAGTTTCACCAATACTGAACAACATGGCTTGTTCGTGATCAAAAGATCACTCTTTTTTATTTTCCTATTGCATCTACTCAACAAAACGAATATTATATTAAGTGTGATTTTTAATGTTCGTATTTTGGAGGTTTCCAATGTTTAAATTAAAGGAAAATGGAACAAATACAAAAAAAGAAGTAATCGCTGGTCTGACTACATTCCTAACAATGGTATACGTTGTTGTGGTGAATCCAATTATCCTACAGGATGCAGGTGTACCATTTGATCAAGTATTTACAGCCACGATTATTGCTACTGTCATCGGAACATTATGGATGGCTCTCATGGCCAATTATCCGATTGCGATTGCCCCGGGAATGGGTATGAACGCATATTTTGCTTATTCTGTTGTCGGTTCTCACGGAGACATTACTTATTCGACAGCTTTTGCTGCTGTTTTCGTCGCCGGTCTTATTTTTATTGCCTTATCCTTGACTCCTTTCCGAGAAAAATTAATTATTGCTATTCCAGATAATCTTAAGCATGGAATTACAGCGGGAATCGGGTTATTTATCGCCTTTATTGGGCTTCGTCAAACTGGTATTATCGCTGATCATCCGACAAATTTAGTAGCGCTGGGCGATCTCCATAGCCCTGGAGCATTGTTAGCCTTGGCAGGGCTCGCCATTACTATTGTACTGATGGTTATGAGAGTAAATGGGGCCTTGTTTATTGGGATGCTTATTACGAGTGTGATTGCTTATTTCACCGGTCAATTAGAAATTACTAAGATTGTCTCCGCTCCTTCTCTTCCAGAGGGGCTGCTGATTTCTAACCCGTTCACTGCTATTGGAGATGTGATTCAGCATAACTTATATGCTGTCGTCTTCTCCTTCCTATTAGTAACTATTTTTGATACAACAGGGACCATGATTGCTGTGGCTCAGCAGGCTGGCTTGATGAAAGGCAAAACTATGCCACGAGCGCGCCAGGCCCTTCTCGCTGATTCTATTGCGGCTACTGCCGGCTCTATCTTTGGAACAAGCCCGACAAGTGCCTATATAGAATCTTCAACTGGGGTCGCTGCTGGCGGACGTACAGGGCTTACGACTGTTGTTGTTTCTGGATTGTTTGTGCTTGCTGCTTTCTTTGGGCCGCTCGTCAGTGCGGTATCCGGCTTGCCGGCTATCACAGCTCCTGCTCTGATTATCGTTGGCTGCTTAATGATGGAAAGTGTCGCCAAGATTACTTGGAATGAGCTTGATGAAGCATTTCCAGCATTTTTAATTATTCTTAGCATGCCATTAACGTCTAGTATTGCAACAGGTATTGCTCTCGGTTTCATTTCCTACCCGCTATTGAAAGTGGTTCGCGGAAAATTCCGTGAAGTGCATCCACTCGTTTATGTGTTTGCTGTTCTGTTCTTTTACCAGCTTGCCTTTTTGCCTCACTAAACTTTTGAAAAGAAGAAGCCGGATCCGGCTTCTTCTTTTTTAAGGTTTTAATACAACTTTTACACATTCGTCCTCATGATCATTAAAAATTTTATAAGCCTGTGGCGCTTGGTCTAACGGCATAATATGCGTAATAATTTCCGTCGGATTAATTTCACTTGCTGTAATTTTTTCAAATAGCTCCGGCATGTAATGGATAACCGGTGCCTGGCCCATTTTCAATGTGATGTTTCTCTCAAAGAAATTGCCGAGCGGAAACATATTGTACATAAGCCCGTATACTCCAGTTAACTGAACGGTGCCAAACTTTCTTACGGCATCTTTAGCGATATTGATCGCACTTAATGTACCACCTTGCAGCTTTAATTTTTGTTCGATTTTTTCAATCGCTGATTTTTTCCCATCCATTCCTACACAGTCGATAACGATATCTGCTCCTCCGTTTGTCAGCTCTTTAATGTGGTGACCCATTTCCGGATATTCGGAGAAATTATACGCCTCTACATTGTTCATTTTTTGAGCAAGCTGCAGACGATAAGGCAAATAGTCAACAGCGATAACCCGCTTGGCTCCTTTCATCCACGCAAACTTTTGCGTCATTAATCCAATGGGGCCACTCCCAAGAACGACAACCGTATCCCCCGGCTTCATGCCTGAGTGTTCCACGCTCCAATAGGCTGTTGGCAACACGTCCGACATGAATAATAAAGCCTCGTCCTCCAGTTCACAAGATTCAGGAACAACAAACGGCATAAAGTTTCCGAATGGCACTCGCAGATATTCTGCCTGGCCTCCGGGATGATTGCCGTATTGTTCTGTATAACCGAAGTATCCTCCCGTATCCTTATGAGGATTGGAATTGTCACATTGACTTTCCATGTCATGCTGGCAATAGAAACAGTGGCCGCATGAGACATTAAACGGCAGAACGACTCGGTCTCCTTTTTTTACTTTCGTTACATCTGGCCCCACTTCTTCGACAATTCCCATTGGCTCATGCCCGATAATATAGCCCGGACGCAGCGGCATATTGCCTTGATAAAGATGAAGGTCCGATCCGCAAATAGCTGTGGAGGTGATGCGAACAATCACATCGTCTCTTTTTTGCAAAACAGGATCTTCCACTTCTTTTACTTGCACATCTTTTGCTCCCTGGTAAGTAACAGCTTTCATATGGCTCCTCCTTATGATAGACTCCTTCGTCTTATACCCATAATTAACTCTTCTTAAAATATTGATCAAATAAATAAGCACATATTGAGAAAATCCTCAATATGTGCTGATCTCTTTTTTTATGAATCAGAATGCGTCGGCTTATCCACTTCTCGCTGTGGCTCGATATCTTCACCGCGCCTTCTTTTTTCCTTTTGCTCAATTGACAGATTTTCCTGCTCTTGTTGCTTGCCAGTCTCTTTACTCATTTTCTATTCGCTCCTTTACTTGTCTGATATCTTTATTTATTTCCTGTTCAAGCCAAACTAAACAAAAAAGTACCTTATTGAAAGCATGGATCTTTTCAATAAGGTACTTTTTTTTATTCTTCTTTTCCAAAAAAACTTTTCATCGCATAAAATACATCCGCTTTTTGCCTCAAGATATAATGTCTAAACTTATTATCTTTAATATTTTTATACGAATTCATGAGCGTGCTATTTCGGTTGTACTGGTTCACCTCTCCGTAGCCGAACATATTCGATTTTTCCATCAGCTCGTCAACCAGCTTTACACACCGCAGATTGTCAGATGATAAATTATCCCCGTCTGAAAAGTGGAAGGGGTAAATATTGTAGCGGGAAGGGTCATATTTCTCTTCGATAAGTTCTAAAGCCATTCGATAAGCAGATGAACAAATCGTCCCCCCGCTCTCTCCTTTAGAAAAGAAATGCTCTTCGCTGACTACTTTGGCTTCTGTATGATGAGCAATAAATTCAATATCAACGGTTTCGTACTTTGTCCGCAAAAAGCGAACCATCCAGAAAAAGAAGCTTCTGGCCATATATTTTTCCCAGACTCCCATCGATCCGCTTGTGTCCATCATTGCAAGGATCACGGCTTTTGATTCTGGCTTTTCCACTTCTGTCCACGTTCTGAATTTTAAATCCTCGGGTAAAATAGGATGGAATTTCGCTTCTCCAGTTAAAGCGTTGCGCTTATAAGCTGATAGCAATGTTTTCTTCTTATCCACATTGCCCATTAACCCTGTTTTGCGTATATCATTATATTCCACGTCTTCCACTGTGAAAGGCGCCTGTTCTTTTTGCTTCAGATTGGGAAGTGCCAGCTCGCTGAAGAATGCTTTTTCTAAGTCCATAAACGACACTTCTGCTTCGTAGTAATCTTCTCCAGCTTGATCGCCGGGACCGCTTCCTTTTCCAGCTCCCTCAGCAGGGCTGCCATCGCGAGCGATAACATCGCCTACTTGGCTATCGCCGTCCCCCTGCCCGACATGCTTATTTTTATCATAGTTATATCTAATTTTATATTCTTCTATGGAACGAATAGGGATTTTGATGACTTCATTGCCGTTTGACATGATGATACTCTCTTCTGTAACTAAATCCGGCAAGTTCTTTTTTATGGCATCCTGTACTTTTTGCTTATGCCGCTCTTGATCGTCATACCCTTTGCGGTGAAGAGACCAATTTTCACGGGATACGTGATGATGCTCACTCATCTCCTATCATCTCTCCTTTCCTTAGTTTTATCGTATGCATGCAGGCGGAAAGTTGTACGAAGTATATAGTTGAAAAGGAAAAAAGAGGGCGGCCAAAACGGCTGCCTCTTCTTCTATCTGTTCAGCAGGCTGCCCACATAACGAAGCAGTTCATTGGCTGATACAGAATTATAGCCATGATCATCAATTAAACGAGCCACTACCTCATTGATTTTTTTCAACTGCTGTTCATCCGGCGTTTTCGTTGAAGTTGTAATTTTCACGATATCTTTTAAGTCGGCGAACAGTTTCTTCTGGATGGCCTCACGCAGGCGGTCATGAGAATGATAGTCAAACCTCTTTCCTTTTCGAGCGTAAGCCGAAATTCTAATTAAAATCTCTTCTCTAAACGCTTTCTTGGCATTTTCAGAAATACCAATCTGCTCTTCAATCGAACGCATAAGCTTTTCATCCGGATTGATTTCTTCCCCGGTGAGCGGATCGCGCATTTTTGACTTATTACAATACGCTTCTACGTTATCCAAATAATTATCCATCAACGTCTTCGCTGATTCTTCATATGAGTAAACAAACGCTTTTTGCACTTCCTTCTTGGCAATGTTGTCATATTCTTTCCGTGCGACAGAAATAAAGTTCAAGTATTTTTCTCGTTGTTCGTTTGAAATCGACGGATGCTGATCAAGTCCCTCTTTCAGGGAGCGGAGAACATCAAGCGCGTTAATGGAAGATACTTCTTTACGGATGATCGTAGATGAAATACGATTAATCACATAGCGTGGGTCAATGCCGCTCATTCCTTCATCCTGGTACTCCTTCTTTAACTGATCGACATCTGCTGAATTGTACCCTTCCACATTTTCGCCATCATATAATCTCATCTTTTTAACAAGGTCAATATCGCCGCGTTTCGGCTCCTTCAAACGAGTCAAAATAGTAAACATGGCTGCTACTTTTAACGTATGCGGAGCGATATGAACATCAGACACATCACTTTCGCGAATCATTTTCTCATAAATCTTTTCCTCTTCTGACAACTTTAGATTGTACGGAATCGGCATGACAATAATCCGTGAATGAAGGGCTTCATTCTTTTTATTAGAAATAAACGACCGATACTCCGTCTCATTTGTGTGGGCAACAATTAATTCATCTGCGGAAATCAAGGCAAATCTTCCCGCCTTAAAGTTCCCTTCCTGTGTAAGAGACAATAAATGCCACAAGAATTTTTCATCACATTTCAGCATCTCCTGAAACTCCATCAATCCACGGTTCGCTTTATTCAACTCTCCATCAAAACGGTAGGCGCGCGGGTCAGACTCAGATCCGTATTCAGCAATCGTAGAGAAGTCAATGCTGCCCGTTAGATCAGCGATATCCTGAGACTTCGGATCAGAGGGGCTGAATGTTCCGACCCCAACCCGTTTATCTTCAGAGAAAAAGATTCTTTCCACCAGTACGTCTTCAATCCGGCCATTGTATTCTTCCTGTAGCCTCATCATGTTTAATGGCGATAAATTCCCTTCAATTCGAACACCATACTCCTTATGAAAATCTTCCCGCAAATGAGCAGGTATTAAATGGAGCGGATCCTCATGCATCGGACATCCTTTAATCGCGTATACAGCCCCTCTTTCTGTTCTTGAATAAGCCTCCATTCCTTTTTTCAATATGGCAACAAGCGTTGATTTCCCTCCACTAACCGGTCCCATCAACAACAAAATCCGTTTGCGGACATCCAATCGTTTTGCTGCAGGGTGGAAATACTCCTCAACGAGGCGTTCTAGCGCTTCTTCCAGTCCGTATAGCTCCGTGCTGAAGAAACTATATTTCTTAGAGCCATTCTCTGTCTCTATCCCTTTGTCTTTGATCATATGGTAAATTCTAGAATGAGCTGACTGAGCCACCCAAGGCTTTTGTTTAACGATATCCAAATATTCCGCAAAAGTGCCTTCCCACTTTAACTTTTCTTCCTGTTCACGGTATTGTTCGACTTTTTTTAAGATATCCATATAGACCTCCCGCTTTTGCGTAATTAGAGAACGATTAATAAATCCTATGCCCGTACAGCCTCTAACATGCTAATGAAAAGCGGAATCATTGATTGTCCGTAATTTGCAATAAGTTAGCGTTTTCTTTACAAATGCTTTCAGCTATAATAAAAATAGTGTGCAGGAAAAGACTTCTTAAGAAAGGGGTACGTAAAATGAATTTCATACTCATTTTAGCTGTGATTATTGCCTTCCTTTCCGCAATTTTTACTGCTGGATATGAAGATAAGCCAGGTACAAAATAATTTAAAAAAGCGAAGGCATCGTCAAAAGAACGTCACTTTCTTCACAAAAAAAGCACTGCAGTCAGGCTGCAGTGCTTTTTTATTTTAATTTCAGGAAGCTCTGCTGACGCAATGCTTCATAAACTAAAATGGCGGCTGTATTAGATAGATTCAAGGATCTTACATTTTCATTCATTGGAATGCGCAGGCACCGCTCTTTATTTTCATTAATAGTCTCTTTTGGCAAGCCTGTCGTTTCTCTTCCAAAAATAAAGAAATGCTCTTTGTCACGATTGCTATAATCAAAATCGGCGTAGTTATTCTCGCCAAATTTGGTTAAATAATAATATTCTCCATCGGCATTCTTCTCATAAAATTCCTCGAGGGAATCATAATACACCACTTTTACAAACTGCCAGTAATCCAGGCCGGCACGGCGCAACATTTTATCATCCGTTGAGAAGCCAAGCGGACGGATTAAATGAAGCACTGTATCTGTAGCTGCGCAAGTTCTAGCAATATTTCCGGTATTGGCCGGGATCTCGGGCTGGTAAAGTACTACGTTAATAGACAAAATTATTCACCTCATATTTATGCTGTAACCTATTTATTATATCACTAGTAAAAAAACTTAAGAAGAATCATCTTTAATTTGAAAAAACTTATACTGAATACCGGGAGTATAGGCGGTAGAATCTTCATAACTCCAATAGCGCATGCGGCTGTTTGTTGTGTGGGCATTAACGAGCGGCATGTCACGGCGGTCTTTTGCTGTGACAATCGTCGAATGGTCAAAGCGGCCGTCTCCTTGAAAGTCATAACAAATTACATCACCAGGCTGCAGCATTTTCGGTTCACTCACCTCTTGCGCGCGTATCCCGCTCTTGGAGGAGGACAAAAACCAGCGGAAAGCATGAGCAACTGTCCAGCTGTAGCTCCAATTATTATTTGTCATCCACCAGCCTCGGCTTCTATCTGGGTAACCCGTCATCGGCGCTCCGCCTGCATGCAAGCATTGGGAAATATAATTGGTACAATCCACATTAAATTTTCGATAAGCTGGATTATAACTATTCCACCATCGCTCCGCATATTGAACGGCTTTAAGACGGTCATAATGAAAGGCTCGTCTCTCTTCCAAGACCTCCGGGAAGTCAGCCACTCCCTTTTCTTCCCCTAAAAAAACAAGCGGGAGTTTTGTTTCCTTATCTTCTATCAGCTTTTGATTTTCTATGCGGGCAGCTCTCTCCTCGACTTCTTCCTCTAAATAAATATAGCTGTCCTGCTTAATTAAATATTTAAAATGAACGAGATAACGTGTCCATTCTCCCTCATTGGAAAGTATCTTGCCAAAAGCTTTAGCTTTAAGAATTTTACTCCCCCTTGACTCTAGTTGCTGCTGCTTTCTTAGCAACTTCTCCTCGTCACTCACTTTGCCATCCACGAGAGACTGCAAACGCCGCTCGATTTCCTGTCGAAGCTCTTCACACATGAAAAGATCCTCCTGAACGATTCGTTTTTCTATATCTATTCAGGCTAGTCTCTGTTCATGTTAATTCATTGAAGAGATTCCTTTCTCGATTTCAGCGATAACTTCATCATCCTTTTCGTTTGTTCTTGCTGAAATGAGCGCTTCTCTAGCCCCCTCACCACCAATTTTTGCGATTGCCCAAGCAGCGGTTCCTCTTAATACCGGACGGACATCTGAGTGTAGCACCTCAATTAGGGAAGGCAAAGCTTCTTCTTCTTTAAAATGAGCCAATGCAATAATAGCATTGCGCTGAATAGGCTTCTTTCCTCTCCAAGAGCCAGACATAGAGCCAAATCTTTGCTTAAACTCCTTGTTACTCATGTTGACTAGCGGCTTAAGAAGCGGCTTTACCGCCTCTGGTTCTGGCTCCATTTCCTCATGGAAATGAAAGTCGATCCCTCTATTTTCTGGACAAACCGTTTGACAAGTGTCACAGCCATATAGACGGTTCCCAAGCTTTTCACGAAACTCTACAGGCATGAAGTCCTTCGTTTGTGTTAAAAACGCAATACAGCGTTTAGCATTTAACTGTCCTCCTTGTACGAGGGCGCCCGTTGGACAAGCATCTAAACATTTCGTACATGTGCCGCAGCGATTTTCGATCGGCTTATCTGGCTCAAATGGCAAGTTAGTAATCATTTCTCCTAAATAAACATAGGAACCAAATTCAGGTGTAATAATAGAGCTATTCTTGCCACTCCAGCCAATCCCCGCACGCTCAGCCACCGCTCTGTCTGACAGCTCTCCTGTGTCCACCATTGAACGAAAGCGAGCGTCGGGAACTTTAGCCGCGATAAATGCTTCTAATTTGCCTAACCGGTCGCGAAGGATCGTGTGATAATCCTCTCCCCAGGAAGCCCGGCAGAAGATGCCCCTTCTCTCTCCTTTCTTTCCTTTCACAGACTCTTTCATTTTAGAAGGATAGGCTAACGCAATGGCAATAAGCGACCTTGGCTGATCAAAAATTAAAGAAGGGTCCACCCGCTTGTTAATGTCCTTTTCTTCAAAACCTGACTGATAATCCAATGCTTGTTGACGCACTAGACGATCTTTCAGCTCAGTGAAGGGAGCTGCTGAGGCGAAACCAATCTTATCTATACCGATTTCCCGGCTATATTCAATAATTTCTTTCTTTAAAACAGCATAATCCATTCCTACTCCTCCTTTCAGAGAAAGCATTTTCCAGCAAGCGTTCATATACATTAAAAAACGCAACATCTTATCCAGCAAGGAATAAAACATTGCGTTAATAACAATATGAGAGAGCGGGTGATGGGAATCGAACCCACGACATCAGCTTGGAAGGCTGAGGTTTTACCATTAAACTACACCCGCAAGTAAAGAGTTCAATTTATAACATGTGTTTTATTATATATAAAAATATTGTCGAATTCAAGAGGATTTTCATTATTTCCATATAAAAGTAAGGATATTCACTTCCCTTTATTTTATTCTTACCTGAAATTCCTCTCGATAAACTGCTTCTCCTGTTTTTCTGTCATCAGGTCGTAAGCAATGCCAACGGTTCCTCCCTGTGCCTCCCATAAAGCATTGTGATCTTTATCTGCTTTATCAAAATTTCCAGTCTCCCACCTATTTAATATTTCGAGAAAAAATTCCTTTGATTTAAAATTATTTGCTAAAACGTGTTGCTTCAGTTTCGCAATGTTTTCTGGAGTCATCTCGATCGCTCCCCATTTTTCATCTGACACCACTTTTTGATGAGTCATTTTATGCATAAGATCAGTCACTTGCGGCTCATTGCCATCATTCAATGTCGGTAAAGTCTCTCTTATGTCCCCTTCAATATTAATTTGTTTTTCAACAAATTCATCCGTCTGTTTTTTAGTCTCCTTCTCTGTCTCTGCCTCTTGCTTTTTACGAAGATGGTTTTCTTCTGCTGGTACACTAACTCCTATTACAGATAAAGCAATTAACCCACATACAAGAGAAATAACAGCTACAGAAATAAAAACCATTGTAAATTTTTTAAAGTCCATTTTATCACCTAACATAAATTATTATGATGGATTCACAACGCTCTCGTTTACATCTGAATCACTCTTGATAGACTCGTTATTACATAGAAGAGATTGATAGTTTTAGATTACCATAATTGTCATATAGTTGAAATGAATATTGGTGGATGAATATCTCAAACACTTAAAGCTACCTGTCTTATCTCCTTATTACTGCGCATCCAATTACCCTCCATGGCTTTTATTTGCATGCAGCCACTTCATGCTATAATCAATTTTGTAAGCAGTCGCAAAAGAACACTTCGCCTGTTGAAGGAGGGATCCAATGGAAAAAATTATGATTATTGAAGATGATCCAAAGATTGCTGGACATTTAAAAGTATTTATTGAAAAGTATGGGCTGCAAAGCGTAGTAATAGAGGATTTTGATCATGTCATGGATCTATTTCATAAAGAGAAGCCTGATCTCGTCTTGCTGGACATTAATTTGCCTAAATTCGATGGCTATTATTGGTGTCGGCAAATCCGTCTTGTTTCTATTTGTCCTATTATTTTTATCTCGGCCCGAACGGGGGAAATGGATCAGGTCATGGCTTTGGAAAATGGCGGGGATGACTTTATTACAAAGCCGTTTCATGCCGATGTCGTTATGGCCAAAGTCCGCAGCCAGCTTCGTCGGGCTTACGGCGCCTATTCCTCCAACCACCAGGAACAGGTCATTGAGTTAGATGGACTGAAGCTTTATCCAGAGCGATTTGAATTGCACTTTGCCAATCAGGAGATACGCCTGACAAAAAAAGAAACAGATATTCTTGAAAGCTTAATGGATCGTTATCCACGTGTAGCGGGGAGGGAAGATTTACTGGAAAAGCTATGGGATGAGCAAACTTGTGTGGATGAAAATACATTGAATGTAAATGTTACTCGTGTGCGTAAAAAACTGCAGGAACTCGGTATTGAACAATCCATCGAAACCGTGCGCGGTGCTGGCTATCGACTGAATGTAACATGGGGGCCGGCAAGAGCATGAGGTTATTTTTTCGTGAACATTTACTGTTGATTTCTTTTCAACTCGTCCAATTTTTCGTTTTTTTTCTTATTTTTTGGCTCGACGGCTATCATCACATTTCTGTTTTTCTATATGCCGTTTTTATTGGACTATTTTTGCTAGCCAGTTATTTATTCTATCATTACATAAGCCGGCGTTCATTTTATAAAAGGCTAGAGAACGGCCTTTCATCCCCTGATGAATCATTAGAGAAAACCGGCTCTGCTCCGACTGCTGCTGCCCTTCATGCACTGTTAAAGTCACAATATCAGCTTTATATGACGGCTCTGCAGCGAGCTGAAAAGCGACAGGAAGAGCACCTGGAATTTATCGATCGATGGGTGCATCAGATAAAAACACCTCTTTCGGTTATTGAACTGACCGCACAAAACCTTGACGAACCTGAATCTTCGAACATTCGTGAAGAGACAGAACGAATGCGCCATAGCTTGAATACAGTTCTTTACAATGCCCGTCTGCGAACTATTGAACAAGATTTTCAAATCAAGCCCGTCTTGCTCGCCAAAACGGTACAAGCAGTCAACACAGAAAATAAGCGCTTCTATATCCGCAATCGGGTCTATCCTCGTTTTAAGGAGCAGCATCCTGGCATTACTGTTGAATCAGATGAAAAATGGCTATTTTTTATCCTTGACCAGCTTGTGCAAAACGCAGTGAAATATTCGGCAGGCAGAAGCTCTTCTATCGACATTACAATTTATGAAAGAGACGGGTCAGCCATATTGGAAGTGAAAGACTGGGGCATCGGCATCCCTCCGGAAGATCGAAGACGAATTTTTCACAAATTTTTTACCGGTTCTAACGGCCGCAAATACCGCGAATCCACAGGGATGGGACTGTATCTTGTTAACGAGGTATGCCATTACCTTGGACATCAACTAGAAGTGGAAACAGAAGTCAACGAGGGATCGATTTTCCGCATTGTGTTCAGCCCTTCGCAAAACCTTACATCGATGTAAGAAAAGTGAAAGAAAGTTCGATAGCTCCCTTCCGGCCTAATGCGCTACACTGGCATCATTACAAAAGCGAGAGGAGAAATAAGTATGCTTGAGGTGAAAAGAGTCGGAAAAGTTTATGAAGGAAAAGTCGCCTACCGTGCTCTAACCGATATTGATTTGTCTATAGGAGATGGAGAGTTTGTCGCCATTATGGGGCCATCGGGAAGTGGAAAGACAACATTACTGAACATGGTAGCAACCATTGATGAACCGACAACTGGAGAAATTACAATTGATGGACAGAATCCCCATCGGCTAAAGAAAAATGATTTGGCTAAGTTCCGCCGCAGAGAGCTTGGTTTTGTCTTTCAGGACTTCAACCTTCTTCACACACTGACGGTTGAAGAAAATATCGTTCTGCCGCTCACGCTTGATGGAAGAAGCGTCAAAGAAATGAAAGGCAAAGCAAGAGCTGTAGCTGAAAAGCTGGGCATTGCTGGAATTATGAAAAAGCGCACCTTCGAAATTTCGGGAGGTCAAGCACAGCGGGCAGCTGTTGCCCGGGCGATCATTCATAATCCAAAGCTGTTACTTGCTGACGAACCAACCGGAAACCTTGATTCCAAAGCCTCTAAAGACGTAATGGAGCTGTTGTCTGCTTTAAACAAAAAAGACAGGATGACTACACTCCTTGTGACGCATGAGGCGCAGGCAGCAAGCTATGCTGACCGTGTCGTCTTCATCCGTGACGGTAAGCTTTATTCCGAGATTTACCGTGGAGACAGCCAAAAAGGCTTCTTCCAGCAAATTATCGACACACTTTCCTTGCTTGGGGGGAACGACCATGACTTTTCGTCAGTTCGCGTTTAATAACGTCCTCCGCAACAAGCGGCTGTATGCTGCGTATTTTCTGAGCAGCTTGTTTACCGTTATGGTTTTCTTTACATTTGCGATCTTTGCCTTTCATCCGTCATTTCAGGGTAGCGACATGAACAAACATGCGATGTTTGCGCTGACCGTGGCCGGCGGCATTATTTACGTATTTTCTTTCTTTTTTGTTTTGTATTCCATGAGTGCTTTCTTACAGTCTCGAAAGAAAGAATTTGGTTTGCTGATGATGCAGGGAATGAGCACCCGGCAAATCCGGCTGATGGTTTTCATGGAAAACATGTTGATCGGACTGTTCGCTACCATTAGCGGCATTCTGCTCGGGCTTGTCTTTGCTAAGCTCATTCTGCTATTGGCCGAAAATGTTCTTATTCTTGAGGAGAACCTTCATTTCTACTGGCCATTCATGGCAATGATTGTCACATTTATTTCGTTTATTATACTGTTTTTGTTTATTTCATTTTTTGTTTCCTTTATCTTGCGCACTCATAAGCTCGTTGACCTGATTAAAGGAGACAAGAAGCCGAAAGATGAACCAAAAGCTTCTATTTTTCTTTCTGTCCTGGCAGTACTTTTGCTGCTTGGCGGGTATGGAACAGCGCTTTATGTGAAAGGAATGGAAGTTATTGTCGTGATGGTGCCTGTTGTCGTTGTTGTTATCATCGGCACTTACCTGCTGTTCAGCCAGTTAAACGTCTTTATTATTCGCCGACTGAAACGCAACGAGGCGCTCTTCTGGCGCAATACAAACATGGTCTTATTTTCAGACCTGTCTTTTCGAATGAAAGACAATGCACGTGCCTTTTTTATGGTCGCTATTATCTCTACCGTTGCCTTCAGTGCGATTGGCACTTTGTACGGGACGCATTCCTATTTGACGAAAGGCATCGTCCAGGCAAATCCATTTACGTACAGTTACCAGCCTTATGAGAAGACAAAGAACATGGAGAAAGATGTACAATACGCCCAAAGCGCCATTAAGCGGAATGGCATTGATGCAGAGCGGCTAGACATAACAAAAATCTACGTTCCATTTAACGGCAAGCCTAATGGCATACTCGTTTTAAACGCTGCCGATTATAATAAAGCAGCACAACTGCTTGACAAACCACAGCTTGACCTTAAAGAAAAAGAAGCTGTCGTGGCTAAGAAGAGCATTGCTAGCCTCGACCAAAGTAATCAAGATGACAGCCTGCTAAAACAGGCTATCACGCTCGCTAACGGGGAAGAAATCAAACCAAGTCAGCTGATTGATGCAGATGCCTATCCAAACTTTGAGAATTACTATATTGTGAGTGACAAGATATACAATCAGCTGCCGAAACCTGTAAAAGTTGAGCAGAATGTCATCTGGCACGCATCAAACAAAAACACTTCAGAACAATTGCGAAAAACAGGAGAAGTGTTACAAGAGCATTATGAACCTGGAACATTCTTCTCGATCGATTTTATTATCTATCAAATTGAAAAAGGCTATGGTCCGATTCTCTTTATTGGATTGTTTATCGGGATTGTCTTTTTCGTATCAGCTGGAAGCTTTCTCTATTTCCGTCTCTTTACCGATCTGTCTGAAGACAAAGTAAAGTTCCAAGCCATTGCTAAAATGGGATTAACCGTACCTGAAATGAAAAAGATCGTAAATCGTCAAACAGCCTTGCTGTTCTTTGCACCAATGGCTGTTGCGCTCATCCACGGTGCTGTGGCTCTAACCTCTCTTTCACGGATGTTTAGCTACAATCTAGTCACAGAATCAGCCATGGTACTTACAAGCTTTCTCGCTATTCAAATCATTTATTATCTGGTTGTCCGCTTCTTTTACGTTAAACAAATTAAAGAAGCCATCGAATAATCTTAAAACAGGAGCAGCCTAGCGGTTGCTCCTGCTTCTTTCTCTGTCCTATACTTTTTAGTGTAAAAACATTCTCTGCTATTAAAGTTTTTTCTCAAAAAAAGGACTGGTCTTTGTAGCCAGTCCTGACTGTAAAAATTTCAGTCCAATCAGACGCCAGGTGCTGCCTCACGTCTAATATATAGTATGAAGCTTCAAAGACAAGCGTTACTCCATTTATTAAATTTAACACTGACCTTCATATGTACGCAAAACGTTTACCTTTAGTATGATACTGAATAGGGTGTGGTCTTAAAGTTCTTAACTCACAGTTCAAAACAAATAAAAAACGTCCTCCTACAACTTGTAGAAAGACGTTTTAAATGTTGATATTCCTTCATTCTTTTAAGCATCCTTTATTTCAGAATTATTCTGCGACGACAATGAGAATTTTCCCTTTTCTCACATCCTCTTCATATCGGCGAGCTTCTCCTTCATCCAATCCAATCTCCTGCAAGGCCCCGATTAAACCGCCGTTTTTAGCAGCAGCACCAGATACAGCCCCACCCAGGGTTAATAATAACGGACCTGCCGCTATTATTGGACCAATACCCGGAACTGCTAGAGCACTTATTCCTACGAAAAAACTAGCCAGCCCGATGATTCCGCCAGCCGTTGCTCCTGCAATAATTCCTTCCGTTTCATTAGGTTTCACTTGGTCACCATTCGATTCTAATCCTTCGATATTTTTTGCAACAATAGAGATTTGCTCAAAATTGTAGCCCTTTCTCTGTAAATCCTCTACCGCTGCTTGTGCTTGTTTTTCAGTTTCATAAACACCTATGATTCGTTTTTCCATGAGTGACTATCTCCTTTACATGATGTACTAATTAAATTCCCTCTCAGGAAAATTTCAATCATGCAAACTTCTAGAAAATGATCAGCAATTTCCAGCTCAGCAATTCTAGAGAGGATCAGCTAATCGGTTGGTCTCTGTCAGAAAGTCACAGCTAGTAAACAGTCTAACTCGTATTACGCAATATAATCCTTTTATCCCTTTCCTTCTTATTATCTGCACTGATAATTGTGTTAGACTGGCGGTCGTAACAGTCGGATAAAATAGGATGCATTTTCGCTGCATTTACATGCTCCATAGCGAATTTCTTCTTACTTATAGGACGTTTTCAAACAGCTGCTACTTACCCCAACTCATAATCCGCAGGTTTTGCAGGCACCTAATTTCTAATTTTCTTTGGGGGATGGTTGGAGGGATGGCAGTAAAATAAAACAGCCGACTTTATTTAGTCGACTGTTTACATGCAGCTTTTATGAAGGTTAATTTTGAAATTCTTTGTTCCATCATCCGCCCGATAATTTAAGATAGCCGCTTTTGGATGAATAGAATGTTAATTATTATTTCCGCAAAATCTTCTCCATTGCTTTTCCCTTTGCTAATTCATCGATCAGCTTATCCAAATAGCGAATTTCCTGCATAGTTGGTTCTTCTATATCTTCCACTCGGACACCGCAGATCACACCTTTGATCAAAGCCCGGGAAGGATTCAGTTGGGGAGCTTCCGCAAAGAAGGTCTCAAAGTCTGTCTGTTTTTC
The DNA here is from genome assembly GCF_038003025.1 of Pseudobacillus sp. FSL P4-0506. Lineage (NCBI taxonomy): Bacteria > Bacillati > Bacillota > Bacilli > Caryophanales > Bacillaceae > Pseudobacillus > Pseudobacillus sp. FSL P4-0506. The sequence goes on from NZ_JBBOOI010000001.1 coordinate 4,196,853, forward strand.
CAGTTGCGATTCTAACTCTTCCTGACTATACCCTGTCAACCAACGGATGATTTCATCGACTTCTGTTTTCGTACGTCCTTTTTTCTCCGCCTTCGCAACATAATGGGGATAGACACTTGCAACACTCATTGCGTAGATCTTATGTTTGGTCATGATAAGTCCTCCCTTAATTATTCCGTAAAATGGCACGTTTATTGATAAATACTCCCTCTTAAATTAGTTTAACATATACGCTAATGAGAGATAACTCCATCCAGAGTCTTATCTTTTTAAGTTATGACCCTTCCAATTTAATAGTGTCTGATTAGACGCAAAAAAGACGCCTACTAACGATAGTAAGCGTCTTTCAATGCCGTTGTATCAACGAATTGTAATACCGGTGGTCGGGGTCGAACCGACACTCCTCACGGAACACGATTTTGAGTCGTGAAAAGAGTCGACATTCCTTCCGATAGGCACCCGGTCATTTCTCCGTGCATTAGGCGGTTGCATTAGCGCACACTACCGCTTTCCTTCCTTACATTATAGGCGCGATATATATTAATTACAAGCATTTTCCAACTTTAAATTCCGCAATGAACCGAACTTCTATGCGTCTAACCATTTTTCGATGCAAAATAAGGCCTCTCAGCGACACAAAAAAAAAGCGCAGGCCCGCAAGGACCCGCCGATTATTTCTTTATGCTCCGCCTGCCATCGCCTGTCCAAGACGCCTATTCAAGTACTCTGCAAACTTTTCAAACTCTTGCTCGTTAGCAGCTCCGCCATTGTATGTGATTGTAAAGTATTGGTTCACCGTACTACCGGAATCTCCGCTACTAGCAATCTTATGCACCTGCGGTTGCTGATCGTGGCTATTGGTTCCTTTAGTGCGCACATTGACGTTAAGAACCTGGTCATATTTCACACCTTCGAATTGGCTGCCTGCCTTTTTGTATGGTGCTGACTTAATCGGACTGCCGCCATCTATCAACCCTTTTATCTGACGCCAAACATTTGCCTGTTTTGCGGGCAATATCGCCTCGTTCTTATGCACGCGGTACAACATGCCGTCGCGAGCGATCCTGTCAGCGCCGTGATAAGCGGAGCCATCAACCTTCTCGCTACCTCCGCCGCCGGTCATCCATGAAGGCAAAGACGGAAATTTTAATTTAGGCATTTTAAAATTACGAATTATGCTAGTAAAGCTATCCCACTTGTCTTTTGCTTTTCCAATAAAGCTGAGAAGCGGTTTAAAAAACGCGTTAACCTTTGCCCTTGCCGAATCCATCGCGTTACCAACCTTGACCTTTACGGTATCCCACTGACCGGCCATTTTCTTAGCGACAGTTATAATAATCCCGATTGGCCCAATTACCTTGGATGCGATGCCCGGAAAACCACCTAACCGGTTCCATAGCTCGGACGTTTTCGCCTTAACAATGTCCCAGTTACGCCATAACAAGACGCCCGCCGCGACGACTGCTGTAATCCCCGCGACGATCCACGTTAGAGGATTCGCGAGTAAAGCTGCGTTCCAGCCCCATTGTACTGCCGTTACGCCTGTAATGACTGCACGCAACGCCCCGATAACTTGTACAACCGCTTGTGCCGCTGTAATTCCGAGCAAGAGCGTTTTGAACGTCACAAACGCTGTACCAGCTGCAAGAACTACGTTACTGATCGTTGTCCAGTTGTCATAGACGAACTTGGCAAACGATTTAACTATTTCATAAGCCGTTTCTAGCCCGTTCTTAATGCTGTTTCCAAATGCCGTGAATTGTTCCGGCTTTATGTTACTTGCGAAATTTCCGATCTCCGTTGCGATCTGCTTAACTAACGGCAAGACAGGCGTCATAACAGCGATTTGCACCGATTCAAATGCGCCCATCATCTGTTCTATGGCACCTTTTGCGTTATCCATCATTTTATTAGCTGCCGCTTCTGCCGCTCCATCTGACTTTTTAAGTGCATTCGTTAGATTATCGAGCTTACCTGGCGCTGAATCAATTAAACCGAGCCAGCCGGTCGCGGCTTCCACGCCAAAGATCGTACTCAACGTTTGAACTTTTTGCGCTTGTGTCATACCGTCCATTTTTTTACGGAGTTCGTCGGTGATTTGAGCGATAGATTTAAACTTATTGGCCGAATCAACAGCGGAAAATCCCATTGCATTCATTGCCTCACTCGCTTCTTTTGGCGCGTCAGCTAAACGTGTCAGACCCATACGTAACGCCGTTCCTGCCTGACTTCCCTCTAATCCTTTGTCAACCATTAATCCGGTTGCTGATGCGAGTTCTTCCATACTAATGCCGAGCGAGTTCGCTACTGGTGCCGCATATTTAAACGCGTAGCCCATGTCGTTAATCCCTGCCGCTGTTTCATTTGCTGCCATCGCCATAACATCGGCGATATGCGAAGCTTGCTCCGCTTCCATATTGAAAGCATTTAAAGCAGACGTAACAACATCGGAGGTTAACGCCAAGTCCTCGCCTGACGCTTCGGCCGCCTTGATAATCCCCGGCATAGCTCCGATAATTTTATTCGTATCGAATCCCTTTGCCGCTAGTTCCTGCATGGATTGCGCAACTTCCGAGGCGCTTTTAGTTGTTTCTGCTCCAAGCTGTACCGCTGTGTCTTTCAAACGGTTTAAATCGTCACCCGTCGCATCAGCAATAGCACCGACTTTACTCATTTGCGCTTCAAAATCCATCGCTGTATTTAAGCTATCCATTGCCGTCGCTACTATTCCAACGGTTCCGACTAACGCGGTTAATTGGCCGGAGATAGATCGTAGCGGTGTGGTTACTTGATCGCGCAAGCGTATTACCGCCGTGAGGTCCATCATTGCAACTTCACCTCGTATATGTGTCGGCTTGCTTCATCCCAGAGATTGCGCGCCCTTTTACGCGATACTTCGCTGCCTGTTTTAATGTAGTGTTGCAATGCGTCGAGGACTTCTAAATGCTTTTTCGCAATTGTGCCGAGCAATTCATCCGACAGCATCGCTCTCAACGACATCTGAAAAGCTTTAAGCTTGCGCTTTTGGCTTCGAGTTGCCTTCGGACCTGCTGCATCGAGTTCTTTACAAGCTACGCCGAATTCTAGTATCCGTTGGATTCGTGCTAGTTGTGTATTTTGCATTTTTCCCCTTCCTTTCCGTTTTGGTAAAAACAAAAAAGCCGACGCATATTGCGCCAGCCTCCGCTATCAAGCACGCTCCCACCGCCGATAAGTTAGCCGACTGTAGTTCGAACGCGTTGTTCACATGTTATTCCTATTAAAAAACGCTCATCTGCGTGGATTAGCGCGCCAGGATAATCTACAATCATCGTCCTGAGTGCTTTCCTCCCCGCTTCTATTGGATCGGAACCCTTGAGCGTTGTATCACTCGCCAATATTTCACCAGTTTCAACGTCTATCAAAAACGTGTTCGTTATCGTTCCGTATTTTTCTCTCTTTTGGTCCAGCACGATTAGCAATGCAGCGCCTCCTTTTATGCCGGCGTCAGTTTACTCAGCCACCTTGTCTAATAAAAGCCATTGCTGTTTATCATCCATACAAGCGACAATTACTCGGTCGCCAATGTACAGGGAGCTTCTAAAACGGATAACCTCTCCGCTTTCTGTTAATCGTTGATGCGTACCTAGCTGCCACGGAATGGTCAAATCATCGTCATCCAGTGTCATTGAATCGTTATCAAGTACCACTTCTATGGCCGGTAGCGGTGCCGTGACTGTGCCAAATTGAATATCGATATCGACATTACGGCCGATTTCGCGAATTTGTTGAACTATTTGCGAGAACGCACTTCCCTCTTTATGCAATCTTTTTTGCAACATTAGCCCATCATCCTCCATTTAACGTAATTTCCGGTCGCTAGTTCTGTAATCTTACGGTCGCTAACATGACGACCTGCGGTAAAGTACCCAATGCGACCTTCTTTTTCTACTCGAACCAATGATTTTTGTCCTCGACATATCGTTACGCGCAACACGCAACACCTCCCCCTTGAAGAAATGTGTGTAACTGACAGATTTCCGTACAAAAAAGCGCGATATAGTCGATCTTTTTCCTCTCCGAATAGTAAGAGTAGGGTAAAGACCTTATCGCACTTAAATCGCCTTATTTTCTCTAATAACTACCACGCCAAACATCCGCTCTGCTGGCCGCCGCTGCTCAATCGGTATCTTATATTGTGAACCAATATGCCGGTCATTCCGGAAATAGTCAGCGGTAATGCACCAACCCTTTTTATAACGCTTGATACGGCGCATAAGGTCGCGATCTTCCGTGTATCCGCAAAGCCAGCCGGTTTCAATCTGCCATAGCTCGTTACTCAACTTACTGCCTCCTTTCCTTTATACTTCACAACCCATTCCGGCAACAGCCGTCTGATACGTTCGTCATTGTAAGCTGCCTGGAACTCGGCTAAATAGCCCGCCATTTCCGCAATGCTGACGCCTCTCCTAGTTGCTAGTAGCCGGATGAAGTCTTGTTCGCGTTCCACTTCTTGCCGCTGCCACAGCCAGTCGCTCGGATCGGTGTCGTGTTTTTGCTTATTGACGCTCCAATCGACGATCAGCACATTCCAAAAAGCGTTAGCGCCGCCCCGACTAAGTGGTACGTAATGATCAACGCTCGGCTTTGTCATAAATTTGCCGGTATATGCACATCGTCCGCCGCTGAGTGCAAATAAGTAACGTAACTCATCGAGTGTTAATGTGTCCTCGACGCCAAACTTGACCGCAGTCTTGTGGGCATCCCTAAGCGCGGTGCCGATTACGTTTTCTGGACGTGCCATCCGCCAGCGAGCCTCTTTACGCTCACATTCTTTGCAGTGACAACGACTTGCGCTATAAAATTCCGTAACCAGCTTTATTTGGTCGCATTTGCTACAACGTTTATTGTTACTCATTGGCAAGCACCGCCTTTAACACGATCCGCTTCCATCATCAGTAACTGTTCCATGTACACCAGTCTTGCGATTAAGTTTAATTGTTCGATTGTCATTCTCTCACTCGCTCCCTCTCTCATTTTTAAGCTAATATTTGTTCAATTTCTGTGATTGTGCGGTGAATTTCCTCAAAAACTCGTACATTTGCCTGACTAGCGCCGCATAAAGCCTGTAGATACGCAATCAGCAGTTCAGCCCGCTCCTTATCGCTCACTCTCTCACCCCCTCGTATGTAGTCACGCTCCCTCCGGCTTCCACCCTCATCGGAACAAGATTTTAATAGCGTCTAAACTTTGCCCATCTGCTGCGTAAACGACTGCCGGATTTACGATTACCTTTCTTGCCCGTTTATCTCCGTCTGCTTCAACAAGTGCAAAAACAGACTTTCCGTTATACTTGATTTTGCGCAATGCCGTTACTAGCTTTTGCGTATCCTGGTATCCAAGCATTGCCGCTAGATTCTCCAGTTTCATAGGGCGTACAAGGTCCGCGTTACTTTCCTCCGCATTGAAACAGATGACGTTAAAATTGAAGTTAGTAAACGGCAGCACCGCATAAATGAGCGCCAGCTGCTTGATTGTTCGACCGTTGTACATCGCATATAACTCTCGGACCGTTTTTCGGAACAAACGCGTGTACTGGACATCACCTAACTGCTTACGTACGTCACCGAGATTGCCGCGGTAGAACAGCGCGGGATTCATATACAATCCGCCTTCTTCCGATAAGATTCCGCCCGCAAGCAATGAGGCGTAAAATTTATTGAAAGCCGGTCGGCTAATATCTAGTAGCTTCGCAAGTCCTTTCTTGTCGAGCGGTACGCCGTTATCATGCTTCAACTGGCCGGTTTCCCAAGCGGTATATGTGCCGATGAACATGAGGCGCGCGAGATCCGATTGTGCTAAATCCGGAAACTGCTCCTCCATCGTTTTGGCGGCACTAAAAAACGCGAAAACAAAGCCGCCATGTTCTTTTTCATGGTCCGCAAGCTCTGTAATCGCGTTTAGTCCGCCTCTTTGCTTATACGTTGGTGTCTTAATTTTCGGCACCGCTTCGATTAAATGATCAACGTCGCGGCCATCCGCCGTATAAGCCTTGCCGTTGATGAATTGTACATTTTCCTTAATAGCGAGATATTCATGTCGTACCTTCGGATTTAAGTCCTTCCACGCTCGTTCAATCACCGTTCTATTTGTTGTCATCCTACCCATCCCCTTTTTGTTTTTATTTCGGTAATAAAGCTGCTACTTTTTTCACGAAGTCTGCGCCGACTGCCTCAGTGATCTTCCTCTGTGTTTCAGGAGATACCGAGGTATAGCCGGCTTCAATATAAGCAATAGTGGAGCGTGATACTCCAACTTCCTTAGAGAATCTGTGCTGATTAAGTCCGAGTACGTCACGAATTGCCTTTACGAGCTGTCGATTCATTTTGCGTATCCTCCTTTAAATCAAAATGTTGTTTATTTAGGCCAATATAAAAAGGCCCCGACCGTTAGGCATACGATCGGAGCCTCGTTTTAGATGTATTCTATTTACTTACCTTTCATTAATTCAAAAACAATCTCCTGTTTGTAAAGCCGTTCAATATCTTGGTAGCAAGTTTCCTGACTATAATTAATCCCATTTACACGGTCTACATTAAGAAAAATCTCCGCTAGAATTTGTTTTGCCTTTTCCTCATCCATTTCTGCAACAACTTGAACTATTTTTTCTTGATGTGTCATTTTATCACGTCCCTTCTACTTCTTAATTCGATATTTGTAATTAATTCCCTTGTTTTCTCTTCTGCCTTCAACGTATAAGCCACAAATATATAACTTTAACAACCTCAACTATGTATTTAGCTTGAATTCACGTAATTTTTCTTTGTTTTGGCGAACATATTCTCCTTATTACCTGTTAAATAGGCTATTTTATCGTGTTTTACGCAATAAAAAAGCCCGGCATTGTCTGCCGAGCCTGTCCATCGTTCGAGCATTCCGCGGTGACACTCGAACCTTCTCACCTATTACGTAAAATTATTCTGTTTCACCGAAATAGCGCCGATACTTCCCCGGATTCTCTACCTTTTTACTACCGTCAGCGATGCTGACACGGAAAATAGTCTCTCCGCCTGCATCATCGCGTAGCCTCACGTTTCGTATCCGGTGCATCCGAGCATTACTGTCCTGTGTTGGTCGGGCTTTTGGCATGACTCGGCCTACGTAGTCCAGCTTGCTAGGATCAAGCGCTCTTTCAGCTTCTTTGTAGGCTTTATCTACGGTTTCTGCTCGTTTAGGTGCATACGCTTTGACTGGCAATAGTGTACCATGATCTTTTAGCCGTTTCTTGGCGGCTTTTTGCTCATTAGCACAACGGTCACCAGGACAGTATTTCCGACGGCTTTTCTTTGGAAGCTTATTAAAGCAGTCCCAAGCCGCACAGAATTTGCTATCAGTGTCAATCGGCGGCGGATTACCGATGTATTCAGCCTCTAGCTCTGCCCATTCCTCGCGTGATCGATCGCTTCTTAGCGCTCTCACGTTTTCACGCTGGCTATTCTCGTACACGTAATCCAGAATCAAAGCCAGCCGGTAAAGGTCAAACGGTTTAGGATGACGACCTGTTACAGCCTTGTAGCCGTTTATTCCCCGATTTACTGACCTCTTGACAGCTTCAACGTTCGTATACTTCGAGTTTGTCCGTTTTTTCAGCCTCGCTATAACTCTACGTAATTGGTATTCTTTTTTCATTCCGCATCGCCTCCGCAATTTATTCGGGCAATACAGCCCTAGGCATAGACGATATTTCCGAATTTTGCGAATCGCTGCGGATATATTTATTATCGGATCCATTTCAACAGTTTTCAAGCATCACCTCCTTTATATTGCTGAAACAATACCATGCTTTTCGTTTACATTTTTCCGAGTTTATCATGCTTTTCGTTTACATTGCAGATACGATGCAAAGCCCGCCATTACAAGGATCATGGCAGTTTTTTAACTTTCTCGTATATCTTAGTCAGTAGTAACGTAATACAACTGTAAGTAAAACAGGTCATAGACCTGGCGTCTCATTCAGCCCAAAACCGGGGCTTCATTCGCCGTATCCTCTTCTTTTTAAAGACCATCGATATATAAAGTACATAACGATATAAGTAATTAATGAATGCAACGAGGCGCTCTTTGCCGAAGTTGCCGGGCGGTAGCCCGATTACTCATCCGCTCAATATTATAAACCATTGACAAACATATGTTCTCGTATTATTCTAAATGAAAAGACGATACTCCCGCCAAAGAGTACCGCCTGTTGCATGGCGTGAATTGTGACGAAGTTCCGCACAAAATTAACCGTTGCCGCGATTAATGCTCCACGGGACCTCGCTTCACTTTTTAAGAATCCGTGCCGATACGCCTTTGCCTCGGACGTACCGACGTAAGATTCCCATGCTACCAGCGTTTCCAGACGCCAGCAAAGTCCGATCGTTCCCCTCAACGGGCCAATTCCAGCGCCGCCAAACGCTGCCGCTTCATCGGGGAGTCCAAGTTTATTCGATCCAATATGCAAAGTCTCTAAACAGAAGAGCAGCCATTTCCGTTGTCAGCTCGATGCCCTGCGTATTAAACAAAATAACGTCAGCTTTCGCTTCATCAGCGGTGTCGCCTACAACCGGTTCATTGAATACGTAAAAACGTACGCCTTCCCAATTGTCCGCTACTACTGCAACGCGGTCAGTCGCCAATACTGCCGTTTCTACAGCGGTCCACTCTTCGCACGCCAGCCGATCATACCCCTTGAATTGGAGATTAATCGTTCTCATTCCCGCACCTCATGTTCGGCCAGTAGCGCCAACAGTTCAATCGCTTCAAAATCGTCGATATTCTCGATCATGTCACGCGTTTCATCGTTCCAAGCAAACATGATGTCCATTTTGCCGATAGACAGCTCCGCAACTTCTGCATCGTAAATTTTCACTGTGACGCCTGGAATAATCGGAACGTGTAGGATCGTAATAGTCTCGCCCGGTTGGATTTCAACTGTTTCGATTGTTTCTTTCATGATTATTACCTCCGCTTTTTTGTAGTATTTGTTCGACTTCTTGTACATATAATACGATATATAAAAAGAAATGTCAACTAATTACATAAAAAAATATTCGAGAAATCGAACTTTTTGTTTTAATTAGCGTATCATTAGTATAGAATAGCGGTGGAGGTGTTAGTAATGGCAAGGCGAAAAGCTGAAAGTATAGTTCCGTCATATAAACCAATGGATAAAACACTTATTGATCGCGACAAAAACCGAACAGACCTGCGTAATGATTTAGGAATTTCACCGTCTACACTGGCTAAAATGAGCGCCGGGGAGTATGTAGCGCTGGACGTAATCGCACTAATTTGCGAATACTTAGACTGTAAAATCGAAGAAGTGGTCGAATTTGTTCCAAAAAAAGAGGACGCCGAGTAATTGGCGCCCTTTTTTCGTTTATACATCTATTCCGAACTCTTCACGCAGCAATTTCGCGATTGCATGATTAATAAATGCCGTCTTAAAACCTCGATTATACTTCTGGCTTAACTTGTCGATCTCCCTTATAAGATTCTTGCGGACAAAATAAGTCTGTCTGTCGTGCAGCTGGTCAAACGTTGGCTTTCTTCGCCTCCGTTCCAGTTGTTCAATAAACGATTCCATATCTTCGTAATCCATAAAATACACTCCCTCGACTCTGATTTGCGCTTTTTACACTATCACAAGGGAGAAATTTTGAAAATGTTTACTTTTTTGTACTATAAATGGTAAACGTACACGTTTAATGTAACACGTTTTACCTCATATCGATTTCGCTATTTGTACGAGTAAATCCATTAACAGCGGCATTAATTGAACCAGGATATAACCAATACTGGCCTGCTGGATCATAGAAAAACCCTTTTCTCTATTTCCTATCATAATCATCAAGGCACCAGCCGACAGGATAACGAGTGCAATCGGATATGACAGCCCCTTAACGAGTTCTACCAGCGGCAGAAAAGCCCGATTAATCTTGTCGTAAATCACACCGTCAACCGTCGCGGCACTCGCTAGATCCACGCCTGCAAGCGTAAAAAACAAAGCGCCAGCTACTATAATCACGCTATTTGTTACCGCCGCACTTGGCCGCCATGCCTTGCGCGGCTTTTTATGCTCTCCCGCCAAAAATTCGCTTATTGTGCCGACCGTCTGTACTTTGTTAAACATGCTGCATCGCTCCCTCGCTGTTATTTTAGGTCGTTGACCGTGTAGATCATGGCGTTCAATCCGTCGCACATCTTCTGCAACTGCTTTCGGCGATACTCTGTCTTGGTGATCCAATAAAAGACCGGCGGCTCCTTAAAAACGCCAAGCTCAAGCAATTTGCGGTATTTCGTTATCTTAGAGCGGTTCTCGCTCATTTTCTGCGTATTATCGACCTCAACAACGTTAAACTGTTCGCCATGTTTGAACAAAGCGTCTGCAATGATCGTTGCCTGGCCAGCCACAGACAGTTTAGCTTCATTTATCCAGCTCGACGGACAGCCAAGCGCGATATACATTTGATTACGCATCACAAAATGGCGGGCTTGTAGCGATTTCTTCCGTACCTTAGTCGCTCCGACAGCTTCCCGGCCAGCTTTCGTCAGATAATAGACCGCCTCACCGTCGAGAAAGTAAGAAACATAGTCCGACATATCCTTCAGCACACGCGAAGCATTACGGGCGCTGCCTAAGCCGTGGAGTATCTGCAATTGGGAGCGGCTCAGATAGTCAAACCGCTTCAATGACGAGAGTATGGCTTCCCAGCGCTGTTGCCGTCTGATTTCCTTCTCCATTATTTATCGTTCCCTCCTCGATGTTATCCGGCCGCGCCTTGATGACGATATGCGGCCCGATCTTCTCTTCGATGTACTTGTTTTCGATAAAAGGAGTCTGGACGATGCGTTTCCTGTCGGTTAAGTAGATCGCACGCCCTTTTATGAGTGGCAGACTTTCCGCTCCATCTTCGTCTAGGACGACGCGACTTGCAGTGTCGGTTTGCAGTTTAAAACAGATTTTGGCGTCGCAGTTCTGTTTAACCTGACGCGGTAACGTATCTGCTGTTGGATACTGTGTAGCGTACACGATCCGGTATCCTAACCCGCCGCCAACTCTCGCTATCTCTGCGACTATCTGCTCGCATTCAACCCGCATATTCTTTTCCTCACCTTTATGACCGGCGCTTGCGAGCTGCGCTGCTTCATCAACGATAATGAAATGCCGCTCTTTAAAACCGGCTTCTTTAATATCTTCATGGCCAGCCTCAAGAAAAGCATCCATACGCTGATTCATTTCCGCTTGTATAGTCCGTAATGCTTCCAACGTTTCTGATACATTTTTCGCGACCGTATGAACCTGGCGTGCATTCTTATAGCGGTTAAAAGTAAGACCGCCCTTTAAGTCGATCAGCGTGAACTTAGCAGCGTCGGGCTGCCGAGCTATGAGCGTTGTAATGACGTTCTTCAAAAAGACTGACTTACCGTAACGCGTTGTGCCGGCAACGATTAAATGCGGTATTTGGTCAAAGTCATGCGCTACAAACTCGTTACGGCCTTCACCGACCGGAACCTGCCAGCCGTTCAGCTTGCCGAGTGTATCATCGTCAAACGGTACGAGATCCGGCAGCGGACTATCGTATACAAATATCTTCAACATTCCATCGTACTGTAGCTCGATTTCCTTCCGCTGTTTTGGCTTCCGCTGCTTCCGTTTGAAAAGGTCGGCTAGGTCAGCAAGCGAAAAAGACTTACCGTTTATTCCGTCCTGGAAGTGATCTAGTCGCTTTTCAAAGTCAGTGAAGGCTAACCCTAGAGGGATTCGATAGACGTATTCTGTACCGTTTTTGAGCCTCCTGCGCCGCTTTAGGTGGATCGTCCGGGTCATGCCCGCTTCTTTGACTAAAAGGCCACAATTAGCCGCGATTCTTTGTATCTTAGAAGCGTCGTTTTTAGTTATATTTTGAGCGAAAAAACTTCCGGCAAAAATTCCGCCCATGACCAGCGACGAAGCAATTTCGATTAACAATCGCGCCACCTCCTATAAAATAAATAGTTCCTTGAGGATCGACGGCTACAACTGGCGCTGAACTGTTGCTACGGCTGTGTTTTGCGTGTCGTTGATGCGTTCTAAGGTCGACCTCAACCCCGATTAGTAAAGCGTACGCAGCCCCGCTTGTCCGTTATGTTACTTTTTTGATCGAGGTTTAAAAAGTAACGAAACTGTCGAGCCTATTGTCGAGGTGATGTTCTATGTTTAGTTTCTTTGGACTCGGAAAGAGCCGCACAAAATTCGGAAAATGGATTGATCGAAAGGAAATATCGCAGATTGACCTGGAGGTAAAAGCGAAGTTGAGCCGCCGGACTATCAGCCGCTTATGCAACGATAATGCATACACTCCAAAGTACGAGACAGTGACGAAAATTAAGAAGGCGCTGCAGAAGATCGGGAAGGGATTGCCGCCAGATGATTATTTCGATATGTAAAACCCCTAGCGGGTACAATACGGAGGATTATAGTCGCCCGTTTATGACGCCGAATTTTCAAGGTGTATAGATGGGCGCTCTCACTTTTCGCGACATATTCCAGAGCGCATAAAAGAACCCGCTCAACAGCGGGCTTTTTCGTATTACTTATTCGCAGGTCTAATGCTTAGCGTAAGCAAACCGTTCATGTTAGAAGCGTCGTATTTCACGCCTTCATACTCGTAATGTTCATTTAAGTTTTCAAGCGAACCCCCGTTGAAGCCTAGTCCGTCCATTAAAATGTTGCCTCTCTCGTCTTTAGTAAGATCCGGATTAGAACTCGCTATCAGGTTACCAAACGCTAATAAAATGTTAAGGTTTTGATTCTGATCATTTGCAGAAGGCTCGGCCATTAGCATTATGTACTTCACTTTATCCGAAGCGGGATCTACGTCAGACATCATCATTAGATAATCGTTAATTTTCGCATTTACTACTTGATTATCAACTTGATCAACTTTATCTTTTACGGTAATCGTAGCTAGGCCCATTTCTTTTATTTCCGGAACTAGCGTGGACCAATTGCTTTGGAACTGATCCCATGTGAAGTTAAATTGAGCCGCTTTTTCTTGGTTGGACTCTTCTTCAATTAACTTCTTCTCCTGTTCCGCTGCTAATTTTTCGTCCTCTTCCTTCTTAGCCTGCTCTGCAGCTGCTTTCTCTTTTTCTTGTTTTTCCTTTTTTAACGCTTCTTCCTTTTCCTCATTCTTAGGTTCTTCTTTTTCTTTAGTTACTTCTTTGGAATCTTTACTAGCCGGTACTGCATCCGCATCTACTTCCGCTGTTTCAGTGGGTGCAGGTGTATTGTCAAAAGAAAGCGCAGCAATAGTTAATATAAAACACCCTCCTGCTAACATTAGATTCTTCTTAAATTTTTCTCTCCTTTTGAAAAAAGAGACCACCGCCAAAACAAGAAATACGAATATTCCTAGCAAACTTAGTAATCCAATAAACGCCCACATAACCTTATCCCCTTCCTTTTTAATACTATTTTACCATCCATACAGCGAGACTAATGATCTATTCAATCGACAATTTTCGATTATTGGATACTCAGTAGGTCGTAAAGCAGATTTACTCAACGAGGATTAAAAGTCGAAATGTTATTTTGTTACGTGGATTTAAGAAGCGCTTAGTTTCGAATTTTACCGGGGTAGGCCCCGTGGTGGGGGTTCGCAGTTAAGTGTCTGAAAAAATTCGGGAGGCCGCTCGCTGGCGACTTGCAACAACTGAAACCGCTCAAAATACGCTAAAACCTAGCGCAAACTAGCCCTATCATTTTCACGTTTCTTCTTACTATATACACTCGATTTTAATGTGCGCTAGGTTGGCCGGAAATTTTCCGGTGGATCTCTGCTAGAAAGTCGCAGCTGGTAAACAGTCTAATTAGTCTAACGTGGTATAACGCCGCTATCGTTTTCCTTCTTACTTATATGCGCTGATAATTGATCGTTAGACTTATCACACCATCCCCAGCGTCCCCAAATACATATAGAACTACCAAAATTAAGTTAAAGTAACATTTTGTATTGTTGAATTATGGAAATTAAAACACTTAAAATTAACTAAACATAATTTTAAAGAAATTAAAACGCATACTGTATTATAGAAACCCACTTAAACATTTACCACATCAGAAAGGAAGAGCCCTATCTTGAGCCTCTTTTATAGATTTTCTAAGTACGGAAGGCGGTATTTGATATGGATCAATAAAACGTGTATGCAGATAGGAACGAAACTCTTCTTTTTTTGCAACAATGCTAGGCTCCTCAAAGTCAGTATTCTCCGTAACGTAACTATAAATAATTTCATTCAACGTAATTAAATCAGCCATTCCCATTAAAGATGTACTATTTGACTTTGTTCCTGCAACTTCTTTTTTGAAACTCATTAACTCTTTACGTAGAGTATTCACCTCTTCAAAAATTAATTGGTTTACATCGGATACAGCTGTTTGATCCAACTGAGGAACTTTAAATGTACCGAAATTCCGGAGGAAAGTTGAGAAATTAGGATCATTAAGAGACTTTTCATATGTTTGTTTAATTCTAGCTGCTAATTCAGATTTAAATTGAACCACTTTATTAAACCGTAAATCTTTTGGATAAGTAATATGCTCAATAACTCCTGTATCAAAAATAAAATCAGTCTGGTCATCTTTGATGAGAATTGTTGGTTTATCAAAGGTCAATCGCATTCCTAACTCAAAAAGCACATTAGGATTTTTGCCACTAATATCACAAACCACAATATCAGCATTGTATATGTTTTGTATAATTCGTTTATGTATGACATCAATTTCACCATCAGAATTACTTACAATTTCTGTATTAAATTGATAACCTTCTACTTGTTCGGTAGCTTCAATGATAATGCCTTTTACCTCCTGCCAATGATCTGCTGTGTATCCATGCATAGCAGCTATAGGCATAATGATGCCACACCTTTTAAATTCCGATTTCCCCTTTGTCAAAGTTATCCCTCTTTTCCATAAATTATAATACCATTTTACAACCTTGCAAAAAGAATAGAAACATATATATGTATTCTCTACAGCATATAGGTTAAACGACTTTATTATTTTCAATTACCTTTATTAATCCCATATAATGCGCAAAGTAATTGGACAGTCGGGATAACTTTACTGTGTACATACTAAAATGGCATTATTTCAACGAGTTTCCAATACGTAGGTAAACAATAATAATATTGATCCATTCAAAATCGAATATTCACCCGAGGTTAAAAATATTGCGCGGATTTTGCAGGCACCTAATTTCGAATTTTTTTCGGGGGTGGTTGGGGGTATGGCGGTAAATAAAAAAGCCGGTCTTATTCGACCGACTGTTTACGTTTAGCTCTTATTAACGTTGATTTTGAGATTCCGGTTATTTCTTCAACTTCTTTATACGAATGTAATTCAAGAAGATCCAAAGCGTGTTCAATCTGTTTCCTCGTATACTTTCGCGGCCGCCCTTCACGAAAATCCGGTCGTTGTTTAGCTATCGCTTTTCCTTCTTGTGTCCGCTCAACAATTAAATCACGTTCGAACTCAGCGAATGAACTCATAACATTAAAGATTAATCGTCCTGTTGGCGTGTTCTCAACGAGGCCCATGTTCAATACGTGAACCTTTATGTCCCGCTCAAACAGCTCTCTGACCGTTTGTATAGCCTCTATTGCCGAGCGTGCGAACCGGTCTAGCTTCGTCACTACTAGCGTATCACCTGGCTGTATAGCCGTCAGAAGACGTTGAAACTCCGGTCGATCCGTTCTTGTGCCGGTGAACTTCTCCGAATAGATCGCGTTGCAGCCTTCCGCTTCTAACGTATTCAACTGCGCCTGCAAGTCCTGGCCTACCGTTGACACCCGTGCATAACCGTATTTCATGAATAATCGCCCCTTTTTACGGCGTCATTTATGATACTAAGTTATGACACCGACTGATACCTTGATACTATCACGTCAGCAAAATGGTGTCAATACTTCTGAGTTATGACACTTTTTTATTTAGCTAAACTAAAATAGCCGATTCCCTAGTTAAAGAATCGACCTAATTAATTATTCAACTAACCCTCCTTACAATAAGAACCCTTCTTCCACTCCTTTCAAATCACCCCATAACTCTACGTCGTTAACAATGTATTTTTCTTTTTTTAGTCTTTTTACCATTAACTCGAGTGCATTTTTAAGATTGTCAAAAAGATATTTTCTAATATCTGCTGTATTGGCGCCTTCCCACCTTGAACGAGGCATCCCTATGTCAACTGTAATATAACGATATTTTTTGCTAAGTCGCAGCTTTTCGCATCCTTCAAACTCCCAATACCAACCTGTTCCATCTACGCGAAGAATTGGGGCAAATTCATCTACTTCATTGCAATATTGTTTGTTACATTGTTTTTTCAATAGTCTTCTTAATTCAATAAGATGTGGCCCTACTGCATTATAGGCGTCTTCATCACCCATTTGAGAACCAAAGGTTATATATGCGGAATCATTTGTTCCCATAGCTTCACCTACTTTCTAACTAAAACTTCTATAAATTTAATTATAATGGTTGTGCAGCTAAACTGCCTCTCTAATTGATCAAGAAGTCAGCTCACAACTCTTAAGTTATGACACTTGAATACATAAGAAAAGACCGTCTATTGACAGTCGTGTTTTAAATTAGAGTGCTATTTATTCTACCTAAGAGTAGACTATTAATTCTGAATAAATAACTTCATAAATTCATCTGCAAATTTCCTTACAAAGTCTCGATCAAGGGCAGTTGCCAAAGTTTCATCATTCTTTCTTGCATTTTTACTCCAATTATACGAACCGTGCATTACAAACTCTAAATCAATTATACAAAATTTATCATGCAGTCTATTTGATAAATTATCACCCTTTAATTTTACCTTCACAACTTCAAAATTATTCTCTAAATCCTCCATTAGATATCTGTTTGATTTTTCATCAGAAGTTATAATTCGAATATTAACACCTTCACGCTTTCTTAGTAGCAATTCATCAAATATGTCCCTATCAGTAAACCAAGCCACTGCAATCCATATCGTGTATTTAGCATTTCGAATACCCTGAATTATTTCTTCTTTTATTCTATCGAAAACAACATCGTGTTCAACCTGTAGATCATTATCAAGGTCTACGGGTTTGGGCTTGATTAGCAATCCCCAGAATTCGTAGTTCCGCGGAGTATCTGTTGGCTCTATATACACCTCGGATGCAAGCTTTTCTAATTTCTCTTTTAATTCTTTTGCTGTTTTCAACATAGGGATAGGTACTCTCAAACAGATATATTCACGAAAATAATCCGTTTTTCTCCCAAAAGTGCCTGTTTTTTCGTAAGTAATTATAGAATTCCTTAAAATACCAAGCAACTCATGCTTTTTATCATATTTTTCATCATACTTTACTGTTTCAATCATTGTTTTCAAAAATCGTTGTTCGTTCATTTTATCCTCCCCCTAAACATCAAACTATTAACCACAATATACCATATGAGATACTAACTAGCCCCCCGATATTTTTAGACGCGTCCGTCCTGCGACCAATCAGCGGGTAATTTGCACAATGATGCACAACGGAACATTACCCAATCTGCCGGTAAATACCGGCTTTCTTCTTATAGCGTTTTTTCTGTGCGTAATGCTGCGTTGTGACTGGCGCAATTTCAAAACGTTGGGAAGGCCGCGCGTCAGGAAGTCGCAGCAAGTAAATCGGCTATTAAAACGTTAAAAAATCGTAAGTTTTCGCAACCTAAAATCCGGTCTAGTCGGACATCACGCGACATGCTAATCACGCAAAAATGCTGGCTTTCTTCTTATGCGCATAAAACGACGTTGTCCGATACAATCTAACCGACCGTGTTACGATTAGTTGCGACCATTCTGTCATTGACGGAACAAATTACGAACAAATGCGCCTAACTGTTCGTCACTTAGCCCGCTATTAATAGCCTCCTGTATAGCACTTAGTTTTGCACGTTGGACTGGCGTTTGTTGCTTCCCCTGCCTCCATTGATCGTAATGCTGCTGTTCTTTCCTCGCTAACTCAACAGCCTGTTCAGCGGTTTTTATACGCTTTCTAGCCCAGTGTGACGCGATCTTTTCTATGTAAGCACGTTCAGGCCTCACATTCGTTTTAAACAACACGCAATGAAATAAAACATTTATAACCTCGCCGGTTAACTTATAATTCTGCCTCAACGTTTCAATTGTTCTTAAATCTTCATCTGTTACGGAATCAGGACCGAGTATGTCGGTTACAACCTGTTCTGGCCTAACGTTCTTAAAATAAGCAATAGAATACGCTTCTTGCGTCATTAGACACACATCTCTCTCCGATTTAATTTTCAATCCATTCAGCAAACGCCGTAAACATAGCATTCTGGCCGCCTCTCTGTCGCCGTTTAATTATGGCAGTAGCCGTTTGCCATGCACTATACAGACAGCCGCTAAGGCTGCGGATTTTCCCCTGTTTATACGAGAATACAACCGATTTGAAGGCTTCTATATAGTCGTTAGTATTGTCCTCAATTCGAATAAAACGGTCAATAGATGCTTTTGCTCGCAATAATACCCCATATATATTATACAGTTCTTCTGCATTGAAAAAAGGAGCCATAGCGTTAAATAGATCCGTCGGTACCTTGCTGGTTAAGAACGATGAATCTAGCATTTTTGCCGTGTCTTTATGTATTTTTGAATGATTAATAGAAGAAGCGGTTTGCTTCTCGTTTTTAATACCTTGAGCGCTTGCTGTAGCGGGCTTCTCGGCTGGCTCACGGTTGGACATTGGCGCTTGGACACAAGGCTGAATCGTATAGATATTAGCACCCTGGCCGCCTGACTTCGGACGTGTTGTAACGTGCTTAACGATCGCGCCTAGTTCAGCCAGCGACTTCAATGCGCGGTAAACCGTCTTTGTGCTGACGTCGAGCTCAGACGCAATAGTAGACGCCTTTAAGTGAGCTGCACCTGGATACTTTGCGGCATAACAAGATACGCACCATAGTACGCGAAATTCTGTCGCGGTTGTGTAGTCGCGGTATTGATTAACGTGATGATTTAATTCTTGAACGCAGCTAAACGTTTGATACTCCGATAGATAGATTGTCATGATAAACGGCTCCTTTCCGAGCCCGTCACGTACATACGTTCGATTATAAACACGCACTTTAACAAGCGTTGCATAACGCTATTTTTTTCGATATAATCTAATTAACATAGTTTGGTTCGAGCCTGTTGGCGCAGGCTTGGGTGCGTGAGTGCTCCGTTGTACGCGGGGCGCTCTTTTTTGTTTTTATAAGTTGTTTAGCGGAGAAAAACCTTTATGCTTTTCGTACACATCGCTTGAGTATAAATTGACGTAGGTGCGTACCATTTCCATCGTTGAATGACCAAGTATCTTTTGCAATTCGAATACTCCGGCTCCATTCATAACAGCCATCTTTGCAAATGTGTGTCGTAATGTATGTGGAGAACAACGTACGCCTTTTATGTCGGCCTTTTTACCGTACTGACCGATTATCTTCTGCAAAGCACCGCGTGACATTGGTGTGTCGTCTATCGTCACAAACAAATGACTGCATTCAGACGTACCTCGTATCTGTATATAGCGCTTTAATTGCTCACGCATCTTCGCCTGTATCGGAACATAGCGGTGAAAATGGTTCTTCGTCTGCCTTATGAATACAAGTCCCTCGCTTAACTTAACATCCTCAACTAATAAACCGGCTGCCTCGTTTAGTCGGATTCCAGTTTCGAGCAACAACAATATAAATGTATAATCACGCTGGCCCGTGAACGTTCTTCGATCCGGTGCATTAAGTAACGCTTGCAACTGCTTAACGGTAAAAGTTTCGATATTACCTTTACGTTCACGTAATAGCGAATACTTCTTCATCGGATTCCGCCCTATATAACGGTTATCATAAAGAAAATGAAACAGCGCTCTAATAGCACGCAGTTTGGCGTTAATTGTGCCGTTTTTTAAGCCGGTCACACTTTGCATATATTCGACATATCCATCGATGTCTTGGCGCACTATCTCATGAATAATAAGCGACTTTTCTCCGCGAGCTAGGTAACTACGAAAATATGCGCACTCACGGCGATAGTAAACTAACGTAAATTCACGCAATCCCTTCCGTTTTCCATCATCAATAAATATATCCAGCGCATCGTCAAACGTAAGTACAGCTCGGGTTACTGGCTGCGCAACTATATCGAGTTCTCTTCCGTTTAGATTATTGCTTCGTCTTTTAGACACGAAAAAAGCCGCCTCCCCTACGTAGTTGTAAGGAAAGCGGCTAGGCACACGATCATTTCACGTTGCATTAAACGCAAAAAGCGCCCACTAAACGTTAGTGAGCGCCTATCTAATGCGAATTGTAATACCGGTGGTCGGGGTCGAACCGACACTCCTCACGGAACACGATTTTGAGTCGTGCGCGTCTGCCAATTCCGCCACACCGGCATGAATATGGAGGCGGCAACCGGATTTGAACCGGTGATAAAGGTTTTGCAGACCTCTGCCTTACCACTTGGCTATGCCGCCGAACAAATGGAGCGGAAGACGGGATTCGAACCCGCGACCCCCACCTTGGCAAGGTGGTGTTCTACCACTGAACTACTTCCGCGTACTGGGCTAGCTGGATTCGAACCAACGAGTGACGGAGTCAAAGTCCGTTGCCTTACCGCTTGGCTATAGCCCATTAATCAATAGTTTATTATGGGGCGATCGAGGGGAATCGAACCCCCGAGTGTCGGAGCCACAATCCGATGCGTTAACCACTTCGCCACGACCGCCATAATGATAGTTAATTTGGCAGGGGCAGTAGGAATCGAACCCACACTGGAGGTTTTGGAGACCTCTGTTCTACCGTTAAACTATGCCCCTATAAAACTGGTGGAGGGGGACGGATTCGAACCGCCGAACCCTGAGGGAGCGGATTTACAGTCCGCCGCGTTTAGCCACTTCGCTACCCCTCCACGAAGATAAAGTTGTAAGAATGGTGCCGGCAAGAGGACTTGAACCCCCAACCTACTGATTACAAGTCAGTTGCTCTACCAGTTGAGCTACACCGGCAACAGTGGTGGCTCAGGACGGAATCGAACCGCCGACACATGGATTTTCAGTCCATTGCTCTACCGACTGAGCTACTGAGCCAACATTTACATATGGTATGTATAATGGCGGTCCGGACGGGACTCGAACCCGCGACCTCCTGCGTGACAGGCAGGCATTCTAACCAACTGAACTACCGGACCATTAATTGCGGGGGCAGGATTTGAACCTGCGACCTTCGGGTTATGAGCCCGACGAGCTACCGGGCTGCTCCACCCCGCGTCGATATAAATATAACTATTGTGGTGGAGGATGACGGGATCGAACCGCCGACCCCCTGCTTGTAAGGCAGGTGCTCTCCCAGCTGAGCTAATCCTCCAAATGGTGACCCCTACGGGATTCGAACCCGTGTTACCGCCGTGAAAGGGCGGTGTCTTAACCGCTTGACCAAGGGGCCATATTGAATTTGCAAGAGTAATGGTGCTGCATAGAAATGGCGGAGAGCAAGGGATTCGAACCCTTGAGACGGCGGTAACCGTCTACACGATTTCCAATCGTGCTCCTTCGGCCAGCTCGGACAGCTCTCCATATATGGCTCCGCAGGCAAGATTCGAACTTGCGACCGATCGGTTAACAGCCGATTGCTCTACCACTGAGCTACTGCGGAATAATTGATGTCCAGCTGAAACGCCGGCAAACAATTGATTAAGCGAGTTTCGCTCGCCTGGCAACGTCCTACTCTCACAAGGGGAAGCCCCTCACTACCATCGGCGCTGAAGAGCTTAACTTCCGTGTTCGGGATGGGAACGGGTGTGACCTCTTCGCTATCGCCACCAGACTATTTAAGACATTTACTATTATAGCAAAATCTTCTTATTTAGCAAGCTTTTTTTTATTCTTTCAAAACTGGATAATATGTTCAAGTAACCGGCAACTCCGTGCCATTTCATGTGTGACGCCGTTAGGCGTATCATTTAGGATAAGTCCTCGATCGATTAGTATTCGTCAGCTCCACGTGTCGCCACGCTTCCACCTCGAACCTATCTACCTGATCATCTTTCAGGGATCTTACTAGCTTGCGCTATGGGAAATCTCATCTTGAGGGGGGCTTCATGCTTAGATGCTTTCAGCACTTATCCCGTCCGCACATAGCTACCCAGCGATGCCTTTGGCAAGACAACTGGTACACCAGCGGTGCGTCCATCCCGGTCCTCTCGTACTAAGGACAGCTCCTCTCAAATTTCCTGCGCCCGCGACGGATAGGGACCGAACTGTCTCACGACGTTCTGAACCCAGCTCGCGTACCGCTTTAATGGGCGAACAGCCCAACCCTTGGGACCGACTACAGCCCCAGGATGCGATGAGCCGACATCGAGGTGCCAAACCTCCCCGTCGATGTGGACTCTTGGGGGAGATAAGCCTGTTATCCCCGGGGTAGCTTTTATCCGTTGAGCGATGGCCCTTCCATGCGGAACCACCGGATCACTAAGCCCGACTTTCGTCCCTGCTCGACTTGTAGGTCTCGCAGTCAAGCTCCCTTGTGCCTTTACACTCTGCGAATGATTTCCAACCATTCTGAGGGAACCTTTGGGCGCCTCCGTTACTCTTTAGGAGGCGACCGCCCCAGTCAAACTGCCCGCCTGACACTGTCTCCCACCCGGATCACGGGTGCGGGTTAGAAGTTCAACACAGCCAGGGTAGTATCCCACCGACGCCTCCACCGAAGCTGGCGCTCCGGTTTCAAAGGCTCCTACCTATCCTGTACAAGCTGTGCCGAAATTCAATATCAGGCTGCAGTAAAGCTCCACGGGGTCTTTCCGTCCTGTCGCGGGTAACCTGCATCTTCACAGGTACTATAATTTCACCGAGTCTCTCGTTGAGACAGTGCCCAGATCGTTACGCCTTTCGTGCGGGTCGGAACTTACCCGACAAGGAATTTCGCTACCTTAGGACCGTTATAGTTACGGCCGCCGTTTACTGGGGCTTCAATTCAGAGCTTCGCGTGAGCTAACCCCTCCTCTTAACCTTCCAGCACCGGGCAGGCGTCAGCCCCTATACTTCGCCTTACGGCTTCGCAGAGACCTGTGTTTTTGCTAAACAGTCGCCTGGGCCTATTCACTGCGGCTCCTCAGGGCTATGCACCCCAAAGAGCACCCCTTCTCCCGAAGTTACGGGGTCATTTTGCCGAGTTCCTTAACGAGAGTTCACTCGCTCACCTTAGGATTCTCTCCTCGCCTACCTGTGTCGGTTTGCGGTACGGGCACCTTTCACCTCGCTAGAGGCTTTTCTTGGCAGTGTGGAATCAGGAACTTCGGTACTAAACTTCCCTCGCCGTCACAGCTCCGCCTTGATGGTGATGGGATTTGCCTCATCACCGGCCTAACTGCTTGGACGCACAACCAACTGTGCGCTTGCCCTATCCTCCTGCGTCCCCCCATTGCTCAAATGGTGAAGAGGTGGTACAGGAATATCAACCTGTTGTCCATCGCCTACGCCTATCGGCCTCGGCTTAGGTCCCGACTAACCCTGAGAGGACGAGCCTTCCTCAGGAAACCTTAGGCATTCGGTGGAAGGGATTCTCACCCTTCTTTCGCTACTCATACCGGCATTCTCACTTCTAAGCGCTCCACAAGTCCTTCCGGTCTTGCTTCACCGCCCTTAGAACGCTCTCCTACCACGGACACCACAAGGTGTCCATCCACAGCTTCGGTGATACGTTTAGCCCCGGTACATTTTCGGCGCAGAGTCACTCGACCAGTGAGCTATTACGCACTCTTTAAATGGTGGCTGCTTCTAAGCCAACATCCTGGTTGTCTAAGCAACTCCACATCCTTTTCCACTTAACGTATACTTGGGGACCTTAGCTGGTGGTCTGGGCTGTTTCCCTCTTGACTACGGATCTTATCACTCGCAGTCTGACTCCCAAGGATAAGTCTTTGGCATTCGGAGTTTGTCTGAATTCGGTAACCCGAGGGGGGCCCCTAGTCCAAACAGTGCTCTACCTCCAAGACTCTTCCCTTGAGGCTAGCCCTAAAGCTATTTCGGAGAGAACCAGCTATCTCCAGGTTCGATTGGAATTTCACCGCTACCCACACCTCATCCCCGCACTTTTCAACGTGCGTGGGTTCGGGCCTCCAGTAAGTGTTACCTTACCTTCACCCTGGACATGGGTAGATCACCTGGTTTCGGGTCTGCGACCTCATACTCATGCGCCCTATTCAGACTCGCTTTCGCTGCGGCTCCGCCTTTACGGCTTAACCTCGCATGAAATCGCAACTCGCCGGTTCATTCTACAAAAGGCACGCCATCACCCATTAACGGGCTCTGACTACTTGTAGGCACACGGTTTCAGGTTCTCTTTCACTCCCCTTCCGGGGTGCTTTTCACCTTTCCCTCACGGTACTGGTTCACTATCGGTCACTAGGGAGTATTTAGCCTTGGGAGATGGTCCTCCCGGATTCCGACGGAATTTCACGTGTTCCGCCGTACTCAGGATCCACTCTGGAGAGAACGATGTTTCGGCTACAGGATTGTTACCTTCTCTGATGGGCCTTTCCAGACCTCTTCGCCTACACCGTTCTTTTGTAACTCCGTATAGAGTGTCCTACAACCCCAGAAGGCAAGCCTTCTGGTTTGGGCTGTTCCCGTTTCGCTCGCCGCTACTCAGGGAATCGCGTTTGCTTTCTCTTCCTCCAGGTACTTAGATGTTTCAGTTCCCCGGGTGTGCCTTCTCCTACCCTATGGATTCAGGTAGGGATACTGTTCCATTACGAACAGTGGGTTTCCCCATTCGGAAATCTCCGGATTAACGCTTACTTACAGCTCCCCGGAGCATATCGGAGTTAGTCCCGTCCTTCTTCGGCTCCTAGTGCCAAGGCATCCACCGTGCGCCCTTTCTAACTTAACCTAAGAAAAAATACAAGCGGCGCATTTCATCGTCAGCTTCCCTCATTCCTTCCCTCACGTATGCAAATACGCTCAGTCAGTCATTCAGTTGCTTCCTAGAACTGCTTGCTTCTCTTCTTTCTTTGAAAAATACCTAAAATGGCGATTACTCGGTTATTGCTTGGTTACTTTTATACGATATTATCCAGTTTTCAAAGAACAAAGTTGCTTACCTATAGAGAAGGAATTCATCCTTCAAAACTGAACAAAAAACAGTGCCGTTAATTCGTTTGTGAGAACAGCGTTCTCTGTTGCTACTACGTGCGGCTAAAAGCCTGACACGGTTCACAATTTCCTTAGAAAGGAGGTGATCCAGCCGCACCTTCCGATACGGCTACCTTGTTACGACTTCACCCCAATCATCTGCCCCACCTTAGGCGGCTGGCTCCCGTAAGGGTTACCCCACCGACTTCGGGTGTTGCAAACTCTCGTGGTGTGACGGGCGGTGTGTACAAGGCCCGGGAACGTATTCACCGCGGCATGCTGATCCGCGATTACTAGCGATTCCGGCTTCATGCAGGCGAGTTGCAGCCTGCAATCCGAACTGAGAATGGTTTTATGGGATTGGCTAAACCTTGCGGTCTTGCAGCCCTTTGTACCATCCATTGTAGCACGTGTGTAGCCCAGGTCATAAGGGGCATGATGATTTGACGTCATCCCCACCTTCCTCCGGTTTGTCACCGGCAGTCACCTTAGAGTGCCCAACTGAATGCTGGCAACTAAGATCAAGGGTTGCGCTCGTTGCGGGACTTAACCCAACATCTCACGACACGAGCTGACGACAACCATGCACCACCTGTCACCGCTGTCCCCGAAGGGAAAGATCTGTCTCCAGACCGGTCAGCGGGATGTCAAGACCTGGTAAGGTTCTTCGCGTTGCTTCGAATTAAACCACATGCTCCACCGCTTGTGCGGGCCCCCGTCAATTCCTTTGAGTTTCAGCCTTGCGGCCGTACTCCCCAGGCGGAGTGCTTAATGCGTTAGCTGCAGCACTGAAGGGCGGAAACCCTCCAACACTTAGCACTCATCGTTTACGGCGTGGACTACCAGGGTATCTAATCCTGTTCGCTCCCCACGCTTTCGCGCCTCAGCGTCAGTTACAGACCAGAGAGCCGCCTTCGCCACTGGTGTTCCTCCACATCTCTACGCATTTCACCGCTACACGTGGAATTCCGCTCTCCTCTTCTGCACTCAAGCCTCCCAGTTTCCAATGACCCTCCACGGTTGAGCCGTGGGCTTTCACATCAGACTTAAGAAGCCGCCTGCGCGCGCTTTACGCCCAATAATTCCGGACAACGCTTGCCACCTACGTATTACCGCGGCTGCTGGCACGTAGTTAGCCGTGGCTTTCTGGTCAGGTACCGTCAAGGTACCAACAGTTACTTTGGTACTTGTTCTTCCCTGACAACAGAGCTTTACGATCCGAAAACCTTCTTCACTCACGCGGCGTTGCTCCGTCAGACTTTCGTCCATTGCGGAAGATTCCCTACTGCTGCCTCCCGTAGGAGTCTGGGCCGTGTCTCAGTCCCAGTGTGGCCGATCACCCTCTCAGGTCGGCTACGCATCGTCGCCTTGGTGAGCCGTTACCTCACCAACTAGCTAATGCGCCGCGGGTCCATCTGTAAGTGACAGCTAAAAGCCGCCTTTCCATTCTTCTTCATGCGAAGAAAAAGAATATCCGGTATTAGCCCCGGTTTCCCGGAGTTATCCCAGTCTTACAGGCAGGTTACCCACGTGTTACTCACCCGTCCGCCGCTAACTTGAACAGAGCAAGCTCCGTCAAGTCCGCTCGACTTGCATGTATTAGGCACGCCGCCAGCGTTCGTCCTGAGCCAGGATCAAACTCTCCAAAAAGATGTTTGACTTGCTCATGTTTTAAAAATAAGAATTAACTTACTGGCATGTATTTTGTTCAGTTTTCAAAGATCAATTTTTTCGCCATTTCTTTAACGGCGACTTTTTTAATATACCACATTATTTCTTTCTCGTCAAAGCTTTTTTAAAACTTTTTTTGAGATATTAGTGCGTCGCCGTTGTTCATTGTCATCAGCGACGCTTACTAATATAACAAGTTTTTTAAAAACCGTCAACACTTTTTTCGAAAAAACTTTTATTCATTCGTTACACGGTAATATCTATGGTAAATGCCCTGCCCTTTCGTTCGCACTTGTTGCTCTTCAACAAAGGACTTACCAACCAAGTATTCCAGTAAAACACTAAGATCTACTGCGTAATAATTGATCTCCGGGTGATTTAAAAGCTCTTGGAATGACCACGCTTCTTTTTCTTTTAGAATAGAAAGTAAGTGAGCTGCCCCATTTTCTGTTCTTGAATGAATTAAAAAATCAATAGCAATGAACAAAAGCTCTAAGCGCTTCTCCAGCTCTTCGTCGCTCGTTAACAATTCTTCATACAACTTATAGATTTCCGGCTCCATCTGCTTCACCTGCAGCCAGACCGTTACTTCAGGATAAAATCCATTTTCAATTACAGCAAGACGGGCAAGATGATGAAGGGAATGCATGACATGATTATAGGCATCTAAGTAATGACCATTCTTAAAAAAGTCCCTTCCATACGTCCATCTTCTAATTAATTTAGAAAACTCTATCGCCATTTTTATTTTTCGGCCAAAGAAAGGAAACTCTCTCATTTCCTGTTTCATATGAAAGACATACTCATTTCGATCAAACAAAACTTTGCCATGATAGAGCCACTCAATAAACTTTCTGTTGTTGCCAAGAAGCAGCCATTCTTCCAGCTGTGCTTCTGTAACCGTATAAAGTGCTGCCTTTTTATCTCCATATATATAATGCTTTATGAAAACAGGCGATTCTGCTTCTTTTACTATAATAAGTAGAATGACGTCAAAACTCTCAGTAAAGGATGCTTCGTTTTCTTTCTTTTCTATTACAATAACACCCATGGTATTCTGTTGACTTGTCCGTTCCTGATAAAGCGGACGAAGGATATCATCCATAGTAATTCCTCCAAACGCGGGTTTCTTCTATTTCCATTCATTTCGACAAATTAAGAAAGAATCCTTTAAAACTTTTAAATTTGGAATATTCCTGTGCTTTTTCACTTACAAACTATGATATAGTTTATTGTTAGGAGGTTAAAGAATATGGCCAGAAATTATTCAAGTAAAATTAACCGGATTCGCACATTCGCTCTTAGCTTAATCTTTATCGGCATTGTTATTATGTATGCAGGAATCTTCTTTAGACAATCTCCTTTTTGGATGACACTGTTTATGCTAATTGGCTTACTGTCGATTATTGCCAGTACGGTCGTTTACTTTTGGATTGGCATGTTATCCACTAAAGCAGTACAGGTTGTCTGTCCTAGCTGTGAAAAACCAACAAAAATGCTTGGCCGTGTAGACATGTGCATGCATTGTAAAGAGCCTCTTACACTCGATCAAAGTCTGGAAGGCAAAGAATTTGATGAAGGCTATAATCGCAAAAAGAAATAAAAAGAATTGTTCGTTTAACGAACAATTCTTTTTTAATGAACTTCTTTACTTGTTGTACATTCCGGACACGTGCCATACACTTCCATCCGATGATGACTAACTTTAAACCCTGTTACATGCGATGCAAGCTGTTCTACTTCATCCAGGCCGGGGTAGTGGAAATCAACAATCTTTCCGCACTCTTCGCAAATAACGTGATAGTGATCTGTTGTAACGAAATCAAATCGGCTGGATGCATCTCCATACGTAAGTTCTTTTACAAGACCGACTTCACGAAATACCCGCAGATTGTTGTAAACTGTTGCCACGCTCATATTAGGAAATTTCCCTTCAAGCGCTTTGTATATATCGTCTGCTGTTGGGTGGGTCATAGATTGAATTAAAAACTCAAGTATCGCATGACGCTGAGGAGTAATCCGAACGCCAGTTGCTTTTAACGTATCCAACGCTTCCTGTAGATGATTATGCTCATGAGACACCGTCATGCACCTCTTTTCTTTCTAAAAGGTATTATTATATTATAATCTTTATAATTAGTGTACTAATTCTTTCTATACTTTGTCAATAAAAAAGAAACCTTTACAGGACAATCAGCTATAAAGGTTCTTGATTTTTCTTACTTATTAATATCCCTTTTTCAAGTTCACTTTATTCTCATAATCAGACCCGTTTTCTTTATATATTTCCAGATTATGCATAAATATTTCCAACGCTCGCGGTACATACTCGCTTGTTACGCTTGAAATATGAGGAGTAATTGTTACTCTTTCCTCATTCCAAAGTGGATGCTTCTCTGGCAGAGGCTCTTCTGTAAACACATCCAGATAAGCATGAGCAATCTCTTTATTTTGCAGCGCATTCATTAAAACCTCATCTTCAAGCAGATCGCCACGGCCAACATTAATGAAAACAGCCGTTTCTTTCATCGCTTTAAAATGCTTTTCCTTAAGCAAATGCTTTGTTTCATCTGTACTTGGCAAAACAGACACAATAAAGTCCGCTTCCGGAAGAAGCATAGATAATTTGTCCATTGTATAGATTTCGTCAAAACAGTCACTCTGATGCCCGCTGCGATTGACTCCAATCGTGCCCATTCGAAAGGCCTTGGCGAGCCGGGCAATCTCCGTTCCAATGGCTCCTGTACCTAACACAAGCAAATGCTTGCCTGCTAATTCTCCAATTTCCAATCTCTTGTTCCATATCTTTTTCTTCTGCAGATCGAGCAATTCTGGAAAGCGTTTTACATGGTTAAGCATATAGCCCATTGTAAATTCAGCCATCGGAATTTTATGTATGCCCTTGGCGTTAGTTACTAAAATGCCTCTTTTTTCAATTGCTTTGAAAGGCATTTTTTCCATGCCTGCAGACGCTACCATAATCCATTGTAAGTTCGTGCAGCTATTGATATGATATTCCGTTAAGTCTTCACCGAATGTAACAATTACTTCAGCTTCCGACAAATTTTCTGCTTCATCTATCGATTTATAATAACTAAACTCTTCCTCAGGGAATGCCATGCTTAGTTTTCCTTGCCACGCCCGTGGAGGCCGAAAAGTAAATATAATCTTCATTTCTCTCCTCCTTATTTCTTTAGGATAATTGTTCTTTAATAAACTGAAGCGCTTCCTCTACATGCCCCGCTACCTTTACTTTTCTCCATTCCTTAACTAACTTTCCTTCTGAATCGATCACAAAAGTAGAACGCTCAATCCCCATGTACTCTTTGCCGAAGTTCTTCTTTAGCTTCCAAACATCATATAATTCGCATACTTCATGATTTTCATCTGCAAGTAGTAAAAACGGCAGGTCGTACTTGTCAATAAATTTCTCATGACGAGCAACAGGGTCTGTGCTCACTCCCAAAATCACTGTTTCTAGATCACTAAACTGGTCATGCTTATCACGAAAATCACAAGCTTGTGTCGTGCACCCTGGAGTCATGTCTTTTGGATAAAAATAAAGAACAACATTTTTGCCCCTGTAATCAGATAAACCCACTTTTTCTCCATTGTTTGCTATTAATTTAAAATCCGGGGCTACTTCTCCTATCTTTGCTACCATTTTTCTCTCTCCTTTGCTTTAAATAAGATAAATAACCAGATTCATTCGTCTGAATTATCTTATTACTAGCGTAGCGGATGGGAAAAAATATGGCAAATAATAATTAGTTATTGTCTTTTTCCAGCATAGTGCGCACTACAAAAGCTGTAGGGATTGTGTAGCCTATCCATGCTTCAATAAGAGCGACCCATCGGCCTGCCCCCTCAGGCACGATATCACCGTAACCCACCGAAAAAAGTGTGATGCCACTAAAGTAGAGTGAACTAAAGAATTTATCCCAAAAATTAACAGCGCTCGCTTCCTCTCCCGTCCAAACAGCTTGTCCATTAAGCTGCAATAATGTATAGATTAAAGCAAAGCCGATCATAAGTGTTAAATACAAGCAGCCAAAATATAAGAAGTAATGAAAGGATAAGTAACGATTCTGAGGCTGTCCCGGAGCAAACATGCCTTTTATACTCATTGTTAAACAAAAAACTACTGCGCTAAAAATTGCAGGAGTCATGCTTCCGCCTCCCATTGCTGCTCACTTTTCTCTTATATATATGCTGGCTATAATCTGTTTATGATTGACGGACTTCCGTTGCTTAAACGGCAAGGCAAGTCTAAAATGAATATGTATCTATCACCAAGGAGGCCTATACATGCAACACACTAATTCTGAGCAGCTTCATCAAGAAGCACTAAAACATATTGTGGGAGGAGTAAACAGCCCTTCACGTTCTTACAAAGCCGTTGGCGGGGGCTCGCCTGTAGCTATGGAGAGAGGAAAAGGAGCCTATTTCTGGGATGTAGATGGCAATCAGTACATTGATTATCTTGCTGCCTATGGCCCGATTATTACTGGGCACGCACACCCGCATATTACGGAGGCAATTAAAGAAGCAGCTGAAAAAGGCGTGCTGTATGGTACACCAACACCGTATGAAGTCACCTTTGCAAAAATGTTGAAAGAAGCTATTCCAAGCATGGATAAGGTTCGATTTGTCAACAGCGGGACAGAGGCTGTGATGACAACAATCCGTGTAGCTCGCGCTTATACAGGACGCGACAAGATTATTAAATTTGCCGGCTGTTATCATGGACATTCTGATTTAGTTTTGGTAGCAGCAGGATCAGGACCTTCTACGTTAGGAACGCCCGATTCTGCGGGGGTACCAAAAAGTATTGCTCAAGAGGTTATTACGGTTCCATTTAACGAAACAGAGCCATTGAAAGAAGCATTAGAAAAATGGGGTGAAGAGATTGCTGCGGTTCTTATTGAACCAATCGTCGGTAATTTTGGTATTGTCGAACCGAAACCAGGATTTTTGGAAGAAGTCAAAAAACTGACACACGAAGCCGGCGCATTGCTCATTTTTGATGAGGTCATCACTGGCTTCCGTTTCATGTATGGAGGAGCACAGGATCTATTAGGCATTACGCCTGATTTAACAGCCATGGGAAAAATTATTGGTGGCGGTCTACCAATCGGCGCCTACGGCGGCCGCAAAGAGATCATGGAGGAAGTAGCTCCGCTTGGTCCGGCTTATCAGGCAGGAACCATGGCTGGCAACCCGGCCTCTATGCTTGCTGGTATCGCTTGCCTTGAAGTGCTTCAAAAAGAAGGAGTATACGAGGAATTGGATCGCCTCGGTGCTATTCTTGAAGAAGGCATTTTAGCATCAGCCCAAAAATATAATACCCCTATCACAATTAATCGTTTAAAAGGTGCTTTAACCATTTACTTTACAAACGAGAAGGTTGTGAACTATGAACAAGCAGAGGCAACAGACGGAGAAATGTTTGGTCGCTTCTTCAAATTAATGCTTTCTCAAGGAATTCATCTTGCCCCATCCAAGTACGAAGCATGGTTCTTAACAACTGAGCATACAGATAAAGATGTTGAGAAAACATTGCAGGCAGTAGATTTTGCTTTTTCTCAATTGCGTTAAGTGATATAATCTTCACCTAATACACTTACACTGAGAAAGGAATCATTTTATTTATGAAGCTGGGTGCACGAATTTTTAAAACGGGAATCGCTATTGTCTTAGCTTTATTCGTTTCCACGCTATTAGGCCTGCCTTCCCCGGTTTTTGCAGGCATCGCAGCAGTGTTCGCTATTCAGCCTACTATTTATCGTTCTTATTTAACTTTAATTCAACAAGTACAGGCAAACATTATAGGAGCAGCAATTGGCATCTCATTTGTGCTTTTATTCGGAAATCACATTGTATTTGTAGGGCTGGCAGCTATCGTCGCCTTAATTATCATGGTGAAGCTGCATTTAGAAAAATCCATTGGTCTTGCATTAGTTACATTGATGGTTATCATGGAGTTACAGAATGAACATTTTATTCAATTCTCCTTGATCCGCTTTATCACTATTATGATTGGGGTACTATCAGCCTCAGCTGTGAACTTAGTCTTTCTGCCTCCACAATATGAAACAAAGCTGTTCGGGCAAATTAATCAGGTAACTGAGGACACATTAAAATGGATTCGTCTAAGTTTGCGAACCGGAACGGACTATCACGTTTTAAAAAAGGACATCAGCAAGATTCGCGAGCGGCTCATAACAGTTGATAATCTTTATTTAATGTATAAAGAAGACCGCGGAACACTGAAACGAAATCTCACTTCTAAAAAACGAAAAATGGTTCTATACCGTAAGATGATCTTAGCCACTCGCAGAAGCTACGATATACTGCGAAGGATGAATCAATTTGAAAACGACATCTCTCTTCTAACGCCGGAATTACAAAAGACCCTTGTTGATTATCTTGATTCATTGATGAGCTATCATGAACATTTGCTTTTACGCTTTATTGGCAAAATAAAAACAACGGTTGAGATAGAGGACGTTTTTGAAATGGGCGTAGATCGGGAACAGTTTATGTCTTTGTTTACTGCTGAAATCAAGTCGAGCACTTCCGATGAAGATGATTTTTCTGTCCACCTGCTCCATCTCCTTTCCTCTGTTCTGGAATATGGGGAAAACTTGGAGCACCTTGATCAGCTCATTACAAGCTTTTCAAAATTTCATCCTGATGACCAACTTCCTGAGTTTGAAGAAGGTGAATAAAACCAGCTGCCAATGGCAGCTGGTTTTATTCATTAGTTTTTCATCCGGGGATCAAGTGCATCACGTAGCCCATCCCCCATTAAATTGAAGCCAAGCACCGTTAGCATAATCGCAATACCTGGGAAAAACACAGTCCATGGTGCCTGCATAATAAAATCTTTTGAATCCGCAAGCATTTTTCCCCACTCGGGTGTTGGTGGCTGGGCACCCATGCCGAGAAATCCGAGAGCCGCCGCTTCAATAATTGCTGTAGCAATAGCTAATGTTCCTTGGACAATAATGGGCGCCATACTATTTGGCAAAACATGATGAAGTAAAATTCGGCTGTCTTTCATCCCAATGGCTTTAGCCGCTGTAATATATTCTTCTTCCTTGACGGTTAGCACTTTGGCTCGGACAAGCCGCCCGAATGTTGGCACATTAATAATAGCAATGGCAATCAAAGCATTTTGCAAAGACGGTCCTAGCATAGCCACAACAGCAATGGCCAGCAGAATACTTGGGAACGCAAGCAAAATATCAAACAGACGGGAGATAATTGTATCCACCCATCTACCATAATAACCGGCAATAATACCAAGGCTTGAGCCTACAATAACTGAACCAGCTACTGAGACAAACCCTACCCACAAAGAAATACGAGCTCCGTAAACGACTCGGCTAAAAATATCACGGCCAAATTCATCTGTTCCAAACCAGTGCTTGGAAGAGGGCGGCAAGTGCTTGTTGGCCAGCACGGTTTCCTTAAAGCCATAAGGAGCAATTAAATCAGCAAAGATGGCTAGCAATATAAAGAAAGAAACAAGGCCGGCACCAAACAGGGCAGCTTTATTTTTTCGAAAC
Source organism: Pseudobacillus sp. FSL P4-0506 (assembly GCF_038003025.1). Lineage (NCBI taxonomy): Bacteria > Bacillati > Bacillota > Bacilli > Caryophanales > Bacillaceae > Pseudobacillus > Pseudobacillus sp. FSL P4-0506. The sequence continues at coordinate 4,231,313 of NZ_JBBOOI010000001.1, forward strand.
CTCCGCCAAACATCGACCCACGGTGAAACTGTTTTTTCTTCCTGGTTTATCTTCACGTCAGGTCCGGACGGAGGCAGCTGAGTCTGTTCTGCAATTTCTGTCATGTAGGCATCCCCCTTTAACGGTATTTAATCCGCGGATCAATTGCGGCATATAAGAGATCAACAATCAAATTAATACAAACAAAAATGGCAGCAACGACTAAAATACCAGATTGAATGACAGGATAGTCACGGAATTGAATGGCACCATAAATATAGTTACCAATGCCTGGCCATCCAAAGATTGTCTCTGTCAATATCGCGCCGCCTAGCAGCAAACCAGTCTGCAGTCCGATAATGGTTAAGATAGGAATAAATGCGTTTCTTAAAGAATGTTTATACACTACTTTAAGCATGCTCATCCCTTTCGCTCTCGCAGTCCGAATGTAGTCAGAACGCATAACTTCAAGCATACTTGAACGAGTGATTCTAGCAATAATAGCCATCGGAATCGTTGCAAGGGCTATGCCCGGCAAGATCAAATGCTTAATGACTTCAACAAATTGGTCGAAACGTCCTTGTAAGAGGGTATCTAGCAAATATAGATGAGTAATAGGCGTTATAGGATCACGAATATTATCCCGTCCGGTTGTTGGTAGCCAATCAAGCTTGATAGAAAAAACATATTGCTCCATCAATCCAAGCCAGAAGATCGGCATAGACACGCCAATCAGGGCGAATATCATTAACAAATAATCAAACCAGGAATTTTGAAACCAAGCGGAGATAATACCAGCATTAACACCTACCACCACGGCAACAATCATAGCGAATAAAGCAAGCTCAATGGTGGCCGCCAAATAAGGCCAAATTTCTTCACTGATTGGGCTTCTCGTTCTAAATGATTCTCCCAGATCACCGGTGAACAGGTTTTTTAAATAATCGATAAATTGAATGTATAATGGCCGATCAAGCCCCATTTCTTTTGTAAGAGCAGCTACCGCTTCCGGTGACGCTTGCTGACCGAGCAAAATTTGTGCTGGACTGCCGGGGATCGCATGGATAAGCGAAAAGACAATTAAAGTCATCCCTAATAAAACCGGAATTAGCATGGATAGGCGCCGAATTGTATAAGCAAACATGTGCTCACCTGCTTTCAGTAATTAATTCCATTCTGGCTTATCGAAAAATAGAGGAGGAGCTTTCCCGCTCCTCCTCCCATTCTTATTTAATCGATACATCCCCCATTGGCTGTGAACCAGTTGGATGTGGGAAGAAGCCTTCAATCGTACTTTTTCCTGCCAGCAACGGAGTAGAATGGGCCAGCGGTACCCATGGGGCATCCGTATGAATGATCTCTTGTGCTTTTTTATACAATTCTGCACGCTTCGCTTCATCTGTTTCTGCTTGTGCTTCCAACAGAAGCTTATGAACATCTTCATTAGCGTAGCGAGAGTAGTTATTCGATCCAATCGCATCTTTATCAAGAAGTGTGTACAAGAAGTTATCGGCATCACCGTTATCTCCTGTCCAGCCGAGCATGAATAGAGGAGCCTCTCCCGCCTGTACTTTTTCGAGATAAGTCGCCCATTCCATTGTTACGATATTAGCTTTCACGCCGATCTTTTCAAAATCAGCCTGCAGTGCTTCTGCCACTTTTTGTCCATTCGGCATATATGGACGCGGCACTGGCATTGCCCATAAATCTACTTTGAATCCATCTTTGTATCCAGCTTCAACTAGTAGTTTCTTGGCTTTATCAAGATCGAAATCATAATCTTTTATTTCATCGTTATAACCGTTAAGAGTTGGCGGCATTGGGTTCTTAGCAGGTTCTGCTGTTCCCTCGTAGAAATTTTTGATTAAAGCTTCTTTATTTACTGCGTAGCTGAGTGCCTGACGCACTTTCGGATTGTTAAAAGGCTCTTTTTCTACGTTAAAGCCCAGGTACCCTACGTTTAAAGAAGGTCTCTCAAATAATTGAAGGTTTTTATCACTTTTTACCTTTTCAGCATCGCTTGGATTTAAGCCATCGATTAAGTCTACTTCTCCTTTAACCAATGCATTTAAGCGGGCAGAGTTGTCTTCAATTACTTTGAAAATTAACTTATCGACTTTAGGCTCTCCCTTTTTGTGATAATCCTCATTTTTTACAAGAGTGATCGTATCATTGCGTTTCCAGCTCTCAAATTTAAACGGACCTGTACCCACTGGATTTTCGCCATATTTATCCCCGTACTTTTCAATAGCTGTCGGGCTGGCAATAGCAAATGGTGACATTGCTAGGTTTTTCAAGAATGGCGCTTGTGGCTTGTTAAGCGTAAAGATAACTTTATTATCTCCTTCAGCCTTCACCTCCTTAATGATGGCTGTGTCACTGCCTTTAAAGCCGCCAAATTGAGAAGCAAAGTAGGCAAATTTCGCCTCATCATTGCTCGTCAGCCATCTTTCCACATTTTTCACAACGGCATCCGCATTAAAATCCGTGCCGTCTTGAAACTTGATTCCCTCTTCCAGTTCAAACGTATACGTTAAACCGTCTTCAGATATTTTCCAGTCCTTAGCAAGTCCCGGAACGATATCTGTCGTTTCTTTATCAAAGTTTACAAGCGTTTCATATACCTGCTCTGCAATGATCAACGATTCCCCATCGGTAACAATAGCCGGGTCAAGTGAGACAGCATCTCCGCCGCGTCCATAAATTAATGTTCCGCCGCCTGCTCCCTCTCCTCCTTTGCTTTTGCCTCCATCGGAAGAATTTGACGAGCATCCGATTAATGCCATAGAAAGCACTAACAGGAGTGATAACATCCCCAAAAGCCTTTTCTTCATGTTTCTTCCCCCTTATGTCTCTAAATTTATAATTACAACTGTCTCAATCATATAAATGACAAGCAGTGTAATGACCTGGTTCCACTTCTTTAAAATCAGGCCGTACTGAGGCGCATGCCTCCATTACTTTTGGACAGCGCAAATGGAATGGACAGCCAGCCGGTGGATTGGCCGGACTTGGCACATCTCCTTTAAGGACAATTCTTTCTTTTTTATAAGCAACATCAGGAACCGGTACAGCAGACAACAACGCTTGAGTATAAGGGTGTTTTGGTGAATCATATAGTGCTTCACTGTCTGCCAGCTCCATCATCTGACCTAGATACATGACCCCTACACGATCACTTATATGACGCACGACGCCCAGATCATGGGCAATAAATAAATAAGTAAGTCCAAATTCCTTTTGTAGATCCTGCAGCAAATTTAACACTTGCGCCTGGATAGATACGTCAAGAGCAGATACCGGTTCGTCAGCAACAATTAGCTTGGGATGAACAGCAAGCGCTCTGGCAATGCCGATACGCTGTCGCTGTCCACCTGAAAATTGGTGAGGATAGCGCTTCGCATGCCAGCTGCTTAACCCTACTGTTTCCAATAGCTCCCGAACACGTTTTTTACGCTCTTCTTTGTTCTTCACCCCATGCACAATGAGCGGTTCCTCAAGAATCTTTTCGACTGTATGGCGCGGATTCAGTGAAGCGAATGGGTCCTGAAATACCATTTGAATTTCTTTGCGCATCTTTCGCATTTCTTCTTTCGATAGCTTTGTTAAATCCCGCCCCTCAAATTCGATCTTCCCTTCTGTGGGATCAAGCAGGCGGAGAAGCATGCGGCCAGTTGTGGACTTGCCACATCCACTCTCCCCCACCAGCCCTAGCGTTTCACCTTTATTAATATAAAAAGAAATGTCATCCACAGCTTTTACTTCTCCGACTTTACGCCCAAGCAAGCCGCCGTGAATGGGGAAAAACTTCTTCAAGTTGTCCACTTTTAATAAAGTTTCTGTCATACAATGTACTCCTTTTCCTCTTCATACAACCAGCAACAGACTTTTTGGCCGTTTGGTAGCGCTTTCAATTCTGGCGTTTCCTTTAAGCACTTTTCATGGGCTTGGCTACATCGCGGAGCAAATTGGCAGCCGATCTTTAAACTGCCTGGCTTCGGCACATTTCCCGGTATAGAGAACAATCGCCGTTTTTTCTTGCGCATATCAGGAACTGACTGGAGCAAACCGATGGTGTAAGGGTGAGACGGATTTTTAAAAATTGATTCGACCGGCCCTTCTTCCACAATCCTGCCTGCATACATAACGATAACCCGCTGACAAATTTCAGCAACGACTCCTAAATCATGTGTAATCATAATAATTGCAGTATCTGTCTCTTCGTTTAATTTTTTCATCAATTCCAGAATCTGAGCTTGAATGGTTACATCAAGGGCGGTTGTTGGCTCATCCGCAATCAATATTTGCGGATTGCAAATCATTGCCATGGCAATCATCACACGCTGTCTCATCCCTCCTGATAATTGATGGGGATATTCATTAATCAATTCATCAGCACGAGGAAGTCCAACCTTTTTCAGCATAGCAATCGATTGCTGAATCGCCTCTTTTTTGGATAACTTTTTATTGTGGAGCCGCAGCGCTTCTGTTAATTGACTCCCAATTGTAAATAACGGATTTAAGCTAGTCATCGGCTCTTGAAAGATCATAGCAATGTCATTGCCACGTACTTGACGCATTCTTTTTTCAGAAGCTTGCGTTAAATTTTCCCCTCTGTATAAAATTTCTCCCTCTACTTTGCTTGTTAGAGCAGGAACAAGACCCATAATGGATAAAGAGGTGACGCTTTTTCCGCACCCTGATTCACCGACTATGCCGAGAACTTCTCCAGCGTTTACATGAAAATCCACTTCATTCACAACTGTTAATGGCCCGTCATCAGTGAAGAAGGAGGTTTTTAAATTTTTTACATCTAGCACAGGAGTAGTCACAACTTATCCCCCTTTTATCTATGAAATGTTTTTACAAAATTATTACTCTTTTTATAAATTTAAGAATATTGTAACAACTATTTTTTTGAAAGTCTATCCATATTTTGAAAATATATTATTTAGATATAAAAAAAAGCCTGAAGGGTTCCCCCTTCAGACCTAGACTAATTATCCAGCTGTTGCACTTGAAAAAGGCGGTGATATCCTCCTTTTTTTCTCATTAATTCGTCATGAGAGCCGCTTTCTACAATTTGGCCATGTTCGATTAACACGATGCGGTCGGCATGAGTAATCGTCGACAAGCGGTGAGCAACGATAAAGGTCGTCCGATCTTTTGCCAGCTTTTCCATTGCTCCTTGGATTAAATGCTCACTTTCTAGATCTAATGCTGAAGTGGCCTCATCTAATATAAGGATTGGCGGGTTCTTTAGAAACACCCGCGCAATAGCCACTCTCTGTTTCTGCCCTCCAGAGAGCTTCACTCCTCTTTCCCCTACCTTTGTATCATATCCTTGCGGCAGATTGACGATAAAATCATGGGCATTCGCTGCTTTAGCCGCTGCTATTATTTCTTCTTCTGTAGCATCGGGTTTCCCCAGCAAAATATTTGTTTTCACTGACTCACTGAATAAGATATTATCTTGCAGTACCATTCCTATATGGTCTCTTAAATCACGCACTTTAAAATCACGGATATCTGTTCCATCCAATGAAATCCGCCCGGATGTCACATCGTAAAAGCGGGGAATTAAACTGACGAGCGAAGATTTCCCGCCACCGCTCATGCCGACAAGAGCAATGGTTTCCCCAGCTTTCACATCTAATTGGATATTATGCAGAACTTCTTCCTCGTCTTTATCATAGGCAAAATGAACATTTTCAAAAACGATGTGTCCTTTTACATCGCCTACATCTCTGGCATCTTCTCTGTCAGTAATATCGTATTTCTCATCGAGCAGTTCAAATACGCGGTCCATTGAAGCAATCGCCTGCGTCATCGTCGTAGACGAATTAACAAGCCGACGCAGCGGATTATACAAGCGGTCAACGTAAGCGATAAATGCCGCCATGGTTCCGACCGTTAATTCACCGTGGATCACTTGATATCCAGCGTAGCCAACAACGAGAAGCGGTGCAATATCGGTAATGGTATTCACAACCGCAAATGCTTTTGCATTCCAGCGCGTATGATCCAGCGCTTTTGTTAAAAAGTTTTTGTTTTGCACTTCAAACTGAGTTTGCTCATAATCCTCAATTGCAAAACTTTTGATCACGGACATCCCCTGTACTCGTTCATGTAAATAACTCTGCACTTCAGCTAATGCTTGAGAACGTGTTCTCGTCAGCTTGCGCAGGTTTCCAAAAAAATAACGGACAGATAGGCCATAGAATGGAAAAACAATGAGCGAGACGATTGTTAATTTTACATCCATTGTCAGCATGATGATCACAGCTATTAAAATCGTTGCTCCATCCAGCCAAACGTTCATTAATCCGGTGATGACGAAATTTTTGGTTTGTTCTACATCATTGATAACCCTTGAAATGACTTCTCCAGCCCGCGTATTGGCATAATACTTGAAGCTGAGCTTTTGAATGTGTGAAAATAAACGGTCACGAATATCATAAAGGATTTTACTGCCTGTCCATTGGGCAAAATATTGCCGATAATATTCGATCGGCGGGCGTAACACCACAAATAAAATAAGCATGCTGCCCAAGACCACCAGCAGTTGGTGCTGTTTCTCTGCTGTTGACATCGCTCCGTTGCCCACAATGTCATCAATTACATACTTGATAAGCACCGGAATTAATAAGGGAATCCCAAACTTTATAATACCGATCAGCAAAGTACCTATAATTTGCCAGAAGTACGGCCTTACAAATTGCATGTAGCGTTTAATTGCATCCAATCCTGTTCCCCCTCTAATCAAAATAAGAAAAAACCTGTTGAAAACTCAACAGGCGCCGTCTCTTTTTATTGAGATATCAGCCTCGGTGCGTCAAATACTTTCCGTACCACTTATCGATAAAATTTGGTGAAAACGGACCTTGACGCTGACGGATCAATTGAATCAAGTGATCAACATTGCGCCTCAAAATTTTATCAATTACTTCCGGGTAATTCATTCTTCTGCTGTGCTGTTCGTACTCATCCTCATCCAGCAAAATATATGACATATCCGGAAATACTTTTACATCGAGATCATAGTCAATATATTTGAGCGCTTCCCGATCGTATACGAATGGAGAGCTAATATTGCAATAATAATAGATGCCGTCCGTTCTCAACATACCAATGACATTAAACCATTGCCTGGCATGGAAATAACAGATAGCAGGTTCCCTCGTAATCCAAGTCCGTCCATCTGACTCTGTGACAACCGTATGATCATTGCCGCCAATCACAAGATTATTCGTTGCTTTTAAGACTATGGTCTCTTCCCAAATACGATGAATATGCCCGTCATGTTTATAACTGTGGATTTGGATGGATTCACCTTCTGTGGGAATCGCCATGATTTTCCCCTACCTTCATTCCAAGCTGTTTGCCTTTAATTTTTCCTTTGTGTGAACAAATAAACGTTTATATTCCACTATTATAACGATTTCAATAGGAAATTGAAACAAAAGAGGCAGAAGAATGAGAAAAAGGGCTATCAACCGCTTTGAAGGTTGACAGCCCTTTTCTTTGTGTTGGTGATTCTTATTGATTTCTCGGTGCTTGGTTTTTACGAGCTTGTGATTGAGCGTTTTGTTGTCTCACTTGCTGAGCATCTGTCTCAGCACCAAACTCTGTACCGAAGTTTGCACTTTGGCCTGCAGTAGGCGCTTGGTTCTTGCGAGCTTGTGATTGAGCGTTTTGTTGTCTCACTTGCTGAGCATCTGTCTCAGCACCAAACTCTGTACCGAAGTTTGCACCTTGACCTGCAGCTGAAGCCGCATTGCGTTGTCTTACTTCATTAACATCTGTACCAGCTTGTGTACGTTGTCTGTTGTTTGGTTGGTTTGCCATGATTATCACCTCCACAAGAACTAATTTGCCCCGGGAGATCATAACTTATCCTCTCTTAATAAAAAATTTTAAACTAACAGTGAGCGTCCACCATCAACAATAATTGTTTGCCCGCGAATCATATACGCACCTTCCGAAATTAAAAACATAACGGTAAGTACAATGTCCTCTATATGGACAATTCTTCCTGCAGGCGTATTCATTCTCGCATCTTCCAATATTTCTTCACGATTAGGGAAATGCTTCAGTGCTTCCGTATCGATAGCTCCACCTGAAACAGCATTGACCACAATGTTCTTCTCCGCCAACTCCACTGATAGATAACGCGTCAACGCCTCGACAGCCGCTTTGGACACACCCACTGCTGTGTAATTTTTCAAATAGCGGATAGCTCCAAGTGAACTAATGCTGACGATGCTTCCACCTCCAGTTTCTTCCATGAGGCGAGCTGCTTCCTGAGAACAAAATAACAAGGCTTTACTGTTAATGTCCATCGTCCAGTCCCAATGCTTTTCTTCTAATTCCATAATCGGCCGTTGAACTCCGGAAGCTGCGTTGTTAATTAACACATCCAGTCGGCCAAACTTTTCCTTTATTTCCGCAAACATTGCTTTTACCTTGTCCACATCGCCCACATTTGCCTTAATAACGAGTGCTTTTCTTCCTAATTGTTCAATCTCTTCCGCTGTTTCAAGGGCAGCCGTTTTGCTGCGTGCATAATTCACAACAATGTCATAGCCCTTTCTAGCTAATTCAAGAGCGATCTGCTTGCCCACGCCGCGGCTACTACCGGTTACTAATGCTACTTTTTGTTCCATTATTCTTTCTCCCTTCTTTCTACACTTTTAGAGTGTACGGTCTTTTCGGGGAATAAACAACGCCCGCTGTCACTTCTGCCTGGCCTTTTTCCAAATTTTTTGATGGGAAACAGAAAAAGCATACCTTTCTACCTCTTCTGCTTTTACAAGACGGCTGTTTTCTCTTTTTAAATCTGCTATGGAAACGGTCCCTCCATATACGTCAATATCCCACGTTAAGTGGGAGAACACGTGCTGTATTTTTGCAAAAGGCTCAGAGTCTAATTGAACCTCCAGACCATACACTTGTCTCAAAAAAAGTTCCAATTCCACTTTTGGACTGCCCATTCCGCTGAGCTCGGTATTCGGAAACTCCCACAGGTTGGCAAGCAATCCTTCTGATGGACGCTTTTGAATAATTACTTCGTCTTTTTCTGTTTTTACAACAGCTGCCGCTAAGTGGACATGACGCATCGTTTTCTTTTTTGTTTTGACCGGCAGTTCATGGATGGTTCCCTCTTGGAAGGCACAGCAATGTTCCCTCACCGGGCAAAGAAGACAAGAAGGCGAGGAAGGCGTACAAATCAACGCTCCTAATTCCATTAATGCCTGATTAAATGAAGACGGATCTTCCCGTGATATTAACTGCCGTACCGCCTCTTCAAAGATCTTTCTCGAGGAAGCTTTAGCAATATCCTCCCAAATCGATAGGATCCTGGACAGCACGCGCATAACATTGCCGTCCACAGCAGGCTCAGGCACTCCATAAGCAATACTTAAGATGGCACCACTCGTATACGGCCCCACTCCTTTTAAGGAAGAGATTTTTTCTTTTGTATCAGGTACCTTCCCGCCATATTGTTCATGCACTTCACGAACTGCCGCCTGCAAATTGCGGACACGCGAATAATATCCCAGCCCTTCCCATGCTTTCAACACTTGATCTTCATCTGCTTTCGCAAGTGCCTCAATTGTCGGAAATTGCTTAATAAAGTTTTCAAAATACGGGATGACCGTGTCCACTCTCGTTTGCTGTAACATAATCTCTGACACCCACACTTTGTAAGGGTCTTGGTCTTTCCTCCAGGGCAGATCACGCTTTTCCTCTTTATACCAATGAAGCAAATCTTGTTGAAATTGCCGGACATTTACTTTTTCTATATTATTAAGAGATGGAAAATTCACAACTAGCCTCCATAGATGTTAGAATTAAAAAGATAAAGGGAATAGTAAAATTTAGAACCAAAATAGCATCATCCGTACTTTGTAAAAGGAGGGACGCATTTGGATACTGGCACTCACCTTGTAATGGGGATTGCGCTAGGCGGTCTGGCAACACTCGACCCTGTTGTCGCTGTTGAACCAATGACCAAGTATGCAGTGATGACTGCAGTAGTAATCGGCTCGCAAGCCCCTGATATAGATACAATTTTAAAGCTTAGGAACAACGCTGTCTATATACGCAATCACCGCGGAGCCACCCACTCCATACCGGCAGTGATTCTTTGGCCGGTATTGATTACTGCAGTCATTTACTTTTTATTTCCAGGAAGTGACTTGCTTCATTTATGGTTGTGGACACAGTTCGCAGTGTTCCTTCACGTATTTGTCGATATCTTTAATGCTTATGGTACCCAGGCGCTTCGGCCCTTTTCTTCTAAGTGGCTTGCTCTTGGGGTGATTAACACCTTTGATCCGTTTATCTTCTCTTTGCACTTAGTCGGATTGATCATGTGGGGACTGGGGGCTCACCCTGGTTATACGTTTCTGTTCATTTATTTACTTTTAATCGGCTATTACATTCTGCGCTTTCAAATGCAGGGGGCAATTAGGAGCTCAGTGAAGAAACTAATCCCCGACGCAGAAGAAATTATTATCGCGCCAACAATCCGTTTTAACCAATGGCGTGTCGCGGTCAAAACACCGTCACACTTTTATGTTGCCCGTGGCTATAGGCGTTCGGTTACAATTCTTGATAAATATAAACGGGTCAGAATTCCTGATTCTGAGCTGTTCCAAGCAGCAAAGAAAAACGAAAACCTCGCTGCTTTTTTGCACTTCTCCCCAGTGTACCGTTGGGAAGTAGCAGAGTACAATGATTGTTATGAAGTAAAATTTATTGATCTTCGCTACCGCAATAACGGCTATTATCCGTTTGTGGCTGTTGTTCAGCTTGACCTCGATTATAATGTAATCGGCTCTTACACTGGCTGGATTTTCAGCGAAGAAAAATTACGCAAAAAGCTGACTTTTATACCGGAATCCCATTAACGATCGAAAAAGGACGCCTTTAAGCGTCCTTTTTCTTTTATTACCTTTGGTATGCCTATTAGCGAAAACAATAGCTGGATTATCATGCATCCTGTTAGTATAAGTCAGCGGGTTCCATTAATGCATCAGATCATTTTCATCTTTGAGCAAATGACTGTATTTAGGGTTGCGCCCGGCAAATTCGTGAAGACGGTCCCCATAGTTTTCAAGCCACTGCCGAACAACTTTTTCGGTCAATTCTTTCCCTTGATAGTCATGTCCAGCTTTTGCATAAGTCGTTTCAAAATCTTCCCACAAAAGCTCGACCCATGTCCGGGCACGAGCATGGGACAAACGCTCATTTTTACTTAGCAAAAGATTCGTCAGCCTTTCAAAAATATCTTCCACTTTGCGCACCCTTTCTTTTATAAAATCATGGACTAAAGCTTGAGCATGGAAATTGGCAAGCCTTCTTCCTCACCATCGCCACCGACTCGATATCCCCAAGCAAACACACCGTTCATATAATCAATTTTAAAGTAACTACCTGGCGCTCCTTTTATTTCATACTGCTTTCCTGGAATAAAATCATTCGGATTCATTAAATAAGCTTCCGCCATTAACGCTTTTCTTTCTAAAACGGCAAATTCGTTCACGATACCTAGCTGTTCAGCTTTGCGTGCTTTCTCTTTTAATCGGGCAATTTCCTGTCTCAATTCATATTCTTCCATATCACTGTAACGTTTCTGCATTTCCAATAGTTGCACACCCTTTTTTCCTTCAGTATAGTGAAATGACAACAAATAAGAAAGCAGAAAGGATGGTTATCTTGAAAAATTGTTTCATTACCGGGAGCGGATCAGGACTCGGAAAAGAATTAGCACTTCTTTATAGCCAAAAAAGTTTTCACGTTCATTTAGCAGGTCGCAATATCGAAAAGCTAGCAGCAGTCAAAAGAGAAATTGAAGCAGCTGGTGGCGTAGCAACGATTTATTCACTCGATGTAAGCCAACCGGAGTCCCTTGAAAAGATAGCCGCCTCCCTTCAATCAAGCGGCTGCTCCATAGACATTTTAATTAATAATGCAGGGATTGGTATGTTTGGTCCCTTCTCTGCTACTACAGTCGAAATGATGGAAACGATATTTTCTGTTAATGTCTATGCTCCGATTTTACTCACAAAAGCTTTTTTGCCGCTTTTAACAAGCAGTGGCATGGTTATTAATATTATATCCACAGCTGGCCTGCGTGGAAAAAAACACGAAGCCATCTATTGTGCGAGCAAGTTTGCCCTGCGCGGACTTACAGAAAGTCTTCAAAAAGAATATGAAGGCAGTGGACTGCGCTTCGTAGCCGCTTACATGGGTGGCATGAACACGCCCTTTTGGGATCATTCAAACCATGTGGAACATCCCTCTCGCTTTCCTCTCCCGAAAGAGATTGCTAAGCAAATCGTTCATGAAGCAGAAGAGCAGTTAGAGGTTATTATTAAAACATAACCCCTATTCTTCCTGCAGCTTTTCGATAGCCTGCTCAATGTCGCTCATAGAAAAACCCTTTCGGTAAAGCGCCTGCTTCATCTTCTGACGATATTCACCGCCTGAAAATTTATTATATCGGCGGTGAGCCTTTGCCGCTTGATACATAAGCACTTCCAAGTGCTCCTCTTCGTTTCCTTCCTCTTCTGATCCTGCGACCGCTTCTTGAATAATCCCCCATTCATATCCTTTTCTGCTTAACGTCTGTTCTATTTTTTGTTTTTGAATAATAGGAGATTCTTTTCTATACTTCTGACGATATTTTTGGGCAAGCTTGATTGATTTTTCAAGCTGAAGCCCCTCTTCAAATTTGGCGAGTGCTTCTTCTATTAAAGAACCCTCAATTCCTTTTTCCTTTAACTCTCGTTCAATGACTTTCGGTCCTTTATCTGATGCATTGATTTGTGTATTCGTATAAGCCTTGGCAAATTCAGCCTCATCTAGATAATTCATCCGGTAAAGAGCATGGATAATCTCTTCTATGGACTCACTTTCGACCTCTTTTTTTATTAAAAACTCTCTTACTTCTTTTTCCGCTCTCATTCGAATAGACAAAAATTGAATAGCCATATTCAGGCCTTTACGTACTGCATCTCTCCGAATAATACCGTCTATCTGCTCATCGGTCAGCTCCATTCCTTTTTTTAATCCGTATTGAATAAGTACAGATTCATCAACGCTAAAGGCGTATTCCTCATTTATGAAAATGTTATACCGATCTGTAAGCTTTTGTTGAAGAGAGATTTTTGTAATAACCTTCATATCTATCACCTCTTTCTTCTACTGTACCATGAAATTGTTTCAATGCCGCTCAAGGAGGGGTACTATAATAGATAAAATCCAATGTTTAAAGAGAGATTGGGAGGGGTAAAATGAAGGTGGTTATTGCCGGCGGCACAGGATTTGTAGGAAGAGCACTAATCGATGAGCTTCTAGAAAATGGACATCAAGTCGTTATTTTAACACGGAGCTTCGAAAACAAACAAGATACAGACAACATTCGCTATGTCAAATGGCTGGACGACCGCTCCAAGCCAGAAAAAGAACTTCAAGATATCGATGCCTTTATTAATTTAGCAGGTGAATCGCTTAATAGCGGACGCTGGACGGAGAAGCGCAAGAAACAGATAATCAGCAGCCGTATCTCATCTACTAAAGAAATGATTAGAATTATGGCAGCACTTCCGCAAAAACCTAGCGTCTTTATCAACGCAAGCGCCATTGGTTGTTATCCAGTTTCGCTTGAAGAGACTTTTACAGAATCATCAAAGACGACAACTAAAGGCTTTCTCGCAAAGACGGTAGATATTTGGGAGTCGGAGGCACAACACTCTGAAGCACTTGGCATCCGGACTGTGACAGCACGCTTCGGTGTCATTCTCGGAAAGGAAGAAGGCGCACTTCCCCGCATGGCTTTACCTTATAAATTGTTTACAGGTGGACGAGTTGCTTCAGGACAGCAGTGGATGTCCTGGATTCATATTAAGGATGTAGCAAGGGCCCTCCTTTTCATTATGAACCAGTCAGATATAAATGGTCCGGTTAACTTAACTGCCCCTTCGCCAGAACATCTAAATACACTTGGAAAAACGTTAGCCGAAGTTCTTCAGCGTCCTCACTGGTTATTTGTCCCGGCTTTTGCTATCAAAATGGCTCTCGGAGAAATGAGCACTTTGATTCTAGATGGCCAAAGAGTCCTTCCCCAAAAATTAACGGCTCACTCATTTACCTTTCAATTCCCACATATAAAACAAGCGTTGACAGACATTTATACATAGTTGTGCACAAAAGTATCCACATCCTGTGAATAATGTGGATACTTTTGTTTATTCTTTTATTTTATCAATCTATGTTTTCTAAAATATGTGGAAAAAGTTATCCACAGTATGTGAATAAAATGTGGAAAGTTTATTTTTCATATAAACCCGGAGTGTCATATCTTTCCCATTTAATGGCTAATTCCAAAGTGATGGATAGTAGAACCCCCATAATTAATCCATTAGAAAAAAGCGGCTGCAAATAAACAGGCAACTGGCTAAAAATAATCGGATCAACAGTCATCAGACTGATTCCTGTTAACACGGGGAGGGCAATCCGAAAAATAGTGTTTGAATTAAAAACCGTCCCTTGAATGGATTGCAGCGCGGTGCCAAATAATTGCAAATAAGCGACAAATAGCACCGCGTTTCCGATAGTAATAGGCATCGTTGCAAAGAAAGAGCCGACAACCGGAATCAGGCCAAGCAGGCTAAATAAGCCGCCACCAATTAAAAAGGGAATCCGGTCAAGAATGCGGGTGCTTTCCAAAAATCCGATTGTGGAAGTAAACGGGGCATAGGGGACGAGCCCTAAAAAAGAACCGGCTGCTGTGTATAAACCAGTCAACGTAAACGAGCGATTATAACGACTTTCCGAAGGCTGCTCCTTGTACAGCCGAGCAGCTGCCTGAATGGAAGCAATGGTATTGCTGAGATTCAATACACCGGCTGTGAAGGTTGTCAAAATAATTCCCCATTCTAAATTAGGTGTCCCTAGAGGGAACATGTCAAATGATTGGCTGCTTGCGGACAAAGCAGCGCCTCCCGGAAACAGCAGGTCATATAGTATCCATCCGACTACAATACCAATCAAAATCGAAAAGTTACTGATAGAGCCTTTTCCCTTCACTTTTAGTATCGTTACAAGCAGCACAACACCGATAGACAATAAGCTAACCGGAATATCTAATGTTCCATTCGGCTTTAGTTTCAGCATTCCTGTGAAAAAGATAAAAATAAGCTGTGCAGAAAGTAAAAATAGATACACGCTCATCACCATGGGCGTGAAAACTTTTTGGATTAGTGCAGACAGGCCAAATAACCCGGCTATGATCATAAAAACAGCTGAGGCAATCATTCCTGTAGCAATTCCTCCACCAATCGTTTGCAAATCCATGCCAAGTGCAGCAGCAGAAGCGCTCAAATTCAAAAGCAGCCCCCACATAAGTCCTGAATGCCCCTCCATCAGCGGATAACGGTGTCCCCATAATCCTTGCAACACACAGGCTGCTCCTGTAAATATAAGCGAGCTGCGAAGTGTCATTGCCACTTCTTCTGCAGATAGATCAAACGCTGCCCCTATTGAAACTGGGACAACAATTGTATTAGCAAAAATAAAGAAAACCCACTGAATTGCTGCCATACCCATCGGCAATGCTTTTAATGCTTTCATCCTACCCATCCCTTCTTCATTCATCATCCAGCGGCGCCATTGTCATTTGGAGAAAAAAGAAAACCATCCCATAGCCCACTCCCCGTTGTCACATCTTTAACTGCTGGATGCTACGGGAAAGCCCGGTGCTATGGGATGGTTTTATATACTAGATCTGCGGTCTTTCCCCGCGAACAGGCTGCCATTTCATTTTATTTTTTGAAAAGTGATCCCCCGCTTTTTCATTAAGTAATGAAGGGCTGCCCGAAAAGACAAAAAGGTATTTAAGTCATTTACAATGGATACCCCTGATTGGGTAAGATCCTGAGTAACTGCTGGAGTAAAGCCAACAAAGATTGTATCGATTCCCATTAATTTTAGAGCTTTTTGGAAATTCTCGATATACATTCCCAGCGTATCAATCTCTCCTAATTCTCTTTTAGAAATAGCGGTAAAATCAATGATCACTGTATTTAAGCCTTCCGTATAAGACAGGCGATAAGCCACTTCATTTATTTTTGTAAAAATCAATTCTAATCGATCAGGAGACAACTTTCCCGTCACAGGCACTAAAATAGTCTCTGGAACGATAGATGGAATGATAGGTACAGAGATTTCATTAATCAATTCTTCATACTCTCTTAACTGCTGTTTTAATTCCTTAACCTCTTGCCGCAACTCGTCTACTTCTCTCTGCATAATCTCTATAAACCCCCATCGTTATTTTAAAAGGCCGGAAACTACCATTCATTATAACAAAAAGCCAGCATAAAAAGAATCCTCCCACTGGTTTTTTGTGGAAGGATGTAAGTTAAAGAAAGTTATTTAATTTCTTTTTTCAGTAATCCGACTGTGAAAGCCGTGACGAGCGCCCCAATCACCACAGCTAGTAAATAAAGCCACGCGCTTCCCTGAACGATTGGAAAAACAAAAATCCCACCATGAGGAGCTGGAAGACCGATGCCGAACATCATGGTAAGGGCTCCTGCCACTGCCGATCCAGCGACAGCAGCCGGGATCACCCGTCCTGGGTCCGCTGCTGCAAACGGAATCGCTCCCTCCGTAATAAAGGAAAGGCCCATTACATAACATGTTTTTCCCGCTTCTTGCTCTTGCTTTGTGAATTTCTTTCTAAATATTGTAGTAGCAAGGGCTAAGCCGAGCGGTGGAACCATTCCGCCGGCCATAATGGCTGCATGAGGTGCATAGTTGCCGGCTTCAATCATGGCGATGCCAAATGTAAAGGCCGCCTTATTGATCGGTCCTCCCATATCAATAGCCATCATGCCGCCAAGCAAGAGGCCGAGAAGAACAAGATTTCCAGTTCCGAGGCCGGATAAGAAAGTTGTAATCCCTGTATTTAATGCTTTAACCGGCCCGATCACTACAAACATCATAATTAAACCGGTAATTAAAATCCCAAATAGCGGGTACAAGAGGACAGGCTTTAAGCCCTCAAGTGATTGCGGCAATCTAGCAAGCGCTTTTTTCACTCCCAGCACGACATACCCTGCCAAAAAGCCGGCAATTAACCCGCCGAGAAAACCAGCTTGTCCATTAAACGCCATCAAACCGCCAACCATTCCCGGAGCAAATCCCGGACGGTCAGCAATGCTCATCGCGATAAAACCGGCCAGCACTGGTATCATTAAATTAAATGCGTTTCCACTGCCGATGTCCATTAGTGCTTTAGCAATTGGATTGTAAGTTTCATGCCCTGGCTCGGCTGCATGAATACCAAAGATAAATGAGATAGCGATCAAAATTCCGCCGCCGACAACGAATGGCAGCATATTAGATACGCCGTTCATTAAATGTTTATAGAAACCGCCTGTTCTTTCTTTCTTTTCCTCGCCTTGCTCCTGGGAAGCATTTGAATGATCCCCTTTAAATATCGGAGCATCCTGGCTGAGGGCTCTTGTAATCAATTGTTCTGAATTGCGGATTCCTTGCGCAACAGGCACTTGGATAACATGTTTTCCTTTGAAACGGTTCATTTCCACTTGTTTATCTGCTGCCACAATAATGGCTGTCGCTTCTTCTATATCTTGCGCCGTTAATGCATTTTTAATTCCGCTCGATCCGTTCGTTTCTACTTTGATATCTACGCCCATTTCTTTCGCTTTGGCTTTCAGAGCATCAGCTGCCATATACGTATGAGCAATTCCTGTAGGACAAGCAGTTACTGCGAGCACTTTTCCTTTAGGCGAGGATGTTTCTGGTTCTATTTCTTCCTCTTCTTCTCCTTGCTCCATTTCATTAATAGCTGCCAACACTTCCTCTTCCGTCTGTGCAGCATCCAGCTTTTGGCGAAAGCCCGGATCCATAAGGAAAGAAGACAAGCGTGACAAAGTTTCCAAATGGGTATCGTTGGCTCCTTCAGGCGCTGCAATCATGAAAAAAAGGTGACTTGGCTGTCCATCAAGGGCTTCGTAATCAATGCCTTCTTTGGAGCGGCCGAAAGCGATCGCTGGTATTTTAACAGCACCTGTTTTCGCATGTGGAATGGCAATGCCTTCACCGATTCCTGTAGTGCTTTGGGCTTCACGGGCTAAAATCGCCTCTTTATACTGCTGCCGGTCATTCAACCGGCCCGCTTGGTCAAGCTTTTCAACAAGCTCATCAATTACAGAGGCTTTATCGGTCGATTGAAGGTTAAGAATCATTGTTTCTCTTGTCAATAAATCTGTAATGTTCATCTTCATGCCCTCCTATTCCAATTTCGAAATCTGCACTTCAGAACACAATTTCTCTGCTTTTTCTCTCGTACATAAATCCTCAGAAAAGGCGGTTGCACTTCCAGCCGCGACGCTGAAACGGAATGCTTCTTCTATTGCCGCCCCTTTTGCATAACCAGCTAAGAAACCAGCAACCATTGAATCTCCCGCACCGACTGAATTCTTCACTTGGCCTTGCGGCGGTTTCGCGGAAAGAACGACGTCTTTATTGACGAACAAAGCTCCTTCTCCCGCCATGGATACCATTACGTGCTCAACGCCTTCGCTTACTAGCTGTTTTGCCAGAACAACGGCCTGTTCTCTTGATTGGATATCTGTCTGGAACAGCTCACCCAGTTCATGGTGGTTAGGCTTAATTAAAAACGGCTTATGAGCAAGCAGCTTCTTCAGTATGGGACCGCTCGTATCTACAGCTATCTTAATGCCACGTTCTTGGGCTATTTTCATTAACAGCACATAATAGTCTTCCGGCAAAGACGAAAGAACGCTTCCCGCTAAAAGCAGGATATCTCCTTTATTTAGCTGCTTAATCAAGTCTTTAAATTGCTCACTTTCCTCAAGCGTAACCGTTGGCCCTTGCCCATTGATTTCTGTTTCATTTCCTGCTTTTACTTTCACATTAATCCGCGTATCTTGTGCTATTCGTATGAATTGATGATGAATCCCTTCTTTATTAAGTTCATCTATAATAAACTCACCGGTGAAACCACCAAGAAAACCAAGTGCCGTGTTCTCCGCTCCGAAACGGGTAAGTACCCTAGAGACATTGATTCCTTTTCCACCTGCAAACTTGGCTGTAGAGACTGCCCGATTTAAGGTGCCTGTCTCGAGATGTTCAAGATGAACAATATAATCAATCGCTGGGTTTAGCGTGCATGTATAAATCATGCTTTCACTTCCTTTATACTAGTTTTTTTACCGTATAAATGGAGAATTTCTTCTTCTAATTTATCTGTAATAATAATTGCTTCCTGTAAATGGCCAATATGAGCAAACGCTGTTTCATTAAATTTGGATGGATCAGCTAATACATATGCCGCTTGCGACCGTTCGATTGCTGTCCGCTTAATAAGGGCTTCCTCCGGATCAGGAGTAGTAAATCCAGCATTGGGATGTATGCCGTTTACCCCAATAAAACATTTATCAAAACTATATTGACTTAAGCCATGTAAAGCTCCTTGTCCAATAAGCGCCCGTGTATTCGCTTTCAAATAGCCGCCAATAACAAATGTTTGTATCCCTCTTTCTACTAAAGCCTCGGCATGGGCAATTCCATTTGTGACGACCGTTATATCTTTCCCCTCTATGTGAGGAATCATTTCAAATGTGGTTGTACCGGCATCAAGATAAATACAATCACCGTTCGCAAGAAGACTTGCTGCATAAAGCGCCATTCGCTTTTTTTCTGTTGTATGCCGAGTTGACTTTTCTATCATGCTTGGTTCTGATCGTTTTTGCTTCACTAGCGCTGCTCCGCCATGAACTCTAATCAGTTTCTTTTCTTCTTCCAACTGGCTTAAATCTCTTCTAATTGTTGATTCTGAAGAACCTGTCGCTTCCACAAACTCTTGCAGCTTCCGTACTTCTTTTTCCTTCAGCAATTGTAAAATGAGATGATGCCTTTCTTCTGTTAGCACTCCACTCACCTCTCTTAATGAGATCGGTTTTATACTCTTATAATAGGACAAACCAACAGCAAAATCAATCAATATCATTCAAAAACAATCATATCTAACCAAAAACAATCATCAATAACAAAAAAGAAACGCTGCCTAAGCATCAGCATTTCTTTAACAAAGTTATAATGGAAACCCGGCTCGGGTTGTTTCTAATACAAACGCCAATTTGATTAAGCGCCACAGAAGAGGCTTCATTAAATTTGGCATTTAGTGACCGAATGGATAAGAGCAGCTCCGTCTGATGAACCAAGTCCTTAGTCGAAAGGTTGAATTCTTCCAAGCCTCAAATATAAGTAAAGCTTTTTGTCCGAGAGATAATTGCTTATCAACCTGTTGCTTTGCTTCGTTGTCTTTTCCACGAATCGCCGGAATAACCGGTGCAAAACATGCAAGTCCGAGCTTCACACCTTTCAAATAACCAAAAGCCGCTTTGTTCATTTTAATATGCAAGTCTTGATTCTCCTCCTTTTATAAGAAGGCCTGTCTTTCTGGCAATAATTATGCTAACTCCTATCCCTCTACCAGAGCTCTCTTCTGATTATCGGTTAATTGGCATCTTGAATCACCTGTTTTAATTAACAAAAACTTCACACCCTCTTATGCCAAATTAGCCCTCCTCCTCTTCTTTCATTTACCATGGCAGGAATGATTAAATATAGTGCGTACGCAAATGACATCCAAACAGTAAAGGCAATGATCTGAGATTCATTAAGTTCCGGAAAAATATAGCGATGATTAGCTAATGAGAAGGCGTCGAGTGTCAGGCCTACAGCCGTACCGATTAACCCGAATTTCAGTGTGGCATTTTTTGATTGATCGAATAGTGAGTACAGGAAAGTAACAGCCAGCAATAATATTGCTGTTCCAGCAGTTAACAAAAACAGGCTCATAAAGAATGGATCTGAATCCGGGCTGAAAAGAACTTTCTTTCCAAAAAAGACAAAAAACAATGTAGCAAACAGCCAAACGAGCACGCCCCAACAAGCAACGAACAAGTACCCCTTCATTCTCCCTCCTCCCTCATAGCCAAATTGCTTAGTAATGCTACTAACTGCTCAAGCCCCTCATATGCCTTTTCTACAGGAAAATTTTTGATCATGAGAGCCTGCAATGCTATCCCATCTACGATCGCATTGAACAACACTCCCCACCCCTCAAGAGAAACCCCTGTTACTGGTGACTGGGCCCATATTTTTGTAAGATTTCCGGCTAAAGCTTTGTTTTCCTGTTCTAACACACTTCCAAGCTGCTCCTTAATTTTTTCATTATTTAACCCTGCAACAATTAATGTAAAAAACAACTTATGATAAAATGAATCGCTGCCGCAGCGGCTCTTTGCCGATTCCAAGGCTTGTTTTATCACATCTTCTTCTTGCGCTACCTCATTCCATGAACGGTCACAGACGTCTTTTACAATATCCAGCAACAACTGTTCCTTTGTCCGAAAATGATAATAAACGGTTCCCTGTGTGACTTCTGCTTTTTCTGCCACTGACCTCAGTGTAAATTTCTCAATCCCCTTATCAGCCAAACACTCTTTGGCTAATTGAATTAGCTTTTCTTTGCTAATCATATTTGGTTTTGCCATATATACGCCCCCTATTAGTTAGTCAACTAACTAACTATATTTACGAAAATTTTACCATTAACTTTTGTCCCTATCAATGCTTATATTAAAGATTGTCAGCACCTTAAAACAGATTTCTTTTATACCGTCATTCCATTATAATAAAATTGTTTTTTACAAGGCCGATTTATCTCTATAGCGAAAATAGGAGAATAAAATGTCAATCATATACAAACTTCTTGGAAGAAATTCCAAAAGAACAGATGCTTTGTCTTTATTTCTTACCGCTGTTTTAACTGCGATTGTCAGCGAAGTGAAAATTATTCCCTTTTATGGAGAGGATCTTCGTTTCGGATTAGGCAGTATCACTTTTTTTCTATTTATCCTTGTTTGGCCTCCAGCTTCTTTTTTAAGAACGGGTATTATTACGGGGATCACGGTTGTTTGTTTTCGTTTATCTGCAGATATGGTAATGGGCAGTGCCCCTTTGTTGACGAGTGTTATGACTCATTTTCCTGCATTTCTGTTTTACTTGTTATTTTCTTTAGGATTTGGCCTGATTAAAATAGAAGCGTATAAAACCTCCCCCTTTCTTCTTGGCGCTTTTGCTACTGGAATAGAATTTATAGCAAATAGTGTAGAGCATTTGCTGCGCTACTGGCTGTTACAACACACTAATCTTGGCTTACAAGAATGGGCGTTATTGTTTGGCATCGCTCTATTTCGCAGTTATTTTGTAGTAGGTTTATACAGTTCAATCACTATTTCGGAACAAAAAAAACGACTTCAGGAAATGCTGGGAGTTAGATCAGAACTATATGTAGAGATTCTTTATTTGCAAAAATCCATGGAAAATATTGAGCGAATCACCGCAACCAGCCATGATTTATATCGAAAACTAAAAAAGGGAAACATGCCGGAATTAAGCGTACAAGCGTTGCACATTTCACAAGAAATTCATGAGGTGAAAAAAGATTCTCAACGAATTCTTTCCGGACTCTCTAAAATATATGTCCAGAAAAAAAACGATAGAATTTTTCTTTCTGACGTATTTGGCTTTGTGATTACTGCCAACCAAAATTATAGTGAGCTATTGAAGAAAAAACTAACCTTTCATTCATCAATCGGTGTTGATTTTGAAACAGATAGGCACATACCTCTTCTTGCTCTTTTAAATAATCTTGTGGCTAATGCAGTAGAAGCTGTAAAAGCAGAGGGGTGTGTTGATTTGAGCGTATATGAAAAATCGGAATATACCCACTTTGTTATACAAGATTCAGGGAAAGGGATTCCTTCAGAAGA
This sequence comes from Pseudobacillus sp. FSL P4-0506, assembly GCF_038003025.1. Lineage (NCBI taxonomy): Bacteria > Bacillati > Bacillota > Bacilli > Caryophanales > Bacillaceae > Pseudobacillus > Pseudobacillus sp. FSL P4-0506. The sequence continues at coordinate 4,254,199 of NZ_JBBOOI010000001.1, forward strand.
TTTATCATTAATATTTGAACCAGGCTATACAACAAAATACAACGACCAAGGGGTGGCTGCCACAGGAATTGGTCTTTCTCATGTAAAAGAGATTATTCAAAACTTACAAGGGGAAATTTATGTAGAATCTTCGACTGAAGGAACCATTTTTACAATCCAAATTCCAACGAACGAGATTAGAAAGGGAGTTGAATAAAACTGAAACTTCGCTATTTTATTGTGGATGATGACACAGCCAGTCGAAGAATGTTAAACAAAATTATAACAGAAGAGGAACTTGGGCTTGTAATAGGTGAGGCTGAAAGCGGTGAAAAGTCTATCCCGCTCGTCCTTTCCACTCGGCCTGATTTTGTTCTGATTGATTTATTAATGCCTCAATTGGATGGCATTGAAACCATTGAACAATTGAGGATGCAAGGATTTGAAGGACAATTCATTATGATTTCCCAAATAGTCAACAAAGAAATGGTCGGTGAGGCCTATGAGAAAGGCATCGAGTTCTTTATTCATAAACCGATTAACCGTATTGAGGTACGCAGCATTTTAACCAAAACTGCTGAGCGGTTTCAATTGAGACATTCACTGATGACAATCAGGGAATCTTTAGCACACATCGACTCCTCTCATTCCGCTCAAAAGCAGCGCAGCGTAAAAGATATTGTTTTATCTATTTTAAATGACATGGGAATAGCCGGAGAGGCAGGAAGCAAAGATATTGTAGCAATGATGGAGTTTTTGCTCGAAAAAAATGACTCTTCTGCTTTATTACCTCCTTTAAAAAAATTGTATGAAGCAGTAGCTAGCATGAATAAATCAGATCCAATTAGCATAAAAAAAGAAGTCAAATCTATTGAACAGCGTATTCGTAGAGCGATTGTAGCTGCTCTCAACAATCTGGCTTCAATGGGTGTAATAGATTATACTAACCCTAAATTTGAGGATTATGCCCCCCGCTTCTTCGAATTTCAAGAGGTAAGATTGAGAATGAAAGAGCTGGACTCAGACCGGAATGAACCGATGAAAGTTAAAATTAATATAAAAAAATTTCTTCAAGCCCTGTATCTTGAGACAATAGAAAAGTATTTTGGACATTCTTGAGAGATTACATAACCCTCACCTTATAAAATTATGTGTAGGAGCTTTGCACCTTATAGTTATAACATCAGACTGACTCTGCCAATGAACTTAATGGCAGAGTTTTCTTTTTTATAGAAAACAAAAAAGAAAATGTCGGATTTTATAGTTTTTTATTACTTCCTTATAAAATTGACTTATATATTTTTATTTTATAAAGAAAGCGTTTGCACTATATATGAAGAGGTGACTAAATGAAAAAACGTAAATTTGGTTTAGCTTATCAAATTCTTGTCGGGTTAGCTTTAGGGATTACTGTTGGTGCCATTTTTTATGGAAACCCTGCCGTTGAAACTTTTTTACAGCCAATTGGCGATATTTTTCTTCGATTAATTAAAATGATTGTTGTGCCAATCGTTATTTCCACGATCATTCTTGGTGTTGCCGGAACAGGCGATATGAAAAAGTTAGGTAAACTTGGTGGGAAAACAATTCTTTACTTTGAGATTGTCACTACAATTGCTATCATTGTCGGACTCCTCGTGGCGAATATTACTAAGCCCGGCGAAGGGATAGACATGTCTAAGCTGGCTAAGGGCGATATTCAGCAATATGTTGAGACAACCGAGGAAGTATCAAGCCACAGCTTTGCCGATACTTTTGTAAATATTGTACCAAGCAATATTATTGAATCTTTAGCTAAAGGCGATATGCTCGCTATCATTTTCTTTGCTGTTTTATTTGGTTTAGGAGTGGCAGCAATCGGTGAAAAAGGGAAACCAGTTCTTGCTTTCTTCCAAGGTACAGCAGATGCTATGTTTTATGTGACGAATCAAATTATGAAGTTTGCTCCATTTGGTGTATTTGCTCTAATTGGTGTAACCGTGTCCAAATTTGGCGTAGAGTCATTGATTCCACTCGGAAAATTACTTATTTGCGTATATGCAACGATGATTTTCTTTATTGTTGTCGTTCTTGGAGCTATTGCTAAGATGTGCGGGACAAGCGTCTTTCATATTATCAAAATCTTAAAAGATGAACTCCTCTTAGCCTACTCTACTTCGAGTTCAGAAACAGTTCTTCCAAAAATAATGGAGAAAATGGAGAAATTCGGTTGTCCAAAAGATGTCGTTTCCTTCGTTATTCCAACCGGCTATTCATTTAACTTGGACGGATCTACTCTTTACCAAGCACTTGCGGCAATCTTTATTGCCCAAATGTACGGAATCGATTTAAGTATTATGGAGCAGTTAACACTAATGGTAGTATTAATGGTGACATCTAAAGGGATTGCCGGTGTGCCGGGCGTTTCCTTTGTTGTTCTGTTAGCTACTTTAGGATCTGTAGGTATTCCACTTGAAGGCCTCGCCTTTATTGCTGGTATTGACCGGATTCTTGATATGGCGCGTACAGTTGTTAATGTAATTGGTAACTCTTTAGCCGTTGTTGTTATGTCTAAATGGGAAGGCCGATTTGATGCTCACAAGGGAGAAAACTACCTTAAATCTGTTCAAAAAGCATCTTAATATTAGCCAAGATATAAATAAAAAGCAGACAGTTTCATGGTGATGAGACTGTCTGCTTTTTTCTATGTGCGGCTTCTTTCTTGCTTCATATCAATTTTAATTATTAGCGGTTTTGGTTCGCTGAGTTTTAGCCCTATTAGAAAAGTTTACGGCATTCTTTAGGTTGTTCCAAATATTTATCGACACGACCGTAACTCCCCCAAGTAAAACAACACCCGCTGTCATGCCAATTAAAGACTCACTGATACTCGTTCCGATCAAGCTATATAGCAATAAAAGTGGAAGGTTGGAGACGATTATGGTCAGCATATAGCGCATATATTTTGCTCCTAATGATGCTGATAAAAAACAAATGGCATCTGTAGGAGCAATGGGACAAATAATCCCTAATGCTAAAAACTTGTAATTTTGGGTTTCCAAAAGTGCCCCTAGTTCTGGTCTCTTCTTCTCTAGGAGCCGGCTTAGCTTTGTGCCTATAACAGTTTTGGAAAATAGATAGACTAACGTTTCACTTAAAATGATGCCAGCCATGGATAGTAAAAAACCTAAAAGCGGTTCAAAGTATACTCCTCCGAAAATCATCAGTGTAGCACCTGGTATAAAAACGAGGAGCCTTAAACACCATAGAGCAACGAATAACAACATGGCATATTCTGTATGTCTGGATATAAATTCCTTTAACTCATCCATATCAGAGGGCAATAAATGATTATGCTTCAATACGTAGATAGATACTAACCATACAGCGATAATAAAAATACTCTTCTTCAATTCCTCCACACTCTCTTTCGCTGTGATATATACATCAAAAGCAGCGAGAACTAAGAAATACTCTGCAAAACCTTTCATTTTAAGTTCTGGCAATAAACTTTATAGAGGCAGTTATCCCTAGCTCTTATTTTTAGCAATAGCAATTACCCAGCCATGTTTCTATTGTTCCCTCATGGAATTTATCCATTAAATTGAGGTTTAATTTCCTATTCCTTCGACATGTATCTGTCATAACGAATGAGTCACCGATGCCCTTGTTATTATTAATTTCTGTATTATATGTTTTATACCTTCTAAAAGGAGAATTTACACTTACAGTTTCCTCTAATATCCTATCCTTCGTTTCCTTTATTTCCCGCCTACTTTGCGCTCATCCATTATTTGCTCTATCTAGCCGCCGATTGTTGCAGCTTAATATAAAGGCAGGTGGTACATTTCTATACTCGAACTTGACATCGACTTGAGTAAAAAATCGGCTTATCAATTCTTTCTTAAACAGCGTATATTGAAAAGTGATGAACTTACCATTATGCCCTAATAACTCTTTCGTTTTAAGCAAAATATTATTCGAAACATTCTTAGGCAAGCTGGCAAAAGGCAATCCAGAAACCACATAGTCCACATGGGGAATATCATACCTTTCTACATACTGGTCAATATGCTCCGCGGTATCATTAATGATGATAAGATTATTTTCTTCTTTATACCTGTCCTTCAGCAGCTTATAAAACTCTCTATTGTTCTCTATTAATAAAACAACCGTATCTGGCTTTCTATATGTAAGAATTTGATCTGTAAAGATGCCTGTTCCCGGTCCGTATTCCACTATATATTTGGCCTGTTGAAAATAAATATTGCCTGTCATCTTTTCAGCCAAATAAAAGGAGCTCGGAAAAACAGCTCCAATTTTTCTTGGGTTTAATATATATTGAAAAAAGAACGCATGAGTTTTCAAGTTTCTGTCCCTCCAACATTTTTGGATTTTATCTCTAGAATAAAGCCCAAATCTGAAGAAACAGTGATAGAATCTCTTAAGAATTCTTAAGATTTAATTGTTCATCTATAACGGAAAAAACCACCCTATTCAGCGGGTGGTTTTCCTCCTTGCCATAAATTATTGATGCCGGCTGCTGTCTTTTAGAGTTAGCAGCGTGACAGCTTCGACGTGCGCCGTTTGCGGAAACATGTCCACAGGCTGAATATATTCGATGTTATACAAATGGCTTAGCTGGTTAATATCTTTAGCCAGTGTCGAAGGATTACAGGACACATATACAAATCGTTTTGGCTTTACCTTCTTGATCGTATCGAGCAGCTTTTGGTCGCATCCTGTGCGCGGCGGATCGACGATAACGACATCCGGATTCCAGCCTGCTTTTAGCCACTTGGGCAGCCATTGCTCGGCGGTACCCACTTCATATACCGCTTTAATCTTTAAAGCCTTCGCATTTTCTCTGGCATCTTTAATCGATTCAGGAACTACATCCATCCCGCGGATTTCAGCAGCCCCTTCTCCCACCCAAAGGCCGATCGTTCCTGAGCCGCAATAGGCATCGACCACTTTCTCGCTGCCAGTCAGCTGTGCCGCTTTCTTTACTTCATCATAAAGTCTGATCGTTTGTTCAGGGTTAAGCTGGAAGAATGCGCGGGCGGAAAGAGCATACTTATGATCACCCAGCCGCTCCTCAATCGTCTCTGGACCAGCGAGTGGCAAGCTTTTATCTCCGAAAATTAATGAGGTCTTTTTGGGATTAATATTATGGATAATAGATTTTACGTTCGGCAGCCGCTTTTGGATTTCCTGGACAATCAATTCTTTTTTCGGCAGCTTATCCGTCGCGGTAACAATGACCACTTGAATGTCGCCAGTAGCAATGCCCACACGAGTCACAACCGTTTTAACGATACCTTTATTTTTCTTTTCATCATAGATCGGAATATTGAAATCCTGCAATATTTGTTTGACTTTATTTAGTACATCATTTAATGCCGGCTGTTGGACGATGCAATCTGGAATATCAATCAGCTTATGAGAATTTTGACTGTACAGTCCAGCAATGACCATGCCATCTCTCTTGCCTACTTGGAATTGGCTTTTATTGCGGTAAAACCAAGGCTCTTCCATCCCAATCGTCTCGCGGATATCAAGAGCATCAACAGGCACCTTCGTATACCGCTCAAGCGACTGAATTAAAATTTCACGCTTGGCATTAAGCTGTTCTCTATATGTCACGTGCTGCAGCTGACAGCCGCCGCATTGGTCGTATACCGGGCATGGTGGAGTCACACGATGCTCAGATTTCTTTCTGATTTTTTTGATTCGTCCTTCTGTAAATTTTGGGTGTACCTTCACCGCCTCCACAACCACTTCTTCCCCAGGGAGAGCTCCAGGAACGAAAACGACCTGCCGTTTAAAATAACCGACGCCTTCTCCGTTAATGCCTATGCGTTTAATGGTCAGCGGAAACGTTTGTTTTACTTTTATCTTTGCTTTATCTTCCTGTTTCACTTTGTCACGTCCTCACTGTTTTTGCCAAATGTTATCCCTCATTATAACGAAAAAACAGGACTGCCGCAGCAGCCCTATGCCGAAATTCTTTTTTGTTTTTTACGGTAATCATCCAGGCTCTCAAAGCGGTATCCTTGCTTTTTCAAATCTTTAATTGCTTTGGGAAGAGCCTCGGCATTGTCTTTTGAAACAGTGTGAAGCAGCAAAACAGCCCCCGGATGGATCTGCTTCATAATGTTGTCATAAGAATATTGCCAGCCTTTTTGGTTGTTTGTTTGCCAATCAACGAAAGCAAGCGACCACATCACGTGTGTGTATCCTTCTTCCCGCGCAACCTTTAACGTTCTCTCACTGAAAATTCCGCGCGGTGGCCGAAGATATGTCATTTGTTTTTGTTTGGTTATCCGGGCCGTTTCCTTTTTCACGAGCGCGAGCTCTTCTTTCAGCTTCTCATCACTCACCTGCGTTAAATCAGGATGATGCCATGAATGGTTGCCGATAATATGGCCTTCCTTGTTCATCCGCTTGACAAGATCAGGCGCGCTTTTTAAATAATGGCCTGTAATAAAAAAAGCAGCAGGCACGTTCTCTTTCTTTAATGTATCTAGGACGCTTTTCGTATAGCCGTTTTCATAGCCATTATCAAACGTCAAATACAGCACTTTTTCTTTGGCGCTGCCCTTATAAAAGGCGCCATGGTCAGCTAATAACTTATCGAGCTCCCGGCCCGCTTCCGCCTGCTGTCCATCGGAGCCTTTTTTGAATCCCCAGTGAATGGCCTGATTGGAAGCCGACATGGCAGGATAAGCGAAACTAAAGAAAAATAAAACAGCAAACGAGCTGTACATGATCCACTTCTTCATCATCATCTTCCTTTGCTTTTTCCTCTAGTTTCAGTTTTAAAAAGAAAAATATCCACCTTTTATCGAGTTAATTTTCACCAAAAATAGCTGATAAACAAGCCAATAGACAGCAAGAAGCCAAAGAATGTATTTGTTTGAGCGGTCGCTTTCATGGCCAGACCGGTCCGCTTAGGCGCCTTCTCTCCTAAGAATCCTTTGATGGCTTGAATAGGTTTTGGAAGGCTTAAAAAGATTAAGAACAGCCAAGGGCTAACATCATCAAATACCACTAAACCAACAATCCACACGTATGCGACAGCAAACAAAAAGCCTAAAAAGTATACCGCTTTTTCATGTCCCATCAAAATCGCCAAGGTTTTCCTTCCGCCTTTTTTATCCTCTTCAATATCGCGGATATTATTGGAAAGATTGATGGCGCCTACAAGAATGGCAATAGGAATGGAGATGATGATGCTTTGCGTATTCACAACACCCGTCTGGATGAAGAAAGAAATCAGTATAAAAAAAGAACCCATGCACAAACCGGAGAAAAGTTCTCCAAATGGTGTATAAGCAATTGGAAGCGGGCCGCCTGTATATAAGTAACCAACTGCCATTCCGCCTAATCCAATCAACGCCAGCCACCAGCTGCTGCTCACACATATATATACTCCCAATAAAAGAGCCAATGCATAAAAGCCTAGTGCCAGCTGCAAAACCGTTCTTGGCTGCATCCCGTGTCGTACAATGGCACCGCCAATACCAACAGACTCCTCGGTATCTAATCCCCGTTTAAAGTCATAGTATTCATTAAATAAATTTGTCGCGATTTGAATCCATAGGCATGCGAAGAGCATCGCTAAGAACAGCCAGATGTCCACCTTTGTATAAAACATGGCCAGCACCGTTCCGATTAAAACAGGCACAAATGATGCGGTTAAAGTGTGGGGCCGAGTTAACTGCCATAATATTTTACCTGTGCTCTGCTTTTGAGCATTACCAGATTTTTGTGTTGTATATTCTTGATTCATTCCTCTCTTCCTCTCAACTTCGGATAATAAATTTAAATAAACAACTTTCATTATAACCGAAAAAACGACATAAATGGCGAGCTTTTTCATGATTCCACCGGAAAGTTATCCTGCTAAAGCCAAAAAGAGGGAGCAGTCCTTCCAGTATAAAAAGACTCCCTGAATAGGGAGTCTCAATCTGAAGAATGGAAATAAATTTTCTTTGCACTCTGCCCCCTCCTATTTTCAGTAAAACAGGAGGGGGTCGATCAAATGATCAGCTAAAGACTGGCTCTTTAAATTGAGAAAGCTTTTCCAAGGAAGATTTATCTACATGCGCGTGAAGGCTATTGCCGTGTGAATCCATCGTCACCACAGCTGTAAAGTCCTCTACTTGGAGATGCCACATCGCTTCCGGAATACCAAAGTTCATTAAATCAACGCCGTCTACTGACTTAATACAATCTGCATAATATTGAGCGGCTCCGCCGATCGCGTTCAAGTACACACCACCATGCTCTTTCAAAGCAGCAAGTGTTTTCGGTCCCATGCCGCCTTTACCGATGACAGCACGAATACCAAACTTCTTCATAATGTCGCCTTGGTAAGGCTCCTCGCGAATCGAAGTAGTTGGTCCGGCCGCTTTTACGTGCCATTCCCCCTGCTCATCCTTCAGCATAACCGGGCCACAGTGATAAATAACCTGGCCATTTAAATCAACCGGTGCATCATGATCCATTAGGTATTTATGGATCGCATCACGGCCTGTGTACATTCTTCCCGTGATTTTCACCACATCTCCTACTTTAAGTTCACGGATTTGCTCTTCTGTAATTGGTGCAGTTAACGTAAATGTACGGCTTTCTGATTTTGTCTCTTCCGACTCTGGCTGAGAAGAGTCAAATGTAATTTCTTCTCCATCTTGATAGAACCACTCTTGGATTTCTCCTGTTGCCGCATCAATTTGTACACCTAAGCGACGGAAAGCCCAGCAGTTATAGGCAACTGATACAAAAAAGCTAGCAGGCAAACGGTTGATGACGCCAACTTTACAGCCTAGTAAAGTCGTTTCACCGCCGAATCCCATTGTGCCAATACCAAGCTCATTCGCGTGCTTCATCACATACTCTTCCAACTGACGCAGACTTTCGTTAGGGTTCACATCGTCAACACGGCGGAAAAGCTGCTCTTTCGCCAGCTCATAGCCTGTTGTACGATCACCGCCGATGCCCACACCGATAAATCCGGCACTGCACCCTTGCCCTTGAGCTTGATAAACGGAGTGCATAATACACTTACGGATACCGTCCAGGTCGCGCCCCGCTTTTCCAAGGCCTTCAAGTTCACAAGGGAGACTGTATTGAATATTTTTATTCTCACAGCCGCCGCCTTTTAGAATCAAGCGGGCATCAATATAATCTTTTTCCCATTGTTCAAACTTAATAACCGGCGTGCCTGGTCCTAAATTGTCACCGCTATTTTCTCCTGTCAATGAATCAACCGAGTTAGGACGAAGTTTTCCGTTTTTTGTCGCTTCAATCATTGCCTGATAAATGGCTTCTTTAATTTCTAATTGGTTAACGCCCACGGGTGTTTTTACTTTAAACGTCGGCATACCTGTATCCTGACAAATGGGAGAAATATTTTCATCTGCCATCTGAATATTATTTGTAATGGTATTAAGGCTCATCGCTGCGCTTGTGCCAGCATTTTCACGCACGGCGGCTGCTTTAACTGCGCGACGCACATCTTTCGGCAAATTAGTTGATGTTTCGACAATCAACTCGTACATACTTTGTTGGAACTTTTCCAAATTCATGATCTTTCCCCTCTCCACTCACTCTTTATGTATCTCTTTGCATTGCCATACTTTTTTTATTATACTGCTGAATTTTGTTGTTTTAAAGGAGAACTTAAGACTAATAAAAAGAACCAGCCTCTTGGCTGGTTCTTTTTATTTATCTGCTTTTAAATTGTTCACACTTCTCTTCAATATCGTCAATCATTTCAAGAAGGCGGTCAATGTCTTCGATCTTTGTTTCCTCTGGCTCGATGGCATCAAGAACTTCCATAAACATATTTAAACGCTGCTTTAAGTAGCTAATTTGTGATTCTTTATCGATGATGGGCTTCATATTCGATTAGCACTCCTGTATATTTTTCTTTTGTCGCTTGCCTTCCATCGTAAAGGATTCAGCCGTTTAATTCAATTATTTCCTGCGAAAAAGATAGTTGCGCTTAAAAATTTTTGTTCATTACTGCTGTACGGATTTATAACTAAATGATACATGGTTTTTAACCGGAATCCATGCACTGATTGGTTTGGAGCTTACATTTTTCACAACAATGGCTCGTTTCCATCCTGACACGACAAGATAGACTTCCCCGTAAGTGATGATCCCTCTTTCATTTATTGCAGGGGCAAATCCATATAAGTAACCGGCCGTTTTAGGAGGTACGTTGTACACCTCATTCTGTTTTGTTCCGGCTCCAATCGCTGTTGTATAAGACAACGGCCAGCCGGTTTTGTCGATTGCCTCTTTTAAAATCATTTGTTGGACTTCTTCTGTTTTGGGCAGTTTGGCAGATAAACCACCTTTTATTACTTTGTGTGCTTCCTGAACATAGTGGATTTGATAATTGGTCTTGCCACCGCGATTGTCATAAAAGTTTGTGTTAATTTTTTGATATTGCCAGTTAGCGCTTGTTTCCTTTGAATGGTAGGCAAGCGGCCATTCACCGAGATAAATCGACACTCTGGATCCGAAAGCAAATGGCGATTTTTTAATGGATGATTCATTCAACATACGAACAAGCAAAGGATTCGTAATTTTTGTTGGCGAAGTGCTTAACAGCTCTTTCGTTAATTCACTGGGTTGTAACTGAGACAGTTCTTCTTCCTCATTTAAAAAAGTATTTTCACGTGCAATGTTTTTGACCGAGTCAGGCATTTTCTCGTTAAAGACTTTCTCCTTTTTTTCTGCCAAAGCAAGCGGCGGATTTCCTGTATATATAATGGCAATGAGTAGGCACAAAAGTAAACGACTCCACTTCATCACATTCTATCCTCCCTATTTCTTTTGCTTAGTTTGCTCTTGGCTTTTCAACTTATCCGCCTAACAATAAAAAAGCTGTGTAAGTGAATCACTTACACAGCTTTTTTATCTATAATAGATAAAAACCTATTCCCATAATAAAATAAGCAGCGAGAAGCGTTAGGCCTTCGAACCAGTTTGTTTCTCCATCATTCGAGAGAACGATCGATAAAAATACTGCTGTTACCATGGCTACCAGCTCAGGGATTGTAAAAACAAGCGGCATGGACGTCTCAAACATTAACGAGAGTAAAACAAGTATCGGCGCAACAAACATGGCAATTTGCAAGGTTGAGCCAACAGCTATCTCTACAGCTACATCCATTTTATTCTTCATTGCCATCAACACAGCTGAAGCATGCTCTGCAGCATTTCCAACAATGGCCACAATGATGATCCCGATAAACAACTCTGACCAGCCAAAACTCTTTCCAACCTCTTCAAACGTATGCACTAAATTTTCTGATACATAGGCAACAGCAAGTGTAGCCAGAAGCAATACAGCTATGGCTTTCCCCTTGGACCATTCCGGTTCTTCATGTTGAGTGGTTTCTTCTGACTGACCGGTATATACTCCACGGTGTGTAACAAGCTTAAAAAATAAAGCAGCCAGATAAAGAACAATCATAATAATAGAAATTCCTACACTTAAAGAAAGGGTCTCTGAGTCGCTCATGCCTCTTGAAAAAATTTCAGGAATGACAAACGCTACAATAACAGCAAATATTAAAAGCCCCGAGTTATGACGAGCATCATGCTCATTAAATTTTTGGCGTTTGTACTTAAGGCCTCCCATAAAATATGATAGCCCGGCAACAAGCAGCAAGTTCCCTAATACAGAACCGGTTAAAGAAGCCAGAACCACTCCGATCAACCCAGCTTGTAAAGCAAAAATCGAAATGATCAATTCGACTGCATTTCCAAAAGTGGCATTCAACAATCCGCCAATTCTTGGGCCCGTAATAATCGCAAGGCTTTCTGTGGCTCTGCCCATATAACTTGATAAAGCAATTATCGTTAAACAATAGATGCCGAACATCATTAATGTCGGCCAGTGCATAAGTGATCCAGCTACAGACAGCGGGACTCCAATCAGCACCATAATTCCAAATATCTTACCCATAAGCTGACCTCTTTTCCGTTAGAAAAATAAATACAGGTTTTTAATCAAGATACCCCATTTTCTCATTTCCTAACGCTAGTTGAGGTAGTTATTAAGATTGGATAATTTCAAAAGTTTCGACTACTTCAATGGCAGGGATAACCGATTGTACCATTGAACAGTTCTTTCTCGTCAGCTCCATCGCTTTTTTTATTTGTCCCTCTGCTAGCTCTTTTCCTTTAATAATAAAGTGAACTTCTACTTTTTCAATCCGGCTTGCCTCTTGTTCGTTCCGATAGACCTTCGTGTTAATTTCAATGTCCTCTACGTGCATTCTTTTTTTCTCAAGAATCTTTCGCAGAACACCTCCGCTGCAAACAGCTATAGACGCGGTTAGTAGTTGATAAGGACGAAATCCATACAGCTCATCACCAGAGACATCAAGCTGTCCGTAAGGTAGATCGGCTGTAAATCCGCCTTCCTTCATTCGAAATTTCATTTTTTCACCTCTCTGCAATCATCTACCTTATTTTAAATTATTTGCAGCGAAACATCTATCTCTGAACAAATGTTTGATGAAGCATTAAAAAAAGATATTACTCTTTATTTTTAAGCACGGCTATGTTAATATAACCTTAATTATAATTATTATAAATTAATAATAAAACTACATTTGAATAAAAAACCTTATTTTAAAACTAATGAGAATGTTTTTCATTAATCAAAAGAAAAGTGAATTTGATTACTATTCTCAATTGGAAAGAGGAAATATCAATTAAGGAGGAATATTATCATGAATATGCAAGCAAAAGCTTTAGAGGCCGGACATCAAGAAGAAGCGCTCTGGATTTCTTCCATAAAACCTCACGCCGAACTGATAGCAGCTCTTTTAAGCGGTGTATTGATTTTAGCTGGATGGCTCTTAGATAAAAACGGCGTTCATTCTGCAGCCGTTCCAATTTATATGATCGCCTTTATTATCGGCGGTTTTGCCAAAGCAAAAGAAGGGATTGAAGAAACGATTGCCGAGAAAGAGCTGAATGTAGAAATGCTCATGATTTTTGCTGCCATCGGCTCAGCTATTATCGGTTATTGGACAGAAGGAGCTATCTTAATTTTCATTTTTGCTCTTAGTGGAGCACTCGAAACTTATACAATGAATAAAAGCCAAAAAGAAATTTCTTCCTTAATGGGAATTCAGCCGGAAGAAGCCTTATTGATCAAAAATGGCACGGAAGAAAAAGTTCACGTGTCTTCTCTTGCAGTTGGAGATTTAATCCTTGTAAAACCGGGAGAGCGCATTCCTGCAGATGGCCTAATCTCAAAGGGACAGACAACGATTGATGAGGCTGCTATAACCGGGGAATCAATCCCCGTTTCTAAACAGCAAAACGGAGAAGTATTCGCAGGTACTGTGAACATTACTGGATCTATTTATATTGAAGTAACAAAGCCTGCAAGCGAGACACTTTTTCAAAAAATCATCCAACTTGTTCAATCTGCCCAAAGTGAAAAGTCACCTTCCCAACTATTTATCGAGAAATTTGAAGGCAAATATGTAAAAATTGTATTGGCAGCGGTTGGTTTAATGATGTTTTTACCTCATTTTACCCTTGGCTGGAGCTGGACAGAAACCTTTTATCGAGCCATGGTCCTTCTCGTTGTCGCTTCTCCATGTGCGCTCGTCGCTTCAATTATGCCGGCGACACTTTCAGCGATTTCTAACGGAGCTCGCCGTGGCATTTTATTTAAAGGCGGCGTTCATTTAGAAAACCTGAACAATTTAAAAGCGATTGCTTTTGATAAAACCGGTACCCTTACAAAAGGGAAACCTGAGGTAACAGATGTAGTTGTCCGCGAAGGTCTAGCAGAGAATGAATTGCTTAGTGCTGTTGCTTCGATCGAAAGTCAGTCCAATCACCCACTCGCTCAGGCGATCATTCGATTTGCCCAAGAAAAAAATGTCGCTTATTCTGCACCAGATGAGTTGGAAGATGCAGCCGGTTGGGGAGTCAAAGGAACTGTTAAGGGAAAACAATGGAAGATCGGGAAAGCTGATTTTATTGACCGGGAAGCCGCACTCGCTTTCCATGGCGGCAAAGCGAATGAACTTGCCTCTTCTGGAAAAACAACTGTTTTTGTAGGAGATGAATATGGAATTGCAGCGGTTATTGCTTTGAAGGACTTAATACGGGAAGACACAAAACAGGCTTTAGAGCTTCTCCATCAAGAAGGCATTCACACTATTATGCTGACAGGCGACAATGAAACAACAGCAAGAGCGATTGCTAAGGAAGCACACTTAGACACCTTCATTGCTGAATGTTTGCCGGAGCAGAAAGTAGATCAACTAAAAAAGTTAATTCAAGATTATGATACTGTCGCAATGGTTGGAGACGGCATTAATGACGCTCCCGCTCTAGCTACCGCAAACATTGGGATTGCTATGGGAGAAGGCTCAGATGTGGCGATGGAAACAGCAGATATCGTCCTGATGAAAAATGACTTGCCTAAAATTGCTGAAGCCATTCGCTTATCAAAAAAAATGCAACGGATCGTTAAGCAAAATGTGATCTTTTCCATATCAGTCATTATGCTGCTTATCATTTCCAACTTCTTCCAAGTGCTTGACTTACCGTTTGGCGTTATCGGGCACGAAGGCAGCACTATTCTCGTTATCTTAAACGGACTGCGTCTCTTGCGGTCTTAAAAACGTTCAGCTTGCTGAACGTTTCAGTTTGTCGACAAAAGGGGTTCGGAATAGTCTTATTCCGAACCCCTTTTGATTTTTCGGTAGTTTTAAAGCCCTTCGAGAGAAAGATAGACCTCTCCGAGGTCATCATTTAAGCCATTTCTGGTTCTCGCCAAGTCCAGCTGGCCATTTTCTTGAGATTCATGGCAGCGAAAGTAAGCATCGCTTGCATCGACAATTTTTTAAGTCCCCTTAACGTTGTCCAACGCATGCCATGCTTTTCTTTTGCATCTGCGAATACACGCTCAATCGTTTCTTTTCGCTCCGCATAAATCGCTTTAACTTCTTCGTGGTGGCGAAGATGGTCGGCCTCTTCCATATATTTCTGCCAAATATGGCGTGTCACCACTTTTTGATGATCTCTGCTTTCCGTGCATTTAGCTAAAAAAGGGCAGGAGGTACAAACCTGTTTGGGTGATCTGTATTCACGATAGCCTTCCTTATTCGTCGTTGAGTAATTCAATACTTCCCCTGCCGGACAAAGGTAACAGTCAAAATGTTCATCGTACACATAGTCATGCTTTCTGAAGAAGCCCTCTTTTGTGCGCGGCCGTGTATAAGGCAAAGCAGGTGTCATGCCGTTTTCCATTAAATAACTGGCAATGGCAGGTGTTTTGTAAGCTCCGTCTGCACCAACAGCTTTAGGTTTTCCTACCTTTTCTATCACTTTCTCCATTAACGGCTCTAAGATTTGGCTGTCATGTGTGTTGCCTGGTGTGACCATTGTGCCAATTACGAATCCCTTACGGTCTGCGGCCGCGTGAAAGGAATAGGCAAATTGTTTGGTTCGTTCGTCTTTAACGTAGTAGCCACTGTCCGGATCGGTTGTACTTTCCTTGATTTCTTTCGTTTCTTCTTTATCGAACTTATCTGGCGGGAACGGCTTTTTTCCATGATCCTCTCGGTCCTGATTAATCTCTTCTTGGAGGCGTTCCTGATACGCGCGTGTTTCTTTGCGAACCATTTTCTTTTCAAATTTACGCTTATTCGCGCTAGCTTTTACATGAGTGGAATCCACAAAAACGTGCTCCGCACTAATGAGCTTTTTCTCGGCAGCTATTTTTAAGATACGATAGAAGATCTGTTCAAACAGGTCGGTATCTTTAAAGCGACGCTCGTAGTTCTTACCGAAGGTAGAGAAATGCGGCACTTTATCATGGAATCCATAACCGAGAAACCAGCGGTAGGCCATATTCGTTTCCACTTCCTCGATCGTCTTGCGCATGGATCGAATGCCAAAGGCATATTGGATAAATGTTAGTTTAATTAAAATAATTGGATCAATGCTTGGGCGGCCCACTTCCGCATACAATCCTTCCACCAAGTCATAAATAAAAGAGAAATCCATCGCTGCCTCCATTTTACGGACCAGGTGATTCTCTGGTACAAGCTGGTCTAGAGCGATCATTTCTATTTGATTCCGTTGGATTGGATTGTTTTTCGAAAGCATCTTTCTCACCTCAAGTGTTTGATCTATTTATTTTAAAACAGGTATGGTTGTACGGCTACTCTAACTTTGTAACCCCTGTTGATTGAAATGGATGGCGCAAAGACTCCTGCGGGATCAGCGGGACAGGTGAGACCCCGCAGGCGCTTTCGCGGCGAGGAGGCTCACCGCCCGCCCCGCGGAAAGCGAAGCGCCTGGAATGGAAATCAACAGCCCCCATTCACAAGCAAAATAAAAAGGACTGTAGACAAACTCTAGAATTTCATTGAGTTTGTCTACAGTCTGAAACGTTCAGCTTGCTGAACGTTTTTTTTATTGACTCAATCAGTGCAAAAGGCCATTTATCAGTGATGATTCCTATCCAAATGTTACGTCTATACTTTTATGGATGGTGAGCAGAAAAAATTCATTTATGAGCAAAGCCCATTAAAAAAGCCCGCCTACCAACAGTAAAGGGTAAGCAGACTCTTCATTAACAATCGCCAGCTAAGTCGTTTTTCAAGGCATTGATTTCTCCGCCAATAAGGATAATCATCGCTGACAGATAAAACCAAATCATCATGACAATGATGGCTCCAATGCTTCCATATGTGGCTGAGTAATTGCCAAAATTATTGACATAAAAAGAAAAACCTAATGAAACGACAATCCAGCCAACAGCAGCAAAGATGGCTCCCGGCAAAACGGTTAAACATTTGACACTAATGTTCGGAGCCAAATAATACAAACCAACAAATACTCCAAAAATCAACAGAGGAGAAATCAGCCAGCGTAGCCAGTTCCAAAGCTTTAGAAACTCATCGGACAGGCCTAAATAGTCAGATGCGAACAGTCCGATTTGCTTCCCGAATACCTGTAAGATTAAGGCAGCCGCTATCACAAAAATTAAACCGACTGTTAATAAAACAGACATGCCCCTCACCTTGTAGAACGGTCTTGTCTCGTCTACGTTGTATGCATGATTTAACCCTTTAATGATAGCATTCATCCCTTTAGAAGCTGACCAGAGAGTGGCGATTACCCCGAAGGAAAGCAAACCGCCATTTCCATTTTGCAACACTTCATTCAATGTATTTTGAATGGTTTCTACTGTATCGCCAGGGGCATAATCGCGAACCAAAAGAAACATATCCTGCTGGCTAATAGGCAAGTAAGCCAGCAGGGTTACAGCAAAAATTAACAATGGAAAGAGCGATAGCAGAAAGTAGTACGACATTTGTGCAGCAGTGTCCGGAACATCAGATTGTTGTATTCTTTTCAGCAAATGCTTTGAAAAAATCTTTAACCCTATCTTGTTGTCGGACAAATAATCGCCTCCTAGTGCGTTACTGAAGTTTTTCCTGCTGCACCGGATGCGCTTTCTTCATCAGGAAGAAAAGTGCTCTTTGTCTCATCCACAAGATCTTTTACCTCAGGTGTCAGATCGCGTAAACTGTCGACTTTTCCACGAATGTAACTAACGTCCTCGCTAATTTGCTGAGCTGTTTCCTTTGCTCGATTTACAATTTCTTTAGAGGAAGCAGATAAGCTTTCAGGGTCTTTTGCCATCTCAAATAAATAGATGGCCCACTCCTTCATCTCCTCTCTTGTCTGACGGTCCATTAAAGCAATAGCGCCTCCAATTGCTGCGCCAATGCCTACCTTTGTAAAAAATTTACCTTTTCCCATTTTCATCATCCTTTCTTTCACAACTAAACTAATTGTATCAGCAGAATCATGGCTGACAAATTATCCGAACTGGTCATCTGCTTGCTCGCAAGTACACTTTCATCGCTTATCCTTTAAGAATAAAGAATGTTCCCTTTCCATTCTTACTTGGGCTGTAGCATTTTCATTATTCTCATGCTCTATCAATTCCCCTTTTGTAAAATAACAAAACATCATTCGTAAGAAACAGGGCTCTTGAAAGCAGGCTGACTCATTGTTCGTCTATATAAGAGTACCATGACCCTATTCTTTAGTGGATGACTCTTTTCCTTCTTTTTAAATCGCTCTTTAGCGCTAACATACTATCAGTAAATGATTTTTCACAATTCAACCAACTTTTGTTTGTTTCATTTAACAAAAGTTTCTATTTTTTAAATATTTTTTAAATACTGACTACTCTTTTCTAGGCATTTTTATATAATGAGGGAGAAGGAGGGGATAATATGGCTCAGGAAAAATTACTTGGTATCATGAACACTATTAGTGGTTACATTTGGGGACCGCCTCTGCTAATTCTTTTAGTTGGAACTGGAATTTATTTGACCGTACGTATTGGCTTTTTACAGCTCAGATTACTGCCTTATTCTCTTAAACTTGCATTTAGCAAAAGCCAGGATAAGCAATCTGAAGGTGATATCTCTCACTTCCAAGCTTTAATGACAGCGCTCGCAGCAACGGTTGGAACTGGAAATATCGTTGGGGTAGCGACCGCTGTATTAATGGGAGGCCCTGGAGCTGTCTTCTGGATGTGGTTGAGTGCATTCTTTGGCATGGCTACGAAATATGCAGAGGCTGTACTCGCCGTAAAGTACCGCGTCCAAGACCCAGACGGAGAAATGTCCGGCGGTCCAATGTATTATCTCGAACGGGGATTAAATCAAAAATGGCTGGGCATCCTGTTCGCTTTATTCGGTGCCGTTGCTGCTTTTGGTATCGGGAATCTAGTACAAGCCAATGCAGTGGCCGGCGTGGTAAAAAATACGTTTAATGTATCTCCATTCATTACAGGAATTGTTTTACTTATCTTTACTGCCCTTGTTTTATTAGGCGGCATTAAAAGCATCGGTAAAGTGACTGCTTTTTTTGTGCCAATTATGGCAGCGTTCTATTTGATCGCAGGCCTTGTTATCCTGCTGACAAACTTAGGTGGCATTCCAGCAGCCCTAGGTCTAATTTTCTCAGATGCTTTCACCGGTGAAGCTGTAGCAGGAGGTGCGATTGGTGCAGTTATCCGTTACGGTGTGGCTCGTGGGGTATTCTCTAATGAAGCAGGTCTCGGCTCTGCCCCGATTGCAGCAGCGGCAGCAAAAACAGACATGCCTGCTCGCCAGGCTCTCGTCTCTATGACTCAAGTGTTTATTGATACTATTTTAATTTGTTCCATCACAGGAATAACCATTGTGATGGCTGGACAATATGATCAGGGATTGGAAGGAAGCGAACTGACAACTGTATCCTTTGAATCCTTCCTTGGTCCGGCAGGCTCTTACGTAGTCGCTCTTGGCCTGCTGTTCTTTGCTTCTTCTACCATCATCGGCTGGTCGTACTATGGAGAGAAATGTTTCTCCTACCTATTTAGCAAAAAGGTTGTTAAATACTATCGGCTGGTCTTTGTATTAGCGGTCTTCATCGGGGCAGTAACAAGTCTCGAACTAGTTTGGACATTTGCCGATATTATGAATGGATTAATGGCCTTCCCTAACCTGGTTGGTATCATCGGCCTATCTGGAGTAGTCATTCACGAAACAAAAAATGTATTAAAAGCCATCAAGGAAGAAAAAGAAAAGAAAGCGGCTGCTTAACAAAGCATAAAAAAACAGACTTTTTTAAAAGTCTGTTTTTTTAAATAGTTGATTGACAAACTAAATGAAAAGTGAAATGATGTTATCAAATTACTGGAGAGGGTGAAAAGAACGTGGATCTATCTGTCAAATCCCCTGAAAATATTGAATACATGCTAGAGCAAATCACAACAAAATTACGCATGGTAAATGTCGGCGCTATTAAACCGGATCACTTCAGCGAATCTTCTTATGAGGATTTAAAGGAAATTTATGAGTTAGTGAACCGCAAAAGTAACTTCAGCCCAAGTGAAATGCAAGCTATTGCTGAAGAACTTGGTAGTTTACGAAAATAAAAAGCCGGTAGTTTACCGGCCTTCTCTCCATTTATTCTTTTGCAAGAAGCTTCAACGACTCTCTATTGAAAGCGGGAATGTCATCAGGTGTGCGGCTTGTGACAAGCTGATCTTGACAAACAACCACTTCCTCATCCTTGTAAGTAACACCTGCATATTCCATATCTACTTTAATCGACTTATATCCTGTAGCACTTCTGCCTTCCAACGATTTGGCCGTGATAAGCAGCTGCGGACCGTGACAAATAGCAAACACCGGTTTTTTCTCATCCATGAAGGCTTTCGCAAAATTTACAAAGCGATCATCTGCTCGCAACTGGTCTGGTGAAAAGCCCCCCGGAATTAGCAGCGCGTCAAAGTCACTTGGGCTTACATCATCAATTCCCTTATCAATGGCGATGGTTGCTTCTCCTTGTTTTCCTTTTACTGCTTTTCCTGCTTCTTTTTCAATAGTAACAACCTCATGGCCGGCTTCTTTATATGCATTCACCGGTTCTGTGTATTCGGAATCTTCCACCATGTCTGTTACTAATACAGCAATTTTTTTACTCAATGAGAAAACCCCTTTCATTTTTTATACGCTTTTGTATGTTCCCTCTTTCTGCAGAGATAAACATAAAAGCAGCCATCTGGTTTAGCTGATCTTCTTTTTCTTCACATCTTTTAAGTAATACTTCTCCGATTCAAAGAATTCATTTTTTAATTCTTTGACTTTTCCGCTCAGAAGGAGCACGGCAATAATATTAGGCAGCAGAATGGCAGCGAGCGCCAAGTCAAGGAATGACCATATTGTTTTTGCCGCACCGACAGCCCCTAAAATGATTGCGGCCAAATAAATAACTTTAATCGCTTGTGCTGCTTTTAAGTTAAATAAAAATTCCGCTTGCTTAGATCCATAAAAGACGACCACGATAACGGTAGATAAAACGAAAAAGATCAATGAAGCTGTCACAAGGAATCCTCCAAAGGCTCCAAAGCTTTCCTTAAAAGCAATCGTCGTTAAAGCCGATGGGTCATCGAGAGCTCCTGCCTGTTTCCATACACCTGTTGACAGCACGACAAAGGCTGTCGCTGAACAGACAACAAGCGTATCGATGACAATGCCGATGATAGCCCAAAACCCTTGGCGCACCGGGTGATCCGTTTGGGCTGCTGCGTGAGCAATCGGTGTTGTTCCTAGCCCTGCCTCATTCGAATACAGTCCTCTGGCAAATCCCCAGCGAATGGTTTCAGCTACCGCTGCTCCTGCAAAACCGCCAACAGCTGACATCGGCTGAAACGCATGAGAAAAAATCAACGAAATAACTGTTGGCACTTGGTCAATATTTAAAGCCAGCACGACAAGAGCTCCTCCCACATAAAAAAGCGCCATAAAAGGAACAAAGATTTCTGTTACACGGCCAATTCTCTTAATGCCTCCAAATACAACAAGTCCAGTAATCACGGCCATCACAATACCTGTATAAAGGCCGTCAATCTTAAATGTTTGCGAGATAGTGGAAGCTACTGAGTTCCCTTGCACCATAATGCTCGGAATCAGCTCAATCATTAAGGCGAAGGAAAACCACACACCCAGCCATTTCATATTCAGCCCTTTCGTCATATAATACATCGGGCCACCAACAAATTCTCCTTCTTCATTTTTTTCTCGATAATGGACAGATAATACACTTTCAGAGAAATTAATAGCCATGCCAATAACAGCAATCACCCACATCCAGAAAACAGCCCCCGGGCCACCAAACATAATCGCCGCTGGAACGCCGACGATGTTTGCAGCTCCAATGGTCGAGGACAAAGCAGATGTCAAAGCTTGCAAAGGTGTGACCGTACCTTCGCCTTTTGGCTTTTTTAAAATGCTGCCTAACGTTTGCTGAAAAATATAAAGCGGATATCTAAATTGAAAGAAACCTAGTTTTATTGTCATGAAAATACCTGAAATTGTTAACAAAGCTATTAAAGGTACTCCCCATAGCCATCCCGAAAACTTTTCTACCCCTGCAATAAAATTATCCAAAATGCGCCTCCTTCACCTATTTACTCTATGTATGTATATTTCACCGTTTTCCTATACCCTTCCTAATTTTCCATAAACACAAAAAAACTGAACCAATAGATTGGCTCAGTTTTTTGAAGCGGGAACTTGCTGGTTATTTTCTGTTTCTCCTTGCGGCAATACTAATATTTCTACACGGCGGTTCTTTGTTCTGCCCGCTTCTGTTTCATTTGAAGCAATCGGCTGGTATTCACCGTATCCTTTTGCACTAAATAGGCGTGGATCAAGCTTGTTATTTTCTAATATGACTTTCATAAAGTTGACTGCTCTCATCGCACTCAACTCCCAGTTTGATTCAAACTCTGCTGTTTTGATCGGAATGTTGTCGGTATGTCCGCTAATAATAACCATGCGGGGCAAATCCATTTCTAACAGTCTAGAAATCTCTCTCGCTGCTTTTTTATCCTCTTCCCTAATTTCAGCTACACCCGAATTAAACAACACATTGTCCCGTATACGCAGCAAAAGACCTTCTCCACTTAACACTGTTTCTACTTTATTCTGCAGCTTATTATCTACGATATATTGATTAATTTTCTGCTGCATGTGAGCCAGTTCTTTCTTATCCTGTTCTTTTAATCCTGACAACTGTTTATCATTAGACTTACTTTGAGAAGTTGTTTCAGGCGGGGATAACTCCGGATAATCCATCACGCCTGTTCCTCCTTGAAAAGCCGTGTTAAATGCTTGGGAAACAAGCTGAAACTTTTTCGCGTCTACAGAACTCATTGCAAATAAAACGATAAATAAAGCGAGCAGCAGCGTCAACAAGTCAGCATAAGGCAAGAGCCACGATTCATCCATGTGTTCATGCTCTTGATGTTTCTTTCGCTTACCCATTTTGCTCGCCGCTTTCTTCAATTAGTTTCCGCTTTTCCTCTGCAGGCAAGTAAGAAGATAGCTTTTGCTCAAGCACTCGCGGAGCTTCGCCTTCCAAAATAGAGAGAACTCCTTCTATCATCATTTCTTTTACTTTTATTTCTTGTTTAGACTTCCGCTTTAACTTATTGGCGAACGGATGCCAAAGCACGTAACCGGTAAATATCCCTAATAGGGTTGCTACGAAAGCAGCTGAAATAGCATGTCCAAGCGTTTCTGTATCATTCATATTACCAAGAGCTGCAATTAAACCGATAACTGCTCCAAGTACCCCAAGTGTTGGTGCATACGTTCCTGCCTGAACAAACATGCTCGCCCCAGCATTATGCCGTTCTTCCATTGCAGAAAGCTCCTCATTCATCACATCACGAATATAATCCGCATTTTGTCCATCGACAGCTAAGCTCAATCCATTCTTCAAAAATGGTTCATCCACTTCATTCACCTTTGACTCAAGAGCAAGCAATCCTTCTTTTCTTGCAAGTTCTGCCCATCCAGTGAATTGCCGGATGACTTCTTGCGGAGACATGATTTCTCTATTCTTAAAAATAATGCCGAAAAGCTTAGGCAGCTTTTTTAATTCACTCGATGGAAAAGCGATCACAATAGTTGCGACAGTTCCAAGTAAAATGATTAAAAGTGCGGCCGGATTAATTAATACTGTTGGACTGACCCCTTTAAACACCATCCCTACCCCAACAGCGATAACACCAAGAATAATTCCTATAATTGTACTTTTATCCATTCTCATTCACCCTGTATTTTTATTTTTGTATATCTAATATCGGTTTAAAAAAAATTTTTTGTATTCATTTTCATAAGTATTTTGCAGGTAAAAAGACTTAATAAAAGAAAAAGAAAGTCGATACTATACATATATCGTATATTTTTGTCGAATATTTACAGGAAATGTTCTATTTTTTTGGCTATTACTAGATTTTTATTTATTATTCTAAAAACAAAGAAAGACGGTCTATAAAATGAAAACTTTATCAGAGTTTTATCAAGGCGACATCGTTCTTCTTTCCATCATCATTGGCATTTTTGGATCTTTTGTTACGTTAAATTTAAATGAACGGATTACTTCCTCTGGTGGTCAAAAGAGAAGTTCGTGGATATCTCTTGCTGCTATATCTATGGGCTTAACCGTCTGGTCCGTACACTTTATTGGCATGCTGGCTTTTTCCTTGCCAGTTGATGTTAATTATGACATCGGATTGGTTCTTCTATCAATGATCCCAGCGGCGGGAGCTTCGGGCATCGCTTTTTACACCCTCCATAACAGAGTAATAAAAACCAGAACTATTGTAATCGCTGGCCTTCTTATCGGTTTGTCCATTGCAGCTATGCATTATTTGGGAATGAGCGCGATGAAAATGCATGCGAGCATTTCTTATCAATTGCCTCTCGTCCTCTTGTCCATCGTCATAGCAGCCATGGTTTCCTATGCGTCACTATATATTTTTTATTCGCTTAACAAAAAGAAAAAACTTTCTTATAAATTGATCGCAAGCACAATAATGGGACTCGGGATTGCCAGTATGCATTACACTGGTATGAAAGCAGCCAACTTTTCAATGGCAAGCCACCTTACTAATAATGGCCATCATGTTGAACAGCCCATGCCGCTCATTCTTCTCGTTCTCTTTATGCTAGGCCTGCTCTTTATCTTTTTCCTAGCTATCGCTGTTTTTGATCAACAAACCGCCATGCGACTCGCTTATTATGATGACCTGACTGATTTGCCCAATCGTCGGAAACTTCAAGTGACCGCTGATTCTTATTTAAAGGAACAACAAAAATCAATCATGTTAATCATGCTGGATATTGATAACTTTATGTGGGTAAACGAAACGTTCGGGTTTACAAATGGCAACTTGCTAATGAAGGCTTTTTCCAATCGGCTTGAATTGCTCATCCCCGCTGAAGGATTATTAAGCCGAATGGAAGGAAACAAATTTACCGTACTTTTCATTGAAGAGTACACCGAACAGCAGGCGCTGGAAAAAGCAAAAAACTTGCTCAACAAGCTATCTGATCCGTTTGT
Organism: Pseudobacillus sp. FSL P4-0506; assembly: GCF_038003025.1. Lineage (NCBI taxonomy): Bacteria > Bacillati > Bacillota > Bacilli > Caryophanales > Bacillaceae > Pseudobacillus > Pseudobacillus sp. FSL P4-0506. The sequence goes on from NZ_JBBOOI010000001.1 coordinate 4,279,153, forward strand.
GATTAATAGACATCCAGTTACCGTGACAGCCTCTGCCGGCATCTCTTTTGCTCCGGCCCATGGCATCACATTCGAACAGTTAAATGCCGCAGCGGAAAAAGCCTTATACTTTGCTAAACGGAATGGCAAAAATCAAATCGTCGTTTACACTCCGACAACGCATGATAACGAAAAAGAAAGGCAAATAGCTATGAGTTTTAGAGAAGCGCTGCAGAACAACGAATTTTACTTATGCTATCAGCCTAAATATAATGTGAAACAGAAAAAGATTATGAGCGCCGAAGTGCTTGTTCGCTGGACTAGCCCATTATTCGGCTTTGTTCCGCCTTCCATCTTCATTCCTATTGCTGAAAAAAATGGTTTTATTACTGAACTGACGGAGTGGATTTTAAATGAAGCATGCAGACAAATGAAAGAATGGAGAAACAATAACCACCCGCTTGAAAAGATAGCTGTAAATATTTCCGCTCCTATGTTTCTGTCTGATGCCTTACATCGAACAGTCACAAGCATATTGAAAAAATATAACTTAGATAGCAAACACTTGGAATTAGAAATTACTGAAACATCGATTATGGAAAATCTTGATACAGCAGTGAGTGTGATTGAGCGTCTGAAAGCTGATCGTATTTCTATTGCTCTTGACGATTTTGGTACGGGGGTTTCCTCACTGACTTACTTAAAGAAGTTGCCCATTCACTCATTAAAAATTGATAAGTCCTTTATTGATGATATTAATACTTCTCCGGAAGGAAAAGCACTCGTTCAAATGATCATTAATTTGGGAAAATTGTTTCGGCTGCATATTGTGGCAGAAGGAGTAGAAACAAAAGAACAGTTACAAACGCTTATTTCGTTAAATTGTGATGAGATACAAGGCTACAATATTAGCAAGCCATTAAAAGCACAGGAATTAGATGAATTCTTCAAAAAATTCCGCGCTGTATAAATAGAGAAAAACTGTGTAAAGAAAAAAGCCGGACTTAGGAAGTCCGGCTTTTTTCTTTAGATTATTGTGCTTGCTGGAGCTGAACCGCTGGCCCGAAGAATTCAAATTTAATTTGCTCTTCTGGAATGCCATTTTTGCTTAAATGTCCAATAACGGCTCCCATAAATGGCACTGGACCACAAACATAGCAGATGCTGTTTGAAGGAACAACTTCTTTTAAGAAGTCTACACTAATATGTCCTTCCACATCGCAAATGGTCTGCTCCTTCTTTTTCTCTCCGTATGCCACATATGCCCGAGCGTTTTCTAGTTCACTTACCAATTGTTTAGTATGCTCTTTAAAAGCATGTACTTCTTCGTTACGTGCAGCATGGATAAAGACGATTTCACGTTTGCTGTTGTTTGCTGCAAGTGTTTCAAGCATGCTCATTGTTGGAGTAATTCCAACTCCTCCACTGATTAATACAACTGGTGCCTTATTGTCTACATCAAGATAAAAGTCTCCGGCAGGTGCACTTACTTCTATGATGTCGTCTTTATTTACGTGATCATGCAAGTAGTTAGACGCTTTTCCTTCCGGCTGATGATCTGCCTCGCGTTTTACAGAGATACGATAGTACTCACCATTAGGGGCGGCTGATAAGCTGTACTGTCGATTAACAATATGTTCTTCACCAGGGATGTGAAGCTTGACAGTAATATATTGTCCTGGGTGGAAAGTTGGTAGCTGCACGCCATCCTTTGGCTTTAAGTAAAAAGACGTAATAAGAGAGCTTTCTTCTACTTTGTCTGCAACTTTAAATTCTTTAAAGTCTAACCAGCCTCCTGGCTGTTCACTTGCCTCATTGTACAGTTGGGCTTCTGTATCGATAAACACTTTTGCGATAGCCCCATATGCTTCTGCCCACGCATTGATAATGTCATCTGTCGCTGCGTCACCCAGAACTTCTTTAATTGCTTTTAATAAATATTCACCAACGATCGGATAATGCTCCGGTTTAATTGCCAAACTACGGTGTTTATGAGCAATTTGCTTAACGGCGGGAATCAACACTTCCAATTGGTCAATATATTTTGCTGCCGCATACACAGTATTGGCCAGTGCTGTTTGCTGACGGCCTTTTTCCTGATTGGCATGGTTGAATATATCCAAAAGTTCCGGATGGTCTTGAAACATTGTTCGATAAAAATGGGTAGTAATTTCCTTCCCTTTTACTTCAAGTACAGGAGCTGTAGATTTCACGATATCAATAGTTTTTTGGGATAGCATATTAAGCCCTCCAATAAGATAGTTTTAAAAGATGTATTTTAAATACATCTTATTTATAATCCTTTTTTGCGATCAAATCAACGCTTTTTGATTTGTGTAATAAAATGTTCACATTCTTTGATTCCTCACGTACCCGGATATATAATGAACATAAGACAAAGGTAGTGGTGAACACATGAAACTGACTCTCTATACTGATTATTCATTGCGCGTATTGATCTTTTTAGCTTCTAAGCGGGAAGATGAGCTATCGAATATTAAAGAGATAGCAGAAGCTTATCAAATCTCGAAAAACCACTTAATGAAAGTGACCCATGAGCTGGGCAAGCTCGGGCTGATTAAAACTATCCGTGGACGCAATGGCGGCATCCGACTTGCTCTTCCGCCAGAAGAGATTAATATCGGTAAAGTGGTCCGCCAAACAGAAGATGATTTTCATTTGGTGGAATGCTTTAATCCCGAAGCGAATCGCTGTACGATCACCTCAGTATGCGGTTTGAAACACGTCCTCTTTCAGGCCTTGCAAGCATATCTCTCTGTACTTGACCGCTACACGCTGAAAGACCTGGCAGCCAATCCGGAAGCCCTGCGCAGCTTACTGTTAAAAAACCCCGAAGACTAGACTTACATCTTCGGGGCTTTATCAGTATCTTTTCCATATTTAAATGACACAAACACAAATAATAAAAAACTAAACAATAAAATGGAGCCGCCCACGATATAACATACTGTCGTAAAAGCTTCGGGCAACCCAAAAGGCTTTATATGGTACAACCACATACCTGCTGTCAGCCCAATGGCACCGATTATTGCGCTCCATACATGCACGCCTGCAAGCTTGGAACTTCTCGGCACCGCGTACATCCGATAGAAAGCAGCAAAAGCGAACAAGCTTAGCCAGCCAACAACGAGTATATGAGCATGGATCGGCCGGAAAGCATAAGAACCTGCACCTGCCATATGAGAGCCCATCATCGCCCCAATGAAACCAAAAATAGCCGCCGTTCGCACGAGCAAAACGTGATAAGACACCTATTCTCCCCCTCTTTCCTGACACTCCTGTCGCCTATATTATAACGAACACCTTTTTAAAAAGAAAATTTCCCTATAAGAACATAAAAACAATTTTTTCAGCCTAAAATTTTGTCTCTCCTTTCATTCTTGTTACAATAGAATATATTCACTATTCTGATTAAAAAGGAGAATACATATGTCAAACTTCGAGCAAACGCTAGAAAAGTATGCCGAGTTAGCAGTAAAAGTAGGGGTCAACATTCAAAAAGACCAAACGCTTGTTATTAACACATCTATCGACTCCGCCCAACTTGTTCGATTAATTGTAAGAAAAGCGTATGAAGCAGGCGCAAAAAATGTACAGGTAAATTGGGATGATGATACAGTCTCCCGCTTGAGGTATGATTTGGCTCCAGAGGAAGCGTTCACAGAGTTTCCCAAATGGCGCGTTCAAATGCTTGAACAATTGGCAGAAGAGGGCGCGGCATTTATGTCTATCGTTTCCTCCAGCCCCGACCTATTAAAAGGAGTCCATCCTGAGCGCATTGCCAACTTCCAAAAAGCAGCCGGACAGGCAATGAAAAAATACCGTCAATATATTCAATCTGACAAAGTTAGCTGGACTGTTATCGCTGCTCCTTCACAAGCATGGGCAGAAAAAGTCTTCCCTCACCTTCCAAAGGAAGAGCAAGTCCCCGCTCTCTGGGAAGCAATTTTCAAAGCCGTCCGTGCCGATACAGACAACCCTGTCCAGGCCTGGAAAACACACGACGAAACGTTGCATAAGAAAGTAGATTATCTAAACGAGAAGCGCTTTAAAAAGCTCCATTACACTGCACCAGGAACGGATTTAACGATTGAACTTCCTGATGGACACCTCTGGGTCGGAGCCGGCAGCATCAATGAAAAAGGCCATGAGTTTATGGCCAATATGCCAACAGAAGAAGTGTTTACTGTTCCTCATAAAACAGGTGTGGATGGCTATGTGTCAAGTACAAAACCATTAAGCTATGGCGGTAACATTATTAACAACTTTAAAGTTACTTTTGAAAATGGGCGCATTACTGACGTACAAGCAGAGGAAGGCGAAGAAGTGTTAAAAAAATTGGTAGAAACAGATGAAGGCTCTCATTACCTTGGCGAAATCGCCCTCGTTCCTCATCAATCACCTATTTCGGAATCGAATGTTCTCTTTTACAATACACTTTTTGATGAAAATGCCTCTAACCATTTAGCTATTGGCAGTGCTTACGCCTTTTGTATTGAAGGCGGTAAATCGATGTCACAGGAAGAATTGGAACAGCACGGGCTAAATACGAGTATTACTCATGTTGACTTTATGATTGGCTCAGAAAACATGAATATTGACGGAATTAAAGAAAATGGAGAAAGCGAGCCGATCTTCCGAAACGGAAATTGGGCAGAAGGCATTTAATATAAAAGGCTGTTCCCTGGCATCGACGAGGAACAGCCTTTTTTGCCTATTGTTCATTCATTAATGTCTAACACTGTATGAAGCTTTAGAGGCTAAATTGGTTTAAGCGATGATAATAATCAATAAGAAAATCATAAAATAGCTTTTCGGAAGGCGGCAAAGTGCGGACCTTCGTTGCTATGACTCCGACCGTTCTCATTACTTGCGGTACGCCGACAGGCAAGCTAACTGTTCCAGAGGGAGTTTGTTCAACGAGCAATGTTTCCGGAAGCAGGCTGACTCCCAATCCTGCTTCTACCAACCCTTTAATCGTATATACATCTTCGCTTTCAAAACCGACCTTGGGCTCGAAATTCACCTGCCGGCATGCTTCAATAACGAGCTTTCTCATGTCGTAGCCGGTGCGGAATAAAACGAATTGATCATCCATCAGTTCCCGCAAGTTAATCCTTTCTTTTTTTGCTAACCTATGATGACTAGGAAGCAGGACTCTCATGCTCTCAGAGAAAAAAACTTGGGTAGAAATCTCGGGTGTGCTTTCCGGTACTGGAGAAACAAAGGCAAAATCAATTTCTCCTCTCTCCACCAGATCCCGTAGCTCTTTATTCGACCCTTGATGAAAATCAAAACCAATATCAGAGTACTGACTTCGAAAAGCAGAAATTACGCGCGGCAATGTCGTTGTAGCTAAAGAGGTAGGAAATCCAAGCCGAATTTTTCCGACTTCTGGGTTAAGATAATTATCTATAGCCGCGATGGCCCGATCAATTTCATTCATAGCGGTTTCCATATGCTGCAAAAAAATTTTTCCTGCATAAGTCAGCTTGACGTTCCGCCCTTCACGCAAAAACAGCTCCACTCCAAGTTCATCTTCCAACTTAGCAATTTGCCGGCTGACTGCGGATTGAGCCACATGCAAGCGGTGAGCTGCTTCTGTAACATGCTCCTCTTTTGCCACTTCCATAAAATATTTGATTTGCCGAAGCTCCATTCTGCCCCCACCTTTTCAGCCGTTTCTGTTGTTCTGTTTTATTTATTTTACCATGATATCTTTTTATAAGTAGAAAAAACGGACCGATAACAGTCCGTTCAATGGAAGCTTCTATTTATTTTTCATCACGCTGTAAAGAACGGCTTTTTGAGCATGCATCCGATTTTCGGCCTGCTGGAACACGACGGATGCTTCCCCGTCCATTACCTCGCCTGAAACTTCTTCGCCACGGTGGGCTGGCAAGCAATGCATAAATTTGCATTCCGGATTGGCAAGGGCCATAAGCTGTTCGTTCACTTGATAAGGAGCAAATGCTTTTAAACGGGCTTCTGCTTCATCCTCTTGCCCCATGCTCGTCCATACATCCGTGTAGATAAAATCGGCTCCTTTTACTGCTTCCTGTGGGTTTTCAACAAATTCTAGCTTCGCTCCTGTCTGCTCGCTAATCCCTTTAGCCATTTCTATTATTTGCGGTGCTGCTTCGTAGCCCGCTGGTGTGGCTAATGTAAAATCCATGCCCACCATGACAGAACCGATCATCAATGAATGGGCAACATTATTCCCATCTCCAACATACACCATTTTCAGCCCTTTAAATTTCCCCTTTATTTCATATACAGTCAAAAGATCGGCAAGCGCTTGACATGGGTGATACAAATCAGTTAAACCGTTAATGACTGGAATATTTGCCGCTTCGGCAAGTGCTTCAATTCTTGAATGGCTATGTGTACGGATCATGATGCCATCTAAATAACCCGATAACACCTTTCCAGTATCTTCGATTGTTTCTCCGCGTCCGATTTGCATATCATTCGAGCTTAAAAACATCGCATGGCCACCAAGCTGAATCATCGCCGCTTCAAAGGAAACACGAGTCCGTGTGGAATGCTTTTCAAATATCATTCCGAGCAGCTGGCCTTTTAAAGCTTCCAAATAGTTTTCCTTATTCTTTTTCATGTCATCTGCTAAATAAATAAGTGTCTCGATTAATTCTGGCGTATAATCTGCAAGCTTTAATAAATCTTTCCCCTTTAACACCTGGCTATTCTTTATATCCGTCACTATCATTCTCTTCACCTCATAGATATTATTTTTATTTACAGATCCATTCTTTATTTATAATCTTATTTAATATTTATACATTAAAACTAATTAAAATACAACCATAATTTCTGAATTATCCTATTTTTTAAGAAAACAACAGATTTTCGCTCACATAGGGTATACTACGTGTATGAAATCATTAGCGAGGTGCTGTATATGAGAGAAAAAAGACCTATGAAAGACACGTTATCTATTAAAACCAGTTACGTCCTTCCTCCTGACACAAATCATCACGGCACTTTGTTTGGCGGCAAACTAATGGCTTATATAGACGATATTGCTTCCATCTCAGCGACAAAATTGGCTAGAAAGGCAGTAGTCACCGCTTCGACAGACTCTGTTGATTTTCTTAAGCCAATTGGCGTGGGAGATGCAGTAACCCTCGAAGCCATGGTAACTTATACAGGCACAACTAGCATGGAAGTGTTCGTGAAAGTTTTATCAGAAAATCTAATGACAGGGGAAAAAGAAGTAGCTGCTATTTCTTTTTTAACCTTTGTAGCTCTCGATGAATCAGGACGGCCGTCCTCCATTCCTGAGGTGGTACCTGAGACGGATGAAGAAAAATGGCTGAATGAAACAGCAGCCAATCGAGCAAGCCATCGAAAGGCCCGCAAAAAATATAGCAAAGAGCTTGTGGAGTTTTTTTCGTCTGCAGGAAAATAGACGGACTATATGGAAGAAAATTGAGAAAGCCGCTCTCATTCAGCGGCTTTTTAGTTTACAAAAATTAAGATTTGTTAACAGTGAAATTTGTTTTTTTCCTTTTTATACAGCTAATAGTTATCTTTATAGCAGAAAAACATTGTAACAATCGAAGTCACATTGTAACATTCTTTTTTTCCTTATTTTGTCCCCTATACATGGAGAATTGTTCATCCTTATACTTATGGAAGAAACTTAAGAGGATTGCCATTTGGAGGAATGATCATGTTTGGACAAATTGAAATCGGAATAGATTTAGGGACAGCCAATTTGCTCGTTTACAGTAAAGATAAAGGGATTATTGTTAATGAACCGTCCGTGGTAGCTATCGACGCTGAGACGAGAAAAGTGCTTGCTATTGGCACAGAAGCTAAAAATATGATTGGGAAAACTCCGGGAAGGATTATTGCAACTCGCCCAATGAAGGATGGTGTAATTGCGGATTTTGATATTACCTCTGAAATGCTTAAAGGATTAATGAAAAAAGCTAGCAAAGTATTAGGGTTCAATATTCGTAAGCCAAGCGTCGTCGTCTGTACTCCTTCTGGTGCAACTTCTGTCGAAAAGAGAGCCATTCAGGATGCAGTAAAAAGCAGTGGGGCCAAGTCTGTTCATTTAATTGAAGAGCCTGTCGCTGCTGCTATTGGAGCAGATCTGCCCGTAGAAGAACCAATTGCCAATCTGATCGTCGATATTGGCGGCGGTACAACCGAGGTAGCTATCATTTCTTATGGAGGCGTTGTTTCCTGTAATTCCATCCGTATCGGCGGCGATAAACTCGACGAAGACATCATACAATACGTACGCAAGCAGTATAACCTCCTTATCGGTGAACGGACAGCAGAAAAAATAAAAATGGAAATTGGCTACGCTTTAGTTGATCATAAAGAACTTGTAATGGACGTACGCGGTCGTGATCTCGTTACCGGCTTGCCAAAAACAATTGAAGTAAGCTCTTATGAAATTCAAAAAGCTATTAAAGAATCTTTGCTAGCCATTTTAGAAACGATCCGCGTTACTTTAGAAAACTCTCCACCTGAGTTAAGCGGTGATATTGTAGACAGGGGCGTAGTCATTAGCGGCGGCGGCTCCTTGTTGAATGGCATGCAAGATTGGCTTAGTGAAGAAATTATCGTTCCTGTTCACTTAGCTCCAAACCCACTAGAGTCTGTTGCCATTGGTACCGGACGCTCGCTCCATGTAATGAAGAGCCTGCAGAAAGTAACGGGCTAAAATTACATATCTATGCACAAAAAAGCAGCCGTTCAAGCGGCTGCTTCAGACTGTAGACAAACTCAATGAAATTCTAGAGTTTGTCTACAGTCCTTTTTATTTTGCTTGTGAATGGGGGCTGTTGATTTCCATTCCAGGCGCTTCGCTTTCCGCGGGGCGGGCGGTGAGCCTCCTCGCCGCGAAAGCGCCTGCGGGGTCTCACCTGTCCCGCTGATCCCGCAGGAGTCTTTGCGCCATTCATTTCAATCAACAGGGGTTACAAAGTTAGAGTAGCCGTACAACCATACCTGTTTTAAAATAAATAGATCAAACACTTGAGGTGAGAAAGATGCTTTCGAAAAACAATCCAATCCAACGGAATCAAATAGAAATGATCGCTCTAGACCAGCTTGTACCAGAGAATCACCTGGTCCGTAAAATGGAGGCAGCGATGGATTTCTCTTTTATTTATGACTTGGTGGAAGGATTGTATGCGGAAGTGGGCCGCCCAAGCATTGATCCAATTATTTTAATTAAACTAACATTTATCCAATATGCCTTTGGCATTCGATCCATGCGCAAGACGATCGAGGAAGTGGAAACGAATATGGCCTACCGCTGGTTTCTCGGTTATGGATTCCATGATAAAGTGCCGCATTTCTCTACCTTCGGTAAGAACTACGAGCGTCGCTTTAAAGATACCGACCTGTTTGAACAGATCTTCTATCGTATCTTAAAAATAGCTGCCGAGAAAAAGCTCATTAGTGCGGAGCACGTTTTTGTGGATTCCACTCATGTAAAAGCTAGCGCGAATAAGCGTAAATTTGAAAAGAAAATGGTTCGCAAAGAAACACGCGCGTATCAGGAACGCCTCCAAGAAGAGATTAATCAGGACCGAGAGGATCATGGAAAAAAGCCGTTCCCGCCAGATAAGTTCGATAAAGAAGAAACAAAAGAAATCAAGGAAAGTACAACCGATCCGGACAGTGGCTACTACGTTAAAGACGAACGAACCAAACAATTTGCCTATTCCTTTCACGCGGCCGCAGACCGTAAGGGATTCGTAATTGGCACAATGGTCACACCAGGCAACACACATGACAGCCAAATCTTAGAGCCGTTAATGGAGAAAGTGATAGAAAAGGTAGGAAAACCTAAAGCTGTTGGTGCAGACGGAGCTTACAAAACACCTGCCATTGCCAGTTATTTAATGGAAAACGGCATGACACCTGCTTTGCCTTATACACGGCCGCGCACAAAAGAGGGCTTCTTCAGAAAGCATGACTATGTGTACGATGAACATTTTGACTGTTACCTTTGTCCGGCAGGGGAAGTATTGAATTACTCAACGACGAATAAGGAAGGCTATCGTGAATACAGATCACCCAAACAGGTTTGTACCTCCTGCCCTTTTTTAGCTAAATGCACGAAAAGCAGAAATCATCAAAAAGTGGTGACACGCCATATTTGGCAGAAATATATGGAAGAGGCCGACCATCTTCGCCACCACGAAGAAGTTAAAGCGATTTATGCGGAGCGAAAAGAAACGATTGAGCGTGTATTCGCAGATGCAAAAGAAAAGCATGGCATGCGTTGGACAACGTTAAGGGGACTTAAAAAATTGTCGATGCAAGCGATGCTTACTTTCGCTGCCATGAATCTCAAGAAAATGGCCAGCTGGACTTGGCGAGAACCAGAAATGGCTTAAATGATGACCTCGGAGAGGTCTATCTTTCTCTCGAATGGCTTTAAAACTACCGAAAAATCAAAAGGGGTTCGGAATAAGACTATTCCGAACCCCTTTTGTCGACAAACTGAAGCAGCCGTTCAAGCGGCTGCTTTTCATTTAATTTAGTAAGGCCGGTCCTGATAAGAATAATTAGGTGCTTGGATTGAGTTATCGTATTCTTTGTGAAAAATATGAACAGCAGCTGGAGACATCGGCGGAATTAACCAGGTCCAATCACCTGTCACTGGCCTACCTTCCCGATCTTCGTTTTGTTCAAAAGTTTTAAATTGCTGCGCGGCTGTATGATGATCTACAACACTTACCCCCGCCTGCTGGAACGAATGAAGAACAGCTGTATTCAACTCAAGTAGCGCCCGGTCTTTCCATAAAGAAGCGGCTCGATGAATATCCAATTCCAGCCGTTCCGCAATAACTGGAAGCTGATTGTAACGAAACTCATCAGCTAAGTTGCGTGCGCCAATTTCCGTTCCCATATACCAGCCGTTAAAAGGAGCTGTTTTGTATTCAATGCCTCCTATTTCCAGCTTCATATCCGAAATAATTGGAACAGCATACCACTTTAATTGCAGCTCAGCAAACCAATCATATATCGGATGAATAAGGCTTACTTCCTTTATGAGCTTCTTATCGATTTCTTGCAGCTTAGGCGGTTGCTTGCCTATTTGTACAATCCAGGGCAGGATATCAAAATTAGTTCCTTCCCCTCGCCAGCCAAACTTATGGCACATAGAGGTCAGTTCAATAGAAGCAGGATCTCCCTTTATTCCCGTCTCTGTTTTATACCCCGCATATCTAATTAACTGATGGTTCCAAATGCGAATGTCTTCCCGATGGGGTGAAGACGGACGAAAAACTGTAATAGTCGGACGAATTTTCCCTTGATTTGTCGCATATTCTACATGACGGCTGAGGGCTTCGAATATCTCTTTTTCTGTTTTAGCTTCTCGTTTATCGAACACGTGCAGCGTTTGCCAGAATAGCCGTCCGATGCAGCGATTACTATTGCGCCAGGCCATTTTCGCTCCATAGCTCAGTTCTTCATAAGTTTGAGTATAACTTTCTGTTCCCTCAATTTCTGTTTTGATCTCGTACAGCCGCGCTTTTATCTCTTCATCCGATTTGCCTAATTCCCGATAACAAACTGTGATAAATTCTTTTGCTTGCTTCCATAACTGTTTATTCATCTATTTCCCGTCCTGTAAGTAGCATTTACTCACAGTATATCATTGTTCTATTTTCGGCTTTGTGACAATTTGCGGAAATCAACTGCTGGAAAGCTGTTTCGGTCGGACTCTTCCATTCCTACGCAATTGCGGCACAGCAATCCCGATCAATATGAGCACAATGCCAGCCCCCTGTTCACCGGTTAAATGTTCACCCACAATGAACATAGCGCCAATCATCGCTGCAGGCAACTCTGCAGCACCTAAAATAGTGGCCATTCCTGAGTCAACATACGGGGTACCGAGCGCAAAGAGAACAACCGGTACAAGAACGCCCAACAGTCCGACAAGCAAACCATATTTCCACAAGCCCCCAGTCATCGTCCCATCTATTACAAAAGCTGGCGATACAAATAAACAAGCCGTTACCAGCCCACCAATAGAAATAACAAAGCTTTTTTGAATAGCCGGTACTTCTTTTCCTGTTTTTCCGCTAAAGAAAATGAACAATGCGAACGTTAAAGCGGCAAGGAAACCAGAAATAAAGCCCTTTGAATGGTCTGCCCAGTTGATTCCCTCTGAAGAAATTCCGGCGGCGAGCAGCGTTCCTGCCCATAAAAGGACAGCCGAGATGATCTTTGTGACAGATGGAAATGCCTTTAAATAAACGGATTCAATGAGAATCCCCATCCAAGTAAATTGAAAAAGCAGAACAATGGCGATTGAAGCCGATAGCTCTTGAATACTTGTTGCATAAAATACGCCTGTCAAACTTAATAAAACGCCGAGCCCAAGCAATGGTACTATTTGCTTAACCTGTAATTTTATGCGTTTGGTTATCATGAAAGGGATGATCATCAGCAAAAGTCCAAAGATATATTGTGAACCGGTCATCTGGCCAGCCGGGTATCCCGCATTCGTTGCCAGCTTGACGATTGAAGCTTGAAAACCATAACTGCATGCCCCTGCCAAAATAAATAATGAATAACGAAGCTGATTCAACCTGACTCCTCCTTTATCTCATAAAAGTATATCCCGCCTCCTTCTGTTCGACAATCCTCTGGGAATATTCAAAATTTTCTATTGACTAAATCCTCTTAAAGAGATATGATATGTTCAATTATCTTACTAATTGTATATAGGTATATTTCTTATCAAGAGAAGCTGAGGGGACTGGCCCTATGAAGCTTCAGCAACCAGCCGCTAGCGGGCCTAGGTGCTAAATCCAGCAAACTGTCTAATCAGTTTGAGAGATAAGAAGGATCAGACATTGACAATGTAAAGCCTTCTTAATTTAAGAAGGCTTTTTCTTATGATTAGAATAAAGTTACGGAAAGGAAGAACCACATGAAATTATTAGACCGGCTGCAAAACGAAGTGCTGACAGCTGATGGAGCCATGGGCACTCTCCTCTATTCCTACGGCATCGATTTTTGTTACGAGGAACTTAATATAGAAAAGCCAGAAATCATTGAAAAAATCCATCGCGAATATATAAAAGCAGGCGCGGATGTAATCCAAACGAATACATATAGCGCCAATGCTCTAAAGCTTGCAAGATATGGAATGGAGGACCGTGTACGGGAATTAAATAAAGCAGCCGTGCGGATAGCAAAAAAGGCGGCTTTCTCTGAAGAGCGCTTCGTACTCGGGACCATCGGCGGCATCCGTGGAATCCGTAAAAGCAGCGCCTCCCTTGCCGACATTGAAGCGGCCTTTCAGCAGCAGGCAGAAGCCATCTTACTGGAAGAACCTGATGGCTTCCTTTTAGAAACGTATTATGACTTTGAAGAATTAACGACCGTTTTACAACTGCTTCGTCAACTTACAGATCTGCCAATTATTTCTCAAGTATCCATGCATGAACCTGGCATTCTACAAAACGGACTCTCGTTAAATCAGGCGTTCAATCAGCTCGAATCCCTCGGGGCAAACATTGTCGGCGTTAACTGCCGCCTCGGCCCTTATCATACAATCCAAGCATTTGAAGAGGTGACACTGCCTGAAAAAGCCTTTTTATCAGCCTATCCGAATGCAAGCCTTCTCGATGTAGAAGACGGCCGTATCGTCTATGAATCAGAGGCTGATTATTTTGGCCAGGCAGCCGTTCACCTTCGCAATGAAGGGGTCCGTCTTATTGGAGGCTGCTGCGGCACCACACCCAAACATATTGAGGCGGCCAAAAAAGCATTAGCTGGCCTTGCACCAATTACAGAGAAAAAGGTAATCGCCAGAAAGCCCATTATTATTAAAGAACCGACTCCTCCAGTGTTACCGCCGCTCCATGAGCAGGTAAAAAAAGAACGGACGATTATTGTGGAGCTTGATACTCCTAAACACTTGGATACTGCTGCTTATATTAAAGGAGCCACAGCCTTGCAGCAAACTGGCATGGCGGCTATTACAATGGCTGATAACTCGCTTGCTTCTCCACGTATCAGCAACTTAGCAATGGGCTCCCTGCTCAAAATGCAGCATCACATTCGCCCGCTTGTTCATATTACGTGCCGGGATCGGAATTTAATCGGCTTGCAGTCTCATCTTATGGGCTTGCATGCTCTAGGTCTTCACGATGTGCTGGCTATTACCGGTGATCCGACGAAAGTTGGCGATTTCCCGGGTGCTACTTCTGTTTACGACGTTTCAAGCATGGAGCTTATCCAATTAATTAAGCAACTGAATGAAGGAATTTCTTTTTCTGGAAAACCATTAAAACAAAAAGCTAATTTCTCCGTTGCAGCTGCATTTAACCCAAATGTACGTGTGCTCGACCGGGCGGTGAAACGTTTAGAGAAAAAAATTGAGTGCGGAGCCGATTACTTTATTACACAGCCTATTTTTACAAAAGAAAAAATTATTGAAGTATATGAAGCAACAAAGCATTTATCGACTCCGATTTTCCTCGGTATCATGCCGTTGACAAGCTCAAGAAATGCTGAATTCCTTCATCATGAAGTGCCTGGCATTAAACTATCAGACGAAACGCTTGCTAGAATGAAGGCCTATGAGCATGATAAAGAAACAGCAGCGCTTGAGGGCGTCAAGATTGCCAAGGAATTAATCGATACAGCGGCCAAGCTGTTTAATGGTATCTATATTATTACTCCATTTATGCGTTATGAAATGTCCATTGAATTGATCCGTTACATCGAAGAGTTAGATAGAAAAATGAATGAAAGAGGGATCACTCATGTCGAAACAATATCCAATTGAAAAAGAACTGGAAAAACGTATTCTTTTTTTAGATGGCGCAATGGGTACAATGCTACAACAAGCTAATTTAACAGAGGAAGACTTCGGCGGTGAAGAATATGATGGCTGCAATGAGTATTTAAACATTACCGCGCCTCATGTAATCGAAAAAGTTCACCGGGATTATTTAGCAGCAGGCACCGATATCATTGAAACAAATTCATTTGGCGGCACGGCTCTCGTGTTAAATGAATATAACCTCGGTGATAAGGCTTATGAGATTAACAAGCGGGCAGCCGAAATTGCCCGTAAGTGCGCGGATGAATTTTCTACGCCTGATCATCCACGTTATGTGGCAGGTGCTATCGGTCCGACAACGAAAACATTGTCTGTCACAGGCGGAATAGATTTTGACACATTGAGCAGAGACTTTGAATTGCAGGCGACAGCACTCATTGATGGCGGCTGCGATGTTATATTAATGGAAACGAGCCAGGACATGCTGAACGTAAAAGCCGGTGTGCTTGGTATTCAACGTGCTTTTGAAGCTACTGGAAAAAAGCTTCCCATCATGATTTCTGGAACGATCGAACCGATGGGCACCACACTCGCAGGGCAAAACATCGAAGCCTTCTACATTTCTATCGAGCACGTTCATCCGCTATCCGTCGGCTTAAACTGTGCAACTGGTCCAGAATTTATGACGGATCATATCCGTTCGCTTTCTGCCTTATCTCAAAGCTTTGTGAGCTGTTATCCTAACGCTGGGCTTCCGGATGAAAATGGCTGCTATCATGAATCACCTGCGTCCCTTGCGGCCAAGATTAAAGGCTTTGCCGAAAAGGGATGGCTAAATATTGTCGGCGGTTGTTGTGGAACTACACCGGATCATATTCGCGCAATGAGGGCTGCTATTGAAAATATCCCTCCACGCAGACGTCCGGAACAGCCTCATGAACATGTTGTTTCCGGAATTGAGCCCCTTCATTATGATGATTCCATGAGGCCATTATTTATCGGGGAACGGACAAATGTCATTGGTTCCCGTAAATTCAAACGATTGATCATTGAGGGCAAATATGAAGAAGCGGCAGAGATCGCTCGCGCCCAAGTAAAGGGCGGCGCTCATGTCATTGATATTTGTCTTGCCAATCCTGATCGTGATGAACTTGAAGATATGGAAGCCTTTATGCAAGAAGTCGTGAAAAAGGTGAAAGTGCCGCTCGTCATTGACTCAACGGATGAAGCAGTTATTGAAAAAGCCTTGAAATACTCACAGGGAAAAGCAATCATCAACTCCATCAACTTAGAAGACGGTGAAGAGCGCTTCGATGCTGTCCTTCCACTTGTAAAACAATATGGAGCAGCCGTTGTAGTGGGTACGATTGATGAAACGGGTATGGCCGTGACCCGCGAACGTAAACTGGAAGTAGCCGAGCGTTCCTATGACCTGCTCGTCAATAAATGGGGTCTTCCGCCTGAAGACATTATTTTTGATCCGCTCGTCTTCCCCGTGGGAACAGGAGATGAACAATACATCGGTTCAGCCGAAGAAACAGTGGAAGGCATCCGGCTAATTAAAGAAAAAATGCCCAGATCTTTAACCGTTCTTGGTGTCAGCAACGTATCATTCGGCCTCCCGCCTGTTGGCCGTGAAGTGTTGAATGCCGTTTATCTATATCACTGCACGCAAGCTGGACTCGATTACGCCATCGTAAATACTGAGAAGCTGGAGAGATTTGCTTCCATTCCAAAAGAAGAAATAACGATGGCAGAGAAGCTTCTTTTTGAAACGAATGATGAAACGCTAGCAGTCTTTACTGACTTTTACCGTGATAAAAAGAAAGAGAAGAAAGAGGAAGATATTCCGAAGACAGTAGAAGGCCGGCTTAGCTATTATGTCGTGGAGGGCACAAAGGAAGGCTTAATCCCTGACTTGGAACAAGCCTTGACGATGTTCGATACACCGCTTGATATTATTAATGGTCCATTAATGGAAGGAATGGCGGAAGTTGGCCGGTTATTTAACGATAACCAGCTTATCGTAGCGGAAGTGCTGCAGAGCGCTGAGGTCATGAAAGCCGCTGTTGCCTTTTTAGAGCCTTATATGGAGAAAAAAGAAAACGACAACGGGAAAGGAAAAGTTGTACTTGCTACAGTAAAAGGTGATGTTCACGATATTGGTAAAAACCTTGTCGACATTATTTTAAGCAACAATGGTTTTAAGGTCGTCGATTTAGGCATTAAAGTGACACCTGCTGAATTGATTGAAGCGATAAAACGAGAAAATCCTGATATGGTTGGACTTTCCGGCCTACTCGTTAAATCGGCCCAGCAAATGGTTATTACAGCCCAGGATATGAAAGCTGCGAACATTGATTTGCCAATCTTAGTTGGCGGAGCGGCACTTTCCCGCCGCTTCACAGAAACAAAAATTTCACCGGAATATGAAGGACCAGTTCTATACGCCAAGGATGCGATGGATGGGCTGGCTATTGCCGGACGTCTGCAAAACACTGAAGAAAAAACAGAGCTCTTAAATGAACTGAAGGAAAAGCAAGAAAAACGCAAGGAAGTAGAAGCTTACCGGGAAACGATGAAGCCATCTTCATCTGTGGCTGTATTGGAAAAGCCAAAGAAAACAGTTCGCCAGGATGTTCCTGTTTACGTGCCGCGTGACTTGCAGAAACGCCTTCAGCGTGACTACCCTGTTGCTCACTTAGAGCCTTATGTTAATATCCAAACATTAATTGGCCATCACCTTGGGTTAAAAGGCAAAGTAGAAAAACTGCTCGCTGAGCAAGACGAAAGAGCAATTGCTTTGAAAGAAACGGTGGACAGCTTTCTGCAATCCGGCCGTTTAAAAACAGCCAGCGTCTATCAATTCTTCCCTGCCCAGTCTGATGGAAATGACGTTATTATTTATGATCCTGCTGACAGCAAAACAGAGATTGAACGCTTCACATTCCCTCGCCAGCAAAAAGAACCGTTCCTTTGTCTGGCTGATTATTTAAAATCCGTGGATAGCGGCGAAATGGATTATGTTGGATTCTTCGTTGTGAGTGCCGGATTTGGTGTTCGGGAACAATCAGTTGAGTTAAAGGAAAAAGGCGAGTTTCTCCAAAGCCATGCTCTTCAAGCGACAGCTTTAGAACTGGCAGAAGGATTTGCTGAGCGGATTCACCAAGAAATGCGTGACCAATGGGGCTTCCCGGATGCTGTTGATTTTACGATGAAAGAACGCTTTGCCGCCAAGTACCAAGGACAGCGTTTCTCCTTTGGCTATCCAGCTTGTCCAAACTTGGACGACCAGACAAAGCTCTTTAAGCTTCTACAGCCTGAAGAAATCGGCGTCCGCTTAACCGAGGGATGCATGATGGAACCAGAAGCTTCTGTTTCTGCTATCGTCTTTGCTCATCCTGATGCTCGATACTTTAATGTTAACTAAATAAGCAAAGAGCACCTTCGCTATGAGGTGCTCTTTATTTATTATTAAATAAACGTTAAACATTATTTTTGTAGATAGTACATAACAGAGTAAGCAATCATGCGGTGTCCTGTTGGACTCTGGTGACATCCCCCCTCAGTTCATCAGCTAGCCCACTTTCACCAAACACGACATCTGTTTCTCCACGGTCTCTAGCAATGGCATAATCAGTTGGTAATTTCATTTGTATAGAGAAATTCAACTGCTTGGGCATAAATTGTTCTATGTATCTCAAACTAATACAGAAAACCATAAATGCGGACAAAAAGACTGTCCTATTAACTTCTCTCAGTTAAACAGCTAATAAAAAATTAGCTTCTGCACGTTTAGTTCTCCTTCAAACTCGCCTTTTATAGACATGAAAGGACTTTCACAAAAAGAATAAAGTCCCCTCCCAGCCATTGTCTGTTTCATTTTTCCAATGTTGTTTTCCCTGCAGCAGTTGCTTGTCATTTTGCAAGCTTAGCATTAAGCGCATTGTTGACAAAACGATAAATTACCTCTGCTCCCTGTGGAGTAAGATGAGTGCCAGATGAATCAATCCATCCTGAATCGATTAAATTCCGGTCGGTTATTCCCTTCATTGATCTCGTCATTATGTCGTAGTTATCAATTAAAGTAACCTTCTTTTCTTTGGCTACCTTTCTGACGATCGCGTTATATGAATTATGCCATTGTCTGGCCCCTTTATATTTAGCATAAAGCCTCTGGTCATATCGGGAGTAATAATACCCATTCTGTCCATTCCCTTGGATAACAGGTATAGTTGTCATTAAAATCACTTCGATTTTGCGTGCTTTTAACGCATCAGTAAAATATTTTAAGTTGCTTTCAAATCGGGCCTTCGATACACGCGGCTGCCCTTTGGCATTTAAAACCGCATCATTGGTTCCAAACATAATAATGACTGCTTTTGGCTTTTTATTTAATACATCTATAGAAAAACGTTTCCGGCCATTTTCCGTTGTATTGCCGCCAATACCTGAGTTAATGACTGTGCGGGTTTGTTGTAGCTTCGTTACCCATTTACTTTTTTCATCATACTTATTGATTTTCCAATTTGTTCCTTGCGTATTGCTATCTCCGAACGCTACAATTACCTGCTTCGCTGAAGAAGGACGTTGTTGTTTTGCCGCTACAGCAGAAATGGGAATCAAGTTAGCCGTGATGAAAAAAAGCAAGACCAACCACCTAACCCATAGTTGTGTTTGTTTCCTTTTCAAGTTTCTTCCTCCATTTCCTTCATATAGTACACCATCGCTCCATTATACTATGCTTTTCGCACCGGTCAACTCTCCTTACAGTCTCTCCTTGATAAAGCCTTCTCTTGCATCTTCACAGAATGAGATTCTTCTTTTGCCGCTATTCTATTCAGCTATTGGTTGTATAAGCAGGCGCTCCTGAGCCACATTAATAATAAAGGAGATGATTAAATGAAGAAAAAAGATCCAGAAAAGACGCCGCTCATCCCTGCCAAACCAGAAATGAATCTTCATACTGATGCAAGTGAATATCTTCCCGGTGAATCTGTGGATGAGCACGGGAATCTTGAAGTAGCCAACGAAATGATTGGCCTTAAAGAGATCGGCCAACAGCATAACAATCTTTAATACCTATACTCATTCTCACAATCATCTGCTTAGAAGCTCTTCAATCAAAAAGCCAGCCGTTCATTTTTTATGAACAGCTGGCTGAAAAGTCGTGATATCCCTTTTCTTACTTAACATTCCCATTACTCACCAACAAGTCGCCCTTGATTAAACGATTAACTGTAGAGAATTACTTATGATTATGCTGAACTGCTCTCAAACAAAGGAGCTTGTCAGTAATACATAGCATTAAACATTTAGATCAGTAGCGATTACATGATGAGGAGAAAACGGCAGAAGCTATCCTACCGCTTCCCCCTAAATTTTCTCTACATTAATTAAAGCAGGACGCTGCCCGTCACTTCCTGTTGTATAAGTTAGCAAGACTTGCTGATTTTCTTCGTGTGAATAAGATTCAGATGATCCATACGAAACTTCTAGTACTTGATATGAACCATCTATTAGTACTTCGATGGAACGATTATCAATAGCTCCAACGATCATTCCCTGACTTGTCTTTACATGATCCGCAGGAACTTGAAGACTTGTTCCAATGATGGCTACAGGGTATTGAAGCTTATTTAACTGCATAAGCGCACTCACTTTTGTATTGAATCTCTCGGCAAGAGAATACAAAGTATCTCCTGGCTTTATGTGATAAGTGACAGTCGGCGGTTTAACAGCCGCTACCTTCCCATCAGCCATCGTATTTTTCTGTTCGACGGTTGAGACAACGATCGTTCGTTGATTGCTTTTCGTCAAATTTTCTGCCGAAATATTAGTTTTTTTTGTTAAAATGGATAAAGAATCATCATTCTTGACGATATTAACAGTAGAGGAAGCCTGTTTTGGCTTTTGGGTTATCTTTTGGCCGGGTATTTTGCCTGGCTCTTTTTTATTTGTCTGTTCTTTATTTTTATAAATAATTAATTTTTGACCGATCTTTAAGGCATCTGTTTTCAATTGATTGTCTTGCCTAATCTTTTCAACTGTCGTGCCATACTTATTAGCTATCTTCCACAGGCTGTCTCCCGATTGAACGATATGTGTCACCGTTGAACCTGATGGGGCTGGTGGCTTTGGCTGTTCTGTCGGCTTTTGTCCCGCTCCTGGTTTGGCCGCTGACCCTTTTGGCGTAATGATTAGTTTTTGACCAATCTTTAAGGCATCTGTTTTCAATCGATTGTCCTGCCTAATCTTTTCAACTGTCGTGCCATACTTATTAGCTATCTTCCACAGGCTGTCTCCTGATTGAACGATATGTGTCACCGTTGAGCCTGATGGGGCTGGTGGCTTTGGCTGTTCCGTCGGCTTTTGTCCCGCTCCTGGTTTAGCCGCTGACCCTTTTGGCGTAATGATTAGTTTTTGGCCAATCTGTAATGCATCCGTTTTCAATTGATTGTCCTGCCTGATCTTTTCAACTGTCGTGCCGTATTTGTTGGCTATCTTCCACAGGCTGTCTCCCGATTGAACGGTATGTGTCACCGTTGAACCTGATGGGGCTGGTGGCTTTGGCTGTTCCGTCGGCTTTTGTCCCGCTCCTGGTTTAGCCGTTGATCCTTTTGGCGTAATGATTAGTTTTTGGCCAATCTGTAATGCATCCGTTTTCAACTGATTGTCCTGTCTGATCTTTTCAACTGTCGTGCCGTATTTGTTGGCTATCTTCCACAGGCTGTCTCCTGATTGAACAACATGATTGAACGAGCCGCTTATCTTTGTTTGTTGAGGGGTTACTTTCGTGACTGTTTGATCCAGCTTCTCCATGGCAGCTACTGCTACTGGTGCCTCTGTCGATTTTCCAGATGGTGTTGACCCTGTTTTAATTTCTTCTGGTTTGATGGATGGTTCAGTCTTTTCATTGCTTTCTTTATGAACCCCATTGTTTTCTAAATAATCCTTCTTTTGTTCCATTAATGTTAAATGAAGCGGCCGACCATTTTCATCAAGAGTTGGGACGATCATCTGCTGCCCAACATATAAATCATTAGAGGCAAAACCATTTTTACTTTTCAATTGTTCGACTGATACTTGAAACTTTTTGGCAAGCGAATAAATTGTGTCCCCCTCTTTCACCGTATAAGGGGCAGCACAATCGCATGCCTTTGCTTCTTCCGGCTGAACAAATACTGATGCAGCAGTTAATGAAACAGCCAGAGTTGCACCAATCCATTTAGAGTTTCTTTCATAAGCCCTCGCCTTCTTTAGCTTAGCAATCCTCTCTTGGCGAGTTTCCATCTTCTCGTGTTCCATACTCATCTCCCCATATATCTTTTTTCAAACAAGAGAATATTGAATTTTATCTACGTTACAATATTCTCCACAATAGGAAATATTACACGCAAACAGAAAAAACAACAAATTTGTTAAAATAATGACATTCTTATAATATATATATCTAAAATACTAAAAAAATTCCCAGCAATGGGTCTATTTTTCTAATCCCGTGATCCATTGCTTTCATGATAAAACCAATACAGGCTAGGATAAGGAGGAATGAAAGTAGGCATAAAGATTCGTGGTGCCTCTTTTCCTAAAACAATCAAACGTGGAGTTTAGGAAAAATTCATTAATTTTTCCTGCTTCATCTTTCTTTTATATATATAAAATAGCTCAATTATTGATAGAATCAGCCTATTCGCATGCTTTCATTAATTAATGGAAATAAACGGAATGAACAAGAGTGGAATAGAAGATTATCACCGCTTTTTATCATTCCTGCCAAAAACAAAGATGAGTCGTTTGACCTAAACGAATAAAAGAGGCTTACGTTGCAATTTAACAATGTTTCTTCTAACACGACTCTCATATATATAAAAATGACCTTTCCCCGATTGACTATTGGGGAAAGGTCTACTCTTTTTATTTTTTGTTTTAACCAATTAAGAATCATAATTGTGAAAAGGAAGCTCTCTTGCTTTACTAACTTCCACGCAAGAGGTGGTAAGAAAAGTCGATTTTACCTCTCGTTTTAAATGGAAGCCTCTCCGTTTTAGTTGTTTTCTTTTCCCTTCCATTTTTCCTTATTATTCTCTTCTACCGTCAGTGAATAAACCAATCTTTGGTTTATCCTGCTATAAGTGCCCAGAAGATATAATGATAAATCAAAGTATATAAAAAGAACTGCTGTAATAAGCAGTTCTTTACAATATATAGCTATAGAAGATTTAATTATCCGTGATACCAGCCTGTTTTTACATTAACCGTAACGATATAGTCGTAGTATACTCCATCCATCTTAGCGCTTACTGAATAGTATCCTTGATTGCCAAAAATACCGGATTTTTTATATCTGATCGTATCGATGGAATCTGCGTATCCTTGTCGCACTAGATCAGCTTCAAACGCCGCCTTCACCCCTGGCGCCCAATTATAGGGATCAGCAAATTTCAACTCGTGTGCTTTGACATAGGCGTATTTGTTTTTATATTTGATTTTAGACCAGCCATATTGATCAGCTGAAATCCAGTCGCCCTGATCCTTACCGATAGGTACACCGCCATATACTTGCACTGGTTGACCTGCCTTAATGCTCCCTACGGTTTTATACGAGGTGCCTGGAGAAGCTTTTACGACAAGGGATTTAGCTGCGGTGGCCTTATCATAATTTACAAACCCGCTTGAAGCTACGTACCCCGCTTTTCCATTATATTTAATCTTCGACCATCCACCTGATTCAGTGTTGTAAACAAATACCACTGTTCCATTCTTTAATGAACCGATAACTTTTGCTTTTGGACTTGGCTTTTCACGCACATCTAACTTTGCTACACCGACCGTATAGTGCTTGTTTACAGCCGCTGCTTCTGCTTGTTGTGAAGGTAGTAAAGTGGCGAATAAAATCAAAGCAGCAATGAACCCGACAATCTTTTTCATAAATGACCTCCTATATTCTCTATCAATGCGATGATTATACCACAACTTTTTTCCTATCAATTAGTTCTTTTTAGATTTTTTAAAAAAATTAACAAACAAAAGAGATGCCTTATTAGGTCATCTCTTTTAAATAGACTGCCATGGTCACATCACTAGCAAACTTCTTGGAGCCTTAAACCACTAAAGATACTGCCGCTTAATGCCAGCTTGCCTCTCTTTCGATATAGCAGGCATACATCCTAGGCCTTGAGCGTAACAATGGTAGATTGATGGAATGAATAAACATCATTTCCGGGGGGATTTTAACTTTTTTACATTTATAAAGATTATATTTTATTTTCACTTGTTCATTCAAACTTTTCATGTTACATTTAACAGGAATTATTTTTGTTCGGTAAGGATTGATAAGTGATATATATATACTTTCGTCTGGAAGATTTGGAGCAAGGATAGTAACACAATGTATGCGCTGCATACGAGGAGGAATTACAAATGGAACAAGGTAAAGTGAAATGGTTTAATGCAGAAAAAGGTTTTGGATTTATCGAACGCGAAGATGGAGACGATGTATTCGTTCATTTCTCAGCTATCCAAGGCGACGGTTATAAATCTTTAGACGAAGGTCAAGCTGTAACATTTGATATTGAACAAGGCCAACGCGGATTGCAAGCAACTAACGTTCAAAAAGCATAATACAAATCAACGAATAAAAACAGACTCTAAAATTAGAGTCTGTTTTTATTTTAAACACCATAAAAATTCCCTATTCACGAATGAATAGGGAAAATCGAAACAAGTAATAGTAAATGGTAGACCAAGTATAGCATAGTATTCTTATGATCACTAATGATTTTTATTTTTTAACGGTTATCCACCGTTTCGGGATACATATCGTGGTTCATTAAACGATAATTCGCCATTTCTTCAAACTTTGTTTCCGGACGTCCCCAGTTGCAGTATGGATCAATAGAAATGCCGCCACGCGGCGTAAATTTGCCCCATACTTCAATGTAGCGAGGATTCATTAATTCAATCAAGTCATTCATGATAATATTCACGCAGTCCTCATGAAAATCACCATGGTTACGGAAGCTGAATAAATAGAGCTTGAGTGACTTGCTTTCTACCATTTTGATGTCAGGAATATAGCTGATATAAATGGTCGCGAAATCCGGCTGACCAGTCACCGGGCAAAGGCTTGTAAATTCCGGACAATTAAATTTTACAAAGTAGTCCCGATTTGGATGTTTATTGTCAAATGACTCTAAAATCGACGGATCATATTCAAATGTATACTTCGTTCCTTGGTTTCCTAAAAGTGAAATATCCTGCTTTAATTCTTCTTCGTTTCTTCCTGCCATTAGAAGATCCCTCCCTGTTCAAACTATCTTCCATTATAAGCGTGCTTGCTGTGATAATCAAAAAAGATTTACAATAAGGGAAAGGAGTGATTTTTTGCATACGATTTCATCGCTTGCCGAATTGCAGACAGCCCTTCACGAGCATGAGGCTGTTCTTGCCTTTATTTCTGGCCCAAACTGTTCAGTATGTCATGCCATCCATCCACGTGTAGAGGAGTTGCTGAAACAATTTCCCGATGTATATGCTGTGGAGGCAAATATGGCGGAAGCACCCGACATTTCTGGTCAATATACGGTCTTTTCTGTTCCAGCTGTTCTTTTTTTCATTCAAGGAAAAGAACGATTTCGAAAAGCCCGTTTCATCTTGATGGACGAGTTGGAAGAAGAAATAAAACTTTCACTGAAACTAATATAGGACAGCAAAAAGGGATACTGTTTGTGTTTCACAGTATCCCTTCTCTATTCCCCTTATTCATTAGACAGAAACAGATTGGCTTTTGCCGCCTAGATAAGCATCTCGCACTCTTGGGTCCTTCATCAATGCTTTAGCTTCTCCTTCGATAGCGATCTCTCCCCGTTCCATCACGCATGCTCGATCAGCCACTTTCAAAGCAGCTTTTACATTTTGCTCCACTAAAATAATGGTTGTGCCAAATTCTGTGCGCAGCTGATCAAGGATATTCATAATGTCCTTAACAATCAGCGGTGCCAGCCCCAATGATGGTTCATCCAGCATCATTAATTTCGGGTTAGACATCAAACCGCGTGCAATAGCGAGCATTTGCTGCTCCCCGCCGCTGAGCAGGCCTCCGGGACGATCTTCCATTGTTTTTAACTTTGGAAACAATTCATAACAGCGGTCTATATCTTTTTGGAGTGTTTTTTTGCTTTGCCGATAGCGATGGTAAGCACCGAGCATCATGTTGTCTTTCACGGACAAAGCATCAAAAATCTGCCGACGCTCCGGTACAAGACAAATTCCCTTTTTAACAATGGCTTCTACCTTTTGCTTGCCGACCTCCTCTCCCTCATAGAGAATGCTTCCTTTGCGTTGTTGATAAATGCCGGCAATTGTACCGAGCAGTGTGCTTTTCCCAGCCCCATTTGAACCGACAATAGCGAAAATCTCCCCTTTGTTTAATTCAAAGGAAATTCCTTTTAACACATGGAGAAAGCCATGATACGTATGAATATCCGTTGCTTTAAGCATCAAATCGCCTCCTCCTCTTCCGTTCCAAGATAAGCGGCAATTACCTTCTCATTTTCATAAATTTCAGCCGGCGTACCTTCGGCAATCTTTTTACCATAATCAATAACGACAATGCGATCAGAAATTCCCATTACTGTTTCCATGTCATGCTCTACAAAAAGAAATGACATTCCTTCATCCCGCTTTTTCTTAATAATATCAACAAGCTGTCTTGACTCTTGCGGATTTAACCCGGCCATTGGCTCATCAAGAAGAATGAGCTTTGGCGAAGAAGCAGACGCTCTGGCAATTTCCAACAGACGCTGATTTCCATAAGGAAGCACTTCTGCCGGTTCAAAAGCGAGATCAGCAATTCCGACTTTCTCTAAACAACTCATTGCTATATCAAACGCCTGCTGTTCTTCCTTCCTCACACCCATCAACCGGAAACCGGCCTGTAGAAATCCTGTTTTTAATCGGCAATGCACACCGGTCATTATGTTTTCAATGACACTCATATTTTCGAACACCTGCAAGTTTTGGAATGTACGGGTAATGCCTGCATCAGCAATTTGGTAAGGCTGTTTTCCTGTTATTTCCTTCCCGCTGAAAAACACTTGCCCCGATGTAGGCGGCAACACACCGGTAATCATATTGAAAAGAGTTGTCTTTCCAGCACCGTTCGGTCCAATTACCGCCACGATTTCTCCTTCATTTAAATGGAAGTCAACGCCGCTAACAGCGACAACACCTCCAAAGGCTTTCGTTAATCCCTTCACTTCCAGCAGCGGTTTGCTCATTATTTACTCCCTCCCACTGTTGCATCAGCATTCGGCGGTCCAGTGATGGCGGTCTTTTTAGATTTCCGTCCCGCTAGACGTCCCCATAACTTTCCAAGTGTCGGTGCAAGTCCTTGAGGCATATAAATTAAAATGGCAACAAGAAGTACACCAAAGAAGACAATTTGGAATTCTCCTCCCACATTCGGGAAAAACACCGGAATAATGTCTTTTAAAAGTTCGTTTAACAGAACATAAACAATGGCCCCAATCATTCCTCCCCAAACACTTGCCGATCCTCCGATAACAACCATAATCAGGAAGTTAATCGACTCCATCGCTGTAAATAGATCTGGATTAATAAAAGTCACGTAATGAGCATACAAGCTGCCAGCAACGGAAGCGTAGATGGCACTTAACACAAATACCTTTAATTTGTACTGTTGAATATTCACTCCGATTGAATTGGCTGCCACATCACTGCCATGGATAGAACGGAGTGCCCGCCCAACACGTGAGTCAATAATATTTTTAGAAAAGATAATACCGACAATCAGTAGCGCCCAAATCAAAAAGTAAAATTTCACATCCGTATCAAAAGAAAATCCGAACAAATTAAATGATGGGATACCAAAGAATCCATTTAAGCCGCCGGTAAGCTCTTTTAATTCCTTGAAAAAGGTAAAAATAATGATACCGAAGCCAAGTGTGGCAAGCGCTAGATAATTCTCTTTAAGCTTCAATGTTGGGATGCCGATTAAAACCGCAATGATAATTGCTAAAGCCACACCAACCAGAATGCCAACAATTCCTGGCATTCCATAAGTCCCCGTCATGACAGCGGAAGCATAAGCGCCTATTCCGTAAAAAGCGGCGTGTCCCAGTGATATTTGTCCCGCATACCCCATAAGCATGGTCAATCCTGTTGTAACAATCGCATAAAGACCTACTAAGATCATGACACTTAACAAAAAGGAGTTAGCAAAAAAAGGAACAATGATGAGAGCAGCTATGAACAGCAAGAGACCGCCATAGTGCCTGTTATATAGCTCTTTTACTTTTGGATGATTCATCTACTCTACACCCGCTTTCCACTCGCTTTAGCAAACAGCCCATTCGGCATGAAGAACAATACGATAAGAAGTAAGGCAAAGCTGATTGCATCTTTATATCCTGACGTCCACAAACCTTCTGTAAATGATTCCAATATCCCAATCATAAAAGCGCCGATAATGGCAGCTGGCGCATTGGTCAACCCGCCAATTACCGCAGCAACAAAAGCTTTCATGCCAATCATTAATCCCATTTCGTATGTGGCTCCCGAGATCGGGGCGATAATAATACCGGCAATGGCTCCAAGCCCTGCACTCACTGCTATCGAAATAAAAGACATCCATTCGGGCTTAATTCCCATCAATCTAGCAGCAGAACGATTGACTACACATGCTGTAACAGCTTTTCCAATGAATGTTCTATTAAAAAAGTAGTGCATGGCAATTAAGCTGACGACTGAAATCCCCACTGCCCAAATGCTTTGTGGCAGCAATACGGCATTTAACACGTTAATCGGATTATTTTCTGTGAACGGCGACAATGATCTTGGCTGTGTTCCCCAAATTAGAATGGCAAGCCCGCGGATCGCAATCGCTACCCCAAGCGTGATAATAATCAATGTTGGGAGCGATGCATTACGCGCCGGATAGATGGCTGTCCGTTCAAAAATCCCGCCGATTAGCACGACGATTCCTATGCTTAAAATGATTCCTAATCCCATTGGCATATCCATGGAAACAAATGTAATCGCAAACATCGCCCCAAGCATAGCAAAATCTCCTTGGGCAAAGTTCAAAACGCCTGTAATGTTATACGTGATGACAAATCCGATGGCAACTAATGCATAGATACTGCCGATTGTTAAACCTGAAAAAATCAGCTGGATAAATTGACTGGTTAGCTCCATGTTTACTCCCACCTTTATCAGGAAAGCAGGGAATCCTCTTTCCTTCCCTGCTTCTCTCTTTAATCAATGATTCAGCTTGCTGCCGGTTACTCCCCTAGCTTCCATTCGCCATTTTCGTCGATTTTCACCATGACGAGACTATCAGACTTTAAGCCATTATGATCTTCTGGTGACATTTTAAATGTGCCTGAAATACCTACAAATCCATCTGTTTTCTCAATAGCTTCCCTTATCTTCTCTTTATCAGCTCCGCCTTTTTCAAGGGCTTCCGCTAAAATATGAATAGCGTCATACGCATGGCCACCAAAGGTGCTTGCTGTATTTTTATACTTGCTTTCATAGGCTTCTTTAAAAGCCGTAAGCTTTTCTTTTTGTGGATCATTATCGTCTAACTCATTTAATACCAATAGTTTTCCGGCTGGGAAAATAACTCCATTTGCTGCGTTTCCTGCTAATTCAATAAATTGCTTTGTCCCGATTCCATGGCTTTCAATGATGGGAACATCCATGCCAATTTCACGAATATTCTTCGTTACAACCGCTGATTCCTGCGCTGTTCCCCAAACAATAACTGCTTCAGGCTTTGCTTTTTTAACACGTGTTAAAGTAGATTTAGCGTCATTGACTGTCGCTTCAAATTCCTCTTCGATGACCGCTTTCACGCCATGATCGCCTGCAAGCTTTGTGAATTCCTCATGACCGCTAGTACCGTAGGAATTAGCTACATTAAGCCAGGCCACTTTTTTAATCCCCTCTTTTTCTAAATATTCAAGCAATTTAGGAATGACAACATCATCTCCCTGTGCCGTTTTAAACGTCCACTTACGCGGTGATTTGTCATCCGGGTTATTTACTTGCTTGCTGGCTGCCAGCGAAAGATATGGAATGCCTGCTTTTTCAACCAACGGTATCATGGCTAGACTGTTGCCGCTAATTGTTCCCCCGATAATTGCCGTTACCTTTTCTTGCTCAATTAATTTCTTTGTGGCAAGGACTGCTTCATTTTGATCTGACTTTGAATCGATGGAAATCAGTTTAATTTTCTTTCCGTCAATCCCGCCCTTTTCATTCAGTTCATCAACGATCATTTTTATCGTTTCCTCTTCGCCTTTCCCAAGTGGTGAAGCGCTTCCAGAAGCATCAATTACACTGCCAATCTTGATTTCTCCGCCTGAGTCTTTTCCATCCCCTGATGCAGAATCAGCGTCTCCCCCACTGCATGCAGCAAGGAACACCATCATGATTGATGTTAACAGCGCTAACATTCTTTTCTTCATTTCCTTCTCTCCCTTCAAACTTACAGCATCCTTCTAGGTCTAAAGTAGTTGAATTGCATTCGTAAAGTGTGGGAAGGAAAGCCGTTCTTTCTTTATAAAGTAAAGCTGATTTAATCATCGTAATATCATAAGTTAAATCAGCTTTCTTTTTTTGTTATACTTTTGGAGAAATTTAATAGGTAAGGAAATATAGCCTGGTTTATTTGAAAACCTTTCCATATCATCCTTTAAACGTAATAATATATTAAAAAAAGCGCGATGACAAGACAATTTTCATGAAAATATTAAATTTTCTGACATGTTATTTTATAACATTTAAAAGTTGTTCGTTACTCCAAACGTTATATACTATCATCCCTCTTTTTCTCTTTGCTTCACTTATTTTAAGATATTCTTTCCTCTTTCATTCATTCCGTCTCTCTAACTATTTCGACCCACTCAAATGACTCCTTTTTATTCATTTCCGCAGGAGAAATCGACTTCTCGCCTATCCACGGGCGATATTTATGAATAAAAAGCAGTAATTTACTACAAAAATCCTAATTAATTGAGTATAGAATAAGATATAATTTATTGTAGCTAAGATGGAAAATAAGCTGAATGAAGAAGGGGTTGGTTAGATGACGTTATTACATGAAGTACTGTCCTATAACAAAAAGTTCGTGAATGATAAAATGTATGAAGAATTTACAACAGATAAATTCCCTGATAAGCGTGTGGTCATTTTAACTTGCATGGATACGCGTCTGGTAGAATTAGTTACTAGAGCGATGAATTTTAGAAATGGCGATGTAAAAATCGTCCGCAATGCTGGAGCTATCGTTAATCATCCATTCGGAAGTATTATGAGAAGCTTGCTTGTAGCCGTCTATCAGCTGCAAGCAGATGAAGTATTAGTCGTTGGTCATCACGATTGCGGGATGAGTACGCTATCAAGTGATGTGATTCTAACTGCGATGAAAGAACGGGGCGTGAAAGAGGAAAAAATTGATACGCTCCGTCATGCTGGTATTGATGTAGATCATTGGCTTGAAGGATTCAGCAGTGTTGAAGAAAGTGTGAAGCACAGTGTCGATATGGTAAAGCAACACCCTCTCATGGTAAATGAAATTCCTGTGCACGGGCTTGTCATTGATCCTGAAACAGGAAAGTTAGATCTGGTTGTGAATGGATATGAAAAAGAAGCAGCTCTTTAAGGGCTGCTTCTTTTTCATATTATTGGCGGACATTTGTTTTCTTCCTTGTTCGTCTGACTGCTGTATTCCCCCTTCTTATCAAGCTTCGCACGTTGACAGACAACTACTTAAGAATTTAGGCTCTTGTACTCTGAGAAAGGTAGAAAACAAACCCTATATTTAAATTATCATTGCCGAAACTAATATAATTAGTTAATATATTAATTATATTAGTAATAGTTGGGAGTTTGATAAAAATGAAGATAACAAAGGCTGGTACATTGTTTCAATTGACTTTTATGCCCCACATTTTTCCTGTTAATTGTTATTTAGTTGAGGAAGAAACTGAACTTACACTCATCGACGCAGCTCTTCCCTATAGTGGAAAAGGGATTATGCATGCTGCTAAAATGATTGGCAAGCCAATCACAAAAATGATGATTACACATGCCCACGATGATCATGTGGGGGCACTGGATACTTTAAAGGAAGCAATGCCTAATGTTCCTGTCTTCATTTCTTCAAGGGATTCTTTATTGTTTGATGGTGATATCCGTCTTATGGAAAATGAAGCAGACAGTCCGATTCGCGGAGGAGTCCCCAAAAGGCTAAAAACCCGTCCAGATTCCCTTCTTCAAGAAGGAGAACGGGTTGGCTCATTGGAGATCGTATCTTCCCCTGGGCATACCCCTGGTTCCATTTCCCTTTTTGATATTCGAAATCGCAGCCTAATTGCTGGTGATGCCCTTCAAACAAGGGGAGGGATGGCAGTAGCCGGAATGATTAGACCATCCTTTCCATTTCCGGCATTCGGCACTTGGGATAAGGCGACAGCGCTTGAAAGTGCTAAAAAGCTAAAAAACCTTCGTCCCGGTCTGCTCGCTGTAGGGCATGGCAAAATGCTGGAACAGCCGGAAGGTTTAATAAATAAAGCCATTATTAAGGCAGAACAAAAATTACATCAATTCTCTTAAGAGGTGAACATACCATGTCTCCCCGTATGAAATTAGATTTGTCTGTTGTTTTGCAAAAAGCAGTTGAGCTCATTGACGATAACGGGCTCGAACAACTGTCCATCGGCGTGCTAGCAAAAGAATTACAAGTGCGTCCTCCCTCCCTCTACAACCACATTAACGGATTAGATGAGTTAAAACAGAAGCTGGCGATCCATGGCATAAAGTCACTGTACGAGTGCATGCTGCAAGCGGCGGTGGGCCGTTCAGGAGACGAGGCAATCAGAGCGCTTAGCCAAACTTATATAGAATTTGTAAGAACACATCCCGGGCTTTATGAAGCTGCTACCCGATTTCCTGATCCTGAAGATCGTGAACTGCATCAAGCACAGCAGGCTATCGTTAAACTTGTCGTTAAAGTTCTTCAGGCATACAACTTGAAGGAAGATACTGCTATTCACATGGTTAGAGGACTACGAAGCATTTTGCATGGCTTTACTTCGATTGAACAAATGGGCGGATTCGCGATGTCATTAGATATCGATCAAAGTTTCTCTATTTTAATTGATACTTTTATTGAAGGGATTCATTTAATGGCTGTGAAAGAGAACGAATAAGTCTCTGTGAAAAAATAAAAATATAGCTAGTTAAACAAGCTGATTTCTTTTGCGATTATATAAAAAGAGAACATGCTAAAGCACTTAGTGAAGACACCGAACCACTAAAAAGCTTTTTCATGTTCTCTTTTTATTCTTTATAAGATTAAAGCTCTATTTTCAAAGGTGTATATAACGAGTTACAAAGTTCTTTTAACTTCTCCATTGCATCTGTTTCTATAGCTATTAAAAAGCAAGTAGCCGGTCCTGCAGACTTGCTGACATCAAGAGAGCAATGAATATTTTCTGCTTGTAGCTCTTCATTGCCACTCAGTTTTCTCATTTCATAAGCAATTCCTTTTGAACCAACAGGCCAAATACTGCGCAATCCTTCTACTTGAAGAATTTGCCGAAATAATTGCAGGGGAGCAACAGATTCCGGTTCAGCCAGCACTTCCGGACCAACGAGTGGTTTTCCAATAACTCCGTAACAGACCTCTTTCTCGTCAAAGGGACTCATTTTTCTTAAATGACGGCCAATCATTACAATGCTGACAGCGGACTCACCCATAACAAAATTTGTTTCTGTACTCCCTGTTATGTCAACGGTGCATCCCGCTTCACGGGCTGCCCGTTCCACTCCAGCCGTCAGCTCCCTCCAGGCTGATTCCCCTGCAAAGTTTTGAAGCACTGCTGCAAACGGCTCTCCACCCGCTGCCAAGCACTCCATGAGTGCCACACGCGCGGAAAAATAACCGACTGTTTCATAGTCTGCCTTTACGGCGTCACCTGGCTTCTCACCAACTGAACCACTGTTATCCGCAGCAATGACTAATTCATTGGCATAGATCACATCCCGCTTCACGCCTGTACACCGCCAAAGTGCTTCTCAAATAACATTTTCAGGCGGGGCAAAGCCACCCAGGCAAGCACCCCATTTAAAGCTGAGGCAATGAGAAGGGAAGGAAGCATCGCAATATAGAATCCCCAGCTCATGAAAAAGATAAAAGGGAATGGAAGAACAAGTCCATTGACCAAAACAAACATGATAATAGCTACTACTCTTTTATTCGCCTGGTGAATTTTAGCGAACAGCCAAACGGCACCTGCCATTTCAGCAGCGATGAGCAAGTGGAAAGGCCCCATTGGCATCCCTCCAGTCAATGCTGAGATCAAATGGCCAAAAGCAGCAGCGAGTGCACCCGGCCCCGCACCGAGAAGACCGGCCGCAAGGAGCGCTGGAAAAGAATCCAGCGCTATACTTGTCACAACTGCTGGTACTTTGATCATCCCGCCTACAACCGAAAGGGCGGTGAATAAAGCGAGCCAGGAAATCTTTTTACTGCTCACTTCTTATCTTCCTTTCTTTTTCCATCGCGAAAGACCTTTGCACTGCGAATATACTCTACATCCTTAACACCAAGCCGGAAGTTAATCACGCGGGCGATCGCAAAGAAATAGTCAGAGAGACGGTTTAAGTACTGGAGAGTAACCGGATGAATGCCTTCCTCCTCACGCATGAGGGCAACCACAAGCCGTTCTGCGCGGCGCGTTACCGTGCGGGCGATATGGATGGAAGCAGAAGCTTTTGACCCGCCTGGCAAAATGAATCGCTCCAGCTCTGGTGCTTCTTTAATATAATCATCAATTTTCTTTTCCAGCTCACTGACGGATTCCGGTTGCAGCTTCCATTCCCGTTTTCCAGCGACCGTCGCTAAGTCTCCCCCGCAATCAAACAGCTCGTGCTGGATCGTTTCCAAATCAGCGAGAATATCCGTGAATTTCTCCTTGCTTGCTTCAAGTTCCGCCATTGCCTGGCCGACAAAGCAGTTGGCTTCATCCACTGTACCGTAGGCTTCTACACGCAGATGGTCTTTTCCAACGCGGCCTCCAATAATACTTGTTTCTCCTTTGTCTCCCGTTCGTGTATACAGTCTCATATTTCTTCCCCCTCATTTTTAATGATTTGCGGCAAACCATACCATACTTGAATGACTCGGCGAGCCTGTTTCGCGGCGTCCTGAAAGCACCAGCCTGCGGCATCCCGCCACATTCGGTCAAATGCATTTGCCGGTACAATGCCTTTTGTTATATCTGTGCCGATAAGAACCACTTGCCGGCTCTCCTCTTCCTTTTCCCATTCCAACCAGCCGGCCAGCTCTTTATTCCATTCTATGCGGGCCGCTTCTGGATCTTCTTCTTTCTCGATGAGCCGGCGGACGTGCCGTTCAATGCCTTCCAATATCACAACTGACTCCGTCCACTCTTCTGTCTTATCCGTTTCATAAAATGAGTGCCAGTTATGCGCTTTTTTCTCCAGCCCGTAACTTGTCTTTACCCATTGCTTTTTGCCGTTGAAGGCACCACCTGTAACGAGATGCATCTTTCGCCCCTCCTTAATGCAGAAAGCGAGCCGGCCAATTCATAGCCGTGTCCATTTTCTATTTTCCATTCCCAAAATTCTTTTCTGTCAGGTGCTAGTTCTGTCAGCAAATAACGAATGACGCCTCCGTGGGTAACGATAGCTGTGCGTTTTAAGTTATATTGATCCAGGACCTCTAACCATTTCTTCCATGCTTCCCTAATCCGGTCTCCAAACTGCCTATAGTTTTCTCCCTCCGGCAGCGGACTGGAGAACGGGTTTTGTAGCCAAGCTTTGTATTCCTCTAAATGTTCCAGCTCCTGATGAGTTTTTCCTTCCCAGCAGCCGAAATTCAGCTCGCGAAATTCGGGCCAGACATCAACCCGGTTATCTGGAAAAAAAATCGCAGCCGTATCTATGCAACGCTGTAGATCGCTGGCTATCACCTTTTCGTAGGAAGGGAGATCGAGCTTAAGCTGCTCCAGCCCTCTTTTTCCAGCTTCACTCAAGGCTGAATCCGTCCAGCCACTAAAGGCCCTTTTTTCATTATCTGCCGTTACGCCATGCCGATAGAGACCAATAACCACAAAATCGTCCATAAAAGTATTTCCGCTCCTTCCAAGCTGGCACCAAGCAAATCTCCCGTGATGCCGCCAAAGTGTTTAAGTGCGCCCCGGCGGGCCAACAAGAAAAACAAATAAGCCATAGCGATGAGCAGCAGCAACACAGAAACGCTTCCGGTTATAAAGATGAAAACCAATCCGACGGCGGCGGCCCAGAAGCTATAGGTGAGCGCAAGACGCGGATCTTTTCCCTGTTGAAAAAAATAAGCAATGCCCTCCTCCTTTGCCGGCTTTACCCCATTTAGCAGAAGGCCGGTTATCATTTGGCTGTAAAAAGGAATGAGGACAACCAAAGGAAGAAGCGCATGGTTTCCAAATAAAAAAATTTCATAGAAGAAAAGGAAACGAGCAGCCAGTAGCACAATGAGCGAAAGTACCCCAAACGCACCGACACGTGGATCTTTTAATATTTCAAGCCGCTTATCAATATCCCGGTAAGAAAAAAAAGCATCGCTCGTGTCAATCCAGCCATCCAGATGGAGCCCGCCTGTCCAGATGATCGGCAGCAGCCAAAAAAGAAAAGCATTGCCGAGAGGAGAGAATGGCGACCACTCGAGTAAAAGCCAAAAAACACTGCCAAATACAAGGCCTTTCACTAAACCGAGGAGCGGAAACATTCGCAAGGCTGCTTGTAAATGACGGGCGTCCACCGGTAACTCCCGATGGACGGGTACTGCAGAAAAAAATTGCATGTTCAATAAAAAGCCATTGATATAAGCTCTCCCTTTCATCCGATGCTTTCCTTCTCTGCTTCGCTAACAATTGAAATAAACTTTTCCCAATCAAGATGCTTTTGTAAATGGGCAGCCAGTTGATTATATGTTTCTTCCTTGCTGTTCATCATTTCTTGTTCTTCCAGCTGTAGTTTTTTCGTCGGAGGGGACAAAGCATCCTCTTCTTCCAGCTGGTGATCAGCTAAATAAGGAAGAACAGCCAGAACAGGAATGCCAGTACGCGCTTCCAGCCATTGTTTTCCCTCATCAAATAGCAATGGATCTCCATGAAATTTATTAATGATTATTCCTTTCACGCGGCCGCGCTCCTGCGGCTCAAGCAGATCAAGCGTGCCGACAACACTGGCAAACAAACCGCCTCGCTGCACGTCAGCAACTAATATGACCGGCACATCAGCTAGTTCAGCCACTTTCATATTGACAACTTCCCGCTTCTTTAAATTCATTTCTACCGGGCTGCCCGCCCCTTCGATAACGAGGAAATCCGATAGTTCACGAAGCTTCGCCAACGAATGCTGGATCGTTTCTACCGCCTTGCTATAATACTGTTCACGATACTTCATACCTGAAATCACTTCTAACCGCTCGCCGAGCCAAACAACTTCTGAGCGGCCTGGTTTAGCCGGCTTTAATAAAATTGGATTGATCTCTGGCAGCGGCTCCAACCGGCAAGCTTCAGCCTGCAGCACTTGCGCTTTGCCCAGCTCCTTGCCGTCCTCTGTTATATAAGCATAATTTGTGACGTTTTGAGATTTGAAGGGGGCTGGTTGAAATCCTTTTTGAAGAAGCAACCGGCATAGTGCAGTTACGATCAGACTTTTTCCAACATCAGAAGCAGTTCCTTGAATCATAATTCCTCTCATACTTTCAATCTCTCCTTCTTTACAAGCGGACATCCATGCTCGACGAGCACAGCAAGTGCCGCTTCGTTTATCAGCCATTGATGTAGCTCACCCAATGCTTTAGCATAGTAAAATACAAGCGAGCTGCCGAGCAGCTCATAGGCCAGTTCGTTTGAGACGATAATAACTGCGCCTGCTGATTCTCTAATCTGATCGATTCCCGTTCGAATATTGTGCGTAACACTCATATGAAAGTTCGGGTCTGCCCACTCTTCTTCCTTTGTATTACCTGCAAACCATTCATTCGTTAGCAATGTTGTCAAGCAGTCAATCAATACGGTGTCTTGTTGTGTAAAGCGCTCGGATAAAGTTTCAATTCGAACAGGCTGCTCCCACGTCGTCCATTCCTTCCCTGACGCTTTTCGCTCCCGTTGATGGGAGCAGACGCGGGCGGCCATTTCTTCATCGGTTATCTTCCCGCACGCTACATAATGAAGGGCTCCTTTTAATCTCTCAGCCTCCAACACAGCGTGTCTCTCTGCTTCTTTGCTCTTCCCACTGCGTACACCGCCAACAATAAGGGTTAATTCTGCTTTTTCCATTGTAGCAGCGCCTCTTTCAGCTTGTTATTTTCTTTTTCCGTCTTTATCGCTGCTCTTAGCCACTTGCCTTCAATCCCGGGATAATTGTATGTATGGCGCAGAACAATTCCCTGTTTTAGCAGAAACAAAAAAAGCGGTTCCTGGTCTTCAAGCAAAGGGTCTCTGAGCAAATAAAAATTAACGACAGACCGGGTAAACCGGAATCCCTCTTCCTCCAGAAACTCAAGCATTCTTTTTCGTTCTTCGGTGATTTTCTCCCGCGACCATTCAACGAACGAAGAATCGGCTAATACAGCTTCTGCTGCCCTCAAGGCAAGGGCATTTACATTCCAATGGGGGCGGAATCGGGCAATTTGCAAAGCTAAGGCTTCGTCAGCAAGCAGATAACCGATCCTCAAGCCGGCAATCGCATACATTTTCGTCAGTGATCTTAGAATGAGCAAGTTTGGGTAATCCTTAATGAAACGAGCCACTGTGACGGAGCCGGCAAAGTCATAAAACGCTTCATCAATGACAACACAACAGCCACTCGAAGCAAGGCTGTCTAACAATTCAATGATCTCCCTTTCGGAAAAAGCGATGCCGCTCGGATTGTTCGGTGTGCAAACAAAAACAGCCGCTGCTCCTTGAGCCTTAGTCGTTAATTCATTGATTGGCAGAGTATGATCTTTATTGGTGAAAACATAATCTATTTCGCAACCATACACCCGGCAGGCTGCTTCATATTCAGAGAATGCCGGCTGAACGATGACAACTCTCCGTCCGCGCCACAGCTGGCCGAGAAACTGAATCACTTCAGCTGCACCGTTTCCTAACACGACCTGTTGTTCATTCACTCCGTTAAGACTGGCAATCTGTTTGGTTACCATTTTACCGTAAGGATCCGGATAATCAGAAACGGCGGATAACCAGCTGGACCAATTATCCTTAATGCTTGGCGGCGGGCCGTATGGATTTACGTTAACGCTAAAGTCTATCAAAACGTCCGGCTTCTTCATTTGTAAGCTTTCATATAGATGGGCTGGATTAGAGCCATGTGCGGGCCATTTCATAAATGACACCTCCTATCCACATCATCAGTAAAAATAAAAGAGAGGACCGTTCCATAATCCGATTAGTGAGCAGGATATGCTCTGCTGTTTTTTGCTTTAAAGGTTCTCCCATTTCAGCGCGATGGGAAACACGGCCTTTATATCTATTTATTCCGCCAAGCTCGATGCCGAGCAAACCGGCAACAGCGGCCTCACACCAGCCGCTATTTGGGCTTGGATGCTTTTTCGCATCACGGCGGACAATCTGCCATACTTGTTTTTTAGAATAGTTGCTTTCGGGAAAAGATAAGACCATTAACAAGCTCGTTAAGCGGGCTGGCAGCCAGTTAACGAGATCATCCAGACGAGCAGATGCCCAGCCGAATTGTCCATATCGATCATTTTTGTAACCGACCATTGAATCACATGTGTTAATTGCCCGGTAGATCATCGCCCCCGCAGCTCCTCCGATAAGTGCCCAAAAAAGCGGAGCCGTTACCCCATCGCTTGTATTCTCGGCAACGGTCTCGATGGCTCCCCTTGTAATTTCCCCTTCATCGAGATGCCCTGTATCCCGACCAACAATATAGGAAAGCTTCATTCGCGCCTCCTCCATATCCCCTTTTTGCAGCGGTTCATACACACTTATCCCCGCCTCTTTTAAGCTGCGGCAAGCAATGGCCGAAGCAATCACTGCGGCCTCCGCTGCTACTCCAGCAGCCGGGTGAAGAGAATAAAAGCAGAAAATGAACAAATAGCTGAGGCTTCCCGTAACAATGAGCACGATAACAAGCATAATGACTCCTTTTCTCCGCCTGGCAGTTCCTTGATTGAGACGCTTTTCCAAAAAGTAAATAAGGGAGCCTATCCAGCGGACTGGATGCGGAAGATGAGGCGGATCTCCGACTAGGCGGTCAATGAAAAAAGCAAGCGTAGCAGCCAGAAGATGATAAATCATGTACTCCTCTCTCCTGTTCTGTTATTCTCCAAGGCTTCTATCGTACATTCATACACCGCTTTCCCGATCGCCTGTCCAAGCGGAGAAATCGTACCGGCAAATGCCTGATGCGCCCCGCGCTGGGTGGCGGCAATCAGGACGCTGTCAGTAGAGGTGCCTGTTGCCTGGGAATTCGTTAGCGGATCTTTTACTTCCTTATCGAATAGAGCCTTTACTTTTGCTTCTGTTGCCGTCATCACTGACTGAACAAACGCTTCCTCTGATAAATGGCCATTCGCAAATACCCATATATTAATCGTACCCGGCAAAAAAGCCCGATTATGTTCTACAGCCCGTGAAACATCAACGGCATTGCCGACCCCGGCTGTAACAACTGCAAGAACCGAAATATCTTCTACTTGCACAAACCGGCAGGCTGCCGTATGAAGATGAACAGCTGTCATCATTCCCACAGTTTCGTTAATATCAAAGTGATAGCGCTTTAGAAACTCTTTCATGTCTTCCTTATAAGAGTCATGCCAATAGTTTTTATCTACGTGGCGGTTCACAAAACTGCGATGCCATCCCCAGCCAGCACCGATTACTCCTGCCGATAGTGTTTTTAACGGAATCGGAGCTTCAAGTGTAATATATTCATCAGTTCTCTTGATGCATGCTTGGTCCACTCGCACTTCCACTTCTTCCTCAGCTGTTTTTTCAGGAAGAATACTCATCTGCGGCTTCGGCACTTCTGGATGGGGACGCTGATGAATAGCCGTTTTATATACTTGTTGAACCGGCTCCTCTTTCAACACTTCGCTCGGAATACCAAGACCGTGCCTCTTTCCCTCTTCCATAAGCAGCAATCTGTCACAGTAAAGAGAGGCGAGATTTAAATCGTGAAAAATGGAGATAACAGTTAATCCTGTTTCATTCGCCATTTTCTTTAATAAATCAAGCAGTTCTTTTTGAAAAGATAAATCCAAATGGTTTGTTGGTTCATCCAACAGCAAAATTTCCGGTTCCTGGGCAAGGGCCTGAGCGAGAAAGACGCGTTGACGCTCGCCGCCAGACAATTCCTCGATGGAAGCTTCCGCAAATTGCTTTGTGCCCGTTTGCTCCATCGCCTTGATAACAGCCCGCTCATCTTCTTCTCTCCATACTGGAAAGATGCCGCTTTGATGTGCATAGCGCCCGAGAGAAACTGTTTCTTTTACAGTGTACGAAAAGGCTTGCGGGGTCATTTGTGGAAGAACAGCAAGCCGTTTAGCCAGTTCTTTTGGTGTATAATCTGTCATTTTTTTGCCTTCTATTTCTATGGAACCACTGCTTATAGGGACAATGCCGCTTATCATTTTTAACAGCGTTGTCTTGCCGCTTCCATTGGGACCTAAGATGCCAAAAAGCTCTCCTTTTTGGACGGAAAAAGACAATTTACGGACGATAAGCTTGCCGTCATAGCCGCCGCTAAGCTGTTCTATCTCGATCATGCTGTTCCCCTTCCTTTCCTGTGCTTGCGAAGCAGAATGATAGCGAATACCGGTGCACCAATAATAGAAGTAATAACACCAATCGGTAATTCAGTCGGAGAAATAATTGTGCGGGCTACCAAATCAGCCAGAATTAAAAAGCCAGCGCCTGCAAGCATGGACAGCGGCAGTAAATGGCGGTGATCCGGCCCCCAAATTAAGCGGATAAAATGAGGGATGACCAATCCGACGAAACCAATAGTTCCTGAAACAGCTACAGCTGCTCCTGTTAATACCGAGCCGGCAACTAGCACGATCATTTTTTTTCGACGGACATTCACACCTAAATGCTGGGCTTTCTCTTCGCCGAACGACATCGCATTTAATTCAGCCGAGTGGATAATTAACAGTAAAGTGCCCACCAAAAAAAAGGGCAAAATAAGTTGAATATAATCCCAGCCTCTCATTGATACACTCCCAAGCAGCCATCCGATAATTTGCCGCAATTCCTCACCGGTCAAAGCAATCATTAGTGAAATCAACGCACCTAAAAAAGAGCTAAAAATAATCCCTGTTAGAATGATAGTTTCTACTTTAAGTGACCGTTCAATCGCCTGGGCGAACAAAACAACGATGAAAATGGTTATAATCGAAGTCACAATACTAACAACGGGCAGGGTAAATCCGGAAAGCCAAGGGAGCTGCATATTAAAAAACAGCACCATAACAGCGCCTGCGGAAGCACCCGAAGATACACCGAGTGTATAAGGGTCTGCCAGAGGATTACGCAGCAGCCCTTGAAAAGCAGCACCCGCTACCGCTAGAGAGGCTCCTATAAGACCGGCCAACAATACTCTCGGAAATCTGATCTTCCACACGATGTTATCAAAAGAGGAATCGACTCCCTCAAGCGGCGTTCCAAAAAAATGATGGGATAATAAGAAAGCGATATCCCGAAACGGAACTTGGATCGTTCCGATCGAGATACCTGCAAATACAGCCGTAATAAAAAAAGCCAAAACTAACAAGTAAGCCGAGCTTTTATTTCTTAAAAACATCTGGATAGATCGCTTCGGCAAGTTCTTCTACTCCTTCAACAAGACGCGGGCCTGTTCGGTTGACGAGGTCAGCATTCACATCATGGACATCCTTGTTTTTAACGGCAGTCATGTTTTCCCATCCTTTGCGGCTGAGTACCTCTTCAATCGGTTTTTTTGTGTAGTAGCCATGCGTAGTAATGATTACGTCAGGATTCTTCTTGATAATCGCTTCCTCTGTCATTTGCACCCAGCCCTTCTGATCGGCAGCGGCATTTTTCGCATGAATCAGATCAAGCATTTCCTGCATAAATGTATTTTTTCCTGGTGTGAAAATGTCTGGAGCCGGTGATACTTCAATAAATACACTTTTTTCTTCTTCTTTTTTAATAGTTTTCGCTTTTTCCTCGATTTTTGATAGACCGTCTTTCATTTCTTCTACTACGTCTTCTGCTTTTTCAGTTGTTCCTGTCGCCTTGCCGATCATTTCAATTGAGTCGTATACTTGATCAAAATTTTGGGCATCATTAACGACAAGTACATCGATTCCCGCTTCTTCCAGTTGCTTCAATCCCTCTTTTGAGTTGTGGGCACTGGAACCATGTGCCAATACGAGATCCGTATCAAGCCCAATGATTTTTTCAATGTTATACTCCATGCCGCCAACTTTTTCTTTGGCGTTCACCTCTTTCGGGTAATTGTCGTTGTCTGATACCCCGACAATTTCATCACCTAAATCGAGTTTATAAGCAATTTCGGTATTGCTCGGAATAAGAGAAACAATTCGTTTCGGTTTTTCTTCAATAACGACATCTTTTCCTTCCGCATCCTTTATCGTTACCGGAAAGGCTGCTTGTTGACTCTCTTTTGGCTGATCTGCTTTTTCTTCTTTTCCAGTTTCTGCTTTATCCGTTCCGCAGCCGGCAAGCAGGCCAGCAGCCAGTACGAAGGATAATGTGTACTGAGATAATTTGTTCATGACTTTCTCTCCCTTTGCTTCTTAAAAATATCCACAAAAAAACACCTCTACGCGATGGAGAGATGCAGTGAAAAAGGGCCAAACAGGTACATTGAACCAGGAAGCCGCTTTTACACCACCCTATCCGCGTAGGTTATTGGTGCTCTAAACCAGGCAGGTTTTCTGGCTTGTGAAATAAATAAATTTCACTTACAGTGGCGGGACCGCGCTGGATTTCCACCAGCTTGCCCTTTTAAAAAGCTTTTTGTTCAGCTTTACCTGATTAAATATATGTAGTTTTCCGCTTAGCCTCATTATACACAAAAAAAACTTTACTTTCATAAATTTTTAAAACGGTTCGCAGCTTTTCTAAAAATTCGTTTCTATTCTCTGCAGAAAATAAATTTTCTTATCATATAAGACCTTTATGTTTTAGACAGGACAAAAGTGGAATAGGATAAATAAAAAGAAAGGAGCGGCTAAAATGAATCTTGCAACTTTAATCGGGTTAGTTGTCCTACTGCTTTGCATTGCGCTTATTTTAGTTTACTTTCTTCGCCAGGCATTTGACTCCTCTGATACAAGCCGGATAGACGCTCTTCCTGAAGACGACGCGTACTTAAACGATCGCGACTCAACACATGACCGTAACTTATAGCCAAATAAAATGACAACATGACATACGAGCAAACATCTGTTTAAAAACAAGATCGTTTGCCAGCAGAACTATATAAAAAACATCCATCCCGATGAACGGGAGGATGTTTTTTATTATTTAGTATGAACCTTCACATTCAGCGTTTCCACAATGGCTTGCTTTATAATTTGAAGCATTTTAGTCAGCTCCTCGTAGCTGGAAGCTAGCGGCGGCATAAAAACGATCGTGTCACCAAGCGGTCTCGTCAGCATCCCCAATTCACGCATTCGCAATGTTGCCCGATAAGCCATTCTCTCTTCAAACGGAAAAGGTTCTTTGGTCTTTTTATCTTTCACTAGTTCAATTCCGCACATTAAACCAAGCTGTCGAATCTCACCGACGTGTGGCAGTTCATTTATTTCAGCCATCAACCTCTCAACATATTCTGCTTTTTTAGCAGCTTGCTCAACAAGCCCTTCTTTTTCGAAAATATCAAGATTGGCCAAAGCTGCTGCACAGCCGAGCTGGTTGCCCGTATAAGAATGTCCATGGAAAAAAGTTTTCATTTCGGTATATTCCCCGTAAAATGCCTGGTATACTTCTTCTGTTGTTAATGTAGC
The DNA here is from genome assembly GCF_038003025.1 of Pseudobacillus sp. FSL P4-0506. Classification (NCBI taxonomy): domain Bacteria; kingdom Bacillati; phylum Bacillota; class Bacilli; order Caryophanales; family Bacillaceae; genus Pseudobacillus; species Pseudobacillus sp. FSL P4-0506. The sequence continues at coordinate 4,324,029 of NZ_JBBOOI010000001.1, forward strand.
TGCAATCGGTAAATATCCACCGGTAATTCCTTTTGCCATTGTCATGATATCTGGCAAAACACCTTCATGTTCCACAGCGAACATTTTTCCCGTGCGCCCAAATCCAGTCGCCACCTCATCCACAATAAAAAGCACATTAAACTTTCGACAAAGCTGTTCAAGCTCCTTTAAGTACCCGACTGGCATGATGTGCATACCACCCGCCCCCTGTACCATCGACTCAACAATTAGTCCGGAGATCTGTTCATGATTCTTTTCAAATAAGTCATGTATTTCTGAGAGTGAATCTTCTTTAGCCGTTTGTTCATTGCCGGAAGGATGCCATTTTGCTGACGGGAAGGGGAGGGCGAATGAATGGAACATTAATGCGCTGTACACGCGGTGATAAATGTCGATTGAGCCCACGCTGATCGCACCGACTGTATCGCCGTGATAACCGTTTGTCAATGTGACAAACTTTGTTTTTTCAGTCCTGCCTTTATTTTGCCAATATTGGTACGCCATCTTTATGGCTATTTCCACTGACTCTGCTCCGCTGTCCGAATAAAATACGCGTGTTAAGTTTTCCGGAGAAATCTGGATAAGTTTCTCAGCCAACTGAATGGATGGCACATTTGCCGCCCCAAGTAAGGTTGAATGGGCAATTCGTCCAAGCTGCTCTTTCACCGCCTCATCAATTTCTGGACGTCGGTGACCGTGTACATTTAGCCATAAGGAAGAATAGCCATCGAAATATTCATTGCCGTGGATGTCTCTTAGCCGGATACCTTCGCCGCTCTCTATAATAAGGGGAGCTTCTTCGTAATCCTTCATTTGTGTAAAAGGAAGCCACATATGCTTTTGACTAATTTCATATAAACGTTTTGTATTCACTGTTAATCCCCTCCATCAGTCTATCAAACTTCCAATCCCTCACAATTTCAGAACGATAACGGCTCTCCCTAAGAGAATAATCAATATCTTTTATAAATGGAATATGTCCAATGATAGGCAGTCCCGACAGTTCATGAATGACCCGGAAGTTATCCCGCTCTATGCTTTTCTCTCCGGGCACTGTACTCGAAAATACGACTCCGGTTATTGGCAACCCTCTCTTTTGGATAGCTTCTATCGTCAGTATCGTATGATTAATCGTTCCAAGTCCTGCCCTGGCGGCAATCACTACCGGTAATCCCGTTTCCTCCATCACATCAACCATACACCTGCCTTTCCTATTCAGTGGCACGTATAATCCGCCTGCCCCTTCAACAAGCAAAAGTGTCGATTTGGACGCACGTCTTCTAATTTCCTCTATAATTACTTGTTCATCAATAATTGCTGCTTCTTCCTCAGCTGCCAAATGAGGAGAGCTTGCTTTTTTTAATAAATATGTATATAACCTTTCTCCTCTCGTTTCTGGAAGCAGATGATACATTTCAGCATCTGGTGCTTTCCACTCACCATCTTTCCATTCAGCTCCACTCTGTATCGGCTTATATGGCCTGGCTGGCACTTTCCTTTCGATTAATCCATGAGCAAGTAATAATGTCGCAATGGTCTTGCCTGCATCTGTATCCGTTCCTGCAATAAAGATTCCGGGCATAGCATGTACTCCTCCCTTCGACTTAAGTAAACCTTATTTACAAAAATGTTAACATATGAAAAAATGATAAACAATTATATTTTTAAAGGAGGAAAAATTAATGAAGGCCTATGAGGTTGTAATTTGTGCTCTTTTTGCGGCGCTTATGGCCATCGGTGCGAACGCCTCATCTTTTTTAATAATTGGTGGCGTACCTGTTACCCTGCAATTAATGTTTGCCATTATAGCCGGAGGATTGCTCGGCAGCCGACTTGGCTCTTTATCGATGGCCGTCTATCTGTTTATCGGGCTTGCGGGTGCACCGGTATTCGCTCAGTTTAAAGGAGGTCCTGCAAGCATTTTCAGCCCGACGTTCGGATTTATTCTCTCTTTTATTGTAGTAGCTTACATCGCTGGAAAGCTGCTCATAGACCCACATAAAAAAACAAGTTACCTGTATACCGGTGTAGCTTCTATTCTTTTCAATTACTTAATTGGCACCAACTATATGTACGCTGCGTTCAGGTGGTGGACCGAAGCTCCAGAAGGCTTCAGCTATTCAATGGCCTGGTCATGGATGGCTGTCTATCTTCCATTGGACATCGGGGTGACGGTTCTCTCTCTTTCTGTCCTTCCTAAAATCCGTTCAGCATTAGGCCATCAAAGCGCTCCGGTCGTAAAGGAATAAAGTGCATTTTCCCTCGTTATTATTCATAAAGTTTCTTTTTTTGTGTATAGTTTATGTATTGTCACAATTTAGGAGAGAGAATAATGAAGATAAGGGAATGGGATCATAGCTTAAAAGTTCGTTTGATCGGGGAAAGCATCATGAATATTACCTTTTGGATGTTTTTCCCTTTCCTCGCTATTTACTTTGCGGATGAGTTTGGAAAAGGGAAAGCTGGGCTCCTCCTGATCCTTTCGCAATTATTTTCTGTGATTGCTAATCTGACTGGCGGCTATTGTGCAGACCGGTTCGGCAGAAAGCGAATGATGGTATTATCTTCTTTTGGCCAAGGACTTTCCTTTCTGCTTTTTGCTTTTGCCAATTCGCCGTGGTATGACTCGGCATTTATTGGCTTTTTTGCTTTTTCGATTGCGAGTATATTCGGTTCTCTTTATTGGCCGGCAAGCCAGGCTATGGTAGCCGATGTAGTGGAGGAAAAAGATCGAAGCGATGTATTCGCTGTTTTCTACACTTCTATTAATATCGCTGTTGTCATTGGTCCAATTCTTGGCGGAATTTTCTTTTTCACTTATAGATTTGAATTGATGATCTTTGCGGCATTGACTTGTTTCCTGCTTGCTTTTGTGCTGTTTAAATGGACAGATGAAACAAATCCACGCTCTTCACAATCCATAGAGACAGAAAATAGAAAGTGGTATGATGTGCTTGTTGATCAAGTAAAAGATTACCATGTGATCGTGAGAGACAAAATTTTTATGCTGTTTATTATTGCTGGGGTTTTAAGCGCACAGACCTTCATGCAGCTTGATCTGCTCATCCCTGTCTATACAAAAGAAAAGATCGATGTCCAAACGATCTTTTCTTTTGGCGATTGGACTTTATCTATTAACGGCGAAAGAGCGTTTGGGGTTCTTGTCTCAGAAAATGGACTGCTCGTTGCTCTTTTCACTGTCGGCATTTCTAAATGGGTGTCCCGTTTTTATGCAAAAAATGTATTTGCTGTTTCTTCTATTCTATATGCAGTTTCTATGTGGGTATTTGGATTAACTGATTGGTTTTGGGGATTGGTTATAGCCATGGTGATATTTACTCTTGGAGAGCTCTTAATCGTTGGCCTTCAGCAAAGTTTCATTTCAGTCCTGGCCCCTGAACATATGCGGGGACAATATTTTGCAGCGGCTAGCCTGCGCTATACAATCGGCCGAATGATCGCTCCTGCAGCGATCCCATTGACGATTTGGGCCGGCTATTTTTGGACATTCACTATTATTGCCCTTCTTTCTTTAGCAAGCGCGGCTCTCTACTATTATATGTTTATCCTTTACGGTCAACAAAAAGCAGAGTCATCCCCTCGCTAGATAGAAGAGAGCTGCCCACATCTTTTCCAGGGCAGCTCTCTTTTATCATTGGGTTTTTAAAGGTTTTTCGGCAACAACCACCCCATCTTCGTCGGCATACACATAATGACCAGGGACCCATTTTATCTCGCCGAACGTTACGATGAGATTCTCTTCTCCTTCTCCCCGTTTTATACTCTTCAACGGGTTGCTGCCCAAAGCTAATATGCCTATTGTTAATTTTTCCAGCTCAGCTGTATCACGCACACAGCCATTAACAATGACGCCAGCAAGCTTTCTCTCTTGGGCAATTTCCCCTAAACGGTCACCGAGCAGCGCGCATCTTTTTGAACCGCCCCCATCCACTACTAAAACATGCCCCTCTGGAATAGTTTGCAGTGCTCTTTTCACAAGCACATTGTCCTCAAAGACCTTCACAGTAGAAATAGGGCCAGAAAAACGCTTTTTTCCTCCATAAGATTTCAAATCGAGGTAGCAAACACTTAACTCTTTAGCAAAGTCATCACATAAATCAGCTGTTTTTATACCTGTTTCAACCATCATTTTCTCCCCTTCCTTTGTCTTGATAGGTATTCCCTTCGACGCACATCCTCTTCTTTCCTGTTTTCCCTCTTTTTTTTACATGTTTTTATCTATAGGCAGCGGGTATTTATTAAAGTGATGACCCGCATGATCACTAGGAGGATTGAAAATGTCCAACAAAAAAGTCATTGGTTTATGCAGCAGTGAAATTGATGCCATTCGCCGAATTGAAGAATTGAAAGTAGAGGGATATGAGACTGATCATCTGTACGCTGTCACCAAAGATGCCGACTTTCATTTAATGCTTCAAAACCGATCAGGAGCGACAGTCACTTCTGCCGGGCCATCGATCACCGAGAAAGTGAAAGCCATATTTTCAAAAGAAAAACCTGTAAAAGAGTACCTGCTTGAGTTTGGTTTATCTGAAAAAGACGCGGAGACCTATTACAAAAACGTAGAAGATGATTTGATTTTACTTGTAACTGATGAAGAAGGTGCTGAAGAAACTCTCCATTCTGCTGCTGAAGCGGCTGCGGGATCAGATGAGGCACCTCTTCCTGACAAAGAAGAAGCGGAAAGACGCCAGTTTATTCAGGAGCGACATAAGACAGAGGATAAAACAGACGAATTCCCGGTAGTAGATACCTCTCCTCTTCCGCCTGACCAGCAATCACTTTACAGAAATTACCAGTAAATAAAAGTTTTAATTATATCACAAAGGGTATGTAAAAACCATGGGTCATTAGAACTTTTTATTAGGAGGCTATATTATGAATAACAATAAAAAATTTATCGGCGTTTTTGACAACCAGTCAGAAGTTATTACAAAAATTGATCAACTAAAAGCAGAAGGATACGCAGAAGCAGACATTTATGCGGTCGCTAAAAACGCGGATAATATTTCTATGGTAAGAGGACGTACAGGAGTAGAAGTAGAATCAGCCAATACAGGCGGTTCATGGATGGATAAATTTATGGCTTTTCTATCCGGAGAGGATGAAGTAAGAGGCGGATTAAGAAACATGGGATTAGAGGATACAGAAGTCGATCGTTATTACAATGACATTGACAATGGAAAGATCCTTCTTTACGTAGATAGAGAGTACGATCAACTATATCGTGATCATACTTTAACAGATAGTGCAGATGCTAATCTTGGAGCTAATACTCTCGGTATGAGTGATGTGGCAGCAGATGGCCAGGTAGAAGGCGTCCGCGCTGATAGAGCACCGGAGCTTGATGTAAACAGCCTACATGCAAGTGCAGATTTGAACGATGACTTAACCGATGAACAACGCCTTCGCCTTCGCGAGGAACGCCTTGAAGTAGACAAAGAGCGTATCCAAAAAGGCGAAGTCTACGTGGAAAAAGAGATCGTAGAAGAGCCACGCACAATTAACGTTAATGTAGAGCGCGATGAGGTGTACGTGGAGCGCCGTCCAGTGAATGATGCTGTTTCCGCACAAGACTCTTCTCCAATTGTTGGTGAGGATGACACCATTCGCATTCCTATCACTGAAGAACGTGTGGAAGTAACTAAGAAACCCGTTGTTTCTGAGGAATTAATTATCGGCAAACGCAAAGTGCAGGACACAGAAACAGTGAGTGACACTGTTAAACGCGAAGAAGCACATATTGCTAAAGAAGGAGATATCGAGGTAGAAGGCCGCGATATGGATGATCCCCTTCTCAACAGATACCATGACGACAATTCAAAGGACCATTTAGATCAACACGATCGTTATTAATAAAAAAACAAATGGTGCCTGTCTTGGGCATAAATTAAAAGAAAACGCTGCTTAATGCAGCGTTTTCTTTTAATTCTGTTGTCTGCTCCACAAAATTTCACGATCAGATGCATAGCAGGAGAAAAGTTTATTTGTCCATGCTCCATGCTTACCGGGAAACCTTTGGCCGTCTATTTGACTAACTGCAGTAATCTCTTGAATGGAGTTCGTAAAAAACACTTCATCCGCCTCTTCCACTTCTATGGGAAGGAACAAACCTTCCTTTACTTCCATTCCGGCTTCTCTTGCCCGGTGCATAATATACTGTCGAGTTACTCCATTTAAAATTCCTGCAGCAACAGCTGGGGTATAAAGCGTGCGCTCCTTTACCCAAAAAATATTGGAAACAACTCCCTCAGCTACATTTCCAGTTTTATTAAGAAAAATCCCTTCTATAGATGGATCGTCTCCTACTTCTCTCTTGCCGGCAATACTGTTTAAATAGTGATGAGATTTCAGCCGCTCATTCAGCTCAGGTGAGTTCCGTCTTGTCGCTAGCCATGTGCCTTTCTTTTCAAGCAGCCCATCAGGTGGTTGAAGCGGTTTTTGAAAAACAATTACATTAGGTGCTTCATAAGCGGCTGTCTGCAAGCCGATTTCACCGTTACCCGCTGAAACATTAAAACGAATATAAGAATGTCTCCATCCATTCACCTGTGATAATTGCTGGAGCAGCTCTGTCGTTTCTATACGGTTAAATTCTTTCTCAATCATTAATGCGTGCAAGCTGCGGTTCAGACGCTCCAGATGATCATCGAGTAAAAAAGGATGACCATTATATATTCGAAAGGTTTCGAATACACCAAGCCCATATAAGAAACCATGATCAAAAGGTGAGATGGCAGCTTGTTCCTTTGATACAATTTCTCCATTGATATAAATAAACACCTTATACCTTCATCCTTACTTTTCGATAATAGCGAATGAAACTCTGCAGCATTTCTTTCCCGCCATAAGTCATAATGGACTCCGGATGAAATTGTACCCCTTCGATGGGCAGCTCTCTATGACGGATAGCCATAATCTCTCCTTCTTCTGTCCAGGCAGAAATTTCAAAACAACTTGGCAATGTCTCTCTACGCACAATTAACGAATGATAACGGGTAGCTGGAAAGGGATTAGGCAAGCCTTCAAAAATCGTTCGGCCGTCGTGGACCATAGGCGACGTCTTCCCGTGCATGAGCCGATCCGCCTGAACCACTTCTCCCCCAAATACTTGGGCGATGGACTGTTGCCCCAAGCACACGCCAAAGATAGGGATTTTACCGGCAAATGCACGAATGGCTTCTAAGCTGACTCCTGCTTCGTTTGGTGTACAAGGACCTGGTGATATCATTAAAAAATCGGGATTCAACTTTCCGATTTCTTCTATAGTAATTTCGTCGTTTCTCTTTACAACTAATTCTTCACCAAGCTCCCCTAAATATTGCACGAGATTATAAGTGAAAGAATCATAGTTATCAATCATTAAAATCATCTGCATTCTCCTCCTGCTTGAACAGGTGACACTCTCTTTTCAGCCATCTCTTTCGCAGTCCAAACGGCTTTGGCTTTTTTCAAGGATTCTTTATACTCGCTTTTCGGGTCAGAATCGATCACAATCCCAGCACCCGCCTGAATGTGGCACATCCGGCCTTGAACGATCATTGTTCGAATCACGATGTTTAATTCCATATCCTCATTAAAACCAATCCAGCCGATTGATCCTGTATACAGGCCGCGCCTAACTGGCTCTAGCTCCTCAATAATTTCCATCGTTCTGACTTTGGGGGCGCCGGTAATGGTCCCACCCGGAAAAACAGCATGAACAACCTCTGCATTTGTTTTTCCCTCAGCAAGCCTTCCACGTACATTAGAAACAATATGCTGGACATGCGAATACTTCTCAATGACCATGAATTCATCCACTTCAACCGAACCGTACGCACTCACTCGGCCCAAATCATTTCGCTCTAAATCAACGAGCATGATGTGTTCGGCGCGTTCTTTTTCATTCTCAATTAATTCCAAAGCAAGCCGCAAATCGTCGTCCTCATCTTTTCCTCGCGACCGAGTGCCGGCAATTGGTCTCGTGCTTAAATTTGTTCCATCTTTTTTGATCAATAATTCTGGAGAGCCCGATACAATTTGAAAATCAGGAGTATGAATATATGCCATGTAAGGAGACGGATTCAACTTCCTCAACTCTTCATACACAGCCATGGCCGGGATGGAAAGAGGTTTAGACTGTCGAACAGATAAATTCACTTGGAATACATCTCCAGCAGCGATGTATTGTTTGGTTTTTTCCACTGCCGCCTGGAAAGCTTCCTCCGAAAAAGAGACTTCCAATTCGCCCGTGGCTACGGCTACTTCTAAAGGTTTTTCTTCTTCATTAAAAGAAGCAGTCCATTTTCTTTCTGCTTCATTCAATTTCCTTTCTGCTTCTGCTGCCTCCTCATCTATAACGAGCAACCAGAGTGTTTTTGCCTGATGGTCAAATATAGCCCACTCCTCAAAGATCTGAAAATAAAGAAGCGGCAATCCCAGATCTTCTTCAGCGCAATTCGGTAATTTCTCAATGTAACGAACATAATCATAACTGATGTAACCGATTGCCCCCCCCTGGAAATCAGGCAGGCCTTCTTGCTTAGGCAGCTGATATGTTTTTAACCAACTTTCAAGCTCTGGAAGCGGGACTCCTTTTCTTTTTTCTGTTTGACCGGCAGTCTGAATTTCAATGCCCTCCTCATTTGAAAAAACAACCGCAAGCGGCGACAACCCGGCTACGCTATAACGCCCGCCCCTTCCGCTTTCGAGAAGAACATGATGGGATTCCACCCCAGCTAGCCATTTATATTGATGAAAAAACTTTTCGCTATTATAGGGAATCGTTCGAGAAAACACTCGTCGTTCATTCACTGGTTTTCACCCTTTTCCTTCTTAGTCTTTTTCATCATACTAGACAAAGCGGAAAGAAAAAAGCATGGAAATAGTATTTTTGTTGCAGCTCCTATGCATGGTCATCTCTATCTTTTATAATAGAAGAAAATAGATGAAAATAACGGAGGAAGCTGATGACAGGTAATCGTTTAGTTCAACAAACAGAATCATTCATTACTACAGAGACATTGCAAAAAGACCTTCATTCTCTTGGAATAAAACCTGGTTCGACTGTTATGGTACACTCTTCCCTGCGCTCACTCGGATGGATAGCTGGTGGAGAAGTTACCGTCATTCAAGCATTAATGGCCGCTGTTTCGAATAGCGGGACAATTGTTATGCCTTCGCAGACTACTCATAATACCGATCCAAAATATTGGCAAAATCCGCCTGTACCCGAAGAGTGGTGGCCAGGTATCCGGTATTTTATGCCTGCCTATTTACCAGATATCACTCCTACTGTTGGTATGGGGCGTATCGCGGAATTATTCCGTACGTTTCCCGGTGTAAAACGGAGCCTCCATCCTTCCAGCTCATTTACAGCCTGGGGAAAATATGCTTCCTTCATTATCGATAACCACTCGATTGACTTTGCATTTGGAGAGCAATCGCCGCTTGCAAGGTTATATGATCTTGATGCATCCGTTTTATTTATCGGTACGGATTACAGCACGTGTACAGCTATGCACCTTGGTGAATTTCGGGCAGATGACGGCCGTAAAGCTTTTGAGCAAGGCTCAGCCATACTAGAAAATGGTGAGCGCATTTGGAAAACTTATATGGAGCTTGAAGAAAACTCTGAACAATTTAATGAAATTGGCCGAGCCTTCGAGAAGGAACACACAATGACAAATGGCACAGTTGCTCAAGCCGCTTGCAAGCTTATCGAAATCCGACCACTCATCGACTTTACGGCTCGTTATCTTACTAACCTTTCAAAGCAATAAAGCGATTCACAACAGCCGGGAACATCGCTCTTTCTGTCAGCTCTATCCATCCCTGTTCCATTGCTTCTGCAAGGGAACGGACTGTTATCTGTTGAACAAATATTGCTTCAAATCCAATTTCTCTTAAAAGATCCCAATAATCGGGGAGGCTTTTAATATAATTTTTTCCCTCTATGTTCTCCAGTGTAATGGCTTCGGCTAAATCGATGATAAGGCGGCCTCCCGGCTTCAGTAAATGAAAACTTTTTCTCAGCCATTCTTCTCCCTCATCCAAAAAATGGATGCCAAGCTGAGCTGCTGCTACATCGAATTGACTTTTTTTAGAAGTAAAAAGGGAAGGAGAAATTACAGTAATCTGAGCTCTTTCACTCACCCATCTTGTTAGTGAAGGAGTTGAAGCTGATCCTATCCATAAAATACTTTCGTTCTGTTGAACGCTAGCTGTTTCTAAAAAACTTTCTGCTGATATAGTCCATTCTAAAATGCGATCTTTTGCAAGTCCTTTCTGGTCTGTCACTGTCATTTTCCATTCCTCCCTTTTTAACAATAAAAACAAAATAAAAAACCTCTTCAGATAAGAAGAGGTTTGGTAGCTATTCCACTCTCTTATCTGTCAGCTTGCGCTGCAAGAATTAGCACCGTGCCTGCATGTATACATACGGGTCGGTTGCCGGGCTTCATCGGGCTTGTCCCTCCACCTGCTCTTGATAAGATATTCGTTTCTATTCAATTCATCAGCCTTAAGCTGGCTGAAGTAAAATTCTATTTATACTCTGAATTTACGCATTAATTTATTAATTCATACGAATTATTACATGATTATAATCGATTGTCAACCTGATTTTTAAAAATAGAAAGTTGCGAAATGCGACGCACGGCTTCTTTGATCTTTTCTTCTGAAGCTACCAATCCAGCGCGGACATACCCTTCCCCGCGTTCGCCGAAGCCAATTCCCGGTGCAAACGCGACGCCTGCTTCTTCAAGTAAAAGGTCACTGAATCCTTCAGAGGTATAGCCTTCTGGCACCTTTAACCATGCAAAAAATGACCCTTCCGGTGCTGTCACTTCCCAACCAATTTCATTCAAGCTATTAATGAGTAAGTCGCGGCGCTTTTCATACATGGCTTGTTGTTTATGCACCTCATCTTGCGGCCCGAGTAAAGCCGCGGCCGCAGCCTCCTGAATGCCGCCGTACAAACTGCAGTGTAAATGATCTTGAATTAAATCTATAGCGGCGATCACGCTCGGGTTGCCAACAGCAAATCCAACTCTCCAGCCTGCCATATTGTACGTTTTTGACATTGTGTAGATTTCGATGCCGATCTCTTTTGCCCCATCAATTTCAAGATAGCTAACCGGCCTTTTCTCATCAAAACCGATCGCTCCATAAGCGAAATCATGAACGATACAAATCCCATGCTGATTAGCAAACTGAATAGTCTCCTCAAAAAAAGCGGCGTCCGCCATAGCCCCCGTTGGATTATTGGGATAATTGATGAACAGCAGCTTTGTCTTTTTCAATATCTCTTCAGGAACATCTTCATACCGGGGAAGAAAACCATTCTCTTCTCTTAGCGGCATCATATACATTTCTGCGCCGGCAAGAGCAATGCCTGACCAGTAATCCGGGTAGCCTGGATCGGGTACAAGCGCTACATCACCTGGGTTTAACAAACATTGTGGAAGCTCAACAAGCCCTGCCTTGCCGCCGATAATAAGGGCTACTTCCCTGGCAGGGTCTATTTCTACCCCATACTCTTTCTGATAAAACTCGGCACAGGCCTCTTTTACATGATCAAACCCTTTAAAAGGTGGATATTTATCGTTGGCAGGATCGTCCACAGCTGTTTTCAACGCAGTCTTTATATGGCTAAACACCGGTTGATCTGGGCTTCCCTGTGCTAAATTTATAATTTCGCGCCCGCCAGTAGAGGCGTCTTTGATCTTTTGGCCCAATTTAGCGAAGAATTGCTCCGGCAGAGCCTGAAGCCGATTAGCTGTTTCAAAAGTCTTCATGTATGCAGCCCCCGCTTTCAAATTATAGTTAATAATGGTATAACGAAAGGGAGAGAAAGTAAAGTAAGAATTTTCGGAAAGGGAAGTGGGGCTGAAATGATATTGAAAACTGCTGTCATCCAAATGGATATTGCTTTTGGCAACCCGCAAGAGAATTACAGGCGTGTGGAAAATTGGCTGCAAAAAGCGGCCGATGAGGGCTGCCAATTAGCAGTGCTGCCTGAACTCTGGACAACAGGTTATGATTTAACACGGCTTGACGAAATTGCAGATAGACAGGCGCAAGAATCCATTGCTTTTTTATCGGAGCAAGCTAAGAAACATCAAATGCACTTGATTGGCGGCTCGATAGCTAACCAAACAGACGATGGTGTAGAAAACACGTTACTTGTAATAAACAAGCAGGGAGAATTATTGAAACAATATAGCAAGCTGCATTTGTTCCGCCTCATGGAAGAAGAAAAGTTTTTGAAGGCAGGAAAAGAAGATGGCTTATTTACACTTGAAAATGAGAAAATGGCTGCATTCATTTGCTACGACATTCGCTTTCCAGAATGGTTAAGAAAGCACGTACTTGCAGGGGCAAATGTGTTGTTTATCCCAGCAGAATGGCCTCTTGCCCGCACAGACCATTGGCGCACATTGCTCATCGCCAGGGCAATTGAAAACCAAAGCTATGTTGTTGGCTGTAACCGAAGCGGTGAAGATCCTAAAAACAAATTCGCCGGACATTCCCTTATCATTGATCCATGGGGAGAGATTATTGCTGAAGCGGGTGAGGGAGAAGAGCTGCTCATTGGAGAAATTGATCTTGCAAAAGTGTCAGAAATAAGAAAACGGATTCCTGTTTTTGAAGATCGCCGGCCAGAGTTTTATCGTTAATGAAAAAGACACCCGGGAAATTTCCCGGGTGTCTTTTTCATTAACGATAAGTAATTGCCCAAGGGCTGCCATCACTTGTCTTTACTTTCTCCTTTCGCTTTCAATCCCACTCATACGGCGTTTCTTGGTATACATAATAGTTTAGCCAGTTGGAGAATAATAAGTGAGCATGTGAACGCCATTTATTAACAGGCTTTTTTGTCGGATTATTGTCCGGGAAATAATTTTTTGGCATGTGAATCTCGAGCCCCTTCGCTAAATCCCGCTCATATTCTTCAGCAAGGGTTTTCGCCTCATATTCCAGATGTCCTGTAATCATGACATGACGTTCATCTTTTGACATAATGATAAATGCTCCTGCTTCTTCAGAATAAGCCAAAAGCTGCAAATCCTCGTGCGCCTCAATTTGCTCCTTTTCCACGTCTGTATAACGAGAATGCGGTGCATAAAAGATGTCATCGAAGCCGCGCATTAATTTTACAGTCGGCTCATTCACTACATGGCTGAAAACTCCAGAACACTTTTCAGGTAATTCGAACTTTCCGATGCCAAAATAATGATAAAGAGCAGCCTGGGCCCCCCAGCAAATGTGCAGCATGGACGTAACATTTGTTTTAGCCCAATCCATGATTTCTTTCAACTCTTCCCAATAGTTGACTTCCTCAAAGTCCATCAGTTCAATGGGCGCGCCAGTAATAATCATACCGTCGATGCGTCTGTCCTGTACTTCCTCGAATGTCGTATAAAATTGCTCTAAATGAGACCTGCTAACATTCTTTGATTCATATGTAGCCGTATGCAAAAAAGATACATTCACTTGAAGTGGTGTATTACCGAGCAGCCGCAGAAGCTGTGCTTCTGTCTTTTCTTTTTCCGGCATCAAATTTAGAATTAAAATATTTAAAGGACGGATATCCTGGCTGCGGGCCCGGTCAACATCCATCACGAAAATATTCTCTTTCTCCAGAACCTCCCGTGCTGGTAATTCCTGCGGTATATTAATCGGCATTCTTCTACCCCCTCTTAGTTTTGAATTTTCAATAAACTATTATAGACAGCCTGGCTGAAAAAACACAAGGATTGTTTTTTCGCTTGGTTATAGGAAAACAAAAAAAGCCTGCAAAGAAACGCTTCTTTGCAGGCAGATTGTTTATTTTAGCTTTAACTTCGCTAAAGCATCAGCCAAAGCCGTGTTCAATGGTTCATCCTTTGATTGCTTTTTCAAATATTTATTCACATCTTGCTTCGTTGCTTTGCTTCCTGACTCCTTCTTCCGTCTTTCCTGAAAAGTCGTCAGTTTTTCTCTGTAACCGCATTTACAGACAAAAATTTGGCCTTTTCCTTCCCCGCGAAGCTCAAGTTTTTTATGGCAGTTCGGACAGCGGGCATTCGTTAATTTGGCCACATTCTTACGGTAACCGCATTCCCGATCCTGACAGACAAGCATTTTTCCTTTTTTTCCGTTCACTTCAAGCAACAATTTGCCGCAATCCGGACACTGACTGCCAGTTACATTGTCATGCTTAAACTTTTTGTCGCTATGTTTAATTTCATTGGTTACTGCCTTTGTATAATGGCAAATTTCTTTCATAAAAACTTGCGGCTTCAGCTTTCCCTTGGCAATGGCTTCGAGCTTTTGCTCCCACTCGCCGGTCAAAGCCGGTGACTGCAGTTCGCTTGGTACGAGCTCCAACAGTTGTTTGCCCTTAGAAGTAAGAAAGATATCTTTACCTTTCTTTTCGATCAGAAACGTATTAAAGAGCTTTTCAATAATATCTGCTCTTGTCGCTACTGTTCCAAGTCCTCCGGTTTGACTGAGTGTTTGTTTCAGCTGTTTACTCTCTTCTTCCATGTATTTTGCCGGATTTTCCATTGCGGATAGAAGTGTACCCTCATTAAAACGAGCAGGTGGATTCGTTTCTCCTTGCGTAGCAGTTAACGCTGCTACCTCAAGTTCTGCTCCATTTTTGACAGAAGGAAGCGAAGTTTCATCATCCTCTTCTTTTCCATATACCTCTTTCCAGCCAAGAGAAGTAATCACTTTTCCTTTAGCCGTAAACGTTTCTGATCCAATTTTCGCTTCTACTGTAGTCTGCTCGTATTCAAATGGCGGCAGCAAAACAGCTAAAAAACGTTTAACAATTAGATCATAAACTTTCCGTTCCTTATCGCTTAAATCACCAAGAATTGCCGTTTGTTCAGTTGGAACAATCGCGTGGTGATCACTGACCTTCGCATCATTAATAAAGGACTTGTTCGGTTTAATTCCATATTTCTTTACTTTGACCGCAAACTTTGTATAAGGATTGATTTCCACAGCTTCTACTCTTTCTTTCAGCGTATCAGCCATATCGCTTGACAAATAGCGAGAGTCAGTACGCGGATACGTTACGAGTTTATGCTGCTCATATAGCTTCTGCATGATAGATAACGTTTCTTTTGCTGAAAAGCCAAAAATCTTGTGGGCATCACGCTGCAGCTCCGTCAAATCATATAATTCCGGCGCATAAGACTTTTTTGCTGCTTTTTTCACGTCTGTAATTACCGCTTTTTCTCCACGAATTGCTTTCAAAATTCCATCACGCTTGTCCTGGGAAAAAGTCTTTGTATCATTCGACTTAGCTTCTTTCCATGTTAGCTTCATGTCGCTAGCAATCGCCGTGATTCCATAATAACTTTTCGGCTTAAATTGTTTAATCTCTTCCTCTCTTTTGGCAATCATGGCGAGCGTTGGTGTTTGTACGCGTCCGCATGAAAGCTGTGCATTAAACTTTGTCGTCAATGCCCGTGTAGCATTAATTCCGACAAGCCAATCTGCTTCTGCTCGTGCTACAGCAGACCGATACAAGTTTTCATACTCCTTGCCATCCTTTAATTTCTTAAAGCCTTCACGGATTGCTTTATCCGTTACAGAAGAGATCCATAGACGCTTAATCGGCTTTTTCACATGGGCTTTATCAATAATCCAGCGAGCAACAAGCTCCCCTTCTCGCCCTGCATCTGTAGCGATCACAATGCCTTTTACATCCTTGCGGTTCAACTGTGTTTTTACCGCTTGGAACTGCTTGCCGGTCTTCTTAATAACAACCGTTTTTAGATGATCCGGCATTAATGGCAGGTCAGCCAGATTCCATGTTTTGTATTGATCACCGTATGCCTCAGGGTCCGCATGAGTGACCAGGTGGCCAAGCGCCCAAGTGACGATGTATTGATCTCCTTCCAAAAAGCCGTTTCCTTTTTTTCCGCACTTTAAGACACGGGCAATATCGCGGGCAACAGACGGCTTCTCAGCTAGTACGACTGTTTTGCTCATAGT
Source organism: Pseudobacillus sp. FSL P4-0506 (assembly GCF_038003025.1). Taxonomy (NCBI): domain Bacteria; kingdom Bacillati; phylum Bacillota; class Bacilli; order Caryophanales; family Bacillaceae; genus Pseudobacillus; species Pseudobacillus sp. FSL P4-0506. Next base: position 4,340,028 of record NZ_JBBOOI010000001.1, read on the forward strand.
AACATCCTTTCATTTTCACACTGCTTTTATTATACCATTTGTTTCTGCAAATAGCGGTGCTCCTCTCCTTAAGCCTTTACTGACGATAAAAACGCGTGACTTCTTTCTCCTTTTCCTTTATATTTGGTAAAAATATTACATTTCAGCATATTTATCTATTACTTGGAAAGGAGTGATCGTTATGCTGTTGCATAAGCGCGGTGACATCCCTTATATTCTTGGGCTAATTTTTTTGATCGCTGGAGTTATTTACTTTTTTGCCTCAAACTGGCCTCTGCTGGACCGCCCTGTAAAAATCGGACTGAGCATGCTGATGATTGCTGCCAGTTTTGCGGCCTCACTTATTTATAAAAAAAGCACCACTTTTGCTTATTTAAGCAATTGGTGGCTATTGATCTCATCTATCGCATTTGGTACCAGCATAGCCCTCATCGGGCAGATGTATAATTCCCACGCAGATTCTTATTTGTTGTTTCTTATTTGGCTGATCCCTGTCGTCCTGTTTGCTATTGCAACAAAATACCAGCCTTTTTTCTGGCTGTCCTTCCTGCTGCTGGAGCTGACAATTTGGCTAAAGATATACCCTGTCGGATTATGGATCGATTATTCAGATATGCAGGAGGCTGCCTTATATTTTCTGTTGATGGTCTTTCACCTTGGTCTGTTTTATGTATGGCAAAAAGCACGGCTTGAAAAACTTGGATTTCTCGCCTTAATAGGAGCGCAATATTGTGCTGTTTTTTTACTAATCAAGCATTCTCTCTATGCTATTTTTTCTAATTTCGCTTCTTTTTCTTTTATTTATCTTTGCTTTCATGTAGTGTATCTCGTTCTTATGGTATGGTTTTGGCGCAAGTTCATGAGTGAGCGCAAAAGCCACCCAGTGATTATGGCTGTTCACCTGCTCTTTTTTGGCTTTTATATTATTTATAACGCTTTTCTTATTTACATTATGGTGTTTGGCGAAACAATTTTTTATACGGGCTTCCTTTTGCTAATAGCTGTTTTTGGATTTAGCATATATATTCTACAAAAGCTTTCAAAAATGGCTAAGGAGACCGAGAAAAAATGGAGCTATTACACTTACAAGTTTTTTGTCGGTATTTTATCTTTTTTAGGTACTATCATTGCGATCTCATCTATTAGTTCCTTTGTTGTTTTACTATTTGGCTTTGGAATAGGTTTGAAATACAGCTTTCTCTTTATCGGAGTCATCGCTGTTGTTTTCAGCCTTTTCATCTCTAAAAAAGAATGGGTGGTCGTTCGTCTTACCCTGCAAGTGACCGGCATTGCTTTTTTATTTTTCTTTTCGTACACACATGGAGAAGCATGGTTTTTCTGGCTATTAGCTGTCCTTTTCTCTTTGATGACTGTTTTATTTTTTTCATTGCGTGAGTCGTTGCTCTATTATGTCGCAGCAAATAGTGCTCTGATGAGTGCTATCTTTTTCAGCTTTAACCTTCCCGAAGAGGGAATAAAGCTAACTTTTCTCTTATTGGGGTTATTGAATGCTCTTTTATTTTTAAAACAGCCCGTTCGGCGTCTCGGCCTGCTTGCTTACCTGTTATCTCTTTCTTATTTCTTTATAATGACGGCAGTTGAAGGCCATTCAGTTATTTTATCGGTCTTTCTTCATCTCGTATTTGCCGGATACTTTTACTTTCACCTTGTTTATCCAAAAAGCACATCCAGGCTCTATCAGTGGGCCACCTGGGCAGCAGTTGCCGCTTTTTTCATTTGGAAATATTATGAACTCGTTTGGAAGCTGCTGCATAAGTCACTTGCCTTTTTCATTGTGAGCGCTCTATTCTTCCTTATCTTCCATTGGTGGGGCAGAAGGCATACAGAAAAAGCAAGAGATGTTCAGAACTGGAGCTGGAAGCCCATCATTGTCATTTTAATCATGCAGCTACTTTTCATTGGATTGACTTCATGGCAAAAAGAGCAATTGTTACAAAACGGAGAACTCGTTGCTCTCGAGCTGGAACCACTTGACCCTCGCTCTTTACTGCAAGGAGATTACGTTCAGCTTAACTATGCTATTCATAGAGCCTATCAAGAAGAACAACAAGATGGAAAGTTTACTAAAGGCAAGCTACATGCTGAACTAAGAAAAACAGCGGAAAATATTTCTTATCATGGCACAGAAGTAGCTATCTATGAACCCGTTCGCTTTACCCGAGCAGATCAGCCGGTTATCGTTAATGAGGAAATGGTCACGATTCAAGGGAAAAGCCATTATGGAAACCTCAATCTCGGCATTGAGCATTTCTTTATTCCTGAAAATACAGGAAGAGACTGGGAAGAGAAAAACATCGCACTTGTACGCGTTTCTAAAAATGGAGATGCCCTTTTAGTAACATTAGTAAAGCATGAAAAATAGACTCACACTCTACTGTCAGCAATAAAAAAGTTTGCTTTTGCCTCTATTACACTGTTAAATCAGAGGATGGAGCAGGAGGATACAGCAAGCTACACAGATGATTGCTGAGGAAGGTAGAAAACCGCATAAAAAGCCAAAAGACCGAGTAACCACTCGGTCTTTTGTAATGTATTTGTAATATTATACGATAAAATGTAACAGCACTTATAACAATTTTCTGATATATTAGCCTCAGATAAACATAATCTAACAAAAAATCTAATTTTAGAAGCGGAAGGGTAACAGGGTGAATCAGATGAAAAAATGGTTAACTGCAATAGTAAGTTCATTGATTTTAAGTGTTAGTTTGTTAATGCCTGTACATTCAGCAGACGCAGCTTATTCTGCAGACTCTGTCATTGCGGAAGCAAAAAGATATATTGGCACGCCATATAAATGGGGCGGCACTACTCCAAAAGGCTTCGATTGCTCAGGATTTATTCAATATACACATAAAAAAGTCGGTGTTTCATTACCAAGAACAGCTGCACAAATGTACCAAAAAGGGACAGCTGTTAAGAAGAGTGAAATGAAACCTGGTGATTTAATCTTCTTTAGTACATATAGTAAAGGCGCTTCCCACGTTGGGATTTATTTGGGAAATAATGAATTTATCCACTCTGCTTCCAAAGGCGTGCGAATTGATAAAGTAAGCAATTCCTATTATCAAAAAAGATACTTAGGTTCAAAACGGATCGCTAACTAAACAACTGTAAAACCGGCCCCCTTAACAAAAGGAGGCCGGTTTTTTATGGCTGCGTTTGTTTTTCTTTCTTTACTTTTCTGGCTTCAATCATATGAATATGATGACCGTCCACATCACGGATAATAAACTGATATCCTTCCTGCTCTAATGTATCTCCAAGAGCTACATCAATTTTCTGTGTCAAAAACCAGCCGCCCAAGGTATCGACATCATCTTCTGACAAATGAATGCCTAAAAGGTCGTTCACTTCTGTGATCAACACCCTCGCACTTAACATAAATTGGCCATTTGCAATCTTCTGTATTTCTGGTTTTTCGTCGGAATCAAACTCATCACGAATTTCACCAACGATCTCTTCTAAAATATCTTCTACTGTTACAAGGCCTGACGTACCGCCATACTCGTCCAATAAAACAGCCATATGGATCCTCTCTTTTTGCATCTTTAGCAATAAATCATGAATAGGTATAGTTTCAATTACGCTAATGACTGGCTTGACAAACCACTCCAGTGGCTGTTCATCGTAATTATCTTTGTTTAAGAAATAAGAAAAAATCTCTTTAATATTCACCATGCCAATAATGTTGTCTTTATCCCCATCATCTACTGGATAGCGGGTATATTTTTCACTTTTTAATATGGCTGTAATTTCAGCCCACGTTGAATCTTTATTTAATGTTACCATTTCCGTGCGCGGCACCATGATCTCTTTAGCGATTCTTTCATCAAATTCGAAAATATTATCGACGTATTTATATTCGGATTGATTAATTTCACCACTCTTATAGCTTTCCGACAAAATAATGCGCAGCTCTTCCTCTGAATGGGCCACTTCATGTTCAGATGCTGGCTCCAAGCCAAACAGGCCGGTGAAAGAGCGAGCGGAAGTGTTCAATATCCAAATAAATGGATACATTACTCGATAAAACAATACGAGTGCAGGTGAAAAAGCTAAAGTTAACCACTCTGCTTTTTGAATGGCTAAAGTCTTTGGCGCTAATTCCCCTATAACAACATGGAGGAAAGTAATAAAAGCAAACGCAATAACAAACGATAGCACTCCGGCTACAGATGGAGCTAAGTCAATTTTTTCAAACAGCGGATGCAGCAGACGTTCGACAGTCGGCTCACCAAGCCACCCTAATCCAAGTGAAGTGATTGTGATACCAAGCTGACAAGCTGATAAGTATTCATCCATGTTCGTAACAACCTTTTTAGCAACAGCTGCCTTTTTATTTCCTTCAGCAATCAGCTGATTGATTCGGGACATTCTGACCTTCACAATAGCAAATTCAGAAGACACGAAAAAACCGGAAAATCCAATTAGTACTGCAATAAGCAAGAAATTCACAATAATCAAAGACGGCAAGGAAAGTGAAGAATGACAGGCAGCGGGCAGGTCTCATTCCCTTCTTTACTTTCCTCTGTCACCTCCCGTACAAGTTTATAACTACCTTTACCCAATTAAAAATCATCCATAACAAAAAGATGAAAGTTTGCAGAGGATTAGCTTTTTCCATTTTCTTTATTCTTTTACTATTTCCACTAACCTATGCGTAAGAAACAAAGTTCCTTTACTCATTGTAATAAAAGCAAGGGGCAGTTTCCATTTTAAAGCCCCCATAGTAAAATAAATGTAAGCAATTTATTTTACTATGAGAGGGTTTTAACATGAGTATTTTGACAGTTGAACACTTAAGCCACGGCTTTGGAGACCGGGCTATTTTTGATAATGTATCCTTTCGCCTTCTTAAAGGCGAGCATATTGGACTCATCGGTGCAAACGGAGAAGGAAAATCGACATTCATGAATATTATCACCGGTCAGCTCCAGCCGGACGAAGGCAAAATATCCTGGGCTAAAAATGTTCGGGTTGGTTATTTGGATCAGCATGCTGTGCTAAAACAGGGAATGACGATTCGTGATGTCTTAAAAACCGCCTTTCAATATTTATTCGACTTAGAAACAGAGATGAATGACTTATTCGCCAAGATGGGAGAAGTCTCCCCTGAAGAGTTAGAGAAACTCCTGGAGGAAACAGGCACCATCCAGGATTTGTTAACGAACAATGACTTTTACGTGATCGATGCTAAAGTTGAAGAAATTGCCCGCGGACTCGGGCTCGATGAAATCGGGCTCGATCGTGATGTCCATGACTTAAGTGGCGGACAGCGGACGAAGATATTGCTTGCTAAATTGCTTCTTGAAAAACCGGATATTCTTCTTCTCGATGAGCCGACAAACTATTTAGACGAACAGCATATTGAATGGCTGAAGCGCTATTTACAAGAATATGAAAATGCATTCATTCTTATCTCCCATGACATTCCTTTTTTAAATAGTGTCATTAATCTGATCTATCATATGGAAAATCAGGAGTTAAATCGCTATGCTGGCTCTTATGACGATTTCATAAAGGTATATGAAATGAAAAAACAGCAATTAGAAGCTGCTTACAAAAAGCAACAGCAAGAAATTGCTGACCTTAAAGACTTTGTTGCCCGTAATAAGGCAAGAGTGTCTACAAGGAACATGGCGATGTCCAGGCAAAAAAAGCTCGATAAAATGGACGTAATTGAACTTGCTCAAGAGCGCCCCAAACCCGAATTTCACTTTAAAGAAGGCCGAACATCCGGGAAAATGATCTTTGAAACAGATAGCTTGGTCATTGGCTATAACGAACCGTTGTCCAAACCATTAAATTTACGCATGGAACGAGGACAAAAAATTGCCTTAACTGGTGCAAATGGCATTGGAAAAACAACTCTTCTCCGCAGTATACTCGGTGAAATACAACCATTGTCAGGAAAAGTCGAACGAGGTGAATCCCTGCAAATTGGCTATTTTGAACAGGAGATTAAATCGGACAATAACCGCACGTGTATTGAAGAGATATGGAGTGAGTTTCCATCTTTTACCCAATATGAGGTTCGTGCTTCCTTAGCCAAATGCGGCCTTACAACCAAGCACATTGAAAGCAAAGTGAGTGTCTTGAGCGGTGGAGAGAAAGCAAAAGTGCGGTTATGTAAATTGGTCAACAAAGAAACAAATCTGCTCGTACTCGATGAGCCGACCAACCATCTTGATGTAGACGCTAAAGCTGAACTGTTGAGGGCTCTGCAAGCATACAAAGGCAGTATCCTGCTTATCTCACATGAACCTGAATTTTATCAGCAAGTGGCGACAGAAGTATGGAACTGCGAAACGTGGACAACAAAAGTTTTTTAAGGACAATTATTTATACAAAAAGATGCATGTCTAAACACTCATTTTAGCTAATACAACAAAAATCGACAGTATTTGCTACGAGCTTTCGATAAAATAGGGATGGTTAAACCATAAAAGAGAATGATTAAACCATGTAATATAGGAGCGTGCCAAGATGGCGAAACGAATAGCTTTATCATGGAGTGGAGGCAAAGATAGCTGCATGTCCTTGGAAAAATTAGTGACTGGCGGACATGAAGTCTTCTCTCTGCTCACAACAGTTCCTCAAGAATTAGAACGAACATTTGCCCATGGGGAAAAAATAGAAATGATCGAAAGGCAAAGTCATTCTTTATCTATTCCTGTGCATTTCGTTCGTTGTTCATTCAATGATTATACAGAAACTTTTATTGAAGATCTGATCAAGTTGAAAGATCGTTATAAGCTGGATAGCGTAGCATTTGGAGATATTTATTTAGATGGGCACCGGGAATGGGGAGAGAATGTCGCTGCAGCGGCCGGATTAGAAGCGCTCTTTCCTCTTTGGTGTCGCCCGCAAGACAGCCTCAACCTTCTAGCCTCCTTTGTTCAATCAGGTTACAAGGCAACGGTCATCCGCATACGTGAGGATGCCCTTGATGAATCTTGGCTGGGTAAAAAACTCGATCATACCTTTTTAGAAGAAATTCAAAGGCAGGCCGTTTGCCCACTTGGCGAAAATGGAGAGTACCATACGTTTGTTGGTGACGGCCCCCTCTTTCAACATCCTGTTCTGTTCACTCACGGACAAGTCTTTTCACAGGATGGGAGCAAGCGTTTAGACATCCATCCGCTCGTTTGATGAATCAATAGACAAAGGGGGTTCGTTCATGCCCAAACGTATACAGCAGACAGAAAAGAAAGCGTTTCTTTATATCGTGTTTTCCTTTGCTGTATTCCTTTCATTGATTAGTTTTGCCGGCTTCTTTTCTTCCATGTACGAACCCTTAAGAAGTAATTTTAAATTGATTCATTTAGTATTGGAGTTTGTGAGCATTGCTGTCTCAGCCATCATCGTAAGCAATGGATGGGTAGCATTCACTCATACTTTATCAATGAACCGCCTGCTATTTTCGAGTGCCTTTGTGACTGTTGCTTTCTTTGACTTGATGCACATCTTAACATTTGACGGGACAGCCTCTTTTATAAAAGACCATTCCGTCTCTTTGACGCTATGGTTTTGGGCAATGGGCCGGCTTGTTGAGTCGGCCGCCCTTACCTTTATTACATTCTCTTCTAGCAAAGGAACCGCATCGCGCTCCATGCGCTGGTTAACTTATAGCTGTTCTCTTCTGCTAGCGATATTGACTTCTATCATTGTTACCTTATATTCCGATAGCTGGCCAGACCTTTTGCAATACAGCCGGCCGACATTGTTTAAAAAGGCAACAGAATATTTGTTTATCATCATTCACTTGTTGATTCTAATGAAGTCCATCACCACTTATAAGAAGGAAAGAAAGATCGAAGTCCTGCTAATTATTCTTTCTTCTTACTCCCTTATTTTTTCTTCGTGGCTAATGACCTTCTATCACTCTCCGGGTGACTACCTTAGCTTTGTTGGACATCTATTCAAAGTGTTAGGGTATCTTTTTCTCGTTAATATTATCTTTAAAATTAACATTGAGCACCCATTTAGGCAGGTGGAAGAATTCAGCAAGAGAAACCAACTTCTACTCGATAGTGTGGGGGAGGGAATCTACGGACTTGATAGCGAAGGGCAAACCATTTTCATTAACAAATCTGCCCTTCACATGCTTAAATATACGGAGCAAGAAGTGATGGGCAGAAAGCTTCATTATCTCATTCATTATAAAAAAGAAAACGGATTTCCTTACTCCCCGAGAGAATGTCCCATACGGCAGACCCGTTTAGATGGCCAAAGTCGCAGACAGGAATCTTTTTTTTGGCGCAAGGACGGAACCGGTTTTCCAGTTTATTTAGACACCCGTGCCCTGCTTGATGAGGATGAAATTATCGGGACTGTTACTACATTTACAGACTTAACTGAAGCCCGAAAGCTTCAAAAGCTGGAATTGGAAAAACAGGCTGTGGATGTCGAACTGGAATTGGCTGCCACAGTGCAGCAGTCCCTCCTGCCAAAATTCAATCACATTCCTGCCGGAGTAGATCTTGGCGGGATCAGTGTTCCTTACCGGAAATTAAGCGGGGATTTCTATAAAGCGGTATTTCAGGAAAGTCACCTTGTATTCGGAGTAGCAGACATATGTGGAAAAGGCGTGCCTGCCGCTATTGAAATGGCAATGATGACTTATTCCATGGAACAGTTTAACCATCTAAGAGAAGAACCACATCATGTGATGAAGAGCTTAAACCGTTTTGCCGTTAAATACATGAGTGATTCTTCATTTGTCACCATGTTTTTTGGTAATTACGATATTTGTACATCTATTCTTTCATATAGCAATGCCGGGCATGAACCTGCCCTATTATTCAGAGAAGATACGAAAGAATTTCTCGAATTGACGACTAATAACCCGATTCTCGGTGTAATGGAAAATGCTCCTTATGAAACGAAACACATTCAGATGAAGTCAGGGGATCTCCTTCTCCTTTACACAGATGGTTTAACGGAGAATCGTTCTTCCACTTCTCCCGATGATAGCAACGAATTGCAGCGACTGTTGTTGCATATGGATCGTTCCCTTTCAGCGCAAGAGCTTTCGCTAAAGCTCTTCCAAGCGTTAAACAAAGGAGAGCGTCCTATCACCGACGATCAGACGTTATTAATATTTAAAAAGCTCTAAAGGCCAACAAAACCTAGTTAACCTAAACCTCAAGCTGATTGAAAACGCTTGTCTTTCAATGTGTAAATCTTAACAGAAAGCTGTCCACCAAATGGACAGCAAAGAAAGCGAGCGTTGGATAACAGCTTAGAGCTGGCCTCTATCTGCCATCCCTTCTGCTTTTATTCACCTGCTTTTCTTCCGCATCAACAGGCTTCCCTTTAAAAAACTCTTTCTTCACAAGCTGAATGCCTAATTCTTTAGCCATCCTTTTCAAGTCGCGCTCTTCCCTTTCAGTCACAAGCGTGATAACGGTACCCACTTGTCCTGAACGTCCAGTGCGACCCGCTCTATGTGTATATTGAATAGTGTCCTTTGGCAAATCAAATTGCAATACGTGGCTTAACCCTTTAATGTCTAAGCCCCGAGCGGCTACATCCGTTGCAAACAGCAGAGTCAGTTTTCCTTCACGAAATCTTTTTAGCGCGTTAGCTCGTTCTTGCTTGCCTAATTCGCTATGAAGAATGCCATTAGCGAACCCTTTATAAGCTAGCTTTTCCGAAAACACATTCACCTCACCGATATCCTTTATAAAAGCAAGCACCCGTTCCGGCTCAAAACCGCGAATAATCCGCTCGACCATCACATTCTTCTCCCGCCGATCGCACACAAAATAAAAATGGTCTACCTGAGATTCCGGCAACTCTTCCTTTCCAACCGTTAACATGATTGGTTCTTTCATCCATCCTCTTGCAATTGCAGCTGTTTTTTCGGGCATAGTAGCTGAAAACAAAGCAAGCTGCCGTTCCTTCATTGTTGACTTAATAATCGCTTCCAAACCTTTCATATGTTCTGGGACAAGCAACTGATCCCCTTCATCAAGAACGAGCAGCCTCACTTCATGCATTTTTAATTTTTTCATTTGGATCAGCTCATGAATCCGCCCCGGCGTGCCGGCAACAACTTGCGGCTGTTTTTTTAGTTTTTCTAGCTGGCGTTTTATGTTCGCTCCTCCAATAAAAGCAGCGCTTGTTATGCCTCCTCCCCACTGGCGGATTTCATCAGAAATTTGCATAACAAGCTCTCTAGAGGAAGCAAGAACAACAGCTTGTACAGCTTTTTTACCGGGGTCTACTTGTTCAAGTAAGGGCAGCAAGTAAGCTAACGTCTTTCCTGTTCCTGTCGGCGATTCAGCGATTAGATCTCGTCCTTCAAGAAGGGCAGGCACTGCTTTTTCTTGAATTGGCGTGGGCGACTGAAAACCCGCTTTCTCCCAAGCTTCTTGTAAAAATGGCTTCATTGTATTTAAAACAGAAAATGTTGTTGTCATATAAACTCCCTCTTCTTTACCGTCCTGCCGGTGTTATTGTTCTTTCATTATGAAAAACTTTTCTCGTTTGTGCAATCCCCGTTCAAAATGTTTTAAACCTAAAAAAAAGTGGAATGAATGTTTAGGCAGTTTTTTAGATTATCAGCTAAAGGAGAGAACCAATGAATAACAAACGAATATTTACAATCAACTACGGCCGCTTTCTTAGAAAAATGACTGCAGCCTCCCTCCTTCTTGCTTCTATTCTCTCTCCTTTGACTGTCGCAGCCGCTGAAAAAGGAACGATGATGATTGTCTCCTTTGATGGGATGCGACAAGATTTTGCAGAGAAATATATAGAAGACGGCAGCATGCCTCATTTAAAAAAACTTAGAAAAGAAGGCTCCTATGCTGAGGACGTTATAACTATTTTTCCGTCTTTGACAGCTGCTTCCCATGCCTCTATTGCTACCGGTGCCAAGCCAGAAAAAACAGGCTTCGTCAGCAATTCATTTCATTATCCCGGCCATAAGCTGACTAATGAACAGGACGCTTTCAGCGCCACCATTAAGGTACCTCCTCTATGGGAAGAAGCAAGAAAGCACGGAAAAGTTACCGCGGCTGTCGGTTTTCCTGGTTCTAATCCAGCGCAAAAAAATGAAGCCGACTATTCTATCTATTACGGCAATGTGCTTGCTGAAAGTGATTATGTTACTCTTCACTTTAAACCCTGGAAACATTTAAAAAATAGGCCTAAAAGCTTCTCCGCTCCTCAAGAAGCGCGCATCAATATTAAGTTAAAGGGGAAGAAAGACGTCCTTTTACATATTTTAGCCATCGATTCTTCAGATAATAACAAAAAAGATTACGATCGCTTCTATTTATCTGACAGTCTTTCTTTTGATAGAAATGCTATTTCTGCTGCTCCGAATAAATGGGGACGGATGCCTCTGCAAATTAAAGAGACAGATACAGCTGGCTTCTTATTCAAGATAAAAAACAGCGGAACCACATTGGACTCCGTTAAGCTTTACCGGACAGCAGTGACTACCGGGTTAATTAAAGGGCCTGACGGATTTAAAGAGGAAATTATAAAGCGATTCGGTTTCTTCCCTGATCAAGACGACCTCCCTTCCTATAAAAAAGGATGGATTTCTCGAAATGAATATGAAGAAATCAATGAAAACTTTTCGAATTGGATGCTGGAAACCTCTTTATTTATCAAAAAAGAGTACAAGCCTGATTTATTAATGTTTTACGAACCTCATATCGACTTGGAAGAACATGCATTCTTATTAACTGACCCCCAGCAGCCTGGCTATAACAAAAGAAGAGTAAACAAATACGAATCTTATATACAGCGAACATATAAACAGGCAGACCGGGTTATTGGAAAAACGATGGATTCCATGACGAATCAGGATCGTTTATTTATCGTCTCGGATCACGGAATGGAGCCTATCCATTCACGGTTATCACCTAATTATGAGTTGAAACAAGCCGGGCTTTTACAATTTGATGAAAAAGGAAGAATCGATCTTACGAGATCAAAAGCCTACGCTGTCGCCAGCGGAACGATCGCTCATGTGTATATTAATTTAAAGGGAAGAGAAAAAGGCGGAATTGTCGATCCAAGCGAATATAAACAAGTTCAGGATGAAATTGTTCAAGCCTTTAAAACCATTAAGGACAAAAGGAAACTCGCCTCACGAAAAGAATTACTCAAGCTTCATTTTAAAGAGTGGCGTGACAGTGATCATGAGTGGACAGAAACAAAGGATACGGTTGTTAGCTTCTTTGACATTCTGCGGGATAAAAAAGAAAATCCCTATGAAAAAATCGATAAATTAGATCGAAAAGAGGGGGATAGCTCTGATCATCCAAATGCCGGAGATGTGATGTTAACCGCTGCTTCAGGTTATTTGATGGGCAAAGACGCTAAAAAAGCCATGGAGCCGACTGAGGAACTTGGCAGCCACGGGGGAGATCCAAAAAGACCAGAGCTTGCCCCTGTCTTCTATGCCTATGGCAAGGACATCTCTCATGACAAAATAAAAAAGCACATATCTACCATTGATATTGCTCCCACGGTTTATCAACTAATGGGGCTTCCAATCCCTTCTTTTGTAGATGGCAAACCAATCAAACAATTAACAAAAGGACAGGCCGATTAATCGGCCTGTCCTTTTGTTAATTAATTATAGCCCTCTGTTATCCAAACGACTATCTGAATTCATGTCGTGAAGATCATGATCTCCTCTGATAACCGTTCTGTCTGTGGCTGTTCCAAGATCATGGGTGCCTGTGTTAGCTATGCCAGCATCACGATCTACCAGTACGAGCATTTTTCCTTGTTTGACATATTCATTGTAGCGATCGGCATCCTCTTCAGGAATGCCGAGGCCGATCAATGCGCCCGTTAAACCGCCAGCTCCGGCTCCGGCCGCTGCACCAGTCAAACCAGCTACAATCGGACCGGCTGCCACGATTGGACCAATACCAGGTATAGCCAGCGCTCCAGCTCCGGCTGCTACGCCGGCCAATCCACCAAGAATGCCTCCTGTAGCTGCTCCTGTAGCTGCTCCCTCTTCTGCTTTCGTATCCGTGGTTTCTTCCACATATTCGACATCATCGCGTTCTTTACTGATGACGGAAATTTCTTCTGAATTATAGCCTTGGCGTTTCAAATCTTCAATAGCTTCAATAGCTTCAGTGTGATCATCATAAACACCAACAATTCGCTTTTCATTGTTATGGTTTAACATATAACATTCACTCCTTTGTTTTTTTTCCTTGTTCACCTCCTGTTTTCCCCGTTCACTAAAACCTAAACAAATTATTTAAATGTTTAATCCCTCTTTAACAACGGGTAATAATGTATTAAATTACACTGGAGGTGGCCTGATGGCTGAAGAAAACAAAAAAGAATTTAGCAAAAGCAAGATGGATAATCCCGATCAAATGAAAACCGACAAGGAAAGCATATATGATAAATTTAAAAATGAACAAACTGTAGATTCTATTCCTTTAGAGGATTTAAGAATGGAACAAGAAGAAGAAAAGAATAAACACGATACAAAAGATAATTCATCAAGCGAAGAAAAATTCCCTGGATAAATCCGCCGGCTTTCCGGCGGATTTTCCTTTTTCCTAGGGGAAGAGCTACTAAAATATGGGCAAGAAAAAGAATTTCCTCCTATGAGCAACTCAAGCGTTCTGCTTACTTTAACAGCAATTATGCTCATTTCGAGAATCAATGGGTCGGTTATTAAAATATGCGTTGAATACTTTTTCCTGCACGGCAATGAATGGCTCTATACCGCAAGATTAACAGCGGCAAACGGAGGCTTAATTCTGAAATAACGAAGACCTTTTACCAGCGTGCTTTTAGACTTTTGTCCAGTCAGAGAATCGATTTTCGCAGGCGTATCAAGATAGAAGGACTCTGCCTTCTACCTTGATACAAATGCATTGCCTGTCACCCAGAATCGCCACGGGTATTCTTTCGCCTCTCCCGAATTATCAATACCAATGCGCGGTCCCGTTGAAATTTCTTTAGGTGTAAATCCTTTTCCAATGTAGAGAGGTGGTTCGTCAAAGCGGCGGCCGTAATCTTCCATTGTAATGTTTAATGCTTTGGTTAATTTTCCCGGCCCGCTTGTCAGGTTTTTCAGAGAGGTTCCTCCCCTTCTCTCGATCATTAAATCAATCCCCTCGTAAGGTTCCACTGCTCGGATTAGTACCGCTTCTGGTATGTCTTTTTCTGCAGATACAACATTCACAAGACAATGAGTGTGCATTACGTACGTATAGACATGACCAGCCTCATGAAACATAATTTCTGTTCGTTTCGTCCGCCGGTTATTGAAGCTGTGTGCCGCCCGGTCCATCGGTCCTTTATAGGCCTCTGTTTCTACAATGAACCCAGCTGCTGTTCCTTCCTGCGTCTCTTTCACTAACAAACAGCCCAAAAGCGCCTCGGCTAGTTGCAATGTCGGCTGCTGAAAGAACGATTTATCGAACGGCGTAAACTCTGCTCTTTGCTCCATGCTAACTCTCCCTTTTCTGTTTATTTATTCAGCTTTTCCCTCACTTTATAGCAAAAAAACAACTCTTTAGACTGTCGCCTATAAATACTCCGAGCATATTAAACCTAACCTTTCCTCCGTTCTTTCTTGTTTTCTCTTTTAAATAGGTTCTGCTTTTTATTTAAAAATAAACGAACACGGCCATAAAATAAATAATTCAAACGTTTTCCCGATATTTTTTCGTTAGATCGTTTACAATAAAGGGTAGAGTCTATAATACATAATGAGTTCATAAGGAGGGACATATATGGCGATTATCGGGTGGATTAGCCTGGCTATCGTTATCGGAGCATTGATTTACCTAGGTATTTCCGGATTCAGCACTTATAAATCAATGAAACCGAAGATCGATCATTTGGAGGCGGTATCGGAGCGGCTAAAAGTAAAACAAGAGACCATTCAGTCAGAAACAGAAAAGCTGAAAGCCACACAAGAACATATCAAACAAGATATCGAAGAAAAAAAGGAAGCGGTGTTATTCACAGTAGATGAAGCAAAAAAAACACCGGAATCCCTTAAGCAACTTGGAAGAGCGTTAAATATTATGAACGAAAACGTAAAGTTGAAGCTACCGATTCCTAAGCGAAAAAAACAGGCAGAAACTATTTAATGACCATATAAAAAAACCAATCTGACTAGAGTCAGATTGGTTTTTATTTATTCGTAACTCACAACGCTTCGACTGAAAAAGCTTTTTCATGAGATGAACCGCCGCGGTTATATTCTACATCGTCGTCTATGGTAAACCTAAACGACCTAAGCCCTGCCTTCTCTTAAGTCCTTGCGGCTCCGAGGCCGCGCCAGTTTGAATAAGTGTTACTTCTAAAACATAGCAGAACGCCAATATTATTTATATAAAACGTCATAAGTTACTTTATCACTGAATCACAAATGATAACATCTTTTTCAACTTATGTCAACTGCTTTATCAATAAAAAGGCAGCCTGCTTAGAATCTAGACAGACTGCCCCACTTCTCACGTATGCTCCGGATCTTTCAGTCGCGTTTCTAATACTTTCTCCTGCATGTAATTATGGAAGAACCACTCACCGATTCCTAAAAAGAATGCAACGGCAAGAGCATTCACAAATGCACCAGCACTGTTATCCATTGCATTGCCCATTATCCATAAAAGTACAGCGGCAAGAACAATATCGCTAAAAACAGCTATTGAGTTTCCCGCCGCCGGTAAGATCATTAGATCCCCAAGGATATACGAGACGACCGTTAATACTAATCCCATAATAAGTATATCTGTTATCGGAGTATCCATGATAACTCCCAGAGCAATGTATAGGATAGCTGTTAAAGCAACAAACTTCATAAGCAGCGCAGTTAAATGCTTAGTCATTTTCCCGCCTCCTTTCTCGGTTGGATTACCGGTTACAATTACACATTTCCCCGATTGATCATAATTATTCCTGTTCCTATATTTTTTTGTGAAATTAATCTTACTTTTCTAGCATAATGGATGTCTTCGCATAAACAAAAAAACCGATAGGAACAAGTATATACACTACCCGTCCATATCAGTTTCATTTCCTTTATTTATTCTTCCGCTGCTCCTGTCTTTTCCGGCATTCCAACAGTTAAAAATGCTTTAATCATACCGTATGTTATCTTTTCTGGCACAAGCTCCTTAATTGGTTTTAAGCGCTCCGGTCCCGCCTCCTGTACAGCTTTTTGCAAAAGCGGCCAGTGTTCTTCAGGCACGATCAGCGATAGCTCGACTTCCATTCCTTCCTCCGCACACTGTAGTAAATGATTTTCGATTGTGCTGATAGCGAGCTGTCTCTTCTCGGCAATCTCCTCAACGGTTAGTTGCTGACGATGCCATTCATACGTATCCAGATGAGATTGGCCGGTTACTTTTTTCTTTGGAGATGCCGGGGCTAATTCGGACGCACTATCTTTTTTCCGTTCGGGATGTTTCTCACAAAAGCCGGAGATAGCCACTAAGAACAACTGTCCGTATTTCTCAAGCTTATTGCCCCCTACACCGCTGACCGTGAGGAATTCCTCCTCCGTCTGCGGCAGCTTTAGACACATGTCCTTGAGCGACCGGTCTGAAAAAATAACAAACGGTGGGACGCCGGCTTCATCAGCAAGACTTTTTCTTAAGCTGCGCAGCTCTTCAAACAGCGGATCATCTGCGGCAATTTGCTTTGTTTGCACGGCTTCCTTCCTTTCAACTTGGCGATCGCCTAGCAGGACTTCTCTGCCTTTTTCCGTAACAAAAATGGTGGGGTATGTGCCATGTTCTACACCGAGCAGCTCTTGTGAAATCAAGAACTCAATAAAATTGGTAACATCTTTGGCACTTTTATCTTTCATAATTCCATATGTTGAGAGAGTATGAAAGCCGAACTCCATAATCTTTTTATTTTTAGATCCTGTCAAGACTTGGGCAGTAATGGATTTGCCGTAACGCTGGCCCATCCGAATCACGCATGAAAGCACCATTTGTACTTCCTTCGTTACATCAACTGCCACGCGTGAATCGGTACAGTTGCCGCAGCGGCCGCATGGCTCTGACGCCTCATCGCCAAAGTATTTAACAATATAACTCTGCAAGCAGCTCTCTGTGTGACAGTAATCAATCATTAGCTGCAGTTTTTCCAGCTCCCTGGGAATGCGTTCTCTTTCAAGAGACTGGTCAATTAAAAAGCGCTGTGTTTGCACATCTTGCGGTGAATATAGGAGAAAGCATTCACTATCAAGGCCGTCCCTTCCAGCACGCCCTGCTTCCTGATAATAGCTTTCCATGTTCTTTGGAAGCTGATAATGGATGACATAGCGAATGTTGGATTTATCAATCCCCATCCCAAAAGCGTTGGTTGCTATCATCACTGCCGCTTGATCGGTTAAAAACCGATCTTGCTCGCTTATTCTTTCCTCGTCGCTCATTCCCGCATGATAGCGGGCTACTGAAATGCTGCTTTTGCTGAGTTTCTCGTAAAGCTGATCAACCGCTTTTCTCGTAGCTGCATAAATAATCCCAGATTCTTTTTCATTTTTCGTAAGATAATCTTTTATAAAGGCAAATCGATCCTGCCCCTGAATAACAGAAAAGGATAAATTCTCTCTTTCGAACCCTGTAATTACAGTATGAGTCTCATCAATATTCAAGAGCCGGCAAATATCTTCCCGCACTCTCGGGGTAGCTGTAGCTGTTAATGCCAGCACGACTGGATGTTGCGGAAGCATTTCTGCAAGGCGCTGAATCTGCCGGTAGCTTGGCCGGAAGTCATGTCCCCACTGCGAGATACAGTGAGCCTCATCCACCGCTACAAGCGGGATAGGGATCTCTTTTAAATCTTCTATAAATGAGTAAGACTCCAGCCGTTCAGGCGCAATGTAAAGAAGCTTGTACTCTCCCTGTCTTGCTGCTGCCATTGTATCCCGCACTTCAGCTGCACTAAGTGAGCTGTTAATATAGGCAGCAGAAACTCCTGCTTCAAGCAATGTATCTACCTGGTCTTTCATCAAAGAAATCAATGGCGAAACAACAACGGTCATTCCCGGAAGAACAAGAGCCGGAATTTGATAGCAAATTGATTTTCCGCCGCCGGTCGGCATGACACAGATTGTATTCTTTCCCTCAAGCACCTGGCTAATTGCCTGCTCCTGTCCGCTGCGAAAAGCCGAGTAGCCAAAATATGATTGTAATAATTGCCGCGCTTGTTGGAGCATCCTTACACTTCCTTCGTTCTTTTTCCCAATTATAACATGTTATCTGGGTCTCCCTCCGCTTTTCATTATGGATTTATGCGGTTGATTTCACTATAATGAGAAATAACTATAGGAAAAACAGAAAGGCTGGTAGCAATTTGGAACACAATTCATCAAACTTTATCAAAACGATTATAAAAGAAGACTTGGAATCAGGAAAACGTGACCACGTCGTTACCCGTTTTCCACCTGAGCCAAATGGTTACCTTCATATCGGTCATGCCAAATCCATCGTTATTAACTTTGGACTCGCAGATGATTTTAACGGAAAAACAAACTTGCGCTTTGATGATACAAATCCCTTGAAAGAAGATCAGGAATATGTAGATGCCATCAAAGAGGATGTTAAGTGGCTCGGATATGAATGGGAAGAACTTCGCTTCGCCTCCGACTATTTTGAAGAAATGTATGATCGGGCTATCCTGCTGATTAAAAAAGGCAAAGCGTACGTAGATGATTTAACAGCTGATCAAATCCGTGAATACCGTGGCACCCTTACTGAACCGGGAAAAGAGAGCCCGTATCGCAACCGCACCATTGAAGAAAATTTAGATTTATTCGAACGCATGCGCAAAGGAGAATTCGGCAACGGAGAAAAAGTGCTACGCGCGAAAATTGATATGTCTTCACCAAACATTAACTTGCGTGATCCCGTCTTATACCGTGTATCTCACGCGTCCCATCATAATACGGGTGACAAATGGTGCATCTATCCAATGTATGCCTTTGCTCATCCGCTTGAAGATGCCATTGAAGGGGTCACTCACTCTCTTTGCACATCAGAATTTGAGGACCAGCGTCCGCTCTACAACTGGGTTGTGGAAGAATGCGAAATGTCGCACCAACCACAGCAAATTGAATTCGGTCGTTTAAATCTTTCCAACACCGTTATGAGTAAACGGAAATTAAAACAGCTTGTTGATGAAGGAATTGTCGACGGTTGGGACGACCCTCGCCTTCCGACTATTTCAGGCTTGCGCCGAAAAGGGTACACTCCGACAGCCATTCGCGAATTCGTCAAAGAAACCGGCGTATCCAAAGGTTCTGGCGTGGTGGATGAGGCGATGCTTGAACATTTTGTCAGAGAAGACTTAAAGTTGACGGTGCCGCGTACGATGGGAATATTAAAGCCGCTGAAAGTGGTCATCACCAATTATCCGGAAGATCAAGTTGAGTGGCTGGATGCTGAAATTAATCCAGAAAATCCGGAGATGGGCGTGCGGAAAATTCCATTTTCTAGAGAGATTTATGTTGAGCAGGAAGACTTTATGGAGAATCCTCCAAAGAAATACTTCCGCTTGTTCCCAGGCAATGAAGTTCGTCTGAAACATGCCTATTTCATTAAATGTGAAGAGGTCATTAAGGATGAGAATGGAGAAGTAATTGAGCTTCGCTGCACGTACGATCCCGAAACAAAAAGCGGCTCCGGCTTTACAGGCCGCAAAGTAAAAGGAACGATTCACTGGGTTGATGCCAAGCACGCTTTGCCGGCAGAGTTCAGGCTGTATGAACCGCTCATTTCCGACGCGGATGAAGAAGCGGATGAAGCAGAGGAAAAGACATTCCTTGATTATGTGAACAAAAACTCCTTAGAAGTTGTGCAAGGTTTTATCGAGCCAAATATGGAAGATGTAAAACCGCATGATAAATTCCAGTTCTTCCGGCATGGTTATTTCAATGTCGATCCAAAACATACAACAAAAGAAAAAATCGTATTCAACCGGATCGTTTCTTTAAAAAGCTCGTTCAAACTAAAGTAATAAACTAAAAAAGCGACCCGGCAGTCCATTCA
>NZ_JBBOOI010000002.1:0-237500 GCF_038003025.1 Pseudobacillus sp. FSL P4-0506
TATCCTCTCAAAATAATTGTAAGGGGTACAGCCAACATTTCGGAAATTTTGTACGCTAAGCAAATTTCGACATGATAAAATTCGATTTTCCTTACTTTAAGGGGTCCAACAGTAAAATGTTCATATCGGTTTTGTTGGTATCCCTAGTTAGCCTAAGATAGGCTAGAATATGTAACAAAAAAAGGAAGCGCTTTGCTTCCTTTTTTAGATTTTTAATCCCGTTAATTATCATCTTGTTTTCTTAACAATTTTTCACAGAGTTCCACACAAATACCTTGTGAGCTAAACCTTTTCAACAGTTCGCTTAAATTGACTGACAAACCATTATCTTGTAATATTTCTTCAAACTGTTGGTAGGTTAAATCAGGCATGATTTTTGCTTTCTTTTCCGGAAAAGTCGCTTGAAATTTTTTGTTAATATCTTCTGTTTTAGACTCTAGTACAATTGCTGTGGATGTGAAAGTCAAAATTGTTTCAATGAAATCAATATCAGTATTAGATAATCCTTTACTTCCTAACCATTCACTAACAGTTTCATTTTCCATACTATTTCACTCCTAAAAAAATAACCAATCAGCACCGCGAATTGCCCAAGCTACAGCGATTGATATATTTTCAGCTACTCCTTTGCTAACCCTTGTGTTATCTTTAAACCATACAGGAAGCTGAGTACGAACTTCATTAGCTGCGTTGGCCCCTGCATTTTCAAACTTCTTCAAAAAATTCCCTATCTTTACACTATTGCTTTTAAATGTTCTTGCAGTGGCAGAATCAATAATTTTGAAGGCTCTAGCTGCATCAATAACTTCATCTCCACCTTTTAAAAGTAACTGAGAAACTTTTATAACAGTTTTTGATTTAGCTCCAAACGGAACGATTTTCCCTTCGCCAGCCTCACTCTCATTAATAGATTTTTCATAAGCAATTTGAGAAAGTATAGCTATCTCTTCTGCACTATATCTATCAGAGGCATATCTTTCAGCGGCGTTTATTGGCTCTTCATCATAGTTATCTTCCCATACTGCATCTCCTTCTTCATAAACTTCATTAATTCCTTCTGCTGCAAATACATTTGGTACAAATGCTAATACACCACTAAATAACAGAACACTTACCATGATCGTTAACCCGAGTTTCCTTAAAAGTTTTTCCATAGGTTTACCTCTTCTCTCTTTTTTCTCTTACACTATTAAAATACTACACTAAATTTACACATTTTTCTATACTTTACAATATATCTTACTTACTATTTAAGAGGGAATAATTTCTTCGGAAAACAAGAGTAACTTTCAGGAATGAATCATACATTGAAAAAAAATTACTGGAAGGTGGTATAATTAAGAGTGTAGAAAGCAATGTTAATCTAAAAAACCCACCAATGAGCAGAGCAACCGCAGATGAACTTTTACCGGCGCTAGATGCTATCGAGCATATTCCTGATGAATTATTGGAAAAAGGATCCCCAGAAGAAATCAAAAAATATTTTATGGAGACCTTACCTAGAATTCGCACACAAAGTGTATGGAGTTGTAGTTTGGCAATTAGCGAATTGCTTGTTATGAATGCAATACCGATTGCAAGACTTACTAAGATAAAGAAATATGTTAAAGCATTGGGAGGAGCATGGGAAACTGCAAAACTACTGGTAGGTGCTACAACAGCAGGTGAAAAAGTAGCAACTCCCTCAGCCCTTATTGCGGAATTATCAGGTTTTACAAACGTAAGGAATGAATGTGGGTTTTAAAATGATAGGAGTATCATTTTGATCTGGAGTTTAATCACATCATTCATTCTTAATGTAGCGTTCTTAATTTATATTGTTGTTTTAACTAATAAGGTTAAAGTTTTAAGAAAGGAAACTGCAAAGCCTAGTGAAAACAATGATGAATTAATTGCCTTAGCACAGGAGAAATTGAAAACTCTTGGTGACATTAAGACTATAAAGTATCTAAGAGAAGAAAAAGGCATGTCAATGTTGGACGCTAAGCAACTTGTAGATGCTTTAAAAAAACAGGAGTAGCTTTTGCTACTCCTGTTTTTACGTTTCCCCAGTACGGGGTCCCACCAACGCTACCCCCTTTAATAATTTTTGTCAAAAAGCATACTTTGTGACACGTTAGAAAACAGTTAATATTACCGTGTCATAAAGTGTGTTTTTTAATTTTGAAACATTTCAATTTATTGATATACTTTTTGACATATATTGATAAATAGTTTTATAGAAAGGGGTTATTAATTTTGAAGATTGGATATGCTCGTGTTTCAGCTAAGGACCAAAACCCGGAACGACAGCTTAAAAAATTTCGGGAGCTTGGAATTGAAGAACGTTATATCTTTATTGACAAGCAA
This sequence comes from Pseudobacillus sp. FSL P4-0506, assembly GCF_038003025.1. Classification (NCBI taxonomy): domain Bacteria; kingdom Bacillati; phylum Bacillota; class Bacilli; order Caryophanales; family Bacillaceae; genus Pseudobacillus; species Pseudobacillus sp. FSL P4-0506. Next base: position 2,350 of record NZ_JBBOOI010000002.1, read on the forward strand.
AGTGGAAAGGATTTTAACCGACCACAGTATCAAGGGATGCTTCTAATTATTCGGGAAGGGGATTTATTGTACCTTGATGCACTGGACCGATTAGGAAGGGATTACGATGGTATCATTCGGGAATGGAAGTATATTACTCGGGAGCTGAATGCAGATATTGTAGTCCTAGAAAATGAAACCCTTTTTGATAGTAGGAAATTTCGAACTATGGGCGATCTTGGAAAATTAATGGAAGACCAATTTTTAAGTTTACTTTCCTATGTCGCTGAGCAAGAACGTAAAAAAAATAAGCTGCGTCAGGCAGAAGGAATTGAAGTGGCCAAGAATAACGGTGTACGATTCGGGCGTCGTAAGTACGAAATTAATGAGGACTTCATTCGAGTGTATTCGGAATGGAAGTCTGGATTAATCACTGCGACGGAAGGAATGAAGCGTCTTAATTTAAAGCCTAATACTTTTTATCGAAGGGTAAAGGAGTATGAAAACCAAAGAAAAGCGTGAAAATCTTGCATGGAAAAGAAATTCTTACAATAGACCAACGACAAGAGGTAATGATCCCTCCTAAGCGAATGGGAGCTTGCTTCTTACTACTGCTTATCAGAACATGATTCAGAATTTTTGAATAGGGAAATTAAGGAATTTCAAAATTAATTATAAGGATTGATTTAACTTGAGTGTGAAAGAATTGCTGTCACCAGAACAGCGAAAAGAAATATTAAACCTTAATAATTTATCAGAATTTGAATTTACTTCTTATTACAGTCTATCAGACTATGATATTGAAGTTATAAATCGTCATCGAAGAGATCATAATCGATTGGGGTTTGGACTTCAATTATGCATTCTTAGATACCCCGGTTGTCATTTAACTAATGTGTTAGAAATACCCGATAACCTTATTAAATATGTAGCTGCTCAAATTAATGTGCATCCAGAAGTTTATTCTTCATATGCTCAACGTGATACAACTAGGCGTGAGCATTTAGAAAAAATACGCCAAGTGTATGGATATAGAAATTTTAATAACGGTGATTATCGCAAGATCTCTAGTACTCTTTTAAAGGATGCGTTGGAAAATGGAAATGCTTTGTATCTAGTACGCACTGCGATTGATTTATTAAGAAAGGAAAAAATAATCCTTCCTGCAATACCAACAATCGAGAGGATGGTTTGGTTAGCTAGAACACGTGCAGAGAAAAAAATATATGCCAAACTAATAAGTAATCTTTCTGAAAGAAATAAACGTGAACTAGAAAAACTGATTGATTTAACGGTAAATAATAATAAAACTCAATTAGCTTGGCTTAGAGAAATTCCCGGACAGTCGTCACCGGATTCTTTTTTAAAGGTAATAAAAAGATTAAAGTACATTAAAGAAATGAACATTGCAGCTGATACGGGATTAATCCACCCCAATAGACTTTTACAATTAGCACGAATTGGGGCGAGATATGAACCCCATTCTTTTAGAAGATTTAAAGAAGATAAAAGATATGCATTATTAGTTGCTCACTTAATCACTCTCTCCCAAGACTTAACTGATCATGCCATTGAGATTCATGATAGACAAATGATGGTGTTACAAGCAAAAGGTAGAAAAAGTCAAGAAGAAATGCAAAAACAAAATGGAAAGTCAGTAAATGAAAAAGTTGTGCATTATGCAGATATAGGAACGGCTTTAATTAAAGCCAAAGAGGAAGGGATCGATCCTTATTTGGCATTAGAGCAGGTAATGCCTTGGGAAAAAATTGTAGAATCGATTGAAGAAGCTAAATTATTATCAAGACCAATGGACTACGATTATCTTGATTTAATAAAAACACGATATAACTATTTAAGGAAATATACTCCAAGCCTATTGGATTCTTTAGAATTCAAATCTACTAAATCAGCAGAACCTTTATTAAAAGCATTAGGCACTATACGTGAGTTAAATAATTCTGGAAAAAGGAAAGTACCTGAAGGCTCGCCTTTGAATTTTGTTCCTAAACGTTGGCAAAAGCATGTCTTTGATGATGAAGGAAACATTAACCGTCAATATTATGAAATGGCTGCTTTAACAGAACTCAAAAACTATATCCGTTCTGGTGATGTTTGGGTTGAAGGTAGTCGATTACATAAGGATTTTGAAGAATATCTAGTGCCAAAAGACGATTGGGGAAAAGCAAAAGTTCAAGGGACTAATATAGCTGTTAATGTGAATTTTGATCAGTATATATCAGAAAGATATGAAACTTTAAATACGAAACTTAAATGGATTTCCAAAAATATTGATAATATCGAAAGTATCAACATAAAAAAACAAAAGATACATGTTGAGAGATTACAAGCAGATACACCTGAAGAAGCTAGAAATTTTAGCTTATCTCTTTATAAAATGCTTCCAAGAGTTAAACTCACTGATTTATTAATGGAAGTAGCTGAATGGACTGGATTTGAGGAGTCCTTTGTTCACGCTTCTTCCAATCAAGCACCTAAAGGTGAGGAAAAATCTGTTATAATGGCAACGTTAATGGCTATGGGTACAAATATTGGATTAACTAAAATGGCAGAGGCTACTCCCGATATATCATATCGCCAGATGGCTAATGTTATGCAATGGAGATTACATGAAGATGCGATGAATCGTGCTCAAGCAACGTTAGTAAATTATCAGCACCGTCTTTCTTTGGTTTCATATTGGGGAGATGGAACAACTTCATCTTCAGATGGTATGCGTGTTCCTGTCGGTGTATCATCATTACATGCAGATTCAAACCCACATTATGGAACGGGAAAAGGTACAACCATTTATCGATTTACAAGTGATCATTTCTCTTCATTTTATGCAAAGGTAATCAACACGAATGCGAGAGATGCCGTACACGTGATAGATGGATTATTACACCATGAATCCGACCTTTCAATTGAGGAGCATTACACAGATACAGCTGGTTATACGGATCAAGTTTTCGGATTAAGTCATTTATTAGGATTTCGCTTTGCTCCAAGATTGAGAGACATAAGCGACGCAAAATTATATACCCTTACGTCTCCTGATGATTTTCCGAGTATAAAAGTCATACTACGGGGAAAGATTAACACGAAGGTTATTAAAGAAAATTTTGATGATGTATTAAGGCTGGCCCATTCAATTCGGGAAGGAAGAGTTTCTGGATCATTAATGATGGGGAAATTAGGTTCGTATGCAAGACAAAACAAAATTGCCACAGCTCTTCGAGAGATTGGAAGAATTGAAAAAACAATTTTTATTCTTGACTATATTACGAATGAAACATTAAGAAGAAGGATACATCGTGGGTTAAATAAGGGAGAAGCCATGAATGGATTGGCTAGAGCCTTATTTTTTGGTAAACGTGGGGAATTCAGAGAACGTGGCATGCAAGATCAATTACAAAGAGCTAGTGCTTTAAATATATTAATAAATGCAATTAGCGTTTGGAATACAGTGTATTTGGGTGAAGCAACAAAAGAATTAAAGAAACATGATGCCTTAAAAGAAGAATTACTCCCACATATTTCACCTCTAGGTTGGGAACATATTAATCTTCTTGGCGAATATAAGTTTGATTCAAATAGGTTACCAGCTAATATGCTAAGACCCTTAAATAAAAATTAATCTGTATCTGAAGCCAAATTCCTTAACGTACAGGTATTTGGCTTTTTTTGTGTCAAAATTTGCTTAGCGTACAAAATTTCCGAAATGTTGGCTGTACCCCTTATTCGAAAGACCCGATATGGATTTAGAATCATTGATAACTCGAATGGGCCGATCAGTTGCAACTTCAAGACGCTTGGCTGTTTGTTTACATAGCTCTGTAATGTTAATAACTTCTTTCTCAAACGGTTGTTTATTGATTGCAGCCAGGTCAAGGAGTTGTTCCACCATATTCTTTATGCGTTTAGATTCATCCTGTATAGTTTCAATCCCTTCGTTGAGTAGATCCGGATTATCCTTGCCCCAGCGATTTAACATAGAGGCATAGTTTTCAATCACTGTTAATGGGGTTTTTAACTCATGAGACGCATCGCTAATAAATTGCTCCTGCTTTTGAAAGATTTCTTTTAAATAATCAATCATACGATTAAAATTATCTGCTAACTGAAATATTTCATCATGTTTCTTTTGAGGAAGTTGTATCTTCTCGAATCGCCCGTATTTTTGGATGTTATCCATAGTGGTTCCAATGACAGATACGGGTCTTAAAAATATTCTAGAAGTTATTTTTCCAAAGAAGACTGCCAAAACGATCAATAGCACTGATACACCAATTAGAATTGTTAGCAATATTTCAATATCTTCTAAATGATCATCCAAAACTCTCGAAAGTTCTATCGTTCCAATCCTTTGGTTATTTTTAAATATAGGTGCTGTAAAGACAACAATCATATCTCCATCCAGTCTAATCATATCAGTTTGATTAACGACTGAATGGTTAATAGGTAGATTAAATAAATCATCCTCCTCCCCAGTACGCATAATAACTTGATTTTCTTTATCTATAATTCGAACCATCCCATCATCCGGTAAAACTGACTGTAATAAAGGACGCATTGAGGGGGAAAACAAATCATTAGTGTTTAATTTTTCTAATAATCCTTCCCCTATTTCTTTAAGATTTTCCACCTCCCGATTTTCAGTCAACTTCACATAAGAAAAATAAATAATGGTGTTGGCAATCAATAGGATGAGAAGAGACCAACAAACTAAAAGTAAACTAAGCTTTGCTTTGATACTCATTTTTCTTTCCTTTGATCATAAAGCCCACTCCACGAACCGTATGAATAAGGGGATGTGAGAACCCATGATCTATTTTTTTTCGTAGATAACCCATGTATACGTCTACTACATTCGTTTCCCCTACATAATCAAATCCCCATACTGCGTTAAGTAGTTGATCTCTTGATAAAACTTGATTAGAATGATCCATCATAAATACCAGCAAATCAAACTCTCTTCTAGTCAATTCTACAGATAGATTTGCCCTAAATACAGATCTTGCAACGTCATCAACCTCTAAGTCATCGATGATTTTTAAGGAATTGGTCGAATTCAACTTCATTTTTAATTCCGAGACCCTAAGAGCTGATCTGACTCTTGCTAATAGTTCCTCCATCTCAAAGGGTTTTGTAATATAGTCATTTGCACCATGATCAAGCCCATTCACTTTATCGTATACAGAATTACGGGCTGTAACCAAGATAATGGGCGTTTTTTCATCCTCTAAGCGAACCCGTCGCAGGACCTCAAAACCGCTCATTTCAGGGAGCATAACATCCAGTAAAACGAGGTTCCATTCGCCTTCCTTTACGCGTTTTAAGGCTTCCTTTCCATTTTCCACGGCCTCAACTTCGTATCCCTCATGCTCTAGCTCTAGTGAAAGAATCCGGGCAATCTTCTTCTCATCCTCAACGATTAGGATTTTCTTTTTCATATCACTTTTCCTCCCTTTCCTCTATTAACAACTATGCAAAATGTTTATGACAAGTATTTAAGAAAATCTTAAGAGTTTTATAAGATTCTTTAATTGTTTTACTTTTATCATTACATCTTCACTTAGACTTTTCACCATTTGAGTGTCAGTGAATTCAACCAACCATTTATTGTCCGATACATTGTTATCACTTAATTTCTCGTAACCTGTACTCAAGATGGTATTCAAAAATTGCACCTTTATAACGATAAGGAGCTTTCAACAGGAAAAGCCCGAATTCTTAGCATTAAAGTTAAGAATTTGGGCAATTTGATGATCATCCTTTATTTATAAAAATCATTGAATTCACATGATTTCGATAGTATGTAATGTCTCCGAGACCCTAATAACGGATGAATTCGTCTTTCATTTTGAATTTTTCTTAGTAATCATCCATTCCTGCTTTAACTTTACCTCCGGCAACATGAAACACTTGAAATACAAAGATTCCTTTTCTTTGCCTATAATTTACTTGAAAATTACTTAGTTGATAAGCTTGTAAATGAATCTTGTGTTTATTCTATATTGGTACAGCGTTTATTTGAAGAAACTTGTGCTGCAGCTTGAGCAACGATAGCTATTGTATTATCGTTTTCTTGGGTATTCACAACCGTGTGCATTGCCTCCACTAGAGGACGCTAACTGTCCTTAACAATATATTTTGGACGTACTTTATTTAGTGAAAGCGCTAAAATAACCTCTCGGCACTTCTCACATTTACAAGAAAGATGCAAGCGGTCTAAATGCTCTGCAACTATTCCTTTGATGACACCTTCCATTACATTGTGCACAGCCATTTTTAATCCCTCATTTCTCTTTCATTATGAAGCGGCTAAAAAATATCAATGATTATTTAGAAGAACAAATTATTCTGCACTTTTAAGCTGTGAAGGGCCGCTCCTATGCCCATCAAATTGTCCAAGCAGCTGCCTGATTTCTGTGTCTAACTTTGTATGTTCACTTCAGTTTCGTACACTGTTCTTTCTATCTTGTTATAGAAAGAACAGATGTTTCATCCAATGTATAACGTTGCTAGATCATTTTTTCCAACTGAGATAACAAGGAAATAACATGATCAGAAGCTTCCTGAAGCTGTTCAAAGGCATGTTGAGCTTCAGGAAGATTTCCTTGTTCGTAGCTTTCTACAGCTTGCTTTGCATAATAATGTACAGCTTGGTGAGGCTCTTCGAGCTGTTGAAACGCGGATTGGTTTTTAATGTACGGAGGTAGCTCGCCGTAATACCATTGACCGAGCCTGCACGCTTCATAGGATGAGACCTGATTCGAATCAAGCGTTTCTATCTCAAGCAGCATATTATAAACCTTCCATTTCCAAAGAAGGTGATCTGTTTTGGCCACCTTAATAACATCTTTGGCATTTAGTCTAATATTTGTTTCAAAGAAGGTGCGGCGATACTTATCCATCTGTTTGCTTAGTTCAAAGATTACTTGAGCCGTTCTCTTGGCAATATCTTGAGATAAAGTACCAAGATCAAGCATCGCTGAATTTCGTTGGGCAATTTCCATAATCGCAGAAGTCTGCTCCTCCGTCATTGCCGCAATTTGTGAAGTCGATTGGTTGATTTTCTGCATGGTTGAGACGATTTTTTCTAATGCTTCATCCGCATACTGGGCTTCTTTAACACTTCGCTCAACCAGCTTTTCAGTGCTGCCCATTTGTTGTGTCACTTGATGAGAAACGCTTTGCAAAGATTCCATATTGACGGTAATCTGCATGGTTTGTTCTTTTGTATGTTCAGCTAACTTCCGAACCTCTTTCGCTACAACCGCAAAGCCTTTTCCATGTTCTCCGGCACGCGCTGCTTCAATACTCGCGTTTAGAGCAAGTAAATTCGTTTGATCTGTAATTTCTTGAATCACTTTTACTACACTTTGAATTTGCTCAATTTCCTCATTTAGTTGATTGACTTGTCTCGTCACATCACGGTAGACATGACCCACTTTTTGAATATCCTGTAAGGCTTCATTAATAACCTGTTTGCTTTGCTCAGCCGATTGAACGGCTTCATCTGTTCTTTCAGCTACTTTGACGGAATGATCGGCTACTTCCATAATAGAGGCGCTCACTTCCTCGGCAGCAGCTGTAACATTATGACTTTCCTTCACTATATTGTCCATTTCTGTGATCAGCTGCTTTGTTGTATTCAGCTGTGTCATGTCATTGAGCATGTCAGAAACACCAAATAGAAAAGATTTAAATGTTTCTTCCATGTAAACCTCAACGATAAGCTGCTGGTCGAAGGCTGCTAGTTTCTGAACGGCAAGAACTATCTTCATCATTTGGTTAGGATGCGGATGGAGTTTCTCCATCAATATTGTTGTCATAATTTGAATCAGCAGATGATGCGCAGCAATAAAGTGTTCTGCTGTCAGATGGATGCGGCTGTGCACCTGGCCAACCACGATTCTCGTCAGTATATATTCTTTATCAACGTCCGCTCGGAGGAGCTGCTCAACATACCTTTCCATTGTCAGCCTTAAGCGCTCAACTGTAGAATGTTCTGTGATCATTTGTTTAAGGTGATCTACAGAAGTAATATGCTCGTAAAATTGATTCACTATTTCTTCTTTATAAGGAAGAAGAATGGGCAGAGCTTCCTTCACATGATCCAGCGTTTCTTGGCTGACTCCCATAAATGCCAGCCGTTCTTTCACCCTTTCTCCTACTGTAGATATCTCTTTTGCCGCAGAATTATCCAAATAGTCCATCCATGACTTTGTTTTCTTTGAAAAAAGCTTCATACTTTTCCTCCCTCAATCCTTATATAGCTGCTCGTTGTCGTTAATGCATCTTCTTTAATCTATCTCTTAATTCCCGTACCTCTGGCAGATTCTTTTAAATACTCTTCAAAGTCCTGACTAGACAAAGGCTTACTAAATAAAAAACCTTGCCCTTGGAGACAGCCATCCTCTCTCAGAACATTTAGCTGTCCCTGATTTTCAACCCCTTCTGCAATCACATTGATGCCAAGGGTTTGTGAAAGTGTCAAGACAGCTTGCACAATAGCCTGACTTTCCTTATTTTGATGAATATCCCGAATGAACGAAGCATCAATTTTCAGCGTATCGACAGGTAAATGCTTAATATAGCTAAATGAACTGTACCCTGTTCCAAAGTCATCAATAGAGATATGAATCCCCAAATCTCTAAGTTGTTGTAAAATAGTTATTGCATTTTCAATATTAACAAATACACTTTCTGTCACTTCAATCTCAAGCCATTTCGGCTCCAATCTGGTTTCTATTAGAATCTTTTCAATTTTCCTTACAATATCAGGGTCCGAGATTTGGCGCGCAGACAAATTGATGGATATCTTTAGCGGAGTATAACCCTTATCTTGCCATTCTTTATTTTGTTCACACCCACGGCGCAGTACCCATTCCCCTAAAGGGATAATTATTCCTGTTTCTTCAGCCAAGGGAATAAAATTATTGGGAGAAATCTTCCCCAGTTCTGGATGATTCCAACGCACGAGCGCTTCCATTCCAATTAATATGTTTTTTGAAAGATCTATTTTCGGTTGATAATCAATATGAAACTGCTCAAGCTGAATCGCTTTTCTCAACTCATTCTCTAATAAAATACGCTCCAATGACTTTTCTTCCATTTCTGCTTCGAAAAAGGCATATCCGTTCCGGCCTCGTTCTTTTACAAAATAAAGAGCGGTATCTGCTTTGCTCAACAGTTCACCAGCTTTCTCTCCATCTTGCGGAAAGGTCGCAATACCGATACTACAGGAAGGTGTATACATCTGGCCGGCGATTTCTAACGGTTCTTGGAAGTCTAAATGAATCCGTTCCACCAGCCGCTCCAGTTCTTCTATTTTGGATATGCCACTTAGCAGTACAGTGAATTCATCGCCTCCTAATCGGGCAACTAAATCCGATGAACGAAGTGACTTTTTAATACGCTCGGCTGCTTTAGTTAAAATGAAATCGCCATTCTCATGCCCCCATGAATCATTCACAAATTTGAATCGATCTAAATCAATAAACATTACAGCAAGCTGAGAAGAGGAACTTTTTGCTTTCTTAATCTCCTCCCGCAAATGCTTCATAAACAATCTGCGGTTCGGCAGATCGGTCAAAGTATCATGATAGGCTAAATGATAAATCATTTTTTCCGACTTTTTCCGATCGGTTATGTCTCTCATGATAAACACGAAATCTTTTGCTTTTCTGTCCCCGTTCATAATGGGACTAATTCTTGCTTCCATATCCTTATACTGATTTCTGCTCGTTCTAATACGAAACTCTATCTGCGAAGACATTTTTTTCTTTTTAGCTAGCAATCTTAATTCAGTGTATAAAATCTTTTGATCTTCTTCATGAATCCACTTGAAGAGCTGGTTAGACTTTAGTTCACACATGTCATGCCCCAGTATTGTTATATGAGAAGGAGAAATGTATTGAAAGTTTCCTTCTTTGTCAATAATTGAAATCAAGTCAGCTGAGTTTTCCGTAATTAAACGGTATTTCTCCTCGCTTCTTCGCATTTCTTCTTCCATTTTCTTTCGAGAACTGATATCATTTCGGATCGACACATATTGATATGGTTTTCCCTGATCATTTAAAAATGGAACAATCGTCGTATCTACCCAGTAAAAAGAACCATCCTTCGCTCTATTCCGCACCTCTCCTCTCCAGGTTTCTCCTGATCCAATTGTAGCCCACATTTGTTTGAAAATTCCCCCAGAATGATAGCCTGAATTTAAAATACGATGGTCTTGACCTATTAATTCTTCTCGGCTATATTTGGAAATTTTACAGAACTGGTCATTTACATGAAAGATCCTTCCCTTTTGATCAGTGATAGCAATGATAGAAGACTGATCCAGTGCATATTTGACATCTCTTAACTCTTTTAACAAGGCTTCAATTGGTTTATTTTTTTCATCTAATGGCTCTATCAAGTGAGAAATTTCAGAAAGATCCGGTGTAACAGGTGCTTTTTTCAATTTATTTTCCTCCAGCTCTATGAAATATATAATGTTTAAGTTAAATAAAACCCATTCGACAAAAAACCGACTCTAAGAAAAGAGTCGGTTGCACTAGTCGCTCCAAGCCATTCAAGTGCCCAGATATAAATGGCTGTTCATCGCTTCTCTATATGACTATTATATTAAGTAGTAAATGGCTTAATTGAATAACTTCTTACGAACATAATAGTTCTTTTAGCCTAAACAGTCAATAAAAAATGGAAAATATAGAAGAAGTAAAATACTCCCTCCCCTCGACAGATTTAGCACTAAAAAGATTATCGTAATTAGGAATTCATTTTGAAAAAGTTTTATCAAAGTGAATTCCTATTCAGAACATTTAAGCTTGGATTTTATAAAAGGTTTGATCATTTTCTAATTTATCCTTGATCATAAAAATACATTTATTTCTAATAAGGGGTACCCCCATTACTAAAGATTATTTAGACAATTATTTTGAAATGGATCAATTAGTTCCTTACAAACTAAAACACATTATCCCCAAGCGCCGTGTAATTGGGCTTCTCGATCTTCAATCAAAAAAAGACTATGAAAAAAGTGAGTATTTTAATAGCTTTATGACAAATATGGATTCTATAACAACACAGGAATATTTTTAGTAAAGGATAATAGAGTTGTTGGATTGGTGGACTTTGTTACTTCAAAAAATAAAAAAGAAATTAATAAAACTGAGGTTATGTGTCTTGAAATTATATTGAGGTATTTAGCGCAAAGATTGCATGAGCACTGGTTATTGAAAACGGTTTCTTTGGAAATTCCTTAACGCCTAGAGAGAGGCGTGTTGCGCTACGTGAAAAAGGAATATTCCAATAAACAAATTGCCGACATGCTATTTATTAGTGAAAATACTATAAAAAAACATATACAGAGCCTTTACGAAAAATTTGATGTTAATAATCGTACAAACCTCTGTTTTAAGGTACATAATTTGGAGAGTTTACAATAATACATTCAAGCTAATGTACTTAAATTTAAAAATGAGTCGATCATGAGCAGATGTAGTGCTAGATTGGAATAAAATTTGACCAAAAATATCTTGGTGCATTTTATTGAGCAGCATATACAAAAATCATGTTTTGGAAAAAGGTTGATCAAAAATAGATTCTTATTCAGCAGCCTTATTTTCATTTTTATAAAAAGTTGCTCATTTTCTACCTGTATCGCATAGCAGTCGCGCCCAATTGTTGAAGTTCAATGGCTGTTGAAGCTGCTCGCGCCTGTGAACTCTAATACCTGTTAGTTTAAGAAAAAAGCATTATTTGCTATGAAGTAATGCTTTTGTTCTTATATTGTATAAAACAATAATAGTATAAATTTAGTCCACGTAATGTTTTTTAAAATTCGGATGGATAGAAAATTTGCGGCGTAAATTGACGAGTTTTTTCCCAAAACTTTCTTCTAAAAGATCTTTATGTTTCTCCATAATTTCCATGAGATACAAATGGTGAATCATGAATTCTGTAATGGGCATGACTAAGCCTACATGCATCGTCCAGGCTGCACGGCTATCTTTCTCCAGTGAGACAATACCTGCTACTACTTCTGAATCATCTCCACTAATAACTAGCCATCGTCCACCGTACTTTTCCGTAATTTCATGACCCATATAGTGGAGGTAAACATTAGCAAAATCAGAGACGATTTCCCCATAAATAATAATCGTTACATTAACTCCTCTTTTTGCTGCCTGTCTTAGTTCAGACTCCAATTCTTCAAATTCTTCTTTCCAAATCTCTAAGAGAATTCTTTTTTTTGCAGATGCTATACAAGCTTTTACCTTATCAAGTATTTCATTGCGTCCCGTGATATTCCAGATGTTTTCACGGTCATTTGCAGAACGTTCAAACTCCGCTAATGACTTTTCTGCCATTTCAAAATTCTCTTCTGCCTTCATTCGACGGCTTTTAATTAGCTCTTTTGCAGGAACAGGTGTATATTGTGGTGTGTTTCCAGGACTAACCAGAATGTCTCCACGCATGGTAAGACTGTCCAGAACTTCATAAATTCTTGAGCGTGGTACACCGGAATTTTTTGCTACTGCATAGCCAGTTAATGGCGATTCTTCCAACAAAGTAAGATATGCTTTCCCTTCATACTCGGTAAAATTTAGATTTTTTAATATTTCTAAAATGTCTTCTTTCATAAGCCCTCCAACACAACCTTAGTCGCTACCTTTGTAACTGGTATTTTAGCAAAATCTGTTGATTTTTTCCATGAGTAGCTGATATACTTCCATAAGTTGTTACTTAAGTAACAACTATTAAGAGCGGGAGGTTAGCCGCAAGTAATCCTAAAAAATAGGGCCTTAATTTTGGAGACAGCGGCTCGGTGGTGGACCAAACAAAAGCATGGATTTGCTAATCCATGCCTGTTTTGGTATTTTTGCTACCTTAATGTGATGTTTACTTTTTAATAAACTCCTCAGACTTACGATATAGCAAATTTTTCAATAGCCAAACGTTAATAGAGTGAGTTGCTGGATGACTAAAGGTTACCTAAGTTTGGATATTAGCCTATTAGTGGTTATGAATAACCGTGAGAAGATAGTCTAGTGGACAATCTTATGTTGAGTGAGTTGTTTGTTTCTCTCATTTTGTTTACTCAAGTAGGTACGGGCCAACCAAACCCATCCGTATACAAACAAAAAGATGCCTAATAAATAGAAAGGACTCGTTAATGTTATAATTTCTTTGCTTAGTAAAAGAATAAAAAAAGCAGAACCGCCTACGAGATAAGAGCTCAACAGCATTAACTTGATCAGGAACTTGCCGGGAAATTTCACGAACCAAACCTCCTGTACTCTAGAATAATGATGCATTGGTTAATATATTCATGATGAAAGAACTTAGTTTTTATACGTTCTATAATCAAATAGGTTTCATCAATAAGAATGGATCGCTACTTCTGCTGAATATACACCCCTCTTCACATGCATTAAGGGTTACTAAGCCGGCTCCTCTGTAATCAGGAACCGGCTTGTCGGTTGGTTTGTCAAACCCTCTTAAAATGTATCATTAAACGCTGGAAAAGGACCGTCTGCTATGGGTTTATTATTAGAAAAGAAATTCGAGAGCTCCTTTCTGGATTTTAGTTAAACTGGCTGTTCCCTGATGAAAATCTAGAAAGAAGGTACCTCTTAGTTTACGCGCATCCTTAAACTTGTTCATACACCTGCCTACAAGTTTTTCATTTCATATATATGACCACACAGTTGCTGTGCTTCCAATTTCAACTAATTAATTTGATAAACCTAGCATAAAATCTATTTGGTCAGCATATTGCGGGAAATCTATTAGGGGATTCCGGTTTTTTTGAATATCAAAAATCGCCTTGTTACGGTGTTTTTCATAAATAGATACTTTATAATCACTGTGCCACTTCAGTAACAGTTCAACGTCTTTATTGCTGTATTGGCTGATTTCTCCAGGATATCTTAATAAAAAATACAACGTTGCTCTGGCAACTTCACCTTTGCCACTTTCAGGTTCAAATTTAGCCTTTTCGTATTTTCCGCATTGTGTTTTAATTACTTCGGTCTCCATTTTAGGAGAATAATCGACGAAATCATAATAAGGATGATTAGATCTTAAGGAATTGCATTCTTTTTCACAAGTAAAAAGATGGTGTAAATCTCCTTTTATTGGGTTACGCTTATCAAACCATGATTGCGGAACAACATGTTCGCAATTGTACATGTTTTCACTTTGAAGGGATGTTATTATTTCTTGTATATGATCATGATTAACCGAGTCACTTTTCAGCAGTTCATCATAAGCTTGTTCTCTTTTCCGATCTGATTCGTAATCTTCTTTCATGACTTGTTCAGGGTCCTTTTCTCTTCCTGAATATATGCTCTTCAAGTTCCCGTCAGCCTGAAGATCGACCAATGAATAAAGATAATTTCGGGTTTTGGAGTTATAAGGAAGCCGATTAGTATGTGTGGTGGCAACTAAATGATTCAATTGTTTAAATAATTCTTCTTTGTTCGCTTCATTAAAATGAATTTGATCGTAATAGTTTGAGATTATATGCTGATCCTTTTCCCAGTCATAATACTCTTTTTTACTTTCAAATCTCTTTTTATTATGCTCCAATTCTAGTAATGCAGCTGTTAAACCTATTTTTTTGTTTGAAGATACTTTTTTCATGCTATCCAATGTGCTTCCCCTTTCTTATTTCGTTTTATAATCACCAACATAACAACGCATTTAAAGAAGTAGAGGAAAATTAGATAATTTACAGATTTGTTACTTATGATGCAGTTTTGTTACAAACAAAAGAACTTTATTCGGATTCGACATTTTTTATTGGTCTCCTTGCTGGATTTCAGGTATGATATAATCATAAAGTAGCATATAATAAAAAACCGCCGGTGCTGGAACACCAAGCGGTCCATACAATAGACGGTTCCCTGCTAGGGTGATCGCTATAAACTATTCACAACAAACTTAACTCACCCTTTATGCTGGCATGCTCAAGGGTGGGTTATTTTTTATGGTCAAATGACAGCATTCCTATGATTAAGCCTGCAAAAGTACATGCAAACATCAACGCTTCAAAGACCGTCACGAGCACTCCCCTCCTTTCTTCTGAGGACGTGCTAACCACCCTTGAGAATCCTTATTCTATTGTGTTTTATATTATATCATGTGCTAAGACAATCTGGGTTTATATTCCATAAAAAATGCTCGGTCTTAATCCCGGTCTGTTATTTGTTCTCTTTAACTTAAGGGTTTATTCAAAGGAAACCATCTGCCAACGTACTCCCCATTAAATGGAGTTGCTTTAGCTGGTAATGCCTTGATTATTTAAGAACATGGTTTTAACTTCTTGATCAAATACTTTTGCCAAATGGTCAAGGACTGTTAAATAGATCAGCCCATTTCCTTCAAGCTTTGGAGAGTTACCCAGTGGAACGGTTCTTTTAATTAATTGAGCATAGAGCTCAGGTTCTGAGAGCTTCCGTTCAAAGCTGTTGTTCGCCAGAGTTTTTATGAGAGCAAGAGCTCCCGAAACATGAGGTGCAGCCATGGAAGTCCCGCTTAAAGTGGCATACTTTCCATTTAAATACGTAGAAAGAATTTCTTCACCCGGGGCAACTAAATCGATCTCATTATGTGAATTGGTAAAAGGGGAAGAGCGCCGCTCAAGATTAACCGCCCCTACACTAATCACTTCATTATAACAGCCTGGAAAGGCGAATTCATCAGTTGAGTCATCGCCGTCACCCTCATTCCCTGCTGCGCAAACCACGAGGACATTGTTGGCAACAGCCCTTTTGATCGCTTCATAAAGTTCAGGAGTATCACTGGGACCTCCTAGTGACATGGAAATAATATCCGCTTTTTGTTCTATAGCATAATTGATGCCCTTGATAATCCAATCATATTGTCCAGAGCCATTTTTATTCAATACTTTTACAATGAGTAAACTTGCTTCAGGAGCGACTCCAACCACGCCACTGTCATTTTTCCGGGCGGCAATCGTTCCGGCAACATGAGTTCCATGCCCATTATAATCCTCGAATATATCAGGGTTGCTTCCGTCGTCATCCGTAAAGTTTCGCCCACCTATAATCCGTTCCTGTAAATCGGGATGTGAAGTATCGCAGCCTGTATCCAAGACAGCCACCGTCATGCCTTTGCCCTTTGTTTCGCTCCAAATTTGAGGAGCTTGTATTAATTCCACGCCTTTTGGGACTTCTTTTACCTCTTCTGCCTGTTCAACCACCTGGTATGGAATTACCCGAACATAATGCTTCATTTTTTTCCCTCCTTAAGAGATTAAATTGAAGCTAATTCTAGGTGTTAATAACATTTTAACAATTTTTTGTATTTTCTAATAGTTTCATTTGTAGGATCATTTAATAGGTTCTCAGTATAAAAGTGATCCCAAAGTTCGATTTTAGCTACTTGAAATCCGTTTTTCTTATTTGCTCTTTTGGAGGAAAGCATCGGAAGTATTGAAGAGAATGAGTTTGATTTCGCCCTTAATTTTGATAGTAAAAGTGGGTTTTTCATGAGAAAGTATATTCTTTCTTTTATGGAGAAGAACGAAGGATCTATTAGTTTGACTTCTTCCATTTTAAGATTAGTCGGCCCTTATTCCAACCCGGTGTACTTAGCCGTGTCCCTCTTGGCCGATTGTAGCTAACGCTGCCCTCTTCCTGTGTATTGTATATTATTGGTGTAAATCTACCTCTTGATGGTGGATGTATAGCTTAAAATGATGAACATGCCTGTTTCATAGCAGCAGACGTTCTCTCTTATGACCTGAGACAACTAAGGGTTCTATAGATTATGTAATCCCAGATAACTCCTCCACTGCCTGCCTGTTCCTTAATATTTGCTAGTCTCATTATTTATATATCGCTTTCCCTTAATCAATTCAACATTAAATTCGAAGTCTGGATTTAGCTGAATTACTTTTTTGTTTTTATGGATTAAGTTCAGCGCACAATTGATCGTAATTTTCATAAGCCACGTCTCGAAATACTTTGGTTTTTCAATGTACCGATTTTCTTAAATAACTGATAGGCTGCCTCTTGAGCAATATCTAGTGCATCCTTTTTATTTTTTACATAGACATAAGCCATCCGGTAAATATCATCTTCGTACTGCTGAAAAGCATTAAGTAGGCTTTGTCATTCCCTTTTACGCTTTCTTTACTAAACGTTCAAACTTCATCGCGATTCCTCCTTTCGTTTTGTCTTTACATTAATTAGACAAACGAGAAGATGATTTGGCTTAAATTTTTTTATGAATATGATGTAGTGCGTTTTGATTCGAGTATACGAGACAATTCTCGGTGACTGTTAAATTTATTTTGAATTTTTCGTCTTTCAAACCGCGGATAGATAGAGCTTAACAATTCATTTGATTACCCGATATACAAATAGCAATAAAGTCTGATTAATCATTAAAAAGCTTCCTCGATAGTAGGAGGAAAGTAAGGTGGTAAAGAGAAATGAAGAGAGATCAAAAGAGACTTCACCGAAGGAGTACAAGCATCTCAACCAAGCTGTCGCTTGTGCTGCTTGTTGCCATTGTCATCGTTTTTTCGATAACAGGGGCGATGAATTATTCCTATACGAAATCGCTGCTTGTAGGCAACATAGAAGAAAACCTATCCACAAAAAGCAATGCTCTTGCGGATCAAGTGGACAGCATGTTTGCAGAAAAACAGGCGATGGCCAGACAAATTGCAGCCAATCAAGAGATAACTGATTACTTAAAAACGGCTCATTCACGGAATGAGGCCAGAACAGATCCTCATTATGAAAGTGTCATGCAATCACTTAACAAAATAGTTAAAACGGATGATTCTATTGCTATGGTTTGGGTTGTCAGCAATCAAGGAAACTTTTTGATTGGCAACGATAATTTATTGCAGGATGAGAGCTTTGATATAAAAAGCCGTCCATGGTATGAACCCGCTTTAGCAGAAGACGATGTCTATTTTACCGAACCATATATGGATCAAGTGTTTGGTAAAGTAATTTTAAGTGTGATGACCCAAATTAAAGATGGTGATCAAACGCTTGGATTTGTCGCAATGGATCTGTTTTTAGACGATTTGCCACAGCTTATGCAATCATACAAACTTGGTAAGAACGGTTATTCATTTTTAATTTCTAGTGACGGAACTATTTTATATCATCCAGATGATAAATTAATCCTTGACCAAAAGCTTCCAGATCTGTCAGGAGATATCGGCAACATCGGCAAAAAAATGACTGTCGGTGAAAAAGGGCTTGAACTGGCAAAAGTGAATGACCAAACGGAATATATTGGCTATTCTCCGGTTCCAGCAACAGGTTGGTCAGTAGGAACATCACTTCCGCAAAAAGAAGCTTTGGCTGGTCTTAATAATTATATAAAAAACATCATTTTATTTTTTGGTATAGGCGGCCTGCTTCTTATTGTGATTGTGTACTTGCTTTCCAAGTACATGTTAAAATCAATCCCGCATATGACGAAGGTGATCAAACAGCTGGCTACTGGTAATTTGACACCAAGGCTGCGGCCGAGATCACAGGATGAACTTGGACAAGTGGCAACAGATATAAATACTATGATTGATTCATTCACAGAGACGATTAACCAGGTGAACGATTCTGTAGAACAATTGGCCGCCTCGTCGCAACAGTTAACCGCTATTTCTGATGAATCAGCAAAGTTCTCTAATGAAGTAGCCACGTCGACTCAAGAGATTGTTCGCGGCACCGAGCAGCAGATGGAAGGAGCCGAGCAGACATCTTCTTCGATGGAAGAAATGGCGAGCGGCGTACAAAAGGTGGCTGAATCGGCGACCAATGTTTCTGAACAAACGTCCACTTCAGCTAAAGAGGCAGTAGAAGGATACAATAACATTCAGCGCGCTATCGATCAAATGGAGCGGATTAAAAGCTCGGTCGGTGTTGTTTCCAGGGAAATCAAAAAACTAGAGGAACACTCAAAAGCAATCAATGAAATGGTATCCGGCATAACAAACATAGCTGAACAAACACAACTACTATCATTGAATGCGTCTATTGAGGCAGCAAGAGCTGGTGAACATGGCAAAGGATTTGCGGTTGTGGCAACGGAAGTTAAACAGCTTTCAGAAGAGTCACAGGAATTTTCATCACGTATTGCCGGGATTATCCGGGAAGTTCAAACTGTTACCATGAGTGCATCCAAATTGATGAACCAGGGAGTGTTGGACGTTGATAAAGGTTCTGCTATTCTTGACACGGCAGGAAGTGCATTTAAACAAATGACTAATTCCTTCCACTCCATCGCTGACCAGGTATCAGAGGTATCCGCTGCAACCGAAGAGATTTCTGCGGGTACAGAGGAAGTAACAGCAGCGATGAGTGATATATCAGAAGTAACCAAAGGTTCCTTTGAACACACAAAAGGAATCGCATCGGCTGCAGAAAAACAATTAACGTTTATGGACGAAATTTCCTCTTCAGCCAAAACATTAAGTGAAATGGCTGAAGAATTAAAAACCGCCTTAACAACGTTCAAAACAAACAAATAAATAAATAAATGATTCGCTAAAGCAAAAGTGCGCAGAGAATAATATCTCTATATATTTCGGTTTGTCGACAAAAGGGGTTCGGAGTGGTCTCATTCCGAACCCTTTTTGATTTTTTATTGGTTTTACAGCCGTTTGAGATAAGGATAGACCTCTCTGATTCTATTATTTAGACCATTTAGGGACCTTGCCAGGTCCAATTGGCCATTTTCTTGAGATTCATGGCAGCAAAATTATGCATCGCCTGCATCGACAATTTTTTAAGTCCCCTTAACATTGTCCAACGCATGCCATGCTTTTCTTTTGCATGTGAGAAAACACACTGGAATAAATTTAAAAATCGAAAAGTTAATTATGAACAATTTAGTGATAAAACTAAGCAATCATTAAATTTCATCTCTGAATATGCTTTAGGTAATGCTAACACCAACATAATTTTCTCTTTTAATATATTAATAACTAAGTAAATTCCATTGACTTCTAAACTATTTACTCCTGTAAATTTTAGTCCCTAATGAAAAAGTTGTATTAAGTTCCCCTTGGAGCCGATGAGCAAGTTTATAAAAGTCCTTTCCCTTTTCCGATGAGAGATTCCTTTACACACAGCTGTTCACTATGGTAGCATCGCAACCATAATTATATCTATCAGAAGCTCCCATTTTTCCCCATTAATATAGTTTCATTCGTCTCGTGCAGCTATATGATTTTCGAGACAACTATTTTGTTTTGAATCCTCTCCTCCCCTGAGTTGAACTATTGAAGTGCTTGATCGGAATTGGAAATTCATCTGTCCCTGAGAATCAAGGCAATAGTTCCTAATGCGAGAGTCAAGCAAAACGAACAGGTAAAGCCCGTAAAGAGTTACGGTTATTTTTTTCTTACTCTAAAACTAAAATCAAGGTAATACTAAAAAAGCTAAATCCCCTCCATCTATATTTACAAAAAGAAAGAAAGGGTAAAAGACTTATATAAGATAAATTGAAGATTACCTGTTTAGATAGTTGCTTAGAATCCCCTCGTTAAACAGGATCAGGATCGTAATGAATGACAGTGTTATTGTATAAAAGGAGGATATTTTCAAATTACTCATTACTAGGATCGTATGGTATGATAAATAAAGAGAATGCATATACTGTCTATAAAAAAGGGCGTATATGCATTGAAAAAATGGAAAAAAAACAAGGGTGATGCCAATATGATTACTGCAAATTTAAAGGATATCGAACAACAAGTCATTAGCAATTCTTTAAAGTTTCAGAAACAAATCGAGGCTTTTGAAAAGCGCATTGATAATAGTGGCTGGAATAAGGGCCGGCTTCGTCCAAAACATCCTACAGAGGCGAGAATATTGAGTAGATTTAAACAAAAGTAAACCTGTACTTTTGATGGAGGGTTAGTAGTTGAATATCAGACAAGCTCAAATAGAGATCAATAAGCTGAAAAGTGCCGGAAAGTATGAGGCCATGCTTAAAACTGCAGCTATATTAACTAAGCTTCTTGCTGAAAGAAATGTAAAACCCATTATTGTTGGAGGTCTTTCAGTTACGATCTATACTCAAAATGATTACACCACTAGGGATATTGATATGGTATCAGAAGGGTACGAAACGATAGCAAATATTCTTGGACAGCTGGATTTCAAAAAAGACGGTAGGCATTTTTATAATGATAATATAGAGATTGCTATAGAAATACCGGGCAGTTATTTAGAGGGTGATTACTCTAAGGTTAAAAAGATTTTCATTGATGATGAAAATTATGTTTACCTTATTTCCATTGAAGACATTATTTTGGATAGACTTCGGGCAGCCGTTCATTGGAAGTCTCTCGAAGATCGTGAGTGGGGCTTTAAGTTGTTAGCAAGCAACTTCGATTCTTTAGACAAACAATATCTTTTCGAACACTGTCAAACACAGAAAGAAGTAAATGAGTTAGATGATTGGTTCACATTTATTGCTGAACAGTCTTAATATATCCATTGAAAGGAAGAAAAACAGTCTGTAATCCCTGTTTTCTTCTTTTTCATTTCGGTATTATCTTCCATTTCAAGCATAAGAGTGTCATCATCCCTACGGAAAAAAAGGGTTATGATGGCGGAAATCCAGACTAATGTACCTACTTTATGCTTCACGTACTTCCCCCCATGCAACTAATTGCAAAAACGACACCGCCTTCACTTTTAGAGCACTTGAAATTAAAAGCCGCTCAGAGTTTTTAAATATATTCAACGCCGTAATTAATGATTACAGGAAACTTTTCTATTGTTGAGTGTATATAAAACGACTTAGTGAATAATCTCATGTTGAGGAAATTGTTTGTGCGAACTTTTTTGTTTACTCAAGTAAGTGCGAGCCAACCCAATCCATCCGTATACAAACAGAAGGATACCTAATAAATAGAAAGGGCTTGTTAACGTTATAATTCCTTTATTTAATATAAGAATAAAAAAAGTAGAACCGCTTACAAGATAAAAACCCAGTAACGTTAATTTAATTAAGAACTTGCTGTAAAACTTCACGAACCAAACCTCCTATAAAATGAAATAATAATTGATGATTTTTAAATTCATGATTATAGAACTTAGCTTTTATACGTTCCATAATTGAACAGGTTTCATTATAGTATAGGATTCGATTAACTTTTTTATAAGTGAATTTCTTGAATGGCCCACCATAGTTTATAACATCTCATAGTTAAAAATTCGTTAAATAAGAACTTGATGCAAAGTTAAACGAAGGAGAAAATCCTCTTCATCTTTCAGTTAGGGTTAAAAAAAGATTTTCACCTTGTGAGTATCTAAAACATTATGAAGCTTCATTAGGATTATTGTTTGTTCATGCCTGCACGATAATCGTCTATGATTGCTTGTATCTCCGGATCTGCCGAAACATTTGTGGCATCGTAGAGAAATCCATGGGAGTCAACCAACGTCATTTTTCCGTCAACGACTTCAAAAGTCGAATCCAGGCGGCCCAAATAATGTTCTTGTTCTCCATCAGTCTGAGTAATGGGCACCATCAATTCTCCGTTGAATTCGTATTCTGGCGTTTCGATTACCTTGTGTGTGTCTGCACCGATTACCGCCGAAACTCCGGAAATCTGAGCCAACTTATGGTCTTCTGGGTTTCCAGCATGCGAAAGGAGAACTCAATTAATTGTAAAACGAGAATGTAAATTTATGATTACCCTCTTATTAAAATCACCAAAAGATGGAGCGTCCCCCTTCCTCAATCCACTTATTCATTCACTAGTCTGTCCCTTTAATGGAGTATATATTGAAGTTTGATAGCATCGAAAAGACCACAAAAAGTAAAATTCTGTTCAAATGAATATAGGATTTTATTGCAAATCATCAATCTTTTATAAATTATCGGGCCCTGTTATAATGCAAATTAGGTAAATGGTTCTCGTTATCAGCAAAGATTAAAATAGACAAACTCTAACTTATTGGTAAATAAAATAAAGACATAGATTAAGTGAATCCATGCCTGAGCTATTTAACAGTCATTTAAATGTGTATTGTATATAGTTCATTGACTCATAATTCAACTTTAGAAGCTTTTTCGATAGGAGTGCTGACGGGTGATACTTACCAATTCATCAAACGTAATTTTGCCAGTTACAAAATCGACGGTTATATCGGCTGCTTTTTCGAAAATGTCTTTATACAGCGGCTCTCCAAACATCGTTTGAAATGGTCGGTGGATAGCACTGTCCAATAGCGTAGGCTCTTTGACCCCCTATCATTTCGCCGGGACTATATGTCTCGATCATATCCCGATTAATGCTAGCAGCAATGTCATGTGTTAAATAGTTCACCGGTCTACCAAGTCCCTGAACGTCTTGTCATACAACCGTTTGATGACATTAAGTGCTTCCGGATCAATTTCCTTAACAAACTGAACTTCCTCTTCCTTATTTGCACTATTTCCGTGTTTAATTTGATCCTTCTCTTCTTTCATGATTTACCACTCCTTATCGTTAATATAGCAGAAGAACGTTAGAGGTTCAATTTCCTCCTAGTGTTTGGTGTATAAGGTTAAGAAACATTTTATCGTAACGATTCGTAAATATTGTATTTTACGCAACATTGAAATGTATCATCTCGATAGATTGACATCTGGATCAATCCCTTTAATCATAAGAGAGTTTTTTGATGGAACCATTTTTTATTTGAATGCACCGATTGAATGAGCCAATCGCAAGTAAACTATTCGTAAGAAGTATCTGACAAGCGTCACCTGACAAATCAATTCCATCATGGTGATTGGTAAAAATAACAGGGCCTCTAATCTTTTCCTCTTGCAACGGAGTAATCAAGCTTTTGCTGCTTTATCTGATAAAACATGAACAACTGATTCCGCTTCTTTTGATCCCCTGTCCAACTAATAATTCTTTTGCCATGTTCCTTTTCGTGCTCAAATGACATTAATATTAAATGCCCTTTTCCAAATAAGTATTCATATTTTGAAATAACTTCTTGAGGTTTGAGTGAATGTTCGAGGATACACTTTTTTATATTTATAGCTATTTAAGTGTGTCGTTTCTTGATACAATCAATAATTTCTCTTGTTTCCTTTTTTACAAATTCCCAGTCTGTTTCTCTATTTTTTACTGAAAAAGCATGAAAACAAATATCCATACACTAAAGTGAGAATATATGCAAGAAGCAAAAAACATTTGCTATGCATAGAAACTTTGCATTTTCAAATGTACCACTACATATTATTATAGTTTTTGTGTTGAAACTTGTTGGAAAATTTTAATAAGTGAAATGAATGAGTTGAAAGTAGCAGAGTATCATAACGCTATTCCTGTTTCTCGCTTCTGCTTATAAAATTTGTGCGTTGTTATAGGGAGTTCCTGGTCAACAGTAGGGCCATCGGAGTTGTCGGTATGAGAGATCAGTTTGAATATTCCTGCCTCCATGGTAGTAGATGCCATTATTTTTGAATCCGATTTCTTAGATGAAATGTCAACGTTTTCAGATAGGACTAGTTTGGCAGTCTGTATTACGTGGGCTAATTTAATTATAATTAAGCATATTTTTCACACTAGGATTCCTGTATTGGCTATCACCTTTATCCTTTATTTCTTTAGAAAAAGGATTCCCTTCTTCCTCTTCTGACTCCCGTATTATAGCGGTATTCAATTGAAACCGGAAATGACATGGTGATCGCGGCAGAATTGGTCATCCGATCTACAGCGTACATTGACAATTATGACCATAAGTTGGACGAAGTAATGGAACCAATAGGAATGCTGAAATCAATTATAGTCTAAATTCTTAAGTTAGCCCATATAAAAAATGATTGATTATGTGCTGTTGGCGGCTTCTCTATTCATTTAATTCATCCTATCCCTTTTTTGAACGTGAAATAGTTTGAAATTGTTTTAACTAAAATCAATATTATCCAAAGAAAGGATCGATATGGTATGGGAGCACAAGAAAACAATATCTCCAATCATTATCCTCCTGAACAACAAGGAGAACAAAATTTAAAAAAAGGCTTGAAAGCTAGGCACTTAACAATGATTTCGATTGGAGGAGCAATTGGAACAGGATTGTTCCTTAGCAGTGGGGCAGCGATTAGTACAGCTGGTCCAGGTGGTGCGTTGCTTGCTTATATTTTAGTTGGTGCTATGATCTACTTTGTGATGACAAGTTTAGGAGAACTAGCGGCCTTTATGCCAACAAGTGGTGCGTTTAGTACCTATGGCACAAGGTTTGTTGACCCAGCTTTCGGATTTGCAATCGGTTGGACATACTGGTTTAACTGGGCGATGACGATTGCTGCTGAGTTATCTGCTTCTACGATGATTATGAAATTTTGGTTTCCGGACAGCCCATCATTGCTATGGAGCGGATCATTTTTAGCTCTTATTTTTCTATTAAACTATTTATCTGTTAAAGGGTATGGAGAAGGAGAATACTGGCTTTCCTTAATTAAAGTAAGTGCGATTGTTATTTTTATTGTTGTCGGTGTACTGATGATTTTCGGGATTATGGGAGGAGAAACAATAGGGTTCAAAAACTTTACTGTCGAGGATGCACCTTTCTCAGGTGGTCTTTTAGGGGTTTTTATTGTCTTTATTGCAGCAGGGTTTTCATTCCAAGGTACGGAAATTGTTGGTGTAGCTGCTGGTGAAAGTGAAGACCCAGCAAAAAATGTACCAAAAGCAATCAAAAGTGTATTCTGGAGAATCCTTCTTTTCTACATATTTGCGATTTTTGTTATTGGACTTATTATTCCATATACAAATCCAAATTTACAAAATGAAAGCGTTATGGTCAGCCCGTTTACTATGGTATTTGAAAAAGCTGGACTTGCCTTCGCCGCTTCATTGATGAATGCCGTTATTTTAGCAGCAGTGTTATCTGCAGGAAATTCAAGTCTGTATGCATCAACACGTATGTTATACTCTATGGCTAAAGAAGGGCAAGCTCCACAAATTTTTGCCAAGCTGAACAACCGCGGTGTGCCTGTTGCGGGGATGATTTTAACATGTGTGGTCGGAATGCTTGCCTTTTTAGCTTCTTTCTTCGGGGACGGGATCGTCTATATTTGGTTAATGAATGCAATTGGGATTACAGGATTTATCTTCTGGCTTGGTATTTCGATCAGCCACTATCGTTTTCGTAAAGCTTATATTGCCCAAGGTTATTCATTGGATGATTTGCCGTATCGAGCAAAATGGTATCCGATTGGACCGATTTTTGCGATTGCATGCGGGTTAATTGTGATTATCGCACAAAACTTCCAAGCTTTTATGGCGGATAAAATAGATTGGGGCAGTGTCGTGGCTGCTTACTTAGGTATCCCATTTTTCCTCTGCTTATGGTTTGGCTATAAATTCATTAAGAAAACAAAATTTGTTAAACTTGAAGAGGTTAAGATTGAATCTAATTATGAGAAAAAACATGATTAGACTATTTTTCTGAACTATCAATCGAACTGACAACATCCTATGTTGTCAGTTTTTTCATTTTCTTAGTTTGAGAGATATCCCCCCTTTTTTTACTATCCTTTCAATTTACTATACTTACTGGCATAGCCTTGGTACTTTTCACAAAAAGTACGATAGAAATATGGGATTTGATTGTTTATTCCCGCTTGATAGTCATATTTCTTATGCAGTAATGTCAACGTCACGTTTTTTCTCCTCCATTTTTTGTGGACATACTCCCAATCCGGCAAAAAATATCCCTTTTCAATGTTTGACGGATTTGGAACATAAGGTTGTTCTCCTATCGAATTTTTTGATTTGTTTTAGCCAAGACGTTTAGAACAATTAGTTTACTATAATCAGTAACAGTCCTATGCTACACAGTGCTAATAGGCCAACCCCCACTAAAAGCCCCTGATTTATCAGCGCCAACATGGTAAGCACTATTAATATACTTGGCATAATATATTTTCGAGGATGATGCCAGAGATCGCTTTCCACGTGCCAATCTTTTAAAGGAAAATACCACTCTAAAAGTACAACACCAATGCTGTTTATCACAATCAGACTCAAAGCTAAGAGACAATTTTCTGTTCCGAATGGTTGATTCAACATTTTTGAGATAAATAAGTAAATCATACTCGGAATGCCATTCCATACCAGTAAAAGAAGGAAGAATGGCACAATAATTTTCCTTTTTTGATTTGGAAACGACCTTACTTTATCAAGTAACGTTCGGTTGCTTGAAAATAAAATCGACAGCGGTGTATTGATACTCAAAATCCCTAAACCTAGAAGATAGAAAGTGCCCATTTCCATATTCAAAAACATAAACGGCAAGAAAACAGCCAAGGCGATTATAAATACACTATTAATCAGATAATTCTTATGAAAAATGAAATATCTAAAAAGGTAGTTGATGAAATTTCCTCGTGCGAAGAAAGCCTGATGTTTACGAGAAACTGGTGATTGTAAGAAATCATAGGGATTACTTCTAAAATAAAAGATTCCAGCTATAGACAATGAAATGAATGAGGTAAGTAAGACCAAATCATTCCTGCTCAACCAAGCAAATGCACCACAAGCTATTAGGCTGAGCACCGCGAGTATTTGCGGTAATTTATACGGAAGTGCAAAAAATATCCCATAGATACAACAAAAGATACTGATGAGAAAGCTACAAAAGAGTACACGGGGCTTTGGTTCCATAACACTGGAAAAAAGAGAGAACAAAAGCAATGTTTTAGTGCCTAAAACATAAAGATAAGTAGAACATATCAAAGAACAAAGAAAATGATTCTTTATAAAGGGAAGCTGGAGTAAGCCGTTTAACTTCTCGTCATTTATGATTGATTTCATTGTTTGTCTTGCGATACCTATAGTAAACAAACCAATGCAAGCATAGAAGAAAAAGGGGTTAACAACGATATGAACATCTGAAACTGACATTAGTAAAAAAACGAAAAGGCTGGCTAAAAGGCTTTTAATTATAGAATGATAAGATTTCCCCATCAATTGTCGATTGAAAAGTTTAATAGTTTTCATCAATCTGCAACGCCTCTCGTATCAAATCGCTATTCACCTCAGCGCCTTCAAACGTTTGACTGATTTTCCCGTTTTCTAAGACCAAAACTTGATTGGCGGTCATTGTGATACTCTCCATGACGTGCGAAGAAAATAAAATTGAACCGTATTTTTGATAATCCTTAATGAGTTGATACAAAAATTCTGTACTATCAAAGTCCAGACCATTCACTGGTTCATCTAACACTAGTAATGGGAGTCTCAAAGCGAATCCTGTAATCAGAAAAGCTTTTTTACGATTCCCGGTAGAAAGATCTTTTATCAAAGTATCTTGGTGGTTAGTGAAGCCGAATCCTCTTACTAATTCTGTTACATCAGGTACAGGCTTTTGATAGGAGTCAAATACATAATCAAAATATTCTCGAAAGGTAAAATACTCAAAAGAGTGGTCCTCATCAAAAACAATTGAACGATTCAATTTGAATTTCTTTGATTGAACATCTGCTTTTTCCCTGAGCCACAGAAAACTTTTCAAATGATAAGTGCCGAGAATGGAGGCAATCATTTTGATCAAAGTTGTTTTCCCAGCACCATTTCGCCCAATCAAACCAACGACTTGATTTTTATTTATTGTCATATTCAAATTTCTGATGATGGGTTTACCGGTTTCATACCAAACCTCTAAATCTTTGATGGAGAGCAGTTCATCTGTCATAGTCTTCCCCTTATTTCTTATTTACTTTTTTAGCTGCGATGACAAATACTACACCAACCAACAAGTACAAAGCAGCCATTGAAAAATTAACTTTAACTAAACATACGATTGCACCGATGATCCAAATCAAACCAATCAATAATCTGAGTGTTGTCCTGTTCACTCTTTTCATCTCCATTATTTTTCAAAGTCAAAATGGAACAAGTCGTCAATTGAAGCGTCCAATTCTCTTGCGATTCGAACGGCTAACTCCAAGGAGGGATTATATTTTGCGTTCTCTAAACGCATAATTGTTTCTCTACGGACACCCACACGCTGCGCAAGTTCTTCTTGGGTTAAATCTTTTAAAAGACGATATTTTTTTATCTGTGTTGTAAAAGCTGTCATAATTACTCACCTGCATCATATTTGTAAGTCAAATATGCCCACAAATTCGTTCCCAAAGCAAAAGTCAAAGCTAAGATGATCAATTCAGCTCGATATAAAAGCGCATAATCAAGAGAGAGAAAACTTAATACCAAGCTGCTTAGAAATCCAAAACAGAAAGCAATGCGAAAAGCCTTCGTTCCCGCAATATTGCGATTTTCGATTAAACGTTCATCTTCCTCGGTGCCTAATTTATACCACCAGTAATATTGTAATCCTCCAAAAAAGGCAAAGAATAGATACATGGCTGGGGGTCCGCTGGTCCCGAGAAATCCCAAAAACCCTAACAGCCCGATGAGCCAACTCTTGTTAGTTAATGTTCGCTTCATTAGTTACACCTCTTTTTAGTGATATATTTATCTCTTTATGAGATAAATATATCACTTCTATTAATAGTTGTAAATGAAAAAACAGCCCCAGCGGACTGTCTTAATAAAAAACATATTTAGGGCTGTAATGGTAATCTTGTTGCAATGATTAGCCTTAATAAGCGTTCTAATTGGGTCTCTATTCCGCAAAAGCGTCCGCAATATCCAATCAAACCTAAATCAAGTTACGTGCTGCTTGAAAATAATGTTTGATCAAGAATACCTCACTATCTAATATTTTATAGAATGTTGTCGGTTGTTTCATTTTCTTAGTTTACTTCCACTGCATAACTGACTCTCGTACTCGTAGAAAAAACACCTTCAAGTTGTTTTCAGGTATTCCATACCCATTTTCAACTCAAAGGTGTTTTTATTTGTCTCACTCTATGGAGTAAGTCCCATGAATCTTAAAGTTGGCTTTTCCGATTAATAGTTTAAACTTTAAATTGGGATATCACTTTCTGTAATTCTTCTGCCATGGAAGAGAGTGCTTTGGCGGATGAAGAGATCTCTTCCATCGATGCTAACTCCTCCTCTGTTGAGGCGGCTACCTCTTCGGATGTGGCGGCGTTCTCGCTGGCGATGGTTGCTAGATCTTGAGCCACAGTTGTTATATCCTGAACAGCGGCTTTGATTTGTTGTGAAACGGAAAACATTTCTCTCATTTCTGGTGTAATCTCTCTTGTGCTTTGTAGAATCTGCTTAAACTTTGTAATGGCTTCGTCTGATATCTCCACACCGGTCTGTACATTATTTGCGACCTCTTCCATTACCTTAACGGATTTCTCAGTATCTTTTTGAACACCTTTAATAATATCTAAAATTTCACTCGCTGACTGTTGCGATTGCTCTGCCAGCTTCCGCACCTCATCTGCTACAACAGCGAATCCTTTGCCTTGCTCGCCAGCTCGGGCAGCTTCAATGGCTGCATTTAAAGCTAGAAGATTTGTTTGATCAGCAATACCTGTAATTACATCTAAAATGGAGCTAACTTCTTTAGAACGTTCATGCAAAGACTGGATAGTTCTATTGGATTCTGCGACAGACTGCTGAATGGAATACATCTGCTTGACCGTATCAGTGACGGCTCTTTCGCCATCTTCCGCTTGCTGGGTAGTATGAGTGGCGAGTCCTAATACTTTTTCGGATCGATCGGCAATTTCTCCCACTCCTAATGAAATCTTATCGATGGCTTCCACACTCTGATCAATTTGAGCCGTTTGCTTCTCTGCGCTGCCTGCTACTTCTTGAACAGATGCAGCCACCTGCTGTGAAGCCGCACTTGTCTGTTCAGAACTGGCTGTCAACTGCTCAGAGGAAGCGGCAACTTGCTCCGCATTATACTCTATTTTTTGAACCAGCTCTCTTAGCTTCTCTTGCATGGCATTGAATGCTTGAGCTAATTGGCCAATCTCATCATTGGATTGAATATCGACGCGAGTAGTTAAGTCTCCCTGGCTGACAGTGAGGGCTTGCTCTTTTAATTTAGACAACGGTTTTGTCAGGGAGCGTATAATCAAGAACACTACCACTGCTCCTATAAGCATGGCAAGAACAATCACAATCAGTGTTTTATAAAAGACTGGCATGGCTGACTCATCAATGACAGACTGCTCCACACTTCCCCCTAACTTCCATCCGGTTAATTCATTTGTCGTAAAGTTCATTAATTTTTCCTTGCCTTGAAACTCGTACTTAAACTGACCGCTTTCTTTGCTATAAACGGTTTTTAAAAAATCCTCAGTAGCCTCTTCCCCAGGATTGAGTACGGGGTGAGACAGAACTAGCTGATCTTTATCCATAAGGTAAGCATATCCGTTATTGCCTAATTTTACTTTTTGAACTAAATTCTGAAGGAACTTTATATTAATATCGACTGCTACAACACCTGATCCATCTTTTGTTGTTTGGGAGACGGTAACGATCATATCACCTGTTCCAGCATCTGGATAAGGTTTAGATATGACTGCCTTTCCCTGTTGCTCTTTTGCTTCTTTATACCACTCTCGTTGTCTTGGATCATAGGTAGAGGTATCATTAATAACCGGTTCTTGAATATATAAGCCTGTGTCTGTTCCAACATAAATACTTAAGGTTTCAGGGTGCAGTTTAGTATACTGCGTTAACAGCCGGCGAAGCTCAGGGCTACTTTCCCCTTTGTATAAAGAGGCATTTGCAAGCTCGGAAAATGTCTGTATGTCGTGTACTTTTGATTGAATGGCTTCGGTAATAGACGAGTTTAAAAGTTCCACACTTTGAGAGAAACCGTTCATCATTTCATCTTTAATGGCTTCTTTGGCTGTGGAGTAAGAGAGAGCTCCAATGATTAAGGCTGGAATAATTAATATCAAAGCAAATGAGAGCATTAACTTTTTTTGCATGTTGTTAAAGTATAAAAAAATTCGTTTCATCGTAATCATCCTGTTCATTAGTGTTCTTTGGACGAAATCTTATCTACTCAGTCATCTGTGCGGATTCTCTCATACCTGCGTGCAACACTGACTGAACTTCGGTTCAATATCTGGCCAATATCTTTATAGATCATTCCTTTTTTGCGCATTTCCAAGAGCTGTTCATCTTCTTTAGTCGTCCATATTTGATACGAGCGTTTTTTAGTAAGTTTATATGTATGTTCTTTCATTCGCTCTTTCCCCACCCACTCTGGTTCAGGAGGTAAAGCATGAGGAGCTATATTACTGAACTGCACTTTGTCTTTATTTTGTTCGGCCCACTCCCAAAACGCTACAGGGTCGATAAAATAAAAAGTTCTAATTGATCTTGTTACTTTTTTGATATGCGACAGCTGATGGTTCTTTATCCAACATTTCACGGTGCGCCGGTTTACATGTAAGATTCTGGCCAACTCTCCCGTTGTGATAAATCCTGTCTGTAATTTGGTTGAAGATATACCAAGTCTTTTCATTTTTACTTCAAGAGCTGTAACAGAACGGTCCATATTTTTAGCAATTGTGGCTAATGTATAAGTGCCGATATGTTCTTTTAACTCTGTAACGTCTTCGGCAGTCCACCCTCTACTCAAGATTCCTCCTCCTCAATAAAACAGATTTTAATTTTTACCTTTTCCTTCTTATGTGACTATTTATCTATACAAACCTTTACGAGTATAGGTCTTATTTAGCTAATTTGCAATAGTTCCTTCTTAATGCAGAATATTCCGGTATTAATCCAGCAATTATATTGTTAGATGATAATAAAGTTATTTAATTTTGATATAAAAATATAAGAGCCTTTCTACATTTTATTGTAGAAAGGCTCTTTAAAGTTGTTTAAGTCTTATTTAGCTAAAGCATCCTTTAGTTAAAATGAACACAAACCATATTTATGTCGATACTTCATTTGTATTTTGATCGTTATATTCCACTACTGCATTCGCCAGTACATCTGGAGCCATCATAACTGCCGAGTGGTCTTGCCCTGAAAGCACTTTATATTTAGCTAGAGGTAACAGTTCTGCAAGTGACTTGGCAGCTTCATGGAAGTACGGTTCACTATTTTCTCCAACTATGATTGTTGTTGGAACATTTACATCCCATCGGTTGGTTGGTAGAGGTTTTCCTGATTGAGTTTCTTCCATAATCATACCGTCATAGGCTAGGGTATGAGCTAGATTCTCCATTTCCTTCCAAGAGGGATCGGCTTTCATATGGTCTAGATATTCCGCAGGTATGCCGAGAGCTTTACTCATGAAATATTCTACCGCATCACTGCGTCTGCCTTCCTCAATCAATTCATTCAGATTTTGAACATACTCTGCAGGTACACGTGGACGACTGTTATCAATAATAAAAGGTGGCTCATACAAAAATAGATTTGTGATTTTATCTCCTAGTTTTGTTGCAGCTTCAAGTGCTAATACTCCACCAGAAGAACTACCAAACAATAAGCTTTTACCTCCCGCTTCAACTATTAAAGCCTCAATGTCTTCTATCTCTCGTTCCACCGCATACTCAGAGGCATCGGTACTTTCCCCCCTACCACGACGATCATAGTTATAAACAGTAAAATGTTTGGAAAGCTGTTCTGCTAGTTGGTCAGCATCTTTGTGATCAGCTGCGGCAGATGATACCAGAATTATCGCCTGACCATTTCCTAGTTTTTCATAAGCGATTTTTGTTCCATCTTTTGAAATTATTGTGTTCATAATTTCCCTCCGTATTTGGATTTCAAATGTTCTTCAAGACGTTCAAAGGCATCAGAAAAGCCTTTAATCATTCCCATTTCTTCAGCGTTATAAAGGTCTTCTATACTTCTGAAACGAGTAATAATTTTAAGTTTACAGCCTTCCTTTATCTCATCAAAAGTTACAGTCGTATACATATCACTTTTTTCTACCATACTCCAATTTTCGTCAGTAAATGAGTCGATGTAGACTAATCTAGTTGGTTCCAGCACCTCTTGATATACAGCTCTACAATATACCTCTTCTCCATTCCCATTATTAGGCCTTAGACTATAGCGCCAGACACCATTAGGTCTAACATCCATCTCGTATACGGTTGAGGTCCAGTTTTTAGGTCCCCACCAACGAGAGATATGTTCCGGTTTAGTCCACCCTTCCCACGCAAGCTCGGGAGGGATAGCTACGGTACGTTCAACTGTAAGTTCTCTGTTGACCTTATCTTTGTAGATTTTTGTTTTCCTTCTCATCTTAAATTCATCCTTGTTATTCAAATTCTTTCATTTCAAGCTCATAAATTAGCTTTCATATGCAACAGCTATTAAGGCGATTTATCCTCCTTTCTTTTAATGTCGAGCATATAGTCCTCAAAGTTATCTAGACGCTGTTCCCATAAGATACTAAATGAATCGAACCAAGCATCTAAATCCTGAAATGGTTGTGCTTCAAGGCTATATATTCGCAACTGTCCCTTCGTTCGAGAACGTACCAATCCAGCCTCCCCTAAGATACGTAAATGGCGAGATACCTGAGGTTGGCCAATATTTAGAGCCTGAACTATTTCACTTACAGAGTGCGGACTTTTTTTCAAAAGTTCTACAATGTTAAATCGATTCGGCTCTGATATTATCTGTAATGTTAATTGCATCGTTGTTGTATTCATATTATCAATATACACCTTAACATATATACATGTAAACATATATAATGTGTTTTTTTACAAATTTATAATCTTCTAATATTCCTCTTATTCCATCCAATGGGATACTGTCAGGTACATCCGATGTTGGCGATGTCAGCTGGATTGTCCCAACCGTTCAATGCTTGGTAGCATGTGAGCCAGTAGGCACCCCGCTTCACACCTGGCAGGTGGTTTCAACTGGAAAAACCTCCATTGCGCATAAAGGTATGCTTCATGCTGGTAAAGTCATGGCAGCAACAGCCATCGAAGTCCTTCATAACCCTGACATTCTTGAAAAAGCGAAGATAGAATTAATTGAGCAGCGAAATGGTGAAGAGTATGTATCACCCATCCCGCCTGAAGAGTAAAGAAACTACTAAACTTTGTTGACTCGATGCTCTTCTTCACTGCGTCCCTCCATTTGGAAGGGCGTTTTTTTATTAGTCTTGCTCTTATTTACATGATAAAATATTAGTAAAGATAAGTAGGTATTATTTTTACTATCCATAAAATTATTATTGTTATTTTAAAAGGGAGTGCCAACTAAGCACTCCCTTTATTACTTGGATAACAGAGAAACATGACAAGACCACTTAAGACTTTCTTCTCCACCAAACATTACTCTTCCCAATTCCTTTCTGCAAGGATTCGCAATACAACCTCCTGCATGCTGATTCCTTCTTTTTCTCCTTCCTTTTTGATCTTTTCTTTCAAATTTTTCGGGAGCGAAATCGTGAGTGTCTCTATATCCGTCTCAATAAAAAGGTAACCCTCCTTATCGTAGAGAAGAGAACCTTTTGTGACATACCTGTCTAGGAAACGGAAAAGGTGCTCGGGCACTTCTTTCAGAACGGTCTTCTTTAAATGGATTTCCACATCATTCAATGTATCGTAATCAGCTGGGTCAAAATGAAGCAGCAGATTCGAAATTTCATACTGTTGGTAGACCATATCAAAAAACTCCATGGTTAACGGATGCTTAGCGGGCAAAATCATTTTTAAAAATCCCGGGCTCGTGTTCTGTTTTCCGTAATTCAGTTCATAGGAAGGTGCCAGCTCTTCTTTAAAAATTCCTTCCTCATAAGATTGGATCTCATGAGTGTCTGGAAATAAAAATGCCCATCTGCCGCCTGTATCGAATACCAGCCGGGCTTCTCTTCCCGCTTTCGTCGAGAACTTCTGGAAGAAAGCGATGTTTCTCTCCTTATCATAATAGTGCCGTCTCTTTAAACGCTCGGATTGAAGATAAGCAGCATTTTCGCCTGCGAACTGCTCGAGATCTATCTGGTTAATATAAAAAATCTGCCGGCCACGGTATGTTCCTTGTACAGCTGGAATGGTTCCCTCCTTCACGAGCTTATGCAGCGTAGAGCGTGAAACGCCCAGGAATTTCGCAGCCTCTGTTGTGGTGAGTCCTAATTTTTTCTCCTGTTTTCTTGCCAGTTCCTCTACTTGCTCTTTTGGGAATACTCGTGTGTTCAGCATTCTCCATTTATGGTCTGGAAGCGGGACTAATATGCCTTTCTGAATATAATTATAGATCGTAGCTTTCGACTTGTTGAGCATCTTTGCTGCTTCCTCGGTCGTATAATACTTTTTTTCTTCTGTCATTTTCTTCCCTCTTTCTTTGATGGATTGCTGTGCCTATCTCGTAAACTTACTCTTCTATGTATAGTTAGGTATCTCTATTTGAAGTTACTACTAATCTTTTTTAAAAACCATTCTTTTTAATTAGTTATTTTTCTTCCATTATCTTAATTATAATTTCTAATTTTGTTCATTTCAATTTATATAATTAAAAACAATAAAATAATTTATCTTTTATAAAAATGATAATTATAAAAATATCAAAAGAACATAGATAACTGATATATAAACAAAGAGAATATTTTTTTAGATACATTTGATTATTGATTTCTTTTGAAGAGTTAACAAAACATGATTATAATCATAAATAAATAAAGTACTTATACTTTAAAATACAGAGAATAAAAGTGAAAAGAGGAATAAATAAAATATGAAACCATTATCTATATCTGAAAATAAACTGACTCTTTTCAATAAACCTGGAGATACGGATTACTCTTTACTGCTGCAGATAAAGGAACAATCAGAAAAACAGGGAGAAGCTCCTTTTTCTCAATTTGATGACAGAGATATGCTGGCTTACTTTCTGTATCAGCAAACAAACATCGATCAAAAGAAAAACAAATCTGAGAGAACGATCAAGGAGTACCAGCGGGAACTTACTATGATGATCGAACACATGCTTCGGTATGCAGATGAAATGGACCTTGATATTGAAAGAATCATTGAAGGGTCCTTGTTCAAAAGTTTGAGCAAGCGGCATTTAAGGAGATATCAAGCGTGGGTAGTGGAGCGGAGCCCTCATGTTGTAGAAAAGGGTCCTTATTCCCCAGCAACCGTTGCCCGGAAAACCGTGATTTGGAAAAGCTTCTTCTCTTTCCTTCACCGGTCGGGATATATTAAAGAAGCCGTCCATGAGGGATTGCTCAGCGCCACAGTCCGAAAAGAAGACCGGCCTAATCGAGACTTAGGGCCAAACGAGGTCGTCCAGCTGCTGGATTATTTTAAACGTGAAAATCACCCTGTTCTTTTCGGCCTTATGCATATACTGGTCGCAACAGGTTTACGAAATGAAGAGTTATGTAAACTAAAAGTTTCTGATGTAAAATATGACAGCTTGTTTGGAGGATACTACCTGTCCGTGTGGGGGAAAGGCAACAAATACCGTTCTATTCCCCTGAAACCAAAAGTGGTGGAAAGCATTCGGCGTTACAGAGAATCTAGACTCTTGGATACTCATTTTTCAGAGAACGATAATTCGCCTCTTTTCCCTACCAGTACAGGAAAGGCTTTCTCTCCCTCTTATCTCGCTCAATATTTAGGAAAGGCGATTGAACGGACGGACCTGCCTTTCCTGCAGAATCGGAGCTGTAGGATCACCGCTCATACATTCCGGCACAGTTTTGCCATTATATCGAGAAGAGCCGGTGCAGATATTTATAAAATTATGCGAAGCCTGGGTCATGAAAAAATCGAAACGACCATGATCTATCTGGAGAAAATATTCGAACGTGAGCAGCATGCTGTTCATGACTGGAAAGATGGAATTTTAGGAGACTATATATAATAGGAAGAAACTCGTCATAAAAAGAAGCAATTAAGGTATACGCGTTTTATAAGATCGTGGATGAAGCAGTGGATTTAGCCGGAAAGGATTCAAAAAACAGCGCTATTGGGTCCGTCATACCTTTGTGATATTGATGTTAGAGAAGCTATGTCACTGATAGGTGTTAAAGATGGCCTTGTCAAACCTAGACAAATTAAAGTTATTTTTTGCTTTTAGGATGCTGAGAGAAGGCTAATTTTGCATCGAAATTTAATTTCTCATAGAGAGATGCTATTCGATGCAAAATTGACCATTATATGAATGAGTGATCTTTTTGATTTTTAATGAGAATTATTGCTCTTGTTTGCTAGTTTTACTTAAATTTAATTTGAATTTTGCACAGTTTGACTTTTTATATTTATTCTTCTAGCTAACCATTGTATAAAGAGCTAATAAAGGTTATTTAATTATGATATAAAAATATGAGAGCCTTGCTACATTTTATTATAGAAAGGCTCTTTAAAGTGGTTTATTTTATATCGGTTTAAATGCGTTTGCACTCAAAAAACAATAGTGAACCAAAGACGTCGAATAATTACTTTTAAAACTTTCATTCTCCATTGAGAGCAGCTCTTTTTAGGCTAACTCTCTTCATATTACATTGTTTTTTGACAAAACTGAAAGTTCTTCTTTCCCTATTCGAAGAAGTTCTTCAAATACCTCCTGATTGTGCTGACCTAGCGTCGGCGGGCCAAGTTTTGTTTGAATATTTAACCCGCTATGCCGTAGCGGACTGGCCAGCAGCTTTACCTCTCCCGTAGCATGAGGAACTGTTTCAATTCCTCCTCTAGCGATTACTTGATCTTGCTCCAATGCCTGTTGAATATTATTAACACGTCCAACAGGAACTTTAGCTTTTGAAATAATTTCAACCCATTCACTTGATATCCTAGTCGCTAATACTTCCTCAATAAGCTGAACTAATTCACCTTCATGTTGTTTTCGATCATTATTTGTTAAAAAGCGTTCATCACTGCCCCACTCTGGATGCTCCAAGGCGTGAGATAACTTTCGAAATAAGTGATCGTTCCCTGCACATATCATGATGGGAAAGTCAGCTGTTTGGAATAATTGATAGGGTGCTACATTATTATGCTGATTGCCTTTCCGCACAGAAATCATTCCAGTATTTAAATAAGCAGTCGCCACATTGGCCATACTCGATACTTGAACATCCAGCAAAGACATGTCGATATATTGGCCTTCTCCCGTTAGATCTCTTTGCCTTATTGCAGCTACTATGCCTAATGCCACATAAACCGAAGTAATAATATCCGCGATCGGAATCCCTACTTTTGTCGCTTCACCATTTGGGTCGCCCGTGACATCCATCAACCCACTCATCGCTTGTATGACTGGATCAAATCCGGGCAATAAACCTAGAGGGCCATTCTGCCCAAATCCTGTAACCGAACAAACAATGATACCCTTATTTCTTTCCTTTAAAACCTCATAATTCAGCCCGAGTTTTTCCATCGTTCCAGACTTAAAATTTTCAATGACGACGTCTGACTTTTCTAATAAATTTAGGAATAGTTTCTTTCCTTCTTCAGTTTTTAAATTAAGAGTAATAGACCTTTTATTACGATTGGCACTTAAGTAGTAAGTACTCTCTCCATTTTTAAAAGGTCCCCACTCCCTCAAACTATCGGATCCGCCTGGCGGCTCCACACGTATGACATCTGCCCCCATGTCTCCAAGTGTCATCGCTCCAACTGGGCCCGCATAAACTCTAGATAAATCAAGCACGCGTATATCATGCAGGGGTTGCAACAATTTAACTCACCTCTTTTACTTTATTGACGTTTCATTTTTCCCGAAATTCGGTTTTCTTTTTTCCATGACAGCCCGCACACCTTCTTTATGATCTTCCTCTTCCATGACAAGCGCCATTTTCGATGAAATATAATCAAGTGAAGAGCGTAATGACATTTCGCTATTTTGATAGACTGCACGCTTGATGAGCTGCGTTGCCAGTTGAGGGCCGCAGGCTAAATCTTTTGCGTATTCCGCAACTGCTTGGTCAAGTTTCTCATCTGGTACAACAAATGTAACAAGCCCGCGTTCTTTTGCTGCTTCTGCTGTCAACACTTCCCCTGTCCACAACATATGCAATGCCATATCCCGGCCGACAAGCCGCGGCAAGAAGTACGCTCCACCATCTCCAGGTACGATTCCTACTTTGATATAGCTTTCAGACAATCGGGCTGATTCCGAAGCAAAACGAATATCACACATTAGAGCCATGTCAAGTCCTGCTCCGAAGGCCGCTCCATGTACTTTCGCAATCACTGGTTTATCGATTTCTTCTAACAAAAGAGGAATTCGCTGCACTTTTTTCCATAGCGAGTTCTTACGATTGATTCCTTTTGAAACATTATCTTGATTCGACTTGTAGAATCCATTACCAGCGATCATCTCCTTAATATCTCCACCGGAGCAGAAACCATTTCCTGCTCCTTGGACAATTAAAACAGAAATCTCATCTGAATCCCTCACTTTCTCAAGCGAATCAATCCATAAATCAAGCATTTCACCACTAAACGCATTCAGTGTTTCAGGACGATTTAATGTGATTGTTGCAATTTTATTATTTATTTCAAACAGTAGATCCGGCATGTGTTTCCTCTCCTTTTACATGAGTAATCGATTCCCAAATCGTTTCTTCTCGAGCCTGATACAAACTAGCTAACTGATCAGCCCAATATGTCTCATTTCCTGCTTCTTCACGCCACGACCACAAACGACGAGTAAAATGATGAAGTTCATGTTCATATGTCATCCCAATTCCAGCATGAAGCTGGTGTGCAGCTTTTGCGACTACATTTGCGTTAGCAGATAACTCGATTTTAGCCATTGCAATTTGCTCTTTCCCTAAGTCTGATGGATAAAATGAACTCGCCACAGAAAGTGCTGAATAGGCAGCAGCCACCTCGCCCGCCATTGCAGCCAGGTGATGCTGGATGGCCTGGAACCTGTGCAGGGGACGACCAAACTGATGGCGCTCTTTTGCATAAAGAGTAGATAAAGCAAGTACGCTTTCCATCGCACCTGTCATCATTGCCACACGGCTAAGCGCTAAGAATTTTGTGTAATGTTCTAAAGCCTCTTTAAAACTTAGATCTAATTTCTTTGTTTCTCCTAGATTTAAAAAGGTTAAGTTATCACGAGGCTCTGCAGCTAAATTGGCATTCTTCTCAATTTCACCTGTTAATACATTGACAATTGAATAATAAGCTTGTTGACCCTCCTGCCGGATTACAACCACTTCGTCAACATATCTTCCGTATGGAACATGCATCAACTTATACGGAGATTGAATCATAGAACTCTCTTCAGCTAAATGAACGACTCTTAATTTATCCTCCACCTCACCGTCATGTGTGGCAAGAAATTGATTGGCGTATATAACCTCAGCTAAAGGAATTGGAGCAGCGTACTTTCCAACGACGCGCAAGATAGCAAAAACGTCCTCATAATCCCCGCCGACTCCACCTTTCTCTTCTTCAATTCCAAGTAATGTTAGCCCGGATTCTTGAATCGTTTTCCAAAGTGAATTTGCCCACTCACCTTCTTCAAAACGTTCCCGTTGTTCTTTAGTCGATAAGTCTTTTAAAATTTTTCCAGCAGTGTCTTCAATAAATGATTTCATCTCACTCATGCAGATATCACTCCTTTTCCTACTATTCCTCTGAGGATTTCAGTTGTCCCCCCGCGAATAGTAAACCCTGGACCGTGTAGAATGGATTCCGCTAACAGCCTGACATACTCATCTTCTGCATTCTTGCTTGGCACCGCTGGTAAAAGAAGCCGAATGACTTCAGCTACATGTTGCTCAAAGCTGTTGCCAAGATCTTTCACTAGCGCAGCTGCTAAGTTCACATCTTTTTTCTCTTCAAGCAGAGCTGCAATCCCTATCGACATATTACGCAGTGACCACATTCGGCTTACTAGTTTCGAAGCATCCATCAAACCTCTATGATCCTTTTTTTCTTTCAATAAACGAATCGCCTCTTCAAGCAGTGGAAATGTGCTTAAAATTCGTTCGGGACCACTTCGTTCGAATGCCAGTTCAGTTAACCCTTGTGCCCATCCATTCCCAACTTCTCCAACTACTCTGTTATCTGGAACAAACACGTTTTCAAGAAAGATTTCGTTAAAATGATGTTCACCCGTTAAGAACTGAATTGGCCGAATAGTTACACCATCGGATTTAAGATCAATAATTAGCTGACTCATACCCCCATGACGATTTTTTGGATCCTGAGGAGAAGTTCGGCAAAGGGTGATCATGTAGTGCGAATGATGAGCACCAGAGGTCCATGTCTTCATTCCATTAACGATCCAGCCGCCATCCACTCTTTCAGCAGTTGTTTTTAGTGATGCTAAATCAGATCCTGAGTTCGGTTCAGAAAGTCCAATGGAAAAATAACATTCACCTTTCACGATTTTTGGAATGAAAAATTCCTTCTGTTCTTCTGTTCCAAACTTTAAAAGTAACGGCCCAGATTGACGATCTGCAAACCAGTGTGATGCAACGGGAGCTCCAAAAGCCAAAAGCTCTTCTGTAACGATGTAACGGTCAATCGAGGAGCGTGCTTGCCCTCCGTATTTTTTTGGAAATGTAATCCCAATCCAGCCTTGGGCCCCAATCTTTTTCGAAAATTCCTCACTATATGCGCTCAGCCAAGAATCAGCATGTGTGTCAAATGTTCCTTTTTGTTTCTCAGCTTGTAAGAAAGAACGGACTTCTTTCCGAAACTTTTTTTGTTCTTCCGTAAATTTAAATGCCGGAAGTTGTAATTGTCTCACCACTCCTCACTCCTTTTACCGTTATAGTGTAACCATTACGCAAACGGTGTATAGAAATTCAAATTAATCTGCCTTCATTTTATTTTTTAATTTAGAATTAACGGAAAATTTGACCTTGATTTATTCGTTGATTAAGAATTAGTGTATCCCATAGGCTTCGGCTAGCAGTTTAACAATATGAACAACTTTGACTTTTTCTGCCTTCCCTACGCGCCTGGCCCCTAATTTCATCTGTAAATAGCAGCGCGGATTACTTATGACGATGATATCTAGCTCTACTTTTTTAATATGATTCATCTTTTGATTCAACACTTCCATCGCTTCATTGTAGTGGACAACATTGTAGATTCCTGCCGATCCGCAGCACCCATGTCCTATTTTTCAAAAAAGCGATAATCAATCCCTCATATCTTCTTTATTAATTGCTCAGGCTTATTAATGACTTTTTGAACATGCCGTAAATAATAAAATAAAAATCATATTTTTCAAACAATCCAGTATTCTTTTGAGCTAGTGAAATAGTCTTTCTTTTTTCCACTATGATGCAAAAGAGCTTCACAGCCTGCTAGTTGCAGCAGTTTCGCACTGTCATCATTGATTTTTAAGAACATCATAGCCATAATACAACCAACAAAAAATCCAACCGTATAAGTCTTCTTCCCAATTGAAGGTAATACTTTGTATTCTCTTTCTTTTTCGGCATTTTGATCTCGGGGGCGGTGGATTCCGTTGCCTCCGCTTAACCCTGTTAGTACTAAGAAATAACATACGGGATACAAATGATCGTGTGGGCAATTAAAAAACTTGTTGGTGTATCCGCAAACATCATCGGTGAAATAAATAAGCAAGGCAATCCCCAATACTAAAATTAAACAACCTGAGTCTATATCAATATAGAGCCCAGGCTGCATAATTATGCTTTTTTTATTGACTATTTGACAGGGATCAATTCACTATAAGAGTGCTTATGATTCAGTCTATATTGGGCAACGTCAGCAGAAAACGTAAAAAACATGTTAAGAGTTATGTTTATATGTCACAATGTTTTTACAATGAACAGTTGCTCTTTGAATTATTTGTTTTAATATCCATGGAAATATATTTTTCCTCTAAGTATTCGTCCAGTCCTTGATGTCCACCTTCACGGCCCTTTTATTCCTCCAAATGGTGCTTGAGCAATAGTAAGAACGGCCATATCCGGTAATCATAAAAGCCTCCTGTACAGTAATATGAATTTACTGTACAGGAGGCCTATTTCTTGTAAAGCAATAGCTGATAACATAACAAAAGATAAGTTTAATCACTCGTTTGTAAACTAAAGGCTCATATTCACTAAAATTTTACACTGACTGCGGTCTTTCGTTAATGTTTCGAAGCCTTTTTCAACAATGTCATCTAATGCAATCTCACTTGTAATTACGGCATTCCCGTCAATTATGCCACTTGCAAGCAAACGAATGACTTCTGGGAATAAACGAATATATGCATATGATCCACTGATTTTCGCTTCCGTTCTAACGATCATATTAGGATCAAAATTGACCGGTTTTTCCCACACACTTACAACTTTGAATTCACCGCCTGGGCGTACAGACCCTACGCCACTTGTAAATGTTGCTTGAACGCCTGCAGCATCATAGGCAACGTTTACTCCCCCATTTGTTTTTTGACGAATAAACGCTACAGCATCTGTGTCAATTGGGTTAAGCACATATGTAGCTCCAAGTTCTAACGCCTTTTGACGACGTTCATCCGATACTTCCACTAT
This sequence comes from Pseudobacillus sp. FSL P4-0506, assembly GCF_038003025.1. Lineage (NCBI taxonomy): Bacteria > Bacillati > Bacillota > Bacilli > Caryophanales > Bacillaceae > Pseudobacillus > Pseudobacillus sp. FSL P4-0506. The sequence goes on from NZ_JBBOOI010000002.1 coordinate 46,722, forward strand.
AAAAATTTCACTTGCTCCTGCTGCTTTAACAGCTTGTAACAACAATAATCCTATTGGGCCAGCACCAAATATGGCTGCAGAATCCCCGAGCTTTAATTGACTTTGGCGGACAGCGTGAACCGCAACAGCTGTTGGCTCAACGAGTGCACCAAGCTCTAAACTCATATTTTCAGGTAAATGGAAAGTATTTTCTTGCTTCACCACTGCAAATTGGGCAAATCCACCTGAAACCGTATACCCATAGCCTTGACGTTCCGTACACAAATTTACAAATCCTCTTTGGCAATTATCACATTTTCCACAAGGAATAAGAGGTTCAACGGCTACCCGATCTCCCACTTTTGTCTTTGTTACTCCTTCTCCTACTTCTACAACTACACCCGAAAACTCATGACCTAGAACAGGCTGGGTACGCATTGGATAAGTACCAGCTAAATACTCATGCATATCACTTCCACAGATACCAGCGTATTCAACTTTTACCTTTACCATTCCCTCTTCAAGGGTGGGTAATTCTGCTTCTTCTACTCGAATATCTCTTGCTCCATATATTTTTGCCGCTTTCATCTTTCCTTACCTCTTTCCTTATTCTAAAGTTGCTTGTAGTCCATTCATGATAAAGCTTACAGCCAGATCTGCTACCTGTTCAGGAGACAATTCAGATTGAGTTCGGTTCAAAAATGCGTTGTTGAGAGAATACATTAATGTTCCCATTATAAAATTAACTGCTGCATCAACCGATGGAAAATCGATCGTTTTTTTATCCTGACACTCTTGTAAAATTAAGCGAAGCTGCTCCCAGGAAGGAAGAAATACATCTGTCAGCATCTCTAATCTCGGACTATTCATTACTAACTCTTGTTGCAATATACTAACTAATTCACTTTCTTCATTTCTAAAAATAACAAACTGTCTACAAAAACTCTTAAGTGCACCTAATGAATCAGATAAATCATATTTCATATTCTCAAACAGTTGTCTAATCGGTTCAAACATCTCAAAGAAAACGTTCTCTTTCCCTCCAAAATGATAAGAAACAAGAGCCAACGAAACATTCGCCTCATTACAAATCTGTCTAACAGTTGTCCCTTCATAGCCTTTTTTCGCAAATAGCAGTTTTGCTGCTCGAAGGATTTGATCTCTTACATCTTTATTTCTGTCATTACTTCTGCTCTGTTTTAATTGACTCATCCCCTTTCACACTTTTTAATAAAGGTGTTGAGTATTTTTTGAACAAATGTTTTGAACAATTGTTCAAAATCTATTATACTCTTGTTATTTTTTATGTCAAAAATAGCATTCACCAGTTATTTGCTCAAATTGAACATGTCCCCGTAATCAATCAACTTACATCGATTACAACCAAAGTAGTAGAAGCTGCATGAAATAGCTCAGTAATTAGACGTATATCATAAAGAAACCAAGTTAATCTTCTCGTGTAGAGATACCCGGGTTTTTAAAATTGTATAAGCAAATTATCTCTTAAAGTACCACTTGAATGATAATCAACATTCTTTTTGGGTGCTTCTACGGAAGTCCATTTGGAATAAGAAATCTCGTACTAAGCCCGATCTGTACAATAATCCAGTTCCACTCCTCTCGACTATAAGAAAATGTTTGTTAAATGATATGGCTTGTACATATTTAATAGATTTGCTTCTGTTGGGTACTACAAGCAGACGCGAATTTACAACGTTAAGGACATACAAATATAAAAAGCCTAATTCCTCAGGTGTTATAAGTGAGAAACTAGACTTTAGTCACTTCAGAAAAGCGCTTTTTGAAGTAAAATGAGCATCTGTTAGATGAGGGAGTTTAACAAGAAAAGCGAATCATCTCCAACATAATTTAGTTAATAATTGTCCGTTTTATATTTTTTGTAAGCTAATGGTGTCATGTTCATCGAATGTTTAAACTTCTCAATAAAATAACTTGTACTATTAAACCCTACTTGATAGGCAACTTCAGTAACATTAGATTCTGCTTGTTGCAATAGACTCAAGCTTTTTTGAATTCGATAATCTATAACGTAATTTAATGGGGTAGTTTTTAAAATTCGCTTGAAGTAGCGACAGCATTCCGATCGACTCAATTGGCCAGCCCTTGCAATATCCTCTAGCATGATTTTCTCAGCATAATGTAGATGTATCCAATTTAGCATTTGCTTCATTCGCTGGCTCTTTAACATTTCTGTCTGAAGGTATTCAGGTTGAAAGCCATTAAAGAGTAGATTTTTCCAAATTAATGCTAGTTGCATGGTTATATCGATTTCAAAGTACTGCGTTTTTCGCTCAATCAACTGTTTGATTTTTAAAATGGCATCTACTATGTTTTTCCCCCAAAGCTCAGTTGCATCTACAAAAACGTAAGGTAAATTAGTTGCTTGCATATAAGGAACTACATAACTCATGTAGAGTTCTTGTGGCAGGACGAAATGAGGGGAAACATTTAAACAGATATAGACACAGCCGGATTTTTTCTTTTCTTCTGCCATGTGCAGACAGCCACTATTTATAAATAGCCCGTCGCCTTCCCTTACTACTATTCTTTCTTCATTTATTTGAAAAATTGCTTCCCCTTTAACAATTAGAACAAATTGAATTTCCTCGTGCCAATGGAGGGGTATATAGCCATGTATATTTTGCTTAATCGTTGTTTCATAACATGCAATCGGTAACTCAACTGTACGATGTTCAGTTAGCTCTTTTAAACTTTGATTAACAATGAAATTTTTTATCTGCAAATAATCACCTCAATATATTTATATTTTTTGATTCTATTTAAGTATTATTAGAACGATTTTTCACTTATTATAACATTATTATTATATTTAAGATGGAGAATGATCATGAATAGACCTACTAGAAGAACAGGATTATTTCTCGTAATAACGGGAGCGATATTTTGGGGTGTTGGCGGTACAGTTGCACAGAAGCTCTTCCAACAATACGCAATCGATGTAAATTGGCTCGTAACGACACGATTGCTCATCGCTGGTTTTTTACTCTTAACAGTTCAATTTTTTGTAAAAGACCGTTCTGAAGTTTTTGGTGTCTGGAAAAATAGGAGGACAGCTGTTCAACTGATTATTTTTGGATTACTCGGCATGCTTGCGGTTCAATACACCTATATGGTGTCCATTAAATATGGGAATGCTGCTGTTGCGACACTATTACAATACTTAGCGCCTGTAATGATTATCATTTACTTAATTTTGCGCAAGCAAACTGTTCTCACGCGGCAAGATTTATTAACTGTTTCACTTGCTTTAGGAGGGTGCTTTTTCTTATTAACGAACGGTTCAATCTCCAGCCTGTCTGTGCCGACAATTGCCATCATTTGGGGCGTATTATCCGGACTATCGTTAGCATTTTACACCTTATACGCCGTTCCTCTCCTTGAGCAATATGATTCCCTTGTCATTGTGGGCTGGGCCATGACGATCGGTGGTTTTTCATTAAGTTTTATCCACCCACCTTGGCAAATGGACTTTACAGGCTTAACAGCAGAAGCCTATTTGTACTTAGTATTCGTTATCATATTCGGTACAATGATTGCATTCTGGTTTTATATCGAAAGTTTGCAAAGCCTTTCACCTGCCGAAACAAGCCTTTTAGGTAGTTTAGAACCACTAGCAGCTGTTCTCACAACGGTCTTTTGGCTAAAAGAACCTTTTGGTTTTTTTCAATGGGCTGGTACTGCCTGTATTCTTGGGATGATATTGTTACTGGCTTTGAATAAAAAATCTCCTTCCAAGACTAAGCAATCTCTAAAAAATAAAGAGCCTTTCAGAGTTAGCTAATTTCAGCAATTCTGAGGGGCTTTTTAATATAATCCTGCTTCGTAAAGTTTAGGATCATTCTTTTCAATCTCTTCTAAATTTCATCTATAAAGAGATGTAGCAATTTTCAAAAGTAAGCCACGGGTGCCTTTCCAGAAACAAGGATAATTGCTCTTTTTCCATTTTAGCCCTAAATTAAGAAAGCCTATGCTCATATAATTAATTAATAATGATTGAGCATTGTGATATAGTAAAGCTTATAAATAATGGAAAGGAGATGTTGCTTTTATGTTTAGCAACCAGAGCTTTGAGATTGTAGCAAATGGGGAGGTATGTGCAAAATAAATTATGCATAAAACCTCCCAAAAGTTATGATCTAAACTTTAGGAGGAAATGAAATTGAATAATACTGATATGAAAAATTTAGGACTTACTGAAGAATATATACAGGAGTCTAAACTATATAAAGATCTTTTTGTAGGTCGAGTTTCTTCGCAATCTAAAAATCTGTATAAGGTAATTACGGAAGATGGCGAGATTGCAGCTGAAATATCTGGGAAATTTCATTATAGTGTAAAAGAACTTTCTGAATACCCTGCTGTTGGAGATTTTGTAATGGTTGACAGAACGGATAATTCACAGGGAAACGGAATTATTCATCATACACTTACACGGAAAAGTGTTTTTGCACGTAAAGTGGCAGGTTCTAGGGAAGATATTCAAATTGTTGCCACAAATATTGATACAGTTTTTATATGTATGTCGTTGAATAATGATTTTAATCTTCGCAGACTCGAACGTTACCTCTCTATTGCTTGGGACAGTGGTGCCATACCGGTTATTGTACTTACAAAATCAGATTTATGTAAAGAAATAGAGGCAAGACTTAATGAAATATCTTCTATTGCCATAGGTGTAGATGTGCTTGTTACAACAAGTGCTTTTTATGAAGGATATCAGTCCTTAAAGAAATACCTTACCAATGGTAAGACCGTTGCGTTTATAGGATCATCTGGAGTTGGAAAATCGACCTTAATCAATTGCCTGCTTGGTCAAATTGTATTAGATACAAATGGGATAAGAACTGATGATAAGGGTAGACACACAACTACAAGACGCGAACTGATTATGCTGCCAAATTCAGGTGTTGTTATAGACACTCCAGGGATGAGAGAACTTGGGATTATTAGTGCGGATTTAATGAAATCCTTTTCTGATATTGATGAACTTGCTTATGATTGTAAATTTAATGACTGTACACATAAAAACGAGCCAAACTGTGCAGTGCAAAAAGCCATTAAAGATGGCGTCTTATCGATTGAAAGGCTAGAAAGTTATTGGAAACTAAAAAAAGAAACTAAGTATGAAGGTTTAAATTCTAAAATGATTGAAAAAGAAAAGATAAATGACATGTTTCATGGTATGGGTGGCATGAAAAACGCTAGGAAATTCATCAAAGAACAAAATAGAAAAAAAAGAAGATAAAGTCTGAGAAATGTTAGATATGAAGATCGGGGTAACGGCTCATCATTGAGCTGTTACCCTATTTTATCGGATAAAATAGGGTGTATAGTGAAATGAAACCTTGTTCATTTTTAATTCGAGTAATTTACTAGAAGCTTCATGATAAAAGATTTTATTCCATTCAACAAAAACAGCTAATGAAACTAGATCGATTGGGTCGGGATGGTGATGGGATCATACTAATCAACTTTAATCTTTTTTTGAATAAAAATTATAGCTAAAAAAAATCGACTTCCAAGGAGCAAAATTATATATAAAGTCGGTGTGATTTTTCGAAATTGATGTGCACAGAAACCCTTGTGTCATCAGCCTTAACCACACATTTGACTTTGCAGGTCGGGTAAGTGTAAAAGGCAAATTAACAGATGAGATTAAATAGAAAAAAGATGAATAAAAAATGAATATTCGTTCCGACAACTAGTTAAGAAAATAATAAGAAACCCAGCTAACCTTCTCATGTGAAGGCAGCTGGGTTTTAAAAGTGAAGGGGCAAAATAGAACGATTGAGAGTTTTGTGTAATAAAGTATAGCTAAGGTGAAAAGTCCTGGTTAACAAGATTTCTTATCAACCGTGATCTTAAAGCCATATTTAACGATGATATTGAAGCAGTTAAATACTTCAATCCATTTATACGTTATACCTTTAAAAGTGAATTAAATCTAAGAATTTTTAAAGGTTATTTTTTATTCAGCTACTTCACACTTTAAATTTCATAATCAATTGCTGGAGTTCTTCTGATATTTCTGCTAAAGTCGTAGACGCTTTAGAAATTTCCTCCATTGAAATTAACTGTTCTTTTGTTGCTGTTGACACGCTTTCATTACCTGCTGCTGACTCTTCGGCTACATCTTTGACTAGATTCATTGAATTAGCAACTTGTACTGTACCCGCAGACAATTCGTTAATCGCGCCAGCAACATCTTTAATTTGGGAAACGACTTCATGAATAGAGTTCTCAATCTTTTCAAACGACTCCCCGGCTTCCTGTACTACACCCAAGCCTGCTTCTACTTCTGTTGCGGCAGATTTCATGGATTGCAATGTTTGGCCTGTATTGTCTTGAATAACTTGTATTAAGTTGGTTATTTGCTCGGCCGATGCTGCTGATTGTTCGGCAAGCTTTCGCACTTCATCTGCAACTACAGCAAATCCTTTCCCTGCTTCCCCTGCTCTGGCTGCCTCGATGGCAGCATTTAAGGCAAGAAGATTCGTTTGACCGGCAATAGCTGTAATCACTTCATTAATTCTCCCAATTTCACTTGAGCTTTCACTCAGCCCTTTTATAGAAACGTCTAATCCCATCACATTTTCATTGATTGAATTCATCTGTTGGACAACCTTTTCAATCGATTGCTTTCCTTCAGAAGACATTTCAGAAGTTTGGGCAACCTTTTGTGACACTTGCTTAGCATTTACAGTGATTTTTTCCGCATGTTCCGCCATCTCATTAATAATTCGTGTGCTCTCTTCCACACTTCGCAGTTGGCGGTTTGAGCCTTTCGCCAGTTCTTCAATATTTGTAGATACACTTTCTCCTGCCTGGCTGTTTTGCTCAGCACTTGCACTCAACTCTTCAGAGGAAGCTGCAACCAATTCGGATGTCACACTTACGGTTTTAATAATTTGTTTTAATCCATTAATCATATTATTAAAAGATCGTACTAGCTGACCTATTTCATCTTTAGAACGATAATTCCCCTCGATTGTAAAATCGCCATCCTCCGCTTTGGACATTAAAGTTTGAATTTGTTTGATTGGATTTACAATGATTCGAGTAATTATCCATCCGATTAAGATTAAAACAGCAACCCCTAGTAATCCAACTGTAGCTGAAACGACTGTGGCTGTTTTCATCCTCTCATTATTTTTCTCTTTCACGTTATTGGCTAACTGTTCGTTGAAATTTTGCAAATCATTAATTGCTTGATTAATTTCCTGACGTTGAGTCAGATTTTTATAAAGTCCGTAGGCTTCCGCATCTTTACCCTGAGCAGCTAAATCGAGCACTTTCTGCCTCGATTTTTGAAGATCAGCTACACTTGTTTGAAAGGACTTCAATCCTTGTCTTTCCTCAGGATATAAATCCAATTTTTCATACTGCTGTATCCATTCATCGTTTTCATTTGCCGCCTTGCCAATATTCTCCATAAGTTCATCGTATTTAGCAGGATCTTTGGTCATAATTGCTTCCAGTGTAAAAGAATCGATAGCATGGTTATTTGCATTTACCTGCCCTAACCAATCAATTGGTTGCAAATAATCTGTATACATCTTTGTTGATCCCTCTGCCATATCTTTCATATTTTTATAGCCGACTATGCCGACTATGCTCGTAATTAGAGCTGAAATGACAATCAATAGCAACAGCTTTTTTGATATCTTTAAATTTCGCAGAAACCTCATCATCTTTCTCCTTTTAAAGCTTTTTATTACGTTATATCGGATACTTTATTAATAAAGTGAAGAAGAAATTTTATCTTTTCAATACTTTTGTAGCTCTCTTCAACTCAATACGGGGCTGTCAGGAAATTTAAGAAGCATGCATACTCGCTTTAATTAACTTTAATTCCCTTAGTTCTAATAAGCTATCTCTCTAATATTTTGGTGAAAATCATTACAAATCCTATTCTTCAACTAATGAGAAATAAAGTATTCATTCAGCGACCATAGATAGAGAAGCTCTTATAGGGTATTAATTAAGATAAATGTATTTGAATTTTGCACTGTTTGTTTTTAAAAAAAACATGCCTGATAACAAGCGCGCAAGCATGGCAGTATTTCATAACTATTATTCCCCCAGCTATTAGACGATTTATACTTATAACCCCTTGTTCTAGATTCATTGTATGTTCAGACGTATAAGTTATAAACAGCTTCTAACCTTTGGTGAAAGTAGCTCTACTAATTCTTCTCTTACTTTAATTATTCGGTTTCTTCCTTTAAATGTACTCCACTTAAGTTCCGATTAAAAACAGTTGTAGTCGGTTTTTTATTCAAGATGGCCAGTAACTGTTCAGCCATATAGCCAGAACTGTATTTAAATCCACTATTCACCCACTCAATAATCATGCCAAAAATAGCATGTGAATGATAACTAGCTGCAAGTTCACGATTTATAGTAGAAGTGGAGGCATCGTCACTAAGATCTTGCAACGTTAAAGTGGTAAGGATATCACATATTTTATAATGGAATCCTGATAAAACTTTTGAATTCACAATTAAGGTATAGAAATTGGAATGGTTATTTACATGTTCAAATACTTTGACGGCATTGGAAGAAAGTTTACCTACGTCAAAGGTGTTCTTATTTTTATAAGGGTCACGATACGAGGCAATCAAATCCGTAATAACGTCATCTATGATTTCATTTAATACATCTTCTTTATATTGATAATGCTTGTAAAAAGTCCCTCGATTTACATCGGCTAGCTGAACGATTTCTGTAATTGTGATCTTTTTGAAATCCTTTAGCTCCATTAATGACAGTAATGAGTCTTTTAGTGCTTTCTTCGATTTAATAATTCTTCTGTCAACTTTCACCTGTTTATTAGACATAAGCCACCTCGAATGCTCAAAAAATAAATTAATCATCATTAGCGAGCCATACTGTATATTAATCAACAAATACAGCTCTTATTGCGGATTGAAACGCTTACACAAAAGTAATTATACTATAAGTATGTTGATTAAATAATGAACATTTGTCCATTATTTAATCAACTAAAAAAGTAAAGGAGGAATGGAAATGAGACTTCAAGATCAAGTAGCTGTAGTAACGGGGGCCGCTTCGGGAATGGGAAAAGCGATTGCCATTCTATATGGAAAAGAAGGAGCAAAGGTAGTCGTTTCAGATATTAACCTAGAAGGAGCCAACTTAACCGCTGAAGAAATTAAATCTAATGGAGGCAATGCCGTAGCCGTATCAGCTAATGTCGCTAAAGAAGAGGACATTCAAAAACTTATTGATACGGCTGTGAGTACATATGGAACTTTAGACATTCTTGTTAATAATGCCGGTATTATGGATAATTTTGAGCCTGCTGGTGATATTGAAGATGAGAAGTGGGAAAGGATCTTTGCCATTAACACAACAAGTGTTATGCGCGCTACGCGTAAAGCTCTTCCTATCTTTTTAGAGAAAGAAAAAGGAGTGATTATTAACGTTGCCTCTGCAGGTGGAGTGCAAGGAGCACGCGCGGGTGCAGCTTATACTGCTTCCAAGCATGCCGTAGTTGGATTCACAAAAAATACAGGCTATATGTATGCACAAAAAGGCATTCGCTGTAACGCAATCGCACCAGGAGGAGTTGAAACAAATATCAGCCATTCCATGACAGGGGTCAACAATTTCGGTATGGAGCGCATCCAGCCTGGGCTGGGGATAAATCCTCGTGTTGGAAAACCAGGTGATATTGCGTCCGTAGCTTTGTTCCTGGCAAGCGATGACTCAAGTTTTGTAAATGGCACAGTCATAACGGCCGATGCTGGCTGGACTGCTTATTAGAGTAAGTAACTACTATTTGTACAGAATGATAAACGTAGATCACTATATCCCTAGCATCAAACAAAGCAAGACCTGAAAAGGGCAGTTGCAGAAAGGAAGAGGATCATGAATAGTTCAGATCAAATCCAGCCTGAGAAGGCCGTACTAGGTGTGTTGAGCGGTGAAATCGGAGAAAACCCCTTCCCTATATTCGCACAGTTGCGAGACATGGGATCGGTCATTCCCATTCCCTTTCCAATGGGTGATGCCGATAGTCAAGTATGGATGGTTACACGTATGGAAGAGGCTATGAAGGTCTTCAAGGATCATGCCCGCTTTACGGTTGACCGAAGAAATATTGTAGATAATAGCAACATTCAGCAATCCTTAACTGGGAGTGAGGAACAAACTGATTCATCTCTTTTTCTCGCCAATTCCTTGAATGCGATCGATGAGCCCGATCATCGGCGATTACGTATATTGGTATCTAAAGCTTTTACACCGAAATATATGGAAAGCTTGCGCCCTCGTGTACAACATATAGCAGATGAACTGCTCGACCAGGTTCAAGAAAAAGGGGAGATGGATTTAGTCAAGGACTATGCTTATCCATTACCAATCAATCTTATTTCAGACATGATAGGCGTGCCGAAAGAGGATCGGTCCAAGATCCATGAATGGTCTGAAGGCATCTCGAATGGCCTTGGCCTCGGAAGGCTTGAGCCAGAAGTTGCCGGAAACCTCCAAGCTTTCGGTGATTATATCAGACAGCTTGTGGCCGATAAACGCAAGTCCCCTAATGATGATTTAATTAACCAATTGATCGCCATTGAAGAGGAAGGGGATCGTCTCAACGAAGATGAGCTGATCTCGATGGTCCAGTTATTAATCTTTGCCGGCCATGAGACTACTTCGAACTTAATTTCCACAGGTGCTTTACTCTTATTAGATCACCCCAATCAGTTGGAGATGCTTAAAGCCGATCGCAGTCTGGTTCCTTCAGCTGTTGAAGAACTGCTGCGCTTTAATGGCCCCTCTACAATTACTGGACCGCGGTTCGCTCTCGAAGATACTGAGCTTGGAGGCCAACAGATCAAAAAAGGGGATGTACTGCTTCTTTTAGTGAAATCGGCCAATCGAGACGAGCTTCAGTTTACACAGCCGGAAGAATTAGATATCACGCGCAAAATTAAGCGTCATCTCGCCTTTGGCCACGGCATTCATATGTGTTTGGGCGCCCCTCTCGCCCGTGTTGAAGGAGACATTGCGTTTACCACCCTGCTTAGACGCATGCCAAATCTTCATCTAAGCATTCCCCGGGAGAAGGTGAGCTGGCAATTCAAGCTATCCTCACAAGGGTTAACTTCTCTTCCCGTCGCTTTTTAGGAGTATTAATATATTTTGATGCCAGAGGAGAGTGAGGATGGGGTCTCATTCTCTTCTCCTCCTGCCGAGTTTCTTGCTAGACTATAGATTTTTTCATATTCTTTCCTCTTTTCGACCATGTGCATACTATCTAAATGTACTTGCGAAAGAATGATTCCTTTTATATAGGTCTCTTTTAAAAGAGTTTTCCCTGTGTCACAAAATATCTTCTTATTATTCAGCTAAATTTAAATTTCCATCAACATCCCGCCTGTTTTTAGTACGATATTGTTAAACTAAAAAATTCAAGAGAGACTGCTGATTGTAGAATAAATACCCCCGTATATAACCATCAACTTAAGGAAAGGTATACAATATATAGAGTTGGGCACAAGACCTTGTTTCTTTGCTTATCTTTCCTAGTCAGACTGTTAACTCTGAATCATGAAAGAGTTGCTTCTCTTTCCAATTCACGATGTAATACCTCTCCCATACGCCTCATGCCTTCCATGATTTTCTCTATAGACATATTTGAGTAATTTAAACGCAATGTATTTTTTTGTGTACCATTTGGAAAAAATGGCACACCAGGTACACAAGCAACATTGTTTTTTAAACACTCGGTAAATATATGTGTTGAATCAATGCCCTCTGGAAGCTCAATCCAAATAAATAATCCACCTTCTGGTTTACTGTAAGACAAATTCTTTGGGAAAAATTCTTCAATACAAAATAACATCGCTGTGCATCTTTCTTTGTAAACCTCTCTGATTTTATTAATGTGCTCTTCAATATCATAAAGTTCCATATACTTCGCTGTAATTCTTTGTGCAAAACTATCAGTATGTAAGTCAGCTGTTTGCTTAAAAGCAATGTACTTATCAATGAAAGATTTGTCTGCACAAATCCATCCAAGTCGAAGACCGGGAGTAAAAATCTTAGAGAAAGTACTTAAATAAATGACCCTCCCCTCCGTGTCAAAATGTTTCACAGGCGGGATTTCCTCTCCAGCAAATCTTATAGCTCCATAAGGATTATCCTCTATAATCAGCACATCATATTGATTAGCAAGCTCAATCATTCTTTTTCGTCTTTCGAGTGTTAATGTACGTCCGGTAGGATTTTGAAAATCTGGAATAGTATAGATGAATTTTGTCTTAGGATGCTCTTGCAGCTTTTTCTCTAGCTCTTCCATAACCATGCCATTATCATCCATAGCTACTTCAACAAATTTGGCATTGTATGACTTGAATGCATTAATGGCTGCAAGGTAGGTTGGGCTTTCACAAATAATTGTATCTCCCTCATCGATAAATAATCTTCCGGTAAGATCAATAGCTTGCTGGGATCCTGGTGTAATAAGAACATTTTCAATAGTCGAGTTGATTCCAATCACTTTCATCCTTTGACAAATAGCTTCTCTTAAAGGAATATACCCTTCAGTCGTACTATATTGAAGAGAATCGGCACCTTCTTCATTCAATATGGCATTGCACACATCTTTAAGGGCTTCTATAGGAAACAACTCTGGAGCTGGCAGACCTCCCGCAAAAGAGATGACTTCTGGTCTTTCTGTCACTTTCAATATTTCACGTGTCTCAGAAGATTTTACTAAATGCGTTCTCTTAGCAAATTTATTTTCCATTTATAATCATCCCTTTATATTTTTTGTAATTGATTACGTTTAACAATTATTTTAAAAGTTTAATAGCTCCCTCTACCTCTACTTCAATAGCATTATGAATATTCAGTTATTTGATTAGACATTACTCTGTTTATTGATACGTGCCCAAATAATAACGGGAATAAGCAGTAATGAAAGCATAGCGCCACTAATTGAAAGAACTGCATAACTAGAATGGGCTACAACCATTCCAGATAAACCTCCTCCTAATGCTCCTAACAAAGCAATCCAAACATCTACAGAACCTTGTATCTTAGCCCGAGCAGCTGGTGGGGTTGCGTCTACAAGGATGGCTGTTCCACTAATTAAACCGAAATTCCAGCCAAGCCCAAGTAAAACAAGTGCAGTAATGAGTACTACCATCGAATCAGCAGGCCCCATAGCGGCTAAAAAGCCAGAAGCAAGCAGCGTAATGGCAGAAGCAATAGCCATAACAGCACGCCCCATCTTATCAACAAGAAAACCCGTTACTAATGAAGGCAAAAACATAGCACCTATATGAAATCCAATGACAATCCCTACTTCATTCAAACCATGACCATGGTGTCCCATATGTATGGGCGTCATCGTCATAACAGCCGTCATCACAAATTGAGTAAGAACCATGACTGCAGCCCCTGCAAAAATTCCTCGCCTGTTTATCGATAACAAATTAGAATTTTCCTCTGAAATTAAATGACTGGTTGTTCTCTGAGCATCTGATATTGCTTTTGCAACGATAAAGGGATCAGGACGAAGTAAAATGAAGAGAATCAAACCAGCCAGTGTATAAGCTGCGGCAGCTAATATAAATGGACCAGCTAAAGCAGGGATTCCTACAGACATTGCAAACTTGCCCATTACATCGACCAAGTTTGGACCTGCAACAGCACCGAATGTGGTGGAGACCATGGCCATACTAACAGCCTTTGCTCTTTGCCTTGAATTTGCCAAGTCAGTTCCCGCGTAGCGTGCTTGTAGATTTGTAGCTGATCCAGACCCATAGATAAGCAGTGAAATAAATAAAAGCAGAATGCTATTTGTTAATGCTGAAATGACTACTCCAATGGCACCAAGACCTCCAGCCAAAAATCCTGCCGCAAGTCCAGAACGGCGCCCATGCACTTGAGAAAGTCGGCCCACAAGCAATGCGGCCCCTGCTGATCCTAAAGTAAATAATGCCGTAGGAATTCCAGTTACACTATCTGTACCTAACATGTCTTGGGCTAGAAGTGCCCCTACTGTTACTCCTGCTGCAAGTCCTGCTCCTCCAAAAACTTGAGATAGAACAATAATGATTAATGTTCTCTTATATAGTTGTTGCTGTTTTTCTGGTGAACTAACGTAGCTTGGTAACCAATCTGATTGCCGATCTAACACTTTTACATTTTCTTTATGTAGCACAGTCTATCCTCCCTTTCTAAAAAATGAATTCTATTTCTTATCATCCTCCAACTAAATTTGAATCATCATAACACGCACAAAAATGCCATACAATATTATAATTGTATGGCAAACAATATTAGGTAAGATTGATTAGTAAACGTTGAAGGATCATCAATCCTTTCTCAAGCTCTTCGATCGTATTGGGCGCACAGATAGAGACCCTTACTGCTCTTTCTGGACAACTATTCCCAACTACAAAACGTTCGGCCGCATACACTTGTACTCCCTGCTGTACAGCTAACGTTTCAAATTCAGCACCGGTAATTTTACCTGGTAATAGCAGCCAACGAAAGATGCCTGTTTCAGCACCTAAACACATATAGTCACCCAAATATTGATGTACAACTTGGTTTCTGCGAATGGTTTGTTCCCGATGACTCTCAATTAAGCATTCAAATTGATTTGATACGATCGTACGTGCTGTCAGTTCTGCTAATAACGGAGACACAGTTATATTTAAGTTATAAAGTGCCTTTGAAATTGGCTCCTTAAATTGACTTGGCACTGCTACATAGGCTAGTCGTAACCCCGGTGCTAATGATTTAGATAAACTTGCAATATAAATAACTTGTTCTGGTGCAAATGATGCGACTGCTGGCAGTGGTTTTTTATTGAGAAGATGGTACGATCCATCTTCAATAATGAACTGATTATACTTTTTGGCAATGGCTGCAATCACTTTTCGGTTCTCAACCGACATAAAGGAAGCTGTCGGATTATGATAATCTGGAATCAAGTAAACGCCTTTAATATTTTCATTTTTACATGCATATTCAAAAGAAGTTGGGCTCATTTCGTAGTTATCTGATTTGATCGGCACTATTTGCACATTAAGCATTGCTGCCACAGTTTTTAAGCCAGGGTATGTATGCTGATCAACACCAATTCGATCTCCGGGCTTACAAAGACTCGCCAGTGTGGCAGCAATCGCATTTTGCCCGCCATTTGCAAATAAAATGTGATCAACAGTTGTTTCAAATCCACTTCTTCGGATTAGCTTTATAGCTGCATCCTTTTGCCATAGGCTTTCGCCTGCCCGACCATAACCAAACCATTTTTCATAATCTGTCTCTTGCAGCATACTTTTTAGTTGGAGTAACAGCGGCTCGTAAGAAGCATGATCTGGGAGGGTTGCTCCCATTTCAATTAAATGTTTCGGCTTTGTATCTTCAAGTAAATACGCATTCGATAACGCGTCATACGATACAAATGTGCCGCTTCCAACAGTTGCACTTAACAATCCCTTTAACTCACACACTTTAAACGCTTTTGAAATGGTACTCAAATTTAAATCTAAATAATCGGCCAGTTCTCGCTGTGGAGGCAGTTTTGTTCCTGGTAATAGAACTCCGTTTAAAATATCCTGCTCCAATTGCCCTGCGAGTGCTTGATAAATAGGCTTTTTAGTTTTATCAATCGATGGCTTCCAGCTCATCGGGTAGTTTTCAAAAGAGTTAATTGGCATGATACGCATCCTTTTTCAAACAATTATATGATTGCTCCCTTTATAAAACAATGATCATTGAACCTTTTTAAACTAGTCTTTGCTTACATACATAATCCACAATCCTATTAAAGAAAGCTTTATTGAAACTTATGTAGGTCGTAAAAACTTAGATTATACGCATAGTTGAATATTAAATTCCTATATGGCTCCCCTGCTACCTTATAAAAGAGAATTGTAGAACATAGATGTATATACACCGTCATGGTGTTAGGGGCTACCAAGCCTATCTTATGACATGATTAAATTGACATTTTCTGATCTTACAAATGTACAACTATTTGATTAGGCTTCTGGACAAAACACAAAAACAGCCCTTTTGATTGGGCTGTTTTCAAATCTGATTAAATACCGCGTTAGTGATCCATTGTTCCGGTAAAACTATACAAGATTTGCTTGAACTTATCTCTTTTTTAAGAATTTATTTCTTGATAAAAGTGTATATATTTCATCAGTTCTGTGATTCCTTTCAATTGAAGTAATAGTTGATTGTTCAGATTTTCCAATGCTAACTGAAAGGAATATTCAATTTTATCATAGTTTTGTGTGTCTAAATCGTTTAATAATTTTTTCATATTTTCTATATAATAAACGGTTTTTCTTAAACTGCTTATGATCAGTATTTTTCGAAGTTCAGGTATCGAAAACATTCTATAACCGTTTTCTTTATTTCTTTCTGAATGGACTAACCCTTCATTTTCCCAATGGCGGATAGCTGAAGTATTTACTCCCGCTATTTTTGCCGCCTCTCCAATACTCATACACTCATTTAATTCCACGTTTTTATATTGAATAAATTCAGCACTTTGAATCATGGTCAGGATTTCTTCCACTCGCTGTTTCTCCACTTGTATATGGAATTGCTGTTCATTCACTAGCCACAGGGCTTCTTCAAACCTTGAACTTTTAATCATTCTCATAACTTCGTAAACAATGGGTATGTCATATCCTTTTAACAAGGCTTTAATGGTAGTAAAAGCTTGGAAGTGAATCGATTTATAAAGACGGTGATTACTATTCGTTCTTGGTACAGCAGGAATGAGATCTTGTTCTTCATATCTTCTCAAAGTTGTTGTGCTAACATTTAAGGCGTTTGCAATTTGTTTAGGGGTATATGAATCCATTTATTGTCTCCTTTTTTAAAGTAAAACCTTCAAGTGCTACAATAATATATTTCAAATAAAATCCCAATATATATAGGGAGAAAGACGAAAAACCGAAATATTGCATGAATGTTATACGATAATAGTATAAACATTTTAGGAGTGATAAATATGGAGAATAACATAAAACTTATGGATGAATCAGAATTAAAAGTTGGTTTAGTTGGGAATCCCGACTCTCCAGCCATCATGCTTCCAATTGCTAAAGAATCTGTATATGGACAAGCAGCTGAAAACCTAAAGTTGTGGGGAGTAGACCCCGAATTAGGGAAACATTTTATTGAGGGCCTCGCGGACAAGTTTCAGATTCTATATTTCGACTACGAAGGACACCGTTTGCAACATCCGACCCCTGAGAATCTCACACCTGAAAATATAGTAAAAGATTTGCTAACAATTGCTGATGAAATGAACGTTAAGAAATTTAGCTACTATGGATATTCTTGGTTAGCTTTAGTTGGATTACAATTAGCCATTCGGACAGATAGATTAGAAAGTTTAATCATGGGTGGTTTTCCGCCAATAGATGGTCCGTATAAAGAAATGATGGTGGTAACAAATAAAACATACGAACAAGCTTTGTATAATCAAAACTCTCCTGTTAGTAACGAACAGAATCATGTTAATCCAGAAAATGTTGAGTGGGATAACATACAGGTAAAAATCGACACGAATCAAATTAAACAATTTGTTACAATGTACAAAAATTTGATGGAGTTTGATGATCGAGAGATTCAGTATAAATTAGTTATTCCAAGATTGGCGTTTGCTGGGGAAAAAGACACTATTGTTTATGGAGAAAACTTTGGCAGTGTAACAGTAGATATTATCGGTATACTTCAAAAAAATAAACAAGAGTTAGAGCATCTTGGATGGGATGTAGAAATCATAGAAGGAAATGATATGGATCACACCAAAGCTATGCAGCCTGTAACGGTACTGTCATTGATAAAGCACTGGTTGATTACAAATTTGAATATAACTCGTTAAATATAGTAATCCCCTACCCTAATCTCACAGAGTCGAACAGGATGAACAACTTGACAGACCTATTATTCCTCCCAGACCTTAGAGCAATAAAATCGCCACAAGAAAATGAAACTGACATGATTCAAGAAAGCAACTAATTATGGACTTACCCATTCGTTTAAAACGAGTGGGTTCACAATTAAATCGAAGAAGGTATAAGTGTCGTAAATGTGATTCTACTATGGAAGTAGCTGAAAACATTGGTGTAAACGAAAAGGCCGTTAGAAATGTCTTTAAGAATCGTGTGGCATTCAAAGAACGCGAATACCAGTTTGAGACTCGTAAATGGCTAGGGATTGATGAAATACACATGATCCGTAAGCCCCGTCTTGCACTGACTAATGTTGAGCATAAAACTATCTTTGATATTAAGCTATAACCGTAATAAAGAAACAGTTATCCAGCGCCTAACTGAAATAGATGATAGATATGGCATTGAATATGCCACAATCGATATGTGGAAGTCTTACAAAAATGCAGTTAATACGGTATCGCCTCATGCTAAAGTTGTTGTAGATAAGCTTCATGTAGCCCGAATGGCTAACCAAGCCCCTAGATAGCTTTAGAAAGGCTATGAAATCGAAGCCTTTCGTGCAGTTTGCCTATCTAGGCAGCTGCGTTTGATGTTTAATTCCCTCTGCTAATAGCAAGAGCGATTTTCCCGTCTGCTACGTGGTATGAACGAAGTCTCATCGCTACTCCATCGACCATTTCAATAACATAGGCATCCAGAGGGTGTATTTTACGCCTGACAGCTTCTACACAGGCAAAGAAAGAGTAAATCCAACTATGAACTAGTTGTTCAATAAAAAACTTTTCTTTAGAAAATCAATTTGATCGGCGATAATTCCCTCACGCACTCCCGATTCATAAAAAGCGAAGTGAGAAACCGGATACTGTTTCACCATTACTTTAGACAAGTTTCTGATGAGTTCTATCGTCTGTGGCCCTTGTGTTTCCTTATCATACTCACCATAACAATTCCCTTTATTTTATTCGCAACATTGCTTGGCTTATATTTCATCATTTCTATGAGCGCTCTTGGAGCAATCTCATTACGCCATGTTTTTGACTGCACACCTGCTATTGCTTTTATCGCTTCATCACCCACCATAACGGCCAATTCTCCAGTCTTGCCAATTGCAGGTATATATAGGAGTGTCCTGTGTACCCCCAAATCCTGCGCCCATAATGATACATGGTCTTGCTAAATCAGACTTTATCCTATATAGATATCCAACACATGTTATTCCACTGCTTTTAAACTCCAACCTCTCCTTACTTACTTTCTTTTCAGCCATTTTTCTATTAATACTATCAGGGCTTTAATCGTTTCTTTTTATATGCTTTAGTTCGTATCCCATTATTTTAGGCTTCTTCTTTCACTACCTTGCTCCGTTCGTTCAATAAGAAAAACTGAAGTCTAGATGTCGCTGTAAAATTAAGTTTGATTAAAAGCACATCGCAATCCTAGATTTCACAATAAATAAGAAGAATCCTTTTTAAAAAAGCTGATCAAAATGGAGACACTCTTTTTAGAGACGTATGACATTTTTATAAAAAGTTTAATCAAAATCACTTAGAATTCTTTGCTTGAAGGGATAACACATCGTATCTTTTTTGTAAGCATGCCACTTTCTTTAAAGCCTCGCGTCTTTTTTAACCATAATTACACATACTTATGCTCTTTGCATCAACGCACAATGAATTAATTTTCAATGAACCTATAAAAACTAGATGAATTGTGTTCTTACAAACCCAACAATCGCCTATCTATAAATTTGATAGGCGATTGTTAAAGTCGTTTAACTTTAGAAGTAGAATAATGATTACAGCATTATATTAATACATGGTTTTTCCTAAAAAGCCCTGTGCACTTGAATAAAATTACACTTATATACTTGGATATTTGTTTATTTGTGTTATTATTTATCTTTTCACCAGGGCTATCACGTGAGTCAATTCTTTACTACATGATAAACTTCCACCATAGTTTGTAAAGGTCCGAAACAAGGCTTCTGTAGGCACTGTCCTATTTATGATTTTCTTTAAGGTGATTATTTCAATATATAATTACTCACCCCGGAATACAGGTTTCCTTTTCTCGGTAAAGGCTCGAACTCCTTCCTGTACATCTTTGGTCTCAAAACAAATTTTGATAGAGGCGTACTCTTGTTTTAGAATGGTCGTAAGATCCGTGTCAGGGCTTACGGCAAGCATTCTTTTGGATAACGTCATCGCAACCGGTGGTCCTGCCGCTAGTTCCCTAGCAAAATTCATAACCCGATCCTGAAATTCTATATCAGGGAATATCCCGTTAATCAAACCGATCTGCTCGGCTTCTTCAGGATAGATGTCTCGACCTGTATAGATCAATTCGGCTGCTTTGGCCTGTCCCACTAAACGCGGTAAAAAATAGGTCATTCCCGCATCGGGGCTTAGACCACGACGAATGTATCCGGTTGTTACACTTGCTCCAGCAGACATAAAGCGCATGTCGCAGGCCAGAGCCAGGGCGAGTCCTGCACCAGCAGCTATACCATTGATCGCGGCGATAACCGGTTTATCACAATGAACAATGCCTAATGCTTGATGACCAACCCAACCCAAGTCATCTAATCTTTTATGACGGGAATAAATGGATGGATTTCTCTTTGAATAATCAGACAGGTCAAGGCCTGCACAAAAGCCTCGTCCACTCCCGGTTATTACAAGGACACGGACTTCATCATCAGCTGAAGCCTCCTCAATAGTCTCGATTATCTCCATACTAAGCTTATCATTTACGGCATTGAGACGCTCAGGTCTGTTTAAGGTCAGTGTGCGAACCCCATTTTGTGTATCCACGATAATATGCTCCATATATTTATTCCTCCTTAAACTATTGTTGAAATATACATATGTATTAAGGTCTTTTTTATTTTTTTACTAGTCATCGCTACTGTACATCGAGGAATACAATTACTTTCCACTTTCATCCGTAATGACAATGCCATCCCTTTTGCCGCCGATATGATTTCCATTAATCCCCGAGCTAATTGAATTCAATTTATTAGGGCTAGTATATTAATAGCAGCTGTTATGGTCGCCGTGATTTTCGCTAAAAAATAGATGCCCCTCCATGCAATAGTCCAGTAGGCTATCAAGTTTGAGGTTCTACTGGCATCGTTATAATCATACGGTCAGGTATAAATTCTAAATAGTCTATATTAAGTTCTTTAATAAGCTCATGTTTATCCCAAAATCGAAGCTATTCTGAAAAATCCGCCTCATATTCCGCATTATATAAGTCTAGTACTTATTTAGATACGAACATTCAATTTATATTCTTCTGTTTTCATGCTAAAAGGATGGATTTATGTTGCCACAGCCCATCAGCAAAAAAATCCCCGCTTCAGGTATTAAGGACAGAACTCTCCAATTTCTCTTTTATTCTTATTTCAGCTTTTTGAAAAGGGTATTTTATAGGTAATGCAGCCGTTTCTCCATCTTCCTTTAATAACTTTGCTCCCTCAACCTGCTTGCAGCATCAAAAGAATTCATTTGTTTCAGTAAACTTTGCTTTGTTTGAATATACTCTTGATAGAGCTTGTCTATAAATGCCGCTGTAGTTGTGATCTCATTAATGGTCCCAATGCCTTGACCAGCTCCCCAGATATCTTTCCACGGTTTTGTCTCTCTAGCAAAATTCATCTTAGAAGGATCACTTTCAGGAAGATTATTAACATCCAAACCGGCAGCACGAATGGATGGGGCCAGATAATTCCCATGTACACCTGTAAAGAGATTACTATACACAATGTCGTCAGACGTACTATCCAAAATGGCTTGCTTATATACATCAGAAGCATTGGCTTCGTAAGTGGCAATAAAAGGTGTTCCAATATAAGCAAAGTCCGCCCCCATTACTTGAGCAGCAAGTATCGCTCTTCCGCTTGCAATGGAACCTGCTAAAGCAAGTGGACCATCGAACCACTGTCTAATTTCCTGAATTAATGCAAAAGGACTTTTTACACCAGCATGCCCTCCTGCCCCTGCAGCAACAGCAATCAACCCATCCGCGCCCTTTTCTATTGCTTTATGTGCGAAAGTGTTATTAATCACATCATGTAAAACAACTCCCCCATAACTGTGTACCGCGTCATTTACATCTTCCCGTGCGCCTAAAGATGTAATAATAATAGGAACTTTATACTTCTCACAAATTTCCATATCCTTTTCCAGGCGTTGATTAGTCTTGTGCACATTCTGATTAATTGCAAATGGCGCGGCAAGACGGTCTGGATTACGTGCGTTATACGAGTCGAGTTCCTCTGTGATTTCTGCCAGCCATTCGTCGAGTTGCGAGACTGGCCGAGCATTGAGCGCAGGCATTGATCCGATAATGCCGGCCTTACATTGTTCGATTACTAATTTGGGATTACTAATAATGAACAGTGGTGAACCGATTACAGGCATTCGTAACCCTTGAAATATTGACGGAACTTTACTCATAATTTTTATTCCTCTCTACGTAAGGTTATGTAAGTGGAACGTTCATCTGTCTTTCATTTGCAAATATTGTCTCTACTGAACTTTTTGTTTATCTTCGATCTCGTAAAATGGTCTGGCCATTTATCATTGCAGTTCCAGCGGTGTCCCTTTTAAAGCAACCTTTTGTAGGAAAAAATTTCGTTTGAAGGCAACACCAAGTTCATTCACTCTGTTTCTAATTTTTCAAAAGAAATTATATGGCAGTTCCTATTTCTTAATGAAGGAACTTAAACCGTCTGCTAATCAGCTGGAGCGATTTTACACTTTCCGAATATGCAATCATTTATAGTAGTTTATGTTGTTGATTTTGTTGAACAAACTCAATGCCTAGTTCCTAATAGGATTCTTCTTTTTTTAGTATTGTAAGTGATGTCAAAGAAACCCTCTAAAATATTATAAATAGATTTCCAATAAACCCCTTTTCTTTTTTTAGTCACTTCAATCATCCTAGCCACTCCTTGGCCGCCACCGCCACAGAGGGTTGCGATCCCGTATCTTTCTTGCCAGCAAATTATTTCAGGAATTAAAGTGATGACCATGCGGGCACCAGCCGACCCAACCGGATGTCCCTCCCCATTCGCATTGCCCTTGTTAATATCAAGCCACAATTCCCAAATAATAGCCGCTGCCTGGAAAGCAAAAGCTTTATCATGATAATTAGCTATATTGTTAACGCAAGAAATATGCCCACACTAAAAATTACTTTTATCCTTGTTTGTCAACCTGGAACAACATATTATTCGAGAAAAGCAAGGTTACTCCTCCCTTTCAATAATTGCCGCAATTCCTTGGCCTCCGCCAATACAAGCTGTAATAAGACCATACCTTCTATCGGATCTCTTCAGTTCATAAACAGCTTTCGTAAAGAGAATGGCTCCTGTAGCACCAAGTGGATGACCGTGTGAAATAGCGCCGCCGTTGACGTTCACTTTAGTAGGGTCCATTTTTAGTTCCCTGTTACAAGCAATCACTTGTGCAGCAAATGCCTCGTTAATTTCAATAATATCCATATCACCTATAGAGAGACCGGTTTTTTCCAGAACCTTTTGTGTAGCCGGAACAGGACCGATTCCCATTAGATTTGGGTCTACACCAGCAATAGCGTGTGCTTTAATGACCGCTAGTGGTTGAATGCCAAGCTGCTCTGCCTTTTCTCTTGACATTACAACTAGAGCGGACGCCGCATCATTCAATCCGGAACTATTTCCTGCGGTCACTGTCCCCCCTTCCAGGAATGCTGGTGAAAGTTTAGCCAAAGCTTCTTTTGTTGTTTGAGGTCTTGGATGTTCATCCTTCTTAAATACAATGGGGTCTCCTTTTCGGACAGGTATATGTATCGGCACAATCTGTCCTTCAAAACGCCCTTCTTCCATTGCCTTAGCCATTTTTTGCTGACTTTTTAAAGAGAATTCATCTTGTTCTTCCCGGCTTATTTGATATTTTTCTGCTAAGTTTTCAGCGGTTATTCCCATTGGAGGATTCCCAATTTCGATTGGGGATAACTGAGATTTCCTAAACTTTGGTGGGGTAGCGCTGTAAGGTACTTCTGGCCGATCCATCAAATAGGGGGCTCTGCTCATACTTTCTACTCCACCAGCAATATACACATCACCCTCTCCAGCTCTTATTGCTTGAGCGGCTAGAATAATGGCATTTATACCGGATCCGCACTGGCGGTCTACAGTGAGCCCTGGAAGTTCCATGCCCATTCCAGTCTGTAAAGCGGCCAATCTCGCGATATTGCCGCCTCCGCTTAGGACATTTCCTAAAATGACATCTTCCACCCATTCTGCTTTCACATTCGCCCGCTTTAATGCTTCTTTTATAATTTCTGCCCCAAACAAATGGGCTGGTACTTTTGCAAGCGCTCCCCCTTGCTTTCCAATTGCCGTGCGCACCGCCGATACGATGACTGCGTCTCTCTTCACTTATTGATCCTCTCCTTGCTTCTATCTTAAAAATCATCTTATCTTTTACCTCTGCTTCACTATGTTGCTTCACGTTAATGAGGATCTTAAGAAGACAAGCTTCTTTCTAAATCGCCCTTATTGCTGACTCTATCTGTTTCGACCTATGAAGCCGGCCAATTTTGCATAAGCAGGGAACGATCTCCGGTCTGGCTCCAGTCTCCTTAATTACTAGTTATATAGGCTGCCCTTTCTCTAAATCCTCCTGACGCTTCTTCCCTTCCTCAGCTGTTTCAGCAGGTTGGATCAGTTTAAATGTCCCTGTTCCTTTTGCTAACAGCCTCCCTTCTTGATCTTTTAGAATTCCCTCAACAAACGCTGTTTTATATCCTTTAGAGATAATGGAGGCTTCAGCAAACATTTCTCCAGCCGATACAGGCGCTGTGTAGTGAATCGTTAAATTTGTTGTCACACAACGTGTTTTTGTCACCGAGCGCAGATACATGCTTTGAATAAAATCTAGAACAGACGCATATACACCACCGTGCAGAGTATAATTTGTGTTCAGCAAGTGCTCTTGTATGGTTAGCTTAATCCTTACATCGCCTTCTTCAAATTTCAGAATATCCAATCCAAGGTGCTGTAAAAAAGGACATTCCTCAAACTCCTTTATAATATCTTCAAGCAACAATCCTCATCCCTCCTTAGTTCGCCGTAAACTGTGGTTTTCTTTTCTCAAGAAATGCACTTGTCCCTTCGTTTTTATCTTCCGTTGCGAACAGAACCGCTTGAGCGAGCCTCTCTACGGTTAAGCCTGTCTTCATGTCCGCATCAAACCCAAGATGAATGGCTAGTTTGGCCATTTTGACCGCGAGCGGGCCCTTCGCTAAAATTTGCTCCGCCACCTCTAGTACTTTCTCCTTTAATTTAGCTGCCGGCACGGTTTCTGAGATTAGACCGATATGCTGGGCTTCTGATGCACTGAGCATTTTCCCGGTTAAAATCAGCTCAATCGCTTTGCCCTTTCCGACCAGACGAGCAAGACGCTGTGTGCCCCCTGCACTTGGAATAATCGCAAGATTCAATTCGGGTAAACCAAATTTTGCATGTTCTGAAGCGATCCGGATGTCGCATGCCATCGCGAGTTCACAGCCTCCTCCAAGGGCATAGCCATTGACCATCGCAATGGTCGGTTTGTCATACGCTTCAATATAGCTGTATACCTCTTGCATACTGCCTGGCTTAAATACATCAAGAGGCGTGCGCGTTTTTAATTGGCTGATATCAGCGCCCGCAGCAAAGGAATTTTCTCCGCGGCCGGTGAATACAATACAGCCAATCCTTTCATCATGCTTGAATTCCTCAAGCGTTGCTGTTATTTCCTCTAATACTTGCTTGCTGAGGGCGTTTCGCTGATCTGGACGGTTAATTATGATAAAAGCAATGTTTCCCTTTCTTTCTACTAAAATAGCCTCAAATTTCTCCATGATCCCACCTCATTCTTTATAGGATTGCTTTGCTTCTGCTGTTAGCAGTTTGAAGGCAGCCATGCCTGAAGCGACAAGGCGCCCGCTCTCATCGAAGATTTCTCCCCGCCCGCTTGCGTTTTTTCCTTCTATTCCAGAACAATAGCCTTTGCAAACAAATAAGCGGCTTGCTTCATTGCGTAAAATCTGAACATGCAAATCTGTTGTCACACCAAATGCTCCGCCTGCCTCTGACACTGCCGTTCCCATCGCAGCATCGAGCATTGTGTAAAAGAGGCCTCCCGCTACTTTTCCTGTTTCCGACAAATGGCTGTCAACCAGCTTCACACTAAGAACAGCGGCCCCCGCTTCATCCTCCTGCCGCTCCAAGCCTAAATAGGAAAAAAAGAAAGAATGGTCAACCTTTTTGGCTGCTTCCATATTCCTTCTCCTGCCGTCTTATATTTTCAATCATGATCGCCATCCCCTGTCCGCCGCCAACACATAATGAGGCAATCCCATATCGGCCTCCTCTTCTGCCAAGCTCGTGCATCAATGTGACGACAAGCCGTGCACCAGTCGCTCCCACAGGGTGGCCAAGCGCAATGGCTCCTCCATTTACATTCAGTTTATCGGAGCTGATGCCTAACTCTCTTTGAACGGCTAGCGCCTGTGACGCAAATGCTTCATTGATTTCAAATAAATCAATGTCGTCTATTGACATTCCGGTACGGTCAAGCAATCCTTTAATGGCAGGGACAGGCCCGATTCCCATTATTTCCGGTGCTACTCCGACTGCCGCCCAGTCGACAATCGCTGCTTTCGGCTGTAACTGCCGATTTTCAGCCTCCTCCTCTGATAAAAGAAGGAGTGCAGCCGATCCGTCATTTCGTCCGCATGCATTTCCAGCTGTAACCGATCCTCCTTCTTTAAAAACGGGCTTGAGAGTAGCAAGCTTTTCCATCGTTGTTTCGGGCCGCGGATGCTCATCTTGATCGAAGAGTATGGTTTTCTTCTTCGTAGTGACATGGAATGGGACTATTTCCTCTTTAAAGATTCCTTGTTTCATTGCTGTAGCTGCTCGGCACTGGCTTTCAAAAGCAAAACGGTCCTGATCAGCTCGGGAAATATTATATTTTTCCGCTACATTTTCTGCTGTTATGCCCATTCCCAGCTGATCTCCATACATTTCTTTCGGCTGCTGGCCCGCTTCGAGATTAGAATCAACGAGATAGGTCTTGTCTCCGCCAAAACGCGCTCCTCGCAAGTAGATTGGCGAACAGCTCATGCTCTCTGTTCCGCCAGCCACTACAATGTTCGCCTGTCCCGATTGGATTTGCTGCACTCCAGAGGCAATCGCCTGCATGCCAGATGCACACAAACGGTTGATGGTGAAAGCAGGAGCTTCTACCGGAATACCGGCTCGCAGCGCAGCTACACGGGCGACGTTAGAAGATTCGGTGGACTGCCTTACTTCACCTAATATTACTTCGCTTACCTGGTCTGCCGGCATGTTTGCTCTCTCGAGAACTTTTTTGATCACATGAGCGCCTAGAAAACCAGAGTTGACCTCTTTTAGGGAACCGCCGTACCGGCCGATTGGTGTGCGAACACCTTCTGCAATAACGATCCTCTTCGTCTCCATTGCTTCTCCTCCCGTCAGCTGTATTCTTTATTCAATTGCCCAGCAATAATGTTTTTCTGGATTTCTGAGGTCCCTTCATAAATGCGAGTAATGCGGGCATCCCGATAAAAACGCTCAATGGGATAATCGGAAATATAGCCAATGCCTCCGTGTACCTGTACGGCTTTATCCGCCACACGGTTATACACTTCAGAACCGAACAACTTCAGCATCGCTGCTTCCTTAATAATCTTCTTCCGCTCATCCACCATCCAAGCAACACGGTAGGTAAATGACCGCAGGGCTTCAATGTCTACTGCCATTTCAGACAGCATATGAGCTACTGCCTGGTGTTCGATAATTGGAACGCCGAATTGAAACCGCTCTTTCGCATAGCTGACGGACAAATCGAGCAGCTTCTGACTGGAACCGAGGTTTCTAGCGGCTAAACCAGCTCGCCCGTTTGCGAGAATCTTCAAAGCATTGACATAGCCTTGCCCTTCTTCGCTCAGCACATTTTCTGCCGGCACCTCGCAGTCTTCGAGAATAATTTCCGCAGAGTGAGAACCGCGCAGACCCATTTTTGGCTCCACAGCCCCCACGTGAAATCCTGGAAAGTCTTTTTCTACAATAAAAGAAGTAATGCCTTTTGCCCCTTTGGATGGATCAGTCACCGCCATCACTGTAAAAATATCTGCTTCTGTGGCATTGGTTATGTAATGCTTCGTGCCGTTTAGTATATATTTATCCCCTTTTTTGACCGCAGTGGTTTTTAAATTTGTTGCATTCGATCCGGCAGCAGGCTCCGTCAGGGCAAAGGCTCCGATACGATGGCCTGCAGCCATATCCGGCAAATATTTTTTCTTTTGTTCTTTGCTGCCCATCTCCACGATTCCCACCGTGCCAATGCCGGTATGCGCTCCAATTAACGTTGTATAGCCGTTATGTGTCGCTCCGATCTCCTCATAAAGAGCACACTTGCCAACCATTCCGATGCCGAGGCCTCCATACTTCTCTGGAATGCTTAACCCGAACAAGCCAAGCGCTTTGGACATGTCCACAATGCGCTTTGGAATTTCATCCGTTTCTTCTATTTGCATAGCCACTGTTTCTACTTCATTTTGAATAAAATCGCGCACGTTTCTCTTTAGAAATTGAATATCTTCGTCAAATTCAAAGTTCATGACCGCCCCTCCTCCAGCTTTTCCCTGCCCATATTGATAAGGTTGATCATTCCGATCCATCTTTTATAGCGAACCGGAACGATAAAATATCCTATTTAAACCGTCGCCTTCAGCTTCTCAAATTCCTCTGTCAGCATCGGCACGACTTCAAACAAGTCGCCGACAATCCCATAATCCGCTACGCCGAAAATACTCGCTTCCGGATCTTTATTGATGGCCACAATAATTTTAGAGTTAGACATACCGGCTAAATGCTGAATCGCTCCCGAAATTCCACAGGCAATATATAAGTCTGGTGTGACGACTTTCCCTGTCTGGCCAATTTGCAGCGAGTAGTCGCAGTAGTCTGCATCACACGCTCCGCGGGAAGCGCCGACTGCGCCGCCAAGTGCGGCAGCGAGCTCTTGCAGCGGCTTAAAGCCATCTGCACTTTTCACACCACGGCCGCCTGCAACAATCACTTTCGCCTCTGATAAATCAACGCCTTCCGCTGTTTTGCGAACCACTTCCTGAATAATTGTCCGAATATCTTTAATATCCGTGTTTACAGAATAGACATCACCTCTGCGGGATTCATCTTTTTCAAGCGGCACAATGTTATTTGGACGTACTGATGCCAGCAGAAGCCCTTCGCTCACTTTTTTCTTTTCAAAGGCTTTTCCCGAATAAATCGGACGAGTGAAAATCACTTCGCCGTCCTCTTCTTCTAACGCTGTTGCATCCGAAATGAGCCCAGCTTGCAGTCTAGAGGCGATCTTTGGAGACAAATCCTTTCCGAGCGCTGTATGGCAGAAAATAATCGCATCTGGATTTTCGCGGTCTACAACAGCAAGCAATGCCTGTGAATAACCGTCAGATGTATATTGCGCTAACTTTTCATGCTCCACAACCGCCACACGATCGGCTCCGTAATGAATAAGCTGCTCTGCTAGGCCGCTGATAGATTCTCCAATCAGCACCCCCGCTACTTCTCCGCCCTGGGCGACTTTTTTGCCAGCTGCCATCGCTTCAAACGAAACATTTCTTAGTGCCCCATCCCGTGCTTCTCCCATTACTAATACCTTTTTTGACACCTGAATCCCCTCCTGTCCTGTTTGTCCTTTAAACAACCTTTGCTTCGTTATGCAGCAAGCTCACAAGCTCTTTGACCTGGTCGCTTACATCGCCTTCTAAAACGCGGCCCGCTTCTTTTTTCGGCAGCAGAAACACATCGATTGTTTCAGTCTTTGCTTCTACATCATCTTCATCGAGACCTAAATCATCCAGCTCTAATTCTTCAAGCGGCTTCTTCTTCGCTTTCATGATGCCCGGCAGAGAAGGATAGCGCGGATCATTCAAGCCTTGCTGAGCTGTGACAAGCAACGGCAATGAAGTCCCGATTTTTTCCGAGTCCCCTTCTACATCTCGCACAATGTGAACGCTTTCACCTTCGATTTTAATATCCGTAATTGTTGTTACATACGGGATGCCGAGCTGATCGGCTACACGCGGGCCAACCTGTCCGCTTCCGCCGTCAATGGCGACATTTCCAGCGATAATTAAGTCTGCTTCCTTGTCTTTTAAAAACTCAGCAAGAATCTTGGCCGTTGTGTATTGATCACCGTTTTCGACATCGTCTTCTGTATTGATGAGCACAGCTTTGTCCGCTCCCATGGCGAGCGCCGTACGGAGCTGCTTCTCCGCTTCTTCGCTGCCAACGGAAACAGCCGTTACCTCACCGCCTTTCTCATCACGGATTTGAATCGCTTCCTCCACGGCATATTCATCGTATGGATTGATAATAAATTCAGCGCCTTCCTCCTGAATTCGGCCATTTGCCACGCTGATTTTTTCTTCTGTATCAAACGCTCTTTTTAGCAATACATAAATGTTCATGTTGTCACCCCCACTTTTTGGCCTTGCTCATTGTATTCATAAAAACCTTTGCCTGCTTTTCTGCCGAGCTCTCCTTTTTCGACTTTTTCCTGGACAATTTTAGATGGTCTGTCTCTTTTATCACCGCTTTCTTGAAAGCGCTGCATGCGAACAAAATAATTTACATCCAAGCCTGTCAAATCCATGAGTGAAAACGGACCGATCGGATGATTTAAAGCTTTTGTGCAGACCAAATCAATCTCTTCATGTGTGGCATAGCCGTTCTCTAATAGGAAAAGTGCTTCATCTACTAATTTTCCGAGCAGGCGGTTTGCAATGAAACCTGAAATCTCCTTTTTTAACAAAACCGGCGTTTTATGAATGGAACGGATGAACGCCATGCTGATTTCAGCTGTTTCCTCTGATGTATGAGGCCCTTTGACCACTTCCACGAGCTCCATTACAAGCGCCGGATTAAAAAAGTGAATATTGCAAACATTTTCTGGCCGGCTGACCGCCTCCGCTATTTTTGAACTGACGATGGTTGAACTATTCGTTGCTAAAATGGTGTGCGGCTGGACAATGTCTTCCAGTTTAGCAAACAGCTCTTTTTTGGCCTCTAGTTTCTCCACAATGGCTTCAATCACCATGTCCGCTTCCTTCAGCTGCTCCAGGGCCGTTGTAAACATAAGTCTGGCAAAGGCCTTCTTCGCTTCTTCTTCAGTGAAACGGCCCTTCTTCACCCGCTTCTCCATTTGTTCCTCTAAAGATCGCTTTGCTTTCTCCAGGCTTTCCTGCTGAATATCATGTAAAATAACGGGGTAGCCGGCTAGTGCGCAAACCATCGCAATCTGCGAGCCCATTGCTCCGGAACCAATGACCGCTACTTGTTTAATTGACTGGCTTGTCATGTTTTTGCTCCCTTCTTTCCATTTCCTCTTTCACTAACAATCTCTTGAGCAGCTTTCCCACGCCGTTTCTCGGCAAACTTTCTCTCACTTCTATTTCTTTCGGCACCTTGTAAGGGGTCAGTTTTGTGTAACAATAGTTTCGTAGTTCCTCACTGTCTACCTCTTTGCCTTCTTTTGGAACAATGTAGGCTTTAATGATTTCACCGTGTATCTCATGAGGCAATCCCACGACCGCTGCTTCTTTCACAGCCTCGTGCTCAAATAACACCCCTTCAATTTCCTGTGGATAAATATTGAATCCCCCGAAAATAATCATTTCTTTTTTTCGGCCCACGATATAAAAGTAACCGTCTTCATCCATCGTGGCGAGATCGCCAGTGTATAGCCAACCGTTTTGCAGTGCTTGTTTCGTTTCTGCTTCATTGTTCCAGTACCCTTTCATCACCTGAGGTCCTTTAATGAGCAATTCACCCACATAGCTCGTTCCGAGGACATTATTGTTACGGTCGATAATCAGGCAATCTGTACCTGGTACCGGAATGCCGATACTTCCTGCTTTTCTCTCTCCATGGATTGGTGTGCGGTGTGTCGTTGGTGATGTTTCGGACATCCCAAAGCCCTCTAAAATTTTTGACTTTGAAATTTTCTCAAACCTTTTAATCACCTCTATCGGAAGAGGGGCCGAACCGGATGAACAAACCTTTAAGGAATCTAGCCCATACTCATGAGCTCGTGGATGATTAGCGAATGAAATATACATTTTCGGCACACCTGGGAACATCGTCGGCTTATACTGTTTAATTTTTTCCAGCACTTCCTCTGTATTAAATTTTTTAATCAGTAAAATATTAGCACCAATGTACAGCCCAAGATTCATTGCACTCGTCATGCCGTATACGTGATATAAAGGCGTCGCAGCTAAGACGGTCTCTTGCCCTAGCTCAATTCTCTGCCGGTACATGGTGAAACTTTGATAAACATTTGTGGTTAAGTTATAATGCGTCAGCATCGCTCCTTTTATTTTTCCTGTCGTGCCGCCGGTATACTGAATCACCGCTACGTCTTCTTTTGGATCCACGATAACCGGAGTTTGAAGTGGGGAGCCCACGTTAATCAAGTCTTCTAGATGCCACAGAGAACCGTTTTTTATTTCACTCAGTTGTGAACCCATCACTTCTCTAATCTTATAAATCTCTTTTATCTCCTCTATCGTGTCAAAGGAACGGTTGTCCACTATCACGTAAGAGACATTGGCATCATCCAAAATTTGCAGCAACTCTCTGGTTGTATATGCCGGGTTAATCTGTACAACAATCAGTCCAAGTGCCTGGGCAGCATAATAAGAGATAATGTAATCGGGATGGTTGCTCATCATGAGCCCGATACGTTCTCCCTTTTGAAAATTCATGGCTTTCCAACTGCCAGCGAGCCGGTCCACTCTATTTTTCAATTCACGATAATCGATTGTCTCGCCGTTATAGGTTATGGCTGTTTGTTCACTATATCTCTCAGCGGAGTCTGCCAGCAGGGAATAAAGAGAAACCTCGGGCAGTGATAACTGAAAGATGTCATCCTGATAATATTTGTGCCATGGCTGCTGTTGAACTTCCTGCAATGTCATCCCCCCATTTTTTAAAGAGCTTTTCAGCCGCTATGAATCAATTCGACGTTTTAAGCAGGCTGTCTTCCTGTTCTTTTTCTACATTTTTTTGATTAGCAGGTCTCACTAACATGATGAATAAGATAGAAAATACCAATACAAGAACGGCCATAAATAGAATCGACAGGTTATAACCGAACAACTTATCCGATTTAGTCAGTCCCACAATAAAACCAGTCACAAGCGGCGCCACAATTCCCGCAATATTTCCTGATGAAGTTAAAACGCTTGTCATCAAGCTGCCTCTTTCAGGCAATTCGTTGATCATGATGGTCGGTCCAATCGGCAAAATCGCATAGGTTAAACCTTTTGCCAAACACATGGCAGCCACTACCCAAACCGGATGCTGAAAAATCGTAATGGAAGCCATACATAATGCACCGATAGCCATGGAAATGCCTACGACATACACTCTTGACAATCGCCAGTTCTGGTTCTTTTTAAATAAATAATCTGATAAAGCAGAAACACCGATATAAATAATGGTGGAAGCGATTCCAATAACCATGACACCAAATCCCATTTGGGCCGAGCTCATCTTGACGACTTCAACAAGATAGATCGGAAGCCATACGGCAATCCATACGACAAGAAAATACGTGGAGAAGTAAGCAAGTGTTGTAAATAAAGCGGAAGGAGAAGCCAGCAGCCTTAGAAAATCTTTGATATTCAGCTTTTCCAATGGTTTCTTCTTTTGGCTCTTCGCTTTCTTATACGCGTCCACAGGACTTTCCTTTGTCATGAATTGAAAGGCAATCGCCCAGATAATACTCACTGCCCCTAGCCAGGCAAAAGCCATTTTCCAACCTAACATATTAATAAGCGCAACTAGCAAGGGAGCTACAATCATAGCTCCGACAGTCGCTCCTGAAACAACGACCGAGTTGGCAAATCCGCGGAGCTTCGGTGGAAACCATGAATGGGCATGACTATAGGCAACCGGGCTGAAAGGCCCTTCAAATGCCCCAAGCAAAACACGGTATACTACAAGAAGCGGCAATACTGTAATGGCCAACACGCCGAACTGCAGAACAGCCCAGGTCAGCATTAGCACCCCCAACACTTTTTTGGCCCCAATTCTGTCCGCAAGAGCTGCGCCGAACACACCTGTCACTGGATAGAGCCAGTAATAACTACTTCCGACGATGCCCCATTCCGCATAAGAAAGGTTCAGATCTTTCATAATGGGAACAGCAGCAAGCCCGATAATAGATTTGTCTGCAAAATTAATAATCATGCCAAAGAACAGAAGAACGA
The DNA here is from genome assembly GCF_038003025.1 of Pseudobacillus sp. FSL P4-0506. NCBI lineage: Bacteria > Bacillati > Bacillota > Bacilli > Caryophanales > Bacillaceae > Pseudobacillus > Pseudobacillus sp. FSL P4-0506. The sequence goes on from NZ_JBBOOI010000002.1 coordinate 81,077, forward strand.
GGACAACCCAACGCATAGCAAACCCTCATTTCATGATTAATAGGTAGATACTTCTTAATTTTCTTCCAGTACTTTTCTTGCAATAATCATCCGCTGAATTTCGTTCGTTCCCTCATAAATTTTTGTAATTCGAGCGTCCCGGTAAAACCGTTCTACAGGATAGTCTGACACATAGCCCATGCCACCGTGAATCTGCACTGCTTTATCAGCTACTCTATTAAATACATCAGAAGCAAATAATTTTGCCATCGAAGCCTCTTTAATGGCTTTTTTGCCTTCATCAATCATTTGAGCTGCACTTATGGCCAATGCACGGGCCGCTGCTGTTTCAGTTGCCATGTCTGCCAGCATCCATTGAATTCCTTGATTAGCAGCAATCGGCTGTCCAAATTGCACCCTTTCTTTCGCGTAAGAGGCCGATAATTCAATCAGCTTTTGACATGAACCGACTGCGCGGGCTGCTAGACCAACACGCCCTTCGCCCAAAATACGTAAAGCAGAGACATAGCCCATGCCGACTTCCCCAATCACATTTTCTTCCGGCACTTCACAATCTTCAAAAATGAGCTGGGCTGTATAAGAACCGCGAAGTCCCATTTTTTTATCCTTCTTTCCAACTGTAAAGCCTGAAAAGTCTTTTTCCACTAGAAAAGCTGTAATGCCTCCTTTTGCCCCTTTTTCTTTATCATTTAAAGCGAATACCGTAAAGACATCGGCTACCGGTGCATTTGTAATAAAATGCTTCGTTCCGTTTAAAATCCATTTGTTGCCGCGCTTTTCCGCTCTCGTCGCTAAATTTGTTGCATCTGAACCGGCACCGGGCTCTGATAGGGCAAAAGCGGCAATTTTGTTTCCGGCAGCCATGTCTGGGAGATACTTTTCTTTTAAATAAGGGGAAGCGAGTTTTACTAAACCTGTACTGCCAATTCCCGTGTGAGCACTGATTAAGCTGACAAATCCATTATGCGTGCGTCCGAGCTGCTCTAAAACAGTCGCTTTGCCGACTTGATTTAACCCAATGCCTCCGTATTCTTCTGGAATGCTAATTCCAAAAAGGCCAAGTTCCTTCGCTTTTTCAACAAGGTGCTGCGGAATGGCATCTTCCTCTTCAATTTGCTGAGCAAACGGTTCTACCTCCTTATCTACGAAGTTTTTGATCATCTGCTTCATTTGTTCCAATTCTGGTGTCATGGTTTCAATCATGCCAATTCCTCCTTTTATTCTGTTATTGCTCCTTTATAATGCAATCCTTATGCCAAGCGGAAAGCTAATTTATTCTAGAAAAAGGAGGGACAAAAAAGAGAAATAATTCATAATTGAATCCGACTAAAAAGATTATCGCTGTAAAGCTCAATTCAAAAATGTATCCTTAATACATTTTTGAATCTTCAACGAGGAAATGGAGGTGGTTGTCAAAAAGAAAAAGCTACCTTTTCGGATAGCTTTTTTCTTCATTCTTCAATCTTTATCTTATATTTTTTTAGTTTCCTAACAATCGTCGGCTGGCTCGTGTCTAAAGCCTCCGCGATTTCATAAGTCGTTTTGTATTTTTTAACGGCCCACAGCAAGACTTTCTTCTCCGCTGCTTCTGTGGCTTCTCTTAACGTGACTATGTGTCCATCTTGTGCGGCCCCTTCTACGGTTTCTGCTTTATACTCTGCAGGTAAGTTTTCTAGGCCAATAATATGGTCTCTAGTCAACAGGACGAGACGCTCCAGTAAATTAGAAAGTTCTCTCACATTTCCAGGCCAATGATACTCATAAAAGAAGGATTTCAGCTCCTCATTCAATTGCTTCGTTGTCCCATACTTTTGATTGATTTTCTTCAGATACAGATTCATAAGGGGCAAAATCTCTTCTTTTCTTTCACGAAGAGACGGAATGTGAATCGGCACGACATTTAGCCGGTAAAATAAATCTTCACGAAACTCTCCAGCCTGGACCATCTCTTTCAAGTTGCGGTTTGTTGCCGCAATCAGCCGAACGTCGACTTTCTTTGTTGCGATTCCGCCAACACGTTGAATTTCCCTTTCTTGTATAACGCGAAGCAGCTTTACTTGAAGATTCAGCGGCATTTCACCAATTTCATCTAGAAATAAAATGCCCTTATCAGCCAGTTCAAACATCCCTGGCTTCCCCTGTTTATTCGCTCCAGTAAAGGCCCCTCCTGAATAGCCAAATAACTCAGACTCTAATAAATCCGGCGGTATAGCCCCGCAATTCACTTTAATAAACTTGCCTTGCTTTCTTCTTTCGCTGTGATTATAGATATGCTTCGCAAGCACATCTTTCCCAACACCTGTTTCTCCTAGAATAAGAACCGTCGCCTCTACATTAACAATCCGGCTAGCAGTATCATAAATTAACTTCATTTGTTCACTTTGGATGATTGCATCCTCGCCCGTTGCAGCAAGATTTCCTTTTAATCGTTCAATCTCTTTCTGATAGGTCTTATTCATTTCCGTTGCTTTTCGCAAAGCTGTTTGTAAGTCGTTTAAATCCGATAAGTCGCGAATATTTGTGACAACGCTTTCAATTTCTCCTTCTTCGTTCAGTACTGGGCTGCCTGTCAGCAATGTCTCACGCCCTGAATAATTTAATTGAACGACCGATACGGTTTTCTTTTTCCGCATAACTTGCTCTGTGACAGAGTTTTCAAGGATGCCTCTTTCCATAAGGGCTGTCACACTTTTATGAATATAATACTCTTTCGGAATACCTGTTATTCTCTCAATAGCCGAGTTGGTCTTTAACGTGATACCGTCCCGGTCTGTAATATAAATTCCATCGTATGAGCTTTCAATAACGGCATCAAGATGACGATTTGCCTTTTTGAGTTTTTCTAATTCGTTCAAAAGGGAGGCCAGCTCTTCTGAGAATACCCCTACATATAAAATCTGTCCCTGTTCCATCACCTCTTTGAGGAACAGACAGTATTTGCGGCCTACCCTTGCGTGAACAAGACGATCATTTTGTATAACCTTCCATTCGTCAAATGCTTCTTCTACACGCTTGTATACTATATTCGATACAAGCTGCCTATTCATTTCCTCATTGACCGACAGAATCTCCCCTTGTGTTGAGGTAATAAAGTAAGGAAATGGAAGCGCCTCTGTTGATAGAATCACACTCATATCCTCCTCCCCCTTCCCTTACATGTTACCTGAGTTTTCTAAATATTCAAAGCACTTTCTGTACAGGCTGTACGCCAATACAGGCTCTTTCCAAGAGTTCTGCGATATCGTGCGTTCGAATGGTGTCCTCCCTCTCCACCGCCTTCACTCCGTCCGACAGCATCGTCAAGCAGTACGGACAGCCCGAGCTAATGACAGATGGGCTGACTGCCAGCGCCTGCTCCGTCCGTGCTGCGTTAATGCGGTGGCCGGTATTTTCCTCCATCCACATCAATCCGCCGCCGGCGCCGCAGCACATGCCGTCTTGCCGGTTCCGGGCCATTTCTACGATCCTTACACCCGGTATCGCTTTCAAGATTTCCCTCGGCGGATTGTAAACATCATTATAGCGGCCGAGATAACACGAATCGTGGAACGTGATCGTTTCATTGACCGCATGTTTGGGGTTCAGCCTGCCTTCTCTCAACAGCTGAGCGAGCAGCTCGGTATGATGATACACTTCCGCTTTGAAGCCCATGGCTGGATATTCGTTTTTAAAAACATTGTAGGCATGCGGATCGATCGTCACGATCTTCTTCACGCCGTTTTTCTCGAACTCTGCGATGTTCGCAGTTGCCAGCTCTTGAAATAAAAACTCATTGCCGAGACGACGCGGGGTATCACCGGAGTTTTTCTCTTTGTTGCCAAGGATCGCGAACTTTACGCCTGCTTCATTTAACAGCTTCGCAAAAGAAAGGGCAATTTTCTGGCTGCGGTTATCAAAGGATCCCATCGAGCCAACCCATAACAGGTACTCAAATCTTTCTCCGGCTTTCTTCATTTCTTTTATTGTCGGTACGTAAACATTATCGCGCAGCTCACGCCAATTTTCTTTTTCCTTACGGTTCAGTCCCCATGGATTGCCTTGGCGCTCAATGCTTTGCATCGCGCGCTGGGCATCAGGATCCATTTTTCCTTCTGTTAAAACGAGATAGCGGCGCAGATCAATGATTTTATCCACATGCTCATTCATGACCGGGCACTGGTCCTCACAGTTGCGGCATGTTGTACACGCCCAGATCTCTTCTTCGGTGATCACATCCCCAATCAAGCTCGGATGATGCAGTTCAGCCGCTGCTTCCGCTCCACCGGCAAGAGCCAATTGATTCCCTATTGTATTGGCAAATGCAAACGCCGGCACCCATGGCTGTTTGGATGTTACCGCTGCCCCGGTATTTGTTAAATGGTCGCGCAGCTTAACAATTAAATCCATGGGCGAGAGCATTTTCCCTGTGCCGGTTGCCGGACACATATTCGTGCAGCGGCCGCACTCCACACAAGCGTAGAAATCAATCATTTGCAGCTGGTTAAAATCTTGAATTTTCCCCACACCAAATGATTCCTGCGTCTCATCCTCAAAGTCAATCGGCTTCAACGTACCCGGTCGATCCAAGCGATAAAAATACGTGTTGACCGGCCCGAAAATCAAATGAGCGTGCTTGGATTGTGGCACATACACGAGGAATGTCAGCAAGACCAATAGATGCACCCACCAGGACACGTAAAAAAACGCAATGGCGGCTTTTATGCCGATCCCTGAAAACACAACGGCTGCAGCAGAAGCCACCGGTTCCAAGCCAGTCCAGTGGACATCTGTCCCTTCATGCCAGATTAAATCCATCCCATTGCCGATTAAGACGGACAACATTAAAAGGCCAATAAAAATAAGAACAAGTCCGTTCTTCCAGCCGCGCTTTAAGCGAACCAACTTTTCAACGTAACGACGATGAAACGCCCAGACGACGGCCATAAGGATCATGAGTGTGACGAGCTCCTGGAAGAATTTAAATCCTCCATATAGCGGACCGAGCGGCAAATGCGCTCCCGATATGATGCCTTTAATAATAAAGTCGACAGCCCCTAGCTGCACGAGCAGAAAGCCATAGAAAAACATAACGTGGATGGCTCCGCTTTTTTTATCTTTGAGCAGCTTCTTCTGCCCAAAAACAAATACCCAGATTTTCTCCATCCGCTTCTTTACATCGTTGTCAAACTCTTGTTTCTTGCCCAGCTTAATGTATTCATAACGGGTCTTTAATAGATACATAAACAAATAGATTCCATAAGCTGTGACACCGGCTGCAGCAAAAAGATTTAACCAAAGCAAATTCACAAGATCACTCCTTATTCAAGATTACCCTTTTATGGTTTTGTGTGGATAAAAAGAAAGAACGCCCATTTTCTTAAAGGTGAAACCATGAGAGATTTACCTTCATCTGCACACCTCCACGGCTTTTTATTTTATGTATAGAGAGGCTCCCTCATAAATGCAATTTTTATGCCATTACGCGCGCCCTCTCTTTCTAACTGCTATGAGAGAAGAGGTTTTGCACCAGAACCAATGAAATATGAGCAATATAGAAAAAAATTTAGAAATCATATGATTGATCGCCTGTTCATTTCCAATATGGAATGATCAAGGGCTTTTTTGCTTAGCAAGGGATGAATTTTCTTATGGACCATCAACCTTTTGACGGTTTTATACGCTGGGAATCATCGATTCATTAAAGGATAGTGTCAGAAAAATGCAGGTTTGCAACGTTAAGGAAACCCCGATATAAAAAGCCTAAATTCTCGGTGTTATAAGTGAGAATTTAGGCTTTAGCTGCTCCATTAAAGCGCCCGATTATTAAGGTTTGGCTTCGGTATACAGTGTATTTTCAGGTCTTGCCTTCGAGGGTTTTTATGCAAAATTCGGCGGGGATCCAATCAACCAAGCTTATATTTAAAAGTTTCATTTCTTCTTGCTAATCCGGCCCTGGCTTCGTAAAAAAACCTTTTGTGTATCCTGGGTCTTTTGTTTAGGCAGATTTCTGGATGCATATTTGAAGGAAGGGATAATCAGTTAAGGTTTTATTATAGTTATGAAAGTCTATAGTATTCCTTTATTAGCTCCATAAAGTTTTTTGCAGGTGTAGAGACATAATGATTTTCAAGAAAAATAACTCCTAAAGAAGATGCCAAGTTAGCATCATTGATCGGTATGGAATAGAGACATTTATCCCTATAGACATCCAAAACTGATTTTGGAACAATTGTTGCTCCCATGCCTCCTTTAACCATCTCCATTAAAGTGTGCATATCGGAGCACTCCGCCATTTTACTTAGTTGAAGATTTTGCCTTGAAAATGCTTCAAGAATCGTACTATAGATACCCAATCCCTCTGTACTTGGAACGATGAGAGGGATATCTGAAAGCTCTTCCAATGAAATAATGTGTGTTTCTTTATTTGTTACGAAAAAAAAGGGCTCATTCATTAGATGATGATAGGCCAAACCCCGATGTTCAAGCGGAAGACGCACAAATGCCAATTCAATGGCCCTTGTTTTTATCATTTCTGCTAAATAAAAAGAATCATTTTGAACTATTTTTAATGAAACAAGGGGAAACTTCTTGTGGAAGGATCGGAGCATTTCTGAAAATCCTGATAGAGATAAAGTGTTGATCCCGATAGCAAGTACACCCTTTTTTCCTTCCTCTGTTTCCTGTATTTCATTTTTTATTTCTTCTGCACTATTCACAAGATGTAAAGCCCTTTTGTAGAGTACATCGCCTTTATCAGTTAATTCCAGGGTCTTTCCGCTTCGTTCAAATAATTTAACCCCTAACTCCTGCTCCAATTGTTTCAACTGTATGCTTAGTGGCGGTTGAGACATATGTAGCCGAATCGCAGCAGCTGTTAAACTCTTTTCCTCAGCAATTGCAATAAAATACCGTAATTGTTTAAGGTCCATAAATGTCTCCTTGTATTTAAAAACTATATAGTTATTATTCAAATTATATATTTTCCATATAATTGAGTCCATGTTAAGATTACTTTCATATTCATTTGACAGGAAATTAGAAAGGTGATTAATATGGAGCGCTTTTTCAAATTCAATCAATATGATACGACGATTGCAAAGGAAGTTTCTGCAGGGCTGATTTCATATATAACTGTGGCCTATATTATTATTGTCAATGCGACGATTTTGGTGGAGGCAGGAATCCCGATGGAGGCGGGAATTATTGCAACTATATTAACCAGTTTTTTTGGTTGTTTAGTCCTCGGCTTATGGAGTAATACTCCTCTTCTTATCATTCCAGGTATGGGGCTAAATGCGATGTTTACCTATACAATCGTTCAATCTGGGGGATTTACTTGGCAGGAAGCCTTAACCATGGTTTTCATTTCAGGACTGATTTTTATTGTTATTGCCTTTACACCAATGGCAAAAGTGATTACTTCCTCCATTCCTAACTCCCTGAAAGAAGCCATTACCATTGGAATTGGGATTTTACTGATTTTTATTGGCTTCGAAAATGCGGGAATTATTTCGAAATCTGAGCACACCTTGCTTGCAATTGGTGATTTAAGCAGTCCCACAGTAATCATAACGTTTATTGGTTTGATTATTACGATTATCTTATTTATTAAAAATGTACCTGGAAATCTCTTATTAAGTATTATCATTACTTCGATTTTATCAATTTGGTTAGAGGGAGATACATTTAAGGGAATGTCCCTTTCAATGCCCTCTTTTCACGAATATTTTGGAGTGTTTGGTCAAATATCGTGGGGACAAGCAGGAAATAACGTTTTCTGGCTCACTTCTATTTCCTTTGCCATGGTGATCGTATTTGAAAATATTGGGCTGATACATGGACATAGCAAAATGCTTAACCGTCCTGAAAGTAGCAAGAAATCGCTTCAGGCAACAGCCGTTTCAGTTTTATCTTCGGGTATCTTTGGCACAAGTCCCACTGTAGTATCGGTGGAGGCAGCCGCAGGAATCACAGCAGGCGGGAGAACAGGTTTAACGAGCATGGTGACAGGATTTATGTTTCTCATTTCTATTTTGTTTATACCTGTTATTAAAATTGTTCCGGCAAGTGCGGTTTCTCCAATTCTGATATTGATTGGACTTCTTATGTTGCAAAACGTAGTTCATATTCCAATGGATGACTTAACAGAGAGCATTCCAGCACTTTTAATTATCGTATTGATTCCTTTAACATATAGCATTGCAGATGGCATGGCCATTGGCTTTATTCTCTATCCGCTGATAAAGCTATTAATAGGAAAGGGCAAGGAAATTCACCCAGCTCTTTATATGATTGCCATTCTGTTTTTTAGTAATTTTGTTATTCAGTACGTATTTTAGGTGAAGGCTCAAAAACGATGAAATAATTACTAGAAGGGTGAAAAATAATGAAAGAAAATATATTATTTAGCAAAGAAGAAATTGATGGGAAGGTAAAAGAGTTAGGGGCACTTGTGTCAAATGACTACCAAAAGGAAGATAAAAATCTCCTTATTATTTCATTATTAAGAGGAAGTTTTATTTTCACGGCAGACCTAGTTCGGCACATAACGGTTCCCGTTAGAATTGAATTTATGGAAACTTCAAGCTATGGCTTTGGAAAAACTAGCAATGGAAATGTAAAGGTCTCTGACTTTTCTGTGGATATTTCCGAATATGATGTCCTTATTATAGATGATATATTGGATTCAGGACATACAATGAAAGCAGTATATAATGTTCTTAAAGAAAAAACCCCAAAAGTTTAAAGACCTGTACATTCCTCGACAAACCATCACGTAGACAAGTTGATATTGAAGTAGATTATAAAGGATTTGTTATCGAAGACAAGTTTATAGTAGGGTATGGGCTGAACTATGGTCATCATTACCGCAATATACCTTACATTTTTGAAGTCATTGAAAAGTAATATTATGTAATTTGCTTACTTCCCTCTGTTAAAAAGTCGGTATCGAAACAGCAATGTAGCAGGGAAAGGTATCAGGCGTACACTATGTATTCAATCGTTTTTTCGTTGAATATCAATATTAATCCAGGGCAGCTCCTATAGAGTGTTGCCCCTTTTTCTGTTATCAAATATTCTCCTAATCCTTTGTCCAGCAACGGTTTAGCTGCTCCTTGAAATCCTATTCCAGTTATCAATCCCAGAAGAGCAGGTATAACGCAATTCCAGATAAGAAGGTCATAAGGACCTTTTTATAAGAAACATACATAGCAACCCCTATAAAGGTAGTTGCTATTGCTTAATCTATTCCCACTAAATATTTCAAAGACCCTTTTAACTCTAAAGGCAAATGAGTGGCAATGGGGTTTCGTTTGTCCTGCCGCGCCCATTGTGCCAAAAGAGTGTTTTTGCCCCCAAACTTCCTCTACGTTCGTGACCTTAAAATAACCTTCAAAAGAAGGTTATTTTAGTGTTTTAGTCATTATAAAGTCTATCTGTTCTTCATCACCCATATAAAAAGAGTGGGATCCAGTTTGGATAAATCCCATTTGCTTATAAAAAGCAATAGCATTTTCATTTTTTTCCCATACACCTAGCCAGATTTTCTTTTTATTATGTTCCATGGCAATTTCTATAGCTTTATTTAGCAGATATTTACCAATCCCTTGCTTCTGAAATTTTTTCTTTATATAAATCCTCTCGATTTCAAGTGATTCATCCCCCATTTCTTCAGACTGAGCATCATTCGTGTTGACCTTTAAATATCCAGCGATTTCATCATTAAAGTAAACAAAAAAGAATTGTGAAGAAATGTTGGATAATTCTTTTTCTAGTTGTTCTAACTTAAATGCCCTTTCCAAATAAGCGTTCATATTTTCGGGTGAATTCTGATGCTTAAATGTCTCATCAAATGTTTCATAACTAATTTCTTGAAGTTTACGTGAGTCTTCTAGGTTACATTTTTTTATCTTTATAGTCATTTAAATATGTCTCTCCTTTAGATCATCAATAATTTCTCTTGTTTCCCTTTTTTACAAATTCCCAGTCTTTTTCTATATTTTTTCTTACTCTTTGAAGCAGGTTGAAAATGGTTTCTATTTCTGTTTCGGAAAACCCTTCTAATGCAACGATATCAGAATAATCATGCTCTCTTTTTATAAAAGGATAAACACTTTTCCCTTTCTCTGTCGGAAAGAGCTTTTTTATTTTTTTGTTTTGTTGGTCTTCTCGCTTTTCAATAAAGCCCTTAATTTCCAGTTTCTTTATAGCGCGCGCTGCTGTTGTTCGATCTACTTTTATCATCTCAGCTAATTTTTCTTGAATGATTCCCGGGTTTTCACATACTCTCACAAGGTATAAATACTGCCCCTTTGTAAGGTCATATTCTTTAAATTCTATATTACTTATAGAATCTAATGCCCTTGCTATCATTCCAATCTCACGAAGAACTTCCTTCATAATTAACTCCTTAGTATATATTTTTGTTGCAAATGCAATAAAAATGGCATATATTAAATTTAATCTAAATTTGTTGCATTTGCAACAAAAAATAATGATAAAGAGGTCGTATAAAGTGAAATATGTTTTTTATGTATTAGGAATTTTAATATTAACTCTTGGTATTTCTTTCACTATACAATCAGACCTGGGAACTTCCCCTTTTGATGCACTGTTAGTAGGTCTGTCTATAAATGTAGGGCTTACTGTGGGAAGTTGGGAAGTCATCCTAGCTTTAATATTGATATGTTGCAATTCACTTTTAAAAGGACAAAGACCAGAAGTTTTAGGATTAGGAACTGCCCTTATAACAGGTATTGGTATTGATATGTGGCTTTTTTTATTGCACAATTTGATAACTCCTGACCTTTGGTACAGCAAGGTTATTTGTTTTGGAACCGGTCTAGTTGTTATAGGGTTAGGAACCGCAATATATCTACACACAAATTTTGCACCGATTCCAATTGACCGATTAACATTAATCATACAAGAATTAACTGGAACAAATATATTTTGGTCGAGAACATTCATTTACCTCATATTCCTGATCATGGCCTTAATTTTAAACGGACCAATTGGTGTTGGAACTTTATTAACCGTTTGTTTAGGGGGTCTGATACTTAATTGCTTTATGTCATTTACAAAAAAAGTATTGGACCGCATATTAGCACACTCCAGTACTTCACCAAATTATGATGAAAAGAAAAAGTATTCTATATAGAAGTTTTGCTTTTTAGCGAATGCTGCCTCTATTGTTTTAAAAAATCCTGCAGAAACAGGATTTTTTAATCATCTTTTATTGTAAATAATCAATTTTGCTATAACAGAACAGTTCCGTTGGTATCACCTCAATAAATATATAGCCTCATTTCTATGATAATATATTTTTCTGCAAACTCCTTAAATATGAAAATGATCAATTCTTTTCTAAACAACGCAATGAAGAGACTCTCTAAAACCTAGTATCTCCTTTTTAATAGTCATATGTAATAAATTTTAGTAACTCTTTATAACTTATAGATAGCTTGATTTCATCATATACAAATAGCTATCGTTCTGAAAAAAGATTGGTCAGAACGATAGCTTTATTTTGTTTTTCATAAAAAGTTAGATTAATTTTTAATGCTCCTATTCCTTTTATTAATAAGTTTATCATATCCTCATTATACAATTTTCCCCTAATTTCATCATTGCTGATAACTAGCAAACAATACACAGATGGTTTAAAATGGAATTAGAACAAATCAAGCAGTATGAAGGAATGGACCATGAAAAATAAATAATATGAAACTCATCAAATAAAGATTAACTATTTTTAGCTTCTTTGCTAAAGCTATAAAGTGTGGATTTCCATAACTTTGAGGCTATAAATACTTATAGAGTATAAGGAGGAAAATGAGTGAAACGTCTGGGTCTTATTTTACTTACAATTATGGCATTACAAACATTGATTGGTTGTTCTTTGGTTGATAAGGGACAAGGGGCACTTGAATTAGTTACACCAACCATCACTACCGCAGATGATGCAATTGAAATTAAGGTTAGTGGCATTGATGAGAATAAAACTACCTTTATTTCTGTGGCCAACGAAACAATTTTTGAAGATACCATCGAGAATGATAAAGTATATACGTTAGACATTGGTGATATCAAAGACGCTCTCCGAACAGATTACAAACCAAAAGTACAATTACTACAAACGGATAATGACAAATCATCGGGAGACATTACCACTTTTAAACAAGTTAGATACACTGTAGAACAAGAATAGATAGATGACAAGTTTGCTATGCTTTCCGTTAATAAATATTGTCAAAAGCAATATCACAAGAACAATAAAGATAGTAGAAGCATACAAAACAATCAGTAGTGAATAATTGGACAGACATTGATTATTGTCGCAGTTTGGACATTTCACACCCTCATCAGCAAAATTATTTTACATACATTTAATCATCTCCCTCGTTTTCCATAGCTCTTACGGATAGTCATTATAAATTTAGCCCCCTAATGAATTGGGACACCTGCTAAGAGTGGTTTTATACTTGAAGTAACCCAATAAGGGGGCTTTCGTAACGAAAAGACAAAACAATCAGAATAACATCTAAAAAGACTCCTACAAGATGCGGCTTTGAAATAAAGTTTGATAGAGGTGAGGTCGTAAACCTGTATTTAACAACTAGAAAAACTCCATTTTGAAAAAAGACTCATCAAAATGGAGGCACTCTCTGTAATATGTATGGAACTTTAAAAACAGTCGAAACTTTATTGAGTCCCGTGTTGCTTGTAGAATAGTGATTGGATAAAACTTCACTTTATATTGTCTTTATCTCAATTTTACTGCTTCATCATCTGTCAATGTTACCCCGTGGCATTTTATTAACAGTTCTTTTAATGATTGAGGTGTTCTCCCAGCATTATACGCACATACTGAAATAATCCCTTTTTCATTTGTTATTTTATCCACTTCTTTTTCGTATTCCTCTATACATTGGTGAATTTCTTTATCTTCCCCCCATTCGATAAGTCCCCAAGTACAGATCGAAGCCCCTTTTTTTAGGAACGGTTCTATATTTTCTAAGAAATGATTGACAATCGTATGAGGATTAAAATTCTTATTAAAATAGTAAAAGTCATAATTATTTATAACATGCAAGAAGGTCCATTCTTTCTTACTTAGCACTTTTTCTAACTGCTTATTTATAAGAAGAATATTTCTATCATTTTCGACCAGCAAAATGTGGTTACCGTTCCTTATTCCTGTAACTATAAAGGAAACGACATTATTTATGTAAGTTATTTCATTATTATAGAAATAACAAATATGCCCCCCTTTCACTTTTTTCAAATCTTTGATTACTTCTATAATCGAGTTTTTCATTATAATCCCTCTATGTGCATTATTATTCATTGTAGCATTTTTACCTATTTATACAAAAATTCTATATCATATATAAAGAGAAAATAAAGTGATTTAATCTTGATATAAGATCGAGCAACTAAAATATTAGAAAAGTGCTCTCCTCCTCTTTCTTCATCCAACCACTGTTCATTTACTATGTAAAATATTTCAAATTCAAAACCCTATTACATTTTAATAATTGATTTTTGTATAAAACAAAGAAGGAGCACTATTCCATTTTCGATTACTCCTTGCTAAACTAATGCGGTCCAATAGTTTAAGTATATTTCTTCGCAATTTTTACTTAACCTTAATTGCCTTAATATGATTGCCTCCTCATGGTCACTATGATAGTGCGTGCTCACAATAAGATATAATTCTTCTGGCAAAACGCCTGCTTCTCTAACTAAATGTTCTGTTTCTTTCACATCACTTCCAAAGCCGGTATCAATCAAGATGGGGAATGATATGACAGTTTTTTAATCTGCCGTGCCACTCTTTATTAGTCAATATCTTACAAGAGGGCTTTATCTAAGTGTGCTACACTAATTAACAGAAATTGAAGGAGGTTGTTCGTATGGAACAAGAAGAAAGAACGGTATGTTTTGATCATGATTTACAAATAGAAGCTTACCGTTTTGAAGGTATCATGCAAAAGTTTCCGAATCACTTCCATGAATATTATGTGATTGGGTTTATAGAGAGTGGACAAAGACGATTATCTTGTAAAAACAAAGAATATGTAATAGGTGCCGGTGATATTATATTTTTTAACCCTCTGGACAATCATGCCTGCGAATCAATTGACAATGAAACATTAGACTATCGCTGTTTGAATATCAAGCCTGAAATCATGCGAAAAGTTACAAAAGAGATTACAGGGCAAGATTATCTTCCTTCCTTTGCTTCTCCTGTTGCCTATCGTAGTGAAAAAGCTCAATTGTTGCATAATCTTCACCAGATGGTTATGGATGAAATATCAGATTTTGAGAAAGAAGAAACTTTTTATTTTCTTATTCAACAGCTTATTGAAAAATATACAGAAACCATCGAAAATACAGAACCGAGAGTTATTAAACAAGAAATCGAAAATGTCTGTCACTACCTAGAAGTACATTATGCAGAACATATTGCTTTAGATGATTTAGCAAAGATGGCTAATATGAACAAATATTCTTTGTTGCGCTCATTTACCCGAATACGGGGTATTACCCCGTATCGTTACTTACAAACGGTACGTATTAATGAAGCAAAGAAACGATTGGAACAGGGTGCAAAGCCCCTTGATGCAGCAATAGAGACAGGTTTTGCAGATCAAAGCCATTTTAGCAATTTCTTCGTGGAATTTATTGGATTAACCCCCCGACAATACAGGGATATTTTTATTAAGAATGCTAAATGATCTGCTTTAATAGATTGCTACACATTTTATGTGGGATACAACTCAAATGTAGGAATTTAATTTTTGTAGGTGAAAAAATCTTCATCAAAAAAACGTAATCCCAAATAATATATACAACATAAGGATGTGATTATTTTATGCTTAATGAAGAAAGTCGCTTTTCCAAATCTCTCAAATCGATTGCTAGAAATCAAGAACTAAAAGCCTATTTTCGTAATTCAAAAGAACTTTTCCCGATTTTTATTAAAGGGGCTAAACGATTTATAGCTGGAGAAACACGCACAGAAGGAATCGATCGTGTTATAAATCTATATAACAAAGGGTATCAGGTTTCATTAGAATTTATTGGCGAAAATACAACATCCGAAGAAGAATGCATGCTGGCCAAAAATGAGTTTAAAGAACTAATAAAGGACCTCGGGAAGAATCAATTGAAGGCTACAGTATCATTTGATCTTTCTCATATCGGAATGATGATTTCTGATGAAGTAGCATTTACTAATCTAGAAGAATTAGCAAAAGAAGCGAAAAAGCAAAATATTCAACTAATGATAAGTATGGAAGAATCACAAAAAACAGATAAAATTTTATCACTATATAAAAGGATATCAAAATCATTCTCAAATGTTGGAATAACATTACAAGTTCATTTAAAACGTTCAGTTGTTGACCTAATGGATCTATTGAAAGCCTCGGGTAAAATACGTTTAGTAAAGGGGGCTTATCAAGAGTCTGAAGGTATATACATTCCAAGGTCCGAAGAGTTAAATAAACGATATATAGAATTTGTATCTATGTGCATAGATAACAATCATCCCTTGTCTGTTGCTACACATGATGAGGATATATTGATGGACCTAAAAACAAAAGGATTTCTTTATAGTCCAAATGTTGAAGTAGAGATGTTGGATGGAGTTCAACCTGACCTGTTAAGCTCTTTAAAGGAGGATAATATCCAAGTTAAAGTTTATGTAACATATGGTAGTGAGTGGTATTTATATTTAGTTCATCGTATTGCTGAATATCCTCCGAATATTTATACTTTTATTTCAGATATGATTGAACAAAATGCTGATAGAGAAAAAATAAATACATACTAAATAATGAAATATTATTTTCTATGGTTTGTACTTAACAAATAGGCGCAATTGAAAAGTAAAATTTAAATCAGCGATTCCTTAAAAATTGGGGAATCGGCTTTTTTAGGTTGAAAATCTTCTTAGTATACAAATAACCGCATGACGTTCTTGCTCCCCTTCTATACATCACTTTCGATGACAAAAAAAGCGGTAAAACAAATGAAAAGTAACAGTTAAAAGAAGATGTTCGTAAAAGCAGCTCAAAAACTACGAGTTTTGTTACATATATCTAGCTTGTAAAATATTAACATGTTATCATTTTGCTTAAAGGGCGCTTTTTAATTTTGTTCCGCAATCAGGCTACCTTTAATAGAATAACACTTCTAAACAAAATGGTAATTTATGTTGGTGTAGGTTACATGTACTTCAGCTAATGTAAGCAGGTTTGTGGAAGAACTTTAATATATATGAGTGACATTAGGAAATGAATTCAGGGCAAAGCAACTCATACATTGCAATGAGGATAGATGAAATAGTTGATGCATCCTATGTTTTTAGTAAAATTCATGAAAGTACAGGTATATTTATGGATATAAAAACATTATGGGGTTTAAGGGTTCAGGAATATTATAAAAAAATGTTCAGGTACTATTCAATAATTGGTGCGAATGTTGTTTATTTTTTTCTAATCATTAGCAGTATCTTTATATATTATTTTAATTTATTTCTTCAGTGGATACCTCCTCAAATATCTGTTGAAGTAATCCTATCACTATTTGTAACCTACATTTTAATACAGACAAAAGTTCGTACATTTACTAAAAGGGCAGATATAATGTTTTTGTTGCCATTAGAATGGGGATTAAAGTCGTATTTTATTAAATCACTTATATATAGTTTTGTTATTGATGTTATTAAATTGGTAAGTTTCATAACTGTTTTTTTATCCTTATTTTTGCACACAACTAATGTAAATCTTCCCTTTCTTTTTTTTATAGTGGGGATTGCTGCTTATAACATTTTAATGAAGTGGGATGAACAATGGTTAGAGAACCATGTACAATTTGTGTTACATAGGTTAAATAGGTTTTTTTCAATATATTTAATGTGTTATTTTTTGTTAAAAAATGACTGGATTTTTACACTTGTTTTAATGAGTATAAATTTCGTTTATTTAATTTATTTTATAGAAAAAAAAAGAAATCTGAATTGGCAGTGGCTAATAGATGAAGAAGAAAGTGCATTATTACAAAACTTTAAATTTATTAATTTTTTTATGGATGTCCCCAATCTTAAACGTTCTTTTAGGAATAGACGTTTGCTTACTTTGATTCTGAAAAGGTATATCCCATATAGTCAAAGTAGCACATTCGTATATTTATACTCACACTTGTTTGTAAGATATAATGATTACTTTTACCTTTATTTGAGACTTACTTTAATTGGCATATTTGTTAATTATGCTATACCAACAAGTGGTTGGATTTTTAATCTCCTAATTTTATTTATGACTGGACTTCAAGTAATTCCTTTACAACATGAAATTAAACAAAGTGCATTACTTTACCCTATTTCTAAATCCCAGATAAATAACTCTTTCTTAGTGTTTGTCTTAGTTATATTATATGCACAATTATTTATTCTGTATTTCACTATGCTTATTCATACTTCTACTGCTAAAATTTGCTATCTTTTAATTGGAAGTTTATTTGTTTATGTATTCGTGTATTTCTTTGTACCAAAGAGAGTCAATGTCTCAGGAAGTACCTTAAAAGAATAGCGTGGTATTCAACTATCGGACGCGTTTGTGAAGTAAGCAACTGGTCCAATTTCTTAATTTTAATGTTGAGAAATTGGACTTTTTATATTGATTTATAGTGCAAAATAGCACTTAAAACGGGTGCAAAATAACTCCAAAAGTGACAAATATCCTCAAAATTTAAGGATTTTCATATCAAAACTTATATCAAAATCTATATTTCTAAAAGGGATGTTTTTCATAGAAAAGAAGAAAGGAAAATGATTTAAAGGGGAACGTTTTATAATAATTGGGTACGCAAGGGTTAGTATAATTGATCAGTCATTGGATTTACAATTAGACGCCTTGAATGAATTTGATTGTGATGAAATTTTCAAAGAGAAAGTATCGGGCGTGCAAGACAATCGAGAAGAATTAAAACAGGCATTGAGGATGCTGCGTGCCGGGGATAAGTTTGTGGTCTACAAATTAGACCGTCTGGCTAGGTCCACAAAACGCCGGATTGAGATTGCAGATGAACTATGTGAGAAAGAAGTAGAATTTGTCAGTATTCAAGATAAAATAGATACCGGTACAGCTGCAGGTAAAGCAATGTTTGGAATGTTATCAGTTCTGGCGGAATTTGAACGAGATATTATTCGTGAACGAACGATGGCCGGATTGAAAGCAGCGCGTGCTAGAGGAAGAAAAGACGGACGACCAAAGGTTAATCAGCAAAAGCTGCATCAAGCAATGGCCCTGTATCGTTCGCAAAGAATGAGTGTCAAAGAAAGTAAGCGTCAAAAAGGGCCCACCTGGACAACGGTTGGGCCTTTGTGCTGTCATTATTTTGTTTTCTTAGGAATCCGGCATTCCCCTGGAATGCTCTTCGACCAAGGGAGGAGGCTGTCTATCGCTTGTTCATCGGTTCTATCGATCAAAGGGAGTTGCTCCAGAACGTACGTCAAATAAGCAAATGGATTAAGATGATTCTCCTTTGCCGTTTCAACAATACTGTAGATCACCGCGCTGGCTTTCGCCCCTTTCATCGATTGGGAGAACAGCCAGTTTTTTCGTCCGATGACAAATGGTTTGATAGAGCGCTCGCTGCGGTTATTATCGATCTCCAGACGGCCGTCTTCTAAGAAAGTGGTCAGCCGCGGCCATTGATTCCGGCAATAGGCGATTGCTTTTCCTAGAGCACTTTTTGGTGTGACCCGCTGGCTTTGCATTCGAAGCCAGCTTGAAAAAGCATCCAGCACTGGCTGGCTGCGCTCTTGGCGGATGAGCTTACGCTCATCGGGCGTCACTTCCTTGGTGTCACGTTCAATGGCAAATAATTGATTGCAGAACTGCAGGCCTTCTTCAGCCGCCGTCGGCGTCTCTTTGCCTTTTGCTTCTGAAGGCAGAGCCGTGATCGCTTCATCGAATTTGCGGCGCGCATGAGCCCAGCACCCGGCAAGCTTTACATGGGCCAGGTCATTATAGCCTTGATAGCCATCGACATGGAGATATCCTCGGAAGCCCGAAAGGAAAGCCTTCGGATGTTTGCCTGCACGAGTCTGGCGATAATCAAACAGAATGTTCGGGGCAGCGTCTGATCCTGTCCGATATAGCCACATATAGGATTTCGAACTGGCTGGACGCCCTGGTTCGGAAAGAACCTGCAGGCTCGTCTCATCGGCATGCAGGATATCATTCTTCAAAAGATGGGCGTGCATTCGGTCATAGAGATGCACGAGCCAATGGTTTGCCCCATATAACATCCAATTTGCCAGTGTCTGGCGTGGCAGGCGGACACCCAAACGCTCCAATTGCTTTTCTTGGCGGTAAAGAGGCTGGCTGTCTACATATTTTTGGCTCATGATATACGCCATGGCGGAAGGAGAGGCCAGGCTGCCTGGATACATAGGCGCAGGCATAGCTGCGGTCACGACAGGCGTTTCCGTTCCTTCGCGCTCACATTGGCGGCAACTATAAACATGGCGCACATGCTCTACTACTTTTACCTGGGCAGGGATGATTTTCAATTCACGGCGCACTTCCGTGCTCATTTCATGAACAGCTCCGCCACAGCACAAACAGACTTGCTCATCGGCAGCTAAACGATAGTGGATCGTTTCTGTCGGCAGGTTTTCCAGTTTCTCTTTCCGTTGGCCCTCGCGGTTCTTAGTCCGCAGAACCACTCGTTCCACATCCGGCTCCTCGATTTTCTCATCTGCCGTTGCCTCGGCTTCGTTGAAAAGAGAAAGGGCGAGCTGGTCGGGACTGGTTTTTTCGCTCGAAGAGCCAAACTTCTTCTGCTGGCTCAGGCGGAATTGTTCCTCCAGCCAGTTCAGTTTGGCTTGGAGCGCTTCATTCTGTTTTTGAAGCTCCGCGTTTTTCGCTTCTAATTCTTCAATTGTCTGAGAGGGAAGGGTCAATTTTTTCATAATAAAAAGGATTCGGCTTTTTTCGCCAAAATCCTCTTTTTCACACGATTATTTTCGCAGAAACTCTGCCATGTGCCTGCGTTTGTTCAAGGGTGAGGCCGTCCAGCAGCCAGTTCAGCTGGCGGTGGCTGATCGCCATTGGCTGGGCGGAGGAAGGATCGGGCCATTGAAAGATTCCTTTCTCCAGCCTGCGGTAATAAAGCCAAAACCCGTTGTACTCCCAGTGCAGAATCTTCAGCTTATCCTTTTTCCGATTGCAGAAAACAAACAGACATGGAGAAAAGGGATCGAGCTGGAATCCTTCCTGTACGATCGCAGCGAGTCCATCAATCGATTTGCGCAAATCGGTGCTTCCACGGGCGAGATATACACAGTCTACTTTGGCCGCATTTAGCATCGGCTTTCTAGTACCCGGATTACATCGAGCAGAAGCTTTTCATTGAGAGGTTCCTTAATTTCAATTTCGCATACGCCGACTTTTATGGTAAGGGAAGCTTTATCCTCGGGTCCATCGGTGACATCAAACCTCATCCACTCCGAAGGAGAAGCCGGTGCAGAGGCAGCCGAGTTCTGCCTTCTTAGCCAGTAATAGAGCCGATGAGTGGAAACACCATTCTCCGCGCACCACTGCCTGGCGGTCAGCCCGCTTTCCCTGTATGCCTGAATCCGTTCTTTCCACAAGCTCCTCAATTCTTCTTTCTTCATTATAATCCTCCCTATGTTTTTCTTAGGAAGGATTATGCCATAGGATCATATAGATAAGAAGGTGTGCTGTGTTTACCGCTTACCAAAGAAATACAGGAAGCGACGGGAGTACCCGCAGCAACCTTATATAGAGGACTTAATAAAGAAAAGACTTTAACAACGACTACTCAAAGTAGAGGAGATAATAAATAAAGTCTTTATTAGTGAGCATTAACTAAAGATTTCTTCTTCTCAACTGTGTACGAATAATAAAGTCATTTAACAAATAAAATAGTTATTTTAAAAAATAATATGAAATTAGAGATTCATATCGCCTTTTTATGTTGCTTGTATAGTATATCCCTAATTGATAGAATCATTAACATATTGCAAAATGAAAGAGGTAAAATAATGGAGACTTGTGCTGATGTTTTAATCGTTATAGATATACAAAATGGTGTTTGTTACAGTGGAGATCATTTATTTGATTTACAAAATTTGCTTAATAAAGTAAATGATAGAATCACTTCATATAGAAAATTACATAAACCAATCATTTTTGTTCAACACTGTGATGAAGAATTAGTACCTGAAGAAGAACCATGGGCTATTCATGCCAATCTAGATGTTCAAGAACAAGATTTTTTTGTAAGAAAAATACATGCGAATTCTTTTTACAAAACAAACTTAAAAAGTCTTTTAGACCAGTTAACTGTACAGAGTATTGAATTTTGTGGTGCTCAAACAGAATACTGTATGGATGCTACGATTAAATTTGCTCATGGATTAGGATACGAAAATTTCATGGTACAGAAAGCAACCTCTACTTTGAATAACCCATTTATGTCTGCAAAAGCGACGATTGATTTTTATGAAAATATATGGAACCATAGATTTTTAAAATTTATAGAAGATAAATGAACGATTATAGAAAATCCTAAAATGAGGATTCATCAGCGAAAAACAACTTTATTGTTCCTTTAAATGAAAGACTATAACAAACTTTTATTTAATGTCCTTAATCAAATGACTCAACAGATTGACCAATCTCAGCAGCAACTAAAACAATTAAGTTCCCAGCAATCTCAGCAAAACCAACAGAATCAGCAAACAACTTCGTTTAATCAACATTGATCTCTGAAATCATAAAGAAAGATAGGAATATTGTTTAATTACGAAAAGCCCTGTTCACACGGAGCAGGGCTTTTACGCTTTATGGAATCTTATTTATAAAATGAATGAAAAGAACTCTCCTAATTTATTCAGTGATCAAGCCGAATTCTTGAATAAGTACTCGGTTTAGTTGCTTATCCTTTCATGATGTTCTTTTTGAAATAGCGGAGGCTAAAAGTTCAATGAGTAAAACTAACTTCAAAGATCTTTGATCTCCAGCAAACGGACGTGATTGCATGCTGAGAGGATTTTCTTGTAGATCTATCATTATCTTATGTGAAAGCCGTATCCATTTTTGAGTACAGCTGGCTTTATTTCCTTTTTAAGAAAGGATAAGATAATGCTAATCCGAATACATATAAAATGACTAAAAAGTAAACGGGAAGTAAATGTATAAAGGTTGTATATCCAATATATATATGGGTTCCAATCCCCGCTATAAACGCAGGTAATGCCCCGGCAGCAAGGGTATTCCAAACCCATTGTTCTCCTTTTCTGAACCCCCACAAGGAAATCATTAGAACAAGCAAACCAACACTTACAAGGGCACTGCCAAATCCTGCTCGGTCATGTGCAATAAGGGGAATCAAATTGTTACTAATACGATCTAACATCTGAGATGACATGCACAAGAAGCTTAGATCTGTTAGCACAAAAACTCTGGATACACCTATTGTAGAGATCACTATACCGCCTGCTAATATTAAAAATCCTAGTGTAATAAACATGAGTTGTCCATAAAGGCCGTATTGCCACTCTTTATCATTCTTTCCATGAATGGAGGACGGGGTACCTGTGACTCTTTTTCCTTCCCTAAAACTAAAATAATATATCGGCAATAAGAACAGCCAAAATAAACCGTGTAACCAATCAAAGTAACCGAAGCCGATAAAAAGAAAAATACCAAGAAATCCTACGATTGCTGCACTATG
The DNA here is from genome assembly GCF_038003025.1 of Pseudobacillus sp. FSL P4-0506. NCBI lineage: Bacteria > Bacillati > Bacillota > Bacilli > Caryophanales > Bacillaceae > Pseudobacillus > Pseudobacillus sp. FSL P4-0506. The sequence continues at coordinate 103,838 of NZ_JBBOOI010000002.1, forward strand.
AAAAGCAATCCTTGCCCAATGCATGTTATATTTAATTCCGTGTCGGGCAAGCTGGATATACAATATTCCTCCAGATATCATTGTTCCAGCCAGCGCTATTCTGTCATGTGACATAAATGATAAGATGAGAGGATTTATTTGAAAAATATCGGCTTTTGACAGTCCGATAAACGATTCATCATAAGGGAGGACAATACTTGTGAATGCAATATATAAGGCGATGATTCCTCCAACTAATATGGAGAGACCAAATAGAAATGACCAGTACCAGTTTGGATTTTTAATAGGTTGGACTTTTTCATATAATAATCGTTCATGAATTCGCTTCGGTAACCCTGGCCCCGCTTTTACATATCCATCTGTTAACATTAACAGATCTGCACCAGCACCAACTAAAGCACAAGCCTCCTCCGGTGTCTCCACTCCACCAGAAGTTATGATCATTAGCTTGGGGTGTAAATCTTTAACCTGTTTTACCAATTTAGCTAGGCATTCATTTGCATTTGCAACTTCATGCCAATAGCTGCCCTCGATTCGACGAGGAGCCTCTATGACAATACCCCCAATACTTGTATGCTGTATTAATGGCCCTATTTCTGTTTTTTTTTCGCTCATTTCATCAGCAGAAAAAGATACATAAAAAGAACGCTCTAAACATATTAAACTTTCCTCTACGTACGGGATAATCTGCTCACTTGTTCCGACAAAAGCATCTACAAAAGGTGTTAAATGTTGTACAATTATGTCCCATTCATTTCTTTTTACTTGTGCATCTATCTTGGCAAATACGGGAATTCGAATATTCAATCTTGTTAGTTTTTTGATTGCCAGTTTGAGAGGAACCTTCTCTTGATGATTAGAAAACAAAATATGACTATTTTCTCTTCTTGGTTTTATTTGATTTTTAGGTTCGTTTAATACGATTGGCCCTATTTCCACAAATCCAAACCCTAACTCTTGGAAGGCTTTAACACCTGACAAATTAGGATCAATATGGCCACTTAATCCAATAGGAGAAGGAAATCTAGTATGATAAATTTCCTTCTGAAATTCCCTTGGGGGATTCATATGCCCTAAAAACCCAATAAGACCTCGACCGCCAGGAGTAGATGCTATTGCACTCATAGATTTATGAAGAAAATCTCTGCTTGTTTTCGGGCTTATTTTATCCAGTAAAAATTTTTTCAATGGATGATAAGACCAGTCTGGCATAAACAACACCTTCTAAACTTTAATTTGGGCTACTCTCTTTACCACTCCGATCTTAAGTCCCTCAATTATTTTTCTTTCTTTAATTCTAGCATGTACAATTACATAGCATAAAGTATCCTTCTCTGTTATTTAATGTACTGCTGCCGAAGTTCAATAAATGTACCACATCTTTAATGGCCTTTGATCTTCTACAGTGGAGTGTAATTACTTAACAATAAGCAGCCGCCTTTTTGCTAGGTAGATCTAAATAGTTCTAAAAATGATTGAATGTAAATAATTTAGCACTCAAGCTTCAAAGTTGGATATGCAAAATAGCACTTAACAGAAAGGGAATCTCTAATGAAAGCGTTGCTTTAAAGTAAGTTTGATCAAAACTGCCCTATAAGCCAGCATTTTGCTAGAAATAAAAAAGAATCGATTTTGAAAAAAGAGGAATCAAAAATCGATTCTTATCCAGCAGATTTAACATTGGTTTTTATAAAAAAGATTGATCACTTTCTACCTATGTTATTCATGATATAGACTAATTTTTTTATATATAATGCTGTTCATAAATGACTTGAGAGAAGTAGAATCATCATTAGTTAACCCTACTCCGTTTTATTTTTCAATATATTCAAATAGAAACGACTGTCCATCACGGTAAAAACGTGGATCGTATAATCCCAATACCTTCCCATCATCTACTAAAACAACAAAAGGTGACCATTCATAGAGTGTTTTGGCTTCAGGACGTTGAGAGAATAAATAGTCAAGATCGGCATCTTTATTAGAAAATAAAACAGATTGTTCTTTCTCTTCCTGAAATAGATTATCCTGAAAAATAGTCACGGTATCATTTTGTTTAACAATGACTGAATATGTCCAAGGGACAAAATCAGCAGAAAGAGCGACCTGATCATATTTTTCATCATATTGGTTATAAATGAGGAACCCTTGAGTACTTTGAATAATAAGATGAAGACTCATAAATGCCCAAGCCATTTTAAAATAATAAGGCGACTTTTGTTTGTTTTTTTTCGATAAAATAAAAGCAATCCCCATGATGATCCAGAATACAAAATCAATAATGGGGATGGTTCCGAAGGTAATTCGATTATTTGAAAAAGGTTCCAAATAACCTGTCCCCCAAGCATTAAACAGATCACTAGTGTCATGAATAAACACAGCCAACCATCCAAGTAAAAATAGCTTTTTATCTTTTATCTTGAAAATGGCAGCACAAATCAAAAAGAATAAGACTGCCCATAGCGGTGTTAGGAAAATAGAATGCGTGATACCTCTATGCCACATCTGATATTGCCCTGAAGTATCCCACAAACGAGAAATAACATCTATATCGGGAATTAAGCTTGCTCCTACCGTTGTCACCAAATAAGCACGTTTATGATTTTTATCCAAGTTTCTTTTATCAACTGCTCCGTACAATGTTAGTCCGAATAAGGTATGAGTAATCGAATCCAAACTACTACCTCCAATATTTTACTTATTCTTATATAGATAAATTGTACTGTGAACAGCCAAACAGGAGATTGAAAAAATAGCCCCTATCCTTTTTCAGGATTGCGCCTTTTGCTTAATTTTTTTTAACCTTTTTCAAATTAACAACCAGCCATACAATCTGTATACTCAGTGGAATTATAAACGCAATCAATAATACTATAAAAGCAACTAGTTTTAGCTCAGGTGTTTGAGTAACACCAGCGCCATCAACCTCTCTTGTCCAAACAACAACTGTTCCTGCTGCAAAAAGGACAACCCAAATAATGTTGGCAATCCACCAAGAAGCCCATCGTTTTTTCACATTATCATTCCTCATTTCTTAAACAATCTGGCTCAGTTGTAGAACACAAGTATAAATAACTATATTATTTTTTAAATGACTTTATTGTAAATTAAAGAATTTTATTATCTCTGCACATCTATGACTTGCCTCTTACGAACTGATCTTCTCTGTTAATTCAATAAACACATAGTAAAATAGCTTAGACTTTATCATTTCGAGTACAACACGATCATCATTATGTGGCATTAGGTCTTATTGCACAAATGTATAAACTCTATATTTTGTTGTATACATGGCACTTTCGACAACCAAATTTTTATTGTTTTTGGTAAAAAAGAGAGAGGCTCCCGCTTGATCTCACCTGGGATTCCTACAACACTCTCATCAGTGATTTGTAACTTTGCCATGCCAATAGCAAGTGGAACAGGGGTTCCTTCCTGAAATATAATCGGTGAACTTATGAGAAATAAAAGAACAAGTACTGCGATAAAAATCAAAAGCATTCTTTTTATCAAAAAACCCCTCCATGCCCTTCTTCATTAACTAAAAACCGTTTATGTATATAGAAACCGGATATTTTTTTAATTCCTCTTATTTTTCCTTAAAAACAAAGGTGTAAAATAAGTGAGCATAGCTAGTAGTAAGCCAAAGCACAACGATATACTACCAATAATGACAAAGTTATTTATATATGTCTTAATAATCATGTTGTATTGATGAGTATCAGCCATCCCTTCGTTTTGCTTCATAAGCCATGAATCGCCTAAAGAGGTTCCAAAGGAAACACTTGAAAACATTAGAATGAAACCTCCTACTACTAATAAAATTGAAAGAAAAATTAACCCTTTTATATTATCCCTCGACAAATGAATTCCTCCTAATTATCCCACAATCACCGCAACCCATATATTACCACAATACCCTCATTTAGTTAATTATTGAAGCTCTTTTCTACCCTTGCACGAATGATTATTGATTTTCCAAATATATGAGCAAGCGAGAATTCTCATGAGAAAAGTGGAGGTTATCCCTTATATTTGCTAGAATAAAACAACATAAAAAAGTGGAAAATTGGTTAACAACCAGGCGGTATATGAATAAGCATTCCCCTCATCTTCTCATGAAAAAAATACAACTCCTACCTTGTTTCAGATGAATCCATAGAGATTATCCAAAAGATTAGGAACTTATATTCAGAGGGCAAGAATGTTGAAGAAGTAGATAATGCTTTGTCGAGTCTAAGAGTACCCATAAGTATAACTGTAGAAGAGGATGAGAAACAGGTGAACATAAATCTATCAGAAGTCATACAAAAGCAAGGAGAAGCCTTCGTACAACTTCGAAAAGAGATGAGAAAACAAAGAGAAATGAATGAGAAATTGCTTGAACAGATGAAAAAGCAACAAGAATACATAGACCATAAACTAGAGGCTCGAGATCAGAAGCTTATGGACGCATTAAACCAGAGTTTAGAGATAAGAAAAAAGCTGGAAGTAATTGATTTTCCTAACAGCTGGAACTCTAGTAGACATTGAGATAGCTGTTTCTAATACTTTAACTATGCTCGTTAATCTAACAGTTTAGTGAGAAGGATTTCATCGAGAACCGGGATACCGTCATTACCCAGGTCAGGAATTTCAGGCTTTAGTTTTCTCGCCTCAACAACAGCACCTCTATAAAGTTCTGTTAAATAATAGCCTCGTTTTTGATAAAATTTTAACGCATGTAAATTATCATTCGTGGTGATCAGTTTTATCATATTGCAGCCTTCTTCTTTTGCCGTCTGTTCCACCTTTTGAAGTAAAGCCGATCCAATCCCTTTCCCTTCTTCAATGCTATCTAAAGAAATTATTTCACACTCATTCGAGCCAATAACGTATGTTATGTATCCAACTATTACTTCTTTTTCGTTTACTACGGCAAACCCTTTTAATTTTGTACAATCAAATATCCCGCTCGAAATGACCATTTCCGGGCTTCCCCAATATTCAATAAAAAAATCATTGACCTTGTTTTCTTGTAGCTGGCTGGCTGATAAAATTCGCATTTTCATTTCCTTTCTTGCTTAATAAGGCATGAAAAATCTTCTGTTACAAATATACACTTAAGTTGTATTCAATTAAATGGCCCATTTGCGGAATAAGAAAAAAACCTGCACTTCAATACAGGATTTTTGATCAAACTTTATTATAAACGATCAGACTTTTTTATAAATGATCGAACTTTATGTCAAAGTCACATCACAACAGACCTGAGCCTTTTCGCCTCAGTTGCTTAGGCATACTGAAAGGTTTTTGCGCAAAAGTATACTTTTACGAACGTAACCTTATCCTTACAGCGAAAGATTTGTTAAACGATGGTGTTGATTTTTGGGCAAACAAAAAGAACCCTGTCCTGTAGAGTCCTTCTAGTATTCCTTCTTTAACTAAAGCCCCCGTTAGTTTAAGTGCTGGAGTTAGTATAGTTTTGTGGTCACAGTTTAGTTAAGCCCTTACAATCATTTTGAGAGAATGTGTCCGAATGGGAACGTAAGCCTACAGGCAAAAAATATAATGATGACTTTAAGAAAACAATTGTGGATTTATATCCTTCCGGCAGCTCAGTTAAAGAATTAAGCAGCGGATATGGTGTATCAGAAGTAACGATTTATAAATGGGGAAAGACTTTAACCCCATCAATTCGGAGAAAGAGGCCCCGACACCGAAAGAGTTAGCAGATGTTCAGAAAGAAAACCTTCGGTTAAAACAGGAAGTAGGAATCTTAAAAAAGGCTATGGCCATACTTTTTTAGATGTCCAAAATGTAAGGAGTTATTTGAGAATAGTCCAGATAACTGGGTGATTTATGAATGTGAAGTTGATAAATCTAAATGGATTGTCTGTAAAAGCAATTGTTCTTTAGGGGGTACCACCAGAAAAATGCGAATTTACAACGTTAACAAAGTTCTATATTAAAAAACCCAATTTCTCAGCGTTTACATTGAGAAATTAGGCTTTTTTCTTTCTCCGATAAAGTGCCCGGTTCTTGAATTAATTTATAAAAGTTATATTTTTTTCGGAATAACAAGTCCTTTATATAAATGAACTGTAATAAGATAATAAGCTGTGTAAACGGTCAAAAAAATAACAATTGGTAGCCAGATGCGATAATAAGGATCAATTAAGATAAATCCAAAAATGTTCATTCCTATTAATACATGAGTCATGCCTATAATTGCTGGAACTAAAAATACGATGAATAACTCTTTATAGATGGACTTAATTAATAACTCCCGACGGACTCCGATTTTACGAAGCATTTCATACCGGGTAATATCTGATGTTGCCCCAGATAGGATTTTAAACATTAAACAACTCGCCATCATCGCTAAGAATGCAAACCCTAAAAAGAACCCCATAAATACTGTTCCACTTGCGACTGTGTAGAATTCATTATAGATTTTATATTTACTTAGCATATCATCTGCTTTAACATCCTTATTTTTTGCCAACTGCAATTCATCAAGCTGTTTCCACTCTTTTGTATGTGCAATAAACTCATCTGTTTTGCCAGTAAAAATGATACCTGTTTTGCCTTTTAATTCATGATACATTTTTAGATCTACAATTTTTATTGGCTTATTAAGATCCTCTATATAGATAGGTTGTATATTTGTTAAAGCATCTTCCCATTCATCCGGAATTGTCTTAGTATTTTGCTTGTTTTCTTGACTGTAAACTGAAATAGAGCCCACAGGAAGATCTTCAGAAACACGTTTTAGTTTAGCCATATTTTCCTCACCGCTTCTAACATGGATTAATGGCGGATATTTCTCCAGATCTTCTTTAACATAATAAAAGAATTGATCGTCCACTTTATAACGATATTCTCCTTTTTCTTTAAATGGAATATCATCTAGGATTTTCATTTCTTCAGGAGTTGGGTTGTTAATTACTGAATCATATATTTCGAAACGATCAGCGGATGTCATCACATTATTTTTAAAAGCCCATCCACCTGAAATGGCGCCTGCCCCAAGAGCAATTAGCATGGCTACCGTAGACAATACTTTTGTTAAACCGTTGATTCTGAAATTTAATTGTGCCAATGTAAAGGCATTAAGACCTTTTTCGTTGCATGCTTTATTTGCTCTTAGCTTTTTAACAAACAGCGGAAAAAGGGCTTCAAAAAACAAATACGTACCTGCTGTTGTCGAAAGCATAGCGATCATAATTCCAGATTCCTTCAAATTTTCCAAATAGACCATGGATGCATAGCCAATTACTAATAAGATCAGCGAGAAAAGGGCAACTATACCAGTCATTTTTCCTTTAATAATAATAGAATCAGCGTAAGTATCTCCGTGAACAAGCTGCAGAATTGAAATTCGCGATAATTTAATACTATTCATAATGGCGGATAGAATAAATAACAAAAAGAAGAAGATACAAGTAACGGTCATCGATGGAACGTATATTGCCTGATAACCATTCGCAGTAAAATCAAGCTGCTCCATAAGCAGCTTGCCAATTCCTTGTGCAAGCCCTGAGCCGACTGAAATCCCAATCACCAGTGATACTGTCCCGATAATGATTGTTTCTATAAACATTAGAAGTGTAATCTTATTTTTTTTCGCTCCTAATGTCATGTACATTCCAAACTCTTTCCGCCGAAGGGACATCAAGAAAGAATTCGCATAAAAGATATAGAAAAATGTTATAATGGCAAGTAAGACGGAGCCTGTTTGAAAAACATAGCCGATTGACTTAATCGTTGCGTTTGCTTCAAGAAATGCTTTATTTAGAGCTAATGTTTGAAACATATAGAAAATGGCAATTGACATAACTAGACCAACAAGTAAAACAATGTAATCTTTTAACTTACTTTTTAGTCCTGATATGGAAAGTTTAAATAACATCATGAACCACCTTCCGCTGTTTGAGTACCTAAGTCTGCAAGTACATCTAAAATTTCTTTATAAAACGCTTCACGTGTACCACTGCGATGAATTTCTTTGTATAATTCCCCATCACGGATAAATAAAATACGCCGACAATAACTTGCACTAAACGAGTCATGGGTAACCATTAAGGTTGATACACCTTGTTCTTCATTTAAATTCTCCATCGACCGTAAAAGGCTTGTTGCGTTTTTTGAATCAAGCGCCCCAGTTGGCTCATCTGCTAAAATAATGGCTGGCTCATGGACAATTGCACGTGCTGCTGCTGTACGTTGCTTTTGTCCTCCGGAAACCTCTGCTGGATATTTAGCAAGAATCGCTGCTATCCCTAATGCCCCCGCTACCTTTTCCACTTTCGGACCAATCTTTCCTGAAGAGACACCTTGAAGTGAGAGTGGCAGTGCAATATTTTCATAAATCGTTAAATTTTCAAGTAAGTTGAAGTCTTGAAAAATAAACCCTAACTTTTGAGATCGGAAGTCAGTGAGTTCACTTTGTTTCATCTTCGTGATATCCATGCCGTCAATTTCAACGGTACCATTTGTAGCTTTATCCAGTGTTGAAATGACATTTAGTAATGTTGTTTTTCCAGAACCAGATGGTCCCATAATTCCAATGAATTCACCATCTTGAATGGAGAAGGATAATCCTTTTAATGCATGTGATTGGTTTTCTCCTTTTTTGCCATATACTTTTTGTACATTTTTAACTTCAACAATTGGTTTCTTCATATTTCCTGCCTCCACTAAGTTATCTTTTCTTTAGCGTTTCTCTTACCTTTTCAGGCACGTCCTTCTCTGCTACTATCTCGTATTCATAAACATATTTTCCTTTTACATGAGCTTTCAAATAACTATTTTGGGAGAAATCTTTAACGGAAGACGTTACTTTAATTTCTCCTACCTCTCCTGACTCATCAACCCCATCTAACATGAACATATATCTATGCTTAAAATTAGGGTCGGTTTTTCCTTCTTTATTTACAAGTACATACACATCTTTTTCTTTAATAAATGGATTAAACCTATCCCGATTTTCCTCTCCAATAAGGGATAATACGCCAATCCCCATAATAATCACTACGAGTGCTCCAAGTAACCATTTCTTCATCTTTTATTTCCACCTTTCTTTGCCTATTAAAATTTTGGGCTGTCTTTGAAACAACATAAGATAATCCAAAGTATAAAATGCATTCCTTAATAAAAGATGAAGAAACTTCTTAAGCTTTTCTTAACAAATGAAAGAAATAACCATTTCTTTTGCAAAAAAAAAAGAACCCTTGCAATGTAAGGGTCCTTGAAAAAACATGCTTTGTTTTGGATGATTCTACTTTAAGGTAACAATTATTGTTCAGGTGACATTGGCAATAAAATAATAAATTGGACAACTCCATTTTCATATTCCGCCTTAATCTCTCCTTCTTGCAGTTCTACAATGCTTTTTGCGATTGCAAGGCCAAGTCCAGAACCCTCAGCCACTCTACTTCTTGAATGATCTCTTTTGTAAAAACGTTCAAATAAGTTTTCTAACTCTTCTTTGGTAAATTCATCGCTTTGGTTGGAGATGGAGACTTCAAGATAATGCTGATGTCTTTGAAGAAAAACCTGAATATCTCCGTTATCTTTGCTATATTTAATGGCATTCATTAGTAAGTTGTCAAACAGTCGTACCGTTTGTTCGGAATCGACAACAGCATATAAAAGCTCATCAGGAAATCTTTTCACAATTGACAAGCCGTGATTTTCCGCTTGCGGTGTGATCTCGTCGATTAATTGGCCTAGGAGTTTATTGATGCATACATCATGTCGAGCTAAGGACATATTTCCATCTATAAGCTTTGTGTACTCAAACAAATCCTCGATTAAATTTTCCAATTGCTGCGATTTTGAAAAGGCAATTTTTATATATTCATTACCTTTTTCTTTATTTTCAAATCTTCCATCACGCAGCAAGCGCAGATAACCCATGATGGAGGTCAGCGGTGTTCTTAAATCATGTGATACATTTGTAATCAATTCATTTTTTTGCTTCTCCAATCTCCGTTCTTTTTCCATTTTGTTCATAAGTTCTTCAGCCATATGATTGATGTGTTCCGTTAATGAGGCAATTTCATCTTGCCCTTTTTGTTCAATACGGTAAGCCAAGTTTCCTTTTGCAATCTCTTTTACACCATGTGCCATTGCTTCAATCTGTTTCATCTTTCTCTTCGTTATAATAAAGAAAGAAAAAATAAAAACAAGCATCCCAATAAAAAATGGAAAAGGGCCTTCTTTTGTACTATAGGTTACCTCTCCTTCTGGAATTCCGCTTACAAACATATATAAGTTCTTATCCTTAATTGTAAGTGGGTAAAACGCAATGAACTCTTTACGCGATTCCCATACTGGTTCCTCCCCACTTGTATACGTTGGGTGGTTTATAGCAAAGGACATAACATTACTAATGGTATCATGCAGATTAATTTGAATTTCCTGTGCTTGTTGTGTTTTATACAATACTTTTCCAGTCTCATCTGTAACAAGCACTTTTAAAACGTTTCTATTTTGTTGTAATAATTCATTTTGTTCATTGATAAATTTTTTTATGGCTCCCATTGTATTTTCTTTAACTGTTGTTTCTGCTGTAATTTTGGCTTGCCAATTAATGCTTTGCATATCACGTCTATAATCAATCGTGGCCTCTTTATTTATGTTTTCAAAAACTGGCGCTGCTATTCTTGATGCAAAAAAACCCAATAATGCACAAACAATAAACGTAGTTATTAACTGAATCCTAATACTCCGGCTTATAGTGGTTATCAGCTTTTCAGTAAGGCGTTTTATAAAATGAATGGGATTAATTTTCTTTTTCAATTTTATATCCCACTCCCCAAACCGTTTTGATATACCTTGGTTTTCTTGGGTTTTCTTCAACCTTTTCACGGATTTTTCGAATATGCACCATGATTGTATTGTCTGATTGAAAAGACGGTTCTTTCCACACTGTTTCATAAATTTGGTCCACACTAAATACGATGCCACGATTCCGGGCAAGAAGTTCTAGGATTGAGAACTCTCTTGGCGTTAGTTTTACTTCCTGATTCCCAACCATTACTTCATGTGTCGATACACTTATTACCATCTCTCCAATTACAATTTCATTTTCCTTCTGAGCCATGCCGCCACTCATCTTCATATACCTGCGAAGCTGTGATTTAATTCGGGCTACCAATTCTAGCGGATTAAAAGGTTTCGTTACATAGTCGTCTGCTCCTTTTGTTAATCCCATAATCTTATCCATATCCTGAGTCTTCGCAGATAGCATAATAATCGGCATTTCAGCTATTTGTCTTACTTTTATACACATATGAATACCATCTATTTTAGGCATCATTATATCAAGTATAATTAAATGCACTTCATTATTTCTCAAAATATCTAGGCCTTCTTCACCATCGCTAGCCAGTAATACTTCGTATCCTTCATTCTTTAAGTAGATTTCTATAAGATCTCTGATTTCCTTTTCATCATCCACTATAAGTATTGTTTCTTTACCCATGAGAAATCCCCCAATTGTCAAAAATACCTTCAAGTGTAAGTTTAAATGGAATTTCTTAAAAAAATAGAAGTAGAATTCTGAAGTATTTCTTAAGATAATAATATGTTGTGCATAAAATATATTTTAAGTTTTATACTTCTTCCACAATCCTGCTCTTAATGGAATGAGGTATAACTATTTGTTCCCTTCCGAAAGCTTTCTGTATAACGAAATCCTAGATACATTTGTAATTTCACAAATTCGTTTTACAGTCATGCCTCCTTCGATATAGAGTTTTATAGCATAATTCATTCCTGCATGGTTTTTATGATATTTCTTTAGCCGGCCTTTAAACTTACTTCTTTCTTAGCCAGATCAATTCCTTCGCGTTTCCCTATGCGGATAAGATCACGCTCTAATTGACTAACACCAGCCATTACTGTAATTAAGAATTGACTGTATAGATTATCCTCTGATAAATCCTTGAGTGATTTTAAGCTGGCCTTTTTATCTCGTATTCATTCAGTCAATTCAAATAAATCTTGTGTGCTTCTAGTGATTTGAGTTAAGTCTGTAACATAAATAATGTCCCCTTCCTGTAAATTCCCTAACATTTTTTGAAGCTGCTTACGATCCTTTGTCGCTCCAGAAACTTTTTCATCAAAAATAATATCCATTCCGATTTCGTATAGTTGCTGAAAATGCCTTGCTATAGCTTTAAAATAAAGCTTAATTGAAATAATGTTATTAACCTTGATAAACGACCAAAAGAAACGAGCATGTTTCGAAACAAAAGATTACTCAAAACATGCTCTTCTTGTGTTAAATTGAATGATTCGTTTATAAAGAAGTTTGATCATTTTTGTTCCTTCTTCAACAAAAGACAACTACAATACTTCATACACTGGACTTTAAAACTTGTTCTAACTTTTTTATTAACGTAACTGAATTTCTATGGAAAGCTTATTGGTCTTTTTCGTTTGTGATATTAAAGCATACCCAAGAAAGACCAGTTACTCTGGTTTTTGCAGAAATACCTTCAAAAGAACAGTAAGCATTTTCGTATTCATCTGGACCTACTATACTCCAACCACTAGAAATTTTGGGTCTTCGGAATATATAGTGGAATTACTATTTTAATTACTTGATAAAAATCACATCATAAATCGGATTATATAGTGGAATGATGGATTAATTAAACCATACTGTAGTCAGAATCTTTTAAAAAAGAACTTGAAAAACATTTTAAATCGAATTACCTTATCTAAGAAAGGAGGATTAAAATATGAAAATAACTATTGAAGAATTACCTGAATCAAGGATTGCTTATTTCCGAAATGTTGGGGAGTATGGTGAAAAGCAAAACAAAGAATTAATGGAGAATTTTAAAAAGTGGGCAAAATCGAATGATGTATTTGATAATTCTACAATTTTAGGTATACCGCAAGATAACCCAAACATTACTCCTAAAGAGGAATGTCGTTATGATGTTTGCGTTGTTATAAATAAAGATTTTAATGTGGAAAAACCAGCTCATGTTGGTGAATTTTCTGGTGGGAAATATGCTGTTTTCTTGCTTGACCATACAAAAGAGGCAGTCAGTGAATTTTGGGGCAATATTTTTTCTGAGATAGAAAGAAATAATTTATCAATAAGAGAACAACCAATTATAGAAAGATATACTTCACAAATGATTGATAATCATTTGTGTGAAATATTAGTTCCTATACAGTAACGAAGCAGGGACATTTCCCACCTTCTGTTTAAAGGATGAACAACATAACAGACCTACTATGTCTTGCAGATCTAACTGCAATTGAACCACCACAAGAAAATGACACCGATATGATGTTTAAAGTTGAAGCAGTCGAGCCACCTGAACGTTGTCCTGAATGTGGTTTTGATAAGTTGTACAAACACAGTTCAAGAAAACAACTAATTATGGATTTGCCCATTCGTTTAAAGCGAGTGGGCTTACAATTGAACCGCAGACGATACAAGTGTCGTGAATGCGGATCTACCTTCTGGGAACGCCTAATATCCGTTGATGAAAAACGTAGTATGACCAAAAGGCTTTTAAAGTCCATTCAAGAGCAATCCATGTCTCAGGCCTTTGTAGAAGTCGCAGAAAGCGTTGGTGTTGACGAGAAAACCGTTAGGAACGTCTTTAAGGATTATGTGACACTCAAAGAAAGTGAATACCAGTTTGAGACCCCTAAATGGCTTGGGATAGACGAGATACATATTATTCGTAAACCTCGGCTTGTATTGACTAATGTTGAACGTAGGACTATCTATGACATAAAGCCTAACCGTAACAAGGAAACAGTCATCCAACGTCTTTCAGAAATCAGTGATAGGACTTATATTGAGTACGTCACAATGGATATGTGGAAGCCCTACAAAGACGCAGTGAACACTGTCCTTCCACACGCTAAAGTTGTCGTAGATAAGTTCCATGTAGTTAGAATGGCTAATCAAGCATTAGATAACGTCAGAAAGTCTTTGAAAGCCCAAATGAGCCAAAAAGAAAGACATACCCTTATGCGTGAAAGGTTTATCCTTCTAAAGCGTAAACACGATCTAAATGAACGTGAATTATTCCTCTTAGAGACTTGGTTAGGTAATCTTCCTTCTTTGAAAGAAGCCTATGAACTCAAAGAAGAGTTTTACTGGATTTGGGATACTCCTGATCCAGATGAAGGTCTACTTCGTTATAGTCAATGGAGACACCGTTGTATATCCAGTAACTATAAAAACGCTTATAAAGACCTTGTGAGAGCCGTAGACAACTGGCAAGAAGAAATATTTAACTATTTTGATAAAAGGCTCACTAACGCTTATACGGAGTCAATTAATAGCATTATTAGGCAGGTAGAGCGAATGGGTAGAGGTTACTCTTTTGATGCCTTACGAGCCAAAATTCTGTTTAATGAGAAGCTCCATAAGAAGCGTAAACCACGATTTAATTCGAGTGCTTTTAACAAAGCTATGTTATACGATACTTTCAATTGGTTTGAAGTGACTGATCATGACATTACAGACAACTTCGGTGTCGATTTTTCCACACTTATTAAGAATTTGGAGAAGGGTGATTTATAAGCCCTTTTCCACCATAAAATCCGAATACCCGAAATTTTATTACTCAATTTTAAAGATGTATAAATTGCTAGTGGAAAATTGTTTTGATCTAACGGAGAGGTAAATGTAACTTCGTATTGAGTTTCATCTTTCCAGTACTTCTTACAAGAATGAACTATACAACCATGTTGTAACTCTTAATTCAATTCTCTTTAGGACTCTCAGTGCCTTGTCTTGCGACACTGCATTAATATATGCTCTTCAATTGGAAGATGTTTTGTGCTTCTTAATTTAATTAAACACCTGTTAGCTTAATAATATTGCTATCTTTTTACCTGATCTTTATTGGAATGGATACACCATATTGGCACTTTCACCAGTTCTCCTTCATCTTCCTCGTGACCTGTGAACAGAACCTCAAATACAACAGCGTCTTCTTTGAATCCAACTACTTCAACAAAATTTCTTCAACTTTTAGTGTTTTACCTGTTTGAAGTCCATTCGATAGAAACTCCTTTTTGACGTTATTATCAGCAGAACAAATTTAGCAAAAATAAAGATTCCAATTAAACTTTTTGTTTCAATTTTTTTATCGTTTTAAGAACTTCCTCTCTGTTTTTTGAAAGTTTCAACCATGTTGGCAGTCTGCTTTTAATACTTAGATAATATAATCCAGAGGGTCTTAAATGTTTTTCAATATAATCTTCTATATCATGCAGATGTTCATAATTAAAAAACCAAATTTTGTGGCCACAACATTGTGTTTGAAGATATAAAGGTAAGCCAAAATACCAATCAACTCCTAGTTTTTCATCAAACAGTTTGGAGCGTCTACACTTATCTGGACAGAAAAATTAAGGTCACGTACACTTGACCTAAAACAGATGAGGAGCTCCAACTATGACAAAGCGAGAACGCCGCACCTTCACGCCCGAGTTCAAAAAGCAAATGGTGCAGCTGTACCAGAATGGAAAAACGAAGCGAGCTATTATTGCTGAATATGATCTGACCCCGTCATCTCTTGACCGGTGGATCAATCAGGATGAAACCTCCGGTTCTTTTAAAGAGAAAGACAATCGTTCTCCTGAACAGCAGGAGTTTTTGGAACTCCGCAAGGAACTAAAGCAGCTTAGAATGGAGAATGATATTTTAAAGCAAGCCGCGCTGATCATGGGACGAAAGTAAATGTCATTAAGCGAAATAAAGACAAATACTCGGTATCAGCAATGTGCAGCGTCCTGCAAATCTCACGTAGTACCTACTATTATGATGCCAAAGAACGTCAGGCAGAAGACGATGTAACAGGCGCTGTGATAGAGATTTTTGAACAAAACCGAAGTGCCTACGGCACGCGCAAGATCAAAGTCGAACTGCACAAGCGTGGACTGACAGTCTCCAGAAGACGTATTGGACGCATCATGAAGGAGCAGGGGCTTGTTTCTTCCTATACAGTGGCACAGTTCAAGCCACAAAAAGCTCCGTGTAATGAGTCATCCCAGGCGAATGAATTGAAACGCAAGTTTCAGCAGACAGAAGCCAAAAAAGTAGTCGTCAGTGATTTAACATACGTCAAAGTTAAAAACAAATGGCATTACGTATATATCTTTGTCGATCTCTTCAACCGTGAAATTATTGGCTTCAGCACGGGACCAAACAAAGATGTAAACCTTGTCGCACGGGCTTTTTCTTCGATTCAAGGTGATCTGCGGGACATCCAGATGTTCCATACCGACCGTGGCAGCGAGTTCAAAAACCAGCTCATCGATGAAACGTTAGCGGCCTTCCAGATTGGCCGCTCTTTAAGCATGAAAGGTTGTCCATACGATAATGCCGTGGCGGAAGCCACATTTAAAATCATCAAAACAGAGTTTGTCAGCCAAATGAAGTTTAATAGCCTTGAGCATCTTACGCTGGAATTCAGTGATTATGTTAACTGGTTTAATAAGCGGCGGATTCACGGAACACTAGGCTATGTAAGCCCGATTGAATACAAACGATCGTCCCTTAAAAAGGCTGTCTGATTTAGTGTTGACAATCCACTATAGCTGATAAATGAAGTTTGATTATATTATGTATATTGGGTATAATTTAGGTATAAAATAAAACAAAAGAGAAGTGCTGGTAACACTCCTCTTTTGGCAACATTGCCGTTAGGGCGGATGTTGTCACATTAAAAAGTTACTTTTTATGCGATCCACCCTTTTTCTGCTTTCCACGGCAAGGGGTGGATTCTTCTTTATCTTTTAAAATCGTTTTTCGGAATATATAAGCTGAAAGTTCTCTTACAATCCCGGATAAAACTGATTTTGCAATATTGAAGAAATGTTCCATTGGTATCACCTCCTTTCCGTTAAAATAACGAAAAGAAGTGTGACAACCCCACCCCAACAGTATGTAGTTGCAACTCTATTATAACACACTTTTTCCTAAACTTTAGCAAAAATATAACACAATTACACATATTCATATGTGTAATTGTGTTATATTTAGATAAAAAATTTTTAAAAAAAGAAGTGCGGCTGACACTTCTCTTTAAATATCAACTTCTTTTTCTTTTACGATCGTTTTTAAATACCATTCTTTTGTAAGATACATATTGCGAAAATGTTAGTCTTGGAGCATCCTTTAATGTCTTCATCCACGGGTACTCTTCTTTTTTAGAAATAGCAGTAGTATTTTCATTCCTCATTTTACAGTGAGGGCAAGTATCGGCCGATAATAAAGCTGTTTCAATTTGGTATCTCCTGAAATACTTCTTACATTCGGATTTTTGGCACTTATATAACTGATTAGCTCGTTTCAGTTGAATAAAAATGTGTCGAATCGTTAATAAGAAAATGTAAAGGATAATAAAGCCAATTATAAAAATAATAATACACTCCCTTCTTAGACTCTAACAATTACAGCTATCCTGTTATAAGGATAATTGCTTATACGAAACCAAACAACACAATTACACTAGAGTAAAAGTGTCATTGTGTTATCATTCTATAAACCCATCTTTTCAAATATCGTAAAAATGATACCTAAAAGAATTAATAAAAAGAAAATAAAGTAGGCTCTCTTGACTCTCTAAACATTTAATGCCTCCTCTTTTAATTACTTTGAGAGATCCCGATTGTTTTTATAACTTAAACTACAGCATCTTCAATACTTCAACAAAAAGAGCTATCAATAGTCCGATATATACTCCTATAAGCACAAACCCAATTAATTTCACTTGTCTAGCATAAATAACATAAACAAATGCAGGGATACTTATAATTAATACAACTAAAAGCATTGGCTTTGCTTGTTGCCATATTAGTAATAATGTATCTTGTAATGCATTGATCATTCCTCTACTCCTTATTTAGTTTGAAAGATCCAAAACACTAGCTTCTGTCTGCTCATAAATAGCTTCTTTTTTTCAATCAAATGTTTAGCATTTGCTATAACAAACCACGTAAAGAATAAAGCGAAAGTGAGAATCAGAAAACCACCTAGATACCAAAAAGCATATTCACTACCCTCCTTTATCATTGAAGCGAATAAAATTGCTCCTAACACTAAAAGCAAAAAACTGAGCAAAGGTAATATGAACAAATATTCTAGTATAAATTCATCCATTCTCTATCTCCTTCTTGTTTTGCTTCACAGTTAGCCACAAATGACTTGCAAGTTTGCTTTTTACATCTTCAAGGCTTGTCTCGTCCAATAGATAAATATAAGGTCCATTATCCATACGGCCATCTATACCTTTTAAAGATAATTGTTCGAACTCTACGTTCCCGGATCTCCCGTATTTTATTAATGACTGTATTTCATCAAACGTCATGCTAGTTTCCATGTTAGTTCCGACCGCTTTGAGAATTTCATCATAGTTAGAAATAGACTGAAAAGACAGGGCTTTGTTAACAATAGCTTTTAGAAGTTCTTGTTGACGCTTACCCCGTTCAATATCACTATCAGCATGTCTTGTTCGGGCTAAGGCCAATGCTTCCTCACCATTCAACTTCTGTAATCCTGGTTTAAGATGAATGGCATCATGGCGATCATTTGAATCTTTCTCCGATAGTTCATAAGGAACATTCGTCTCAATGCCGCCTACAGCATCAACAATATCCATAAACGCATAAAAGTTTACACGTACATAGTAATCAACCGGGATCTGCATTAACTCTTCGACGGTTTCAATAATTGCTTTTGCCCCACCGTAAGCATGGGCATGATTAATTTTTGTCATGTAACCCACTTCAGGAATATTCACATAAGAGTCACGAGGAATACTAACTAGTTTTATAGTTTTTTCTTTTACATTTAAGGTAGCGAGCATCAAAGAATCGGAACGGGACTTATTTTCCTTTATACGAACTTAGCTTTCATCAACACCGATAAACAAAATAGATATACTGTCTTTTAAAGGATGAACCTCTTCCTTTCGTAAAACTGATTTTTTTCTTCCTTCGTCTTTATATGATTCTACAAGCACAGTTTCAGCTTTTTTGTATATGATGACTCCATATGCTGCTGTTCCTGCTAAAAGACATATAAGAGAAAAAGAAATAAAAAGTACAGTTCGTGTTTTTCGTTTAGTCCATTTTCTTTTTTTATTTGGATGTATTTTTAATACCACTCATTTTTTCTCCCATGTTTAATACTCTTTCTTAGGTTAAGCGTTCTATCTCATCAAAAGTCCTAGACGAAACACTAACATCTATAATTTTGCATTAATCGTATTCCTCTCTAGTCTTACTTATAGAATCTTGTTCTTCTGTCGATTTACACCAAAATAACCGCTGCTTTCAATCTTTGTCGTAAAGCGCAACTTCATAAGTTAATTCAAGATACTCGAAGATTTCTGTTTGAACCATAAAATCCCACCCACTTGATTGCCTTTTATGACTACTAGTCATTAAATAAATATTAAATGACTAATAGTCATAAAGCCAATGGGTGTTTACTTATGAAACTAATAAAACGAAATATAAAGTTACACATCAACACATGCAAAACCGTGTTAATGTGTAATCATGTTGCTTAGTTAAAGGGAATTTGTTAACATTTTTAATTTTTGGATACAAAAGGTTATAATTTGATTATAAGGAAAGGAGGAATAAAATGGTCAATAGACAATTTTTACTCCCAGCAACCCTAATAATATTTTTTTTCCTGTTTCAGATCCCTTTTGTTTGGAGTTCACAAAGTACATTAAGTGAATGGAGTCAAATCTCACGGTTCAGAAGTTTTATCATTTACTTTGATATTCTTGTATTAGTTAGTGGGGTTTATAGCTTCTTTCGTTTTAAAAATACTGAAAAAGGAAACAAGACAATAAATATTGCTTTCTACTTGTTTGGAATTGTTTGGTCTGCACTCATTCTTTTTAAATTTAGCAACACATTTAGTTACCTTATCCTTTATATGTCCCTTATCATCTTACTGTTTTTTTACCTTCTCTTTAAACAGTTTTCGAGCCCTCAACAAAGTAAACAGACATAAACAGCCCTCTACTATCTATAGAGGGCTGTTTACCGTTAATTAGCATTTAGTTACTCGCTTATAGCTTGTAGATGTAACATATCCCGTGTGGTTTCCACTTCCAGATAATCATGCAGACAATTCAGTAGTAACCTGTAAAGCTCCACCCTTCTTAGAAGTTTCATTAAGGATTGTTGTTTGAAGTTTCTTTGTGTCAAAATCGCCTTCAATTAAAGAAATGAGTGAACCAACAGAGATACTAAGACCGCTTACATACAAGACATTCGCAAGGGCTGCTGAAATTGGGCCGGTAGCTGCAATAACAATAGCCGACAAACCAATCCTCGTAATAGCTTGAGTTAAATTTGTAAAATTAGTTCCTCTCTTCTTGTTTACATAGGTTGCAATATTAGTACCTGTAAAACATTTTGTTTTTTTGTTAATAACTCTTTTAGTAGCCATATCTGAATCTCTCCTTTTTTAATTTTGAACAATTACCGCGTTTATCTTGTTCCTCTATTAAAAAGGAATTTAACCCTTATTTGTAAACCACTATTTTTTATTTTTTTGTTTATTACTTATTAATTGTTGCTTTGAAATAAAGTTTGATCAAAAACGTCATTTGAACCTGCATATTGCAGCAAATAGAAAGAACCCGTTTTGAAAAAAGATTGATCAGAACGAGTTCTTTCTATGTGAACAATTATACAATTTTTATAAAAAGGTTTGATCATTTTATAGATATGAATTTCCGCAATCGCGCCCATTTGTTTAATATGAATTAGGGTAACCATGAAAGCTTTCAGAAACTCAAAAATTGAGAAATCTTTTTACAGCAGCCAAGAAGGCTGGTAAATTGTCATCATGTACAAAATGACTAGCCTTACCTATCGTCACCAATTGGCAATTCGGAATAAGCTCAGAAACTTCCTGCAATTTATTTTGAGGAATATGACTGGCTTCACCTCCTATAATAAGAGACGGCATGATTATGTCGTTAAGACGCAGCCACCATTCGGGATTGGGTTCATTAAGTTGACGTAAAATCGAAGGCACAACTAGCCAATCAAACGGTAGGAGATCAGAAGGTTTGGAAGGAACTTCGATCGGCTTATCCGGAAAAGGAGGTGGAGTGTCTTCAACAATCAACCTTTCTATCCTTGACGGAAATGTTTCCGAGAAAAGATAGGCTACTGTTCCCCCCATGGAATGGCCAAGTAGCGTAAATCGTTCCAAGTTCATAGCATTTGCAAAATGAAACAAGTCATCGCACATCAGTTCAAAAGTGTATGTGCCGGTTCTTGCACTCCCACCGTGACCCCGTTGATCTAAAGCTAAAACTCGGTATCTTTCTCCTAATGCAACAGCCACTTGATCCCATGATTCTGCACTTTTTCCCAGCGCGTGAAGTGCAATAAGCGGCGGTGCAGAAGGTTCCCCACTCTCGCGATATTGAAAAGTAAGGCCATTCAATTCAATTTGATTCACACGTGTTTCCATCTCCGATCATCTCCTAATGTGGTTTCGTCATTTGAAACCCGATTTACCTAAAGCCCATGCTACCAAAATTTATTCGAGATATGCCCCTTTTAAACCGTAGATCTCTGATTCTGGCCTCGACCATTTCAGCAAGCAGCTCTTCTTTTCCTTTGTAATAGTTATAGAGTAACCCTTTCGAAATGCCCGCTTGTTTGGCAATACCGCTTATAGAAGTAGCGTAATATCCTTGTTTCATAAATAACTCCATAGCTGCAGCTAGAATGTTTTCTTTGGATGCTTGGCGAATACAGTCATTCTCTTCGGGTGTACGTAGCATTTTAACTTCACCCCTCCATAAAAATAGTGATTTCTTGATATAAACCTTCAAAACCAGTGAGCAATCACTTTGCAATTCTTAGACAAAAGAGATACAAAATGTCCATCGCCTTAAATTAGCTCCACCACTATGAATAAGAACAACAGGATTTACATTTCCATTTATCTCGAAATGTAAATCCAATGCAATCCTCTATTTATTAACTGAATATTCTGTTTTATTTTATTATTGAATGAACGTTTAGTCAATATAAAACGTAATTTAATTTTGAATGATCTAAGATATTATTTCTATTGCGCAAAATGGACCGAGTGCTTAATAAGAAAAACCCTTAAATATCAAAAATCCATATATAGAACGGTTGAACTTTTTTCAAAACGGTGCAACTTTATTACAAATGGTTAAACTTTATTTTAAACCTATACTTAATAAACATTGATAAAAGAACAAATAGAAAGAGCGTGTTTTGAAAAAAGATTGATCAAAATACGCTTTTTCTATATTCAATTCAATCAACGTATTTTAAAAAAGTTTCATCATTTTATGGCTATGACCTTCAATAAACGCGCCTAATTGCAGAGGTTAAAAAGAATAGAGTTCTATTATTTTTTCTAAGGATAATTTATTCGGATTACACACGTCAACAAAATAGGGTAACTGCCATTTTTGGGTTTTCATCGCTTGATTACTACTCGGACTATCCCAGCTAGGATAAACTCTTATTGCCATCTTGCCCTTTGTTGAAGTAGACCTAAGAATATTCTGTTTTAAAAGAATTTCTTTTGGAAAAACAAATTGACCAAACTCATTTTGGTTTTTAAAGGTAGTTATAATTAATAAATCAGGGGCTTCCTCATATAAGTAGGGTTGATTTTTATTACTTTCGTCTTTTTCCCAAAATGCAACAAACTGCCCTACTTTGTTAGGGGTTATATTCGCAACTCTGAATCGAACTGTTTTAGAGGATAATTGAAATGTGCCAGCACCATACTTAGAATTTTGCTTCTCTTCTTGAATTGACTTCACGGTTAAGTGATTCGGCTCATAAAACATTTTATTTACATAAGTTAATGCTGTAAAAAAGTCATTCATTTCTTCACTCCTAAATATCAAACAAAATGGACCGATTGTGGAATTACCACAATCCTTTAGTCACCGTAATTGTATCAAACCTCTTTATAAATTATTTGAACTTTATTCGAATGATCAATCTTTATTATAAATTATCAAGCTTTTTTTCAAAGGCACAATAACGACATTATCTTTTTGATTTAATACTGTGTTGCCAATTCCCCTTTAATTGCTCTTCTATCGTCTTGGAAGGAATAGAGAGGTCTACACCCCTGAATTAGTCTTTTCTCCCTCAATATGAGAGCTTGGCGTATCCCTTGGCTGCTCTGCCATAACCGCTCCCCCTCCCTCGGACGGTGGTTTTGGAGTGAGCTTCAAAGTCAATAAGATAATATTTTAGAAATAGCATCTTCACCTATTAAACAAAAACACCAACACAATTACACTAGTATAAATATGTAATTGTGTCAGTGGATCTTTAATAAATTCTGTTGTTACTAGTTAGAAAATTGATATGACTTTCTTTTAATTGCTATTGACTCTTAATTCACTAAGTAACAATGAATAGCAATACCACTTTTAATGATTTAACGTTCTAATGCTTCTAGCACTTTAACTTTATTATCTCTTCTTAGCACACTAGAATTTTCTTTACTCTCTCTTTCAAATAAATAATCTATTATGTCCTTTTCCAACAACTTCAACTGTTCTTGATCAAGATTTTTTTCCTTTCGTATTTGATGATGTGGATTAACATAATCGCCATCTCCTATATCTAAACGATCCATGTTAATCACATTAATCTGCCCGGACTCTTCTGGCATAAGAACATGATAGCGTGTCTTGCCATACCAAATTTCCGAGTAATACTTTTCTTCCAACATTTCCATTCTCCAATTTGCTTCTCCAAATGGTATTAATTCATTAGAAGTTAATTCCTCTAATTCAGACCATTGAATTAAAACGTGCGGTCTTTCAATCAGTTGAGGATCAATGACTGCATACCGTCGTTTGAAATACTCATTGAACTCTTTTAAAAATGCTGAATCGCTCAATTCCTTCATCTTAGCAAGTTGATTAGGATCTTTCTCTTGTACCATTGCTTTTAGTTGCTCTAGGGTGATATAGCTCTCTTCTGTTAAAGATAAATGCTGATAATGGACAAGCAAAAACTTCTTGTCATTAGATTGCTCTTTACTTGCCTCAAATTCCCGTTCTTTCACTAACTCATTTTCAATAATTGAGATAAAATCATGAGCCGTTTCCCTTACTTCCCGTAGCAATCGCTCCTGGTCTTTCAATTCTTTACCATTCGTCCAATGATTGATGTAAGGCAAAGAATATTCTGTAGTGTCCAATCCAAAATAACTAGACACCGTATAAGCAACCATTTCAGCCTGAAACTCTTTTTCTTGCGTTGTATATTGATTATGAGTTTCTTCTGTATGCAGCACAGCATGAGCCAATTCATGAACTAACGTTTTTATATTTTGAAGCTCACTGTTCCGGGGATTAAGAGCGACTTCTTTCAATTTTCTGTAACTAACTCCTTTAGCAGCTCCCAATTCGTTATACGGCTCTACAATTTTAATGCCATTTACTTCAGCTACTTTCTCCAATGCTTTATATACCGTCTTATAGTTATCTACCGTTCCCTCTAACCAACGATTCGGAAAAATAGAAGGCAAGTCTTTGGCTGTGGCATCGGTCTGTGAAACATCAAATACATGCCCAATATCAAAATAGGTACGAGTATAAGTTTCTATTTGCTGCTTTTTTATCTTTTCTTTCTCATCTTTATTCGCATATTTTAATTGGACTTCTTGATCTCCTCGTTTGAAATAGGTAGTCACTTTAGGAACAATAATTTTGATTCCCTTCTCTCCTTTTTTGACCGAGAACCCTTTTTCTTTCCAAAATTTAAAGGAGCCGACTGCTTTGGCTCCCATAAATTGACTATCTATTAACATACTATTGTTGGTAGAGTATTGATGAAACTTAGCCATAAAACTTAAATACTCTTTAATACTTTCTGGACTTTTAAAGTAAGAAGGAATCTTTTTCTCCATTTCACTAGTTAGATCTTGGATCTCTTGCTTTTTTTCTTCCCATGTTTTTTTCTTATATACTTTGGCCATAATTAAAATCCCTTTCCTTCAGTTTATTCAATCCCTCGTAATTCAATAAGTAATTGATCTTCAGGCACTTTAGCATCCAAAAGGATTTTTCTTTCTTCCATTTGAACCGGGATAAGCGCAGTAGGTTGATCCTTGATTATTTCCTTTACACGACTTAACGTTTGAAGAGATTCTTGTATAAGAATCTCTTCTTCACCGATAGCTAAAGTAATAGATGTATCCGTTAATTCTTTGACTAACCCCAATGAAACTTGTTCTGTTTTCCCATTGCACAAAACGGAAATATTCATCATTTCGCCTCCATTTTTAACGCTCATATTCATTTTGTTTATTACGTACTTCTCTGGACTTTACTATTTCTTTAACGTCTTCTTCCGATAAATAGTCAATGCATTCCCAATCTTCCTTACCAATATCTCGGCTCTCTAAAATGATGTGAGTACCTTCATCACATCCTCGCACTTTCATTTCCTCTGTTGAAGATTTAAAATACATGGCATGACTATCTTCCATATCAAACTTAAAATTCTCTCCCCATCTAGATTGAACAATAGTAAAAGCTAATTCCTTCTTCACTAATAATTCCCCCCACTATGATATTTAGAAAAAGATTACTAATGGAAACAGCCATTCAAATACATTTGTTGCTTCTACCAACAAGTTATTCACCTCCTTCAATGTATTTTTAAAATAAAAAAGACCTTGAAAACAAAGGTTCAAAGTCTCTAAGAAATTAAGTAATTATTTTTTATTTGGAAACTCAAACGATAATTTCCCATCCTGAATCCGCAAATAGGCATCAAAAGAGCGACCTTTGGTACTCTTAAACCCTTTGATTAAGCCAGTCTTTTGACCATTGATTAGCTTCTTAATGTTTGTTACACTCAATGTTTTATCACAGTATGTTTTTGGAAGAGAAAACTTGCACCCCTCTCGATACCTATGGCATCCATAAAACTTCCCTTTATCATGAATATTCCCTTTATCACAAACAGGGCATACCCCTATACTTGATTCTTGTTTTATTTGTTTAACAGATTTATCAAGTTGATCCATCTGTTTCGGTGCTTCACAAATAAGAGAATGAAGAAACTGTTGAATTTTTTGTAGGAAGGCTGCTTGTGTTCCTTCTCCCTTTCCAATTTTCCGCAAGTATTGTTCCCATTTGGCTGTCATTTCAGGACTGGCTAATAATGTACCTTCAACTGCCTCACAAAGAATTTTTCCTTTTGGTGTAACAGATACGATATTCCGTTTAACCTCAATATATTTTTGTCCTTTTAGTGTTTCGATAATGCCAGCCCTGGTTGCCTCTGTGCCGATTCCTTCAGTTTCTTTTAACGTCTCTTTAGCTGCTTCGTCCTCAATATCTTTACCAGCTCGCTTCATAACCTGAATAAGTTGCCCCTCAGTATAAGGCTTAGGAGCTTGGGTGATTCCCTCTTTTAATTTCACATGCACAAGACAAGCTTCACCTTCAGTGATAACCGGCAAAACAGAAGGTTTTTCTGTTTCTTCACTTGGTTTTTCGTATATTTCAAATAAAGTTTTCCACCCTTTTAATTTTTCAACTTTTCCTTTCCTTTCAAAAAGAAGCCCATTCACATTCACTTCTACCACTGTTTCTTCATACTCATAATCGGGCGCAAACATTGATAATGTGGTAAGAACAATTTCCTGATAAATGTTTCGCTCTTCTTCTGACAATTTATCCAGTTGAGCAATTTGCTTCGTTGGTACTATCGCATAGTGTTCTTGAACTTTTTGGCCATCGACAAACCGTTTCTGAGGTTCAGGAAAGGCGACAGCTATCTCTACACCTAGACAAGATAAATAACTAGTTAAGTTTTCTTTGAGGTAGACAAATTCATTTTCTGTAATGTACTGTGTATCTGTTCGTGGATACGTAATCAGTTTTTTTTCATAAAGGGCTTGGACGATTTTTAAAACGGTTGAAGGGCTATACTTCCATAATTTATTTGCTTTTCCTTGTAGTGTTGAAAGCGAATGAAGCTTGGGTGACTTTGTTGCCTTTAACGTTTGTTCTAATTTTTGGATGACTCCTTGATTTTCTCCTTCACTAACCCCATGCTTTTTTAAATTAGAATAAGCTTCCTCTTTAGACGAAAAGCGTTCTTTATGCTTTGCTTCAAATTGTCCTTCTTTTACATGAACATCGCCCAAATATTCATAAAATGGTTGAGGCTTGAAATGTTCAATTTCCCGTTGTCTTTGGTAAATTAAATAAAGTGTCGGTGATTGTACACGACCCACACTAAATACATCTTGTAACCCTTTTTGCCGCAACATTAAAGTATAGAAGCGTGACGCATTTATACCCACTAACCAATCGCTAAATTGTCTGGCCTGTGCTTCTAAAGATAGAGACAAATACAAATCACCTTCTTTTAATTGATGAAACCCTTTTTGTACTTCCTCTACTTCTAATGAATTAATCCATAGTCTTTTTGTTGGCTTATTACTTACCCCGGCCATTTCAATAATGCTTCTAGCAATGTTCTCTCCCTCACGATCACAATCTGTAGCCACAACAATTTCATTAGCTTGTTTCAATAAATTCTTCACAACTTGAAACTGTTTTTTCTTATCCTTAGCCACTTGAAATTTAAATGTGTTTGGGAGTATCGGCAAAAATTTCATATCCCAAACTTTCCACTCATCCTTATACGCTTCAGGTTGTACTAACTCTACTAAATGGCCAAATCCCCAAGTAATAAATGCTTGGCCATCAAAAAAACGGTTATCTTCAACTTGAAAATACCCGTCTGCTCGTTTTACTTTTTGAAATGCTTCAGCATAGGCAGCCCCTTGACTTGGCTTCTCTGCTAAAATAACAGTAGTATTCATTTCAGTTTCTCCCTTCTTTTTTAGAGAAAGTTTGACAAATGGTATGGCTATTCACTCCCCAAATATGTCCTTTACCATTTGTATAAAATATAAGTCCATATCCTTCTCCTAAATATAAATAACCATTGTTTTCAACATAGTTACGCACCAACTTCTTTGACATAAAACCCCTCCAAAATAAAAAAATGAACGATTAAATCATCGTTCATAACCATCAAGTGTACGATCAAACTCTTCAAGATTTCGATCCTTTTGATACTCATGATAGGTTTTTCTTAATCTAAATTGCAGATTCCGTATGGCAGAATCTAAGGAAGATCTTTGTTTCCAAGCTCGGCTTTTTGTGTAGGAGTGAACAGGATTTTTTAATTCCTTTTCTCTAAGCCATTTCTCTCTCTTGTCATATACTTTCATCTCTAAAAGTACCGCATTACCCATGCGTTTTTTTAAATCGTTAATTTTTGTTTCTTTGTACCTTTCATAATTACTTCCTTCACCATATAGCTCTTTCATTACACGCACTTCATCATCTAATAATTGGTGCAGTTCTTTCATTTCTTTTCGGTGATGAGTGTTTAAGTAGGTGTCCACGATCTCATCAATGTAAGGACGAGCTTCATTAATAGCATGATAACCATACTGCCATTTCCCTCTATCTTCTGGAAGTTTTTTTATAGTTTTTTGGAACAAATTTTTTGTTTTTCTATACGTTGATAAGTCTATATTTTTCTTGGTTGAAACTGATCCTCGAATTAACTCATTGATCCGATTTCTTTCTTTTGTTCGGTCTAAAATTGTATTAGCAACTTTAGATTTCATCTTATCCAATGTGCCCTGTTTTCTTTTAGCCCTGTACTGTTCCGTCCATTCTTTTTTTTCTTTATCAAAGATTCTTTTCTTTTTTCTTGTTGGGATTGGTTCAACGGTTGCAACATGGACATGAATGTTATCAGTATTATAATGAATGGCTGCCGACCAAATAGCCGAGTCCTCCATATCTTCTGCCTTTAACATTTCCTTAACAGCTTCACGTACTACATTCTTTATTTTGATTTCATCAAGTGCTCTCGTTTTTGGATCATATAACTTTTGTTTCTTCAGCCATTCGTTATCAAAACTTATAACATCTTGCCAAAGAGGAGATCCATTTTTTTGAGCAACATGGAATATTTCTTTCAATTCTTTTTTTTGTTTTAAATTCAATTCATCAATAGTATTGGTAAATAGAGATCCTTCTTTCTCTTCATCACTCATGTAATTTATATAAGAATGATAAACCTGAAAGTCGTTCATGTTGTTTGAATCTCTATCAATATTAATTCCTTTTTTAACATCGTCACGATCCATATATTCTACGTAATTATTATATTCACTGGAACTAGGCATAACGAATTTGCTCTTTAAAACAACTCCCGGCGACTTACTCATTCAGCTTTTTTCCTTTTAGTTTCAGAGTCAAGTTTACGTTGACGGTTGTGAGCAATACGTTTCATAATTAACTCTTCTGCTTCCTGAAGCTCATTTGTTTTGAGTTTTTCCGTTGTTCCTAACGCTTTAAATTCATGAATAACAAAGTAATGATTCCAAAACTCCAAGATCATTTGCACATGCTTATCAATGATGTTGGCAGCGATCCGTACTCGATTTAAGTCATTCTTTAACGGTGTTAATTTCTCTTCAAGATGTCGCTCAACCAAACTATCTATTGATTCAATTAATGATATTCTTTCTTCATGACGATCTTCAAAATATCTATCCATTGCTAACTCAATAGCACTTGTTTGTGATATATTTTTTTCGTTGGCCAATGTTAAAATTTTATCAACTGTTCTTTTATTAAACCTAAAGGTTTTTTTTATCTGGCTCACTTGAACCCCCTCCAAAAATATTCATAAATTGATCTACCTCGCTCTCTTCTGTATCCATCATCATTAAGAAAAGGGTCTTTAACTTTTTTACTTCTTCATTATTTTCTTTTACCATATCGGTCACTCTTCCCAATACAGCAATAAAATGATGAATGGACTCTTCTATTTGATTTCTTTCTTGGATAAACGGATCAATATAAGCCAACTTTTCAAGATGAATTTTTAAAAATTCATTACGTGACAAATTCTTTTTCTTTGCCATTTGATCAATTTTTTTAACCGCTGCTACGTCGATCTTGCGAATTTTAATGTCCAAAAAATCACCCCATTTATATGTTCCATTACTCTAAAAACGACAAAATGTTTTTAGAAAGAGAAAGAGACATGCAGGTGTTTAGCATGTCTCTTTTGCCAGCAATTCCGTGACTACGGAACTGCTGGAAGTACAGCAAAGAGCATAAGGGAAAAATGCCCCCACTTAACGTGTGGGGTTAGGCAGAGCCTAACTTTTCAATGGGGTCACAAAAAACAGGAAAGCCATACAAAAGCCATACAAAAATCCAAAAAAAACATGACCTATTTCATCTCATATCTCCCTTTAAAAACTCATTCTTCGGTTTTATTGAATGCTGTTTTCATTGTACCTTTTGTTTTATCTTCAACACTTTTTTTAACCGTCTTCAACTCAACATCTTTTAATTTTTCATACAACTTTACTTGCTTTTCTTTCAATCGTTGCACTTGATTTTCATATTCACTTTTACTTTTTTCTGCTTCTTTAATCGCTTCTTGCAGGGATACAATTTGAGCATATGCATCTTGTTTTTCCTCTTCTGTTTTGTATTTTATTTCATTATTTATTGTTTTAATTTCACCTTGAATGGACGAAATCAGCTGATCTTGAAGAGGGATATTGTCATTTTGTAAAGCTAAAATTTCTTTCTTCACTTGTTTAATTTCCAACATTATTTGTTCTTTTTGATAGGCAAGATTAGAGTTAGTTTTCAGATGCTTATTCAATTTAATTTTCCGATAATCACCAACAACCACTGTTTCCGTTGGTTTCGGCTGAACAAATTTTCTTGTCTCTTCCTCTGGATTAACTGTACCCGTATCTGTCGCCAAATCCTTTTTCATTTCATTCTCTATAATTTTTGGATCTCTAGTTTCACGCACGAACAATCCAATATAGCGAAACTCTTCAGGCACTTTTCTTATTTGCAACACAACATTTTCATCATCCTGATACATCACTTTAACAGGGATTTTTAATTTACTATCTCTCTCTTTAGCTGCAAAAGAGAACGTTGGTTTAATATGATCTGTGCCTACATGTTTCGTTTTTAATACCACTTCCATCAGATGTTGTTTCGGATTATACTCCCACTTTTGCAAAACCAAATTTGTTTGATCTAGTCCATTAATCTCCGTATAAAAAGGGGTTTGCATGATAGGGCTATCATCATACATCCACACTTTTGACGAAAAGAAAGTGATAAGTAATAAGCCAGATACAATAAATAAACCAATATAAAACTTGTTTTCAATCTTTCGATTTAATTTTAATTTCATTCTTCTACACTCCTTTCTCAACAAAAAAACTAGGTGGATTAACACACCACCTAGTCAATACTTGCAAAACGACCAAAACCGGCAAATCGAGAGTCATTAAAATAATTATCTTTAACCGGGTTATAACGGATTCCTTTTTTCTTTGATTGAGCGTTAAACATCATCCCATTACCTACATAAATTCCGACATGAGATATTCCTTGCTTGTACGTATTTTTATAAAAAACTAAGTCGCCTGGTTTCGCTTCAGAAGCAGGAATTTTTTTTGCTGCTGAGTATTGCGCTGCTGCCGTTCGAGGGATATTAACACCTAAGATAGCTTTATAAATGTATTGAGTTAGTCCACTACAATCAAAAGAAGTTTTCGGACTTGCACCGCCCCATGTATACTTCCATCCATTATATTTTTCAAATTCTGCTTTCATTGCTTTAAAAGTTGCACCACCAACATTAGGATCAAGCGGCAATCCCTCTAGTCCTTCTGTTACCTCACAATTCATTGTCAAGCCGCCAAGTTGCGCAGCATATTCAGTAACACGTGGAACCCAATGACTGTTTAAATTATTCGGATCATTAGCTGCACCGAGTGGAGCATAGACTGATCCGAGCTTTTCAATCGTATTCAATCCATCTTTGATAATACGGTTATGCAAAGTTCTTCCCATAGCTGCTAATCCCTCTTCTAATGTTGCGAATACATATAAGCGTTTACTCCCTGTCTTGGGGTCCATTAAGCCCCCGGGATTATTTTTGTTTTTTATTGCATTCGACGTTCCAAATCCTGTTTCATGAAGAGCAATGGCAGCAAAAAGTACTGGATCAATCCCTTGTTCTTTTGCTATTTTAATAATGGTGTTTTCTGTACCTTTTAGTTTTCCTGCACCTGCAAGAGTGCTTTGAAATTTAGCCAAATCAATCTCTCCTGTTATAGAGCAAGAAGACGAGAAGCCATCTGGAGAACTGCTGTTATTGGATGATCCTACAACAGCCCCTAGAATGGCTAGTACAAGTATGGCAAACACTACAGTAATTGCAATTCCCGATGTTCCAAATAATCCAATGATCCATAAAACTAATTTCTTTTGAAGTGCTTTTATAACTGCTTGTTGCAATTTCTTCATGGTTAAACAATACCTTTCACGATCCACTTATTCTCTTCTGGAGATTGAATGAGTGTGACATAAATGGCTTGTGTTTGTTCTTTGACAACTGTCTGACCGTTCATTATATCCCATGTAGCAATTACTTCAATTTTCACTTCATCACTTTCATCAGAAGCAACAGAAAATAACTCTAATTCTTTAATGTTTCGTGTAATTCCATCTGATCCAGTTGCTAATTCTTCTTTAATAGACATAAAAAAAGAAGGATCTGAAATTCCTTCCCATGCAGACAGATCATCTTCATCTTGCAACCACATAGTAGTTGCCTTACGGGCTGTTTCTTTTGCTAACTTCAACGAATCAGCTCCAAATTGATCTGTATATTCTTTGTCATAGTTCTGATCATCCTGTGAAAAATCCGTTTCTGTTTTAATCGGATCAGAAACATCAAGCTCATTCTTATTGGTTTCTTCTTCATAATTTACTTGGCCAAAACCATCTTCAAAATCAGAGTCTTCTTTACCTTCTTCCTTATTAAATATGTTAAATGCGGCGACACTAACAATGACTAAACCAATGGCCACAAGCATAAAAAACTTTGTCTTTGTCGCTTTATCCATGTTACATTCCCCCTGTAAACAAGGCTAATTCTTCGGATGATGCCTCTACACTAAACATCAAGTTTCCGACACCATTAATTGATAATAAACAATCTCCTTGTTGGAATTGAGGAATTTGTGTTAACTCACTCTCACTCATTTGCCCTTCAAAGATAGTCCTTAATGCATCAAGAGTATTTGAATCTTGTTGCATAATAAATTTGTATTGAGTCAATTCAAACAATGTTCTAATTTTAGTAACTACTTCTGAATCAGAATGATCAGGTACAAAATCTCGTATTGATTGACTAGCTAACAGTAAACCACCAAAGTATTTACGTGCTTCCCTAGCAAAGTCTGTAAGGAAGTTAACAGCTAACATATTTTCAGAATTAACCATACGATGAGCTTCATCAATGATAACTAAGAAGCGTGCCGCATCATCTATATCAAATCCTTCTTGATACATTGCTTTCATTTGAGGAGCACCAATTTGAATTAGATTATCCCAAATCAATGTTAAAGCATTATACATCTGAGCATTAAAAATGTGTTTCTCTAAGCGAGTCAAATTTCTTATAGAAAAAAAGATAACTTGCTCGTTTGTAAATTCAGGCAAAGTAGTGTGACCATTAAACAGATAGGCATAACTATGAACCAAATTATCAAGAACCAATTCAATCTTTTCTAAACGATTGGCGCGTGCAGTTGAAAGTTCAGGTCGAATAATCCGTTGATCGGGATTTTCATACAATTCTTCACGATTAAACTTCAGTAAATCACTAAGTATCGGATACTCCTCATTTGGCAAATTTGTTACACCTGTTGTACCAATTTTTTCTGAAAACCCAAGAGAATCATAAAAATTGCGCAAGAGCTTCTTGAATTCTTCTAGCTCTTCCGCAGAGGGATCGTTAGCAATAAATTCATAAAATGTAGCTACTTTAGAAAGATGCTGCATAAAACTCAGCTCTTCATTTTTAGCCGTATCTCCTCCATCTTCTACTTTATAAATTTGTAATGGGTTGATAATTCCCTGAGTTCCGTCTAAACTAATGCTTTTTCCTTGTAATGCATCCACAAGTGTACTAAATTCTCCTGTAACATCAAAACCTCTGATAAAATTGCCACGACAAGTGTTGTCTGTTGTTAATTTTTTCAATAGAGTCGATTTTCCAGCACCCATTGTACCTACGACTACACCATTATAGAATCTTCTTTTCTTATCCTTGTGAAACATGTCAAAGATAACATTCCCGCCTGTAAACGATAGACCTACATAGCTACCTTTTTCATCGTTTAACTCTGCAAAATGGAACGGCAATCCAGCAGCTAAAGAAAGAGCTGGCAGCCCTTTTCCTTCTCGGCTGTTAGGCAAATTTTGTTGTTCTTTATATGGAAGAAATAACGATTGCCATTCCCATCGAGATTCATTTAAAAAGATCTGTCCCTTAAATCCATAAGAGGTTAAATCCGTAATAATACTTTGAATCTTTTGCTCTAGCTGCATGATCGTTTTTTCATGCACAAATAAACGAATGTGCATGAGCTTAACTACCTCTCCCATTTGGCTAATACTTTTATATAACTCTTCTAACTCACTATAACTATGAGAGGCATCCATTCGTTCAGATTGATGTTTAGAACTCATATAACGTGTATTTTGCTCCAACATACTTTTATTAATAGAAGAGATTGTTTGATCCTTTTGCATAGTTGATACATCTTTAACAAGAATTACATCACGCATGGATGATAACTTTTCTAACCATAATTCATCGACAGCCGAAGGATAGTCCCAAATATGAATACATGCTTCATATCCATCACCTTTCTGTATGTACTTATCCTTAAATGAAACACCTCCTACTGGCTGAATAGCAGCTAGAAAGGAGGGATCATATTTTTCATTTTTCTTTTTATTTTCAACTTGTTCATTACTTTTTGGCTTTGCTTTATGTGTAAATTTATTAAGCAACGTCTTCATGCAATTCACCTCAAATTTTCGAGTTTTGATTATTTAACAGAAATAAAACATCAATTTTTTTATCTA
Organism: Pseudobacillus sp. FSL P4-0506; assembly: GCF_038003025.1. Taxonomy (NCBI): domain Bacteria; kingdom Bacillati; phylum Bacillota; class Bacilli; order Caryophanales; family Bacillaceae; genus Pseudobacillus; species Pseudobacillus sp. FSL P4-0506. The sequence continues at coordinate 138,919 of NZ_JBBOOI010000002.1, forward strand.
AAGTTAATTTCTCTAAAGGAAACGAGTGCTGCATACTACGAATAACTTGTTTTTTTCTTTCCTCTAACTGTTCAGGAGTATCAGCATAAATAAAAAGGAAAAATTCCCGATTAGTACGCTCTCTTTCTAAGTAATCTAGTTCAAACAGTTTACGGTCAATAAATTTTAAACGAAGTGGATCGCTTGTCTTCTCCTTTTTTTTCATCCAATACAATTTTTGTTTTTGAGTGTTTGCAGGAAAGTTTAACACCACTTCTTTGTAATCATAAGAATAACTACGCATAAACCGAGTTTGAGATAATAGCATATATTGCAAATCTTCATCACTCATAGAATACAAGTCTTTTGTGTTAACTTGAAAAATATCCATTACCCCATTTTTCAAAGTAAGATAATCTTCATTTCCTTTAATAAACGGCAAAATAGCTGGTGTTTGCCTTAGTACCTTATCCACTTTCTTTTTGGCGACTTTTGTTTTTGCATTCCCTTTACTTTTCAATCTCTTTTTTCTGAATTTCTCCAAAAAAGCATTTTCTTTTCTTTTATTCGTCTCTGAATATGTCGGAACAACAATTGGTTTCAATGTATTAATTTCTTGCTTGGCCATTCTGACTCTCTCCTCCTTCCTTAGCTTTGTCTCCGTATAACATCTCATTTAGAATTTTGTTAGTATCAATAGAATAGTAAAAATGGCGATTGTGTTTAAAAAACAAGTAAACAGACATATAGTTTTTCACTCCCGGATTATTGCTTGACGGCATAAATGCCCAAAATAGCAACAAGCCTGTCACAAGAAAATATGGAATTGTAAAGACGCTGTGAACAAGATCCTTTAATACGGTAAAAATAAAAAGAGAGCTAATCACGAAAATGAATAGCTCCTTCATTTCTAAGCCAAAAAGTTTAGGCTTAGATCGTATTTCCTTTGGAATGTTATATTTCATTCGTTAATCCCCTTTCTCTCATTTCTTTGCTTGGCTGGCCTTATTTCTGAAGAGCGGTTTTTTGCTGAGACTTGATTTTTAATATTCGAGATCTGCCCTAAACTTGTAGTTGCTTTTCTAATATTCTGCCCTAAAGAAAACCCACTATTTCCTGCTCTTACAATTGTTTCTTTGGCTTGTTGAACAGCTCGATTTCCTCCGATAAGTGTATTAGAGTGTGACGCTTGCTTGTGTCCATAATTGCTAACCTGTCCTTGTCCATTTGCAGGTTGACTACTTGTATATTGACCACTTGCAGGAATAGTAGCATCGTTTACGGCTTTATCCATTCTTCCAGACGGAACACTCGATACCGAAGAAGTAGACTCGCCTGTAGCATGGTTTGTATCCGGCATTGGCGCAGCAGGATTATCATTTTTAACTGCTAATGCTGATTCTCTACTATTTCCATTATGATTAATTGGTTGAACATTTGAATTTATTTTTGAGCTTGGTTGACTCGTTGTATTTGGCATTGGCGAAGTACCTGTTTCTCTCACTTGGCTAGGAACTTTACTTGATTCACTTGAATTAGTTGGTGAGACAGCCGCAGGTTTAGGCACAGCCGAACCCGGCTTTGTTTCTGAACTTTCTGAAGGAATTGGTTTAGATTCTTGCCCTGAAGGAATTGACTTGGATTCTTTCTTAGATTCCAATGAAGAGCTTTTTTCAGTTGGTATCGTCGATATACCAGGTTTTTCATTTCCTTCTGACAAACTATTTCCTTCTGATAAATTATTTGTGCTGAGATTTTTGCTTTGATCAGAGTCAGGAATTGAACTAGCTGCTGATAGTTCTCTTCCTAACGGAACTACAACATCTCTACCATTATCATTCTCATTAGACTGAGGAATAGGCATATCGTTATCTTTCTCTTTATCCATTTCTCCAACTGCTCCCTTTACATTTTGGTTGTCATAGTTATTAGATAACAAATCTCTATTATCCTCATTTCCTTCCGCATTATTAGGAATCTGTTTAATTGGCATTTTGGGTATGCCACTCTTTGCTTGTTCTTGTGGCGTTTTACTCATCATTCCTGAAACAGACCTTCTTGCAAAGTTTGCCGCACTAGCTAGACCCACTCCTGCCTTACCAAGTCCATTGATTCCTTTTTTCGCTGCATCAATTCCTGCACTTGCTGTTTTAGCCCCTGCATAAGCTCCCATCAAAGCCTGTGAGCCGTTGCGTAGTCCTGCATCAATTCCTAGCAGCCGTTGTACAATATCAGGTGCGTCAATTAAAGCCCATGTACCAGCAATAAGTAGCAATAATACCCCGATTCCTCCAATGTCAGCTTTCAAACCATTTGACCACGTTGCAAACATTATGAAGATTTTTAAGAGCATCATCATAATAAAAATAATTGCGAACGTGTTCATAATTTCAACCAAGACTTTTTTGGTTCGCTGTCCTCCTGTTAAATCGGTCACAGCTACGAACATTCCATAAATTTGATGAAAGGCAAGATCAAAAATAGATCTTCCTATTTTAACCACAGTGATTAGCATGGCAAAAGCTGTTACAGCCAATGAAAAGGTTAATACGCCCCAGTTCACATGATAGCGATAATAACTTTCCTGACCTAAATTAGTTCCTATTACTTGATTGTCACGCAGATCTCTTACAACAAATTGATCTCCATTCCCTGTAGCTGCAAGCTTCTTCTGTAGAACTTTCTTAGTATCATCATCCAGATCTTTTACCCAATCTTCCTTGTTAATCCAACCGTCATCCTCTTTTAAGTCCAATTTCTCACTAAACGAGATATAAGGTAAAGACTTCTCAGATAAACGATTCGCATAAGTGAAATCTGTTGTTCCAACTTCAGGATTGCTTCTGTCAGCAGGACGAGGCGGCAATCCTCCTTCACCTGAATTACTTTTGGAAAACCTAAAGTCATTTTGAGCATAATAAAGTACATCTGCTACATTGCTTTTAACTATTCCTGCTGAAAGGCTTTCTTCCTTTGGATTTATTTGATTAATGCTTGCATTGGTTAACTTCCCCATATTAGTCATTAAATCAGGTATCAACACAACCATCGAAGCAGCCAAAATAACATTTAAGAATATTTCATTGCGCTTGTCGATCTTATTTAACATAAATTGAAACCCTAATACAATAAGGGCAAGCAAAAACAACCCCCATATAATAGGGCGAGCAGTGTTCATAAAGTTTTGAACCGGCTCTGATGCATAGAAGTTATTTAATGTAATGACTTTATCTACAATATTCTCAATAAATGTATTTAACCATGATAATAAAAATACAAGACCTCCACCGACATTCCGAAGAGCGTCTTGCCACAACCATCCGTCACTAATATGCAAGATATGATCTAACTTTTTATATAAATCAATCAATTGATCATCGCTCACATGATCACTCCTTTCACCTAACCAAAAAGGGTCTACCTAATTGGTAGATCCTTTTTGGTCAGTCAAACTTATTTGAGAAACTTGTATATATTCCAGTATCTTTTTAACGTCCCGATCTATACTCGAAATTTCCTCTAAATGATTTACATTGTCTTTTGCTTCTTTCTTGAATAAATCCTTTGCCTCTTTAGAGGTCATCTCTTTAGTCATTAATGTGTTAACTCCACCGTTTTCTACAAGGGATAAACTAAAGAAAGGGTTCCACATATTCTCTGATTTTGGATGAATATATGTTTGAGATAATTTTTGTGCTTCTTTATTACCCATCTCTCCGACATTAATGTAATAAGCAGTTAAGCCAGCCCGACGAAAAGAGTCATGAAATGCATCAATTAGTTTTGTTTTTTCTATGTCATTATTATTAGCAGTGAAAGAAAACAAAATAAATGTTTCATGATTCTCAAACTTTTTTTTAGTTGAGAAATAGTCAGTTCATTCATTCCTTTTTGTGATGAACTCTCACACCCGGACAACACTCCTAGTAGTAAAAAGACAGCTAATAGAGAAGACAAACCATTCTTGAAGAGGCATTTAAGAAACTTTATTCTGCTGTTCATATCATCTTTTCCTTTCACTTTTACACTTGTATACTTTTACACTTTCACTCTTTTACACAAGTTATAAACGAACCGATATATCTACCTTTTTCTTTTGCAAAAGATAAAGGTTTAATAGTATCGCACCGTACATCAATAGCAGCACAACTACTCCTGCAATTGAAACGGAGAGAAATATTTCCCATAACTCAGAAACAACTGTGCGTAACATAACAGCAATAAAGGCAACCATTCCTAAAAGAATATAAACATTAAAAGAAAATATTTTTTTCTTTTTATAGAGTTCATCCCGTTTAGTTAATTCAAACATCATATTATGCTGTACCTGTTTGAATAGGTCGTTAGCCTCTCCTCCTCGATCATATTTAATTTTTAAATTTTGGTGAAATTGATCCAACGAAGGAAACTCATATTTCTCGAAGTGTGTTGTATTTAATGCTGCATTGTTTTCAATGTCCTCAATAGTTTTGTCAATGTCCCTCTGAATATCCGCAGTAACGGTTTCTCTTGTTGCTTTTAAAGAATGCAAAACATTTTCCCCTGCCTGCATAAAAAAGATCATATTCGTAACATACTTTAATAGCTCTTTAAGATGAAGTTGATGCTTATCCAGTTTCCTATGTCGATAAGTAAAGTTAAAAAAGAAAAATAATGATCCTATCCCCCCTACACAAAGACTCACTATGTAGGACTCTGAGATAAAATAAAAGAACGCATAGTTTAAAAGAAATAAGAAAATCAAATGAAATAAGAGTTCCCATCCACTGAACAGAACTCTTATCTCTTTCCATATTTGTTTAAATGGCATGTATTTCATTCCTTTCTTGTTTGAACACATCTGGCAACAGATGATATAACTCTTTGTCCTCTATACTATCTAATACTTTTTGTGACAAAGGATTAAACTCTTGTTCAAATCGGTATTCTTTTAAACTCGGATCATACTTAATTAGTTCCCGATACAAGTAAGTTCCAACAGCCCCTTTCTCAGTAAAATCAGTGTATTCTACAATCTCTTTAATACGTCTAACTGTTTTCCCATTTATTACTTTTGATTGTAAGTGAATCCCGAAACGTAAAAACTCGATGATTTCATTTCCAATTAATTGATCATCTATGATAGCATACGCAGGAGATTGACGTATCATAGGGATTAATCGAGAAGGAATGTTCATCGCACCTTTTGCATGAATGGTCGTAATGATTGCGTGATCTGTCTTTGCGCTGTCTAAAACATCAGCAGATACAGCACCCCTAGTTTCTGCAATAATGATCCAGTCTGGGTTATTTCGTAATGCGGCTCGCACAGAATCGGCCATTGTAAATTTATCAGAGATCGTTTTCCAGCTACTAATATCTTTTAAAGGATAAAGTGTTTTAATGTGACTATCTCTTGTATCTTCCACCAGGATAATATTAGAGTCTTCATCAATGAAGCTAACAAGCAATTTTTGTAATTCCGTTTTACCTGTCCCTGTTCTACCACTGATCAAAATATTACTTTCTGCTAACATTAATACTTTTAGTAAATTCTCAACATCTGTATGCACACCCGATGTAAGATCGGAAATCGAAGAAACCGCTAATCTTGGACGTGAGACACGGATAGCAAAAGTCATCCCATCTTCACTAATACATTCATGAACAGCATTCACTCTTAGGAAACCAATTTCCGTATTTAACTCTGGCTTGGCATTAGTGAATTCTTCCTTTTGAATATCGGCAATCTGTTTAATCAGACGCTTTACTTCCTCATAGCTAGGTTGCTTTGGAGCAGGGTATCGTCCCTTTTCATTATGTTGTAGACGTAAAGATGTACCGTTAAATTTAATATCCGTAATACCTTCATCCTTTATATATTCACCAATAAAACTATTTTCCAAAATTTCTTGTATTCTCTTCTCCTCTATTTGTTTAGCTTCCATGTGAAAGACTCTCCTTTCTATATTCTTCATGCAAGTTTTGTGGTAATGTGTGTAAAACGTTGCCTAGCTCATGCATCTCTTTAGGAGTTAATGTCATTCCTTTTCCGATTGCTTTTTTATTAGGTGGCCACCATCTTATATCGTACTTTGCTTCAGCACCATTCCAACTGATTAAGTTCACTTCTTTAGTCCAACCATTTGAACCTACATTCAATACCGCAATTTCTTTTAGAATCGTGTAGCTCATTCTTAATTCATTCAAGTCAACTCCCCCCTTTCTTTATAAAATTACAATCCACTAATTGCATTCGTGATGTCTTTAAAGTAATGAAAGAAAATAACAGCAGCAAAACCAAATGATACAATTAGAGAAATAAAAATTGGCATGTAACTATACTTGTCCATTTCAATCATTTTTCTTTGAATTAATTCGTCCGTTTTATTTTCATGTAAAATGTAAATATAGTTCTCTAACTCTTTTAAGGCTTCTTTCTTTACTCCATACTCACTAAATTGATAAATCATATCCATGATCATATAGGCTTCACTTGTTCCAATGTAGTTTGCAAAAGCTAAATAATCATCACGACGATTCCCTTGTTCGATGTTCTCTACAAGTCTCTTTAGCTCCGTCTGAAGCGGATCGCTGGTATATTTAATAGTTTCCACTAATGTTTGGTACACGTTTCCAGACGACGAAAGCAACGCTAGAAAGCTTTGTAAAAATTGAGGAAACAAATAAGAGTTTAGTAAATCATTTTTTCTTTTACTAAAGATTAAATTTAAAAAAGGAATCTTATAACCGAGATAAAAAGCAACTGGTAATGTGATAAACCAAAGGTACTCTTTGATAAGTAAGATTCCCAAAGCGAAAATAAGAAAGAGAATTCCCCCATACACATACCGAACACGTGAAAATCTCTTTTTATCCATTCGGAAATAGGACAAATACATATTCAAATGGTTTTCCTTTATCAGCTCTGTGATCAATTTACACCATTCCTTTTATTTCATTTTTTAATTGTTCTTTTATGTCAACCTCACTTTGTTCATCTTCATCTTCAACTTGTTCTTCCTCATAATTTTCTTTATACAGTTCTTGGCTAGTAAGTTCATTGACTCTTTCTAGACTTTGTTTGTCTCTAACCTGCTTCATTTGCTTGATCCATCTATTTAAAACAGATACAGGTATGTAAGTTGCTAAACATTTTTCTATCACTCTCGCAAACATACTCGGCTGAATATCTGTTTGGTAAGTCAGATAACTAAACAAATGTAAAGGCGACCATTGTTCAAAGTTTATATCAGATGATAGTTCCTCACCTGACATGGCCAATAATTTTCGGATGTCCCTGCTAAGTGTTAACAAGGATTCTCTTCCCATGAGGCTACCCATTGATATAAACTGATCGTTTTCTGTTTTTGTAGTAAAGACCATTTCTTTCAAATCCATATCATGATAAGTAGAGGACATAATAGGTAACTCCATGATTGATCGACTTGTATCAAAGTCACCCGATAAATATTCCCATCTGAATTTTTGAGCTGTAACACCCCGATTAAATATCGGCTTAGGCTCTATTTTTCGTTTTTTATTATCCTGTCGTTTATTTGCTCGAACAACTACAGACTCTCCTTCTTTTAAACGCATTAATTCATCCGGCATCAATAATGCACGCTCTTTTACAGATTCACTATGTGATTTATCTGTAGATAAGAGTTTTCCACTTCGGCCAATATCCGTAATTGTCTTCTTTCCTATTAACGCTGAAAATTGTTCAGCTGTTTTTTCATCCTTAGTCAATATATAAATTTGGTTTGAACAGTTACCAATGATCGTGTCAGCTTCCTCTCCATACATTGATTTCACTTGCGAATATGCTTGAACAATTAAGTGGAATCGGAATCCTCGTCCGGCTCCTACTGTCACCATTCCAGCCATACCATCAATTGTCGGCATATTACCGAATTCATCTAATATGAAATGCACATGTCTTTGCATCTTTCCATTTGGACTCATGGTAGCTTTTTCAGCATTGACACGATAAAGTTGACTAATAAAGATACTTGCCAACACATGGTTAGACTCATCATAATCAGGTGTGGCCATGAAGATAGCAATCGGCTTGTCACCGAATCCAACATCACTTAGTGGTACACTGTTATAGCTAGTTAACTTTGCATTTGGTTCTAGTGTGAAAATTTGTAGCTTATCCATTGCTGTAGAGAAGATGCTTGCTCTTGTATTCCCTGCCGCAAAGTTACTGGTTGCATACATCATTCGAGCTGGATTATTTTCATCCCTTGCCTTAAAGAATAGATCCAATGCATTGTTTCCTTGATCATCATTGTCACTTCCAAGAGTTGAAAGAAAGTTGGCGACTGAATACATATTTACTTTCTCTTCTTTCCCAGTAGCAACGGCATCTTCCGTCAATGCCAATATAATTGCTGTTACTAATGATTTAGCTGAATTTGACCAGTAGGGATCTTTAGCGTTTGGATCATTATAAAGACTAAAAGCCACACTATTCGCATATTGTTGAGCCAAGCTAGTTTGCCCTTTCTTCCACGCATCTACAACTATTTTTAGTGGATCAAATCCCATAGACATATGTTGCTGAATTAGGTTAAATACATGTACCTCGTATCCTCTTTTTGTTAATGTCTCATAACTAGCTGCTGCCAGCTCTCCTTTTGGATCGTTGATTACAAGACTCGGCTTATTTTTAGCACGACTCAATACATCAATCATTGGAACTACCCAAGTCTCTCCTTTTCCTGACCGAGAAATACCAATCAACATTGTGTGAACTGGTCCCTCATCAATCAATAAACGATAAGGACGATACTTCTCCTGCAATCCGGCAACAATCGCTCCACCTTCCCCCTCATATTCTTTTTGGGAAGCAGGGATAATTTTGTATTGCTTTTTTAACTCTTTAACTGTTTCAAACTCACTCGTTCCATGCTGTCCTTCATTTAAAGATTGATAGTTTAAGCGAACGTTATAAACAAATTTCACTACTCCAACTAACGCAATAATGTAAAATCCCATATAAAAAGGGAAATATGCTTCTTGAAACACAAAAAAACTTTTCCCCGTAAGAGAAAAGTGGACGTTTTCAGGGTTCTCAGCAAATTGTTCTAAAACCCGTAATATCTCTTGTAAGAAAGCTAGGAGAAAATTAGCTAGAAAAAAGCTGATAAATAAGAAAGCCGCCACAACAACAATTAATATCTTTGTGTTGGCTATTCTTTCTAAAAACAACCTGTCTTTCAACCCTTTCACACCCCTTTCTTTTTTTAACGTCATACATCTATAAATGTATTTATCTTCTCATCACATGGACAACATTTTGTGATTTCAACTCACGCTTATTTTTAACACTTTGATACGTATAGTTGTACACGATATAAATGGTATCTCCAAACGTTCGTTTTCCAGATACTATATTCCCGTTTGAATCTTTAAAAGTGATTTTATACCCCTTATCCTTTAAAGAATCAACCACACGATTTACATTAGATGTTACTCCGCCTTCCTCTTTAACCAATTCAGCTACTTCTGTAGTAACTTTCATAAAACCATGATTATGAAGACTATCTATACCTATCATGAGCAGTCCAGGGAATAGTACTCCAATGAATAGAGCCATTGAAAAAATAGCTGCTTTCATTTCACCCATAATGTCACTTCCTTTCCTACGACTCTAGTTGATGTAATGAAAGATGCCTCTCTGCTGTACCTTTGACTGTTCCTTTGTCATCAACTAACTGTACACGAAATTGAATTCCTCGTATCTCCGGGTCACTTTCTGTGACTTTCCCTTTGCCATCCACAAATACATAATCTAGTTTAATATCATAAGGATGATTTTTTTGTACAGCAGTAAGATTCGCTGATAAATTTGCTACTAACTCCTCTTTATTGACATATTCAGTAGCACGATCTAGCTTTCCGTTTTCATTTAACTCATTTCGGATTGCACCTGCTGCTACAGTATCGGCTAAAACTTCTGCTTCTGATGTGGTTCTTACTGTAATGTTCTGTACAGAGGAGGCATAAGAGATTCCTAACACTAGAGCCATAAAAAGCAAAGCTGCAATCAACCATTTTAATGGTGTCGCCATGTTAAATTATCCTCCTCTCTTTTTTCTTGTTCTTGTAATAGGTTTCCTTATGAGTCTCTTTAATTGTCCAATTTAGTGTGCTAATCTCCTCTTTTAACAACTCACACATTTTGTCATTGTGGGGATCGGAAGCCTGTTCGTAGTGTTTTAATGTCTTTTTTCTTTTTTCAATTCTCTCCTTCAAATTTTTTCTAAAATAATCGACATCAAACATACTTGGCCACCTTCCTTATTATGCTCTTTCTCTTGGCTTATGGACTGAACTTGTTAATTGCATTTGTTGATAAGCTGCTTTAAACTTCTTTTCACTATGATTAAAAAAATCACTAATGTTTTTTATGCCCGAAGGATAAGTAAAAACTTGATAATGAACTTGCTCATCTTTTAATAGAGCTTCTAGTTGTTTTGTAGCATATATCCCTTTAGGATCTTTCGGCATAGCAAGCAGAATTTTCTTTTGATTTATTTCTATTAAAGGGTTATTGAGTAGTTCTTTCATTTTCAACAGGATTTCTTCATTCCCTGCTGATACAATTCCTATTTTTGAATCAACACACCGAAATGAAATAGCATCTAACCTAGAGGAACAAAAAGCAATTACATCTGATTTCTCTTTTATGTCTATGAAACTTCTATCTTCATGGCTGAAAGATCGTTTGACTTGTTGAAAGCTTTCTCTAAATCCCTCATAGTCTTGTGTTAAATATTGATTCGGATCATTTATGTTAGAAGGAGTAGTAAAAAGTTGATAATCAGCTCTTATCACTTCTAATGAATTAACAAGTGCTCTTGCTGCTCTCCACCCTGCTATGTCATCATCTGGAGCAATCACAAATTTTTTCTCTTTGATCATTTCTGCTTCTTTGACAAGATAGTCACTTAAACTTTTTGATTTAGCTGCACCTGTCAGAGCATATAATCCTATAGCCGGATCAATCTCTCTAAATGAGGCTGCATCTAACACACTTTCTCCAATAACAATTAATTCTGCTTCTGACGAAACATCAATAAAAAAATCCCTCGTCTCTTTAGAGGGATTGACAATTAATTGAATTTCTTTAGGTTCAAGAGAGGGATCAATACTTGACCGTAGCAAAATACGATCTACCGAGCCTTCTTCACCGTATATTGGAAAGACTAGATTTCTTTTGCACATCCAATCATTTTCTTGATAATTCTTTGGAAATAGTTCTCTCCCATGTTCAAACATTTTTTTTACTAGTAAAGGATGACTTAAATCTATTAAAAAAGGTTCTATTGTTTTTCGGGAAAGCCCTCTATATCCCCCTTCTAAATTTTTACTTTCTACTTGAAACTGCATATGTTTTAAATAACGAGTAATCATTTCTAAGCTGTGGGCTTGTTTGTTAGTTAATGTGGGATAAGCGTTTGTTAACTGATGAGAAGATAAAGTTTCTTCTTTTTCTTGAAAGTGAATTATCATTCTAGCACCACATTCATTTTGCCGATTACACTGAATAAAGTTTAAATTGTTCTTATAAATGAAAGCTTCACGTTCTTCGCACTCTGGACAAGTACACATAAAATAGCGTCCTTTATCACTAGCATTCAAATCTATTAGAGCATCTTCAATGTTTTGGTAAATGACTTTCTTGTTCTTCTCCATCCACATCACGCACCTTTTTCCAATAAGAGGATATTACTGGACTAAATACGAGGGATTCAATAATTTCATCTGTGTTCAAAACAAAACCATTAAACAAAATCTCATCATACTTTCTTAAAAATTGATAAATCAGCTTAACATGCAGTTCATGAGCTTTTGTAAATCCGTTAAGCTCTACATACTTATCAAACAAGTACTTTTCCAACTTTTGGTAAGGTGAAAACCGTATATATAATGCTTCCAGCCTTGCTTTAGGAATAGATTGATAGCTAGCAGTCGCATATTGAACAAACCGTTGAAAATTATTTTCTGATTGAAACCAAATAGAAGCAGCCTTTTTCAAATCATTATTTTGGTAATCTTGATGTGCTGTCATTTCTTCAATAGTAGCTTGAAATGCTGTTTTTACCGTGGTTATAATTTCTTCTAGCTCTGAAAAAAATCCAGTTGTGACATGCACATATACTTCATCAAACAGTTGTTTTAATTGTTGAACATCTAATACTAAGGGAAATGGACTTACATCAGCCCTTCCAAGTGTCTGATCAATTCGTACAGCAAATGATTGAAATTCTTTATTTAAAAATAGTTGTCTCTCTAGTTCAGCATACTCACGCAATTTATTAGCATACTTGTGTCGAATATCTTCTTCCCATTCCTCAAAATTTAAAATAGTGGTTTTCAGTTGATTTTCAAGAGACTGTTCGTTTTGAAAAAAAACCTGAGTAACTACTAATTGTTGACCATCAATCCAACATTCAAAGGACTTAGGTTCTATAACTCGTTTTTCACGATTTAATCGTTTTCTCATTCTTTGTACAATTTCTTCTGCCTCGCATAAAAAATAAAATCTATCCTCATCAATTTCACGTAAATATTCTCCTTCATCACTAAATCGTATGAACAAATTTCGCAAATTTTTATTTACTCTCCTTTCCACAAAAATAAAAAAGGGTAATCAAGTACTAATAAGTTAAACTTGATTACCCCAATTTCATTTATTAGAATCCACCGCCAGCACCAACTTTTGTTCCAAGCCAAGTGACTAATGATGCACCTAAGTAAACCAGTCCGAAACCCACCCCAACATTGATCATCCAACTTGTACAAGATTCTTTTCGTTGAGGATCTTTTGCAAACATGTATATTAACCCAATAATAATAAGGACTAACCCGGCTAATGGCGGAGCTACAGTTTTAACATCAGCGGCTACGCCTGTAAAAGTAGAGACAACTTTATCCAAATTTCATTCACTCCTTTGCAAGCTGTGCAATTTCATCTTTATTAGAAAGATTAAAATTCAGGACAACCTCTTGATGTTTTTTATGAAGCCATTCATAGTAAGAAATATTTTGTCCAGACAAAATTTCTTTTGCTAAAACTTCAAATTCAGTAAATCCAGAAGGTTTGGCAGGTTTAGAATTAGAGCGTCTTCTATTACTAGACGCCCTTGATTGTGAAGATTCTTGACTTTGTGAAAACTCTTGGTTTTGCACGATTTCCCTTCCTTTCTTTATTCAATTATTAAAACAACTTGTAATCGTATCATTTTTACTTTGGCATTCCCGAACCAGCGAAAACATTATCCACCATTCTAGTAAAAGCAACACCGATCTTATCTAAAAGTGGATCTAGTACATCTGTTGAGAAAGCGACAAAAAGACCGAATACAACTAAAACTGCAATGATTATTGTAATAGCCCCTTTATGTTCACCCATCGTTCCCCCTCCTTTCACTGTTGTTTTGTTTTAACGTGAGATCTACCAAGCGTCAGCTTTTCGTTTTTGGTCAAGCGCAAATAATGCAGCTACACTTACAAGAACTAAAGAAGTTACAAGAACCTTTTTTTTGTTGTTCATTTGCTTTCTCACCCCTTTAATGTCATAAAAAAAGCGCTCTCCACTATTCTTCAGAACGCTGAAAAGCATAAAAAAAGAAGCTAATTGTTGACATAAAGTCAATTAGCTTCTTTGGATTAATATTATTCTCAATGCTTTTCACGAACCTGTATGGAAAGCCCTTTTCTTTTGATACTAATAATATACCATGTAAAATTCGATTTTTTGTCCTTAAATAGTTCTCATATTGTCCCGAAATAGTCCGGTAATTGTCCCGAATTTGTTCTTGATTATAAAAAGATTATTTACTGATTTCTTTTAATTCGAGAAATCTAAACTTGAAAACAGCAGAATAACCCTTACCATCAAATCTATCTCGATACTTATCTGTTGAGATACCATATACATAGTATTTTTTCCCTTTTGAATAACCAATTATAGCTGCCTTTTCACTTTCACTTTCCAATAACTCATAAGTGAAAACACCACTACGAGGTAGAGAAGAAAAATAGCCATAATTCATATGTTCCGTAACAATATGACGATTACGCCACGGTTCCTCAAACTTTCCAACTTTGTGCGTTTGATGTTCTTCAAATACATAAGTACTGCCAATCTCATACCATGACAAGCCTATAAACAACATACATTCCTCTAAAATTAAAGGCTCTTTCCCTTTAGAAAAAATGGCTCCAATCATTTTTTGTAACACTACTTTCATTTTTTTGTTTTTCAATTTTAGAAATAAAAATTGCATGTTTTAGTTCTTGGATTTCCTTTACCAAATCATTCATGTCCCTCTTAATCGTGTTCATTTGACCCATTCTTTCTTCAAAATCAACCTCAAAACTTCTAGTTTTTTTTCGTGCAAATCGAGAGTTCTTTGGCAAAGTATAGTAAGTAACATGTGCAGTTGATTTTCTAGGATTATTAGTAGCAAAATACTCTATAGCAGAGTCATAAAGGAAAGATACATCTTCTCCCTTATCAAGCAAAGGCATCCTTTTCAACATTGGAAGTTGATTCAATGTGCTATCTCCATAAGGTAAATCAGGATCGAACTTTACAGTTAAATCATAAGCTGGACTGCCTCCAGAGTTTCTAAGGTGTAAATTAAGAAGGTTTGACGTTTTGGAATCTGGATGCATCCTTAGTGTTATTGCCGGTTCCTCTTGGGCTATTCTTTGCTTCCTAGTTTCCATAAATGTTAGAAGAGTGAAGAATAGTAGAATCAGAGTACCTATTGATGCTAATGATGTAGCAATTAAAGAAAGAGCAGCATAAGCATCCTCATCCCAACTAATTTTTTTATATTTCGTAAATAAATAGAGTATTAATGAAAGAAAAACCGTTGTGATAGCCACTAGGGTTACAATAAAAACCCACGCACCTTTAAAATAACTTCTCAATTCAGACACGACACCCCCACCCTTAAAGTAAACTTTTTTCTTGAAACAAGAATATACTTTTATCTGTTTTTAAAAGAACAGAATAACATTTTTTTATGGAAACGTCTGTGTTTTATAGGGATTTCTTGATAATAGTTAAACAATAATAACGTTTCCATAACACAAAAAAGCAAGAGACTAAAATTATAAGTCTCTTGCTTTTTTACTTTACAGATCGCCAACAATGACCTCAATTTTTGTAGTAATATCTCGATCAGTTACTCGGAACTTATGTAACTTTTCTTTTGGCCGATTATAACTGAGGTTGTACATTTGTTTTTTATCTTTATCTTTGATTTCGATTGTATGAATGGCATCAGATTTTAGATGATCTAGCTTTATCCTCGATTCCGGCTGTTCAATAATCCAAGCTTCATCAGTACCCGATCCAAAAAGATAATGTTCAAACTTAAATGATTGATCGTATTCAAAGATCAAGTCACTTAACCCCATATTTTCGAGAACAATATGATTTTTGTAGTTTTGTTTCGGTTTCAATGGTGAAGTAGGGCTTACTGGAATTGCATAACGTTGTAAGCGATCCATTTCATTTGCTGACTTCGTGTATAACACTTCATCAACAAACTTCTCTCCTGTTGCCGATTCAAATGAATCACTTAATTTCTGTTTCCCCTCCTGCATCAAAGAATTGTAAGAAGGAATAGGAGTGCCATTCACAAAGTTTTGTTTTACTTTTTGTGCATATGGTGTGCCTACAGCAAATCCCGTGTACTTACTCATGAAAAAGAGATCAGTAACATAACCATACTCAAATATTCGTTTGTTTCCAGATGTTCCTTTATCCTTCAATACACTTTGTTGCAAAGGAAAAGCATAAGTATAAGAGGAATACTTACTTCGATTTTTATAATCATTTTTCAAACTATCATCTATGTCTTGTGGAAAAAAGAAACCGTTGCTTTTTTCTTTCTTCAATGTTTGAAATCCAGATTTTAAATGTTCCCCTGAAGGCAGATCCACATCATATATGAGTGATCCGGGCGTGATTGGCAATGTAGTTTGTGTTTTCAAATTGTATTGGGATTTCACCTTTGAATCACTTGATTTTTTCCATTGCTCATAGTAATCTTTCGTACTTTTATTTGGATTCCAGTTGTCCTCTTTACCAACGATCCATTTTTGAGTTAGTATGCCCTCTATAGAGTTGTCCTTTATAGTTTCACCTTGCTTGTGATTAATTGGTATTGATCCTGATAAACGAAATGTCTGTGCTCTTGACCAATCGGGATTACTGTTAAACGTCCAACTCAGGCAAGTTGAATTTCCCTCTTCATCAACCCCGGACTGACTACATTCCCATCCAATTGGCCAATTCGTGTATTCGTATTGAAAAGTATAATTTAGATTAGATCCTTTCACGGATCGTCCTGGTGCTGTTGACTGGATAGCCCCTACCTGTTGAATTGTGCGTCCAGCAAATTGAACAGAATGAGAAGCATTACGAGTGGCATAGTGATCGCCATTAATAGTAAAACGGCTTTCAATATACACTTGGCTCTCTTCATTTGTGTTGGATCTTCTTAATTCCCAGAAAGCCTTTCCCTTAGCTGATCCAGCACCGCCTTGTTCACCCGTATCAGGCGGTTTAGGGACAGGCTCAGGCTTGTTAGGATCGGGATCAACTGGCGTATTTCCTCCTCCATCATTTTCGCACCCTTCAACTTTTACTGTTTTTGTAGTTGATTTTTCCCTTTCGACTGAATCCTTTGCATAAAGCTTTAATACATTATCTCCACATTTGTCGAAAGTGACTTTTACAGTTTTATTGAAAGTATCACTGGCTTTCTCTCCCTTATCAGTGATTGCTGAACCTTGTAGAAACTTCCATGAAATCGACTCACTATAAGGATTAAATTCTTCTCCTGAAATCGTGTAAGTGGCTGATTGTCCTTTTTGTACAGTAGATGCACCTGTTATCTGTGGTTTTGGCCACGGAGTTGTTTTTATCAATACTTTACCTATTTGATGTCCCCACTCTGTGTATTTCCCCGTCCCTTCAACACCAAGAACTTTAGCTCCACTCATTTCGGCAATTTTCCTTGAATAAAACCGATTATATGAGCCAGGATAGTGTATATTCGTAAGCACTTCCGAAGGTGTACGACTTGCTACAAAGTCCGGGTTTCCATTAAAAGCTTCAGCCCATTGTCTTAGCGTATTTTGATGAGCAAAGGTTAACCCTAGAGCGTTATTGGATTTAGGGCGCATTAACATCATTTTCCCTTTAACTGCACCATCGACCTCAATATCCCAATCTTCTGTATAAATAAATCTTGTTTCGTTACTATTTGTTATTTCATAAACATGGGATTTTTGAGGGTTTACCCAGTTTCCTTTTGGTATATTTGGTTCAACAACCCCAATTGCTGCCTGTCCTATGATCGGTTGAACTATGAGGAAAGCGATCATTAATAAAAGAAAAGGGATCTTTCTTTTCATTGAATCATCACTTCCAAACGCCTGCCTTCAACGGGAGATCAAAGTTTGCAATTTCTAGTTTATAACCGAAGTTTATTTTGTCAGTCGCCCGATCATATTTATAGTAACCGACCCCTTGCACAACTTTTCTAGTTGATAAACCTAATGCTGCCGCTACTTCCCTCACAGGAGCATAATATTGCCCATTTTTTACCGTTGCCGGAGCCGTCAATTCAGTTTGCTTTCCATTAACAATCATTGTCTTACTGCCATTTTTGAGAGTGATTTTATTCTGCCCGTAAGAAATCTCTGCACCACCATTAACTACTTTGACGCCTGATGCCTGAGCAAATAATCCTTTAAGATTCATAATATAATCATTATCATTATGAGGAACAGGAGTTTCACCTAAATTCCCCAATTCCAGTTTATCTTTCTTGAAAGTGACAAAATCAGGTCTGAAAGTATATACATCAATTAAAAATTGTCCGTTTTGTTTTGGGTGTGTAGGCATGACTTCACCTACTTGTTGTCTACTTGGGTATGCTGCAACCCTTTCATCTGACCAAATTGCACTGTCTTTCAGAGCCTTACCATTGTAAGCAATAATTTCACCTTGCGGATACATTGCTGAATCGTTATAAGATAAACCTTCAAGTCTAGTTTTCAGCCTTTCACTTGGATGAGGTTGTGTTTTGTCTGGCGTTTGCTCTTGATATACATCATAAACATATTTTGTGACATTATATTCTTTTATTTCACCAGTCGCCCAATCACGAAGTAACAATGTATGTAATCCAATTTCTTGAACCATCTTTTCGTATGACCAAGAATGATAATCAGGCTTGTCGCCAGTAGAAGGCTTTTCTGGATTAGAAGTATCCATCTTGCCTTCAATAACACTTACCATACGATGTACAAATACGGCTGAAACTGCTCTATCTGCATATTCAGTTGGTGCGAATGTGTTATTTCCTTTTCCTTGAATGATTCCATACTTTGTCATTTTTTTAACTGACTCCATTGCATAAGCCGGAATAGAGCCATTATCTTTAAAACTTAGTTCAGTTGTTTCGTTGTATTTCCCTTTTAATTGCATTGCCCGATCAATCATAATAGCAATATCCGCCCGAGAAACTTTGTCAGCAGCCTTCACGTATCCTTTAGTGTCTCCTTTGATGATCCCTACTTTGGCAGCACGGCTAACTTCTTTATATAATGCCGCAGACTTCGGGAGATCTTTAAATTTGCTGTCTGCATTAGGCAAGTTTAAATATCGAGCTAAGAATGCTGCAAATTGTCCGCGGGTAACAGTTCCTTCCGGCTTAAATGATCCATCATGATAGCCACTAATGATCCCTCTTTTAGTTAATTCATTAATAGCTTCAAAAGCATAAGAATTATCTGATACATCTTTAAATTTCTTTTGAATTGTGGCAGCCTGAGCAATTTGAGAATTGTCCAAAACGTTCAACATGCTTTCTGTTATTGGCGTTAATGCAAGGCTGGCTCCTAGAAAGCTAGTAATGATAAATTTAGATACCTTTTTCATAAAAGCTTCTCCTTTCAACTTGCAAATGATATATTTTCCCCTGTTCCTTATCGCCTATAAATATAGCGTATTTTACTAATTCCAAAGAGTACCTTATTGAGTCGCTTCAAAATTCTCTCCATCACCCTTTAGTGCAAGCCCTAACCAATATAAGGCCTGTTTTCGACGTTTATAATAAACTGTCCGGCTTAAATGTAAATCTAGATAAACTTTTTGGTCTAATGGGTATTTTCCATCGCTGCCTCTACACAGATATTTTTTTTCGATAATTTGTTGAAGCTGTTCAGGTAAATTGTTTAACTTGCTGTGGAAATAAATAATCCATTCTTTCGCCGTTAACTTTTTTATTACTAAATCTTCAGTCCTGCTACGAAATGGATGATTTGGTGAAGAGGGTATGTCTGAGATAGTGCTTGTAACTTTTGGACTGTACCCACCTGATTTTAATTTCATCGAATAATAAGGTTCTATCCAATCCTTTAAAACGTACTCAATAATCTCTTCCTTATCTTTCTCTACTGGCGGCAATGCTAATTGTTCCATTTTGAACCTCCTTATCTTTATGACTGTTGGTCATATAAATTAGAAATTTGATTCTGGATCTTCAATGATTCGTTTATATAGTTCTCATAAAACAAATATTCAACTGATACACTAAAATAATTCGCTATTTTAACTTTATTGTCTCTTCCAAATTCTTTCTTTCCTCTTTCAACACAAGAGATCATGCTTTGATCAAGTTGCAATTCTTTAGCTAATTGCTTTTGAGTTAATCCTTTCTGTTTTCGCAGCTCAATCATTCGTTCATTTTCTTTACATTGTTTCAAAATGATCAAACACATCCCTCTAATATGCTTTATCATCATTGATTAATTACACAATATATGACCAATGGTCATTTTGTCAAACTTTTTTGTTTTCGGTCATTTTTTTTTACACAAAATATGACTAAATAATATAAAACCTTTAAAATGAGTAGGAGGAGGCTAGAGACTAATGAACAATTTAAATACTTTTGGTGAACGATTAAAACACATCAGAAAAGCTAAGGATTTAACGCAAAAAGAATTAGCTGATGCTATAAATGTAGACCAATCAGCAATATCATATTTTGAACGGGATAGGAAAAAGCCAGATATGGATACCTTAAAAAAAATTGCAGATATTCTCAATGTTTCTGCTGATTATCTCTTACTTAGAACAAATAGTCCTGTAGACTATTCGCCAGAACAAAGTCATTTAATAAAAAAATTAAATGCTAACCCTTTTATTACACCTGAAGAATTAAAAGAAAATTATCGTTTTGTAATAGAGGGTAGGGAAGCAACAACAGAAGAAATTGAAGAAGCTATAAGGTATGTACGCATCCAAAGAATGATGAAAGAAAAGGATAAATGAGCATTAACCTTTAATAGCTAGTTATTTCAATCTCTATTTTTAATTTTTGTATAAGATCCTTTAGATCAATCTCTTTTCGTAGATCTTCCGAGTATGACAATATGTATTTATTATCATTATCTTTTTCAAGGTACGGTGGTGTTAATTCCATGAAAAAACCTCTTTTCTTTAGAATCCTAAAAAAGGAACGTAGGTTCCTTCACAACTTTTATCATAGAACTTTTATTCTAGTTCTAGTGCATAACGAGGTGCAATCCAGACAAATAGATCTATTTCAACAAATTAAGACACAGTTTTTAATTAAAATAAAAATCCCTCAAACAAAAAGGCAGCAGGTTTGAATCTACCACTTTTCTTGTTTGAGGGATTCGCTCGTCTAACTTTTATATGTATTGTTGCTAACTTTGTATATCACACTGTTGCGAATCCCAAACAAACTTATCCCTTTTCAGTTAAAAATCAGTCTAATGTCTTTCTATGCAGCAAAAGAAAAAGTTGAATAGTTTTCAATGGACAAAAATACTAGCATCTTAAATTAACTAAATGCTATAAACCAAAAGGCCACCTTTACTAAGCTTTCTTTTCTAGTTAAAATCCTTCAACTTTGTCAAAGCTCACTTTTTTAACTGTATCGTTATGAAAGATTATAAATTATTCTCCTATTAAGAAAACTCTCCGCACCAGCATGTGGCTTTTTCTCTTATACACAATAAAAATAATAGGTTCGCTCAAATATCCTGTCTCTTCATTGTACTCAACGCTAAATTTCTCCAGAGATTAAAAAAATCGCTCTTTTATCTAAATTACCCCGATTCTAACATTTGATTGATATCAATTCAATTTTTTTTAGATTTTAATCAACAAAAAATGAGATTTTTCTTCATCAGCCATCATTTTAACATAACCTTACAATTGGATAGAAGACAGGAAAAGAGGTGTTTTCCCTGAAAAACGGAAATTATGTTTTTTTACACAATACAGGACTATTCTTCTACTCTCGATTCAGAATTTATATATTCATCAAGCAATAAATCTGGTATATGTTTGCTTTTTAAATGTTCACAGACATATTCACTGAACGAATTGGATTCTTTTAGAATCTCAAAAAATGTTTTTTTAAGTGACATAAAAAGATAGCTATCTGCTTTTTCGATTGATTCATCTTTTGTCATCTTTCTGATGCAATAAATGAGTGAATTTATGATTTGATTCGCCACTTCCCCGTTTTCTAATGTGACTAAGAAAGTTGTGGACTCGATTTTTTTCAGTAATGCCGTGTCTCCTGTTTCTTCAGCTAAACGATAATATTGATCTCGGTATTCTTTTTCAGCAGAACTTTTGGCTCTCTTTAAAATTCCATACCAGGATTCAACCTGATCTATATTTTCCGCAAATTTAACAATTAGTTCTGGAATCCGTTTATCAATACCAATTGTATTATTTGCTAAAAAAGCTTGTTTAAATAATTGATCCTGTTCCTGTTCAGTAAATCTTAAAGGACTATCTTTTGAAAAATTACTAATGTTCATATCTTTATATGTATCATTGGTATCTATATTTAAAGAGTTATTAAGATCAGTATTGATAGACTCTAAGTTTTGGACTTCTTGAACTTCATTTTTTGTAGTTCCTTGTGATTCTTGATTTTGACTGCCATTTAATGATGTTGAATTTTCTAGTTTATCAATAGCATAAATATCATTTCTAGTAACCTCAGGTTTAAGCAGGTAGAGAAGATTACATTTGTTCAGTCCTTGACGTTTTTGTTCAAGTAATTTAGCTTTAACCAATTCTTTTTTTATTTTGATGACAGTAGCTTCACTTTTGATATTTAAAATATCCATAAGATCTTTGTTATTGTAAACAAAATAGATATTCCCTTGATCATCAATCCAATTGTTTTTCTTGGACAGATTAAAACGATCATGTAAAACACTCCAAGCTATTTTTGCATCATTTGACAAAGATTTATAGTTATCATTTGTGAAAAGAACTTTAGGTAATTGATAATATTTCAATCTGTATTCTTCTAAAATATTATACTTTTCAGCCATAAAAAATATCCTCCTATATCTCTGCCGGTGCTATAAACAGAGAAAGACAAAAAAGAGAACAAAAACTAGTGGTTTTACTTTAACCCCATAAGAAAATGTGGTACAATTAATACGTATAAAAACGTGTTAAAAATAAGAAGTATCTCTTTTTGAATTTCTCTGCATGGTTACTCATTTGTTTGAACTGTTTGGCGACCGGACAAACAAATGAAGGGAGTAGGGATTTTATTTTTTTAACAAACAAATAAAGAATTTGTGAACTTTGTTTGTTTGTATTTGTAATCTAACAAAATATGAAGATTATAACATCATATATCAAAACTTACTATTGTTCTACAAAAATCACAATCAAACACACAATTACACATGTGTAATTGTGTAAAACTATGATGAAAAAGAAGTAATAATTTGCTTATTACTTCTTTTTTGTTTCACTGTCCTCTTTCTCTTTTTAGTAGCTCAACTGCCTCTGCTACGATCTGAACAATACTTTTATCTTCATGAAAAGCAAGCGCTCTAAGTTCTTTATAGTCTTCCTCATAAATACGAATGGTTTTATGTGCGGCTTTCGACTGTGCCTTTTCAAAGGGGTTTTTTCTCTGTGCTGAATATTTACTTGTATCTATATCCTCAAATCTTGGCTTTTCGCTCATTCTGCTTCAATCCTTTCTAAGAATTCATTTACTACTTTTTGATACATATTTAAGACATCTATATCATGCATATCTTCATCAGTAATACCGTTTTTACTAAACTTTTTGATTCGTTCTCTTTTCATAATACAATTTTTGAAAAGATAATGTTGGAACAGTTCTTTGGCTTCTTCAATAACTTCATTATCTACTTTGCCTCTTTTATCAACTAGGTATGGAACTACCCCTAATAGTTTAACTGCTGGATTATATTCTTTAAGAATTTTCATGTTCTCATAAGATTGTGCTGCCGCTTTAAGAGACTGTTGATGTGTCTGCATAATAACAACGATGTAATCGGAAGCTACAATAGCATTGTTTGTAAATTCACTAATTGTCGGAGGCACATCAATGATAACATAATTATAATTTTTTTTAATCTGGCGTAAAAGAAAATCGAGAAAATAAAACTGCTTTGTTTTATCTTGTGTTAAGGAGTACAAGTGCATCGGGAAACCAGCTAAATCAATTTCACTTGGCAGTATATCGAGTGTAGGAGTAATATTTACAACTGCTTTTGATAAGTCTTGTTCCTCGATAGCCTCAAAAAGACTCGTCTTTAATTTATCTTTGACACCAAATGTTTTAAATAAAATTTCTGTTGCATTATATTGTGGGTCAAAGTCAACTAATAAAACCTTCTTTCCTGACTTTTGTAAGAGATAAGAGGATAAAACGCTAGCAGTGGTTTTTCCCACTCCACCTTTAAAGTTTGCAAATGTAATTGTTTTAGTCATGATTCTCGCTCCTTTTTATTAGTATAAATTTGATTACACATATACACAAGAGGAGAAGTGTAATCCAAAAGTAAAAAAATATGTATTATCTAAGGGATAACTTATTTGTTATTTCTTTTTATTTGATAAATAAATTATAATACATTTACACATCAATTCAAGTGTAAATGTGTAAAAACAAAGAACAAGGTTCATTCATTTTCAAAACTTGTTCTTACTGTGGATTTAAAATAAAAATTTGATCAATTTGAGACTAATAACCTTGGTAAACAAAGAAAAGGAAAGAGCTTGTTTTGAAGAAAGTTTGATCATTTCTATAATCCTTATTTAATTAAAGGCCCGATTCTTGAAAGTCGTTATGAAAAGTTTGGAGTTAGTATAGTTTCATGGACACAGTTTAATTAAGTCCTTACAATTATTTTGAGAGGAGGTGTCCGAATTGGAACGTAAGCCTGCAGGCAAAAAATATAATGATGACTTTAAGAAAACTATTGTGGATTTATATCATTCCGGCAGCTCAGTTAAAGAATTAAGCAGCGAATATGGCGTATCAGAAGTAACGATATAAATGGGTGAAAGACTTTACCCCCATCAGTTCGGAGAAAGAGGCCCTAACACCGAAAGAGTTAGCGGATATTCAGAAAGAAAACCTTCGGCTAAAACAGGAAGTAGAAATCTTAAAAAAGGCTATGGTCATATTCACGAAAAAGTAACCGAAGCAGAGCTTAATGATTTTATTGAGGAACACAAAGATCAATACCCTATCCAGAAAATGTGCGAAGTACTGGCCGTGCCAAGAAGTAGCTACTATGATTCTCTTGAAAAAACGACGTCAAAGCGTGCAATAGAAAATCGGGAACTCACGAAGGAAATCCAACGGATTCACCTGGAAAGTAAGGCTCGTTACGGCGCTCCAAAAATTCATAAAACCTTATTAAACAGAGGTTTTTTCCTAAGCCTAAAGCGCGTCCAGCGCCTAATGAAAAAGGCCGACATCCGTTCGATTATCAAGAAGAAGTATCGTCCCTATCCCTCAAAGGAAAAGGTTGTGCAGCTGGACAATCTTTTAAAGCGAGACTTCTCTACCTGCACAATCAATGAAAAATGGGTGGCGGATATTACCTATATCCCTACGGCAAGAGATGGCTGGTGCTATTTGGCCTCTGTATTGGATCTTCACTCGAAAAAAATCATTGGCTATTCTTTTTCTCGTTCTATGACATCCGACTTGGTGATCGAAGCACTTCAAAATGCCTGTTTTTCTCAAAAGCCCCGAAAGGGCTTAATTCTTCATACCGATCTTGGCTCACAATATACCAGCAGTAAGTTTACTCTGCATGTCCAAAAACAAGGAATCAAGCAATCTTTCAGCCAGAAATGATAATGCCTGTATAGAGTCATTTCACGCTATATTAAAGAAAGAAGAAGTTTATCATACGCAATACACGGACTATCCAGCTGCAAAGCTGGCCATATTTCAGTTTATAGAAGGCCGGTATAACCGAAAGAGAATTCACAGCAGTATTGACTATCAAACACCTCAAGCTATTGAGGAACAAATTAGAAAAACAGCCTAAGACTTAACTTTTTTGTGTCCAAATTATTGACTCAAATCCAACCTCATAAACTAATATTCTATGATAAATAAAAAGAATCCATTTTGAAAAAAGATTGATCGAAATCAATTCTTTTCCAACATATTGAGGTTAGTTTTTGTAAAACGGTTTAATCATTCTCTAACAGTATTTCTCTACAATCGTTCTTTTTTTCTTGAGGAAGCATTTACATAATGATTAGATGTTCTACATCCTATTACAATAATTAAGTATGTAGTCCATACATTGCAGGGCGTCATTAATCCGACGTTTCTTAGAATTATAGTAACGTACTCCTAACCCTTCTTGAATACTTATCGCTTCCCTAATAATGTTATGCCATCTGTCTGGCATATAATTAATTGCATATTTGCCTGCATCTACTTTTGAAATGATTTCATGTTCTTTAAGTGTATAGAATTGGCGTAGCATCCCCGTAATAGACCATTGCAATTCCTGATCTAAAATTTTGTTTGGTAATAGAAGTGCCATTTTTTTGAATCTTTTCATGGTATTTATTCGATTTAACCAATAGGTATTCATATTGTTTAGTACATAAGTAGTCAGATCATTTTCTTTAACGTCAAAGTGAAATGAAGTGATATCAGGACCTATCACACTGATGCCCTTGTTTTTCAGAATCCACCAAGTGACCGGGTTAATCTCATGATTGCTCCATCCTACTTTTCCTTCGTTTACATATAAACATTTTTTAGTTTCAGTTTGCTTCTTACCTATGTCTTCCCAAAGAAGATAGCATCCGTCCATTCCTGTTTTTTTATATTTGTTGGTTAAACTTCGGTGAGTATTAGATAGAATTTTTATCTCTGCTTCAGTTAATTGACGGTTAACAATTGCAATGAAATCAATATCACTAGAACCATGAATATAAGCATTAAGAGCAATGGAACCATGTAAATATAATCCTTCAAAGGTATTAGGAATTCGTTCATAAAACAAGGAAATATACTCATTTAAAATATTTTGAACTGGTGTGGGAACTCTTTGATCCATAAAAATAGCTCCTCTTTATTAGACTTTAATACGAGTTATTTCCCCCTCTTTTTTACTCGCATATTTCTTCCACTCACTGTAAAAAACACCCCTTTAGACGATCGTACCTAAAGAGGCAAAGCAGTGCAAATTTTTTATAAACTGTATGGCTTTATTCAGAACATCGCGACCTCATTTCAAATCTACAGTACCGAGTATAGAACAAAAAATCCTGTATACCAATACAGGATTCAGTTTGTCGACAAAAGGGGTTCGGAATAGTCTTATTCCGAACCCCTTTTGATTTTTCGGTAGTTTTAAAGCCATTCGAGAGAAAGATAGACCTCTCCGAGGTCATCATTTAAGCCATTTCTGGTTCTCGCCAAGTCCAGCTGGCCATTTTCTTGAGATTCATGGCAGCGAAAGTAAGCATCGCTTGCATCGACAATTTTTTAAGTCCCCTTAACGTTGTCCAACGCATGCCATGCTTTTCTTTTGCATCTGCGAATACACGCTCAATCGTTTCTTTTCGCTCCGCATAAATCGCTTTAACTTCTTCGTGGTGGCGAAGATGGTCGGCCTCTTCCATATATTTCTGCCAAATATGGCGTGTCACCACTTTTTGATGATTTCTGCTTTCCATGCATTTAGCTAAAAAAGGGCAGGAGGTACAAATCTGTTTGGGTGATCTGTATTCACGATAGCCTTCCTTATTCGTCGTTGAGTAATTCAATACTTCCCCTGTCGGACAAAGGTAACAGTCAAAATGTTCATCGTACACATAGTCATGCTTTCTGAAGAAGCCCTCTTTTGTGCGCGGCCGTGTATAAGGCAAAGCAGGTGTCATGCCGTTTTCCATTAAATAACTGGCAATGGCAGGTGTTTTGTAAGCTCCGTCTGCACCAACAGCTTTAGGTTTTCCTACCTTTTCTATCACTTTCTCCATTAACGGCTCTAAGATTTGGCTGTCATGTGTGTTGCCTGGTGTGACCATTGTGCCAATTACGAATCCCTTACGGTCTGCGGCCGCGTGAAAGGAATAGGCAAATTGTTTGGTTCGTTCGTCTTTAACGTAGTAGCCACTGTCCGGATCGGTTGTACTTTCCTTGATTTCTTTCGTTTCTTCTTTATCGAACTTATCTGGCGGGAACGGCTTTTTTCCATGATCCTCTCGGTCCTGATTAATCTCTTCTTGGAGGCGTTCCTGATACGCGCGTGTTTCTTTGCGAACCATTTTCTTTTCAAATTTACGCTTATTCGCGCTAGCTTTTACATGAGTGGAATCCACAAAAACGTGCTCCGCACTAATGAGCTTTTTCTCGGCAGCTATTTTTAAGATACGATAGAAGATCTGTTCAAACAGGTCGGTATCTTTAAAGCGACGCTCGTAGTTCTTACCGAAGGTAGAGAAATGCGGCACTTTATCATGGAATCCATAACCGAGAAACCAGCGGTAGGCCATATTCGTTTCCACTTCCTCGATCGTCTTGCGCATGGATCGAATGCCAAAGGCATATTGGATAAATGTTAGTTTAATTAAAATAATTGGATCAATGCTTGGGCGGCCCACTTCCGCATACAATCCTTCCACCAAGTCATAAATAAAAGAGAAATCCATCGCTGCCTCCATTTTACGGACCAGGTGATTCTCTGGTACAAGCTGGTCTAGAGCGATCATTTCTATTTGATTCCGTTGGATTGGATTGTTTTTCGAAAGCATCTTTCTCACCTCAAGTGTTTGATCTATTTATTTTAAAACAGGTATGGTTGTACGGCTACTCTAACTTTGTAACCCCTGTTGATTGAAATGGATGGCGCAAAGACTCCTGCGGGATCAGCGGGACAGGTGAGACCCCGCAGGCGCTTTCGCGGCGAGGAGGCTCACCGCCCGCCCCGCGGAAAGCGAAGCGCCTGGAATGGAAATCAACAGCCCCCATTCACAAGCAAAATAAAAAGGACTGTAGACAAACTCTAGAATTTCATTGAGTTTGTCTACAGTCTGAATCCTGTATACCAATACAGGATTTTTAATCAAACTCTCTTGAAAACTATCAATCTTTTTTATAAAACTACAGCCCTCTTTCTCCATGCCATTTTTGTATAGCAATAATCACGTTGTTTAACTTTTAATAAAAAGAATTAAGACTACGTCTAATCATTCCATCCTAAAAAAGAACATATACTAAGCTATGTTCCTTTAATAGGAATAATTGTAAAACAATCCCTCTATCCCTTTAAAGTAAACCTGCAAAGGATGGTTATATGAGAAAAAAGGTTTTATTGTTTGGAGATGTAGGCATTGACGATACGGTTGCCCTTTTATATGGTTATTTTAATGAACAAATTGATATCGTGGGCGTTGTGGCTGATTATGGGAACACCTCTCGTGATCAAACTGTACGAAACATTCATTATTTGATCCGGCTGTTTAACATTCCTGATGTTAAAGTGATTGCAGGAGCGAAAAAGCCCATGACAGGAGAAGAACCAGTTTTTTTTCCGGAAATCCACGGTGTCTACGGCCTAGGACCGATTAAACCAGCTCCCATACAGGGACTGGAAGGGTCAATTATTGAAAACTTTCATGAGATTATTAACTTAGTTGACCAATATAAAAAAGAATTGACCATTGTCAATATCGGCCGCCTTACTTCTTTAGCTATGTTGTTTATTTCACACAGTGGATTGATGGAGAAAGTAAAGGAATTTTATATCATGGGAGGAGCTTTTTTTGTTCCAGGGAACGTGACTGCTGTGTCGGAAGCCAATTTTTATGGGGATCCAATGGCCGCACAGATCGTTTTGCAACATGCGAAAAATGTAACGATTATACCCTTGGATATCACAGAAAAAGCCATCGTCACACCAGAGATGGTAGATTACATTTATGCAAAAGGAAAGGCAAAAATTCTTAAACCCTTGCTCGATTATTATTATCAATTTTATAAAAAGCGCAATCCAGCCATTAAAGGGAGCCCTGTTCATGATGCTATCACATTAATGGCCATCATTCACAATGATTGGTTCAGCTTTAGAACTTTGCCTGTCCATGTTGTGACGGCAGAAGGAATTTCGCGGGGGCAAGCTATTGCGGACATACGTCCTTGGAAGACATTCGATGAAAACGAACATAAACATCGTATTGCTTTTTATCTCAGTTATCAACGATTCTTTTCCGACTTTATGACCATCATGACAGATGAACAATTTTAAAGCTAAATGCGTCAACATAACTTGAGTGGGGAAGCCTGGCTAATAAAGTGAACACCTTGTACAGAGAACCTGGGCTAACTATTGTACATCATGGCAACGAATAAAGATTCATTAAGAAATACCTTTCAGTCTTTATCTAACAGCCATTCAAAACTTTATTTTGCAAATGCGCTCTATATACTTCAATAAACAATAATGATTTGTGAGAAGAGGTGTATAGGAAGCAGATAATTTTTAAGCAGCCTTAACTGAATGAGAAAGTAGTGGATAAAATGAAAAATTACGATATTATATTTTTTGATATAGATGACACACTTTTTGATTTTACTAAATCGGAGCAAGAGGCTTTTAGTAAAGTCTTTGATAAATATAATTTATTAAATAGCTTAAAGCTATACGAAAAGAGTTACCAAGAAATTAGTAAAGTATTGTGGAAAGATG
The DNA here is from genome assembly GCF_038003025.1 of Pseudobacillus sp. FSL P4-0506. NCBI lineage: Bacteria > Bacillati > Bacillota > Bacilli > Caryophanales > Bacillaceae > Pseudobacillus > Pseudobacillus sp. FSL P4-0506. The sequence goes on from NZ_JBBOOI010000002.1 coordinate 168,988, forward strand.
TAGAAAGTGGAAAAATGAGCCTTATTGAACTAGGTTCAGAGAGATTTAGAAGATTATTTCTAGAACATGAACTTGAAATTGATGCTTTTGTATTTAATCAAGATTATTTGGGATTTCTTGAAGAACAAACGCATCTCGTCCAAGGAGCCGAAAAAGTCATAAGGGGTCTCTCTCATAAACGCTTAGCCGTTATTACGAACGGCTACACTGATGTACAAACATCAAGGATTCATCATTCCCCGTTAGAAGGTGCATTTGAACATATTATTATCTCTGAATCCACTGGATTCCAAAAACCGCAAACAGGTATTTTCGATTATGCTTTTAATAGGCTACAGATTACAGAAAGAGCCAACGTACTAATTGTGGGCGACTCGTTGACTTCTGATATTCAAGGTGGAATGAACTATGGTATTGATACTTGTTGGTTCAATTCTCAGTACAAGGAAAATAATACAACTTTAACACCTACTTACGAAATAAATAAATTAGAAAGCCTGTTAGAGATTATAAAATAAGTGTATAACGTCTTTGATGGTAGCATTCACATTTCCTTCACGTTGTAAATCCGTATTTTTTCTGATGCCACATTCCTTATTTAAGAATTGGGCCCGTTTGTAGAAAAAGAAAAAATCCTGCCTATCAACTCAGGGGTTTTAGTTAAGCTTTTTATAAACACCGTGCTTTATTTCAAATCTAAAAAATGCAACATCGACGAACGAAAGAGCCCCTATGAGGGAGCTCTTTTATTTACATGCTAATCCTTTTGATTATACTCTTTAATTATCAAACTTTCTCTCGAAACCACGTCTACCCGATCGTTTCAACGACATGTCCCTCTGAATCTTTTACATCTGTTTTCACAATTTCAAAGACAACCGATTCTAAAGAAGGGATGGAAAACTTTTTTACACAAGGTTGAAGCTGCTCTGTTAATTCTTTCATGGCCTTTTCGTTTAACATAATCTCCATGTAACCTTCTTTTTCCGTTACTTGTGGCTGATCTCCGAATAAAAAAACAACTTTCGCTTCATTACTTACTAATCTAAGCGGTTCTTTTTTCACCGCACGCCCCTGAAGTACCTTCCCAATAGTATTCGCTTGCTTAGCTCCAAATGTTACGGTAGCAGGCAATCTCTTGAACAATTTTTTTTGAGCAGGCTTCCATGTGATTTGTTCGTTAAAAAGAAAGCCAGTATTTGATCCGTCTGTTTTACTTCCTTTTTGAATAGCGTCATTTACCTTTGCGTCATGAAGAAAGGATGTACGCGATAGATCGGTAATATAATAGGGCATATGATTGGCACAGGCCTTTAAGACACCAAGTGTGTTCCATATTTGCATGGCTTCCAATTCATCCGCTGTAATTCCCACAACTTGAATAAACTCGACCTTCCCATTCAGCGTATCCATACTAGACAGTTCAGGATCGTTCGTAAATGCAAGTGCTGTTAAAGCTGTATTTGATTCAAGGCAGATGGGGCCATTGGCATCCATGTAATCACCTTTTTTAAATACATTTCCACTTCCAAATATATATCTGGCGAGATTTTGTAAAAGGTTCAGTGCCCAGTTTGGCGGTTCTGTTTCATGATCCGCCTTTGCTAGCCTGAACGTTAATTCAAATCCAAAGCCGCTGTTTTCAGGATCTTCTGTTTCTTTTTCGTAGAGCTCTGAAAATCCATAGGTCACAAAATGCCAATGCTCAATAGGTTCTTTTGCCACATATACACTGATCCCATCTAAAGGGTCATTCCCACCGAGCATATAGGAAATCAACGTTCCAAAATGTTTAGGCTCTTGTTCTCCATATAAATCCTTCATTGCTTGATCAATTGCATCCCAACCAGCTTTATTTTCTTCTTCGTTCATCATATCCTCCCCAAATCCACTAAACATTGAAACTATTCTACAGCAAGTTATTACCAATGTCTAACAGACGAACCATTAATGAAACCGTTCTCTCTTGTTTGGCCTATACATCTTGAGATGAGCGAATGATATCATTTTAAAATGCTTTCCGCTGATAAATAACAGTGGTAATCCCCCAAGAAGCAGCATAGAGTGTCAGGATAGCCACTGCCGCTCCTGTATATAAAGCCGATCTGGATAAATTGAGGATAAAATCAGTTATCACTGTCAAACGTTCAGCTATAAACAATACAATATGCGGACCTACCCCTGCTATAACGATAAAGCTAATAAGTACGACCGTTGTAATATAGCCCGGTTTGAAAATATGAAATAATGGGAAGGTAAACGAAGCGAATAATAAAAATAAGCCGCTGCCGATCGCCATATCAGTCATCGTAAACGATTTATTTAATACAAATAATGCTAGACTTGTCACACCAATAGCTAAAACCATATAAATAATGGCACCAAAATAGCGTGATGCGATAATTTCCTTACGTGTATAAGGTAGGGAATTTAACAAAATATTTGTCTCTGCTTTTTCATCATAGGCATACGTATTAAAAGGAATAAAAATACTGGCCACTAGAAAAATCAAAGCCGGATGTGAGTCCATGAAAATAAAAAATACAATAAAAGGAATAAAGATCAATAGCTGTCGTTTCTGTAGGATGACATCACGTTTGATTAAATTAAGCATAGCTTTTTCTTCCTTTCAAGTAATACATAATATCCTCTAGAGACGCTCGTTCAATGACAACCGAATTTCCAAAGATATCTTTGACTTCTTTAATATCATCGGTTAATGCTTCAAATCCTGTTGGTGCGCGATGAATGTGAACAAAAGCTTTTTCTGTGTCTCTATCTAAAAGATCCATTCCTCCTCTAACGAGCGCATAGTTTTCAGCTACATCGTGGATGGATTGATTAAATACGACTTCTCCACTCTGTATAAAAGCAATATAATCTGCGATACGATCTAAATCTGTTGTAATATGCGTAGAGAAGAAAATGGTACGCTGACCATCAATCATTAATTCCTGTAACAACTCCAACAGCTCCCGTCTAAAAATGGGATCTAAGCCTGCTGTCGGCTCATCCATAATAATCAGCTCTGCATGATGCGATAAGGCTATCGCCAATGACGCCTTCATTTGCATCCCTTTTGAGAAAGTTTTTATCGCTTTATTAAGCGGTAATTCGAATTGCTCGATATATTGATAAAATAGTGTATCATTCCAATGTTTGTAAGCTGGCGCCACAATGCGTTTTATATCTTTTAAATTCAGCCCTTCAAAAAATACGTTGCCATCATATACGAACCCAATCCGCTCCTTGATCGCCTTCTCATGTGTCGTGTAGTCTAAACCGAAAATCTTCACCTCCCCGTCATCGGGCTTTAATAGATTCATCATCATTTTGATCGTTGTCGATTTACCCGCTCCATTTGCTCCAATGAATCCCGTTACAAAGCCTTGCTTCACTTGTAAATTAATATTTTTTACAGAAAAATCTTTGAATCTTTTCGTGACATTCTTTAGTTCAACCACATTTCCCATCCGTTTCACTCCTCATATAAAATCTTCAATAATTGCTGCAATTCATCAAGTGACAGTCCAATTTCTCTACTATTCGTTATCACCGCACTTAGCTGCTCCTCAATGACCTTCAGTTTCTTCTCTCTGATAACCTCTAAATTTTGTTCTGCAACAAAAGAGCCTTTTCCAACAATAGAATAAATAAAGCCCGCCTTCTCCAATTCCTCATAGGCTCGTTTCGTTGTAATCACACTAATTTGCAAATCCTTTGCAAGCTGGCGTATGGAAGGCAATGCTGTCCCCTCTTGTAACTCACCTGCTAAAATAGACGATTTAATTTGATTCGTAATTTGCTCATAAATCGGCTCCTTTGAACTGTTGGAAATAATTATTTGCATGCCAATCCCTCTTCTTTACTTTTTTGAAAACATACTTGAAATAAGGTCTTGTACGGCCTGAATCATTATAGCTATAACGTGAATGGTCATGAACATATTAAAAAACGGGATGGAATAAGGAGTAATCCATTCTGTAAATAATCTCGATCCTAAAATTCCTCTCGCTATTCTGGCAAATAAATGGCCACTATCATTTATATTTGGCTCCAGGAAAGTGCCATCAATAGCGACAAAGAGCAATTGAACCATTAAAAATAGTCCAATGGTGATCATCCAGCGTCTTGCTCGATTCATAGGAAGTGTTTTTTCTACGCCTGACATTGAAGTCTTCTCCTCTCACGTTTTAACATCCTGAGTCTTTACTAAACGATCCTTAAATAGATGATAAGGGTAGCTGGCTGTTACCCTTTCAGTGATTGTCATTGAAGAGCGATTTACATATGATCATTCAAATCTTTATATATTGTATATACACTATATATACAATATATACACACATCCATCATCATGCAACCATTTTATTTGAAACGCAGGAGATTCCTCCCAGTATGCTTGAAACGATAGAACAAAAAACTGTCACAACCACATTCACCACACCCTAAAGAAACCATTTTGAAAAAAGATTGATCAAAATGATTTCTTATCCAACGAGCTTATTCTGATTTTATAAAAAGGTTGGCCCTGTATTGCTCGGCAATTGTGCCCTTTTGCGGAGAATTCACTTATAGGATTCTTATGATTAACCGTACTATTAAAATCATTTTTCCTCTTCATTAAAATATTAGCTAAGCGCGGATCTGATCCGATTTTCTAGAACATTAAGACTTTTATAATATTGAAAAATAGGCATTTAGTGACTTATGATGAATAAGGTGCTTTATTGGTAATACCTTCTAGTAAGATTTTTCATACTTTTAGACAAAGATTTTTCAATCTGTAAAGTCCTTGACTGGGGGAATCAAAATGAATCAGGAAAATCAACAGGACAAATTAAAAGTGATTTCGTTTGATAAGGAACAAAATAAAATTGTGGAGTTAGATCAGAAGCGCGAAACGTTTGAGGATGTAGGCGGTTTAGAAGAAGTGAAGAAAAAAATAAAAATGGATTTTATCCTGCCGATTCAATCGCCGGATATTTTTAAAGCCTTTGGAAAGGAAATAGGGGGCGGCTTACTCTTTTACGGCCCGCCTGGATGTGGAAAAACCTTTTTGGCTCGAGCGGTAGCGGGTGAAATTAATGCTCGTTTTATCCATTTAGACCTGCAGTCCATTCTTTCAAAGTGGACGGGTGAGGCAGAACAAAATTTGCATGAGTTTTTTGAAGATGCTCGAAGAAGAACCCCCTGCGTATTGTTTATTGATGAATTAGATGCCCTCGGAGGGAACCGGCAAAAAATGTCTGCCCATCATGAACGGATGCTGGTCAATCAATTGTTAATTGAACTTGACGGCTCGGTTTCAGATAATGAAGGAATTTATGTCATTGGTGCTACCAATACCCCATGGTATCTGGATCCGGCACTAAGACGTCCTGGCCGATTTAATTCGTTGATTTTTCTGCCGCCGCCGGAATTAGAAGAGCGGAAAGCCATTTTAACGATTAAGACGAAAGGAAAACCACAGCAAGGCCTGCAATTGGATCTAGTGGCAAAATATACTGAACATTTTTCTGGTGCAGATTTAGAATACCTAGTGAAAGACGCGATTGATTCAGCCATTGCTAGATCATTTGAAACAGGAGAAATTCAGCCTTTAACCAATCAAGATTTATTGTCTGCGATGGAAAAACGGCAGCCAACGACGCTTGAATGGTTTGCAACAGCCAAAAGTTATGCCACGTTCAGTGATGCTAATCAAGAATATAAAGATGTGCTGGACTATATTTATAAAAACAATTTGAAATAAAGGATGAAATAAATGGAAGAATCATTTATTAGCAAAGTGAACCTCATTAAGTCTTACATCCAGAATGGGGAAATTGATCAATCAAGAGAGCAGGCTAGAGAGGTTATTCGAAAACAGCCAGAAGATTATCCTGGCTATTTATTAATGGCCTATCATTACTATACGTTAAAGCAGCCTGATGATGTGGTGGTTTGGATAAACGAAGCACTTCGTAGAGCACCTGAAGATGAGGAAGTGCTTACGCTAGCGGTATTGATGTACGATGATCTCCGAATAGAGGAATCAAAGCGGAAAGAATTGATAGAAACAGGCCTCCGTCTCTACCCTCAGAGTCATTATCTGCACTCTCAATATGCCCGTCTCTCTTCTATTACACAGGAGCAAGGATTAGCTGCCCTTCAAGAGGCAATCAGGCTCCATCCTCAGAATGATGATTATTTAAAGGATTATAGTATGGCCATGTTTAATCTTGGCAATTGGAAGGAATCAGAAAAATATGAGCAGCTAGCATTGCAAGCAAATCCGGAAAATAGCAAAAATTTGCTGGATTTTGCCTGGGCCGCCTACGAGAGAAAAAAATATAAAAAGGCCCAAATGCTGATTGAAGAAGCAATGAGACTTGAACCTAATGATCCAACCATTCGAGAATATTATAAAAAAATCTATCCTACCAAAAATGTCTTCATTCGCGCAAAACGAGAAATGATGCTGACTCTACAAAAAATATGGATTGCTCCTGTTCAATTAATTGTGAAACTTTCAAAAGATAAAATATCGTTAAGATTATTAGCAGTGATTGTATTGCTTTTAGAATTAGCCGGATCTTACGCTCTTTTAGGGAATAACTTATTTATTATCATGGGTGCTTTTTTTCTGGTCCTGTTTATATGTTCAAAAATAGCAAAATCGATATTAATAAAGGCCGGATTTACTGAATCGGAAGAAGCGGCAATGCAGAAAAAAACAAAAGCTACGCAAAAAACGGCATTAAAGGAAATGAGAAAAGAGCTGGAAAAAAATCAAGAGCAGCCTGTTCAAACGCAAGCTGCCTTGTCATCCAATGAGTTAGAAGTAAAATTATCGCAAATTTGGGGTTCTGCAGACATTGGCGCCATTAAGGAGAAAACAGTGATGAAAGATGCTGTACTGCAGCCTGAGCCCGCTATTCAAAAAAAGGAGACAACGATGGATTGGCCAAAGGAATATAGGAAGTGGCCAGCCTATTGTTTAATGTTAGGGATTGTTCTAAGCTTTATGATACGATTTATTCCAGCGATGATCGACGATTATAATCGTCCTGAACCTGTATCACCAGAAATGAAAGAATCCATTACTATGGTACAAGAACAGCAAAAGCAAGACAAGGACATGGCGATTATCAAGGAAAATACGCCTGCTGTCACTCATTTTACGCAAAGTTTAAAAGATGGCAGCCTAATAGATACTATGGAACAATTTGTTGCCAAAGATTATGAACCAGCACTACAGGAAAATATCAATCATCCACTTCTAAAACAATTAGCCAACGCTAAAATAGACAAAGTAAGCAATCAAAAATTAGGCTTAGCTATTTCTTACTTTTTGTTGATCAATGAGGAAGAGAACGTTCAGGCCATTGTCCAAGCGGCAGGAGGACAAATTACACATCTTTACTCGGAAACTTGGAGCCAATCAACCAAAGAGAAAGAAAATTACCAGAAATTGATGAACCAAATCGAAGTAGAGGGTAAAGATTTTAAAGAAACCGTAGAATAGCCCTAGCGTTGCATTCACTTAATCACGCTATTCAAGACAATTAAAATGTTCAATTTTATTAGTTTGTACAAACAAAAAGTCCTTTATAATGGATAAGATTATGTGCACCACTTCATTTGGACAATGGTTTTCACCCACAAATCTGAAAGTTTTTGTGGGTGAAAACATGGAAATTAGATTCCTATGCCAAAAAAATTAACGATAAATCATTCTTAAAATTACTGCTTTTTGTGCAGCTACATAAAACCTCCATTTCCTAAGTGATTGTCTTTTCGATCCTCGTCTTCTGCCCCCCTATTATCAAATATAGAGGAGCTGTAACACATGGTAACCCTCCTCTTTCTCCTACTACAAACTATAATGGACATTCAGTGATCAAATGTTATGATTTCAACTACCTGCAATTCACTTTTTGGTTCTCTTTTTGTTAGGCTTTTCGTCCAAAATGGAACGTAATTCTTTAATGTCCGTTTCTGACAAGGAATCCTCTTGGATAAACTGAACTAGCATCGACTTTAACGCTCCACCATAAATTCGCTTAACAAAAGACTGTGCCTCGGCGCGCTGACATTCATCTTGCGAATAAAGTGGAAAAAAGGTATAGACCCTCTGATCTTTATTGACACCTATCACTTTCTTGTGAACGAGACGATCCAAAAGAGTACGCACAGTTTTCGGCTTCCAATCCGTTTTTTCCTGCAAGACAGATATAACATCATTGGCCGTTTGCGGAGCCTTTTTCCACAGAACATTCATTACTTCCCATTCTGACTCTGAAATATTGGGGATTTCCTTCGCCAACCTTACCCTCCTCCTTCTTTTAGATGACATACAACATGCTTCAACTTATTCTGCTGTTTCCCTAATAGATTCCTTTATCTCTCAAAATTGATAACGTTATTTTCGCTGCCTTGCTTCCATAACTATTATCTTCATTTTGTATATTTGTTGCAAAGAAATAAGTATTATCCTTGGTCTCTACATATCCAATGAACCAACCGTTTATATTTTTGCCATTAACATTGCCAGTCCCCGTTTTCCCGGAGAGCTGGGAATCGTTGTATGCCTCTAATATAAGGGCATCTTTCACGGTTTGGATATTCTTATTCTCAAAACCAAATTGATTTGTATAAAATGCTGATAGCAATTGTACCTGTTCAATGGGAGAAATCTTTAATGAAGATTCCAACCAATAATCTGATCCACCAGAAAGATCAGAATTTCCATAGCCTATCTGTTCGAGATAAGCCTTGATGGTGTCTTGCGGGATTCTTTGGTTTAACTCCTGAAAATACCAGGTGACTGAATTTCTCATAGCACTTGATAGGTTTTGATCCGCATTCCAAGATTCATAAGGATATTTTGTTCCATTCCATTTCATAATGGAATTGTCCTTTGTTATTACATCTGACTCTAGTCCAATTAACGCGCTATAAATCTTGTAAGTAGAATTCGGGGAAATTCTCAGCGTGCTTTTATCTTTATTATATATACTATATTGATTAGCTTTCGTATCGTATAATACAAAGCTTCCATCATATCCAACAAAATAATCGCTCAAATCCTCGTAAAACGCGCGATCATTAGTAAAATCATAGCGATCATTAGTAGTGGCCATTGCAGAAATGAAGGGGATCTGACTTGCTACAAATACACCTATAACGGTAAAGATTGAAATACTTTTCAGCTTCATCCACTTCGACTCAATTGTAAAGGATGCGATTTTTTCAATCCGTTTTTTTATCTGCTCCTTGGAACCATTAAACTGATTGGCCCAAGCCAAGTCTTTTGAGTGTGATGCTAGATCTGCAAAATTAATAATCGCATTCCCATAATCTGCATGACAATGCTCATCTAAAGATTTTAAAACAGCCATATCGCAAGCTATTTCACGATCCATTCTCATGTTTTTAAAAGCAATCCATACAAGCGGATGAAACCAATACAAAATTTGATACATGATAATGAGATAATTCGTTGCTATATCTTTGTATTTATAGTGATGCAGTTCATGCATAAAAATGTATTCGATGTCTTTTCTGGACAACCATTCGTCGAGACGTACCGGCAGCACAACATAGGTCTTAAATAGACCGAATGTCATTGGAGATTTGACGAGTGGTGATTCTCCTACTATTAAAGGTTTAGATATATTTAAATCCTGCTTGCATCGTTCAAATAAGTGTAAAATGGCTTTGTTGTTCAAGACGGTTATCGTATTTTTTATTTTCTTTAATTTAAACCAGGCATGGAGGAAAAGGACTGCCATAACTAACATGCCTGCAATCCAAATACTTGTTAAAACAGCATTCAAGAATGTCAAATTAAGATGATTGACAGATACCGTAAAGTCCTCTATCCAATTTGTATTACTAAGCGCAGAACCTTCAGTGGCATGGATAGAAGCGTTACCAACTCTATTGCCGTGATTGATATTGAATAAATTAAAATGATTTTCAAAATGAATCCATTGCTTCGGTATAAATGGAAGCGTTAATGCGATTAATAATAAAAACCATAGGTTGTATTGCCATTTTGCTGAAAGTTGATCAGAGAATAATTTCCTAATAAGCAAAATAACTACTATAGTCATAGATGACACAATAAAACTTGTGACTAAATGGCTGAAGAACATATCTCCTTACCTCCATTTTCCGAAGTATCACTGTAATCCTTTACACTCCCCTGATCCCTTCCAAGAATTTCAATTGCCTTTATTGTGATTTATTCCATAAAAATGGACATCAATTTGTTTCTTATCCATTTGCAATTTTATCACATCTTTGAAGCACTCAAGTTTAGCACTTCATTATCTATTTATCAATTTTCAGTATAAAGTGTTAAAACACATAATCTTAGAGAATCATGGCCTTTAGGATCTTTTCCTGAAAGAGTGAGAAACTTTTTTAGTTTAAAGAGATTGACTTCTGTAGACTACAAATGTAATATTTGATTACAGATGTAGTCCAATATTGATTAAGGGAGGCATAGATTGGATATTTCGTGACTACTCAGTGATTTTAAATTAGCGCTATAAGTAAACAGCCAGCCAATCAATGTTCTTTAGTAGCCAATCAGTGAAAACAGGACTCGCTTCATTATGGCTAGTCCAAAGAAGCCCGTTACATTTTGAATAGATAAAAACTAGAAAGAGGTTATGGATTTGAAAAACACACATAGACACAAATTTAGCATGCGTCATTTTACACAGCTCATGTTGTTGCTGGCAGTGATTATACTCACTGCTTGCGTGGATAAAGACCATTCGACTGAGGCCCCATCTAAAGAGGAAAATGAAGTAGGACAAAGAGCAAATATAGACGAAAAGCTTGCCCAGCTTGAGAACGAGTTTGATGCTCGGATTGGTGTCTATGCGATTGATACGGGCACGAACCAGACGATCGAATATCGACCAGAAGAGCGTTTCGCCTTTGCCTCTACTTACAAAGCTTTAGCCGCAGCCCTCTTGCTGCAGCAAAATTCTTTGGAAGAGCTTAAAGAAGTTATCACCTACACCAAGGATGATTTAGTTCCTTATTCTCCGATTACAGAGAAACATATAGATACCGGGATGACCCTTTTGGAATTAAGTGAGGCGGCAGTTCGATTCAGTGACAATACTGCGGGGAACCTCTTATTTGAGGCATTGGGAGGTCCTAAAGGATTTGAACAAGCCTTAAGACAAATAGGTGATAACGTTACCCAGGCGGATCGCTTTGAACCAGATTTAAATACATTTACTCCAGGAAATACTCGTGACACTAGTACACCGAAAGCTCTTGCCACTAGTCTACAGGCATTTGCAATCGGCGACTTGCTTTCGGGTGAGAAGCGTGAACAGTTCGCAGATTTGCTGCAAGGGAATGCTACAGGCGATAAACTGATTCGTGCGGGGGCGCCTGAAGGCTGGAAAGTCGGTGATAAGAGTGGAGCTGGAAGTTACGGAACGAGAAATGACATTGCAGTTGTTTGGCCACCAGACAGGGAACCCATCGTTATGGCCATTATGTCTCGTCATGATACGGAGGATGCCAAATATGACGATGCGCTGATTGCGCAGGCTGCCGAGGTCACACTTAACGCCCTAAAGTGAACGCAGTAAATTAGGCAGGTTAAGTAATTTTGGATACTTATTGTCCTAAAAAGATTGGATCCATTTAAGGTACCTTCGAAAGACGATGCTGTTATAATAATTAAAAAAACCAAATGGTAGCAACACCTAATTCGTAAAAAGTTATAACGAAGCAAAGGGTGATCCCTATTAGTCATAACGAATAGGGATCACCCTTTTAATTCCTGTTCCACAATCGCGCCCGGTTGTGGAAGATTGCTATTAGAGTAAAGCACCTATAAGTAGGTATGTTAACGGCTTTGCTAAATTTTCCATGATTAAACAACAACATAAAAACGTCACTCTTTTTTATAGATTATACAAATTAATAAAAATCGTTGGTAAACTAAAAAACACTATACTCAATTAATACCAGCAACATTACTAAGACTTTTACGTTAGTGAATTCACTAAAAAATGCGATCCCTTGAAAAATGAAGAAAGCAGATGTGTCTACTGATAATAAAGTTATTGAATTTTGTTTTAAAAGATACGAGCCTTGCTACATTTTATTGTAGCAAGGCTCATTAAAGTTGTTTAATTTCTATTCATATAAATGTGTTTATATTTAAACATGAATAATAAAGTTGTTTAATTCTTCTTTAACTAAAGCACCCGTTAGCTTAATAAGATTTCACAACTGGAACATTAATTCGTCTTGAAAATGCACCAATTAAATCAATATAAGTCTATGAAAAATGGATAACTAAATTCCGTTCTATATTGAATAATAACTTCAATTGGTGCCTCATTATTCTCTTCTGTACTCAAAGCATCTTCCTCTTTAACTAACCCTTCGTACCAGATTTGGTTTTTACTGTTCTTCTTTAACTCTTCTGTACCTTCGAAATATATTTCAAAGTCTTTTGATTTATAATGTTCAAAAATTGCTTTTTCGCTCAATTTAGTTAATATTCTTATGTTTACAACAACAGTTGGATAACCTCCGCTCCCCCACGGACCGCCTCCATAGAGAACTCCATAATCAAAATCTTGTTCTATCACTTCTGTTTTTTCAGGTAACTCAAAGTCCAATAGTCTGTTTGCATATTTCTTAGCATGAACATATTCCTGTCCAACAAAAACATAAAACAAAAATAATATGCATATCGCTACAAAGACAAACGGAACAGTTATTAATACTTTTACGCCGCGTTTCACTAAAAACACCACCTGTTTCCTTAAAGAACCTGCCCCATTAGTCGAATAAAGAAAAAGGGCTTGCATCAGCCACCCCATCTTTAACATAAGCACCCGTTAGTCAAATAAGAAATAGATAACTTTATTGTATTCGTTAGAAAAAGTATGCCGTAAAAGATGCCGCTACAGGGATTTTAATAGTAGTAAGGTAGCAAATCTATCATCGTAAAGTAATCACCTTTAGGCACATCTGTACGATAACTGTAATCTTCGGTTTGTAGATCTACTTCTATCATAAATATCTTCTCATTCGGATTGACACCAGAAAGTGCTACATAAATCCCATCATCCCTTGCAACAGCTGTACGCCCATAGTACGACTTAAGCATATCTGGTTCCTATCCTTCTTCTTTTTTTATAGAAATAACTGTATTTCCGAATTTAATTAAACCTTTATTCTTTAAGTAAATTGGCTTTATCTTATTTTCACTAAGGCTATTGGTGTCGGTGTTAGAAATCGATTCTGTAGAAGAATGAATTCTCTTATAAATGAAAGAGAACTTTTTCTCGTACAATTTAGCCTCAAAGATACGATTCTCATATCTGTTATCTGGATCTTCTAGAAATCCTCCTGAAATGCCTAAAATATATCTATCATCATTCTCTATTAAACTAAGATCTCCATACTCCAGGCTTTGAGAAAATACCGAGAAGAATATTAACCCGATAAAAAGGAAAGAGGAAAGAAATAGAAGCAATTGAATTATTGTCCTTTCTCCTAATAAAAGAGAAGAGACAACAAAAAAAGGTACTAATAATAGAAAGTCAAGCCAAGCAAGAGATTGGTAAAGGTTCTCTTTATAAAAAAATAAATAGTCCTGAGAAGAACTAATCATTATAACTCTAATAACGAAATATGAAAGCAATACAAAGAAGGAAATTTGCAGCCACTTCTTTTTCATCAATAACACTCCTTTACCGGATTACATTGTATTTTAATAAAATAAATAAGATTAAACCGAAGATAAATACATTTATTCATACAAGGCTGGTTCTAATTTGCTGTTGGTTTGGAATAAAGTTTGATCAAAAATATCCCTCAAACCCGTATTTTAAATTAAATAATAAGAACCCGTTTTGAAAAAGATTGATCAAAACGGGCTAATTCCTTGCTAGCTACTATACAATTTTTATAAAAAAGTTTGATCATTTTTTTAGCTATATCTTCCGCAATAGCGCCATTTAATCGAATAAACCACTAATTATTTTAGCTCTCGAAAATCTTCGATTGTAAAGTACACTACCTCTTCTCCACGCAAAATGAGCTTTTGCACAACACCAGTAGTCCGTAGCTCTGTGTAATCAACTTCAGTTGGACTCATCTTGAAGGGCTCGACGGCGTTCATGCAGCACCAGTAGGATAATCATCCCCATTATTACACCTAAGACGATGCCTGCCTGTGTGGTCAACAACCATGCTAATGGGTACTCTGGGGAGGGTGGTACACCGAGTCGAACTGAAGATAAGGCGGAATAGAGGTTGTTGGAGAACAAAGCTCCCGATGAAATCCATGCCGCTGCCATAGGGGGTAGAAACCACCTCGATCCACGGCGGGATGATACCACCAGTATGCCCCATGCACCAGCAAAGGACCACACGCCTGTACTCAATGACAGCAGGCGCCACCACACATCGCGTTCACCCATGGTTGCCGGGTCGATGCCGAAAGAGCCGCCAACCGCCCAAAACACCTTGATGACACCGAGCAGAAAGCAGCCGGCAGCGACGATCCTAGCCAAGATAATTTGCAGTTGTAAAGTATTGCCCGGCAACTCCTTGTAATCGGTTGTGCCACTCAGCGCTTCTGGCCAACGAGCCATTGCGTACCCCGCCAATGCAAGCGGCAGGAAAATGCCGATCCCGAAAAGTGAGATCATGACGAAGAGCTGCTCGTATACCCAGAAATTGGCAGCACCTGCTTCTTGATCCCGGATCATAGCTGCAGGGCCCAGAACCGGTGCAATCAGCAGCATCGGAACGAGCAAACCGGTACCAACCCAAATAGGTAGAGCAACCAACCACGCAGGTAGCCGCTCCCCCCATGGTCTGCAAAACGCCATTGCAAGAAGGATACCAATCGCAGCGAGAACCGCGGTTACTGCGTTTATAATGCGCCAGCTAGCGCCACCCATTTGCTCGGTTGGAAGGAAGAGACCAAAAGTCCATACGATTTTGATCAGGAGGTAAGGTGTTACTGCTATTGCGGCACCATAACCGCAAATTCTACGCAACCTCATCAATCTTGAGGCCTTCCTCTCTGCACTAATTGTCATCTTCTCATCTCCTCTACAAGGTTCTAACTCACTTTGTTTCATAATTATTTATTCACAACTATCCTAATGCCTTTAACTCTTTTAAACTTTCTTGTACAGCTTGTTGAGTGACAGTAAAGTTGTTTAAAAAATCAAATCTTTATGCCACAATCACGCCCTATTGCTTAATAAGATCGTTTAACTAAAGGTAACGACGAACTTTTTTACAGTATTGTTTATATTCTTCACCGTAAATCTTCATCAATGATTGTTCCTCAAGAAGTACTTGCCGATTAAAAAGCCAATAACCTACAATCAAATATAATAATAAAATCCAATTCGGGTAAATGAAAAATTCTCCTAATAAGACTAAACCAAAAGCAGTATATATCGGATTTCGACTTATGGCAAAAGCTCCAGTTGTAATTAAAGAACCTGGGTTATCTTCATCTATTCCCACCCTAAAGCTTTTCCCGAATGAAATTAAGCTGTATAGGAATAGTGAAAGACCGAGTAAGCATAAGACTACCCCGATCCAGCCAACGGATTCATTTCTAAACAGTTCTGTTCCCAAACGTGGTAGGTTAATGATATTGGAAAAAATCACATAAAATAATAGCACAGCAAATGGAGGTATAATGAAATCTCTTCTGTCCATTTCGCCAAATTTAAAGGCTTTAATGCCAAGTTTTTTTAATTGTATTGAACGAATGATTACCATCGTTATCAACAAAACTATTGTAATAACGGCAATAGATTCTTGCATACTGAACCACCCTTAGTTTACTATTTTTATCTTGTCCTCTTCGTTTCTCCTTTAAATCTTATTCCGTCAAATGGCCCGTTCGTTGAATATCATAACAGCTATTTTAGTTTTAAATGACTTTATTATGATTTAAACAACTTTATTATCATTACACAACATAAATTTGCCGGATCGGCTGTCCTCTCCAATATGTCTTAAACAGTTTTTCAAATTGAGTATTCAGGTCTTTCGTGCAGTTTGTCTGTCTAGACAGTTGCATTTGATGTTTAACTCCCCTTTCTTCAATGTCCTGAGCAAGAGTGACTTTTCCTGCTGCTACATGGGGCAAACGAAGTCTCATCGCTACTTCATCGACTATTTCATGAATCACAATCATAATCGCTCGTTCGTTATAATAAGCACGAATTATTATTTGACTTTTAGAAAATAGTTTTTGCGCAAAAGTGAGCTTTTACGAACGACATCTTATCCTTAAAGCGAAAGATTTGTTAAACGATGGTGTGGATTTTTGGGCAAACAAAAAGAACCCTGTCCCATAGAGTCCTTCTAGTATTCCTTCTTTAACTAAAGCCCCATTTACTTTAAGTACATATTTTCACAAACTTATAACAAGGATGCTGCCCCGCCACTATAATAAGAAAAGATAACTGTCCAGAAAAGACAGGTTCAGTAAACCTTGCCACCCAATAACTGATAAGGTTGTTTTTAAAACAATTCAAATGATTAACTTTTATTGATAGCCTTGCGACGTTGAATAAGAAAAGAAATTGAATAAGAAATTATTAAAATCATCCCTATTAGCAAAGCTATAATGAAGCCAAGCATACCCTGTACACCGACCCATCCAATCGTAAATGTAAGAAAAAATAATAAATAACAAAAACCAACCAGAATGATAGCAATAGGAACGTTAAACGGGAAGAAACTTTTCCAACCTACTGCTAAAAAAACGGAAATGCTCAGTATGGTGATCGAGATAATAATATGGAGTGTCCCCCAACGGAATCCCGCACGAGATTGTGCATCTTCACCAAAGGCAGGTGTATTGTATAAATCATATAGTGTGATAATTGCAGTAATAACCGCTGTCAATACAACTAGTATGAAAATACTCCAATTTATAGTGTTCAGGTTTTTATTTTTCATTTAATCTCCTTGACTCCCTCCCGAAATGTCCTACTGACCAAAAAGTAATTGATTCGTTTACTACAACTTCAACAGAAAAGGAACTTCTCCTTCTTCGAGAAAACTGCCCCGTTTGTCCAATAAGAACTTAAACAAAAAAGCGTTCACCCTTCTTAGATCAACGCCTCTGTTAGTTGAAGCATAATTGCTTTTTTAGTCCTCAAAATTTTCATCATAAGGGTTCGCATACAAATCTATATCAAATTCAGCTTTTATACTATTTGCAAATTCAATCTGTTCCTTATCAATATGCAAACCGGGTGTGTATCCACTTTCCATTATTACAACAATGGAAAAATGGCATTCCAATTCATACTCCATTTTCAACTGATTTATTAAAGCTGCTTTATTTTTTAACCGTCCTAAAATTTGGTCCATTTGCTCTTTCACATCAAAGGACTCTTGGTAGCCTGTGCTTAATTCCCAAGCTGTTTCTAATCGATAATGATTTTTGTGGAAGTAATGTTTTGATTAAGGGGCCTTACAATAACATCACCCTTTTTATAGGTTTTTGTAGGTTCAATTTCCAATGTTTCAGTCACATAATCAATTGAAAATTCATCTCCATACAATGTAAAGTAAACCATTACTTGAGTTTTATCCAAATTAAACTTTTCCCTCCGATAAT
Organism: Pseudobacillus sp. FSL P4-0506; assembly: GCF_038003025.1. Classification (NCBI taxonomy): domain Bacteria; kingdom Bacillati; phylum Bacillota; class Bacilli; order Caryophanales; family Bacillaceae; genus Pseudobacillus; species Pseudobacillus sp. FSL P4-0506. Next base: position 186,641 of record NZ_JBBOOI010000002.1, read on the forward strand.
TCTTACTTTCCATTTGTATAGTGATAATGTTCCTTATCTCACGAATGTATAACTCTCACAAACTCATAGGAATTACAAACAACGACCACATCGATACTAAAATACCTGACAGAAGAACAACAACGAAGAGAACCTTCACTCTGTTATCTTTTGCCTCCTTCTTAGCAATAGACATGATTATCATTGCTACCATCATAACGTAGAAGAACCAATTTAAATACGTTGACCACCCAAAAACTGCAACATTACCGAACTCTGTTAGACCATAAATTATAAACCCTAAACCTTGAGCAAATATCCCCTAATAACGAAGCTATTACAAATAATACACAGATTAGTATGATCTGCATCTTTATCTTTACCTATACCACCCCCAACATGCCATATCTTGAAAGATAGTGCTAAAAAATAGCCCAATTAGAACCATTACAAAGAAAAAACATTTTGAAATACCATTAAGGCTCGTATTCTCTCGCTTTCGTGGGGAATAGCAGAACAACTATGTACGATTAAACAAATTTGTTAATAACTGTTATTTAATTAAACTACCCCGTTAGTGGCAGAAGAATTTTTAAACAACTAGGTTATTTTTTAAATGACTTTATTATCTCTGCACAAGATGAAGAAAAAACACTTACACGAACAGAAACCCCCGGACAAAGGAACTTTTAACCTTCCAGTGTTCGGGGGGCAGCTCATTGATATATCTCTGTCTACTTCTCTTCCTTATTTATTTCTAACTCTCCGGTATTGGTATAGTCGTATTCCGACCTGTCTACGGGTGTAAAGTTTGGCGGTGAATAAAATCTAAGCAAATCACCATTTACAACTCGGTCTGAAAGCTCTAGTTTGTACTCCGCCTCTTGCTGAAGTTCCTTAGCTTTTGAAAGCCGGGCTTCTTCTAATTTTTCTCCTGTAGATGAATTGTAAAACTTGCCGTTAATGGACGTAACGGCCGGACTAACGAAGTCGCCATTACGGAATGGGACCAGCGAATCGTGCTTATCGGATAATATATCTGTGCCGAATTGAATATATTCCTTTGAATCAATTCCAAGTAGATGGAGAAGTGTTGGAAGCAGATCAATTTGTCCGCTGTATTCGTGGTTGACTCCCCCTTGGATGCCAGGTGCGTGAATGAATAAAGGTACTCTTTGTAATCCCGTACTTTCAAAAGGGGTTATCTCTTTTCCTAACACCTGCTTCATCGCCTTATTATGATTTTCAGAAATGCCATAATGATCGCCGTACATAACGATCACCGTGTTATCATACAAGCCTGATTCTTTTAGAGCCGTAAAGAATTGCCTTAACGCTTCATCTGCATATCGGGCCGTTTGAAAATAACGGTCAACAGATTTATCACCGGTTGTATGAGGCGCAATCGTTGTCTCCTCATCCGCTATCGTAAACGGATAATGATGACTTACTGTGATAAATTTCGTGTAAAATGGCTGCGGCAATGATTTTAACAAAGGCATTGACTGCTCAAAAAATGGCTTGTCCATTAAGCCGTAATCCGCTAAATCTTTCGGATTCATTTCATAGTAGCTGGAATCAAAAAATCGATCGTAACCAAGTGATTTATAAATCTCGTTACGGTTCCAAAAGCTTCCCGAATTTCCATGGAATACAGCCGAAGTATAATCATACCGATCTAAAATAGCTGGAGCTGCCTGATATGTGTTTAACCCTTTGGTAGTAAAGGCTGCCCCTTGCGGCAGACCGTATAAAGAGTTTTCAATCATAAATTCTGCATCCGCCGTTTTTCCTTGGGCTGTTTGGTGGAAAAAGTTATCAAAATAAAGGGTGTTTTTATCCCTTGTTAACGAATTTAAAAATGGTGTCACTTCTTCCCCGTGTAATTTATAATCAATTAAAAAGTTTTGAATGGACTCAAGGTGCAAATAGACGACATTCATGCCTTTAGCTGCACCGAAGTATTTCGGATTTGGTTCTGCATAATTTGTTTTTACATAATTGTTCACTTCTGTGATGTCATCACTATCTGCCAGTACCCTTTGTGCAGAGGCCCTTGTGCTTTGAACAGCATCGTAAATGGTGTAATTATACATCCCTAAATACTTTACGATATATTTACGATCAAATCCCCTTGTCAATAATTCAGGGCGATCGGCCTCTGCTAATGCTAAGTTAACACCTGAAATTCCCATACCTAACAATAGGACTGTGCTTGCTTTCAAGCGATTCGTATCTTTCATTTCGATCTTCACAAACTTCAAGGCCAGCAGTCCTGCCAAAAGGACAAGATCAATGAAAAATAAAAAGTCATATGGTTTTAAAAGATACACTATACTTGTGCTTACATCGCCTAAGTTTTCCGTTTGGGTTAACGTCGGCAACGTGACAAAGTCATTGAATGACCGGTAATACAAAACATTAGCAAACACCAGGATGGACAAGAGTGTATCTATGATTAATAGGGCTATATACTTTCTTCTTCCTTTAAAAAAGAACGCCAACCCTAAAAACAGTAAAGACGAGCCTAAAGGGTTCAGAAACAGCAGAAACTTCTGTACAGAATTATCTATTCCTAATTCAAATTGTGTTAATTGGACAACATAGGTTTTCACCCATAGAAGAACGGCTGCTATAATAAAAAAGCCAATAAATTTGTTCGAAAATCCTTGCACCTTTTGAAACACATTATTCATTCTTGTAAACCTACTTTCTAGCAAACTTCTTTTCTAAAACTATTAATCTAGTGGTACTTTCTTTGGACTATCTAAAGTTGAGATTCTTGACTTTAAGCAAAGTGATGAAGGTCTATCACTTCTCTACCGTACACTGTTTATATGTCCGCCGTGTGTCCAAGTGAACAAATTAAGCAAGATGCTACTAATAACCTAGAGGTCCAATACTGCACTCCTGTCAGTACGGAAGATTATGACAATGCGGAGGAGCATATGGCACGTACAGAATGAATGGCAAAGAACATACTTCCCCTCTTCTTTATAGGACGACACTAAGTAACCCCTCCTTTATTATGAGGAGGGGTGTTATCAGAATGGATCTGGCAATAATATAATCGTGTGAACAAATTACTTGATCCCTTCACTGCCGCTTGTTTCGGCTTCAATCACTCAAAGCTATTCCAATGAAATTTCCTGGTTCTGTTTATTAAAGAAATGGAAACCTGCATATGTTTCTTCTTTTATTTCTTTAGGCAATTTAGTAGCCATAATAAAATATGGCTCATGAGGCACTTTAATTTTATAATCAAACGAAACATTTTGTAATTCCACTTTTATAGAAGCGACCTTATCATTATTAATCCGCCCCATAACTACTCCATACTGACCTTCACTTGTTTCAATTCCTTCATAAGCTAAGCCACTGTTGATAGTACCACTGTAAAGAATACGAAGATTTCTATTGAGGCCTTCTTCTAAAATAGCCTTATGTAAGTTCGAATCAACTTTGTAAAGAGCAACATGTATACTCGATTCTCCCAGATGTACGGCTTGTACCAATGTAAGTTTCACATTAGAACGGCCAGAAGTTTGGTTTTCCCACTTTGCCAAATACGCTTGGATGTCGTCGTTATTATTTTTAATAGGGTATCTCATCATGTAAGACATGATTGAAATAAGTACGGCTGCTAACATAACAATAATAATTAAAGCTTTTTGTTTAGAAATTACAATCCCCTCTTTGATTAATATAAGCTCCGTTATTGGTATAGGAAAGGACCTTCATTAGAAGATCCTTTTTGCTGCTTATTCACTTAAAGCGTTCATTTACCGATTATAAAATCCTTAAGGCAGCTGCCTTTTCTCAGAAAGTAAAGTTTTGAAAAAGTGAAATAGTAATAATTAATGTTGATAAAGTACCGAAAGATGTTAGAGTAATGATTTTCCGGTTATTCTGCTCTTTTAAAGGTTTAATGAGTTCATAAATCGCTGCAATCCATATAAATGCGAATACTATGCTAATAATGATTATGGACATATTTCACATACCCTTTCTCATAGTTTTTTATAGCTTAGCATTAAAGTGATTGTTCCACAACTCAGCTCTTTAGATGGATAAAACCTCTAAGCATTAAGTAAATCACCCGTACACTCTTAGTAACAACTTTTTTGCCTTTATGCCGTCATTTGAAAATGGCGCTGGCCGGATGATCACCGGTTTAATAGTTTTTTACAGGCTTAATTGTGGAAAAATCAAGAAAAAAATCTTCCATAAATGTAATGACAAAACATACAAAGAAACGAGAGCTCTTGCATGTTTTTACTTGCCTTAGCGCTTCAAATTTCCGCTTCGGAGATTATAAACTTATAGATGTAAAAAACACCCTTATTCTTCCCATAGAAGAATAAGGGTGTTTTGGAAGAAAACTATATGTATGACGGAGAAGGAGGGATTTGAACCCTCGCGCCGCTTACGCGACCTACACCCTTAGCAGGGGCGCCTCTTCAGCCTCTTGAGTACTTCCCCAGAAAAATAAAAACTCCGCAGGCAAGATTCGAACTTGCGACCGATCGGTTAACAGCCGATTGCTCTACCACTGAGCTACTGCGGAATAAAGTGGGCCTGAATGGACTCGAACCACCGACCTCACGCTTATCAGGCGTGCGCTCTAACCAGCTGAGCTACAGGCCCATTTATGCAAATGGAGCGGGTGATGAGAATCGAACTCACGACATCAGCTTGGAAGGCTGAGGTTTTACCATTAAACTACACCCGCATTAAAAACTGGCTGGGCTAGCTGGATTCGAACCAGCGCATGACGGAGTCAAAGTCCGTTGCCTTACCGCTTGGCTATAGCCCATTAATAATAATATGTATGGGGCGATCGATGGGAATCGAACCCACGAGTGTCGGAGCCACAATCCGATGCGTTAACCACTTCGCCACGACCGCCATTCTCACTGGTGGAGGGGGACGGATTCGAACCGCCGAACCCGGAGGGAGCGGATTTACAGTCCGCCGCGTTTAGCCACTTCGCTACCCCTCCATCTGAAATAGAGATAGTTTTTTAGACAATGAAAAAATGGTGGCTCAGGACGGAATCGAACCGCCGACACATGGATTTTCAGTCCATTGCTCTACCGACTGAGCTACTGAGCCACACAAAAATATTATATATCAACAGCAAGACACTCCTTGCTGGAAGAAATATGGCGGTCCGGACGGGACTCGAACCCGCGACCTCCTGCGTGACAGGCAGGCATTCTAACCAACTGAACTACCGGACCAGATTGCGGGGACAGGATTTGAACCTGCGACCTTCGGGTTATGAGCCCGACGAGCTACCGGACTGCTCCACCCCGCGACGATAACATATAAAAATAATTATGGCGGAGGAAGAGGGATTCGAACCCCCGCGCGGTTTAACCCGCCTGTCGGTTTTCAAGACCGATCCCTTCAGCCAGACTTGGGTATTCCTCCATATAGCGGCGGAGGGGATCGAACCCCCGACCTTGCGGGTATGAACCGCACGCTCTAGCCAGCTGAGCTACACCGCCAAACTAAATATAAAATCAATGGAGCCTAGCGGGATCGAACCGCTGACCTCCTGCGTGCAAAGCAGGCGCTCTCCCAGCTGAGCTAAGGCCCCACGTTACAATATTTAGAGCAATAACTGGTCGGGAAGACAGGATTCGAACCTGCGACCCCTTGGTCCCAAACCAAGTGCTCTACCAAGCTGAGCTACTTCCCGTAAAAACGGTTAAATGGCGCGCCCGAGAGGAGTCGAACCCCTAACCTTTTGATCCGTAGTCAAACGCTCTATCCAATTGAGCTACGGGCGCATTGCTTTATAAATGGTGCCGAGGACCGGAATCGAACCGGTACGGTAGTCACCTACCGCAGGATTTTAAGTCCTGTGCGTCTGCCAGTTCCGCCACCCCGGCATGATATGGAGCGGAAGACGGGATTCGAACCCGCGACCCCCACCTTGGCAAGGTGGTGTTCTACCACTGAACTACTTCCGCATTTCCGCAGAATGTTCTGCCTTTTCACTAAAAAAGATTTAAGAGAAAAAACGATGCGGGTGAAGGGAGTCGAACCCCCACGCCTTGCGGCGCCAGATCCTAAGTCTGGTGCGTCTGCCAATTCCGCCACACCCGCATATAAATGGTGAGCCATGAAGGACTCGAACCTTCGACCCTCTGATTAAAAGTCAGATGCTCTACCAACTGAGCTAATGGCTCGTTCTGAAAAAAGTTGAAAGGGAAATGGTGCCGGCAAGAGGACTTGAACCCCCAACCTACTGATTACAAGTCAGTTGCTCTACCAATTGAGCTACACCGGCTTACTAGGTAAAGGCAAAAATGGAGGATGACGGGATCGAACCGCCGACCCCCTGCTTGTAAGGCAGGTGCTCTCCCAGCTGAGCTAATCCTCCAAATGGTGACCCCTACGGGATTCGAACCCGTGTTACCGCCGTGAAAGGGCGGTGTCTTAACCGCTTGACCAAGGGGCCTTCTATGTATGTAAAGGAAACCAAAAGAAAAACCCCGATTAGGGGGCTTGCCTGGCAGCGTCCTACTCTCACAGGGGGAATCCCCCAACTACCATCGGCGCTGAAGAGCTTAACTTCCGTGTTCGGGATGGGAACGGGTGTGACCTCTTCGCTATCGCCACCAGACTGTATAAAGTTGAAAGAGTTTGTTCTTTCAAAACTGGATAATATGTGTCAGTAACCGGCAACTCCGTGCCATTTCATGTGTGACGCCGTTAGGCGTATCATTAGGATAAGTCCTCGATCGATTAGTATTCGTCAGCTCCACGTGTCGCCACGCTTCCACCTCGAACCTATCTACCTGATCATCTTTCAGGGATCTTACTAGCTTGCGCTATGGGAAATCTCATCTTGAGGGGGGCTTCATGCTTAGATGCTTTCAGCACTTATCCCGTCCGCACATAGCTACCCAGCGATGCCTTTGGCAAGACAACTGGTACACCAGCGGTGCGTCCATCCCGGTCCTCTCGTACTAAGGACAGCTCCTCTCAAATTTCCTGCGCCCGCGACGGATAGGGACCGAACTGTCTCACGACGTTCTGAACCCAGCTCGCGTACCGCTTTAATGGGCGAACAGCCCAACCCTTGGGACCGACTACAGCCCCAGGATGCGATGAGCCGACATCGAGGTGCCAAACCTCCCCGTCGATGTGGACTCTTGGGGGAGATAAGCCTGTTATCCCCGGGGTAGCTTTTATCCGTTGAGCGATGGCCCTTCCATGCGGAACCACCGGATCACTAAGCCCGACTTTCGTCCCTGCTCGACTTGTAGGTCTCGCAGTCAAGCTCCCTTGTGCCTTTACACTCTGCGAATGATTTCCAACCATTCTGAGGGAACCTTTGGGCGCCTCCGTTACTCTTTAGGAGGCGACCGCCCCAGTCAAACTGCCCGCCTGACACTGTCTCCCACCCGGATCACGGGTGCGGGTTAGAAGTTCAACACAGCCAGGGTAGTATCCCACCGACGCCTCCACCGAAGCTGGCGCTCCGGTTTCAAAGGCTCCTACCTATCCTGTACAAGCTGTGCCGAAATTCAATATCAGGCTGCAGTAAAGCTCCACGGGGTCTTTCCGTCCTGTCGCGGGTAACCTGCATCTTCACAGGTACTATAATTTCACCGAGTCTCTCGTTGAGACAGTGCCCAGATCGTTACGCCTTTCGTGCGGGTCGGAACTTACCCGACAAGGAATTTCGCTACCTTAGGACCGTTATAGTTACGGCCGCCGTTTACTGGGGCTTCAATTCAGAGCTTCGCGTGAGCTAACCCCTCCTCTTAACCTTCCAGCACCGGGCAGGCGTCAGCCCCTATACTTCGCCTTACGGCTTCGCAGAGACCTGTGTTTTTGCTAAACAGTCGCCTGGGCCTATTCACTGCGGCTCCTCAGGGCTATGCACCCCAAAGAGCACCCCTTCTCCCGAAGTTACGGGGTCATTTTGCCGAGTTCCTTAACGAGAGTTCACTCGCTCACCTTAGGATTCTCTCCTCGCCTACCTGTGTCGGTTTGCGGTACGGGCACCTTTCACCTCGCTAGAGGCTTTTCTTGGCAGTGTGGAATCAGGAACTTCGGTACTAAACTTCCCTCGCCGTCACAGCTCCGCCTTGATGGTGATGGGATTTGCCTCATCACCGGCCTAACTGCTTGGACGCACAACCAACTGTGCGCTTGCCCTATCCTCCTGCGTCCCCCCATTGCTCAAATGGTGAAGAGGTGGTACAGGAATATCAACCTGTTGTCCATCGCCTACGCCTATCGGCCTCGGCTTAGGTCCCGACTAACCCTGAGAGGACGAGCCTTCCTCAGGAAACCTTAGGCATTCGGTGGAAGGGATTCTCACCCTTCTTTCGCTACTCATACCGGCATTCTCACTTCTAAGCGCTCCACAAGTCCTTCCGGTCTTGCTTCACCGCCCTTAGAACGCTCTCCTACCACGGACACCACAAGGTGTCCATCCACAGCTTCGGTGATACGTTTAGCCCCGGTACATTTTCGGCGCAGAGTCACTCGACCAGTGAGCTATTACGCACTCTTTAAATGGTGGCTGCTTCTAAGCCAACATCCTGGTTGTCTAAGCAACTCCACATCCTTTTCCACTTAACGTATACTTGGGGACCTTAGCTGGTGGTCTGGGCTGTTTCCCTCTTGACTACGGATCTTATCACTCGCAGTCTGACTCCCAAGGATAAGTCTTTGGCATTCGGAGTTTGTCTGAATTCGGTAACCCGAGGGGGGCCCCTAGTCCAAACAGTGCTCTACCTCCAAGACTCTTCCCTTGAGGCTAGCCCTAAAGCTATTTCGGAGAGAACCAGCTATCTCCAGGTTCGATTGGAATTTCACCGCTACCCACACCTCATCCCCGCACTTTTCAACGTGCGTGGGTTCGGGCCTCCAGTAAGTGTTACCTTACCTTCACCCTGGACATGGGTAGATCACCTGGTTTCGGGTCTGCGACCTCATACTCATGCGCCCTATTCAGACTCGCTTTCGCTGCGGCTCCGCCTTTACGGCTTAACCTCGCATGAAATCGCAACTCGCCGGTTCATTCTACAAAAGGCACGCCATCACCCATTAACGGGCTCTGACTACTTGTAGGCACACGGTTTCAGGTTCTCTTTCACTCCCCTTCCGGGGTGCTTTTCACCTTTCCCTCACGGTACTGGTTCACTATCGGTCACTAGGGAGTATTTAGCCTTGGGAGATGGTCCTCCCGGATTCCGACGGAATTTCACGTGTTCCGCCGTACTCAGGATCCACTCTGGAGAGAACGATGTTTCGGCTACAGGATTGTTACCTTCTCTGATGGGCCTTTCCAGACCTCTTCGCCTACACCGTTCTTTTGTAACTCCGTATAGAGTGTCCTACAACCCCAGAAGGCAAGCCTTCTGGTTTGGGCTGTTCCCGTTTCGCTCGCCGCTACTCAGGGAATCGCGTTTGCTTTCTCTTCCTCCAGGTACTTAGATGTTTCAGTTCCCCGGGTGTGCCTTCTCCTACCCTATGGATTCAGGTAGGGATACTGTTCCATTACGAACAGTGGGTTTCCCCATTCGGAAATCTCCGGATTAACGCTTACTTACAGCTCCCCGGAGCATATCGGAGTTAGTCCCGTCCTTCTTCGGCTCCTAGTGCCAAGGCATCCACCGTGCGCCCTTTCTAACTTAACCTAAAATGGCGATTACTCGGTTATTGCTTGGTTACTTTTATACGATATTATCCAGTTTTCAAAGAACAAGATTGCTTACCTATAGAGAAGGAATTCATCCTTCAAAACTGAACAAAAAACAATGCCGTTAATTCGCTTGTGAGAACAGCGTTCTCTGTTGCTACTACGTGCGGCTAAAAGCCTGGCACGGTTCACAATTTCCTTAGAAAGGAGGTGATCCAGCCGCACCTTCCGATACGGCTACCTTGTTACGACTTCACCCCAATCATCTGCCCCACCTTAGGCGGCTGGCTCCCGTAAGGGTTACCCCACCGACTTCGGGTGTTGCAAACTCTCGTGGTGTGACGGGCGGTGTGTACAAGGCCCGGGAACGTATTCACCGCGGCATGCTGATCCGCGATTACTAGCGATTCCGGCTTCATGCAGGCGAGTTGCAGCCTGCAATCCGAACTGAGAATGGTTTTATGGGATTGGCTAAACCTTGCGGTCTTGCAGCCCTTTGTACCATCCATTGTAGCACGTGTGTAGCCCAGGTCATAAGGGGCATGATGATTTGACGTCATCCCCACCTTCCTCCGGTTTGTCACCGGCAGTCACCTTAGAGTGCCCAACTGAATGCTGGCAACTAAGATCAAGGGTTGCGCTCGTTGCGGGACTTAACCCAACATCTCACGACACGAGCTGACGACAACCATGCACCACCTGTCACCGCTGTCCCCGAAGGGAAAGATCTGTCTCCAGACCGGTCAGCGGGATGTCAAGACCTGGTAAGGTTCTTCGCGTTGCTTCGAATTAAACCACATGCTCCACCGCTTGTGCGGGCCCCCGTCAATTCCTTTGAGTTTCAGCCTTGCGGCCGTACTCCCCAGGCGGAGTGCTTAATGCGTTAGCTGCAGCACTGAAGGGCGGAAACCCTCCAACACTTAGCACTCATCGTTTACGGCGTGGACTACCAGGGTATCTAATCCTGTTCGCTCCCCACGCTTTCGCGCCTCAGCGTCAGTTACAGACCAGAGAGCCGCCTTCGCCACTGGTGTTCCTCCACATCTCTACGCATTTCACCGCTACACGTGGAATTCCGCTCTCCTCTTCTGCACTCAAGCCTCCCAGTTTCCAATGACCCTCCACGGTTGAGCCGTGGGCTTTCACATCAGACTTAAGAAGCCGCCTGCGCGCGCTTTACGCCCAATAATTCCGGACAACGCTTGCCACCTACGTATTACCGCGGCTGCTGGCACGTAGTTAGCCGTGGCTTTCTGGTCAGGTACCGTCAAGGTACCAACAGTTACTTTGGTACTTGTTCTTCCCTGACAACAGAGCTTTACGATCCGAAAACCTTCTTCACTCACGCGGCGTTGCTCCGTCAGACTTTCGTCCATTGCGGAAGATTCCCTACTGCTGCCTCCCGTAGGAGTCTGGGCCGTGTCTCAGTCCCAGTGTGGCCGATCACCCTCTCAGGTCGGCTACGCATCGTCGCCTTGGTGAGCCGTTACCTCACCAACTAGCTAATGCGCCGCGGGTCCATCTGTAAGTGACAGCTAAAAGCCGCCTTTCCATTCTTCTTCATGCGAAGAAAAAGAATATCCGGTATTAGCCCCGGTTTCCCGGAGTTATCCCAGTCTTACAGGCAGGTTACCCACGTGTTACTCACCCGTCCGCCGCTAACTTGAACAGAGCAAGCTCCGTCAAGTCCGCTCGACTTGCATGTATTAGGCACGCCGCCAGCGTTCGTCCTGAGCCAGGATCAAACTCTCCAAAAAGATTGTTTGACTTGCTCATAATTTAAAAATAAGAATTAACTTACTGGCATGTATTTTGTTCAGTTTTCAAAGATCAATTTGTTTTGTTGCCGTTATCAACGACAACTATATTATAATAACATATTACAATATTGGTGTCAACATTTTTTTATAAAATGTTTTTTAAAAACGCCTTCTTTTAACGGCGGAAAACCAATATACCATGCGATTAATAAATAAGTCAATAAGTTTTTTAGAAAAAATAGAAAGTAATTAAGTTCTACAGCAATGACAGATAGTTGCACATAGATAAAAAACAAAAAATCCTCCATTCAAAGAGGATTCATCGTTCAAATTTCACTCGTTCCATAAATTTAACGCCCGCTGTTTGCGAAGCTTTATAGCGTAATAAATGGGTAAGATAAGCATCCAAGTTAAACTGCTCTCTATTAATAAAGTTGATCAACGTTAATTCCTTTGTTTCTATTACCCCTTTATATTATATGCTTTTATTTTATTGTATAGAGTGACCCGGGAGATTCCTAGTTTTTTAGCTGTCGCACTTTTGTTTCCATAAGTTTCAGCAAGAACTTCCTCTATTCTTTCCTTTTCTAAAAGGGCTTTCTCTTGAAAGAGGCTGTCACTCTCTGCTTCGTTCGGCAGTTCTCTTTTTATATCCACTGGAAAAATAGGGGCAATGTCTTCTGCAGTTATGGTCGCTTCATCAGTGAAGATAATCATTCTTTCCACCACATTTTTAAGTTCTCTGATGTTGCCGGGCCATTGATAGTTCATGAACATTTGCAGAGCGCTCTTCGAAAGATTTGGTTCTTCTTTCTGATACTTTATAGCGTACTCTTGTATAAAACTTTTGACTAAGGTCGGAATGTCTTCAATGCGCTCCCGAAGTGAAGGGATTTTCAAGGTTACTACATTTAGCCGATAATATAAATCCTCGCGAAATGTTCCTTGCTTAACCATTTCCTTTAAATCACTGTTAGTGGCCGCCACAATTCGGATATCAACCTTTATCGATTTATTTCCACCGACTCGACAAACCTCTCTTTCTTGTAATACCCTCAACAGTTTTACTTGCATGTCAAGAGGTAGCATGCCGATTTCATCTAGAAATAAAGTCCCTCCGTCTGCCATTTCCACTTTCCCTGCTTTACCATCCTTATACGCACCTGTAAAGGATCCTTTTTCATAGCCGAAAAACTCACTTTCAAATAACGCTTCAGGAATAGCCCCACAGTTAATCGGGATGAAGGGTTGATCTTTTCTTAAGCTAGCTTCATGAATGCCTTGTGAAAATAATTCTTTACCAACACCACTTTCTCCTTGAATCAAAACCGTTGCGTCAGTTTTCGCCACCTTGAGGGCCAACTCCTTCGTTTGCCTTATAGCCATACTATTCCCTTTAATCTCAGATAAAGGACCGATTTGTCCTTGTAAATTGTACTGCTGCTTTAATTTTTGCAATTGTGTAGTCGTTAATGCTAACTTCTCATTCAACTTTACGACATTTGTAATATCTTGATCTATAGAGATAGCTCCGATTAACTTCCCTTCTCCATTAAAAATAGGAGCTGAACTAATCATTACATGTTTATCTGGACGGGGCTGATGATAGGCATTGAAAACGGGCTTTTTGGTTTCTAGTATCTCTAACACTTTTAAATCTTCTTTTTTAAAGAACTCACTAATTCTCTTATTTTTAATTTTTTTCAGCGGGATACTATAGATTAACTCGGCCTGCTTATTCCAATATTCCACTTCTCCCGATGAGTTCACTATCGTAACTGCGTCTGGGCTCATCTCAATTAGCGATCTTAAATAATGGATTGAATGTTCAAGTGGAATTTTGCTCATGATATAGCCCCCTTAGTGTAAGTTTACAAAGTAGTTATCCAACATAATTTTACACTTTTGTAAACTTATTAAACAATTTTATTTTACTTAATAACAAAATTAATAGCAATGCGCCTACTGTACGCAATAATCAAGTTGGCACGCTAATTGCTTATATAACTATATAAACGTTTATATACATTTTTCGGGAGGTTACGAACAGATGGTAGAATTAAAAGACTTCAACTTCATTGAAACAATTGATGCCCATGCCATGGGAGAGGCCGCTAGAATCGTGGTTAGAGGTATGCCGGAAATCCAAGGCCAGACGATGATGGAAAAGAAACAGCATGTGCAAGCGGAGATGGATAACATCCGCAAGCTTCTTATGCATGAACCAAGAGGACACTTAAATATGTTTGGGGCTATTTTAACTCAACCTTGTCACCCCGAATGCGATCTTGGTGTGTTGTTTATGGACAGCGGCGGTTACCTGAATATGTGTGGTCACGGAACCATTGCTTCTATTACAGTGGCTATTAATACCGGTCTTATCGAAAAAAAGGAGAAGATTTTTCTAGACACGCCTTCTGGAGTAGTTGAATGTTATGTCACATATGAAAATTCCAAAGTGAAAGAGGTCTCTTTTATAAATGTACCTGCCTTCTTATTGGAGAAGGATATCAAAATTTTAATAAAGAATGCGGGTTGGATAACGGTAGACATCGCTTTTGGAGGAAGCTTTTTTGCGATAGTGGATGCCGAGCAGTTCAATTTAAAATTGAATATTGAGGAGCAGGACAAAATAGCTGCCCTTGGTACAACGATTAGAGAAGCCGCCAATCAGCAACTAACGATCAAACATCCTGAGATACCGGAAATCAATACAGTTGATCTAGTCGAATTTAGTTTACAATTAGGTAAAAATCATTATAAAAATACTGTTGTTTTTGGAGATGGACAAATCGACCGGTCTCCCTGCGGAACTGGAACATGCGCGAAACTCTCTACACTAAACTTAAAGCCGGGTGAACAAATCATTCAAGAAAGTATTATTGATTCTCAATTTAAAGGAACAGTAGTGGATTATACAAAAGTCGGAAATTATAAAGCTATCATTCCTAAAATTACTGGGTCTGCATGGATAACCGGGTTCCATAAATTTTCACTGGAAGCCACTGATCCTTACACGGAAGGATTTTTATTGAAATAACGTGACGCCATAAGAAACAAATGTGCATTTTTTGAAAACGCACAATACGATTATTTAGACAAAGAAAAGGAGAATGGCTAATGCGCCATTCTACCTTAAGAATCAAACAAAGGCACAACAACACCCAATTGAAAGCGCTATCTTTATTGAAAAATGAATGATCAACTCTAGCCCAACAAGGAAAGGAGAAAAATAATGGAAAACAAATTACCATTCTCACAAATACTTGCCATTGGTTTAATGCTTTTCGCTATGTTTTTAGGTGCAGGAAACGTTATCTTTGCTCCCATGGTTGGCCAACAGGCCGGTTCAAATACATGGATTGCAATGGGGGGATTTTTAATAACAGGAGTTGGATTAGTTCTATTGGCTATCATCGCTTTAACTCGCGGCGGCGGAACAATTGAGAAATTGGCGGAGAGAGTTCATCCAACCTTTTCCATCGTGTTTTCAGTCTTATTATTCTTAACTCTTGGACCCATCTATGTTATTCCACGAACCACATCCGTCGTATATGAAATTGCTATTAACCCGTTAACAGGTGCTGCATCGAACACAAATCTATATCTGCTTATTTTTTCAGTTCTATTCATCGCTCTAACAATCTTGCTTTCCTGGAATACAACGAAATTTGTTGATCGCCTGGGGAAAGTTATTACCCCCATTTTCGTCGTATTATTAATCATGTTAATTGGAAAATCAATAATTACGCCAATGGGAAGCATTAAACAACCTCAAACAGAATACTTAAATGACGCTTTCTTAAAAGGATTCACTCAAGGCTATTACACAATGGATGTGCTTGCAGCTTTCGTATTTGGTGGTATTTTCATTAAATCCATTAGTTCGTTAGGAATCAAATCCGAAAAAGCTGTCTCAAGCTTATTTATTAAAGCTGGTATCATCACAATTATTGGATTAATCGCTCTTCAAGTTTCCATGGCTTGGATTGGCGCCTCAAGCGTAGAATCTATTGGATTGAAAACCAATGGAGGAGAAGTCTTAGCACAAAGCGCCATTACTTTATTTGGTGAATACGGCATCTACATGATCGGAACCATCATCCTCTTAACAGGGATTACAACCAATGTAGCTTGTTTAGCAGCCGTCTCCGAATATTTCGAAAAAATCATTCCTTCCGTCTCTTATAAGAAATGGGTCATAGTCTTTTCTATATTGGGACTAGTGATTACAAACTTTGGCTTGAACACGATTTTAACTTTAGCCTCTCCAGTTTTATTATTGCTTTATCCTTTGGCTATTGCTCTGATTGGTTTAATCTTTACGAATAACCTATTCAATGGTCATCGATCTGTTTATATTGGGACAACTATTGGAACCGGAATGGTTGCAATCTTAGATGCAATCAAAGAAGCAGGACTCGCACCAGAAACAATAAATGCCTCCTTTGGCTTCATTCCTTTATTTGAAAACGGTGCCGGCTGGATTATTACCGGTTTAATAGGGTTCTTTGTAGGATTAATCATAGCAAAATCAAGAAACGAACCTTCCACCTTGATTACTATGACTGGCCAGGAAATACACAAGGCTCAATAAAGACTTAAATTCTTCTTCAAGAGTAGCGACATAAAAATCCGGATTTACGATGCTAAGGAATTTACAATAGTAAAAAGTCCAATTTCTTAATTTTAATAATGAGAATTGGACTTTTTATCATGAAGAATCTCTATAGAGTCAACAGGAAAGAGAACACTTTAAACTTACCAAATTATAAGCTTATATACTCGTTTTCGTTTTTTCTAAAAACCATGGTTTTTGAGAGATACCAAATTGATAATTAAATATCCTCAAAATTTAAGGATATTCATATCAAAATCTATATTTCTAAAAGGGATGTTTTTGATAGAAAAAAAGAAAATGACTTAAAGGGGAACGTTCTATGATAATTGGGTACGCAAGGGTTAGTACAATTGATCAGTCACTGGATTTACAATTAGACGCCTTGAATGAATTTAGTTGTGATGAAATTTTCAAAGAGAAAGTATCGGGCGCAAAAGACGAGCGAGAAGAATTAAAACAGGCACTGAGAATGCTACGTACCGGAGACAAGTTTGTAGTTTATAAATTAGATCGTCTGGTCAGATCCACAAAACGCCTAATGATAACTAGATTAATTAATCATCAACAAGTTTTAAAATAGCAAAGGCTCTTCATACGTTTTTAGTCTTTCTTTAACCCAAATCAGAACATCTTCCGTCATTCTTAAGCATAGTTGAGCGTCCTTTAATTCCGTCTTTTCAGGATACAGTTTCCCATCAATCTTAGGAGCCTCTGTACTATGTGCACCTAAGTCACAAGTAAAAGAATATAATTGATATACGAGGTTGTATCTTGGGAAATTAAACCTTTTGTCATTCTCAAACTCAAACTTATCATTTGTACTACCTTGGGGAATCTTATTTGGGGCTTTAACATTTTCAACATAGGCGTCTGTACTATCTCCCCTGCTTTCCATCGATGATGCAATTTTTTAAATTCTTCTGTTTTCTGAGTCTTCGGACGGCTAAAATGTAAAAAGACGATAAAGTAATTTAAAAAGCCAAACAAGCATACCCCCGTCCTGAATTTAGGATGGGGTAAAAATATAGTTGTTTAATTTTGATATAAGATACTTCACTATACTAAAAAATATGGTAATAGATTCGTTTAAAAAAATATAAGGTTTATTCAAAAAATAGCGCCCGTTTGTTGAAGGTCGTTATTCAACTAAAGCCCGAGTAAGCTAAAGTACAAATCTTCACACACTCTTTTCTAAATTTTTAATTCTTTTTTCTAATTTCTTCTTTTGACACAATACACCAACCGTTTACTTTAAGTCTCTCTATATAAGTCTCTATCTCGATTTCTTCCCTTTCTAACTCAAGGGGGGATAGTGAAACCCAGCATTCATTTAAAGCATAATTCATTGTAACCTTAACAACTTCATATCCATTATGAAATCCTGGATGGAATCCTGGATCATCTAAAATATCCCCTTTTACAGGACGAGTGTTAGATTCAAATGTTTTTATAACTATTTCTCCGATATTGTTTTCTTTTTGTTCTTTTATGGATGATATAAAAATCATTAAATTTATTTTCATCATAATCTCCTTCTTTACCTTAAATTGATTAATTCAGTTCTCTCTCTCCACAATACTACAAAATAGTGATATTATCCCTAATCCGCTTCGTTAGTTCAATAAGAATTATACTACTTTATTATCTCTGAACGTCAAAGCGATGCTTACTAATTGAAGTAAAAAGCAGCCAAAACTGTGTAGTAATCTTAGCTGCTTTATAGAATGTCCCCAAAGTATGATGTGAGAACGTTTTTTAGTTCTACTCCAAAATATGGCCTGATTGCGGAACAAGAAAAAACCCTGCATTTCAATACAGGATTTTTGATCAAACTTTTTTAAAAATAATTAAACTTCATTATAAACGATCAGACTTTTTTATAAATGATCGAACTTTATTTCAAAGCCACATTACAAAAGATCTGAGCCTTTTCCCCTCAGTTGCTTACGCATACTAAAAATGATTTTTGTGTAAAAGTGTACTTTTACGCACGGGTAGAATCAAAAAATCCCCCTTACAGCAATCAAGTTCGATCATTTTCGTGATCTTATTTCGTTGTCTGTCTGTTTTTCCAATTGCGCTTCTAACTCTTCCTGGCTATTCCCTGTCAACCAGCGGATGATTTTCTACCCCGTTAACAAGGTCATTTATATATTAAAACATTAGAATAACCAATGTATTTCAGCCCTTAACTTTGCTCGAATCGTTATCGCAGGCATTATGATATGTATTGTTTACTAAAATAGTATAACCCTCAAGGTGACACCCCTGTATTTCTTTACATTAAAATTTTTTTCTCGAGATCATTAAACAATCTAAATATCATTACTCGCTCACCTGTACGTGAGCTTATATCAGTATGAAAGCTTTTTACTTTTTCTCCGGTAATAGTTAGTATAATATCCTTGAGATCTTCTATACCTGATTCAACTAATTCCGAACGGGTTTTCTTTATAGTTAACAGTCCTTCTTTTGTTTCACAAACGGTATATTCAGCTGGTGTTAAAATGCCTTGTAAATTCACAATTATCATATCCCGTAATATATCTGTTTTAACAGATACAGATCCACGCCCAAGAAAGTCCTTTTCCCATTGAGTAATTGCCTTACTTATCTCAGATTCATAAGAACCTTTGGATGTTTTCATAAATTTCACATCTCCTACAGAACAAAAAATTATTTTTTATTTCACTAGCTATTCCTAGAGGGAGACCAAGATCCTCCCTCCTCCACCCCAAGATACTAAATGATGATTAGGTAAGCGTTGACGCTGTTTTATTAATAGGAACCTCAGCAATTGAGAACTTTTCATCTTTAGTATTAACTATTAAACCTCGAACTTTAACATATGACGGCACTAATGGATGATGATGAATCGTATTCACACAGTTTTCGATATTGTCACTACCATTTTCTTTTCCATTTAGCCACTCATTAACTGTACCACCCGGATATTCAGGTCTGCTATTTTGAAAAAGATAATCCAATGT
The DNA here is from genome assembly GCF_038003025.1 of Pseudobacillus sp. FSL P4-0506. Lineage (NCBI taxonomy): Bacteria > Bacillati > Bacillota > Bacilli > Caryophanales > Bacillaceae > Pseudobacillus > Pseudobacillus sp. FSL P4-0506. Next base: position 205,664 of record NZ_JBBOOI010000002.1, read on the forward strand.
TTGTATTTTGTCTTTCATTGAATCAAGTTGAGTAAGTGCATTAACCGAGGCAGTCTCCCTATCTTTTGTCCCTACAACAAAAATCTCCTCAACATTTTCCTGATAAATAGCAATAATAACCGACCTCATTATATCTCCATAAGGATTGGAAATGACAGGACCATAGCATTGTATAGTCAGCATGTTTTCTGGCCGAATATTAGTCACTTCTTGTAAAATAGGCTCCAACTCGTTTTCCATGTCCGTTAAAAATAATGCTTTTTGGTTTTTATCTAAATTCATATAATACACCCCTTCTCTATGCTTATAATTTGCTGATTAAGCAGCAAACAGTTAATAGCAGTTACCAGTTTTCCCAACGTCCGTTGGAATCAATACTAGCAAGTCGAACCCATCCATTTTGAACTTTTTCTCGAAACCCGGAGTCATTATTTAATAATCTTTCTATATATTTGCTAGGTGCTTGGATGACAATCAGCAAACGAAGAGGAGAATGATAAACCTCGTGATCTGATTGCATAACGGATTGCCAAGGCAGTCCGGCTAACAAGTCACTTGCATTTCCCTGCATAACACCGAGACCCGCTGTAACGGTTTGAGTTGCTTTATTTCCGCTGCCATAATAATGAGGTGCTACTGTTGAAGCGTAATATTGAAGATTAATCCATTGGGCCACCGTTCCTGGTCCTGCAATGATGTTAGCTAGGATATCACCCTGTTCATCCTGATTCCAATCATAATTATGAAGGAAGGCTCTACCTTCCAAGTCACAACCTTTAGTTAATTCACGTTGACCGATAATAAAAGCGGCATTGCGAGCTAGTCCCCATTCCGGACGTACCTCACTCCAATCTTTCGCAAATCGGTGTGCCTCCGCCTTCGGATTTTTAAATTTTTTATGGATGTTCGGTAATTGGGCTAGACGTTCTGCATTTGCATTATGGCTCACTTTCGGCATAATAGCTTCGATACGATCAAAGGCTTCTTTAGCAGCCTCGGAAAGCTCAGGAACATAAATCCAGTGTAATTCATCCACCGTTGTTTTATGCTCAGCGGCTGCGAAAACGGTGTCCTCAGGGATTTTAATTCCTTCAGAAGAAAGTGTTTCTCTTACTTCAGGAAGATTGCATAAAGTAGCTAGAACTCTAGCGTTGAATCCACCTGCCGCCCCTCCGCAGGCACCGCAGTCGAGAGCCGCAGCATAGGGATTGTTGGTACTTTTACTGCCATGTCCACATATTACGACTAATGGCGCGAAATTCTTTGTTAACCCCATCATTTTCAGAGCTTGGCGTGCATAAGCCACTTTTTCTTCTTCTGAAAAACCAACAGGCATCTCCGCTTCTGTATTAGGAACATGATTAAGTGAGAGCGTTGTATTAGGTTTACGTAACCAAGTCTCATGAAGCTTATGAATAAAACGATCTGCTCCCTTAGGCATAAAACTACGTGCTACCATTTGTAGACTAAGCCAAGGTCCACTTAGCTCAGGTAAAAGTAAGTTCGAAAGTACATTCTGTTTCATCATTTTAAATGTAGAGCTTAAGGAATTAACTGTCTGTTTACGCTGTTGATATGATTTGAATTCATTTTCATCTGCAGACTCTTTTATTTGATGTTGAGGCTTTAGGATAACCGGCAAGGAAGCATGACTGTGATTACACCCGAGTTCACTAGTTGCAATCGGTAAGCCAAAGAAACCGGCAATTCCAATCGTCTCAAACGGACCTTCTTTTTCAAGTTGACGACGAAAAGGCTCTGATCGTACATCAATGCAAAATGCCAATTGGGCTAATACAGATTTTTTATTGTCGGTCTCACATTGTTTAGAGATAATCTTCTGACTTAATTGATCTGTGTAGGTTTGTTCCCAAGCTGCTAACCAAAGTTTCCTGCGAAACTTCTCATCAAAACGATAAGCAAATGATAAATATTCGCTTTGTTCAGCCGCTGACATCTGTGACCATTCATCGATTGTAAGGTTCCCCCAATGAATCCAAGATGCTAAAAGGGGAGCAACTGAGATTTTTTTCTCCGATCGTTGATTGGCCAAAGGGAAGTAAGGCTTGATAAGTGCCCACTCCATAGAAATTCGAACCGCTAAATAGTCTATTAGGAGTGCCTGCTCATGGCTCGATTGTCGAGAACGCCAAAGCATCATGCCTGCCCATCCAGGTAAGGAAAGTAAATGACTTTCAAGATAAGCCTGTATGTCTGATTCGGGAATTTCTAGTGCGAACAATGCTTCTTGCAAAGCCAAATGTGCCTCTTGCGGCCAATCTTTTAAACTTTCACGCTGCTTTTTGCCAAGAGCTGGATCATATTGAATGAGACGCTTCCAAGCACGATAGAAACCTTCCTCACGATTTGGCATTGTCCAACCTGCCTGAGAGTCATCAAGAAATAATTTGCACCACTTGATGACATGATGATCAAGAATATCGACTAATCTTTCCCCATCTTGATTTTCTATCTGCGAACTTATTGGTTGCATTGAAGAATTTTCGATGTTGTCCCTCTTCCATCCACTAAACTCATCTGCTAACTGCTCCAGTTTAGGTGATGACAAAAGGGTAGAAGGTAGTGGATCTAATTTTAGTGCGGCACGGCAAAATTGCTCTGCCACATCTTGTGGGATGTTAAATGGATGTGAATCAAGCCAATGCTGCAGCCCCATTTCCACATAAGCTTCATCAATCTCTCCCTTATTCTTCGCCGAAAGAATCATAGAGGCACTAGGGTATATATCAATATCACGAGTAGTTTTTAACCAACCTGCAACCTGGTCAAAAGATTGCTTTTCAAGTCCCAGCCACGGACTACGCGCTGCAAAGGTAGAAATAGGCCCAAGCGGTGCAATCACTTGGCTAGCTGCTTCAATTAAAACGTTAATATCACTTTCTTGAAAATCACTATTTGTATCTTTTATTTTAAAATGTTCCTTCGTTAATACAGATACACCCATCACTGATCGCCTCCTTATGATAAATATTGTTTAAGGTAGTTTGGATGACTTTCTACTGACTTTGGTTTCGCTTCACTTAACCGTACTAACCAAAGATAGAGTACTGCGAAGGAAACAGAAGAACGATTACGAGCAACCCACTTACCTATTGCACTACCAAATAGTAAGAGACATACAACAATGACAACAACTGATATCGGAGGTTGAGCACTCTGAAAAACGGTTGTATGCAACCACTTATAGAAGAGGTTATGAATGATAAAATAAACGAGGGCCACTCCTCCTAAAAGTGATAAGCCAGTAATTCGACCAATTCTCCCCTCTCCAAAAGCCACGAGCTGTGTCCAAGAAACGGACAATGACCACCCTAAGATTAAGGCACTAATCAATTGATACCCCTCTCCAGGAGTCGTGAGCCAAAAAGCAACCCCTACAACTAAGCCTAAAGACCGGCCAGCAATGATCCATAAATAGGATGAGTGTTCATTAACAACGCGAGGGGACACTTCGTAACGGCGCACCGCCGAACCAGACTGTAAAAACAGCGTAGCCTTGAACAAACCATGTAAAATAAGATGCATAATAGCTGCAATATACGCACCTAATGCACACTGAATAAGCATGAATCCCATTTGTCCGATCGTCGAGCCTACTAACTGACGTTTATAATCGACCTGAACTAAACTAATTCCCGATCCAATCAATACAGAAATACTGGCAAGAATAAGTAACACAACCGAAGCTATGTCCCTATCAAAGAGAGGGGAAAATCGAGTTAGCATAATCCCGCCTGCATTTACTAAACCTGCGTGCATTATCGCTGAAACAGGAGTCGAGGCAACAGCAGACTCAATTAACCACCGTTGGAAAGGCCACTGAGCTGCAGGAATTACCACTGCTAATATAATCAATAAATTAATCCCTGTTCTTTCCCATGGTGCAAGTTGAGCCAAACTGTCATTTGTTAGAGCTAATGGTAACTGCCATTGACCTGTGACTTGAAAAAGCCAAATCATCGCAAACAACAAAGAAAACCAACTTAATATAAATAATCGGCCAGCAACCTTGGCTGCTTCATTCGTTACTTTCCAAGCACTATTTAACCTTATCAGCAAGGTTAACCAGAGGAGAGTTGCTCCCCAACATATGACCATCAAGCGGAGATCCGCACTTAACCATGCAGTTGAAGTAACACCTGTAGTGAATGTAAAAAGGGTAAAATACTTACGATAATGGCGATCTCCCATTAAGTAACGTACAGAAAAACGCTGAATGATTAAACCAATTGTAAGAACAAAGAAAGCCATTAACCAAGCTAAGGAATCCAAGTACCAAGGACCCACATTTCCATTTACACTACTATTAGCAAGAGCCACCAAGGAAATCAAAGCCGGTAAAGCCACGACACTAATATGAATGCGAACAAAACTCAAGGGTATCCGTGGATGTAAAAACAATAGTCCACTTAGCCCAGAAGCAATAAGCGCAACAAAAAATAATGTTAACAATGATGACAAATTCAGCGAAACTAACATCTCATATTCTCCCTTTTTTAAGCAGTGTTAACGTACAAGAAGTCCTTTTAATTCAGGCGATATTTTTTCGATAATTTCATGCAGTTTTTTTTGCTAGTTACATGTTATTTTTCCAATAAAAAAACCGACAGCTTTGATAGTTCAATGATAATTTTCAATCATTGAACTATTAAAGTTGTCGGCTTCACTTCAACTAACTTCAGCAAAGTTTTTTGAAGTGCTACCTTTTATAGGTCATTTTAACTTATGTTTTAATTTCCTTCTAAAGAAGACATCGGTATCACTTTAATTTAATCTATTGAGGATGAAATAAATTAATTTATGTGACTGTTCCTTGTTTATATTAGGATGCTTTTTCATCCAGTCAATATTAAATATTAAAAGAATGCTAAAGGCCTAATTATTTAAAAGGGACAGAAATAACATTTGTCGATTATTAAGTTAAGTATAATTTATGCCATATTTTAAAAACTGTCAATAGGAAAGTCTTCCTACACTAGTTTAATAGGACCCAGCTTAGGATGTTGGGATACGTAGAATAAAGTATCCATTCCTTTTTTAATAAATAATATGTTTTGCAAACTATCGTTTTAGCTTAGCGTATTCCTTTACAGACTTATCAAAAAGTGGTTTACTGCAGAGTGGATTTGAGTCAATAATTTGGACACAAAAAAGTTAAGTCTTAAGCTGTCTTTCTAATTTGATCCTCAATAGATTGAGGTGTCTGATAACCAATGCTGCTATGAATTCTGTTTCGGTTATACCAGCCTTCTATAAACTGAAACATAGCCAGCTTTGCTGTCCAGTAGTCTGTGTATTGCGTATGATAAACTTCTTCTTTTTTTAATATAGCGTGAAACGACTCTATACAGGCATTATCATAAGGACAGCCTTTCTGGCTGAAAGACTGCTTGATTCCTTGTTTCTGAACATACTGAGTAAACTCACTGCTGGTATATTGTGAGCCAAGATCGGTATGAAGAATGAAGCCCTTTCGGGGCTTTTGAGAAAAACAGGCGTTTTGAAGTGCTTCGATCACCAATTCTGATGTCATAGAACGAGAAAAAGAATAGCCAACGATTTTTTTCGCGTGCAGATCCAATACAGAGGCCAAATAGCACCAGCCATCTCTTACCGTAGGAATATAGGTAATATCCGCCACCCACTTTTCATTGATTGTGCAGGTAGAGAAGTCCCGCTTTAAAAAATTGTCCAGCTGTGCAACCTTTTCCTTTGAGGGACAGGGACGGTACTTCTTCTTGGTAATCGAACGGATATCGGCCTTTTTCATTAGGCGCTGGACGCGCTTTAGGCTTAGGAAAAACCCTCTGTTTAATAAAGTTTTATGAATTTTAGGAGCTCCATAACGAGCCTTACTTTCCAGGTGAATCCGTTGGATTTCCTTCGTGAGTTCCCGGTTTTCCAGTTCACGCTTTGACGTCGTTTTTTCAAGGGAATCATAGTAGCTGCTTCTTGGCACGGCCAGTACTTCGCACATTTTCTGGATAGGGTATTGATCTTTGTATTCCTCGATAAAATCGTTAAGCTCTGCTTCGGTTACTTTTTCGCGAATATGGCCATAGCCTTTTTTAAGATTTCTACCTCCTGTTTTAACCGAAGGTTTTCTTTCTGAATATCCGCTAACTCTTTCGGTGTTGGGGCCTCTTTCTCTGAACTGATAGGGGTAAAGTCTTTCACCCATTTATAAATCGTTACTTCTGATACGCCACATTCGCTGCTTAATTCTTTAACTGAGCTGCCGGAATGATATAAATCCACAATCGTTTTCTTAAAGTCATCATTATATTTTTTGCCTGTAGGCTTACGTTCCAATTCGGACACATCTTCTCAAAATAATTGTAAGGACTTAATTAAACTGTGTCCATGAAACTATACTAACTCCACATTATTAAAAAAAGATGCGGCTACTGCTCCAAAAATAAAAAGAGGATTTGGTGAATTTGTAAATGAAATTAATCTTTCTGCTTCAACTCGTGTTAATCGTCCTTCCTTTCTTAGTCTTGCAGTCAATTTTGCACCCATAGGAAAACCGGAGACCATCCCCATTATCCATATAAATCCGCCTTCCCCTGGAACTTTAAAAAAAGGTCTCATTAAAGGTTCTAATAATACTCCTAAAAATCTAACTACTCCAAAGGTTATAAGTAGTTCGGTCATAACAAAAAAAGGGAAAAGTGCTGGAAACACAATTCCCCACCACATTTCAAGACCCCTTACAAAAGCATTCACAGATTCTTTCGGGAAGGAAATAATTGAGACAGTTAAAGTAGTTATAATTAAAGCAATAAAAATTGTTTTAAGTTTGGAATAGAGCAATACCTTTCCTCCTCAAAGGTTTCTACTTGTAATTCATAATTAGAGATAGTTATCTTATAAAAACTATATTTTAGTAGAATTTCAATTAGAACGTAATAGCGTACCACTAATTCACTAAAACATAAACTGTGGTTTTTATTTTCAACCTTATTGGGGTAATCACAGGGTTCTTGTTGTAGACCGCAAGGCAAACTCTATTAAAAGAGAAATGTAGTTGGTGTCAGTAACGCTACTGTCTCCCTGTTCTCTTTTACACTAACCTGCTTACTAATTCATTAAAATCCTAAACACATGAATACCATATACAAACTTAGTTGACATAATCACAAAAAAAGGAAGCTCTCGCACGAAGAACCCCCTTATCCGACAAGGGGTTTTCTTTATATTTCTCCTTCTTCTATATACATGATTTTACATTGTTGATTTAACAAGGTTTCCAGCCCTCAAATCAGCCTGGTGGCTGAATAAAAAAGCGGGATTTTATGCAGTGCAATTCTTGTAAATCAAAGTGATAAATAGTAGACACAAACTGTGAAGCAAGGAGTCCGGAAAGAAATTGAAAAGAAAAGTTGTATTTTTGCAAGACAATATAGATTAATGCAAATGAAATTTTTCAGTCACAACCGTGCCCTCCTTCTTACCCACAAAAGGCTCATCAAAATCACAATTATAGCCGGAAATACGAAGTTCAGTGCATATCTTGTGTATAGATGCACTTCATATTCCGTTAAACGAGGGACGATGACAAGACTGCCAATCCCAAAAGAGGCTACAAATATCCACGGGGTCAGATTATAGCCTTTCCACTCCAGATTTTTAAACCGAATTATGCTTTTTAAGAGTTCTGTTGCCACGTGCCAATGAATGAGAATGCTCAAAAAAGAAATAGCCAGATTCAATATAACGAACAGAAATAATACACGCTCGATGAATCCCTACTTCATCCGGATCGAATCGGCGGTAACAAGCCAGGGGTGAACAAGCACATCCATGTTCATGAAACCTTGAAAGCCAATGGGGATGAAGTACGAAGTAAATAAGGCCAAAGCGCCAGTTAGCCCTATCACAATTGCATACTTCCAATTTATTTTTTGTTTTCTGGCAAACACACGGTTAAACACAATCAAATTAGCCGGTCCGAGAATAACATAAATGGCTGCGGAAAATGACGAGTAATCTGGCATGCTCACAACGTATGTCATTGCCTCCTTCACAAAATCCCAATTCATGCCTTCATCGAAATACATTTTGGTAAAAATAAAAATTGTAAAGGGAATGCTTAGAAGAAGCACAATTTCGATCGTATACAGCACACTTTTGGAATTCATCAATATGCCAAATGAGACAAACAGTAATAGGAGTACGAGAATGCCGATAACCGGCATTTCGGGCGTCAAAAATCTTTTCAAGAGATCAGAATATGTAATAAGAGTAATGAGCCCCGCTATGAACCAGACGATGGCTGTAAGGACGAGCAATGGAAAGGCAATCCATTTGGACATATATTCTTTCAGCAATTCCGGATACCCTTTTTCGGGAAAACGGGTAAATATATGTGTCTGCCAGTATATGATCACTGTTCCTATGAGGAGAGCGAAAATCATGGAGACGATGGCCCCCTCTTTACGGGCCTGGTATAAAACAATTGGAACAGATGTAACCATATGAGTGAACATGTTCACTGCCAGCAAATAATAATAATAACGGTTCATGGCCAAATCCTTTCCTTCTCTTTTCTTTTCTTTGCACAAACAGTTTTCAATGCGGCTCGCCGTAAAGTTTTATGTGGGTTAAATACATCATTAAAATGACAAAGCCCAAAGCCAGCCCGCCTATCTCAGCGACAGTCGCTATGACTAATTGAGCATACTTCATCACCTGGATAACCACATTCATCCCATTGATGAGGATGGCAAAATTGGAAGTAGATGCGGCAGCTATAGTAATCATCATACTATTAGATACCAAGGTTGCTTCAGTTATAGCGGCCCCTAATCGAATTCTGATGCCTTATTATAAATAAGTATATTTAATTCTATCCAAAAACAACGGTATAAAAGCCTCAATCGGACGGACGCAAGATCGGATAGAGGCTCCAGGTAGATACCTCACGTCAGTCATCTTTTTCACGATTCTCTATGGTAGGCGGACGTATTTGTTCCCCGAAGTTTTCAATCGTGACATGGTATTGGACATCGACCTTGGCATGTTGGAACTGCTTTTCCCATTTGTATTCTTCAAATTGTTTCATGGTCCAAAAGTTTTTTCTGGCTTCTGCATACCACACGAATGGCTCTCCTTTAAATTTGTTTTGCATTTTTTTAATTAAAGATCCCGACGCTTGTTCCATCTCTTTTTTAACGCTTCTTTTCAGGGCGTCTTGCCTCTTTTCATGAACGGTATAATCCACAAGACCGGGATTAGACAGGATTTGTAGTTTTATCGGTACTTCTGCATGGATTTTAGGCGGCTTTTGGTTGGTGTTTACTTTGATTTTTGTATTCCCGTTTTGCATAAGGCGAACTGATATCCGGTAGTCCTCATTTACGGGATCTGGAAAAGAAGCAATCATTGACTTTGTAAGGTTTTTTCTTCGCAACAGCAGTGAAATTCTCGTTTCCTCTCCGTTCAATGTTCCAATCATTATACGGTCCTGGAAGACGGCTGACCCGATCATTTGGACAGGGTCTCCTGACTTTTGTGGCACGTCTCCCGCCAAATAGGCATCTTCGTCCGTCTTTTCCTCCTCATCTCTTTCAGCTGTTGCGTAAACCCCTAAAAACAACTCCTCCTTATTCCGTTGAAAAAGGACATTTAGATTGGATAGCGGAACGTAGCCTGTATGCCTCCATCTGTTTTCCATAAACTCATAATATTTGTGAGGGCGCGTTTCCATCGTCGGCTTGTTCGCATGGATAAACTTCCTTGCCTCTTCCTTTGAGATAATCAGCAGAGCCTCCCGCCTCATCTCTGGATCAATGATGGCCGATCCGATCATGTGCCGAAACAAATCCTCCCTTGCCAGCTTTTCTCCCACAATAACGGTCTGCAAATGGCTGAACGTAATTTGTCTGGAGTGGGAGGTCTGTACCAGTTCTTTGGCAGATAGCAGATCAGGTGCTGCGACAGTGACAATATCCGATGGCGGTTCCTTCTGAGCTTCTGCAACCTGGGATGTATTCACCTGGGAGTTGACAATCTGGAATGTGACATCCACCAGGTGATCCTTTTCCCCTTTATCCAATCCGATGGCGACCACAAAAGCTTGTCTTTCCAACTCTTGACGGTCCCCGCATCCCGCCAGAAAAAAAGTGAAAAAAAGGACTAACATCATCAACCAAATGGATTTCATTTCTTTATCCTCCCTCTGAACAAGTCTACTCCCCATAAAACCACTGGAAGGAGGAGGAAAAGGCTGGAACTAGATTTAAGCAAAAGTCCCCTGACTTGAAATCCCTGAAAAGTATTCTCCATCATCACTCCCAGCAGAACAGCCAATCCCGCTAAAGGAAAAAGGAGGCGATTAAACGGTTTGAAATTCATCACCTTGCCGAGCAGGAGAGCAGAAAGATATAAGTAAATAGCAAAATGGATAGCGGCCCCTAAAAACCATAGGGCCAAAAAGATGGCTTCCACGTGATTGGCAAGTGACCCGATCATAGCCATCCTGGTCAGATGATGATATGGAAACGCTATATCCTGCACGGCGGGATAATCAAACATCATGACATATACAGCCAAATAAAGCGCCATTTTTACAGTGGATACTCCAAATCCCCATAAAGCCGCTTTCTGATAAGCATCAAATGTCCTTACATGGGAAAACAGGACGCCAACGAGAATAATGTCCCCAAAAAAAGCGCTGTATTCCGCACCACCTTTAACCAACTGCATGGCTCCGGACCCGGCAATCGGAAAGATAAAAAGATAATTCATTTTTTTTATCATAGCCACAACGAGAAGCAAGGATGTCACCATAAAAACGGGTACGATCAACCAGGACGCCTGGCCAATCGCCTCCAGCCCCCTGTGAGCAATGTAAAAAGATACAGTCAAAACCAAGACGACTAATATAAAAAAGACAGAGGTGTTCGGATAATACATCGAAATGAGTATATCCGCATAATTGCGGCTGTTGATGGCAGTTGATGAAAAAACAGCCAAAAACATGGCAAATGTGATCAAACGGCCAAAAAATGTTCCTGTCAGTTCAAAAAGGATTTCCAGCAGACCAGCGTTATGTTTTTTAAGCAGCCGCAACAACAACAGTAACGGGCCAAGTAAGAAAGCGGCAGAAATAATAGGCATCATCCAAGCAGCATTAATACCTTTATCCAAAAGCAGATTAGGCGTGGAATCGGTGATCCTGATGGCCATCATGATATACAGGATGGCATAAAACTCCCTTGTCCCAATCTTCTCGTCCGACACCTGTATCATGAACGGTTTCCTCCCCTGGATTTAGCCCTCAATTTCTCCTGTGGCTTCATGGACAAGGGGCGGAGCCACTGTCTTCTAAGAATCGGCCGTAAAAAAAGATCGTGAGAGGACGGCTCATGTGGTGAAAGCGGTGCAAAAAAGGGCACGCCAAATGATTTTATAGAAGTGGCATAGGCCAGCAATGCCGCAAATCCCAAAGCAATGCCGACAAACCCTAAAAAGTGGGCGGCCATCAAAAAGCCAAAACGCAGTATGCGTAGCATGACACTCAGGCCGACATCAGGAATGGCAAAAGATGAAAGGCCCGTGATGGCAATTACGACCACCAGCAAAGGGCTGATCAGGTTCGCCTGAACGGCCGCCTGACCGAGGATCAAAGCCCCCACAATGCCGATCGTTGTCCCAAGCGGATTTGGCACCCGGATGCCCGCCTCTCTCAATATTTCAAAGGTGACTTCCATCAAAAGCATCTCCCACAGCGTCGGAAATGGGACCCGTTCCCTTGTCCCAGCGATGGCAAGCAGAAGGTCCGTCGGAAGCATTTCCGGATGAAAGGTGGTGATAGCTAGATAAATGGCTGGCATGAGCAATGCAAGAAATAAGGCAATCAGGCGTATAATTCTGGCGAAGTTTCCATATGCCCACCTCAGAAATTGATCTTCAGCTGTATGAAAAAGTGACCAAAATGTGATGGGGGCGATTAGGGCATCGGGCGAATTATCCATCAGTAACACAACATGCCCCTCCAATAAAAAAGAACTTGCCCGGTCCGGGCGCTCCGTTGTCATGGTGGACGGGAATAAGGAATAAGGCCTTTCCTCAATCAGTTCCTCCAATGTAGAAAGTGTCAAAACAGCATCCCTGTCAACCTGAGCGAGCCGGTCTTTAATGTTTTTCACCAGTGCCTTGTCTACAATGTTATCAAGATATAAAATGGATACTTCCTGAGGAGATTGTCTGCCCACCGTTACCGTCTCGGAAACAAGCCGGTGATCCTTCAGCTGCCTGCGAATAAGCGAGCGGTTGACGTCGGCTGCTTCCACAAATGCGCTTTTCGGCCCTCGGAGGACGATCTCGCTGGTTGGTTCGGAAACGGAACGCTTTTCAAAACCGGTGGTGTCTACCACAATGGCCTCCTTCTCGCCGTCAACTAAAATGACCGTATTGCCATTTAGCAATAGTTTCACTGCTTCATCAAAGGTCGCGATTTTCTTTCCGCTTGCGATTGTGAGAATATTATTCTTTATTTCATTAATAAGATTGTTTCCCAAGTTCATGTTTAGCGACGACTCAAGCAAGGGTTTGATAACATGTCCATTGATTTGATCTGTGTTAGCAGCTCCGGCGACAAACAACACCATCGCTTTACGGTTAATCGACGGAATATGCATCTCTCTGAACTTTAAGGCGTCATTGGCGGGATATTGAAACAATTCTTCAAACCGCTCTGTGTTGAGTGCGAGTGCTTCAAAAAAACTTCCCTTTTTATCTTGAATCGGCTTCTTTTGTTCTTTATCTCTTGCTTGAGGTTCACCCTGTATTTTAATAAGTCTTTTTTTGAAACGGCTCACGATCAAGACCTCCAACCCAAATGGACTATAATGGTCAATATAGACATAGCAGGTAAAATAAATACATCATATTCAAAAAATTGAAAGGACATAAACAGAAGGCATGAGCGTCAAACCTTTTCTTTACAAAGACTGTTTATTCGAATTTTTAATGCCTTAGTGATTCTCATAGTGTTTTTCCCTTTCCTCTTAAAATTATTGAAAGGAATTTTCCAAATAAAAAGGCCCCTAAACTTAGGGGTTTTGTCTACAATTTTTTTATTTAAAGTGAACCTGTTTCACATAAACCCTTCGGAGATCCAGTTCTGAAAGCCCCCGTTTTTCAGCTGCTGCCTTAATGAGGGCGATCTCAAGATACATCGCCTCTGAAAGAATCTTCTTTTTTATATTCTTGTTGATTTTCACAAAAAAGCCAGCTAAAAGATCGTCTGGCAGCTGATCGTATAAAGACAAAAGATTCCCCCAAATCCAAATTGTTGTATATATAATATATGTATTTTTATTCATTACTTCAACAAGAGGTTAAATTCTCAATCAAGGAAAAATCAAAAAAGACCTGCCGTGCCTTTTAATCGTACTGCCAATAACCCAATAATCGGTAAACCCATTTACTCTAAAAATGAAAAGCAGGCTCAAGTCTGCTACTTATTGCTACCTATAGCATCTAAAACTTCAAAGCCTGCTTAAGAACCATAGTGTAAGCGAAAACATACCTTAGGTTTCCAAAAAAACAATATTTCTTTCAACTTCTATGGCTTAGTTTTCTCGTTGTTTCATTCTCATAAAACTTATTCAATCTATATCTAGTTAAATCACTTTTTCACAGAGATTTCTGTATAATAACCACTCTGCTGGAGCTATTTCAAATTTTCGGGAATTATTATGCAATCAAACGTTGCCAGCTTTTAATTGGTATCGTTCTTCTGACATTTCAAAGAAGATTTTTACTTATAGCAACAGGTATAGATGCCGAGGAAGCAATGTAGGATATGATTTCTTTTTCGATAAATACCTTAATAAAAATATTCATTCCTCAAAAAAGTTCTCTTCTATGCGATCGCTGAGTAACAAATAGAGGAATTTCTTATAATTCTCTCATTATAAGATGTTGACTAAATTAATACCTTCCGAACAGGCTCTTAGCGTATGTCTTCCATGAAATAGTAGCGATTGTGCTTTATAAAGTTAGGTTGTAATTGCGTTGTTTCTTTTATGTTATGTTCATTTATTGTCCTTACTTTTCCTCGTTTTATCCCAAAAAACCCAAAAAATTTCCTTTTTTGCGCCGAATTGTAGTAACTAATCCAAATAAAGGACATGCTAGTTACGTAACGTTTTTGCTACAGAAGGAGGTAAAATACATTCTTCAAAAAATGATCAAATGGATGTTGATTATGGATTCCGTGATTTTTATTTTGTACGGAGGACTAATAAGTTTACATATCATGTTTTATCCAAATGTCTATCTGCCTGTGTCAGAAGCTTGGAAAAGTATGCTTCTTTCTTTTGGGAATGGTTTGTTGTCCCAGCATTTAGCTACATATTTGGATAAAGACAAAGAATTACTAAACAAACAAGGAGAAAACGAAAAATATTAGATCTAAAGGGCTTATTGTGCTCCTGAAAATGTTCAAATATATGCTTCTTTTCTTTGTTGGTTTTCTGTTCACTATTTTTATTTACGACAAAAACTCTCATCCGGATTTTCGTTTTCTTAGACAGTAATTTTTTACCTTAGTTATTACAGCCGGGAATGATGAATAGTAGACATAAAACTGTGAATCAATTCAGTTTCAACAAATAAAAATAAATAGCTAGAAGATAAATGACAATGTCAATCACAGCCCAACATTTATAAAAGAACATTAAGTAGCCTTTTTTATGTCTTAAGAAAATAAGCACTCCAAGAGCAATTATTACTGTGATGATATATAAAGGACTATACGTTAGTTGAGCTAATAAAGTAGTCGTTGATAGTTCTGTAAAACCAGTCATGTTACTTCCAAATAAGAAAAGTAAAATCAACTAATTTTATCAGAAGTACATAAATAAGTAATCGTGGAAATTATCAGTAAAGATAATGACATTGTTCGTGAAAAAAGAAAATACTTAATGCACAGTTCGTTGAGAATACGCAGTATCTTAGACGCTATTCTTTTAAAGCGTAATAGCCTTAAAACGATGAAAAGGGCTGGAATTGGCCCTGAAAATACAGTTTTTTCAGATGAAGTACATGTATAAAAATCCATGTATATAAAATCCTTTATTCTTCATCTAACGTCTTTTTAGATACATCCGCTTCCTTCACCAACTCAACGAAGTTAGGATTATCTATACTCTTAATTTCCCAATAACCTGAATTATATTTATGTATGACCGAATAAGATTTCCCCTGGTATATCACTATTTCCTCTGACATATTCATTTCCCCCTATAGTTTATCCCCTTATTTTTTGTATGAGAAAGCAGAAATCTTACAATTTCCTGCTCATAGTAACCTTTCGATATAAGGCAACTACATCTTTATTTGCAGCTTCCCATGCTTCATCCCTTAAGATGGGTATATCAAATGCTTGTTCCATCTCAGTCATTAGAGAAGCCAGCATTTCATCTTTTTGTTCATCTGAAAAATTTCCCTGAATGATTGTTTCATAACGCTGGTTATATTCCTCTAGTGTCATTGTGTCACCTTCTTTTTAGCCCGTATTAATGTACTCTTGGAAATGCCCGTTATCTCTTCAACCTCTTTATAAGAGTGAAGTTTCAATAAATCTAAAGCATGTTCTAATTGTTTTTTGCTGTACTTCTTGGGTCTGCCTTCTCTAAAGCCTTCACGCTGTTTAGCAATTGCTTTTCCCTCTTGCGTACGCTCTACAATCATATCCCGTTCAAATTCAGCAAAAGCACTCATAACGTTAAATACCAGGCGACCAGTCGGTGTATCTTCAACCAACCCCATATTCAAAATGTGGACCTTCACACCTTTTTCAAATAGTTCTCTTACAGTCTGAATTGCGTCAACAGTAGACCTGGCGAAACGATCCAATTTGGTTACGACAAGAGTATCTCCTTTCTCCAATAAAGTTAATAACTCTCGAAATTGCGGACGATCTGCTTTCGTCCCAGTGAACTTCTCAGAAAAGATCTTGTCACAGCCTTCTTTCTCTAAAGCTTGCATCTGTAATTCAAGATCCTGTCTAATTGTACTCACTCTGGCATACCCATATTTCATTATGTAGCAGCCCCTTTTCGACTTCATTTATGGCACTAAGTTTTGACACGCCGCCATACTTTGATATTACTGGACCTGAAGATAAGTGTCAATTCTTTTAAGTAATGAAGATAAAATTCATCTGAAAATAACCTTGGAGCACCTAAGTTCACATCTTCATCCGTAAACCCAATTGGCACAGGAAAATTTTCTTGGATAAATATATCTTTAATATTTTCTATAAGCGTCTCATATAGATTTAGGGCTTTTTTACGACTTTTTTGATATCTTTATCATCGATATGCTGAAGAAAGTAACTAAGAACACATTTGGCCATCGTATTCCCTGTATAAGTTGCCCAAAGTTTTCCCATTTCAGTAGATGTTAATCTCATTTGATTATGATTGCTTTTCATTGTACAACCTCCAATATTGTGTAAATGTGTCCTTTATTGGAAAATATATACGAGCCCCTAAAACAACATATAGAATGCGAAAAGGAATCATAAGTGAGATTAACCTTTTTTATATTTATGGGTAAATAGCGAATGTCTTCGTAGCTCAAAAACAAAACCCTTATAACAGGGATTACCAAACTTTGTTTTAAATTATCAATCTTTTTTATTATCCATTATCAAATTTTATTTTAAATTCACAACAATAAAGTTATTGAATTTTGTTTTAAAAGATACGAGCTGGATTTGAGTCAATAATTTGAGCACAAAACTATACTAACTCCACTTGCGGCTTTATGGTACTTAATGTTTTAAGGTTAATGTAAGGTTTACATTAAATTCGTGTAAGGTTGGGGCGTTATACTCGCTTTACAAAGATAACTTTTAAAAGGGAGTAGTAGAGTATGAATCCATCCATTACACAAAAGGAAAGAATCATTTCCTTAGATATTATCCGTGGTTTTGCTTTATTTGGGATTTTGTTAATTAATGTAGGGGCCTTTAAAATCCTTACTGATGACACGGTGATTCCAGATTATAACGGTATGAACGGAATCGTTGCTGTATTAACCGATATTCTTGTAGAGAAAAAATTCTTCTCCATTTTTCTTTTCTATTTGGTGTGGGGTTTTATATTTTTGCCTCGCGTGCTGAAAGTCGTGGGGATAAGCCACGCTGGCGCTTTGCCAGACGTTTATTCGCTCTGTTGTTAATCGGTATTATTCATTTTTTATTTTTTTGGGGTTCTATTCTAGTACCCTATGCCGTTATCGGCTTCCTTCTGATCCCTTTTTATCGGGCAAAGGTGTCAACAATTAGCAAGTGGCTTGGCGGATTGATTACAGTGCACATCTTATCGCTATTATTGGTGGTCTTTGCTCCAAACATGGGGATGTTCTCAAAGATTTTTACCTTTCTTGGGAATGATGCGATTACTATTTTCATTATGTTTTTATCTGGATTTTTAGCAGCTAAAGCGAATTGGATTAGAAAAATAAGTGATTTGTCCGTTCAGATAAGATGGCTCCAAATCGTTACCTTTCCATTGTTTATCGGTTTCTCTATTTGGATCTGGTTCGCATCACAAGGTAACGATCAACATATTCAAGAAATCATTGCTTTAGGTACAATACCGACAACCTATTTATACTTATCGAGCATGTTTGTCATCCTAGAAAATAAACGCATGGCAAAACTTCTGCAGCCGATTGCCAAGGTTGGCCAGATGGCGTTTACAAATTATTGGGCACAAAGCTTTATCGGGCTGGCCATCATTTCACTCATGGATCTTGAAGTGGTTTCGCCGATAAACATTGTCATTATTTCCATCATTATTTTTACGATTCAAATCATTTATAGCGTCATTTGGTTTAAATTCTTTAAGATGGGGCCATTAGAAAAAGTATGGCGATTTATGACATATGGCAGAAATACAGCAGCCATGAGGAAGTAATGACGCTATGAATGTCTTGTATTCAATTAAACAATAATAAGGCAGACGAGATGCGCAAATATCAGCGCATTTTGTCTGCCTTTTAAACTGATTGAAAGTATAATGGTCAAAATAATAAAAATAGACGACAGCCATGACGAGTTAATTGTGTACAGATAATAAAGTTATTTGCTTCCTATTGAACTAACGCACTTGATAGCTCACCATGTCTAAAGACTTTATTATTTGACTCCTATACTAAGCTTTCTTCGCCCCCATTTTATGATAAAGAGACATGATGACCCAAATAGCAGTTGGAAGTGCGATTGCTCCAATGATCATAGACGCTATAAGTTGAATGGGACTGCCATCGACAAATAACAAAATAATAACAGCCACTAAGAAGAGAAGGATAGGTATCGCTTTCGATAGATGAACGAGTCCTTTTTTTTCTTTTGCCTTCCATTTGTTGTTGTAGGTTGCAGTTACAGTCCATGCTGTCGGAATGGCAAACACAGTTAAAACAATAGCTATTACACGAAGTACTGATTCTAAGGTGCCAGAGCTTATCATCGCTCCAACCCATGTGAGTACTGTTATTAAAACTAACGGAATTGCTAGGGGCTTCATGGAACTAATTAAATTTTCATACTTTTCAATTGATGTATCACGGTCACTATAAATCGGCTTTGTACCAGGATGTGCTCGAAATAAATGAATATCTCCTTCTGAGGCAATATGCGACCATCCACAGGATGAAAAAAAGTCAAAGTATTCCTCTTCTTCATCCTCTTTTAATGAACGATAATCTACACTGTAGATATAATCTGAGCTTTCTCCTTTTTCAAGCGTATACCCCATAAACTTAAAGTCATTGACATGCCATCCCTTCAAAGAAAATCGGCGCAATTTTTCCATGTCCTTATCTTCAGAAAAAGCTAATCCACCTGACGTAATATACTTTGTTTGTCTCATTCTTCAACCTCCTTCAACCCAGCTTCCGCTAATTGAATCATCTGTTTTCTTAGCTTCACATCTTCTTCTAATACGTCTCTGCCCTTTTCAGTAAGCAGATAGGTTTTACGCCTTGAATCCGAACCATCATACAAATAAATCCACTCTTGTTTTAATAACTTTTTAATAATCGTGTACATTGAAGCAGGACCTATCGTAATGGCACCTTTTGTTGTTTCTTCAATTAAGCTCATAATTGCATAACCGTGCCTTGGTTTCGTTAAAGCAGCCATAATGTAAAACATTGAGTCTGTTAATTGCTCCGATTTATTCAATCTATCACCCTCTATATCACCTTAGGATATATCATAAAACGATATATCTATCTGTAAACAATATATCATGATGTGATATATATGTCTAGAGTTATATCATAAAATGATACATTAATTTATGATACCTTTCTTATACAGTAAAAAAAGAACCCTTATGCCGGGCTCTTCACTAAATCTAAAAGTAAATGATGTTCTTGTTCATTGTTCTTCTACAACTAAACTGTTCCATTAGTGAAACAAGGATTTTTAAATAACTTTATTATCTCTAAAAAATTCTTAGTATTAACGGATTGACCAATGCCATTCAAGGGCTTTCTTTTCTATTTTTTTGACAAAATTGTCTTTACCATCACAATAGCCATCAATGTCAGTGGGATATTTTTCAGCTAATTTACTTTTTAATTCTCCATATTCTTTACTTATTTCTGGATGTTGGCGAAGATAATCTCTAAACGACAGGTGTCTTTCAATTTCTTGTACATTGTCATACTGAAAAGCATGAATGTGATGAGTCCGATTATCCCTGCCTTTACGAAAGTATCTTCTTCCTTCTATTCCGAACTCACCCATGACTTCATAGCCAATGCTTTCAAATTGTTCAGAGTAAGTATCTAATTTACTGATGTCTTTGACGACAAGTAGAATATCGATGATAGGTTTTGCTTTTAGACCTGGAACGGATGTACTGCCAATATGGAAACTATTCAACAGTTCTTTTTGAAGAAAAGTCTTAATAGACCGTTCTTCTTTTTTATACTCATTGTTCCAATTTTGATTATAACCTACAACTTTTATATTCATTAAACGCACCCCCTTGCTTTTTCACACAAACAATCCGAATACCTGTTATTTTAAAGCCCCTTACTCCACTAAAGCGCCTGTTAGTTGAAAAAAAGACTATTTGTTTTTTCTATATGGCATGTTTACCGATTAATATGTCCACATCAACAGTTATTTGAGTGGAATCCTCATTAAAAAAAGATTTTACCTGCTCTTCTGCTGTTGACCAAGTTAGCGGAGTCATGTGAACCAACCATTCAAGTGAGAATTTATTAAGGTTTATGGTATAGCTCAATCTTGAACTTTCTACAAATTGAAACCTCTCATTAAATCTCTTTACAGTCTCTGAATTAGAGTAATTTTGTTTTTCAGGATGATGAAAAAGATGTTCTCTTAACTCTTTTAAGTAACCGCTTTGAGGCACAATCTTAATTAGTAAGCCACCTGATGTCAACAATCTATTAAATTCGGCATAATTTGACAGAGATAAGATATTCAGAATAACATCGAACTGTTTGTTTTTAAATGGTGTGTTAGCAAGGTCAGCCACAGCCCAAATCTTATTAGAGTAGCGCTTAGAAGCTGCCATGATGCCTTCTTTAGAAATATCTATGCCTACTCCTGCTACGCTTTTGAAAAAGCCAGACCTAACAATATCGCAAATATCAGCAAGATGTGAACCCTCGCCACAGCCTGTATCAAGTATAGATAGTATTTCTTCTGTCTTATCAGTGTGTTCATCTATCATTTTTGCAATTTCATGGATGAGCGGTTTATAAAATGCACCTTCGGTAATAAGTTTTCTTCGTGCTTCAAAAAGACCTTTGCTATACTTGGTATTTACTGAGTGAGTCATCAAGTTTACATATCCTTGCTTGGCAAAATCGAACGTATGATGATTTGAGCAAACTAAACTTTTAAACTCCATAACCTTCATAGATGAATTACAAATTGGGCAAGCAAAAATGCCTTCAAAATGGCTCACATATTTCGCACTCTTTATTCTTTTATTCTCCTGTAACAAAGAAGTCACCTCATTCATTCGTTTTTAGATAAATGAAAAAGGCATAGACAAATAAACCCTCATCATATTTTCAAAAAAAACATGAGTTGGATTTGAAAATAGTCTATACCCATTTTTATCTATAACGAATGAATTGAATAATCATGAAACTAACTCCTTTTTTACATAGATAGGATTAAACCTACAGATAAATAATAACGAGTCTTTGTCGTACTTGCAAAGCTTTTTCATAAACGATTAGACTTTTTGATAAATAATTAAGCTTTATTTCAAGGCCACAGTTTTATCACAAAGTTTGATCATTTAAACACCGTGTTTCGAACGACAATTGCTCCCTTTTTCCTCTATATCTTTTTTAGCAAACTCGTTTTAGTAAAAATGAATTAATTTTTCTTAGATAAAAGCCCTTCCAGGCGGTCTCCCCGGTTGGACAAGCATCAAAAAAGCCAACATGAGCTTGTTGGCCTTAAATAAATTATAACTTAAAAATGAAGTTTGATTATATGGCGTAGTTTAGATATAAAAAAAAGAGAAGTGCTGTAACACTCCTCTTTTGGTAACACTGCCGTCGGGGCAGTTGTTGTCACGTTATAGAATTAAGCTTTATGTGATCCACCCTTTTTTCTGCTTGTCACGACGAGGTTGGATTCGAGTTAATAATTTATTGTTTCAATTCATTTACTCTTCGATTATATAAAGCCTTTCTTCCGCTAATCCAATATCCAAACAAAAACAGTTCACCAATCATAACGAATAAAATTAATTTTGCCATTGACCATTCAACCATTCCTAATGTGTGTAAAAATGTTAATGTGGCTAAATATAAGAGCGGTAAAATAAGCCCCCAATACGGCTTCTCCCAAGTGGATAACAAATGTTGGACGGCAAATACAAGCAGGATTATACACAATCGATACCAATCATTCATTTATATCTTATCTCCCTTGTCGTAGTGTAAAGGCTCTGCTGTTTGAACATCGCGCTTTGCCCATACTTTGATTAATTTGTTCAAGAAAACAAAAAGGAGCAAAATCCTAATAGGCATATGTCCCGCATCCCAACCAAATGGAAGATGAAGAAGTTGCGGCAGCATTTCAATGATTCTGTATCCAAAAAATAAGATAAGAGCTAAATAGATGACGCATTGAATTACTTTCATGAGGCTTCTCCTCTTTGAACCATCCCTTTCTTTTCCTTCAAGCGTCCGCTCAATGAGAAATTTGTCCACATACGCAGAAGCATTTCGACCGGGCCACGCTTCCATTTTTTAAAATATTGAATGCTTATCACACATTGAAGGGCGTAAATCATGATCCCCATGATCATTGCAGCGAACACGCCCATTTTTCCGAACATCCCAAATCCGTAGCCATAAAAAATGGTCGTACAAATAATGCTCTGTACTAAATAATTGGTCAATGAAAGCTTTCCTACCTGCTCAAATGCATATACGAACGTAGCAAATTTGCCGCTTGTTAATACACGCATAAATAAAAACACATATCCTAACGCTAACAGTTGCCCACCAGCATTTCCTAAAACCCCTTCCCAGTTACTAGTAAATTGGCCCATTATTTTGCATACGATAGCGAGTGGCACAAGATATGATCCATATTTGTATAGTTTTTGTTCCGCCCGTATATTTTCAAATACATTCATTTTGGCAAAAGCCATTCCTGCTAAAAACAGCGGCGCATAGACAAATGGCGAAAGCAAGAGAACAAATAACAGTTCGATTGGATCATCATAATACGGTGGAATAGCGTTATTACGAAAATCATAAACTTCCAAATAACTGCCGTTTTCATAAACCTTGTGTTCCTGTTCCACGTAAGCATCGTATTTGGTTTGCTCTTTCTCCGTTAAATCGTTTAGCGGCCCATACATAAGGGCTGTGCTCAAAATGAAAAACACACCGCTCCAAATCATTAATGTTTTGGCCTTTCTATTAATAAAAATGAGTAGGAAAAACATCGTCAGACCGTAGAATAATAAAATATCCCCTTCCCATAAATAAGTAGCATGTAAAAGTCCTAGCAATATTAAACCGATGGCCCGTCTTACGATTACCCATCGGCTTTTGCGTCCTTTATTTCGTATCGATTCGATAAGCTTAATTAATGAATAACCGAACAGTAAAGTAAATATGGGCATAAACGAGCTCTCGATTAAAACTTTTGTTATATAATAGGCACCTTTATCAATCCAGGACAAACCAGTCACATGATCTTTCCCTATCATGCCGTATTGAAAAATCAGCAGGTTTGCTAGCAAAATACCTAATAAACTAAATCCACGTAAACTATCAATGCTCTTCACACGCTTTGATGACATTGCAGAACCTCTCCTTAATCGTTATCCTTATATGTATAATGTAGACTGAAAATCTTACCAAAACTTAATGTCTACCTTAAAGTAATCTTAAAAGCAGGTGGAAGGATGCCAGAAGCAAAAATTGCGGTGCTAGAAGATGAAACCGCCATTGCCCAAATGATTGAAATTATACTTAAAAAAGAGGGATTTACAAATATTGAGCATTTCAAAACCGTACAAACTATTCAAGATACGCTTCAAACAAATACATATGATTTTTATTTACTCGATATTATGCTACCAGATGGGAGCGGACTAGAAGTAGCTGAGGAAATTCGGCGCGTGAGTGATGCACCGATATTTTTCTTAACAGCAAAAACAAGTGATGCAGATAAGCTAATTGGCTTTATGAGCGGGGCAGATGATTATATTACAAAGCCATTTAACCCTCTAGAGCTAGTTGCACGAATTAAAGTTCAGCTGATGAGATATATGAAGCAAAAAGAGACTGATAGGGCTGGAACAAATACTATCTATACATGCGATTTCTTTACATTTGACAGATCTGCTGCCGAATTAACGGTAAATGGACAGACTGAGATGATCAGCGGTCGACTGTATCATTTGTTGAAATATTTATGCGAAAATGAGGGACTCGTGTTATCGAAAGAACAAATTTATGAACGGGTGTGGGGCGATACATTTTATGATGACAATACTATTATGGTTCATATTCGAAAACTACGAGAAAAAATTGAAAAAAACCCCGGGAAGCCTCAATGCATTGTTACTGTCCGTGGCATTGGATATAAGCTTCAAGGTGAGATAATAAAATGAAATTAAAGCCTTCAAGCAAACTGACTTTAAAATTTAGCGGCTATTTTGTTGTGTTTTATTTACTGTTTGTTATGAGCATTTTTTTTAGCTTTGGTCTTTTTATCTACTTTATATACGATAAAGTCGGCGACAATGTGCATATGAAAACAACCTATGAATTTGAAGGGATTGTTGAGAATGAGCAGCTTCCTAAATCATTAGAAAAAGCGGCTGAAGAAAATTTAGGGCAATTTTATTTATTGGATCAAGATCTCACAATTTTGGATTACACAGGTGACGTATGTCAAATTTGCGATCTTACAAATGAACAATTATTGAATTTAGAGCTGCAGGGCATGCAAAAATGGGTAGCAGACGGCTATACATTTTTATTTATTGCAGATTTGCCGGCGGATGAAATACTGCAAAAATTACTAGCAATATGGCAGCCATCAAAACCGTTAACTGCAGAAGCAAAAGCGATTTTAAAAGAGGCAGGTGCGATGGTGGATGTTTATGATAAAAAGTGGCAGAGAACTTTAACGTGGGGTGCTTCTAAAAAAGCATTAACAAGAGCTGACTTGCTTGACGAAAATTATGATATTTTCGAATTAAAAGAGCTAACGCAAAGTAAGCAGGTTGGGGACTATACTGTAGCAGTGCGGCTTGATAATCCATCTTATAAACCTTTTTATGGTCCATTTAACAAAGCCATGATTTTATTAGTAAGCGTTTTTATTGGCGGACATATTTTGTTAATTATTGGTGTTCTTTTGTTTTCTTTAAGCATTTCTCGGCAATTCATCCGGCCGATTGTGTATATTATGTCCCGTATTGAGAGACTCGCACAATTTAAATACGAGCCTTTAAAGGATAAAATTATTTATCATAAGAAAACTGGAAAAATGAAAAGGAAATACCGCTTGTTTGAGCCAGTAGATACATCATTGAATCATTTATCAGAGCGGCTTGCCTATAACGAAAGACAGCTTCAACATACAGAACAATTAAGAGAAGAATGGATTACAGGACTTTCACACGATTTAAAAACACCGCTTAGCTCTATTTACGGCTATTCGACTATGCTTGCTTCAGAAGATTACCATTGGTCCAAAGAAGAAATCCAGCAATTCGCCAAGACGATGCAAGAAAAAGCGAGCTATATGGACGCATTGATTAAAGACTTAACCTATACGTATCAGCTAAAAAATAATGCGGTCCATTTAAACAAAGAACGAATTTTATTATCCGATTGGCTTGAACAGTTTCAGGATACGCGTATTGACATAACGGTAGAGCATGGCTGTGATGTTTATGCCGATAAATTAGCGTTAAAGCGAATCATGGATAATCTGCTTTCCAATGCCATAAAATACACGCCTGAAGATCAAGCAATTCAGTTAAGTGCGACTTGTACAAACCGTAGTACGACAATAACGATTTCCGACAAAGGGCCAGGTATTCCGCAGGCGAAACTCGACAATTTGTTTACAAGATACTACAGGGAAACCAATACGACCGACGCCGCAGAAGGAACAGGTTTAGGGCTTGCCATCACAAAACAATTAATTGATTTGCATGGGGGGACAATTGATGTGCAATCCAACGCTAACGGAACGACTTTCACCATTCAGCTGTCGAACCAACCAAATGAATAACTTTTAAAAAACATCAAAACACGAGAAGGTTCCTCTTCGGAATCTTCTCGTAAATCCTTCTTAAGTTACAATACAACCGTTGCGCCAACTCCTCCTCTTTTTAAGATTTCCTTGTTATCTAATTTATTGATTCCCTTTGCAATCTTCTCAACTTCCCCAATAGTACATTCCTAAAGCAAAAGGTTTTTCGAGAATAAACACAAGCAGGAAGTCTTTTAGTTTGAAAAAGTAACCTGTTTTCATTAAAACTCAGAAAATAAATCAACCAAGAAGCCTATATTTAATGCTTCTTGGTTGATTTATGAGCTAGTCTTCTATTTATAGAATACAAATAACCTTTATTTGATCATCGAACAACTGACTATACATATATCTTATTATTTACGTTGAGCTTTTAGCCACTCCATTGCAACATGGACATGCAGGGCTGCCCCGTATTTGAAAATATCTTCATTCTGATGCATGCGAGGATTGTGAACAGGCGGCTCTCCCTCTTTGCCCGTGCCTAAAACAACAAAAGCAGAAGGAACTGCTTGAGAGATATGAGAGAAATCCTCTGATCCGCCTAATGCTCCAAGGTCAGTAATATTTTCTTTTCCCATAATATCTTCAAGTGCGGGCATGATTTCATCAATAAAGTCTTCATCATTATGGGTCGTTGGTGTATGGAAGTCCACAATATTATATTCGCCGCGCCATGCTTTCAC
Source organism: Pseudobacillus sp. FSL P4-0506 (assembly GCF_038003025.1). Classification (NCBI taxonomy): domain Bacteria; kingdom Bacillati; phylum Bacillota; class Bacilli; order Caryophanales; family Bacillaceae; genus Pseudobacillus; species Pseudobacillus sp. FSL P4-0506. The sequence continues at coordinate 232,196 of NZ_JBBOOI010000002.1, forward strand.
TGTATGATCAATCATTTCTGGGATTCGCTTGCACATATGGTCTCTTGATTCTTGGTCAAAGCTGCGCATATTTCCTTGTAACACGGCTTTATCAGGGATAATATTGGTCACCGCACCACCGCTCATTGCTCCGATAGAGAATGTCACATGAGCACGTGGGTCTACTTCGCGCGTATATAATAAATTTAAGCTTGTATATAATTGGTTCATGATCATATTCGCATCAGTGGTTTTATGTGGTTGTGAACTATGTCCTCCATTTCCTTGGATTTCAACAATATAAGTATCCATGGCTTGAGTAAGTGTCCCTTTGTGAACAGATAATGTACCGGCTTCTTGGTCAGGCATAATATGAATACCAAACGCTGCATCTACTGTAGGATTTTGCAGCAATCCATCATCAATCATTAACTTGGAGCCATAGCCCCACTCTTCACCCGGTTGAAACATTAATTTAACAGTTCCTTGCAGTTGATCTTCATAATTCTTTAATACTTGGGCAGCGCCTAATAACATAGCAACATGTGAGTCATGACCACAGGCATGCATTTTGCCAGGGTTTTTTGATTTATATTCGGATTCATATTCTTCTTCAAGCGGCAGTGCATCCATATCGGCACGAAGAAGAATACACGGTTCCCCTGTTCCAATAGTCGCTACGACACCTGTACAATGTTTCTGTGCTCCAAATCCAGCCTTCTCATATTTTTTTGTAATTTCCTCAGGCACGACACCACATGGCTTGTTTTCAATCCCCATCTCATCTAATCGCTGACGAATATACTTTTGAGTGTTTGGAAGATCAAAGCCCAACTCTGGGTACTGGTGTAAGTACCGGCGATCTTTAATGATTTGTTCCTCATACTTCTTTGCTTCTTCAAAAAAATTACCCATATTTGTAATAGTCTTAGCCATTATGCTGATTCTTCCTTTCTCTTGAAATTCCTGCCTTAAAGATGGGAGGAACATTCTTTTTTCTTTATAATGAAGTTACAGTGCATCTTGTTGTGAAATATCTGAATTTAAATCAAACTTTGGTTTTGATTTAATGGCAATAAAGAATAAGACAAACTCTACAACCGCAAGTGCAATTAACACCTTGATCAGCAGCCCGTATGAATGATTAATATTATAAATCAACCCTGCTGCTATCGGAGCTACAGCTGCACCCAACGAAGTAAACAGAGCAACTGTTCCATATTTTGAACTGTATTCTTTCTCACCAAAAAGCGCTCCTGTAAGATAGGCAGGTGTTACTGTAACAGCTGTTGAACCTAATGCTGAAAATAATGTATAAAGAATACCAGGAATTAATAAGTTGGCCTTCAGTAAAAACAGAAAACAGATAATATCTGACGCAACGATAAAAGTTAACGTTTTGATTAATCCTAGCTTGTCATATAATCTTCCGACTAAAAGTTTCGCCCCAATGACCATCGCTGAGGCTAATGATAGTAGCAATGCAGCTTGTTGGGTTGGAGTTCCTATATCTGTTAAATAAGGGACCAAATTGATAATCATACTATTTACAACAATTCCCCCGACAAGGATTCCTGCACAAAGAGCCCAAAATGATACCGACTTGAATGCTTCCTTTTGAGTGACGCCTACTAATTCTTTCTGTGGTGCACCATTAGAAGTCTCCTCTTCGCCTAGAGGCAGTAGACCCTTATCAGCCGGGCTTAATTTAATAACAAATATAATCAATGGAACGAGTACAACCAGTATTAAAATCCCAATCGCAAGATAAGCCGTTCTCCATCCGTGAGCTGTGATGATCCAAGTAACTAAAGGACTAAGAATCATACTCCCGAAACCTGTTCCCGACAAAGCAATCCCTAAGCTTAAGCCGCGTTTTGCATTAAACCAGTTTGTGATCAGAACGGAGACGGGAATCATTCCAGCTCCTGTCAAAGCCATCCCCATTGGTACGGCAAATAAAAGAAAGTGAATAAGTTCAGTTGCAAATGAAAAACCTATATACGCCCCTGCTCCCAGAAGGGTAAAGATCGTCATGTATACTCTAATGTCCATCTTTTTCATTAACCTGCCAGCGATTGGAGCGATGATCATGGCTGTTGTTGCCATTACGGTGTAATACATGGTAAATTCAGCTCTGCCAAAACCAAGCTCTTCTGTAACCGGCTTAGTAAAAAGTGACACTAAGTTTGCAATAGGCGCATATAAAAAAGTCATAATCAGGAAGCCTGCTACTAATATCCACCATCCGTAAAAAATACCGCCTTTTTCATTCATATCACACTATCCCCCGTTTTCTTTTGTTATATTGACTTACCAATCCCCTCTAGTGTCACTCATTTCACCAAATAGAGAATAGCATTAATAAGATCACTTCTCATCGTTACAGAATGACTCATCACAACAAATTACATAGTCCCTCTCATTAACTGACAGGGTAATCTTTCACCCCCCTCTAACCATTTGTGTAGAAGCTACAATTCAACTAATCCCTTGAATAGTTCAACTCCTGTTTCAATGAGGTCATCATAGAAGTCGTACTCATAGGTATGAACTTGTGGATAATCTACTCCGTTTCCGATAAAGCAATATGCCCCCTTTGTTAACTTTAAATAGTGGCCAAAATCATCCGAAGCACGAAAAGCCTCTTTGAGTTCCACCAATTCCATTCCTTTCGATTTTGCTACCTGACGAATTTTATCAGAGCTCTCCTTGTGATTTACCGTCTCCGGAAAAGTATCATTATAGGAAAAGCTTACTCTCAGTCCATGCCTTTCTGCTTGCGTTAAAGCAAGTTCTTCAAGGTTTTTCTGGAGCTTGTCCAATTCTTCCTCATGCAGGGCACGAATCGTCAGAAGTAAATCTCCTTTGCTCGCAGACATTCCGAAAGCTCTTTTGCCTATATCCACTTGGACAACCGTGCAGAGTACTAAGCCTCTATTGTTCTCTGGAGAAGTAAACTCAGGAATAGCATCGATAACTTTCGCTATGGCAAAAGCCGGATTGACCCCATCCTCGGGCTGGCTGGCATGGGCAGGCACCCCTTCTATCTGGATGGTCATGCCTTTGGAAGCACAGTGAGCGGTACCATCTATCACATTGATGGATTTAAGGGGCACACCGCTCATATTGTGGTAAGCAAAAATTTCTTCAATATGGTTCTCCTCGATAAAGGCAGCACATTGAACAGCGCCGTCTCCTGTTTCTTCTGCATGCTGGAAAAGAAAAAAGACGTTTTTGTCTGCGCCATTTTGGTCAATTTCAAGTGCAAATCCTGCTAGTGTTGCTGAGTGTCCATCATGTCCGCATTTATGTGCTTTTCCCGGGATTTGAGAAGCCCATGGAAGATCGATCACTTCATCCATTGGAAGTGCATCAAAATCTGCACGAAAAGCAATATTGGATTTATATACTCCAGCCCGGTAAGTGGCATAGAACCAATCGCCTTTATCTACAATTTCAAGACTCGTATGCGTTTTCAAAAAATCCATTAAACGCTGTTTTGTCCATACTTCTTCATTAGAAAGTTCAGGATGTTGATGCAATTCACGACGCAATTGTTTAGCAAGTTCTAAGTTTCTCTTTTCCATTGTGACTATCTCCTTGAGTTAAGCGTTTTCTAAAAAAGATTCAATGTGTAGTTAGTATTAGAGTCATTGCTCAGTCAGCTGATAACGTATACATGACAACTGGATAGCCCCTTCGTTATGTAGAGAGCAATCGCTTTCAAAACTCAAAATACTATCCTCATTCATGAGTCTTTCATACTTATATGCAAATCCTATGCCAAAATTTCGTTACCTTTATCCTCCCTCTATTAAAGAAAGCTCCACAAAGAAGGGTAATTTTTTTTACTAATCAGGTGAAAATTTTCCCCCTTTTTATCCTGTAACCTTGTATTAAATTTGGTCATGTTCATGCTTATTGAACTAAAGATCCTTTTAATTTATTAAGAGAAACGAATATATTACAAAGAGTGTATTAAAGAAAGTAGATGCGTTGTATATACTGTTATCAATAACGATGAGAGGGGTCAATGAGGAAGAAGCTCAAGAAGAATGAGAAGAATGAATGGAATATAAACATCTTGATGCATATTTATTGTTCGTTGAAGCATTAAAAAAGAAATGGGTGTTTTATTTTCCGAAAAAATTTTTTAGTGATTCTGACGAAGAGTAAAATAAACGACTATTTGATCTTTTAAATGGCTTGTTCCAGAAGCAGATTGTTATTAGCATGAATATAAAAATTTTGTAACATAGGAGAAGGCTTAAGAATGGTTGGCCAAAAGGCTTATAAGGGATTACACACTTAAAAAGATACTAGATACCTTTTACATTCAGGGAATCCCTAGTATGTACAAAAAAGCACCTGGCCAGTTTTACAAAAACTGGCCAGGTGCTTTTTATAATTTACATATCCCAGAGGATTCGAACCTCTAACAGTCAACTTATACGTGTAAATTTATTGCTCTTCCATTGAGCTACTGTGGAACAAAGTGGGCCTGAATGGACTCGAACCATCGACCTCACGCTTATCAGGCGTGCGCTCTAACCAGCTGAGCTACAGGCCCATTTATGTAAATGGAGCGGGTGATGAGAATCGAACTCACGACATCAGCTTGGAAGGCTGAGGTTTTACCATTAAACTACACCCGCATTAAAAACTGGCTGGGCTAGCTGGATTCGAACCAACGAATGACGGAGTCAAAGTCCGTTGCCTTACCGCTTGGCTATAGCCCATTAAAATACATATGGGGCGATCGATGGGAATCGAACCCACGAGTGTCGGAGCCACAATCCGATGCGTTAACCACTTCGCCACGACCGCCATAATGATAGTTAATTTGGCAGGGGCAGTAGGAATCGAACCCACACTGGAGGTTTTGGAGACCTCTGTTCTACCGTTAAACTATGCCCCTATCAAACTGGTGGAGGGGGACGGATTCGAACCGCCGAACCCGGAGGGAGCGGATTTACAGTCCGCCGCGTTTAGCCACTTCGCTACCCCTCCATCTGAAATAGAGATAGTTTTTTAGACAATGAAAAAATGGTGGCTCAGGACGGAATCGAACCGCCGACACATGGATTTTCAGTCCATTGCTCTACCGACTGAGCTACTGAGCCACACAAGAATATTATATATCAACAGCAAGACACTCCTTGCTGGAAGAAATATGGCGGTCCGGACGGGACTCGAACCCGCGACCTCCTGCGTGACAGGCAGGCATTCTAACCAACTGAACTACCGGACCAGATTGCGGGGACAGGATTTGAACCTGCGACCTTCGGGTTATGAGCCCGACGAGCTACCAGACTGCTCCACC
>NZ_JBBOOI010000002.1:240000-282500 GCF_038003025.1 Pseudobacillus sp. FSL P4-0506
TTGGCATTCGGAGTTTGTCTGAATTCGGTAACCCGAGGGGGGCCCCTAGTCCAAACAGTGCTCTACCTCCAAGACTCTTCCCTTGAGGCTAGCCCTAAAGCTATTTCGGAGAGAACCAGCTATCTCCAGGTTCGATTGGAATTTCACCGCTACCCACACCTCATCCCCGCACTTTTCAACGTGCGTGGGTTCGGGCCTCCAGTAAGTGTTACCTTACCTTCACCCTGGACATGGGTAGATCACCTGGTTTCGGGTCTGCGACCTCATACTCATGCGCCCTATTCAGACTCGCTTTCGCTGCGGCTCCGCCTTTACGGCTTAACCTCGCATGAAATCGCAACTCGCCGGTTCATTCTACAAAAGGCACGCCATCACCCATTAACGGGCTCTGACTACTTGTAGGCACACGGTTTCAGGTTCTCTTTCACTCCCCTTCCGGGGTGCTTTTCACCTTTCCCTCACGGTACTGGTTCACTATCGGTCACTAGGGAGTATTTAGCCTTGGGAGATGGTCCTCCCGGATTCCGACGGAATTTCACGTGTTCCGCCGTACTCAGGATCCACTCTGGAGAGAACGATGTTTCGGCTACAGGATTGTTACCTTCTCTGATGGGCCTTTCCAGACCTCTTCGCCTACACCGTTCTTTTGTAACTCCGTATAGAGTGTCCTACAACCCCAGAAGGCAAGCCTTCTGGTTTGGGCTGTTCCCGTTTCGCTCGCCGCTACTCAGGGAATCGCGTTTGCTTTCTCTTCCTCCAGGTACTTAGATGTTTCAGTTCCCCGGGTGTGCCTTCTCCTACCCTATGGATTCAGGTAGGGATACTGTTCCATTACGAACAGTGGGTTTCCCCATTCGGAAATCTCCGGATTAACGCTTACTTACAGCTCCCCGGAGCATATCGGAGTTAGTCCCGTCCTTCTTCGGCTCCTAGTGCCAAGGCATCCACCGTGCGCCCTTTCTAACTTAACCTAAAATGGCGATTACTCGGTTATTGCTTGGTTACTTTTATACGATATTATCCAGTTTTCAAAGAACAAGATTGCTTACCTATAGAGAAGGAATTCATCCTTCAAAACTGAACAAAAAACAATGCCGTTAATTCGCTTGTGAGAACAGCGTTCTCTGTTGCTACTACGTGCGGCTAAAAGCCTGGCACGGTTCACAATTTCCTTAGAAAGGAGGTGATCCAGCCGCACCTTCCGATACGGCTACCTTGTTACGACTTCACCCCAATCATCTGCCCCACCTTAGGCGGCTGGCTCCCGTAAGGGTTACCCCACCGACTTCGGGTGTTGCAAACTCTCGTGGTGTGACGGGCGGTGTGTACAAGGCCCGGGAACGTATTCACCGCGGCATGCTGATCCGCGATTACTAGCGATTCCGGCTTCATGCAGGCGAGTTGCAGCCTGCAATCCGAACTGAGAATGGTTTTATGGGATTGGCTAAACCTTGCGGTCTTGCAGCCCTTTGTACCATCCATTGTAGCACGTGTGTAGCCCAGGTCATAAGGGGCATGATGATTTGACGTCATCCCCACCTTCCTCCGGTTTGTCACCGGCAGTCACCTTAGAGTGCCCAACTGAATGCTGGCAACTAAGATCAAGGGTTGCGCTCGTTGCGGGACTTAACCCAACATCTCACGACACGAGCTGACGACAACCATGCACCACCTGTCACCGCTGTCCCCGAAGGGAAAGATCTGTCTCCAGACCGGTCAGCGGGATGTCAAGACCTGGTAAGGTTCTTCGCGTTGCTTCGAATTAAACCACATGCTCCACCGCTTGTGCGGGCCCCCGTCAATTCCTTTGAGTTTCAGCCTTGCGGCCGTACTCCCCAGGCGGAGTGCTTAATGCGTTAGCTGCAGCACTGAAGGGCGGAAACCCTCCAACACTTAGCACTCATCGTTTACGGCGTGGACTACCAGGGTATCTAATCCTGTTCGCTCCCCACGCTTTCGCGCCTCAGCGTCAGTTACAGACCAGAGAGCCGCCTTCGCCACTGGTGTTCCTCCACATCTCTACGCATTTCACCGCTACACGTGGAATTCCGCTCTCCTCTTCTGCACTCAAGCCTCCCAGTTTCCAATGACCCTCCACGGTTGAGCCGTGGGCTTTCACATCAGACTTAAGAAGCCGCCTGCGCGCGCTTTACGCCCAATAATTCCGGACAACGCTTGCCACCTACGTATTACCGCGGCTGCTGGCACGTAGTTAGCCGTGGCTTTCTGGTCAGGTACCGTCAAGGTACCAACAGTTACTTTGGTACTTGTTCTTCCCTGACAACAGAGCTTTACGATCCGAAAACCTTCTTCACTCACGCGGCGTTGCTCCGTCAGACTTTCGTCCATTGCGGAAGATTCCCTACTGCTGCCTCCCGTAGGAGTCTGGGCCGTGTCTCAGTCCCAGTGTGGCCGATCACCCTCTCAGGTCGGCTACGCATCGTCGCCTTGGTGAGCCGTTACCTCACCAACTAGCTAATGCGCCGCGGGTCCATCTGTAAGTGACAGCTAAAAGCCGCCTTTCCATTCTTCTTCATGCGAAGAAAAAGAATATCCGGTATTAGCCCCGGTTTCCCGGAGTTATCCCAGTCTTACAGGCAGGTTACCCACGTGTTACTCACCCGTCCGCCGCTAACTTGAACAGAGCAAGCTCCGTCAAGTCCGCTCGACTTGCATGTATTAGGCACGCCGCCAGCGTTCGTCCTGAGCCAGGATCAAACTCTCCAAAAAGATTGTTTGACTTGCTCATGTTTTAAAAATAAGAATTAACTTACTGGCATGTATTTTGTTCAGTTTTCAAAGATCAATTTGTTTTGTTGTCGTTATCAGCGACAGCTATATTATAATAACATTTTACAATAATAGTGTCAACGGTTTTTTTAAAATATTTTTTCTCTATCTCACTGTTTTTAGCAGCAAAGAGAACTATATCATTCTTTTAAATACGGGGTCAATAACTTTTTTAAATATAATAGTAAGTTTTTCTACTGGATAGCATTAATCCCAACATGGCAATCCCTTGATACGCTAACTAAAAAATCAACTAGCGCCACTACCAATATGGTCCTTTAAGCTTTACGGTATAGTTTCCTTCCAATCTAAAAAGCAGGGATCCTTATGATATTGCCACCGTTCTTAAACAACCTTATTATTTATAAGCACTTGTGCGTTGCCTCAAAATTTCTCATCACATTTTTCTTTTTTATTTTCTTCCTCGTCTGTCACTCATTCGATAAAACAGCCAGCGTTTCAACCTGTCCTTTTAAACACTCCTGTCTAGAAATCCCTTGTTACTTGGCACGTTCATCACCTTTTTTTAAAAATCTGTTTCCTGTATTTGAATACACTACTGCAAAAATAATAAGACCTGAAAATAAAACAAGACCAATGAGAAACAGTGTTTGACTTTTTAGGATTTCACTTACTGCCCACAATAATAGACTAAAGCAAATACCATACATCACTTTCCCCATAAACTTGCACATAGCTGCTTCATCGTATTGAGCTTTTTTACTCTCTGGCATTGTGTTGTAACCCGCAATTAAAGCTGCTCCTTTGCCTTTTGATAAAAAGATAGCAAAAATCAAAAAGGGAATTAGAATAATCAAATGAACAATCGCTCCATTCACCATAACTGCCTCCTTCAATTAATATAATACCTGATGTAGGAATCAAAATAATCTAATCAATATTTATTATCCATTGAAATAAAAGCAGAGACTGAGATGATGCAAGTATCTAATAATAGAAAGTATCAGTGTTTTCTTTGCCTGGCTTTTTCTTTATGTAAGATTTTATATATTATTGATTTAGCAGTATTTTGGGCTCCCAAATAGACTCTGTAACTATATAAAGAAACTAAATAAAATTGTCTAACTTCATTTTCCCTTCTATGGTCTATTCCAAATAAAAGTACGTATCAATATTGGTAAAACAATAAAAACCAAGAGGAAAGTCAGATTGACAGCCAAAGCAATCGTTCTCAGCGAACTTTTCCCTCCATACCATACAAGCACAATGCCCATGATCGAAATAACAAAAAGTAACGGAAGAAATATAGGACTTAAACCATCTTTGAAGATAAAATAGGCATTAAATGTCATAATCAAAACAAACCAATAGATAAAACATTAAAATGATTCCTCATATTTCCACCTCTAAAGTTAAATTTTACCACAAAAAGAATGGATTGAGTTTTTGAAACCAGCAATACATTTCTATTTAAGATAGAAATAGCCTCAGGGTCCTATCTACTCCCTAAATTAGGCGAACATAGTATAGCTGTTCTTGATTTTTCTTTTTTGATGACCACCCTATTCCATTTTCATGATTATGTTACCATTTAAGTCCAGGATAGTTAAAGACCTCTATTTCTCATCTAATTTAATAAGAACATCCCAAAGAATTTGATCACTCTTCGGGATGCTCCGTTATAGATATAATATAATCGCCATTTGGTTTTAATGATTTGTCATCTTTATAATTCGGATGGTCAAACTAACTTACCTGCTAACCCTATAATAAAGTCTTGCTACATTAACCATTTGATCCGATGTTTTTTATAATTAACCAAAAAGGATTGGCATCCTCTTCGGACGAACTACGAGTATATTTACATCCTTACTATTAGGCGCTTATACTCTCCTATAGGCTTTCATTCCAAATATATATGAAATCATGATAATTAGCACCATCCACCCAATAGACATCCACAAATCATTTCCAGCAACTTGTGAATTTAACAGATTTCTGATTGTTTGAATAATCGGTGTCATCGGTTGGTTTTCTGCGAAGAGGCCAACTACCTTAGGCATTCCATCAGTAGGAACAAATGCTGAACTAACAAAAAGCATCATCAATAGAATATAAGAAAAGGAACCAGCCCCTTCAATACTTCCAGCAGCTAACGCAAATGGTACTGAAAGCCAAGTTAATGCAAGAGAAAATAAAATAATCATAACCACCACAAGAAACCATTCAAAAAATGTGGCGTTACTTCTAAATCCGACTAGAAATCCTACTAGCAAAACGGCAACGATAGAAACTAACATAAAGACAACGGATGCTAAAACATGACCGCCCAATACAGATGATTTTGATATAGGCATTGACTTAAATCTGTCAAACATCCCTGAAGTTTTGTCTAAGTTTATCCGCAATGAGGTATAAGCTGAACCAGTGGCAATTGTCATTAATAAGATTCCTGGAAGTACATAATTTATATAATCCTCTTGAGACACTCCTGGAATTTGAATGGCTCCTCCAAATATATAAACCATACCTAATAGCATCATAACCGGCATAGCAATAACAGTAATAAGCGTATCGATACTTCGCAAATTGTGCTTAATAATTCTATTGGCAAGTGCTAATGTATCACTCACGTTTTGACTTATCTTCATTATTTTCTTCCTCTCGTAAGTGTCATAAATACATCATCAAGGGTTGGGGTAATCATTTTGAAGGTCTTGAGCTCAATATTTTCGGTTGTTAGAGCATTCATTACGTTTAAAGTTGTTGTGATATCTTCTGTTAAATCAATAGAAATCTCACAATGGTCTTTTTTTTGAGGGGAATATGGTTCTAAGAGTTTTAAAGCTATTTCAGTGTCTTCATTACAATTAAATACAAGAAGTAATTTATCCGCTCCAGCAATACGTTTCATTTTATCAGGAGTTCCACTGGCAACAATTTTTCCTTCACATAAGAAGCCTATCTGATCAGCTAAATAATCTGCCTCCTCTAAATACTGAGTCGTTAAAAAGATTGTTTTCCCTTGCGACTTCATTTCTTTAATCATCTCCCAAAGATCCTGCCTGCTTTTAGGGTCCAATCCAGTGGTGGGCTCATCTAGAAAAACAATTTCTGGATTCCCAACTAAACTCATAGCTAAGTCAAGACGCCGTCGCATTCCTCCTGAGTAATTTGAAACAGCTTTGTCTTTGGCTTCAGTCAGATCAAACTTTTCTAACAAACTTTCGGCAACTTTTCTCGGATTGCGTTCATGTCGCAATTTTGCAATCAAATGAAGGTTTTCATATCCAGTCAGCATGCCGTCAACGGTAGAATTCTGAGAACTAAAACTAAAAAGATTTTGTGCTGCCACAGGATTGTCAGCAATATTAATATCCTGAATGGTTACCTTTCCACCATCGCTATTAAGTAACCCCGTAACAATTTTTAATAAGGTACTTTTTCCAGCCCCATTCGCTCCTAATAAAGCATAAACGGAGCCTGCTTTCACAGTGATATTGACATCGCTTAAAATTTCATTCCCTTTAAAGCTCTTTTTTACATTTTGGATTTCAAGGACAGTTGTATTCATGGCTCTCTCCTTTATTTAATGGAATCTCTTAATTCTTTTCTCATTTTGTCAATCCATGTTTCTTCTGGAAACTCTGCTAGTAAGGAGTCGGCAAATTCTGCTGCATCGTTCCCGACTATATCTCTTACGTTTAATCCGTCACTGGCACTACTTTCGAACATCTCTAAAACATTTTGTAACAACGCCAGCATGCCTGATCCCTTAGCAAAATTCCACATATACTTCTCAATGGCTGTCATTGCCGTTCTGTATTCCTCAGGTAATTCATTCACTCTTTTTCTATAGGCTCGATATTCGCGTTTTTCTTGAATCATTTTTTTAAACATTTCTTTGCTCCTTTATTTCATTCATTTTTTCTTCTAAGAATGTCCAACGCTTCCAAAATTCCTTTAATTCTTGTTCGCCTTTCGCATTTAGTGTGTAAAATTTTCTCGCTGGCCCAAGTTCCGACTTTTTCTTCTCAATTTCCACAAGCCCTTTTTTCTCTATTCGAACAAGAATGGTATATACCGTTCCTTCCACAATATCGTCGAAACCCAACTTATTTAGGTACTTAGCAATTTCATAACCATAGGTTTCTCCTGTTTGAATCTTTTGAAGCACCACACCTTCAAGAACTCCCTTGAGCATTTCCGTTAAATCTTTCATATTTCCTCCTTGCTAACTACTCGTTATCACTTAGTACTACTATATAGTATTACAAAGTAGCGTGTTGTGTCAATTAATTTTTATTCATACTATACATTTGGGCATCTTTACTCTCACTAGGTCTAAGCAGGTTAGACTATTTTTATGAATAACAAAAAAACAATTTCCTATTAGAGGAGAAGCTTTTTTGAAAATCCCACGGATTTTGAAAAACGTGCCTTTGTAAAACTATTTTCTCTTTAATCCTTTCGACTATTACTTTGCTTACAACATCTCATCATCTCCCCTAAACTTGAATCAAGAAATCCAATTTTCTTTAAAGACGTTGCTCCATCATTTGATTCGGTTGCTGAACAAGAAAAAACCCTGCATCTCAACACAGGGTTTTTAATCCGCTTTTTAAAGTGATCAAACTTTGTTTTCAAGCCATACTAAGCTTTGGATTTGATCCGTTGAAACCTTCTAGGACTCTATCTACCATTTCATTATTCATGACAATATATCTCAGTATAATTGATGGGGATGAATAGCTGGAGATTTGCTGCAATGCCGCCGCGCCCTTCATTCGCTGGTAAAAACGATAGCCGAAAGCTTTCCTTATAGTACGAGTCCTGATAGCGCCTCCCCCCTTCACACCTCCATTTCCTATTGAAATTTTGCTATATAAAGGGCGAAAAACATCATCCATTCATCTGAAATTTGGTTCCATTTATCCCCTCTTGTAATCTTTTTGGAGTTGTACATCCATAAGTATAATGAACTTCCTTAAGATGTGAGTAATTGAGAAATTGGCTAACCATAAGTAAAACAGAGATATCCCAACGGGTGATCAGAAGGTAGATGAGCAAGCATTCGCTTCATCCTCTCATAAAAAAACAACCCTTCCTTATTGCAGATAAATTCACAATAGAGACGATTTAAAAAATGAGGTGCTTGATTCAGAGGGCACGATGTTGGAAAGGTAGATAATGTTTTATCCGGCCTAGAAATGTCTATAAACATAACTGTAAAAGATGGAGGAAAGCAGGTGACATACATTTAGCAGAAGCCATACAAAACAAGGAGAAACTTTGATACAACTTCAGACAGAGATGCGAAAGCAAAGAGAGGTGAATAAGAATATGCGAGGATGTTAATTTTTTTGTATACCCACGGGGAACTATTATAAGCGAAAAATGAATATTTTTCTGTTTTTGTATCAAAATAACTAACGTCAAAGAATTTATTTCTTTCAACAAAGCTTCATGCCAGGGCATCGTATTTGCCTAATCTAGAACAAGTTAGTTTATAAAAAAACAAAATTTTATTTGAGATATCTTTGGAGAAAACGCTCAAGGCTTGTTTCCCCCTTAGTTTGAGTTTATTTCTCATTCCCATATAACTGTATACCATGGAGTTGACACAACAAAATGAAATTTAACAAGAAGAAAATCAACGTCGTAGATATTCAGCGAACTAAGAAAAGCGTGTTTGCTACAGGGGTAGGAAATGCGATGGAATGGTTTGATTTTGGCTTATATTCCTATTTAGCGGTTATCATTAGCCAGAACTTTTTCACTGCTGTTGAAAATGACCAGCTGAAATTAGTATTTACCTTTGCAACATTTGCGATCGCCTTCTTAATGCGCCCGTTAGGCGGTATTATATTTGGTAAGATCGGAGATAAATCAGGAAGAAAAGTCGTTTTAACAACCACGATTATTTTAATGGCTTTCTCCACATTGCTCATCGGTTTATTGCCTACATATGATCAAATAGGTATATGGGCGCCTATACTCTTATTAGTAGCTAGAATTATTCAGGGTTTTTCAACTGGTGGGGAATACGCCGGTGCCATGGTCTATATTGCAGAATCTTCTCCAGATAATAAACGCAATATGCTTGGGAGTGGATTAGAAATTGGCACGCTCACGGGTTACATATTAGCTTCACTACTTGCCAGTGCACTCTTTATCACCCTATCTGATCAACAGATGGCCTCATGGGGTTGGAGAATACCATTTCTACTGGGCTTACCTTTAGGTCTTATCGGGCTGTACTTAAGAAGGAGCTTAGAAGAAACACCGATTTTTGAAAATGAACTTTCTGATGATACAGTCCAAGAGGAAAGCTTCCTATCTATTTTAAAAAACCACAAAAAAGATGTTGTTGTATGTTTTGTAGCTGTCGCCTTCTTTAACATTACAAACTACATGCTATTATCATACATGCCCTCTTATTTAAATGAAATTATTGGACTATCCAGTACGATAGGAACCGTATTAATTACGGCTGTCATGATTATTATGGTGCCGCTTGCTTTCATGTTTGGAAAACTCAGTGATAAAATCGGAAACAAAACGGTGTTCTTAATTGGTTTAGGCGGGTTGACCTTATTGTCTACCGTTGCTTTTTATTTAATAAACTTGAATGGTTTAATATTTGTTTCGTTAGGTATTCTCATTCTAGGTGTTTTACTTTCAACTTATGAAGGCACCATGCCAGGATCGTTACCAGCGATGTTCTATACTGATATTCGATATCGTACATTATCTGTGACCTTTAATGTTTCTGTTTCAATATTTGGTGGAACTACCCCATTGTTTTCCACATGGCTCGTTCACCAAACAGGCAATAACTTAGCACCTGGTTTCTATCTAACAGCCGTGAGTATTATCGGATTTTTAGTGATACTATTCTTGTTCAATAGTACTTCAGGGAAATCTCTCAAGGGTTCCTACCCAACCGTTGCTTCTAAGGCTGAATATAAAGAAGCTGTCGAAAATCCAAAAGATTCATTATGGTGGCAAACAGAACAAAAAGACGAATAAACTAAATTAAAAAAATATCCACTCCATTGGACTACTCGAACTATGGACACTCAAACATGAGGTCTATAGTTCGAGTTTTTGTTTTTTCTCCTTCGCACTTGTATGTTCTATTTATTTCTAGTTCACCTAATGTTGCAAGCAGGGAGCTGCTACCAGCAATATTTCGGGCTCCTAAATAGACTCTGTAACTGTATAAAAACTGAATAAAATTGTCTAACTTCATTCTCCCGTCTTATAGTCTCAGCCAACCCCAAGTGTCAATGTAAAGTCGAATTGAAAAATTGCTCCCCATCTTAGCATTACGATTTTTCTACTTACTATAAATTAATTTCCCCAGTATTTTTTGCATTTTCTATAATAGAAAACACTCTAGAATAACAATCCTGAATAGTTTTCTTTGTGTTTTGGTGGTTGTATAGACTCAATCCAAAATATTTGTGATTAAAGTACCCAATTAAATAATCACCTGCTTTTGAAGTATGAGCATCTTCGTAAGAAAGTTCTTCATCAATGAATGCTAAATAAACCTTCTCCGAATTGATAAAAATAAAAGGAACAAGGGACTCTAGATAAACTTTTGCATATTTAGCCTCTGCTGCTTCAGGTAAATAATTTTTATTTATAAATACAGCATCTACGTCCCTGAAATTTTTCTCTTCTACATCTCCTAATGACAAAGAAATGAATTTTACATTATCTTCTCTCACTTTAGGAGGTGCTCCTACTATACCTATTTTTAAATTTCCCCCGGAGTATACTGGTGAGTCAAAGTCTTCAACTCCTTCACTGGTGGACTCTTTATTAGAAGTACAGGCCGATAATAATATGGCTAAAACGAGAAACATGATAGAGTTTAAAAGAACGCTTTTCATCCAGTATCTCCCTTGTTTGTAGCGGTAATAAAAAATTAATATCTTATCATAAATTTATGATATAACATTCTTTTAAAAATACCCAAACCAGGATTAATTAGTTAAAATCATTGAAAATTTTAGTAATATTGTTATCTACGATCTTATTGTTTGGAAGTCCCTTCTTCGCTGCGAACTCTTCTACGACACTAAAAGCTGTAAATGCTATCAGTTGAGGTGATAGAGGGTGTTTCATTAACTGAATCACAGTTAGTTGTATCGGGTAATTATAGAGTGAAAAATTAATTGTATTAATCAGCAATATGTCCATGCTCCACATTAAACGCCCCGGCTATCAAAGATAGCCGGGGCGTTTTCAATACAATGTGCTAACCATTATACTGAATTAGCTATATCTCCCAAAACTTGACCTGTTATTTTTCTGAAATGTTCGCTTATATATTCAATTTCAAAGCTATCATCCCTATGGTCCTCTGAGCGCCCAAAGTGATATATAGGTCTGTACTTTTTTACTTATTAGAGGTTTGATATTCACTCTTCCTCCTAAAGTGCTCTGCATAGCACTTTAGGTTAACTGCCCTATCAAGAGTAGGTTTTCATCGAATGTTCGAATGATCTTTATACATCTTTTGATATTCATGTTCTAATTCACTTAGTGTTAACTCGTACAACTGACGATCATCCGTTGATTTGTAGGATTCCCATTTTAACATTTGCTGGATCAACTGCTCTTTTCGATTAATGATCACTTGATTTAAAATATCACCCATCCTCATCATCTCCTTTAAAATTTTTATGTTGATGATCGAATTTTTGTTCTTGGCATGCCATGTAGCATTATTTAAGCTTATTTCTCTAGTTGGTGTCTTAAGATTTTGTCCAAGTGACTCAGTTCTCCCCGCATATTAATGCCTTTATATGGTATGGTTTACTGCTTCTGTGTTTAAATAGTTCTCCAGTTTTATTTGAAGTTCACTTGATTCAAGTAATCTATTTGTATAACTGAGGAAAGAGGCTTCATCCCCTGTATCAAGTGCTTCATTTATTTTAAATCGCCAAAAGTTCATCTTTAAGTTTATTTCCAATATAGATAAAACGCGCTCTTTTATACAATATTGCTCTAAATCTGCGAGGGCCATATAGAAAACATATTGATCATTGATCTTAACCAGAAGGTACCATCCGTTAATCATCGTAAATTTATGTTCATCCGTGACTTCAATTACATCTCCTTTATTGATTTTTAAAACATCTGCATGATCCCCTTCCGGACAAAAACAGTCAATTTGATGCTCAAACGTTTCTGTTGCGATAAAATATTCAGACATTCTCTTCCCTCCTATTAATAGTATAGTTTTCGAAACTTCGAACTTACTTTCCCATATCAAAAGGAATTTACTTCTAATTGCGATTTGTGCTAATAATCTTCATTTGGTCTATTAGCCACTTTCAGGCTATTTGGGCTGCCTTTACGTTTATGCAAAAAAAGATATTTCCTGCATTCTCTCAGGGAACTTATTTTTGTATAGTCATTTGGATGTTGCAGTAGATCTTTCATATTCTTTACATCCACGTTTCCTTCAGCAGCATTATTCACTGTGGGTGAAAAAGTATATTTTTCTCCCTCCAATAGAGTGCTGATTTCTATTCTCTCAGGAAGTTTGCCAAATGCTTTATTCGAAAATACAATCGTTAAGTCATTGTATAGTTGAATTATTTCCTCATCCGCTTCCAGAAGAAATTTTTTTATAGTAAAAGAGTGAGTTGCCCGCTCTTCTAATTCAATAGTTAATGAAAGCTGAGCTTCCAATTCCTCAATATTGGTATTCACCCATAACGGCGGCTTCTGCTCTTTCTTTGCAGATAAAAATTGAAGCAAATGATCTGTCGTCTTTGTTAAAACCATATAGTAATGTACCTTCGATTCAAATAGCTGTGGACTCACGCTTTTCCAATATCTATGGATCAATTTCAATATATTTAACTTGTTTTGTGCATCTAGTGGAAGTTGATAAAAGTTTTGAACCACCTGATTAATTATAGATTGAATAACTTGTCTCCATTTTACGTCGAGGGGATTTAATAACAAAACATGTTGATAATAATATGTATAAGGACACCTTATAAACGACTCTAAGTGATAATTGGCCATAGTTTTCAAAGAGACTAGTGGATACCTGCTTTTCATTTAGTCGATCTTCTCCTTTCTTTAAACAACTATCGTTCTTAAGAATGGAACGAGCTTCTGCCCAAACGTTCGTCAGGCTTCTTCTTATTTTTGTGATCTTAATTCAACTTCTAATCCCTGGGGATACACCTCTATCCCTTTCTCTAAGCTTTCCCTTATGATATCTACGGCTGCATCATATGTGATAAGCTGAATCGCATGAATCAAAAACGGCTGCTGTTTGTCCTGTTAAATAAATCTCTCCCTTTCCTTATAAACATTTCAAACAAACCCTCAGTGTCTATCCTGCATAGTTCAAATGATAAACTTTAGACGACATCTACTCACACATGCCACAACAGGGACACCAACTATCATTGTCACATTGATCAACCATTTCCTTGTCGTCTATAAAACCACACCATTCACAAATTATGATTTCAATCACGACCTTTCCCTCCCCATACAGATTCGTCTTCTTACTTCTTAGTTCATGTTCTTTATTGACCTGATCAGCAAAGAACTTCAAGATTTGTAATTTCCCTTCAATATAGCCCTCTGTTTATTGAGATGGATATTAATACTTTTATCTAAAATCCACATAACTTGCAGTCTTTACTAACAAAGAAAAGGGAAAAAGTTTTATAAGTTATCCGCCACCCTAATTGATAACGATTTTCATTATCTATTAAATATAGTAATTGATAATGATTATCAACGTCAAGTAATCTGTTGCTTTTTCTACCTTCTCATTAACAAGCCTATGTTTTATTTCATAAGTATCTATAATTGAATGCCGTCCAACTCAATTCAACATGCTGATTGCTATTTAGAAAAATAAATTTTTGGTCTCTTTGTTCTATCTATGCAGGCATAGACAGAGATATATTTTCATTAGTTGTTTGATCTATAAGCTTGATACCTGAAAAATGAATAATAGGAAAAAACGGCTAAACGCCGTTTCGAAGGATCACAAATATTCTGAGTTATTAAACCCTGCATGGTTCAAAACAGAAAAAGGGGAGATTAACTAAGAAGTTGGAGAAGAGATGGAGAAACAAATCAAGCCTTAGTATTTGAAGGTAATATAAATTCCTTCATAAACTAAGCCACTGGTGGTAGTAACACTATGAATAATTTGAAGATTTCCATTGAGGCCTTTCTTCTAAAATGGCCTTATGATTATTCGAATCAACTCTATAAAGAACAACATATGCATTTGATTCTTCCAAGTGTGCAACTTGTATCAATTTAAGTTTAAAGTTGGACCGGCCAAAAGCTTATTTTTCTACGTTACCGAAGGCTCTTGAATGTCGTCGCGCTTATTTTCGATAGGATATTTCATCATATGGGATATGATTGAAAGAGGCGTGGCTGCTAACATAATAACAGTGAGTATAGGTTTTCGTTTAAGAATTCCAACTCCCCTTTGATTAACATAAGCTCTGTTATACAAAGTAAAAAAGCTTTAGAAGATTGCCTCTAAAGCTTTCTTTGCCTGCTAAATAGATTTATTCGTACTGCTTTTTTTAAAAATCCCTATTAGAAGGGTAACAAGTCCTATTAAGAAGAAAAGTGGAAACAATAACATCATTAATCCGATTGCTGCAAAACCATCTCCTTGACTTATACCAAACAAGATAGATACTGGCCATGAAAAGGGCGGGGCCATTATTAATATTGTAGTTGTTCCCCATACTATGTATTTTTTTAGTTGATTTTCCCTGACTTAATTTAAAGGCAAGTATAAGACCCACTATTAAAATTGTTAATGTAAGTACTATTGCCATTTTACTTTCACCTTCTTTATAAAGAACAATTCACCATAAAAGTCTATATTATTATCAGGATATTCAAATTTTTATGACCGACCAAAAGGAAGTATGCGCTATATCCCCTTAGTTTCCCTAACGTTTGATGCCCGAAATTTAAGAGTACATATTTGATAGTAAGAACTTCTGTAAGAATAAACATAGACCCCATCCGCTGATTCCGAGGATGATGGAGATCGAGAATGGAGTGGAATACTTTAGAGCAACAGCCACAATAAAAACCAAGATTATTGTACTGGGCAGGCCATAAAGTACCCCGAATAAAAACTGACTTAAATTGTTTGATTGCTCCCCCTGTATATATAGCCAAAAAAGACTTAATAAACTAACAAGAGGAAGGGCAGCTACAATCCCCCCATATTTAGGTGAATATTTAGCAAGAATAGTAACTAGTCCAATGACACAGGCTGAGACACTAATCTTAACAAGAAAAGACATGTTTAACCTCCCTTCTTAATAAAACAAACGTCTCTATAATCTGTGCTTGTTCTTCAGCATCAAAACGATCTAAGATTATTTTTAGTTTTTCCTCATCCAGCTCTGTATTTTTCTTAAGTACTTCTTCTCCCAGTTTCGTAAGTTTCACGTAGACAACCCTTCTGTCTTGAAGAGAGCGTTCCTTCTCTACATAGCCTTTTTGTATAAGCCTTTTAATATGCTCAGACGTTGTATGATGTGTAACATCTAATACTTTCGAAAGAAACTGTACCGTTGCATCTTTATTTTTCTTAATAGCTTGCATACATCTAATATTTTGATGGGTTAGAGATTCCTCATGCTTGTAATGCAAATAGTAATAAAGATCGGTCCATGCTTCATTAATGAGACTAGCATCCATAATTTACACCTCTCATATATCGTATAATACGATATATTAACAAAAAAACATGGGATTCGCAATAAATGGAATTTATGTATGTTCTACACCTCTCCAGTCCATATAACCCTATAAGCAGAAAACTCCTGGACAAATAAGTTCCTCAACAAGAAATTTCGTTCTACATTTTTTTCCTCTACAGGATTTTATCCATCATTGGTTTATCAAGCTTTCTAGACTTCCTCACAGACCAAGCGTACATAAAAATGATAGGTTTTATACCCTTAAGAAATAGTTGATCATTGTTACTGATTTTATCCCAGTAAAACCTACTCTAATAAAGTTATAAAGTTTGGCAAATCAAGGTTAGTGAAACAAGAAAATATATGATATACTCCAATTACAAAATATTGTAAAAAGTGGTGAGGAATTTGAAAAAATACTTCGTATTTATAATTAGTTTTTTATTGCTCTATACAGTATTTCAAGTTTTATCGGGGTGGCTTCTAACAGCTTTTTATACTCCACATTTCTCTGCAACAGAGGAGAATTTTAGTCAAGAAGTAGTGTTTGGAACTACTTCAAGTCCGTTACTGTTGACTTTGTTAACTGCTACATTAGCTTATTGTTTCTCTCAAAAGAAATTTAGTATCTCTAAAATTAAATAAACTAACAGAAGCTCAGTGAAAAAACCCTAATTTCATAAATAAATTAGGGTCTTTATCGACGAAGATATTTTATACAATTGCATGTCTGTTTATTAAAATAAATACTTCTACGACCGGATGTGTTATATCATAAATGCCATATAATCACTATTACATGGCATTTGTTTTTTGATTAGGCTTTAGTCTAAAAAGACAACTCGCTTAATCTACATTGATCTCTCCGATAGTGTTTGCATTCTCTACAAGAGTAAAGACTCTAGAATAGCAATCCTGAATAATTGGTTTTGGTGTCTGCTTCTAATTGAAAATTACTTAAGATAAATAAATTTGATACATTGAGGTTTCTTGATCTATACTCTTTGCGATTTCAAACGCTTCTTGTTGACTTTTGTTATTATTGATCAATTCGTAGAAAAATCGCACCACAAATATTAAATTAGAATTACCGTCTATATAATCATTTGGACCAATATATGAATGACAACCAGATGCAAGAAATGCTGCTGCTAGCGAGGTTGTTCCTAATGTACATCCAGGAGCTATCACTTTTATATTTTTCAAGCTCGAATGCTTCATAACATCTTGAACATCAAAAAATTCTCCTCTTGGCTCGCCAGGTTCATAAATATCCTCACCTAGTTCAGGCATGCAAAATCTTCCTTCATCTCCATGAAAATTTAATATTAAATAATCAACTTTATTATCACGTTCTTCACCAGATAAAACATCAACAAGATCATTGGGCCTTCCTATCCAGTGCATTGTAACTCTTGCCCCAAAATACTCAAGTGTTGACCTTAACGCATACGATTCCATGTCACAATTTGGACCTACAACTAAACTGATATATAACTCTGGTTTACTCACTTTGATATCCCCTTCGCCCGGTAAAATAAATTTTAATTAAACACATGTAAAGAATGATAAAGAGACTTCTTCAGATACGCTCCTTAATGAGCGTAACAAAGTATCCCTTTATTGCATTAAAACAAATTTTATATTTGAACTTGCAACTAACGTTTCTACAGGTAGGAGGTGAACAGTTTAGTTCACAGAATTGTTGTTTCACGCCCCCATTAGTAGAATGTATATGCCTATCATAAACTAGGCATAGAACCTAGATGCATCTATCTCACAAATGTAATAAAGTCAATATTAACTGGTTCCATACCATTTGCCCGAAGTCGTGAGTTAATCTGTCCTCGATGATACTGACCATGCAATGCTACATGAATTAAAATATCCCGCACAGAATTCTTAAACTTGATTCCTTTACTATTTGTGTAGGTTATTATTTTATCCATATCATTGTGTGCTAAATTAGTAAAAAACGTCGTTAAGCTCTCTTCATTTTGCATAACGAGTTTTGCACAGAATTCTATATCGACCTCTGACCAAATGGGCAGTGCTGAACTCTCCAATCCTCGCAGTCTAGTTATCCATACTTTCTCTGAAAACAGGATATGTGAAAATAAACGGCTCACCTCTTGATTCTCCTCTTCGATACTTTGCAATATCTCAAGAATACGTTGATTAGCCCAATTTAAATGCTCATACATCTTTTGGATAGTTTTCAATAAGAATCATCCCCTTATAAAAAAATCACTTGTGTTCTCTTTCTATAACAAAGAGTTTTACTCCTTCTTCTCCTTCTTCCACTCAACCGCCATATTAGCCCCATAAGAAAATAGAACAGTCGTAATAGGCCCAACTTTGTTCTATTCTTGCCCCCATTAGCTATCCATTCACCTGAAATTTGGTTCCATTCATCCCCTCTTATACTCTTTTCACCTTGATATTACTGCGTTTGCTTTATATCACAGCTAAACTTGAATTAAGAAAACGAAAACGCGAGAAGGAGTAATGAAAATGGAGAATGTTATTGAGGTAAAAAAACTTGTTAAATCGTTTGAAAACAATATGGCCTTGAAAAATGTAAACTTTGAAGTGAAAAAAGGAGAAACGATTGGTTTCTTAGGACCAAGTGGTTCTGGCAAAACGACAACCATTAAAATATTAACTGCGCAACTTCACCCGACAGCTGGAGAGGTGAAAGTGTTTGGAGAATCCATCAATAAATTAAAGGACCCGAGTTATATGAAGAGAATTGGCATTTTAACGGATAATAGTGGCCTTTATGATCGCCTTAGTATATTTGATAATCTTGCATTATATTGTGATTTATATGAAGTGGACAAAAGCAGAATCGATGAGGTTCTTGAAGCCGTTAACCTAATAAACGATAAAAAGAAACCCATTCAAAAGCTATCCAAAGGGATGAAGCAGCGAGTCACATTGGCGCGGGCGATTTTACATAAACCTGATCTTCTCTTCTTAGACGAACCAACCTCTGCCTTAGACCCGGTCAATACAAAGCATATTCATGAGGGCCTAAAAAAGTTGAATCGAGAAGGAACGACCATTTTTTTAACTACCCATGATATGCAAGAGGCAGAAACACTTTGTGATCGAGTGGCTTTCCTAAATAATGGGGAGATCAAACTACTAGATACACCTCAGAATATAAGAGCACAACAAGAAAATTCATCTATTACACTTTTATTAAAAGGAAATCGTACAGTTGTGGTTGATAAAGACGAAGAAGGAGCAGAGAAAATCCACCAATATATGAAGGATGGGGAGATTTTAACCATTCACTCTAACGAGCCAACACTTGGAGACATTTTCGTACAATTAACAGGGAGGAATTTATAATGACATTTTCATTTAAACGAGTAAATGCAATATTTATAAAAGATTGGAAAGACCTTCAAAGAAATTCTTACATCATCTTTACATTAGCCATTCCTTTAGTGTTTGCAGCTATGTTAAGTCGCATGGGTGAAGAAAGTGCAGCCTTAAACACTTATCCGATCAACCTTGCCCTTGTCATTGCAGGTGCTTTCATTCAAGCTGCCATGGTAGCAGAAGAAAAAGAGAAAAATACATTGAGAGGATTGCTGCTGTCACCCGCTAGCACAGCTGAAATTTTTGTAGGGAAAAGTGCTTTATCTGCTGTTATGACGATTCTTGTTATTATTGGTTCCATTTTCTTATCAGATTATAAGGTTCCTTCCCCCCTGTTGTTTTCAATAAGTATCGTGTTAGGTTTGTTCTTTTACATTGCAACAGGAACTATTCTTGGCTTACTTTCAAGAACAGTAATGGAAACAAGCATTATTGGAATGCCTGTATTAGTCGTCTTTGGAATGAGTTCTATGATGAAATCCATGGTAGACAATAAAGTTCTCATAAAGATCGTCGATTATTTACCAAACGAGCAACTAAACGCCATTTGGTTTGGGTTGAGCAGTGGAAAAGGATTGAGCGGGATTATTGAACATATCCTTGTGCTATTAGTGTGGGTAGTTGTATCGATCGTCATCACCGTAGTTATTTATAGAAAAAGAAGAATCGATTAAATCATAAGGAATGAGAGATACTATTCTAATTACTTTGCAGTGAGATGCTTGAAAGGAACAACGGAAAAGCCTAATTTCTCAATTTTAACACTGAGAAATTAGGCTTTTAATATTAAAACTTTTTTAATGCTGAGTTGACTTCCCTTCTTTTTTATACAATTTCACACCTACTTACCACCCTTTCCTAAGGCGAGAGCACGTGAGGCGGAAAATTGGGTAGCTATAAGTGAAATGACAGAAATAACCCGAATATCTCATCAAATAACCAGAAGATATATGAGCAAACATCCCTATCATCTGCTTCTGCTTATAAAGAAAAAACGCAAATCCTATTTTATTTCAGATGAATTAATAGAAATTATAAAAAATACTTCTATGGATGCTCTCTTGTTTGAGCATATAAATCAAGCATATACTCGCCATAATCTTCGGCTTCATCTTCGTCTAAATCTTTATTATCAACCCATTGATAGTAATGTCCAACTTCATGAGCAATAGAACCAAGAATAGAAGCCAGGGCATTGTCTTGGCCTAATTCCTCTAACAATTCCAAATAATCACCAGTAGCAATTCTGATATAAGGTTCTTGAGTTTTATCATAAGGGGCAAAAAAGGTAGCTGAAACTAGCTCTTTGGTGGTTATGTTTTTGATCTGATAATCCTTTTTTAAATACACCACCACACGAATAGGAAAATCAAATTCTTTCCGCATCCATTTACCAAACTCTAAACATGCTCTTCTTACTTCTGGATGAACACCTTGCTCACATCGCACTCTTAAACCATTTCTTAACACTTCGTCAGTCATTTTGATTCCTCATAGTAAAAATGTTTTGTAGACCACAGATTAACATAACCTCCGATACCGAGAGTAAAAACACCGGGTGTTAAAGTCTTATTTAACTTCAACTTGTAGTACATAGCTTGAGTCTCCTTCTTCCCAATTAGCATACACGCTATAAATATAAATACCTGGCTCTCGTGGAAGAATAATAGTATCAGAATTAACAATGTTTTGCTCCCTGGCTTCACCATTGTTCCAAATATCTGCTCCTAGAGACCCCTTTTTAGGCTGGTAATCAAAATGAAGCTTTAATTTACTTCTCTCGGCTACTGCAGTAGGTACATCCCCTTTTACCATGTCTTCAGGCGATGATGTATCTGCACAAACTTCCTTGTTGTTTTCATTCCAACAATAGCTGCCTTGATAAATCTTAACTGGCTCTTCATTAACTGTTGCAGAAAGTTTTGGTGGATTGGGCTGACAAGCAGTAAGTACTAATAAAGCTAATGAAATAAATAATTTTTTCATTTAAATTCTCCTGTCCACTTATCTATCCTTATATTTTCACATTACTATAAAAACATTAAATAGAACACAAAACTCTTTGTATATTCCATGCACCTTTAGTTCACATCCCCCCACAAGAAGGCAGCCAGCAAAGAACAGCACCCTCACGAAATCTGGATGTTTCTTCTTCCCCCGTTTTTTTCTCTAGACGGGATTTTATATATCGTTGATTTATCAAGGTTTTTAACCTTCTAACTAGCTTGTAAGTTGTGTAAAACCTATACCCCCTCACCACCATATACATATTTTGTATAATAGTGATAAAATTGTAAAAAAGGAGGGTGTTTATGAGAAAAAAACTTTTATTAAGCTTATTCATATTCGCTTTAATGATTTCGGGCGCTTATTATATGTATTGGACAAATAAGCAAAAGGAAGAAAAAGAAATAGCCATAAGTGCTCTTCATGAATATTTGTACAAAGAAAAAAGCTATAGAAAAAAGGAAATAAAGAAGATCACTTTTTTTAATGATAACCCTTTAGGCGGAAAAAACTATCTGTATCATTATGCTTATGTTGTTTATCAAGATGAACCTAAAAATGAATATGTCTACTACATTACTAAACATAAAGAAGTAGTGTGTGCAGGATTTGCAAAAGGAGATATTAGTACGATGAAACATGAGATCATAGAATAATAATTCTCCAAAAAGGACTGCCTATAAGGCAGTCTCAGTTTGTCGACAAAAGGGGTTCGGAATAGTCTTATTCCGAACCCCTTTTGATTTTTCGGTAGTTTTAAAGCCATTCGAGAGAAAGATAGACCTCTCCGAGGTCATCATTTAAGCCATTTCTGGTTCTCGCCAAGTCCAGCTGGCCATTTTCTTGAGATTCATGGCAGCGAAAGTAAGCATCGCTTGCATCGACAATTTTTTAAGTCCCCTTAACGTTGTCCAACGCATGCCATGCTTTTCTTTTGCATCTGCGAATACACGCTCAATCGTTTCTTTTCGCTCCGCATAAATCGCTTTAACTTCTTCGTGGTGGCGAAGATGGTCGGCCTCTTCCATATATTTCTGCCAAATATGGCGTGTCACCACTTTTTGATGATTTCTGCTTTTCGTGCATTTAGCTAAAAAAGGGCAGGAGGTACAAACCTGTTTGGGTGATCTGTATTCACGATAGCCTTCCTTATTCGTCGTTGAGTAATTCAATACTTCCCCTGCCGGACAAAGGTAACAGTCAAAATGTTCATCGTACACATAGTCATGCTTTCTGAAGAAGCCCTCTTTTGTGCGCGGCCGTGTATAAGGCAAAGCAGGTGTCATGCCGTTTTCCATTAAATAACTGGCAATGGCAGGTGTTTTGTAAGCTCCGTCTGCACCAACAGCTTTAGGTTTTCCTACCTTTTCTATCACTTTCTCCATTAACGGCTCTAAGATTTGGCTGTCATGTGTGTTGCCTGGTGTGACCATTGTGCCAATTACGAATCCCTTACGGTCTGCGGCCGCGTGAAAGGAATAGGCAAATTGTTTGGTTCGTTCGTCTTTAACGTAGTAGCCACTGTCCGGATCGGTTGTACTTTCCTTGATTTCTTTTGTTTCTTCTTTATCGAACTTATCTGGCGGGAACGGCTTTTTTCCATGATCCTCTCGGTCCTGATTAATCTCTTCTTGGAGGCGTTCCTGATACGCGCGTGTTTCTTTGCGAACCATTTTCTTTTCAAATTTACGCTTATTCGCGCTAGCTTTTACATGAGTGGAATCCACAAAAACGTGCTCCGCACTAATGAGCTTTTTCTCGGCAGCTATTTTTAAGATACGATAGAAGATCTGTTCAAACAGGTCGGTATCTTTAAAGCGACGCTCGTAGTTCTTACCGAAGGTAGAGAAATGCGGCACTTTATCATGGAATCCATAACCGAGAAACCAGCGGTAGGCCATATTCGTTTCCACTTCCTCGATCGTCTTGCGCATGGATCGAATGCCAAAGGCATATTGGATAAATGTTAGTTTAATTAAAATAATTGGATCAATGCTTGGGCGGCCCACTTCCGCATACAATCCTTCCACCAAGTCATAAATAAAAGAGAAATCCATCGCTGCCTCCATTTTACGGACCAGGTGATTCTCTGGTACAAGCTGGTCTAGAGCGATCATTTCTATTTGATTCCGTTGGATTGGATTGTTTTTCGAAAGCATCTTTCTCACCTCAAGTGTTTGATCTATTTATTTTAAAACAGGTATGGTTGTACGGCTACTCTAACTTTGTAACCCCTGTTGATTGAAATGGATGGCGCAAAGACTCCTGCGGGATCAGCGGGACAGGTGAGACCCCGCAGGCGCTTTCGCGGCGAGGAGGCTCACCGCCCGCCCCGCGGAAAGCGAAGCGCCTGGAATGGAAATCAACAGCCCCCATTCACAAGCAAAATAAAAAGGACTGTAGACAAACTCTAGAATTTCATTGAGTTTGTCTACAGTCTGGGACTGCCTATAAGGCAGTCTTTTTTCAGCCTCCACATCCAAAATTCGGAAACACATTTTTTAAGCTTAACCTTGCCAAACATCTCCAAAATCGTTCTGTAACATCCTTATACTCCTGAGTTATGGGGTTTTTCTCTTTAATTTATTTTAGATTAAGGATTTGACAGAAATGCAGTCTTTCTTATTAAATCAGACCTCTATTCGGTTGATATAGCCGCATGAAGTTTCCATCCACTGTCTCATAATTCATCATTGTTTGTGTTCCCCTCCCTTCTATGATTAAAAAAAGGAACAAGCACATGAAGTGACGAATTTTACATTAACCAAAGAATGTATAAGCAAGAGCAACTCGTTTAAGGGTTTGCTTATAAAGATCTAATTAAAACAAAC
Organism: Pseudobacillus sp. FSL P4-0506; assembly: GCF_038003025.1. NCBI lineage: Bacteria > Bacillati > Bacillota > Bacilli > Caryophanales > Bacillaceae > Pseudobacillus > Pseudobacillus sp. FSL P4-0506. The sequence goes on from NZ_JBBOOI010000002.1 coordinate 263,726, forward strand.
ATTTTTTTCTATCTATAAGAAAAAACTCTTTTTCTTGGTTTCTTTTCTTTTCGCTTCCGAAAAATTTAAAAATGAATAGATTGAATAAGTCAGAAAAGCTTTAAGAGGCACACATTCCCCTCATATCATCTTAGTTATACACAAGGAGCCATCACTCAAAATCCTCTTCCTATCACAGTTAAGGTAGCTGTATTTTGTCTCTAGTCACTATGTAAGAAAATCTAGTAATTTTACATTTGTTATGGGGATATAAAAGCATTTTTAGCATTGTATACATTTTTGTATACAACTATTGATTTTGTTTACAAAAATGTATACAATAAAATTAGAAATTTATTCTAGGAGGTATAAAGACATGAGATTAGCTAGCGTGGATATTGGCAATGATGCCGTTAAGGCTTATTTAAACGGACTGCAAGAAACACTATACATTCCGAATGTCATTGCGGAGCTCCCTGACCGAACTATTGTAGAAATGGAGAAAGAGCCGTTAAATGCTCTCCATGTTGAAGTTCAATCCTCTGCTTTAAAAGAAACTTCGAAACGTTTCGCAGTAGGGAAGCTGGCAAGTAAATATCCAAACAACGACGAATTAACGCCTGAAAATGATAAAAGTTCTTCCGATCAGCCTATTGTTTTGCTGCTAACCACCTTGGCTATAGATGCCACACGTCACTTTGAGGAACATGATGGGATTATTGAAGCTACATATATTCTTTCAACAGGTCTACCCTTGGATGAAACAAAAAGAGAATTGAATAAAGTATTCCGGAAAAAACTTAAGAGTGGACAGCATCAGGTGACTTTCCTGAAAACACCAGAGCTAGAGGGGAAAACAGTCAGAATTAAATTTGAACAAGTACTCGTCAACACTGAGGGCTTTGCTGCTTATATCGACTTAACTACTAATGACGACGGCTCTACTAAAAATGAAGAGTTAATTGGGAAAACAATTTTAATAAATGATATAGGAGGACTCTCTACCGACTCAGCCATTATTACAAAAGAGGCAGAGGTGGACAATGAGTACTCCGATGGCATTAAACAAGGAGTATCCACTTACTTAGATAATATTATCCGGAAAGTTTACAAGGAATACAAATACACCATTAAAAGTCGTCGAGCCTTAGTTGAGATTATTACAAATGAGGATCCAGAGGAACAATACTACATTTGGAAAGATGGAAATCGGATCTCCATTAAAGCGCTAATTGACAGCGAGCTAATGATTTTAGCGAAAGAGGAGTATAAATTAATCAAGAACCTATGGCGATCGGTGCCTGATATTCGTCTAGCTTACCAAATCGGTGGAGGATCTGTCATCTTGAGACCCTATCTATCCAAGCTAAATGATGAGGATAAACAGTATCCATTACGTTTTACAAAGACAGAGGACAGCATTTGGATGATTTCACGTGCCTATTTTAAAATTTTGCTAATGTACTGCCAAGCTAAAGGGATTGAAATTACAGATATGAGCCTATCTAGGTAAGGTGCATCCTTATGAGTGAGTTCATCCCTGGAAAAGTTATCTCCTTTCGTCTTCCTCGAACCACTCCCAAGAGAGTTCTTTCACACCTGGAAGATTTGAAATCGCATCATGGCAGGAAATTTAGTAGTGTGCTCTCTTCTAAGTTCGTTCAAATGCTCGATGAGGAAATAAAAAAGGAAAAACCCGATGACATGCTGGTGATCCCTATTCCTTCTGGAATCAGTCAGGATGAAAGAGAGTTTTTGCAAAATGAAAAAAACCAAGCTCTGATCGGCCAGTTGATTACCCATCTTTTAAAGGAACCAGACAAAATGGTGACGTTACCTGAAACGGAGCAGCCAATCGAACCAAAACTGGAAGAGAAATCCTATATTCAAAATAAAGCACTTCAATCTTTCGCTCAGAAAACATTTTTGAATTTCGATGATGATGACGATGATTAAGCCCTCCCAACACCTCCAACATCTGGAGGTGTTGTTTTTTACGGTTTATACCGTTTTCAAATCTATATCTTCCTACCAACCAGTAACGCATCTATATAGAAATGAAACGAAAACATCATTTTTCGCAAATCCCGCTCGAATTTTTATTGAATAGAAACGTTTCGAAGTAAAAAGAAATACTTTCTCCTTTCTAGAAATACCTAGAAACGAAACAAAAAGAAAACCGGTTATTTCGCAAATTTTCTCGTGTTTTTATTGACTTCTGATTATCATCAATAATTTTTATAAAGAAGTTGATTTTTCTATTGTCGTTCTTCTAATGAGTGTTCTTCATTCTCTTCTTAAAATGCATCGAAACAAAAAGCCCATAGTAAGAAGCCTTTCTCTTATGTTTATATAAGGATGAAAAATGCTATTAACAGAGAAATACCGAAACGAAAAGAAACAAAATCTATTTTTTTGTTTCGATTGGTTTTAAAAACACATTACATTTCTCTGTTTTCACTTTGACTGTTTCAGATAATGCTTATCAATTCCTATATAATTGAGTCTATTCGTGAAATCCACTATAATAAAAAGTATTAATAAGAGAACGCAAAACAACGAAGTGTTTCCGAAACGAAACAAAGAGAAGCGAAATTGTTTCTTTCTTTTCGTTTCTGGAGAAAAGAGGGGAGTGTTTACTTTGGAACAAACCAAAGAGAAACAAAAAACCATCATGGTGGAGTTGATTAAAGAAAAATTTGCTGATGATCCATTATTTCTGGAATGTTCATTGGCCTCTAAAACAAAAGAGAAACTATTTCCTGATTTTCTTGGCCAGCTAGTAGAAGGAGTGGAATACTCTGCGCAAGATGCTGCTCGATTCGTTAATCGGTCAGATGCAAATATACGCTACTATTTGCAGAACCTCCCAGAATACATAGGTGTTGTAAAGACTTCTTCCTCTTATAGAATGAGATATGATGGCGTCTATCGTATTTATTTGATTTTTATGTATATTAAAGACCTGAACAAGCAACTAAAGGATATCAAAGTGAAAATTGGGGAAGAGGCTCAATTTATTCCTAAACGTAAAAATGTAAAAGGGATGAATGAAGACACTCTTGATACTTTACTCTTTGGCATGCACCTAAGGGAGAAGGCCACTCTTGAATTTACAGAAAAGATGTTTAGCCGATTTATGGAGAAAAGTAAAAAAGAGCAGGAATTAAATCACTTATACATTGAACATAACAAGGAACTATCGCAAATAGAGGAAACCATCAGACGGCTCATAGACAGGAAACTCTTGCTAGAAGGGGATTTAAGACGAAAAAGAAATTCCGAAAAAGAACGATTATGGTTAGAGAAGGTCCGAGCCCTTGAAAACAAAAGAAAAAAAGAAAGCAATATTATTGGAAGGATCTTTTCACCCATTATTGTGGAGAAAAGTGAAGTAGAGGCACCTACTGAAGAAGAAATAGGTGCATCCCCGATTGTTAGAGATCTAGAAGCTGACATTCAGGCAATTGAGGAAAAGCTGAAAGAAGAAATGGAAAAGGCAGCAAATTTTTCAAAGGACAGCACACTTTCCAAAAAGATCTCTACAGTGAAGGAAGAGCTTAGTGTCATTGAGCAAGAGATTTTAGAGAATAAAGAAGCCTTTGATGCGATTGGTGAGCAATCAGGTCAAGCATTAGCCTATTTCCAAAAGAAAAAAGGCTATGAAATAGATCTTCCTGAAAACGTAGGGGAAAGAAAACATTTGTTAGATGAATAGTGTTATTCATGCTTTGGAAAATGATAGTTATCCTAATAGATATAGTGACGATTACATTCCAATGCTGCTATAAAGAAAGCCCCATCGGCCATAGCTAAAAAAGACCGATGGGGCTTTATAAAGTTATCGTTCAAAAAGCATCATTCTCTTTACAAAACTTATTTGTGCATATCGTTTATTTAATCTTCTAGTATTAGGGACTTTTTCAACCATTGAACAATCTTCATATCGTTCTTCTTATTTCTTCTTTTGGTTTCCTTATTCTCAAATCGTTTCAATGTATTGTAACCAATCCCTATCTCTTTTGCTGCTTTGGCAAGTGAAAGTCCTCGCCGCTCTCTTTCTTGGATGACCATTTCAGCCGTTAAGGATTCCTCTGTAAGTGGCGGAAGAGGTTCATCATTCTTTTTAGGTTCCGATAGGGGAAGGGAAAGCTGAGATGCTTCTGCCGCCGGCTCTCTTCTTAAAGGGGAAGCTTGCTGCTCTATGCTCCGATATCCAACTTGTTGGATGACAACTGGTTGACTAAGTGATTCAATCATTTGATTAACAGTTGATGAATCTACCTGGTGCTGATCCTGTAAGATCGACAGCTTTCTTTTATTTTTTTCCATCATTTCAGCAGAAGGGGTAATGGCTACCTTCAGCCCGTAAAAATAAGACAACCAGCCGGTTCGACCAAACAAACTGAAGTCGACAGGGTCCGTAAAATGCCAGTCTCTTACAATGCCTTTGTTTGTTAGTTCATCTAACGCTTTGACAAAGCGGTCGTACATGTCTAGTCCTCTCATCCGTGCAGGGAAATCAATTTCCCGGATGAGCGTTTTGACCATAAAAGGCTGATGTAAATTATTTTTAGACAGACGAATAAACCATTGTGTCGCAAGGTAACGTGCCAGCCGCTTCTCCGGACGCTGCCGCACGGGATGAAACTCCAATGCGCTTAAGTCAATAATGCCTAAGCGTTTATTTTCATTCAGAAAAGACGTTAATAACGATGTTGGTTTGATTTGACAGGCATAGATACCTAAAAATTTATCGTTCTCGTCATAAGCTGCCCGTACTTTTCCTACCTCAAACATTTTCTGAAAATCCCTGTATTTATACTTTTTGCTTTCTTTTAAATCATTTTCATCGACTTCAATGACCTCGCCCTCTTTCAATGAAATCCAAATATTAGAAAGAGCCTTGACTCTTGACATAATGTTAAAACGGTCTCTTTCCCGGACTTCCAGGCTGCTATTCGGATCCACAAGGTTGCTTCTTAATTTCAGCGCATCATTGGAGTGAAAATACAGGTAACCATCTTCATCTTTTGGCGCAAAAAGAAACAGAAAACAAATAATATCAAAAATATCGGCTGTCATTTCATCCATGGCACTAAATGCCGTCCGGAGTTTATCCCAATACTCCTGTTCTTCATCCGTAAAAGGCATGTCCATTCCTCCTGCCACATTGACGCGTGCCATTCCATGAATGTTGCCTTTAGAATCTTTAATTTCTGCTTGAAAGAGATCGTCTGCTTCACTAGCCGCCACAAAGGCCTTAGGCTGTGTCACGATATTTCTTACTAGATGAAACTGATAATCCATGCTGGAGACCAAATGCCGCTCTTCTTTGGCAAATTGGACAGCCGCTTCGTTAACACTAAGATGTACATCCAACGGAAAGTCCTGGTTAATATAGCTGCTGACTTGTTCCAATACATATGTGTGATGTTTTCTGAAGACCTCCCGTATATTTTCCTGGGTGACTTTTTTGCTCACTAGCAGGGAGCGCACAATCTCACATAACCAATCAAAACTTCTATACGCTTTTTGATTATCAAACGTTTGATTGATTTCACTTGTGACATACTGTTGCCATTCTTCAATAATATAGTTGTTGGAAAAATACCTTTGGACTTCTTCTAAAACGGCAAGTTTAAAAAAGTCTTCACTTAGTGCGAGTTTATTAGGGTTAATGTATTCCGCCATGCTATCTCTCCCCAAGTCGTTCTGTCTATATGGATACCTTCATTATGCCAGTTCTATCATAAAAATGGCAACTTGCCATTTTGATCATCTCTTTTCTTTGAAGAGACGGTGCTCCTACAGTTGCTAGTTCTCCTTGTGTTTACTGATCCTTTCCACTTTTGTTCTATTCTCCGTCCTACCTGTGCACCTTTTTCTTTCCACATTTCTGTCCTATCCGTGCATCTTTCTTGCCATTTTCATTATTCCTTCGTCCTACCCGTGCATCTTTTTCTTTTATTTTTTCCTATATTTGGATAAAAAGAGGCGGATTTAGTCGAAAACCACCGTTTTTTTGCCACTTTCCGTCCTACCCGTGCACCTTTCTTGCCATTTTCCATTTTGCTCCGTCCTACCCGTGCACCTTTTTCTTGCCACTTTAAAAATTCTCCGTCCTACCCGTGCACCTTTTTTAAATAGGAATTTTTTATAAATCCCGCTAAATCAACGTTTGTGAAGCATGCAGTCAAAAAATCTTTCCACTTGAACCTTGCCACTTTCCATTTTGCTCCGTCCTACCCGTGCACCTGAAAAAATTTTAAAAAATCTCTGAGCCCTTGACCTGACTGGGCTGAGGGGCTCTTTAAAATTTGCCACTTTTCTCTTAGAGAGAGCCTATTCGAAAAAAGGCGTCGTGTATAATAGACATACTTATACATAAACCGCTAGAAGGGAGGGTATGAAAATGGCAAAATTCCGTAAGCAAAGCAAACGGCAAATAGTGAAAATGGATGGCTTCCGTTTCCCCCATCAGTTGCTCGAAGATCTTCGTGTCTTCCAAAAAGAACAAAAACGGCAAGTACCAGCGAGTGCCTATGCCGTCCTGCTTTCTGTATTAAAACAAATTCATTTGGAAAAAAATAGCCAGGGCAAAGTCCAAGAGTTTAATCTCGCTTTTTGGAGCAAAAAATTGCATGTGGCTTATTCGACGATGCATGCGGGACGTAAATTCTTAGAAGAGCATGGCTTTCTTTATGAAGAAATTCTGCCAAACGGACTGCCTGCATGGGTGTTAGCCAATTATCAGGAATATACTACTCCTGAATTAAAGAACGGCCATGAATTGAATTATTTTATCGTCCCTCATACCCTCTTGGATACGACGATTGTAGCCGAGTTTGTGCGCACCTCTAATCCGGAAGCGTTTGAACTCATGTTTTCTCTATTCAATCAATTTCGACATGGAATCGCCAAACTTGATCGTAAAAACGAAGTGGCAGCTCTTGAACAAGCACGGACCATGCATACATTAAAAGAAAAATTGAAGAAAAGAGCAAAAGGGGTAAGAGAGGTATTGGCCATTTTACAACCTCTTTTTGATATCGAATATACAGGCGTTCAAGTCCGCGGCTGCCAGTTGTGGATCCGAAAAGCGATTTTTCGCTTAAAACCGGAATGTGTGAAAGAGAATACAGATGAATTTCATGTCGAGCCGCTTTTGGCTAAATTTCAGGAGCACACGCTTTATATACTCAATGGGCTAAAACTGCGCTACAAGCCACGAGATCTTTTTGATATCATGCTGTCCTTTAAACAAGAGGTACTTGACATTGTCAAATACTTGATCGATGAAGACGAAAGTGAAGAGCGTTATACATACCGTGATGCTTGGGCAGAATCTCTGTTTTTCCGCTGCCTGGATCAATTTGAACAACATATTCGAACACAAATCAACCGTAAAGGAAAGTTCTCGTTCCATACGTCCATCGGCGCCTATTTTCGGACCATTTATCGACGAGAGCTTCCTAAAGAACTTAAAAAAATTCCATACGATAAAATGCATCAGGCCAAGTACAACGAATATATCCAAACAGGACAAGTACCAGCCCTGCATTTCATCTAATGCCTTGTTTTTAAATTTTTAGTCAAACAAGGCTATTTCCCGTGTATAAAAAATCCAAGAACTTGTATCTGTTCTTGGATTTTCTTTTATCTATGCTCCTTTTTTAAGAGAATGGCCTCTTACCAAGAAGCTGTTCTCTTTTTTATTTCATTTACTATCAATAGATTGCTTCTTATTTTTCATAAAAACAAATGATGGCTTCTTAAGTGGTTTTTGTATCAGTAAATTGCTTCTTGTCTATTAATTATTCAATAGATTGCTTGTGAATCTATGAATATATCAAATATTGGTGTCTTTCTTTTTGGTATAAGCCCAGCTGTTGTAAGGGTTTAGAAACTGTTTTAAAAAAGAGCTTATTAACTTTGAGTATTTATTTTGAATTATTTTTTATAGAATTGATTGTTTACTATTACTTGATTTTTATACTTATAAAATTGAATATACTTTCATTACTACATTTATTTAAGATTCATCTATTAGGCTTTATATTTCTTTAGTATAAAGAAGCAAGTTAAAATCTGAATTCTAGCAAAAAGGAGACTAATATGTATTTCTCTCCTAAGACGCATTGTTTAATGAACAAGGTGAAAGAATAGTTCAAGATGCCTATGGTTATTTATGGTAAAATAACTGCAGAATGCCAAAAAACAATCGTTAACACAGGGATGATCCTTATTTGAAGTCAGTAGGCAGTTAAAAAATTATTGTATGTACATGAGGATTCTTTTGGGGGAATGCGCCATTTTAAAAATTGTATTGATGGTTATGCTTTCCTATTGTGCTGGAAGTATAACAGGGGCATATTATATCGCCAAGTGGTCAGTGGGAAAAGATATTCGCCAACTTGGGAGCGGGAATGCTGGAGCCAGAAATGCCGGAAGAGAGTTAGGAAAGAAAGCGTTTGTGTTTACACTTTTGATTGATATGGCAAAAGTTATGATGGTTCTGTCTTTCGTAACACTTTTCTTTCCGCAAAATAAAATCATGCTGTTAGTTAGCGCTTTTTTCTTGTTAATTGGCCATATTTGGCCGGTACACCTTGGTTTCAAAGGGGGAAAAGGAGTCGTCGTTTTTTTAACCTCCACTTTGTTTCTAGTTCCACCGGCCATTGGAGTTTTAGGAACATGCGTTGGAATCAGCTATTGGATTGTACGAAACTTTACGATAGCTGGTCTTTTTTCGATGGCCACCATTCCTGTGACAGCTTGGATACTGGGAGAATACTATTTTGCTATTGGGCTATTTAGTTTATTGGTCATTGTAGTTATCTCACACATAAAAGACGCATGATTCAATAAATTATTTTATACTTCTTTCATTTCAATCTATTTTGAGGAGGCAACAGAATGGAACAACATACGTTAACCTATAAAATAGCATCCGAACCGGAAGAAATGGAACAAATCTATAAACTAAATTACGAAACGTTTGTAGAGGAAATTCCGCAGCATCAACAAAATCAAGGCCGACGTTTAATAGATAAATTTGATAAGGAAAATACCTATATTATTGCCAAGGACGCGGGAGTTATCGTCGGAATGATCGCAGTGCGTGCCAACCGCCCGTTTTCTCTTGATTATAAAATAGACGATTTAGATCATTATTTACCAAAGAATGCTAATCCTTGTGAAGTGCGGTTGCTCTCGGTGAAAAGAGACTATCGAAAAAGCTGGGTATTTTACCAGCTGGTAAACTTACTCGTTAGCTATTGCTTGGAAAAACAATATAACATGGCTCTTATTTCCGGTACCGATCGTCAAATCAGGCTATATAAAAGAATTGGCTTTGAACCATTCGGCCCCATGGTTGGAAGAGAAAAAGCAATGTTTCAACCGATGTATTTAACTAAGAAGAAATTTGAAACTACATCAAAAGCGTTTTCTAAAATGATGAAACAGAAAAAGAGAGAACCAAAAAAAATGAACTTTTTGCCGGGTCCGGTGGCAGTACATAAAGAAGTAGAGCAAGTTTTTAGAAAAACAGCTATTTCCCATCGCTCTAGCGAGGTTATTAATGAAATGAAAACAGTTCGAACAAAACTATGTGAATTGGTCAATGCAAAAAAGGCACAAATCGCAGTCGGAACCGGAACACTTGCGAATGACTTAGTAGCTGCTCAAATAAAGAAACTTCCTGGAAAAGGATTAATCCTTGCAAATGGAGAATTTGGCTATCGGTTAATCGATCATGCAGAGCGGTTCGGCTTGGAGCATTATACATTGGAAAAACGGTGGAATGAGGGCATCCCGGCAGAAGAGATTAAGAGCTTTCTTGAAACCCATCAGGATGTAAATTGGCTGTGGACAGTGCATTGTGAAACATCTACAGGATACCTGTACGATTTGAACAAGCTTCTAGAAGTGGTCAAAAAGCATCACATAAAATTATGTGTAGATGCCTGCAGTTCAGTTGGAGTCGTTCCTGTTGATTTTCAGGATGTTTATTTAGCAAGCACTGTTAGTGGAAAAGGATTAGGTTCTTATCCAGGGCTAGCTATTGTGTTTCATCAAGAGACCATTGCACCGAATAAAGAGATACCGAGGTATTTAGATTTAGGGATATATGCCATGACTGACAGCATTCCTTATACTCATTCATCAAACTTGATTTTTGCATTGCATGAAGCAGTAAAAAAAGTAAATGTAGAAAGCAGGCATACATTAGCAAATGAGGTCAGGAAAATGCTGACGAATGCTGGGTTTTCTGTGTTAGGAAATGAGGATTACTCACCGGGCATTATGACTATTCCGCTTCCATACGGTGTTTCTTCAAAAAATGTGGGGGATCAGTTAAAGGAAAACGGGATCATTATCAGTTATGAAAGTGACTATTTACTGCGACGGAACTGGATCCAGTTTGCCTTAATGGGGAACCTTACATTAAAAGAGTTTGAAACTGCATTGGCCATCCTTCAAAACATAATGAATAAAAAAATTAAGCAGGTTTCAAACCATGTTTCAAAATAAGCGATGGAAACACATAGAGGGCATAAAACTAGTTTTAATGATAGCGGGCATTCTTTGGTTAAAAACGGTGATCGTTTGCCTTTTAGGCTTTAACCTTAGCCTCCAATCATGGTATGACATCGGAGTGATATTAATAAGTTCCCTTGGTTCGCTCTTATTTGTAATGGGCTTTAGTTTTTATTTTAGTGAAAGGGTAAACAGACTGCTGTTGTTCGGATTATTATTTACCGGAACTTTTATCCTTTATGGGGATCTCTTATATTATCGTTTTTATATTGACTTTGTTAGCGCGCCGATTCTTTTTCAATTTGATAATGTGGGCGGCTTGAGTGCCAGCACGGTTGAGCTAATGAATCCATGGGATCTTTGTTTATTTATCGATCTGTTTTTGGTAGGGTGGTTTCTTTTTAAAACGAGAGCTACTTGTTTTAAAGTAGGAAAACAGACCAAAAAGTTATACGCAGCAGCAAGTTTAACGTTTACTATAATAACAATTGGTTTAGGAATTGGTAAATCTGTTCACCTTTTTTCTGAATCTTATGATCGGGAACAAATGGTTAAGTCATTAGGTTTGCTGAATTATCATGTATATGACATTGCTTTAGGGATGAAAGTATCCTTAGAGCGGTTTGTGGTCACAGAAGCAGATGCTGTTGCCCCGCAAGAATATTTTCAGCATAAAAATCTTCAATCAACGGATTTATTTGGGATAGCAGAAGGAAAAAATGTGGTAGTCATAAGCATGGAATCAACCCAAGACTTTGTCATTCATCAAAAAGTAAATGGAGAAGAAATAACCCCTTTTCTTAATGATTTAATTAAAGACAGTTTCTATTTTAGCCAAGTATATGATCAAACAGCTCAGGGAAAAACATCTGACGCAGAATTTATGATTGATACGGGGCTTTATCCGTTAGCAAGCGGTTCTGTTTTTGTAAGAAGACCGGAAAATGTGTACTATAGTCTTCCACATTTATTAAAAGAAAAACAGGATTATTATGCTGCTGCATTTCATGGGAATGTAAGTACCTTTTGGAACCGGGACACGATGTACAAGACTTTAGGTTACGATAAGTTTTTTTCTAAGAAGGATTACATAGTAACAGAAGAAAATTCAATCAACTATGGAATTAAAGATATTCCATACTTCAATCAGTCTGTTCAATATTTAGAGACTATACCTGAACCCTACTATGCGAAATTTCTCACCTTAACAAACCATTTTCCTTTTTTGCTAGAAGAGGAAGATATGTTCATTGAGCCAGCAGCTACAAAAGAAGGAGTTGTTAATCGCTATGTGACAACGGTTCGGTATTTAGATAAATCTATTGAAACGTTTTTTAAACAATTGAAAGAAAAAGGGATGTACGAAGACACTATGTTTGTTCTAGTCGGGGATCATTACGGCATTTCTGAAAAATACGAGGAAGGTCTGAGTGAGTTATTAGGAGAAGAAATTAACGTGGCTAATCGAATGAAACATCGCCAAGTGCCGCTGATTATCCATATTCCCGGCCACGAAGGAAAAATCATTGACACACAGGGAGGAGAAATTGATATACGTCCAACACTTCTCCATCTTTTAGGCATTAAAAAAGAAAACAATTATTCATTCGGTCATGATCTTTTCACAAGAGATCCAGATTATCCAGTTGTTTTTCGAGATGGCAGTTTTATTTCAAAGAATTACATATACAAGGATAGTATTTGTTATAGAAAAGAAAGTGGGCAAGCGGCAGGGACTCATCATTGTGAACCATATCTAGATGTGGTGAGACAAGAGTTAACACTGTCTGACAAGATCATTTTTGGAGATCTCTTAAGGTTTATGAAGCCGCAACAATAAATAGCCGACTATTCATCCTATAACAATGATTAAGATTTTTATCGAAATAAAAAAGGAAAATAACAGCAAGTTGATGAGAGAATTGCTAATAGGATAACGATTGGATGATAGAGAAAAACAGCCAGGTGTTATTCAACTAAAAAGGGAGTTAAGCTACAAAAATGATATTTCAGTCGAAGAGTCTTTTTATGGCTTCCGGTAAGGTGATGTATATCTAAAATAGCTCTCCTTGGAACTTTCAGTTTATCCTTAATGAGCCATCTTTATTATTTGAAAAGAGGAGTATAGTATGGGACTTAATCATGAATTTGAATTGATAGAAGAGCATAGTGATAAAGTATTAAAAGAACTGAGTATACATGATGACTTTTTAAATTACATTGATACAACAATAGGAGAAGAAAACAATTTGTTTTACACGGTTCCTTCTATTAATCCTGATTATCAAGAGAAACCATATGGCTTAGTTTTCCCTGAATACAAAGGCTTTAATTATTATGGAGTAACGGTTTTTAATAAACACTCTGTTAGTGAACTAGAAAACATGTTTTTACAATGGAAAGACGTGATCCTCTCTTTTCCCACCGATGTTTATTATTATGAATTAGAAACAATGGATGAAACAGAAAGGGAAAAGCTCACCCTCGAAGAACTTGAGGAGGTTAAAGAGAAATTTTTTGATAAAAAAGATTTGTTAAACGTTATAGAAGGTTGTTTGGAAATGGTTGGCTTTATAAAAGATGCTAAGTATATCTTGTATCATGCAGGAATATAGACACAGTTTCCTTAAAATGGTTGATGTAAATAGTCATAATTTTACTTAAAATGATGATTTTTCCTGACCGTTTATTTATATTTGTAACTAAACAGTTGGGAGGAGTGTATTTGATGAAAAAGAGTTTGTACTTATTAATGGTTAGTATTTTTTTATTATTTTTATCAGGGAACCAAAGTGAAGTCTATGCTTCTTTTAATGAAGGAAATGTACTTGTAAAATCTGATGTTATTAACGTTAGTCAAAGTGAATTATCAGAATCTGGCAATAAGGAATTTAAAAGGTTAGCTTCTTTGCCGAACGCTGTTACGATTAATGTGACTCCTAGTGTTACAGGTGTAACAGTTAAAGTGAGAAATTATGGGGTGGATACGGTAGACAGTGTAGTAGTTACAGTTAATTCACCGAAGATTTTGACCTCAAAAGGAAAAGAGCAAAAAGGAAAAAACAAAAGCACCTTTGTTTTTACTAACTTAAAACCTGCTATTTCCCAAGACAAATCTAAACCGGTACCGATGGTTAGAACCAAGATGTCTTATACAGGTAGCGCAGTCATTAAAGATGGCAAAAAAGTTGTTACTAAAAGTGTTAACGCGTCTTTAGATTTTTCAACGGATCAGTTGACTAAAGAATGGGATAAAGGAACTTTTTCTGATATTCATAAATCGATAGATTATCACTTTGCAAAACACTATAATGATAAGTATGTTAAAGTAAATAATTTACAACAGTATTTAAATAAAGCCTCAAGTGCTAGAAGTGAAATGAAAAATATTACTAAGACAACTAGTAAATATAGGTATAAAAAGAGTGCAACCTCTATAAAAGTAACAAAGATGAGCGGAAAAACTACTACTCAATATGTATTACTCACAAATACAAAAGCAAAAAAATTATATAGTTACGGAGGCGATTAAATGAAAAAAAAGAGAACAGTTCTACTTTCAGTTTGTGCTATTGTAGGACTAATATTTATATCATCAACTTTCGTTTATGAAAAGGTTAAGGCGAATGATGACCAAGGTGTTAAATACATACCTAATGTCAAAGAAGATACAATTTATGTAAACTTGGATGAAGAATAAATGAGAGGTGAGTTTTAACAAAAGAGGAATTAGAGAGTGAACCAATCTAAAATAAAATGATCTGAGTAATGGTTCAGAACCTCCCGCGTCGTTTTTTGTTGAGGGAGGTTCTTTTTTTGCGGCAATCATTCTTTCAATCGGTTTGCTAAAGCTTAAAAGTAACCATACAAAATTTTAGCTACTGCATGAGTGTGCAAATCGTTGAACGATCGTATATAGAAAAGAGTGCATGTTTTTTCGTTCACTTTCCAGTAAGCATGTGGAGAATGGCTTTATTCTTTTCTATGCTTTCATGCAACTAATTCGTCTTTTTATATCAATCCATTGAGTGATGAATGAATCAGCAAAATAAGTCAACTATAGAAGATTTATTGTTAGAATGAAAAAAGAATACATTAATAGGAGAGGAAAAGAATAATGTTCAAAACGTTTATTGCATTCATTGCTGCTGCATCCATGCTAACAGCTTGTAATAGTAATGAGGCACATAAAGACAATAATGAGAGTACCCCAAAAAACGAGGAAGTTTTACAAACAGAGAACATACAAGAAGAGCGGCAAGAAAATGAACAGCCAACAGAGCAAGCCCAAAACCAATCTAAAGAAAGTGTAAATCATGAGGAATGGTCTTCATTACCTGAATATAATAAGATTATTGAGCAGATTGGGGACAAAGATAATAGATTTCAAACGGTAACAGATAACGAAGGGAAACGTATTCTTCTTATTAAAGATGAAAATGGGGAAGAACAATATAAAACTATATTTATCAAAAATACCAGTCGCCTTAAAATCATTAAAGTAAATGGAGGCGGACAAATTTTCAATGGCACCTTGGCTCAAAGCTAGAAACTATTCGTTGTTTATTACATTGTAAGTTAGTTTCATATCGATCGGAACAAAGATAGAGATTTAACTAAAATTCAATTACCCACAATTAAAACGATAATGCGCACAAATAGGAACGGACCAAGCGATTAAAAAACAAAACTGAAAACGGCTAGAGAAGAATCCATTTTGATTAAATTTTTCAAAATGGATTCTTCTTGTTTACCATAAAATATGAAGTAGTGTTGATCAAACTTTATTTTAAAGCTCTGTTTAATAAAAGAACGGCCTTTTTGAAAAGGGGTAACCATGTGGATGAGCACATGGAGAGGTTGCTCTTTTTATTAATCAATAGTTTTTAGACATCTGCATGTATAGAAGAATAAAAGATTGGCAATGATAGAGACAAGAATATTTAGTAAAGGAGAGAGAAATGGTGATTGTAGAAAATAAATTGATGTTGACTAACTTTATCAATAAAAACCAGTTTGATTTGAATGCTTATCTTGTTTACTTGTTCCATAATGAGGACCAGTTAAAGTCAGTTAAATAAGAAGGTGGGGTGGGCTCTTTGAGTGAATCAGAGAGTTCTTTTTATATAGTTTGGCAAGGCTCAATTTTTGCTTCTTCTTTATTCGGATGATTGCTACCTAGCAGAAAAACTTACTATTATATTTAAAAAAGTTATTGACCCCGTATTTAAAAGAATGATATAGTTCTCTTTGCTGCTAAAAACAGTGAGATAGAGAAAAAATATTTTAAAAAAACCGTTGACACTATTATTGTAAAATGTTATTATAATATAGCTGTCGCTGATAACGACAACAAAACAAATTGATCTTTGAAAACTGAACAAAATACATGCCAGTAAGTTAATTCTTATTTTTAAAACATGAGCAAGTCAAACAATCTTTTTGGAGAGTTTGATCCTGGCTCAGGACGAACGCTGGCGGCGTGCCTAATACATGCAAGTCGAGCGGACTTGACGGAGCTTGCTCTGTTCAAGTTAGCGGCGGACGGGTGAGTAACACGTGGGTAACCTGCCTGTAAGACTGGGATAACTCCGGGAAACCGGGGCTAATACCGGATATTCTTTTTCTTCGCATGAAGAAGAATGGAAAGGCGGCTTTTAGCTGTCACTTACAGATGGACCCGCGGCGCATTAGCTAGTTGGTGAGGTAACGGCTCACCAAGGCGACGATGCGTAGCCGACCTGAGAGGGTGATCGGCCACACTGGGACTGAGACACGGCCCAGACTCCTACGGGAGGCAGCAGTAGGGAATCTTCCGCAATGGACGAAAGTCTGACGGAGCAACGCCGCGTGAGTGAAGAAGGTTTTCGGATCGTAAAGCTCTGTTGTCAGGGAAGAACAAGTACCAAAGTAACTGTTGGTACCTTGACGGTACCTGACCAGAAAGCCACGGCTAACTACGTGCCAGCAGCCGCGGTAATACGTAGGTGGCAAGCGTTGTCCGGAATTATTGGGCGTAAAGCGCGCGCAGGCGGCTTCTTAAGTCTGATGTGAAAGCCCACGGCTCAACCGTGGAGGGTCATTGGAAACTGGGAGGCTTGAGTGCAGAAGAGGAGAGCGGAATTCCACGTGTAGCGGTGAAATGCGTAGAGATGTGGAGGAACACCAGTGGCGAAGGCGGCTCTCTGGTCTGTAACTGACGCTGAGGCGCGAAAGCGTGGGGAGCGAACAGGATTAGATACCCTGGTAGTCCACGCCGTAAACGATGAGTGCTAAGTGTTGGAGGGTTTCCGCCCTTCAGTGCTGCAGCTAACGCATTAAGCACTCCGCCTGGGGAGTACGGCCGCAAGGCTGAAACTCAAAGGAATTGACGGGGGCCCGCACAAGCGGTGGAGCATGTGGTTTAATTCGAAGCAACGCGAAGAACCTTACCAGGTCTTGACATCCCGCTGACCGGTCTGGAGACAGATCTTTCCCTTCGGGGACAGCGGTGACAGGTGGTGCATGGTTGTCGTCAGCTCGTGTCGTGAGATGTTGGGTTAAGTCCCGCAACGAGCGCAACCCTTGATCTTAGTTGCCAGCATTCAGTTGGGCACTCTAAGGTGACTGCCGGTGACAAACCGGAGGAAGGTGGGGATGACGTCAAATCATCATGCCCCTTATGACCTGGGCTACACACGTGCTACAATGGATGGTACAAAGGGCTGCAAGACCGCAAGGTTTAGCCAATCCCATAAAACCATTCTCAGTTCGGATTGCAGGCTGCAACTCGCCTGCATGAAGCCGGAATCGCTAGTAATCGCGGATCAGCATGCCGCGGTGAATACGTTCCCGGGCCTTGTACACACCGCCCGTCACACCACGAGAGTTTGCAACACCCGAAGTCGGTGGGGTAACCCTTACGGGAGCCAGCCGCCTAAGGTGGGGCAGATGATTGGGGTGAAGTCGTAACAAGGTAGCCGTATCGGAAGGTGCGGCTGGATCACCTCCTTTCTAAGGAAATTGTGAACCGTGCCAGGCTTTTAGCCGCACGTAGTAGCAACAGAGAACGCTGTTCTCACAAGCGAATTAACGGCATTGTTTTTTGTTCAGTTTTGAAGGATGAATTCCTTCTCTATAGGTAAGCAATCTTGTTCTTTGAAAACTGGATAATATCGTATAAAAGTAACCAAGCAATAACCGAGTAATCGCCATTTTAGGTTAAGTTAGAAAGGGCGCACGGTGGATGCCTTGGCACTAGGAGCCGAAGAAGGACGGGACTAACTCCGATATGCTCCGGGGAGCTGTAAGTAAGCGTTAATCCGGAGATTTCCGAATGGGGAAACCCACTGTTCGTAATGGAACAGTATCCCTACCTGAATCCATAGGGTAGGAGAAGGCACACCCGGGGAACTGAAACATCTAAGTACCTGGAGGAAGAGAAAGCAAACGCGATTCCCTGAGTAGCGGCGAGCGAAACGGGAACAGCCCAAACCAGAAGGCTTGCCTTCTGGGGTTGTAGGACACTCTATACGGAGTTACAAAAGAACGGTGTAGGCGAAGAGGTCTGGAAAGGCCCATCAGAGAAGGTAACAATCCTGTAGCCGAAACATCGTTCTCTCCAGAGTGGATCCTGAGTACGGCGGAACACGTGAAATTCCGTCGGAATCCGGGAGGACCATCTCCCAAGGCTAAATACTCCCTAGTGACCGATAGTGAACCAGTACCGTGAGGGAAAGGTGAAAAGCACCCCGGAAGGGGAGTGAAAGAGAACCTGAAACCGTGTGCCTACAAGTAGTCAGAGCCCGTTAATGGGTGATGGCGTGCCTTTTGTAGAATGAACCGGCGAGTTGCGATTTCATGCGAGGTTAAGCCGTAAAGGCGGAGCCGCAGCGAAAGCGAGTCTGAATAGGGCGCATGAGTATGAGGTCGCAGACCCGAAACCAGGTGATCTACCCATGTCCAGGGTGAAGGTAAGGTAACACTTACTGGAGGCCCGAACCCACGCACGTTGAAAAGTGCGGGGATGAGGTGTGGGTAGCGGTGAAATTCCAATCGAACCTGGAGATAGCTGGTTCTCTCCGAAATAGCTTTAGGGCTAGCCTCAAGGGAAGAGTCTTGGAGGTAGAGCACTGTTTGGACTAGGGGCCCCCCTCGGGTTACCGAATTCAGACAAACTCCGAATGCCAAAGACTTATCCTTGGGAGTCAGACTGCGAGTGATAAGATCCGTAGTCAAGAGGGAAACAGCCCAGACCACCAGCTAAGGTCCC
>NZ_JBBOOI010000002.1:285000-368312 GCF_038003025.1 Pseudobacillus sp. FSL P4-0506
TGCGGGTGTGGCGGAATTGGCAGACGCACCAGACTTAGGATCTGGCGCCGCAAGGCGTGGGGGTTCGACTCCCTTCACCCGCATCGTTTTTTCTCTTAAATCTTTTTTAGTGAAAAGGCAGAACATTCTGCGGAAATGCGGAAGTAGTTCAGTGGTAGAACACCACCTTGCCAAGGTGGGGGTCGCGGGTTCGAATCCCGTCTTCCGCTCCATATCATGCCGGGGTGGCGGAACTGGCAGACGCACAGGACTTAAAATCCTGCGGTAGGTGACTACCGTACCGGTTCGATTCCGGTCCTCGGCACCATTTATAAAGCAATGCGCCCGTAGCTCAATTGGATAGAGCGTTTGACTACGGATCAAAAGGTTAGGGGTTCGACTCCTCTCGGGCGCGCCATTTAACCGTTTTTACGGGAAGTAGCTCAGCTTGGTAGAGCACTTGGTTTGGGACCAAGGGGTCGCAGGTTCGAATCCTGTCTTCCCGACCAGTTATTGCTCTAAATAGCATAACGTGGGGCCTTAGCTCAGCTGGGAGAGCGCCTGCTTTGCACGCAGGAGGTCAGCGGTTCGATCCCGCTAGGCTCCATTGATGTTTAATATTTAGTTTGGCGGTGTAGCTCAGCTGGCTAGAGCGTGCGGTTCATACCCGTAAGGTCGGGGGTTCGATCCCCTCCGCCGCTATATGGAGGAATACCCAAGTCTGGCTGAAGGGATCGGTCTTGAAAACCGACAGGCGGGTTAAACCGCGCGGGGGTTCGAATCCCTCTTCCTCCGCCATAATTATTTTTATATGTTATCGTCGCGGGGTGGAGCAGTCTGGTAGCTCGTCGGGCTCATAACCCGAAGGTCGCAGGTTCAAATCCTGTCCCCGCAATCTGGTCCGGTAGTTCAGTTGGTTAGAATGCCTGCCTGTCACGCAGGAGGTCGCGGGTTCGAGTCCCGTCCGGACCGCCATATTTCTTCCAGCAAGGAGTGTCTTGCTGTTGATATATAATATTTTTGTGTGGCTCAGTAGCTCAGTCGGTAGAGCAATGGACTGAAAATCCATGTGTCGGCGGTTCGATTCCGTCCTGAGCCACCATTTTTTCATTGTCTAAAAAACTATCTCTATTTCAGATGGAGGGGTAGCGAAGTGGCTAAACGCGGCGGACTGTAAATCCGCTCCCTCCGGGTTCGGCGGTTCGAATCCGTCCCCCTCCACCAGTGAGAATGGCGGTCGTGGCGAAGTGGTTAACGCATCGGATTGTGGCTCCGACACTCGTGGGTTCGATTCCCATCGATCGCCCCATACATATTATTATTAATGGGCTATAGCCAAGCGGTAAGGCAACGGACTTTGACTCCGTCATGCGCTGGTTCGAATCCAGCTAGCCCAGCCAGTTTTTAATGCGGGTGTAGTTTAATGGTAAAACCTCAGCCTTCCAAGCTGATGTCGTGAGTTCGATTCTCATCACCCGCTCCATTTGCATAAATGGGCCTGTAGCTCAGCTGGTTAGAGCGCACGCCTGATAAGCGTGAGGTCGATGGTTCGAGTCCATTCAGGCCCACTTTATTCCGCAGTAGCTCAGTGGTAGAGCAATCGGCTGTTAACCGATCGGTCGCAAGTTCGAATCTTGCCTGCGGAGTTTTTATTTTTCTGGGGAAGTACTCAAGAGGCTGAAGAGGCGCCCCTGCTAAGGGTGTAGGTCGCGTAAGCGGCGCGAGGGTTCAAATCCCTCCTTCTCCGCCATATATAGATGCGCCTTTAGCTCAGCAGGATAGAGCAACGGCCTTCTAAGCCGTCGGTCAGAGGTTCGAATCCTCTAAGGCGCGTAAATTATAAAAAGGCATCGGGTCACTTCTGTTTTAGGAAGACTGACTAGGTGCCTTTTCTGTGTATTAATAGATCGCTTAATTTACATAACGATCAAATCTAGGAAGTAGCCGTCAGTCATAATCCCTTACTGGCTATGAGTTCTTCTTTCTTACTCGGATTTTTCTCTATGCAAGATTTTATACATCGTTGATTTCACAAGGCTTCTCGTTTTCAAAAAAGCCTCTTGTCTGTATAAAAAAGTGGAGTTTTATACAATTTTCTTTAGAGACAGAATGGTCTTAAAGGCTAGCTTTTTTAGCCTTCATGGCTCATAATTTCACACGTAATTTTTAAAGTTTAAACTTATAGAACAGAATAGAGGGGCAAGTTACGGGCGTACGACCACACTCCCCAAAAACTTCGTTTTTGTCTTGATAGGAATCCTTCCTACAACCTGATCATTTTAAGTACTCATTTTTTCAAAATTTCATACTTGAAATGATTGTCGCTATGCTCGAATGATTGTTAGTTTGGAGCGTCTACACTTATCTGGACAGAAAAATTAAGGTCACGTACACTTGACCTAAAACAGATGAGGAGCTTCAACTATGACAAAGCGAGAACGCCGCACCTTCACGCCCGAGTTCAAAAAGCAAATGGTGCAGCTGTACCAGAATGGAAAAACGAAGCGAGCTATTATTGCTGAATATGATCTGTCCCCGTCATCTCTTGACCGGTGGATCAATCAGGATGAAACCTCCGGTTCTTTTAAAGAGAAAGACAATCGTTCTCCTGAACAGCAGGAGCTTTTGGAACTCCGCAAGGAACTAAAGCAGCTTAGAATGGAGAATGATATTTTAAAGCAAGCCGCGCTGATCATGGGACGAAAGTAAATGTCATTAAGCGAAATAAAGACAAATACTCGGTATCAGCAATGTGCAGCGTCCTGCAAATTTCACGTAGTACCTACTATTATGATGCCAAAGAACGTCAGGCAGAAGACGATGTAACAGGCGCTGTGATAGAGATTTTTGAACAAAACCGAAGTGCCTACGGCACGCGCAAGATCAAAGTCGAACTGCACAAGCGTGGACTGACAGTCTCCAGAAGACGTATTGGACGCATCATGAAGGAGCAGGGGCTTGTTTCTTCCTATACAGTGGCACAGTTCAAGCCACAAAAAGCTCCGTGTAATGAGTCATCCCAGGCGAATGAATTGAAACGCAAGTTTCAGCAGACAGAAGCCAAAAAAGTAGTCGTCAGTGATTTAACATACGTCAAAGTCAAAAACAAATGGCATTACGTATGTATCTTTGTCGATCTCTTCAACCGCGAAATTATTGGCTTCAGCACGGGACCAAACAAAGATGCAAACCTTGTCGCACGGGCTTTTTCTTCGATTCAAGGTGATCTGCGGGACATCCAGATGTTCCATACCGACCGTGGCAGCGAGTTCAAAAACCAGCTCATCGATGAAACGTTAGCGGCCTTCCAGATTGGCCGCTCTTTAAGTATGAAAGGTTGTCCATACGATAATGCCGTGGCGGAAGCCACATTTAAAATCATCAAAACAGAGTTTGTCAGCCAAATGAAGTTTAATAGCCTTGAGCATCTTACGCTGGAATTCAGTGATTATGTTAACTGGTTTAATAAGCGGCGGATTCACGGAACACTAGGCTATGTAAGCCCGATTGAATACAAACGATCGTCCCTTAAAAAGGCTGTCTGATTTAGTGTTGACAACCCAAAAACTCCTTATGCTCTTTAAATTAATCTTTTTCAAAAACTTGAATAATTAAAGGTATGGATGAAAAAATTATTATAAAAAGGATAATCACTTTACAATGATAGGATTTGTTACTTCAATTATTGTATTTAATCTGATATGTTTTACAACCAATAGGCGACTAACCAAAAATCAATTCGTGCATATATGGATGTTTACAATTGCTACCCAAGCAGTTACAGAGACCTTTATTGACTTTAAATATCATGGTTACTGGTACTTTACTAAAGAAATTAATTGGTGGGTGCTTCCTGCTTTGACTATTTTAATTCCGCCCGTTAATATCATTTTCTTAAATTGGTATCCCTTTAAGAAAACTTTCTATAAACAAACGCTTTATATACTAAGTTGGACAATAGCTATCACGTTGTATGAAACCATCATATTGTTACCTGAACCATGGGGGTATTTTCGTTATGGCTGGTGGAATACTTGGTACTCATTCCTGGTTTATCCATTTTTGCTTATCGCTGTTTTAAGTTATTATAGATGGATCTGTGAAATTGAAAACACAGCTAATAAGTGAGCCTTAGTGGATGAAAAAGCTGCTTAGAAAACACTTTATTGTCATCAATAAATGTTCGTCGCCCAGGTATTATACTATCCCTAAAAGAGTTTAACAAAATCACAGGATTTGCTATGA
Source organism: Pseudobacillus sp. FSL P4-0506 (assembly GCF_038003025.1). Classification (NCBI taxonomy): domain Bacteria; kingdom Bacillati; phylum Bacillota; class Bacilli; order Caryophanales; family Bacillaceae; genus Pseudobacillus; species Pseudobacillus sp. FSL P4-0506. Next base: position 289,225 of record NZ_JBBOOI010000002.1, read on the forward strand.
TTTGCTCAATTAGAAATACAATCAAGGGAGGGCCTTTTGAAGACGAGCTTCCAATGGGATTGGCTTTTTAAGGGGCTATTTTAACGGACCAAATTAAGAGCTTAGATTGGAACTCAAGATGAATTCAAATCGTTGGCCAGGCTCCTTCAAAGATCATAACGGAGTGTTTGAACAAGATACATACCTTTCTGTAAAAGAAAGCCCTCCGAAGTCTCGGAAGACTTTTTTTACTTTCCAAATAAGCGTGCAAGGAAGGTTTTTTGGGGTTGTTTTCTTCTGAGAAAATGGTCAAAAGGTTTATTTCAACACTAATGGTAACTGGAGTATTAATAGAGTTTTCAATGACTGAGCAATCTATTGTAAAAGCTAGTGAGCCTACTCAAGATGAAATAGATGCTATGTACGCACAAGAAGATGCTGAAGCTGCTTATGTATTAAATAATTGGAACAAAGTTATCGATGAAAAGATCAAGGAAAGTGGCATAGATGCAACAGCAGCCGCAAAAAATCCTGATTATAGACCTGGAGACATTTTAGTTACTATGGACAATGGGTTTTCGAGTTTTGGTGCAGGTATTAGATGGGGGCATTCTGCAATTGTATATTGGGCTAATGAATACACTATGGAATCTTATAGGGAGGACGGTGTCCGATTGCATGGCATTGATAAGTGGAAACCTTCTAATAAAAAAATGAAAACCCTGGTAGCATTAAAGGTACATAAGGCTACATATCAGGCTAAAGAGATTGCTAGGAAATTCGCAGGTAATCAAAAGGGAAAACCGTACAATTATCTCTTCCATAAGCCAGAAAGAACGGATGCATACTATTGTTCATCTCTTATTTGGAGAGCATATAAGGAAGCTGGGCACGGTATAAATGGTGGTTCGGACAAAATCGTGACTCCTTATGATATCGTCAAAGATAAAGATACAAAAGCATATTACAAAAAAGGAATGGAAGCTTAAGGATGCATTTATTGAAGCAAGTACAAGGATATAGAGAGATTTTTGTACTTGCTTCAATTTTGTTACTTTTTTGAAAGGAGAAAGCATGAAAAGTAAAAAAAAAGTCAGTTTAGTACTGGCAATTGTAGTAATCATTCTAGTTTCCCTATTATTTCTCATGAAATTTAAGGAAAATGTTTATATTGGTAATGAAAATCTATCTAGATTAAATAATGCTCATAAAGATGAGAAAAACGAAGGAGAATTGCGTCAAAAATTCGCTGTTTTATATTCTAGTCCTTTTCAAAAGGGGAGTGAGATTTTAGTTCTTAATAGTAAAGAAAGAGAAAATTATTTTATAAAGGACAGTATTGGGTTAGGAGGGATAGAAGTAGATGATCGAAAAAACTTTTGGTTAAATGGAACAGAATCAATTAGTTTATTATCTTACAATCCTAGTAAGGATGTTTTAAAAGATCATAAAGCGAAAGATATGACTAACTATTTTACTTTTGACAACGACATTAAAATAGTTGTATACAAAGATAAAGAAGATATGTTTTCTAGTCAATTAGATGTTGAATATAAAGAAAAAAAGGTTATTCAACAAACGGTAAAAGGTTACATAAGAGTCGCTGAGTCGGATGGGAAATACGTGTATGCTTTTGCCGATCTAGTTGACAAGGGGGAAACGAGCTCTTTATATGTTTTTGATTTAGCAAGTGGGAAACTCATTAAACAACTTAATATGAAATATAAATTTGCGAATGATATAGAATTCTTCCGTGATAACGTAATCGTAGGCACTAAAGGGAGAGCAACTGTAATAAACTCTAATAATTTTGGTGTTTCCTATTTACCGCCTATAAATGAAGAATATGAAACTTCAAAGCTATTAAAAGTTTCTGAAGAGAGGTTATTAATTACTTCCTCTAGTAAAAGTGAAGATTCAGGAATAAACATTTTGGAGTTAGATAAAGATTTACAAGTAAAAAATGAAAAAAATTTAAAATTTCCCTATGTAGAGGCATTCGTTAAAAACGATAAGTTATATGTAATTGGTCCATTAGATGATGGTAGTGGAGGTTCCGGTATAATAGGGGAGTTTAATATCAATAAAGATTATAAAAAAACAGCCCAACTAGAGATTCCTAAGCCTAGAAACCATGATCTTTGGATCGCAGGTGTAGAAATTTTGCCTGAAAATTTTTGATTAAAATGATATTGTCTAATTTATCACTTGTGAAATAATTGGAAGTTTGCTATAAATAGAGTCAATTAAATCGAACGGAAAATAAAAAAGGCAAAAGCGCGTTATAGTGTGGCGGCAACCACCTATAACCGTCCACCGTGAACCACCCACGGTAAACACTTGCTTTTACCCGTCTTACTTTATTTATGCCTGTATCTTACGATAAATAAACGTAAAATTCAAGGGAAAAGTCTACCTTTTACAGATTAACAAAAGGCGTGTTTACCGATTTACACGGTAAATACGTCTTTTTTGTTTTTCTCTAAAGGAGACGAAACTTATGACCGTAAGCAGAATGTTATCCAAGGAAGAATTCAAACAAATGATGAGCTACAAGCCACACGCTACAAATCAAAAAGAACAACAATCTATGAAATTAAAGTTATTGAAAGTCGTAGAAGAGGTGTACGGCGATTCGTATTATCGATTAAAGAAAGAAACACGCCAGGCCATCGACATGATGTGCTGGCTGTCTTCAGAGCGTGGCTTTTTCTTCGCAAAAGATGACTATTTAGCTGATCGACACGATATATCTGACAGAACCATCCGTAACGTAGCAAAGAAGCTGCGTGAACATGGTGTGCTATTTACCGTGTATCGGAGATCCACGAAGCAAAATGGACGGAGTGCCCCGGTCCATTTATTTGTGGACCACCCGTATTTTTCGTACTGGGAAGAACTGCTAAATTTAAGTGATTTCCAAGCAGATTTCCAAACAGAAAACGCTGGAATCCCTTGTGGCTCTAAGAGCGAAGAGTCGAAAAAAGTTCCTACCTATAATAAATACATACGTAAGGAAGAACCCGTTTTAGATGAAAGCTTTACGCCTTCTCATATTCCAAAGAGCTTTATTTTGGCTGTTAAACCGTTCTTTGGACAAGCAAAGGAAATCTATAAGCTATGGGGAAAAGCCATGCTGGCTTATCGAATCACTCGTTTAGGCACGCCTTTGGAGGAATTAACAGAGTTAGTCATTCAAGCTTTTAAAGAATCGATTTTTTCTCATAAACACAGACATATTAAAGGCTCTTTTAACGCCTATTTCTTTGGCACGCTGAGAAACATGATGACTATTGAGAAGAGAAATCATGGATAACGATCCAATCTTTACTCAATTCAGAGCATATATAGAATCCTGAGGCTATTTCTATCTCAAATAGAAATTCATTGTTGGTTTTTAAAACTCAATCCACTCTCTTTGTGGTAAAATTTCCCTTGGAGAGGAGTGAAGTTATGAGGAATTATTTTAATGTTTTATCCATTATTTCGTTTGTTTTGAATATGACGTTTTACGCTTATTTTATCTTTAAAAATGTTTCAAATCCTATATTTCTTCCGTTACTTGTTGTTATTTCGATCATGGGCATTGGGCTTGCATGGTATGGAGAGAAAAGTTTGCTGAGAACGATTGCTTTGGCTGTTAATCTGACTTTCCTCTTGGTTTTTATTGTTTTCCCAATATTGATGCGTACTTTTATTTGGAATAGACCATAGACGGGATTACTGTTGGTGGAAGCTTCCTTCCTGGAACGCTATGCGAACCAAAAGTCTGTAAAGTACTCTTGAGAAACGATAAAGGGTTAAATCTTGAGTAGGTTTTTAGATGGAGTGAATTAGATTTTGATTTAAATTGCTTTTAATTTTAATTGCTATCATAATAGTATGGTTTTCCTTATTGGGGATATGATTAGTCGGTTATTTTTCATCCACAAGTGAGAAAGGACTTCGAGCAACAGAATGTGGGACACAAGGATGTAGCAACACTATACTTCTTTTCAGCTTGGACATCTTTATTTTTTATCATTATTCGACTCATTCTCCCAATAGTTCTATTCGCTCGTTGGTATTTAAAGAACGACCAAAATAGATATGGAAAATACTGATACTTATTACTATTAGACACTTGCATCATCTCAATCTCTATTTTTTATTTCAATGGATAACATCTGAATTAAGAATCCTCCCCCTATTACAGTAAGGGTGGGATAGCGTGGCCAGTTAAAAATAAAAGTTAAAACAATACCGAAAATACATATAATGCAAAGTTCAATATAACTATATAATCTTCTTTTTCTTTTTTTCTTTCTCGAACCATTCATTGGATACACCACCGTAGGTTAGATATAAAAACAAGGGAACAAATACTTTTGTTATTCCGGACTTTCTACTTTTGTATACTTCTTCATAAAAGGCTTGTAGGAGACGGAATAACTTCCGTTACCTTTCTCAAACAGCATCTTGTTATTTAATGAATCATGTTCCGCCAAGTTATATCCTTTTTTATCCATCAAGCTGATAAATGATTCAAGTTTCTTTTCGGGTACGACATAGTATTCTTTATCGTAAACATTTTTCGTACTAGATATTTGTTTATCTTGAAATTCTATTTGATAAACAGCTTTCAGATTTTCAATAGGGCGATTTGTGCCAAATATGTGCTGCCAATTTATCCAGATTACAGGTAAAGAAACAATTATAGCTACAAAGAATAGGAGCACTAGCTTGATCAGTTTTTTCACAACATTCTTCCTTCCAATTAAAAAGAATTAAGTAAAAATGAGTAAGCATATCATATCTACATCTACTTATTTTTCGCTCCTAATATGATACCATATAAAAGAAGAAATGGTATATAAAGGTATATTTTTTATTCAAACTTCCTTCTTGTGGTGTTACGTGAACTAGGTCTGTATAAAGTATGCATGTGATACTTGTAGATCTTGTTAAATTAAAAGGGACAAAATAGCTTAGTAAATGATTGGGTTATTATGGTAAAGTATCATTAGAAGGGAAATAATGTAATGAAAAAGTTTATTTCTGTTTTAATGATAGTTGTTGTCTTTGTTATAGTATTTAATGTTTGCAGCAACAAAGATGAGGTTTCTACCAGCAATGACGAAAAACTCGAGTCGATTGTATCGCATCTGTCCTAAATACTGGATTTGATAAATATGGTTTATTCAGTTTTGAAATAGGTAATACAGACCCAACAATCCGGATTGTAATGGACGAAGACAAAAGTAAACAAGAACTACAGAAATACTTAAAAGAAAATGTATCTAAATCGGACTTGAACCATTACAATATAGAAATTTTGAAAAGAAACTTGCAAGAAGTAGAGGAAGAACATACAATGCTTCAGATCGAAAGTATTGTATTTGATTATTTGGAAGCCATAAAAACAAAAAATATTTCAGCAGCGACAAAATATGCTGATGATTTAAGGTTTCCAGATAAAGAAAATCAAAAGGAACAATACTCGATCCTTTTTTCTGAACAGAATGTTACTGATACGAAGATAGTGAACCTTAAGAGGGTAAGTGAAACTGAGTTTAAAGCTACTGTCGAATTTGTTGAAAACGGAAATTTAGGCAAGCATATATTCCCAATTCAGCAAAAGGAAAAAGAGTGGAAAATTATCGTTGGGCAAGATGTATAATCCAATATAAATTAAGAGGATCTTCAATGGAGGTCCTTTTTTAATGCCGATAATGTGGTGTTATGTGAACTATATTTGTATGGAGCATTCAATTTTCTTTTTTCATATTTGTGATTCTGAAAACATTCAATTTGGATAAATATTCCTTTATCCTTAACTAAAGGAGGGATTTCAATGAGAAGAATATATATGCTTTTCCTTTGTTTTATGGTAATTTTTTCACTGCTAGGCTGTCAGTCTAGCGAACAGAAAAGCACCGAATCAAAAGACAAAGCAGATGAAAAGCTTACGCAAGAAGCACCTGTTCAAAAGTTTTCCGACTCCAAAAATGGGTTGAAACTAGCCCTTGAAAAGAAAACATACACAAAACTTGACAATGAAGTTACAGTTACGATCAACATTCAAAATAACAGTGATATCCCATTTGTTTATGGAAAAGCTTATGAACTTGAAAAAAATATTGATGGCACGTGGTACCTTATTCCATTCAAATCAGGCATGGGAGGGTTTGAAGATGTCCTCCTTTCCGTTAAACCACATACTGTTGTTCAAGAAGAAATATTGTTAAATCGGTCTGATAATGAGCTCTCTCCTGGAAAGTATCGAATTGTAAAATCTTTTAACGAAACTCCTATAAATAACAACGGAGTACGTAATGAACATGAAGAATTCTTTCTTGCTGCACCTTTTGAAGTAATTAAATAAAAAGGAGTGCAAGAACTAATGAGACGGATCTCTAAATTCATAAAAACGCTTTTCTTTGGAGAATATGAAGGTTTTGCAAACCAATTAGGCTTTACATCTTGGAATGAAGTCTTGGAGAATACCTTTTAAGTATATTAATGATTTAAGGTAATTAAACAAAAGCAACCCGTTACTTTAAGTGTAAGATTTCACAATCTTTTTTTACACCTCATTAAACTCAATCCCCTAAATGCGTTGTCCATGCAAAAAGACGCCTTCTTATTAAAGAAAAGCGCCCGTTTGTTGAAGATGGCCTCTAATCAGTAGAATTTGGGGCTTCAACCAATACAAAGGATATTTTTTGGCCATGTTTTAGAAATCTCAATCCATCAGGAAACCTTTCCGTATCAAGTAAAATAGAACTGAAACTAAAAAAAGAATCGCTGATTGGTGAGTCTATTATACCAGTGAAAGCAACAACTATTTTAAAGTGCTTTTCGGCTTCTTGATTGATAATTTTTTTAATATATTCCTTCCAGCTAACAACGCGAAATATAAAGAAATTGTGACTAGTAATATTGCGTAAAAGTCCCGTCTAGCAAGGTAAGTTGTAGAGTTAAGACCTTTTATAAGTAAATGAGCAAACAGGTAGGAGATAGGCAATAGAATAATTTTTTCTAGCCCATTTCTTATTTTTTCATTCTTACGGAATATGGCCAATCCAATTCCACAAGTAAGTAAAGATCCTATAGCAAACAACACATAGTAGCTTAAAAATAACCGAGGTAACGTAATGACAGAACCATCCGTTATTGGATCTCCATAAATTAAAGTATTTTCACTTCCATCGGTATTGTAATAATAGATTGAAGCGACCGTTTCTCCATTCGGGTTTAAGACAGTATTTTCTAGGTTGTTTTTGCTTATTTTCTGGTGCCAAATCGTTTCCCATGTAGTTATATCATAGACATAACCTGAATTGTCTGCTGCTGGATATTGTTCCACATGGAATCCGGATACTTCTTCACTAAAATTCAAAAGTACAGTTCCATCACCCTTTTCAATGATTGAAACCGCATTTTCATTATAAGAAATGTATGCTGGCGCTGTCAGATAAGCCATTGTAACCACTGCAAAAACCAATGTTACCATGACTGAAAGAATAATCGTTTGCAGCTTTTCCCTTCGCAATGTATTTTGTATATTTCTTAAGGGAGCTATATCGGTATCTATTGGCAGTTCTTCAAGTGTCCTCATTTCTTCAAGTCGTTTTTTGCAGTTTTCACAAGAAGCTATATGTTCTTCAACGATATCTCTAGTATCTTGACTTGCCATATTCTCGACATATAACGGCAGTAAATCCCTAATCATATTACAGCTAATTTTCATCGATAATCCCCCAATCGCGCTTTAATCTTTTCTCTAGCACGGTGATAAGTAACACAAGCCCAGTTATCACTTTTTGCAAACAAATTGCCAATTTGCTTAAATGACAGTTCTCCAAATACACGGAGCGTAAAGACTTTTTTATAGGGCTCTTTTAAATTCTGGATAATTTCATGTACCTTCATAGACGCTTCTGAAGTGGTTATTTCTTGTTCTACATTGTCTTCACTAGCTGGTTCTGGAAGTGACTCTAAATCTACAAAGCTTTTTTTCTTACGCAAATAAGAGTAATAACTGTTTTTTGCAATTTGGCATAACCAAACACGGATATCACTATCCCCTCTGAAACTGTCTAGCGATGTTAATGCCTTCATAAAAGTTTCCGATGTAATATCTTCAGCGATATGCTTATCGCCAGATAAACTATACAAATATAAAAATACATCTTTAAAGTATGTATTATAAATATCCTCAAGCTGTGTCACCATCTCACCTCCTTACATATAAGACGCGATAAACTCAAATATCTTACAAAAGTAGGAGAAAAACCGTACAAATTACACCCGGTCCTTTTTTCTTCCACCATAATTATTGGAATCCTGTAGTCGATACTCCTGCCCATGTATCCCTTTATAATATTCAGGGACCAGTTCTTTTCCACATTGTTCACACTAAAATCGGTTAAGTTTAAGTGAAATATATACAATCTTTATACTAACTAATATCTTATCACCAAGTGGTCTTCCACAATTTGGCCCGATTGTTGAACACAAGTTAAATAGCACTCTACAACTAAACTGCCGGCTACTATAATAAGCAGTGTTTAATATACATGTATAAATATAAGCAGTTATACAAATTTTGTTGAGCAATAATTCAGTGAGATTAATAAACATACCACCAAAACCTACATCATTTAAATGCCGGAAACAACAGGTTGCAATGAAACAACACTTAGAAACGGAGATAAACATATTACCAAAGAGATGGATGAAACAATTTCTAATTATATTATTCGAAAATACTCATCTTATCATCTTGAAATAGAAAAACAATTTGAAGTCCATAAAGTGTATGGAACGAGCGGGTCAAATGGAATACTCAGTATCTATATGTGGTCTTATTATGGTGGCTTCAATAAATCCACTGGCATAGAAAACCAAGCAGGCCACTCTTTACCTGCTGTCATTCGATTAAAGAAAGATGCAAAGCGTTATTCTGTTGTTGAATATATAGAACCCCAAGATGGCAGTTTATATCAGTCTTCTTTAAAGAAAATGTTTCCAAAAGAATACTTGAAGTTGATATATCAAGATGCCGGAAATGTGGAAGATCTGCAAAAAGAGATGGAAAAGAAAGTGAAGCAGTGGTTAAAAGAATGAAAATGGTTTTTATTATGTTGCATTGTTCCCCCCTTCTTTCCTTATGAAAGCCCTTGGCTACCAAGGGTTTTTTCTTTGGTGTCAACCCCTAGTAGGGGTTTCAATGCAACATATTGAATAATATAGTTGTATTAAATGAGACATAATCCATCTTTATGGCAACTGGAGGCAACCTGATATGACCAACAAACAAGGACAAAACAGTGTCGAACCGGTCCGGGATCTTAAAAAGATCCGGATGATCAAAGAGTACTTATTGCATCAATCGTACCGAGATTATTTTTTATTTACGTTTGGCATCAATTCCGGCCTGAGAATCGGCGATATTTTGCCGTTACGGGTGATGGATGTTCGAAACACGGAACATTTGCGGATTCGCGAGAAAAAAACGGGGAACGTGCGGAAAATCAAAATGTCGGCGGCGTTAAAACAGGAAATCGAGAAGTATACGCGCCAGATGGCCGATTCTGATCCCCTATGAAAGTACCCATCGGGCGTCAAACGGCTTGGAGGATCATTAACGAGGCTTCTCGCGTGTGCGGGGTGGAAGGGCCATTGGCACCCACACCATGAGGAAAACCTTCGGCTATCATTTTTACCAGCGAACGAAGGATGTGGCGATGTGGCAGCAGATCTTTGGCCATTCCTCTCCATCGATTACCTTACGGTATATTGGCATTAATGATGAGATGATGGACAAGGCGTTAGAACAATTTTCTCTATAAGAGAATTTGTGTAAATATTACGAATAATCTTTCTTTTTAAGATTTATACCATTTTTTCCAATTATAGGTTTAAATTGAGTTGATTACTCTAAGAAAGACTTAAAAGATTAAAAGTATACGTGAACATGGTGTGCTGTTTACCGTGTATCGGAGATCCACGAAGCAAAATGGACGGGGTGCCCCGGTCCATTTATTTGTGGACCATCCGTATTTTTCATACTGGGAAGAACTGCTAAATTTAAGTGATTTCCAAGCAAATCCCCAAACAGAAAACGATGAAATCCCTTGTGGATCTAAGGACGAAGAGGAAAAAAATCCCTACCTATTCTTTACTATTAAAAAAATCTTTTAATAAATACATACGTAAAGAAAAACCAGTTTTAGATGAAAGTTTTATGCCTTCTCATATTCCAAAAAGATTTATTTTGGCCGTTAAACCGTTCTTTGGACAAGCAAAGGAAATCTATAAATTATGGGGAAAATCCATGCTGGCTTATCGTATCGCTCGTTTAGACACGCCTTTGGAAGAGTTAGCGCCATTAGTGGTTCAATTCTTTAAAGAAGCGATCTTCTCTCATAAACACAAACGCATTAAAGGTTCTTTTAATGCCTATTTCTTTGACACATTGTGAAATGTGATGACGGTTGAAAAACGAAGAGAAATCATGAATAACGATCCGATCTTCACTCAATTTAGGGCGTATATAGAATCTTAATATTACCGTATGGAATAGTCATTGGTTCTCTTTAACACATATAAATACAGACAACAGCAGGTTAATAAACAAGTGTAAAATTATATGAAATAACACGGAAAGAATATTGAATAGTTTTATTCAATATCTGAGATGAATTACCGATATAAACACAAGCATCAAATAATCAATGATGGAGTGTTATCAATGAATTTTACAATTGGAAAAAAGTTAATGATTGGATTTTTGAGCGTTGCAATACTTCTTGGCATTATTAGTTTTGTATCATACTACAACATAAAACAAATAGACGATTCATATACAGATTTAGTAGATCGTCGGTCTGCTATCTTATCCAATGCAAAAGACATTAAAATGAGTGCGGCTCAAGAAATTGCTGGATTAAGAGGCGTATTGTTGCAAGAGGAAGGCGCGGCGGAATTTTTATCAGAATCAATTATTAACTTAAATAAAAAAATTAATATTACAAGTAACTTGATAAAACGTGAAGAGGATAAAGATTTACTAAATGAACTGACTAACATGAATGAGGAGTTTGAAAGCAAATCGTCGGATATTGTTACTTTGATGAAGACTAACAAAGCGGAAGCTCAACGATTTGCTAACGAAGAAGTTATTCCTCTGGCAATTGAGATAGAGAATACAGCAGATGCCTTGCAGCAAGGGCAAGCGAAGTTGATGGAAGAAGGAAGCAAAACAAACACCGAACTAGTTAATACTTCTGTAAGAACTGTTCTTATCTTGAGTATAACAGCTCTTGTTTTGGCTATTATAATCGGTACTATCATTACACGGATTATTACGAATCCTATTTTGTCTCTTGCAAAAGGAGCAGAAAGTATTGCATCAGGCGATTTGACTCAAGAGGACATTCAGGTGAAATATAAAGATGAGATTGGACAATTGGCAAATTCCTTTAATCAAATGAAGATGAATCTTCGAGAGTTGATTCATCAAGTTAACTCCAATATAAAGCAGGTAGCTGCAACATCAGAAGAGTTATCAGCAAGTGCTGAGGAGACCAGTAGAGCGACAGAACAAATCTCAGGGGCCATCCAAGAAGTAGCATCCAGCTCAGAAAAACAGGTTTCAAGTGCTGTAGAATCTGCACAGGCGATCGATGAAATTTCAAGAGGGATGGATCAGGCTGCATCTTCTATTCAATCTATGAAAAATTTAACAGCTGCTGCGAATGAGAAAGCGAGCATCGGAAATACAGTTGTTATTCAAACAGTCGACCAAATGAATCTTGTACAAGACTCTACAACCAAATCTTCTACGGTTGTGAACGCTCTTGGAGAAAAATCAAGGGAAATCGGACAAATTGTAGAACTGATTACACAGGTTGCAACCCAAACAAACTTATTAGCACTAAATGCTGCTATAGAAGCAGCTCGGGCGGGTGAAAATGGAAAGGGTTTTGCAGTTGTAGCAGATGAAGTACGAAAACTTGCTGAAGAATCTGCTCATGCAGCAGGTCAAATTCGTGATCTTATACAGGAAATACAAACTGAAGCAGATAAGGCTGTTCGATCGATAAATGACAGTACAACCATTGTCCAAGATGGCATCAAAATGGTCGATCAAACGGGAGAAGCTTTCCGAGATATTGTGCAGTCAATTGAACAGATGGCTGCTGAATCTCAAGGGGTTTCTGTTATTGTGGAGCAAGTGAATTCGAGTTCACAAAACATGGTAGGGATGGCGAAAAACATCAGTAACGTTGTTGAGCAATCGACAGGAAATATACAAAGTATTGCTGCTTCAGCCGAAGAACAAAACGCTGCAATGGAGGAAGTCTCATCTTCAGCAGAAGTGCTAAGCGAAATGGCTCGGGAATTAAAAGAAGTAATAAGTAGATTTAAGGCTTAATATAAAAAAATCTCATTGGCATTAAGCAGCGGGGCTTTTGGATTAGAGAAATTAAAAAGCTGTTCGGTTTTAAACACCTAAATGAAATATAACTTCGTTTAAAAACTAGTAACCTTTAAGGTTGTAAAAGCCGCCTTAAAGACAACAAAATCGGCACTTAGGAACAATCCAAATACGAAAAAAGAGTAAAAGTGCATAAAACTTCCTTTTTTTATACAAGATTCAGTTGGATAGAGAGCTGAAAACCTTGATAAATCAACGGTGTACAAAAGGTTGCATAGAGAATCCAGAGAGAAGAAAAAGAAACCCCTCGTTGGATAAGGGGTTTCTGGACTGACCCCATAAAGTGAGACAAATAAAAAACACCTTTAAGTTGAAAACGAGTATGGGATACTCGAAAATAACTTGGAGGTGTTTTTCTATGGGGACAAGAGTCAGTTATCCAGCGGAAGTAAAAATGAAGGCTGTAAAAATGAGATTAGCTGGGGTGCCGGTCAAAGAAGTCTTAAAGGAATTAAACATTCGAAATAAGACACAGCTTAAAACATGGATGAAATGGTACAAAGCAGGCGAGTTTCATCGATTTGAACAGCCAGTGGGCAAGCAGTATTCCTTCGGAAAAGGGGCTGAGTATGAAAGTGAAACAGAGAAACTGAAGGCAGAAAATCGGTATTTGAAACAGCAGATTGAAGTACTAAAAAAGTACAAAGAATTGGAGAGGAAGTGGTCCCAGAAACAGCTGTAGAATTAGTAAAAGAACTCCAAACCAGCATGCCCGTCAGGGAAATATGCCGGCATCTCGGCATTGCTAGATCCACTTATTATCGCTGGAAGAGCAGGAGCCGGAAAGAAACAGCCAGGCAGATCGTTGAACGAAAAATCGGCACGTTGTGCCGGGACCTTAAGTTTCGATATGGTTATCGTAAAATCACGGCCTTATTAAAACGAGAGATGTCGATTAACCATAAAGCGGTACAGCGTGTAATGCAGAAGTATGGCTGGCAGTGCCGGGTAAAAGTGAAGAAACGCAAACGAACAGGACAGCCCTGTCATATTTCCGATAACCTGTTAAAAGGAGATTTCCAGGCAAATCAGCCTCTTCAAAAGCTCGTCACAGATATTACATACTTGCCTTTTGGCCAGAAACAGCTGTATCTTTCAAGTATTCAGGATTTATTTAACGGCGAAATCATTGCCTATTCTTTAGGAAGCTGCCAGAATACAGATTTTGTGCTACATACGCTGGCCCAGTTGCCACCCCTCCCAGAGGGATGCATTCTGCACAGCGATCAGGGATCTGTGTACACATCTTATGCTTATCAGCAGGCAGTCAAAGAAAAAGGCATTACCATGAGTATGTCCCGGAAAGGGACACCCTCTGATAATGCCTCCATCGAATCGTTTCATTCCTCGCTAAAGTCTGAAACGTTCTATCTCGACGAGTTGACAAGCACTACGACGGCTATCGTAGAGCAAACTGTCGAAAGCTATATTCACTATTATAACCATATCCGTATTCAAGCGAAACTAAACAACCAGCCACCGGTCAAATATCGGCAGCTGGCTGCTTAAAGGTGTTTTGATCCCTGTCTCAAAAATAGGGGTCAGTCCCAAAGAGTAAGGGCTTTTATTATTATTGGCCACAGAGCCGAAAGGTTTCTTTTTTGTAGCTTCACAGAAAGCGATCACATCCATTTTAAATGAAAGGTGAATAAAATTATAGCCCGTGTAACTATTAAATGCTACAAAGGCTTCTAGGGTTCTTATACGGCGTGTGAACTAAATGGTGATTATATTGCATTTATGATACGCCATATCTGGTTGTAGAAGTATTTATTTTAATGAGCAGGTATGTAATTGTATAAAATACCTTCATCTTTTTATCATTAGTATCAAAGTATGAAAAGAACAAGACAGAAATATGATTAGCCCTAGAATAATCTTCGAATTTCTCTTCAGTCATCGCTCTATCAACTAGAACAGTTATTATTACTTAATACAGTTCTTCTATGGGTATCATAAAATATCAGGTATCCTAAATCGCCAAAGCCAGAGTAATAATTCTATAAAATTCAAAATTTTGACTAGTTAGTAATCTTTGAAACGTCAACATAATATATCCCTTCCTTACGGTATCGCTACAATGGCCCTCCATTATACTAAAGTTTTAACAGCGTAAAAGTTCCCTACAATAAACACTATTTCTCTATGTACTTTCTCTCCAGATTTATCATTCCCTTTTCAATTCTGCTTTCTAGCTTTTTCTTTTTATTACTTAATAATTTTTGGGAAGCTTCAGCTGGGTTGTATTTTCGGTGTTCTGTTAATTATTTTTTTGGTCTTATCTAGAATTTTAATTGGTTCCTTTCCATGGCGTTTAACCTCATCTGCATTTCCAGTTTTTTATAGATAATTATGGACTTTATAAGGGTTCGCTAATCATTTGGTTTTTATACTTTTGGATAGTTAGGATTTAGTTACACGAAAAAGGATGCTTCAAGATTATCCATTCTGTAAGGAGTGAAGGGAATAAAATATCACTTTTTTATACAATATTGACCCATCAATATTGTATAAAAACCCACATAAAGACAAAATGGTCTATATCATGAAGTTAGGTGAAAAGATAAATCTTACTAGGAGTACTTCAATTTATAATAGAAAAATAAAGAACTGTCAAAAGAAATAGACATAACGCAATGGATGAATTTGAGCGTATGATAATCCAGTGGCATCAAGCGGCCATAGAAGGACGGATAGACGAAATAAAACGAGAAAGAAAAAATTTAGGTATTCAAATATTCAGGCGGCAAAAAGAAACAATACATTGATTTAATCTGCTAATTGCACCATATAGGAGATTATGATGTAGTAAAAAATACGACCGATTCCCAGCGACACAGGAGAAAATTTGGAGTTATTGATGATTTTCTTTCCAATTCATAGTAAAATTAATTCTAAATATAAAAGGCAAACTAATCGAAAGATTAGGACGCAAAGCCACGGATCTAAGGCATTTAATGCTAAGATAGCCGGGCTGCAGAATTAGGAAGGTACGCATCGTCATGAATGATGATAAAGATCAATTTATCTTTATGAGAGAACTTACTCGTTTGTATGACGAGCGTGAACGTTGCAAAGATGAACAAATTAAGGAAGAAATTACTAAAGATCTTGTTCTTTTAGAAAAAGCCATTGAGTTACTATCTCAGTAGAAAAGCGACATAAACGTAAATATGTTGTGTTCCGGGAGCCCTGAATCTTTAGGTTCCGGGGCTCTTTTCGTCTATTTATACTTTCCACCCTGTTAAATCTTTGTAATACAAGAGGAGTATATAGGTTATTCCTACTTTGCACTTCCATTTGAATCTCTAAGTATAAGAGCTTTTGGTGCAAAACCATAAGCATTTAGGGAGGGATTTTTCATACTTCAATATGTGCAAAATTCAAAACAAAATCTTGAAAAATTGCATTAGGAACAAGAAAAGCTTAACTTTCTATGCCCATTTTAGTATTTCAGACTATAGGGAATCTAAGGGTCAGGTTGTTATCATGGCGGATAGATAGCTTTTTTGTGATTTTCATGGGTTTATAACTCTCATTCTATCGCGCCTAAATTTTCCTTTAACTCATCTTTTTTAGGAAAAATTTACCTGAGTTTTAGTTTCCTTTATAATTGGTTAAAGAAGGGGCTCTACAAGGAGAAGAAAGCCTGTAGTTTTCCTTTTAGCAGCTGAATATATGGGGGGAAATCATGAGGAAATGTCTATTTAGAACTTTCATGGCTATTATTATGTTTTCTTTGTTTGGATGCCAACCAAATACTGTCGAAATAGTAAATGTGAATAAAGAAAAAAGTGTAGATGGTTTTATTGAACCCGAACCATCCGATTGGGTAAAATACAACAAAATTGTATTAAAGTATATGTATTACCGAACACAAGCAGTGATAAACAACGATATGAATCTCCTCTGGAATCAATATTCAGACCTAAAAAGAAATTACGATCTTCAAAAAGGTGTTAATGTAGAGAGAAATGAAGCTGAATCCTTAAATAAAGGTTTTAACTTGATAGATGCCAATTATAGTATCGAAAGCCATGACCGAATGAAGGTAAAAGTTACAGGCGACAAAGAAGTAATTGCTCTTATTCATGGCGGCATTAGTTATTTGCATGATGATTACAGTGAGTCAGGAGGGGAGCTTTTAATAGAGATTTCCCTAAAAGTTAAAGATGGCCGCTGGACTGTTGTGAAAACGGACGAATATACTGAATCTGAATATAAAGAATGGGTGAAAAAGCAGAACAAATAAACACTACTATTTCAAGTGTTATGTAAATAGAGAAAATACTTCAGGCAAGGATGCTAAGAGATGAAAAATTATTGTTGTAAGGATATGGAATACCATGCTACATTTAGCTGCGACACTCATAATAATCCTTTCGATTGCCCAGATCAGCTTATCTACTTTAATAAGGACGATGGAGAGCATGGGCTAATCATTCATGATGGAGGGAGCTCTACAGTTACTATTGAATTTTGTCCTTGGTGTGGCAGCAAGCTTTAAATAAAATTAATTTAGTAAGAGTACAGAAAAGATTGCTGCAAGGAAGTCTTTTTTAGTTGGTTTTTAAATTTTCAAGGCGTTCTCTCCCTATAACCAAGAAAGCTACTGTACACAATAAAATCTAGAGTTAATTTAACGAGCTTCTTTACTAACTCATTCTCTCTCGAATTAAAAAATCCGTTGCTTTTATCTTTGTGATTGGAGTTATTTGACTCAGAAATGAATCTGAGATTAATTTAATTAGCTCTCTATCAAGCTTTACGTTAACTATTCAAAGACGTATGATATATAAAAACCAAAAAAGGAGGACTTTACATGATATTAGAAGCTGCCATGTTGCAGGTAAAGCGAGGAAGAGAAAAGGAATTTGAGAAAACGTTCAAAAAAGCCTCAACTATTATTTCATCAATGAATGGCTATGTGAATCATACTCTTCAGAGATGTATGGAGGAACAGGGAAAGTATTTACTTCTAGTAAACTGGGAAACATTAGAAGACCACACCGTAGGGTTTAGAGAATCTAAGGAATATCAAGAGTGGAAAGAATTATTGCACCATTTCTATGATCCATTTCCGTTAGTGGAGCACTTTGAGAATATTGATTTTAGTAATTAATTAAAAAAGCATTGAGTCATCTCAATGCTTTTTTATATGAGATCAAATTTCGTCCCTTCAGGATACAAAGCGATATAGTTCTCTTCTTCAGGATGAAAGTACGCCATTCTTACTTCCTCAAGAAGGTTATTGTTCTTTAATTCGTTTAGGATGGTTTTTGTAGCTTTTTCTATGTCTACCACATAATTAAAGATGTTGGCTGTTCCACTGCCAATATCTCCACCGTCACACGCACCATTGCCTGTCCAGCCTAAACATTCGTTCATTAATTCCTCTACATGGTGTCTCTTCTTAAGCACTGCATCCATTTGATTTTCTTCGCAAGGGTATTGAACAACAAGTTCAAATAATTCATCTTCATCTAAATAATCATAGCCTTCGTTAGCTTTTTCATTGGCCAATTCATCCATTACTTTTTTCGCCTTTTGAGATAAGGCCAATTTCTTTTTCACGGTTTCGCCAGTATTTCCAACAGTGCCATAATGTATTACTAAAGTTTTGCCATCTCGCCAAACTTCCCAATAAACAATTTCATCATCAAGTTGTTTAATCATCTTAATCAAAATGAACACCACCGTTACTTTATGTTAATGATTTTATCATTTTTATTTTGAAAGCAGAAAAAGTATAAGGGATTTTTATCTTTATTATGGGTGCGGGACAGGAGAAACTGAATCAAATAGTACGATCATTTGTCTTCTGATAAGAAAATAAATGATCTGTCTTTTTGAATAACCAGTTTATTACTTTATTAGAAAAGCTTGTAGTACTAATCTGCCTATTATACTATAAGTTTAACAGGTATTTCCTGAAATATGGAACGGAGGGAAAAAATGAAAAGTCATAAAAAATGGCAAAAGATTAGTCCAGTCTTACTTGCAACGACTATCGGTATAAGCGGTATAGCGATTCCTGCTGATGACTTATCTCATGTGCAAGCGCAGGAAGCAGTGAACACGATGGCGCCAGCAAATGCTGAACAAATAGCCACTTCATTTATAACGGCAATTACTAATGAAAAATGGGACGAGGCCTATGCATTATTGAATGAAAATTTAAAAAAACATATGACCCAACAAGAATTATCATATATTTGGCAGGCGAAAACGTCTGTTTTTGGAAAAATCGGTAAGCAAGTATCTGTAAAAAAAGTAAGAAATGCCGTACATACAAATATCGTAATGACCTATGAGGGGGAGATTTCCCCTATGGAAGTGACTGTTAATTTAGATGAAACCGGTCGTGTGGATGACTTTTTTATCCCGTTTTATTATTCACCGCCAAGTCAGTATAAGAAACCGACATATGAAAAACAAGAGAATTATATTGAGCAGCAAGTGAAGATTGGCGAAGGAGAGTTTGCGCTTCCAGGTACGCTAACTATTCCACAAGGAAAAGGACCCTTTCCAGCGATTGTTCTTGTGCATGGTTCAGGACCCAATGATCAAGACGAATCCTTAAACTCGACTAAAGCCTTTCGGGATATGGCAGTAGGTCTGGCCAATGAGGGGATAGCTGTTCTTCGGTATGAAAAAGTAACAAGAGAACATCATTTAAAGACAGGTTTCTCTCCTAAATTTACCCTTCAAGAAGAAACGATTCAGGATGCGATAAACGCGGTCCAACTGTTACATACGCTGCCTGAAGTGAGTGATCAAGTTTATGTATTGGGGCATAGTCAAGGCGGGTATGCAATGCCGCGCATTTTGGAAACAGATAAAAATAACCTGATTAAAGGTGGAATCATCGTATCAGGACCAAGCGGCAAGTTTCAAGACTTGATGTTACAACAGCAAAAAGATGCATTGGAAAGAGCGAAGAAACAAGGATTGCCTCCTGAGCAGCTAGAAGCAGCAAAAGCAAATCTTGCTTTTTGGGAGCAACAAATAGCTTTAATTAATAATCCCGCTTATTCTAAAGATCATATCCCAAAGGAGTTTCAGCTTCCAAATGCCTATTGGTGGTATGAACTTCGCGACTATGTCCCTACAAAGCTAGCAGCTAAGCAGAATGTTCCTTTATTTATTATGCAGGGAGCAAAGGATTTACAAGTACCGCCTTCAGATTTGCAAGATTGGCAGAATGCTTTATCGAAGCGGAAAAATGTTTCTTATAAAATGTACCCTGATTTGATCCATTTGCTTGTTAACTATAAGGGGGAACCAGATTTTTCTGAGTATGCTATTCCAGCGAATGTCCCAATAGAAGTTATTAAAGATATCGGCAATTGGGTAAAAGGAGAGAAGGTTTCTATGACATTTACAGATGTCGGGTCTGATTTTTGGGCTTATAAAGAAATCCAATTCCTCGTTGATAAAGGGTATATAAGTGGATACAAGGATGGCAGTTTTCAGCCAAATAAAACGGTAACACGAGCACACGCTGCTAAACTTTTAGCCAATGCCCTAGGCTTTGATCACACACTTGCCAAAGATTCAACTGTATTTAAAGATGTAGCATCTGACAATGAATTCTTACCGTATATTCACTTTCTTAAGCAAAAAGGTATAATTTCCGGTTTTAAGGATGGAACATTCAGACCAAATGAGGAACTGACTCGTGCACAATTAGCGAAACTATTGTCAGCCGCTTTTAACTTGAAGGGGCATCCGACAAAGCCATTCAAGGATGTAAATAAAGAGTACTGGGCCTCTCCGTATATCGACGCTCTCGCAGCCCATAATATCGCTATCGGAAATTCAAATGGAACATTTGGCCCGACTCAAAAAGTCACACGCGCACAAACTGCTGCCTTTCTATATCGGACAATTCATTTACAGAAGTAATAAAGATGAAAGAATACCAAGAATAATTATTTTCGCCTACCGTATGACACGCTGCTCAATAGCAGCGTGTTTTTTTATTTAGAAAGCGCATGAAAAAAGAACGGAAAGATAAAGGGAGTGTTTTAGTTTTCCTGCAAGCAATCTTTATGAACGGTAAAAATATCTCCTTGAGCAAACTTTTTTATAGTGTCTATTCGTCTATACTATGTAACAGTCTAATTGCACATTAAACTTATCTTATACAGGTATTACCGATCCCATCTACTGGCCGTCAGCAGGTTATGACGATGGCTCACTCGCTGGAATTGCGTACCTCGTTTTTGGATCGGGAAGTCTTCGATATCGCTTCAACGATTGCTACAGATCAAAAAGTTAAAAACAGCACGACTACATAAGTCCTACGTAAAGCGGCAGCAGGTATTGTGACCGATCATGTCTTACATCGTAAAAAGCTTGGTTTTTCCGTGCCAGTCCGCTACTGGCTAAAAGATAAAATGTGCAATTGGGCGGTTAACTTAATTCAAGCAAGACTGACTATTTATTTAACAAGTAGAAAGTGATGCGGCTGCTGCAAGAGCACGTATATAACAAAAAGGATAATAGCCGTAAAATCTGGACTATTCTTGTATTTATAATCTGGCACCAGGTTTATGTTGAAGAGGTATATGATGTAGAAAAAGCGTTTAGTACACAACATAAAAAAACAGCTGGTTTTCCAATAACCGTAATTTAGTTGGTGCGCTTAGACTGCTGTCGGGGAGCTTTTTTCAATAGATGGCTTCGTACTAATAGCGGTTTAATGGAAACAAAAGACTGAGACTTACAATTATAAAATTTGTTTCAATTAATCAATCGTGGAGAAGTTGCATTAGAGCAAATAACATTTAGTTTATAATTTACATGGATCTTCGTATAAACCCCATCGTTCTCGTTCTTATGTAGTTTTGCAATCCTTTATGCCAGGCAGGTTAGTTATAGTTTTTGGACTAATTGTGTTCTGTTATTTACGCTATATTTTTCATAAATATTTTGTAAGTGCTTCTTTACCGTGTTTACGGAGATGTGCAATGTATCTGCTATAACTTGGTTAGTCCATCCTTTTTTAATCAGCTCAACAACCTCTTGCTCTCTTTTTGACAATAGACCAAATTCGTTTTCATCTTTTAATTGATGTAAAAGCACAGATGCTATAACGTCTGATATGAGGTGTAATATGTTGCGATCATTAGTTGTAAATTTATTCGTGTTCTCTTTTTGAGCCATTCCAATGGCTCCTACGAATTTCCCCTGATGAGCAAGCACCACTACCATTTCATCGTGAAACCCGTATTTCTTCAAAAACGAATGATAAAAAGGTGAATTTTCATACTGATCGCTTGAGACAAGGTCGGCTAATCGAATAACTTTTTTTTCACGAAATAACTCTACATTTTTCATTGGATGCAAGAGGTCGTAAAAATGATATTCAGTCAAGTAATCTATGAGTGCTCTATCACTTAGTTTATAGTTAAGAGGATCGCTTAAATTCCCTTGATCATCCGAATACCAAAAGATGGTTTGAGTGAATCCAAAATATTCTTCTAATTTATGTTGAATGTGTAAGCGGATATCTTCCACTGGATAAGTAATTTGGGCTGAAAAATGAATAATTTTCTCATACTCTTTAGGGGTCAACGTATAGCTGTTCATAAAATCCCTCCTTTAACTGATTAAATGTAATAAAAATATAATATTAAGAATATTCTATCAAATCACCCGGTCGGGTAATAGTAATATTCTTAAAAATGTCATTTAATGAAATTAGCAGCGGATGAATTAAATGATTGGAGGGGTTACGGTGAAGAAAACAGCATTTATTTGTGATGAGAAGTATTTCTGGCATGATACAGGGAATGGTGCTTTGTTTATGCCTCCTGGAGGTTATATCGAAACCGATGTGCATTCTGAAAACCCTGCAACTAAAAGGCGCTTTAAAAATCTACTTGAAGTAAGTGGACTAATGGACAAATTAACTCAAATTAAACCTCGCCCTGCAACTATTAAAGAAATTAGTTTTTACCATCCCGAGTCATATATAAATAAAGTAAAAGAGTTGAGTGAAGCTGGTTTTGGCGATGCAGGTGAACTAGCGCTCGTAGGGAAAGGTTCCTACGAAATTGCCCTGCTATCGGCCGGTGGAGCGATTACAGCAGTTGAATCTGTTGTTAAGGGTGAGGTGGATAATGCTTACGCATTAACGCGTCCCCCAGGCCATCACGCTGAGGCAGATAAAGGGATGGGCTTCTGTTTATTTAATAACGTTGCAATCGCAGCAAAGTACGCTCGTAATGTACTTGGATTAGAGCGTGTTATGATTCTTGATTGGGATGTGCATCACGGAAATGGAACGGAATCAGCTTTCTATGATGACCCAAATGTATTATTCATTTCACTTCATCAAGAACGTTTGTATCCAGCAGGCCGGGGAAGTCGAGAGGATGTTGGTAAGGGAGAGGGGATTGGTCGAAATATTAACATTCCACTTCCTGCGGGTACAGGAAACGCTGGATACATGTATGCGTTAGAAGAAGTTGTACAGCCTATTGCTGATCAATTTAAACCGGAGCTAATTATCATCTCTGCTGGTCAGGATGCAGGTATATTTGATCCACTTGCACGGATGATGGTAAATGCAGATGGTTACAGACAAATGACTAAATTTATGATGAATGTAGCTGAGAAGCACTGCGAAGGTAAATTAGTGGCTTGTCATGAAGGCGGATATAGTGCAGCATACGTACCTTTCTGTTCTTTAGCAATTGTTGAGGAAATGAGTGGTAATCGTACAGAAGTTGAAGATCCTTTTGTAGAAGGATTTAAAGACCTACCATATGACGAATTATATGATATTCAAAAAGAATACGTGTCAAAGGTTAAGGAAATTCAATCAGCTTATTGGGATTTGACTGTGAAAGCTTAGTTTTTAGAAGAAACCCCTGAAATAGGGGTTTCTTCTTTTATATTTGTATGCATTATGGACTGGCTACTTGGTCATTCCATGGGCAAAACAGTATTCTATCTCTTATCGGAAACATTTCCGTCAAGGAGAGAAAGGTTGATTGTTGAAGACACTCCACCTCCTTTTTGAGATAAGCCGATCGAAGTCCCTTCGAAACCTTCTGATCCTCTACCGTTTGATTGGCTAGTTGTCCTTCGATTTTACATCAACTTAATGAGCCTAATCCCAAGTGGTGGCTGCGTATTAACCACATAAGCATACCGTCTCTTATTATAGGAGATGGGTCCGGTCATATTCCTCAAAACAAATTGCAGGAAGTTTCTGAGCTGATTCCGAGTTGTCAATTGATGACGGTAGATAACGCTGGTCACTTTTTGAATGATGATAATTTACCAGCCTTCTTGGCTGCTGTAAAAAGAATGCTCAGTTCTTGAGTTTCTGAAAGCTTTCATTTTATTTCAAAGTCACACTTGAGCAAAGCGATGTATATGCTCAAAAAAGAACAGATTGATGTCGTAAATCAATCTGTCCAAGATCAGAAGAAACTCCAATTGTTTGGGCTTGAGAAGTATGAGTTCGTTAGCAATATATGAGTTTACTATTTTTATCTATCTGTGCTTCAGAACCCAATTTATTAACTATGGTCTGGTTTCCAAGAGGAAAATCGTTTTTCAATCATACCCAATAAAGAAGTAAGGATTAGACCTGTTATAGTAATTACTAATACTCCGACAAACATCCGATCCGTTTGTAAGTTTTGGCCATTGCTTGTTAACTGATATCCAATGCCAGCTGTTGAAGCAAACAGCTCACCTACAACTACAGCGATTAGCCCTTGACCAATCCCCAGTCGGATGCCATTCAACAGAAACGGTACGGTTGAAGGCAATGCTATTGTTTTAAAAATTTGAAACTCACTTGCGTTAAATGTTCTTGCTGCTTTGATCAAATTTTGGTCTAAAGTTAACATCGCCTTTTGTGCGCTCATCACTATTGGAAAGAAGGCCATCAAAAATACTATAACAATTTTGGATGCAGGTCCAATTCCGAATGCAATGACAATCACGGGTAAAAGGGCAACTTTAGGGGTGACATATAGTCCTGAAATAAAAGGATTGACTACTGCATTAAAGTTAGTGTTCCAGCCCGAGAACACGCCAATTGGAATTCCAATAAGTATAGCCAAAACAAATCCTGCTAAGAATTCGTAACCGCTTACTTTCATGTTTTCCCAAAAGGAGACTTCCTGTACCATTAAAAATGCTGCTTGTGAAATTTCAATTGGTGAGCTGATAAATAATGGGTTTATCCATTCATTTTGGGAAGCAATTTCCCAGAGGAGTAGAAAAAGTAAAACAGAAACAGAGCTAATAATGAAAGGTTTTTTTTCCTTTTTTAATTTCTTTGGTTTTTTTATTTTAGGCTCCGATTGTGCAACTTGGATAGCACCTTTAGTCATAATAGTCTCCTTTCCCTTCATTATTTTTCTTTATCGTCAAAACCCTGCTTTGAAGATTCCTTTTCAATAATAGACCATATGTGATCTACAAGCGTTAAAAATTCTGGACTGCGCTTCACATGAAGATCTCTTGGTCTCGGTGTATTTACATCTATAATCTCCACCAAGCGCCCAGGTCTTGCTCCAAAGACAAATACCCTATCTGCTAAAAATACGGCTTCATCAATTTGATGAGTAATAAAAATACTGGTCTTCTTTGTTTCGCTCCATATTCTGAGTAACTCCCTTTGCATAAACTCTCTAGTTTGCGCGTCCAATGCTGAAAACGGCTCGTCCAGTAATAGCAATGATGGATTGACTGTCAATGCGCGAGCCAAATTTACTCTCTGTTGCATTCCCCCTGATAATTCATGAGGGTAGTGGTTTTCATAGCCTTTTAAACCAACCATCTCAATAAATTCTTTAGCTTCCCGCTTTTTATCTGTGGATACTTGTTTTTGTAGCTCAGCTCCATAGAGTACGTTATCTAGAACTGTTCTCCAAGGCAGGAGGCTAGGATTTTGAAAAACCATCGCCCTATCTTTGCCTGGGCCATCAATTTTCTTTTGGTCCAGCAGTATTTCTCCTTTACTAGGCTTTAGTAAGCCAGCTACCGTATTTAAAAAAGTTGTTTTCCCGCAGCCGCTTGGTCCTACGATACAGATAAATTCGCCGTCTTTAATATCCAGATTTATATTTTTTAAGGCAATTACTTCTGTACCGGTTTTATTGTTTACGTAGGCAACATTTAAAAAACGAGTCGACAGTTTTAATTTTTGGAGTGGTTTTGTAGCCCCCATTTAGTTAGATTCTCTCCTTTCTAGATTAATTATTTTTTAAAAGCTTCTTTGATATAATTGTTTGTCCAAATAACATCTTCAGTGGTATCTTGTTTGGTAGAAACACCTGACATCTCTCCAAATTCAACTAATGGATCTTGCGCATTATCCCAAGCTTTCTGATTCATTTCTCCGTAGCCTTTAAACGTATCTTTTAATCCGATTAATGATTTTTCAAGGATCTCTACATCGATGCCTTCAAAGTAGGAGGTGATAGATTCCGCTGCTTTTCTCGGGTTATCACGCGTGAATTCCATTCCTTTTCCAATTGCTCTAACCACTTTTAAAGATGTTTCATGATTTTTTTCTAAATAATCTTTATCGGCAAAAACAACTTCCCAAACCATATTTTTGTACATGGGCTCTTCCATTGTGTCAATTACGATTTCGCCGACGTCTTTATTTTCTGCTTGTAAGCCCATTGGGGGTGAGGCAATGCCACCATCAACAATTCCCTCTTGCATACCGCCAATTTTCGATCCATCGCCTGCTAATTTGACAGTTTCGAGAGTGTTTGGATCAACACCATGCAGTTTCATTAAATACCGGGTGTAAACATCTCCGGAATCCCCAACAAGGTTTGTGCCAATGGTGGCGCCAGTTAACGAGGCAACTCTATCCTTAAGTGGTGAATCTTTAGAAATGTTCTTTTTCTTTTGGTACTTTTTAGAGAGTGTAATTTGATAAGTTAGAGCCGAGTTTAAAGATTGGATTGCTAGTAAATCCTCTCCTTTATCAAGGGGAGCAAACATACTGCGGGGACCTGAGACCGCAAATTGAGCTTCACCTGATAAGACAGAAGCGATTACTTGTGAGCCACCACCGCCAGATGCAATTTCAACTTCAATGCCTTCATCTTTAAAAAATCCTTGCTCAATAGCTACATAAAATGGAGCAACTGACAAAATTCTTGCTGGTTCTGCAAAAGTAAGCTTAACTGCTTTTTTTCCTGAACTGTCTTCACTTTCCGTCGTTGTTCCTTGACTACAGGCAGATACTATTAACACTAAACATAAAAGAACTATTACCAAAAACTTTTTCCTAGACATATTATTTCCCCTCCTAAAATAATTTCAATGATTAGTTTCATATATAAAACATATTTTTGTATATAAACAAATTTTATCTTTCTCTTATAAATTTCGTCAACATATTTTTAGAAAATTTGAATAATTTTAAATAGAAGAGCTTGAATGATTGGTAATAAATCTGTTCGATTTTCAAAGAAAGAAGAGGAGAAGTATCAACGAATATTTCGCAGTCGCAGATAACTGGGCAAGTATGATTAGTGACAATAGTGCCCATAGGTTGGTTCTGGTGCAAAGATTTCAGCTAACTTGAACTAATCTCTAAATCTAGAACATACGGATCCTACTAAACTAAGAAGGACGTGCGTATCGGTGTGATAAAACCCGTAGAATTCAAGTGGAAATAATAGCAGCCTGATATTATTTTATTAACGGTTAGATGGTATCTTCGGTACGGACTCAGTTTTTGTGATTTGGTGGAATCGATGGAGGAACGAAGCTTATCCATGGCTCATGCAACCATCATGCGCTGGTTTTATCAATATGGATATGGATTAGATGAAAGAGTGCAGCGTCATCTATAGTCAATTCATGACTCCTGAAGAGTAGATGAAACCGATGTGAAAGTTAGAGGGCAATGGATGTATCTGTATCGTGCTGTTGATTCAGAAGGAAATACTATTCATTTTCGTCTAAGCGAATTAAGAGGAAAACAAGCAGTCAGGCGCTTTTTTATATATTCTTCAAGTATTTGCATCAGAACCGTTTTTAATTAATACTTATTCCGCATCTACATTTTACGCAAATAACTAATCTGAATATTTAAATTATTGGAAAACTTTTCGGGATTTTATGCTAAACTATTGAAATAGAAAATAATTAATTTCACTAGGAGGGAAAGCATGAAAAAGGGGCTCACTTTATTATTTGTTTTACTGTTGGCATTTTCACTTGCTGCATGCGGACAAAAAATTGACACGCCGTCTGAGAAAAAGGAATCAGGGGAAAGTCCTGCTTTGAATCTTGACCGAATCAGCATTGTGACTGGTGGTACAGGAGGTACATATTATCCACTTGGCGGTGAGATGGCGAAAATTATCGGTAAAGAGCTGGACGTTGAAGCGAACTCACAGTCATCAGGAGCATCTGTAGAAAACATGCAGCTTCTTCAAGACGGTGATGCAGATATTGCCTTTACACAAACAGATATTGCGAGCTATGCGGTAGAAGGCAAAGAAATGTTTAAAGAGAAGGTTGATCAGGTGACGGGTATTGGTACGTTGTATCCTGAAACAGTTCAGATTGTCACGCTAAAAGACAGCGGCATTAAAAGCGTTGAAGATTTAAAAGGAAAGAAAGTTTCAGTAGGAGCTCCTGGAAGCGGAACCTTCGCAAACGCAGAGCAGATCCTAAAAGTCCACGGCATCACGATGGAAGACATTAATGCGCAGCACCTTTCATTCGATGAATCGACTGAAGGAATTCAAGACGGAAACATTCAAGCGGCATTCATTACGGCAGGAACACCGACCGGCGCTGTGGATGCATTATCTGCAACAAATCCTGTAACGGTCGTTCCGATTGCAGATGATAAGATTAAAGAGTTGATTGATACTCATCCCTATTACATTGAGGATACAGTGAAAAGCGGAACATACAAATTAGAAGCTGATGTCAAAACAGTAGCTGTATTATCCATGCTGACTGTCCGTAAAGACATGGATGAGGAGGCAGTCTATCAGATTACGAAAGCTATCTTTGAAAATGTAGATAAGATCAGCCACGCAAAAGGAGAACTGATTTCTGCTGAGAAGGCTGTAGAAGGGATGGGAATCGACCTCCACCCGGGAGCTAAAAAGTATTTTGAAGAAAAAGGAATTCTAAAATAAGAGGTGAAAGCATGGACTGAAGATTTTTCTTTAGTCCATGTGTTCTTATGAAGAGAATAATAGCAATATTAATTATTGTAACTGTTCTTGTTATTGCCGTCTCGTATCCGTTCTTTTCTGCCGTCGTTACAGAAGAGGGTGAGTCCGGCAGACCATTAGCTTTTTTTCTGAATAAGCCAGGTGAAAAATTCAGTATAAAGTATATACACTCTATCCATAGGACGCCTGTTCTTGAGACCTATCTGACCAATAAAAATGGGGAGATTGTACAGACGGAAATAAGGTTTGAGGAATTTGGAGTAGGGATGCCTTCAGGACCAAGCGGAAATGAGACATTCACCCAAAAGAATGGAACTTATATTTTAGCGAACATGAATAGGACCTTTTCTTCTCTTGATATTCGGGTGGGACAAGTAGTTGCAGATCATAGGTTGATCATTGATGGAGAAGAATATCCTTTTTCCAGCTTCAGTGATAAAGGATCATGGGTAAGGATAGAAACAAAAAAATGGAGTATGTGGCAATGGATGATTGGAGGGAAAAGGCTTGGAAAACAATAAACATCTGCAGGGCGATCAAATTTCAGATGATACCGTACAAGAGCTAATGGAGAAATACGATCCAGAAGCAGGCTTTCGAAAATTAAAAGGAGTCCTGTACTGGGTTACGCTTATCGGGCTTGTTGCCTTTTCTTTATTTCAGCTTTATACAGCTATATTTGGCGTTTTGCCAGCACAGCTGCAGCGAACGATCCATTTAGGTTTTGCACTTACACTGATCTTTTTATTATTTCCTGCATCAAAAAAGAAAAGAGAAAAAAAGCAACGGTTTCAAGTAGCTTGGTATGACATGCTCCTGGCCTTATTATCTCTAGCTGTCGGTTCGTACTGGTACTTATTTATGGATGATCTTGTTATGAGGGTAGGAAAGCTTACAACACAGGATTTTCTGATTGGAGCCATCGCGATTGTACTTGTTTTAGAAGCAACAAGACGTGTCGTCGGGCTTCCTATTACGGTTATTTCGGGTTTATTCCTGCTTTACGCTTATTTCGGGCCATATATGCCAGGGTTTTTAGAGCATAGAGGTTTGACGATTGAACGTATCGTTAGAACGATGTTTTTTACGACAGAAGGAATACTGGGAACGCCGCTCGCGGTTTCCTCAACGTACATCTTCTTATTTCTTTTGTTTGGGGCATTTCTTGTAAAAACAGGAGTAGGAGAATATTTTAATGATCTATCAATTGTTATTGCGGGCCGAAGAGTGGGGGGGCCTGCTAAAGTAGCCATTTTCTCAAGTGCCCTGCAGGGAACGATCAGTGGAAGCTCGGTTGCAAATGTAGTAACTTCGGGTGCTTTTACCATTCCGATGATGAAGCGGTTAGGTTATAACAAGAACTTTGCTGGAGCGGTTGAGGCTGCCTCTTCTACTGGAGGACAGATTATGCCGCCTGTTATGGGGGCTGCTGCGTTCTTGATGGTTGAATTTATTGGAGGCGGGATCACCTATTGGGATATTGCAAAGGCTGCTGCCATTCCGGCTATCCTCTATTTTGCAGGGATTTGGATTATGACCCATTTTGAAGCGAAACGAATCGGACTCAGAGGACTGTCCCGGGAAGAGATGCCAGAAACGAAAAGGGTTATTAAACAACTTTACCTGCTTATTCCAATCTTGGTCGTTATTATCCTCTTAATGAGCGGAATGAGTGTAACGAAGGCGGCGTTATGGTCGATCGTCAGTGCGATTGCAGTCGGAATGTTCAATAAGCAGACAAGAATGGGTCCGAAGCTCTTTATTGAAGCGCTGGCAGATGGTGCTCGAACAGCTCTTGGTGTAGCAGCGGCTACAGCGGCTGCCGGAATGATTGTTGGCGTTGTTACGGTAACAGGTGTTGGACTTAAGATGGCAAATGGTTTGCTTGAGCTTTCGGGTGGATATTTGATACCTACCCTGATCTTAACGATGATCGCATCACTTATATTAGGCATGGGATCGCCTACCACAGCGAACTATGTCATTACGTCCACAATCGCAGCTCCGGCTATTCTGTTGTTTGGTGTACCGGCTCTCTCGGCTCACATGTTTGTTTTTTATTTCGGAATCATTGCCGATATCACGCCTCCTGTAGCACTCGCGGCCTTTGCAGCAGCTGGGGTTTCTGGCGGTGAACCGGTACGGACAGGAATCATCTCATCAAAGCTTGCTATAGCGGCTTTTATCATTCCTTATATCTTTGTCATCTCTCCACAATTGATGCTGATTGATACGACGTGGATAGAAGCACTTTGGGTCATTTCCACTGCCTTCGTCGGCATGATTGCAATCGGTGCAGGAATGATCGGCTACTGGATGAGAAGGCTTAACTTTTTAGAAAGAGCAGTTGCGGTGATCATTGGATTCCTTTTGGTCTACCCTGAAGGAATCTATAGTGCGATTGGTCTTGTTGCGTTTGTTCTTATGCTCGGCAGCCAATACTGGCTATTGAAAAAAGACAATACACAGGTGCCATCTTCGCCATCCATGTAACGAATGATGCCCAAAGGCCGCGGTCTTTGGGCTTTTTTTGGCTCTGTTAAAATCTAATATTGATAACTGGATAAATTTAAAGGAAATCCAACTTTCAAAGGTTTCCCGTGCATAGAGATAATAAATTTGTTAAAAAATACAATCATTTTATCGAACAAACGGACCAGGTTGTTACCTTAGTAATATTGAAAGCGTTTAGGGAACTTTGAACATTTGGTGGTTATCTTTAAAATAGGAAATAATAAAGTCCCGGAAATCTCTTACTGAAGGAGATAACAACCCATCTTTTACCCAAGACAGTCCGACTGTATAGGTCGGGGCAATATCTGCAATTTTTACGTAATGTAAATGGTGTTTTCTACACACTGAAATGGGAAGGAATGCTACACCTTGATCTAACTTAATAATTTCTGCTAATAGATTAGAATCTACCTCAAAATTATTTTTGGGAGTGAATCCCTCTTTTTCACAAAGTTCGTTTGTAAATTTACTGTATTCCTCATTACCAGCCAGAGAAATAAATGGTTCATTGGCAACATCTCTTAAAGAGATTTCTGAATGGCCTGCCAACTTGTGGGTGGAGGGCAATACCAGGACAATGTCCTCATCTAACAACACACAGCTTTTTATCTCCTCATCCACTATAGGTGGACCTGCTATACCTAAATCAATTTCCCCCTTCTTTAAGCTTTCCAGTATTCCACTTCTCACTCCAATTCCCTGTTGTATTTTTATTTCCGGATATTGGGTAATGTATTCACTGATCAGCCCTGTGAGGAATCTAGGATTGGAAATCGATATTTTAATGGTGCGTGTATTTTCCTGATCTTTCGCTTGAATTTCCGTTCTTGCATTTTCAATTTCGGTAAAAATCTTGTTCACATGTTTCAAAAGAATTTTTCCAGAAGAACTCAATTCAATATTTCTTCCTTTCCTATCAAATAACTTTGTTCCCAATTCATCCTCAAGTCTCTTAATTGTGAGGCTTAATGAAGGTTGAGCAATATTTAGTTGTTGGGCAGCCTTAGAAATATGCTCTGTATAAGCAACCGTCTGAAAGTATTTCAATTGAAGCAGTTCCATCTATTTTTTACACCCCTATTATTTACTAAAATAAATATATTTATAAAATAACATGTATTAGATTAAATATAAAATCCGATATAAAATTATGGATGTAGAAAAAGTACAAGAGGGCAAGATAAACATGAAAATTTTTTAAGAACCTGATTAAAAAAGGAAGGTGTCATTTAAGTGAGAAAGGATGAAGTAGTTAAGCAGTTTACAACTCCTTTGGATGCGGGGGCGTTTCCTTTAGGTCCATACCGCTTTTATAATCGTGAATACTTAAATATTTTGTATAGGACCGATCTTGAAAGATTGAAAAAAATAGTTCCGGAGCCATTGGAGGTTAAAGATCCACTTATCAGATTTGAAATTATGAAAATGCCAGATGTTACAGGGCTAGGATCCTATACAGAGTGTGGGCAGGTCATCCCTGTAAGCTTTGAAGGGGAAGAAGGCGATTATCTTCATGCCATGTATGTAGATAGCTTTCCTGCCATCGCTTCCGGCAGAGAAATAGCAGCGTATCCTAAAAAGTTAGGCAAGCCTAGTTTATATGTTGATTCCGACACCTTAGTCGGAACCTTGGATTATAGTACTTTGCGGGTGGCCACAGCTACAATGGGGTATAAGCATTTTCCGCTTGATCATTCGGAGGCGCTTAAAGAAATCGTTAGACCGAATTATATGTTAAAAAAAATGCCAGGATATGATGGCTATCCAAGAATTTGCGAATTGGTCCGGAGCCAAATTACGGATATTAAAATACTTGGTGCTTGGTCAGGACCTGCAAGGCTGGAGCTGTTCGCACATGCGTTGGCACCAATGGCGGATTTGCCTGTCCTTGAGGTCGTATCGGCTTCTCATATTCTAACAGAGCTTTCATTGCCCTCTCCAACTGTTATATATGATTATTTAGCTGAAAAATAGAAAGGAAGGTAAACCATACATGTCCAATTCAAAGATAACGCTCTCTGAAGAATTGCAACGATTTAATCCAGTAACCGTTATTGGAGCTGGCACAATAGGGATTTCCTGGACCACCTTGTTTTTAGCCTATGGATTGACAGTGCGTGTGAATGATCCTCGTCCTGACTTAAAAGAAGTAGTTCTTAATGGGATTGAACAAATCAAGCCTACGTTAAAAGCTCTTGGACTGCCAACTGAAAATCTAACAGATCATTTAGAAATAGAGCCGGATCTGGAACGTTCGCTTCAAGGCTCGGCTGTTGTCCAAGAAAATGGACCAGAACGAATTGAATTCAAACAGGAATTGTTTTCTAAAATTGAAAAAGCAGTAACTAAAGAAACGCTTTTGCTGTCCTCCACTTCCGGAATCCCTTCAAGCGAAATAGCAAAAGGAATGAAGAATCCGGGTCGGCTTTTAATCGGACATCCATTTAACCCCCCGCATCTCGTTCCGCTCGTTGAAGTGGTACCAGGAGAACATACAGAAGTTCAAGCCGTTAATGATGCCATTGCTTTCTATAAATCATTAGGAAAAGAGCCCATGGTATTAAAAAAAGAAATCCCCGGTTTTGTTGCTAATCGATTGCAATCCGCCCTCTTTCGAGAAGCGATCCATCTAGTTCTTGAAGAAGTCGTTTCAATGAAAGATTTGGATCGAATCGTAACGAATTCCATCGGTTTACGATGGGCAGTTGGCGGTCCGTTCCTCACATTCCATCTTGGAGGGGGGAAAGGGGGACTCCCGGCATTTCTTAAACATCTTGGTCCTAATTTACAATCAGGATGGAAAAACCTTGGAAATCCAACCCTAGACGAATCCATCGTTCAAAAATTATCAAATGAGGCAATGAATTCTTACGGAAAAGTACAGATTGAGGAATTGGAAAACAAACGTGATCAAAAGCAAATATCGGTTCTCCATGTAATGAACAATCAACATTAATCCCGATAAAGATAGGAATATTTCATGCGACTGATCAAACAGTAACAAAAGCAAATCAAAAAAGCTGATGATGAATCGATGTTTATAATGAGTATGAAAAGGTAGGGGGAAATTCGAATGAGAATTGCCGTATTAGGAGCAGGTTCTTTAGGAACCATCGCTGGTGCATATATTGCTGCCGGCGGACAAGATGTAGAGTTGATTGATGTCTATCAAGCACATGTTGACGCCTTAAATCAGACAGGGGCAAAAATAATCGGCACAACAGATTTTCATGCAAAGGTGAAAGCTATTACCCCTGATGACATGTCAGGAACCTATGATTTAGTCTTGCTTTTAACAAAGCAATTATTTAACGATTCTGTACTAAAAAACTTGCTGCCATTTTTAGGTGAACAAAGTGTAGTCCTCTCCTTACAAAACGGCATACCTGAAGAAAAGGTGGCTTCCATTGTTGGCCGAGAACGAGTAATTGCTGGGTCTGTTGAATTCGGTGCGACGTTTATGGAGCCGGGGGTATCAAAACTTACAACAGAATTTACTCATTTTAAAGAGTATGCTTTCCAAATTGGAGAACTAAACGGTGAAACAACGGAAAGAATTCAGCAGATTAAATCCATTTTGGATCTTGTGGGGGGTACCCATATTTCCGATAACCTGGTTGGGACAA
The DNA here is from genome assembly GCF_038003025.1 of Pseudobacillus sp. FSL P4-0506. NCBI lineage: Bacteria > Bacillati > Bacillota > Bacilli > Caryophanales > Bacillaceae > Pseudobacillus > Pseudobacillus sp. FSL P4-0506. The sequence continues at coordinate 324,030 of NZ_JBBOOI010000002.1, forward strand.
AATGGTCAAAATTATTGATTAACAATGCATTTAGCGGTTTATCAGCTGCACTAAACAAGGAGTTTGGAGGGGTACTTGATCATGAAGTCAGTATTGTAAGTGCTGCGCATATTGCTGATGAAACGATCAAAGTAGGACATGTAAACGGTGTGAAATTTGCTAAAATGAATACCTTTGATATTGCATCATTAGAAATAAAAAGCGAAAAAGATATTCCTGAGCGTGTTCAAACACTTCGAAAATTCATGGAATCTTCCAGACTGTTAAAAGCAAGCATGCTGCAGGATCTGGAAAAGAAACGTAAGACTGAAATTGATTATATAAATGGGGTCGTTCCGCGGCTGGCAGCAGACAAAGGAATTTTAACACCTTATAATGATATGGTTGTAAAATTAGTAAAACAAGCGGAAGAAACCCAATCCGTTCCGAATTTTGAAACAAACATTAAGTTTTTTGAAGAACTAAATAAATAGGAAATGTTTTTTATTAAGAGGGGTGTTGACCATCATAGGGCAACACCCCTTTTCCTTATTCTAACTTAGCTAATTGCTGTTGATAAGTGAAGACTATTAACAAACTGGGCGCTTTAATGGCCTAACGATCACAAAAATCATCAAACTTTTTCTAAAGATTACTAAGCGTGAGGGTATAGAGGTTATATGGAAGAGGGGCTAAAAATGAAGGGGGGCAGAAGTTTTTTCTGTTATTGAAATAATTATCCATCCTTATTCGATGTTAGGGTTGAGATCTTTTTGTACAGTTGAATCTATTATTTTAGGAATAGAAGTGATGCATCTTATTAAAATTGAAACAGCCCGAAAAACAAAGGGGAGAAATTTAAATAAAAAAATCAACATTTTAATAATACAGATTGTGTATAATTCAAATAGAAACAATATAAAACCAAATGCAATAACAATAGGTTTAGCCGCAGGTGTTCGTGACATTTCAAGAGTCGAAATTATTTTACAAACTACGATTACTGATGTTCGACCAGTGATTAAATCTAAAGATGGTTGCTTTAGTAACTTAAACCCAGATCATTGTAAAAACCCCTCTCCTTCAAATATCCCTCTTCCTGTACCGACTGCAAATGGAGAATAAGTAAGCTAAATAACATAATGTCAACACTTAAATGGATTGGCTGAAAAAATTTTTGTATGAAGACATTAACTACAGATAACTCCTAGTTGGGTTTATCTTTTTTCTGTTCGTTTCTCTTACACAGCTTGTGTCTACTATTCATCATTCTTGATCCTGAATGCTTAAAAAAACAAATTTAAGTCTTTCCAGTTTGTAAGTAATGGTGTGTATCAGACAAAATTCAGCATTTAATGGTTCTTTAGCTAACTTTGGTAGGAGGAGAGGAGTAACTTGAGAAAATTTCGAGGGAAGAAAAGATACTTCCACAATTTGTGGGGAAAATTAATACTTGTGATTTAAATATTGATAGTGAATCATCGTTTGTTTTTTGGCATATATACCTGGATTTTACTAGGTCGGGGAAATAGTTTAAAGATAAGAGGAGGGCACATTAAAGCTCATGTAGCATTGTACAATAACTTACTAAAACAACTTGAAAATTTGAAAAACCTTATCAGTCGTGGATTTGTATACACGAGAGAGATCCTGGTTCGGATGCAGTATATGTACTTACGCCAAATCCAACATCTAGTCAAAAGAACAGGGTATTATATTATAAAGTTCGTTTAATAAAAGTGAAATGTATAAAAACCTACTTGTTCATACAACAACTAGACCGATTAGATGGCCAGAAACTCGGTGAAATCAATGATGTATAAATCCGGTATAGGGAAGAGTGAGAAGAGAATCTCTTGTCGGCTAAGGGGTTTCTTCGTGTAGAAGCTTCTTTGTTGTAGTGTTATGTGAACTATAAGTGTATGAAATATGTAAACTAAATTTTTGTTATAAATTCTGTAATAGCTATTAAAATTCTCTTTTTAGAATGCATCTTATGAAAAGTATTAAGGAATTGATACAAGAGCTAAACTGGGATAATTCACAAGAGGTCCAGGATATGGCTATAGAAAAGCTTTCAAATTCAAGTGAAAAAGATGTCATTCTAATAGCGAAACATTCAGATATATAAGGAATGAATCAATGAGCTTTGAGAAGAAACACCGTTCGTCAGAGTGTAAAGAACTTTATTATTTTTAATTTACTAAATTTATTGACAATTTTTTGAGAATGAGATAGTTTATTACATAACTACCATGGTACATGCAACGTATTGATTTATTACTTGGTAATTTGTTGTTGCATTGATTGTAAGTTGTTATGAGTTTAGGGGATTTTTATTATAAGGGGGAGTAGAAAAACGTTTATTAATCATTGCTGGTAATAAATAATAATGTGTTTAATGAAAGCGCTTCCTGTAGATCTTAAGCTTGTAAAAGTGAAGTGAATGGAATGTTTAAAGAGAATTTATAAAAATTGCTGGGAGGCAAATATATGAGCAATTATTGGAACTCTTTTAAAGAAAAAGTAGATTGGCCTGTTTTCAGCCTGAGCGGCGGTGTTTTGGTGCTCTTTGTCTTTCTATCAGTCATTAAAGTGGACATGGTTACAAAGTATGTAAATATGGGGTTTGATCTTTCGATTAAATACTTTGGAGCCTACTGGCAACTGCTTTTGTTAGCTACCTTTTTTGTGGGCGCAACATTATCTCTTTCAAAATACGGCAAAGTAAAGATTGGCAATCTAGATAAACCAGAAATGAGTTTTTTTAAATGGGCTGCCATCATTATTACTTCTGGTCTGGGAGCCGGTGGTGTATTTTGGGCAGCCGCGGAACCAATGTATTACTTTATAGATGTTCCGCCTATGTATTCAGGCATTAAAGCTGGAACCGCAGAGGCAATAGGACCTGCGCTAGCACAAAGCTATATGTCATGGGGATTTACAGCTTGGGCTATCTATGGAGCAATCAGTACGATTGTTATCATGTACGCTCATTATAATAAAGGAATGCCTCTTAAGCCGAGAACATTGTTATATCCGATCTTCGGTGAAAAAATTAAAGATAGTCTTTGGGGAACATTTGCTGATGTATTTTGTATTATCGGAGCGGTTGCGGGAACCATAGGACCCATTGGGTTCCTTGGGCTACAAGTAAGTTATGGTGTAAATGCTGTCTTTGGATGGGCAGACACATACAGTACGCAGGTTATCATTATCGTTGCTCTTACAGGCGTTGTTTTATTTTCAACATTGACCGGTATTGATAAAGGAATACAATGGCTGAGTAGGTTAAATGTGAACATGGCCGTGGCAATCGCTATATTTTTACTGTTATTTGGCCCCGGTGAGTTTATCATTAATTCATTCATTTCGTCTGCTGGAACCTATCTGAATGAGTTTATTCCTGTCAGTACTTATCGTGGAAACCCAGAATGGATGGGGGCTTGGATGCTCTTTTTCTTTGGATGGTTCATTGGCTTTGGTCCATTAGTTGCGTTACTTGTTGCCAGAATTTCAAGAGGGCGCAAAATTAGAGAAGTTTTTTTGATGGTTTCTGTTATATCGGCTTTAGTAACAAACTTTTGGTTTACTGTTTTAGGAGGGACGGGAATTTTTTACGAATTAAATCATGCTGGCTCAGTAAGCGGTCCTCTAATAGAAGGAGGCTTGCCAGCAGCTATTATCGCAATTGCTGAACAAATGCCGCTAGGGTCGATAATGCCGACTGTCTTTCTTGTATTAACCGTGCTCTTTGTTGTTACAACGGTTGATTCTATGTCCTATTCTATTGCAATGAGCGTAACGGGTGTGGGAGATCCTCCGAAGGCTATGCGTGTGTTTTGGGCAGTCATTATGGCGGTTATCGCGATTATTTTAATCAAAATAGGAGAAGGAGGCGTAGGCGCCTTACAATCATTCGTTGTTATAGCAGCTGTCCCAGTTTCAATTTTAATGCTCCCTATACTGTGGCATGCTCCACGAATTGCTAAAATAATGGGCGTAGAGCAAGGAATAATCGAAGAAGAAAGAAATATTGCGAAAGAAACTAATGAGATACAGAATATTAACAGTTTATAAGCTAATAAAATATTTTTGATTAACTTTTTAGAAAATTTAAAATAAGTAATTGACGCATTTTGTTAGATACTTTATACTGAACGTAACATCTTGTATGGTACATGGTAAAAATAAAAAGAGAACATTGATAATCCTGCTATTCTTAAGGGGAGAGCATTTTTCAAAGAAAGGATCCTTGCGATTTCTTTCCATTAATTTTCATCTAGGTTACCATGGTACATGGTAAAAATAAGGAGGGATTTACTATTACTACTATTTTAACCACCAGTATCACTTCACAGGCAACGAATGCCATTCGTGAAGCAATCTTAAAGGGAGAATATGAGCCCGGAAGAAAACTATCAGAGGCTGCTTTGTCAGAACACTATAAGGTTAGCCGAACACCGATCAGAGAAGCTCTAAAACAGTTAGAAAGAGAAGGGTTGGTTGAGATTATTCCTCGGGTAGGAACATGTGTAACAAAACCAACTGAAAAAGAATTGGATGAGTTATTTACATTAAAAGAAGTGATGGAAGGGCTCGCTGCTGGTTTATTAGCCGAAAGAGGAAGTGAGAAAGAGATCAGCATCATTCGCAAAGCTGTAGCCGACATGGAGAAAGCTATCCAGACATCGGATAATGACCTCTATGTTAAGGCAAATGATACGTTCCATGAAGCGATTTTAGATGGCGCAGATAATTCAAAGTTAAACTTTATGTTGAATATGCTACTCAATCAAATCCCTTATACCCGCTATGTTTATTTGAGTATTGGGCTCCCTAATCGCCGTAAAAAATCATTGGCAGAGCACCAAGCTATTTTATCAGCAATTGAAAAAGGAAACCGTGATGAGGCGGAAAAAACTATGCGTGAACACGTGAAATCAAGTGGAATCCGCTTAAAAGAAGCAATAGCCAAAAAGCTGTATGAAGAGAAATAAATTTCAGAGGTGAATAAATTCATGAAATTCGGAATTTTTGCAAACTTAGCTGGACCAGGACGGCATGAAGAATACGACAAAGTCCTTGATGAAGCCCGCGAACAGGCTATTTACTGCGATGAGAACGGCTATGATTCTATTTGGTACACAGAACATCATTTTGGACATGAAGGAAATGAACTAATTTCAAACCCTATTTTAATGGGAGCAGATATTGCTGCTCATACAAAGAGAATTCGTATTGGGCAGGCAGCTAATGTCATTACTTTCTGGCACCCTCTTCGTTTGGCAGAAGACATTGCGATGCTTGATCAGCTTAGCAAGGGGCGTGTAGAAGTAGGCTTGGCACGCGGACTATATGGTAGAGAAGCAGCTAACTTAAACACTTTAGCAGACCCGACGAATCAAGAGCAAAACCGCGCGGTATTCGAAGAAACTTTAGAAATATTAAAGAAAGCATGGGGAAATCGTTTCTTCTCCCATGAAGGAGAAATTTATCAGTTTCCTCCAAAAGGATTAAAGTGGAGTCATCCAATGAGCCCAGCCTCTTCTGAGTTTATGGATATGGAAAAGGGCGAAATTAATAAAATTTCTTTAATGCCAAGACCGTACCAGAAGCCTATGCCTCCTCTATGGCAAGTGATTGATTCACCACGCTCCATTAAATGGGCTGCGGAGAACAATGTGAAAGGCATATTCTGGATGCCAACAGTTAAAGAATTAAAAGAACGCTTTGAGCTATATCGTGAAACCGCTTCAAAAACACGCGGGTATGAAGTTCCGCTCGGTGAAGGCATTGCCTTGGTTCGTGATGTATATGTAGCCGAAACAATGGAACAAGCCCGCCAAGACGCAGCAGAAGCTGTATTAAATAATTACCGCTGGATTTGTCATTGGAGAGGGCTTGGAAATCTGATGGATCCAGGTGAACAAGTAAAAGAAGGCCAGGAATTAAATTATGATTTCTTACATCCGAGAAACTTGTTATTCGGTACTCCAGAATATGTAGCTGAAAAAATTCAAGAATTGAAGGATGAATTAAATCTACAAGAATTATTGCTTTGGGTGAACCACAACGGATTGTCTCATGACAAGATGATGAAGAGTTTGAAGTTGTTTACAGAAGAAGTCATGCCTAAATTTGCAAATGAAAATCAGGAGGTAAAAGTTCATGTTAGAAATTCGTAAAGTATATACAGCTATTGAAGAGACCCATATGGAAGGCGGCAAAAAGCTAGAAACGCCAATTAAAATGATCACAGCCATGCTAGTAATGAAAAATCCTTGGGCTGACAAAGGGTTTGTAGATGATTTAATGACAGAAATTAACGAATATGCTCCAGAAATTGGTGAAGTCCTAGTAGCTGAATTATTTAAACATATTGGTTCTGCAGACGATGTTGAAGCCTTTGGAAAAGCAGCTGTGGTTGGTGTAGATGGAGAAGTAGAGCATGCTTCCGCTTTCATCCATACGTTAAAGTTCGGAAACAAATTCCGCGATGCTGTACAGGGAAAAAGTATATTACCTTTTACGAATAAGCGTGGCGGTGCAGGGGCAGCAGTCATCATTCCAATGGTTCATAAAAATGATGAATCGCAGCGTTCTCACTATATCACATTTGAAGCTTCTATTCCGGATGCTCCGCGGGCAGATGAAATTGTGGTTGCGATTGGTGCTTCTACAGGAGGCCGTCCGTTCCCTAGGACAGGAAACCGCCACCAGGATATGGTTGAAATGGGGCTTGTTTAATGGCGACCGCAGTGTGTGATCAAGGAATGATCCGTTACGAAGAAAAAGGAATTGGAGAACCACTTATTCTCATTCATGGAGTCGGCTTGGATCATACAATGTGGGAAAAACAAGTGGAAGGTTTGGCAGGACACTTTCGTGTGATTGTGTATGATATGGTGGGGCACGGAGGATCTGAGCATCCTCCTGCTCCCTATACGCTCTCCCAATTTGTAGAGCAATTAGCCGGACTGATGAATTATTTGAAGATCGAAAAGAGCCATGTTGTCGGCTTTTCCATGGGTGGAATGGTTGCTCAGGCTTTTGCAAAGAAATATAAAGAAAGATTGAAAACGCTAACAATCATGAGTGCCGTGGCCAATCGAACGGAAGAACAGCGAAAGGCCATCCTTTCTAGGGTAGAAGAAGTAAAAAAAACAGGTCCGGCATCGACGATTGAGCCGGCTATTCAGCGTTGGTTCAACGAAGAATTTATAGAGAAAGAAAGAACGATAGTTGATCAAATTCGAAAGAGACTTGAAACTAATAATCCGGCTTCCTACTTAGCAGCCTATACACTATTTGCTACAGCAGATGAAGAGTTGTGGCCTGAACTTAAGCAAATTAGCCAGCCGACATTTATTCTTACAGGAGAAGATGACATTGGTTCAAACCCGGAAATGGCAAAACAAATGCACAAGGAAATTGCACATTCAGAGGTTTTCATTGTGCCTGGGATGAAACATATGCTGCCAATGGAAGGAGCGGATATTGTAAATAAAGCGATTAGATTTTTTATTGAAAAACAAGCAATTCCAGCAAAGTGAGGAGGGGACAGGATGACAGAATCAGTTAAAACAAAGCTAAAAAAATACAACATGTATATAAATGGTGAATGGGTAGAATCAACGAGCGGAGAATATTTTCCTAGTTATAATCCAGCTACAGGTGAGCCGTGGTGCTATGTAGCAAAGGGTACGGAAGAAGATGTAGACCTTGCTGTCAAAGCCGCTCACCAGGCATTTTTAAATTCGGAATGGTCAAATATGACGTATACAGAACGGGGACGTCTTGTTCGAAAGCTTGGTGAACTTATTGCTGAACGAGTAGAGGAGCTAGCGCAATTTGAAACGCTGGATAATGGAAAGCTAATCCGTGAAATGCGCGGCCAATTGAAGTATCTTCCTGAATTCTTCTATTATTACGCCGGACTAGCAGATAAAATTCATGGAGAAACATTGCCGATTGATAAAAAAGATATGTTTGTATTCACCTCAAGAGAGCCACTCGGAGTTGTTGCTGCTATTACACCTTGGAATTCACCTCTTTATTTAACAACCCTTAAATTAGCACCTGCCCTCGTAGCAGGGAATACGATTGTGATTAAACCTTCTGAAATGACATCAGCCTCCCTATTAGAACTTGTGAAACTTGTAGAAGAAGCCGGTTTTCCGCCAGGAGTTGTTAATGTAGTGACCGGTTTTGGTATGCCGGTAGGGGATTCATTAACATCTCATCCTCTCGTTAGGCGCATAGCTTTTACTGGCGGTGCCGAATCAGCTCGCCATGTAGTCCGCAATTCAGCAGAAAACTTTGCAAAGGTAACCCTTGAACTGGGAGGGAAATCTCCGAATATTGTGTTTGATGATGCAGATCCGGATAACGCAGCTATGGGGATTATCGCTGGAATATTCGGAGCATCTGGTCAAAGCTGCGTCGCTGGTTCACGGGCATTCTTGCATGTGGATATTTATAACAAAGTGATAGAAAAGCTCATTGATCGTGTGTCTAAAATCAAGGTCGGTGACCCGCTTCAAGCTGAAACAGAAATGGGGCCTCTTGCCACACAAGCGCAATTAGAGCGTGTAGAACGTTATGTAGCTGTCGGACTAGAAGACGGAGGGAAAATAGCTTATGGAGGCAAAAAACCGGAACATTTAACAAAGGGATGGTATTTTGAACCAACTATTTTCGAACACACAGATAATACATCTCGTATCACAAAAGAAGAAGTTTTTGGACCAGTATTAAGCGTCATTCCCTTCAAAAGTGAGGAAGAGGTTATTCAACTGGCCAACAGTACAGACTATGGTTTGGCAGCTGGTATATGGGTGAGGGACGTAGCGAAGGCTCACCGTGTAGCGAAGGCTATCCGTGCAGGAATCGTTTGGGTGAACACATACCGGAGCATCTCTCCAATTGCGCCGATTGGTGGATCAGGGCTTAGCGGTTATGGCAGAGAAAGCGGATATGAAGCCATTCACGAGTATACACAAAGTAAAGTAGTTTGGGTCAATACCTCATCTGAACCAATTCCGGATCCATTTATCATGCGATAAAGAAAATAGGCGACCGAAAAGACATCAGGTTCTTACTAAAGGGAGGAAATATAATGAAGTTATTGGGGATTTCAGGAACAATTACAGGCTCAAAAACAAAGAAAGTAATCCAGAAGTTATTAGAAGAAGTAAGAAGCAGTTATCCGGAGATCGAGGTAGAACTGCTTGATTTAAAAGAGTACGATATTCAGTTCTGCGATGGCCGTGATCCCTCTACTTATACAGGAGATACGAAGAAAGTGCTTGATTTAGTGTCCTCTGCTGATTTTTATATAATCGGTACACCCATTTTTCAAGGGTCATTAACCGGAGCATTAAAAAATTTGTTTGATCTAGTTCCTCCTCAAGTTTTTCGTAATAAGGTAATCGGATTTGCCGCTACAGGAGGCACATATCAACACTATTTAGTCATTGAAAACCAACTAAAGCCAATCGCTGGTTATTTCCGAGCGTTCGTCGCACCAAGTTCCGTTTATGTACAACACGACCATTTTGGCCCTCAAGGTGAACTGAGCGATGAAGCGGTTTTAGGAAGAATAGCTAATTTGAGCAAGGAAGTTGTTTTAATGCAAAAGGCATTAAAGGGGAATGAACATGAGTATCAGTACAACTAAAAACGTATCCTCCGCTAAGAATAAGGAAAAAAACGGCGAGGTTGACAAGCTGGTCAGCACTATCACAGGTAAAGTAGTACGTGGAAACCAAATTGGCCGTACCATTGGTTTTCCGACAGCTAATTTATATATTGGCACGGAGCCGTCTTTTTTAGAAAAAGGTGTTTATGGCGTTCAAGTGTTCCATAATAATAAACAATACACCGGGATTATGAACATTGGAACAAGGCCAACAATTGATAGCAAAGAGCTGAAAATCCATTATGAGGTGCATATTTTGAATTTTAGTGAAATGATCTATGATCAGGTACTGACAGTAAATGTGCGCTTTTTTGTAAGGCAGGAAATGAAGTTTGATTCCTTGGACCAACTGATGGAACAAATAAGAAAAGATATCGACTTTATTCGAAAAAGATTGTAAGAATAAAAGGATGGAAATATATTTTTTTCCTGGGATAGGAGGGGCGTCATGAATCCGGAGATGGAAGAGAATATACATTTGAATGATTTATCATTTATACGCTTGTGTTCCGATAATTACGGAATTAATAAGGGAATTTACAATACAATCGACGCTTGGTTCTACAACCAAGGGGTAACAAATATACTGGATCGTCGTAAAAATATTTTACTTTTTCTAGAGTACTTAAAGAGAAAGCGAAACAAAGCACAGTCTAAACAGAAGTTTGGAAATGGCGGCTTAACAATAAACTTACAGGAGTATTTTTTCGGCACCACTTCAAAAGCTGCTTCCAGCTTCTAAAGTTACTATGGTCATAGAAGAGAGGGGTTGAAATAACATGACTTATATAGGTAGCACAACAAGAAAATCCCTGCTTATTAATGGAAAATGGATAGAAGCAAAAGAATATACTTAATTGCGTTCTCCTTACTAAGGAGAAGTGATTTCGAAAATTCTACTGGCTACAGAGGTGGAGATCGATCAAGAAATTGAAGCGGAATACAAAGCTCGAAAATTTATGGCCAAAACGCCGGCTCATCAGCGCGCGAAGATCTTAGAAAACCTCGTCAAACTACTAGAAGAACGTGCGGGGGAAGCTGCTGAAATCATTACCTTAGAAGAGGCCAAACCCATTACAACGGCTAAAGGAGAAGTAGCCCGAACAATTGAAAACTACAAGTTTGCAGCGGAAGAAGCAAAAAGAATACATGGGGAGACATTGCCATTAGATGCGGCCAGTGGCGGTGAAAATAGGCTTACCTATACGAAGCGCGAACCGATTGGTATAATTATAATCGGCGCGATTACTCCCTTTAACTTCTCCATGAATCTTGCGGCTCACAAAGTAGGTCCAGCGATTGCGAGCGGTAACACGATTGTGTTGAAACCTGCTTCATAAACACTATTGTCTGCATTTTTTATTGCAGAACTTCTTCAGAAAGCTAGTTTGCCAGACGGAGCGTTAAATGTCATTACGGAGAGTGGCAGGATTGTTGGGGATAAAATTGTCACCGATGACAGAGTGAACATGATCACGTTTACAGGAAGCCGGCTAGTTGGAATCAGCATTCGGAATAAAGAAGGATTGAAAATAGTCACATTGAAGTTTGGATCAAATGCTGCAGCAATCATTGATAAGGAAATTAAGCTTGGTAAGATAATCTCCCGATGTGTAAATGGAGTGGATAAAAGAGACTGAACAATCAGGCGGAAAAGCAGAAGGAAATATACTTCATCCCACTGTTCTTTTGGAAGCAAAAGCGGATTTGAGAGCCTCGTGTCAGGAAGTACTTGCTCCGATTATTTTAATAAATAAAGTGAAGTCCGTTGAAGAAGCCATTGAGAAAGTAAATGATTCACGTTACGGTCATTTATACGAATGACATTCATACGGCATTAGACGCAGCGGGTAATCTGCACGTCGGAGGCGTTATGATTAATGATATTCCCACTTTCCGAGTGGATAACATGCCATATGCAGGAGTGAAAGAAAGCGGAACTGGTCGGGAAGGCTTGAAATATGCCGTAGAAGAAATGACAGAGCTAAAGCTTGTTGTCTGGAATCGTAACTAGGAGGATATAAAGATGCCTTACTATGCAGCATTATTGCATATGATCGATACTGAAAAAAACAAAGAAACAAGACCCTTTCATATCGATTATTTAGATGAATTAGATAAGCAGGGGAAAATTTACGCAAGAGGCCCTTTTTCAGATGGATCTGGAGGGTTGGTAGTGTATATTGCCGACACATTTGAAGAAGCCCATTTATTAGCAGAAAAAGATCCCCATGTTATTGAAAAAGCTCGGCGTCTTGAGCTTAAAGAGTGGCAAGTCGTTTAAGAACAAATTTGGGCAAGTTGGACATTGGGAATGATTGATCCAAAAGAGGTCGAAAAAAACTCTGTTTCTATACTCCTCGATCATGAATCTAATACAGAAAGTATGATTGAGAAAGCTGCAGCTCAGGAAGTATTAGCAAAATTGATTGGTAGGGAACTAGAACAATAAAGTATAGAATTTACAGTACAAAAAAAGTGGCATGAAAATGCGAGTGAAGGGGGATGATAATAAAAAATTTGGAGGGAATTTGTTGATAAAAGTGTGAAGTATAGACAAATTCGATAAAAACAGCTTCGATTCAATTTACTATAAATAATCGTTCATCTACAGAAGTCTCTTTCCATCCTTAAAGAGTCTTCTGTAGATTTTTTATATCGAAGATTTATTGCATTCTTGGATTTTTGGTATAAATTAGAACAAATTGAAGGTAACCTTTAGCTAATAGACTACCGCTGATAGAATATAAGAAGAGGTTTTTCTCAATATTAAATGATGCCCGCGTGTGATAAGAAAAAAGATGCATAAACTGTCTACTAAAAAGGGCGTATATGCATTGAAAAAATGTAAGAAAAACAAAGGTGATGAGAGACTGATGGACATGCGGAAAACAAACCTGCGTAAAAATATAAATTTTACGCAGGTTTGTTTCTAAGTGTACTCGACTAGATAAGACGCTTCATAAAAAGTTAAAGATAGTACTTTTCTTCAAATTAACAACAACCTCCCAATCTCTATAAACCATTTTTATTAAAAACTATTTAAATTGTAGGCAGAAAACTCATTGCTTATTTCCTCGATTTTTTTCCATCTCGTTCATGAACCGCTGGCTGTCTCTATCCGAAAGGTTCGTATAGAGGGAAGTGGTCTCAATAGAGTTATGCCCAAGCTGATCTCGAAGCAGGACGAGATTCCCTCCATTGCGAAGCCATTCGCTTGCGAAAGAATGGCGTAGCTTGTGGGGGCTTAATGCTTTTCCATAGGTGAAAGCCTCTGTATATTTTTTAAGATTCTTCTGTATTGCCCTCACCGTAATAGGCTGCGCTTTTCCCTTATACTTAGAGAGAAAAACATATATATCACTGTCCGTCGCTCCATACCGCTGTTTTCGTATGCTTAGATACGCTTGCAGGTCTGACATAGAAGAAGGGAGGACGTTCACTGAGTCGGCTTTTCCTCCTTTTCGGATCACATCTATCTGATTTTTTGGTATATCGATATCCGAAAGGGTGAGACTCGCGATCTCGCTGACTCGGGCACCGCTGCCCAGCATTAAGGAGATCATCGCCACCTCCCGTTCCTTGTCTCTGATAAAAAGGGACTTTTGCCGTTTGGAAAGGGTATGTTCATATTCATTTTTCATAAAAAAGAGGAAGTTCTGTATTTCTTCGGTATTTAGGATTACGCTGTTGATACGCCGTGCTCTGTGATTGGCTGTTTCTTTATCTTTTGCCGTCGTAATTTTTGCCATCACATTCCGGTAAAAATAGCATTCTCCATCATCGTCTTCCGTTTCTTTTGTCAAATAGTTAAACAAAGATTTAAGGGCTTGTATATACCGCGTCACGCGAGCAGCAGAACGGGTCTTCCATACGCCTTGTCGTTCCTCTATTTTTTCTTCACTTAAATAATCAATGAAAAATTCTACCTCTTTTTTTCGAAGTTTTTCCAAAACCGTGTAGGGAATAGAGGCATTATCAGGCTCACTAGCAATGCCTTCTAATCGGAGCCATTCAAAAAACTTTTTATAATCGTAAAGATACTCCAGCAAAGTGGTAGAGGAGAGCCCAGCACGTTTTTTGGCCCGGACATATTCTTTTACATAATCAGGCATTTGCTTTAATTGTTCTTCTATCCGGATTTCGGCTTGCTGATATTCTCTTGATGAAGAAGGCATGATGATCACCGCCATAGTTTATTATTCAAAAACAATCAAGTGTACGCCAAACACAATTTTTGCGAACAGTTTACATAATTTTATTATTCTAAACTGATTAATATAAGAGAATGGTTTTCGTAAATTGCATGAAATCAACTAAATGGTTTTCAAGAATTTTTTGCAAGATGTCCAGATTGATATCCCGATAACCATGAATCGCTATATTCCTAAATCCCACCATCGCTTTCATTTTGGAGGAGAGAGAGGAGGGAATAATCCCGTGATCTTCCAAGAGCGTGAAAGCATCCCGACTACTCTGCGGCAAGCCGAGCTTTTTATCGGCCACTATGTGCATGGCGAGATCAATACTGGCCTCGCACGCCCGCTGGAGGTTTAAAATAATCGAGTCCTGCTTGGTGCAGTTCTCTAGATTTTTAGGCGTATTGTTGTATTCTTCATGTATCCGCTTAATATAGCGTTCAATCATACTGGCTTTGTTTAAAACCACATCACTTTTCATAAACAGACCCACTTTCGCCTATATTTTTCAGGATGGGGGAACGTTCTTCGTTTAACTTGGCATACATTTTCAAGGTGTGTAGCTCCCAATAAGCTTTCTTCTGTTCGTCTGCGCAATAAATCGCCTTGCCCGTGGAAACTATTTGTGCTTTAAAAACTGTGCTCGCTTGGTCTAAATCAATCAAGTCTACATCCCGATTAAGCTTTGCTGCCAGCTTTTGAGCAAGCAAAAAGAGTTCATATTGGTCGATTTTCTCCTCACTGCTGAGAAAGGCGACATCAATGTCGCTGTCCTGATGTGTAATGCCTTTAGCCGTTGAACCGAATAAATAGATTAAAACTGGAGATACGTCTTCATTTAGCGTTTCTACGATCATGCTCTCCATATTTTTATCCAATATTAAAAGACCTCCGTCAATTTTGTCCTAACAAATACTTGCTGCTATTTTATATGATTACCAAAGTAAGCTCTGGAATGGAATCTGGTCGGTTTGCTCTTAGTTATGGAGTCTGTAGAGATTCTATCACTGTTCATGATGCTCAACAAAACGAGTTAAGGGTCACCATCATCTTAGGAATTTTCATCAATATCCATGTTTAAAAGACGACTTTATGTGACGTGGCAGCTATCGATTCCTTTTTCTTTCGTTTACTCAAATATGTACGCGCCAACCAAACCCATCCATACATAAATACAGAGACGCTCAACCAATATAAAGGATTTGATGCTGTTAATACTCTGTCGTTTAATAGAAAAATAAAAAAAGCAGCACCGCCAACGAGATAAACACTTACCAACATTAATTTCATTAAGAACTTGCTGGACATTCTCATGAACCAAACCTCCTAAAAATTGAAATGATAGCAGCTAATCATTCACGTTGTGATTGGTGATCAAGTTTAGCTTATCTACGTTTCACCATGGAATAAGTTTCATTATAACGGGAGGTTTGGTTCGTATTTTGCATTTTGATTTCGTCAGGGATAGTTTACCACATTCTCGTTCCATTTCCTATTTAATTGTTCGTCAAATAAGAATTTGGCGAACAGTATGAAACTCAGAGAAAGCCTCCTCCTTGTACAGTTGAACTGCGACAAGAAATGACGGTTGACACAAAAGTCTTTGTTTTTTGGTAACTTAAGAAGACTATTTCAATCGGTCTTCCTATCTTCTTTGTGTTTCTCTAAATAATTTGTATATCTGTTAGTAGCCATGTTCATTCTTTGTGATAAATCTATATCTAAAGATACATTGAATGGATTGTCAACACTAAATCAGACAGCCTTTTTAAGGGACGATCGTTTGTATTCAATCGGGCTTACATAGCCTAGTGTTCCGTGAATCCGCCGCTTATTAAACCAGTTAACATAATCACTGAATTCCAGCGTAAGATGCTCAAGGCTATTAAACTTCATTTGGCTGACAAACTCTGTTTTGATGATTTTAAATGTGGCTTCCGCCACGGCATTATCGTATGGACAACCTTTCATGCTTAAAGAGCGGCCAATCTGGAAGGCCGCTAACGTTTCATCGATGAGCTGGTTTTTGAACTCGCTGCCACGGTCGGTATGGAACATCTGGATGTCCCGCAGATCACCTTGAATCGAAGAAAAAGCCCGTGCGACAAGGTTTGCATCCTTGTTTGGTCCCGTGCTGAAGCCAATAATTTCGCGGTTGAAGAGATCGACAAAGATACATACGTAATGCCATTTGTTTTTGACTTTGACGTATGTTAAATCACTGACGACTACTTTTTTGGCTTCTGTCTGCTGAAACTTGCGTTTCAATTCATTCGCCTGGGATGACTCATTACACGGAGCTTTTTGTGGCTTGAACTGTGCCACTGTATAGGAAGAAACAAGCCCCTGCTCCTTCATGATGCGTCCAATACGTCTTCTGGAGACTGTCAGTCCACGCTTGTGCAGTTCGACTTTGATCTTGCGCGTGCCGTAGGCACTTCGGTTTTGTTCAAAAATCTCTATCACAGCGCCGGTTACATCGTCTTCTGCCTGACGTTCTTTGGCATCATAATAGTAGGTACTACGTGAAATTTGCAGGACGCTGCACATTGCTGATACCGAGTATTTGTCTTTATTTCGCTTAATGACATTTACTTTCGTCCCATGATCAGCGCGGCTTGCTTTAAAATATCATTCTCCATTCTAAGCTGCTTTAGTTCCTTGCGGAGTTCCAAAAACTCCTGCTGTTCAGGAGAACGATTGTCTTTCTCTTTAAAAGAACCGGAGGTTTCATCCTGATTGATCCACCGGTCGAGAGATGACGGAGTCAGATCATATTCATCAATAATAGCTCGCTTCGTTTTTCCATTCTGGTACAGCTGCACCATTTGCTTTTTGAACTCGGGCGTGAAGGTGCGGCGTTCTCGCTTTGTCATAGTTGGAGCTCCTCATCTGTTTTAGGTCAAGTGTACGTGACCTTAATTTTTCTGTCCAGATAAGTGTAGACGCTCCAAAAGCTATATAAGCGTAGAATCGGTTGCTGGTCTTACTTCCTTCTCATGCTCCCTCTCACTCTCTTATATGTATCCCGTTTGGTGCCCATAAGCTCTAAAATATCTCTTCTGGATAACTTCTCTTCAGCAGAAACAGCAGCTAATTTCTCTTTATCAGCTGCAGATAAGTGCTCTTTCATCTTCATTTTTATCTCCCTTTCAATAAGCACCGCCTTGCGCTATTTGCTTTTATATTTTTTTAGGTTCTCCGTATCCATTCAATCTCCCAGGAGGATAGCTAGGATTGTGGAAACGGCAGGCCCTTATTGCACCACGCCTTGCATTGGACTTTCACCAACTGCATCCCCATGACGATCGTGCGCAATCCTGCTAGGCTCCGGTTACTCCCCCTGTACAGCTGGTAACCTTCATCGCCATTCGATCCATCCGAGTGCACCATTGATAAAGGAGTTAAAGAAAAGATGCGTCTCCTACCAGCCAGGTAACTAGCTGATAAGAAAATATTACCGCCAATATAAAAATAAAAAGGTGCCCAAAAGAAGCGTTCACTTAGGGATTGAAGAAAAACTTAAATGAACAGCTTCAAGCGGGGCAAAAAAGACCACATAAGAGTTTTATACTCCTGTGTGGTCTTTTTAACATTCAGCTAACTTTGTCCCAATAGTTCTATAATTAATAGTTTATCTGCGATATCCTTAATAAAATGAGGAATTTCCTCTATATGTTGTGCAATAGCTTTAGCTTTTCCTGGCTTTGAAGAAATATGATATTTTTCAGAAATAGTTTGTTCCATTGAAGTATAATCCTCTATTGCTGTACGCAAATAGGATTCAAAGTCTTTACCGAAGTATGCATAATCGGCTCTAACAATACAATTTTCAGTTTCTGTATCCCATTCTTCTTCGCAAAAGATGCCATTAAACACATCCCTAGTTTTTGATGCATTCCTGTCACAATCAAATATAGCATAACAATTGTAACCGTATGCTTTAAATAACCTCCAGTACAAGGGGATTGCATCCTTACCGCGACAATTAACAATTTCGGTTCCATGTTCAGCTAAAGAATACCCACTACGTTTTAAATACACTGGCAGAGCAAAATATTCAGTAGCTCCCTCTACTAAAATGATTGTTTCAGCAAACATTCCTTTTAACTGGTCTGAAAATAGTTTTGTCGAGTAAAAATCAACTATATTTTCTGGTGACACACAATTCTCTGGAACACCTGACCCTATACAAAAATCGCAAAGTTGCTGAGCGGATAGTTGTATTGCTTTAGTAACTCCACCCTCTTTATGTACTCGAACAAGTCCGTCTAAGTATTCTGCATCTATGAACTCTGCGGAATGTGTTGAAATGATTACTTGAATACCACATGAACACATATCTACAACATATTCCTTTAACCATCTTTGAGCTAAGGGATGGAGATGGGCTTCTGGTTCTTCAATAATCAACACAAAATTTTCACCTGTGAATACTTCCATATATGCTTTAACAAAAGCCATTAACAAGACTTGCTGTTCACCAGTGCCGAATTCTTCAAATCCACGAATATTATCTCCCTCTTTTGCATAGATCCGAAGTGACTTTGCATAATTGTTTGGATCATAGGCTGAAAAATCCACAGCCAACGAGTGAACAAACCCTTTTACTGCCCCCTTTAGAGCTTCAGAAAATCGATTAAAAAAACCAGAGAATTCATCAGTCTGTTCAAAGGATGCTGTAATTTGATTAAAGGCTTGTGATAATTCATCTTTATGCTCTGTACTTAAGGCTTCATGTATCTTCTTTGAAAACTTGCTTAACAGAGAGTAGCTACTACTATAATTAAAAGCACTCTGGATATTTCTTTCAGCATCAATCAAGTAGGACTGACAGGCAGAACGTTGTTCGTTTGTGGGATATATTTTATTTCCACTGCCATCGTGCAAAAGATTATTATTAGCCTGTCCATTATAGCCATAACTTACAGCTATAACGTCATGTCCATTTCCTCTATTATCATAATATAAAGGCTCAGTGAATTTAGCGGTAATATGTGCGGTAGGATATTCATTTTGATTACGTTTAAAATAATCACTTTCCAACATCTCGATATAAGTTGGATATCTTTCACCAAGTAATCTATTTATAGCTGATAATATATTAGATTTTCCTGCGTTATTCGGTCCGAATAGAACAAGAGGCTTATTTGGAGGAATTTTAAGAGCCACTCTTTCTATCGACCGATAATGTTTAATTAAAAATGCTTCTAACCTCAACCTTTCATCCCCCTAAATTAAATCACTCTGCCAATACTTCCTTAATAATCTGAGCCATCTGTTTGTTGTTTAACTGATCACGGAAATAAACAGTGTATCCATCTTTCGAGAGCATATCAAAGAAAACACGAGCACAATCAATTTTTGCTTTTTCTGTACCACGTAAGTCGGATTTATTTTCTACGTCTTTTGTTTCGACTACAATGTTAAGCTCTTTCTCACCGGAAGTCCTTCTTACAACATACATGAAGTCTGGACTGTACATTCCACCAGTAATAGTCGGTATGGCAATGCTGCTACGTGGAATTTTTCCATATACAATGACTTCTTCGATGTCCGACATAATATTCTTTTGTTCCAACGGTGAGTCATAAGCGAAAGCATCATATAAATACTTCTCGCTTGGTGTTCCTGGAGCTATCTTTGTGCCGATACGTCCCTGTGCAATATCTTCACGTGGAGAACCGTCTGAATAGGTAAGTGCTGTTGCACCAACAGGCGTATTGCTTTTTGCATAATGGAATCGACCTTGCAAATTATTGCTTCTCCAGTCATGAAATTGTTGGATAAACATGCTGACAGAATTTCCATTAATACGTTCTGGATTTATAGTTCCATTCCTCTTAACATACTCACACAATGCCTCATGCAATACTTTAATTGGAATGTTTGTAGCATTTGTGATCCTCTTAAGAAATTCATTGTAGGGAATAGGTTTGGATACTATATATTGGGCGCCTGTATCTGAAACAATCATCATCTGTGAGCCATTGCTCTTAACGATATCTCTGGAGCTAGTCATGACAACGTCTGTAAAAACACCGGGTTTTTCCAGCAAAGATAAAACAACTTTAGCCATATCAGCATCCAGATCATCATCATAGAAAAGTAGGTATCGTTGATTGATTGCTTCCCATAATTCGCGTATTTCACTGTAAACAGCTTTGCGGATTTTTACAGGTCTTGGTTTTGCTACATTTCGGTCTTTTACCTTACCTGAAGACAATCCTGTAGCAAAGTCCGGGTATTCTGCAAAGAAAGCGTCCCTTGTATCGGGTTTTATATTTAATCGCCTGTCTATGTAATGTTTATCATATAGTGCATCAAAAAGTTCATCTGAAGTCATGCCAAGCTTCTTGGCCACTTGTTCCAATCTTTCTTCGCTAATAGAAGAAGCTTGTGGAATTTCTCCGTTTATTTGGTCTATTAATCGTTTAGCAAAGTCTGCCTCTGTGAAGTCGACAATATAATTAAGCTGGAATTCTTCATTGGAGATTCGATTACCATTCTCATCTACAGGCAGTCGTAAACCTCGTCCAACCTCTTGCAGTTTACTGTTTTCACTTCCACTAGAACGAAGTTTAGCTATCGTAAATACATTAGGGTTATCCCAGCCCTCTTTAAGTGTCCATTTTGAAAATAGAAAACGTAAAGTGTTATAGCTACCGTCTTTATTCTTGAAAGAGAGAAGGTGTTTTTTTCCATGAAGGATAGTTTCTACTTCTTTTGCTATATCTTCATCCGAATCGCTATTGTCCTGTGAAAAATAGCCTGCATGGCAAGCAGAAATATCTGCAAGACTTGCTTCCAAATATGCCCGATATTCAGTATCATGCTCACTGAGGGTAGATAGCACCGATTCTATCCGTTCCTTAAGCAATTTCTCAAAAGCTTGTAATAGATAAGGGGTTTTACCTTCCTCGTTTGGTCGATATGATGATATATCATCGATAAAAAATAATGCCAATGTCTTGATCTTGAAATTGCGACCACAGAAGTTTATTTTTTCTGTTTCAAAATGACGCTCAAGGGCAAGACGCATCATCTGCTCTTGATAAGAGGTCATATAGATATCCACATCCAATTCCTCACCAGTTGACTTTTGAATACCATTAGAAAACTCAACTGTTGATTTGCCAATAGCATGAACCGTAATTCCCTCGAAAGCTTCATTAATGATAGATAGTGAATCTCCAGTTTTAAGAGTAAATGTTTTAGTCGATTCATCACGCTTTTTATACTGAAAGGTAACAGAATCCTTGCTTGTGATGGAAGTGATTTTCACCTTTTCTTCACGCTTGGATACCGGTTCAAAATGCTCCTTCGTTACTCCCTTTATCAAATTTTGATTAAAAGATTCACAGGCATTTAAATCATAGAGCAGGTTTTGGTAGTCTTTTACGGTTATTTTGTTTTTTCCACGTCCACTTGTAGTTTCAGGGAAGGTAGCACCAAAGCGTATAATACACTGTGGTTTTATTTCATCAACGATAACCTTAAATGCCTTCTGGTCACGAGAAAATCTATGTGGCTCATCAATAATAACAACAGGGTTTGTTGCACGAATAGCATCAAGTGGTCTATAAAAACCTTCTACTCCATAATCATAGTCGTCACGGCTAAGCATACCATTTGATCGGACAACAAGTAATTGCATATTAACTAATAATACATAAATCTTCTTCGTGTTCTGGCAAGAACCTTTTACAAAGTCGCTCACAACACTCGGGAAATAGGAGCGACCCTTTTTCTTGTTTTTTGGCGCTTCTAGTACTCCAACCTCAATTTCTGTACCATAGCCACAAACATCGGAAAAATGTCGCTTTACATATTCATCACGCAAAAACTGCGCTGTTCCCGCTTTAATCGCAAGTGAAGGCACAGCGATAATAAACTTATTAAGTCCGTAACGTTTATGAAGCTCATATATAGTATGAGTATAAACGTAAGTCTTTCCTGTACCGGTTTCCATTTTAATATCAATATTCAAGCAGTCATTAATAGGCATACTGCTTCGATATTCTGAAGGTATATTTTTTTGAATTTCTCTAATATTTGCAGCTAGTTTAGGATCAGAAAGAGAAATGCTTGGATTTTCATAAAATTGTACAGGAGAAGTTATCTGTACCCCATTCAAAGCAGCACTTATTGCATCTACAGCTTTTTGTTGGTGTGGTAATCCTCGTTGTAGGATAAGTTCCATAACATACCCTCCAATCAATAACGGATATCGAAGTTGATACGCAAGTTTTTCTCTGTATCCTTCAACCGTTTCAAATTAATTTTTAAAGCTTCCATTTCCGTCCATGTAAAACTATAACCGAATAACACCACGTTCTCAGGATTAAAGCTGCCGTCAGTTTCATATTTTACTACAATGGCTTCAATCGCCTTATTAGACAATTCCGGGTCAATTAGGTAAAGATGTTTTCCTATATAATAGCCATTGTATCCAGCAAAATTTAACTCCTCAGCATCTGCTGTAAGTCCATATCCATCTCTAACAAGCCACGTTGCAAGGACGGTAGGTTTTCCAAAATCACTAAGAATGTCTTTGTCAGCAAATAATTTATTTTCAGTAGGGTCAAACTTTTCAATCTTGTCTAGAGTATCGCTAGCTGGCTCGACAAGTGTATAATGCTTAAAGCCAAGATCCGCTGTTGTATCTGGATAATCAGTTTTTATTGCTTTTGCAGCTTGCTTAATACGATCCATTCCGATTTGATCAATAGTAGAATAACCACACTTATCAGCTATGCTGCCTTCTTTAACTTTCTCTGGTATCTGCACCATGATATATTTACGTGTTCCTCCATCCTCTGCATTAAGTGCCATAACGGCATGTGCGGTAGAGGTAGACCCGGAAAAGAAATCCAGAATAATTGCATCATTATCTGCGAAAGCAATAACCCTCTGTAACATCGCAGTCAGTTTTGCTGTGTCAAAAACAGTTTTCCCAAACAATCTTTTTATTTCGGATGAGCTTCCAACCAATAAATCCATCCAAGAAGTATTTAACAGCGTTGAATCTGTCGGTGGTATATAGTGTTCAGGTTTACCGGAATCGGATAGCCGAAGAAGATCACAGTCATCATCTTGATTTGAATACCATTCATCAATTTGCTCTTGTGTGATTGACTTTTCATCAACACCTATATCATTTAACATCTTTTTATAATTTTCGATGGCAAGATAACTACGCTCTTTGCCCCAACGCCACTGACCACTCTCTGGTGTGATTCCAAATAAAGGATACCGCATCGTTGGACGGTCAGTTCCGCGCCAGTGATTATTCCAAGAACCTTGACGCATATCATCAAGTAGTTTCATTTGTTTAGGAAATCTATAACTAGAATTTCTCGAATAAAATAGCAAGTATTCAACACTTTGACCAAGTTTATCCCATGTTTCAAACTGTGCTTGAACAGATTTTGCTCCTCTACGAATAGCGATTTGATTTCGAAAATTATCTTCTCCAAAAACATCATCACATAAAAGTTTAAGATTATGATTCTCGTTGTCATCAATAGAAATGAAGATTAAACCATCATCGGATAGCAAATCCCTAGCAAGCAAAAGACGTGAATACATAAACATCAACCATGCAGAATGAGACGCTGAACCACGCTTTGTTAGATCGAGAATACGTTTTGCCTGCTCTTCACTTATACTCAACTTTTCAGATAATTCCTCTATAGTAAAATTGAAGCTGTCATTGTAGACAAATCCGTCTGTTCCCGTATTATATGGCGGATCAATATATATCAATTTGACTTTGCGTGAATAGGACTTCAAGAGATGCTTTAATCCATCAAGGTTGTCGCCACTTATGTAGATATTTTCACTGTTCATATTTTCTGGTTTTAAGTTATGTTCCTCGTCTGGCACAACAACTGTTGTAGTATCAATTGAAGCCAGCAATCGGGCATAGTTTTTACCCAAAAACTTAAGTTCATAACCCTCTCCCGTTACAACAATCTTATCACTTAAAAATTCCTTAAACCGCTCAATATCAAAGGATCCATCTGCCTTAAAACATGAGGGGAAATTTTCTTTTAATACAGCCATTTCTCGACTGTTCGGTGTTGCACTATCATTGGCATTCATAATATCCTTAATCATTGTTATCATTCACCTTGCCTTTCTCAATTTTATCAGGTACAAACTCTAAAATATCACAGATGTCACATTCTAAAGCTGTGCATATTTTTTGAAGTATTTCTGTATTTACATTTTCGTTTCTGCCAAGCTTTGTGATAGTTGCCGAGCTAACACCGGAAAGGCGTTGCAAATCTTTCTTTTTCATATT
Source organism: Pseudobacillus sp. FSL P4-0506 (assembly GCF_038003025.1). Lineage (NCBI taxonomy): Bacteria > Bacillati > Bacillota > Bacilli > Caryophanales > Bacillaceae > Pseudobacillus > Pseudobacillus sp. FSL P4-0506. The sequence goes on from NZ_JBBOOI010000002.1 coordinate 348,220, forward strand.
CTTATCGATTAGCAGCTTCCATAGTTTGTTATAATGTATTGCCATTTTTTGCACCTCCCACAAATATAAATAATTATATCACAGAAACACGCTATAAACAGTATAAATTTTTAATTTCACATTATTTTTCATCTGTTTCAATCATAATCTTCTATTTACGCATTTAATCAAAGGGGTTCAAATCAAGACTTTTAGACAAAAAAGTCGGAAAGTCTAATTGAAAAATCCAAAACTACAGCATTCAGCCTTCTTAAACTAAATATCGCTTTAGCTCAAATTTGAGCAAAAGCATAAGCATTACAGCCGTCTTTTTTGGAAAATAGACAGGCTGTTTTTGTATTTTTAGGGGTTCGAATCAATAGAATTCTTCGCTTATAGATGAGGAAGAAAAATATTTTTAGAAAATCCTCAACTAATGTGATCTACCAAGGCTATAAGGTGAGAGGAAAAATAATCCCCCAACGAAAGTATAGTTTTTCTCTCATTGCTCCTTGACAACTGAATACCCCGAAATGCAAGAGATACTTCAAGGTGAATATGCCATGACAAGATTTCGAGCGTATTCCTTGAAAGATAACGAGGTTGTGTCAAACAAGGCAAACCCTCTGGAACCGTAGCGTTTCGGGTCATTTATAACAGGCAAGGAGGTGAAATAACTGAATACACAATATGAAAACTTGCCGCAGATGCTTAAAGATAAGCCACAGTTTTGCTGTTGGAAATATGAAGAACGAAGTGGCAGAAAAACCAAAGTTCCCTATAACCCAGTAACAGGAAAAAGGGCAAAACCAAATCAACGTGGTACATTTAAAGATTTTAATTCGGCGGTAGCTGCTATAAGTGATTATGACGGTATCGGATTTTTGGTGGGTAATGACATATGTGTTATCGACTTAGATGATTGCTTTGATAGCAGCGGTAAGCTTAAGCCTGTTACCCAAATTGTTGTAGAGGCTTTTAGTGGTTGCTATATGGAACACAGTCCATCTGGGAAAGGGTTGCATATTTTCTTTAAGGCCACAGGCTTTAACTTTGACAAAACAAAATACTATATCAACAACAGAAAGCTGGGAGTTGAGGTCTATGTGGCTGGAGCAACAAATCGTTTTGTTACCGTAACAGGCAATGTATTTGTAGATGGTGATATAGCGGAGAAATCGAATGAATTACAGATGATACTAGACAAGTATATGCTACGTCCTACCACTGTGAAGCAACTTCTGGATAGAGAAAGCCAATCCTATCTGTCTGACAAGTCTGTTATTGAGAAGGGTTTAAAATCGGCAAATGGAGAAAGGTTCAAAGCATTATGGCAAGGGGATACATCAGGCTATGCTTCTGCCAGTGAAGCTGATTTGGCACTTTGCGGTATGCTGGCATTTTGGTGTGGAAGAGATATTGGACAGATTGACAGACTTTTCCGGCAGAGCGGCTTAATGCGGGATAAATGGAATAGACCACAGTCTGGCAGTACTTATGGAATGATAACCATAGAAAAAGCTATCGCAAATGCTACTGAAATATATAAACCAGGTGGCAAGCGTTCATCAGCTACAGAAGATTTTGGTGAATGTTCTCTTACTGACTTTAAGCCTGAGAGTAACGATCGCTACCCTTGGACGGATATTGGGGCAAGCAGGCTGTTTGCTGATTATTATAAATCTTTAGCCCGCTTTGTTCCCGAAAGGAAGATGTGGTTTTGCTACGAGAATGGTATTTGGATTCCTGATGTAGGTAATCTCAAAGTGATGGAAATGTGTAAATCATTGGCTAACCAACTACTAACCTATGCTTTGACTATTCAGGATGAACATCAAAGAAAGGCATACATTGACTATTGCCGAAAGTGGCAGTCAAGAAGATACCGAGAAACGGTTCTTAAGGATGCACAGAGCGTATATCCCATATCAATGGCTGAATTTGACCAAGACCCGCAGATGTTCAACTGTTCCAATGGCACATTGTTTTTAATATCTATGGATTTTAATCCCCACAACAGCGAGGACAGACTTACAAAGATATCTGGTGTTAAATATGACCCAGAAGCAAAAAGTGAGCGATGGGATAGATTTATTCATGAGATTATGAGCGGAGATGAGGAAAAGGCAAAATTCCTCCAAAAAGCCTTTGGTTACAGTATTAGCGGAGACACTCGGTATGAATGCCTGTTTGTTCTCTATGGTGCTACAACTCGAAACGGTAAAGGTACGCTATGTGAGAGCATTCTTAAGGTATTAGGCAGTTATGGCTGTACCGCAAGGCCAGAGACTATCAGTCTGAAAAAGAACAATAACAGTTCAAGTCCAAGTGAAGATATTGCCCGGCTTGCAGGAGTACGCTTTGTGAATATCTCCGAACCTAGCAGAGGACTTGTCCTAAATGCTGCACAGGTAAAAAGCATGACGGGTGGTGACACCATCAATGCAAGGTTTCTACATGAGAATTCTTTTGACTTTTCGCCAAAGTTTAAGCTGTATATCAACACCAATTATCTGCCCGTTATTACGGATATGACGCTGTTTTCTAGTGGCAGAGTGGTGATTATTCCTTTTGAACGACACTTCGATGAAAGCGAGCAGGATAAAAACTTAAAACGCGAATTCGCCAAACCGAAGAATCAGAGTGCTATCCTCAACTGGCTAATTGAAGGCTATCAGCTGTTAAAGAAGGAGGGCTTGATTTTACCTGATTCCGTTAAGACAGCAACAGAGGCTTATAAGCGTGACAGCGATAAAATAGCATTATTTTTCGAGGATGCCTTGGAGGAAAGTCCTAATAGTGAGGTGCGGACATCCGAAGTGTATGCCCGGTATCAGCGTTGGTGCAGTGCCAATGGATGTTATTCGGAGAATGCAAGAAACTTCAAACAAGCATTAACAGCTATCGCCCGTGTAGAACGGAAACGACCACGTTCTGGTGGTGGAATGACCACAATGCTTATCGGATATAAGCTGGTTGAAGAAGAATTTCTTCTTATTTAAACACAGTGTAGCAGCTTGTAGCAAGAAAAACAGGTTATATAAAAAATCGCTCTCGTATAGAGAGTTTAGTTTTTACCTGCTACATCTTGCTACAAAGCTTAAAACCAGTGAAAACAATGGATACAACTCCATGTGTTAATACCTGCCCCTAGGGGAGGTCAAATCTCCACACTTTTTCATCTGGACAACGGGCGTGGGGCAACGCATAAAAAAACGCGGTTTCAAACGGGGTATATACCCCACAATCCATTTTAATTTAGGAGGTAAAGGATTATGGCAACATCAACAACTTATAATAGAGCGTTTTGGAATGTTATGAAAGGAAAAGAAGAAAATAATCAAAATCTAAGCGAGGGCTTTGATAATGCAGGAGCCTATGTCGCACCAGATGAGTTCAGAGAAGGCTTTAACACTGCTTTGGCAAAGGAGAATATATTCCGCAGATTTGCTACTGTTATCAATCTATCTTCTGCAGAAGGTAAAATTCAAGCGGTATCCTCAACGGGTACAGCAGATTGGGTTGAAGACGGAGATCCAATCCCCGAAAGTGCCGATACATTTACACAGTTTCTGGTGAAATCATACAAGCTGGCATCTCTTGTCAAGCTAAACCGCTCATTCGTCACCGATATGAACTTTAATCTTGAAAAATATCTGATGGGTGATTTTGCGAAGCGTTTTGGCAAGGCTGAGGAAAATGCATTGCTTAATGGAAATGGCACAACTCAGCCAACAGGTATCCTTACAGCAGATGCAGATGTAACTACAGCAGATAGTGCTATTATCTCTTTTGACGAGATTATTTCGCTGTATTTTTCATTAAAAGATGAATACCGAAATAACGCTGTGTTTATCATGCATGATAATACAGCCATGCTCCTTAGAACCCTTAAAAATACAAGCGGTAGTTATCTGTGGAATTCTTCAGATAACACCATTTTCGGAAAGCCTGTAGTTACCTCTCCATATATGCCTACATTATCTGCAGGAGCAAAAAGCATTGTATTTGGAGATCTATCATACTACTGGCTGATTGAGCGTCAGCCAATAACAATAAAAAAATTAAGTGAATTATATGCATTGCAGGGGCAGATTGGCTTTTCTGCTTACGAGAGATTGGATGGGAAGCTAATTCAACCGGATGCTCTGAAAATATTACAAATAAAAGCTTAAATGATGGATTAGGCACTGAGTCATCAATTCGGCTCAGTGCCAGTTCCTTCAAAACATCGGACAGGAGGTCACGATATGGAAAACCAAAGTAACTGCCGCACAACCAAATCCGATATCGGAGGTACGGTCTATGTGGTGGAATCACGAATAAGTGATTCAGCAAAGGAAAGTGTATATTCCAAGCTGAAACGACTGATTACAGTCAACGCAAAAAGCCTTTCAAAGTTATCTGATAGTTCATATAAACCCACGGAAATCAACTCGACTTCTTCAAGGTAGTACGGTAATATACATAGTGCTAAACCGCTTGAAGACTGTCGGAAATGGAGGATAAAAATGAATAGACAGTCAACATTTAGCACTATACGTAAATCAAAATTAGCATTTGAAGAAGCGAAAATTACTGCTCTTTACTGCAGGCTTTCACGTGATGATGAGCTTGCAGGAGACAGCAACAGCATAGTAAACCAGAAGGCAATTCTAAAAAAATATGCTGAGGACAACGGTTTTCGCAACATCGAATTTTATGTGGATGATGGGGTCAGCGGTACAACTTTTGATAGACCAGACTTTAACCGCATGATTGCAGATGTAGAGTCTGGTAGAGTCGGAACGATTATAATCAAGGATATGTCCCGTTTCGGCAGGGATTACCTTAAGGTAGGCTATTACACAGAGATTATGTTTCCTGAAGCGGATGTACGATTCATTGCTATTAACAATGGTATTGATAGTGCAAACCAAGCAGACAGTGACTTTACACCGTTTCTTAACATTATTAATGAATGGTACGCTAAGGATACTAGCAAGAAAATCCGTGCTGTGTTCAAATCCAAGGGACAGTCTGGCAAGCCGCTCTGCACCAATCCGCCTTACGGTTATATTAAAGACCCTGAAGACAAGTTGCACTGGATTATAGATGAGAAAGCCGCCGAAGTGGTCAGAGATATTTTCCGACTGTGCATGGCTGGCTTTGGACCCACGCAGATAGCAAAGCAACTTGAAAAGCGATGCATTGATACACCTACGGTGCATCTTCGCAAAATGGGTATTAACACTCCAGCAAGACCACCTGAAAACCCATATGCTTGGTCGGCTCGTACCGTATCAGATATTCTGGCTAAAATGGAATATTTAGGTCACACGGTAAATTTCAAGACTTCTAAAAAGTCATATAAGAGCAAAGTCAAGATATTGAACAATCCAGAAGATTGGCTGGTTTTCAAAAATACCCATGAAGCAATTATTGATGAGGGTACTTGGGAAACAGTGCAGAAAATTAGAGATGGCAAGCGAAGACCATCACGATTAGGTGAAATGGGAATGCTTTCTGGCATGATGTTTTGTGCCGACTGTGGAGCAAAGCTGTATCAGGTTAGAGGCAAGGGATGGACACACGATAAGGAATACTTCGTTTGTGCGACTTACCGCAAGAAAAAGGGTATGTGTAGTTCACATCAGATACGCAATGTTGTAGTGGAACAGCTTCTTTTAGAAGACTTAAGACGTGTAACCTCCTTTGCCAAAGACCATGAACAGGAATTCATTCGTATAGTTATGAATAATTCAGAAAAGGAACTTGCCAAGGAACTCCGCCAAAGTCAAAAGGAGTACGAACAAGCACAGACTCGTATTGCTGACATAGACAAAATCATTCGGAAACTATATGAGGACAATGTGATGGGCAAAATTCCCGAAGAGCGTTTTTACAAGATGTCGGCTGAATATGAAGCCGAGCAGAAGGTCCTGGAAGAAAGGATAATCAAATTAAAGCATACCATTGATACAGCAAATGAACAGTCCCTCAATACCGACCGCTTTTTGGCACTGGTTAAAAAGTACACAGAAATTACAGAATTGGATGCAGAGATTATCCGAGAGTTCATTGATAAAATTATAGTATTTAAGGCTGAAAAGGTAGATGGCCGCAGAACCCAGCGGATTCAAATTTTTTATAACTGCATTGGCGCTATCGATTTACCAAAATAAACGAAAAAACGGCATAGCCGAATATCAACGACTATGCCGAATTTTTCAGGAATTATAAATCCCTATCTGACCGCTCCTAAATGGTACCCATTTTGTCCGGAATTTGTCCGATTTTTGTTCGTTTTTTGTCCGTATAGATGTAGCTTTGAAATAATGTTTAATTGAAACAATATTATTAATCTTTATAAACGAACAAAAGAAAAGAACATGTTTTGAAAAAAAGATTGATCAAAATATACTACTAATATTTTCAATTGACTCATTCTTTTATAAAAAATTTGATCACTTCTATCTATATTTCTCAACAATCGTGCCATTTTTACTTGAATGAGTACTAAAAGCTATCTGTTAATCTTTTGGACAAACCTCATATTAATCACAAGGGTAAAAAAGATGATTGGGTATAACAATGCAGAATACCAAAGCTTCCACTCATTGTGATAAAAAAATCCAGTCTGTATAGAAATCCATTCAAAAAAAGTGGAGAAAATAGACCAGCATAGGATGTATAGTAATTTTATTGATATTTTTTGTTCAAAAGGAAAAAAATTGAGAAATAATAAGCTAATTGTATGGAGTAAACAAAATAACGGGACTTGGCCAAATTAAAAAATCCCTAAACTTCAGGATTTTGTCTACACTTTTTTATATTGAGAGTGAATCTGTTCCAGGTGAATCTTTTGGAGATCTAGTTCTGAGAGACCTTTTTTTCTCCTACTGCCTTGATGAGGGCGATCTCATGATACATCGCCTCAGAAAGAATCCCCTTTTTTATCCTCTTACTGATTTCCACAAAAAGGCCGGCTAAAAGACTATCTGGCAGTTGTTCGTATGAAGACAAAAGTTCCCCTAATCCAAATCCTTATATATACAATATAATATCGGTATTTTCATACATTATTGAAATAAAATGTAAATCCCTTGATGAAGAAAAAATCAAGAAGAAAGACCTGTAGCGCCTTTCAACAGCGCTACCTACAGTAGCCTAAAACTTTAAAACTTGCATGAAACCATAACGAAAGTGAAAACACAACTTTGGTTTCCAAAAATCAGCTATCTCTCTCAACTTGCATCACTTATTTTTCCCTTTGCTATATTCGCATAAAATTTGTTCAGTATGCATTTGGCTGGACCTCTTTTTTACAGAGAGTTCCTTGTGAAATTTCGCAATTATATTCTCTCACCATTAGGACAGGTGCTTCTCTTAACCTTATTCCTTTTTGCGTTATTAAAAGAAAACGCTTTGCCGCTTTTTGAATTAATCGTATTAAAAGAGCGCAACCATTTAAGATTCATTTAGTGATTCATTCTTTGGTTCTTTTTCCTAGCCTTTTACTTAACTGTTCCTAGTGATTGTGTTATGTAGGAGCCGATTCTATGGAAAATAAGGGAACCAATTTATATTGTCAAGATTATTTAACGGACCCTAAAAAATGGGGTAATTTTACCTTTTTCGTGGTATACTCATTAGACACCGGCAAATAAATAATAGAGGTACTTTAAAATGAAATATTATGGTCAAATCAGTTTTATCAGTATCGTACTTATTTTCTCGTTCATATAGGTTCTTTTTTGGGTGAATTGGTTCATAAGCAGATGATAGATGGCCTGCTGTCTTTAGCCATTGTCTGGTTTATCGGCATACAGTATGATAAAATGCGTTTTTATGCCTATCATGATGACCCGACGGAAATATATAATCGAAGATTTGCCTTAAATATGTTTTCAAAAAGGAGCGCAAGATCTTCCTATTCTTCTTTGGCAGTTTTTATGGTAGGTGTATCATTTCAAAGAGATAATCGATTCGGCCACAAATCGGGAGACTGCACTTTAAAAAGGCTGTCGATGCTGCTAGATCATACCAGAAAATCCGATATGCTCGTCCGCTGAGGCGGCGACGAATTTGTCATTATTGCCCCTAATTTTATTCCTGAGGATGTGGAAAAGTTCGTGGACAGGTTGGAAGAGGAAATATTCGATCAAAGTACGCGAGCCGAACCCTCCATAGGAATTGGAATTTCGATTGAATATGCCTTTTATCCGGAGGAAGGCCGTTCACTAGATGAACTTCTTTATGTTGCTGATCAGAAAATGTATAAAGCAAAAACACAGGCAAATAAAGTGCTTTTCAAGGAGCAGGCGACATCAACGCATAATCAAACGTTCTTAAAATAAAAAGATAAAAAGGAGCGATTTTAATGCTGCGAGATAGCGAAACCGTAAGATGGCAAGGAACCTTAATGTTTAAACATAAAAAACTATTGAGGAATGATAGTAAGAATGATTACAAACTCTCCCATCCTCATCCTGACGAAACACAAGCCAAAGAAATGGAGCAGCTTTTAATTAAAAGTTTGCAGGAAAACACTTTGTTAAAAGTTTGCAGGAAAACACTTTGTTAAAAGTAACCGCTTGGAAGAGTGGATGCCTTGTATCAAGAGTCGGGAAAGTCACAAAAATTGACCGCTACAGCAAGAAAGTTACCATACAAGGTGAACGGGGTTCATCTTGCATCCTAAATCTTCTTCATATTATAAGTATAGTCACGCTGTAAAAGTTTTTTAAACCTGAAGAAATAAAGAAGGCTCAAAAAGGCTTATTCCCGAGAACATGTTAAAGCAATGTGTAAACCTCATCTAAAGGAACCACCCTCTTTCCCTGTCTTCCGCAAAGTCTTTATACCATTAGGTTGTGAATGCTTGGCATCCGAAGTAAAACACCCGTGTGTAAACTTTATTCATGCTTAATACTCAACTTGTTTGGGTTGTACAAAAAAGGAGAAGGGCAAGCAACCTTCTCCTTTTTATATGAGTTTGAATAACATTCCATTCAATCCCCTTTTTTGTAATAAATTATCATAAGCTGATCAAACGAAGATCATACTAGTTACATGAAGTTCTTGCTATTCGGAGAGGAGATGAAGATACATGCTTAAAAAAGTAATCAAATGGATGTTAATCCTAGACTCCATGATTTTCATTTTATACGGAGGCGTTCTAGGCTTACATATCATGTTTTATTCAAATGTGCATTTGCCTGTATTAGAAGCTTGGAAAAGTATGCTTCTTTGTTTTGGAAATGGTTTATTATTTCAGCATATTGCTGTGCATTTGGACAACAACAAAGAACTGCTAGAAAACCAAGAAAAAAACGAAAAATATTAAGCCTGAAGGGCGTATTATATCCATGAAAATATTCAAGTATATCTTTCTTTTTGTTGGTTTTCTTTGCTGGTTTTCGATTCTCTATTGTTGGTGCGCTACAGAAATATTCCCCTGGATTCTCCGGTTTTTTAAATAGAGATTTATCCTACATCTTTAAAAAATATGACCGGAACCTTGTATGGAATTGTGACATAAAGTAAAAAGAGATCCACTTTTCATGTGTGGGATAATCTCGCTCACAAAACAAAGAACACACTTGTCACTTGCATTTCCCTACTCCTTGATTTCTGAATAAAGTTCATTCCTATGTGGCAGGATGAATGTTAGGAAGCCACACCAGGAGCTCTTTCCTCTTATGGCCGGAAAAAACCGCCTGTCCACCAAGACACCGTGCGGTTTTTCTCATTGTAAAGCTCATTATTCACCCCAAAAAAGCCCGGTTATCACCGGGGTCTTTTGGGGTACTTTCAAGTAACAACCGGATAGAATGATCACTAGGAAGATTAAAACAATCCGAAAACTTTAGCTTCCCTTAATTTAATACATGGTTTACTTTTATTTTAGTAATCCAAACAACATAGACAATACGATATATCGTGAAATTCATTAAGCGCTTTATGTTCGTTGAGCTTAAAATCAATTATGTAAAGGCTCGAAGGCCCTTTAATGAAAAACATATATATTTTGCACAATTTTAGAAGAAATTTTGATTAAAAGCTCCCCAAAAAATCGACTAAACCTCCAGTTCTTTTATAGAGAAGAACAACCGGTCTCCTGAACAGCAGGAGCTCTTAGAACCTCGCAAGGGACTAAAAGCAGTTGAGGATGGAAAATGATATTTTAAAACAAGCCGCACTGATCATGGAACCAATCAGCTTAGGCAAATGAATTGAAATGTGAGTTTCAGCAGACGGAAGAGAAAAAATTGTCGTCAGTAACTTAACATACGTCAAAGTCAAAAACAAATGGCATTACGTATGTATCCTTGTCGACCTCTTTAACCACGAAATCATCGGATTTAGTACAGGACTAAACAAAGATGCAAACCTTGTCGTACAGGCTTTTTCTTCCATTCAAAGTGATCTGTGGGACATTCAGCTATTCCACACTGATCGTGGTAGCGAATTTAAAAACCAGCTCATTGATAAAACGCTAGCAACCTTCCAGATTGGCCGCTCTTTAAGCATGAAAGGCTGTCTATATGATAATACGGTGACAGAAGCCACGTTTAAAATTATTAAAACGGAATCTGTCCGACAAATAAAGCTTGATAATTTAGAGCATCTTACACTTGGATTCAGTGACTATGTCAACTTGTTTAACAAGCTAAGAATTCATGGGGCACTAGGCCATGTAAGCCTGATTGAATACAAACAAACGGCTGTCCCTTAAAAAAGTTGTCTGATCTAGTGTTGACGATCCACATGTACAGTCCCCAAAGTGATGCTACTTGTAAAGAAGTAAGGGAATTACTTTTCTTATTACCGTTAGATTTATTCATAATAGTCTCCCAGACATTTTTATTTTACTCTTTTTCATCATTAAGTAATTTATTCACTTTATATTACTGCTTTAAATATTTATAAAAAAATCATTTGACTCCACAACTAAGTTTGCCTAACTCAAGTTTCAATTATATAGACCCTTGTTTTCCAAGAGAAAATTTACCGTAACATTTTTTATAGAATTAGCAGATAACGTATAATCTTTTAATTGTTGTGGTTTAACCCCATCATGGAAAAGTATATTTTTTAGATTATATACGTCAATTTCCTTATCAATTCCATTCAGATAAGTGGACCTTATTTCTTTTTTAATCTGTTTTGTTACCAATTCTTCTATTTTTTTTGAGGAAAAGTCTTCTTCCAAATCTGTTAATTCTCCTTTTGCATCAACATGTATGTTAAAATGGAAATTCCCACCATCCTTAACTACATTTATTTTTACAGATGGTGACGTTATTCTTACAACCCCTTTTATTTCATTGTCCTCAATAATATTTACTGGTGTATTTTTAGTATTTGTTTGCGTCCATCTAAGACCAATAAGCTCTTCATACGACATCCACTCTTTATAGCTTCCTTCACTCACAGGAAAAGCCCCATTTATTTTCAGGGTGTTTTTAGTCTTTGGTTCTGTAGTAGATTCCTTCCAATCGGTTTCGTCAATAGAAATAGAAGGCAGCAAAGCTGTCCCTCCTGGTTCGTTATAAATCGAAGCAAATTTATGCAATCGCATAGGTTTTATATAAGAATATTGATGGTATGTATCTGTTGGCTTATACAAGATCGTATATATTGGAGGGAGTTGAAAAAAACCAGTAGAGCTAAGTATTTCTTCAATTGACTCTTTTGTCCCGAACATCCACGGTGTATAACGAAATTCTCCATTTTTCTTCAAGGATTCCTCCACTTTTTTTATACCTTTTTCCAAAACAGACTCTGTATAGATAATCGTTCCTATATGTGACCAGTTCATTGTTTGTTGGGATGTTCGATATAAATCGAAAATAGCATCATTAATTGTACGACCTGAGCCATTGCCTATATATAGTGGTACGGGTTGTCCCATTTTGCCACCTTCCGTTTTAGCTACATTGGAAAAGTCAAGAATTTGAACATAAATTATATATTTTTCATCTTTATAGTCAATTGCTATTGTTGTGGCGTAATTGACTTCACCAATTTCGCGTTCATCCCAGCACCCTGTTAAAATCAATAATACCAATGCTAATAGTAGCGTTATTATTAATTGTTTCATTTTTTTTCATCTCCCTGACGGTCAGTATCATTTGTGTCAAGGATCTTTGCGCGTTCATCTTGTTGAACAACTGGATATTTCAGTAAAGATTTAGAGAAATCGCTTTTTACATATGGTGAGACTGGACTTAAATAAGGAACACCAAATGATTCTAGCTTCGCAAGGTAGCCAAGTGTTAGATAGACACTAATAAAAAAGCCAAACAATCCTAGAGCAGAAGAAAGAAGAATGGAAAAGAATCGCATAATTGAAACTGTACCATAAAGAGCCTGATTACCAAGTGTAAAGGTTGAAACAGCTGTAATTGCAGAAATAACTAACATAGTTGGAGACGTTAAACCTGCTCTAATTGCTGCATCACCTACGATTAATCCACCTACAACTGCTACGGTTTGCCCAACTGCTTTTGGCAATCGGACACCTGCTTCGCGAAATAACTCAAATAGACTAAGCATTAATAATACTTCTACTGTTGTATTAAAGGGTATACCTAGCCTGGAAGATGATATTGTTGCAAGTAACGGTAATGGAATTTGGTCTACATTAAATGCAGATAACGAAACCCAAAAAGCTGGTAAAAACAAAGCCAACATCAAGCCCAAAAGTCTAAGTAAAAGTTCAAAAGAGGCATAGTAATATGGTGTATGTTCGTCCTCAGCAGTATGGAGAAGTAATCCCAAATTTGCTGGTGCAACTAATACATTTGGGACATTATCAATAAAAATAGCAAATCTGCCTCTAACTAGGCTGCTGACAACACCATCTGGACGAGATACAGATTGCATTAATGGAAAAAGAGAGTAATTAGAACCACCAAGAATTTCCAGTAATTGATTGTCGCTGTTTACAATATCTATATCAATACTATTTAAACGATGAGTAACTTCTTTAATCATCTTATTATTTTGTATATCTGTTATATATACTAATCGAACTTGCGTTTTACTTCTTTTACCAAGAGTAAAAGACTTTGTTACCAGAGAATTTGATTTAAGTCGTTTCCTTACTAAAGCAATGTTTGTACTCAAATCTTCAACAAAAGCGTCTCTTGGACCACGCAAAGATACCTCGGTATGGGATTCTTCAGGTGATCGTTTTGGTGGACTGGATGTATTAAAGAAATATAAATTTTCAGTAATCAGTATTGCTGTATAGCCATTGAAGATTTTTTCTTGAAGCTTATTATCAATATTTATTTCATGCTTACGCAATGTAATGCGTTCAGAACAATTTATGTTATCTACACCTTTTAGTCCATCGCGGTAGTATTTGTTTTGAATGTCTGGAAGTATACTATTTATTAATAATTTGTGTTCAATTAACCCATTGCAGTAAATGATAAGGATTTGTTCCTTTTTTTTATTTCCGTATAGGTGTTGTTTCTCAATAGATACATCTGTTGAATGTCGGAAAAGATTCGTAATATATTCTTCATCTATTTGATAATTATTTCTTCTCATTTGTAGACACCCTATTCGTTGAAGTTTTAATTAAATAAGCAAAAAAAACTGTGATAAAAACACCAAAAAAGATACTTCCAAAGTAGTAAAAACGGGATAAAAAAATAAAGAACTCCTCATTTGAAATAGGTAACACAATAACAATTAGATAGATAACACAAATAAAGGCCTGAATATAAAAGCGATGTTTTTTCTTTTTTATGTCAAAGGGCTGTGTAATCATATATAAAATCATACTGATACGGATAAATGTACCAGATAACCATTGATAAATGGATAAAAAATCTAGGTGATTAAAATAATTACCTATCCCTAAGATACGCCACTGAGAAAACGCAGGATATCTCAACTTCCCTGCTTCTTCTACTCCAAAGGTTGAAATACTGCCAAGTAATGGTCCGACTGTTAGAATGCATAAAAAAGTGATAAGCAATAAAATGTGTAAAAATCTCAGTTTTCTATCGACGTGATGCTGTAAAAATATCAGCAATATTATTTCGATGGCTGAACCAAATGCAAAAAATGAACCATGAAACACTTCCTTCCACCCATTTTCAACTAATACAGGTGTAATAAGTTTATAGTTTTTATCAGGAGTGGTACCAATTGCGACAAACAAACCAAATATAATAACTAATGGAAGTACAACACCTGCGCAAATGGCGATTACATTTATCTTACCGTATGAAATATAAATGGATGCTGTCAAAATGAATAGAGATATTACTACTACCGGTGTATTAAACAAAAAAGTTTCATTTATCCACAATACCGTTTCTTTTAAGGTAATAAAACCAGTTATGGACAAATAAATAACCAATAAAAAAGCAATCGTTCGACTAAGCAATTTGGAATATGTAGATGATATCCATTCAAAAATAGATACTGATTGAAATTTTCTAGTAACATACAGTAATAATAACGAGAACAAAAGGGTTACTACATAACTAATAATTACACTTATCCATGCATCACGACCTGCAGCATCAATTAAAAACGGGATTATAATGACATGATTAGTTAACCCTATGCTTAATATAAAGATTGAAAAAAGCTGTGGGATGTTGATTTTTGTCATTCCACAATCCCTCCATTAAACCTATTTATAATATTGTCTTTCCAAAAACAACTCATAGTATTCATATTTTTCATATTACTCTAGAGACATTCTTAACTTAAATAAGTTTTATTAGTATGCTTTTTAAAATATTAAGTATGGTTTAACTTGATTATTATGAAATTAAACTGTATGTAAAGACTATTATCTGGAGTGGAGTTAGTATAGTTTCATGGACACAGTTTAATTAAGTCCTTACAATTATTTTGAGAGGATGTGTCCGAATTGGAACGTAAGCCTGCAGGTAAAAAATATAATGATGACTTTAAGAAAACAATTGTGGATTTATATCATTCCGGTAGCTCAGTTAAAGAGTTAAGCAGCGAATATGGCGTATCAGAAGTAACGATTTATAAATGGTTGAAAGATTTTACCCCCATCAGTTCGGAGAAAGAGGCCCTGACACCGAAAGAGTTAGCGGATATTCAGAAAGAAAACCTTCGGTTAAAACAGGAAGTAGAAATCTTAAAAAAGGCTATGGCCATATTCGCGAAAAAGTAACCGAAGCAGAGCTTAATGATTTTATCGAGGAACACAAAGATCAATACCCTATCCAGAAAATGTGCGAAGTACTGGCCGTGCCAAGAAGTAGCTACTATGATTCCCTTGAAAAAACAACTTCAAAGCGTGCGATAGAAAACCGGGAACTCACGAAGGAAATCCGACGGATTCACCTGGAAAGTAAGGCTCGTTATGGCGCTCCAAAAATTCATAAAACCTTATTAAACAGAGGGTTTTTCCTAAGCCTAAAGCGCGTCCAGCGCCTAATGAAAAAGGCCGACATCCGTTCGATTACCAAGAAGAAGTATCGTTCCTATCCCTCAAAGGAAAAGGTCGTGCAGCTGGACAACCTTTTAAAGCGAGACTTCTCTACCTGCACAATCAATGAAAAATGGGTGGCGGATATTACCTATATCCCTACGGCAAGAGATGGCTGGTGCTATTTGGCCTCTGTATTGGATCTGCATTCGAAAAAAATCGTTGGCTATTCTTTTTCTCGTTCTATGACATCAGAATTGGTAATCGAAGCACTTCAAAATGCCTGTTTTTCTCAAAAGCCCCGAAAGGGCTTAATTCTTCATACCGATCTTGGCTCACAATATACCAGCAGTAAGTTTACTCGGCATGTTCAAAAACAAAGAATCAAGCAATCTTTCAGCCGGAAAGGCTGTCCTTATGATAATGCCTGTATAGAGTCGTTTCACGCTATATTAAAGAAAGAAGAAGTGTATCATACGCAATACACGGACTATCTAGCTGCAAAGCTGGCCATATTTCAGTTTATAGAAGGCTGGTATAACCGAAAGAGAATTCACAGCAGCATTGACTATCAAACGCCTCAAGCCATTGAGGATCAAGTTAGAAGAACAGCTTAAGACTTAACTTTTTTGTGTCCAAATTATTGACTCAAATCCAAAAATATATAATAAAAAGGAGAAAAAATGTCTGTTAACGAAAAATTATTTAAAATTGTTAATAATAAAGCTTTTATGGCAATTTTCTTTGGGTGGCTAATGACAGGGTTTTCGCAATTATATAACCGTCAATATTTTAAAGCTTTACTTTTTTTAATTCCTAATTTTATCAACAACCAATTGGGTCATTTAAATGAAGCAATTCTATACTCCTTTTACGGTGAGATTGATAAATCTCAAGCTTTGTTGGATTTTCAATGGATTTTATACTACCCAGCTTTTTTTACTGCTTCTCATTGTGATGGGTATAGGGAAGGGTATAAGAAGCAATATCTAAGTTCAATGCCTACTTCTCATTACCTTCCATTTATTTTATCTGGGATGTGTTCAACAGTCGGGATTATTATAGGGGCTAAACATGTCCCAGGACCAATATTTTTAGGTTTATGCGGATATTTTTTAGGTGGAATATTAGGAATAATTTTAATAAAAAAGTCAAATGATTATTAAGTGGGTTCCTGCCGACAAAATGCAGATTTCCTTCTTCAACTAAAAGCACTTATCACAGTAGCTTCCAATGGAAGAAGGAATAATTCCCCAAAACTTGCGGGAGTTTAATAAAAGATTTCTTATAAATCAAAATACGATTGATTAGATGACTGGATAATACTGCTCATACCGTGGATTACAATAATATGGTGGTCTAGGTCCAATTTTAGGCATTTGCCAAGGATGAGAGTTGAAATCGTATAACATTTCAATCTTTTCATTAGAGTGATCCACCAACAAAAACCTTACTTCTGGATTATAATAATGCAAAGTGATAACCTCCCTAGAGTTTTCTTTTTCCTTCACCTTATTCAACTTTTCAAAGTATTGAGCCCGTACTAACGATAGTGTTTAGCAAATTAACTTGACCATGCACTTTATTAGCCCATACAACATAAAGTAACCGAAGAATGGTTATTTCGAGGAGGAGCACTATGTCACAAGATCATCAAAAATATCAACAAAACACAAATGAGCAAGGTTATCCAATGTATCCAAACTACGGGAAAATAACACGATATGAAGACATTCCAATTACTGTGCCAGAACAACGTCAGCTTCGCCAGCCTGGTGTAGAAAAGCTGATGGTTCCAAGGCCTATTATTGAAAATCCCAATTATAAGGGAAGCGGAAAACTGGTAGGAAAGGTCGCACTTATCACAGGCGGTGACAGTGGAATTGGTGCAGCAATCGCCATCGCGTTTGCTAAAGAAGGAGCTGATGTTGCCATTTCTTATTTAGACGAACACGAGGATGCGAACCGAACAAAAAGGAGAATTGAAGAGGTTGGACAACGTTGTTTGTTATTGTCAGGTGACTTGCGAGACAAACAACAGTGTATCGCCATTGTGGAACAAACAGTAAATACGTTCGGGCGTCTCGATATCCTCTGTAACCATGTTGGTATCCAGTTTCAACAATTAAGCCTGCTAGATATTACCGATGAGCAATTTGATGATACCTTTAAGGTAAATATCTACTCACACTTCTACACAACTCGAGCAGCACTTCCGTATCTAAAAGCAGGTAGTTCAATAATAAATACAGCTTCTGTTGTGGCGTATATTGGGAATAAACAATTGATTGATTATACAGCGACTAAAGCGGCTATTGTTGGTTTCACCCGTGCTTTAGCAAACAACCTTATAGATAAAGGCATACGGGTAAACGCGGTTGCTCCTGGAAGGATATGGACACCTCTCATACCAGCAAGTTTCTCTGCGGACCAGGTTACACTTGTTGAAAATCCAATGCAACGTCAAGGTCAGCCCTTTGAACTTGCCCCTACGTATGTTTATCTTGCTTCCGACGATTCGCGTTTCGTGACAGGTCAAACAGTTCATGTTAACGGAGGGGAATGGACGTCATCCTAATTAAAGGTGTCTGTCCAACTGTTAAAATTAAGCTATTGAAGGAGGAAAAAAATGCATTCAATTTAATTAGTTCTGGATGCAAAAGCTGAACTTAGTAAGGGGCCGAGTTGGGATTCACGCGGAAAAGTGCTGTACTGGGTAGAGTGTACAAGGCAAAAGTTGCATGTATATAGTCCATCGAAGAATAAACATACGATCTTTGACAGCGGACAGTATATTGGCTCAGTTGTTCCGAGAAAATCGGATGGCGTTGTGATCACATTAAAACATGGGTTTTATGTTTATGAATTCGAAACAGGGAATATGACATTTATCGGGGCTGTCGAGTTGCATAAGCCAAGCAAACGATTTAATGACGGAAAATGCGACGCGGCTGGACGTTTCTGAGCGGGTACTACGAGTCATGACTCGACTCTGAATGTCGGAGCTCTTTAGTGCCTGGAGACTGATTGGAGAATCAAAAAGGTGTTAGACAATGTCACTATTTCGAATGGTATCACTTGGAGTCCTGACAATTCAACGATGTACTATATCAATTCACCGACAAAGAAGGAATGCTTTGGGTTGCGATATGGAACGGTAGTGCTGTAACAAGGTGGAATCCAAAAACAGGTAAGCTTCTTGAAATTGTTAATGTTCCTGCAACTCACACAACCTCTTACGTATTTGGCGGTGATGATTTGCATGAACTCTATATTCCCTCTGCTCGGATCGGTTTGAAAGAAAGGATATTGGCGAAGGAATCTTATACTGGCGGCTTATTTGTTGTCAATACCCAAAGTAAGAGGTCTTCCAACATATGCCTTTGGAGGGTAAGTAGGGTTTTTCATGCTATGTCCTCTTATCTATATTTATATTAAGGTTTTGTTTAAATACATGTAGTGTTCATTAAACCCTTAAGAAAACTTGATTACTGGATTTGAGTCAATAATTTGGACACAAAAAAGTTAAGTCTTAAGCTGTTCTTCTACTTGATCCTCAATGGCTTGAGGCGTTTGATAGTCAATGCTGCTGTGAATTCTCTTTCGGTTATACCAGCCTTCTATAAACTGAAATATGGCCAGCTTTGCAGCTAGATAGTCCGTGTATTGCGTATGATACACTTCTTCTTTCTTTAATATAGCGTGAAACGACTCTATACAGGCATTATCATAAGGACAGCCTTTCCGGCTGAAAGATTGCTTGATTCTTTGTTTTTGAACATGCCGAGTAAACTTACTGCTGGTATATTGTGAGCCAAGATCGGTATGAAGAATTAAGCCCTTTCGGGGCTTTTGGGAAAAACAGGCATTTTGAAGTGCTTCGATTACCAATTCTGATGTCATAGAACGAGAAAAAGAATAGCCAACGATTTTTTTCGAATGCAGATCCAATACAGAGGCCAAATAGCACCAGCCATCTCTTGCCGTAGGGATATAGGTAATATCCGCCACCCATTTTTCATTGATTGTGCAGGTAGAGAAGTCTCGCTTTAAAAGGTTGTCCAGCTGCACGACCTTTTCCTTTGAGGGATAGGAACGATACTTCTTCTTGGTAATCGAACGGATGTCGGCCTTTTTCATTAGGCGCTGGACGCGCTTTAGGCTTAGGAAAAACCCTCTGTTTAATAAGGTTTTATGAATTTTTGGAGCGCCATAACGAGCCTTACTTTCCAGGTGAATCCGTCGGATTTCCTTCGTGAGTTCCCGGTTTTCTATCGCACGCTTTGAAGTTGTTTTTTCAAGGGAATCATAGTAGCTACTTCTTGGCACGGCCAGTACTTCGCACATTTTCTGGATAGGGTATTGATCTTTGTGTTCCTCGATAAAATCATTAAGCTCTGCTTCGGTTACTTTTTCGCGAATATGGCCATAGCCTTTTTTAAGATTTCTACTTCCTGTTTTAACCGAAGGTTTTCTTTCTGAATATCCGCTAACTCTTTCGGTGTCAGGGCCTCTTTCTCCGAACTGATGGGGGTAAAATCTTTCAACCATTTATAAATCGTTACTTCTGATACGCCATATTCGCTGCTTAACTCTTTAACTGAGCTACCGGAATGATATAAATCCACAATTGTTTTCTTAAAGTCATCATTATATTTTTTACCTGCAGGCTTACGTTCCAATTCGGACA
>NZ_JBBOOI010000003.1:0-10639 GCF_038003025.1 Pseudobacillus sp. FSL P4-0506
ACCGTACACCTCTTCTACTACTTTTAGTAACTTTAATTTCATAGATTGTTGCTCTTTTTGATTGTTGGCATATGGCTTGTAGCTCATCATTTGTTTAAACTCTTCATTGGATAACATTCTGCTTACGGTCATGGGTTTCGTCTCCTTTAGAGAAAAACAAAAAAGACGTGTTTACCGCGTAAATCGGTAAACACGTCCTTTGACTTTCTGTAAAAGGTAGACTTTTCCCTTGAAATTTACGTTTATTTATCGTAAGATACAGGCATAAATAAAGTAAGACGGGTAAAAGCAAGTGTTTACCGTGGGTGGTTCACGGTGGACGGTTATAGAGGACGGCCATCCTACTATAACGCGCTTTTGCCTTTTTTATTTTCCGTTCGATTTAATTGACTCTATTTATAGCAAACTTTCAAAATTTATACAAGTCATGATACTCTCTATAAAATTATTTTTATTTATCTGTCGTAAGAAAATACGGGCCACACTCGCTTTCATGTGTCATAATGAACGTCCATTGACCCTCCCAATCCATTACATAAAGATCCCCGTAATACATATGATCACGAATATATGGTAGTTCTTCAACTGTAAGCAATTGGGCAGTATTAAGAAGATACGCTTCATCTATGAATTGATAAAAGATTGTACATTTATGTTTTGATTGCTCTTTAAACGCTGCTATTGCTTCTTCTTTTTCCAGACATTCCACTTCTTCGGAAGCACATAAATACCATAAGAAGCCATCCATTCCAATTAGTTTTTGCTCTTCAGTTGTAAGGTGACTTGCAAAATGTTTTTTCCATTGCTCCCGTAAATAATTTCCCCATTTAGGTATCTCTACGGCTTTTAATACTTTGTGCCTCAATGTTATGCTCCTTGACCATCATTTTTCTATTACTCTTCTTACTTTTTCACAGAAAAAATTCCTCTAATGCTCTATCTACCATTTCATCATTAATGCCAATATACCGCAAGGTGATTGAGAGAGATGAATGGTCAAAGATTAGCTGCAATATCCCTGCATCTTGTTATTTTCTTATCTTCCTAAAAAAACTAAAAATTAAAACCAAGGTCAATAATACAGGAATCAGTATAAGCCAATGACTATAAGCAGCAGAGCTCAATTCATATAGACCGTATAAGTAAATAACCATCCAAGCAACAGAAACCAAAATAATAGATTCTTCTACAAAACGCATGAAAAGCCCTCCTCTTCCGATTGGAAAATATTTGAATTTTAACCATTTGATTGGTATACTTGAATTGTGATTACAAAAAGTTCAAAAAACGGAGGATAAAAATGCTAAAAAAACTTTTAATGTTGTCTTTTGTATTTATTTTTTCTCTTGCTTTATTAAGCCCTTCAGCAAATGCAGAAAAAAATGATGTAACTGATTCGGTAATGAATGACAAAAACAATGACGCAGAATATTTCATTGTAGATGAAGATGGAAATACTCTTATGTTTGAAAATAAAGAAGATTATGACAAATATAACTCCACGATGCACAATTCACCTAATAACCCTCCAAATTTGTCTACTAACGATGCTCCAACTAACAGTGAAATCACACCTTATGCTTATAAGGAAACAAAAACGCTTATTTCTTCAACCCGAAAAAACAATTTATGGGTAGGTTACCATTCTGGAACTCCTAACTGGAGCAAAGCAAGCCGTTACACATTACAGAATGGAAAAACATACTCTGTCAACGGTTCATATACTTATGAGGGTGTTCGTTTAGATATTGGATTCTCTTATTCGAAAAGTGTAACGACTACAATACCTGCAGACTCCAAAAGATATAGCAGATTAGGAGTTTGGGGAGACTTCACTTTCAAAAAATACAAGATTACTGTACATGATCCTATTGGGAAATGGAGTTATTATAAGGCAGAAAAAACGAGACACAATTATTATATACAACCAAAATACAAATAAGGTAATATATGGTTTTAATTATTATTTATTAACTCACATGATTAATTACTAAGTCAAACGAAATCTATCATGCTCTAATTCATGATGGATTTCGTTTTAGTTTATAAACCAAAGGTTTTGGAGCAACAATATTCTAATTCTTCTCATATTGTTACTGGCCTTGCAGATAGAACATTCGTGTGGATGAACGAAGAATTCACATTTATATCCAAAAAAGTTTTCACTGCTGTAAATTGTGAATACTTTTTCAAATGGTTATCTTCAATTCTTTGAACGATTTTATCATCCTCAACAGTTTAGATGAATCTTTACAAAGAGAAATCCTCCAGAACTCGATCTACCATTTCATCATTAATACCAATATACCGAAGCGTAATCGATGGAGAGGAATGGCCAAAGATCTGCTGCAACATCGCCACGTCCTTCGTTCGCTGGTAAAAATGATAGCCGAACGTTTTCCTCATGGTGTGGGTGCCAATGGCCCCTTCCACCCCGCACACGCGAGAAGCCTCGTTAATGATCCTCCAAGCCGTTTGACGTCCAATGGGTACTTTCCCCTTCCGAGACGGAAATAAGGGGTCAGAATCGGCCATATGGCGCGTATATTTCTCAATTTCTTGTTTTAACGCCGCCGACATTTTGATTTTTCGTACATTCCCCGTTTTTTTCTCGCGAATCCGCAAATGTTCCGTATTTCGGACATCCATCACCCGTAACGGCAGAATGTCGCTGATCCGCAGGCCAGAATTGATGCCAAACGTAAATAAAAAATAATCTCGGTACGATTGATGCAATAAGTACTCTTTGATCATCCGGATTTTTTCAGGGTCCCGGATCGGTTCGACACTATTTTGTCCTTGTTTGTTGGTCATATCGGGTTGCCTCCAGTTGCTATAAAGATCGATTATGTCTTATTCAACACAACTATATCATTCAATATGTCGCATTGAAACCCCTGCTAGGGGTTGACACCAAAGAAAAAACTCTTGGTAGACAAGGGTTTTCGTAGGGAAAGAAGGGGGGGGGAGCAATGCAACATAATCGCCATTATGTTGCATTAAGATGATAGTATTGATCTTTTCGTTTACTATTCATTACTAAACAGCAGTATCTATCGTATAAAGAGATAAGGACCGGAGATTTATGTTAACCATGTGTCCTTTCTCCATTTAACTATAATAATATTGAACCAAGTAACTATAGGGATAAAAAACAACAACGTTACAATCCCTAGACTGTCAAATAACCCATACAGTTCTTTATGAAATCTCTGAGCATCTATTTTATACAATATAGCTGATGCTCCACTTAAAATAATTGCATTCATAAAAAAAGCATAAAATATCAGGTGAATCTTTTTGGCTTTTTTCACCACAAAAAAACAAAATAAAGTAGAAGATAGTAAAGAAAACAAGATGATAAATATAAAAGCTAAATTCAAAAAACCCCCTCCTACATTTTAATAATCAATTGTTTTCTAACAACAGAATAAGGAAAACTATAAGCATGTAAATTTACGAGTAAAATCTAGGCACAAGCTTAACCGTTAGCATAACTTTGTGTTCATGCCCTTCTTCTCTTCTCCATTTTAGGAATAAATTAATCAACTAAATAAACGTGCAAAAAAGCCTTTTTTCTTCTCAGCTTGTCCGTTTTTTTCTTCTTGCATTAATCTTTTCACTTCTTGTGTTTCATTTAAAGCCTTCATCAACTGGCGATCCCGTGTCTCTAGCTTATCGTCTATGTACTTTTGCTGCTGGTCCAGTTTTTTCACTAATGCCTGATTAAACTCTTCTTGTTTTTGAACATTTTCTCTTAAAAACTGAAGTTCCTCTCTCATTTTCCGAAGTTCTTCAGCTAACAATTCGTCTGGACCTTTCTCTGGAAGTGGCTGAAAGGCTTCTCCACCTGTGGCAAAATAATGTTTAATCTGCTTTATAGAATAATTTTGTTGTCGGTGCATCATTTTGATGGATTTCATCTTTTCTAACGCTTTCTGGTCAAATACATTGTAGCCACTTTCATTTTTTGTTAAGGGGATATAATCACGAAGCTCTTTCACCCAATTACGAATAACATTAGGGGACTCATTTAACAAATTGGCTATTTCTTTTATCGTAAATTCAATTGGTGCTTGATTATTATCAAACTTTCCCTCACTTTGATAATCACTTTTATCCATGTTTATACCCACCTTTAAAACCTATATAAAAACCTGGTTAATTCTAATATTAAGGTTTGATATTCACTTTTATCAAGAATAATACCCTTATAAAAACCTAAGTATTTATCTGGTTACTAATTTATCAATAGAAACAATAGTTTTAAAGAAAAAAAGACAAGCCTCATTAGGAAGCTTTATTAACTTCCTGTAGTGGACCTTCTGTTAACCAACAGTTTACCTCGTACTACTAAGTGTTTATGGATGTTTTTACACAACTGTTATAAAGTGGTGCAAAGAGGTGGTTGAGGTGAATTTAGGAGAACAATTGCAGATCTTAAGAGAAGGAAAAAATATGTCTAGAGAAGAATTAGCTCAAGAAATGAATGTTTCTAGGCAAGCCGTCTATAAGTGGGAAAATAATAAAGGTTATCCCGATATTGAAAATCTCATTAAATTAAGCGAATTCTATAATATTACACTAGATGAACTGATTAAAGGAGATCGGCAGTTTCAAAAAAAAATAAACATTGATGAAAAAGAAAAAAAGTTTGAAGAGTTTTCCGATCCTGGATTTTATATAGGGATTCTACTTGTTTTTATAGGGCTCTTTACGGAATTAGGTTCTTTTTCTGTAGGACTTACTATTTTAGGTTTTTTCACTATTGTCTTTTATGATGATTTTAAAAACCTATTTCGGGATTTAAAAAAAGACTTTATAAAGAGGAGCTAGTTATTACTCTATGCTTAGAAAAATTAACGAGATCTGATTTAGATCTCGCTTTTTATTTAGTTATTGAAAAAAGTTAGAAGAGCATAAGGAAAAAGTGCCCCCACTTAATGGATAGGGTTAGGCAGAGCCTAACTTTTCAATGGGGACAAGAAAAACAGCAAAAAAAATATCGACTGTTTCAGCTTAATTCTCTTTATTTACTTTGGTTTTTATGACACTATCTCCTTTCAATGTCATTCAATTTCTCATGCAGCTTGTTATCCTCTTATGAGTGTTGTTTGACTTCTTGTAAATAATCCAACGTAACAACTACATATCGGGTACTTTTTCATGTCATGTGATATAAAAGAAAAAATAAGATGAGAAAACGAGACTTTGTAGGCAAGTTTTTGTATGGCAATTGTATGGCTTTTCTCATTTTCATGCCCCCATAAAAAAGTTAGGCTCTGCCTAACCCCACATACTATATGGGGGCACTTTTTCCTTATGCTCTTCGTAAGCGGTAAACACAGCACACCTTCTTATCTATATGATCCTATGGCATAATCCTTCCTAAGAAAAACATAGGGAGGATTATAATGAAGAAAGAAGAATTGAGGAGCTTGTGGAAAGAACGGATTCAGGCATACAGGGAAAGCGGGCTGACCGCCAGGCAGTGGTGCGCGGAGAATGGTGTTTCCACTCATCGGCTCTATTACTGGCTAAGAAGGCAGAACTCGGCTGCCTCTGCACCGGCTTCTCCTTCGGAGTGGATGAGGTTTGATGTCACCGATGGACCCGAGGATAAAGCTTCCCTTACCATAAAAGTCGGCGTATGCGAAATTGAAATTAAGGAACCTCTCAATGAAAAGCTTCTGCTCGATGTAATCCGGGTACTAGAAAGCCGATGCTAAATGCGGCCAAAGTAGACTGTGTATATCTCGCCCGTGGAAGCACCGATTTGCGCAAATCGATTGATGGACTCGCTGCGATCGTACAGGAAGGATTCCAGCTCGATCCCTTTTCTCCATGTCTGTTTGTTTTCTGCAATCGGAAAAAGGATAAGCTGAAGATTCTGCACTGGGAGTACAACGGGTTTTGGCTTTATTACCGCAGGCTGGAGAAAGGAATCTTTCAATGGCCCGATCCTTCCTCCGCCCAGCCAATGGCGATCAGCCACCGCCAGCTGAACTGGCTGCTGGACGGCCTCACCCTTGAACAAACGCAGGCACATGGCAGAGTTTCTGCGAAAATAATCGTGTGAAAAAGAGGATTTTGGCGAAAAAAGCCGAATCCTTTTTATTATGAAAAAATTGACCCTTCCCTCTCAGACAATTGAAGAATTAGAAGCGAAAAACGCGGAGCTTCAAAAACAGAATGAAGCGCTCCAAGCCAAACTGAACTGGCTGGAGGAACAATTCCGCCTGAGCCAGCAGAAGAAGTTTGGCTCTTCGAGCGAAAAAACCAGTCCCGACCAGCTCGCCCTTTCTCTTTTCAACGAAGCCGAGGCAACGGCAGATGAGAAAATCGAGGAGCCGGATGTGGAACGAGTGGTTCTGCGGACTAAGAACCGCGAGGGCCAACGGAAAGAGAAACTGGAAAACCTGCCGACAGAAACGATCCACTATCGTTTAGCTGCCGATGAGCAAGTCTGTTTGTGCTGTGGCGGAGCTGTTCATGAAATGAGCACGGAAGTGCGCCGTGAATTGAAAATCATCCCTGCCCAGGTAAAAGTAGTAGAGCATGTGCGCCATGTTTATAGTTGCCGCCAATGTGAGCGCGAAGGAACGGAAACGCCTGTCGTGACCGCAGCTATGCCTGCGCCTATGTATCCAGGCAGCCTGGCCTCTCCTTCCGCCATGGCGTATATCATGAGCCAAAAATATGTAGACAGCCAGCCTCTTTACCGCCAAGAAAAGCAATTGGAGCGTTTGGGTGTCCGCCTGCCACGCCAGACACTGGCAAATTGGATGTTATATGGGGCAAACCATTGGCTCGTGCATCTCTATGACCGAATGCACGCCCATCTTTTGAAGAATGATATCCTGCATGCCGATGAGACGAGCCTGCAGGTTCTTTCCGAACCAGGGCGTCCAGCCAGTTCGAAATCCTATATGTGGCTATATCGGACAGGATCAGACGCTGCCCCGAACATTCTGTTTGATTATCGCCAGACTCGTGCAGGCAAACATCCGAAGGCTTTCCTTTCGGGCTTCCGAGGATATCTCCATGTCGATGGCTATCAAGGCTATAATGACCTGGCCCATGTAAAGCTTGCCGGGTGCTGGGCTCATGCGCGCCGCAAATTCGATGAAGCGATCACGGCTCTGCCTTCAGAAGCAAAAGGCAAAGAGACGCCGACGGCGGCTGAAGAAGGCCTGCAGTTCTGCAATCAATTATTTGCCATTGAACGTGACACCAAGGAAGTGACGCCCGATGAGCGTAAGCTCATCCGCCAAGAGCGCAGCCAGCCAGTGCTGGATGCTTTTTCAAGCTGGCTTCGAATGCAAAGCCAGCGGGTCACACCAAAAAGTGCTCTAGGAAAAGCAATCGCCTATTGCCGGAATCAATGGCCGCGGCTGACCACTTTCTTAGAAGACGGCCGTCTGGAGATCGATAATAACCGCAGCGAGCGCTCTATCAAACCATTTGTCATCGGACGAAAAAACTGGCTGTTCTCCCAATCGATGAAAGGGGCGAAAGCCAGCGCGGTGATCTACAGTATTGTTGAAACGGCAAAGGAGAATCATCTTAATCCATTTGCTTATTTGACGTACGTTCTGGAGCAACTCCCTTTGATCGATAGAACCGATGAACAAGCGATAGACAGCCTCCTCCCTTGGTCGAAGAGCATTCCAGGGGAATGCCGGATTCCTAAGAAAACAAAATAATGACAGCACAAAGGCCCAACCGTTGTCCAGGTGGGCCCTTTTTGACGCTTACTGCTCTTCTTCTTCAAATTCAAATAAAAAAGATCTTCTTCGCGAAGATCTATCATTAGTTTGTTCGATCGCAAGAACAATTACATTTTTTACAATGGATACACGTATGACATTTTTCCTTATCTTCACAATCATTACATGTACCACAACAAGATCTGCATTTCTGGTTGTTATCTTCACCACTACAACAAATACAAAATGTTTTTTCCATACTATATTCAAGTAAAGCTTCATTTCCAGAGCCAAGGTTTGCCACAACTAGGCTTTCGAAATCCTCTACTTGAAATACCCTTGGAATCCCTGGAGGCAGGACAGTTGTAATAGGCTCAGTGCATCCTCTTGTTCGAATAATTACTTGAATCGGTTGAGCATTAAACCCACTTCCACCAGTTCGTGAAGACCTCAATATTAATAAGGTTTTATTGTGATTACAAGTAATATCTTCAATAAGGGTTTGTTCCGGACCACCTACTGACAAAAATAAACTACCGGTAAATGGATGAGTGTCAATAAAACATTTTTGTGGAACGTGAAAACCAGAATAAACGTTGTCTTCTTTATCAAAACATCTATTTACATCTTGTACTTTTAGATTTTTTAACGGTGTGTATTTTTGGGTAGTCCCACACCTTGTAATAAAAGCTTTCTTATTACCCTTCTTTTTAGCCAAAAAAACACCTCTATTTTTTGTTAATCTATTCATGGAACTCTTTTTTGTATGGGTGTTTAAAAGAGTGCAATAAGTATTTTAAGGTTATTTAATATACAAATTTAGACTTGCTAAAGGGATAGTAAATAAATGTTCCACGCACGGAAATGTATTTGCAAAAAAACTAAAAAGCTCCCTAGTTAGGGAGCTCTTCTTGATTAACATAATCTTCGATATGGGAAATGAAAAAAGGTCTTTAAAAAAACCCGTTAGTTAATTTCTTAATTTATTACCCATATTATCTTCATTAATTAGCATAAATATGAAAAGGAATGCTGTCGTTCGTTACTCTTCGATTTTTTCATGTTTCAATTCTTCATAGTTTTCGTATTTCATGGTATCCGGATCCCCATATCCTGCATATCCTGCAAATTCTACTTCTCTTTCTTTGGTTATATAGTATACATATTGATTTTTAGGTTCGTCCGCATATACAACATAAGCGTAGTAGTATAGATAATTTTCTCCTCCTAAAGGATTATCATCGAAAAAAGTGACTTTTTCTACATCAGATTTCGAGAAGCCTCTTTCTTTATGTAAGTACTCATTTAAAGCCTTTTTGGCAACTGTTTCTTCATTTTTTAGCTTATTATCCCAGTAAAAATAATAAACTCCTGAAGTGATTAATAATAAAGTCAAAACACTAATAAAAAATTTTTTCCCCATTGGATAAAACCCTTTCATGTAATTTTGTACAATTATACAAATAAATGGAATAAAGAGGAATTAGAAGTATTCGAAATACAGATTACCTTATGAACAAAATTACGCTAAACTTCTCGTTCATGTATAGTTTATACACATTTAGTTCACATAACACTACAACAAGGAAGTTCTTGTTTTCTCCAAACCATTAATTTGTCAACGTTCCTCGTTTTTCATTAGCCTTCTTCCTTTGTAAAAATTTGCTTTATTAACCATTTTAAGTAAAACTTGTATAAAAAATAATAAGTGAGAGGGAGATAAAAGTATGGAGATACCAATTCCTTTAGCAATAATCATTGGTCTTGTTTTTCTCTTTATTCAATACGCTATTATCGAATTAGCTGTAAAAAGAGGAATAGATGCATCTGAAACAAAGGATTTATTAAAAGAATTAAAAGACAACGTTAAAGATAATAAGAAAAAGAAAGAATAAAATTTTAATTCATATTGGACTGCCTTTATAGCAGTCTTTCTTGGCTTTCATGACCAAAATCAGCCGCAGCTAATTTGATCTCTTATCCCCTATGCTCTCAAATCCTACATACTTATCTACTCCCTATCTTTCCCGCCCATATTTACTATCTATCCCACTCTATGAGGAAAGATAAGTGAGTTATTTATAGTCCTGCCGAATGATCATGACAGAGACGATCTTATTGCCTTAAAGGTAACTTTAACAGCCTTAAAGGCTCCTGGTTTTCAGACAGGATCATTAAGATTCCATGTAGGCTTTAAACTGTGTAAAGATTGGATCGTTATTCATGATTTCTCTTCTCTTTTCAATGGTCATCATGTTTCGCAGCGTGCCAAAGAAATAGGCATGAAAAGAGCCTTTAATACGTCTGTGTTTATGAGAAAAAATCGATTCTTTAAAAGCTTGAATGACTAACTCTGTTAATTCCTCTAAAGGCGTGTTTAAACGAGTGATACGATAAGCCAGCATGGCTTTGCCCCATAGCTTATAGATTTCCTTTGCTTGTCCAAAGAATGGTTTAACGGCCAAAATAAAGCTCTTTGGAATATGAGAAGGCGTAAAGCTTTCATCTAAAACAGGTTCTTCCTTACGTATATATTTATTAAAAGATTTTTTTAATGGTAATGAATAGGTAGGAACTTTTTTTGCCTCTTCGTCCTTAGAGCCATAAGGGATTTCGGCGTTTTCTGTTTGGAAATCTGCTTGGAAATCACTTAGATTTAGCAGTTCTTCCCAGTATGAAAAATACGGGTGGTCCACAAATAAATGGACTGGTGCACTCCGTCCGTTTTGCTTCGTGGATCTCCGATACACGGTAAACAGCACGCCATGTTCGCGCAGCTTCTTTGCTACGTTGCGGATGGTTCTGTCAGATATATCGTGTCGATCAGCTAAATAGTCATCTTTTGCGAAGAAAAAGCCACGCTCTGAAGACAGCCAGCACATCATGTCGATGGCCTGGCGTGTTTCTTTCTTTAATCGATAATACGAATC